>CAVOKU010000003.1:0-1165190 GCA_963696615.1 uncultured Solirubrobacterales bacterium | reverse complement strand
CGAGCAGACGGAATCGGAATACCAGTAGCCACCCGCGAACTGCAGGACGAGGAGGTCGGATCGTGTCTAGGTTTGACGAAGAGCAGGGTACGCTCGCGCGGCTTTGGTGGTTGGTGACGCTGTTCGGCGTGGCGGTGTTCTGCGTCGGCGTCTTCTTCGTCGTTTCACCACACGAAACGCTGAGCACGTTCACGGTGATCGCAGGGATCTTCCTGCTGGTCGACGGGATACTGGCAATCGGCACGTCGATCTTCGCCAGAGGGGAAGGGCGCGGCATGCTGGCGATGATCGGGGTGCTCAGCGCAATCGCCGGCCTGGTCCTCATCAAGAAACCGTTCGGCACGCTCGTCGTCTTCGTGCTCGTCCTCGGAGTGTGGTTCATCGTGGCCGGCGTGGTGCGCTTCGTTTCCGCTTTCAGTGAGCCCGAGGGACGTGCGTCGACCATCGCGATCGCGATCCTCGACACAGTCGCCGGCATCGTCGTCCTGTCCTGGCCCGGTATCGGCCTGACCACGCTCGCAGTGATAATCGGCATCGTGCTGATCGTGCGCGGCGCGCTGTTCTTCATAGGCGGCTGGGAGCTGCGCCGACTCGGTCACGAAGCCGACAGCGCACTGGGGGCGCACCCCGCAACCTGACAGCGGAAATACCTGGGGTCCTGGCGCGGGGCGTCGAATGGTTGTCCGAGCACCGTGGGCCCGCGTGGGTGGGCCGCCCACGCTGACAATCAGAGCCTATGTTCAAACAAAAAAAGGAGAGCCGATGTTCAGGACCTTCAGTAGACCAACCGTCGTAGCGGCGATTCTGCTTCTGCCGATAGGGCTGGCCGCGTGTGGCGAATCGTCTGAAGAAAAAGCGACGGCGCAGGTCTGCTCCTCCACCAAGGAAATCCAGGCCCAGCTCTCCAAACTGTCAAGTCTGTCGATTTCCTCAACGGCACCGGAAGAAATCAAGACCGCCGCCGAAGTGATGAAGAAGGAAGCAGCCAAGATCGACGAATCCGTCTCGAATCTGCCCGCTTCAAGCAAGAGTCAAGTGGAAACCGCGCAGAAAACGCTTGAGGCCGAGCTTGTAGCACTCGCGAAGACCGCGGCCTCAACAGCAAAATCCTCGGGGAACGTCGAAGCCGTGCTGAAGGAATCCGCGCCTGCGGTGAAGACCGCTGTCGCCGGACTCGCCGCGAGCTACAAGCAGGCATTCGAATCGCTCAAATGCTCCTAGGTCGGAGTCGAGGGAGCCTCCCACGATGACCCCAACCGGCGAAAGCGGGGGCCCGCGACCCGGTCGCGATCTAGGACCCCCTGCGCTGTAAGGGTTGCCGCATGTCCCCCGGCGAAGATGTGCGGCGTGCGCCCCGATCGCTTGGCACCACGCGGATGGAAGCATTCAGCGACGGTGTGTTCTCGATCGCCGCCACGCTTTTGGTGCTGGACATCGCGATTCATCCGCCGGGCACAGCACTCGAACAGGTGCTCAAAGCATGGCCGTTCTACTTCGCGTATGTCGTTAGCTTCCTGACGATCGGCGCAGCCTGGCTGGGACACACGCAGCTAACCGAGGGGCTCACGCGGACCGATCCGCTGTTGCTGCGGATCAACCTGCTGGTCTTGCTCGTGGTGGCGTTCCTACCGTTCCCGACGAAACTAGTCGCGGACGCCTTGCACTCCAACACGAACGAGCGCGTCTTTGTGACGATGTACGGGCTGACGCTGCTTGCCATCCGGGTTCTCGGCTTCGCACCGGATGCTTATGCCCGGCGCGAGAGCCTCTCCTCGCCCCCGGAAGCGGGCGAGGCGCAGCAGGACGAACCACTCGAACTGCTTCCCGTGCTCGGCGGGTACCTGGTCGCGATCCTCATCGGGCTTGTCGCACCACGAGTGGCCGTAGCGATCTACTTCGCCGTTGCGCTCTACATGATCCTCTTCGAGGCGCTTCCGCGACACCGGTCCCGTGCGCATCGGGCCCGCACGTGAGCGGCCGACGCCGGGGCTGATCCGCTGAGGCCTAACTGTGCTCAGGTCTGGGCGGCTGGTTGGCTGCCCTGTAGCGCGCTGGGTCCCCGGGCCCGATGCTCGTGGGCGGGCTCGCTCTCCATCTCTGGAGGTCGCACGCCTGCCGCGGCGCGGTACCAGGCGGCGTAGCGGCTGACGAGCGGGGACGCCGAGAGGCCGTGCACGAGGACCGAGAGGCCCACCGTCAGGTAGCAGGCCGTGAGGATCGTCGCGCCGTGAGCCTGGTGTGTGTCCTCGACGATTACCGCGAACACGATCGACGCGAGCCCGCGTGGGCCGAACCAGCCGATGAACGCCACGGTCGGGGCACGCGCCTTGGTGCCCAGCAGGCAGAGGGCGACGGGCAGCATGCGCACGATCGTCAGGCTCAGCAGGGCATAGAGCGCGATCTGCCAACTCACGTGCTCGAGCGCGGGGCCGAGCAGGATGGCGCCGAAGACGAGGAACGTGACGCTGTCGAGCAGCGCCCCGGTCTCCTCGGTGAAGTGGATCGTTTCGGCGGAGTTGTCGCGGGCGATCAGGCCGAACAGTGCGCCTGCCGTGAAGGCGGCGATGAAGCCCGACCCGCCGAGAGCCTCCGCGATCCCAAACGCGAGCACCGCCGCGGCCACGGGGATTATCTGGCGCCACTCATCGGCTATCAGGTGTCTGGCGCCGGCGGTGTTCACGATTGCGGCGGCGATTGCCCCCGCGATGATGCCGCCGGCGAGCCCGTAGCCGATCTCTTCGCCGATCACCTGCGCCGGATGCGCCGCGCCACCGGCTTCGGAGGAGGTCGCCAGAACGATCAACAGGATCGGGACGCAGATCCCGTCGTTCAGCCCGCTCTCGACGTTGAGCGACTGCCGCACACGTTGCGGAAGGCTCGGGTCTGTTACGACAGCGCTGCCGAGCCCGGCGTCCGTTGGCGCGAGGATCACGCCGAGGATCAAGGCCTCGCTCAGTGAGAACGATCCAAATAGGGCGAGCGCGACCAGCGCGCCCAGCGCGATCGTCAGCGGCAGACCGATGCCGAGCAGGCGCACCGGCATGGAGGCTTCCCGTCGCAGCGCCCTGAGATCTATACGGGAGGAATCTGAGAACAGCACCACGGCGAGCGTGGCTTCGGCCAGCTTCCGTACCGTCGAACTTGTCGGCCCGACGGTGAGGCCGTCGAACACCAGAGGGCCCACGAGAATACCGATCGCGACCACCACCATCGCCGGCGTGATCGGCGTGCCCGACAGCCGCCGCGACACCGCCGCGACCAGGAGCAGCGCGAGTCCGACAGTCGCAAGACCCCAATCCACGACGCCAACATACAGGGCGCCCCCTTGTGGCCGGTATGGGTCGCGATCGAGCTTACGGGCGGACGCCGTGCGCCCCACTGGATCGCGGGCTACTCGCGACATCCTTTTGCGGGGGACTACCGGTGGAAGGTGTCGTAAGCCGTAATAGGATCGCCGTTCTGCTTCTCCAAAGCTAATCCTCACCCCCTTTGAAGGACGCCCAGGTGCACGACCTGGCGCCCTCGAGGCTGATGTTCTCTGACCGGCCCGAGCGCATCGTCGGACACCTCACGGTCGCCCAGTTCGTGGAGGGCTGGGCAGACAGTGGGAACAGCTTCCTCGACGATCCTCCGAATGCCGTCCTCTCACTCCTCGAGGAGGGTGACCAGATGCCCGAGGATGTCGTCGTGACGCTCACCAACCCACGCCTGGACGGGGCTAACCTGACCTACAACGCCAACGTCCTGGAGGGCAACGTCCCTGACAGCTCCGGACCTTGCTCGCTGTTCATCGACCCGATCGGCCGGCTGCTGAGCCCGGTATCCGTCTGTGGCGTGCGCCGACGGCAGAACCGTAGAGCCAGGCGCCAAGGCCTCCCTTGTGGGAGGCCTTGTGGCGGCCTGTGGCTCGCGGCGCGGGGCACCACGTCGGCACGCGACTGCTTTGCGGGCTGAGCGAGGGCCGGGGTCAGGCCGCGCTCACGCCTGCTCCGGACGAGAAGCGAGCGTATGCCTAACCGCCCCCTTACGCCCGCTTTCGTGGAGCAGCGCCGGCGGTGGTCGGCAAGGTGCCCATGGCGTAACGCCCAGGCGCAACACGTACAAACCGAGGCGACGAGCCAGCCACGTTGGCGGCCAGGCACGCCTTGACTGATCCCCAACGGACGGGTTCAGATAGGAGGGCCTCAACTGCGGCATGCACCTCGCGCGCCTGCATCGGCTCCCCGCGGCATTCGAGCACAGCGATGACTGCCTTCTGAACCCAGTCGTGCCGGCGATGCCGGTTCCCTACGGGGAGCTCCGGTCGCTTGATGTCGCGGCGCTCAGGCCGGCGTTCGTCGCGATCGCGCTCGCTGAGCGCTCCGCGAATCCCATCCAGCAACGCCTTCAGGTTCGTGGAGGGGTTGGAATGGTGTCCCGTTAGGTCCATTCACGGAAAGCCTGCAGTGGTGCCAACTTCCGCTGGCAAGCGCAGCGCAATCTGAGGGTCGCTGGGTCTCGCTGGAAGCGTTTTGGAAGCCCGCGGGTCCGTGTGCGCTCTATGCAGGGGGCGCCGCTAGGCTCATTCAGGCGGACTGACGCCCGTCATGCGCTGCCGTCAAGCGACATCCATCCGCCCTGCAGCAGTGCGAAGTGGTTCGACTTGAGGTCGGCTGACTCCATTCGCGAAACGCCCGCAAACGCACGGGTATTGGTCGGCCGATCGACGGGCATCGGATGTGATCGACGGCGATCTGCCGACGAAGCGAGCCCGCCGGGCTGGTAAGACTGCTATCATTCTTACATGAGGATCACGTCGAAGGGCCAGGTAACGATCCCGCAGGAGCTGCGCGAACGTCTCGGGCTGGGCGCGGGGACCGAGGTCGAGGTAGTCGCCGTTGACGATGGCGCGCTCGTGAAGCCAGCGAGTGGCCCGCGGAGTCGAGGGGAGGCGTTGGTGGCAGCGTTGCGCGATCGCGCCGACGCTGGTTTGCGCGCCGACGACATCCTACGCATGACCCGCGGCAGCAAGTGACCACGCTGGTCGACTCGAGCGTCCTGCTCGACGTCCTAGCACCTTCGGATTGGCGCCAGTGGTCTGAGGAACAACTGTCCGCTGCGGCGGACCGCGGGGACGTCGCGATCAACCAGGTCGTCTACGCCGAGATCGCGGTTGGATTTGAAAGCCGCGAACAGCTCGAGCGCGTGCTGCAACGGGCCGGGCTTGCCCGCGCCGGCTTGCCGTGGGCCGCATCGTGGCTGGCAGCACGCGCCTTCATGACCTACCGCAAACGGGGTGGCTCGCGCGCGACACCACTGCCTGACTTCCTCATCGGTGCCCACGCAGAAGCCGCCCAGATCCCCCTTCTCACTCGCGACCCACAGCGCGTACGAAGTTACTTTCCAGCAGCCGAGCTGATCGCTCCCGACAAGCCCTGACGCGAAACGCGCGGCCCCTCCCCGGGCCTTTGCAGCCGACCCAGTCCGCTGCCCCCCAGCCAGCCGAATCACGCCTGATCCAGCCGAGCTCGCACCGTAGCGCGCCGCAGGGAACGAGAACACCAACGGGCTGCTGCTCCGCGAGCTCGAGTTGACCGCACGTAGCCAACTCGAGCTTGACGAGATCGCCGCCGAACTCAACCTGGGGGAACGGTCCAGCGTTTATGCGTGCTCAATTCTCCCGCAAGACTCGGACGTGTGCTGTGCCAATCTACACCAAAAAGCGACATTTCGCCTGCCCCACAGTGCTATTTGCCCTTCTATGTCGAACTCTGGGTGCGGCGGTGGTCGCTCGTCCGCGTGCTACTAATGGATTGGAGGTAGTGTGATGAGTCGATGCGTTAGCGTCCTTCGAGGCCTCGCGTTGGCAATGTGTATGGCCGCTGGTGGTTTCCTTCTGGCTACGAATATCGCAATGGCCACGCCATTGAAGGTGTGCGTCCCCGCAAAGGAAGGCGGCACAATCAAGACGCCGAAAGCCGGTGCTTGTGCGGCGAAATACACGCTGACCGAACTGGGCGGGGAAGGCAAAGAAGGCAAAGAAGGCAAAGAAGGCACGTTCTCCGGCCTCACGACGGAAGAGAAGGAAACGCTGCTCCACATCCTCCCCTGCATAAGTTACGAGGCCGACGGCATCGACAAAAAGCCCACGGTTCAATTCATCGGGTGTAACGCGCAGATCCTCAGCGGGGCCGGCAAAGAGGAAAGCCTCAACGGAGAGGGCAACCTCGTTATCGGCTATGACGAACAGAAAAGCCGAACGCAGAGTGGGTCGAACAACATCGTCCTAGGGAGCGAAGAGGAATACACGAGCTACGGGGCAATCTTGGGTGGCGACGCCAACAAGGCCAGCGGAGCGTTCAGCGATGTGTTCGGGGGCGCAAACAAGGCCGAAGGCAGGTACGCATCCGTGACAGGAGGCCAAGCGAACGTCGCGAGCGGATACGCCTCCTCGATCCTGGGCGGCGAAGCCAACGATGCCACAGCTACGTCGACTGTGAGCGGCGGCTGGGAAAACGTGGCTAGTGGAAATAGAGCGGCAGTGAGTGGCGGCCGCAAGAACTCTGCCGAAGGCGCGTTTTCCTCAGTCACGGGAGGCCTGAGCAACACAGTCACGGGCTCATGCTTCACAAAACCTGTCGCCTACTGTCAGGGCGAAGGCTCAACCGTCAGCGGCGGGGGCTCTAACCAGGCTCCGGGTGATGTTGCGTCGGTCAGTGGCGGCCACGGCAACACCGCCGGCGGCGGCGAATCGGCCGTCAGCGGTGGCACAGGTAATAAAGCCGCTGGAAGCGCCAGTTCGGTGAGCGGCGGGAGTATCAATGAAGCTAGCGAATCAGAAGCATCGGTGAGCGGTGGGCGGAGTAACATCGCCAGCGGTCGCAGCTCAACGGCGCTCGGCGGTCTTGACAACAAAGCCACGGGCGAACAATCCTCGGTGAGCGGTGGGGAATTCAATATAGCCGAAGGTGAATACAGCTCGGTGACCGGCGGCCAGAAAAACAGTGCCGGGAAGTGGGGAGCGGTCAGCGGTGGTGCGCAAAATAAAGCCGAAGGCGAATTTAGCGCCGTCAGCGGGGGCTATAAGAACACGGCGAGATCAACGCAGTCCTGGATCGGCGGGGGCGCTGAAAGCCTGGCCAGCGGGCTCCTCTCCTCGATAAGCGGCGGCGACAAGAACCTGGTAGAAGGGGCCCTCTCCTCGGTGAGCGGCGGTGATCTGAACCGCGCCGCTGGCAAGTATGCGTCGATCTCGGGCGGATGCGGGAACATCGCGGGCGCAACGGGCTTCAGCAATCCATGCCCAGAAGAAGGAACCGAGTCGATAACCAGCGGAGAGTACAACATCGCCTCCGCGACGTTTGCTTCGGTGACAGGAGGCAGTTCGAACACCGCGAGCGGAAAGTGGTCCGCAGTGAGCGCCGGAAGCCGCGACTCCGCGACCGAAGCATGGGCAGCCGTGAGCGGCGGGGGCAACAGTACGGCGAGCGGGGAAGCATCCTCGGTCAGCGGCGGAAACGCAAATACTGCCAGCGGCCAGGGCTCGTCGGTCAGTGGCGGATATGCCGACCTCGCCAGCAACCAAGACGCGTGGGCCACTGGGGGTTCAAAAAATACCGCCAGCGGCGAATGGGCCTCCGTTGTCGGTGGCTCGGTTAATGTGGCTAGTGGACTGCTCTCGAGCCTCACGGGCGGCTACGAACTCACCGACACGGTGGAGTGCGGGCCCCCGAAGAAATTCTGCTGATGGCGGCTTGAGATGGCTGCACGGCGTGGCCCGGGTTCACAGACTCGGGCCACGCGCAAGCGTTTTGCGAGGGTCGAGGAGTCCGAAGCGCTCAAGGCGAGGCGCGATGCGGTGAGGAAAGCAAGCGTGCGAGCCGACGTTGAGCCGGCTCAGGGGCGCGGCCTGGTCAGGCGGTCCATCTCACGCCGGATCTCCTGCTCGGAGATCGGCCTTCGCCCGTGCGTGTTCCAGCGAGATCCCGCTCGCGGAACCGCTCGACCAGATCTTCTATACAGCACTTCTCGCGACACGGCTCGCACACATCGAAACGGCGGTCCAGTGAATCGCGAGCGCCCGCCCAGGCAGGATCGCCTACCCGCTCCGCCCTGCTCGCCTCAGCCCGTGCCGAGCAATCGCGACTTGAGATCCTGGAACTGCTCGTCACTCAGCGCCCCCCGCTCGTGCAGGGCGGCGAGCGCCTCCAGGCGAGTCGTCCGGTCCTCGGCCGAGAGCTGCTGCGCGCCCCCGCCAGCGGCCACCTCGGCATCGGCCCACACGAGCGCCTCGTCGGGACTGTCGGGGTCGATCTTGACGGGCACCTCCAGTCCCGCCGGATAGCTCTCCGGACCGCCCATCGCGTCCTGACGGACGGTGAGTGCCCGCGGGGCGCCCGGTCCCTCGATCAGGTTCAGCTCGAGCTCGACGGCCACGCCGACACCGCCCATGCCCGCGCCGCGCGCGCGCGCGGAGATCACGGTCGCCCGGCCGGCGACACCATCGGTCGTGATCCTGCGTACGCGCTCGGCGGTTCGCTGCAGCTCACCCACGTCGACGGAGGCCGCGGCCTGGATGGCCCTGGCGTACTGACCCTGGAGCTGATCGGCCTTCTCCAGCCAGGTCCGCTGCAGCTCGCTGCCGGCGGCCTGCATCTCGCGCCGGCTGACGCGCTCCTGCTTGTTGAGCTCTCGTTTTTCTCTGTGTCGATCGAACAGGCCCACCGCGCACCTCCTAACGCGCCGAATTCAAGCGCTTCGCCTCGGCTCGGTACTCCTCCTCGGTCAGCGCCCCTGTCTCACGCAGGCGCTCGAGTCGCGCGAGCACGTTTGCGGCGTCCGCGCCGGGGGGCTCGGATGCAGTCCCGCCGCCGGGAGCGGGCGCCTGCCCAGCGGGGATCCCCAGGCCCTCGAGCATCTGCTCGGTCCGCGCGCGCACGGCCGAGTCGTCGATCGCACCCAGCGCCCCCTCGCCGGCCGCGGTGAGGCCCGCCAGCCGCCCCTCGGCCTCCTCGAGAGCCGACCGGTTGGCCTCGACCATTCGCTCCGTGTGAACCTTCACCATGTCGGGCGCGTACAGCCACGGGATCTCGATGTCCGCCGGGTCGCTCGCATCGATCGCGAGCGGCAGCACGGCGCCGAGCCGCGCGCCCCTGAGCATCCTGCGCACGTGCAGGCCGTAGCGACGGCCGGACTCGGTCACCACGCACAGGAGCAGCCAGCCCAGGTATTCATGTTGCGTGTCGTAGATCGTGCCCGCGTACAGCGAGACCGGGAAATGCCAGTCTTCGGCGGCGCGGTAGCCCCGGGAGTCGATCGAGCTCGCGACGACGAGCGCGGTGCCCGGGCGCCGTCCGTCCGCGAGCGGCTGCTCGGGCGGCCAGCCGTCGAGGCGCCCCGTGCCCCACGGGTGGTGCTGCCCGGCGCGGGCAGCTGCGTCCGCCAGCCCGTGGCGGTGGGGGTCCGTCGTGCGGCTCGCAACGGACTCCCACGTGCCCTCCGGGTCGAGGATCACCGGGTCGCCGGCGGCGATGCGCTGCTCGATCGTCGGCACCTCCTCCCAGCGGATCTCCAGGCGCTCGGGGTCCGCCGGATCGACGCGCACCGGCAGCACCGACCCTGCCAGCAGGCTCTTGTCGCGGTGCACCGTGCACCCGGCACGCACCTCGACGTCGTCGCGGCCGGGGATCGACACGCGGAGGCTGGCGGTCGTGACCCACCAGCTCATCGCCGAGAAGCCACAGTCGTTTGCGAGCACGAGCGCCTCCGCATCGAGGAGGCCCGCGCCGCGCTCGCCGCGCCGCAGGAGGCCCATCGCGCCACGGTACGACAACCCGCGACGCTCGTCAAACGACCGCCCGCGCCACCGCCCGCAACACGCCTCGCGGCCTGGCTGTCCTGCCCACTCAGATCGTGAACGCGGCTGATCGGTGGCCGGTCGCGATCGACATGTCGAAACCTAGGCAGCGAGTTGCGCTCGCCTCTGCTCGCGGACCTTGCCACAGAGCGTCGCGGGCAACGATCTCCTGCTCGTCCTGATCGCGGCGAGATCGCGTCGCAGGACCCGCAGATAGGCGTGGCGGTCGCACAGGATCGTGTGGGCGCCCGAGCTGGCGAAGCGCTGTCTCGTGCGCGGCTCACCGCACGCGTCGATGGCTTTCCACATCGCGTCTCGCCCAGGTGCTTTGAGGTTCCCTGAGAGCAGTGCGCCGAGCCAGCTCACCTGGGCCTCTGTGACCTTCAGCCGTCCAACGCCTGCGTCCAGGATCCCGATGAACGCGAGGTTCTCAGCGTAGGGGGAGAGGATGCGGCGATACAGGGGGAACTCCATCACCCGCCCGCCGCCGAGCGACTCGGGCAAGAACGGGAAGTTGATGCGGTACCCGGTCGCGAACAGGACCGTGTCAACCGGCTCGCGACTCCCGTCGGCAAAGACGACATGTTCCCCGTCGAAGGTCTGCACCCCGGGAGCTATCGAGAGTGTTCGCCGGGCAAGCGCACGTTCGATGTTCGGGGTGGCGAGTGCCGGCCAGCGGTGCTCCATGATCGAGAACGAGGGCATCGGCAGCTCGCCCCGTTCCGGCGCCGCGGAAGAGGACGTGAGCAGCCTCTGGGCAAGCGAGCGCGCGATCGGCCAGGGAGCTCGGGCGAGGATCGCCAGGTCGAAGTAGTCGGTCGGCAGGCCGAACAGTCGTGCCGGCATCAGGTGGTGGCCCTGACGGCACACGATCACGGTGCGTGACGCGCTGAAGGAGATCTCCGAGGCGACGTCGAGCGCCGACTGTCCCGCGCCGAGGACCACCACCCGCTTTCCCGCGAACGGCTCGGGTGTTCGGTAGTCGCGCACGTGCAGTGTCTGTCCCGAGAAGTGCCCGTCGATCTGTGGAACGTTGGGGTCCCAGAGGCAACCGGTGGCGACCACCAGCGCGTCGAAGCGGCGCTCCGGCTGATCCGCTGTCTGCACCAGCCATCCTCCGGTCTCATCCTGGCGGGCGCTCTGCACGCCAGCCCGGAAACGGATATGGCGGCGCAGGTCGTTCACCTGGGCGTAGCGCTCCAGGTAGGCGAGCAGATCTGTGTGATGCACCCGCTCGGATGCGCGCCCCGGAATCGTGAGGCTCCCGTATCGCATATTGCGACGCGAGACATTGGTATGCAGCGAGCGGTACGCGGCCGAGATTTCGTTGTCGTTGTCATAGCGCCAGGTGCCGCCGATCTCAGAGCCGGCCTCCAAGCACTCGACGTCGTGGCCGGCGAGTCGCAGGCCACGGATTGCCGCCAGGCCCGACAGGCCCGCCCCGATAACGCACACCGACCTGCCCATCGGTACCTCCCAGTCGCTCGCCCGGAAACATTCTGCGCGGAATGTATAACATACCAAGCAGAATGTATGGCGCTCACGCATATGCTGCCGAGCAGACGGTGCCCAGATCTGCCGATAGCCCTCGCTCGAGCAATGACGGTCGCAGCGCTGAGCTGCGCGGCACCGCCCGCAAGCGCTTGTTGGACGCCGCCCTGCTCGAGTTCCGCGAGCACGGCTACGCCGCCACCTCGCTGCAGGCGATCGCCAAGCGCGCCGGCCTGAGCAAGGGAGCCATCTACTGGAGCTTCAACGACAAGGAGGATCTCTTCATCGCACTCGTCGAGGAACGACTCGACGAGCCTGCGCGTGAGCTGATGCGCCTCACCGAGAACGCCCCGCCCGAGATCGAGACGGCTCCCCTGGTCAGCCAGGGCGTGGCCGAGATGGTGCGCAATCAGCCCGACATCCTCCTGCTCGCGGTCGAGCACTGGGCTCTCGCGGTCCGCGAGGATTCGGTTCGCCCAGACTTCATTCGTCGCCAACGCGTCCTGCGCGACACGATCGCCCGCACCCTCGAAGCCCGACACGCCACATTGAAAGTCCCTCTCACCTACCCCGCCGAGGGGCTCGGCACCGCCATCATCGCGCTCTCGCTGGGCCTGGCGATGGAAGCGCTCGCCGATCGAGACGCGGTCCCCGATGAGCTGCTCGGAGACATCCTCGGCCTCCTCTATGACGGACTCGTGTTCCGCGCCAACCAGTCCCCGTGAACGCCTCCCCCAGCGCAATGGCAACTCGATCGCTCACAGCCACATCGGTCGGACGACGGTTCTGGCTTCCGTGGCGCGAGGGCCCGGCCTCTCGCCACGACGGCGCCGTGGTCGTGAGCCTCACCGACTTCACAGCTCACCGTGCGCGCGATCTGCCATCGATCTACCTCGCCGGCCTGCGCCTACGCGAGGGCTGGTACGCCATGCCCGGCGCGATCGGCCTGTGGCTGTGGGGCCAGCCGCTGCAAAGACGAGGAGGCTCACTCACCGTCTGGGAGAGCCAGGAGGACCTGCGCCGCTTCGTGTCCCTCCCCGTCCACGTCGCGATCATGCGCCGCTACCGGGAGCGCGGAACGATCGAGGCAGACACCTGGGAGATGGAGCGATTCGCGGCCTCTCCCGTCAGAGCGAACGCCGAAACGCGCCTGGTCGCATAGCGGCGGGGATCGCGTGGAACTATTGGCTCCCGACCAGAACGAGGACCGATGAGCTACGAGACGCTGCTGTACGAGCAAACCGGACATGTCGTGACGCTGACCTACAACAGGCCCGATCAACACAATGCGGTCACCCGCAAGGCCGACATCTTCAAGCCGGTGATCGCAGCCGTGAACGGGTATGCGTTCGCCGCCGGGCTCGAGACGGCGTTGCTGGCCGACATTCGGATTGCCGCCGATAACGCCGAGTTCGGCGCGCTCGAGCGACGCTGGAATATCGTGGGTGGCGACCGGATGACGGTGCGGCGGCGACCCCTCGTTGATGACGCGCACGGTCGCTGATCGCGAGGTCGCCACCCTGACTCACCGATTGCCACGTGCCCGTCATAGCAGTTTTGCTATGGTGGGCTCGTGGCGGTGATCCCGCAGGGCAAGCTGCGCAACGATATCGCCGGCGTGCTGCGCCGCGCCGAACAGGGCGAGCGCTTCACCGTGACCGTAGCGGGGCGTCCTGTCGCGGAACTCGGCCCTCTGCCCGGCGCGCGTGCGCTCGCGGCTCCGGATCGTCTCGCGGCGATCCTCGCCGAGACCCCACCCGATCCCAGCTTCGCCGAGGATGTGCGCCGGATGCGTCGAGAAGACCGCGAGGCGGGGCGCGATCCGTGGGCAGCCTGATCGACACGAGCGTCCTGGCGGGCGCACGCGACGTCGGAGATCTCACCGAGGCCTGGGCCGTGAGCGTCGTCACCGTGGGCGAGCTCGAGGCCGGCATCCTGATCGCACGGGACGAGAACACGCGTGCCCGCCGCGTGGCGCTGCTGGCCGCCGTGCTCGCCGAAGCACCAGCGCTACCCGTAGACCGTCACATCGCTGCCCGCTACGGCGAGCTGCGCGCGAGCGCCGGCAGGCAGCCCAGCAACGACCTCTGGATTGCCGCGACGGCGCTGGCGCACGACTTCACGCTGATCACCGCAGACGAGCACCAAGCGGCGCTGCCGCTCGTGCGATCGACGCTGGTTGATCGCTGAACTGCCAGCCTTCACCGCGCGAGGCCGGAGTCAGCCAGACTCGCCACGCCCGCTAGTGCTGGGGGCGCAGGCGTTCGGTCTCCCGCCGGATCTCCGCCTCAGTGATCGGGCGCCGACCGTACACGTCCCATGCATTCAGGAGCAGCCCGATCGCCCACCCGCCGCTGAGCCAGATCGGCCATGGGTAACCGCCGCCGGTCAGAGCCCAGATACCCCACACCGCGGCGTTGACGACGACGTACACGACGACATGAGCACTGAAGTCCCGACGCTTCTTGAGTATTTCTAACGCCTGCTCGCGGATCGCCGAATCCGCGGCGGACAGCTCTTCTCGGGGCACATCTGTCATGGCTCCAGTCAACCGTCCGCGGCAGCGCCGTCCATCGGTAGAAGGCCGCCGAGACGGCGTGCTTTCCCGCGACCGAGGGCCCCGGCGTTCGGGCCTGTCCCCGCCGAGATCGCCTGACCGTGGCGCTCGAGCACGAGCGGCGCGGGCGGCCCGCTACCGTACGCCCGCATGCGCGTAGCCACCTGGAACGTGAACTCGGTCAAGCAGCGAATGCCGCGATTGCTGCCGTGGCTGGACCAGCGCGAGCCCGACGTCGTGTGTCTGCAGGAGACCAAGCTCACCGACGACGCGTTCGATCGGCTGCTCGGCGATGAGCTCGCCCGTCGCAACTACGAGGTCGCCCGCAGCGGCGAGGTGCAGTGGAACGGGGTCGCGATCCTCTCTCGGGTGGGACTGGAAGACATCGCGCTCGGGCTCGCCGGTGCGCCCGGCTTTCCTGATCCCGAGGCCCGTGCGGTGTCGGCGACATGTGACGGCATTCGGGTGCATTCGGTGTATGTGCCCAACGGACGTGTCCCTGATTCCGAGCACTACCGCTACAAGCTCGCCTGGCTGGCCGCGCTACAGGAGACCATCAGGGACGGGCCGCGGGACGTGCTGGTGTGCGGGGACATGAACATCGCGCCGGCCGACATCGACGTGTTCGATCCGCAGGCCTATGTCGGCCAGACGCACGTCACGGCGCCGGAGAGAGAGGCGCTGGCGAAGCTGGAGGACCTCGGCCTGCACGACGTGGTGCGCGATCGTTGGCCGAGCGAGCGTGTGTTCACCTATTGGGACTACCGCGCGGGGATGTTCCACCAGGACCTCGGGATGCGCATCGATCTGGTGCTCGCCGGCACCGCCGAGGCGGACAGGGTTCGCGCGGCCTGGGTTGACCGACACGCCCGCAAGGGCAGCGGGCCGAGCGACCACGCCCCGGTGATCGTCGATCTGGACGAGGCGCCGGACGGGGACATCGGCCCGGTCGTGCCGCCACCCTCCGCGCCGCGGACCGGACGGACCCTCAAGGGTCTGCCCCAGGCGCCCTGAGCAGCAAGGCTTCGATGCGCCCGTCGACGGCTGCCGGTTGGCTCGTCGCAGGTTCGTCTGTTCCACTCAAGTTCGACCATGCCGAAACCGATACAGCGGTGATCGGGCAGGCAACGGCTCGGCGGACGTCGCATGTCGACACGAACGGCAAGACCGACTCCCAATCCGGGCGGAGCCTCGGAAATTGCCCAGTGGCCGCTACTGTGGGCGCTGAGTCTCGCGGCGATAGCCGCCTTCGGAGTGCTCGTCACCATCCACGCCGGCAACGCCTCGGCATGGATCGCGGTCGTCGATCTCAGCCAGACACTCGTCGCGGCGCTCGCGTGCGTCGCCTGCGCTTCGAGGGCCGCAAGGGATCGCAGGGAGCGTTCGGGTGAGGGGGCGGCCGACGGGCGGGCCTGGCGGGCCTGGCGGCTGCTCGCATACGGGATGGGTGCGTGGGCCGTCGGCCACACGGTCTGGAGCATCTATGAAGTGGGGTTCGGAATCACCCCCAAAGCTCCGTCCTTCCTCGACGCCGCGCTGCTGACGTCCTCGATCCTGGTCGTGGGGGGGCTGGTGGGCATGGTGAGCACAGCCGCCGGGCGCATGTCCCACCTGCGGGGCGCGGTCGAGGGTCTGCTGATCGCTGCCGGCTGCTTCCTGATCAGCTGGTGCGCGGTGATCGCCACCGTGGTTGCGGACAGCGGTACCTCCACGGCAGGGCAGATCGTCACCCTCGCCCACCCCGTGCTCGACGCCGTCGCGTTGTCGTGTGTGCTGTTCGTCGCGGCGCGCAGCAGTGAGCGTCCGCCTGCGGGGCTCGGCCTGCTGGCGCTGGGGATCTTCTGCGTCGCCGTCTCTGATTCTGCGTTCTGGTACATGACCGCGCTCGGCCCGGGGTTCCAGAAGGTCGGCCCCACGGACATCGGCTGGGTGGCGGGCTTTCTCCTGATCACGCTGGCGGCCGCCCAGCACGAGCGCCCGGGCAGATGGACGCGAACGCTGGCCGCCGGACGGCTCGTGCCCGGGTTGCCCACGGTGCCGGCCGCGGTGGGCATCGTCGTCGCGCTGGTGAGCTGGTGGGCCGGTGCGAGCCTCGGACCGATCAGCGTGCTGCTGGCGATCAGCGCCGCGATCGTGGTGCTCGCTCTGCTGCTGCAGTTGATCGTCGTCTTCGAGAACCACGCCCTCACCGTCGACCTCGAGCGCCGGGTCGAGCAGCGCACGGCCGAGCTGCGAGCGACTGAGCGTTACTACCGCGCGCTCGTGCAGCATTCCTCGGACGTGATCACGGTGGTCAGTCCCAACCTGACCGTCCAATACGTGAGCGATTCGATGGAGGACATCTTCGGGCACAGGCCCGCAGACCTCGCCGGACGAGCGCTGGACGTCGTGACTGGCGGTTCGAGCGCGCTCCCGGAAGCGCTCGATCTGGCACTGTCCAGGCCCGGTCACGTCTCGCGGGTCGAGTGGGAGCTGACCGACGCCACGGGGCGCCTTCGCCACGCCGAATCGGCGATCACCAACCTGATCGACGACCCAAGCGTGGGTGCCCTGGTGGTCAACACCCGTGATGCAACCGACCAGGTGGCGCTGCAGAATCAGCTTCGCCATCAGGCCTTTCACGATCCACTCACCGGCCTGGCCAACCGCACGCTGCTGACCGAGCGGGCCGAGCAGGCGCTGGTGCGCTCCGTCCGCTCGGGGGCCACCGTGGCGGTGGTGCTCGTCGACCTCGACGGTTTCAAGGCCGTCAACGACAGCCTGGGTCATCAGGTCGGCGACATCATCCTCTGCGATGTCGCCCGGCGGCTGGAGTCGTTCGTTCGACCGGAGGACACCGTCGCTCGTCTGGGGGGCGACGAGTTCGTGATCCTGATCGACGATGTGAACGGGATGGAGGAGATGACGGTGCTCGCCGAGCGGGTGTGTGACGTCCTGCGCCCCAGGTTCACCCTGCCCGGATGGGACTTTGCGATCACGGCGAGCGTGGGGGTGGCGTGCGGCACCTCGCCGGAGGTCGACGTGCACGATCTTCTACGCGACGCGGACACCGCGATGTACGTCGCCAAGACGAGCGGCAAGGATTCGGTGAGGCTGTTCGCCCCCTCCATGCACGAGCGAGCTCACGAACGGTTTCACCTGCAGGTCGATCTCAGCGAGGCATTGGACCGTTCAGAGCTGCTGCTCTTCTACCAGCCGATCTTCGAGATGATCGACGGACGCCTCAAAGGCTTCGAGGCGCTGGCGCGCTGGAGTCACCCGAGTCGGGGTCTGATCGCCCCCGAGCGGTTCATCCCGCTGGCCGAGGAGAGCGGCATGATCGTGCCGCTGGGCCGCTGGGTCCTGCAGGAGGCGATCCGCCAGATCACGGCGTGGGATCTCCGCCACGCGAGCGCACGGTCGCTGTCGGTCGCGGTGAACGTGTCGCCCGTTCAGCTGGCGGCGCCGTCCTTCATCGAAGACGTCCAGAGCGTGTTGGACCGATCGCAGATCACTCCGTCGCGGGTGGTGCTCGAGATCACAGAGGGCTCCCTCGCCGGCGATGCCAATCGGACCACCGAGGTGCTCGGCAAGTTGAAGGCTTTGGGCGTACGTATCGCGATCGATGATTTTGGCACCGGGTATGCGTCTCTTTCTCACCTGCAGCGCCTTCCCGTCGACATCCTCAAGGTCGACAGGAGCTTCGTCGAGGCGCTCAACGAAGGAGGCAAAAGCCGCGAGCTGCTCAAGGCGATCCTGGGCGTCGGACAGGCGCTCTCGCTCTCCGTCGTCGCCGAGGGAATCGAAGCCCAGGGTCAGATGAACACACTGCAGGAGCTGGGCTGCGAGATGGCCCAGGGCTTCCTGGTGGGCAAGCCGAGCCCAGCCGAGCTCGCAGAGAGCCTGCTCGGCAGAGAGATGCCGGTTCGCGCACCGGTCGCTGCGACCGTTCTGGGCGGCCCCGGCGCTCGATGAGCAGGTTCGCCGTCCTTCGCGCACCCTTCGGTCGCTATGGCAGCGCTAGAAGATCTGTCGAGTCGACGAGACAGGGTCCTCATATCGCACCGCAACGCCGATGGGATGGATGACAATGCGCGCCGATCCGGCAACGACCGACCGACCCCTGGCGGACTGCGAGCCCTCCACGGTGGGCGACGTGCGCACCGACCTGCCCGAGATCGAGCGGCTGTTCGAGCTGACCGGTGACCCGCTGGCCACGCTCTCGACCGACGGTCACTTCACGCTGCTGAACCCTGCGTGGGAGCAGCTGCTGGCGTGGAGGCACGACGAGCTGCAGGCATTGACGATCCAAGAGTTGATGCATCCGGATGAAGTGGAGCCGGCGCTGTCGCAGGATGCCAACGTGGAGAACTTCACCAGCCGGTTCAGACATCGGGACGGCTCGTGGCGCTGGCTGCTGTGGAGCGCCCGCCGTCACGGTGACACCTGGTACGTCTCGGCCAAGGATGTGACCGATCGCGCCGGGCTCGGGCGCGAGGCGCTGCACGATCCACTGACCCGCCTGCCCAACCGGCTGCTGTTGGTGGATCGCGCTCGACAGGCGCTGGCGCGGCTGCATCGCAACAGCCGCGTCGTGGCGATGCTGTTCATCGACCTGGACCGGTTCAAGGCGGTGAATGACAACTTCGGACACAGCGTCGGCGATCGCCTGCTGGTCGCGATCTCCGAGCGACTCGGGGATCTCCTGCGCGACAGCGACACGCTCTCTCGGCTGGGGGGCGACGAGTTCGTGATCCTGGCGGAGGAAATCGACAACGATGCCGAGGCGCTGGCACTGGGTGAGCGCGTGCTGGACGCGATGGACAAGCCGTTCCCCCTGGGCCCCGCTCGGGTGGCGATGGTGGCCAGCGTGGGTGTCTCGGTCTCACACGACCCCACGATCGAGCCCGAGACGATGCTCCAGGAGGCCGACCTCGCGATGTACCGCGCAAAGAGCGCGGGCGGGCGATGCGTGCGGCTCTTCGACGAGACGCTGCGCCAGGAGGTGAACGCCCACGCCCAGACCGAGGTGCGCCTGAAAGAGGCACTCACCCGTCACGAGCTGCGCCTTCTCTATCAGCCGATCCTGAAGCTCGCCGGCGGCCAGGCGGTGGGCTGTGAGGCGCTCTTGCGATGGTTTCCGCGTGGTACCGACGGATCACAGGAAGGTGAGCTGCTTCCCGCCGCGTTCCTGCCGTCGGTCGAGGACAGCGAGCTGATCGTTCAGATCGGCTACTGGGTGTTCCACACCGCGTGCGAGCAGGCCGCGGTCTGGTCGCGCAGAGGGAAATCGGTTCCGATCTCCGTCAACGTCTCCGCGCGTGAGCTGAACGAGTTGGATCTCGCCGAGCGGATCCACGAGGCGCTCGTCTATTACAGGCTCCCCGGACGAGCGCTGCGCGTCGAGGTGAGCGAGGCCGCGGTGTTGCGCGATCCCCAACGTGCCCGCTCGGCGCTGGAGGACGTCAGGCGGTTGGGCGTCTCGATCGCACTCGACAAATTCGGCACCGGTCAGCTTTCGGTCGGCCTGCCGCGGAACCTGCCTGTGGACACGGTCAAGCTCGACTCGGGCCTGACCAGCAGCTTCGATCGCGACAAAGACAGGCGCGCGATATTCGCCGCCGCGGTCGCACTCGCCAGGGAGGCGCGCCTGGTCGCGGTCGCCGTCGGGATCGAGACCAAGCGCCAGTTCGCTCTCGCCCGCGAGCTCGACTGCTCTGCCGGCCAGGGCTTTCTGCTGCACAGCCCCACCTCGCCCGACCGTGTACGTCTCAGCTATTTCGCCGGCTCGGCGACGTCGCCGCCTTGGCGTCCGATCGTGAAACTGCGCGGCAGCGACCGGCGCCGCTGAGCGCGGTCTGTCAGCCTGCCGCTTCGGTCGAGCAGCTCGTCCAGCGGTGCCTCTTCGCCCGGCGCCCGGGGCCGCCTCGGCGCAAGGCCTCTCAACCGGCGACCGACCACGCGATCCGCCCCAGCCCCGGAAAGCCGAGCGCGTCGGCCGTCGCACCGGTCAGGTCCCACTCGCGACCGGCGATGTAGGGGCCGCGATCGATCACCGGCACGGTCAGGCTGCGCCCACCGTAGGTGAAGGTGATGAGCGTGCCGCAGGGCGCCGTCTTGTGCGCCACCCCGAGCTGGTTTCGGCCGAGTAGGCCACCGCACGCCAGCCCGAGGCCATAGTCGCGGAACACCGACGCGACGCTCACCTGGGTTCCCGACTTGGGCTCCATCGACCACGGCAGCAGGCCGGCGAGACTTGCCGCCGCCGCGCTGAGCTCCCGCTGGTGTTCCTGGCGTTGGATCGCGTCCAGTTGCGCCAGCTCGCTTCGCACTTCGGCGTCCGATCGCGCGCCGGGTGCGGGTCGGAACGCTGCCGGGACAGGATGAGCGGGTGCTATCGGGCGGCGTGTCCGGGGGTTCGGGCGAGCAGCCGAGGTCGAGGAGCCCGTCGTCGATGGGCTCCTCGCAGGATCCGGCGAGGTTGCGCTGGTCGGCGCAGGCGCCTTTGGTGGGTCGGTCGCGGCGGAGCTGCGCAGGCGTGTCACAGTCGTGCCGGGTTCGACGGAGCCACAGCCGCCGAGCACTGTCACGGCGAGGAGCAGCGCGACCACGGTCACGCCGGCTGTGCGGTTCGGGCGCCGCGGCCGGGACATCGAGCGGGTCAGGCGGCGCCTACGGGCTCCGTCTTCACAGCATCGGTCCGGCGCGCCGCTGCGATACGCCCGCCTCGCCCGCGGCTGCGCACCACGGTTCCCTTTCTCGGGGAGAAGGTGACGTTGCGCCGGGTGACCCGTTCCGCGCCGGCGCTCGCCGACTCCATGACCCTGCTGCGCAGGATGGTCTCCAACACCACTCTCATCTCCAGTTCGGCGAAGCTCGCCCCCAGGCACCGCCGCACACCGCCGCCGAACGGAATCCATCCGTAGCCACTCGGCGCGCCGTCCAGGAACCGCTCGGGGCGGAACGCGTACGGCTCCGGGTAGAGGTCCGCCCTGGTATGGGTGAGCCAGATCGCGGGCGTCACGTCGGCTCCGGCGGGAAGCTTCAGGGCCCCGACCTCGAGCTCAGAGGACAGGCGACGTCCCGCGAGCGGCACGACCGGGCGCAGCCGCAGAGACTCCCATACCACGGCGCGCACGTATGCCTGATCGCCTCCGGCGTCCACCTCGCTGGTCAGACGGGCCAGCGCTTCGGGGTGGCGCAGCAGCAGATCGAAGGTCCAGGCCAACCCCGTCGCCGTCGTCTCGTGGCCGGCGAGCAGCAGCGTCACGAGCTGGTCGCGCAGCTCCTGATCGCTCATCGCAGTGCCGTCCTCGAACCGAGCCGCCATCAGCAGCGAGAGGATGTCCTCCCGCTGCTCGGAAGCTCCCGCCGAGCGGCGGTCCGCGATCTCCTCGAGCAACAGCTCATCGATGCTCGCCGTGATCTCCCGCAGCCGGGCCAGAGGATCGCGACGGCCCAGACGGCCGGCGATCAGGAAGCGGAGCTGTGTAGAGGGTGAGGACGTCTCGGCCAGCAGCCTCGGCAGACGCTCTCGCAGCTGCGCGCTGCGCGTGGGATCGGTCACACCGAAGACCGCCTCGAGGATCACCTCGAGCGTGATCGCCTGCATGTGGGGATGAACCGGGAAGGCCTGGCCCTCGGGCCAGCGGTCGATCGCTCTCTCGGTGGCCTCGCGCATGATCGCCTCGTAGGAGCGCATCCGCTCGCCGTGAAATGGCGGCAGCATCAACTTGCGTCGCGCGAGATGCTCGCCACCCTCGAGCAGCAGCACCGAGCTCGGTCCAACCACCGGCAGCAACGTGATCGTCCGCCCCGGGGGGAGACCGTGTTCGCGCGTGGTGTAGAGAGCTTTGATCGCCTCGGGGCTCGACAGCAGCACCATCGGTCGCTCGAAGCCGGGAAAGCGCACGCTGAACTCGTCCCCGAAGCGACGCCGGCAGGACTCCATGAAGGCGATCGGCCGCGCGACCCAGCGCAGCATCTGCACGACCGGGGACTCCGTGGGCCCGGGAGGGAGAGCGTTCACCGCCAGACAGGGTGACAGACCGGCGAACGCGCCCGCGCTGTGAGGATCGTGCTCTGCACGCACCTGCTCACAGGTTCTCGAGGATCTCGTTCGCACGAGACCACTGGCCAGGTGGTACGACGACGTAGATGTCGCCGTACCCCCGACGATCCAGAGGATGGTCGGCCACGCACGCCGCGTCCACCCCGAGCATTCGCAGCTGGTCACGCCAGGCCACGGCGGTGTCCTGATCCTCGAAGCTGCTGACGGTCTCCCAGCCGTCGAATCGCGGATCGTCGATCGCCACCACCGGGTCTTTGGCGGCGCCGCCCAGGAAGCGAAAACGGCGCATCCGTCGAGCCTACCGCCGCGTCGGCTGCCCGACGTGCTGGATGGTCGGGCTGGTGCAGACCATCTCCCTCGCGACGCTCAACAGAACAGGTCGTTGTGGGTGCAGAAGCTCTCGGGATTCGGACGGGGAATCGTGTGCCATGAGACCGCGTCGAGCCGCAACACCTGGTCGGTCTCCCAGTCGACGCCGTGACCGTCGGGGATGACGGCGAAGATCTGCTCTTCGCTCGAGCTGGTGAAGGAGTACCGCGCTCGCTGAGCGGTTCGGGTCGACAGGCTGTAGCGCGTCCAGTGGTCCAGGTCCCTGCCCGACGGGTCGCACGCGTGCACGTAGCCATAGACCCAGCCCGCCGCCAACTCCGGCGAGAGCAGTGTCGGGTCGCACACGTTTCCCTCGCCCGCTGTCGTCTGGTCGATCAGTCGTGGGCCCTGGCCGAGCTTCTGCGCCCACAGCGTCCTCATTCCCAATTCCAAGCTCGAGCTCGCGATGCCGCTGGAGGTCACATAGGCGAGCCAGTTGCCGTCGAGGGTGAGACCGGTGATCACGCCGGTGAGCCCTTTCGGCCATTCCGAGGTCCCTCGCGAGACGGGCAGCTTCAGCGCTTGCGCCCGCCCGCTGCCGATCCGCCACGCGAACAGGTTGTCGGGCCGACGCCCCATTCGGTGCAGGGGGTTCTCGCTCCCGCCGGCCGGGTCGCGACGCAGGAACACGAGGCGGCTGCCCGAGATCGCGGGCTCGTGGAGCGAACCGCCGCCGGGAGGCAGGAGCGGCTTCTCGGCTGCACCGGCGCTCCCGAGCGCGAGCTCGTAGAGCTTGCATCCCAGGAAGGCGATCGCATTCGTGCAACGGGAGTAGACGGCCGCGACACCATGTCCGTCGGGGCCCAGCTCGACGTCGAACGGCGATGGTCGGGGTGGCACCGCTGCCGGCGAGATCGCTCCCGCGGGCGATCGCAGCACGAGTGCGAACCCGCCCCCCGGCGCGGCGCGGCTCCAAGCCGTCCACCCTCCGTACGCCGCGATCGTCGGCGCCTGACAGTCCATCGGGCTGTCCTGGTCGAGCGCCGGGCCGCATCCACCTTGCGTATCGAGCACGGTCGGCGCGGCGAGGCCGGCCTGCGCCGCCGGCAGCGAGAGGGCGAGCGCCAGCAGGGTGCTCGTCA
This sequence comes from uncultured Solirubrobacterales bacterium, assembly GCA_963696615.1. Classification (GTDB taxonomy): domain Bacteria; phylum Actinomycetota; class Thermoleophilia; order Solirubrobacterales; family Solirubrobacteraceae; genus Palsa-744. The sequence goes on along the minus strand of CAVOKU010000003.1, from coordinate 1,141,806 downwards.
CGAGCGTTCCGATCCTGCTCACGAGTCCTCCCTCTCCCCGTTCGCGCGGGCCCGCCCGGCGGACTCGTCTGCGTCCGGCTGCCAGGCCCGCTGGAGCGCCGAGCTCAGCTCGAGCCAGCCGTGGAAGGCGAGCGCCGCTCCCTGATCGTCCAGCAGGCGACCGCGGATCGGCTCGCCCGTCTCGAGCTCCAGGGTGAAGCGCCTCGCGGGCCGCGTTGCCATGTCTAGAACTCTCGTCCATGAGCTTCCGGTTTCGCGTCGGGAGGGGCACCTGATCTCTTCGCTCCTGGGTTACAGTCCAGATATCTCAGCTGATGCGACGGACGACCGCCGGGGAGGGCGGTTCGTTGGTGGTGGAAGGGCCGCCCGGCATCGGCAAGACCTCGCTGCTGGCAATCGCCCGTGAACGAGCCCGCAGCCGCGGCACCCTGATCCTCGCGGGGCGGGGAGGAGAGCTCGAGGGCCACTTCCCGTACGGCGTAGTGAGGCAGCTGTTCGAGCCCCTCCTGCACCGGGCCTCGGCGTCCCGCCGGCGCGAGCTGCTGTCCGGCCCGGCGCGTCTGGCCGCGCCGCTCGTCGCAGGAGACGGCACGATGCTCACCGGCCAGCGCGGTGGGCGGACCTCGCCGTGCAGCTTCTCGCCGAGCCGGCGAGGGTGATCAGGCCCGCCGCGATGCTCGCCCGCGCCCATCCGGGCGGGGCGAAACGGCGTCGCTTGGACGCTCACGGCCGGGAGCGACGCGCGCGCTTGCGCCCGCATCTATGATTGCTGGCAGGAGGCGTATGCGACGAGGGAACATAGTCGGGATAGCCCCCAATCCATCGAGGCGGATTGTCGACAGAGGCCTGCTCGGTCTGGCAGCCGTCATCTTGGCGCTGTTCGCCGCGCTCCTGCTGGCAGGGAGCGCGCGCGCCGACGAAGCCCCGCAATCCGAAACGCCAACCCAGGAAGCACCGCAGACCGAAGTCCCCGGCCAGGAAGCCCCCGAAGAACCGGCGCCCGAAGAACCGGCGCCCGAAGAACCGGCGCCAGAAGCCGAACCTCCCACCGAACCGCCGCCGGCGCCCGAAGTGCCCGCCGAACAGCCGGAAGCTCCGGCAGAACCGCCACCGCAACCGGAAACTCCCGCCCCGGAAGCACCTCCGGCCGAAGCGCATGCCGAAGGGGCGCCGCAGGCCCCGCCTCCCAACTTGAGCGGGGAAACCCTCGACAACGCACACTCCGGTCAGACGACCGAAGAAGGGCTCGGAGGCGCGGCTTCGTCCTCCTCTGACGGGTCGGCGACCCAGGCCCCGCAGGACGGTGCCCCGCACAGCGAAGCCGCCGTGGCTGCTGAAGTCCCGAGTGATGTGATCGGCTCACTCACGGGAGCGATCAACGGCATGTCTGCCGCGGTCCTGGCCACGATCGGCCCGAACGCCATCTCGCTCGGCCAGCCTGCGGAAGCGAGCGCCACGTTGCGAAACTGGGAGTTTCGCTGCGAGCTCTCGGCGGTGGGCGGCCTCACGAGCGACAACTGCAGTCTCGGCTGGATGGGCGCTCAACGCTTCCTGTCGGGAACACCCGCCAGCCTCGCGGCCGCGGCCGCCTCCTGGGAAGCGGCGGTAACTGCCGGCGCGTCGGCGGACGGCAGCGGACATCCGCGCTCGGTGAACGGGAGTACCCCGGCCAGCCCGGCGCCCAGCCCGGTACCCGGCGGAGCCTCCAGCTCGACGATGGGGGCCGCCGGTATGGGCTTCTCGACCTTCTTCACGCTCGCGGGACTCAGGCTGCCTGGGCCTCTGCGTGCGATACGTCGGCTGCGGCTCTCATCTGAGCCGTGGCTGACAGCGTGCTTCGTTCTGATTCCAGAGCGACCGGGCTAGCTCCTCCCGGTCCGTTCACCCGGCTCTGGGCCGTCGCGCACCAGGGCATTGGAAATCAATTCGAGGCTTCTCTGGAAGGAGCTGTACTGATGAAATCTCATGAGATGGTGGCGTCCGCGAGCGTCCGCGAAAGGACCGAGCACGCCGCGGCGGGAGGCGTCGCAAAGCCGGCGCAGGTGCCCCCTAGCGAAGAGCGGTCCAGGCGACCCGCTCCGAGCGATACGCGCTTCGCGGCAACCGGTCGCGCTTGGACGCACACCCTGATCCTCACCGGCGAGCTGGACCGTGGTTCGGCCAACGCACTGGAAGCTGCGATAGATCGTCTGTGCGAAGAAGGAGTGACCGGCATCAGGCTGGATCTCCGACGGCTCGCGTATATCGACTGGACCGGTGTGGCGGTGATCGCGTTCCGCTGCGGCCTCTGCCAGAGGCGGGGATACGACTTCACGCTGATTCCCGGCCCGCGAAGCATTCATCGCGTCTTCGAGCGCGCTGGGGTGGTCGACCGGCTGCCGTTCGAGGAGGAGGACGAGTTGGCGATACCCCGACAGCCGGCGCTGGTGATCAGCCACCGGTCCCGAGATCGCTGCGAAGGCTGAGCGAGAGCCGAACCATGAAGTGACGAGCTGGATGCCCCAGTAGCGCGGCCAGCCTCCCCTTTCCGTCCGTCGATCGCGCACCGGTCCCCCACGGGGATTATCGTGGGCATCTGCGAGGCGACGTCGAGGCGCAGTCGCAGTGGCAAGCTCAGCTGACGCGGGGCGGTAGGGTTTCAAAGGACCGCGAACCCGTCGAGGGAGCCGCTGATGTCGACAGCAGATCGCACCCATCGCGCAGCAACGCATGAGGTTCTCAACCAGTCGCCGCCACTGGTCGACTTCAACGCCTTCCAGGCCGACCCGGCACTCGGCGAGGCACTGATCCGCGAGGGCGGAGAGTGGGGTCTCGACCGCGTCCGCGACTTCGGCACGGTCGTCGCCTCCGAGGAGGCGCTGACCCACGCCAGGCGGGCGCAGCGCAACATCCCCGTGCTGAAGACCCACGACCGCTATGGCAACCGCGTCGACGAGATCGAGTACGACCCCTCGATGCACTGGATGCTGCGCCTCGGGGTGGAGCGCGAACTCAACTCGCTGCCGTGGCGCGAGCAGTGCGCGGGCGCGCACGTCGTGCGGACAGGCATGTTTCACCTGTTCAACCAGCTCGATACGGGTCCGTGCTGCCCGATGTCGATCAACTACGCCGCCGTCCCCACGATGCGCCAGGACCCCGCGCTGGCGCAGCAGTGGGAGGCACGCCTGACGCTGCCCGACTACGACCGGTTCGTGCAGGCGGGCATGGTCATGACCGAGAAGCAGGGCGGGTCGGACCTGCGGGCCAACACGACGACCGCCGAGCCGATCGGCGACGGCTGGTTCGAGCTCACCGGGCACAAGTGGTTCTGCACCCACCCGGTGTTCGAGGTCTTCTTCACGCTCGCCCAGACCGAGGCGGGGATCACGTGCTTCGTCGCCGAGCGACCCCATCCCGGATTCCGCATCCAGCGGCTGAAGGACAAGCTCGGCGGGCGCTGCCTCGCCTCCGCTGAGGTCGAGTACGACCACCTGCCGGCGAGGATCCTCGGCGAGGAGGGGCGCGGCACCGCCTACGTCGTCGAGCAGCTGATCTGGACGCGACTCGACACGCTGACGGCGGTCACCGGCATGATGCGTCGGGTCGTCGCCGAGGCGATCTGGCACGCGCGCCACCGAGTGGCCTTCGGCGCGCCGCTCGTGCGCCAGCCGGCGATGGTGAACGTGCTGGCCGACATCGCGCTCGAGTCCGAGGCCGCGACGGCTGCGACGCTGCGGATCGCGCGTGCGTTCGACGCCGAGGAGCCCGGCGAGGCCGGCTTTCGCCGTCTCGCCCTCGCGGTGATGAAGTACTGGGTGTGCAAGCGGGGCGCTCCGCTGGCAGCGGAGGCACTCGAGTGCCTCGGCGGGAACGGCTACGTCGAGGAGGCGCCGATGGCGCAGTTCTACCGCGACATCGAGCTCGGCACGGTATGGGAGGGCTCTGGCAACGTGATCGCCCTCGACGTGCTGCGCGCGCTCGGTCGCGAAGCCGAGGCGACGGCCTGCTTCCTGGCCGAGTGCGACCTCGCCGCCGGCGCCGACGCACGCTTCGACGTTCACATGGCGCGGGTGCGCGAAGGACTTGCCGCGTTGGCCGCGGACCCCGCCGAGGCCCAGTGGAGCGCGCGAGCGGTCGTCGAGGACATGGCGCTGGCGCTGCAGGCGAGCCTGCTGCTGCGCCATGCGCCACCGGCCGTGGCAGACGCGTTCTGCGCGGGGCGCCTGCAGGCGCCCGGGCTCGCCTTCGGCGATCTGCCGCGGGGCGTCGAGGGCGCGGCCATCGTCGAGCGGGCGCTGGCGCTTTAGGCGGAGACTCCGTCGCGCTCAGCTGTTCGGCGCGGCGGGATGGGACCGTGGCGCGGGCTTCAGCCTCCCCAGCGCCGCCAGCTCCTGTTCTGCGTGGCGCATGATCGTCTGCGGGTCGGTGACCAACCCGGCGTCGACCAGCAATCCGATCGTGACCTCGCCCCTGTAGCTGAAGATGCTCACGCTCATGCCCACGCTGCCGGACGTCGGTGCCCACACCAGCACCGCGCGCACCGGCGAGCCGGCGAGGTACACGACCTCGCGCGGCCCCGGCACGTTGGTCATCACTGCGCTCGCCTTCGCGGTGAAGATGTCCACGATGCGACTCTCCACCGCGGGCGGAGTCAGGCCCACCCCCTCCAGGATCGCGTAGGAGACGGGACCCTCGGGCGTACGCTTGATCGCGTCCATCCTGGACTTCAGCTCCTGCAGGCGTGCACGGCGCCCCGCCACATCCACGGGCAACGACAGGAACACCAGACCGAAGCGGTTGCCCAACTCGCGCGGGATCGGCTCCTCGAGCGGGCGCAGGTTGACGGGCACGAACGTTCTGATCTCGCGAGGCTCCTCGCCGCTGTCGCTGAGGTGGCGGCGCAGTGCCCCGCTCACCGCCGCGAGCAGCACGTCGTTGACCGTCGCCTCCTGAGCGTGTGCCGTCGCCTTCACCCGCTCCAGGTCCAGCTGCCGGGTCCACGCCACCTTTCTGCTCACCCCCACCTCGCCGCTGAGAGCGCTGTCGCGGTCGGCAGGGGTGAACAGCAGCTTGGCCAGTGCCTGGGCGTCAGCCGCCGCTCGCCCTGCGACCTCGCGTGGATGCGCCACCGCCTGCGCACCCTCGTGCGCGAAGACCGCAGCCACCCGTCGGGTCGCGGAGATTGCCGCGTCCGCGGGCGCGGCAATCGTCGTCAGGGACGCTCTGACAGCGCCCGTCGCCGTGGCCAGCGCTCCCTCCGGGCGCGCGTGTACCTGCGGTTCGGGCGGCTCGATCAAGCCGTCTCCCTCGGGCGTCACATCGGTGAGCGAAAGCATCACCCGCGCCAGCGCGATCCCGTCGGCGATGCAATGGTGCATGCGCACGAGCAGAGCGGCTCCTCCGCCGGGACGGTCGAGCAGGTACATGTCCCACAGCGGCTTGGCGTGGTCCAGCGGAGTGGCGAAGAGATCACCCGCGAGCCGCTTCAACGACTCCTCGTCACCGGGCTCGGGCAGCCCGACGCGGTGCAGGTGACGGTCGAGCTCGAAATGGCGATCATCCTCGAAGGCGGGCCCGAGCAGCGGCAGCCGGCTCTCCACCACTCGCTGGTGAAAGCGCGGGAAGGGCTCCACCAGGCGCGTGCGGATCACGGTACGCAACTGCTCCTCGTCCGGACGCTCGTCGAACAGCATCACCGAGTTGATCACCAGCAGATTGGTGGGCCTGTCCATGTGCAGCCAGGCCGCGTCGCCGGGCGAGAGGCGGTGCCGGGACGTCTCAGTCGCCACGACTCCCTCTCCCTTTCACCGTGAACGCTCTGCTCGAGCCATCACTGTCCGAGCCATCACTGCCCCGCGCTCGCCTGCGAGCCTCATCACCGCTCCTCGGGGTCCTCGTAGAGACCCGCGAAGAAGGACCCATAGCGCTCGTAGACGACGGCCCGCTTCACCTTCAAGGTGGGTGTCAGCTCGCCGGCCGCCTGCGTGAGGTCGTGATCGAGGATGCCGAAGCGCTTGACCTGCTCGATCCGGGCAAAGCGGGAGTTGGCGGCGTCGATGTCCGCTTGGATCACCTCCCGCACACGAGCGTCTGCGGCCATCTGCTTGACGTCGGCGCTCACACCGAGACGGTCTGCCAGCTTCGGCGCCTCGTCGGGGTCGAGCGTCACCATGCACACGACGTAGGGCTTGCGGTCTCCATACACGACCGCCTCGGAGATCCAGCGGGTCTCGCGCAGCGCGTTCTCGATGTTCACGGGCGTGAGGTTCTTGCCGCTGGAGGTGATGATCAGGTCCTTCTTGCGCCCTGTCACGGTGAGGTAGCCGTCGGCGGAGAGCTCGCCCAGATCGCCGCTGGCCAGCCACCCGTCGGTGAGGATCGCGCTCGTGGCCTCCGGGTTGAGGTGATAGCCCGCGAACACGTGTGGACCGCGCATCAAGATCTCGCCGTCCTCGGTGACCATGATCTCGCTGTCCGGGAGTGCCTTGCCGACGGTGCCGAAACGGGGCGCTCTGAGGGGATTCAGCGTGGCGGCGGCGCAGCTCTCGGTCATGCCGTACCCCTCGAGCACGGTCACGCCGCACGCGTCGAAGAACTCCAGCAGCTCACGGTCGATCGGTGCAGCACCGACAAGCGCCATCAGCAGGCGCCCGCCGAACAGCCCCTTCACCTTCGCCAGCGCCAGCCGGTTGGCGAGCCGCAGCCGCGCTCGCGTCAGCCGGCCCAGCGGCAACCCGGCGCGCTGGGCCGGACGCGCTCGACGTCCCACCTCGAGGGCCCAGGCGAACACCACACGTGAGACCGGGCCTGCGGCCTCGACCGCGCTCACGACGCCCGTGTGGAGCTTCTCGTAGATACGCGGCACCGCCACGAAGTGGGTGGGCGAGGTGGCGGCCACCTCGTCGAGGATCTTCCTGGGGTCGCCAGACCAGTAGACGAGCGTGCCGCCGACATCCAGGACCACGACCTGTGCCAGGCGGGCGAGCACGTGTGCGAGCGGCAGGAACATGTAGATCACCGGCTGCAGGTCATCCAGTTCCAGCTGACTTCGATACATCGCCGTCGCCGACAGGAGGTTGGCGTGGGTGAGCATGCATCCCTTCGGCGGACCGGTCGTCCCCGAGGTGTAGACCAGCGTCGCCACATCCTCGGGAGCAACGGCTGCCACGCGCTCGTCGACCGCCTCGGGATCCACCTCCGGCGCGCGGTCTATCACCGTCTTGATGGGACTCGCCCCGGCGGCGGCGCCTTCGATCACCACCACGTGCTCGAGCGCGGGCAGCTCCTCCACGACCTGCGCGATCTTCGCCACCTGCTCGGCGTCCTGGCAGAACACCAGCCGCGCCTGGGAGTCGGCGAGCACGTGTCGGCACTCCTCCGGCGAGTTGGTGTGATAGATCGGAGCAACCACCGCGCCGGCGCACACCGCTCCCAGTTCGCACAGGGTCCAGTCCGCGCTGGTCGCGCAGAGAATCGACACCACGTCGCCGCGGTCGATACCCAGCGCGATCAACCCGAGCGCGAGTTCGCGGCTGCGTTCGCCCAGTTCGGCGTAGGTGATCCTCCGCTCGCCCTGGGGCGTGGGATAGCGTAGCGCGACGTCCTCGCCCCGCTCCTGGGTCGAGAGCACCATACGTCCGAGGGTGGTGGCGCCGGTGATGCGCTCGGACACCGGGCGCAGGGAATGGGCTGACATTGGGGTGACGGCCATCACCGAGATCCTCACACCGACGGACGCCAGCGTCATCCGCAGTTATCCCGCTATCTCTTGGGGCAAATGCGGAGATTCGCCGGGGCCCGCCCGGCGGAGGCTGCGTCTCGGCGCGTTGCTCCATCGGGCGCGACGCGACGCGCCGGCGATCTGCCGACGCGTCGCTGCCGTCGCGGAGAGGGGCGAGCGAGAGCGCGTGCCTGGCCTCAGCGACTGCACCTCGACGAGCTCGACAGCGTCTTCGAGGCGCCCGTCTGGTAGAGGAAGCTCGACTTGACGTTGAACTTCCCGCCCTTGCATTCGCCGGCTGTCACGAACGCGCTCTTGCCGCTGCCGATCTTGTTGACGCTCAGTTCCAGCCCGGTGATCACGATCGTCACGGGACCCGCGGCGAGCGCGGGAACGGCGACGGTCACCTTGTTGGCCGACACCTTGCCGTGCAGCACGAGCACCGATCCGGCTGGACCCTTCGGTGCCAGCAGGAAGATCAGTTCGCCCTTGCCCGCGTAGGCGACCGCGCTCTCGGGAATCAACGGGAACACCGGCGCGCCGTTGGCTTCCGCGTTGCCACCGCCGATCCTGCTCTTCGCGGGGCACGCGGCGCCGCCGGTGCCCTTGATTTCGATGTCGCTGGCGCCACAGGGCTTGATCGCGCTGCTCTTGAAGTTGAACTTGGTTGCGCTTGGAAAAGTGATCGTGAGGGTCTTCAGGGCTTGTGGCTTACCGCCTGGTTCGCCTGGATCGCTGGACTTCAGCGCCGCCTTGAAACCCGTCGACGCGCCGGCCTTCGTGGCCGTCAACGTGATCTTGGAGCTCTGGGTGAACTGGCTGCTCGCCACTGCCACAGCTGTCGCTGCCAGCAGTGCAACGACCGCCGTGATCGGTGCTGCGATGTGGATCCTTCTCATGACTCTTCAACTCCTTAGTGGGTCGGACGTGACCCGGGGTTACGCCCGGTCCACGGAATCTCCGGTAGGTGCCATTTGCGGTGCGGCTGAGGGGGCTTGGGCATTGGCCCTTCGCCGGTCCTGGTGGGCCACCAGCTCCAGCGGCCGAGCAACTCGACCGCGGCCGGCAGCAGCACAGGCCGCACGACGAAGACGTCGATCGCGACAGCCACGGCCAAGCCCACGCCCAGCTCTCGCACCGTCAGCAGGCCGGTGGTGGTGAAGGGGATCAGCGCGCAGATCATCAGCACGGCCGAGCCGGTGCTCGCGGCGGCGGTCTTGCGCAGCGCCACATCCAGCGCCTCGTCCACGGTCATACCCCTCAGCAGCTCCTCGCGGGTGCGCTCGAGCAGCACCACCAGATAGATCAGCGAGACGCCGAAGATGACCGTGAAGATGCCCACGATCGACATCGGGTCGATGTAGCCCGGCCCCCCGAGCGGAGGATTGGAGCCGCTGAACAGGAGGCTCATGACGCCGAACGTGGCAGCAGCCGTCAGGAGGTTGAACGCCACCGCGACGATCGGCAGCAGCACAGCCCGGAGCGCGAGGCCCAGGACGAGGGCGACGGCCAGCGCCAGCGCGACGACGACCCATGGCAGCCGGGCGTTGGTGGCGCTGGTGAAGTCCGCCAGGTTGCCCGCCGGGCCGCCGACAGCCAGCGCCAGGTGGTTGCGCACGGCAAAGCGTCTGGCGATCCGCTTGAGGCGATCGCCCAACGCGGCCGTCTGGGGTGCGCTGGCACGGTAGCGGGAGACGACCACGATCTGACCGGCGTTTCCCCCGCGCGTGACGTTCACCGCGAAACCTGCAGCGTTGCTCGCGGCCGGCGGGGCGCCCTGTACCGCGGCGAGGAGGAAGTAGCCGGAGTTGAACAGGCCCGGTGACTGCTGGTGGAGCTCTTCCAGGTCCTTTGCCGAGGGCAGCTGGCCGCGGAACTTCGACACGCTCGCCTGCATCACCCCGAGCCCGTTCACCAGCTGGCCGGTGGGCGAGACGCCGCCCGTGAGGCCGCTTTCGAGCTGGCCTGCGCCGCTCGTCAGCTGGCCCAGCCCCGATTGAAGGGCTGCTGCACCGTCGCGCAACTGGGTCAAGCCGCTGGTGAGCTTGCCCCCGCCGCCGGCGAGCTTCGCAACGCCGGCCGCCAACTGCGCGTTGCCTCGCTGCAACTTCAGCAAACCAGCCTGCAGCTGGCTGGCGCCCGTGTGAAGCTGACCCAACACGCTCGCCAGGAACGCGCCCTGGGTGGCAACCGTGGAGGCGATCGCGGCGGCTTCTCTGGCGCCGGGCGCGACCGATGCCAGGCCACCCGAGACGCCGCCCACAGCATCGCCCGCGCGATTCAGCGCCGCCAGCGCTTCTCCGTACGCCGGGTCGCCCTTGCCTGTTGACATCCCCTGCAGGGCCGCCTCGGCGCTGGCGAGATCACCCGACGCACCCTGTGACTGACCCTGCAGGGCGCCGATCGCGTTGCTCGTGCTCGCCGTCAGGCCCGCCAGCTGCTTCATCGAAGGTACCCCTGCCGATACCGGAGCGTTGACCGAGCTGATGCCGTTGGTGATGTCCACCGACCCCGCCAGCGCCTGGCTGGCGCCCTTCTTCAGTGCGTTCGCTCCCGCGAGCGCCTGGGCGAGGCCGCCGGACAGCCTCACCGAGCCTGACTGCGCCGTGGCCAATCCCGCGTGAAGCTTGGCCGAGCCGGACTGGGCCGCGCCCGAGCCGCTGTGCAGTTGGCCGGCGCCCGAGCTCGCAGCCCGCAGTCCGAGCCGCAGCTGCTGGGCACCGTTCCCCGCCAAACCCAGCCCGTTCACGAGACGGCCCAGGTCGCGCTTACCGCCGGTCAGCAGCTTGCTCGATTCGTTCAGCGACGTCGGCAGCTTCCCCAGCGGCTTGGTCTGACCGCTGAGCGCCCCCGGGCCGGCCACCGAAGCCACCCTCGGGTCGTGCGCGATCTGTTCCTGCAGCTCGTCCAGCTTCGTGAGCGTGGCCGCGGTGGTGATCGGGCCCGACCGCCTGACGACGATCATGTTGAACGGAGTGGGCCACCCCGGACCCATCACCCGCGCAACCTCTTCGAAGGACTGCCTCGCCCCGTTCCCCGGCGGTAGCTGACTCACATCGGGGGGTCCGGTCTGCAACGAGAACGCCGGCACCGCCAGCGCGACCAGCGCGGCCGTGGCGAGCGCGCCGGCGAGCGCCGCGCGCCGGCGCACCCATGCGCCGGCTCCAACCAGCCGATCCCAGTCGCGCGTCAAGCCCGCGGGCGCGATCCAGCCGATCGCGATGCTTCTGTCGAACAGCGTGAGCGTGGCGGGCATCACCACCACCGCGGCGCCCACGGCCAGGGCGCTGCAGAGCAGCACCCCGATCCCGAGCGAGGTGAGGATCTTCGTGGGTGCTATCGCGGTCGCCAGCAGCAGCGCGAGAATCAGCGCCGTGCCGGCGAACAGGACTGCGCGGCCGGAGCTTGCGACAGCGGCGTTGGCGGCGCGAGCGGCTGCGCTGTCGGTGCCCTGTCGAAGCGGTGCCTCGTCCTCTCCCTGGCTGGCGCTGCGCCGCTCCTGATGAAAGCGGTCGAGGATCAGCAGCGCATACCCAACGCTCAGGATCAACCCGGTCATCGAGGCCAGCGCGACCGCGATCGGGTCGGTTTCGATGAAGCGACCGAGGATCGCCATCAGGCCGAAGGTGGACAGCACCACGCCCGCACCGACGATCGTCACCACGCCCGCCGCCAGCGGGGCTCGCAAGCCCAGCAGCAGCAGCAGGAAGAGGATGCCCAGCGCGATCAGCTCCGAGCGACGGGTGGTGGCGAGGGCTTCGTCCTTCAACGCTCGATCGATCGAGGGCTGGCCGGTGACGCTGGCGCGCACGGGGAGGCTGACATCGCGGGCCACCAGCGCTTCGATTCGCGGCTGATCGATGTTGACCACCGTCTTTTCGGGACGGTCCACCGACACGACGATCATGCCTGCGGTGGCACTCGGGCGCAGCCCCTGTGAGGCCGCCCCTGCGTCCCACGCGCTGAGGGCGCGTGTGTGGGGGCGCTTCACCAGGTCGCGCACCAGCCGCGGCCCCTGGCGGTTGAGCGCCCCGGACGGGCCCCGCAGCAGGATCGGCACGAGTTGCGTCGAGCCGAACTGCGCGTTGGCCAGGGACTGCGCGCGCGAGCTCTCGGTACCGGATACGACGACGATCGTCGGCGACAGCGAGTGAGCCACACCGAGGCCGATGGCGCCGAGCACGACTGCCAGGACGACGCTAGCCGCGAGCATCGCTCTGGGCTTGCGGATCGACAGACGGGCCAGACGCACCACCAACCCGACCGTACGCCCAGCGGGCGCCGGGGTCATCGGTGCAGACTGCGACCTCTACTCAGTACTTACGCCCCGTCTCTGCACTGCGCCCGCCCCCTGGGCACCTCGCACGCAGCCCTCGAGCCGGCCCGTCGCCGGACTCCGCTCAGCGTGAGTGCTCGCGCTCGACGCGCCGCTTGAGCTCCCCCGGCCGCCCGTTCACGAAGACCGCACGCGTCGCCGCCTCGACGGGTCCCCGGATCAGCGTTCCGAGGATTCGCCCCGGATCGGCGTCGAGGGTGAACGTGGCGCGTGTGCGCCCGCCGCTGAGGTCCTCGAGCTCCCACGCACCCTCGACCGCCTTCATGTCGCCTTGCTCCTGGGTCCACTCCAGTCGTCTCGGCGCCTGGTAGGAGAAGCGCACCCGCGCCTTGATACGCCGGACCTTGATGTCGTTCTCGGTTTCCACGAGCACCGGGCGGCCGTCGCCGTCGTGCTCGAGCGCGGTCATCGCGTCGAGGCCACCCTGCCAGTCCGGCGCCGAGAGCACGTCCTCGACCACCGCCCACACCTGCTCCAGCGGGGCATCGATCTCGCTGCTGGCACTGCCGCCCAAGTGGGCCATCACGATTCTCCAGGGCCGAGCCGGTGGGCGACAGATCCTAGCGCGAGGCTCGATCGGGAGCGAGGCGCGACACGCGAGCGGCCCGCGCAGCATCGGCGCCAGGCGCCGCCGCGCTGGCGTTTGACCGGCCGGATCAGTGGCGCCGGCGCCTCAGTCGGCCAGCGCAGCGGCGGACTGGGCCGGGATCGGCGCGTGGCCGGCCGCCGCCGGCGTCGGCTGTGCAGGGAGCAGAGCCGCCGCCATGATCGCCCCGGCGATCGCCACGCCCCCTGCCACGAGGCAGCCGGCGCTCAGGCCGTGGATGAAGGCGCCCGACGCCGCCTGGTGAATGGCATCGCCGAGTACCGGCCGGCCGGCCTGGCCGAGGCGGCCGGCGAGCTCGAGCGCGGCACCGACCGATTCGTGTGCCGCCCCGGCCAGGGCCTTGGGCAGGCCTGCGGGCAGCGCGCTCGTCAGCCGACTCGCGTAGAGGGAGGCGTAGACGCTGCCGATCACCGCGACGCCGAGGGTTCCGCCGAGCAGTCGCGTCGCGTCGTTGACCGCCGAGCCGACGCCTGCCTTGTCCTTCGGGACGACACCCATGATCGCCTCCGTCGCGGGCGAGCTCGTGAAGCCCATGCCGATGCCGTAGACCACCATCTGCGCCGCGATCGTGGCGTAGTGCGTCGAGGCCGACACGGTCGCGACCCAGGCGTAGAAGCCGGCGACGAGCACCAGGCCGCCGGCGACGACCAGCTTGGTGCCGAAGCGAACGGCGAGCTTGGTTCCGAGCACCGACGCGATCCCCACCGAGATCGCCACCGGAAGCAGGTGCACGCCGGCGGAGAGGGGGCTGTAGCCCTTCAGGAACTGGAAGTACTGGGTCATCAGGAAGATGAATCCGAACAGCGAGAAGAACGCGACCGTCACCGAGCCGCTCGCCGCGGTGAAGCGGGGATTGCGGAACAGGCTGAGGTCGAGCATCGGCTCGGCGGTGCGCCGCTCCCAGGCCACGAAGGCGCCGAACAGCACGATCACGGCGGCGAAGCCCGCGATGGTGCGCGCGCTGCTCCAGCCGTGGTCGGGCGCCTCGATGATCGTGTAGATCAGCAGCGCCATCGCGGCCGTCGAGAGCAGGAAGCCGATCCGGTCCGAGCGAGGGGCGTGCGGGTCGCGCGAGGTCGGTACGCTCGAAGCGACCAGCGCCGCGCCCAGCATCGCCACGGGCACCATCGCGAAGAAGATGCTCGCCCACGAGAAGCGCTGCAGCAGCCAGCCGCCGATGATCGGTCCGAGCGCGATCGCGACGCCAGCCGTGGCGCCCCACAGCCCGATCGCGCGGGCACGCTCGGTGCGCTCGGTGAAGACGTTGGAGATGAGCGACAACGTCGCCGGGAACACCATCGCTGCGCCGAGGCCCATGAAGCAGCGCGCGAGGATGAGCTGTCCGGGAGTGGTGGTCAGTCCGCCGGCGAGGCTCGCCAGCCCGAACACCGCCAGGCCCGAGAGCAGCATTCCCTTGCGGCCGACCCGGTCTGAGAGGCTGCCGGCAGCGAGCAGCAGCGCCGCGAACACGAGGTTGTAGGCGTCCACCACCCACTGCAGCTGGGTGTTGGACGCATGCAGCTCCCGTACGAGCGTCGGCAGCGCGACGTTGACGATCGTGGTGTCGAGATTGATCGCGAACGCCGCGAGCAGCAGCGAGGCGAGTATCAGCGGCCGGCGACGCATCGCATGATGTTATAGAGACTTGCCTTGAGATTATCAAGTGATACTTTGAGATTCTCATGCAGACCGAGTAGACTGCGAGGGTGCGCTCATACAGCCAGTACTGCTCGGTGGCCAAGGCCCTCGACCTGATCGGCGATCGTTGGAACCTGCTGATCGTCAGAGAGCTGCTGCTTCGCGGATCGTGTCGCTACACCGACCTGCTGCACGGCCTCCCCGGGATCGCCACCAACCTCCTCGCCGACCGGCTGCGGGATCTCGAGCACGTCGGCGTGGTTGCCTGGGAGGAGGCCCCTCCCCCGGTCGCCACGACCCTGTTCCGGCTCACCGAGCGAGGCCAGGAGCTCGAGCCGATCCTGCGCGAGCTGGGGAAGTGGGGCGCCGCGCTGATGGCCGAGCCGGCCGATGAAGACGCCTTCCGCAGCCACTGGCTGGCCCTTCCCGTCGAGCTGTTCCTGACCGATCACGCACCCGAGGAGCCGCCTGTGACGATCGGGCTGCACATCGACGGGGAATCGACGGTGATCGAGACCCGCGACGGGGCGGTCCGCGCGCGGTCGGGCCCAGCGGAGGATCCCGACCTGACGTTGAGCGGAACGCCCCGGCTGATCGTCGGGCTGTTGAGCGGCAGGCTGACGATCGCCGATGCCCGCGGCGAAGGACTTCTGTGCGAGGGCGACCTCGAGGCGCTGCGGCGGATCCAGGCGCGTGGCTCGACGACGAGTGGCCCGCGCCGCGCCCGCGCCGTCGCGGGTTGACACGTCGGCCGCGACGGAGCACCCAGCAGCCGATTCGACCTGGTCGCACGGCCCGGATTCGGCCTGTAGACTCGTGCCAGGGAGGTAGGGATGGTCTCAGCAGGGATGGCTTCGCGCGAGATGGGTCTCGCGGTGGGCTCACGGAGGATCGGGCGGCGGGAGCACGGGAGATGAGCACCTCACGCGCATTCGTGCGCGCGTGGGCGCCCACGCGCACGGGGGCACTCGCGATCCTGCTATCGGCGCTGGTGGCGCTGCCGGCAGCGGCGCTTTCGAACCCGGCGCCGGCACCCGCGGCGGGGGCCTGCGCGTCGCCGCCGGTGACGCCGTACGGCCCCTGCGGAATGGATCTCGAAGACGCGTGGTCGCACTACACCACGGGCGACCCCACCGAGGTGATCTCCTACATCGAGGGTGGGATCAACTGGCACAACTCCCAGGCCAAAGAACTAGTCAACAACATCTACGTCAACTGGCATGAACTTCCGGTCCCCTGCACGGGCTCGACGATGATCGTCGGTGGGGAAAGCCAGCCCTGCACCCGCGTCTACACGAGCTCCTTCGCCGACTACGACCTCAACCACGACGGCGTCGTGAACATCCAGGACTGGGCCAACGATCCGCGCGTGAGCGACTCCAACGCGAACGGCTATCTCGATCCCGAGGACCTGATCGTGGCCTTCTCCGACGGCGTCGACCACGACCACAACGGCTACGTGAACGACATCTCGGGCTGGGACTTCTACGACAACCAGAACGACCCGGCCACCGAAGACTCCACCTACGGACACTCCGACGGCCAGATGTCCGTGCTCCACCGTGAGTGCCCCAAGTGCATGATCCTGCCGGTCAAAGCAGGTGACGAGGCGCTCGACATGACCGACACGCTGGCCAAGGCGTGGCTGTTCTCCGCGGACGCGGGGGCGAGCGAGATCGTCTCGGTCACCGCCGACCTCGGCTACTCCTCGTTCATGCGCGGGGCGATCTCCCACCTGGAGTCAAAGGGCGTCGCGATGGTCGAGTCCTCCAACGACTTCGACTCGGTGGATCATCAGGGCGGGATGTTCTGGCCGTACGTACTGCCGGGCAACGGCGCGCTGCCGACCGCCAAAAAAGAAGCATGGACCCGCTCGGACTACACCTCCTGGGGCGCTCACAACGTCCTCACGGGCGCGACGAGCGGCGGCACGACATCCGAATCGACCCCCACCATCGGCGGCGCGATCGCGCTGCTTCAGTCCTACGGACGAAAAGCGGCGGCCGAACACCTGATCTCCGCTCCGCTCACCGGGCCCGAGGCCGAGCAGGTGCTGATCGCCACCGCCAGACGGATCACCGAAACCACCCTCCCGTGGCCGGGAGGCCCGGGCGAATGGAACCCGCAGTACGGATACGGGATCCCCAACGTCTACAGCGCGATGCAGGCCGTGGCAGCCGGCGAAGTCCCCCCTGTCGGTCACATCGACTCGCCGTCCTGGTATTCGCTGGTGGACCCCACGAAGACCAAGTCGATCTCGGTCACCGGCACCGTCGAAGCTCCCCGCAGCACATCGGTTCACTGGGTCCTGCAAGCGGGCCTGGGCGGCAACCCGCAGACGTGGTTCACGGTCGGCGAAGGAACCAAGAAAAAGGCCTTCTCAGGCCACCTCGGCACGCTGAACATGGCAGAAATCCCGGAAAGCTTCTGGGCGGCCCAGTTCGGACTCTCGAAAACCAAGGAGCTCGAGACCTCTGAACAGTACGCGGTCACCTTCCATCTGACCGTCACCGACGCGAGCGGGCGCTCCGCCCAGGATCGGCGCGCGATCAACGTCACGCACGACCCGAGCTGGACGAAGGGGTTCCCACTCAAGTTGAACGCCGGGGGCGAAAGCCAGCCGGCGCTCGTCGACCTGCAGGGAACCGGTCGTCTGGACACCGTCTTCGGCGACTCGGACGGGTACGTACACGCGATCGACCCGAAGACCGGCAAGGAGCTACCGGGCTGGCCGGTCCACACGGATGCGGAGTCGGTCCTGGCCTCCCACGAAGGCGTGGACCCCGGCTATGAACCGATCATCTCCGACGTGGCGACGGGCGACCTCGAACACACCGGGAGCCTGTCCGTGATCGCCACGACCGTCGATGGGAAGGTGTTCGCGTGGAACGCCCAGGGCGAACTCGAGCCCGGCTGGCCACAGACGTGCGACACGGGCGTCGCCGCGCCCGCGATTCCGCGACCTGCGCTCCCCTTCACGCGGCTGCCGACCAAGGGCGCCGCGGCGGGAGGCCCGGTCCTGTTCGACCTGGGTCAAACGGGCAAGCTCGACGTGATCGAGGCGGGCTGGGACGGCTACATACACGTGTGGCAGCCCGACGGCACCGATCTCCCCGGCTGGCCGGTGAAGGTGAACATGCCCGAAGGCTTCAAACCCGCGCCGGGCTACGTGCTGGTGAACGACCAGAAGCTCGATACGCCCCCGGCGGTCGCCTTCCTGGAAGGACACTCGAAATCGCCGGACCTGGTGATCCGCCCGCAGTACACCGAAACCAAAGGCGAAGGACTGCAACAGCTGCCGTTCGCGTTCGCATTCGCCTACCACAGCAACGGAACGCCCATCAGCGGCTGGCCGGTGCGGATCCCAGGGACGATCGAGTACTACGGCTCAGCCCAGGAGTTCCTCACCGAGGGCACCTCGGCTCCGGTCGCGGCCGATCCGACGGGGACCGGAACGGGAGCGGACGACGTCGCGATCGGCCCGGCCTTCTCGCCCCCGTACCTGATCAACGGCGCCGGAGCGATAGTCGGTCCCTACGGCTCGGTGCCCGCCTTCCCCTTCCTCGCCGAAGTCCCGATTGCCTTCACCACGACGGGGGCTTTCGGGAAGGTCGGCGGCGCCATGCGATTCTCGATCGGCGAGCTGGGCGTGGCGTCATTCGCCACCGCCCTGGAGACGCCTGCCGGCGGTGGCGCGCTCAACGACTACGAGTCCTCCTTCCCGGCCACAGGAGGGGCGTCGGTTTCGGGCTTCCCGGCCAAACACCAGGGAGCGGACCTGCTCGGCGAGCCGATCGTAGCGCCCGTCACCTCCACCGGAGGGGCCGCGATCGTCGACGGTGGAGACTCGAACTCGTTGCAGGCCAACACCTCCACCGGAGCGCTGGCCGAAGGGTTCCCGAAGTGGACGACCGGCTGGAACCTGTTCTCCCCGGTCGCCGGCGACCTGCTCTCTGACGGCAGCGTCGACGTCGTGAGCGCCACCAGAGAGGGGTACCTGTTCGCGTGGAACACGAACGGGCCGCAGAGCCAGAACACCGAGTGGTGGCGGGCCCAGCACGATGAATGGAACAGCGGCAACTACGAGTCGGTCACGCGGCCGCCGGGTGCGATTCTCAAGCCGCACTGGGAACCGGGCTCCGCCGTGGCGAAGTTCAAGGCTCCGGGATCGACCTGGTATGAAGGCACCCCCGCCTCCTACCAGCTCACGCTCGAACCGCAGGGGACGACGGTGAGCGAACCGGCGACCGTGCCGGCGGGCTCCACCCAGAAGCTGCAGATACCCCCCGGCACCACGCGGGTCAGCATCCAGGCGGTCGGTCCGACCGGCCTGCTGGGCCAGATGGTCTCCCTGCCGGGCTGACCAGAGCCGGACTTGGAGGGGAGGACCCTCGTCCCGGGCCGCTCGTCCCGGGCCGAAGACTCCCCCGAGCACATGCGGGGGCGCCAGCCGGTGCACAAGCGCCGCCCCCACCCCACCCGCTACTGAATCTTCGACTTCCCTTCGACGGCGTTCGGCGTGTCGATCACCGGTGCCGCGTTCCCCTTCACGGTCAGCGCGCTGTGCACTTCGTTGTCGGCGACGGTGGTCCCGCCGCCGTTGCCGATCACCTTCAGCGAGGCGTGGAAGACGTTTTCGTCGACCAGGGCCTCGCCCTCCACGGTGACAGCGCCAACATTGCCTTTGAGGGTGACCGTCGCGTAGAAGGTGCTCGCAGAACATTCCCCGGTCCTGTCGCCCACCACCACCGGGCCGGTGCTGTTGCTCACCTTGACCGTGCTGAAGACAGCTGCGCCGCAGATCCGCAGCACCGCCGCCCCACTCGAGCTCAGGGGTCCCGACAGCGTCGCCCCCTCGACGTCGAGCGACCCGCCCGGCTTGACCCTCACCGGTCCATCCGTCTCGGCGGTGGGAGCGAGCTCGACATCTTCGCCGTCCTTCACCGTGAGGATGCCCTTGACCGTGCCCGTGATCACGCGGCCGTGTTCCACCAACGTCGTGCACGAACGTTCGCTGCTGTGGCCGACGTTGTCCACCGCGGTGCGGGTCACCGTCTTGGCGCCGGCCGTGCTCGTGTCGATCGGCACGGTCCCGCTCGGATCGCTTGCCAGGCCCGACTGCCCGTCGGACGCCGTGACGGTGGCGAGAGCTTTGCCGCCGACCGTGACGTTCGCCGGACAGGTGATCTGCAGGTTCGGCGGGCTCACATCGACCTGCACGGCGAGGGTGTCCGCCGTCGACTGGTTGCCCACCTCGTCGCTGACGGTGGCGCTGGCTTCATGCGAGCCATCGGTGTTGAATGTCTGCGGCGCGGACACCGACGCCGGGTTCACCCCGCTTCCCGGGCTTCCGTCGGACAGCAGCGGATCGCCGTTGTCGGTGAACGACACCGTGACCGTGTCCTCGTACCAGCCGCCGCCACCGGCGTAGTCGGGCGCGCGGTCGGCTGTGGCGGTCGGCGGATTCGGCGGGGTCTTGTCGACCTTCACCGCTTCGGACGCCGGCGAGGGCCCGCTTTCCCCGCCTTCGTCGCTTGCGGTCACCCGGTAGGTCCACGTCCCCTCGCTCTCCGAGCCCCCGCCGGCGAACGAGTATTCCGGACTGATCAGGCCGGTGGCGACGTTGCTCCAGCCGCCGCCCGCGTTCTCGTGCTGCAGCGTGTAGGTCACGCCGCTCGTCGCCCCCGAGGGTTCCCAGGCGAGCGTGAACTGGCCGCTCGCGTTCGGGCTCGCCCCGCTCGAGAGGTGCGGCGCTCCGGGCGCTGCCGGGGCCGGCAGCGACAGCGTCACCAGCCGCCCCAGATCCTTCTGCAGACCCGTCGGGAGACCGCTCTTGGAGGTGAGGCCATCCGCATACCAGACCGTTTCGCCGTTGTCCTCGAGCAGTTCGAGCTGGTTGCCCTCGGCGAGCGGTTCCGGCACCGAGACGATGCTCTCCCAGGCGCCGCCGGCGACGGCCGAGAGCGCGGTGTCGCTCAACACCGGCTGCTCGGCGGGGTTCCCATCCCAGGTGTAGAGACCGAACGTGGAGTTGGAGTCGTCGGGGGTTCCGGCGATCACGAGGTATTCATCGGCCGCGTTCTTCCTGATCTCGCGGACGCCGAGTCCTGCCAGGTTCCACTCGAGCGGCGCGCCGAACGTCGCCTCGATGCTCCCCGGATTCCCGTCGGTCACCAGCGAGGAGAAGTCGGTCACCGGCACGAGCACCGCATCGGTGCGGTCGCCCGGCGGCTCGATCGGAGCCCTGAACGCGACGTACGCCGTGCTCGTGGACCCGGCCGCGAACTCCAGGCCCTCCGCGTTGAAGCCGTCAGCCTCGTTGGAGGGCACGCCGCCGGCGGTCGCCGCGGCGAAGCCGAGCGGATCGCCGTTGGATTCATCCCAAGCGATGAGATCCTCGCGCAGGTGGGTGTAGCTGCCGAGGTAGGTCAGTTCGGTGCCCGCACCGGAGCCGGCGATCGTGGCCGCGAACACGATGTCGCGTTCAGGGTCGAGTTTGCCGCTCTTCTTGTTCGACAGCGAGCCCATCCAGTAGAGCGTGTTCCCGGCCCGGGCGGAGGACTCGATGTCGATTTCGCTCGTGCCCGCCGGCAGCAATTTCGTGAAGTCGAACGTCTTGATCGGATCACCGGAGACCCGCTCGTGGTAGAGGCGAAGCACATTGCTCTCGTCGTCTGCGACGACCATGTAGCCGCCGCCGACGTCGATCGCCGACGAGGCGTTTCCGGCGCCCGCGTAGTAGCGGTCGCTCGAGTCGCCCTGGTTGGCGGAGACGCCATAGGCGACGGTGGTCGTGGCGGTGGCGCCGCCGGGATCTTCGACGGTCAGCGTGATCGTCGAGTCGCCGACCGCCCCCGGGGTGACCGTGAGGGTCCTGCTCGCGCCGGCGCCGCTGACGTTCACCGTCGGCGCGACGGTCGTGTTCGAGGAGCTCGCTTTGACGGTCAGTTCGCCAGCTTCATAGGTCGGATCTTCGACGGTCAGGCCGAGGGTAGGATTCGTCGGATCCCCCAGCGCCGCCGCCAGGTCGCCTTCGGCCGGCGTGATGGTGGGACTCGGCGGGGGCGGAGGGCCGCCTGAGCCGATCGTCGTGCCGGGTGCGAAGGCGACCCCCCGGAAGGCCTCGTTCGCCGGTGCGGTGGCGATCGCGTTGGCCGCGCCCGACAGCGGGCCCCCGACGCCGCTCGTGTCGGTGATCTCATACAGCGTGCCGGCCTTTCCTTCCGAGCCGCTGCTGGTGGCGAAGATGCTGACCGTTCCGCCCGCGTCGTTGGCGGTGAGACCGGAGACGCTTGCGACGGCGACCGAGCCCTCCTTCGTCCAGGTGCCGCCGAGAAGGCCGTACTTGATGACCGCGCCGGCTTCGTTGTCGGCGACGTAGAGGGTGTCCGGGCCGGGTCCCAGGCCGAGCGTGAGGAACGAGTAGGCATACGGCTGTTTGGGCGCGGCGGAGAACGTGAGGTTGGAGATCGTCTGAGCGCCCGTCGTGGGCAGCCCACTGCCCACCGCCGCGATCGTGAGGGCTCCAGCCTTCGTCGGATCGGCCGAGGTGTAGAGCTGGCCGTCGAAGATCGAGACGCCGCGGACGTTCTTGTCGGGTTCGTTCAGCGACGTCGAGGTCGAGGACCCGAGCGTCGTGTAGCGGATCCCTCCGGCGGCCCCGCCGAACCAGATGTTGGTGCCATCGCTGCTGGTCGCGCTACGCGGGTTGTTGCCGGACGCGGCGTCGGTCAGCGCAGTCGTCGTGTCGACTTCCCCCGCGGCGCTCACCCGAGCGACCGTCCGAGGCACACTCGAAGAGCTGGTTTCCGCCACCTTCGCGGTGCCCACCGAGGCGTCGTAGCCGCTCGCCATCAGGTAGTTGCCGTCCGCCGAGAGCGTCAGCAGGCCCTCGGAGCCGGCCGAGCCGCTGGCGAGCAGCGGCTTGTTGGACCCGCTCGTCGCGGTCGGCAGCGCGACCGTTTCGACGAGCGCTCCACTCGGTTCGAACTCGTCCAGGAACACTGGCGTGGCGGAGCTCGACAAAACGCCCGAGCCGGTGCCGACGCGGTAGACGACCACGTCACCGGCGCTGAAGCCGGTGCTCGCCTGGGCCTGCGCGGCGAACGCCAGGGCCAGCGCAAGCATGGCGGCCACGGCAGCGAGCCCATCACGAGACCGACGTTGACACCTTCGCACACCAGTCGTCCTCAACACAACAACCGCACCTCGGTAGGAAATGGAACACCACGGCCGGCGACGCGAGCTCACGGCGCGTCACGCTATGAGCCGCGGCCACCCAATCCGTGTCCGAGATGTGAACGAGCCGTGTCCACCTGGTGAACTGGCGGTCGGGCGCGCCTGCGCGCCGAAGCTCGCCCGGCTGAGGGGGCGCCCTCACCGTGTCATGACCTTGACCGCCCGAACCGCCGCGCGTGGGGCCCTGCCGGCAGATAGGCTCCGTCCCCTTGACAGCGGGAGGAGGAGATGTTTATGCGTCGCTTCAGCTATGCCAACGTCGCGGCGACCGTGGCGCTCGTGTTCGCCATGTGCGGCGGAGCGTTGGCCGCAAACCACTACCTGATCAGCTCGACCAAGCAGATCAGCCCCAAGGTGCTCAAGAAGCTCAAGGGCGCCACGGGCAACCCGGGACCGGCCGGCCCCGCCGGCGCGAAGGGCGCGCCCGGGGCAACCGGAGCTCAGGGATCCGGGGGGACGCCGGGCACCAGGGGCGCGGAAGGAAAAGAAGGCAAAGAAGGGCCTCCGGGCAAGGAAGGCCCGCAGGGGACGCCCGGGAGCGCTGGCATCGCCAAGTCGTTCCTGCAGGTGGGTCCGTTTCTGACGTCGATACCGCTCGACACGACAGAACACGGACCGTTGGTCCTCAGCACACACTCGAGCGGCAACGGCAGAGACCTGACGCTGCCGGGGCTGGGAGCGCTGGTCTTCGTGCAGGCCACCGTGCAGGCCACCAACGGCGGAGCAGGCCTGGCCGAGGTCAAATGCCAGCTCGCCGAGGAAGGCCTGGAAGGAGGAGGCCCCGTCTTCTTCGGTCAGACCTCGACGGTCGATATCGCAGCCGGCACCGTCTTCGAGGAGATCCCGCTGACCGGCGCGGTGGAAGTGGGCGGAGATGAAACCTACGACCTGCGGGTCTACTGCAACAAGTCCCAGGCCGGGCAGACAGCCAGCGTGAGCGGCGGATCGCTCACCGCGGTCGGCTACGAGTAGGCATCGGCTCGGGCCTCGTGCGGCGCCGCGAACGCCGCGCGAGGCCCGGCCTGGCTCTCGTCAGGGTCTGCTCCCACCTTCACCGCGCCGAGCGGCGGTGACGACGCTCAACCGAGCTTAGCTGTGAACGGCACCTTGCCGCTCGCACAGGGAATCGACTGGCCCTGCAGGACGATCGTCAGACTCTGTTCGAGATAGCCGGTGGCCGTGCCTTTCTTCGTGAAAGCCACGAAGAAGGTCGACTGTCCCTTCTCCGGTTCAGCCCCCGGGAGCGGCGCCGGTGCGGAGACGGCGGTGTGCTCGGTCACCTTGCCCGAGGTGGGAACCGCGATCGGGGTTGAGAAGCTCCCGAGCGTCGTTTCCTCGGTGGTCGCGCCGCTGCACTTGACGATCGGCGAGGTGGGCAGCGAGACACAGAGATGCAGCGCCGCCGTGCCCTGGTTTGGCGCGCTCGTGCACTTCGCGCGCTTCAGTGTGATGGCGAACGTGACGGCGAACGGCGCCACGCCGGACTTCGCCTTGTAGGTGCCGGCCTTGAACGTCGCCGGCTTGGCGGCCGTCTTGGCCGTCGCGAGACTCGCTGGAACAGCGACCGTGGCGATGCCCAGCAGCGAGACGAGCAGGATCCGGCGCATGTCTTCCCCTTTTGGCGCGGGTGGCTCCGAGTCAGCCGCAGTCTATTGGAATCGCCTCTACTGGACCTTCGACGTACCTTCGACTTCATTGGGTGTGTCCAGCACCGTCCCCGTATTGCCTTTGACCGTGAGGCCCCCGGAGATGATGTTGTTCGTGACGGTCGTGCCCCCGCCGTTGTTCAGCGCTTTCAGGGACGAGTGGATGTTGTTTTCGTCTATCAGCACGCCCGCTTTGTTGCCCTTGACCGTGACCGTTCCGTGCAGCGAGTTGGCCGGGCACGCCTCGGTGCCTTCGCCGATCACCACAGAGCCCGTGCCTTCCACCGCTTTGAGCGGCCCTGAGACGGTCGCCCCGCACAACCGCAGGAACGTCGCTCCCTTCGCGCTCAGCGAGCCTGAGACCGTCGCGCCCTCGACGTCGATCGCGCCGCCGGCCTTGACTGTCACGTTGCCGCTGATTTTCGCTGTCGCGGTCAGCTGCACCGATTCGCCGGCCTTGACGAGCAGCTTGCCTTTGACGTTGCCGGTGAT
Organism: uncultured Solirubrobacterales bacterium; assembly: GCA_963696615.1. Lineage (GTDB taxonomy): Bacteria > Actinomycetota > Thermoleophilia > Solirubrobacterales > Solirubrobacteraceae > Palsa-744. The sequence goes on along the minus strand of CAVOKU010000003.1, from coordinate 1,117,150 downwards.
CACGTGCGTGAATTCTTCGCCCTGCACCATCGTCGTGCACGATCCCGTCGTTTCGTGGCCGACGTTGTCGATCGCGGTGCGGGTCACCGTCTTGGGACCGGCACTGCTCGTATCGATCGGCACCGTCCCGCTCGGATCAACCGCCAACCCAGACTGGCCGTCGGACGCGGCCACCGTCGCGACGACGCCCGCTTCGCCCACTTTCGCGAAGGCCGGACAGGTCACTTCGATGCTCGGCGGGCTGACATCGACCTGCACCGTCAGGCTGCCCGGCGCGGACACGTTGCCCGCCTGATCACTCACCGTGCCACTCGCCTGATGGGAGCCATCGGCGTCGAACACCTGCGGCGTCGGGATCGAGGCCGGATCGACGCCAGAGCCAGCGCTGCCGTCAGACAGCAGCGGGTCGCCGTTTTCGGTGAACGAAACCGTCACCGAATCCTTGTACCAGCCACCGCTGCCGGCGAAGTCGGGCGGACGATCCGCAGACGCGGTGGGCGCGTTCGGGGCGGTCTCGTCGACCTTGATCTCTTCAGAGGCGCCCGACGGTTCGCTTTCGGGACTTTCGTTGCTTGCGCTCACGCGGTAGTTCCACGTGCCTTCGCCCTCGGGGCTCCCGCCCGTGAACGCGTATGTGGGGCTGGTGAGGCCGGTGGCGACGTTGCTCCAGCCGCCGCTGGCGTTCTTGTGCTGCAGCGTGTACGTCAGCCCGCTTGCCGCCTGCGAGGGTTCCCAAGCGAGCGTGAAGACGCCATTGTCGTTCGGGTTGGCGCCGCTGGTGAGGTGCGGTGCGCCCGGAGCCGAAGGCGTCTCGTTGCGCGCGAGCGTATATCCCGGCGGCAGGTATCTGGGCAGTGGCGTCTGCACCAGCCCTCCGTCGCTGCCCGGCGCTTCGGTCGTCGGTATGCGCAGTTGGAGGTTCTTCACCTGGATCGACTGCGGCGATGTCGTGTTGCGCGCATAGGTGGAGTCCTGCATCAGCAGCTCGAGCTTTATTACATGTCCCGCTGCGACGTTCCACGCCTGCGGGTGCAGCTGGAACACCTGCTTGGTGAAGCCGGCGCCCGGGCTGATCGGTCGGTAGATCGCGCGGCCGATCAGTTGCTGCGTGCCACTGCCCCCTTCGCTGACGTCATACAGCCTCGCGATGATCTGGTCGTTTTTGCCCGGTGTGGAGAATTCGCCGATCACGGTCGAGGAGCCCGCGATCGTGAAGCCTTCCGCAAGTGCGGGCGCGAGCTTGTAGGTGGCCGCCGAGGCGTTGTCGCCGGCGGCCTGCGTCGTGCACACGTTGCCCGAGGTGAACGCCGTCGTCGGCGCCGTGCCGGGAGCAACGATCGTCTGTTCGGCGGCGCCTTCCACGCGGATCTCGCCGGGCGCGAGGCTTGCCCAGTTCGCCGCTGTGTATTCGTGCCCGGAACTGGAGCTGCCGACAGGGCAGACGCTCGTGATCGCGGTCACGCCACCGTGCGCGCCCGCCGGTTCGCTGCCCACACCCTTGACGTAGTGTTCGAACCACGCGTTCTGGGCTGCGGTGAGCTTGCCCAGGTCGGTCGTGGAGGGGCTGCTGGCCGAGCGCGGGTTGTGGCCGAGGTCGAGGTCGAACAGCTTGATCGCCGCGTTCGGGTAGGTGGCGCGCACCTTGTTGTAGTAGTCGACGGTCTGGTCGACCGGGAACAGGTCATCATTCCAGCCGTTCTGCATCAGCGACGGCGCCGGCGCCTCGGACATGTCGGTGTAGTACGGGCTGTGGTTGGGGAGCACTTCTTCCTGCTGGATCGCCAGCGGCAGTCCGTCATAGGGACCGCCCGAGCTGTTGAACGTGTTCCATTCGACGATGTTCGCTTCAGGGTCGTCGACCGTCGTCGGCGCGAGGTATCCGAGCGCCTGCCCGGCGAAGAACAGCGTCTGGTTCCAGTTCTGCTTCTGGATCCCGAATTCGTGGTTGCCGAGCATGCCCTTGTACGGCGCTTCGGCGACGTAGTCGAGGTTGCTGCCGTTGGGCTGCAGTGACTGCGCCAGATCCGTCCACGGAAAGTCCGGCGCCGTGGCGGCAATCGACATCGATTTGCCTTTGGGGCTGACCCACGGGATCAGTTCGCCGTCGGGCAGTTGCACACGGTCCTTGAGCGAGCCGAGCTGAAGCGACATCCCGCCGCCGTAACTGCCGCCGGTGGCGCCGATCTCCTGAGGGCTGATCACGCCTTCGTCGGCGAGCAGTCCCAGCAGGTACTGGACGTCGCGCACTTCGTAGGCCCTGCTCATCAAGTGGATATACCCTTTTTCACACGGCGGCGGCTTGAGCGTGTTGGGGGGGCTGGACGGTTTTCCGCACGAGCCGGCCCAGCCGCGGTCGCTGATGCTGAAGACCGCGTAGCCCTGCGCCAGCCACCGCTGCGCGGTCGCGCTGGAAGGCAGGATCTTCGATTCCCCCCAGCCGTGGTAGATGCCCACGACCGGATAGTCGTTGTCAGATTCCGTCGCGGGCGGGAAGGCCACCGACACGTCGATCGGCGTGCCATCCCAGCTCGGGACCGTCGTCCCGGTGGAGTTGCCGCACCAGCGCTGGCCCGTCGTTGCGCCCGAGGGCTGGGTCGTACAGGTGACGCTGCCGAAGACCTGCGTGATCGAGGCGCTGGCGAGGGCTGGAAACGCCAGCGAGCCGAGTATCACCACCACCGACACGAACAGCTTGCGAACGCTGCGACGAGCGACGACTGCGGTCCCCTTGAACATCCTCTCCGACCCCCGTTGTCACTACCCCAAGTTCGGCAGCAACGCCAAAAAGCAGGCCTCCTGCCGCTGGCGCGCAAGCTTACCACCACCCCACTGAAGCGGACGCCACCTTACATGTACTCGCCCCCCCGCTTCGTCCCCTCACCGCGGGTTCTCCGCCGCGCGACCGGGCGCCGGACTCCGTCGGCGAGACGGACTGCTCACCTCACGGCACATCGCCAGCGAAAAGTCGAATACGTGGGTCCCGCTCGCATCGCCCGCACAGCCCTCACGGCAGCTCCCCTGTGGCAGCTCCCCCGTCAGTCGCCAGCACGACTCACCATCGCTCCCAGTGCGTGATCTGCCCTGCCGGCGTGCGACGCACCGGCCCGAAGCGCCCGCGCGGCCAGCCGACCGGGATCGCGGCGAAGGTCCTCACCTCGGGCGGGATCCCGAGGGCCTTCTTGAACTGGGTCTCGAGCGCGAGATACATGGTCGTGAGGGTGGCGCCGAGGCCGAGTGCGCGCGCCGTGAGCAGCACGTTCTGCACGGCGGGGTAGACGCTGGCGGCCTCGGACATCGCGGTCGCCCGTCGCGCGTTGCGCGCGGCATCGAGGACACCGGCGGCGCCGAGCCCCGCGACCGCCCCGGCTGCGCTGCGCGATTTGCGCAGGACCTGCGCGGCGGAGCTGCTCTTGCCGTAGCAGGCGACCAGCAGAGCGGGAATCTCGCAGAAGTGCTCGCGCTGATAGCCGACCGCGCGCCGCAGTGCCGCCACCTGGGCCGCATCCATCGTCCTTCCGGGGGTGGGCCCGACCGTGGCCCAGTAGAGCTCGTAGCACCTGGCCCAGAGCGGCTCGAGACGCTCCATCACGGCTCGATCGGTGACGATCACCCACGAGTAGGCCTGCGCGTTGCTGGCGCTCGGAGCCCAAGTCGCGGCCCGCACGAGTTGCTCCAGAAGCTCGACGGGCACCGGATCGGGCTTGAGGCGGCGCATCGCGCGCATCGTGGACATCACCTCCCACAGGCCCGCGTCGGTGCCGAACGCAAGCTCTCCGGAGTCCGCGCTCACGATCGGGGCGCCTCTTGCCGAGTCCCGGAGAACGCCGCGAACGTCCTCGACAGCTCCTCCTCGGTTGGGGCGTGGTCGGGGTCGACCAGCCACTGGATCAGGAGCCCGTCGAAGACCGCGAGCAGCAGCGAGGCGAGCAACCGTGCCTGCGGTTCGGCCGGAGCGCTTGGGCCCAGCAGGTCGATCACCAGCTCGCGACCACGCTCGTAGCAGTCGACCAGCCCGGCGCGAATCTCCGGCGACTGGTCGGACTGGGCCAGCGCCTCGATCAACGAACGCACGAGCGGGCGGTTGCGTTGGAAGGTCCTGGGAAGCTCGCCGGCGATCAGCGCAAGTGACTGGCCGCCGTCGGCGGCCAACCGCGCTGCCTGGGTGAGCTCCGCAAACCAGCGTTCGAAGCCGATCAACAGCGCCTGGTTGAGCAGACGCTCGGTCGAGCCGTAGTGGTAGCCGATCGCCCCGAGATTCGCGCCCGAGGCCGCCACGATGTCGCGCGCCGTGGTGCGCGCGTAGCCCTGCTCCTGCAGGCACCGAAGGGCGCCCTCCAAGAGAGCGTCGCGGTTGGTCGATTGGCGGCCGGAAGACATGAGATCAGCTGGAGGAACAAATGTCTGATACAAATGTACCATTCCTGGTCGAGCCCACACGAGCATGCTCACGGCGGCCGCGATCGGCGCCTGCATCACGACGGCGATGAACACCCTGCTGAGACGCGCGGTGCTGGTGAAGCTCCGCCGCGACATCCGCGCCCTCAACGCAGGGGACTACCGACCGGTGCTCTCCGGCTTCGCCGAGAATGCCGTACTGCGCTTCAACGAGGGCGAGCATCGATGGAGCGGCGAACATCGTGGCAGGGAGGCGATCGCGCGGTTCCTGCGCAACTACGTAGCCGCGCGCATGCAGGGCGAGATCCGCGAGCTCCACCTCTCCGGGCCGCTCTGGCGATTGACGTTGATCGCCCGCTTCGACGATCACGCTCACGACCCGGCCGGCAATGAGCTCTACCGCAATCGCGTGGTGCTGTTCGCGCACACCCGTTGGGGTCGCGTGGTGCATCACGAGGACTTCTACGAGGACACCCAGCGCATCGCCGTGCTCGAGACCCGCCTGCGCGAGCTGGGCATACAGCCGGTCGACTGATCGGCCCTCGACCGGCACCGACTCTCTCGACAGCGGCTCGCTCTCAGGCTGCGCGCGCCTGGGCGCGCGCAGACAGGCGCCGCCCCTGCGCCACGCCCGCATCGATCACGGCGCGACGACGCCGGGGGTCCATCAGGTTCGTGCCCATCGCCCTCGCGCTGGCCTGGTCGGGATTGATCGCGGTGACGACCGCGCCCCGGTTCCTCAGAACGAGCGCCTCGCTCGCCGCGGCGCCGCGCGACACCGGTCCAAACGGACGCAGTGAGCCCGTCGGGTTCAGGCACAGGACTCGCGCCCCCCGCTTCACGATCGCGGCGTCCATGTTGGTCGGGCTCCACGCCCCACCGTCCACGTAGCTGCGCCCGTCCGCCAGGACCGGTCGAAAGACCCCGGGGATCGCACACGATGCCTGCACCGCCGCGGCCACGGAAAGAGCGGGTGCGTCGGGCTCACCGAAGATCACCCGGCGACCGCTGTCGAGATCCACCGCGGCGATCCGCAGGCGCCCATCCCAGCTCACGCCGGTGCGCTCGACGATGGCGCCCAGCTCGGCCAGGGACCGGCGACCGCGGGGCACGCCTCGGAGCACCGCTCGCCGGAGCATCGCTCCACCGGTTGCGGTCGAGGCGAAGGCGAGCGAGGCCAACGGAGCCGCCGCCCCACCCGCGAACTCCGCGGCGGCGCCGAACGCCTGCCTCAGCGCGGTGAGGCGCTCCCCGCTCTCCTGCGAGGGGACGGACCGCTCGCCCGACGCCCGCCCGAGACGACCTCCCGGGTCGATCCCGGCTGTCAGCGACGCCGCCACGATCGACCCCGCCGAGGTGCCCACGAAGCAGCTGCAGCCACGCGCGTCGAAGGATCTCCGCTCGCCCATACCCGCGAGAACCGCGCTCATCCACGCCTCGCCGAGCACACCTCCACCGCCGAGAACCAGCACGTCAGGGGTTTGCATGGTCCCTCCAGGGTAGTCCACCAGAGCTGGCGATCGGGCCGGTCGGAGTCCTCGCAGGCGGGTGATGAGGCGCCCGCTCGGCTCTGTCGCGGGGGTATGGTGCACGGACCCAGAGCGCGACCCGGAGCAGCGATGTACGTCAATCCCCACTTCGCCGAGCGAGAGCTTCCCGTCCTGCACGACACGATCGAGGCCGTCCGTTTCGGCCTGCTGGTGCTGTGTGCGGATGGTCCGCAGGCAGCCCACATACCTTTCGTGCTGCACCGCGACGAGGGCCCCTGCGGGACGCTCGTGGCGCACGTGGCCCGCAACGACCCGCTCGCCCGCCACATCGACGCGACAACTGAGGCGCTGGCGATCTTCAGCGGTCCGCGCGCCTACATCTCACCGCGCTGGTATCCGAGCGGCGGCGTGCCGACCTACAACTACGTCGCGGTCCACGCCAGGGGCCGCCCGCGCCCGCTGACCGACCGCGACGCGGTACTGGTCCATCTCGCGGAGCTCGTCGACGCCCACGAGCAGCAGTTCTCCTCTCCGTGGTTGCTCACGTCGGCCGCGCACGGCCACGTCGAGGAGCTGCTGCCGCACCTCATCGCCTTCACGCTGCCGATCCAGGCGATCCAGGGCAAGCTCAAGCTCAGCCAGAACCGCGCCGCCGAGGACCGCGAAAGCGTGATCCGTGGTCTGCGCGGGCAGGAGGGATGCGACGATCGAGCGATCGCCGAGGCAATGGCCACCTATCCCTACTCCAGCGAGCGCTCCGCGCCGGTCATCTGACCCGCGATCTGGCGGGAGGCCAGCGTCACCTGCTTGGCGGCGATCTCGCTGAGCGCACCCTGTAGCTCGGGCGTGACCAACCGTGCGGCGTCGGCGAGCGCAAGGCCGGCCGCGAACTGGCGCACGAACGGGTTCCACGGTTCCACCGGCCCTCGGCCGGTGGGGCCACCGCCGTCGACCGTCACGCCCCACGAGACCCATGTGCCCAGTTCGTAGTGGCCGGGCTTGCGCGGCACGACGCTCGCGGGCGACTGGTAGAAGGCGAACGCGACCGCCGTCGTGTCGGCGTTGGCGTGCAGGTCCTCGCCGTTGACGACCTCCGGGGCCGGTTTCACGAACTCCGTCCAGTCCAGGAACGGGACGCTCTCGATCGAGCCGACGGCGTTGATGTCCTCCGCCGCCGCCGTGGGCACGACCCCGGTTTCGTTCGCGTCCGCGCTGAGCCCCGCGTCTGGACTCACGGTGACGAAGTCCTCGTCGAAGAAACGTCCGGCGTCGACGTTGAAGGCGTCGATGTAGAAGGCGGGGCCTCCGTTGCCGTTGCCGCCGCTGGGCAGGTACCACGCGACAGCCTCCACGTCCGAGCCGTTGACGGTGATATCCAGGCTCTGATCGGTGCTGATCGAAGCGCCGTTCTCGGCGCCCACCACCGACCAGAAGGCGAAGTCGGCGGAGTGCATCCCCTGCATGTCCGACCAGGAGATCGACGGCGACGCCCACGCCTCATAGGTCCCGCCTTCGGGTGTGACGGTCGACAGCGGCGCGACGATGTCGTCGGTCGCCGTGCCGGCGTGCAGGCGGCGGCCGCCCTTGCGGTTGTACGTCACGTAATGCGTATGAACTGTCGACATGGCACTCCTCCGCTCGATTGCCGAAAAAACCCGCCCCACAGTACGGTCCGCCGCTCGCCGCTAGCAAGCCCGTTGGACGAATGACCGACGAGCGCGCTCAGCCCGAGGCGGGCGCCGCCCCTGCGTCTCCCCGGCGGGCGGCCGCCGCGTGCTCGCGGCTGTCGCGTGAGGAGATCAGGATCGCCGCGAGGATCGCGCCGGCCACGGCGAAGCCGGCGCCCACCAGGAACGCCCGCTCGAACCCCTTCGTCAAGGCGACGGTGGTGGAGTGCACGCCGGCGTGGAGCAGGCTCTGGGTGCGGCTGTTGGCGACGGTGGCGAGGATCGCCAGACCGAGCGCCCCACCCACCTGCTGGGAGGTGTTGATCAGCCCGGACGCCAGACCGGCCTCCTGCGGCTCGGTTCCGGTGACCGCCGCGATCGTGACCGGTACGAACGAGAAGCCGAGCCCGGCGCCCGCGACTATCGACGGCCCGAGCACGTCCGCGGCGTAGGAGCCCCCCGGCGCGCGCACGCGCGAGAACCACACCAGACCAGCTGCGATCAGCAGCAGGCCGGCGATCAAGGTCGGCTTGAACCCGATCTCGGTAACGAGCTGGGATGCCGCACCGGCCGAGAGGATGATCGTGACCGACAGCGGCAGATAGGACAGCCCCGCCTTGATCGGAGAGAACTGGAGCACGTCCTGCAGGTAGAGCGAGATGAAGAAGAACATCGAGAACAGCGACATCCCGATCAGCAGACCGACGACGTCGGCGCCTCTCAGAGTACGCAGGCGGAAGATCGAGAACGGCATCAGCGGGTTTCGCTGGCGCAGCTCGATCGCCACGAACGCCGCCAGCAGCAGCGCGGACGCAGCCAGCTTGAGCAGGGTCGAGGACGACCCCCAGCCGACGTTGACGGCATCCACGACCGCGTAGACGAGCAGCGCCAAGCCGGCCGTGACGGTCACCGCCCCGGGGATGTCGAAGCCCTCCACGCCGTCATCGGCGCGGCTCTCGACGAGCACCCGCGGCGCCAGCGTCGCAGCCGCGATCCCGATCGGGACGTTGACGAACAGCACCCACCGCCAGCTCAGACCGCTGGTGAGGATGCCGCCGAGCAGCACGCCTGCTGCGCCGCCGGCCCCCGCGACCGCGCCCCAAACGCCGAGCGCACGGTTGCGCTCGGCACCTTCGGCGAACGTCGTCGTGATGATCGACAGAGCAGCCGGGGAGACGATCGCGGCGCCGAGCCCCTGGGTCGCGCGTGCGGCGATCAGCCATGCCTCGGACTGCGCCAGTCCCCCTGCCAGCGACGCGAGCGAGAACAACACGAGCCCCGTCATGAACATGCGCCTGCGTCCAAGCAGGTCGGCCAGTCGACCGCCCAGCAGCAGGAAGCCGCCGAACGTGAGCGTGTAGGCGTTCACCACCCACGAGAGGTCATCGCGCGAGAAGTGCAGATGCGCTCCGATCGACGGCAGAGCGACGTTCACGATCGACGCATCGATGACGATCACGAACTGCGTCATCGCGAGCAGCGCGAGCGCGTGGTTCTTGGCGCGCGGCGTGTCCAGTCGCGTGCGCTCCGCGACGCCGGGGACGGAGGCCTCTTGGTTTGCGGGGGTGACGCCGCGGCCCCTTGACAAACCAGCCTCCATATCAGCCGGCCGGCCGCGGACCCGGAACAGCCACCTGGGCATCGAGCCCCATCGCGTTCGCCTGCTCGATCGAGACGATCTGCCGTCCGAACGGCAACAGCGAGACGGGGATCAGCTTGAAGTTTGCGAGACCGAGCGGAATCCCCACGATCGTGATGCACAGCAGCACACCCGTGACGAGGTGCATCAGCGCCAGCCACCACCCGCACAGGACGAACCACAGCACGTTGGCGATCGCAGATGGGGCGCTGGCATCGGCGCGTCGGACGACGGTTTTCCCGAACGGCCACAGATTGAACCTCGCGATCCGCAGCGAGGCCACTCCGAACGGAATCGTGATGATCAAGAGAAAGCAGATGATCGCGGCGATCGTGTAGCCGATCGCCATCCAGATCCCGCAGAGCACCAGCCAGATGATGTTCAGGAGAAAGTTCAGCAGCGATCTCATGTCTGCGGTGGCCTCCCCGAGAGTCTCTGCTAGCCCGACCCGACCGGCTCGCGACTGGGCTGGCGTCCGGGCTCTGGCAGCACCCGGTCGAGCAGCGTGGTGAGCGGTCGTGCCTCGAGCTGCTCGCGCAGGTCGTTGCGATAGGTGAGCAGCGCGAGGCTCGTCACGATCATCAGATCCGCAGCGTTGAGGCTCTCGCCGCCCAACACGCCGGCCGCGATCCAGTCATCGACCCGATCGAGCATCGCCGGCAGCTCGTCGAGCTGGGCCGGCTCGTTGGCCGATGTCGTCCGAAAGAGGAACCGTGCGGCGGTCTTCGAGGCCACGACCCGCACCGGCTCGCGGCGCGAGAGCAGCGGCCCGAGCCGACCCGCTCCCCCCTTTTCGTGCAGCGCGTCCAGGCCATGCACGCCGGCGACGAGCACGATCCTCCGGGCCGCCATCTGCAGGACCTCGTCGCCCCAGCGCTCGGCCTGTTCGACTTCCAGTCGTCGCGGTGGGTCCTCGGGAAAAAGGGCGGGGGTGGGCTGCACACGCTCGAGCATGCGTGCGATCGCGCGGTTGGTCTGGGCACGCTCGTGGCCCAGCTTCACCGCCGGGACCGTGCCCATGCGATCCATCAGCGCGAGCGAGCGGTGGACGCCGCCTTCGACGTTGCGAATCGGTGGGTCGTTGCCGGCGAAGCCCCGCATACGCACGCTGAACGGATGTGGGCCGGTGATCAGCTCGACGGTCCGGTAGGGAATGCCCTTGTGCTCGAGCAGCAGCATCCCCGTGCGGCAGGCGTGGGAGCCGACGATGACATACAGCGTCGCGCGCGACCGGGTACCCGTCATCGCCGTGGCTCCATCGAGCAGACACTACTCCCGAGCTTGCGCCGGGGCGATGCCCCAACCACGGGGGGTCCCCGTCAGATCGCGCGCTCGCGTCCGGCCCAGTAGGGCTCGCGCAGGCGGCGCTTGAAGATCTTGCCCGAGTCCTCGCGGGGCAGCGAGTCGCTGAACTCGACCAGCCGCGGGGTCTTGTACGTGGCGAGGCCCGCCCGCACGTGCTCGCGCACGTCGTCGGCGGTCAGCGCGGCGCCCTCGTGGAGTTCCACGTGGGCTGCCAGCACCTCGCCGAACTCGTCGTCGGGGATCCCGAACACAGCGCAGTCACGGATGCCGGGCAGCGCCAGCAGGCACGCCTCGATCTCGGCGGGATAGATGTTGACCCCGCCGCTGATCACCATGTCGGCGCGGCGGTCGTTGAGGTAGAGGAAGCCATCGCCGTCCAGATAGCCGATGTCCCCGCAGCTGACGAGCCCGTCACGTTCGACCTCGCGGCGCTTACGCTCATCGCCGGCATAGGTGAAGTCGGGCCATACGTCCAGCCACATGTACACCTCCCCGGACTCGCCTGTGGGGAGCTCGCGCCCCTCGGCGTCCATCACCTTGACGACCGCCCGCTCGATCGGGCGGCCGACGGTGCCGGGGTGGGCGAGCCACTGCTCGCTGTCGCAGAAGACGACCGGTCCGGTCTCGGTGCCGCCGTAGTACTCGGCGACGATCGGCCCGACCCACTCGATCATGGCGTGCTTGATCTCGGGTGGGCACGGAGCTGCGGCGTGCACGATCCAGCGCAGCGAGGACAGGTCGTAGCCTTCGCGTACCCGCTCGGGCAGCGCGAGCATGCGCACGAACATCGTCGGCACCATCTGCACCACCGTCACCCGCTGGTGCTCCACGATGCGCAGGAACTCCTCGGCATCGAACCGCTCCATGATCGTCATGTCCATGCCCCGCAACGCCGAGGCGAGCGCGTACACGTTGGGAGCGGTGTGATACATCGGCGCCGGGATCACCGTGCGCTCCTCGGGGCCCAGCCGGAAGATCTCGCCGAGCATCGCCTGGGTGGCCTCGCGCTGGGCGTCGGTCACGGGGGTGCGCACCACGCCCTTCGGAGCCCCGGTGGTACCCGAGGTGTAGATGATGCTCACCGGGGCGGATTCCGGCGGCTGCTCCCACGGTTCGTTGCCGGCGATCCAGTCCGCCCACGCCAGCGCGTCGGCGGGCGCCCCCGCCGGCGCAGAGCCCTGGGCGCCCGGAACGATCACCACCGCCACGCCTGCCGGGACGCTGTTCGCGATCGCTGGCCACAGGTCTGCATGGACGATCAGCGTCTTGGCGGCGCTGTCGCGCAGGACGTGGGCGATCTCCTGCCCCCGCCAGTGCCAGTTGATCGGAACCGCGCTCGCCCCCAGGGGCACGGTCGCGATCGACGCCTCCAGGAACTCGATCGAGTTGCGCAGCAGCAGTGCGACCCGATCGCCCGTGCCGACCCCCAGCTCGGCGAGGCCCCGGGTGATCCGCAGCGCCCGTCCGAACAGCTCTGGATAGCTCGAGAACCGCTCGCCGCAGCGGACCCCGGTCTGCCCCTGCTCCGCCATCGGTCGGATGCTAGTGGTTCACCGAAACAATGCGAGCGGCCCCTTCAGCCGAGTGATAGGGTCGGCGCGATGAGCGCAGCACGTTCGATCGGTGCGGTTCTCGCCGCGCTCGCGGTTGTCGTGCTCGCGCCCGCCGGGGCGTCAGCGCTGCCGAAGCTCTACGAGTGCCAGAAACCCGTGACCACAGGCGTCGAGGTGTCCGGGCTGCGCAACATCTCGAAGGCCCAAGCCTGCCCCCCCGCGCTGGCGCTGTACAAGTGGGAGAACGCCAGCGTCGCGCACATCAGAGCCCTCTACGGCTGCCACCGTCCGAAGCCGAACGAAGCCGGCTATCCGTACCTGCGCCTGCACAAGTTCCAGGGCTGGAAGCTCTCGCTCGTCGGCCGCCCGTACGGGGTCTTCACGATGTCCCGCGGCAGGCGCTCGTTTCACGTCGGCGGCACCGACTTCCCGCTCAACTGCTCCTAGCCCCGGCGAGCGCTGGTGAACGGCGCCCGCGCGCGCTCATCCGCCACTCACCTGCAGGTCCGCGGCAGGCGGGTGTCGCTGCGCGAGGGCCCGCTGCTGATGGGAATCGTCAACGCCGACCCGGACTCCTTCTCCGATGCGGGTCGCTTCCGCACCACCGCCGAGCGGATCGAGCGAAGCCTGCAGCTGATCGACGACGGCGCCGACATGATCGACATCGGCGGGGAGTCCGCCGCCACCGACAGGCCGGCGATCTCAGCCGAGGAGGAGATCGCCCGGGTCGTGCCGGTGATCGAGGGCCTGCTACGCAGGCGATCGGTGATCGTGTCTGTGGACACCTACAAGCCTGCCGTGGCCGAGGCGGCGATCGCCGCAGGCGCAGCGATCGTCAACGACGTCAGCGGCCTTCGCGATCCCGCGCTTGCGAAGGTGTGCGCCCGCCACGGCGCCGCGCTGGTGGTCATGCACACGAGGGCCGCGCCCAAGCAGCGCCTGCAGGACCCCGGGCTGTACGGCGACGTGGTGGAGGATGTCGTCGGCTTTCTGAGGCAGCGACTGGATCTCGCCCGCTCACAGGGTGTCGCGGCCGAGTGCCTGATCGTCGACCCCGGGCCTGACTTCGCAAAGACGCCGGCCCAGACGATCGCCGTGCTGCGTCGCACCGACGCGGTGCTCGCCCTGGGCCACCCGGTGCTGATGGCGATCTCGCGCAAGGACTTCATCGGCGCACTGCTGGGGCGAGCGCCGCGCGAGCGGCTGGCGGGCACCCTCGCCGCGCTCGATCACGGCATGCGGGCCGGAGCCCACATCTTCCGCGTCCACGACGTCGCAGCGGCGCGGGCGTTCGTGGTCACCCGTAGCCGATCAGAGCAAAGCTTTCCAGCACAGCTCTGAAGTCCGTCCCGGCCGCGTAGGCCCGTTCACGTGCCGCGTCGTACTTCGTCACGCTCCCCGCGGACGCCGCCCTGCCCAGCTCCGCGTAGGAGGTGCGAAGGCGGTACATCACTTCCAGCAGCGCCGCGTGGACCTGCGCGGCGCTCGTCGGCGGGGGCACCGCGGACAGCGATTCCGTCACCCGCGCGAGGCCCGCGGAGAGCTTGGTGGCCAGGCTGGCGATGACCGGGCGTTCGGCTTCGGGACGCATCGCCGCGCGCGCTGTCGCGAGCAGCTGGGCGGCGTGGCGGATCGGTGCGCCGACGTCACGGGCGTAGTTCGAATCGGGGGTCAGCGAGCTGCCGGCCTGCGCTTCGCTCGTGGCGGAGATCAGGGTGACGGTCGCCGCGATCTGTTCGCACGCCTTCATGTAGGACGGCGAGGGCACGTCGGCGTAGCAGGCGAGGACCGTGCTGCTCGCGGCCGAGTTGGGGATCAGGTAGAGCACCAGCCTCCGTGTCGGACTCGGCATGCTCAGCTGCGAGTAGCGGTATGCCTGGATGTTCTGCAGGTTCACCACCTCGGTCCGCGGCGAGCGAGTCAGGCGGGTGAGGAACGCCGACGGAAGCAGGGTCGGGCGCCCGCCCCCGAGCTGGCCGAGGATCAGACCGGCCTTCGCCGCCTGCCCGGCGGGCGCCAGCGTCAGCTCGTGTTCGATCGCGAGGCCGCCGATCGCGGGCCTCACGCGCGCCCGTCGCCAGCCCGACCGGCGCGGGTAGCTGATGCTGGCCAGCCCGTTGGAGGCTTCGACCGCCTGCTCGGGGACCGCGCGAGCGCTCGAGTGACCGTGCCCGGCCACGAAGCCGAACGCCGCGGCCACGACGGTCACAGTGATCGCCGCGATCAGCGGGGTGGGCGTCCGCAACATCACTACCCGGAGCTGTCAAACGAGCCGCCGCTCGACCCGCCGCTCGACCCGCCGCTCGACCCGCCGCTCGACCCGCCGGCGTGCCCCGTCGTTTCGCCGCCGGTGCTCGTGCTTTCGGTGCTGGACGCCGGGGCCGTGCTCGGGGCGGGCGTGGGCGCCGGGGTGGGCGCCGGGGCGGGCGTGGCGGCGCTCGACGTCTCAGACCCCGAACGTGGCCGGGACGGCGCCGGCGTCGTCGCGGGGACTGTCGCAGCGGGAGTCGGCACCGTGGAAGCCTGGGCGGCGACACGGGCGACGGCTTCCGCCTTGGCCAGCCGGGCAGCCCTCGCCGCTTCGCCGAGCAGCGGCGGGATCGCCGGCAGCAGCGGCAGTCCATTCGGGATCGCTTCGCCCGCCGACGCCACAGGGAGCCGCTGGATCGCGTAGCCGGGGGCCGCCGAGCCCGTGCCGGTGGTCACCCGCCCGAGCACGAACGCGAGGGCGAACGCGAGCACGGCAGCCGCGGCGGCGAACATCAGCGGCACCGTACGGCGTCTGATCCGCGACCGGAACAGCGTTTTTGCGCGATACGGACTCGTGCCGACGGTGTTCATGACGGACACGCGATCGGCTTCACGCCGCTGGCGGGCAGGCACATGTCCACGCGTTCGGGAAGCCTGTTACGGCGCACGGTGAAGCGGGTGTACTTGCCGATTTCCCCTGCTTTCGAGACGCGGATCTGAAGGACCACGCCGGCCCGCAGCGTGCGCTCGAAATGCGGAAACGCGACCAGCGAGACACCCGCCTTGCTGGCTCGCGCGACGCGGCTTTCGCTCTTGGCGGGACAGCGCGGGCCCTTGCAGACGACCGTGATCGTCGAGTTGGCAGGCGCCTGCACGGTGAGAAGCCGCAGCCTGACGCCGGTGGCGGTGTCCCTGCCCGCCAGCCGCACCACCGGGAACGGCTGCATCAGCGAGGCGCGAAGGGCAACCACGTCGATGGTCTGCGTGGCGATGCTCGACAGGCCCGCGGCGTTTGTCACCCGCAGCTGCACCGGATGCGTTCCCGCCGAGGAGAAGGATGTGTGCAGCACCGGTTCGCCGGCCTGGAACGCGCCCACGCTCAGCGCCCAGCCAATCGCGACGATCGGGCTTTCCGGATCGGTCGAGGTGGATACGAGCGCCACGCTTTCACCGACCTTCGGCGTTGCCGGGGACCACGTGAACGACACGGCGGGTGGCCCCGGCGCGACCGGGGGCGGGTTCGTCGTCACGGGTGGTTCGGTCGACGGAGGGGGCTGCCCGGCCACGCCCACCGTGAAGGTCACCGAGTTGCTGACACCCACGTTCTTGACCTCGTCGGCCTGTTCGGCCTGCACCGTGTATGTGCCGGGGGCGAGGCCCGCGAAGGTTGCCGACCAGCTCGCTCCCGACGCCGGCACGGTGAGTTCCTGCAGCGCCTGTGCCGGTTCGCCCACCGTTTCGCCGGCGAACAGCCTGATCGTGACGCGACTGTCCCCCGGCGCCGACTCGGCCGCGCCGGCGACCAGCTGAGAGCTGCCGCTGCTGGAGCTCCCCGAAGCCGGAGTGTCTATCGTCACGCGCGGCGGGGTTGTGTCGATCGTGAAGGTCGCCGGTTCGCTGTGGCCGACGTTGTCGACTTTGTCCGCCTGTTCGGCCTCGGCGGTGTAGGTGCCGTCCGGAAGCGGCCCGAGCGCTTCCGCGACCCACGTCGCCCCGCCTATCACAGGGACCTGGATCGGTGGCTCGGCCGTTTCGCCGGAGGGAAGGCTGCCCTTGTAGATCTTGACGGTGACCGTCGGTTCGGCTTCGGCTTCGCCGCTCGCGCTGCCGCTGAGGCTGAGTGTGTGACTGGCGATGAACTTGGCCGGTGGCTGGAGCGTGACGGTCGGGTCCACAGTGTCGATCCGGAACGTGACCGGGGGCGTGCTCACGCCCACGTTGCCCGCCGCGTCGGCCTGTTCGGCCTGTGCGGTGTAGGTTCCGTCCTTCAGATGAGGCGTGGTGAAGGACCACCCTCCAGCTTTCACAGCCGACGTCCCCGAGGCCGCCACCGGTCCACCCACGGAGCCGCCTTCGTAGACCTTCACCGCGACGCTCGAGGCGTCGGGCGAGACGCCGGAGACGGTCCCTGCGCCGCCCGAGAGGTTGGGGGTCGAGTCGTTGCTTGGCGAGGGCACCGCGTCGATCGTGACCGCGGGGGCGGCCGTGTCGATCGTGAACGTGACCGGCTGGCTCACGCCCTTGTTTTCCGCGGCGTCGGTCTGTTCGGCCTGCGCCGTATATGTTCCGTCCGCCAGATGCGGCGGCGTGAGCGACCACGCGCCGCTCACCACGTTGGCACTTCCCGACGCCGCGACGGTCCCGCCGACGGCGTTGCCTTCATAGACCCTCACCGTGACCGTCGTGGCATCTGGGGAGAGACCGGTCACCGTCCCCGCCGTGCCTTTGAAGGTCGGTGTCGAGTCGTTGCTCGGCGAGGGCACGGATTTCGGGTCGAGTGTCACCGCCGGTTTGGTCGTGTCGATCGTGAACGTGGCAGTCATGCTCAGGCCGACGTTGTCCACCTCGTCGGTCTGTTCGGCCTGGGCGGTATACGTCCCGTCCGGCAGCTTTTTGGACGGAGAGAACGACCAAGTTCCTTCTTTCACGCTGGGAGATCCGGAGGCGACGAGCGCACCTTTCGACGTGCGGATCGCCACCGTCACGATCTTCGCGTCGCCGGCCGCGATCCCCGCATTGCCGAACAGCAGCGGCGTCGCGTTGTTGGTGACGGCGGGAAGGGCAGTGAGCGACACCGCCGGCGGGGTCGTGTCGATCGTGAACGTGGCCGGCAGGCTCACGCCGACGTTCCCCGCGGCGTCGCTCTGTTCCACCCGTGCCGTGTACGTCCCGTCTGCCAGATGCGGGGTCGAGAAGGACCACGCTCCTCCCGTCACGCCCGCGCCCCCCGAGGCGGCGACCGGTCCGCCGACCGACCCCCCTTCGTACACGGTCACAGTGACCGTCGAGGAATCGGGCGAGGAGCCCGATACCGACCCCGCGCTGCCGGTCAGCAACGGTGTCGCGTTCTTGCTCGGCGAGGGCACCGCTTTCAGCGACACCACCGGCGCGGTCGTGTCGACGATGAAGGCGACCGGCAGGCTCACACCGACGTTCCCGACCGCATCGCTCTGTTCCACCTGCGCCGTATAGGTGCCGTCCGCGAGGTGAGGAGTCGAGAAGGACCACGCCCCTGCGCCGGTCACCTCGACGCTTTCGGAAGCTGCGATCGGCCCGCCGACCGACCCACCTTCGTACACGGTCACGGTGACCGTCGAGGAATCGGGCGAGGGACCCGTGACCGTCCCCGCGTCGCCCGACAGGAGCGGTGTGGGATTCCTGCCCGGCGAGGGCACCGAGTTCAGCGACACGACCGGCGCCGTCGTGTCGACGGTGAACGTGACCGGCGCACTCGAGCCGATTTCCAAGGCCGCATCGGTCTGGCTTGCCTGCGCCGTGTAGGTGCCTTCGGCGAGCGGCGTGGGCAGTTCGACCGACCATTCCCCGCCCGGCCCGGGCAGCACCGGGACGGTCGTCAGCACTTCGGGGCCTTCAACGCTGCTGCCGCTGTGGACGGTGAGCGCCACCCCGTCGAAGAGGTCATCCGTGGTGCCGGCGAAAGAAGGCGTCGCAATGCTGGTCGCGGTCCCGTTCGTCGGCGTCACGATCGTCGGTTCGGGCAGGGGTTCGGCGGCGGCCGTGCTCGCGAGTGCCAGCGCCCAGAGCAGCACCACGGCGAACGCCCACGCGACCCTGCTGATCCTCGATCTCATTGGGCTCGTGCCCGAACTCATGTCACCTCTCTCGCCCTCCGTGGCGGAAGCGGGTGCTCGAGGGAGCACTCCGTCCTCCCAAGCCCGCAATTTCCGACCGCCAGGGATGATATAGCCATGCGCCTGGCGCGAAGCCGGATGCGCGAGGCGCCTCAGGCGGAGCTGTTCGGAGCGACGAACTCCCAGCCGTTGCGCACGGCCGAAGCGAGCGCTGCGGCGGTGTCGATCTCGGCGTCGGGGGTCCGCGCACCGGTCTCCAGGAAGAACCGCTCGATGCCCGCCGGCGTGAACATCACGATGCGCCGGCCGGGGGTCGGGCCGACGTTGGCGCCGCAATGCACGACGCCTCGGGGCACGTGAACCGTCTCGCCGGCGGTGAGCCTGGCGCGGCGTCCGTCGATCTCCATCTCGAACTCTCCCTCCAGGACGTGGATCGTCTCGGACTCGTCACGGTGGCGATGGGGCGGCAGCGACCAGCCGGGGGGCGGCTCGTCGACGAGCATGCAGAGCTGGCCCCCGGTGTCCTCGCTGAGGAGGTGGATCTCCGTGCGTACCCCGCCGGGCATCCAGACGACATGGGTGGGAGCGGGCACGGGGTCAACATACCGATAGATATCTGCGCCCGATTGTGAGACAGTAGGGATACGGCCGCCGGCTGGATGCCGACGGCCGTCTACGGTCGATGGACTACGTCATCCGCAATCTCCTCGAGGTCGAGGATCAGGCGCCGGGGTTCGGCTTCGCCGAGGTGCAGGAGGCGCGCTTCCCTCGCGAGGAGCTCCAGTCCGAGACGATCGGCTTGGCGTTCCACGTTGTGCGCCCGGGCAAGCGCCAGGCGTTCGCCCATCGCCACGAGCAGGCCGAGGAGATCGTGGTGGTGCTCGCCGGTGGGGGGCGGGTGAAGCTCGACGGGGACGTCCGCGAGATCGGGGCGATGGACGCGATCCGTATCGCGCCGCCCGTCACGCGCGCGTTCGAAGCCGGCCCGGAGGGGTTGCAGCTGCTCGTGTTCGGGCCGCGCCACGCCGGCGACGGGGAGATCGTGCGCGAGGACTTCTGGAGCGAGACGCCGGCGCAGCAGGGCTAGCACCGAGGCACAGCTGCACCGAGGCCGCACCCCGTGCGCTACGGGCTGCGGCCTCGGTCACAACCGGTCCGTCGCAAGGCCGGCGCTGCTCGACGACGCAGCGCATCCTCTCGACGGGGGGCGTCAGACGCCCAAGGCTTCGGCTTCTTCTTCCAGCTTTGCTTCTTCGGCTTCGCGCCGTTCGGCGGCCTTTTCCTTCGCCTTTTCAAGGAGTTCCTTGGCCTTTTCCTTCTGGACTTCTTTGTGTTCCTTGGCCTTTTCCTTGCGCAGTTCTTTGTGTTCCGCGGCTTTTTCTTTCAGTGCTTCCTTGTGTTCCGCGGCCTTTTCCTCTGCCAGTTCTTCTTTTTCTAGGACTTCTGCTTCGGCTTCTTCGAGACGACCCTGTTCCGCTGCTTCTTCGAGGATCGCTTCGTATTCTTCCTTCTGTTCTGCCTTCTTTTCCTTGGCCTTTTCGCGAGCAGCTTCGGCCTTTTCCTTGGCCTTTTCGCGAGCAGCTTCGGCCTTTTCCTTGGCCTTTTCCTTCTGCGCTTCCCGTTTTTCCTTGATCTTTTCCTTGGCCGCGTCGATCCGTTCCTTTTCCTTTTCCTTCAGTTCCGCCTGCTGTTGTTCAGAGATCGCGTTCCCCACCGCCTGGGCCCCGCCCGCGCTGGGTGTCGCCTGAGCCGTCGTCGCGACCCCGGCGCTCATCGCGAGAGCCGCGATCAGCAAAGCGGCCAATCCCTTGATCCGTGTCATCCATCCATCCTCTCTCCATGTGGTTGACCACTGCCGCCGTGCCCGCGGGACCGGCGACGGTATCCGTCTTAACCCGCTCCTCTCGCGCCAGTAACACTCGAGCATCTGGCGCGAGGAGAGCACCTCCTGACCATACTGTACGTCGATCGAGTTGACAGCCGCTCCGGTTGTGAGGCTGTCCCGAGACGCTCTTTTCGCCGTCGGTGCGAGCTGACCTCCAGACGCATCCCGGGGCGCTCGGGCAGCTAGGATCGTCATCCCGCCATGGCCCGCACCGCCAAGCTGCGTCACGTAGATCCGTACAAGCGACGAGGTCGTCTGTATCTCGCCGTGTGCCGGCTGTCCGCCACCAAGGCAGGCGCCTGGCTCGCCGTCAACATCGCCTGGAAGCTCGACCCGTATCTGCTGAAGCGCACGAGCGGCCGGCTCAGCACCACGGGCCCGCTTGCCGCGGCGCTGCTGGAGTCGCGGGGAGCGCGAACAGATCGGCCGCGTCGGAACGCCACGCTCTACTTCCACGACGGCGATCGAGTGACGATCATCGCGTCGAAGCGGGGGTGGCCGACGAACCCGGCGTGGTACCACAACCTGCGCAGGCATCCCGACGTCGTCTTCGGCGGCCTGCCGTTCCGCGCCGAGCTCGTGGAGGACGAGGCCGAGCGGCAACGACTGTGGAGCCTCGCTGACCGCGTCTTTCCCGAGTACGTCGATTACCGTGAACAGGCCGGGAAGGCTGGACGAGTCATCCCGATCTTTCAGCTGGTTCCTCGCCAGCCCCACGGATAGCATTCGCTGGATGCCCGATCGGCTCTACTTCACCGACTCAGACGAGGCCAACGAGCTGATCGCCACCGATCCGATGGCGCTGCTCGTCGGGTTCGCCCTGGACCAGCAGGTGTCGGTGCAGAAGGCGTTCGCCGGCCCGTTGGTGTTGCGGGAGCGCCTCGGAGCGCTCGACCCGGAGACGCTCGCCGCCGCCGACCTGGAGCCCGTGTTCCGTGCCAAGCCGGCGATCCACCGCTTCCCCGGATCGATGGCAATGCGGGTGCACGACCTCGCCGCGCACGTGTGCGAGCGCTATGACGGCGATGCCTCACGCGTCTGGCGGGACGCCGCCGACGCGCCGCAGCTGCGTGCCAACCTCGCCGGGCTTCCGGGCTTCGGCGAGATGAAGGTCAAGGCGTTGGGAGCGGTGCTGGCCAAGCGCTTCGGCGTGAAGGCCGCCCGCGAGCTCGTGCCGTGGCACCCGACCCTCGGCGACGTCGACAGCCCCCAGGCGCTGCTCGACTATCAGCAGGCCAAGAGGGAGCACAAGTTGGAGTGGAGCGGCAAGCGCTGAAGGGCCGGGAAGCCCACGCCGTCGTCGGTGAGCAGATCGACCGCCTCGGATCGGATGACGGGATTCAGCGAGGGGAACAGCTCGAAGTAGCGAGAACCGGGTGACCAGTACGGCCTGCTCGTCCGAGGCTGGTGGCTGCGGCCGATCCTTGGCACAGCCCGTCCTCGCCCGCTAGGCCGCCGCGTACTCCTTCTCGGCCTTGTCGAGTTCCTCCGGGTCTCCGTTCGTCGGGCGGCGAGAGTTGGGGGGGCCCGCGGCTTCGCGCGTCCCGCTCGCCAGTAGCTCGTACGCCGTCCAGGATCCCCGAGGTCGGGGCGGTCTCCATCAGGCATACGGCACACCGAAGACCGGGGGTTACCCGCAGGCGTCGCGATCCTCCCCGGGGCCTTTGTCTAGCCGTCCGTGCTGAGGGGCTCATCGAGAGCGGCGCGGATCCAGTCATGCGCGCTGCCGGGATCGAGGCCAGCGAGGAACTCTTCGCGCGACCCATCCCAGGTATCGCGTGCATGCTCGGCCGCTCGCGCACCGACCATTTCGCGCGTCTCCTGGTCCCCGCAGCAAATCAGTGCGATGGCCGCGTTCGGCCCGGCCTGAGCGAGCATCGCGTGGGCGTGCTGCTCATCCGATCCGACGTGCGATTCATGCACCCGGGCAGCGTGCACCTCGGCCTGGGCTCCCTTCAGTGCCCCGCGGATGCCGATCAGCCCGGCCATCGTCGCCGCGGCCACGCCGGCGGCGGCGGACGCAAGACCATTCGCCGTCACCACCCGAGACTGCGCGAGCTTCAGCGACCCGTCGGCGTTGCCGGTGATTACGAACACAGGATGGCCGCCCTTGCGAGCCGTCTTCCGGAACCCGTGCCCGAGCGACCTCAGCATGCGCTCGGCGCCGTGGCGATTCTGAAAGCTCGCAAGGACAACGGACTCTTCAGCCCCGTCCACCCCGGATCCTATTCCTACCGCCATGCCCCAGCCACCAACTGCGAGCGGTACCCGCCACTGCGAGAGTGCTCAGGGTACCTACCCGCTGGCCGGAGCCGGATCACTTGCACTTCGACTTCGTGGCTTCCTGGACTTCCGAGGCGGAATGCTTCACCGCTTCGACCTGACCCGGGATCACGGTGACCGCATGCGAGAGCGTCGAGGCGCTGGGAGCGCTGGCGACGCCCTTCACGGTGGCCTCGAGCGCTGCCACGGAACTCTTCACGGAGCTGATCTGCGGTGCGAATTCGCTCTTCACCGCCGACGCCATTTCATTCGCGCTGTTGGCGACCTTCTGAACGTCTGCGGTGATGCTGCCGATGTTCGATGGGCTCACTTCGACCTGTTCGAGCGCCTTCACGGATTCTTCGAAGTTCGTGACCTGCGCGCAGTAAGCGGGCTTGCTACTGCTCCCGCAGCCTGCGATGAGTACCGCCCCGATCAAGCTAACCGCAGCGACTGTGATCGGTTTGAGATGCATGCTCGTCCCTTCGATAGCGACTCGCTCGCGCAGCCGGTCGAGGTCCGGGCTGCCGAGGGTCCAACGGTACCCATCGGCAACCCCGCTGGCGTCGGTGTGCGTCCACACGTCGCCCGGGAAGAACTACGTACTCACGTGCCCGCTCTGGTCCCGCACGCAAACGACTGAGTGCGCGCCGCTCTCGGGGAGTCTTCCGCCACGAACCGCTCGGTGATCAGCACGCACCGCTGCGTGTGATCTGATCCGCTTCCGCTCTACACCCCGTTTCAGCCGATCCTAAGGAGGTCGCCACCATGACCACACCCGAAGGGAGCACGGCCGGCCCCCCTCCGGCCAACCCTCGCTTGTTGAACCTCGTGCAGGGCACGCCGCTGACGGCTCGGCGCGCGGCGCGAATCATCGCCTCGGTCACGCTCTCGATAACGATCATCAGCGGCGTGCTGATGCACTTCACAGACGGGAGGACCTACCCCAACATCGGCGACGGCCTGTGGTGGGCCATACAGACCGTCACGACGGTCGGCTATGGGGACCTCGTGCCCGCGAGCACCGCGGGACGGCTCCTCGCAGGGCTGGTGATGGTTGTCGGGATCGGCTTCCTGACCGTCATCACCGCCGCGATCACCTCGGCGTTCGTCGAGTCCGCCCGACGCCGCCTCCAGGGCACGGAGACCGACACGCTCTCCGCGAAGCTCGATCACATCGTCACACGTCTGGACGCGATCGAAGCGCAGCTCAAGAACACCGGCGGTCCGCGCCGCGACGCCCCATGATGGCCGCGGGCCGGGCGTGAGGCGCCCACCGACAACGCGGACAGGCGAGGCCGCTGGTCGGACACGCTCGCTTCCGGGCGCTTGCAGCAGCGGAAGGCGACTGGCGAGCGGATACCCTCTTGGTGCCCAATGCCTTCCGGGTCTCGACATGCCGGCTCGACGCCTCAAGGCCCAATCGGGATCGGCTCGAACAGGGTCAGCGGGTATTTGTGGATGGGAAAGAGGGAGCAGAAGTTGGAGTGGAGCGGCAAGCGCTGAACGGTGGGGGGCCCGTTGGGTCGTCACGCCTCAAGGTCGGTGGCCTCGCGCCGGAGGACCGGGGTCAGGTGGTAGCCCCGCCGTCAACCTGAGCGAGTCCTCGGCGCCGTCGCTGGGCGCCGTCTGACACGGGCTCAGCGCGTCGCGGCGGCGGGTCGCCTCAGGTCTGTGGACGGTCGTCCTGCTGGTCTGACATCACGTGTGCTCGGAGCTCGGCTGTGGCCGGCGCAACGAAGACCGATCGCATCCGGCGGGCCGCTTCGCGCACTCGGGTCGGCATCAGATGCCCGTAGATGTCCACGGTCGTCGAGGTCTTCGCGTGGCCGGCGAACGCCGCGACGAGCATGATGTCCTCGCCCTGGGCGATGGCGTTGGTGATCGCCGTGTGTCGCAGATCGTGCAGGCGGATCGTCCGTGGCAGCCCAGCGCGGTCGGCGTAGCGGCGGAACACCCTGGTGACCATCCTCGGGCAGAGCGTTCGTCCAGTGGCTCGCATGACGCCGTCGCGTCCGCGCTGCGGCTCGACCGTCGCGAACACCGGCGCCTCGTCACCGGTGTCACCGGCCCTCGCGAACAGCTCCTCCAAAGCGGCCTGCGCCCCGTCCAGGATCGGAACGAGCCGTTGGCCGGCCTCTGTCTTGGTCGTGAGCGAGCCCGCGGCACGATCGCCGACGACATCGTAGGGACCCACGCTGCGCCGGACGTAGACGATCCGCTCCAGCATGTCGACGTCCCCCCAGCGGAGCCCGATCAGCTCGCCGCGACGAAGACCGGTGTCGAGCGCGACCATGAAGAAGAGGCGCCACCGGGGCGAGCACTCTTCAAAGAAGCGTTTGACCTGTACCGGGCTCAGTTCCGTGCCGCGTGCCCGGCGCCGGCTCGGAAGACGTCCGCGTGCGCGAGGAGAGTCCGCAGGATTGACCGTGACGAGCCCCGCGTCCTGAGCGAAGGCGAACATCGCGTGGATCTGGCGGCGAAGCTTTGCGACTCCCTCCTCTGTCATCCCGGCAGCGCGCTTGCGCCCCAGCAGCGCACGGATCATCTGGGGGCCGCAGTCATCCACGCGAACCGCGCCCAGCACGGGGGCGACGTGGTTGTAGAACGTGCCCCGATAGCTGGCGAGCGCTCCCGGCTTGAGGTTGGGCTGGACATGCTCGGCCAGCCACTTGTTCCCGAGCTCGAGCACGGTCATGCCGGCCGGCACGAAGCGACTTTCGTCAACCTCCTTCTGCAGACTGCGTAGGATCCTCTCCGCCTTGCGTCTGCTGGTGCCTGCGGCCTTCTCGGTCTGCTTCCAGCGCGATTCGCCGCTCTGCGAGTCGACCACCAGCACGCGTGTGCGCACGTAGAAACGACCGTTGCGCTCGCGAATGCTGCCGGCAGCCATCGCAGATCACCAGTGCTTCCCTGCCTGCCGGACCGCGCGATCGACGCTTCCCCCAAGTACCGCGGGTCCGGAGGGGCGGCCCCCACAGACAGGAGCCGCCCCCCGGCCCTGCGGATGTCCTCGGCTCGGGAGAAGAGGGAGTCCGGGCCGAGGCGTGTTCGAGCGTCGTCTTGGGGTAACGGCGTCCGAATCTCGTGACGATCGATGAGACCAGGCAGGAGGTCTGCGCGCGATGCTGGGTCGAGGGCGCATGTTCTTCCCTAGGACCTCGCCTTGTGGTGGTGGATCCCGTGGGCTCGGTGGGCAGCTTTGGCGCCGTAACGCCTGCGCGCCTGCCTTTCGCACGTCACCCGCTTGCCGCGGGAGCGCTTGTGTTTGGCTCGGCACGCCTTCAACGCGAGCGAGAGCTTCTGCGCGCGCGTGAGCTTCTTGGCGTGCGCGCAACCCTGCACGGCGATCCTCGTGTCTTGCTTCAGTGTCGCCCCGTTCTGGCCGGTCAACGTGGTGGGCATCGTGAGCTTCTGCGTGCAGAGATTCCCGATCGCCGTCAGCGCCGAATGCGGTCCCTCCGGCAGCGCCGTTTCAAACGATGAGACCGGCGCATCGGGGACGGAGTTGAAGGTGGAGCTGGTCACCCCTTTGCGGATCGCCGTCTGCCCGTCGAGGACCAGCGTGATCCCTTCACCCTGCAGCACGAACTCCAGATCCGGGAATGCTGCGCCACCGTGCGAGACCAGGTACGCGGGGCCCGTGAGGGGGTTTGAGAGGACAGGGGTTCTGACTGTGGCCGAGCCGACAAGCGATCCTTCCGGGCACGCCGCGGGATTCGCGTCGAACACCCTGTCAACACACGCTTTTTGGATCGTCGTAAGCCGCGACGGCAGGACCTTCGGCAGGATCACCGTCGCTTTGCCGATATTTGCCTGGCCGGCGGAGGACGTGACCCGGACCGTGAGGCTCGCACCGCTCGCTTTACTCGTCTTGGCCTGCGTGGTGGCGCTGAAGCCCGGTTTGAACGGCAGGCTCTGACAATTCGCGACCTGAAAGGACGAGGACACGGCGGCAGTCCCACCTCGGTCGCCTGCAAGAGACGCGTCGACGCTCATGGGACTGCAGTTCGTCGGATTGAACTCGAAGTTCGGCCGATCGACGGCAACGTCGATGTGCTGGAGCTGCAGCGGCAGGCCCGAGCTCGGCATCCCGACGCCCTGCACGATCGTGGGCAACACGCTCTTGATCGTGACCGCGGCCGTGCTCGGATCGACGTTCACGCTCGACCGCACAACCACGTTCCCGAGGTCGAACGGGCCCGCGACCGCAGGGGTGACGATCGACAGCCCGAACGGAGCGCCTTCGTACGGGCCGGTGAGGTACACCCGCCCGCCGGTCACCGTGTACGGATCTGGCCCGAGGCCGACGCTCGCCGTCGCGTGACCGATTTCGCTCTCTGGACCGCAGGTTCCCTGCGACGCCTGCGGTTCGCCGCAGCGCTGGACGGAGGAGATCATCGCCGCGGCCCCTGCGGGCAGATGTACCGTGATCGCATTCAGCGCCTGGTCGCTGTCGTGGCGCGTAAGGTCCAGCTGGAACGGCGAGAACGCGCCCGCCTGCAGATTCGTCGAACCGGCGCTCAGCGACGGAGCGAACTGCTGCGGGTTCGCACACCCGCTCCCCCCGACGCCCGAGCTGATTGCGAATTCTTCTCCGGCAGAGACGGTGCTGACGGGGCCGATGCCAGACCAGGGGGCAAAGGCAGCTTCGGTCTGGAACTGGCCGCACAGGGGCGGGGTGGAGACCTCGCCTCGTGGGCCTCCGAACAGCTGCAACGTCAGTTCTTCGAACGGCACCTGCGGTGTGTCCTGGAAGGTCGAGGTGATCCGCCCCGTCGCGCTGTTGAGGGTGCTCTCGCCCGCGAGCTTTACACGTATGCCAGAAGCAGGGTCTTCGGCGACGATGTAGAGCGCCAGCAGCGAGTTGAACGGATTCTTGTTCGGTTCGCCCGACGGCGCCGGCGTCGCGAGATACACGGCACCCGACAATTCGTGGGACAGCAGGGGCGTCTTGATCCGAACCGTGCCGACCTTCGAGGCGTCCGGACAGGCGGCCGGTTCGGTTGAGAATGCCGGCGGCTGCGCTGCGCCCGGCGAAAGCGGGTCTTCCCCCGCTGCTCCTTCGAACCCGACCTGCTGCTCAGAGCATGCGCTCAGTCCGTCTGCGGCCGCTGGGTTGAGCAGGACTTCTTCAGGGAGCGTCACGCTCGTTGACTTAACGTCAGCCTCGGCCAGATCCCCGGCGGCCAATGTGGCTTCCTGCGGCACTCTCACCTTGACCTTCAAGCCCGTGGGCGTGCTCGCGGCGGTCGTGGGAGCTTCGGCGTGGCCTTCTTCGGCTTCCTGGACCGGTTGCGCGCCGATGCTCGGGCTGAAGGGCAGTCGGTCACATCCATGCAGGCTCCCCGGGAGCGTGTATTCCGTGGATCTGCCTCCCAGCGAGAAGATTTCACCCGGTTCGCTTGCGAGCGACTTCACCGGCCACGAGGTTCCCTCGACGGTTGAGCGCAGCGTTCCCGTGCACGAGGTCGGCAGCGTCAGGAACGCACTCGGCTGTGGCTGTTTCTGCTGCTCGCAAGGCGCGCCGGCTGCCCACGCGCCACCGTCAACGCAGAGCCATCCTCGCGATGGATCGTGGCGCGCGTCGCCGGGGACGCCCCAGATCGTCACTTCGGTGCCCAGCAGCTGTGCCGCCTCGGTCGCATTGTTGACACTGACCGTGACGCCATAGTCCCCGCCGGTCCGAACCGAGGTGTCGAGCACGATGAAGACGTCGAGCAGCTCGAACCCGAAGCGGGCCGGCTCCCCCTTCGCCGGTTCCAGATTCCACAGCGGCACCGCGCTCGTCACGAAGCCGTAGATGTTCGGTTCGTTGATCGTCACGACGGCGACGCCGATCGCCGATTCGGGGCTGCACCCGTTCCTCCCCGACGTCAGGTACAGCGAGAAGTCGGAGTCCGAGCAGGGCTTGATCGCGAGTGGGTCGCCGATCAACCCGGGCGGAAGGTTGAACTTGAGTTCCTTTGGAAGAGCAGGAGCGGAGGGTTCCGGCCCGCGTTTGGCCGATTCAAGCGTCTGGTTGAGGTTGAGCTTGGTCGTCAACTGGAAGGGGTGAGAGCCAGCCTGTTCGTCCAGCCCACCGAGTTCGTTTTCCGCTACGAGGCTGTATCCGTTTTCTTCCACTCCGAACGGAGTAGGTTGACCCGTGACGGTGATCGGTTCCGCGACGGTGGCGCTGGGAACTTCGGCGCCCACTTCACCTTCGCCGTGTTCCACTCGGCCGCCTTCGACTACGGCTTTGTTCGATTCGCCGCTCCGTGCGCCGGGCCTTACGTTGACCGCGATCGTGACCTCGAGACTCTGGAACGCAGGCAGCAGTTCAGCCTGGGAGGTGCACGTGAGGCTTTTCAGGTCGCAGCTCATGTTCTGCCCTTCGTTCTTCTCCGTAGCGGGCTGGCCTTTGATTGCCGTGGCTTCCAGGCCGGGCGGCAGCGTGTCCTCGATCCTCACCGGCGTCGAGGTCGCGTCGACTCCCGAGTCGCCGACGTCGGTCGCGGTGATGACGATCGTGGCCTTCTGACCTTCCGCGAGGAACGTCGGCGCGGGCCTGGAGGAGACCCGCCACCAGGCGCCTGCGAGTGCCGGGCTCGCCGCCGCCATGAGGAGCAGCGAGATACCGGCGACCAGCAGGCCGCAACGCAGTGGCCGACTGCCGGGCGCTCTACTGCTGACGCTCGCCATCGTCAGCGTCCCCCGTGGTGCGAAGCAGCCGGCTTCTTTGCAAGGACTTTGACTTTGTAGGTCTTACGGGCCGCCCGTTCGCACTTGGCGCGCCTGGCCCGGGCGTGCTTGTACCTGGAGCGGCAGCGCTTCAGCGCTTTGGCCAGCTTCTGCGCGCGGGTCGGCGGTTTCGGCGTCGAGCGAACGAGGATCCTGGAGGCGGCGCTTCCCTGCTTGGGGGTGTTACCGGGTCCGGCGAATGTAGAGCTCGCAGGCGCAGCGAAGCTCGGCTGGGGTGATCGTGGCGGTCTGCACCCTTCTCCTGTGCACGCCGGTGGCTGCGGTTCCTCGGCTGGTAGGCACGCCTGCGTTTCCTCGGTGCCGCAGACCCTCGCATCGTAGACGTCTGCGGTTCCATCAACGTCCTGGGGGAGGAGCTTCGCCGAGGTGAGGAAGAACACGTCGTTGCCGTTTTCGCTGGCGTCCAAGAAGGCCGATTCATGTTCTGAGGTCCCGGAGGAGATCAGCGTGATGCAACCGGCCGGACCCCGGCAGCTGCCGACTTCGCCGGGCTCATACTCGTACACGTCCTCCTTCCCGTTTTGATCCGCAGGAATCAGAGAATCGGCGCTGTTGAAGATCAGTCGGCCGGCGTCCGACAGGTATCGCGACTGGTGCTCGGCCACAGGGGTGTTCAGGCCGATCAGGGTCCATCCCGGGACCGATCCCGCGAGCCAGTGCCCGCTCCACGTTTCCGGCCGATCCACTGTCAGCCCGACACCTTCGCCGGCCTGTTCGGTGTCGAACACTCCATGCGGAGCGTTGCCCGCCGGATTGCACGAGGCGCAGATCAGACTGTCGGACGCAGCATCGTAGAGGAAGACCTCCTCGTCGCGCGCCCCTTTTGCCACAGGGCTCGCGTCGATGTTGTCATAGCCCGTCAGCGCCTGCTCGGACATGAACGCCACGTAGCGCCCGTTGCGCGAAACCTGCGAGGTGACGCCACCCAGCGAGCCCGGCGGCGAATGGCCGCCTCCCCAGTCGGCCGCGTCTTCGGCTGAGAGCCTTGCGATGAGCTTCGTCTCACGCTGCCCCGGGTGTCCGGGATCGGGCTCTGCGACATACAGGTTGCATTCGGCTTCGGGGTGCGGCAGCAGGGGCTCGGCGCGAGGGCAGTCGCCGGGTTCCGCCCCTGGCGCAAGCACTCCGTTGGCCACGAAATAGACCATGGCGCCGTCATCGCTGATCCCGGGGATGGTCCCCAGCACGTCGGCGTATTCACCCACGTGGCGATCGACTGTCAGATCCGTCAGATTCCCGGTTTCGACATCGAATTCGAAGAGATCGACCGGGCGGCCGGCGTTGCGTGCGCCTTCCCCTTCGACCACAGTTTCTTCACGAGCCAGCGGTTCGAGCGTCGAGTCTTCGGTCAGCGGCCAGCTGTCTGTGAAGAGCACCTTCGAACCGTCGGCGCTCGCCATCTGGAAGTGCACTTCATCGAGGCCTTCTTCTCGTTCTTCTGCGCTTGGTTCGGCCCGGCCTTGCGCGGCGTTGATCTGGATGGTCTCGTTCGTCACCGTGTCGCGCAAGTAGAGAGGGCCTTCGTCGCCATCCCCGTTGGTCCAGAACACGCGGGAACCGTCCTTGGAAATCGCGTTTCTGACATCCCGATTCAGATCGCCCAGGAAAGGTTCGCTCGCTGGCGTGGACCCTCCACCCGGCAACACCGATGCGGGCTCGAGCGGAGCGCCGGATGCCCACTCGTAGAGCCCCGCGCCCGCGCCCGTGAGCAGGGGCACTTCCGAGCCGAACACGACGTGTCCCAGATCCGGCGTCGCACCGCGGAATTCGAGCTTGCCCCCGAACTTGGTGTTCGCAGTGTCGCTCGTTTGCGTGACGAGTGCCTGATATACGCCGGTCGCGTTGTCGCGCCGGTACATCGTCTTTTCCGTCGCGTCGGGGGACAGCGGCGGTTGTTCGAGCGGTTCAGTCGGGATCTGCGGCTCCACGAGCGCGAGCGACAGGTCCGGCGAGAAGAATCGATACTCCGTCTCGGCACCCGGAGCGTAGCCTTCGCCTTTGGTGTGGGGCGTCGTCACGTCTTTGGATGACCAACCCTGGACGGGATCCCGGGTCGAGATCACCTGCAATGGTTCGGGCCGGCGATTGCCTTCCGGGTCGCCACTGATCGGTGCGGTCGCCGTCCAGCTGATCCCGCTTCCGTCGGCGGACGCTTGGATCAGCGCCCCTTCGCGGCTGATCGCCCCGACCGTGGCTCCGTGCTTGTCCGGCGGAGAGACCAGCTCCCACGCGCGATGATCTGCGAGCAGCCCTTCGCCGGAGGGAAGCGTGGTGAAGAAGGTCTTGGCGCTGTCGGCGCTTTCGACCGTCCCGTGTTCGTTTTCGGCCACCACACGGTAGTGGTAGGTGGTGTTCGGCTGCAGGTTCTGTACTTCGACCTCGACGGTCTGGTCGCCGAACGCGGAGCCGGCATCGGCGCCGGGCGCCTGCGGCACGTCGGTGCACGCCGCGGGGTTTTCGATACAGCTCGCGGCGCCGTACTGGAAGTAGTAGTGCGTATCGGCCCCTCTGGCGTCGATCTGCGCGACCAACCGCTCGGATCCGGGAGTCAGGGCCTGGGCGAAGACCTTGTCGATTTCGGGCGCGCCTGCGTCTTCAGACGCGAACACCGCGATCTTGCCGGAGGCCGGCTCGGAAACGTAGACGAGCCCTCGGGCGGAGTCCACCGCGGTCGCGCCACCTGCGACCAGCGCTCCTGAGCCAAAGCGCTGGCTGAAGGACCCCGAGGCGTCGAACGCCGCGACGCTCGTGACGTTGTCCGCGTAGACGTCGCCCGTGGCGTCGTCCACCGCCACGCCTGTGGTGTTTTCGGGATCAACACCCTTGCCGATGAACTGGCCATCGCCGTCGACCTTTGCGATCAGCGTCTGCGGTGTTTCCGGTTCAGGACATTCTTCTAGTCCCGTCTCACGTTCGTGAGATATGTAGAAGGCCTTGGCGTCCGGTGCCACAGCGAACCCTG
Source organism: uncultured Solirubrobacterales bacterium (assembly GCA_963696615.1). Lineage (GTDB taxonomy): Bacteria > Actinomycetota > Thermoleophilia > Solirubrobacterales > Solirubrobacteraceae > Palsa-744. The sequence continues at coordinate 1,085,186 of CAVOKU010000003.1, read as the reverse complement.
GCGTCGCCCGGCATTCGAACCTTTCCTCCACCCTCGTTTCCTTCGTCGAAGCAGGTAGCCAATGATTCGTTTCGGCGTCGGTGAAGCCGCTGATGACACCTTCTTCGCCCCAATAGACCCACAGCCCACCGCCTGCGTCTACGCCGACTCCATAGATTTCTTCCAATTCAAGTTCTTCGCCGCTGGCATGGAAGATGGTCCTTTTCAGGATCACTTTGCCGGCCGCCGGGCTGTACTTGTACAGCACGTTGTGTTCTTCAGGACTCGCGCCTTCTTCTTCTGCGCCGACGACATAGACATCGCCCCGGGACGGATCGGCCGCGCTCGACGAGTTGTCGACGGCGATCTCCTCGGGGGACTTGACGTTGAATGCAGAAACGAATTCATATCCGCCTTTGCCGTCCGGCTTGAAGCGCTCGACCTGTTCGTGCGGGGCGCTGCGGTCAACCGCGTAGATTTCGCCCGTCGATTCGTCAACGGCCAATCCAGACGGATTCACGAGCGCGTGTTCGCCAAGTCCTTCGAATGTGCCGGCGAACACATGTCCGCGCGTCACCAGAGCCGAGGCCCCGCCCGCCATGCAAAGCCAGAGCAGCGTCGCAGCCAGCACGATCACCGCGCCGACGTGGGCCGAGCCGGCTCCGCGAGGCCCCGACCGGCTCCGACGAGCGGCACCGGCAGGGCGCCCGTGTGCACGGCGTGCCTCCCCACCTCCGTAGACACCTGGTCTCATCGGGGTCCTCCGCTGAACCGCGCCCTACTCATCCGATCCTCTTCTCCTCTGGACTCTCCCGGACGTTCCGCTCGTTGCGATCGCGTCCGAGACTCCGAGGCGGGGGGCCGACTGCAACCCCCCGCCCAGCTGTAACCGTGTTACCGACCTCAAACGACGGCGTTCAACTCCAGCTTTTCCGCACCAGTCACGGTCGACGTGATCTGCTGCCCAGCCTGTTCGAACGGTCCGCCTTTGAAGCTCGCTTCAAGAATCTGCGGGAAGGGACTTTCTTCCCATTTTTCTGGTTTCTGCACACCTTTGGTCGCCTTGAACTTCAAGGTTTCCGACTGCGTCATCTTGTCGTTCTTGATCGGTGCGAGCACCTTACCCCGCACTTTTACGACGAGACTCGCGCAATGGAATTCGATGAACAAGCCCGACGACACGCTTTTGGCAGGATACAACTCGATGTCTGTCTTTTTCGCGGCTTTGCTTTCCCAGCCGACGATGCCTTCGAGTTCGTTGGTCACCAGTTCACCGGAGGCTGCTCCTTCGGTCGTACATGGCAATTCCAGCGACTTGCAGCCCGTGAATGTCACGATGACGCCGGCCTCTTCTTTGTTGTTGCCAGGCACGAAGTGGCCGGTGCTCGTCTCTTTCTGGCATTCGACGCCGGCTCCTGACACCTGCGTCAGTACGCCCACCCCGCCCGAGCTTGTGAATCCGGCTTTTTCAGCTCCGGGGAACCATTCGTATTTACCGATATGTGTTTCGCTTTTCTTGGTGCACTTCGAGTCCGTGAAGCCGCCTTTGTAGTGTTTTTCGACTGCGACCTGCTTGATGCAGCGTCCATATTCGGGAGCCGTCGCTGACGCGGACGTTGCGGCCGCCGCGCAGAGCGCGAATGCGGCAACCAGGCACAGCCCCGTGGTCCTGATTCGTCTCATGCTTTCACACTTTCGTTGTTGGTATGTGATCCATAGAAGCCCTGATTGCCGACACCTCTCCTGGGCACAGGGGACTCCGCACTGTGCGGAGTCCCCTGCTCCCTAGCGTGAAGGCCTAACTTCTAGCCTTTGTGACTGCGGTTAGAGCTTGAGGACCTTTTTGGTCCATTCCGCGGTCGAGTTCCACAATGTGCCCTTCAACTCAGTCTTGCTCGCGCCGGCAACGGCGGGCAGGCCGAATACTTTGTTGATCGTGGCCTCGATGACTGCAGCGTTGGGGCCTTCGCAGACAGAGCCCGGCACCGAATAGGCGTTGTCGGCGAGGTCGCTGTTTTTGATTATGACCTCTTGGAATTCATGAAGGAATTCAAGTTCGCCCACTGCTCCCTGGAGTTCTTCGCCAGTGAGAGGTGAGATGCTCACACCGGTTTTGAGTTCCTGTACGATCGGATCTTCAGGTGAGCCGATCGTGCATTTGTCGCCCATTTCGGCCAGCCACGGGTTTCCGGCTTCGATCATGACCGGCGCATGTACGGCCGTACCTTCCTGGAACAGTAGGTTGACCCGGCTGATCCCCGGGGTTCCGGCGAACTGGATCGTCTCGTACGCCTTGCGGACCTTGTGACGATACTGCGCGCGCTTGTAGCTTTCCTTGAGTGCTGACGACCAACCCAGTTCTTCCTGTTCGGCGAGCGAGATATGTGCGATCGGTTCCCCTGGGACGAGCTCCTTGCCCGGCCGCAGCGATTCACCGTTGCTGGCGGGGACGAACGTTTCGGCCCCGGTTTCTTCGTTTAGCCAGGTCCCGAACTGGAGGGCGACCGGCTTTTCGAGCGGCACCGTGATCCCGCCCACCGTGTAGGAGCCCTCTCCTTCGCCCAGCGCCGTTTCGGCGTAGACGCAGAGATTCGTCTGGTGGAAGACTTCTTCGACTTCCACGCCTTCGTTTACCGGGCAGTACTTGAAGATTCGTGGGTTATCAATGTTCTTCGGCGGGAACGCGAGAGCACTTGCTGCTCCGATCGCACCGATTGCGAACACCGCCACTAGGCAGAGTCCTAGCATCCTTACATGTCTCACTTGTCCACTACTCCTTTTCCTCTCGGGTAATGATCGAACGGCGCCCGGGTCTCATCCGAGAGACCCCGGGCGCCGTCGTTGTGCAAAAGCAGCCGACCGGCCCGCCGGGCTCTCCTGCTGAAGAGCCCTCCAAGTCGCTCGATTGCAGCAGCGCGTCCGCTCGGAACCTCCTGTCCCCGTGATCGAACGCACATCCGTGACGGGCGGCCCGCACCACCATCGTGCGACGCGCACCCGAAGGTCGCCATGACCCTGAGCGCGGCCACCGGTACAACCGGCCTCGCCGTGGGCCGGTTTGAAGCTCATGAGGCACTCCTGGGCGCGCGGCCGTGTGCACCGCGCCGCGGTCCCGGGTGCGAGGCGAGCAGCTGCTGTTCGCTGTTCAGCTCCGCGAGCCGCCAGCCCTCCCCCGTCAGGAGCCAGGCGTTCGCTTCACCGTAGGCGTGCCCCAGCCCCACGTTCTCGATCAGGCCCTGGCGCTCCAGGCGTCGCAGGAGCTTGGAGGTCTGGCCCTCGTCGGTCAATCCCGCCGCGTCGGCCACCTCACGGTTGCTGGAGCGAGGCGCGCGGGCGATCGCGCGCAACACCCGCGCCGTACGGTAGGTCGTGCGAAGACCCTTGTGCTCGCGCTCGCTGGGTTCGGCGACCGGCGAGCGCCCCGCCAGCTCCACACCGGCAACCCCGCGGCCGAGGTAGGGCACCACGACGAAGGACATCAACGAGGGCGCCAGCTCCACAAGCGGACCTCCGTCCTGTTCGAGCATCCGCCCCTGGATGACCGACACGACGCCACCGCCGACCATCTCACCCACGAGCTCGGAGGAGACCCCGAACCCTCGATCGTCGGCCATCAGGTCACTCGGCGCACGATCACCGAGCAGCTCGACGAGCACGCCGATCACACCCTGAGCGCCGTCTGGCGCTTCACACACGAGCAGCCGCGCCCAACCCGGCTCGTCGTCGAAGAACCCGAGCAGCGCCACCACACCGGCACGCACCCGCTCGAGCCACCCACCCACGCCGGTTCCGTCGACCCCATCTACCGCATTTGCGACGACGGCACACAACCGCCCGACACCCTCATCCACCGCCGCCGCCAAGCATCCATCGACACCCCCGAAGACCTCATCGAGCACGCTCCGAGAGACCCCCGCCCTGCAAGCGACCACAGAATCAGTTAGACGGGCCACACTGCCGGCCGCAACGGCCTCAACGGCCGCTGCGATGAGCTTGGCGCGCACAGTTGTTTCAATCAGATTGCCAGGCTCCGAGCGCTTAAACGCCCTACTCAACCGTGCAATTCGAGTACCGCCGTCCACCGTGACTCTCCCTCTTCCCGCCATCGTCCCCTCCATACGACACCTGCGTGTGTTCCCCAACCACCTGCTGCTGTGGGAAGAGATGAGAACACATCCGACTCTGTTTGTCAAGGTGTTCCAGGTGACAGCAGGGCCGTTCGGCCGTCCTTCCGGCTATTGGACGCTTTTTGGCCATTGCGCGCCGGCCCGAAAAGGAGGACGCTCGAACTCAGTAGCCCCCGTCTAACTGAAACGCTGCCCACCGCTTTTCCCCAGTAAACAAGGGCCTTTTCGCGGCTCTTCCCGCATCCTTCCCCCACATCCGTTGCCACGACTGTCCGGTATCTCGGAGGTCCATCCTCGCAACGCTCCGTCGACGGGTTCCCGCTGCTCGAGCCGGTCGGGTCGCCACCGTCGCGGCCGCGACGGTCGCCGCGGCGAGCTACCGACGTCCAGCGTCGGCTTGGTACCCTGCCCCGCCGTGAGCCCTTTCAGGAAACCAGCTGCGCGGCGGCGCGCAACCCCCGAGCCGGCACTCCTGCTCAGTGTCGCGGTTGCTCTCGCTCTTGTCGGCTGCGGTGGCTCAGGGGGCAGCGGCATCGAGTCGAAATCCGCGACTGAAATTCTCGCCGCGAGCAAGATCGCGGCAAAGAGCGCGGCCTCAGTTCACGTGGTCGGCACGAGAACCGATGGCGGACTTCCACTCACGCTGGACCTCCAGCTTGCTAACCAAAGCGGCCAGGGCCGTGTATCTCTCGAGCAGCTCTCCTTTGAAGCCATTCGAGTCGGAGACGCCCTGTACCTGAAAGGGAACAAAGCCTTTTATACCCAGCTTGGAGCAGCGGGGGTCGAGGTGCCCAACGACACGTGGGTGAAGGCGTCCGCCAGTGACCCGCAGCTGGCTGCGCTTGCATCTTTCACCGAGCCGCAGCGCCAGATGGAACGACTCTTCACTCTCGGTCCGATCGTCAAGGGCACCACCACCACGGTCATGGGCCAGAAGGCATTCACCCTGAGGCAGGCGACGAAGAGCTCCCCCGGAATCCTGTACGTAGCGGCGACAGGCAAGCCCTATCCGCTTCAGCTCGTAAAGCACGGAAAGGACAGTGCTGAGATCACTTTCTCGGGCTGGAATCAGCCGGTTTCGGTGACGGCGCCGTCAAAGACGATCGAACTGAGTCAGCTCGAAAAGACAAGCGGCTGAGAAGGTCATCGGGGCCCACCTATTGCCGTAGGTACACCTTCACCCCTCGCTGAGAGTCTCCGAACAATCGGAACACGCCTGATCAAGGAACTTCTGGTCGCTGCCCGGATCAAGGGAGCTACACCTCGCAGACAGCGATGGCAAGGCGCGTAGCATCGCAGCCGGCTTGTAGGTCAACGCCCTCCTCACCAGCAGCCCCCCGGCTCGACGGAGCCTGATCGCGGTCATGTGAAAGCCCCGCGTCTCGCCGGCCGCGGTGACCTGGTTGGCCGTCGAAAAGATGGGGGCAGACTCGTCGAGTGGTCGAAGGTTCGCTGAGCCCCGCTCAGCCCGCGTCGGCCAGGAAGGCTCCGCGCGCGCCTTCGAGCCCGAGCCGGGCGTCCTCCCAGAACGAGTAGGTTCCCCGCTCGATCAGCTCGCGCGCGGCGCTGCTGACCGCACCGAGCGCGGCGAAGGCGAGTGCGCCACCGACCGAAACCCGGCTGACTCCCACCGAGGCCAGCTCGGACACCGACGGTCCGTTGGGCCGGGCGAGCACGTTGACCGGACGGTCGACCGAGCGGACCAGCTCGCGGATCTCATCGAGACTGGTCAGTCCGGGGGCGTATAGGACGTCGGCACCAGCCTCCTGATAGCGCTGCAGGCGAACGATCGTGTCGGCCAGGTCGCTCACCCCGTGCAGGTGGTTCTCCGCACGGCCGGTGAGCACCAGCCGGGTCTGGTCGTCGTGGGCGACCTCGGCGGCGGCGGCCACCCGCTCGGCGGCCAGCCCCACGTCGTAGATGGGCGCGTCCTCGCGCCCGCTGTAGTCCTCGACGGAGGCGCCCGCCACGCCGGCGTCGCGTACGAGTCGAAACGTCTCGGCCACGCCCTCGGGATCGTCGGCGAAGCCGTTCTCGAGGTCGGCGGACACCGGCAGCTCGGTCGCCTGCACGATGCTGGACGTGTGCGCGAGGACGTCCGCGCGGTCGACCGAGCCATCGAGCAGTCCGCGCGTGGCAGCGAGACCACTGCTGGTGGTCGCCAGCGCCTGAAAGCCCAGCCAGGCGAACAGCCGCGCGGAGCCCACGTCCCACGGGTTGACGAGCAGCAGCGGGCGCTCGTCTTGGTGGAGCGCGAGAAAGCGCCTGGCCCGCTCGGTCTGGTTGCTCATCGCCGGCTCCTCGATCAGAGAGACTGTGCTGCCATGCACGACGCTCGCGTGAGCCTAGCGGTCGGCCGTCGCCGCCGAGCGATGAGACACGCGCCGCGGGTCGCAGCGCTCGCCGCGCTTGGCCTCTGGCTGATCTCGTGCCTGGCGGCGCCGGTGGCGGCCGCGCCGAGCGGGCACGGAACAGGCCCTCCCCCACCGGAACCTCCGACGGCGCCGTCCGCTCCCCGCGCGGACCGTCCGATCACGCTGGAGTGGGTCGGCGACATCGCCCTGAGCACGCAGCGGGGGCTTCCGCCGCGGGGACTGAGCGGCTCTCTCAGGCCGGTCCGCGGACTGCTGGCGCACGCGAACCTCACGCTCGGCAACCTCGAGGGCACGCTGTCGGTGGGGGAAAGCTCCAAGTGCGGCGGCATCGGCGGAGGCGACTGCTTCGCCTTCCAGGCGCCGCCCACATACGCCGGTGGGCTTCGCTCGCTGGGGTTCGACGTGATGAACCTCGCCAACAACCACTCCCTCGACTACGGTCCGTCGGGCCGGCGTCAGACGATCGCCGCACTCACCCGCGTCGGCATCGGGCACGACGGGCTGCCCGGTCAGATCGCGCTGCGCGAGGTGGCGGGCCGACGGGTTGCGATCGTCGGCTTCGCGCCCTACCCATATGACGGGAACCTGCTCGACATCGCGGGCGCGCAGAGGCTCGTGCGGCGCGCACGCCGGATCGCCTCGCTGGTCGTCGTGGTGATCCATGCAGGGGCGGAGGGGGCCGACCAGCTCCACACCCCCGTTGGCACCCAGCTCTACCTCGGCGAGAATCGCGGCGACGCGCGACGGTTCGCCCACGCCGCGATCGACGCGGGCGCCTCGATCGTGCTCGGCTCGGGCCCGCACGTGATTCGCGGGATCGAGCGCTATCGCGGGCGCCTGATCGCCTACTCGCTGGGCAACTTCGTCGGATACCACACGCTCGGGGGCGGCGGCTCCCTGTCGCTGAGCGCGATCCTGCGAGTCACCCTGGGGCCGGGCGGACGGGTGCTCGCGGGGCGCTGGATCCCGCTGCGCCTGCAGGAAGGCCTTCCCCGCCCGGATCCGAGCGGCGCCAGCGCGCGCCTGGTTGCCTCGCTCTCGCGGGCGGACTTCGGCAGCCATCGCTTCGCGATCGGCCCGAGCGGGCTGTTTCACCTCGATCGCGGCAGCTGAGGCCGCCGCGGGGTCGATGCGATCGACGGCCGTATATTTGGCATCGTGGAGGGCGCGAAAATGCAGATCAGGCTCCTGCCCGGGGCGCGGGAGCTGCTGGCGGCGCACGCACGCGAGCTGCCCCAGCGCGATGACCTGTGCGGAGCGTTCTGCGGCGCACTCGCGTTGCGAGCCGCCGGCATCGCGGGCGAGGACAGCCAAGCGCTCGACCAGGATGCGGTGGCGCTGGCGTCGGGAACCATCGTCTCCGCGCACCGCGACGCCGGCGTGCTCCCGTTCGACGAGCAGGGCCGGCGCGACTACCGGCTCGCGCTGCCCCAGGTCGCCGACGAGGCGATCTCCGGAACCACGGCTGGGGGCCTGCTCGGCGCGATCGAGCAGCTGTCCGACGGACAGCTCGCGGCGATACCCCTCGCTGGCCCCTGGACGGCTCGGACGCTCGACGGGCTGTTCGACCTCGCCGCGGCGCTCGCCGACCCGGTCACGCTCGTCGCCAACCTCGCCACACGCCACCTGTGGGGAAGCCGCGTGTCGAGGCCCCAGCTGCTCGGGTACCTGCTCGACGGCGAGTCCGAGGGGCCCCCACCCGACTGGGACGTGGGACACTTCGCGTGTGTGGTGGGCCGGATCGAAGGTCCCGGTGGCAACCTCTACGCCGTCGCCGACACCTACCCCTCGCTGGGCTACGGCGGTGTGCACCTGCAGCCCCGCGAGCTCCTGGCGTCAGCGCTCGAGCGGCGCGACATGCCGGCCGGAGGGATGATCGCCGTGGTCAACCGCACAGACGCTCCGGGGATGCGCTCGGCGGCCGGCGAGGTCGGCCTGCGGGAGGGGTTGTGGGACAACGGCAGCGTGACGGCCGAGATGCTCGCGTGAGCGCCGAGGAGCTGGTCACGCTGGCGTGCTGTGACCTGGGGGCGATCGTGCGTGGACGCTCGCTGTTCGCGTCCGAGCTCGAGCCACATCTGTCCTCGGGGGTCAGCTGGGTGCCCGCCAACCTCTCCCTCACACCGCTGGGGTCGCTGGCCGAGCCCAACCCGTTCGGCTCGATCGGAGACCTGCGCCTGCTCCCCGACCCGTCCACGAGCGCGCGGGTCCAGAGCGCCCGCGACGACGGTGCAGGGGCGTTCGAGCTGGTGCTCTGCGACATCGTCGAGAACGACGGACAGCCGTGGGACTGCTGTCCGCGACGCTTCCTGCGCGACGCCCTGGACGAGCTCGAGTCCGAGCTCGGCGTCCGGGTCCTGGCCAGCTTCGAGCACGAGTTCCAGCTGCGGCGCGACGCGCCTGCGCCGTTGGCCTTCTCGCTCGACGCCCAACGTCGCGCCGGACTGTTTGCCGTCATGCTGATGGACGCGCTGGTCCAGGCCGAGCTTCGCCCCGAGCGGTTCCTGGCAGAGTACGCGCCGCATCAGTACGAGGTGCCGGTGCAACCGAGCGAGGGACTCGCGATCGCCGACCGCGCCATCGTGTTTCGAGAGGTGGTGCGCGAGATCGCCCGTCGCGAAGGGACTCGCGTGAGCTTCGCGCCACTGCTCGACCCTGCCTCCGCGGGCAATGGCGTGCACATCCATCTGAGCCTGCTCGACGAGTCCGGAGGCCCGGTCCTGTATGACGACGCGCGACCGGGCGCGCTGAGTGAGCTCGGAGGGCGCTTCGCGGCCGGGATCCTGCGTCATGCGCGCGCGCTGAGCGCGTTGTGCGCGCCGAGCCCCGCCTCCGGTGCGCGCCTTCAGCCGCACCGCTGGAGCGCTGGAGCCGTGTGCCTGGCCAAGGGCAGTCGCGAAGCGCTGCTGCGGATACCCACGCCGGTGACGCTCGCCGGTGGGGACCCCGCCCCGCAGCTGCGTCTGGAGTACCGCGGCGCCGACGCGACCGCCAACCCCTATCTCGCGCTCGGGGCGATCCTGCGGGCGGGGCTCGAGGGTGTACGCGCCCCGCTGGAGCCCGCGCCGGTGCTCGACCGCGACCCCTCCGACCTGCAGGCCGCCGAGATCGAGCGCTTCGGCGTGGGCGGACTGCCCGAGTCTCTGGAGGACGCGCTGCGGGCGCTCGCCGAGGACGGGACGGTGCGCGGCTGGATGGCGCCGCGGCTATATGACGCGTACGCGGGCGTCAAGCGCGCGGAGCTGCAGGCGGTGGCGGGTCTGGACCTCGAGGAGGTGTGCCGACGCTATGGCGAGGCCTACTGAGGAGCTGCTGGCGGCGCTGCTCGCGGGGATCGACCGCGAGCTCGACGCCGCGGTGGAGCTGCGCCACCGGCTGCATCGCGAACCCGAGCTGGCGCACGCCGAGACCCAGACGGGGGACGCCGTCGCCGGGAAGCTGCCGGTGCGCGCCACCGTCGTCGCGGGCACCGGCAGGATCGCCCGGATCGGCCCGGCCGGCGCTCGCAGCGTGGTGGTGCGGGCCGAGCTGGACGGGCTGCCGATCCGCGAGCGCACGGGGTCGGCCTTCAGTGCGAGCGGCGAGACGATGCACGCCTGCGGGCACGATGTCCACATGGCGGCTCTGGTCGCGCTGGCGCGAGCGGCGCACACCCTGGCCGAGGAGCTGCCCGTCGCCCTGGTGGCGTTGTTTCAGCCCAGCGAGGAGGCCTACCCCTCCGGCGCGCAGCAGCTCGCCGACGGGGAGCTCGCGTCGCTTGGGCCGGGCGCGGTGGTGGCCGCCCATGTGCACCCGGAACTGCCGTGGGGGATGGTGGCGCTCGACCCGGGGGCAGTCAACGCGTCGAGTGACTCGGTCGAGATCACCGTGTACGGACAGCCCACCCACGGCGCCTATCCCCACCGCGGGCGCGACCCGATCCTCGCGCTCGCCCAGATCGTGATCGCCCTGCACAGCCAGGTCGGTCGCCGCATCGACCCGCACCGGCCCGCGGTGCTGACCGTGGGCAGGATCGAAGGCGGCGAGACCGAGAACGTGATCCCCGAGCAGGCGCGGGCGCGAGCGTCGCTGCGCGCGCATGATCCCGAGGATCGGCTCGAGCTGCGAAGCATGGTGAAAGAGACCGTCCAGGCGATCGCCGCCGCGTACGGCTGTCGCGCCGAGCTGGAGCTCACCGCCGGAGAGCCAGCGCTTCAGAACGACCCCGCGATCGTGTCCGAGGCGCGGCGGCTGCTCGCGCAGAGCGGACTGGGACCCGCCGCAAGGTGGCGCTCGTGCGGGTCCGATGACTTCGCCTTCTTCGGCTCGCTGGCACCGCTGGCGATGGCCTTCGTCGGCCTCGATGGCGCAGAGGGGTTCCTCGCGCGGCCACTGCATCATCCCGAGCTGCTCGTCCCCGACGGCGCCATCGCCGCGGTGGCGCGCGTGCAGGCGATCCTCTACCTGGCTGCCGCGGGCTCGATCACTGCGTCGAGTGCTACTCCCACTCCATCATCGACGGCGGCTTCTGGGTGATGTCGATCATCACGCAGTCGATCGCCGTCTCGCCCGTGATCCGCGAGGAGATCTCGGCGAGCAGATCGTGCTCGAGCTTGGCCCAATCGGCGGTCATCGCGTCGCGGCTGGTGATCAACCGCAGGAACGCGAGACGGTCCATCGGGCCGATCGTCGCGCCGCTGGTGAGGTCATAGACGACGCGGTTGACGCTCGCCACCTCGTTGGTCAGGCGCGAGCTCAGCTGCTCCAGAAACCGATACGGAACCCGCGCCCAGCGGCCCCCGCGGGCGATCGACACGACCAACGGCGACTCGTAGCTGCGGGCGTCGCCCTTGATCCCGACCGACTTCAGCGGCAGGATCACACACTCGGCGCGATCGTGGTCAACGCCGTGGGCACGCAGCTCCTGCCGCAGGATCGCGTCGGCCGCCTGCACCGTCTCCGTGCGCGCGGGCGCGGCCTCGCCGAGGACGCCGTCGCGCAGCAGCGGCTGCTCGTACTCGCTGACGATGCCGAGCACGGGGAAGCGGTGCCACAGCTCCCGCCGCCAGCGGGTCGGGCGCAGGCACTCGTTGAGGATCTCATCGGCCTGGCGCTGCAGCGCCAGCTTCTGCTCCGTCACCTCGCCGAGCAGGCGGATCGACAGTCCCGGCCCGGGGAACGGCTCGCGCCAGACGAAGTCCTCCTCCAGGCCGAGGGCCGTGCCGATCCGGCGCACCTCGTCCTTGTAGAGGAGTTTCAGCGGCTCGACGATCGGGAAATCGGAGCGCTCCTTCAACAGCGAGTTGTGATGGGTCTTGATCGTGTGCGAGTGATCGGAGACGCCGCTGGCGATCAGGTCGGGGTAGATCGTGCCCTGCCCCATCAGCCACTCGTTGGGGTCCAGGCCGAGCTTCTCCATCTCGCGGTCCTTGACGTCGAGGAACGTCTGCGCCACCGCACGACGCTTGCGCTCAGGGTCGCTCACCCCGGCGAGCGCCCCCAGGAAGTCGCTGCTGGCGTCCACCACCTTGAAGTTCTCGATTCCCAGACCGTGCAGCGTGTCAACGACGAAGTCGGTCTCGCCCTCCCGCAGCAGGCCCGTGTCGACGTGCAGGCCGAACACCCGCTCGCTGCCCAGCGCTCGCGCCAGCAGCAGATAGGCGACGGTGGAGTCGATGCCGCCGCTCAGCATCAGGAACACCCGCCGCTCGCCCACCTCGCCGCGGATCTCGGCGATGAGGTCGTCGACGAGGTCGTGCGAGGCGGTGGTCACGCCCGCCTTGCACACGCCGAGGGCGAAGTTGCGCAGTATCTGCACGCCGTGGATGGTGTGGGCGACCTCGGGATGGAACTGCACGCTGTAGCGGTCCCCGCTGGAGCTGGCCATCGCGGCGACCGGGCAGGCGTCCGTCTGGGCGACCACCTGGAAGTCCGGCGGAGGAGCTTCCACGACATCGCCGCGGCTCATCCACACCTCCAGCTCGCGGGGTACCCCCGTGAACAGGTGATCTCCCTTGATCACCTCCAGGCGCGCCCGCCCGTACTCGCCGCCCTCGGCCGAGGTGACGCGACCGCCGAGCATCTCCGCCATCAGCTGGTGGCCGTAGCAGATGCCCAGTATCGGGATCGGCAACTCGAAGATCGCTGCGTCACAGCGCGGAGCGTCGGCCCCGTACACACTCGAGGGACCGCCCGAGAGCACGACCCCTGCACACTCCGCAAGCTGCTCGGGGGTCACGTCGGGGGTGTGGATCGTGCAGCTGACCGAGAGCTCTCGAAAGGAGCGGCGGATCAGGTTCGTGTACTGGGATCCGAAGTCGATGATCGCGATCGGCGCCGTGTCGCGCGCCCCGGCATCCAGGCTGGTGGGCTCGACGCTGAGCGTGTCTGTGGTGGCGGTCATCTGGGCGGATGGTGCTCCGGGCTCGGGGATGGCCTTCCGAGAGACCATTGTATGACCTGGCCAGGCAGCTCGATCGCGGCACGGTGGAGCGGCTTCAGTCCCTGGCGCCGTCGAGGCCGAGCGCCCGCGCGACGGCGTGATCGGCGAGGCTCTGCGCGATCAGGTCACTGCCGGGAAGCTCCGTGTCGGGTAGGTAGGGCACCCCGATCACGTACACGCCCGCCGCCGCCGCGGCGGCGACCCCCAGCGGCGAGTCCTCCAGCGCGGCGCTGCACAGAGGGTCCGAGCCGAGGCGCCGGCAGGCCTCCAGATAGATGTCGGGCGCCGGCTTGGGGCGGGCGACGTCCTCGACGCAGACGATCGTCGCGAACGTCTCGTCCATCAGTCCGGCGCCGGCGAGCGTGCGCTCGACGAAGGGGCGTCTGGAGTTGGAGGCAACGCCCAGTCGGACGCCCGTCTCGCGCAACCGCTCGATCAGCTCGAGCGCCCCGGGGCGGGGCGCGACCCCCGCGAGCGCCTCCTCCATGACCAGCTCGTGCAGCTCGGCCATCAGCTGCTCTCCCTCGCCGTCGAGCTCGAGCAGCGCTTCCAGCTTGCGCGCCGCGGCGCGGTGGTCAGAGCCGATCAGTGTGCGCTTGTGCGCGAGCGTGAAGACGGCGCCGCGCCGTGCGAACAGCGTCTCCTCGGCCCGCGTCCAGGCCTCCTCGGTGTCGAGCAGCAGCCCGTCGTTGTCGAAGATCACCGCCTCGGGAGCCGCCATCGGGCAGGAGGTCTAGCACACGGTTTCCGTGCGCCCGGCGCGACCGGCGTGCGATCATCGCGCGGTGCCGAGCAACGGGTCGCTCATCCCGCGCTTCGGGCGCGCCCGACGCGATCGGACGCTCGCGGTGCTCGAAGGCTTTCACGCGCTCAAGCACGCCGTCCGCTTCGGCGCTGTCGTGAACGACGTGGTCTGCATCGACCGCGATGCGCTGCAACGACTGTGCGACCAACTCGCGCCCGACCTCACCGGGACGATCATGGGGCTCGCGCGGGAGATACCCGCGGCAGTGCTGGCCCAGCTCGCGCCGCTGGTCCCGCCGACGGGGGTGATCGCGCTCGCGGAGCGCCCCGCGATCGACCCGGCGGCGATGCTCGCAGATCCCCGCGAGGCTCCCGTGATCCTGCTCGAGAACCCTCGCGATCTCGGCAACATGGGCGCGTGCGTGCGCGTCAGCGCCGCGGCCGACGCCGACGGGGTGATCATCACCGGCGGTCACGACCCGTGGCACCCGGACGCCCTGCGGGGCGCCGCCGGGCTTCACTACGCCCTGCCCGTCGCCCGCCTGGAGCAGGGGCTGCCGCCCTCGCTGGATCGTCCGCTGCTGGCGCTCGATCCGGCCGGAGAGCGGCTGGACCCCGCGTCGCTCCCGGCCCGGGCGATCCTGGCTTTCGGCAGCGAGCGCGAGGGACTGACCCCCGAGCTCCTGTCCCGCGCGGATGCGCGGGTCTCGATCCCAATGCGGACGGGGGTGTCGAGCCTCAACCTCGCGACCTCGGTCGCGGCCGTGTTGTTCGCGTGGCGACTCTCTAACGCGCCGCTTCCACGCCGCTGAGCAGCTCCCAGTTGCCGCGCAGCGCCGCGCGGGCGCGGGCCAGCATCCGCTCGCCGGCCGCCTCCGGGTCGGGCTGTTCTGAGAGCAGCGTCTGGATCAGCTCGCCCGCCTGACGGGCATGCTCGACGTCCAGGCGCTCGTGCAGCGTGAAGTACTCCACCGCGGGGCCTTCGGCGCTGTAGCCGTAGTGCTGGGAGAGGCCCTCCAGCTTGGTGGCGGAGATCTGCGGCTGGCTCGCCTCGATCGCGTACAGGACCGCCAGGTGCTCGAGCACGTCCTCGCCCGCGGTCCAGGCCTGCACGCACCGCGCGGTCTGCTCGAGCGGCTCGGTGCGGCCCGCTGCAGAGCGTTCGGTCGAGCCGACCGCACCGGCGGCTGTGGCGAAGCTGTCCCACAGCTGCACGTGCTCGGCCTCCTCGACCGCGTGGCGCCGCAGGCCCGCGCGGTGCTCGGGGCCCGCCGTCTGTGCCGCCCGTGCGGAGGCGTCGGCCAGAGCGAGGACCGCGTGGCGATACTCGCCCGCATAGAGGTCGAGCTCCGCCTCGCTCAGCTCTCCCGCGCTCCAGCGCTGGTAGAAGGGATGCTCGAGCACGTTGGTCGCGCGCCTTGCCTCGTCGAGCCTCGCCAGGACGTCCATCGGCAGCTTCCTCTCTGTGGGGGGAATGAGCGGGGCCGGGGAGCCTCGGACTCCGGTGCCGGCCATCTGGCCGGGGGGATCCCGGCCGGTTGCGTCGAAAGTATTGCGGACATAGCGGAACCATTTGCGCACGAGCGTGGACAGCCGTCCGTCCGATCTGCCACTGTGCGCAAGAGCTGGCTATCAAGGGTCAGGAGGAGGCGTCGTCAATGTCCATCGCCCTAGCGGCGTTGTTCGCGATCACCTTCATTGCGACCGTCGCAATCGCACTCGGACGCGCCGCCGCCCGCGGCGACGCAGCACTGCAGGACGAGTACGGGAGCAGCCGCGGGGACCCAGCACCGCCGTTGGAGGCTTCGCGGAAGAGCTATGCCGGGTTGGCGGCGGCCCAATCGACGATCTCAGGTGAGCCGTCGATCACGGTGCCGTCGTCGAGAACGAGGGCCGGAACCCAGCGGTTGCCGGTCAGCTCCTGCACCTCGCGCCGTCCGCGCGTGCGGTCGAACATCTCCGGCAGGGGCGCGAACCCGTAGGACTTCACGACTCCGGGTCGTGGCCGGCGTCCTTGAGGGCGTGAAACGCGTTCGCGCAGGGGTGCCCGCCCGGACGGGGGGTGGGAAAGGTGCCCCAGCAGATGTATAGCTTCACTTGCCGGTCCCCGCTGCCACGACCTGAGCGGAGCTCCCGCCGGGCGCCGGCGCGGACTTCGACGGAGCGCTGGAGGTCACCACGGCCATCGATGCGGCCGCCAGCACCAGCACGGCGGTGATCGCGA
Organism: uncultured Solirubrobacterales bacterium; assembly: GCA_963696615.1. Taxonomy (GTDB): domain Bacteria; phylum Actinomycetota; class Thermoleophilia; order Solirubrobacterales; family Solirubrobacteraceae; genus Palsa-744. Next base: position 1,069,316 of record CAVOKU010000003.1, on the reverse strand, counting down.
TCACCACCCGCTCTCCCGCGGCGTTGCCGGGGAACTCGGGTTTGCGCATGCCGAGTCCGAGCGAGAGCACCAACGCCCAGACGACCAGCAGCCCGCCGGCGATGTAGAACGGCACTTTGCTCTTCTCTGCGCCGATTATCGGCGCCAGTTGAACCGCCAACGCGTGCATCGCCCCGCGAGCCTAACGCATGGGCCATAGGATGCGCCGGTGAGCGAGTTCGCCCGCACGCCCGAGGAGGCCTTCGCGGCGGTACCCGACTTCCCGTTCGCGCCCGTATACCGCGAGATAGACTCGCTGCGTCTGGCGCACATCGAGCAGGGCTCGGGCGCACCGGTGCTGTTCATGCACGGCGAGCCGACCTGGTCGTTTCTGTGGCGGGACGTGATCCCGCCCGTGCGCGATGCCGGCTTTCGCTGCATCGCCCCCGACCTGGTCGGCTTCGGGCGCTCGGACAAGCCCGTGGACGTCGGCTGGTACAGCTACGACCGCCACGTGGCGATGGCGGCGACGCTGCTGGAGGACCTCGACCTGCGCGGCACGACGATCGTCGTGCACGACTGGGGCGGACCGATCGGGCTGCGGCTTGCCGTGGAGCATCCCGGCCGCATCGAGCGGATCGTGATCCTCGACACCGGCCTGTTCACGGGCCATCAGCGGATGTCCGAGGCGTGGGGCAGATTTCGCGACTTCGTCGCTCGCACCGAGGACATGCCGATCGGCATGCTCGTGCGGGGCGCCTGCCACACCGATCCAGGTGACGAGGTGGTCGCGGCCTACGACGCGCCCTTTCCCGACCCGTCCTTCAAGGCGGGGGCGCGCGCGTTTCCGCTGCTGATCGCGCTCACGCCCGACGCGCCGGGAGCGGCCGCCGGGGAACGGGTGCTGCAGGCGCTGCGCGGGGACCGTCGTCCCACGCTGATGCTGTGGGCAGACTCCGATCCGATCCTGCCGCTCGCCACGGGGGAGCGCTTCGCGCAGGCGATCGGCCAGCCGCCGCCGCGGCCGATCAAGGACGCCGGCCACTTCCTGCAGGAGGATCAGGGGCCGCAGATCGGCCGGCTGATCGGCGAGTGGCTCACGTCCTAGCTCAGGAGCCCGTCTTCTGCTCGATGCGCGACTGGCTCGCGCTCTCCAGCGCGGGCTCTGACGCCGCGGCGCGCAGCTCGTAGGCGCGGCGCGCGGTCGGATCGGCGTCGGCCAGCACCCGGTCTGCCTTCATCGCGCGAGCCATGCCCTCGGAGAGCCGGCGGGGCAGCAGCACGCCGAGGATGCTCGTGCGTTTGGCGGACTTCGGCACCCACACTTCGACGGTGCCGTGCTCGAGCGCCTCGACGATCGCCTCGGCGACATCGCTGGGCTGCAGGTTCTTCAGCCCACGTGCCTCGCCGAGCCCACCGCCGAGCTCGGTGTTGACGACGTAGGGCATCACGTAGCTGAGCCGAATGTCGGCGCCCATCAGCCGCAGCTCGCCCCGGACCGCCTCGGTCAGGCCTACGACCGCGTGCTTGGTCGCCGAGTAGGTCGCTCCGCCGGGCGTCCCGAACTTGCCCGCCTGGGAGGAGATGTTGACGATGTGCCCTCGTCCGCGGGGGATCATCCGCTCGAGGGCGATCTTCATGCCGAGGATCACGCCGTGCAGGTTGATGTCGATCATCCGCTGCGCGGTGAGATCGTCCTCGTCGAGGAACCTGCCGATCTGCATGATCCCGGCGTTGTTGATGAGCACGTCGACGGGCCCGAGCTGTTCCTCCACGCCGTCCAGAAAGCGCGAGAACGAGTCGCGGTCGGTCACGTCGAGCGGAAGCGCGACCGCGGTGGGGCCGAGCTCTGCGGCGGTCTTGCGGGCCGCGTCGAGGTCGACATCGCCGATCGCGATCCTCATGCCGTTGCGCGCAAGCGCCTGGGCGGTGGCGCGCCCGATCCCTCGCGCTCCTCCGGTGATCGCCGCGGTCTCACCCGCCAGGATGCGCGCTCGCTTGGCCATCTCGCCAGACACGCTAGCGCACCGTCGCAGGCGTCGATATGCCCGTTCGACCGCTCACAAACGGTTGTCGCGGACACACCGCATCTTCCTCGCCCCGCCCGGGTTTCTATGGACGGTCACCCGGAGACGGCCCGCCTGCCAACCGTCACCGGCCTGGCCGCTGGAGAGGGAGATGGCACGGATTCCGGGCGTACCACGGCGTCGCCCGGATCCGTGTCAGGAGTACTCTGATCCAGTGCCCTACGTAGAGATGGACGGGCAGCGCATCGCCTACACCGAGTACGGTGGCGGGCCGGTGTCCACGGTGGCCGCCTCGGGCGCGCGCCGTCCGGCCGCCAAGCGCGTCGCCGCCGCCGGCCGGCCGCTGCTGCTCGTGCACGGGCTGCTGCTCTCCCAGGAAATGCACCGGCCCCTGGCCAAAGCCCTGGCCGCGCGCGGCAACCGCGTGATCACCGTGGACCTGCTCGGCCACGGGCAGTCCGACCGTCCGCGGGACATGTGGCGCTACTCGATGGGCGACTTCGCCGAGCAGCTGCTCGGCGTGATGGACCACCTCGGTCTGGATGAGACCGCGGTGATGGGAACGTCTCTGGGGGCCAACACGGCGCTCGAGCTCGCCTCGCGAGCGCCCGAGCGCGTGCGGGCGATGGTGATTGAGATGCCCGTGCTGGACAACGCCCTGCTGGCGAGCGCGCTCACCTTCACGCCCGTGCTGGTGGCGCTCACGTTCGGGGAGCCCGTGATGAAGATGCTGGCGCGGGGAACGCGAGCGGTGCCGCGGGGGCTGCTGCCCCACTACGGCAACGTGATGCTCGACGTGCTGCGCCAGGATCCGGGTCCCGGCGGCGCGTTGCTGCAGGGGCTGTTCTTCGGTCGCACCGCGCCGTCGCGCGACGAGCGGCGGACGTTCACGATGCCGACGCTCGTGCTCGGGCACCGGCGCGACCCCGTGCATCCCTTCTCGGACGCGGGGATGCTCGCCCAGGAGCTGCCCAACGCGAGGCTGTTGGAAGCCGACTCGCTGGTCGAGCTGCGGCTGCGTCCCGAGCGGCTCACGAAGGAGATCGCCGACTTCCTGGATCAGGTGTGGCGACCGCGCCGGGCCGGACGCAGCGCCAGGCGCGCCCGCTGAGCCGATCGCGGCCTACCACCCTGCTCGGCGCCGCCACCCTGCTCGGCGCCGCTACTTGGGGGGGAACAGTTCGAGTTCGTTGAGGCTGACGTGGCCGGGGGCCTGCGGCGTGCCGACGGCGGAGGCCGGGGCCTTGCTGATCCACAGCAGCACGTAGCGGAAGCCCTTGTTCGCGTCGTGGAGCTTGAGGTGGGTCTTCTGCTTGGCTTCGTGGGGCCCGCTCAGCGCGGTCCAAGCCGGATCGGTGATCGATGGCGGCAGCGTGGCGCCGTTGGCGCCGTACATCTGCACCGTCATGCCCGGTGTCGAGCTGACAAGCGTCACCGAGCCCACCGTTCGCGCGGTCTTCAGGTCGATCACGAGGCCCTCCGCCATCTTCGGGGCGACCGCTGGCTGGACGGCCGCGGTCCAGGCGGTCGACGCTTCTCCGTCGATCACCAGCCGCGGGTCGCCGAATTCGGCGGCGGGGTAGGCGTAGGGGTTGTAGGTGCTGGCGGCGTTGGTGTCGAGCAGGATCGGCGTCGGCGCCGATTCGGGTTCTGAGCCGTTGGCGCCGGCGGATGATTTCTTCTTTTTGGGGGTGCCGAGGCCGACGCCTGCCAGGCCCAGGCCTCCGAGCGCGGATTTGGTCTGTGCCGGTTTCGGCGTCACCGCGGCCAGCGGGATTTTCGGCGGTTTGGCGATGGCCCCCACCTGCGGTTTGAGCGCCGGAGCGCCAAGGCCTCCGGCGGTGGAGCCGGGTTCGGTGCCGGCCGTGCCGGCTCCCGCCGTACCCAGCCCGGTGGTGGGCGGGGGAGCCTGGGCGACGGTGACCACCCTGCGCGGGGGTTTGGGGGGGCTGCTCTTGCTGAGTGCGGCGTAGCCGGCGACGGCTGCGCCGAGCACGAGCACAGCGGTCGTGACCAGCACCGCCGTGGCCGAGCGCCAGCCGGGCCCGCCGCCGTCGAGGCTGTGGGGAGCTCCCATGCCGCACTGAAGGCACCAGTCCTGTCCGGGCTGCAGCGGTGCGCCGCAGTTCGCGCAGGCGCGTGCACCCGGGGCAAGCTGCGGATGCTCGGCGGGGCCTGCGCCATTGGCGGGCGGGCTCCCCGGCGGCGGGGCGTCCGTGGCGCCAGGCGACTGCTCGGTTGCGGGCGACGGCGCGGAATCGGCGACCGTGGTCGAGTTCACAGCCACTGATTCTTGCAGCTGTGGCCTCCGTTCCGGGTCACTGGTGCGGAGGGGGGGGCCCGCCGGGGACGAGCTCGCGGCCGGTGGGGAGCATGTGCTCGTCGAGCTCGAGCTGCCAGTAGTAGCGGGTGAAGGTGCGTCCCTCCTGGAACTCACCGACGTGGGGGGCGAGTGCCTCCCCGGCGGCGAGCCTCACGATCAGCTCCGGATAGGTGCGCCCGGGCCACGCCGCGTAGGCTGGCGCCGGAAAGGCGCCACCGAAGCGTGTGTTGACGTCGGTGATCGCCACCCCGATGTCGGGATCGCGAAAGACCTGGATCGTGGCGGGTCCCGTCACCGCGAGCGCCTCCATCGCCGTCCGGCCCAGCTCGATCAGCTCCTCGTCGCGGACCACCGTGCCCTTGATCGACTCGCCCCCGCGGGACTCGAGCATCGTGCGGGGGATCGCGTTCAGGCAGCGTCCGGAGCGGTCGCCGAGGCAGTCGATCGAGAGCTCGGGACCACCCATCGCACGCTGGATCATCACCGGCTCGGACACGTAGCCGGCAAAGAAGCGCGCCTGGGCGGGATCGTGGGCGAGGTGGATCGAGCGCGCTCCCGAGCCGCGACGGGGCTTGACCATCGCCGGGAAGTGGAGCGCCTCGAGCTCGCGGTCGGGCGCGTCGGGCAGCACGGTCGGCGGCGAGGGCAGGCCCAGCCGGCCGAGCAGCAGGTGGGCCTCGTACTTGTCGTAGGTGGCAGCGGCGACCTCGGGTGAGGGCACGAGCGCGGGCAGGCGACCCTCGGCGCGCGCTCTGGCGAGCACCTCGATGTCGAGATCCGTCAACGGCAGCACCGCGCCGATCCCGTGCTCGGCGCACAGGCGCTCCAGCGCGGGAACGTAGCCGGAATCCTCGATCAGCGGCACGGCCGCGCGCACGTGTGCGGCGTACTGCGCGGGCGCGAGGGGGTTGGGGTCGGCGACGATCGTCTTGGTCAGGCGGGCGAAGCAGGCGACGATGTCATAGCGCTTGCCGGCTCCGGTGAGCAGGATCGCAGGCGGGCTCACAGCTCACCCTCCCAGCCGCCGGTGGCTCCCTTGTACAGGCCCGAGCCGCCCAGCACGAGCGCGGGCGTGCGCCACAGGATCCTCAGGTCGAGCGCCAGCGAGCGATGCTCGATGTAGTAGAGGTCGAGCTCGATCCGCTCGGCCCACGGCAGCGAAGCCCGGCCGTTGACCTGCGCCCAGCCGGTGATCCCGGGCTTCACCGCCAGGCGCCCCCGCTGGCGCTCGGTGTACTGCTCGACCTGGGCGGGCAGGGTCGGGCGGGGCCCGATCAGGGACATGTCACCCCGCAGCACGTTGAGGAGGTTCGGCAGCTCGTCCAGCGACGCGCGACGCAGGAGCGAGCCGACGCCCGTGATGCGAGAGTCGTTCGCGTCGATCGCAAGGCCCGCGCCGACGTGCTCGGCGCCGTCAACCATCGTGCGCAGCTTCAACACGTCGAACGGCCTCCCGTCCCGTCCCGCGCGGCGCTGCCGGTAGATCACCGGACCGGGCGACTCGAGCCTGATCGCCACCGCCGCGAGGGCGAGCACCGGGCTCGCCAGGGCGAGCCCCAGCGCAGAGACGACGATGTCGAACATGCGACGGGTCACCGGGTACCCTCCGCGGCCTCCCAGGAGGCGCTCGTGCCGTGACGCAGCCAGTCCCACAGGCCCGCCGCCGGGGAGGCGGTGGTGAGCACGTAGTAGCGCGCGATCAGCAACGGCCGCGATCGGAGCGTGCCCGCCAGCAGGGCGGCCAGCAGCAGCGCGAGCTGCAGCGCGAGCGTGATCGCGTACAGCGGCCCGGCGCCGAGCGCGAGTGCCGCGATGTTCGCCGCGAGGGCCACCACGTGGAGCGCGGGCGTGAGATAGCGCAGCAGCCGGTGGGAGACGATCATCAGGGCATAGATCGGCGGGTAGCCACGCGGAGAGAGCATCCCGCCGCGCAGCAGGATCGGCCAGGTGTGGCTCATCATGCGGCGCTTGCGGGCGAACTCCCCGGTGAGCGAGGGCACCATCTTCTCGCTGGCGCGAGCCTGGGGCACGTACACGGCGCGCAGCCCCCGCTTGACCATGTTGAACGGCAGCGAGAGATCGTGGCCCATGACCGGGTCGACGACGATGTAGGAGTCGCGTCGGGTCGCATAGATCGCCCCGTTGCCAGCCGTCACCGAGCACAAACGCGACTCGTACGAGCGCACCGCGAGCTCATAGCGCCAGTAGACGCCCTCCTGGTTGGCGCCGCCGTCGGCCTGGGCGAAGCGAACCTGTCCGCACGCGTACCCGACCCGCGGATCGGCAAAGGCCCCCACCAGCGCTCGCGCGGCGCCGGGCTCCCACATCGCGTTCGCGTCCGAGAAGGCCACGATCTCCCCGGCCGCCCGCTGCACGGCGGCGTCCTGGGCGCGGATCTTGCCGCCCCGCTCCAGCTCGAGCACCAGATCGGCGCCCGCCCGGCGGGCGCGGGCCGGCGTATCGTCTGTGCATCCGTCGCACGCGACGATCAATTGGATGCGCGCGCGCGGGTAATCGAGTGCGAGCGCGTTGGCGATCTTCGCCGCGATCACCGACTCCTCGTCGTGGGCGGCGACGATCAGCGTGAGAGCAGGCGGGTCAGCGTCGAGGTGGATCGATCCATCGAGCGCGGCCGTCCCGTCCCCAGGCGCGCCGAGCAGCCTCGCGAGGGCCGCCAGCACGAGCGCGTAGCCCACCTGGGTCCATACGATCAGCCCGGCGCACACCCAGAAGATGATCTCCAGCGCAGTCCTCATCGAGTGGGATTCTCGCGGAGGAGCCCCTCGTACAGCGCGACCGTGCGGCGGGCGATCCCCTCCCAGGCGTAGGGACCAGTGGCGGCGGCACGCGCCTGTTCGCTCATCGCGGCGAGGCGGGCGGGGTCGCCGAGCATTGCAGACAGCCCCTCGCCGAGGGCACCCGCGTCGCCCGAGGCGAACGTCTCGGCGGCGCCGTGCTCGGCGATCTCGGGGAAGCCGCCGACGTCGCTGAGGAGCAGCGGCACGCCGGCCCCCAGCGCGGTGAAGGCCACGCCCGAGTGATCGATCTCGCGGTAGGGGAGCACGACGAGCTGCGCGCGGGCCATGAGCGCGCCGATCTCGCCGTCGCTGACGAACCTCTCCAGGAATCGCACCCCGGTCGGCGCGGCTGCGCGCAGGGGCGCGACGTCGATGCGGGGCATCCCGACGATCCACAGCTCCGCGTCGGCGGGCAGCTCGCGGACACGCTCCCGCCAGGCCTCGAGCAGGAGATCGACACCCTTGTATGGGCGGATCAGCCCGAAGAAGAGCACCACCGGGCCATCGCCGGCCCGAGTGAGCTCCGCCGGCAGGGGCTGCTCGGCCGCCATCTGCCACGGCGTGAGCACTCCGTGGGCGATCACGTGGACGCGCGCGGATGGAACTCCCAACTCCTCGGTCAGACGCTCCCGACCGCGGACGGAGTGGACCACGATCGCGTCCATCCGTTCGTACAGTCGCCGCTGGGCGGCCAGCTGGCCGGGACGGGGCTCGCGGGGAAGCACGTCGTGGGCGGTGAGCACCAGCGGGCGTCCGCGAGGCAGCAGATGCAGGTCGAGGTGCTGGACCGAGAGCCACTGGAAGTGCACGACGTCGGCCTCGGCCGCCGCGGAGCGGTAGCGGAGCATGTCGGGGACATGCTCCGCGAGCTTGGCGGTAGCCCGCAACCGTGAGCCCGGCGCCCCGAAGGCGCCCCGGTAGAAGTGCTCGCGGCGCAGGTACCCGTCCGGTGCGGGAGCCGAACCGTAGGCGAAGCGACTGGTGAACAGCGTCACCTGCTCCCCGGCGGCGGCCAGCGCGCGGCAGAGCGCGTGGTCGTAGGGAGGGGTGTACGCGGAGGGGTCCACGACGTGTATGCGCACGGCAACGGACAATAGGCGGGTGGGCGATTCCATCGAGGTGAGCTACTGCGTCGTCAACACTTCCCAGCGGGAGCTGCTCGTGCGCGGGCTCGACGCGATCGCGCGCGAACGCGAGACGGTGCCGTTCGCGACAGAGGTGCTCGTGCTCGACAACTGCTCGCGCGACGGCTCCGCGCAGGCGGCCCGCGCGCATCCGGCGGTGGACGGGCTGATCGCGCTCGATCGCCGGCGCGGCAAGGCGGTGAACGACTCCGAGCTGATGGCTCGCTCGCGAGGGAGATACGCGCTGTTGCTCAACGAGGACTCCGAGCTTCAGCCCGGTGCGACCGCGGCGCTGTGGAACGCGTTGCAACACGATCCCCGGGCGGCCTGCGCCGGGGCGCAGCTGCTGCGACCCGACGGCGCCCCGCAGCCGTGTGCGTGGCGGTTTCCGACACCGCTGACGGCGCTCGCGGGCGCGTTGCTGGTGCACCGTCTCTACACCGTCCAGAGCCGTGGGACGCGGACGCGGCGGGTCGATTGGTGCCAGTCCTCCGCGCTGCTCGTTCGCCTCGACGCCGCGAGTGAGATCGGCTACATGGACCCCGACTTCTTCGTGTACTCCGACGAGGTGGACTTCGCCAGGCGACTGCGCGACGCGGGCTGGCACAGCCTGTACGTCCCCGGGGCGAGGGCGATCCACCACGAGCAGCTTGCAACGAGCGGGCAGCCCGACCGGCGCATCGTGGAGATGGCGCGCAACCGCGACCTGTACCTGCGCAAGCACCACTCCACCGTGGCCGCGCGGGCGGTTCGCTGGCTGACCGCGTGGTCCTACGCGCTGCGGGCGCTGGCGGCGCTCGTGCTGCCGGGGCACTCGCCGCGGCGCTACTGGCGTCACGTGACCGCCACCCTGCGCCCCGATCGCGGCGAGGGCCTGCGGGAGACCGCGGAGGCATTCAACGAATCACTTGCGGCGGGGTCCCCCGCTGGAGGCATTGGCGCAGGGGACTGACCGCTTCGTTTCCGCCTACCGGTGTGGGCATCCAGATCGATCGCACACCCTTGCGCAGGGACGTGGCCCCCGAGAGGGATCGGGGGCCACGCCTGGTCTGTGGGTCATGCCTCGGCGTGTACGGAGAGGGAATCCGTGCCGAGGTGTTCTCGAGCCACCGCATGTTGCGAAGAGGCTCGAAGTCCTGAGCTCGCGGGCGTCCTAGCGTCCTCCAGCGCGCTTGTGCGCGGCCTTCTTTGCGGGGTGCTTTTTCTTGAGTGGCCCGTAGTGTTTGTGGGCGGTGTGTTCGCATTTCTGGCGCTTGGGCTTTGAGTGCTTGTATTTCTTGCGGCAGGCCTTCAGCGCTTTGGTGAGCTTCTGTGCGCGGGTGAGCTTCTTGTTGAAGGCGCCCACGCCGCTGCATCCTTCGATGGCGATCTTGGTCTGCTGGGTGACCACGGCTCCGTTCTGGCCGGTGAGGGTGGTCGGCATCGTTAGCTTCGTGGCGCAGAGGCTGTAGTTGGCCTTCGGTGGGAGGTTCGTCGTGAGCGCGGAGTGGGGGCCCTGGGGGAGCACCGTTTCAAACGAGGACACGGGCGCGTCGGGCACGCTGTTGAAGGTGGAGGAGGTGATGCCTTTGCGGATCGCTGTCTGCCCGTCGAGGATCAGCGTGATCCCTTCCCCCTGCAGCACGAACTCGAGGTCCGGGAACGCCGCACCACCATGGGAGACGAGGTAGGCGGGTCCCGTCAGCGCGCTGCGCAGGACGGGGGTGTGGACGGTCGCTGAGCCGACGAGGGACCCTTCGGGGCAGGACGCGGGGTTGGCGTCAAAGACGTGATCCACACACGCTTTCTGGATCGTCGTCAGCCGCGAGGGCAGCGTGCTCGGCAGGATCACCTGGGCTTTGCCGATGTTCGCCTGGCCAGGGGTGGAGCCCACCCTGACCGTCAGCCCCGCGCCGTTGGCTTTGCTGTTGTGGCCCTTCGTTGCGGCTGAGAAGGAGGGGTGGAACGGCAGGTTCTGACAGCCCCCGACCTGAAACGGCGCGGACACCCCGGCCGTGGCGCCCTCATCGCCGCTCAACGTCCCGTCGATCCTCAACGGGCTGCAGTTGGTGGGGTTGAACTCGAAGTTGGGCCGGTCGACCGTCACGAGCACCCGCTTCAGCTGCAACGGGATCCCCCGCAACTGCGTCGGCAGCGGGTCTGAGACGATCGTGACCGACGCGTTGTTGGGGTCGATCAACAGCTTGGAGCGCACGGTCACGGTGCCCAGGTCAAATGGTCCAGCGACTGCGGGGGTGATGATCACCAGGCCGAACGGCGCGCCACCATAGGGGCCGGTGATGAACACCCGCCCCCCGGTCTCGACATACGGTTCGGGACCCAGCCCAGCGATCGCTGTGGCGTGCCCCACTTCGCTGGAGGCGGGACAGCTGTTGGTGCTCGCTTGGGCTTCAGTGCAGAGCGTGACCGAGGAGAGCATCGCCGCAACCCCGCTGGGGAGATGCATCGAGAGGCCCTTCAATGCCTGGTCACCATCAGGGCGGGCTAGTTCCAGCGTGAACCCGCTGAACGCTCCCGCCTGGGGGTTATCGCTCTGTGCCAAGAACCCAGGGTTGAACGGCACCCCACCCGGACAGGGTGACCCGCCGGCACCGGAGGTCACCGCGAAGTGTTCCCCAGGCGAGCTGACCGCCAACGGGCCCGTCCCCGACCACGGCGTGAACAGCGCTTCAGTCGCATAGTCCCCGCACAACGCCGGGGTACTCACCGACGCCCGGGGGCCGCCGAACAGCTCCAGTTTGAGGTCTTCGAACGGGACCTGCGGCGCGTTAGGAAACGTCGTAGAGACCCGCAACGTGCCTTCATCGACCCGGCCTTCCCCAGCCAACTTCACGAGCACCCCCGAGATCGGGTCTTCCGCGACCAGGTACAACGCCACCAGCGACCCAAACGGATTACGGCCTCCTTCGCCATTCGGCGCCGGCGAAGCCAAGTACACCCACCCCTCCAGTTCATGGCTCAGAAGAGGCGTCTTGATCTTCACCGACCCCACCTTCGAGGCATCCGGACACCCCACCGGGGCCGTGTTGAATTCATCAGTCTGGGTCGCCTGGTTGACACCGGTGAACCCGACCTGGGTCTCCGAACAGGCTTCCAAGCCATTCGCAGCGGAGGGGCTCAGCGTCACCCCTTCGGGCAACGTCACCGTCGTATCACGCACATCAGCCTCCGCCAGCCCCTTCGCTTCAAGCGTGCTCTGCTGCGGCACCGTCACGTCCACACTCAACCCCGTCGGCGTCGCAGCCGAATGCTGTTCCGGGGCCACATCGATACTCGGGCTGAACGGCAACTGGCCGCACCCTTCGAACCCGAGCAGCTGCCCACCCTGACCCATCCACGCATATTCCGCGCCCAAGAACTCGCCAGGCTGCGCCCACGAATCAGCTTCCGTGCTCGAAACGACAGGTTCGGCCTGGGGATCGGCCGCACACGACGTCGGCGCCGTCAGGAACGGCTGTTCAGCCAGACCACTGCTCGCCGGACACGGTTTGCCGACCTGCTTCTGGTAGTGGCTACCAGCTACGCATTCCCAGCCCCTGGCGTTGTCATGGCGCGGATCGCCCGGGACACCCCACAACGTCACCTGGCTGCTGAGCAAACCAGCGGTCTCCGTCGCGTCCTTGACGCTCGCCACCACGCCGTAGTCCCTGCCCGAGCGCACCGAGGTGTCGATCACGATCGGGACCTTCCCCAACACCTCAAACCCAAACCGAGCCGGCTCTCCCTGCGAGGGCACCAGATTGAACACCGGCACCGTCTTGGTGAAGATCGGCGCGAACTTCGGTTCGTTGCCGACCACGGTCGCGACACCCACGACCGAGCTGGGGGGGCACAGGTTCGTTTCGAACACCAGCGAGAAGAAGTCGCTGATCGTGCACTGGCTCGCAGCCGTCGGGTTGCCGATCAACCCGGGCGGGAGCCTGAAGCTCAAATCCCTCGGCAACGCCACCGCCGTCCTCCCAGCTGCCTGGTTGAGCACCAGCGACGTCGTCAGCTGAAACGGATGCCCGCCAGCCTGCGTCGCCGGCGTCCCATCCTCGCCAAACGCGCCAAGTTCATAGCTCGACACACCAAACGCAGTGGGCTGAGCACTCACCTTGACCGGCAGGCCCGCCGAGACCCGGCTGCCGCCGCCGCCTTCGGCACTCGCTTCGTTGGACAGCGTGGCCACCGTCCCTTGCGGCTCTTCGACCTTGACTTTGATCGGGATCGCGATCTGTTCGTATGGGTTCAGGACCCCCGCGTATTTGCAAGTCACCGCGGTCGCGATCGAGCATTTGACCGGAATTTCGTTGACCAGTACTTCATTGATGCCTGTCACGGCCAGCCCGGGCGCCAGTTTGGCAGTGATCGCGATCGGGGTGCTGACGCCGTTGGCCGGCGCGTCTCCGAGGTTGCTCGCGGCGACGATCACCAGGCCTTCCCCACTGGGCGCCAGGTTGCTCGGGGAGGCTTCCACATTCAGCTGCCACCACGGTGCAGCCGCCGATGCCGAGGCCACAACCACAGTCGCGAAAATCGCTGCGATCGCGACGAACGCCAGCGAGAAGCGCAGAGTACGCGGACGCAACACCCGTGCCAGCTCGTCTCGAATTCGTGAGCTGATCATCGTGGGCTCCTTGTGCTCGAGCGGCCTGGCGCGGTGGAGCGTTTGGCGGTGCTCTTGGGGTGCTTTCGGGCGGTCTTGGCGCCGTAGAGTTTGCGGGCGTGCCTTTCACACGCTGTGCGTTTCTTCTTGGAGTGCTGTTTGCGACACGCCTTGAGGGCTTTGGCGAGCTTCTGCGCACGCGTGGGGGTCTTCGCCGTGGATTTCGTGCCTTTCTGTTCCTGTTTGGCGGGCGGTGGGGGCACGACGATGTTCCCCGGCCCCGCGAACGTAGAGCTCCCGCTTGGCGCGACGGGCGCCTGCACCGGCGGCGAGGCCGCCCGGCAGGCATCCGCGGTGCTGCACCCCGGTTCTGCGGGGGTGCGCGTGCTCTGGCACGGTGAGGCCTGCGAGCATTCCCGCGCGTCATAGACGTCAAACGCCGTGTCTGTGTCCTGCGCCAACAGCTGGGCAGCGGTAACGAAGAACACGTTGCTGCCATCAGGGGTCGCTTCGATGAACGCCGATTCTTTGCTCGAGGTCCCCGAGCTCAGCAGCGCCACACATCCACCCGTGGCGCTCTGGCAGCTCCCCAGTCCTGTGGGCTCGTACTCGTAGACGTTCTCCTTGCCATTACCTGCCTGGGGCACCAGACTGTCCGGACTGTTGAAGTACAGGCGCCCATCATCGGAGAGATACCGCGACTGCAACAGCGCGCTGGTGATGTTCTCCGCGGTCCAGCCAGGGATGTTCCCCGCCAGCCAGTGCCCGAACCACACCTTGCGCCGGTCAACCAACCGTCCCAAGCCTTCCCCTACCCCTTCGGCGTCCAGCACACCCCGCGGACGCGCACCGGCCGGGTTACACGAAGCGCATCGCAGGCTCGCTGTGGCCGAGTCGTACTGGTAGACCTCCTCATCGCGTGCGCCTTTGGCTTCCGGGCTGGCATCGACGTTGTCATAGCCCGTCGGGCTCGCCGCGGACATGAACGCCAGATACCGGCCATCCGGGGACACCCGCGCCGTCAGGAACGCGGTGTTCGAGACGTGAAAGCCTTCCCACTCCGGGTTATCTTCGCCCGAGAGAACCGCGATGAACGTCCTCGACCAGCTACCGCCATCGAAATGCGCCTCGTACAGGTCGTCCTTGCCCGCGAGCGCCTTTTCGTGGTTTCCGTTTTCGTTGCCCGCCAACACCCCCTGCGCAACGAAATACGCGCTCGTGCCATCCTGACTGGCACCGAACAGCAAGCCCTGGACATTCGCGTGCTCCCCAGGGTTCTGATCGACGGTGAGGTCGGTCAGCTCGCACGCCAGCTTGCCGGCCTGCACCACCATTTCGCACTCATACAGATCCGGCCTGGACGGGAACGCTTCCGCGGTCGAGTCAGGCGTCAGACGCTTGCCGTCGGTGAAGAACACCCGCGACCCATCGCTGCTCGCCGTCTGAAAACGAGCAGACCCCGTACCGGCCGGTTCAACGACGCCCTGAGCGGCGTCCAGCTTGACCGTTTCCCCGGTATCGGTGTCGCGCATATAGAGGTGGCCGGTCCGTTCGGATTCAACGGTCGTCCAGATGACCCGCGACCCGTCAGCTGAGACGGCGTTCGCCGGCGTGTTGGTGTCGCCGAGTTCGACGACACCGGCCGCTGGGGCCCCGCCAGGAAGAACGCTCACGAGTTGCAGCGTGCCACCGCCCCACTCATACAGGCCCGGTGCGGAGGACGGCCCGGTCAGCGCGACGCTCGAGGCGATCACGACACGGCTGAGGTCCTGTGCGGCACCAACGAAGTGGATCTTGCCGCCGAACTGTGTCCCCGCCGTCGTGTTCGTTTCGGTGACGAGTGGCAGATATGTGCCGGTCGCGTTGTCGCGCAGGTACATCGTGGCCTGCACCACCCCAGGCGCCAGCGGCGGTTCCGCCAATGAGCTCGTCCCCAAGGCTGGTTCCACCAACGCCGTCGATAGATCCGCTGTGAAGTACTGGTATTCCGGGGTTTGGCCGGGGCTGACGCCCTTGGCTTTGCTGCTGGCGTTGGCGACGTCATGGGATTGCCATTCGGTGGGGGTGCGGGTGGCGATGACTTGTTGCCATTCGGGGCTGCGGTTGCCTTGTACTTCTTCTGAGAGGGCGCCGTTGACGACGTAGGTCAGGGTGTTGCCGTCTTCTGAGGAGAGGATCAGGCCCCCTTCGCGAGTCAGCGCTTCGACGGGTGCGCCTTGCTTGTTGGGTGGGGAGACCATCTCCCACGCGCGCCCATCCGGTAGCGGCGGTGGGCCGGTTTCGCTGGTCTGGGTTGTGAAGGTGTGTTCGGGGCCTTCGGTGGTGCCGAGACTGTTGCTCGCGAGTACCCGGTAGTGGTAGGTCGTGGCCGGCGCCAAGCCGGTCAATGGCTGGCTTGCGGGGACGTCTGTTTCGCCTGAGCCGATGTCGCTCCCTGGTGGTGCAGGGATGTTCGTGCAGCCGGCGGGGTCCGGCTGGCAGGGCGCAGTGCCGTACTGGAAGTAGAAGGTCGTGTCGTGCCCGAGCGGGTTGATGAGCGTGTTCAGCGTCGCTTCGGTCGCGTTGATCGCGGTCGCGAACGTCGCGTCGACCGGGGCGGGCGCCACGGTCGTGAAGGTCTGGTCGGGCTCGCTGGTGTTGCCGCCTTCGTTTTCAGCGACGACCCGGTAGTGGTAGGTCACACCGAGCTTCAGTTTCGTCAGGGCCGCCGAGACCGCTACCGGGGTCTCGCCCGCGGGGATACTCGCGCCACCCAACGGGATTTCGGTGCCGTAGCTGGTGGTTTCGCCGTATTCGAAGTGGTAGCTGGTCGCGAACTCGTCAGGGTTGATCTTGGCGTGCAGGATGGCTTCTTCATGGCCCACCCCGGTGGCGGCTTCCACGGTGATCCGTGGCGGCCCTGAGGTCGTGAACTGCGCATCTGCACCCGTCGTGGTGCCGAAGCTGTTTTCCGTGACGATACGGTAGTGGTAGACCGTGTTCGCGACCAGCCCCGTCAGGCCCGTCGAGGCGGCCACCGTTTCGCTCCCAGAGCCAGCGTTGGTCGGGGGTTCAGGGCTCCGGTTCCCATACGTGGTGCTGGTGCCCCATTCGAAGTAGTAGCGCGCTTCGATCCCGCCCGGCTTCAACGCCCCGTTCAACGTGACGCTCGTGGGCTCCAGGTTCGCGACCGTGCCGGTGCTGACGCCTTCGACCGCCGGGGACGTCGTGAATTCCCGCACCGCCCCATAGTTGACACCGTCTTCATCTTCCCCCACGATCCGAAAGAAATACGTCGTCCCGGCATGCAGTTCGCCAAGCGTCGCAGACACTTTTTCTTCCCCCGGGCCAGCCGCCACCGCAGTCGTCGTGTTCCCCAGCGCTTCGCTGGCGCCCCACTGGAAACTGTATTTCGCCGGTTTGCCATCCCCATTGATACTGCCGTTCAGGATCACCGTCGTGCGCGTCGCTTTCGACGCTTTGCTCGTCACCACATCCGGAACCACCACACCCGGACCAAACTCATCAACCACCCTCCGGCCCGCATCCGCCACATACACAACCCCCGAACCGCTCACCGCCACACCACGCGGTTCCCCCAACGGCCCCGCCAGAGTGCTCGTGATCCACCCCACCCATTCCCCCGCCCCATCAAACTCACCCACCACGTGACGTTGCGCCTCCGCGACCAACACATCCCCCGTCGCGTCATCGAACGCTACCCCCGAGACGTTGCCTTCTTCTTCTTCAGCGCCCCTGAAGGACCCCTGCGGCGAACCAGACCCCGTGAACTTCCCTTCAAACGCACCCGACGCCGAGAACGCATAAAACGCGCCCTTCGCGCTATCAGCCACCACAACCCGACCCGAGACGCCGCTCACCGCGACCCCGTTGGGTTCTTCCATCTTCCCCGCCGTCAACTGCCTGACCAGATCCCCTTCCAAACCTTCTTCAGGACCCACCAGCTTCGGCTTGAACACATCCACCGCACCCTCTTCCGTCACGGCATCTTCGCCATCAACCACATACACATCCCCCGCCGACACACCACCCGAGTTATCAACCGCGACACCCGTCACTTCGCCAAATTCCTGGCCAGGCAACCCTTCCCCAGACCATTCCGAGAACAACCCATAGCCCCCAGACCCATCCGGCTTGAACACCAACACCGCGTCCTGAAACGAATCCGCCACATACACAAGCCCACTCGCTTCATCCACCGCCACACCCGCAGCCAACAACGTCCCTTCCCCGAACCGCGCCACATACGTGCCGCCCGAATCGAACACATCCACCACACCAGCACCCGGATCCGCCACAAACACATCCCCCGAAGCATGATCCACAGCCACCCCAACAGGTTCAACCAACGCCGACCCCACAGGCGCTTCACTCAAAGCCGCCAAGAACCCATGACCAGTCGCGGCCCAGGCCGAGCCGCAGGTCACTGAGAGACACCCAACCACCGCCAGCATCACCGTCGTCGCGATCCGGGACCCCCTGAGCCAGCCGCCACCACGGACTCGGGAGCCAGATCCTTGCTGATCGGCTTCTCTGTCATGGGATGTCCAGCAGACCGTCATCCAAACCTCTCTCTCGAACCCCTCGAAGTCGACTCACCGATACAAGGCGTGCGCGAGGCCTCGACGACCCCACGCACGCCCGTTTATTACCTGCGACAGGCTGAACTACGCCTTGATCTCACCTTCTTCGGTGGGATGATTCACGTTCGTGATTTCCTCGCCCGCCGGGGACCAGAGGTTGCTGTTGGTTTCTGGTTCCGAAGGTGCGTATAGATAATCTTCGAGCAGCTCGATGTGTTTACCTTCGAATTTGCTCGGGATGTTCTGCGAGTTGGCACGGTTGACCGTGTACACCTGAGTGTATTCGTTGGTCATCGTGTTGACCGGAGTGATCGGCGAGATGATCCCGTCGTAACCGCCCTTGCTTTCCGGTTCGTAGTATGCGCCTTCTTTGGAGTTTCCTACTCCGACCACGGTACCGATGATGCCGGCACAGTTGAACTGCGCAAAGTTGCCGTGCTTTTTGGACGGTTCGAGCAGCACGCCCACTGTTTTGCCTGATTTGCTGATGTAGCCCAGTTCGCCCTTCAACGGGTTGACCTGGATTTCTCCTTCGACCGGACCGTTCGAGCACGGCGCCGAGCCAAAGACCTTGCATCCCAGGAACTTCACCGAGACGTTACTTACGTTCTTCGACCCGACAGCTTCGCCGTGGCTGCTCTCGCTTTCGCATTCGATTTCCACGGTTCCAACCGATTCGTATTCACTGCCTTTTTCTTCGCACTGTTTGCGGGTAAAGCGGCCACCCGATGCGGGGCATGAATAGAATTCGGAGGCCAGCACGCCTCCGCTGCCGACGTTTTCGCCGGAGAATGGAACGGGTTTGAGGTTTTTGCCTTTGACCCATTCGTAGGCGCCCGCGCCTTTTTTGGCTTTTTCGGTGCAGTTCGAGTCTTTGTATTTGCCGCCGGCTTTCGCTTCGCACTTGCCCCATTCCGGCAGCGCTGACGCGCTCGACGTCGCGACTGCCGCGATCGCCAGAACGGCGACGAGGCAGAGTCCTAGCATCCTTACATGTCTCACTTGTCCACTACTCCTTTTTCCTCTCGGATTACGATCGAACGACGCCTCAGGTACTCGTCCCTGGAGACGCACCCCGTCGCTCGTCTTGCAAACCCCCACACCCGCGACTGCATGTGCGGGTATGCGGTCGTCCGCCAGCAGAGGTCTTGACCCTCTGCGTCGGTAGACGCTCTCAGCGGGAAAGCGCGCACCACGCGTCCTCCCCACGGCCGGCCCATCGCGCCTCGGCGCCATTGCCCACACGGGCTTGCCGGTCCAAAGATCATCACGCTGCCCTCCCCGCGCCCCGGTGCGCACCGCGACGCGGAGGCGGCGGCAGAAGCTCATGCGAGTTCAACTGCGCCACACGCCTGCCGGCCGCAGTCAGAAGCCACGCGTTCGACTCCCCGAAAACATGGCCCAGGCCGACATTCGCGATCAGGCCATCACGCTCCAGCCGCCGCAGCAGCTTCGAAGTCTGCCCCTCATCCTTCAAACCCGCGGCCGCGGCAACCTCACGGTTACTGGAATGCGGCGCCTCAGCGATCGCGCGCAACACCCGCGCCGTGCGATACGTCGCCCGCACCGGAAACCCGGACGCCGGCACCGAGACGACATCCACCTGATCCTCACCAGGTGAAACACCGTGCAGCTCGACGCTAGCCGCCGACCGCCCCAGATACGGCGCCACAACAAAAGCCATCAACGACGGCGCCAACTCCACCAGCGGCCCACCCTCACCGTCGCGCATACTCATCTGGATCGCCGACACGACACCCCCCGCGACGAACTCCGCCGTGAGGTCTCGTTCAGGAGCCCCTGGGCTCGCCAGATCGTCGGGCCTCTCACGACTCACGTCAGCAGGACCATCACCCAACAGATCCGCCAGCACCCCCAGCACCCGCTGGCGACGCGCGAAGGACGCCACACCACCCTCCGGTGAATCGAGCAACACCAGCCGACCCCACGCCGGCTCGTCATCCACGAACCCCAACAGCCCAACCAACCCCGCGCGAACCCGCGCAAGCCAATCACGCTCCAGCGCCGCCGCCCCATACACAGCCACCGACAAACGCGCCACCCCCTCATCGAGCGCCGCCAGAAAACACTCCTCGACAGACTCGAAGGCGTCGAAGAACTCTGCCTCTGACACTCCCGCCTGAGCGACCACCGACTCGCTTAGACGGGGGCCACTACCTCATTTGCGCGTATCGGTCCGGTCCGGAATCCCCACGGGGGTGATGATTTGGGTCGCCGAGCATGATTGCCCCTTGACAAACACGGGGCTATATGTTCCTATTATTCCCACAGCAGGTCAGCTGGGTCACAGGGGAAGATGTGGGATCGCAGGAGAGGAAGAGGGAATCATGAAGAGCAGCAGAGAGGGAGTCGTGGAGGGAAAACCTCAAGCAGGGCGGGCAGTTAGCCCGCTGCGCAGCAGACTTGTCGAGGTGGCCGCAGAGGCCATTTGCGCCGGCGGTGTAGACCGTCTAAGCGAGTCGCGGCGCACGCCTAAATCCGCCTAGATATGGGGCTTTTGCGCCCGCGTCCCACAAGCACCCCACAGACATCGAGGGTCTTGGCGCGATGCCGTCGGGCCGTGGGCGTTCAGTCGGGCCGGAGCGGAATCCAGCCGCCGATTTGCGCCTCAATCCGTCTCGATGCCACCGCCGAAGCGTGCGTAGGCACGTGGCAGAACCGGCGATCTCGATCGCTACTCGACCGTGGCGGCGCCATTTTGGCGAACGCACCGACGCAATTTTGGGACGTGGCCCCCGAGAGGGATCGGGGGCCACGCCTGGTCTGTGGGTCATGCCTCGGCGTGTACGGAGAGGGAATCCGTGCCGAGGTGTTCTCGAGCCACCGCATGTTGCGAAGAGGCTCGAAGTCCTGAGCTCGCGGGCGTCCTAGCGTCCTCCAGCGCGCTTGTGCGCGGCCTTCTTTGCGGGGTGCTTTTTCTTGAGTGGCCCGTAGTGTTTGTGGGCGGTGTGTTCGCATTTCTGGCGCTTGGGCTTTGAGTGCTTGTATTTCTTGCGGCAGGCCTTCAGCGCTTTGGTGAGCTTCTGTGCGCGGGTGAGCTTCTTGTTGAAGGCGCCCACGCCGCTGCATCCTTCGATGGCGATCTTGGTCTGCTGGGTGACCACGGCTCCGTTCTGGCCGGTGAGGGTGGTCGGCATCGTTAGCTTCGTGGCGCAGAGGCTGTAGTTGGCCTTCGGTGGGAGGTTCGTCGTGAGCGCGGAGTGGGGGCCCTGGGGGAGCACCGTTTCAAACGAGGACACGGGCGCGTCGGGCACGCTGTTGAACGTGGAGGAGGTGATGCCTTTGCGGATCGCTGTCTGCCCGTCGAGGATCAGCGTGATCCCTTCCCCCTGCAGCACGAACTCGAGGTCCGGGAACGCCGCACCACCATGGGAGACGAGGTAGGCGGGTCCCGTCAGCGCGCTGCGCAGGACGGGGGTGTGGACGGTCGCTGAGCCGACGAGGGACCCTTCGGGGCAGGACGCGGGGTTGGCGTCAAAGACGTGATCCACACACGCTTTCTGGATCGTCGTCAGCCGCGAGGGCAGCGTGCTCGGCAGGATCACCTGGGCTTTGCCGATGTTCGCCTGGCCAGGGGTGGAGCCCACCCTGACCGTCAGCCCCGCGCCGTTGGCTTTGCTGTTGTGGCCCTTCGTTGCGGCTGAGAAGGAGGGGTGGAACGGCAGGTTCTGACAGCCCCCGACCTGAAACGGCGCGGACACCCCGGCCGTGGCGCCCTCATCGCCGCTCAACGTCCCGTCGATCCTCAACGGGCTGCAGTTGGTGGGGTTGAACTCGAAGTTGGGCCGGTCGACCGTCACGAGCACCCGCTTCAGCTGCAACGGGATCCCCCGCAACTGCGTCGGCAGCGGGTCTGAGACGATCGTGACCGACGCGTTGTTGGGGTCGATCAACAGCTTGGAGCGCACGGTCACGGTGCCCAGGTCAAATGGTCCAGCGACTGCGGGGGTGATGATCACCAGGCCGAACGGCGCGCCACCATAGGGGCCGGTGATGAACACCCGCCCCCCGGTCTCGACATACGGTTCGGGACCCAGCCCAGCGATCGCTGTGGCGTGCCCCACTTCGCTGGAGGCGGGACAGCTGTTGGTGCTCGCTTGGGCTTCAGTGCAGAGCGTGACCGAGGAGAGCATCGCCGCAACCCCGCTGGGGAGATGCATCGAGAGGCCCTTCAATGCCTGGTCACCATCAGGGCGGGCTAGTTCCAGCGTGAACCCGCTGAACGCTCCCGCCTGGGGGTTATCGCTCTGTGCCAAGAACCCAGGGTTGAACGGCACCCCACCCGGACACGCACCGCCGCCGACACCCGAGGTCACCGCGAAGTCGCCTGCCTGGGAGCTCACCGCGAGCGGGCCGGTACCCGACCACGGTGTGAACAGCGCATCCGTCGCGTAGTTTCCGCACAGCGGCGGGGTGCTGACCGATGCTCGGGGCCCACCGAACAGTTCCAGTTTGAGGTCTTCGAAGGGGACCTGCGGCGCGTTACGGAACGTCGTTGAGACCCGCAGCGTGCCTTCATCGACCTGGCCTTCCCCAGCCAACTTCACGAGCACCCCAGACACCGGATCTTCCGCGACGATATACAGCGCCACCAGCGACCCGAACGGGTTGCGGCCTGCTTCGCCATTCGGCGCCGGCGAGGCCAGATACACCCACCCATCCAGTTCATGGCTCAGAAGGGGGGTCTTGATCTTGACCGTCCCCACCTTCGAGGCATCCGGGCACCCCACCGGGGCGGTATTGAATTCATCAGTCTGGGTCGCCTGGTTGACCCCCGTGAACCCGACCTGCGCCTCCGAACAGGCTTCCAAGCCGTTCGCCGCCGACGGGCTGAGCTGCACTCCTTCGGGCAGTGTCACGGTCGTGTCACGCACATCAGCCTCCGCCAGTCCTTTCGCTTCAAGCGTGCTCTGCTGCGGCACGCTGACGTCCACGCTCAACCCCGTCGGCGTCGCCGCCGAATGCTGTTCCGGGGTCACATCGATGCTCGGGCTGAACGGCAGCTGGCCACACCCTTCAAACCCAAGCAGCTGCCCACCAGCGTTCATCCACGCGTATTCCGCCCCGAGGAACTGGCCGGGTTGCGCCCACGAGTCAGCTTCCATGCTCGAAACGACCGGTTCAGCCTGAGGATCGGCCGCACACGACGTCGGAGCGGTCAAGAACGGCTGTTCAGCCAGACCACTGCTCGCGGGACACGGTTTACCGACCTGCTTCTGGTAGTGGCTGCCGGCGACGCATTCCCAGCCGCGTGCGTTGTTATGCCGCGGATCGGCGGGCACACCCCACAACGTCACCTGACTGCTCAACAACCCTGCCGTCTCGGTCGCGTCCTTGACGCTCGCCACGACGCTGTAGTCCTTGCCCGAGCGCACCGAGGTATCGATCACGATCGGCACCTTGCCGAGCACCTCGAACCCGAACCGCGCCGGCTCGCCCTGCGAAGGCACCAGGTTGAACACCGGCACCGTCTTGGTGAAGACGTGCGCGAATTTCGGTTCGTTGGCGGTAACGGTCGCGACACCCACGACAGAGCTCGCCGAGCACAGGTTCGTTTCTTCCACCAGCGAGGTGAAGTCGCTGATCGTGCACTGGCCCGCCGCCGTCGGGTTGCCGATCAGCCCCGGTGGGAGCCTGAAGCTCAAATCCCTCGGCAACGCCACCGGCTGACGTTCGGTTGTCTGGTTCAACGCGACCGTGGTCGTGAGCTGGAACGGGTGCGCACCGGCCTGCACGGCGGGCGTGCCGTCCTCGTTGAACGGCCCCAGCTCATATGTCGATACCCCGAACGGTGTCGGCTGGCCGCTGACCTTGACCGGCGAGGTCGCGGACACCCGGCTGCCGCCGCCGCCTTCCACGCTCGCTTCATTGGACAGCGAGACCACCGTTCCCTGCGGCTCTTCGACCTTGACTTTGATCGGGATCGCGATTCGTTCATACGGGTTCAGGACCCCGACGTATTTGCACGTGACGACGGTCGTTGTCGAACATTCCACCGGGACTTCGTTAACCACTATGCTATTCGTCCCGGTCGCGGTCAGTCCCGGAGCCAGCTTGGCGGTAATAACCACGGGCGTGGTGCTCCCGTCGACCGGTGCATCTCCGAGATTGCTCGCCACCACGATCACCAGCCCTTCCCCGCCGGGCGGCAGGTTGCTCGGCACTACTTCGCTGCCGAGCTGCCACCACGGCGCAGCCGCCGACGCGGAGGAAACCCCAGCGGTCGCGACGATCCCGGCCGCCGCAGCCAGCGCCAGCAAGAGCCGCAAGCCGCGCCGGCCCGTTCCCCTGGCAGGGCGTCTCGTTATGTGCGTGCCGATCATCGTCCGCTCCTTGCGCTCGAGCGGCCTGGGGCGGTGGAGCGCTTGGCTTTGCTCTTCGCGTGCTTTTGCGCGGTCTTTGCGCCGTAGAGCTTGCGGGCGTGCTTTTCACATGCTGTGCGCTTCTTCTTGTTGTGCTGTTTGCGACACGTCTTCAGCGCTTTGGCGAGCTTCTGCGCACGCGTGGGCGTTTTCGCCGTGGATTTGGCGCCTTTCTGTTCCTGTTTGGCTGGCGGTGGGGGCACGACGATATTCCCCGGCCCGGTGAACGTGCCGCTCCCACCCGGCGCGACCGGCGCCTGCACCGGCGGCGAGGCTGCCCGGCACGCATCCGCTGTGCTGCACCCCGGTTCTGCCGGGGCGGCCGGGGTCTGACACGGCGAGGCCTGCGAGCATTCCCGCGCGTCATAGATGTCAAACGCCGTGTCTGTGTCCTGCGGCAACAGCTGGGCAGCGGTCACGAAGAACACGTTGCTGCCATCCGGTGTCGCTTCGATGAACGCCGATTCTTTACCGGAGCTACCCGAGCTCAACAGCGAGATACAGCCACCCGTCGCGCTTTCGCAGCTACCCAACCCGGAGGGCTCGTACTCATACACGTTCTCCTTGCCGTTGCCCGCCTGGGGCAGCAGACTGTCGGGACTGTTGAAATACAAGCGGCCGTCATCGGAGAGGTACCTGGACTGCAACAGCGCGCTGGTGATGTTCTCTGCGGTCCAACCGGGGATGTTGCCCGCCAGCCAATGCCCGAACCACACCTTGCGACGATCAACCAAGCGCCCCAGGCCTTCCCCGACACCTTCCGCGTCCAGCACCCCTCGCGGCCGGGCATCTGTCGGGCTGCACGACACACACCGCAGGCTCGCGGTGGCCGAGTCGTACTGGTAGACCTCCTCATCATGCGCGCCTTTGGCTTCGGTGCTGGCATCGACATTGTCATACCCCGTCAGGCTCGCCGCCGACATAAACGCCAGATACCTGCCGTCCGGGGACACCCGCGCCGTCAAGAACGCCGTGTTCGAGACATGGAAGCCTTCCCACTCCGGATTGTCTTCGCTTGAGATAACCGCGATGAACGTGCTCATCCACTGGCTGCCGTCGAAATGCGCCTCGTACAGGTTGTTCTTGCCGTTGAGCGCCTTTTCATGGTTGCCGTTTTCGTTGGCGGCCAAGACTCCCTGCGCAACGAAATAGGTGCTTGTACCATCCTGGCTGGTTCCGAACAGCAAGCCCTGGACGTTGGCGTGCTCCCCTGGGTTTTGATCAGCGGTGAGGTCGGTGAGGCTGCACGCCAGTTTGCCGCCCTGCACCACCATTTCACACTCATAAAGATCCGGCCTGGAGGGCAACGCTTCCGCGGTCGAGTCAGGCGTCAGGCGCTTGCCGTCGGTGAAGAACACCCTCGACCCGTCACTACTGGCCGTCTGAAAGCGCGCCGACCCCGTCCCGGTCGGTTCAGCAACGCCCTGAGCGGCGTCGAGCTTCACCGTTTCTCCGGTATCCGTGTCGCGCATATAGAGGTGGCCGAGGCGTTCCCCTTCGAGCGTCGTCCAGATGACCCGCGACCCGTCGATTGAGAGCGCGTTCGCGGGATCGTTCGTATCCCCCAGTTCGATAAGCCCTTTCGCCGGCACTCCTTCGGGCAGGACGCTGACGAGCTGCAGCGTGCCACCGCTCCACTCATACAATCCTGATGCGGAGGACGGACCGGTCAACGCCGTCCCCGAGGAGATCACAACGCGACTGAGATCGGGTGTCGCGCTGACGAAGTGGATTTTGCCGCCGAACGTGGTCCCGGGAGCCGTGTTTGCTTCGGTCACCAGCGGCAAATACGTACCGGTCGCGTTATCACGCAGATAGACGGTCGCCTGAACCACACCAGGTGCCAGCGGCGGTTCCGCAAGCGAGCCGGACCCCACCGGGGGTTCGACGAGAGCCGTCGAAAGATCCGGCGTGAAGTATTGATATTCCGGCGTCTGTCCAGGTGTCACGCCCTTGGATTTGCTGCTGGCGTTGGCTACGTCGTGCGACTGCCATTCGTTCGCGCCGCGGTCGGCGACGACCTGCTGCCATTCGGGGCTGCGGTTGCCTTGCACTTCTTCGCCGCCGAGCGCACCGTTGACGACATACGTGAAGGTGTTGCCGTCTTCTGCTGCGAGGATCAGGCCGCCTTCGCGCGGCAGAGCTTCGACGGGTGCGCCTTGCTTGTTGGGTGGGGAGACCATCTCCCATGCTCTGTCGTCGGGCAGCGCGAAGGGTGTGCTCGTGGCCTGGGTCGTGAAGGTGTGCTCGGTGCCTTCGCTGGTGCCGAGGGTGTTGATCGCGATCACCCGGTAGTGGTAGGTCGTGGCGGGCTGCAGTTCCTGCAGGGGTTGGCTGGCGGGGACGTCCGTTTCACCGGCGCCGATGTCGCTGCCCGGTGGCGTCGGAACGCTCGTGCAGCCAGCGGGGTTGGGCTTGCAGGGTTGGGGGCCATATTGGAAGTAGAAGGTGGTGTCGTGCCCGAGCGGGTTGACCTGGGTCTGGAGCTTTGCCGTCGTGGCGCTGACTTCGACCACCGACTCGCTGTCGATCAGCGCGGGGGGCACGGTTGTGAATGTCTGATCGGGTCCTACGGTGGGTGGTCCGGCTTCGTTTTCGGCGAGGACCCTGTAGTGGTAGGTCACGCCGAGCTTTAGTTTTGTGAGCGTCGCCGAGACGGCGACCGGTGCTTCGCCGGCGGGGATGCTCGCGCCGCCCGATGGGACTTCGGTGCCATAGGAAGTGGTTTCGCCGTATTCGAAGTGGTAGGTGGTGGGGAGCTCCCCCGGGTTGATCTTCGCGTGGATCGTGGCTTCTTCGTGACCGATAGCGGTTGCGGCTTCGGTCGTGATCCGCGGCGGCCCGGACGTCGTGAATTTCCCGTCGGCCCCGACCGTGGTGCCGAAGCCGTTTTCGGCGACGATGCGGTAGTGATAGACCGTGTTGGGCGCCAGGCCGGCCAGGGCCGTTTCGGCTTTTACGGCTTCTGTGCCCGAGCCCGCGTCGATCGGCGGTTCGGGGCTCTTGTTGCCATAGGCGGTGGTGGCGCCCCATTCGAAGTAGTAGTGGGCTTCGATCCCGCCGGGCTTGAGCGCTCCGTTCAACGTGACGCTCGCCGGTTTGAGGTTCGTGACCGCACCGGTGCTGACGCCTTCCACTGCCGGTGAGGTCGCGAATTCGCGCACCGCTCCGTAGTTGGCGCCGTTTTCGTTTTCGCCCACGATCCTGAAGAAATAGGTCGTGCCGGCGTGCAGTTCTGCGAGCGTCGCGGACACTTTTTCTTCGCCGCTCCCGGCCGCCACCGGGATGGTGGTCTGTCCCAGCGCTTCGCTCGTGCCCCACTGGAAGCTGTATTTCGCCGGTTTGCCATCCCCGTTGATGCTGCCGTTGAGGATCGCCGTGGTGCGCGTCGCTTTAGACGCTTTGCTCGTCACCACGTTCGGGACCACCACACCCGGACCGAACACGTCCACCACCTTCTGGCCCGCATCCGCCACATACACGTCCCCCGAGGAGGCCACCGCAACGCCGCGCGGTTCGCCCAACACCCCGCTCGGGGTGCTCGTGATCCATCCGACCCATTCCCCCGCCGCGTTGAACTCGCTCACGACATGCCGTTCGGCCTCCGCGACCAGAATGTCCCCACTCGCTTCATCGACCGCTACCCCGGAGACGTTGCCTTCGGCTTCTTCCTTGCCAAAAGCTCCAAGCGGCGAACCCGAGCCCGTGAACTTCCCTTCGGGCGCCCCCGACGCGCCGAACAGATACACCAGGCCCTTCGCGCTATCGGCCACAACGACCTGACCGGAGACGGGGCTCACCGCCACCCCATTGGGCAGTTCCATCCCTCCACCCGACAACTGCCTGACCAGTTCGCCTTCCTGCGCTTCATCGGGCCCCGCCGGCTTCGGCTTGAACACATCCACAACCCCCGCTTCTGACAGGGCGTCTTCGCTGTCCACCACGTACACGTCCCCCGCAGAGGCGCTTTTGGAATTATCGACCGCCACTCCCGCGACTTCCCCAAATTCTTCGCCCGGCAACCCTTCCCCGAACCATTCCGAAAGCAGCCCATAACCCCCTGACCCGTTCGGCTTGAACACCAACACCGCGTCCTCAAACGAGTCCGCCACATACACCAGACCACTCGCTTCATCCACCGCCACACCCGCACCCAACAGCTTGCCTTCCCCGAACTGCGTCAAAAACACGCCCGCCGAGGAGTACACGTCAACCATCCCGGTCCCGGGATCCGCAACAAACACATCCCCCGTCGCGTGATCCACCACCGCCGCCGCCGGTTCCACCAGCGGCGAGCCGCCAGGCGCTTCGGTCAAACGCGAGCGGAATGGGTGCCCAGTTGCCGCCGAGCTCGAACCGCAAGCAACGACAAGCAACCAGACGACCGCGAGTACCGAGCAAACGCCGGCGAACCCAAACGGCTCGCCCAGACCACGACGACGCCACCGCGAGCGACCCTGCCGCTCGCTTATCCCGCCATCATTGCCTGTCCACAGACCAATCATCAAACGCCCTCTCTCTGAAAACCCTCACACTGCCTTACAAATAGCTTGAGACGTGCGTGGGGCCAAACCACGGCCCCACGCACAACACGTCAATCAAACAAGCGTCAACCGACTACGCCTTGATCTCACCTTCTTCGGCGGGCGTGTTCACGTTCGTGATTTCCTCAGCAGAGCGCGACCACATCTCCGTTACCTGCGGTTGTTCCGGATTGTAGAGATAATCTTCGAGCAACTCGATGTGTTTACCTTCGAATTTGCTCGGGATGTTCTGCACGGTTTCCGGATTAAAAGTGTACACTTGCGTGTATTCGTTGGTCATCTGATTTACAGGCGTGACCGGCGAGATAATCCCGTCGTAGCCACCGTGGCTTTCCGGTTCGTAGTAAGCGCCTTCTTTGGCGTTTCCTACCCCAACGACCGTGGCAAGAAAACCGCCACAGTTGAATTTCGCAAACTCGCCTTTTTTCTGTGCGGGTTCCAGCAGTACGCCGGCCTTATGTTCACTTTTGCTGATGTAACCGAGCGAACCCTTCAGGGGGTTGACGTTGATTTCCCCTTCGACCGGGCCGTTAGAACACGGAATCGAGCCGAACACCTTGCATCCGGTGAACTTCACGTCGACGTTCGCCACCGAGTTGGTGCCGACCGCTTCGCCCGAGTTGTTCTCGGCTTCGCATTCGATCTCGATCGCTTCTTCGAAGTTTTCTTCTTGACCGGTTTCGGCGCACTTCGCACGGGTGACTCGTCCCTCGAGTTCGCCCGTTTCGTTGCTGAAGCAGCCCCTGAACTTCGAGATCAGGACGCCGCCGCTGCCAACGTTATGACCTGTGAAGTGAACGGGTTTGAGGTTTTTGCCCTTTATCCATTCAAAGCTGCCAGCGCCTTTTTTGGCTTTTTCTGTGCAGTTGGCATCTTTGTATTTACCGCCTGGTTTTGCTTCGCACTTGCCCCATTCCGGCAGTGCCGACGCGCTCGACGTCACGACTGCCGCGATCGCCAGAACGGCGACGAGGCAGAGTCCTAGCATCCTTACATGTCTCACTTGTCCACTACTCCTTTTTCCTCTCGGATTACGATCGAACGACGTCTCAGGTACTCGTCCCTGGAGACGCACCCCGTCGCTCGTTTTGCAAACCCGCACACACCTGCAACTGCCGTGTCCGGGTGTGCGGTCGTCCGCCCGCGAAGGTCTTGACCCCCGCGTCGGTAGACGCTCTCAGCGGAGAGTGCGCGCTGCGCGCGCCCCTCCACGGCCGGCCAAGGGCGCTACGGCGCCACTGCCCATGTGGGCGAGCCGGTCCAAAGATCATCACGCTGCCCTCTCAGCTCTGCGGTGCGCTCCACGACGCGGGGGCGGCGGCAGAAGCTCGTGAGCGTTCAGCTCCGCCACACGCTGTCCGGCCGCCGTCAAAAGCCAAGCGTTCGACTCCCCAAAGACGTGGCCCAGGCCGACGTTCGCCACCAACCCCTCGCGCTCCAGCCGCCGCAGCAGCTTTGAGGTCTGCCCCTCGTCCTTCAAGCCGGCAGCCGCGGCGACCTCACGGTTACTGGAATGCGGCGCATCGGCGATCGCGTGCAACACCCGTGCCGTGCGATACGTCGCCCGCACCGGCAAGCCACACGTCGGTGCCTGGGGATCAGCGGTGCTCGGCTGATCCTCGTCAGGTGAAAGGCCATGCAACTCGACGCTCGCCGCCGAGCGCCCCAGATATGGCGCCACCGCGAATGCCATCAACGACGGAGCCAACTCCACCAGCGGTCCATCCTCACCGTCGCGCATACTCATCTGGATCGCCGACAAGACACCCCCCGCGACGAACTCCGCCGTCAGCTCCCGTTCAGGAACGGGCAGACTCGGCATGTCAGAGCGCTGACCGTTCACCCCGGCCGGGTCGTCACTCAACAAATCGGCCAGCACTCCGAGCACCCGCTGGCGACGAGCGAACGACTCGGCGCCACCTTCGGGCGAATCGAGGAGCACCAGCCGACCCCATGCCGGCTCGTCATCCAGGAACCCCAGCAGTCCGACCAACCCCGCGCGAACCCGTGCAAGCCAATCGCGCTCTAGCGCCGCCGCCCCATAGACAGCCGCCGACAAACGCGCAATCCCCTCATCGAGCGCCGCCAGAAAACACTCCTCGGCAGTCTCGAAGATTTCGGAAAAATCACTGTGTGACACCCCGGTCCGGGCGACCACCGACTTGGCAAGACGGGGGCTACTGTGGTGTCACTTTGCGTTTCCCGGCGTGGGGAAGTGCCATTTCCCGGCGGTTTGAGCCGAGGGGCCGCCGACACCTTGACAAATGTTCTGAGATATGTTCCTATTACGTCCCACAGGGGACGACACTGGTCTCGGGGAAAGTGTGGGGCGGTAGGGAGAGGAAGAGGGAAAGATGGAGGGAAGCGAAATGGGCATCATCGAGGGAAAGGCCCAGGCCGGACAAGGGATCGTGGCCATGCGTGCCAAGCTTCTCGAGGCGACGGCAGAGGCTGTCGCCGAGGGCGGTGTGGCCCGTCTTGCCAAGACTCGGCGCACGCGGATATCCGCATAGGCGCTGGCTGCGTCGAGCGCTTCCCACCCTCTTCCCACTCCCGCACCCACTCTCCGCGCCCTGGCTGCGGCCCGACGGCCGGCAGGGCGCCGTGTCCTGAGCGTCAGGGCTTGCCCGTCAGCTCTTCCCGCAGCGCCCGTACGACCGCTCGTCCAGCTGCGTGCCGGACACCCGCCGCCTGATGCGCGCCAGCGGCGAGACCATCCCCGAGCCAAACGGGCCGGGCGTGTACGTCGGGCGGGCCGCTGCCTAGCTTTCGATATTGCCCCCCTCACAGGTCGCGCAGGGGATCCTCCGCATAGGCCTCGACGTCGCCGTGTCCCGCCCGGAAGGCGGCCACCCGCCTGCGTCCGTCGGCCATCAGCGCGATCGCCCCCTCCCGCTCGTGAGGATGGAAGAACCGCGTGAGCGCCAGCAGCGCCGGCACCCACGCGAGCCACAGGATCCGCGACGCCAGCCCCGCGATCCCGCTGCTCGGCAGCAGCAGCTCCCCGGACACCGCCACGCCGGCGAGAATCGCCAGCAGCTGGCCGAGTCGCCGCCATTCGAAGCCCACCTCGAACAGCCGCCTGGTCAGCAGGTGCATCACGATCAGCATCGCCACATAGGCTCCGCACAGGGCGATGCCCGCTCCCGCGATCCCCAGGCCCAGCCCCCCGTCGGGCACCAGCACGAGCAGCAGCACGACGTTCACCGCCAGCCCCGCCGCGGCCGCCGGCAGGTTCCGCGACGTGGCTCGGGCGCGTCCGGTGATCACGATCATCACCTGATAGAGCCCGTACAGCGTCCACCCCAGCGCCAGCCACGGCAGCGCCGTGTGGGCCCCGAAGTACGCCGGCGCCGCCAGCAGCCGCACGATCCATCGCCCCAGCAGCGCCACCCCCACGACCACCACCCCCGTCGCCAGCGCAAAGTAGGTCGTCACCACCGAGTACAGCCGCGCCGCGTGAGCGTCGCTGTCGATCGAGTACGCCAACGGCGGCCACGCGTACTGAAAGCCTCTCACCACCACGAACACCACCGTCGCGAACTGCACCGCGACCGAGTAGTCCCCCGCCGCCCTGTGCGAGAACACCCGGAACAGGTAGAACCGGTCGACCACCTGCAACGCATACACGCTCGCGTCTGCGGGGACGGTGGGCAGGCCGAACCGCAACATCGCACGCAGGTCATGCGTGCGAACCCTGAGGCTGAACCTCCGCCTGAGGACCCACCACAGACCCAGCACCACCAGGGCCGAGGCACCGAAGTTGCCGAGCAGCAACCCCCTCGCACCCTGTCCGGCGAATACCACCAGGGTAACCGTGAAGGCGACCGTTAGGAGCACGTTCGTCCCCGACGCCCACACGTAGGTGCGCGACCGCTCGTCCACACGCAGCTGCGCGTAGGCCATCTCCAGGTTGGTGAACGCCCACAGCCCCACCACGGCGCAATCGATCAGCACCGGATCGTGAAAGCCGAGCAGCAGCTCCGACAGCTGGCTGGAGAACGCCACCGCCGACAGCGCCGCCACCGTCGTCGTCCACGCGACCGTCGCCGTCGCCGTCTTCGCGATCCGATCCCGACGGGCCACGTCGTCGTCGTCGAAGTAGAAGCGGATGAACGCCTCCCCCACCCCCACTCGCAGGAAGATGCTCGCCAGGATCACCGCCGTCAGCAGCGAGTTCGCCGCCCCATACCCCGCCTGGGAGACGTGTCGTGTGTACAGCGGGATCGTGATCAGCGCGATCCCCTTGGCGAGGATGTCGCCGAACTGGTACGCGGCTCCCGTCGTGACGAGCCGCTTCAGATAGGCGAGCATCGAGCTAGAACCTAGCGACGCCGTCGGCTCGCCCGGCTCGCCGATCCGGGCCCGCTTTACCCGCGCGCGTCAGGCGGTCGTCGGCTGGTCCTCGCCGCCGCGACCGTCGATCTCGCGCACGAATCCCTGGGTGCTCTCGTCCCGCTCCAGCCGCACGTCGCCGAGCGGGCCGAGGATGCCGCGCAGCATCGCCATCGCCACCCACCGGCGCGGGCGGATCACCCGCGCCTGGCGCCGCTCGACACCCCGCGCGATCGCCTCGCCAGCCACCGCCGGCGCCAGTCGCTTGTGCAACGGCCTGGGCAGCGATTCGAGCATGCGATCGACGAGCGGATCGGCGTCCAGCGCCCGTCGCACCATCTCGGTGTCGATGAACCCGAAGTACGCCACCGTCGCGCTCGCCCCGTGTGGAGCCAGCTCCACCCGCAGCGCCCGCCCGAACTGCTCCACCGCAGCCTTGCTCATCGCATAGGGCGTCACGCCGACGCCGTTGATGAACGCGTACACGGAGGAGATCACCACCACGTGCCCCTGCCGGCGCACGATCTCCGGCAGAGCCGCATCGACCGTTCGGTAGACCCCCATCAGGTTGACCTCGAGCACTCGTTCGAAGCTCTCCGGCGCCATCGCCCTGAACGTGGCCACCCGCGAGACGACGCCCGCGTTGGCGACCACCACGTCGAGCCCCCCGAAGCGCTCCACCACCGTCGCCACCGCTCGCTGCATCGCAGCCCGGTCTGTGACGTCCGCCCCCAGCCCGACCGACCGCGTGTCGTGCAGCTGCTCCGCCGCCGCCGCCGCCACCGCATCGTCGAGGTCGAGCACCGCCACCGAAGCTCCCCGACGGATCAGCGCTCGCGCCGTCTCATGCCCGATCCCACGGCCCCCGCCCGTGACCAGCGCCACCTTCCCCTGCAGATCGAACCGTGCCACGTCGAGGACTCTGCCAGATCGCCGACCCGCGGGCCGGCCGGGCGCTCACACCTCCAGCGAGCTGTGGTGACCGGCGCCAACCGCTGTGGCCGAGACATCCGGCTCACGGGTCTCCCAAAAAGACGACCCGCCCCGTGCGAATGCGACCCCGATCCCCAACAGCGTCCACGTGACGGGGTCCTCGAGGAAGTCCGCATAGGTCCACGTGTGCAGCACCAGCGCCGCGAAGCACGCCGCCAGCGCGATCCGCGGCGGCGAGCGCCCCGCCCCCCTGAACAGCACCACGAAGGCGACCAGGAGCAGTGCGAGGTACACCGCCAGACCGAGGATCCCCTGCTCGGCGGCGACCGTCACCGGGATCGTGTGCGACGCCGAGGTTGCGTTCTGCGAGGTGGTCTTGCCGTGCAGCTTGTACTCGGCTTCAAAGGACCCCGACCCGTACCCGTACAGCGGCCGTTTGGCGAACAGTTCGAGGCCGCCCGAGATCAGCTTCGTGCGCCCGCTGGTCGCGTTGCTGGTCGATCCGCTCGACCCCTTCAGCCCGAAGTGAAGGCTCGCGGGGGCCACCACCACGATCACCGCCGCGATCGCCAGGAGCCCGCCCGCCACGTACAGCGTCGATCTGAGGTCCCACCGGTAGGCCGCCAGCACCGCCAGCCCCAGCAGCAGCGCCGCGATGCTCGACTGCGAGAAGCTCGTCACGAGCCCGGCGAGCAGCCACGCGAGCACGCCCGCCCCCACCAGCACGTCGCGCCGCTCCGAGCTCCACAGCACCACCGCCGTCACCGCGACCATCACCAGCGCCAGGAACCGCCCATAGATGTTGGGATCGAAGAACACCGAGTTGACCCTGAAGTAGTTGTCGTACTCGTTCGCCGCCACCACCTTCGGGTTCAGGAACAGTTCCTTGCGGGCGTACTCCACGAACCCGACCCCCGCGAACACCACCGCCTCCACCACGGCGATCCCCAGGCAGGCGAGCACGAGCTCCCTGCTCCACCGCACTCCCGCCAACAGCACGAACAGCAGCCCGAACGGCAGGTAGAAGAACGCCACGTTCTCAGCCGCCTTGCCGTGATCGCCGGAGTACAGCCCCTGCACCGCATACAGCACCACCGCCCCCAACAGGACCCATTCAAGGCCCCTCGGCGACAGCCACGAGGAGTCCTTCCTCGCCGGCTCCCCGACATCTGGCTGGGCGTCCCGCCGGCCCTCCCTGCCGCCCTCCGTCATCGGCGCGAGAACACGCGGGAGGATGCGCACGATCGTTCCCGCCGCCACCACCAGGTACAGCGGGACCAGCAGGTTCACCGTCCGTCCCTCCGCGGAGATCGGCAGCCTGAAGGGCAGCGCCGCGATCGCCAGCAGGGGCAGCGCTCGCGGCTCGCGTCCGATCAGCAGCGCCAGCCCACCAACCACCACCAGGGCTCCCACCGCACCAGCCGCGATCTCCAGCCCCATCAGCGCACCAGCGTGAAGTTGTGCGGCGAGAGCACCGAGCGACGCTGGCCGAGCAGGCTGACCCGCACCCTGTATTCGCCCGCCACAGCAGGCGGGCCGAAGTTGGCGGGCTGCACGCTCGTCACCCCCGCAGAGCTCCTGCCGGGAGTGTGGACGAGCGTGTAGCCGTGGGCGACCCCGGTGCGGCCGTCCCAGCGCAGCGAGAACTGTTTGTAGCGGGCCACCGGCTGGTCACGCACGAGCGTGGCGACGGTGTTCCCTGCCGAGTCCACAACCGTGACCGTCACCCGCTCGGCCCGGGCGAGCTTGAAGGAGATCCGCTCCTGTTTGATGTGGCCCCTCGGCGTGGGTGAGAAGCGGGGCGTCAGCTGAAACCGCTGCACCGCCGTGGGCGTGTGCTTGAGACGCTGCGTCACGAAGAACGCCGCGAAGCAGGCGATCACGAGCGACCCGAACACCACCCGCGCCAGCGGATCGGCGCGCGTCAATCGCCGCCGCCTTGCTGGAAGCGCTCGACGGTGTCCGAGCGCAACCCGAGACGCAACGTCTCCAGCGAGAGCACGTCGTCCGGCGCGATGTTCCCGAGGTTGCACTCGGTGCCGAACTTGTGCAGCAGCCACACCTGCTGCTCCCGCCTGGGCGCCTCGAAGATCAGCCGCTCCTCGTCGATCGCGTGCACGATCTCGTCGATCAGCCCCGTCCTCACCTCGCCGTCGGCCCGGTAGATGCCCGCCGTGCCCGACTCACGCGCCTCGGCGATCACCTTCCACGCCCCCGCCTCGAGATCCCGTTCGATCTGTTCCACCCACACGTACGGCGCCATGATGAAGTCCGCGTCCTTGCTCCCCACCTCCGAGAGCACCACGAACTCCTGCGAGAGCTCCCGGATCAGCTCGCTCTTGACCTCGGGCCGCACCGCGATCGTCCCGTCGGACACCTCTACGTGTCCCAGGCCGAGCTCCCTCAGCCAGGCCACCAGTCCCTCCACCCGCCCCTGACGGATCGCCAGCTCCGTCAGCGTCCCACCGAGCACGACGGGCACGCCGTGCGAAGCGTACCGCGCCAGCTTCGGCTTGAGGTTCGCGCTCACCAACGCCGTGCCCCAGCCGAGCTTGACGATGTCCACCCAGTCGCCCGCCACCTCGAGCAGGCCGTCGACCTCGGCCACCGACAGACCGCGGTCGATCACGTGTGTGATCCCGTGCTCGCGCGGCTTGCTGGAGCGCGCCGGTATGTCCAGGAAGCCGGCTATCGCGCAGCGGTCACGGGGCCGCTTCGTTGGACGACGAGGACGGAGCGCTGCCTGTGCCCGCTGCCGAGGCTTCGGCTGCGCCCGCCGCCGTGGCCTTGTCCAGCCCCGCCACCACCACCACCGTCGAGCTGCCCACGAGCGGGGACACCGAGCCTTCCACCGGCTGCACCTGGGAGACCCCCAGCACGTGCGCCACTCCCGACGCTTCGCCGCGGTGGCCGGAGGAGTACTCCACGACCGTCGTCTGGCGCGTTCCCGGTGGCACCCCGTCCAGCGGCGTCGCCTGCGAATAGCCGCTCTGCTGCAGGCTCGCGGACAGGCGATGCGCCAACCCCGCCGTGCCCGTGCCGTTGAGCACAGCCACCTGCGTTTCCGCGGGACTCACCGCTGGCGTGGCGGGCGCTTCGCTGTGATGGGTCTTGACGGTCGCGTGCCTGCTGTGCGTCGATGCCGTCGTGCTGCCGCTGCTGGCCGCGCTCGTGTTCGGGCTTCCTTTGGAGCCGCTGCTTCCGAGCGTGCTCACCACCAGCACCACCACCACAACCCCAACGACCGCCGCACCGATGACCGCCAGCGTCCGGCCCGCGGGCGACCGCCGGCCGGTGCGGCTGACCGTCGCGTCTGTGGGCATCCGACGGGGAGCCCCGCCCGCCCCGGCGGAGGATCGCCGCGTGCCGGCGCCACCGCCCGCCCCGGACGCCGTGCGACCCTGCGGATCGCGTGTCGCACTCGTGCCGGCCTGCGCGCGGGAGGCCTGTTCGCGAGAGGCCTGGGCCGCGGCTCCGCTCATCGCCGCCGCTGCCACCCGGCGAGGCGTCTCCGGTGCGGCTGCGACGGGCGCACGCGAGCTCGCCGACGCGGCGTCGGCCGCAGCCGGCTTGTCGGGCGCCGGCGCCGGCGCCTTCTGAGGCGATCCCGGTGGCGGCGGCGGCAGGGGTGAACGCGGGCTCGCGCCCGCCACCGTGGCCGGCGCCGGGGAGGCGCCCGGCGCCGTGGCCGTGGAGCTCTGCTCGGGCGCCGTCCCGCCCGCCGGTGTGCCGAGCGGGCCCTGCGGCCCGGTGGATGGTCTCGCGGTCGCCGCCGCCGTCGCGGGGGCGACGGTCCCCGGCGCCTGGGCCGCACTCGCAGGCTGGGCGTCCTGCGTGCGGGGCGTTCCGACAGGCGCGGCCGCCGCCGGAGGGCGCAGCGGGTCGGGGATGCTCCCGCCGGTGGCCTGGACCGCGCCCGCGGGTGGAGCGGCGCCTGCCGGTTTGCCCGCCGGCGGCGTTCCACCCGCGGCCTGGACCGCAGCCGGCTGGGTCGACCCGGTCGGCTGGCCGGCTCCCCCAGTCGTCGCAGCGGCGCCCGCCGCCTGCGCGGTTGCGGGGGCCGGCGCACTCCCACCGGGGATCACCGTGCCGGCCGCACGCGCCGCGCCGGCGGCCTGGGCCGCGGTGATCCCGCCCGCCAGCGCCGCTGCCGCTGCCGGTCCCGCTGCCGGTCCCGGCAGCGGGGGTGGAACTGGGGCCCGGGCGGCCGCCGGCTGGGGCGCGCCGGGCTGGATGGGCTGGCCGGCCGTCACCGGCTGGCCGGCAGCTGGGGGGATCGCGCGCGGGTTCAGCGGCGTGGTGCGGGGGATCGGCCGCACCGCCGGCGTGCCCGGAGCGCCCCGCTGCACGCGGGCGGAGGCGTCGGCGCTGACACGTTGCTCGAGCTCCGCCGCCCGCTCGGGGGCGCGACCGGCCCACTCGCGCAGGCGCTTGAGCTCCCGCGCCTGGGCGAACACGAGCAACGACAGCACCGCGATCCCCACCAGCGCGGCGAACGCGGCGATCGCTCCGACCTCGGTGAAGGTTTTCGACAGCGAAAGCGCGGGGGCGAGAGCCGTGATCATGAGTCTCGGGAGTGTACGAGTGGCCCCCGCGGACTGCTGCGCGCGGCCGAAAGGGCGGACACCTTCGCCGCCAGGCCGGCCGCGTCCCCTTCGAGCACGAGCAGCCCGATCTCGGCGAACATCGCCTCCACCGCCTCGACCTCAAGCGGCGCTCGCTCGGCCAGCAGGATCTTCTCGGCCATCGTCGGCAGCGCCCGCTCGTAGTCGTTGAACAGCGCCTCGTGAAGCTTCTCGCCGGCGCGCCGGCCGACGATCTCGACGTCGATGTCCCGATCCGGGTCGAGTCCGGAGAGCTCGATCATCGCGCGCGCCAGATCCACGATCTTCACCGGTTCGCCCATGTCGAGCACGAACACCTCGGCGCGGCAGTCCTGCTTGACCGCCAGCGAGCCCGACTGGATGATCAGGTGGACCGCCTCGGGGATCGTCATGAAGTAGCGGGTCATGCGCTCGTCGGTGACCGTCACGGGGCCGCCTCTCGCGATCTGGCCTTCGAAGATCGGCACCACACTGCCCGAGGAGCCGAGCACGTTGCCGAAGCGCACCGCGTTGAAGCGAGTGGCGGGGAAGCGCGCCGCCGCGGCCTCGAGCGCGAACTCGGCGAGCGCCTTCGAGGCGCCCATCACGGTGGCGGGGTCGACCGCCTTGTCGGTGGAGACCAGCACGAACCGCCGTGTCTGCATCTGGCCGGCGACATGCGCCACCACGCGCGTGCCGATCGCGTTGTTGCGCACCGCCTCGACCGGGTTGGCCTCCATCAACCCGACGTGCTTGTACGCGGCGGCATGGAAGATCATGGTCGGGCGGTGCTCGGAGAACACCTCGCGGACACGCTCCTCTTCCTTGCAGTCGGCGAGCACCGCCGCCAGCACCGAGGGCTGGATGTGGCGCTCCTCGAGCAGCTCACGCTCGATCTGGAAGAGGTTGTCCTCGGCGTGGTCGAGCAGCACGATCTTGCGCGGCCCGACGTGGGCGATCTGGCGACAGAGCTCGGCGCCGATCGAGCCTCCGGCGCCGGTGACGAGCACCGTCTCCTCGGCCAGGTAGGCACCCACCCGTCCCAGCTCGACCTGCACGGGCTCGCGGCCGAGCACGTCCTCGACGCGCACCTCGCGCACCTGGCGGGCGATCGGGCTGCGGTCCTGGAGCAGCTCGAACACGGTGGGCAGGGTGCGCACCGAGATGCCGCGGGTGCGACACTCGCGCACCACGCGAGCCCGGGTCGAGCCGGGGGCGGAGGGGATCGCGATGATCACTTCGTCGGGATCGGCCTCGTCGAGGATCCGCGGCAGGTCCGCCTGCGTGTCCCCGCGCACCCGCACCCCGTCGACGCGCAGGTTGCGCTTGGATGGGTCGTCGTCGAGGAACCCGACGGGGGAGAGGCCGAGCTCGCGGTTGCGGGTGATCTCCCGCAGCACGAGCCGCCCGCCGTCGCCCGCACCGACGATCAGCACGCCGCGTTGGTCCGCCCGCACGCCGCGGAAGACGGCCAGCGGCCGCCGCTCGTAGAAAGTGCGCACGATCATCCGCGCCCCCACGAGGAACACCAGCGCGAGCAGCAGGAACAGCACGATCACGCCGTTGGGGAGCCCGACCGTGACGGTGCCGTGCTCGGAGTAGCGCTTCACCGGCCTGAGCACCTCGATCGCGACGGTGGTGAACAGCACGATCGCGACGATCGCCCGGGCCACCGCCTCGTAGTCGCGCTGGCTGGAGTAGCGCCAGCGCCGTTGGTACACGCGCGCGAGCACCAGCACCGGCAGGCTGCCGAGCAGCACCCACCAGATCGTCTGTTCGCGCAGCTCGGCGTAGTGGCCGGTGGGCCCGTTGTCGAAGCGCAGCTGGAACGCCAGGAAGTAGGCGAGCGCCACCAGCAGCCCGTCGACGGCGAGCTGGAGGATGGAACGGCGCTGCAGGGGCATCAGCGCAGCCGCGCGGATACGTCGGCGCATCACCGAGATTCTAGGCTCGTGAGCGGAGAGAGCAACAGTTCGAGCAGCAGTCGGGGGTCCCGGCGCGTGCGCGAGCCCACCTGGGCGGCGCCCGCGCCGGGCTCGCGCTTGGCGAAGTGCAGCTGCGCGGGGTCGGTGAGCTTGCGCAGACGCCCCGCGGCGATCAGCTGCTCGTCCACCGCCCCGAGACGGCCCTCGAAGGTCGTGCACACCGGCACTCCCAGCGCCACCGCCTCGCGGTTCATGGTTCCGCCGGCCGAGACGACGAGGTCCGCGTAGGCCATCAGCGACTGGGCGTCGATCGCGTGGGGCGGCACGACGAAGCCCGGCACTCCGCTCAGCTCGCCGCGCTGCTCCTCGGTGCGGGGCAGCAGCACCGGCTGCACGCCACTGCTCGCCGCCTGCTCGCGCGCCCGCTGGAGAACATCGGCGAACAGGTCGTTCTCGAAGCGGTGATACAGCGACACCTCGGGGGGGGTGCGAATCACCACGATCGGCCGCCCCGGGTCCAACGCCAGCTCGACGAGCACCGCCGGGTCGGGCTCGAAGTCCGCCAGGTAGTACTCCTCCTTGAGCCCGGGGTAGCGACGAAGCTTGTGCTCGGCCCCGTACCGGCGCAGGCGCTCGGGGGGGATCGCCTCCGGCACCACCACCGCTCGCGCCAGGCGGCAGTTGAGCTGGTGCTGCACCGTCGCCCACTCGTAGTCGAACATCGTCGCGGAGGGGATCCGCAGCGCCGCCGCGGCCACCGTCACGTCGTTGGAGCCGTGCCCGAGCGCGATGTCGAAGCGCCGCCCGTCCGCGGCCCTCGCGTCGGCCCG
Organism: uncultured Solirubrobacterales bacterium; assembly: GCA_963696615.1. Lineage (GTDB taxonomy): Bacteria > Actinomycetota > Thermoleophilia > Solirubrobacterales > Solirubrobacteraceae > Palsa-744. Next base: position 1,028,361 of record CAVOKU010000003.1, on the reverse strand, counting down.
TGCGAAGCGCACGAGCGCAGCAGAGCGCGAGGCGAGCCCGCCGGCCTTCGCCGCCAGCCGCTCGCCACGGTGGCGCCCAACCGGCACGTGCTCGATCCCGAATCGCTCGCACAGCTCGAGCGTCTGGGCGAAGTCGCGGGCGGTCACGCGTACCTCGTGGCCGTCCGCCAGCAGCAGCTCGATCACCGGGCGCATGACCAGCACGTGGGGGCTGTTGGTGAGGTCCACCCAGATGCGCACGGCCGCCACGCTATCGTTCGCCGACCGGTGCTCGTCCTCGCCTCGATCTCGGAGACGGTCGTCAACGAAACCGCGCAATTCGTGCGGGAAGCCGGGCTGCCGGGGATCTTCGCCCTGATGGCCCTCTCCAGCGCCTGCATCCCGATCCCCTCGGAGGTGGTGATGCTGTTCGCCGGCTTTGCCGTGGCGGACCCCGGCCAGAGCGCCACCCACCACCACATGACGATGACCGGGGTGATCCTCGCGGGCCTGCTCGGCTCGATCGTCGGGTCGTGGTTCGCCTACGGCGTCGGGCGGGGCGGGCGTTTGGAGCTGCTCGAACGCCACGGCTCCAAGCTGCACATGGGACCCGCCCAGATCGAGAAGGCCGACCGCTGGTTTCAGCGATACGGCGAGCCCGCGGTGCTGTTCGGACGGGTGATCCCGATCGTGCGCGCGTTCGTCTCGCTGCCGGCGGGCATCGCGAAGATGCCGTTCGGGCGCTTCACGGTGCTCTCGCTGATCGGCACGATCCCGTGGGTGGTGGCGCTCGCGTTCGCCGGGCACGCGCTCGGGGGCGACTGGAAAAGCGTCCGCAACGCGTTCGAGTACGTCGACTACGTGGTCGTCGCGTTCGTGGTGATCGGGGTCGTCTATGCGATCGTCCGCAGGCGCCGCCGGGGGCCCACCGGCGGGAGCACCGACACTCCCGTGGTCCCCGACGCGAGCTGAGCACATGCCGCCGGCACAGCGACCGGGGCCCTCGATCGTCACGGCGCTCGCCCTGGGGGCGCTGCAGGGACCGACCGAGCTGCTGCCCGTCTCCTCCTCGGCCCACACGACCCTGATCCCCTGGCTCGCGGGCAGGCCGGGCATGCGTCGCGAGCCGCAGCTGCACAAGGCGTTCGAGGTCGCGCTGCACGTGGGCGCCGGCATCGCGCTCGCGCTGGACATGCGGGGCGAGCTGCTGGAGGAGCTCCGTTCGCTCGATCGTCGCGGCGCCGCGACGATCGCGCTGTCGCTGGCGCCGCCGGTGCTCGCCGGCTACGCGTTGGAGCGCCCGATCGAGCGCCGGCTGGGCGGTCCCGCACCGATCATCGCAGGGCTGCTGGTGGGGGCGGTGGCGATGGCGCTCGCCGACCTGCGCCCTGGTGGCCTGCTGGGGCGGGGAGGAGACGCGCCCCGCGAAGCGCTGGGCGAGCGTCGCCGCGAGGACGCGGGGCCGCTCGACGGTCTCGCGCTGGGCGTGGCGCAGGCGCTGGCGCTCAGTCCCGGAGTCTCACGCAACGGCGCGACGCTGACGGCCGCGCGGGCGCGGGGCTTCTCACGGCGGGACGCCGCCGCGCTGTCCTGGCACGCGGCGCTGCCGGTGATCCTCGGCGCCGGCACGCTGAAGGGGGCACGCCTGCTCGCCGCCGGGCGCGGCGCGGACGCGGAGCTCGCTCCCGGTACGGCGCGGGCGCTGGGCGCCGGCGCGGCGGGCGCGTTCGCCTCCACGCTGGCGGCAGCACGGGTGCTGCGCCGCCCGCGGACGAGCGGGCTCTCGCTGCTGCCGTTTGCGCTCTATCGCGGCGCGCTGGCGGCGATCGCGCTGCGCAAGCTCCGGGTGCAGGGGAGCGCACAATGGGAGCGATGAACCCGCTGGGGACGCTGCTCGGGGGACGCTACCGGCTCGACGCAGAGATCGGACGCGGCGGCATGTCGACGGTGTATCGCGCGTTCGACACGGTGCTGGAACGGCCCGTGGCGATCAAGCTGATGCATCGCGAGACCGCGGCGGACTCCGATCAGCTCGAGCGCTTCCGCCGCGAGGCGCGGGCGGTGGCGCAGCTCAACCACGCCCACATCGTGACGGTGATCGACGCCGGCGAGGAGCCTTCCCCGGCGGGGGAGTCCGCCACCTCCGAGCAGTTCGGCACTCCCTACATAGTGCTCGAGTACGTCGAGGGCGAGACGCTCAAGCAGCTGATCCGCCGCGAGGGCCCGCTGGAGATCTCCCAGGCGATCGCCTACGCGATCGAGATCGCACGCGCGTTGGGGGCGGCCCACGAACGGCTGATCGTGCACCGGGACATGAAGCCCCAGAACGTGCTGATCGGCAGCGAAGGGTCGGCCAAGATCACCGACTTCGGCATCGCCCGCACGCTCACCGAGGAGGGCCTGACGATGGACGGCCGGGTGCTGGGGACGACCGACTACGTCTCCCCCGAGCAGGCGCTCGGCCAGCCGGTGACCGGGCAGTCTGACCTGTACTCGCTGGGGGTGGTGCTGTACGAGATGCTGACCGGGGAGGTCCCCTTCACCGGGCAGACGCCGGTGGCGGTGGCGATGCGCCACGTGCGCGAGCGGGTCCCCGACGTGCAGCTGCGACGCCCGGAAGTCTCGGCGGCCACGGCGGCCGTGGTCGAACGGGCGACGGCGGTGGACCTCGCCACGCGCTACCCCGACGCCGCGACGATGATCGCCGACCTCGAGGAAGCGCTGGCGATCGAGGCCTCGCGCGCGGGCCAGGCCACCGGCGAGGTGACGAGCGTGCTGCGCACGCTGCCGCGGGCGTCGCGGCGGCGGCTGCCGTGGCGGATGCGCCACCCGGCGCGGTGGATCGCCTCGCTGGCGCTGCTCGGCGGGATCGTGGCGCTGGTGCTGGTGCTCGCCGCGGACCGCACCCACCGCGGCGTCCCGCCGGAGGTGTCCGCCGGCCACGGCCTGAAGGCGGTGCGGCTGGGCCAGACCGCCGCCACCGACTACAACCCGTTCGGGACGGGACCCGAACACCGCGCACAGGTCTCCAACGTGCTCGACGGCGACCCCAACACCACCTGGAGCACCGAGCACTACGTGGAAGGGACGCTGGGAGACAAGCCGGGGGTCGGCCTGTACCTCGACGCCGCTCCGAGCGTGAGGGCCAGGGCGGTGAACATCCAGACGCCCACGCCTGGCTTCTCGGCCGCGATCTACGGCGCCGACACCTTCCAGCAGAGCCTCCCCTACGGCGACGCGACCCCTCTCCCTCAACGCGGTTGGACACGACTGGCACCGCCGCGGACGATCGCCGCAGACACGACCGTGGCGATCGCCAAGCCGGCCTCCTACCGCTACTACCTGATCTGGATCGTCAAGCTGCCGCCGTCGCGGGAAAGCGCGGAAATCTCCGAGGTGACGCTGTTCCGCTGAGCGCCCGCCCCCGCCGTCAGTGACGGCGCGCAGCGCGGTCGCGGTGGCGTTCCAGCGCCAGCCGACAGAGACGCTCCAGCAGTTGCGGGTAGGGGACTCCCGAGGCGCCGAGCAGCTTCGCGTAGACGCTGGTGGGGGTGAAGCCGGGCATCGTGTTGAGCTCGTTGACCAGCACGGACTCATCGTCCACGAAGAAGTCCACCCGCGCCAGCCCCTCGCAGCCGGTCTGAAGGAACGTCTCCACGGCCAGCTCCATCACCCGCGCGCGTGCGGTGGAGGAGATGCGAGCGGGAACGATCAGGTCCATCCCGCCGGGGGCGTACTTGGCCTCGTAGTCGTAGAACTCCCCCGCAAAGGAGATCTCGCCCGGCTCGGAGGCCAGCGCCTCGCGCCCGCCGGTGTCGGCGCCCTCGGCTCGGCCCCCGTCGGCCGCTGGGATGCGCGGCAGGCCGAGCACGCCGCACTCGACCTCGAGCCCCACCGCGCAGGCCTCGACGATCGCCAGCTCGTCGTGGGCGAAGGCCTCCTCGAGCGCCGTGGGAATCGCCGCGGGCTCGCCGACCTTGACGATGCCCACCGAGGAGCCGAGATGGGCGGGCTTGACGAACACCGGCAGGCCGAGCCGGCCCACCTCACCCAGAACCTGCTCGCGCTCGGCGCGCCAGCGGGGCTCGCGCACACCGACGTGCTCGACCTGGGGCAGCCCCGCGGCGGACATCAGCCGTTTGAACAGGACCTTGTCCATGCACACCGCCGCCGCCGCCACGCCGGCTCCCACGTAGGGAACGTCGAGCATCTCGAGCAGCCCCTGCACCGAGCCGTCCTCGCCGAACGGGCCGTGGAGCGCCGGGAAGGCGAGATCGGCGTCGAGCAGTCCCTCGCCGGGGTGCAGGGCCACGGGCCGCCCGTCGCTCTGCCAACGCCCGTGGCGATCGATCTCGACCGCGATCACCCGGTGACCGGCGGCGAGCAGGCCCTCGCGGATCGCCGCCGCCGAGGACAGCGAGACCCCGTGCTCGGAGGAGCGTCCGCCGGCGAGCACCGCCACGGCGAGGCTGTCCGGGGCAGCGCTCACCCGACGGGGGCCGGGGTGGGAGGCGTGGTGGTCGTGGTGCTCGGCGTGGTGCTCGGCGTGGTCTGCGGCCCGAGCGTGCCGATCGCGATCGTGACGGTTGCGCCCTTACGTGCCTTGTGGCCCGCAGAGGGGGACTGCTTGAGCACGATCCCCACCTGGGAGGCTTCGGTGGTGGTCTGGGTGCTCGTCTTGGGACTGAACCCCGCCCGCCCGAGCGCCGCAGCGGCCTGCGCCTCGCTCTGACCGGTCACGTCGGGGACCGCCACTTCGCTCGGTGCCTGGGCGATCGCGAGATCGACGACACCCCCTTCCGCCAACGAGGAGCCGCCTTCGGGGGACTGCGCGAGGACCGTGCCGGGAGGCCCTTCGGTGGAGGTCTGCTGGCTGACTTCGCCGACCTTCAGTCCCGCGTTGCTCAGCGAAGCTTCCGCGGCGGCGCGGGACTGCCCGATCACGTCGGGGACCTTCGTCGGGGCGGGCCCGCTGGAGACGACCACGGTCACGGGGCTGCCGGCCTGCAGCTCGGTCCCGGCGGGCGGGTCGGTGGAGATCACGTGGCCCCCGGGCACCGTGCTGCTGGGCTGGCTTTCCGTCGTCGGCTTGAAGCCGGCCGCGCGAAGCTTCTGGGTCGCCTGTGAGGAGGTCTTGCCGATCACGTCGGGAAGCGCCGAGCTGCCGGGGCCGGTGGAGACCGAGATCGTGACCCGCGCGCCCTTCTCGACCGATGTCCCCGCCGCAGGGACCTGACCGGTCACGACCCCGGCCGCGGCGGTGGCGCTGGTGGTCAGCGACGGCACCGCGATCAGGCCGACCCGCCGCAGCGATGCCGTGGCGGCCGCTTCGCTCTGGCCGGTCACGGTGGGCACCGTCACGCTGCTCGAGGAGGATGGCAGCAGCAGCGCCAGCGCCAGCGCGACCGCGGCGGCGGCGACCAGCGCGGCGGCGGCGATCCCCCACCACATGCGCCTGCGTTTGGCCGCCTGCTCGTCGCCGCCGTCCGGCGGCAACGAACCTGGGCCGGCGCCGTCGGCGGGCATCAGCAGCGCCGGCGGGCGGATCCCCGTGGACAGCGCGGTGCCGGGCGGAACGACGGCCGCCGGAGCGGCTCCCTGGAAGTGCTCGGGCGAGGGCAGCGTCGCCGGCGGCGTGACCAGCACCGTGGTGGCGGTGGCGGCGGGGAGGCGCTCGCGGGCGCTGCGCAACGCGTTGATGAACTCCGCGGCGTCGCCGTAGCGTTCGACGGGATCCTTCGCGAGGGCGCGCAGGACGATCTCATCGAGCAGCGCGGGCACGGCCGGGTTGACGGCGCTCGGCGGTTGGGGCTGGGCGGACACCTGCTTGAAGGCGATCGCCACGGCGGTCTCCCCGTCGAAGGGCACCGCACCGGTGAGCAGCTCGTACAGGATCACCCCGATCGCATACAGGTCCGAGCGCGCGCTGACGGCGTGGCCCTGGGCCTGCTCGGGGGAGAGGTACTGGGCTGTGCCCATGATCGAGCCCGTCATCGTCATGTCCGACGCGCCGGCGCGGGCGATGCCGAAGTCGGTCACGCGGGCGCGCCCCTCCTCGTCGAGGATCACGTTGTGGGGCTTCAGGTCGCGGTGGATCACCCCCCGGCCGTGCGCGAAGCGGGCGGCCTGGAGGATCTGGATGGCGATGTCGATCGCGGTGACGGGCTCGAGCGGGCCGTGCTCGCGCACGAGCGTCTTCAGCTGCTGGCCGGGCACGTACTCCATCGCGATGTAGTAGGTGCCGTTCCACTCGCCACGGTCGAAGATGCCGACGATGTTCGGGTGCGACAGGGCCGCCGCGCTGGAGGCCTCGCGGCGGAAGCGCTCGACGAACTCCTGGTCCTCGGCGAAGTGCTGGTGCAGCACCTTCACCGCCAGCTGCCGTCCGAGCAGCAGGTCTTCGGCGAGGTACACGTCGGCCATGCCCCCGGAGCCGATCCGCGAGAGGACCCGGTAGCGGCTGTCGATGACCGTCTCGGGCTCGATCACGAGCGTGTCCCCAACACGGTTTCGATCACTTCACGGGCGATCGGGGCGGCGAACGCGGCGCCCTGGCCCGGCACTCCCTGAAGCGTCACGGCGACCGCCACGCGCGGACTCTGTGCGGGAGCGAAGGCGATGAACCAGACGTTGTTGATGGCGGTGCCGATCTGCGTCTCGGCGGTCCCGGTCTTGCCGGCCACGGGAACTCCCGGGATCTGAGCGGTGGTGCCGGTGCCTTCGCGCACGACCGCTTCCATCATGCCGGTGACGGCCGTCGCCGTGGACGGTTTCATCACGACCGACTGGGTCCGCGGACGCACCTGCAGCACGGTGCGTCCTTCGGAGTCGACGATGCGCGCCGTCAGGTGGGGAGCCATCAACCGCCCGCGGTTCGCCACGGCCGAGGCCACCTCCGCCATCTGCAGCGGCACCACCTGGAGTTTGTCCTGGCCGATGCCCATCCGCCCGACGTCGACGAAGCGGCTGGTGGGACGCAGCAGGTGCTGGCCGAGGTACTCGCCGCTGGTCGACATCTGTTCTGCGGGGTAGTCCAGCTGGGGCTTGCGGTCGAAGCCGAAGCGGTTCATGTAGCGGGCGAGCGTGGGCTTGCCGAGGTGTTCGGCGACCTGGGCGTAGACGGTGTTGACCGATTTGACGAGCCCTTCGGTGAGCGTGATGTCGCCGAAGCTCTCGTTTTCGTCGTTGGACAGCGGCACGCCTGAGACGGCGATGCCGTTGCGCCCGCTGACGGTGGAGTCGGGCGTGTACTCGCCGGAGTCGATCGCGGCCGTGGCGGTTACGACCTTGAAGGTCGACCCCGGTGCGTAGCCGAACTGGGTGGCGCGGTTGACGAGCGGGGTTCCGCTGGAGTCGTGGGTGAGCCGCGCGTATGCGCTGGGCGAGCTGAGCTGGTTGGGGTCATAGGTCGGGCTCGAGGCCATCACCAGCACCGCCCCCGTGCGCGGATCGAGCGCCACCACGGCGCCTTTGTGTTCCCCCAACGCAGACAGCGCAGTGCGCTGCGCAGCCGGTTCGAGCGTGGTGATCACCGTCTGGCCGCGACGGCGCTTGCCCTGGAGCTGGTCGAGGATCGCCTGCAGGTCGCCGGCGTTGCCTTCGCCGTTCAGCGCCGCGTTGCGGTAGCGCTCGATGCCCGACTGGCCGAGGTCGGTGAAGGAGTAGCCGACCGCCTGGGCGAACAGTCCACCCGGCGGGTAGACGCGATGGTAGGTGCCTTCGCGGCCGCGCACGCTGCGCGCCAGGGAGGTGCGGTCGGCCGCCAGGAGCGGGCCGCGCTGGATGCGTTCCTGCTCGAGCAGCGAGCGGCGGTTGAGCGCGTTCTCGCGCAGGGAGCTCGCTTCGAAGATGGTCCAGCGCGAGGTGAACGCCACCAGCAGCGCGAACAGCAGCACCACCACTCCGTACAGGCGGACGATCGGCCTATTCACCGAGCTGCCCCAGTTCCAGGCTGCGCACCAGTTCGCCGGCGTTCGCTTCCGAGCGCAACGAGTTGTCGAGCAGCGTGTGCCGGCGCGCGGGTGTGAGCGTCGCGGCACCGACCCCCGAGACGTACCGGGTGGAGTAAAGCCTGATCCCGGCTGGGAGTTCGTAGGGGACGCCCTGGTAGAGCGTGACCAATCCACGCGCGTTGGTGCCGATGAAATAGACCGACTGCCAGGCCAGGTAGGCGCCGGCGCCGATCAGGGCGAGCACGAGCACCGTCACGAGCGCCACGCCGGTGCGCCTGCGCCGTGCCCGGCGGCGCTCTGCCTCGGGCGGTCCGTTCGGGACGGGCACCCGCGGCTGGCGGCGGGCGACCGCAGACCGTTGCGGCGGGGCCTGGGTGACGGTCGCCGAGGGCGTGTGGCTGGCGGTGTCCGGGCTGACATCCGGGACCGCGACGTTGGCGGCGGCGGTGTCGAGAACGGCTGCACCGCTGCCCGCGGTGGCGTCCTCGAGGCGAAACAGGACGACCGTGATGTTGTCCCGTCCGCCCGCGTCGTTGGCCGCGGCGACGAGCGCCTCGCCGGCGTCGCGCAGGCGGGGATGCTCGCGCAGGAGTTCGCCCAGGCGCTGCTCGGGGACCATCGTGGTGAGGCCGTCGCTGCACAGCAGGTAGACGTCGCCGGCGCGAGCGCGGTAGGAGCGGGTGTCGATCTCGACGGCCGGCTCTGGGCCGAGCGCGCGTGTTATCACCGAACGCTGCGGATGGTCGGCGGCCTCCTCCGCGGTGATCTTGCCCTGGCGCATCAGCTCGTCGACGAGGGAGTGGTCGTCGGTCAGGCGCGTCAGCTCGCCCTCGCGCAGGCAGTAGGCGCGGCTGTCGCCCACGTGGGCGATCGCGACCTCCTCGGGCGCGACGTATACGGCGGTGAGCGTCGTGCCCATCCCCGCGTGCTCGGCGTTGCTGTGGGAGAGCTCGTGGATGCGGGAGTTGGCGGCGAGGGCTCTCGCCGCCAGTCCAGCCTCTGGCTCGGACTCGTCGCCGAGGCCCTCCGCGAACGCCGCCACGGCGATCCGCGATGCGACCTCCCCGGCCTGGGCACCGCCCATGCCGTCGGCGACGACGAACAACGGCGGACGGGTCAGCAGCGAGTCCTCGTTCGCGCGCCGCTGACGACCGGTGTCCGACGTGGCGTACTCCTCGGCGACCCGGAGCATCTCAGTCGACCTCGAAGGTGAATTCCGAGTCGCCGATCCTGACGCGATCGCCCGGATGCAGCGGACGGGGGGACTCCAGCAGCTCCTCGTTGAGGTAGGTCCCGTTGGTCGAGCGGAGGTCTTCGATCACGAGAATGTTGCCCTGCTCGTAGATGCGGGCGTGACGGGAGGAGGCGAACGGGTCCTCGAGCCGGATCTCGGCCTGGTCGCCGCGGCCGAGCACGATGTCGCCGTCGAGGTCGTAGATCATCCCGGGCTCGTGGCCCGGCGCGCGCTCGACGAGCAGGCGGGGGGCACGGCCGGCCAGCCCGGTCGATCCCGCGACGGAGGCGGAGTGCAGGCCGGTCGCGTCCGGGGCCGCCGCGGGCGTGAGCGCCGCCGCGGGCACGCTCCCGGAAGCGCCCGCCCCGCGCAGGTCGCGCAGGGCGCTGCGAGCCACCCACAGCAGGAACAGGTACAGCACGGCGAGGAAGCCGAACTTCAGGGCCACCGATACGGGCGCGAGCGAGTTCATGAGACGTCGAAGACGATCTCGGTGGAGCCCAGCTCCAGGCGGTCTCCCGCGTGCAACGGCTGAGCGCCCGAGAGCTCGCGGCCGTTGACGCGCGAGCCGTTCGTGGAGCCGAGATCGGCCACGGTCCACCCGTCCGCGCCGGGACGGAGCTCGGCGTGCCGGCGGGAGATGCCGGTGTCCTCGAGCACGATCTCGCAGTCGCGGCTGCGGCCGATCACGCCCCCGCCCGGGGGTACCAGCAGCCGTTTGCCGCCGATGGTGAGCAGCGCCCGCGCAGGACGGCGCGCCTGGGCCTCCTCGATCGGGCCCCGGACACGTGCAGAGGTGCTGTAGATCATTGTCTGCCCATGCTCGTCGAGCGGCTCGGCCGCGCCCGGATCCTCACTGTGACCAGCGGCCCGGACGAGCCGCGCTTGGATGCCGAATTCGCCAAGCGACAAGGAGTCGTCGGTGTGAAAGGAGATCGCCGGCTGGGAGGCGAGGATCAGGCTCTCGCGGCGGGCGTGCTCGAGCAGGTAGGCCGACAGTTCGGCGATCACCTCGTCCTCGACCCCCTCGTAGCGGGCGCGATCGGACGGGGACAGCCAGATCGAGTACTCGTTCGGCGCATACGTGCGCGAGACCGACGTGGTGCGATGCTCGTCCATCTCGCGGGCGAGCTTGTGGGCGAGTTCGATCGGTCTCACCTCCGAGCGGAACAGCCGGCCGAAGGTCCCCTCTACGAGGTTGGCGATCGTTGTCTCGAGTGCTCTCAGCGGTTTCATGGCAGAGCTGTGGCCGGCGATTCCGCGGCCGTGTGGTGCCACTCTAGGGGCCAGCGTCAGACCGGGCCACGCAGGGCCCGTGCGGCAATCGCGATCGCCCCGCCGAGGACCGCGCCGAGCGTCGCTCCGTGGGGCTGCGGGAAGGGGGCGTGGGCGCTCACGCCGGCGTCCAGCAGCGGCGCGGCGGCGCACAGGGCGGCTGACCAGACGACGCTCGCCACCACGTCGAGCACCGCTCTGCGCCCGCGCACGACCCACGGCAGCACCGCTGCGCCGGCGGCCCACAGGGCGGCACCCAGCAGCACACCGGTGCTCAGAGCCGGCGCGATCACGTGGGTGGCGGCGCTCGGAAGGGAGCCCTCCCACACCGCCCGGGCGGGAGTCCCGGCGGGCGGGGCGAGCCACAGCGGGCCGCGGGTACCCGACCCGGCGAGCAGACACTCGCACAGGGTCAACCACCAGTAGCCGGTCGCGCCCAGCGCGGCGCGGCGCGTCCAGCGGGCGGCCTGGCCGGCGAGCGCCGGGTAGGCGCCGGCGGGACCGACGACGCCCAGCAGGGGCGCCAGCGCTCCTGCGAGCCACCAGACGCCGGGACGTCGGCCCGCGAGCAGCAGCGGCGCCGCGAGCGCGAGGATGAGCAGGCCGAGGCCCGGGCGGCCCGACGCCGCCTGCCACACCGCCAGGGCCAGCGCGCCCCCAAGCCACAGGGCGCGGGGAAGGGCGATCCGATCGCCGATCAGGGCACGCTCGACGGGCAGAGCCGACTCGCCGTCCTCGCCGAGAGGCTTTGGCGGGCGAGCGAAGCGATCCTCCACGGGATGCGAGGTCACGAGCGGCGTCGGCGGCGCGGGCGCGGATCTCCAGGCGCGCACAGGAGCGATCCAGGTACGCGAGGGGTTCTCCGGCCACTGCTCCCCCTCGGGCTCCCGGGGCGGAGCGACCCGGGCACGAGGAGACCTGCGCAGAAAGCGCCTGGTGGGCAGGCCCTCCACCAGCGCCTGCTCGAGGGCGCTGCGCAGCCGCGGGAGGGTGGCGCGCTCGTGCGGGTCGATCGCGAGCGCCGCATCGAGCGATTCGGAGAGGTGCGAGGGCAGGTCGGGTCGGTGGGAGCCCAGTGGGGGCAGCGGACGGCCGACGTGGCGGGCGGTGGCGGCGGGAGTGGCTCCGCGAACGGGGTTGATGCCGGCGAGGGCCTCGTACAGGACCAGCGCCAGCGCGTAGACGTCGGTCTCCTCGCCCACCTCGATCCCCTCGCTCTGCTCCGGCGCCATGTAGGCGAGCGTGCCGAGGGTCTCGCCGGTGCGGGTCAGGGCATCTTCGCCGGACAGGCGGGCGCCGCCGAAGTCGGTCAGCTTGGCGATCGCGACGGGCTCGGCCTCGTCGTCGGGGACGAGCACGTTCTGGGGCTTGACGTCCCGGTGGATCACGCCGCGGGCATGGGCGTGGGCGAGCGCGTCTGTGAGGGTCACGCCGATCTGCATGACCTGCTCGTCGCTCAGCTCGCCGGTGGCGATCAGCTCGGCGAGGGTGCGACCGTGGACCAGCTCGGAGACCAGGTAGAACGCGTCGTCCTCGACGTAGGCCTCGTACAGCGCGACGATCGCCGGATGACTGAGACGGGCCGCGGCGAGCGCCTCGCGACCGGCGCGCTCACCGGCGCGCGGACCGTCGTCCTCGTCGGCAAGGGCTTGGGCGGGCGGCAGGGGTATCCGCTTGAGCGCCACCTCGCGATGGAGCAGCTCGTCTTCGGCGCTCCACACGACTCCGAAACCCCCCGCGCCCAGACGCTCGCGCAGGCGGTAGCGGCCGTGGACGAGCGCGCCCGAGGACGACGCCGGGCCGCGCGGGCCCAGGGGCGGGGTGAGGGTCTGAGCAGAGTCCACCGGATGGCGCGTTCGCCGCCCGGAGGCAGGGCTCCTGCACCCGTGCGGGCCAACCGGGGGGTTGAGCGAGAAGTTGCAGAATCGCGAGCGACGGGACCGGCAGTCATACTGGGGGCTTCTCGATAAGTCCCTGCAAAAGGAGCAATCGGCTTTTGTCGTTCTTCGACGACGGCGAGGAGACCGCGGCCCGCCCGGCAGCTCGCGCGCCGCGCGCACCGCAGAAACCTCGCCCGCGCAGTCCCCAACCCGGGGGCGGTACACGAGCGCTGGACGAGCACACGCTGATGGTGCGCCGCCGGGTGGCGGCGGGAGTCGGGGTGGTGCTGCTGATCGTGATCGTGCTGATCATCAACGGCTGCCTCAAAAGCCAGAAGACGCAGGCGCTGAAGGAATACGCCCACGACGTCAGCCGGATCTCCGAAGAATCCGATCAGAAAGTCTCCCAGCCGCTGTTCTCACAGCTGTCGGGCGCGAGCTCGAAGCCGGCGCTGAGCGTGGAGACCCAGATCGACCAGCTGCACCTGGAAGCGGAGAACATCGCATCGCGGGCGAAGGGTCTGAGCGTGCCCGGAGAAATGGATGCGGCCCAGCGAAACCTGACGCTCGCGCTCAACCTGCGCAGCGAAGGGATCGCGAAGGTGGCGACGCTGATGCGGACGGCGCTGGGCGGTCAGGCCAAGCAGGCCAGCACGCTGATCGCGGGGAACATGGAGAACTTCCTGGCCTCGGACGTGATCTACTCGCAACGGGTCCAGCCGCTGATCGAACAGTCGCTGAGGTCGGGGGGCGCCGGGGGCCAGACGGTGGTGGGGTCGCACTTCCTGCCGAACATCGGCTGGCTGGAACCGAACACGGTCCAGGCGCGCCTCACCGGCCAGGCGGCCGGGACCAGCCAGAACGGTCAGGTCGCTCCCGGCAGCCACGGCAGCGCGCTGCTGGGGGTCAGCGTGGGCGCCAACACACTCGCGAGCGAACCGACGCTCAACCACATCAGCGGCGGCTCGAACCCGACGTTCACCGTGATGGTCGAAGACTCCGGCGAAAACAACGAGACGAACGTCAAGGCCGACATCACCGTGACCGCCCAGGGCAAGCAGTTGAAGGCCACGAAGTCGATCAACTCGATCCAGGCGGGGAGCAAGGTCAACCTCGACATCCCGGTCGAAAACGTCCCTCTCGGGGTGGCCTCGAAGGTCGAAGTCTACGTCGAGCCGGTGCCAGGCGAGACCGCGACCGAAAACAACAAGGCCACTTACCTGGCGATCTTCAGCTCCTAGCCGACGTGCCTGCCCGTAGCGGCGTCGCGAGCGGCTAACTTGTGCCGATGGCCACGGCGATCACCGACACGCAGGGCATCATCGCGATCGCCGCCGGGGCCGTGGCGGTGGTCGCGTTGGCGGTGTGCATCGCCCTCGCCGTCTCGATGCGAAAGCTCAGGCGCGAACAGCGGCTCGTGCTGGGAGAGCGGGGGGAGCGCGACGTGGTGGAGCACGCCGCGCAGATGCAGGAGGGCTTCGAAGCGTTGCGGGGGTACGTGGAGGATGTGGCGGCTCGCCTGGATGGGCGACTGGCGGGGGTGGAGACGGCGCTGCGCGGGGTGATCGCCCACCGTGCGCTGGTGCGTTACGACGCCTACAACGAGCTCTCCGGGCAGCAGTCGATGTCGATTGCGCTGCTCGACGACCTGCAGTCGGGCATCGTGTTGACCTGCATCCACCACCGCGATCAGGCGCGGCTGTATGCCAAGCGGGTGCACGGGGGCAGGGGCGAGCAGGAGCTCTCGCCCGAGGAGCTGCAGGCGGTGCGGGTTGCGCTCGACCCGGCCGCGAACGGAGAGACCGAGGATGTCGCCGAGCGACCGGCCGGCTGAGACGCCGCCCGGTCGGGACCGCCCGCCGTCACCTCGTGCCGCGTACCTGGGTCCGCAGGGCACCTTCACCGAGGAGGCGCTGCTCGCGAGCGTAGAGCCGGACAGCGTGGAGCCGGTGGCGGTCGAGACGATCTATGACGCGGTGCTGGCGCTGGTGCAGGGGAGGGTGGAGTTCTCGATCGTGCCGATCGAGAACTCCCTCGACGGATCGGTGAGCGTCACGCTCGACCTGCTCGCGGGCCAGGACGGAGCGGTGCAGATCGTCGGCGAGACGCTGCTCTCGGTCCGACACTCGCTGATCGCCGCAGCGCCCGTCGAGTTGGCGGAGATCGACACGGTGATCAGCCACCCACAGGTGCCGGGCCAGTGTGAGACGTTCCTGCGGGGCGAGCTCAGCCACGCGCGCGTGCTCGCCGCCACCTCGACGGCCGAGGCGGTGCGGTCGGTGGTTGCGGCGGGCGAACGCAACCAGGCGGCGTTGGGGACGCTGCTCGCGGCCGAGATCTACGGCGGCACCGTCGTGCGTGAGGGTGTGCAGGACCGCGACGACAACCAGACCCGCTTCGCATGGCTGGCCCGGGCGGTGGACACGGCAGGTGGCGTCGATGGCGGGCATCCGGCCCGTGGGCTGCAACTGCGCGACGCCGCGGGCGAGCCCAAGACATCCCTCGTGTTCTGGGGGCCGGGCGCGGACAGTCCGGGCTGGCTGATGCGCTGCCTGAACGAGTTCGGCAGTCGCTCGATCAACCTGACGAAGATCGAGTCCCGTCCCAAGCGCGAGCGGATGGGCCACTACATGTTCTTCCTGGACCTGCAGGGACACATCGAGGACGAGCCGATCGCGGCGGCGGTGGCGGGGCTGGGGGAGATCTGCGAAGAGGTGCGTGTGCTCGGTTCTTACCGTGCGTCCGAGCTCCCGAGAGGCGATCGCGGAGGACAAACGCCATCGGTACACTCACGCGGTAGCCATGGATAGCACCGTTCCACCGGTCGTACTGAGGTCCGTGCCGCCGCCAGAGCACCAGCGGCGCGGACGTGACAGCGGCCGGGTGCTCGTCCTGAATGCGACGTATGAGCCGATCAACGTGTGCTCGGTCAGACGCGCGGTCGTGCTGCTGCTCAAGGACAAGGCCGAGCTGCTGGAGCGGGGCGCGTGGGAGCTGCACTCGGAGAGTTCGACGATCGCGCGGCCGGTCGTGATCCGCCTGGTGAGCTACGTGCGCGTGCCGCGCGACGCCCACCGGCGCAAGATCACCCGCCGGGCAGTGTTCGCCCGGGACGGCTGGACCTGCCAGTACTGCGGGTCGCGGTCGAATCTCACAGTCGACCACGTGGTGCCCCGCTCGAAGGGCGGCACCTCCAACTGGGAGAACATCGTGGCCTCGTGCGCGCCCTGCAACCGGCGCAAGGGGGATCGCTTGCCGCGGCAAGCGGGGATGCACCCGCGGCGGGCGCCGCGGACACCGCGAGCTGAGATCTTCATCCGCGTGGCCGCGCCGACGATACCTGCGGCCTGGCTGCAGTACCTGCCCCAAGCGGCGTAGACGCACCCGAGCGGGGCGGGCCGGTCGGCCTCGCGCGGACCCGTGCGCGCGGGTTTCGCACGGGGAGAAGACGAGGGGCGCCCTCGACAAGGCGCCCCTCGCTCTGCATCTCTGACTGGAAAGGCCGAGCCGGCGGCTACGAACTGCCGGGGGGACCAGATCCGGCGGCCGTCTCGGGGTGTCCCGGGTTGGATTCCGCTAAGCGGTCCAGCCTGTCCGACCTAGCGGCCGGTCACCTCCAGGGTCCCGCAAGAACTGTGACTAAGCGTTTGGACCACCTCCTTTCTCTGGTCAAGCCAGAGTAGCGAACGGAGGTGACGCGCGCCAGCGTTCCTATGCGTCAGGGCTGGCGTCATCGGCGGGATCGCCGTCATCGGTGTCCACGACGAGGGCGACGGCGCTGACGAGGTCCTCGTCCTTGAGGTTCATCACCCGCACCCCGGTGGCGGACCGTCCCTGCTGGGAGATGCCCTCGACGGCGGTGCGCTGGACCATGCCGCCGACCGAGATGAACACCAGCTCCTGGTGCTCGCGCACGACCAGGGCGCCGGCAAGTGCGCCCTTCTGCTCGGTGAGCTTGATCGTCTTCACGCCTTTGGCGCCGCGGTTGGTCTTGCGGTACTGGCCGATCTGGGTGCGCTTGCCATAGCCGTTGGCCGTGACCACGAGCAGGTCCATGTCGTCGCGGGCCACGTCCATCGCGATCACCTCGCCGACCACGCCATCCCGGCGCGGTGCCCCGCCCACGTCCATGCCGCGCACACCCGTCGTGTCGCGGCCCATCGCGCGGGCGTCGGACTCGGCGAAGCGCACCGCCAGGCCCCCGCGGGAGACCATGATGATCTCGTCCTCGGGGTCGACGGCGCGTACGGCCAGGAGCTCGTCGTCGTCGCGAATGTTGATGGCGATGATCCCGTCGGCTTTGATCGGGGTGTTGTATGCGGAGAGCTCGGTCTTCTTGACGGTGCCGCCGCGGGTCGCGAACACGAGGTACTTGGCCTCGCTGAAGTCCCGCGTCGAGACGACGGCCTGGATGCGCTCGCCCTCGCGCAGCGGCAGGATGTTGACGAGCGCGCGGCCCTTGGCGGTGCGAGAGGCCTCGGGCAGCTCGTACACCTTCGAGCGGTAGACCTTGCCCCGGTTTGAGAAGAACAGCAGGTAGTCGTGTGAGGAGCACACGAACAGGTGCTCGATGAAGTCGCCGTCCTTCATGTCCATGCCGGTGACGCCGCGGCCGCCGCGCTGCTGCTGGCGATAGGTGGCCAGGGGCAGCGACTTGATGTAGCCGCTCTGGGTGATCGTGATCACCATCTGCTGGTCGGCGATCAGATCCTCGATGTCGATTTCGTCCTCGGAATGGCTGATCTCGGTGCGACGCTCATCGCCGAAGCGCTCTGAGATCTCGCTCAACTCCTCCTTGATGACCGCCAGCACGCGCAGCTCATCGCCGAGGATCGAGCGCAGCTCGGCGATGCGCTCGGTGACGTCCGCGTGCTCCTGCTTGATCGAGTCTGACTCCAGGGCCGTCAGCTGGGAGAGTCGCAGGTCGAGGATCGCACTGGCCTGGATCGGGCTGAGCTCGAAGCGCTCCACCAGCTGCTCGCGGGCGGCGTCGCGGTCGCGGGAGGCGCGGATCAGCTCGATGATCGCGTCGAGGTTCTCGAGCGCCACCAAGAGGCCCTCGAGGATGTGGGCGCGGGCCTCCTTCTCGGCCAGCTCGTGCTTGGTGCGCCGCACGATCACCTCGCGCTGGTGGGCCACGTAGTTGTGGATCACCGCGCGCAGGTTCAGCGTGCGCGGGACGTTGTCCACGAGCGCGACCATGTTCACGCCGAAGGTGGACTGCATCGAGGTGTGCTTGTAGAGCTTGTTCAGCACGACCTTCGGGATCGCGTCCCGCTTGAGCTCGATCACGAGACGCATCCCGCGCTTGTCGGACTCGTCGCGCAGGTCGGAGATCTCGGTGATCTTTTTCTCGTGGACGAGATCGGCGATCTTCAGGGTCAGGCCACCATCGCCGCCCTTCTTGACCATGAAGGGCAGCTCGGTGACGACGATCGCCTCCTTGCCGTGGCTGAGCGGCTCGACGTGGGCGCGGGCCTGGACGCGCACGCGACCACGTCCCGTCTCGTAGGCGTCCCTGATGCCCGACCGTCCGAGGATGATCCCGCCGGTGGGAAAATCGGGCCCCTTGATGTGGCGCAGCAGCCCGTCGGTGTCGATCTCGGGATCCTCGATGTAGGCGATCGTCGCGGCGATCACCTCGCGCAGGTTGTGGGGGGGGATGTTGGTCGCCATGCCCACGGCGATGCCCGAGGAGCCGTTGACGAGCAGGTTGGGGAAGCGCGCCGGAAGCACCAGCGGCTCCTGGCGCGAGCCGTCGTAGTTGGGGACGAAATCGACCGTGTCCATGTCGAGATCGCGCAGCATCTCGGTGGCGATGCGGGCCAGTCGGGACTCCGTGTACCTCATCGCGGCCGGCGGGTCGTCGTCGATCGAGCCGAAGTTGCCCTGACCGTCGATCAGCTCGTTGCGCATCGAGAAGTCCTGGGCCATCCGTACGAGCGTGTCGTAGATGGCGGAGTCTCCGTGAGGGTGATAGTTGCCCATCACCTCGCCGACGATCTTGGCGCACTTCGCGTAGGGCCGGGTCGGCCCGAGACCGAGCTCGTTCATGGCATACAGGACCCGCCTGTGCACGGGCTTCAGCCCGTCGCGCACGTCGGGCAGAGCGCGACCCACGATCACCGACATCGCGTAGTCGAGATAGGCGGTGCGCATCTCCTCCTCGAGAGCGCGCGGCTCGACGTTGCCCCCGCCGATCACATCAGCCGTGGCCATCGCTCACCCCTCACACATCCAGGTTGGCCACGGCGCGGGCGTTGTCCTCGATGAAGGCGCGGCGGGGCTCCACCTGGTCGCCCATCAGCATCGAGAAGGTCCGGTCGGCCGAGGCGGCGTCCTCGAGCGTCACCTGCGCGAGGGTGCGCGAGGCGGGGTCCATCGTCGTGTCGGCGAGCTGCTCGGCGTTCATCTCGCCGAGACCCTTGAAGCGCTGGAGTTTGATGCCCTTCTGGGCGACGGTGAGGACCGCCTCGCGCAGCGCCTCGAAGGAGGGCGCGCTCTCGCGGGCGTCGGCGAGGCGCACCTCGAAGGCGGGGGTGCCCGCGAGCTCGATCAGCTGGGCGTGCACGCGGGCCAGCTGGCGGTACTCATCGGAGTGGAACAGATCGCGTTTGATGCGGTGGGTGCGGGCGAAGCCGGTGCTGGTTTCGACCGCTTTCACGCGCAGCTCGTGCTCGTCGGCGGACAGCAGCTCGGTGGCGTGGGTCTCGGCCTCGGAGTCCTCGCGGGAGAGCAGCTCGATCGCGCGCTCGGGATCCAGTGCCTGCTCGTCGAGCAGGGTGGACTCCTCCAGGAACTGGACGACGTCGTGGCCGTGGACGGCGCGCAGCGCGGATGCCCAGCCCTCGTACTGCTTGAGCAGCCGGGTGAAGCGCTGCCAGCGCGCTTCGGTGAGCTTGAACTGGCTGCCGTGACGGTCGAACACCGTGAGCTTGTCCCACTTGTCCGCGAGCAGGATCTCCTCGAGCTCGGAGTCCTTCTCGATGTAGCGCTCACGGGAACCCTGCTTGAGCTTGTACAGCGGGGGCTTGGCGATGTACACGTAGCCCGCCTCGATCAGCTCCTGCATCTCGCGGAACAGGAGCGTCAGCGCGAGCGTGCGGATGTGGGCGCCGTCGACATCGGCGTCGGTCATCAGGATGACCTTGTGGTAGCGCGCGTTCTCGAGGTTGAACTCGTCGCGCACACCGGTCCCGATCGCCGTGATCAGGGCCTGGATCTCGACGTTCTGCAGCACCTTGTCGATGCGCGACTTCTCGACGTTGAGGATCTTGCCGCGCAAGGGAAGCACCGCCTGCGTGTTGCGGTCGCGGCCCTGCTTGGCCGAGCCGCCCGCGGAGTCGCCCTCGACGACGAACAGCTCGGCGAGCGAAGGGTCCTTGACCGAGCAGTCGGCGAGCTTCCCCGGCAGCGTCGAGTTCTCCAGCGCCGACTTGCGCCTGGTCAGGTCGCGCGCCTTGCGGGCGGCCTCGCGGGCGCGCTGGGCCTGAACGGCCTTCATGATCACGGCGCGAGCCTCGCTCGGGTTCTCCTCGAGGAACTCACCCAGGCCGGCGTTGACGATCGACTCGACGAAGCCGGCCATCCCGGGATTGCCCAGCTTGGTCTTCGTCTGACCCTCGAACTGGGGGTCGCGGAGCTTCACCGAGACCACGGCCGTGAGCCCCTCGCGAACGTCCTCGCCGGAGAGGTTGTCCTCTTTCTCCTTGAGCAGGCCGTGGTCGCGGGCGTACTTGTTCAGGGTGCGGGTCAGCGCGGAGCGAAAGCCGCTCAGGTGGGCGCCGCCCTCGCGGGTGTTGATGTTGTTGGCGAAGGAGTGGATCGACTCCTGGTAGGAGGAGTTCCACTGCATCGCGATCTCCGCGGCGCCCTCCTCGGACTCGCCGGCGAAGAACACGACCTTGCGGTGGACCGTGTCCTTGTTCTCGTTCAGGTAGGAGACGAAGTCCTCGATGCCGCCCTCGTAGCGGAACTCCGCCGAGTGGCCCTCGCCGCGGGCGTCGATCAGCGAGATCTTCAGTCCTCGAGTGAGGAACGCGGTCTCGCGCAGACGCTCCTCGAGCGTATGGAAATCGAAGTCGAGCGTCTCGAAGATGTCTGCGTCGGGCAGGAACGTGATGGTGGTCCCGGTCGGGGCTCCCTTCGGGAGCGCCTTACCCTTGCTCAGCTCGCTCTGCGGAGCTCCGCGGGAGTACTCCTGTAAGAACTCGTGTCCGTCGCGGTGGATGTCGACCCGCAGCTGCTCGGACAGCGCGTTGACGACCGAGACGCCGACTCCGTGCAGTCCGCCAGAGACCTTGTAGCCGCCGCCCTCGCCGAACTTGCCGCCCGAGTGCAGCACGGTCAGGACGACCTCCACGGCGGGGCGACCCTCCTTCTCCATCACCGCGACGGGGATGCCGCGACCGTTGTCGATGACGGTCACCGAGCTGTCGGGGTGGATCGTCACGGCGACCTCGGTGCAGTGGCCGGCAAGGGCCTCGTCCACCGAGTTGTCCACCACCTCGTAGACGAGGTGGTGCAGGCCCATCACCCCGGTCGAGCCGATGTACATGCCGGGGCGCTTGCGGACGGCCTCGAGGCCCTCCAGCACCGTGATGTCCTGCGCGTCGTAGCCGGCATCAACGCCGGCTGAGGTGTCGGCCACGCCGCCCTTCGCAGGGCTCGCGTCTGGCTTGCGTCCCTTGGGACGGTCGTTGTCGGCTGTTGCCAATCTACTCCCTTATTACGTGCAAAACGCCCCGGGATCCGTGGCGCTGGACCGTGCGGCCGGGGCGACTTGGGGGTTTACAGAACAATAGCACAGAGGCACGCTGGAACCCCGGGTTTGAGTATGGGAAATCCCTGCAAATTGGCATAATCGCGGGCGCTCGGCCGGACCCCGCCAGCCCCTCAGGAGGTACGGCATCGGAGCTCGCGCAATACCGCCTCGCCGAGCGCGTCGTTCAGTGCGGCGAGGAGGTCCCCCGCCATCAGATCGAGCTCCTGCGACCACACGGCGCCGTCGCAGACGATCGTCAGCACCCCGCCGCGCTCCGCCGTGGGGCGGGCGGAGGAGGCGATCGCGGGACCGACGGTCCGATCCCACACCTCCTGCACCCGACCGAGCACGCTCGCCGGGGCCAGGCGCGCCGTGAGGCCGTTCAGTGCCACGTCGAGCGAGCGGGGGGCCTGCCTTCTCACGCTCGCACCTCGCCCCCGGGCCGGAGCGGGGCGCTGCCGCCGGTGGCGGGCTCCTCACAGGCCGCCTCGGCGTCGTCACCCCCTGCGCTCTCGTGGGCGATCGAACCCGTGGATACGCGCAGGCGTGTCACGGGCCCGCCTGCAGCCACGGGGACGTGCGCCAGGTCGGCGGTGGCGATCACGCTCTGACCCGCCTGGGAGAGCTCGCCGGAGAGCAGCTCGCGACGGTCGGGGTCGAGCTCGCTCATGACGTCGTCGAGCAGCATCAGCGGTATGCGACCGCGCTCGCGCGCCAGGGCGGAGCGCTCGGCGAGGAGCAGTGCCAGGACCGCCAGGCGCTGCTCGCCCTGAGAGCCGTACACGCGCAGCTCGCGTCCGTCGCGCAGGAGAGCCAGCTCGTCGCGGTGGGGGCCGTGACCGGAGAAGCCCCTGTCGAGATCGCTATCCAGACGGGACTCCAGCTCCGCGAGCAACTCCTGCTCATCGCGCGCACGGGTGCGGGGTCTGTACTCGAGTGTCGCCGTACCGTTCAATCCGAGCTGTGTCGAGCGCTCCGCGAAGTCCTCGTCCAGGAGCGACACCGCTCGCGCGCGATTGTCGCGCAGGGCGAGGGCGTGGCGGGCGAGCTGGAGATCCCAGGTCGGCATGCTCCCCCGCGAGGCCGCGCCGGAGCGGATGCGCGCGAGCAGCGAGTTGCGCTGTGCCAGCGTGCGGGCATAGGTGCGACGGTCGCCGTCGCGAGCGGGCCAGAACCCGGCGACCACCTGGTCGAGATGGGCGCGACGGACCGCGGGTGCTCCCTTCAGCAGCTCCAACCGGTCGGGCATGAAGACGCTCACCAGAGGGCGGCACTCGAGGTCGAGCAGCCGCTCCACGGGAGCTCCGTCGCAGCTCATGCGTTTCTCGGGAGGTTCGATTCCGACGGTCAGCTCGTGGCGATCGTGGCCGTCGCCGAGGCGCACGCTCACGCGGGCTGCGCGTTGATCGAAGCGCACGAGCTCACGCTCGTTGCGAGTGCGCGGAGAGCGACCGGTACAACCGAAGTAGACGGCCTCGAGCAGGTTGGACTTGCCCGCTCCGTTGGCCCCGTGGACGATCGTCAGGCCCCGGCCGAGCGGCGCGCGAGCGCGGGCATAGGTGCGGAAGTCGCGCAGCTGCACCTCGAGGACCCGCACGACATCCTCGTCAGACGTTCAGGCGGATGGGCATGATCAGATACACGAACTCCCCTCCCTCTGGGGATTCGATCACGCCGGGCCGCAGGGGACTGATCAGCTTCAAGATGAGCTCCTCTGACTCGACGCTCTCCAGGCCGTCGCGGAGGAACTCGGGATTGAAGCCGATCTCGAACGCCTCCCCGTGGAAGGGCACCGGCAGCGCCTCGCTGGCCTCGCCGACGTCCGGAGTCTGGGCCGAGATCGTCAGCTGGCCCTCGTCGAAGCGCAGCCGCACGGGAGTGTTCTTCTGCGCCAGCAGGCTGATCCGCCTGACTACCTCTGCAAGCTCCGAGGTCGACAGGCGCAGCTCGTGCTCGACCGACTCAGGCAGAAGCTGGCGGTAGTTGGGGAACTGGCCGTCAATCAGGCGAGAGGAGAGGACGACCTCGTCGAGCTCGAAGATGACCTGGCTCTGGCTGACGCTGACGGCCACCGACTCCGTCTCGGACTGCTGCGCGATGCGGACCAGCTCCTGCAGCGCCCGGGCGGGTACGTTCGCCTCGATCGCCCCCTGTAGCGCAGCTCCCAGCGGGGCCTCCTTCACCGACAGACGATAGGAGTCGGTGGCGACCATTCGCAGCTGCTCGCCCGAGGCTGACATCAGGATGCCCGTCAGTACGGGCCTCGTCTCATCGCGGGAGGCCGAGCGCACGACCTGGGAGACGGTCTGCACGAACACCGCCACCGGCAGCGCAAGCCGTTCCTCGCTAGAGGGCGAGGGCAGCGTCGGGAAGTCCTCCGCCCGCAGTGTCCGCAGATGAAAGGTGGCGGCACCGGAGATCACCTCGACGTCCTGCTCGGCCGCTCGAAGCTCCAATGAGACCCGGTCGGCCGGGAGCGCTCTGACGACGTCGAGCAGCAGACGCGCGGGCAGCAGGACCGAGCCGGGACTTGAGATCTCTGCGTTCAGCGGCACGCGCAGGCCGATCTCGGTGTCGGTCGCGAGCAGCTCCGCACCGCCATCGTCTCGGGTCGAGATCATGACGCCGGCGAGCGCCTGGACGGCGCTGCGAGTGGAGGCGACTCGTGTGACGGTCTGCAGTTGTGCGAGCAGGTCGCGTGCTGGAAGGGAGAGCTTCATCTGGTACTGAATGGATGTTGGGAGTTGTAGGGGGTGTGGATTTGTGGGTTGTTGGTGGGCGGGCGCCGTGGCAGCGCCGTTAGGAGGGTCCTGTGGGTGTGGAGAGATCTGTGGGCAGTGTGCCAGGCGGTGCGGTCGAGGCGTCACCGATCAGTGACGTGGCCGAGGTCTGAAAGCGCTCACGCAAACTGTCCACAGCTGCTCGACGAACCGGGTCCTCGGCGATGCGCGAGCGAGCCCGCCGGCAGGCATGGAGCACCGTGGTGTGGTCACGCCCGCCGAAGTGGCGGCCGATCGCAGGAAGAGACTCTTCGGTGAGCTCGCGAGCGAGGTACATCGCCACCTGGCGTGGCCAGGCAATACGGGACACACGGGACTGTGAGCAGAGCTCCTGGGGCGTGAGGTCGAAGTGCTCACATGTCGCCGTGGCGACATCGCCGAGTGATGGCGCCCGCCCGCTCGTGGACGATGGGCCGGGTGGGTAGAGGCCGTCGAGGACTTCCCGGGTGAGCTCGGCGGTGACGGGACGGCCGGTGAGGGAGGCGAAGGCCACGACGCGAATCAGAGCGCCCTCGAGCGAGCGGATGTTGTCGGGGATCCGCTGGGCGATCAACGCCAGCGGACCGTCGTCGAACAGCTCGACCTTGTCCTGCAGCACTCGCTTGCGCAGGATCGTCGTCCGCGTCGAGAGGTCTGGTGGTTGGATGTCTGCCACCAGACCCGACTCAAAGCGCTCACGCAGCCGATCCTCCAGTGCCTGCAGGTTGCGGGGAGGGCGGTCGGAGGTGAGCACCAGTTGGCGTCCGCCGTCGTAGAGGGTGTTGAAGGTGTGGAAGAACTCCTCCTCGGTGCGGGTCTTTCGTTCGAGGAACTGCACGTCGTCGACGAGCAGGACGTCGACGTCGCGGAAGTGGCGCTTGAACGCGGCGGTGTCACGACCGGCGAGGGCTGTGAGGAACTCGCTCGTGAAGGACTCGCCGGTCGTGTAGCGGACCGTGAGCCCGGGGCTGTGGCTGACGAGCAGGGTCGCGATCGAGCTCAGCAGGTGGGTCTTTCCGACGCCCGGGGGGCCACAGATGAACAGCGGGTTGTATGTGCTGGCAGGCATCTCCGCGACGGCGAGAGATGCGGCATGCGCAAGACGGTTGCCGGTGCCGATCACGAACTGGTCGAACGTGAGCTTGGGATTGCCAACCGGGCTGTGGCCGGAAGTGGGCTGGGTGGCACCCGGAGGAGCCTGCTCGCGAGCCACAGGCACCTCGCGACCCCGTTGCCCGCGCGAGTCCTCGCGGGGAACCAGCTCGACGGCCACCTCCTCGCCGAGTGCGCCCGAGGCGCATGTGCGCAACGTGCGCCCGAAGCGCTCAGCGACCCACCCGCGGGCCTGCGCGGGCGCTTCGACGACGAGCCGTCCGTGGGAGAGCTCTCGAGCCCTCAATGGCTCGAGCCAGATCCGATAGACGGGCTCGTCGACGTTGGCGGCTAGCTCTGCCTGGATGCGTGACCATATGTGCTCGAGCTCGACGCTCACGGCAGCGACTATCTGCTCCTCCCCGGGAGAGAACGACCGGATATCGAAGGGGGACTCGCGCGGAGCCCGGTCGGGCGACTATAACCCACGCTGCACAGCGCCCATCGGGGCTGGTCGCATTTGGCGAGAAAAATCGCCGCTGGCCTTTCGCCCTATACTCAGGGCCTCTCCGAGGGCCGCGTCGCGTCTCGGGGAAACGACGCCACGGGCGAGACGGTCGCCGTCCAGGACGAAGGAAGGTCATGAAGCGCACCTACCAACCGAAGAAGCGCAAGCGGGCTCGTGCGCACGGGTTTCGCGCGAGGATGAGCACCCGCGCGGGGCGGCTGACGCTCAAGCGCCGTCGCGACAAGGGCCGCAAGCGCCTGTCGGCGTGAGCATGGCCGGCACCTGCGCGATCGAGGCGAGCGAACGATGAAGTCGCCGTCCGGCCGCGGCGGGCGTCTGTCGCGCAGCGCCGAGTTCGAGCGGGTCTACCGACAGGGACGCTCCACCGCCAGCCGCCATCTGGTGCTGTATGCGTTTCCCAATCCGACGCTCGCCGAGCCGCGCCTGGGCCTGTCGGTCTCGCGCAAGGTGGGAGGCGCGGTGGAGCGCAACCGCGTGAAGCGCCTGCTGCGGGAGGCGTTCGCGCAGACGCAGGCCGAGATCGCCGCCGGCCACGACATCGTCGTCGTCGCGCGTCCATCTGCGCGGGAGCTCGCCGAACGGGAGGGTCTGGCAGGGATCAGCGCCGCGCTGGGCGAGCTGCTGGATCGCGCCGGGCTGGTCCAGTCCGAGTCCGCAGCTGCGACGGCGCAGCGCACCGGCTCCGGGAGCGCGAGGTGAGCACCGCGAGCCTCCCCTCGCCGGAGTCCGCGGGCCATCCGGGCGCTCGCTTGGTGCGTGCGGTAGCGGTGGCGCCGATCCTGCTCTACCAGAAGGTCATATCTCCGGCGCTCCCGAGGCGCTGCAAGTACGAGCCGACGTGCTCGCGCTATGGCGTGGAAGCGATCCGCTCGTTCGGAGTGGCTCGGGGCATCGTGCTCGCGGTGTGGCGGGTGTTGAGGTGCAACCCGTGGAGCTACGGCGGGTACGATCCAGTCGAGGCCCAACGAGTGTTCAGCAGGACGCCGTCCTCGGCGGCTGAGCAGGCGGGGCCCGAGCAACAGCCGACAGCCACCGACAGCGAGCAGTAGCCCCTGGTCCCGGGCGGTCCCCCGAGCAGTTATCGCGAGACATCTCGACCCTATTGCCACAAGCCATGCCGATCTTCGCCAACGTCATCGAGGACGCATTCTCCCCGCTGATCAGCGCCTTCGAAGCGATCATGGTGTTCATCCACGATCACCTCGTCGGCAGCAGCTGGGGCCTGGCGATCGTGGGCCTGACGGTGTTCGTGCGGGCGATTCTGATGCCCGTGACGTTCAGACAGTTCCGCTCGATGCAGGAAATGCAGCGGCTGGCGCCCGAGATCAACAAGTTGAAAGAGAGGTACAAGGACGACAAACAGCGTCAGCAGCAGGAGATCATGAAGTTCTACCAGGAGCACAAAATCAATCCATTGGCCTCCTGCCTGCCGTTCCTGCTGCAGCTGCCCGTCTTCATCTCGCTCTTCTACATGCTGCGCACAGACCTCAAGCTCGATATCTGCGGAGAACAGCTGCGCCAGCATTTCCACGTCGCGACCAACGCCGAGATCCCGGCCAAGGGCCTCTCGGAAATCGGCTGCAACCAAGTGGCGCCGGGGTCCGCCAAGTTCCTGTTCATCCCGGATATCACCGCGAAGGCCACCGGCGCCGCACTGATCGTGCTGATCGTCGTCTACATCGGCTCGCAGGTGATCTCGACCTTGATGGCGACCGCCTCCGCCGATCCGAACCAGCGGCGCCTGATGCTGCTCCTGCCGCTGGTGATCGTGGCGTTCCTGTTCAGATATCCAGCCGGGCTGCTCGTGTACTGGATCACGACCAACCTGTGGACGATCGGGCAGCAGTACTTCATCCGGCGACGAATCGGCCCGATGCCGCCGAAGACCACGGATGTGGAGGGATCCGCCAACGGCAAGGCGAAGGTGTCTCCAAAGGCGGCGCTCGCGGGCGCAGCGGTCGCGGGGGCAGGCGGCTCCCCCGCGCCGGCCCCGCCTCCGCCGCCGCGCAGGAAGAAGAAGCGATCCGGCAGGCGCCGATGAGCGAGGACGGCAGCGAGCCCCTGGAGGGCGCCGAGGACAGCTCGGCCGAGACGCTCGAGGACCTCCTCGCGGAGATCGCCGAGAGCCTGCGGCTCGACGTCGAAATCGATGTCGAGCACACCGACGGCGCGCTGACCGGGTGCCTGCGTGGAGACGACGTCGGCTTGTTCATCGGCCGGCGGGGCCAGACGATCGACGCGGTCCAGCACCTGGCGCAACGGATCGTCTTCCACGACGGGCCCTCTTCGACGAGGGTCGTGATCGACGCCGACGGTTACCGCGAGCGCCGCGCCGAGGCCCTGCGCGCCGAGGCCGACGACGCGGCGGCGGACGCGCTGCGCTCGGGCGAGGCGGTCGAGCTCGAGCCGATGCTGGCATCCGAGCGCCGCATCGTGCACGAACATCTGCGTGACCGAGGGGATGTGGAGACGTACAGTGAAGGTGAGGAGCCCAAGCGCTACCTCGTGGTATCGCCGCTGAACGAGTGATTCGCGTCCGCGTGGAGCGTTTCACGTGAAAACAGGCGCGCTGCAGGCACTCGGCGACCGCTATGGACTGGCGGCCCCCCAGCTCACGCAGCTCGGCGAGATCTTGGCGGTGCTGCAGCGCGACGAGCGAGCGCCGACGGCCGTCAGGTCGGTGGGGCAGGCGCTGGACGTGCACGTGGCCGACTCGCTGGTGGCGCTGGAGCTGGACCTCGTGGCCCCGGGCGATACGATCGCCGACCTCGGCACGGGCGCCGGATTTCCGGGCCTGCCGCTCGCGGTGGCGGTGCCCGAGGCGCGGTTCACGCTGCTGGAGAGCAGGCGCCAGAAGTGCCAGTTCGTGCAGCGGGTATGCGCGGCGGCGAGCATCGGGAACGTCGAGGTGGCATGCGTGCGGGTCGAGGACTGGAGCGAGGGCCGTGGTGGCCAGGACGTCGTGCTGGCACGGGCGCTGGCGGCCCAGGCGGTGGTGCTCGAGTACGCGGCGCCGCTGCTGCGCATGGGCGGGGCGCTGATCGACTGGCGAGGGAGTCGGGACCCCGAGGAGGAGGCCCGCGCCGCGACCGCGGCCGCCGAGCTCGGGCTGCGCCTCGAGCAGATCCGCCACACCCACCCCTATCCGCAGGCCCGAGACCACCACCTGCACGTGTATGTGAAGAGGGCTCCCACGCCGCCGCGGTTCCCGCGACGAGCAGGGGTCGCTCGCAAGCGCCCGCTCGGTTGCTAGCTTCCCCTCGGTGAGCACCGTCTACGCGATCGCCAACCAGAAGGGAGGCGTGGGTAAGACCACCACGGCGGTCAACGTGGGGGCATGCATCGCCGAGGCCGGCTACAAGACGCTGCTGGTGGACGTCGACCCTCAGGCCAATGCGACCGTCGGCCTCGGGTTGCCGCGCGGCCACCGCCCCGCGCTGTATGAGGTTCTCACCGGCGAGGCGTCGGCCGAGCAGGCGCTCGTGGGAACGGCGATAGCCGGGCTGCAGGTCATGCCGGCGGGCTCTGGGCTGGCGGGAGCGAGCGTCGAGTTGCCGCGGATGGAGGGATTCGAGCAGTGCCTGCGGGACGCGCTCGCCCCGATCAGAGATCGCTACGAGTACGTCCTGCTCGACTGCCCTCCGTCGCTGGGACCGCTCACTGTCAGCGCGCTGGTGGCCGCCGACAGGGTGATCGTGCCCGTGCAGACCGAGTATCTCGCGCTCGAGGGTCTGGCGGGGCTGCTGGACACCCTCTCGCTGATCCAGCGTGAGCTGAACCCGCGACTGACGGTGTCGGGGATGCTGCTGACGATGCACGACGGGCGTACGCGACTCGGGCGCGACGTCGAGCGGGAGGTGCGCGAGCACTTCCCCGGCCTCGTGTTCCAGACCGTGATTCCCCGCAACGTGCGCGTCGGCGAGGCCCCGAGCTATGGGCTTCCGGTGACACACCACGACCCGATGAGCTCGGGCGCCGAGGCCTATTTCGCGCTCGCTCAGGAGCTGGCGGCCCGTGACTAAGCCCCGGCGCGGCATGGGTCGGGGGTTGGAGGCGATCCTGTCGGTGTCCGACAGCGGCTCACGCGCGGGCAGCGAGGAGCTGCGGGAGCTGCCCGTCGAGCTGATCGCCCCCAGCGCGAGACAGCCGCGGCGTCGCTTCGACGAAGATGCGCTGCAGGCGCTGGCGGGGTCGCTGGGCGAGCGGGGGGTGCTGCAGCCGGTGCTGGTGCGGCCCAAGGCGGGGGGGACGTTCGAGCTCGTGGCCGGCGAGCGGCGCTGGCGGGCGGCGAAGCTGGCCGGGATGGAGGCGATTCCGGCGCTCGTGCGCGAGCGCGACGACGCAGAGGCGCTGGAGTCGGCGTTGGTCGAGAACATGGCCCGGGAGGATCTGAACCCAGTCGAGGAGGCCCATGCATGTGCGGCGTTGATCGAGGAGCTCGGCCTCACGCGAGAGGAGGTCGGCCGGCGGGTCGGGCGCAGCCGGGTGGCGGTCAGCAACCTGATGCGGCTGCTCGACCTGCCGGACGAGACGCTCGCGCTGCTGGAGGAGGGACTGTTGAGCGAGGGCCACGGCCGCGCGGTGCTTCTCGCCGAGGACCACGGCGCGCGCAAGCGCCTCGCCCGCTCCGCGGTAGAACACGGCTGGTCGGTGCGCACCTTGGAAGAGCGTGCCCGCAGGAGCAACGCACAGGACGGATCCGCTGCAGCGACGGCCAAGCGACGACGGATCTCCTCCCAGCACCCCGACCAGCAGGATGCGGCTCGGCAGATCGCCGACACGCTCGAGGCGGCCCTCGGAGCCGAGGTTCGGGTCAGCGCCAGACGCGACGGCACCTATCGCGCCGAGCTGTCCTTCGCCTCACCCCAGGAGGCCGTCGCACTCACACGGCGCCTGCGCCGGTAGCTCGCGAAAGCACTCCCAATGTGCGCGGGGTGTCGAGATAGTCGCTGCAATGCAGGCCTTTCGCCGGCGGCCTGCAGCGGTTGTCCGAGACCTTGTTCTGCAGGGCCACTCTGCGCCCCGCCTGTGTGGGCAGGCATCGGTACCATGATGCGGCCCGAGGGCGATTAGCTCAGTCGGTTAGAGCGCTTCTCTGATAAGGAAGAGGTCCCTGGTTCGAGTCCAGGATCGCCCATCGAGAAGAGGGCCCGTAGATGCGGGCTTCCGCTCGCCGGCGGCGAGTGGGCCCGAGGGGCCGGATGTCTGATGGCGGCGGCTACGCCGCCGGGCGATTGCGATCCTCATCGCCAGACGCACAAGCAGGCGTGCCTCCGGGCAGCCGATCCCGGTTGTCCGCGACCATCCGGTAGACCCTTGCCGCCATCCACGAGATCCCCGGGAGCAGGACGATGCGGGCGATGGTCTTCCAGATCCCTCCAGCGGTGTTCAGCGTCGCGGCGATCGCCTCGTGCCCGGAGCGGACCGTGCCGTCGATCTGAACCCACTGCACGGCATCGGCCGCCTGCTCCTCGGTGATTCCCAGCCAAGCCAGATCGGCGCATTGCCAGGCGACGATCTCTGCATCTGGCCCGATCCGCTCCAGGACACGCACACACCTCCTACAGAACGCGCAGTTCCCGTCGTAGACGAGCACCGGACGCTCTCGACGGTTCACGCGCAGACTGCCGTCCATGACGTCCCGGGTTTCGGCGTGGCGAGTCACGTCAGCGCCACGATTCGCTGAGCAGTCGATCGAGCGCGAGTTGCAGCACTTCGGAGCGGGTCTTCTCACCGTGCTGTGCCGCGATGAAGTGGCTGCCGATGAACAGCGAGAAGGCCAGCATGCTGCGGACCTCGACGTCGTCCTCATCCGCGCAGAACTGCCCGAACAGCGAGCGCATGTACTCCATGCGGCGGTTGTCGACCAGGCGCACTCGCTCGGCGACGCCACTGTCCCGGCGCGCCCAGTCCCGCAGCGCCAGCTCGACCGCAAGTCCATCGGGCGACGAGGCCAGCGACGAGGCCAACTCGAAGAGTCGCTGCAACTTGGTTCGCGGGTCGCCCGGCTGGCTCTCGACGCGCGCGATGACATCCTCGACGACGACCTTCTCCCAAGTGTCGAGCATCTCCTCGAGCAGTGCCCGGCGATCGGTGAAGTGCCAGTAGAAGCCGCCCTTGGAAACTCCGAGGCGTACCGCCAGCGCCTCAACCCGCACGGCATCGGGGCCGCCAGCCGCGAGCGCCTGCAGCGCTGCGTCGACCCATGCGCCGCGTGGAGTCCGGACCTTGGCCACCGGGATACCTATACGCCACCGTATTGACAAATGCAAGCACCCCGCCTAACATCCATACGACATCGTATGGATCGAGGATCTTCATGAGGATTCCGAACGCGGCACACGAATCCCGCCCGTGGCGCATCCGCGAAATCGCGTCAGACTTCAAGCTGGAGGATGTCTGGGCGCTTCCCGTATACGGCGGCGCCGAGGACTTCCAACGCCTGCTCGAAAATATGGTTTCCTTCGATCCGGCCAACACGAAGTCGTTTCCGGCTCGCGTGCTGTGGCGCGTCCGCGATGGCCTCGGCAGTTGGTTCGGGCTCGGCAGGATCTCGGTCCCGATCGACAGCGTTCGGGGAGATGGGGCATGCAAGCTGCCGATTCCGGCCACTGAGGAACCCTCGCTGACCGACCGACTGCCGCAGGACCTGCGCAACACGGCAGCTGGTCTGGAGTTCGACTCCCTGCCTTTCGTGTCCCTCTATCGCACCGACGTAGAGTTCGCCGCGGAGGTGTCGAACCGGACCGTGCACGGCGTGATGCACCTGGCCTGGGCCGATCAGGGCGACGGCCGCTACCAAGGGCAGATGGCCGTCTACGTCAAGCCACGTGGTGCGTTCGGGAAGGGATACATGGCGCTCATCAAGCCGTTCCGATATTGGGTCGTCTACCCGGCACTCATGCGACAGATCGAACTGGTGTGGAAACGCCCATAGCCCATCCGCCGCCGGCGTTGGTGCTCGCCGCGGCGCGGGCCAAGCCGCCGCACGCCGTGTCCTGATCCACGCGTCAGATCTCGCGGGTTCGCAGCGCCCGGGCGTCGGCGAGCGCCCAGGCAGCTGCTGCCATCACCGCGGCGACCAACAGCACCGACGGCCAGGCTCCGATCGCGAGGGCGAGCACGTGCGAGAGGACGAACGCGCCGAAGCCCACACCCGCCAGAGTCACCGCCGTCCTCGCTCCCTGGCGGCGCGTCCAGGCCTGGATGCACCAGACGGCGCCGAGCAGTAGGAAGACGCCTCCCAGCAGTCGCGAACCCGTGCTCGCCGCTACCGCGTAGCCGACTATCAGAGACCCCGCTGCGACCGGCGCGGTGGGCGTGAGGCGCATGCCGAGCAGCCTAGCGTTCTCACCGACCGGCGACGTCTGACCCGACCGCTCGGGTCGTTGGACATTCGTCCATTCCCCCTTGTCACGGCGGAAGACCCGGCCAAAGTGTTCTCCGTGACAGGCACCGGCGGCAGGAGCTCCCCCTAGTTCTGGACGAGGGGGTCCTGTTTCGCCTCCAGATCCCAAAGCGATTGGAGTGAAACGCACATGCGTGAGCCAAGCGGGCGGGCGCGAGGTCGATCGATGACACTACTTCTTGCGGCGATGGGAGCGGCGTCGATGATGGCGCTGGCAACCTCTGCATCGGCCTCGCCGTATTCCGCCACGGGCTGGGGTGAAAACCGCTACGGGCAGCTGGGGGACGAAACGACCACCACGAGCGACGTGCCGATGGCGGTGAGCGGACTGAGCGGGGTCGTGTCCGTCTCAGGCGGCGGTAACCACGGCATGGCGTTGATGAGCAACGGCACAGTCATGGGCTGGGGCGCCAACCTGTTCGGCCAGCTCTGCAACGGCACCCACGCGAGGACCGATGTGCCGGTGCCGGTGGGCAGCGTCGATGAAGTGGCCGCAGTGTCGTCCGGTGCATATCACAGCGCGATCCTGCTGGACAACGGCACCGTCCTGACGTGCGGCGAAAACAACTTCGGGCAGTTGGGCGACGGCAACGTGGGTCACGGCAGCGGCAGCGCGTCACCCGTGCCGGTCACGGGACTGAGCGATGTCACCGCCATCTCGGCCAAGGGCGATGACACGCTCGCGCTGCTCGGCAACGGCACAGTCGTGGGCTGGGGCAGAAACGAAAGCGGGCAGCTCGGGACTGGTGGCACCGCCGGCAGTGACGTGCCGGTGCCGGTGAGCGGGCTGGAACACGTCAGCGCGATCGCGGCGGGTCACAAATACGCCCTGGCTCTGTTGGAAGACGGCACGGTGATGGCGTGGGGCAACAACAACCGTGGTCAGCTCGGCGACGGCAACACCACCGACAGCTACGTGCCCGTGCAGGCGACTGGGCTGAGCGACGTCACATCCGTATCAGCCGGCCTCGACGCCAGCATCGCTCTCCTGGGCGACGGCACGGTGATGACGTGGGGCAACAACGATCATGGGCAGCTCGGAACTGGCGGCACCGCCAGCAGCGACGTTCCCCGGCCGGTGAGCAGCCTCGCCGGCGCGACCGCCGTCTCAGCCGGATCCGGGTTCGACCTCGCCCTGCTGAGCAGCGGCCAGGTGATGAGCTGGGGCTGGAACACCTTCGGGCAGCTCGGCGACGGCACCACGACGAACAGCAACGTGCCGGTCACCGTGAGCGGCCTCAGCGACGCGGCCGACGTCGCGGCGGCCGACGGCAAAGACAGCTACGCGATCGGCCCACCGTCGCCAACCATACCGGCCCCGACGATCACCGACATGTATCCCAAAGAGGGCTCCGTGTCGGGCGGCACCTCGGTCACCATCACGGGCGCCAACCTCTCCGAAACGACGGCGGTCACCTTCGGCTCGACCGCCGCCAGCTTCAGCGTGGACTCGGCGACCTCGATCACCGTGATCTCACCGCCCGAGCCCGCAGCTATCGTCGATGTGAGGGTGACCACGCCCGATGCGGTCACTGTCATCACCTCGACCGATCGCTTCAGGTTCAGACCAACGATCTCCAAGCTGGAACCCAACAGCGGCCCCAAGTCCGGAGGCAAGAGCGTGACCGTCACCGGGGCCGGGTTTGCCACTGGGAAGAACGCCACGAGGTTCGAATTCGGATCGACGAAGGCCGGCAGCGTCAACTGTGTCTCGACGACGAGATGTACTGTCGTGACCCCAGCACACGCGGCTGGCAAGGTGGAGGTGCAGGCGACGGTCAACAACCTCACCTCGCCGAGAGCCCCGGCCGACAAGTTCACCTACAACTGACACGATCGACGCCGGAGCCATTCGGCCGCAGCGCTGGAGTCCCGGCGGGAGTTCCTCGACGGCTCGGTCGAGCTCGCCCACTCCCTCACCGACTAGCGCGCGGCACCGACAGCACGCCGGTCACTGCGGCTGGGGCACGATCCTGATGTAGGGCCGTGGCGACTTCCATCCGTCCGGGTAGATCGTCTTCGCCTCGTCGTCTGACACCGAGCCGGCGATGATGACGTCCTCTCCCTGACGCCAGTTGACCGGGGTCGCGACGCGGTGCTGGGCGGTCAGCTGCAGCGAGTCGATCACGCGCAGGACCTCGTCGAAGTTGCGTCCTGTGGTCATCGGGTAGACGAGGATGAGCTTGACCTTCTTGTCCGGACCGATCACGAACACGTTGCGTACGGTCTGGTTGTCGGCGGGGGTGCGCTCGGTGGGATCGCCTGAGGTGCCGGCGGGGAGCATCCCGTACAGCTTCGACACGTTGAAGTCGGAGTCGCCGATCACCGGGTAGTTCGGAGCTTGGCCCTGCGTGTCGGCAATGTCGCTGGCCCACTTCGCGTGGTTGTCGATCGGGTCGACCGAGAGTCCGATGATCTTGACGTTCCGGCGATCGAACTCCGGCTTGATCTTGGCCATGTAGCCGAGCTCGGTCGTGCAGACGGGTGTGAAGTCGCGCGGATGAGAGAACATCACGGCCCACGAGTCGCCGATCCAGTCGTGGAAGCCGATCGTCCCGTCCGTCGTCTCGGCCTCGAAGTCCGGTGCTTCGTCGCCAATCTGCAGCGCCATCTCTCCTCCTCTGTCGTTGCCTGTCCCGTCGGACTGAGCCGACGGCGTCGAGCCTAGCACCGGGGGGTGGCCTGCGAGCTTCGCCGCCACCCCCGGCCGGCCGGGCCACCAGGTCGGCAGCTCTCCGCGGAACCGGGGTCTATTCTGTCGGGGCCATGTCGATCGATCTGCTCGCCGCCGCGCGATGACCGATATCGGGGACAGCCTGTTTCACAAGGGCCAGCCGGTGTGGGTCGTTCAGAGCGACGGCTCCCGCCGCGCGGCCGAGTACGTCGGCGAGGGCGAGATGAGCGCGTGGTTCGGGGGGTCGCCGACGGTGATCGTCGTGTTCCCGGACACCCACGACGGCGCGGTCGTAGAAGTCGACCACGTGATTGCCCGCGACGCCTAACGCGTATCAGGCGGGGCCCTCGCCCCGTTGACATGCCACCTCAGGCGTTTGCCCTGGCGCTCGGGGCCTCGATCTACCCTCCCGCCCTGGCGGCGGTGATCGCCCTCAGTCGGGGCGAGCATTTCCGCTCGCGCATCTTCGCGTTCGTGCTGGCGGCCATCCTCGTGACGTACTCGATCGGGGTCGTTCTGCTGCTGGTGCTCGTGCAGCTCGGCACCGTGGACCCGCTGCAGCGGAGTCCCAGCGCGACGGTCGATCTCGTGCTGGCGGCGGTCCTCGTCGCGGCTGCGATCGTGCTTCGCCGCAAACGTCCCAAGCCATCCGAGCCCGACCGGGAATCGAAGATCGACCGCTACCTGAAGAGTCGCCGGCTGGCGTTTGCGCTCGGAGTGGCCCTCTACGTTCTGCCCTCTCCGATCTACGTGGCGGCGGTCAAGACGATCGCCGACACCCAGCTGCCCACGAGCCGTCAGCTGCTCACGCTCGCGGCGGCGGTCGTCGTGATGCTCTGGCTCGTCGAGCTGCCGATGCTGATGCTCGTGCTCGCCCCGGCGCGGGCTACGAGCCTGCTGGAGTCCACGAATCTCTGGTTTGCGCGGCACGGACGGCAGCTCGCCGTCGTGCTCTGTCTCGCAGCCGCCGCCTACCTCGCCGTGAAGGGTCTCGTCGACCTGCTCGAGTGAGGCCGCCTGGTGGCGGCGCCCTCGCTGCCCGTCAGTACTGCGTACACGGCGGGCGGTCTGTGCTGAAATGGGACCGATGCACCGATCGGCTCGGGGGCTCGTGCGGGCTGTGCGCAGGATGCGGAGCGTCCCTCTGGTGACGCTGGCGGTCCTGCTCGCGCTCGTATCGGTGCTGCTCTGGCGGGGCGCGTCCGAGCAGGCCGCAGGGGCGGCAAGCTCGAAATTCACGGCGGTGAGCCTCGCGGTGCTGCCGGGCAACGGCGCGAGCCCGTTCAACGTCCCGCGTCAGCTGACGATCCCCAAAGGCTGGGCCGCGGAAGTCTGGGCGCGCATCCCAGACGCCCGCTTCGCCGTGTGGACGCCCCAGCATGCGCTGCTTGTGAGCTCACCCGCAAGCGGACAGATCCTCGAACTCCAACCGGGCGGGAAGGGCAGGTCCCCACCAAGAGGGTGCTGATCTCGGGGCTGACCGCGCCCCAGGGACTTGCCTTCGACACCGTTTCCGGCAAGCAGGTTCTGTACGTCGCCGAGTCGAACCAGATCGACCGCTACGAATGGACTGCGGGAGGAACCCTCGGTGCGCGAACGGTGCTCATCACGGGATTGCCCGACACCTCCGCGGGAGACGACGTTCACCGCGTCAAGAGCATCGCGATCGGCTCTGACCACACGATCTACGTCGCGGTCGGCAGCGCAACCAACGCCTCGCCAGAACCTGCCCAGAACCCCCCGCGCGCGGCGATCCTCTCCTATCACCCGGACGGCACGGGCCTGCAGGTCTTCGCCAGCG
Source organism: uncultured Solirubrobacterales bacterium (assembly GCA_963696615.1). GTDB lineage: Bacteria > Actinomycetota > Thermoleophilia > Solirubrobacterales > Solirubrobacteraceae > Palsa-744. Next base: position 991,014 of record CAVOKU010000003.1, on the reverse strand, counting down.
GCGTGCGCAACGGCGAGGGGCTGGCGTTCGCGCCAGACGGGTCATTGTGGACCGCCGTCAACGAGCGCGACGAAATCCCCTACCCGTTCCACCGCGCCTACGGCGCACGCCCAGAAGCGTTCGGTGAGGTCATCCCCGGCTATGTCGGCGAACATCCCCCCGATGAGCTGGCCAAGCTGACCGCCGGGCGAAACCTGGGCTGGCCGTTCTGCAATCCCGATCCGGACAAGAAGCCAGGCGATCCCTCCACGAGGATGATCTACGCGACGATGCCCTTCGACGCCGATGCTCTGACGAATCCGGGTGGATCGATGCTCGACTGCGCGAGCCTCGCTCGGATCGAGCGGGGGATCCCGGCCCACAGCGCCCCGCTTGGCCTCACCTTCCTGTGGGGGTCCTCGCTCAAGGGCCACTGGTCCCACGGGGCCGCCGTTGCGGCACACGGCTCCTGGGACCGGACGCCCCCGAGAGCCCCGGCCGTACTGTGGCTGCCGTGGAAGGGCACGACCCACACTCTCGGCGAATCGGTCACCCTGATCGGTGGCTTTCAGGAAGCCTCGGGCGCCAGGTGGGGACGCCCGGTCGATGCCGTCCCCGGTCCCGATGGGGACCTGTACGTCACCGACGACACCGCCGGCGCCGTCTACCGCATCGGCCCGATGCCAAGGCCCGCGAAGGCCCGCCGGCGTCGGAGCTAGGTCGGCGCCAGCAGCAGCTCGGGGCCCTCAGGCACTCCGGCCTTGTTGACGGCGGGGTTGGCGGGCCTCGCCGTCAGCCTGCCCGCCGGTAGCGCTTTGCAGAGAGCGAGCGCCTCGTCGGTGTCGAGCGCAGGGTCGAGCCACGCACGCTGCGTGTCGCGGTCGGCGAGGATCACCGGCATGCGATCGTGGATCGCCGCCGCCACCGGGTTCGGCGCCGGGTCGCAGGTGAGCATGGTGACGCTCCGCACCCGCTCTCCCCCGACGTCGGCGGCGGTCCAGAGCGCGGCGAAGGCAAACGGCACGCCACCGTCGACCTGGAACAGGAAGGGCTGGCGCGGCTCGCCCCGACGCTCGGGTTTCAGCCACTCGAAGTAGCCGTCGGCGACCTGCAGAGCCCGCCGGTCCGCGTGAGGGATCAGCTCACGGTAGGGCGACTTGCGCGCGACCGTCTCCACTCGTGCGTTGATCATCCTGGCGCCGGCCTTGAGGTCCTTCGCCCACCAGGGAATCAGCCCCCATCGCAGCACGCAGGATCGGGGAGTCCCGCCGCTGGCGACGATCGCGAGGACCCCTTCGGTCGGGGCGATGTTGAACCGCCGCGTACCCTCTGCAGCCAGGATCGGCACCGCGAAGCGGTCGCTGAGTTCATGGATCCCCGCCGTGTTGGTGTAGCGCCCGCACATCGGCCGAGCATACGCCCGGAGCCCCCGTACAGCCGATCGGCGAGCGCCGCTCAGCTGTAGGTGAACTGATCGACAGGGGGGCTCTTTTTGCTTTTCTCTTTGCCCACCACTGCGATCACGTCGACCGTCTTCGGTTTCGGTTCGGCCGGTGCGACCATCACGCACGTGCTCGTCGAGGAGCATTCGACCGCGGTCGCGAGCACCTTGCCGAACTTGAACTCCATCATCCCTACGCCGGGCGCGAACCCGGTGCCGGTGACGGTCACGACGGTCCCGCCCAGGGTCGAGCCGAAGTTGGGGCTCACGTTGGTGACCGTCGGGTTTTCGAACTTGAAGTGGTCGTGCCCGGAGATCGCGCTCGTGCCCGTCGGCGTTGTCACCGTCACGTCCACGATGCTCGAGGCGCCCGCCGGTGAGACGGCGCTGATCGAGGTGGACGAGTTGACCGTGAAGCTGGCCGCCGGGGTCGAGCCGAAGCTCACCGCGGTGGCCCCGGACAAACTGGTTCCGGTGATCGTGACCGTCGTTTCCCCGGTCGCCGGGCCCTTGTTGGGCGCGACCTTCGTCACCGTCGGTGCCGGCACGAACGTGAACTGGCTCGCAGGAAGCGACCCGCTCTTGCCGGCAGGCGTGGTGACCGTCACGCTGACCGTCCCTGCCGCGGACGGTGGCGAGAAGGCGGTGATCGAGGTCGGGGAGTTGACGATGAAGCTGGTCGCCGGCGTCGAGCCGAATTCGACGGCGCTCGCTTCGCCGAGAGCGACGCCGGTGATCGTCACCATCGTTTCTCCCGTGGCCGGCCCGGAGTTCGGTTCGAGTTTCGAGACGCTCGGCAGAGGCGCGCCGAAGGAGAGGCTGCTGAAGGTTCCCGCCGAGATCCCGGCCACCCCTCCGAGCCCGGCGACAGCGACCGGCAGGGGGCTGTCGGAGACGCTGCCGTTGCCCAGCTGCCCGTCCACGTTGTAGCCCCATGCCTTCACGGCGCCGGTGCTCAGCAGGGCGAGGTTGTGGTGGGCCCCCGCTGCGATCGCTTTGACTCCGCTCAGTTCGGTGACGGACTGGGGCAGGCTGCTTTCCCCACCGATCGTGCCGCTTCCAAGCTGCCCGACCGCGTTGCTGCCCCAGGCCATCACGGTTTCGTCGCTGAGCAGCGCGATGCTGTGTTCGGCGCCGGCAGCCACCGCCGTTACGCCTTTCAGCCCGGTCACCGCGACGGGGGAATTACGCGCTTCTTCGGTCTGGCCGTTGCCGAGCTGGCCCTCCTGGTTGCTGCCCCACCCCATCACCGTGCCGTTGCTCACGAGCGCGAGCGCGTGTTCTTCTCCGGCCGCGATGGCGCTCACGCTGGTGAGCCCTTTGACCTGGACGGGCAGGTCGCTTTTGGTCGATTTGCCGTTGCCGAGCTGCCCTTCGCCGCCGGCGCCCCAGGCCATCACGGTGCCGTTGGTGAGCAGCGCGAGGCCGAATTCGGCCCCTGCGGCGATCGCTTTCACCCCGGTGAGCCCTTTCACGGCGACCGGCGCGGTGCTGCTTTTCGTCGTCGTGCCGTTGCCGAGCTGCCCTTCGCCGCCGGCGCCCCACGCCACGACGGTGCCGTTGCTCAGCAGCGCCAGGCCGAATTCGGCCCCGGCCGCCACCGCCTCGACCCCGGTGAGCCCTTTCGCGACCACCGGCACGCTGCTGTTGGTGGTGGTGCCGTTGTCGAGTTGCCCCGAATGGTTCTTGCCCCAAGCCCTCACGGTTTCGTCGCCCAGCAGCGCGAGGGCGGATTCGCCGCCCGCCGAGATCGACTGGACGTTGGTGAGTTCGCTCACCGCCACCGCGGTGTTGCTTTTGGCGGTGGTGCCGTCGCCGAGCTGTCCGGAGGCGTTGTAGCCCCATCCCGCCGCTCCGAACGACGTCGCCGAGGCACTCGTCACAGGAGCGATCGCAAGCACCGCCGCGACGAGCGTCGCGAGCAGCAATCCCACGCTGCCGATCCTCGGCCATGCACGGCGACGCCCGTCTAGGTGGTCCATACCTCTTCCTCCCTGAGTTGAGCGCCGACAGACGCCACCCACCAAATACCTCCCCGGCTGAGGCAGGAATCCTACACCGTCGAACCAAATCGGTCCACCGCCACCCTCACCGGCGCTAAGGAATCGACCGCGGGCTGCCGATGATGGCTGCGTGAAGCCCGATCGCCGTCTGTCCCCAGCGCTCCGCACGACGCTTCGGCGATTCGCTGCGCCATCCGCCCTGGCGTGTGCCCTGCTCGCCATCGCGGCGACGCCCGCGGGCGCGGTCGTGACGAGCGCCGGACCCACCACCGCGGGGGTGCAGCCGCGCAGCACCGAAATCCTCGATGGCTTCGGACCGACGGCGGAAAGCTTCGCCAACGAATCCGGACACCCGATCGTCTCCTCGAACAAGACCTACGCGATCTACTGGGATCCGACCGATCAGTATCACGGCGACTGGCAACATCTGATCGCTACCTTCCTGCAGCGCGTGGGCAGCGGGAGCGGCTCGACCGCGAGCGTGTTCGCGGTCGACTCGCAGTACACCGACGCGGCCAACCAGCACGCCTCCTACAAGTCGACCTACACCGCGGCGTACACCGACACGACCCCCTATCCGTTGGCCGGCTGCACCGATCCCAATCCGCTGGAAGCCCCGGATCAGATCACTTGCCTGAGTGACGCCCAGGTGCGCACCGAGCTGGAAAGCTTCGTCTCTCAGCACGGCCTCACGAAGGGGATGGGCTCGATCTTCTACGTGCTCACACCTCCCGGTGTGACGGTGTGCCTCGACGCCGGTGGCTCGCCGAAAGGCCATTGCTCGGACTACTCGGGCTTGCCCGGCAAAGAAAGCTACGAAAACAGCTTCTGCAGCTATCACGCCGACATCAGCCCCACCAGCCCGACCACCGGGGACGCCAACACGATCCTGTACGCGGTGGTTCCCTGGACGGCGGGAGGGCTCGCCGACGGTCACCTGACCCTGGCGGACCAGACCGCTGCCGACGATTGCCAGGACGGCGGCTTCGATCCGAGTAGCAATCCGGCAGAGAAGAAGGAGAAAGCAAAGGAAAAAAACAAAAAGGAAACCGAAGAATTCGGTGAAGCCACAAAAGAAGAAAAAGAAAAGATTGAACTGAAAGAAAAACTCGAAGGTCCCCACCAGGAGGAGCCCAACCAGGTTCCCTGTCCGTCGCCGGACGGCTCCTGCGACACGGGTCTGGCCGACCTGATCGTCAACCAGATCGCCGTCGAGCAGCAGAACGTCGTAACCGACCCGCTGCTCAACGCCTGGCAGGACCCGGCCGGCAACGAGGCGACCGACGAGTGTCGCGACTTCTTTGCCGGGGGCATCAACGGCTCGGTCACCGCCAGCGAAGAAACGGGCGCGGGCACGCTTTCAAACCAGAGTCTGCCCGGTGGCAACTACTATCTCAACGACGCCTTCAACCTCGCCGCTCTGAAGCTCGCCTATCCAGGCGTTCCCTGCCTCACCGGCATCAATCTCGTCCCTCAGTTCACTGCGCCCAGTCCAGTGAACTCTGGCGAACTCGTCGGGTTCGACGGCATGGAGTCGGATATCAGCCTCGATGCAGGAACTGCCTACTCGGCGGGCAAACCCAAGCAGGCCTACGCCCGTTTCACCTGGAACTTCGGCGACGGCACGCCCACCGTCTCGGGTGTCGCTCCCGGGGCGACACCCAACTCCCCCGGTGAAGCGCCCTGCGCGCTGCCCTGGGAAAGCCCCTGCGCGGCCAGCGAGTTTCACTCCTATCAATATGGCGGCACCTACGAAGTCACGCTCACCGTGACCGACACGGGAGGTAACTCCGCGAGCTTCACAGAACCGATCACCGTGAACGGCCCGCCGCGACCGGTGCCGGTGGAACCGGGTCCCGGCGGTCCGGGGGCCGGCTCCGGTTCGGGCGCCGCGAGCGCCGGCGGCGGATCGGGCTCCAACTCGAACGCCCCGGGCGCCGGCGGTGCGGCGGGTCCGCTGGCGACCCAGGCAGTCGTGTCGCACTCGCTGGGCCAGTCGCTGCGCCACGGTCTGGTGGTTCGCTACTCGGTCAGCCAACGCGCAACCGGTCACTTCGAGGTGCTGCTCGCGGCCTCCGTCGCGCACCACATCGGCCTGCGCGGCCCGAGCGCGACCGGGCTTCCGACCGGCACCCCCCCGCAGGTGGTCGTCGCCAGGGGCCTGCTCGTCGCCACCAAGGGCGGCCGGGGCACGACCAAGATCGCGTTCAGCAAGGCCACCGCCAAGCGGCTGCACCGTCTGCACAAGGTCTCGCTGTTGCTGCGCCTGGTGGTGCGGAACGGGGCCGGTGGCACGACCAGCGTTCTGAGTCGGTTCCCGCTCTCGGGCTGACGGCGGATCTCGGTCGGGCTGATCTCAGTCGGGCGGTTCCCCGCGCTTGGCTTTCGCCTTCGCGCTGAACACGTAACGCCACAGCAGGAACAGCACGAGATAGCCGGCGACGATCGACACCACCGAGACGATCGCGATCGCGGTGCCGTCGCTTCCCTTTTCGATGGCCGCTTCCCCGTCCAGGGCGAGCGGAACGAGCGCGCTCAGCGCAGCTGCGAGCATCGCGAGCCCCTCCGACCTACAGCCCCGGGTAGTGGCGCACGACATAGCCGGAGTTGTCGACCGATCCGACCTGCCAGCGCGACGCGTAGACACCGCTGCGCCCGGCCGTGTCGTAGAGGATCCCGTCCACGTACATGTAGGTGTGCCCCGCGTTCGCGAGCACCGTGATGTAGCGGCCGGGTCCCGGCGCGCCCCAGTTCTCGAGTTCGCCCGAGGTCTCGGGACGGTTCAGCAGGCCGCCCGCTGCCAGGGCATAGCTGACCGAGCCCGAGCAGTCGTACGCGTTGTCCACGAACGACGCGTGTCCGCCGCCGAAGACGTAGGGAAAGTCGGTGATCGCGTTGGCTCCGGCGACGACCTTCTGCACCGTTTCGGGTACTCCGGAGGGGATCGGCAGGGCGCCGTTGCCGCCGATCGACTCGCCGCCCGGGACCGGCTTGAGCACATCGTGGGCTGTGTTGCGGGCGTTCTGCTGGGCGGAGCGCATCTGGTGAAGCTCCCGGCGCACTTCGGCGTCCGAGGGTGCCCCCGTGGCCACGGCCACTTCGCCGGAGTGGGCAGGGGTCGCAGCCGAGGCGTGTTGCACGTTGCCGGGCGCCGGAAAGCTGTTTGCTTCTTCAGGGTCCGCAACCTCCCTGACAACACCCTGGCCAGGACTCGCGGCGGCCACCGCCGGGCCGGACCCGGCTGCGGCAGCGACGGGAGGTCCGCTGGGATCCTTGGCCCTACCGGCACCCCGTGTGCCCGTGCCCGGAGGCATCGTTTCGCCGCAGCCGGCGAGCACGACGAGCGCGAGCAGCCCCACGAGGACCGCCCCTGTCGCGTTTCGATGGACACTCACGTTTGCGAAGGCTAGCGTCCACCCCGACCCGGCCGTGGCAGTAGCCGTGCACGCCGCGGGTCCTCTCTCTCCCCCGACCGCGACGTCGGCTAGGCTGTGGCGAATGCCCGACGACGCGACCGTCGTGGACGTCCATCGCGCCAGCATGCCGACGTCCGCCTCGCTGCGACCCCACATCCGCCTGCTACACGGCATGCGCCGCCCCGCGAACTGGCTCCAGCTGGTGCAGTTCGGGCTGGTCGGAGGAGTCGGCTTCGTCGTCAACATCGGCGTATACGCCCTGTGCGTGCACGGCCTGGGAATCGACTACCGTCTCGCGGCCGTGATCGCGTGGCTGGTGGCGGTCACCAACAACTTCGTGCTCAACCGCCACTGGACCTTTTCTGCGCGCGATGGTCACGTCGGCTTTCAGGCGCTTCGCTTCTTCCTCGTCAGCCTGCTCGCGTTCGGGGTCAGCTTCGCAATCCTGACGGTGCTGGTGGAGATCGGCGACCTGGCGAAGGTGCCCGCCGAGGCGCTCGCGGTCGCCGCCGCCACGCCCTTCAACTTCCTGGGCAACAAGCTCTGGAGCTTCCGGACAGGGAGCTGACCGGCGGTCGCGTTTCCCCGCGTTCGGCCGGTTGCAGACACCTATACTCTGGGCGAGTCCTTCGGAGGTCTTCCTTGCAGGAGATGGTCATCTATGGCGTGAGCTTCGACATGGTCGGCAAGCAGCCGATCGTGCTGCTCAAGACGGTCGACGGCAACAAGTTCCTCCCGATCTGGATCGGCCACCCGGAGGCGGCGTCGATCCTGATGAAGCTCCAGGGTGCCGGCACGCCCCGGCCGATGACCCACGACCTGCTCTGCGACGTCCTCGGTGAGCTCGACGCGAGGTGTACCCAGGTCGCCGTGACCGAGCTGCGGGAGAACACGTTCTTCGCCTCGATCACGATCTCCGCGGGCGGCCGCGAGCTCGAGATCGACTCCCGTCCGAGCGACGCGATCGCCCTGGCGGTCCGCTCCGGCGCCCCGATCTTCGCCGCGGAGGAGGTGATCGCCGAGTCGGCGATCGAGTTCGAGCACGACATCGAGGAGTCCGAGGACGTGGTGGAGAAGTTCAAGGAGTTCCTCGACCACGTCTCTCCCGAGGACTTCGCCGCCGGGGACTCCTGAGCCCGACGGCCTCCTCCTCGAGCGGGCACCAGGAGAACCGACCGGCGCGTGCGCCGCTCCGCGACCGCCGGTGGTCAGCTCGGCTCGTCGGGCGCGTATAGCCATGGCATATACCGTATAGACCATGGTCATACGAGTCGGGGGAGAACGAACTGACCCACCACCCGGCGAGACATGGGCGGGCCACCGCGACTCAGCGGGTGAACGCGCTCTGCAGGATCCGTCCCACGAGCGTGTCGAACCAGATCTCGGCGGCGTCCGCGGCCAGCGGCAGCAGGCTCGTTTCGGTCAGGCCGGGCACGACGTTCGTCTCCAGCACGGTCAGCTCGCCGCTGGACTCCTCGAGCATCAGATCCACCCTCGCCACCCCGTGGCAGCCGAGTAGCTGATAGGTCCTGAGCGCCATCTCCTGGGCCCGCTCGGCCACTCCGTCGGGAAGCTCCGCCGGGCACACGAACGTGGTCATCCCGATCTCGTAGCGGGACTCGTAGTTGTAGAACTCCTCCTCCCGGGGGATCGCCTCGAGCACCGGCAGCGCCGCCGGCGGGCCACCGGGGGCCTCTGCGTCGAGCACCGACACGGCCAGGTCACGTCCCTTGATGTAGCGCTCGATCACCACCGTCCGGTCATAGGAGAGCGCTCCTACGATCGCTCCCGGCAGCTCCTGCTCGGAGCGGGCGAACTTGACCCCAAGCGCCGAGCCCTGGGTCGCCGGCTTGACCACCATCGGGAAGCCCAATCGCCGCTCGACGTCGCCGAGCGCTGCGGCGACCCCCAGGTCTTTGATCACACTTTCCTTGAACGCGCTGAAGTGCGGCGTGGGGATCCCGGCCTCCTGCATCAGGTACTTCGCAAGAGCCTTGTCGGTGCAACGCATGCACGCCGCCGGCCCCGAGCCGGTGTAGGGGATGCCGACGGTCTCCAGCAGCCCCTGCACGGAGCCGTCCTCTCCCTCGCGGCCGTGCATCGCGACGAACGCCACGTCGGGACTCGCGTCGTGCAGCTCGGCCACCAGCCCCGGTCCGGCGTCGATCGCGATCACCTCGTGGCCGAGCCGTGCCAGCGCGCTCTGCGCGCGGGACCCCGATCGCAACGAGACGCTTCGCTCCAGCGAGCCTCCCCCCTTCAGCACGGCCACCCGCCTGGCCTCGTCCGGCTGCCCGTCGGTCACTGCGCCGGCATCCCGCGGCCCGCGGATGGACTCATCGATCGCGCTGCTCGCCGGTGCGTCCGCCCCCGTCACGCCCACGGCGGCGGGGAAGCTCGAGCACGTCGGCGAGCCCGGGGTCGGTCCCGCCGCCCGCGCTCGTCTGCGGCTCGCGCTCACCCCCGCTCGCTCCGCCCGTCGTCGCCGATCCGGTGAGCGTGCCGAACAGGCCGGTGTCGGAGTCCATGATCGTCCCGATCCGCCTGATGCCCTCGACGATGTCCTCGTCTGGCACCCCAGCGAAGTTCAGCCGCATCGAGCTCGACCCGCGCCTGCCATCCATGTAGGCGGAGCGCCCCGGCACGAACGCAACGCCACGGCTGCGCGCGAGCAGGTCGGTCGTGTCCACGCCGCCCTGGAGGGTGGCCCAGATGAACAGACCGCCCTGAGGAGTCGTCCAGCTCGCCCGTCCGCCGAAGTGCTCGCTCAGCGCATCCAACATGACGTCCCGCCGGCGCCGGTAGAGATGCTTCAGCCGCTCCAGGTAGATGCCCCAGTCGCGCTCGGCGAAGTAGGCCGCGACGAACAGCTGGGTGACCGGTGAGCTGCACAGGTCGGCTCCCTGTTTGCCGAGGTTCAGCTTCTCGAGCACCGGCCTCGGCGCCACCGCCCAACCGAGGCGCAGGCCCGGGGAGAGGATCTTCGAGAACGTCCCCAGGTAGATCACGAGATCAGAGGTGGTGCCGTCGCTGCCGTTGGCCGCGTCCAGCGAGTACAGCGTCGGCAACGCCTGCCCCTCGTAGCGCAGCAACCCGTAGGGATTGTCCTCCAGCACGAGCAGCTCCCGCTCCCGCGCAACCTCCACCAGCCGCCGCCGGCGGGGCAGCGACATGGTCACTCCGGCGGGGTTGTGGAAGTTGGGGATCGTGTAGATGAACTTCGGCCGGCGACCCTGCACCTGCAGCTCGTCGAGCGTGCGCTCGAGCTCGTCGATCGGCATGCCCTCGCCGTCCATCTCGATCTGCACCACGTCGGCCTGGTAGGCGCCGAAGGTGGGCACCGCGCCCGGATAGGTGGGTGCCTCCGCGACGATCGTGTCGCCGGGATCGATCAACGTCTTGCACACCAGGTCGATCACCTGCTGACCGCCGGTGGTGACGATCAGATCGCTGGGATCGACCGACGTGCCCTCGGCTGCCATCACCTGCACGATGCAGTCCTCCATCACCGCCATGCCCTCGGTGGGGCCGTACTGGAGCGCACGCGCCGTGGACTCCGCTGCGACCTTGCTCATCAGCTTGGCGTACAGCTCCGGCTCGAAGGTGCTGGTGTCCGGCAGCCCCCCGGCGAGCGAGATCACGTCCGGTCGTTCGGTCAACGCCATCATCTCGCGCATCGCCGAGCTTTTCATCGCACGGGTGCGCGCGGCGAACAGCGCCTCGTAGCGCTCGAGCTCGTGTGCAGTCGGCCGTGCCCGCCGGCCCCCGCCCGAGACGTTGTCTATCGTCATGGCCTTCGCACGGTAGCGCAAGCCCTCCACGTGCCTTGCATGAACGGCGCCTTCTTCTACATCGGACTCGGACTCGGACTCGCGCTGGCGTGCGGCCTGCGCCCGTTCCTGCCGCTGCTGCTCGCGGGAGCGCTCGGCTCAGCCGACACGCTCGGCGTGGGCTTCGCCCACGACCCCTTCCGCTTCCTTCAGTCCGGCTGGTGGCTGCTGGTGGTCACGGTCACGTTCGTGCTCGCCTACGCGATGCAGCTGCTCCTGGGCCTGTCACCGGTGCTCGACGCGGGACCGGGGCGCAGTCGCCCCGATCCCCTCGCGGCGGCGATCGCAGGCCTCGCCCTCGGCGCGGGGGCGCTCGTGTTCGCAGGCACCCTGGCCGCCCACGGAGACGCGTGGTGGCCTGGACTGCTCGGGGGCCTGCTGGCCGCGGCGCTCGCCCAGCGGGCCACGAACCCGGTGATCGCCCGCGCCCGCCAGCGACTGCCCGACCGGAGTGCGCGGGAGGCCGTGACCGTCTATCTCGACTCCGCCTCGCTGCTGCTCGCCGCGCTGGTGGCGCTGCTGCACCCGCTCGGCTACGTGGCCCTGGCGCTGCTCGCCTGGTTTCAGTGGCGAGCGCGCGGGCGTTCCGCGGAGAAGCACGCGGGTCTGCGGATCCTGGGCCGCTGATGAGCGGCGATCACCCGCGGTGAGCGCGGAGCCGGCAAAGCTGGTGCTGTGCGTGATCGACGCGATGGCGCCGGAGATGCTCCTCCAGGCTGCCGCGTCGGGCGCGGCTCCGGTGCTCGCGTCGCTGATCGAACGTGGCACCTATGTACCGGACTGCGTTGCCGCCTTTCCCTCGGTCACGCCGGTGTGCGCGGCCTCGATCGTCACCGGCACCGCCCAGGACGAGCACCTGATACCCGGCATGAACTGGTACCTCCGCGAGGAGTCTCGCTATGTCGAGTACGGCTCGAGCCTGCGTGCAGCCCAGCGCTTCGGGATCGCGCGCCAGCTGACCGACACGGTCTACAACCTCAACCGGGCCCACCTGGCGCGCGAGACGCCCACCGTGTTCGAGTCGCTCGACGACGCCGAGCTGAGGACCGCCGGCACGACCTACCTGATGTACCGCGGTCGCCACCTGCACGAGCCCCAGCGCGACACGGCGCTGACCCGGTTTGCCTCGAGCACGATCACCCGCCACCCGGTGATGGGCCCCCGCGAGCTGTTCTATGCGGACATCTTCGCCTCGCGGCGAACCGGCTGCCGCTCGAACCTCGGCCTCCCGGGGGTGCGCGACCGCCACAGCGGCTGCGTCGGTGCCTACCTCGTCGAGCACGACCTGTTCGACTTCATGCTGCTCTCGCTGCCCGACAACGACTGGTTCTCGCACAAGCACGGCCCGGATGGACAGCTGCGCTCGCTCGCCGCCGCGGACCTGCAGCTCGCGCGCGTGATGGAGGCGGCGGGAGGCGTGGAGGACTTCCTGGCCGATCACGCGATGATCGTGATGGCCGACCACTCCCAGGCTCCGGTGACCGCAACGATCGATCTGCAGCGGGAGCTCGCGGACCTCGGCGTGCGTCAGCCGGAGAACCCGTCGCTGCTGAGCATGGGCCGCGGCTCCTCGCGCACGCACGCCGACATCGAGCCCCGCATAGCGGTGTGCCCGTCCCAGCGGGCGGCGATGGTCTACGCGCTTCACCCCGAGGAGCGCGACGCGATGCGCGCCACCGCGGTTGCCCGCGCGCTGGCGATCGACGGCGTCGACCTGGTCGCCTGGCTCGCTCGCGACTCTCACGACGACCCCTTGGAGGCGGTCGTATCGAGCCCCGTCCGGGGTGAGCTGCGCTTCGCCCCCGGGGGCGAGTTGCGCGACGCCCGCGGGGTCGCCTGGCAGCTCGAGGGAGATCTGACGGTGCTCGACTGCGCCGTCAACGCCGACGACGGCCTGCTCGCGACGGCCTCCTACCCCGACGCGCTGTCGCGGCTGTGGTCGGCGCTGACCTGCTCCAGCTCCGGGGAGGTCCTGATCAGCGCCGCCGAGGGTCACGAGTTCGTGGACTGGGGCGGCGCCGCACACGTCGGCGGCGGCAGTCACGGCTCGCTGCACCGCAGCGACTCGTTCGCGCCGCTGCTGCTCTGCGGGCTCGACCCGCCGGCCGATTCGCCCGGACAATGGGCGATCCGCGACGTGCGGGCGCTGGCATGCGCGCACTTCGGCGTGGAGCCCACCTGAGCTCGCCTCGCCGGGCGCCGTTACTCTCGGCTGATGCGCCCTCCGGCACCCCCAGCCACGCTCCTGGTCGCCTGTGCGCTCGTGCTCTGTGCGGCCCGGGGAGCGAGCGCGCAGGTGCCGACGGCGCGGGCGGTGCCCTCGCTCGCGAGCGCGCCGGGAAGCGCTCCGAGCCCCGGCGTCCTGGGGCCCGCCCAGGCGCTGGCGACGGGCACCTCCGGCAACGCCACGACCGTGCAGAGCATCGCATCGGAAACACCGGTCCCGGTGTCCCCCTCGACGACGCCACCGGCCGGACGCAGGCTCTCCTCCGAGAGAGTGCTCGAAATCGCCCGGGCGCTGCCCAAGATGAAGGCGCTGCGCGCCGAATACCCCAGCTCCTATGACGGCGCCTACCTGAAGGGACCCACGCGCTGGCAGGTGAGCTTCTTCTCCAAGAAGGCAAAGGAGATCGGCCAGGTCATCATCGTCGACGAGACGGGCCAGGTGCTCGAACAGTGGACCGGCTTTCAGGTCGCCTGGACGATGGCCCGCGGCTACCCGGGCGCATTCGGCCGCCACGTGAACTCGCTCTACATCTGGCTGCCCCTGTGCCTGCTGTTCATGCTTCCCTTCGTCGATCCCCGTCGGCCCCTGTCGATGCGACATCTGGACCTGCTGGTGCTGCTGTCCTTCTCGGTGTCGTTGGCCTTCTTCGATCACGGCCGCATCTCCGAGTCGGTACCGCTCACCTACCCCCCGCTCCTCTACCTGCTCGCTCGCATGCTGTGGCTGCTGCGTCGTCCCGCTCCCGGGCCCACGGGCTACGAGGGCGCGAGCGCGCCTTCGGCACAAGCCGCCGCGCCCCTCGCAACGACGAGAACCTCTGAGCGACTCCCGCATGCCTCGCCCCACGTGGCTGGGACGCTTGTCTCGCCGCCTCCGCCGCCGCCGGCTGGGAGGCTCGCCCCGGTGGCTCGCCCCGGTGGTTGGAGCTCGCGCGCAGAGGGGGGCCTGCGCCTGCTCGTGCCGGTGTCCTGGCTGGCATTCGGGGTGGTGTTCCTGCTCGGGTTTCGGATCGCCCTGAACGTGACCGACTCCAACGTGATCGACGTCGGCTACGCGGGGGTGATCGGGGCCCAGAAGATCGTCGACGGCAAGCGCCTGTACGGCGGGTGGCCGCAGGACAACGAACACGGCGACACGTATGGCCCGAGCACCTACGAGGCGTATGTGCCCTTCCAGCAGATCTTCGGCTGGAGCGGGACCTGGGACGACCTGCCAGCCGCCCACGCGGCGGCGATCGTGTTCGATCTGCTGGCGCTCGGGTTGATGTTCCTGATCGGCTGGCGCATCCGCGGCCCGACGCTGGGCGTCGCCCTGGCTTACGCCTGGGTGTCCTACCCGTTCACGCTGTTCGCCCTGAACAGCAACTCCAACGACACGCTCGTGGCCGTGTTCGTGCTCGCCGCGCTGCTGTTCGCCGGGGCTCCGGCCGTGCGGGGAGGCTTCGCGGCGCTCGCGGGGCTGGCCAAGTTCGCGCCGCTGGCGCTCGCGCCGGTGCTCGCCACCCACGGTTTGCGCGAGCTGCCGGCGCGCCGGCGGGGGCGGGCGCTGGCGAAGTTCCTGCTCGCTTTCGTGCTCGTCGGTGGGCTTGTCGCGATTCCCGCGGTCAGCCACGACTCGCTGGCCACGATCTTCAAACGCACGCTCGACTACCAGGCCAACCGGGGGTCCCCGTTCTCGGTGTGGGGCCTGTACGGCGGCATGCACGGCCTGGAGGTCGCGGTGCAGATCGGGGCGATCGCCCTGGCGCTGGCGTTGGCCGTGCTCCCCCGTCGCGCGGGTGTCCCCGGTCTGGCGGCGGCCTGTGCGGCGATCATGATCGCCGCACAGCTCGGCGTCGAACACTGGTTCTACCTGTACATACCCTGGTTCTTCCCGCTAGCGATGATCGCGCTGCTCAGCGCCTACGCGTCCGCGGGCGACGGCGGCGCTATTCCGCCGGGGACTCGGGCTGTGGGGGCTCCGGACGGGGCATCAGGACCTGCTCGATCGACTCCGCTCGCCGTGGCGTCGCCGAGCAGCGGATGAACACACCCATCAGCCAGGGATCCTCCTCGGAGGTTTCGAACCGCACCGGCATCTGGGTGCGCAGCGACTCGATCGCCTGCTCGCGCTTGACGCCGATCACGCCTCCGCGTGGGCCGGTCATGCCGACGTCGGTGATGTAGGCGGTCCCCCCCGGCAGCACGCGCGCGTCGGCGGTGGGCACGTGGGTGTGGGTGCCCACCACGGCGGTCGCTCGCCCGTCCAGCATCCACCCCATCGCGACCTTCTCCGAGGTGGCCTCCGCGTGCATGTCGAGCAGGATGTGATCGACCTGCTGTCGCTCGAGCTCCCCCATCGCCGTCTCGATCTCCGTGAACGCCGAGCGGCCCGCACGCAGGTACAGGTTGCCGCTGAGGTTGATCACCCCCAGCCTGACGCCGTCGCGCTCGAGCACGCAGGTTCCGTGTCCGGGCTGCATCCGCAGGAAGTTCGCCGGTCGCAGGATCCGCTGCTCGGAATCCAGGTAGGGGTAGATCTCACGGCGATGGTAGGTGTGGTTGCCCAGCGTGATCGCGTCCACCCCACCGGCGAACAGCGCGCCGGCCGACTTGGGGGTGATCCCCAACCCGCCCGCCACGTTCTCGCCGTTGACGATCACGAACGTCGGGTCATAGCGTCGGCGTAGCACCGGCAGGCACTCGAGCAGGGTGTGCCGGCCGAGCCCGCCGACGAGATCGCCCACGAACAGGATGCTCGAAGCGTGTCCGCCGCCGCCGTGGTCCGGCTCCGCGACCCCCGCAGTGACCTCCTGTGCCTCAGCCATACTTCGCCGATGCCGGTGCGAGGTTGCCGATGAGCACGCCCGCCGACGCACCAGAGGGGGTTCCCGCGGTGCGACGGGCGGTGGTTCCCCGATGGGTGCAGCTCGTGCTGCTGCCGCTGGCGCTGCTGGCGCTGTGGGCGCTCGCCAGAGCCGCGGGCAAAGTGCTGCTGATCTTCATCATCGCCGCCCTCATCGCGCTGATCCTCAATCCGGCCGTCAGCTTCGTGCAGCACCGTCGGGTGCCTCGCGGGCTGGCGGTGCTCGCCGTGTACGCCGCATTCTTCCTGACCCTGGTGGGAATCGGCTTCCTGCTGGCCAACCCGATCGCCGATCAGGTGCGCTCGTTCACCCACAACGTCCCGCATCTGGTGGAAGAGGCCAACCGCTCGCTCGCCGACTTCCAGAAGACGCTGAACGAAAACGGCATCCACGTCACGTTCATCAAGCAGGGCAAAACGGCGCTGCAGACCTTCCAGGAGAAGGTCGCCAAAAGCGCTGGCTCGATCGCGACCTTCGGCGGCGGGCTGCTGACCGAAGCGGCAGGGGCGATCTTCGACCTCGTACTCGTGTTCGTGCTCTCGGTGTACATGCTCCTCTACGGCGAACGGATCGGCGCGCTCGTGCGACGCGTGATGCCCGACGGCGACGGCGATCCCTCCGACGACTACCCCCGCCTCGCCCAGCGGGCCGTCTCGCGCTACGTCGGCGGCCAGCTGCTGTTCAGCCTCGTGATGGGCACCACGGCGGGGCTGGCTCTGTACCTGTTCGGGGTGCTCGGCATCTTCCCCGACGGCAAGACCTACGCGGTCGCCTTCGGCGCGTTCCTGGGCGTGATGGAGCTGATCCCCTACATCGGCCCGATCCTCGGCGCGCTCCCGCCGATCCTGGTGGCTCTGTTCACAGACCCGATCACCGCCCTGTGGGTGCTGATCCTGTTCATCGGTCTGCAGCAGCTCGAGGGACACGTGGTCGCACCCCAGATCTTCGGGCACACGCTGCGCATCAACCCGCTGCTGGTGATCTTCGCGCTGCTGCTGGGCGAGCAGCTGTATGGGCTGATCGGCGCGCTCGTGGCCCTGCCGATCGTCGCGGTTCTGCGCGAGACCGTCGTGTACCTGCACCGCCACCTCGAACTCGAACCGTGGGAGCGCTCGCGCGGGAGCCTGCTGTGAGCCGCCGGCGGTGAGCCCGCCCGCGCCGGTGATCGCCGTCGAGGGCCTCGTCAAGCGCTTTGGCGAGCGCGAGGCTCTGCGCGACGTCTCCTTTCAGGTCGCCCCCGGCGAGCTGATCGCCGTCGTCGGGCCCAACGGGGCGGGCAAGACGACCCTACTCTCGATCATCGCAGGCGTTCAGGCCGCCACCACCGGTTCGGTCAGCGGAGCCGGGTCCGGTCGCGCGGCGGGCTGGGCGCCCCAGCAGCCGGGCGTCTACTCGAAGCTGACGGTGACCGAGAACCTGCGCCTGTTCGCCCGCTTGGAGGGCGTGGAGGACCCCGAGGCCGCCGTGCGACGGATGCTCGAGCAGACTGGCCTGGGCGAGCGCGCACACGAGCGCGTGGAGCGGCTCTCGGGAGGCAACCGCCAGCGGGTGAACGTGGCGCTCGGCCTGATCGGCGATCCGCCGGTGCTCGCGCTGGACGAGCCCACGTCGGCGCTCGACCCCGGCCAGCGCGAACGGGTGTGGCAGTTCGTCGCCGAGCTCGCCCGGGCCGGCACGGCGGTGGTGTTCTCGACCCACCATCTCGGCGAGGTGAGCAGGCACGCCACCCGCGCGATCGTGCTCGCCGACGGGTGGCTGCTGTTCGACGGATCTCCCCGGGAGCTGATGGCGTCGGCCGGAGACGAGGGAGACTTCGAGCGAGCCTTCGTCGCGTTCCTCTCGGCTCGGGGGCACTGAGCATGCGCTGGCTGCTCGGCAAGGACCTGTTGATCCTGCGCCGTTCGCGCCTGCTGGTCGGTGTGCTCGTCGTCTACCCGATCGCGATCGCCCTGCTGATCGGCCTGGCGATCTCCCGCTCCCCCGGCAAGCCGAAGGTGGCGATCGTCGACGAAACTCCGCCGGGGCAGACGATCGCGTTGGGTAGCGAACGCGTCCCGGTGAGCAGATATGCCGATCAGATCTTCAGCCAGGTCCAACCCGTCCACGTCGCGACGCGGGCGCAGGCGGTCTCCAAGCTGAAGTCCGGGGAGGTCGTGGCCGCGGTCGTGATCCCCCGTGACATCGTCGCCCGGCTCTCCACCGACATCAGCCAGGGGAGCGTGGAAGTGCTCTACAACGGCAACGCGCTGGAGCAGTCGCTGGTGCAGTCCCAGCTGAACTCGGCCCTTGCCCAGGCGAACCTCGGCTTCTCCGAACAGATCCAGAAGGCGGCCGCGGAAGCGATCGGCGCACTGCTGGCCGGTGGCAACCTCGGCGCGCTGGGAGCGCCCGCGAACATGATCGGCCTCGCCGAAGTCCCGACGAAGCTGAAATCGATCATCGCCAGCAAGCCGCCCGGACCGGAACGCGCCACGCTCGAACGGGTCGAGAAGTTCGCCACCTTCGCGGCACAGAACCTCGAACTGTCCAAGCACGTGCTGTCCACCATCGGCCAGCCGGTCCAGGTCAAGAGCACGCTCGTGCAGGGTCGACGCACGCCGCTGAACACCTTCGCCGTGGTCGTCGCGGTGAACGTGTCGCTGATGTTCGTGTGCGTGCTGCTCGCCGCCGGTGGGCTCGCGCTGGAGCGCGAGGAGCACATGCTCGGGCGCCTCGCCCGCGGCCTGGTCACGCGTGAGGGCCTGATCGCACAGAAGCTCCTGCTGGCCGCGGGGTGTGCCTTCGTGCTCGCTCTGGCGATGCTCGCCGGCATCGGCGCATTCGTCAGCCTCGACTGGTCTCGCATCGGGCTGTGGGTGATCGCCCTGGCCTGCGGAGCCCTCGCCTTCGCGGCGCTGGGAGCGGCGATCGGGGCGCTCGCGCGGGAGGTGCGGGCGGCGTCGCTGCTCGCCTTCCTGCTCTCGCTGCCGCTGGCGTTCCTCGCGCTCGTCCCCGCCGGCTCGGTCGCCCACGGCCTCTACGAAACGATCCGCGTGGTCTCGTTCGTGTTCCCCTTCAAGCCGGCGCTGCAGGCGTTGGACGCGGCCGTCAACGGCGCCTCGCCGGGCCTGGCCATCTCGGTCGTGCATCTGCTCGTGCTGAGCGCCCTGTTCGGCGCCCTTGCGCGTCTTGGCCTGCGGCGCTTGGAGTAGGGCGGCGTGGCGCGCCGGACCAGCGATGCTTGGACCGGAACCCAATAGTAGAAATTGGCCGCTCCTTGCGATAATCGCCTGAGCCGTATGGGTCGATTTTCTTGACTTAGCGGTAGCGGTAGATAGAGAGTCTGCTCAGTGCTGCGGCGGGGGTACTCAGGCAACGATGGGCGGGTCGGGCGAACTGCGCCCTTGCGCGCCATTCTCTGTGCTCTGGTTGTTGCCGCGTTCGTCATCGGCGGCGCCGGAGGTGCCGGCGGCAGTGAACCGCGTGACGCCTACGAGCCGGCGATCGCGTCCGACAGCCCAGCTGCGCAGTACCGTTTCGAGGACGCAAGCGAATCGGCGACGCTCGCCGATGCGGCCGGTTCGGACACCGCTGCAGATCATGGCATCGCGCTTGGCGGCGAAGGCCCGTTCGATGGCAGCGCTTCTGGGTCGTTCGGTGGGGAAGCCTACGCGGCGCTCGCCTCCGATCCGCTGGAAGGCGCGAGCGAATTCACGGCCGAGGCGTGGGTCTACCGGAGCGGCGGCTCGTATGACGAACCGATCTTCGACTTCGGCTCGGGCTCGACCAACCACGTCTACCTGACCCCGGCGTCGAGCGCGAGCGGCCACGACATGCTGCTCGAACTGCACACCAGCGAAGGCGCGAACGCGCAGGTCACGGCACCCGGGCTCAGCGAAGGCGCCTGGCACTATGTCGCGGCGACGGAGAGCAGCGCGGGCGAGCTGAAGCTCTATGTCGACGGCGCCGAAGTCGGGCACAGCAGCGAAGCGACCGTCGACCCGGCGTCGCTCGGCGGCGCCTCGACGGCCTACCTCGGCAAGTCGCTCACAAGCGCGGCCAACTTCGAGGGGCGCCTGAGTAACGTCGCCTTTTACACCAAAGCGCTCTCAGCCGCACGCATCGAAGCCCACTACGACGCGGGTGAGTTCCCGGTCGACACGGAAGCGCCGACGATCTCGGGGACGGTCCAGGAAGGTGAAACGCTGAGCGCCGAAGCCGGGAGCTGGACAGGTGTCGCGCCGATCACCTTTGGCTACCAGTGGCGGCGCTGCAACGGCGTGGGCGAAAGCTGCGCCGACATCTCGGGCGCCACGAGCTCGACCTATGCCCGAGCTTCGAAGACGCCAGCCACAAGCTGCGCGTTCTCGTGACCGCGACGAACGCGGCAGGATCGAACGAAGCCCTCTCGCCGGTGAGCGCGTTCGTCGCACCGTCGCCGCTCACCGAACTCGGCTATGCGAGCGAGTTCGGCACCGAAGGCTCAGGCGACGGGCAATTCAAAGAACCGTTCGACGTGGCGGTCGGTGCCAGTGGCGACATCTTCGTGCTCGACAGCGGCAACGACCGCGTCGAGAAGTTCAACGAAGCTGGCGAATACCTGGGGCAGTTTGGCGAAGAAGGATCTGGCGATGGACAGTTGAGCTCGCCGAACGCGCTCGCAGTCGACTCCAAAGGGAACGTCTTCGTGCTCGACACGATCGACGAACGCATCGAGGAGTTCGACGAAGAAGGCGGATTCGTCAGAACGATCGAAGACGGTCTACGCACGGCCGAAGGCATCGCCGTCGATCGTCACGGCCGCGTCTGGGTCTCGGCCACCTCCGAAGAGGACCTCGCCGTGTTCGGCGAACACGGCGAACACCTCAAAGACGTCGGCTCTCACGGGTCAGAACCTGGGGAGTTCGGCGGGGAAGTGGAGGGGCTGACGGTGGACGCGACAGGGCACGTGTGGGTCGCCGACTCCAGCGGGCGGGTCGAGGAGTTCGACGAAGAAACGGGTGAATATCTCTCGCAGTTCGGCTCGCCAGGTGCCGGTGTCGGGCAGATCTCCGGCCCCTACCGGATCGCGGTCGACGGCGGCCACGTATTCGTCAGCGAATGGAGCAATAGCCGTGTCCAAGAGTTCGACGAAGAAGGCGGCTTCATCGCGCAGCTTGGCGTGCCCGGCGAAGCGGCCGGAGATCTTGGCTTCCCGGTGGGACTCGCGGTCGACCAGGCCCACGATTTGCTGATCGCCGACCTGTCCAACAACCGGGTACAAAGGTGGAGCCCGGAAGCGCCGGGATCGCCCGCGAACTTCGCAGCTCCCTCGATCTCGGGAACACCGGGCGTCGGCTCGACGCTTGCCGTGAGCGCCGGCGTTTGGCGCGGCTCGCCCCGCCGTAGCTACAGCTATCAGTGGCGTCGCTGCAACGAACACGGCGAAGAATGCGCCGACATCGGTGGCGCGACCGACTCGACCTACTCTCCGTTGGTCACCGACTTGGGCGACGCGCTCCGCGTCGTCGTCACGGCAACGAACAGCCACGGGTCCGCTTCGAGCACGACCGCGGCGAGCGAACCCATCGGCCTGCCGCCGGTCAACACGTCGCTTCCGGCGATCTCGGGAATGGCGGAAGAAGGCGAGGAACTCACCGCTAACCCTGGCACCTGGGAAGGCGCAAGCGAAGTCCTCCTCGAATGGGAGCGTTGCGACGAACGAGGTGAAGCATGTTCGCCCGTTGGGGAGTGGGGAGAAGGATATGTCCCCACGTCCGCGGACGTGGGGCACACGCTGCGCGTGATCGCCTATGCGTGGAACAGTGTCGGGGAAGCCAGCGCCGTTTCTGCGGCTACGGCGGTCGTGACCGGCCCGCCAGCCGATATCACCGCTCCGACGATCGCCGGGCCCGCTCGGGAAGGGGGGACGCTGACGGCGGATCGGGGTGAATGGGAAGGCACCGCGCCGATCTCCTACGCCTATCAGTGGCAGCGTTGTGACGAACACGGCGAAGGCTGCACGGACATCGAAGGGGCGAGCGAAGCGACCTACGCAGCCGTGTCCAGTGACGTCGGTGCGAAGCTGCGCGTACGCGTCACCGCGTCGAACTCCGTGGGCTCGGCCTCTGTCACGTCCGCGGCCACTGGGGTCGTTATCTCGGACGCGCCGCCGGTTGACCTCAGCGCCCCCGAGATCGTTGGCACCGCCACGCCGGCGAGACGCTGACGGCACACCCGGGAAGCTGGGAAGGCCGGCCCGCGCCGAAGTATCGCTACCAGTGGCAGAGCTGTGAAGCGAGCGGCAATGGGTGCAGCGACATCGACGGCGCGGAATCGGTGCGCTACACGGTCGGGTCGGCCGATCTCGGAGGCACGTTGCGCGTGATCGTGACAGCCAGCAACCTCATCGGCAGCGCCGTCGCGACCTCTGCGCCGAGCGAAGAAATCGAGCCCGGTGCGCCGAGCGAGCTGCGCGCCCCCGCGGTCGAAGGCAACGCGCAGGTAGGCCAGACACTCGTGGCCGATCCCGGCGAATGGG
Organism: uncultured Solirubrobacterales bacterium; assembly: GCA_963696615.1. Taxonomy (GTDB): domain Bacteria; phylum Actinomycetota; class Thermoleophilia; order Solirubrobacterales; family Solirubrobacteraceae; genus Palsa-744. Next base: position 968,774 of record CAVOKU010000003.1, on the reverse strand, counting down.
GCGGCACGGAAACGCAGGTCGGCTACCAGTGGCAGCTCTGCGAAGGCGACGGCACTGGATGCAGTGACATCGCCGGCGCGACCGGCGACGAATACACGCTCACCTCCGCCGAGCTGGGCCATGCGTTGCGGATCGAGGTCGGCGCGAGCAACAAGCTCGGCTCGGTCGTCGCGATCTCGGCCGCGACGGTCCCCGTGGAAAGCGAATCCACGCTGTTCAACACCTCGCTGCCCACGATCACCGGAACCCCACAGGTCGGCGACACGCTCACGACGACCGCGGGCGGCTGGCTCGGTCTGGAAATGCTCGGCTATGCCTACCAATGGCAACGATGCGACGAAGACGGCGAGAGCTGCACGGACATCGAAGGCGCCATCGGAGCGACCTACGAAGCCGCGTCCAGCGATGCCGGTCACGTCCTACGTGTGCTCGCCACCGCCAGCGAAGAGCACGGCGCGACAGCCACCGCGTCGGCGACGACCGCACTGATCGCCGCAGCCGGCGCGCCCGTGAGCAGCGCGGCTCCGGATATCGTTGGGTCACCGCTCGTCGGCGAAACGCTGGCGAGCAGCGACGGGGAATGGTCCGGCGGCACGGGAGCGCTGACCTTCGCCTACCAGTGGCAGCGGTGCGACCAGCACGGCGGCGAATGCACTGCGATCTCCGGCGCCACGTCCGGCGAATACGCTCCTTCGGGCGGCGACGCCGGCTCTACGCTCAAGGTTCAGGTGACGGCGACCGACGGCGAAGCGCACGCCAGTTCGGCGACGAGCGCCGCGCTCCTCGTCAGCGCCAGCGCGCTCGAGGACGTGGCCGCGCCCTCGCTCTCGGGTCCGCATGAGATCGGCCGGGCGTTGACCGCGAGCCCTGGGATCTGGAGCGGCGCGGGCGCGATCGAATTCGGCTACGAGTGGGAACGCTGCAACGAAGAAGGCGAAGGATGCATCGAAATCGAACATACCGAAGAAGCCGAATACGTGCCGGGCGCAGCGGACTCTGGACACACGCTGCGCGTGCGTGTGCTCGCCAGCGCCGACTCCGAATCGGATAGCGCGACCTCGGTCGCCACCCCTGCGATAACGGCAGACCCGATCGCACCCGAAAACGAAGTCGCGCCCTCGATCAAAGGCGACGCGTCCGTGGGAGACGTGCTCGCGGCGCAGGTCGGCAAATGGCTGAGCAGTGAAGCGATCGAATACAGCTACCAGTGGCAGCGCTGCGACGAAGAAGGCGAAAGCTGCACGAACATCGAAGGAGCGACCGAAGCTACCTACACCCCGAGTGAAGAAGACGAGAGCTCGACGTTGCGAGTGCTCGTGACCGCGAGCAACGCGCTGGGCAGCGCCGAAGCGTCCTCGGATGTGACCGAAGCGGTCGCGGCGCAGGGACCGCCGGCGAACTCCGAAACGCCGACGATCCTCGGCGCCGCGATGGAAGGCTCACGACTTGTCGTCGACAACGGCAAGTGGACAGGCTCGCGGCCGCTGCACTTCCTCTACCAGTGGCAGCGCTGCGACGAAGAAGGCGAAAGCTGCGCCGACATCGAAGGCGCGACCAACCCCAGCTACACGCCAAGCAGCGGCGATATTGGTTCACGCCTGCTCGTCCTCGTCACGGCCAAGAACGCGCTCGGCACGACGAGCGCCGCCACGGATCCCACCGAAGTGGTTCAGACCCACGAAAGCGCGAGCGCGACGCACGCGATCGAACTCGCCGAAGAAGCCGACCCCTCGGCACTCGCCAAAGCAGAACCCGCAAGCGTCGAAGAACAGACGGTCACCCCCGCCGTGACCGACCCGGGCGAAGAACTGCACGCCACGAGCACACTGACGAGCGGGATGATCTCGAAGGACACACCGGGCGAACTGGCGCTCGAAACAGCCGGCGGAGAAATCAGCCTCGCGCCGCTCGGCACGGCACCGGGCGCCAACGCAATGCCGACAGTCGCAAACGAAACCGCCGCCGTCTTCGCCGGTACATTCGGTGGGACCGACACGATCGTCCGCCCCGACGCGCTGGGCGCCACGACCCTCCTTCAGCTGCGCTCCGCGCAGGCACCCAGCTCGTTCTCCTGGGAAGTCGGCCTCGGTGTCGACCAGGAACTCGAAGAACTCCCGGACGGGAGCGTCGCAGTGGTCGAAACGACATCCACCTCGCTCGAAGGCCCAATCCCCCCTGAAGTCGAACCGGCGCCGGAAACAGAACCCTCCGAAGCCGAAGAAGAAGGGCACGCCGAAACCGGAGCCGAAGAAAGCCTCGAAGGCGCGATCGAAGAAGAAGGGCCGCTCGAAAAACTCTCCGCCGCGCCGCAGATCACGACACCCCCGTTCACGCCGAAATCGACGGAACCTCACCCCCAGGACACCGCCGCGCAATCCGAACGCGACAGCGGCGCGCTGACATACGCCGAAGCGCACGCGGGCGGCACGGTGCTGATGGTGATCCAGGCGCCGACCGTGACAGACCCCGAAGGACACACGGTCCCAGCGCACCTATCGATCGACGGCGGCACCGTGACCCTCAGCATCACCCACGAAGCCGAACCGACCTACCCGCTGATCGCGACAGAGAGCCTTGCGGCACCCAGCGGCCGGGCGACCGCGGCGAGCGCGCACACTGTCAGCTACGGCCTGTCAGATCCGAAGGCTCCTGTGTTCGCAAGCCTCGACCCGAAGCTGAAGTCCGGCCCGGGGAAGCTGCATGTTGGCATCGCGCGGGACGTGGTCGCCTACAACACCGCCTACCATTCGGAAAAAATGAAAGAACTGGTTGGCTGGCTGCAGGCGGTAGGCAAAGTCGGCCTCAAGCCCTACCTGACACTTGGAACAGTAGATTCGGGCGGACGGGAATTCTGCAATGCCGGCCAATCCTGTCCGGCGCCCTCAGCAGCTCACTATAAGGCTGCGCTCATAGCACTGATCGCCAAGCTTAACGCCGAACGAGCGGCAGAGGCAGCACACAACGGCGAAGTCAAAAGCAAAAAAGAAGGCGCGGAAGTACAGGTCATCCCGAGTGTGCAACTGTGGGGGGCGTGGAACGAGCCCGACCTGAATCTCAACAAGGAAAAGCATCGAGACCCACTTTCCCATAATGCGGCGCTGGCCGCGCGGTACTGGGAGGTCGCGCAGTCGGTGATCCGATGTGGTCCCTGTCATGTCGTCGCTGGCGAATTCGCCGAAGACAGCGAAAAGGAACACATCCACTACATCGAAAGCTATTTGACGCACATACTTCACGATCGCTACGATCGGGCGGGAAAGCCGCGAAACATCGGACTTCACGACTATCACGATCTCGTGCACATACCGGAATCGCTTTCCGGGTATTCTAACCCTGGCGCACGTAAGTTCGTGCAGGTCGTGAAAAAACGCTTCGGCGGCCACGCCCACGTACTCTTCAGTGAGCAGGGTATCGAGCTGGATAATGGTGAAGAACCAACGCGGCTCAACAGACGCAGATCAAAGGCCTATGGTCATCGGCAGCTACTTGCAGCCGAAGACTTCCCAAAGCTTGGTGACGTGTCGCGGAATGTTGATGTCCTCGACCACTACCTGTATCTCGGTCCGAAAGAAGAGCCTAAGTTCGACAGCGCGCTGCTCGACGGCACCAGTTCGCCCCCAGCAGTGCGTCCCGCCTACTGCTACCTCGTCCTCAACCATCACGGGTGCGCAGCGGGGGATTCAACAGGCGGCTCGGTCGAAGACCAAACGACCACTTCTGGGACTGCTGTCCTCGCAACAATCGAACCGAACGGGCTGCCGACGGAATATCGGATCGAATGGGGAACGACGCCGGCCTATGGCAACACGACGAGCATGATCAAAGCGAGCCAGGCCGAAGGCGCCCAAAGCGAGACGGTCAACTTGAGCGGGCTCAGCGCCTGTACCGAATATCACTACCAAGTGGTCGCGGAAAACGAAGCCAACGAAGGCACGCCAACCCTCGGCGGCGACCAGACGTTCAAAACAACATGCGAACCAGGAAGTCCTCCGACGATCACACTTGTGCCCTCGACGGTTCCAGGAGAAGGGATGTTCGGTGGAGAACCCGAGACGATCGTCGAGATTAGCGCCAACGGCCTTGAAACCCACGTCGAAGAGTACGACTCGCATGGCGAAGCCGGACCGCCCTCGTACCCAGCGGCGCGAGAAACTGAGCTCTCGCCCGAAGCAACGCTATGGCCAGCCTTTATCGTCGAACCGGAATGCCTCGATCCGCGCTTCTTCAGCGGAGAGCTCGTGCTATCGGAGAAGTTCGTAGCGACCAACGCAGCCGGTTCAACGGAAAGTGGCTGGATCGAAACGCATGCTTTCTATTGCCCCGATGTCTAGTTAGGTATCCCAGCCGTGAATCGATCCGTATATCCGGCCACGACCAGCCGCAACTTTGGCCCGGTGTGCTAGTTATGCAATGTGATGCCTCGTATATGCATACTGATTGGTGCATCGTGGGTCGCGTTGGCGCTAGCGGCACAGTTCGCCGTGGGAGCGTCTGCCCTTCTGCGCAGCAGTGTTCCTTGCAGGCCGGGCCAGGCGAAGTTAATCGCAGCCGACACCCAAGCCGTCGTCTACCTCGGACGCGTCACTGAACGGTCTAGTCCCTTTCATACCATGACTTACCTCGGGTGCGTTCGAGGAAATCGGCACGCCTATGGTGTCGGCGGACCGGGTGGCGGCAGCTCAAGTGGCGGGGGAGGTACACGCCGTCTCACTATCAGTGGGCCTATCGTAGCATGGGAAGAATGGGAACACATCAATACGGTCGAACCGGGCAAGAATGAATGGATGGTGCTGGTGCGGGATCTGCGCACGGGCCGTGTGCTTCACGAGCTGCCGACGGGTATGGCGACCGTCAGGGGATGGACTGGTGTTGGGCCGACCACGGAGATTGTTGTGAATGCTGCTGGTTCGGTGGCGTGGATTGCAGCTATGGAAGGCGAGCACGGTCCGGATGGGTATGAGGTGCACGTGGCGGACAGGGCGGGTGCGCGTCTCTTGGCGACAGGCTTGAACATAGCGCCGGGCTCCCTCGCGTTGGCTGGCAGTACGCTCTATTGGATGCAGGGCGGTGTTGCGATGTCAGCGTCGGTCCACTAAAGGCAGGCGCGGCGTGAGCGCACCGATTGACCATCGTGCCAGCTTCTGTGGCCGGATGGCTCTGTTTTTGTTGATCCTTGCGATCGTGCTTGCGGCGCAGTTCGCCGTGGGAGCGTCTGCCCTTCTGCGCAGCAGTGTTCCCTGCAGGCCGGGCCGGGCGAAGCTGATCGCCGCCGATACCCAAGCTGTCGTCTACCTCGGAAGCGTCACTGAACACTCTAGTCACATCAGCTATCAAACGTATCTAGGCTGCCTTCGCGGCAGCCGGCGTGCCTACGAAATAGGCGGACCAGGCGTAGGCAGTTCGAGCGGCGGGGCTGGTATACGCCACCTCACCATTGACGGGCCTATCGTCGCATGGGAAAATGGGAACAGGTGAATGTGGGAGAATCGGGCACCAACGAATGGCTCGTGCTCATGCGGGATCTGCGCACTGGTCGTGTTCTTCACAAGTTGCCGACGGGTGTGGCGACCGTCAAGGAATGGATCGGAGCTGGACCGACCACGGAGATCGTCGGCAACGCCGCTGGTACCGTGGCATGGATCGCGCGCGTGGAAGACGAACATGGTCCACGTGGGTATGAGGTCCACGTGGCGGATAGGGGCGGTGCTCGTCTCTTGGCGACAGGCTCGAACATAGCGCCAAGCTCCCTCGGGCTGGCTGGCGACACGCTCTACTGGATGCAGGGCGGTGTTGCGATGTCAGCGTCGGTCCACTGAAGGGTACCGACAACGCGAGCCGCTCGGCCTGATGGCGCGCTTGCGCAGCTTGGGCTGCTTCGGCTGGAGTGGGGCGGCTCGGCGGCCGCCCCACTCCGATGCGCACGCTGCGCCCCCCAAGCGCGCTCAGTGAGCTTTGTCGCACTCGACCAGCCCATACGGGTGCGCGATCTTGGCGAAGTCCGCGAACTGGTCCTTTTCGCCCAGGTCGAGTTCGGGGTCGTTCTTGACCTTGTTCAGGTCGGCCTGGGCGAGGTTCAGGAAGTGCGTCACGGTCGCGGCTTCGCCGGCCGGCGCGCCGAGTGCGCGCACGCTCGTGATCGTCGTCTGGATCGAGGGGATCGCGACCGTGCTGACGACCGCCAGATCCTGCGACTTCGGCGTGTGGGCCGTGAGTTTCGAGAAGGCCCTTTCGGTTTCCTGGTTGTTGCGCACGCACAGCGCGTTGGCTTTCGCGACGAATGCAGCCTTGCTGATCGCGGCCGTCGTCGCTGTCGTGGTCGTGCTCGAGCTGCTGCCGCAGCCTGCGACGGCGATCGCGGCAAGCGCCGCCACGGCCACCATCAGCGAAACGGTCACCCAGTGACGCATTGATCTCCTTGATGAAGAGGGTCGCTCGGCCGGACGGGAGCGGCCGGCCAAGGGCCTGTGGGGAGAGCCCCACGAGCGCGGCGATCCTATGCCAATACGGAATCTGACGGCGGGGCCGCGGACGCCGGGTGGCCCGCGAGACGACGGCGGGAGTATCCTCGAAGCGATGGCCTATCCCAAGACGCGGATGCGCAGGCTGCGTGCGAGCGCGAGCCTGCGGGGGCTCGTGCGCGAGACCGCCCTGCGCCCCGACCGGCTCGTGCTGCCGCTATTCGTTTCCGAGACGACCCCCGCGGAGGGCGTTGGCGATCCCGCTCTGCCCGCCCTCGCCCGTCTTTCGATCTCCGCAGCGGTGGCGCGCGCGCAGGAGGCGGCCGAGCTGGGCGTGGGCGCGGTGCTGCTGTTCGGCGTGCCCTCCCACAAGGACCCGGAGGGCACCGGAGCGTGGGACGAGGAGGGCGTGGTGCAGATGGCCGTACGGGCGCTGCGCAGCGCGCTGCCCGAGCTGCTCGTGATCACCGACGTGTGCCTGTGCGAGTACACCGACCACGGCCATTGCGGGGTGCTGCGCGAGGACGGCGCCGTGGACAACGACGCGACGCTCGAGCTGCTCGCCCGCACCGCCGTCAGCCATGCTCGCGCCGGTGCGGACATCCTCGCCCCGTCGGACATGATGGACGGGCGGGTGGGCGCGATCCGCACAGAGCTGGACGCCGAGGGCTTTGCCGACACTCCGATCCTCGCCTACTCCGCCAAGTTCGCCTCGGCCTTCTACGGGCCCTTCCGCGACGCCGCCGGCTCCGCTCCCGCGTTCGGCGATCGCCGCTCCTACCAGCTCGACCCGGCCAACGGTCGCGAGGCGCTGCGCGAGGCACTGCTGGACGTCGGCGAGGGAGCGGACATGCTGATGGTCAAGCCGGCCCTCGCCTACGGTGATCTGATCGCCGCCGTCAAGCGCGAGACGGGCCTGCCCGTCGCCGCCTACAACGTCAGCGGCGAGTACGCGATGATCAGGGCCGCCGCGGCGGCCGGTCATCTGCAGGAGGACGCCGCCGTGCGGGAGATCCTCACCTCGCTTCATCGCGCCGGAGCGGACGTGATCATCACCTACCACGCACTGCACGCCGCCCGCCTGCTGCAGGGGACCGGATGAGCGCGACCGACGGCATCCTCACCGACGCCGCCACCGCCAAGCTGCGCTCGCGCCAGCACGGCGCGGCGGTCCCGCTGGAGGAGATCGACAAGCGCCTGCTCAACCTGATGCAGGGCTCCTTTCCGATCGCGCCCCGGCCCTACGCCCGCGTGGCCGAGCTCGCCGGGCTCGATGAGGCGGAGGCGATGGTGCGGGTGGCGCGGCTGTTGCAGAAGCGGATCATCAGGCAGGTCACCCCGATCTTCGACACGCGCGCGCTCGGATACTCCTCGATGCTGGTCGCAGCGAAGGTCGACCCTGAGTTCCCCCACCGCGCCGCACAGGTGATCAACGCCCATCCCGGGGTGTCTCACAACTACCTGCGCAACCACGAGTTCAACCTGTGGTTCACGATCGCCACCGAGCCCGACTCGCCGTTGGGGCTGGAGGGCACGCTGGAGGTGCTGGCCCGCGAGGCGGGCGCCGAGTCCGTGCGCCAGCTGCCCACGCTGAAGCTGTTCAAGATCCGCATGGATCTGGAGATGGAGGGTGACACGAAGGCGCTCTCCAGAGCGATCGAGGCGAGCGATCCGATCGAGCTCGAGCGCCAACCCTACGACGAGCGGGACATCGCGGTGATCCGCGCCCTGCAGGGCGACCTGCCGGTCGCCTGCGAACCCTACGCTCCCGCCGCCGCGCAACTCGGCCTCTGCCAGGAGCGCTTCCTGGATCATCTCGCCGGCATGCAGGAGCGGGGCCTGCTGCGTCGCGTGGCGGCGATCCTCTACCACCGCCGCGCCGGCTTCTCCGCCAACGGCATGGGCGTGTGGCAGGTCCCTGACGAGCAGATCCTCGAAATCGGCAGGCGCATGGCCGCGGTGCGCGGCATCTCCCACTGCTACCAGCGCCCCACCTATCCGGACTGGCCCTACTCCGTCTTCACGATGGCCCATGGCCGCTCGAAGGATGAGTGCGACGCGATCCTCGCGTCGATCGCGCAGGACACCGGCATCTCCGAGCGGGCCACCCTCTACAGCTCGACCGAGTTCAAGAAGGTACGGCTGCTCTACTTCACCGACGAATACAAGGCCTGGGAACGCGAGCATGCTCGGTAGGCGCGCGGCTGCTCATGCCCCACGTCCTGATGTGAACGGGCGGCTCCCAGACGTCCGTGAACGCCCGGCCTGCGCCCGGTCTGCCTGATTTGGGAGCCTCGCTGACCGACACTCGCTCGGCCGAGCTGTACCGGCGCGCCCTGGAGGTGATGCCAGGCGGTGTCAACTCGCCCGTGCGGGCGATGAAGGCGATCGGGCGCGACCCCGTGTTCCTGGCTCGCGGCGAGGGCGCCGAGGTGGTCGACCTCGACGGCAATCGCTACGTCGACTACGTCTGCTCGTGGGGCCCGCTGATTCACGGACACGCCCATCCACAGATCCTCCACGAGCTCGTCGCGGCCGCGCAGGCCGGCACGAGCTTCGGTGCTCCCACAGCCGGCGAGGTCGAGCTGGCGATCGAGGTGACCCGACGGATGTCGTCGGTGCAGATGCTGCGCATGACCTCATCGGGCACCGAGGCGGCGATGACCGCGATCCGCCTGGCCCGGGCGGTGACGGGCCGCGAGAAGATCCTCAAGTTCGAGGGCGCCTACCACGGCCACGTCGACGGTCTCCTCGCGCGGGCCGGCTCGGGTATGGCGACCCAGTCGCTGCCGGCCAGCCCGGGCGTCCCCGCTGCCACCGCTGCCCAGACGATCGTGGTCGGATGGAACGATCCGGACGCGTTTGTGGCCGCCACCGAAGAGCACGAGCTGGCCGCGATCATCGCCGAGCCGCTGCCCGCCAACATGGGGCTGGTCCCCCCTCGACCGGGCTTTCTGGAGCTCCTCCGTGAGCGCGCCAGCGCCTGCGGCGCAGTACTCGTGCTGGATGAGGTGATCTCGGGCTTTCGCGTCGCCCGTGGCGGCGCGCAGGAGCTGAGCGGCGTCAGCGGCGACCTGGTGATCCTCGGCAAGATCCTGGGCGGCGGGCTCCCCGCCGCCGCGCTCGGCGGGCACGCGGAGCTGATGGGCCAGCTGGCGCCCGCCGGCGAGGTCTACCAGGCGGGCACCCTCTCGGGCAACCCCCTCGCCGTGGCCGCCGGCATGGCGACGCTCACGCTGCTCGACGAACCCGCCTACCTTCGCCTCGCCGCGATCACCGAGGCGCTCGCGTCCGGGCTGCGCGAGGCCGCCGCCGAGCATCCGGTGCAGGTGGTGAGCGCGCCGGGCCTCGTCACGGTGTTCTTCGCCGAGCGCCCCCCCGCCAGCTTCGCCGACGTCAGGGCCTGCGACCTAGGGGCTCACGCCGCCTGGTGCAGGGAGCTGCTGGCACGCGGCGTCTATCCGCCTGCGTCCCAGTTCGAGGCGTGGTTTCCCTCGCTCGCACACACCCCCGAGCAGATCGCGCACACGCTCGAGGCGGCAGCTGCCGCGTTTCAGGCGATCCCCGCCCCGACCACCGCCGACGCCCGATGAGCGCCGGCTCGGAGGGCGCGCTCACGCAGCTGGCCGAACTGCTGCGGGCACAGGGCGGCTTGATGGCCTCGCTGCTGGCCGCGGACCGGCCGGCGCCTCCGCGACGCCCAGGTCCGGCGCAGACCGTCGCCGCGGGTCCACGCGCCCGATCGGATCCCGGCCGCTACGAGCTGCTGGTCGAGGCGATCTACGAGGGCTATCTCCTGCACTACGGCACCCCCCGCGTGATCGACCCGCCGGAGGCCGACCTCGGGTTGCTCGCCGGCGACCGTCTGTACGCACTCGGGCTGGCGTGGCTGGTCGAGCTGGGCGACACCGACGGCGTCTCAGAGCTGGCCGACACGATCACGTTGAGCGCTCTCGCTCACGCCGGCGGTGAGCCGCGTCTCGCCGCCGCCGTCTGGAGCGCCGGTGCCCGGGCCGTGGGGTGGGGAGCCAGCGAGCAGCATCTCCGCGCCAAGCGGCTCGCCTTCGACGGCTCCCCCGAAGCGTTCGAGGCGATGCGCACAAGTGCCGAGGCGGTTTCGGCGCCGCACTGAATCGCGCCTCGATATTGTTCGCGGCGGTGCCAGACAAGCACGCCAAGCACAGCTCCAAGTACACGGTCGACCGCCAGATCCCCGGTGCGTTCGAGGGCGAGACGGTCACCCGCAGGCGTTTCATGACCGTGTCAGCCAACGGCGCCGGCGTGATCGCCGCGGCCGCGTTCACGCTGCCGGCGCTCGGCTTCGCGATCGGCCCGATCTTCAAAAGCACGCCGGTGCGCTGGGAAAGCGTGGGCCCGCTGGACATGTTCAACGAAGACAACTACGTGTCCGTCGTGCTGACCGTCAACCCGCAGATCGGCGAGGCCGGCAAGACGACCGCTTACGTGCGCAAGTTCAATGCCGCGATCGATACCGACCCCTACGACAAGGGCACCCCCTACATCGCGATCTCGACCCGTTGCGCCCATCTCGGCTGTCCGGTGCGCTGGGTTGACGCCGCCGAGCGCTTCATCTGCCCCTGCCACGGCGGCGTGTATGACCTGCTCGGCCGTCGCGTCGGCGGTCCCCCCGTGCGTCCGCTCGACCGCTTCTACACACGGGTGGTGGCCGGCGAAGTCCAGCTCGGACCCCGCTTCAGCGTGAACAGCGAGCTCAAACGGTTCTCCCCCCGCGATCCGGGCGAGCCGCTGGACGGCCTCGGCCAGTACGCCTACCCGTCCCGACCGGGCGCCCAGAAACTGTAGGCGGAGACGGTGCCCAAGATGCCCAAGCTCCCCGCCCCGCCCGTGCCTTCGGCGCTGCAGGCGCCGCCGGCGCGCCCCGGGGACGCGAACGGCAAGGCGACGCCGGTCGACCACGCCGCCGAGGGGGGCACCAGCGTCGTCGACTGGGTGGACGAGCGCACGTCGCTCAGCGGGGCCGCCCGCTGGATGATGTTCCGCAAGGTCCCGAAGGGCACCAACTGGTTCTACACGCTCGGCTCGGCCACGATGTTCGCCTTCCTCTCCCAGGCCGTGACGGGGGTGTTCCTGGCGATGTACTACCGTCCAGACCCCAGCGGCGGGGCGTATGAATCGATCCGGCACGTCACCAACGAAGTGTTCCTCGGCCAGTTCGTGCGCGGCATGCACAAGTGGGGTTCGAGCGTGATGGTGATCCTCGTCTTCCTGCACATGGGACGCACCTTCTTCTTCGGTGCCTACAAGTACCCTCGCGAGCTCAACTGGGTGATCGGCGTGGTGCTGTTGATCCTGACGATGGTGATGTCCTTCACGGGCTACCTGCTCCCCTTCGACCAGCGTGCCTACTGGGCGACGATCGTGGGCGTGAACATCAACGGCACCGGCCCCCTGCTCGGTCCCTACCTGAGCGACTTCCTGCGGGGGGGCTCCGAATTCGGGGCGACGACGCTGTCGCGCTTCTATGCGATCCACATGCTGCTCCTACCCGGAGCGCTCGCCGCGCTGATCGGCGCCCATCTGTACCTGGTGGCCAAGCTCGGCACGACCGCGCCGCCCTGGATCAAAGCCGAGGAGCCCGCCGAGCTGCGCGAGGCCGAGGTCTAGGGCACAAGCATGAACCGTCGAGAGAAGGAGCAGTACCTGCGCGAGTACGCGATCCTGAAGTCGCAGGGAAAGCCGTTCTTCCCCTACGCCGTCACCAAGGACGCGGTCATGGCGTGCGTGGTGATGGTCTGCATCATCACGCTGTCGCTGGTGCTCGGGGCCGAGCTCGGCTCGAAGGCGAACCCCACCACGACCACCTACGTGCCCCGGCCGGAGTGGTACTTCTTCTTCCTGTTCGAGCTCCTGCGGGTGATCAAGCCGCCGAGCCTCGTACCGCTGGCCACGATCGGCGTGCCCACGATCGGCATGATCCTGCTGTTCCTGCTGCCGTTCTATGACCGCGGACCCGAGCGCCGGCCCGAGCGCCGGCCGGTCGCGACACTGACCGGCCTGTTCGTGATCGGCGCGATGGCGCTGCTGACGTACGAGGGCGCCAACGCGGGCTCGCCGACAGCGATCGAAATGGCCACCCCCACGGCGGTCAAGCAGCAGGGCGGCAAGGTGCTCGCCGAATACGAAGCCGGCAAGCTCGTCGTCGCGCAGACGGGCTGCCTGGCGTGTCACAAGATCGGCGACAACGGCAACGACGGTCCCGGACCGAACCTGACACACGTGGGCTCGCGCTTGCCGCGCCAGGGGATCGCGCGCACGCTGGTCAATCCCACCGCGCCGATGCCCTCGTTCAAGAACCTGCCGCCTCAGAAGTTCAACGCGGCCGTCGAATTTCTATCGCAGCTGAAGTAGCGTCTCACCGATGCCCGCCGAGCAAGGCGCCGGGAGCATAGGAGGATCGAGCGGCGCGAACGGCTCCGCCGTGCCCGATGGCTCGCCCGGCGCGGGTGAGTACTCGAGCGGTCGCCTGGAGGCCGAACAGGTGCGGGCGATGTTCGACCGCATCTCGGGCGTGTATGACGTGCTCAACACGGCGATGACCGCTGGCCTGCACCGGCGGTGGCGCGAGCGAGCGGCCGACCTCGCGCGGGTCGGGCCGGGCAGCAGGGTTCTCGACGTCGCCACCGGCACGGGCGATCTGGCGGTCGAGCTCTGCCGGCGGGTGACTCCGGCGGGGGAGGTGATCGGCAGCGACTTCTCCGAGGCGATGCTGGACCGCGCTCGCGCGAAGGCGGAGCGCATGGAGGAGCGGCTCGTGCGACCCCGCTTCGAATGGGCGGACGCGCTGGCGCTCCCCTACGCCACAGGTTCGTTCGACGCCGCCACCGTCGGCTTCGGCGCGCGCAACTTCTCCGACCTGGGCCGCGGCCTGACGGAGATGGCGCGGGTCGTGCGTCCCGGCGGGATCGTGGTGGTCCTGGAGATGACCACGCCCCGCAAGTTCCCGCTGGCGACCTTCTTCAGGGTCTGGTTCGACATCGTGATCCCCACCCTGGGACGCCTGGCCGCGGCGGCGGCGAGGACCCTCTCACGGGTCACGGGAGCCTCGATCCGCGAGGACGTCGGCGAGGCCTACACCTACCTGCCGAGCTCGGTCAGACGGTTTCCCGCCCCCCGGCAGCTCGCCGCGGCGATGCACTCCGCGGGGCTGCGCGACATCAAATACCTGATCACCGCCGGAGGGATCATCGCGATACATGCCGGTACGGTTCCACCGGAGGCAACGAGGTGAGCCATGCGAACAGCTCCGTGATCGCCGACGGCGACACCGCCGACGTGGACGCCGTCGAGGCGATCATGCGTCGCGGCGGCGCGCATCTGCGGGAGCTGATGCTCAGGACGGAGCTTCACCTCGAGCGGGTGACCGCCGAGGCAGGCGATCCGCTCGCCTCCCACGCCACCGGGACCGTCACCGCCGGCGGCAAGCGCCTGCGGCCGCTGTTGGTGGTGCTCGCCGCCGAGGCCGCCGGCGGCCATCCCCCCAGCCGCGACGGCGAAGAGGGGCTCGTGCGTGCCGCCGTCGCGGTCGAGCTCGTGCACTCCGCGACGCTCGTGCACGACGACGTCATCGACGGAGCCCAGCTGCGTCGCGGGCGCCCCACGGTCGCGGCCTCCGCCGGACGCAAGCTGGCGATCGCCACCGGCGATCTGCTGTTCTCCCGCGCGTTCGCCGAGCTCGCCCGCAACGGCGACGGCGCGCAGCTGAAGGCCCTCTCCGACGCCAGCTCGGCGCTCGCCCAGGGCGAGCTGCTGCAGCGCGAGGACGCCTACGCCCCGCACGTCGCGGTCGAGCGCTATCTGCGCCGCTGCGAGCTGAAGACCGCGGCCCTGTTCGAGGCTGCCTGTCGCCTGGGCGCGCTGTGCGCGGTCGATCGCTCGCCCGCGCTGGTGGACGCGCTGGGGGTGTTCGCTCGACGCATCGGCCTGGCGTTTCAGCTGCTCGACGACGTGCTGGACGTGTCCGGACCGGTCGAGCGCACCGGCAAGGCGCGCGGCACCGACCTGCTCGACGGCACGGTCACGCTGCCGCTGATCCTCGCCCGCGAGCGCGACCACGAGCCAGGTGCGTTCGATCTCGCTTCGCTGACGGGACCGCAGGAGGCCGAGCAGCTGTGTGAGCGGATCGCCGCCACCCGTGCCCTGGAGGAGGCGCGCGACCGGGCGCTCGCGCTGGTCGCAGAGGCGAAGGCCGCGCTTCCGGCGATCCTGCCGGGGGAGCGCTCGGCGCTGCTGGACCTCGTCGCCGACGCGGTCGTCGAGCGCTACCGGTGAAAGTCGCTGGGGACGATCAGATCGGCGTGCAGGGCCCGCACGAAGAAGTCGATCTCGTCGGCCATGTTCGCATGGGTGATTCGCTTCAGATCGCCCAACAGGTCGTTCGTCGCACGGTCTAGCTCGTCGTCGAGACGCTCCACCACCGACTGCTCGAACACCCCTTCTCGGTATGACTCGCAGTCCGGGCACCGCAGCACGATCCGCCAGTGTCGCTCGCCCTCTTCGGCCCAGTCCAGCGGATACACGAACTCACCGGCGCAGTTGAAGCAGATGTGCAGCGGATCGGGCCCACCGGCCTGGTGACCGTGTAGCAGCTCGGTGCCGGCGAACGTCTCCGGTGCCGGCGTGGACAGCGGCTCGATCACCGCCGGCGGCTCTGCTGCGCACGCGGGGTCCGCGCCCGTGCCCTCGGATGCGGGGAGATGATCGCGGTAGACGATCTCCACGTGCTTGCCGTCGGGCAGCTGCACGCGGTGGCGGATGTGGGGGTTGTTATCTGGCATGACGCCTTCACCGATGTCATCGGCCCCTTCGCCCTGCGCCTTTAGGGCGCTGGCCGTTGTGCGCCCCGCAAAACGGCGGGTCTGGACCCCTCCGCCACGGCCTCGTGATGGGCGCCTGCCGCCGAGTGTGGGGCCGGGGCGGTGGTAGCTTCATAGGGCAATGGCCACCGCTATTCGGACCGTCGGACACGAGGACAGGCTCAGTCTCGTCGATCACCTCGAAGAGCTGCGCGTGCGGCTGATCGTCAGCGGCGTCGCGATCGCGGTGGCGTTCGGGGTGTGCTTCTGGCAGAACCACGCGCTGCTGGAAATCGTCAACCGCCCGCTCGCCAAGCAGACCGAGAAGCAGGTCGCCAGCGGCGAGGGGCCCCTGGGGCAGACCGCCCTGGCTCAGCAGGGGGTGCTGGCCGTCGCCGGCGACGTGCAACGGATCGCGGCCCAGCTCGCCAACCCCGCCAGCGGCCTGCCCGCGGCGACCCGCGCCGCGCTGGCCGCCCAGATCCCGCGGCTGCAGGCCGACGTCTCGCGCATCCCCAGAGTTCCCGAAGGCAACAAGCCCGTGACCCTCGGCATCGGCGAGCCGTTCACGACGACGCTCACGGTCACGTTCCTGTTTGCCCTGGTGTTCTCCCTGCCGGTGATCCTGTTCGAGCTGTACGGGTTCCTGCTGCCCGCCTTCAGTCCCAGTGAGAGACGCGTCGCGCTGCCGCTGCTCACCGCGATCCCGTTCCTGTTCGCCGCCGGCGTGCTGTTCGGCTACTTCGTGGTGCTTCCCGCCGCTGTCCACTTCTTCCAGAACTTCAACAGCGGCGAGTTCAACGTGCTCGTGCAGGCGAGCCCCTACTACAAGTTCGCGGCGACGCTGCTGCTCGCGATGGGGCTGATCTTCCAGGTTCCGGTCGCGATCCTCGCCGCCACTCGTGCGGGCGTCGTCACCCCGAGGCAGCTGCGCAAGGGCCGCCGCTACGCGATCGTGGCGTGTGCGGCGATCGCCGCCTTCCTCCCCGGCGATGCGATCACGCTGATGCTCGAGACGGTGCCGCTGTACGTTCTCTACGAGATGAGTATCCTGCTCGCGTCGTTCGCGGAGCGGCGCTGGCCGGTCGCCGGGAAGCAGGACGACGGGGATCCACCCGCCGGCGGCACGCCTGCGGGCAGCGAGAGGGAGCCAACTGTGCAAGAGATCATCGACCACACCGATCCTGGGCTGTCGAGCTGATGCTGTTCGACCTGCGGGGACGCGGCCGCCGCCGTACGGTGCAGGCCATCTACCTCGGTCTCGCTCTGCTGATCGGGCTCGGCCTGGTCGGCTTCGGCGTGGGCGGGGGCTTTGGCGGCGGCGGCATCCTCAGCTCGCTGAACGGCAAAGAAGGCTCGGGCAGCGCCAGCTTCTCCGAACAGATCGACAAGTACCGCAAGCTCACCGAGAAGCAGCCGAACAACGTGTACGCCTGGGAACAGCTGACGCTCGCCCAGCTGCACGAAGCGGGCGGCGAAGCGTACGTGTCCAGAACCGGCCTGACGAGCAAGGGCCGGGACCTGTTCGCCCAGATCGCCCAGTCCTGGAACAGCTACGTCGCGCTGAACCCGCCCAAGCCGAACGCTGAAATCGCCCAGCAGATGGTGCGGGTCTACGGCGAAGAAGGCCTGGAAAAGCCAGCCGAAGCGGTCAAGGTCCTGCAGATCGTGCTGGCCGCCAAGCACGGCAGTACGCCGCAGTACCTCTCCACGCTGTATGCCTCGCTCGCGGAGTACGCCTACAAAGCCAACAACACCAGCACCGGAGATCTCGCCGCGGCAAAGGCGGTCGAACTGGCGAGCCCCGCGCAGCGCAAGCAGCTGAAGACGTCGCTGGCCGAAGTCAAGGCACACCCGGGCGGGCCCGAATACACGACCAAGGGCAAGAACGGCGAACCGATCAAAGTCAAAAAAGGACCCAACGGGACCTTCGTCGGCACGACGACCGCGCCCACCACGACCCAGCCGGGCGGCCTGCCGAGCAACACCACGAAATAGCGGGTGGATGACAACCCCCCCTATACGGCCCGCCTGCTGATCGGCTGCCCGGACCGACCGGGGATCGTCGCCGCGGTCTCTGGCTTCCTGTTCGAGCAGGGAGCCAACATCGTCTCCTCCCACCAGTACTCCTCCGACCCCACCGGTGGGCGCTTCTTCATGCGCACCGAGCTGCTGCTCGCAGAGCTCGACGGCGACACCGCCGCCCAGGCGCGCCGAGCCTTTCAGGCACGGTTCGCGGCCGAGGTGGCCGACCGCTTTCAGATGGACTGGGAGGTCCGCTACCGCGGGCAGCGCCGCCGGATCGCCGTGCTCGTATCCCGCCACGACCACTGCCTGGTGGACCTGCTCTGGCGCTGGCGGCGGGGCGAGCTCGACGGGGACGTCGTCACGGTGCTCTCAAACCACGACGACCTGCGTCGTGAGGTCGAGTCGGTGGGCGTGCCCTTCCACCACGTCCCCGTGCCGGGCGATGGCAAGGCGCGGGCGGAGGCCGAGATGATCGCGCTGCTGCACGAGCAGGCCGATCTGCTGGTGCTCGCCCGCTACATGCAGATCCTCAGCGGCGACTTCCTGGCGCAGGTGGGGATGCCAGCGATCAACATCCACCACTCCTTCCTGCCGGCGTTTCCGGGCGCGAACCCCTATCGACAGGCACGGGAGCGAGGCGTCAAGCTGATCGGCGCGACTGCTCACTACGTCACCGCAGAGCTCGACGACGGGCCGATCATCGATCAGGACGTGGTCCGCGTCGATCACCGGCAGAGCGTCGCCGAGCTCGAACGGGTCGGTCGGGACATCGAGCGGGTCGTGCTCGCCCGGGCGCTCGCGCTGCACCTCGACGACCGCGTGATCGTGGACGGCCGGCGCACGGTGGTGTTCTGAGGGGGCCGCCGGCGTCGCTGGGCTAGAATCGCCGCCTGGACCGGACCGCCTCAGTCCGGGCGCCCTCCCGGGCCGTTAGCTCAATTGGCAGAGCAGGGGCCTCTTAAGCCCAAGGTTGCAGGTTCGATTCCTGCACGGCCCATCCAGCCCCACAGGGGCCGAGTCGCGGCAGCCCCGAGTCTCGGCGCGCCGGTCGCGATCGGCCGTGGGGCACTTCAACACGATGAGGAGGTTGCGCCATGTTCGTACGTGTCGTCAGGTTCACCGACGTGAGTGCCGAGCGGATCGAAGGGCTCGTGGCCCGGATCCAGGGGACAGACGAGCCGCCCGCAGGCGTGCCCACCACGGCCCTCAAGGTGCTGTTCGACGACTCTCAACGCACGGCGGTGGTGCTCCAGTACTTCGACACGGCGGAGGAGATGGCAGCGGGCGCCCAGGCACTCGGCGCCATGGATTCCGCAGAAACGCCAGGCACGCGCGCTTCGGTGGACATGTGCGAGCTGAAGCTGGAGCGCCAGCTCTCCTGAGCGGCCTGGGCCCGACCGGTCGCGGCGGCGCCGGCGACCTGCAGCGGCTCCCCAGCGGGCCAACCTCGACGACCCGACCGTCCCTGGGGTAGCATCGAGCGCCGATGCGAGGACTGAGGACACGAGGAGCCGCAATAGCGGCCCTGGCGAGCGTGATGGCGCTGGCGTGCGCGTCGGCGGCCGCCGCCGCTCCGCCCACGGTGACGTCGGTCAGCCCCAAACTGGGCAAGGACACGGGCGGCACCTCGGTGACGATCTCCGGGAGTGCTCTGACTGGCGCCACGGCCGTCGAATTCGGCACGATCCGCGCGAGCAGCTTCACCGTCAACAGCGACACCCAGATCAGCGCGGTCGCGCCACCGGCTCCCGTGGGCACGGTCAACGTCACGATCACGAACCCCGAAGGAAAGAGCGCCGTGGTGCCCACCGACCGGTTCACGTTCCTGCCGCCCGGAGGGGCGTTCGGCCTGCTCAAAGGCCTGACCGGTAGCGAAGGCGGCAGCGAAGGTGCCAGCGGGGGCGGGGCCGGCAGCAACGGCGCCCCCGGCGGCGCTCCCGGCGCAGTCGGGAGCGGCACCGCGTCGACGTCGACCGGCAGCGCGGTCGTGTCGGGCTCCACCGTCACGATTGCCATCGCCTGCAGCGCGAAGGCCTCGTGCAGCGGCCTGGTGACGTTGAGCGCGAGCGGAATCTCACACGCAAAGCGCAAACCGCCTCGTGTGCTCGTCGCGAGCGGGCGCTACTCGATCCCTGCCGGCAAGACCGCGAAGGTCCGCCTGCATCTCACGCGGGGGGGCCGGTCGCTGCTCAAGGCTCGCCACGGGCGCCTGCGGACCACGCTGAAGCTCACGCCCACCCACGGCCGCAGCAGCGTGCGCGCATTCACGCTCAAGAGCGCCAAGCACGGCTGAGGTGCTGATCCGCCGCGACGACGGGGGTGTCCTCGCGATCGGACAGCTCTCACACTCGTGGGTCTCCGGGCAGCTGGCGCGAGCTTGGGGCAACGCCCGCTTCGGCGGGGTGCAGCCCCGCGAGGATGTCGCCCTCGGCGCCGAGCAGCACGACATCGGCTGGGCGCTGTTCGACCTCGAGCCGCGCTTCAACCCGCAGACGGGCCTGCCGTGCAGCTTCCTGGAGCTGACCGCCGGCGATCATCTTCGAATCTGGCGCGACGCTCCCGACCATCTGCTCAGCCAGAGCCTGCACGCGGCCCTGGTCGTCTCGATGCACGGCTCCTCACTCTCGGAGCTGCGTCTGCGGTTGGCGCCCGAGGAGGACGCCGAGGAGCTGCGCGCGCACATCGCGCAGGAGCAGGCCCGCCAGGCACAGCTGCGCGCCAAGCTCGGCGTGTCCGAGAGCGACGCGGAGCGCACGCGACGACTGATGTGGACGTGGGACGGGCTCTCGCTCGCGCTGTGCAACGGTTGGTCCCCATTCACCCTCAAAGATGTGCCCACGGTCGACGGGGTGGCTGATCTCGAGCTGCGCGCGAGCGACGGGTCTCACGCACCCGGAGAGCCGAGCCTCTTCACCGTCGATCCGTGGCCGTTCGCCGGCGAGCGCGTCGAGCTCCGCTGCGAGGCGCGGCGGCTGCAGCCGGCCTATGAGGACGAGGCCGCGATGCGCGGCGACATGGCAGCTGCAGAGGTGCTGCGCCTCACCTTTGCTCTGCTCCCACCATCGCGGTGAGACGAGCACGAGGAACCGACCCGATCGAAGAGCCGCCTGAGCCACTGTTGAAGTGTTGTGTTGAAGCGAGCGTATAACCATGGCTATACGCGCCTTCAAAAATGAAACAGCCAACACCCCGTGCTTCAGCGGACGGCGGTGAACGAACCCCCCCCGAGGGGCGCTCGCAGCCGATCAATCCGGCGAGGAGCCGTTGCGCGCCACGAGCGTCTGGCGGCCGGCGTCGGTCCAGATCGTCTGCTCGCGGCCCGGCCCCACACCAACCAGCGTGATCGGCGCGCCGGTGTGGTCGGCGATGAACTGGAGGTACTCCCGCGCCGTGGAGGGGAGGTCGGAGATCGAGCGGCACTCGCCCAGGTCCTCCTGCCAGCCGGGCAGCTCGGTCAGCTCGGCGGTGGTGTGGTGGAGGACCGTCTGGTGGTAGGGGAAGTCGTCGAACTCGGCGCCCTCGGCCCCGCGGTAGCTGGTGCACACGCTGATGCGGTCGAAGCCGGAGAGCACGTCGAGCTTGGTGATCGCGAGCGCGGTCATCGTGTTCAGCCGGGCCGCGTAGCGCAGGGCGACGAGATCGAGCCAGCCCGCCCGGCGGGGGCGGCCGGTGGTGGTGCCGAACTCCCCCCCGCGTTCGCGGATCAGCTCGCCCGTCTCGTCGTGGAGCTCGCTGGGAAACGGGCCCGCCCCGACGCGGGTGGTGTAGGCCTTCGAGATGCCCCAGATCTCGTCGATGTTCTTGGGCCCCACGCCGGTGCCGACGCAGGCCGCGCCGGACAGGGGGTTCGAGGAGGTGACGAACGGATAGGTGCCGTGATCGATGTCGAGCATCGCCCCCTGGGCCCCCTCGAAGATCACGTGCTTGCCGTCGTCGAGCAGGTCCCACATCAGCTTCGCGGTGTCGGCGATGTGCTGCTCCAGGCGGTGACCGTAGGTGAGGTACTCCTCGGTCATCGCGTGCAGGTCCAGGGTGGGGTCCTTTTCGAAGGGCCTCAGCGAGAGCCGCTTGGGCTCCATCGCGGCGACGATCTTCTTCTTGAGGATCTTCTCGTCCAGCAGGTCCTGCATGCGGATCCCCAGGCGGGCGGCCTTGTCGGCGTAGCAGGGACCGATCCCCCGTCTGGTGGTGCCGATCTGCTGGCTGCCCAGACGTGTCTCGCCGGCGGAGTCCAACAGCAGGTGGTAGGGCATGATCAGGTGGGCGTTGGCGGAGATTCGCAGCCCGCCCACGTCGATCCGGCGGGCCCGCAGCGCGTCGAGCTCCTCGATCAGGACCTTGGGATCGATCACCACGCCGTTGCCGATCACGCAGCGCTTGCCGGGGTAGAGGATTCCGGAGGGGATCAGGTGGAGCTTCCACTGGACCCCCTCGCGGACGATCGTGTGGCCGGCGTTGTTGCCCCCCTGAAAGCGCACGACCGCGTCGGCCTGCTCGGCGAGCAGGTCGGTGATCTTTCCCTTTCCCTCGTCGCCCCATTGGGCGCCGACGATCACGATTCCGGGCATGCGCTGTAGGAGTGTAGGGGTGGTGGGGTCCCCCGCCGGTGTCGGGTTGTCGCTCAGGCGGGGCGCAGCGGGGTGTGCAGCTCCCGACGGCGGTCCTCGCCGAACAGCGGCAGCGGATCGCCGCACATCTCGACCAGCCGCGAGACGGTGCGGGCCCCGATCTGCTCGGCCAGCAGGGACGGCTCCAGGTTGGTGGTGATCACGATCGACCGCTCGTCCTCGTAGCGGGTGTTGATGATCGAGTAGAGCTGCTCGAGGGCCCAGTCGGTGCGATTCTCCGCGCCGACGTCGTCGAGGTGGAGCAGGTCCACGGTCGCCAGCCGGTCGAGGAAGCCGACCACCCCGTCCTCCTCGTCGATCGCCTCGCGGATCAGGTTGAGCAGACGGGGCAGCGAGTAGATGGCTGCGGTCCGTCCCGCGTCCAGGGCGGCTTTGGAGATCAACATCGCGAGCATCGTCTTGCCCGTGCCCACGTCGCCCATGATCCACACGCCCCGTCCCGCGTCGAGGTTCTCCCCGATGCGGTCGGCGAACCGCCGCACCACCCGGACCTGTTCGGGGAAGGCCACCAGGTCGGTGCCCGTCAGCTGCTCGAAGGAGATGTCGCGGTAGCGTCGCGGGATGCGCGCCTCCAGGCGGCGGCTGCGCAGGGTCGCGATCCGGCCCGCCCGGCAGCGGCAGTCCGAGGCCGTGTTGGTGGCCTCGTCGATCAGGAAGCCACTGCCGTCACAGGCTCCGAAGGGGCAGCCCGAGCCGGTCATTGGGCGTAGCGGTCCCCGGCGTAGCTGAGGAACTTCGGGAACTCCTTCTGAAACGTCAACGTGACTTTGCCGGTGGCTCCGTTGCGATGCTTGGCGATGATCAGGTCGGCCTCGCCGGGACGCTCGGAGTCCTCGTCGTAGTACTCGTCGCGGTAGATGAACATCACCAGGTCGGAGTCCTGCTCGAGGTTTCCGCTCTCGCGCAGGTCCGAGAGCTGGGGCACCTTCGGCGAGCGCTGCTCCACCGCGCGGCTGAGCTGGGACAGGGCGATCACCGGAACGCCCAGCTCGCGGGCGAGGATCTTCAGCCCGCGGCTGAGCTCGCCGACGGCGGTGACACGGCTGTCGTAGCGGCTGTCGGTGCGCATCAGCTGGAGGTAGTCGATGATGATCAGCCCCAGCCCGCCCTCGCACTGGCTGTGGAGTCGCCGTGCCTTGGCCCTGATCTCGAGCATCCCCACGTCGCTGGAGTCGTCGACCCACAGCGGCGCTGCCGCCAGGCGTTGGGAGGCCTTGAGGATCTTCGGCCACCGCTGCTCGGCGACCCGTCCCTTGCGCAGCTCGTCTCCCTTGATCCGCGCCTGAGAGGCGACGAAACGCTGGGCCAGCTCCGCCTCCGCCATCTCCAACGAGAACAGCGCCACCGGCTTGCCGTGCTCGACGGCGGCGTTCTCGGCGATGTTGCACACGAGCGCGCTCTTGCCCATCGCGGGACGGGCGGCGATGATGATCAGGTTGCCCCGCTGAAAGCCGCCGGTGATCTCGTCCAGGTCCTTGAAGCCCGAGGGGGTGCCGGTGAGGGCGGTCCCTTCGATCGAGAGCCTGTGGAGCTTGTCGAGCTCCTCGTGGAGCACCTCCTCGATCGCCCGGAAGTCCTGCTTGCGGTCGTCGCGGGCGACCTCGAGCATCGCCTTCTCGGCCTGCTCCACCAGCTCCCGCGGCTGGGCCTCGTGGCTGAGCACGCTCTCCTGGATCTCGTAGGTGCTCTGCAACAGCCGCCGCAGCAGGGCGTGCTCGCGCACGATCTGGGCATAGCGCCGGGCATGGCCGGCGGCGGGCACGACGCCCGTCAGCTCATCGACCGCCGCAGCCCCGCCGATCTCCTCGAGCCTGCCGGTCCCGCGGAGGCGGTCGGTCACGGTGAGCACGTCCACCGGCTCGCTCTCGTTGTAGAGGGCGAGCATCGCCTCGTAGATCATGCCGTGGCGCTCGCGGTAGAAGTCCTCGGGACGGAGGCCCTCTTCGATCACGAGCGCGTACAGGGCCCGGTCCGAGAGGAGGATCGAGCCGAGCACCGACTGCTCGGCCTCGAGGTTGTGGGGCGGCGCGATCGGCCCTCGGGAGGAGGATCCGTTGCTGGGGTTGGCTGCCGTCGCGAGGGGGGTCATGGGTTGGCGCAGTGTAGGCCCGGCGCCCCGGCGCCTCGGCGGGAGAACTCGCAATTGAGGGGGATTTTCGGCCACGAACACATGTTCGCACGGGCGTCGGATCCCAACGGCCGTCGCCGGTGTATGGGCACACGCCGGCGGCGCGGCCCGAGGGGGGTGTGATCGGGCGGTTCGGGCGGGGTTACTTCTTGGCGACGACCATCGTCTTGATCGTGGCGGTCACACCCTCGACCACCTCGACCACCACCATGTAGGTGCCGACGTTCTTGATCGGCTCGGGCAGGTGAACGTCGCGTTTGTCGACCCTCAACCCGCGGGCTTCGCGGACCGCCGTGGCGATGTCCTGGGCGGTGACCGACCCGAACAGCCTGCCGTCCGCGCCCGCCTGCTGGGGGATCGTCAGAACGGTGCGGTTGAGCAGGTTGACGTTCTCCTGGGCCTTCTCGACCGCGTCCCGGGCCGCCCGCTCGGCCGCCTGCTGGCGCTGGCGGACGGTTTCGATCGCCCCCTTCGTGGCGGGCTGGGCGAGCTTGCGGGGCACCAGATAGTTGCGGAGGTACCCCTTCGAGACGTCGACGACCGTGCCCTGCTCGCCGAGCTCCTCCACGTCAGCCAGCAGAATCGCCTCGGGCATCAGCGTTCCCGGTCGCCGCGGTCGCCTCGTTCACGGCGGGGGGCGTCGTCGCGGCCCCCCTCGTTCACGTAGGGCAGCAGGGCAAGCTCGCGGGCGCGCTTGACGGCACGGGCGATCTGGGACTGGTGACGGCGGCACGCGCCGGTGATGCGCCGCGAGCGGATCTTGCCCTTCTCGGAGACGAACTTCCGCAGCATCGTGACGTCCTTGTAATCGACCTGGTCGATCTTGTCGCGACAGTGCTGGCACGGCTTGCGCCGGCCGCTCCCGGGACCACCCTTCTTGTCTCGCCGGCGCACCGGCTTGCCGCGACCGCGTTTTGCCACTGAAGTTGCCTCGATCCTGGTGTGTCGTTGGTGTTAGCTCAGAACGGGATGTCGTCATCCCCGGTTGCGCCGGCTGCCGGCGCGGGCTGGAAGTCGCCCTGGTCCACCGGGACCTCGCCACCCTGTGAAGCTCCCCGTCCGGCGAATCCACCGCCGGAGGCGGTGTCGTCGCGGGAGCCCAGGAACTGCACCGAGTCGGCAATGATATCGATTGCCTGACGTTTCGTGCCGTCCTGCGCCTCCCACTCGCGCCACTCCAGCCGGCCGTCGATCGCCACCGGACGGCCCTTGGACAGGTAGCGGGCGGCGTTTTCCCCCTGGGCGCCCCACACCGTCACGTTGAAGTAGTTGGGCTTGTCCTCCCATTCGCCGGTCGAGCCGTTCTTGCGTCGGGTGTTGCAGGCGATGCGAATGCTGCACACCGACGTTCCGCTCGGCAGCGAACGGAGCTCGGGATCGGCGGTGAGGTTGCCGGTCATCACGACCCTGTTGATGTTGGTGGCGGCCACGACGTATTCCTTTCGCTCTCTGTGTTTCTCTGGGCTATCTGCTCGGTCCATGCGTCCGAGGCCACCGGCGAGTGTAGAGACGCGGCCGGGCGGCGTCGGGCGGTGTGGCCGTTCGATGGGTCGTTCGCGTGTGGAACGGCCGCTCAGTGCGGTGACCGGCGGGCCCGGGAGGAGGTGCGGAAGACCTCGTCCCAGTAGGGGGCGCTGATGCCGAAGCCCTTCGTGTCGTCCTGGAAGTGGTGTCGCATGTGGCGCTCCCGCAGCACCCTGCCGAGGAGCCCGCGGGGGGTGAAGTGGTGGACGTAGTAGTGGATCATGTCGTAGGCGAGGTACCCCGCGAAGAAGCCGGCCCCCAGCCCCGGGGCGTAGTCGGAGCCGAACGCGAGGTAGAGCACCCCGAACACCGCCGCCCCGAGGGGGACGCTCACCGCGGGGGGCATCACCAGGCGCAGCGGATCGTTGGGGTGCTCGTGGTGGACGCCGTGGATGATCCAGTGCAGACGGGCGCCGATGCCGTGGTCGGGCTCGAAGTGGAACACGATCCGGTGGAGCCAGTACTCGAACAACGTCCACAACGCGTACCCGCCGATCGCCAGCCCGATCGAGGCGAGCAGGCTCACGTTGGTGAGGCTCCACGCGAACAGCGCCACGATCGCGGGTCCGAAGATGATCACCGGAACGGCCGGGTGGACCCTCGAGCAGGCGTCCAGGAGGCGGGACTCGAACATCGGGGGCGAGGCCCTCAACACGTCGGTGCGGCGCTCCGGGGTGCCCTCGCTGGTGTTCTGTGCCCAGGCCATCGCTCGATTTTATTACCCCTGCTCGCGCGAGCGCGCCATGCACGATCGCGCTCGCCTCGGGCCGTTCACGCGGGTTAGGCGGGCTCGGCGACGGTGGGCTCCACGGCGGCGGGCTCGGCCTGCTGGACCGGCTCCGCGGGCGCACTGGCGGGGGGACCGGCGGGGGCGTCGGGCGCCTGCTCGGTGGGCCTGGCGGGGGCGTCGGGCGCCTGCTCGGTGGGCCTGGCGGGGGCGTCGGGCGCCTGCTCGGTGGGCCTCGCGGCCGCGCTCGGACGCATGTCGGCGGGCGCCTCGGGGGTGCCCGGCTCGAGCTTGACGATGCGAAAGCGCAACACCCCGTCGGTGATCCGTAGCGTCCGGTTCAGCTCGCTGAGCAGCTCAGGCGTGCCCGCCTTGAACTGGAGCAGGTGATACTCGGCGTCCTTGTGACGGTCGATCGGGTAGGACAACGCCCGGTCGCCCCAGTCGTCGTCGCGCACCACCTCGCCTCTGTCGCCGATCGTCTGACGGGTGTCGGTGAGGATCTTCGCCCGTACGTCCTCCTCGGTGCGAGGGTCCAACAGCATCACCAGGTCGTATGTCGGCGCAGGCAGGCTCACGGGCAGCGGCCGATGATAACAGCGGTCATCTGTAGGCAGGCCATGCCGCATGCGGCATGGCCGGGTGGGTCGCATGCGACCCACCCTCCGGGGGCCGCACATGTGCGGCCCCGCCCACCGGCGCATGCGCCGGTGGGGTCAGCTCACAGAGTGGCGCCGGTCGGGTCTGGCCAGGAGGGCCCAGCGAAACGACCGGCGAAACTCGCCACGGCTACTCCGTCAGCCCCACGGCTTCAAGTGCCGTCGCCACATCCGGGTAGCCGAGGATTGCGCGCACGATCTTGCCGTCCTTGACCTCGTAGGCGTCCGCGAAATGAAGGTCGATTGATACGTCGCTGCCCTGGCTCTTGCCGTGCGAGGCCGTGTCGCAGATCACCCACGGGTGAGCATCGATGTACTCGTGGATCTCTGCCCCGAACTCGTCGTAGGGAGCAGTCCAGTGGGCCAACACCCGGCGGATGGCCTCACGGCCGTGAAGCACCTCGGGCACGTCGGGAGGGGGCTGGAGATCGCGGAACTCAACCTGAACGTCGGGGTGATACAGCTCGAGGACGGCGTCCCAGTCGCCTACGTTCAGCAATTCGGCGCACCGGCGGAGGACTTCGACGTTGTTCTGCGACATCGCCTGTCAGTATCCCGCTCAGCGGCCCCACAGCACTACGCCGCAAGAGAAGATCCTCTCGCTGCTTCCCGATGCACCACCATGCCCTCTGGTGGGGCGGTCGCAGCCTGGAATCGAGGTATCGCTGTGCGACCAGCCCCGAGAACCCCCTCCACGACTGGTCTGGTGAGCTTCGCTAGACCCTCCTACTGCGCCAGCCCCTTCGCGCGGATGTCGGCCAGCTGATCGTCGATCCAGTCGCCGGGGTCGCGGGAGGTGACGATCGCGGCGAGGCCGTTGGCGCGGCGGGTGCGCTCGGCGTGGTCCATCGTCAACGCCGCGAAGATCGAGTCGGCGAGCTCCTGGATGTCGAACGGGTTGACCGACAGGGCGTAACGGGCGAGCTCCTCGTGGGCGCCGGTGTTCTCCGAGAGGATCGACACGCCCTCGCGCTCGTTGACGATCGGGCCCTCCTTGGCGACGAGGTTCATGCCGTCGAACATCGCGTTGACGAGCAGCACGTCGTAGTGCTTGTAGGCGGCCATCGCCTCGTCGAGGTCGTCGCGGAGCTTGAGCTGGATCGGCATCCAGTCCGGCGTGCCGTGGCGGTGGTTGACGACCGCCACCAGCGCCTCGATCCGCTCCAGGTACTCCGCGTACTGGGGCACGTCGGTGCGGGACGGCATCAGCTGGGCCATGAAGGTGACCCGCTCGACGAACTCGGGGTGCTGCTCGAGGAACAGGTCGAACGCGGAGAATCCGCGGAGCACGTTCTTGGAGAGGTCCGCCCGATCGACCCGGAGGATCAGGAAGTCGCGGCGGCGGGCGATCAGCTCGGCCTCGAACCGGGCCACCCGGGGCCCCTGGGCGATGCGTCGGGCGGCGCGGTGGTCGATCGGGAGAGGATAGGCCCGCACCCACACCTCGCGGTCGCCGTAGCTGACGATGCCACGGTCGAAGTCGACCTCGAGGTCCATCAGGTCGCGACAGCACTGCAGGAAGTTGCGTCGGTAGGAGCGGGTGTGAAAGCCGACGATGTCGTTCGCGAGCAGACCGGTGAAGATCTCCTCGCGGATCTTCGTGGGGAGCACCCGCCAGGCGTCGGACTGGGTCCAGGGGATGTGGATGAAGTGGTGCAGGAACACGTCCGGACGGGCTTTGCGGACCAGGTCCGGGAGGGTGTAGAGGTGGTAGTCGTGGACCATCACCACCGGCTCGGGCGTGTCGCCGAGCTCCTCTACCACCGCCTCGGCGAGATCCTCGTTGACGGCGTTGTAGCCGAACTCGAACGCCTCGATCTCCTCGCGGCGGATGTCGGGCGCGTTGGAGAGATCCCACAGGTAGTGCTGGATGAACCACAGCATCGGGTTGGCGAACACGTTGTAGAAGCGGTCGTAGGCCTCCTCGTCGCTGACGACGAGCCGCACTTTGAACTCGCTGCCGTCGGGGGAGCGGACCGGGAACGCGCCGCCCCCGCTGGCCTGGGCGGCCTGGGCGTCGTGGTCGGTCATCGCCGAGGCGATCCAGATCGCGTCGCGATGGGAGGCCAATCCGGTGAGTGCCGTCACCAGCCCCCCCGACCCGCGCTTGACCTCGCCGCCGGCATGGAACGTCACCGGGCCGCGGTTGGACACCAGCACGAGCGGCGGTCGCTGTGCCGGCGAGTCGCTCATGGGCGGCGGCGTTGAGAGCTCACGACTGGGCCAGCTCCCGGAAGATCTTCAGGTAGTCGCGGAGGTAGCGGGGTGTGAGGAAGTGGGCGCGCACGTGCTCCTTGCCGCTGCGGCCGAGGAACTTGCCGAGCGAGGGATTGTGCAGGATCTCGACCGCCCGCTCGGCGCACTCCTCGACGCTCGAGACGAGATAGCCGCTGACGGCGTCCTCGATCTGCAGGGGGATGCCGCCGACGTTGCCGCCGATCATCGGACGGCCCTTCCAGATCGCCTCGGTCACGGTCAGCCCGAAGCCCTCCCGGATCGACTTCTGCACGACCACGTCGGAGTGTGACTGAAAGGCGTTGACCTCGATCGCGCCGACGTTGTTGAAGTTGTTGAGGATGTGAATGTCCGGGTCGCCGTCGGCGTGGGCGATGGTGGCGTTGAAGAAGTCCCACCCCTCGGGGTCGTCGCTGGCCATCGAGCCCACCAGCGCGAGCTGGACGTCGGGTTGGGACTCCTTCACCAGGCGATAGGCGTCGATCACCCCGAGGGGGTCCTTCCAGGGGTCGAACCGCGAGATCTGGGAGACCAGCGGCCGGTCCACGTCGATCCCGAACTGGCCGCACACGAACGTGGCGTCCTCCGGCGAGAGGGCCATGTTCTTCGGCGTGAGCGGGTCGATCGCGGGGGGCACCACGTTGACCCGGCCCCGCATCCCCGCCGGCACGTACTCGTGCATGTGGAACAACGTCTCCGGATAGTCGGCGATGTAGGGGAGCAGCCGCTGGATCGTCTGGGGATTGGGGGTGGAGAGATCGATGTGACACCGCCACACCCAACCGGCGGCCTTGTCCGGCACGAGCTTGTACAGCGCAGCGGGCTGGGGGTCGTGGATCAGACACACGTCCCACCCCCCGGCAAGCTCCCTCGCGTTCATCTCGTTGTAGCGCTCCCACGTCGACCACTGCTCCTCGTCGAGGTCCACGGGGGCCCCCTGGAGGGCGTTGTGCATCAGCTTGGTGGCGTTGAAGAACTCCTCCCGCCCGTAGATCACCTGCCACTCGCAGTCCAACCCCACGTCGCGCATCAGCGGCACGAGCGTGTACAGGATCTCCGACACGCCCCCGCCGAAGGCGGTGGCGGAGACGTGGACGACCCGCTGGCCCTTGAGCGGCTCGGCGAGGGTGCGGATTTCCTCGATCAGCTCGCGCCCGCAGATGTGGGTGTAGTCGGCGAGGGTCTTGTGGCCTACTGCGACGGGCTGGAGCACGCGCGGACGATACCTAACGGGCTGGGGGCGCCGAACCCCCCTCGTGGACGCCGCTCGGCGCCCGCCGGGAGAGTTACTGTCTGTGAGAGAGATGCTCAACGGACGGCTATACCGTGCGGCGTTCGTCCCGTTCCTGATCGTGTTGGCGGTCGTCGCGTTCTCGCTGCAGGCGCGTCCGGCGCCCCTGACCTCGGGTCTCGCGCCCGATGCGTTCGACGGTCAACGGGCGTTCGCGGAACTGAAGCGGCTGTCCGCCGAATTCCCCGACCGTCGCCCCGGCGGCGTCGGCGACCGTCGCCTCGCACGGCGGGTGGCGAGCACCATCGAAGGT
Organism: uncultured Solirubrobacterales bacterium; assembly: GCA_963696615.1. GTDB lineage: Bacteria > Actinomycetota > Thermoleophilia > Solirubrobacterales > Solirubrobacteraceae > Palsa-744. Next base: position 938,009 of record CAVOKU010000003.1, on the reverse strand, counting down.
CTCGGCGGCACCGCGGGGGGCGGCTTCTCGGTGCGGGTCACCCACGTGCGGGGGCAAACGATCGACGGCGAACGCACCCTGGAGACGGTGATCGCCCAACGCCCGGGAGCGAGCGGCGCGAGCCCGATCGTGATCGTCGCCCACCGCGATGCCGCCCAGGCCGGCTCGACCGCGCAGCTGTCGGGCACCGCCGCGCTGGTGGAGCTGGCGCGGGTGTTCGCCTCGCGTGAGACCCAGCGCTCGATCGTGCTCGTGTCCACCAGCGGAGGGTCCGGCGGCGACGGGGGGGCTGCCGACCTGGGGGCGCGTGTGCAGCAGCTGGTGAAAGGCCCGATCGACGGGGCGATCGTGCTCGGGGACGTCGCATCGGTGAGCCTGCGCAGGCCGATGGTGGTGCCCTACTCCGACGGCTACGGCAGCGCTCCGGACGTGCTCTCGCGGACGGTGATCGGGGCGCTCCGCCGCGAATCGGGCATCGACCCGGGCGCCCCCAGCGCGCTCGGCCAGGCGGCTCATCTCGCGTTCGGGTTCGCTCCCGGCGAGCAGGGGGTGCTGGCGACGGCGGGCCTGCCGGCGGTGCTGGTGAGCGTGAGCGGCGAACGGGGGCCGACCCCGAAGGCGCCGGTGAGCGGGGCTCGCATGGAAGGCGTGGGCAGAGCGACGCTGAACGCGATCGATGCCCTGGACGGATCGCCGCCGATCTCCTCTGCTCCCCAGCGGGGGATCGTGTTGAGCCGCCAGATCATCCCCGCGTGGGCGCTGCGGCTGCTGGTGGCGGCGCTGTTGATCCCGCCGCTGGTCGCGCTCGTCGACGGGCTGGCGCGGGCACGTCGCCGCGGCGAGCCGTTCGCCCGTTGGATGGTGTGGGCACTGACGTGTGCGCTGCCGTTCCTCGCGACCGCCCTGTTCGCACGGGCGCTGGGAGCGCTCGGCGCGATTCCCGCGCTCGGCGCCCCGGCGCTGGCAGGCGCATCGCCCTTCGACGGCTCGGCGGTGAGCGCGGTGCTCGCATGCCTGCTCGTGCTCGGCGTGGCGTGGCTGGCGTGGCCCGTGCTCGTGGGGCGTCTGGGACTGCCGGTGCTGGCGGCCCGCCCCGCCGCGGGGGCCGCCCGCGACGCCGCCCCGGGCGCGGCCGGGGGCAGGGCCAAGCGGGGCTTCGGCGTACGGGTGGGCGCGGGCCTGCGGGCCCGCGTGGGAACCACCAGGGCGCGCGGGCCGTCGGACTCCGGCGTGGATGCGGCGGGGGTCGCCACGCTGCTCGTGCTGGCGATCGTGGCGGTCCTCGTGTGGACCGTCAACCCCTACGCGGCGCTGCTGATCGTGCCCGCCCTGCATCTGCTGCTGCTCGTCGCCTCGCCCGAGTGGCGGCCCCGACCGCTGGCGGGCCTCGGCCTGCTGGCGCTGTCGCTGGTGGGGGTGCTGGCGCTGATCGCGTTCTTCGCCCACCAGCTCGGATACGGCCCCGGGGAGGTCGCCTGGACGGCGGTGCTGCTCGTCGCCGGGGGGCAGGTGGGAGTGCTCGCGGCGGTGATCTGGAGCGTGGCGCTCGGCTGCTTGGTGGCGATGGCGCTGGTGGCGCTCAGCCCGCCCGCGGAGGGGGACTGGATCGCGCCCGAGGAGCGCACCGAAATCACGATCCGCGGACCGTTGTCCTATGCCGGCCCCGGCTCGCTTGGAGGTACGGGGTCGGCTCTGCGACGATAGGGCCGTCGCACACGACCGCGAGAGCTGACGAATGTCGGACACGCTATTGACAACCGGGTCCCCGGCGCCGGGGGCCGGCCGGCTGGGGAAGGCCACGCCCCAGCCCGACCCGGCCCGTCGCGGCACCGGCGGGCGCCTGCTGCGTGGCCTCGCCTACGTCCTGATCGCGCTCGGCGCCCTGGCGCTGGCGGACGCGGTGGTGACGCTCGTATGGCAGGAGCCGCTGTCGGCGTTGTACGCGCAGCTGCGCCAGGATCACCTCAGCGGAGCCCTGCGGAACATCGAACGAACGCTGCCCACGCCGCTCGAGCAGCGCGAACTCGCGAGCCTGCCCGACGAGCGCCGGCGGGTGGCGTTCCTGGCGCAGCGGCTGGAAGGGCAGGCCGCCGAGGGGAGCCCGGTGGGACGGATCCTGATCCCCCAGATCGGAGCAAGCTACGTGGTGGTGAAGGGAACGAGCACCGAAGACCTCAAGAGCGGCCCCGGGGTGTACTCCGACACGAGCTTCCCCGGGGTGCTCGGCACGACCGCGATCGCCGGCCACCGCACCACCTACCTGGCGCCCTTCCGTCACATCGACGCGTTGCGGCCGGGGAACCGCATCATCGTGAACATGCCCTACGCCCACTTCACCTACACGGTGATCGGCCACCGCGTGGTGTCGCCCACCGACGTCTCGGCCGCGGTCTCCCAGGTGGGCTACCCGCGGCTGGTGCTGTCCGCGTGCACGCCCCTGTTCAGCGCGGAAAAACGGCTGCTCGTGTACGCCCGCCTGACGCGGACGGTGCCCGCGGGCGCCGCCAGGGCGCTGCCCGGCAACCCGGAAATCCAGCCGATCGAAGCCCCCGGCACCGCCCGCGAACGGCGGCTACCACCGGTGCTCGAATCCATGCAGTCCCACGCGGTCTCCCCGATCGTCTGAGAAGACCGCCTCGCCGGGCGCTCCCTCGGTCTGCCCGCCGACCGCCCCCACCCGTCCGATCCAGGTGACGGGGACCTCGGACACCGCGGCGATCGACCGCTCGACGGCGGCACGGTCGCCCGGGGCCGCCGCGAAGCACAGCTCGTAGTCTTCCCCGTCCTGCGCGGCGGGTCTCCAGGCGGGAGCGCCCTGCGCGGCGGCCGCCTCGCGTGCACGCTCGGCGACCGGCAGCGCGTCCAGCTGCACGTGCACCGTAACCCCGCCGGCGCGAGCGAGATGGGCCGCGTCGGCGGCGAGGCCGTCGGATAGGTCGATCATCGCGTGAACGCCGCCGGCGGCGAGCGCGCGGCCCTCGGCCAGGCGGGGCAGCGGCCGGCGCGGGCGCCCGCCGAGGGTGCCGGTGACGCCGAGGATGTCCCCGGGCCGGGCTCCGTCGCGGCCGACCAGCTCGGCGGGCGAGTCCGCCCAGCCCACGACGGTGACGCTGGCGAACAGCATCGGCGCCGCGACCACGTCACCGCCGGCGATCGTCGTGCCGGTCTTGCGCGCGAGCTCACCGGCGCCCCGCATCAGCGTGAGCGCCCCCTCCTCGCCGACGTGGCCGGGGACGCCGAGCGCGAAGTAGGCCTCACCCGCCCGGGCGCCCATCGCGGCGAGGTCCGACAGCGCGGCGGCGAGCGCCCGCCAGCCCACCGACGCGAGGTCCGAGCGCTCCTCCCCCAGCCGGAAGTGGACGTTCTCGACGACCGCGTCCACCGAGGTGACGCACACCGGCTGGGCGCTCACCACGGCGGCGTCGTCGCCGATCCCACGTACCACGCGGGGTCCCTGCGGACCCACGGCGGCCGCGATCGACTCGATCAGCGAGAGCTCCACGGGTGACCCCGTCGGGCGGGGGCGTCGAGGACGACCGTCCGCTCAGCGATGGCGGTAGACGATCCGGGCGCGGTCGAGATCGTAGGGGGACAGCTCACAGCGGACGCGATCCCCGGGAAGGATCCTGATCCGAAACCGGCGCATCTTGCCGGCCACGTGACCGAGCACGACGTGGTCGTTGTCGAGCTTCACCCGGAACATCGCGTTCGGGAGCGCCTCGATCACCTCGCCCTCGAATTCGACCTTGTCTTCCTTTGCCACAGTCCTAACCTACCAGCGTGGCCGCGACGCGTCACCCTCGCGGCGCGCCCGGCGCGGCCCCACCCGTCTGCGGGTGAGCGCGTTCGACTTCCACCGGTCCCGCCGGCTGGTGTTCGACTTCGGCCGGTGGCGCGGGCGAGGTTTCACGGTGACGGGGCGGCGCGGGCGCCTGGGTCGGGGATGGGGTGGGTGACGTGTTGGGGGTGGAGCCGGCTTCCGTGCTTTCTTCCTGGCCGCTGCCCCCGGAACGGCCGGTCGAGGCGAAGCGTCCGAAGAAGGGCTCGTAGGTGATCGATTCCTTGGCTTGGGGGAAGGGGGCGCAGGGTTCGCCTTCGGTCACCGCCGCCATGTAGTCGTGCCAGATTTCCGCCGGCAGGTAGCCGCCCTGCTGGGGCTCGCCGTGGACGTCCGTCATCGACACCCGCGTGTTCGGATAGCCCATCCACACCACCGTCGAGTAGTTCGGCGTGTACCCGTCCAACCAGGCGTCCACCAGTTCGCTGGTGGTGCCCGTCTTGGCCGCGGTCGGGCAGGTGATCGCCGAGCGGGTCGCGGTGCCGCTCTGGACGTTCTGCTCGAGGATGCTCGTCTCCTCGCTGGTCACCCCTTCGCTGAGGGCCTTCACCCGGTGGGGCCTGCCCCAGTTGCGGTCCACCCGGCCGTCGGGGAACACGACCTTCGTGATCGCGATCGGCGAGTTGCGCCAGCCGCCGTCGGCGAGGGTCGCATACACATCGGCCATTTCCAGGGGCGTGACGCCGAGCGTGAGTCCGCCGAGCGCCTCCGCGGGGTAGCTGGAGAGGTGCGTTTTGACCCCCATCTTGTAGGCCATCTGGGTGACCGTCGGCTCGCCGAGGTCGGCCGCGAGCTGGGCGTAGATGGTGTTGTCGGAGTGAAGCGTGGCGGAGACGAGGCTCATCGACTGGTTCAGGGACGTGCCCTCGAAGGTCTTCACTTCGTAGGTGGGGTAGCCGGTCAGCCAGCCGGGCGCCAGCGTGTGGGAGAGGTAGTAGGTGCTGTTCGGGTCGATGCCCCGCGAGAGCGCGTCGGCGAGGTCGATCGCCTTGAACGTGGAACCGGGCTGACGGTGCCCGTCGGCGGCGAGGTTGTACTGGGACTTCTCGTAGCTCTCGGACTCGGCCATCGCCTCGATGTCGCCGTTGTGAGGATCGAGTGTGACGATCGCCGACGCGGGATCTTCGGGCTCGTTGAGCACTCCGGCGATCGCCTTGCGCGCGAGCCGCTGCATGTTCAGGTTGATCGTCGTGTACACCTTCAGCCCGCCCAGCTGCACGGTGTGCTTGCCGTAGCGCCGTTCGAGCTGCTCGCGGACGTATTCGAAGAAGAAGTCCTCCCGGCGCTGGGAGTAGAAGTTGCCGAGCCTGATCTCCAGCGGCGCATGCTCGGCCGCGCTCGCCCGTGCCGGGGAGATGTAGTGCAGTTCGGCCATCTTGCCGAGCACCTCGTTGCGCCGTTCCCGAGCCGCCTTGGGGTAGCGGAACGGGTTGTACAGCGAAGGGGCCTGGGGCAGTCCGGCCAGCAGCGCGGCCTGCTCGAGGTTCAGCTGAACGGCGGGTTTGTCGAAGAAGATGCGGGCGGCCGCCTGCACGCCGATCGCGGTCTGGCCGCCGACGGTGCCGTAGGCGACGCTGTTGAGATAGCTCGTCAGGATCGAGCGCTTGCTGTGAACCTTGTTGTATTCGATCGCGAGCTTGGCCTCGGTGATCTTCTGCTTGAACGTGTGCAGGTCGTTGCCGAGGTAGAGGTTGCGCACCAGCTGCATCGTGATCGTCGAGGCCCCCTGCAGGGCTTCGCCGTGTAGCACGTCCTTGACGGCGGAGCGGAAGATGCCCGTGAGGTCGATGCCGTCGTTGTGGTAGAAGCGCTGGTCCTCGATCGCGACGGTCGCGTTCTTGAGGTTGTCGGGGATCTGGTTCCAGGAGACCGGGCTGCGCAGGTCGTCGGCCTGGATGAAGCCCAGCCGGCTGTCGTCGGCGGCGAACACCTGCGAGGAGCCGTTGCCGAGCACGGGGTGCAGAGCCGCCAGCTTGGGCGTCGAGTTGGCGACGTGCAGGACGTAGCCGACGGCGGCGATCGTGCCGATCACGAGCACCGTCGCGATCGCGCCGCCACCGATCAGCAGGATGCGGGTGGGTCCGGAGCGATTGTGCCTGCGCCGGCGCTGTCTGGCTTGCCTGGACATGCGTTAGCCACGCGAGGGTACCGCTCCGCGGGGCCGGGCCGGGGCGGTCGGGTCGGCCCTTGCAACGGTCCGCATCGCCGGCGCCCTCTACGCTCCCTGCCAACGCCATGACCCCGGACACCGCCGAGATGGCGATCGTCGAGGCCCCGATCGCCCCAGGACCGCTCGCCGCGCCCGCCCAGGCCCCCGTCGCCACACCCGCCCCCCGCGCGGCGCGGGCGCCGCTCTGGTCGCGTCTGGCGGTGCGCCCGGGCTCGGCCGAGGAGGCGCAGCGGGCGGCGCTGCGCGACACCTGGCGGGCGCTCCTGCTCTCGCGGGTGCTCGTCTGGGCGGCGGGCGCCGGCACCGTCGCGACGCTCGGCTTCGGGCCGATCCGGGGCGCGTTCAACCCGCCCGGCGCCACACGTGGATTCGGCTGGCTCGGGGATCTGCTGGCGGCGCCCGCGGCGCGCTGGGACTCGGCCTGGTACCTGGTGATCGCCCATTTCGGCTACGTGCCCCAGCTGGGCCACTTCACCGCGCCGCGGGATGCGTTCTTCCCGCTGTATCCCCTCGGTCTCGGCGCGCTGTCCGAGATCGGTTTGCAGCCCGTGCTGGCCGGCGTGTTGATCTCGCTGGTGGCGTTCACGCTGGCGCTGTACGGCATCCATCGCATCGCCGCGCTCGAGCTGGGGCGATCGGGCAGGCCCGGTGCGGCCGACGTGGCACGGCTCGCGGTGCTGGTCACGGCGCTCTCGCCGATGGCGTTCTACTTCTCGGCGGTCTACTCGGAGTCCCTCTACATGGCGCTCTCGGTGGGCGTGTTCTGGTACGCCCGCCAGGGCCGCTGGTGGCTGGTCGGCCTGCTGGGCGCGCTCGCCGCCGCGACGCGCAGCACGGGCGTGGTGCTGCTGCTGCCGGCGGCGATGCTCTACGCCTACGGTCCCCGCGAGGATCGCCCGCCGGACTTCGGCGCCGCGTCGCGGTCGGCTCGCACCGCGCTCACGCGCCTGCGTCCGCGCTATCGCCTGCGCCGGGATGGCGCCTGGCTGGGGCTGGTGCCCGCGGGCATCCTGCTCTACATGGCCTACCTGGGGCTGTCCGGCGGCGACGCGCTGGCTCCTTTTCACTCCCAGCAGGTGTGGGGCAGGCACTTCGCTGGGCCCTATCTCGGCGTGTGGGACGGGGTCGAGGCGGCGTTCCAGGGCGCCCGCCAGCTGCTCTCCGCCCAGAGCGCCCACGTGTACTTCCCGGTCGCCGCCGGCAGCCCGTCGATCGCGGCCGGACACAACCTGATGCTGCTCGCCTTCCTGCTGGTCGCGATCCCCCTGCTGGTGGGCGTGGCGCGGATGCTCCCGCCCGCCTACTGCGTGTACGTGCTCGCCGCGCTGGCGCTGCCGCTGTCATACCCGGTCCCGGCCCAGCCGCTGATGTCGCTGCCGCGCTTTCTGCTCGCCCTGTTTCCGCTGAGCATCGCCCTCGCGGCATGGTTGGCCGCGCATCCGCGCTGGCGCGTGCCGGCGCTCGTTGTGTGTGGACTGGCGATGATGTTCTTCACAGCCCAGTTCGCCACCTGGCACTGGGTGGCCTAACGACATGGACGAGCCGGCGATCCAGACGAGCCCGGTGGCCGAGCCGTCGGCTCCGGCCGAGACCGCGCCGGGCGGGCAGCCGAGCGATCCGCGACGCTCGCCCGACACCGACTGGTCGCCCTGGAGCGCCCCCGCGGCGATCCTCGGCGGGCTGGTGCTGGCGGCGGTGGCGAGCTTTCTCGTGGACCTGCCGGCGCTCGCGATGGGGGTGAAGATCACGAGCTCCCACACCCCCGCCGGGCTCGAGCTGGCCGACACGTTCGTGCAGGACATCGCGTTCGTGCTGGTGGCGGTGTACTGCGCGCAGATCGGCCACCGCGCGGTTCGGGCCTGGCAGCTGGGGCTGCGCCCGCCGGGGGCCGGCTGGGTGTCGGCCGGAGGACTGCTGGTGGCGCTGCTCGTCGTGTTCCTGCTCGTGAGCGTGATCTGGGCGGCGGTGTTCCACCCCGAAGAAGAGCACCTGCTCAAACAGCTGGGCACCGACGAGAGCACGGCGCTGCTGTTGCTGAGCGCGGGCCTGACGTGCGTGGTGGCGCCGATGTGCGAGGAGATCCTGTTCCGCGGCTACGTCTTCACGGCGCTGCGCAACTGGCACGGCACGTGGCCGGCGGCGGTGATCACGGGGATCGTGTTCGGCGCCGTTCACGCGGGCTCGGCGCCGGCGCTGGATCTGGTGCCGCTCGCCGGGCTCGGCTTCGGCCTGTGCCTGCTCTACCGGTACACCGGTTCGCTGTATCCGTGCTTCGTCGCGCACTCGCTGAACAACTCGATCGCGTTCGCCTCGCTGGAGAACTGGGGGTGGCAGTACCCGGTGCTGATCGTCTCCGCGCTGGCAGCGATCGCGGCGATCGTGGCGCTGGGCAAGCGCCTGGGTCTGATCACGCCCGAGTCCCCACTCCCGCGAAGGCTCGCCGATGCCCCGATCGTCAGCCCGAGCGCATAGGATCGAGCGATGCACGGAGCCCTGCGAAAGCTCGCCCTGCTCGTGGCGCTCTGCTGCGCCACCGCGGCGCCCACCGCGGCGCTCGCCGCGGCTCCGACCGCACCCGCGCCCGCGGCTCCGACGGCGCCCGGCGCAAACGTCGTGGCGGGCCACATCGAGCTCGTGGCCCAACACGTCGGCGGCTCGCCCCCGTTCGCGCTGATCGGCCAGCGGATCGTGATCAGGGGGATCGTCACACCCTACGTGGGCGGGCAGACCGTCAAGGTCACCTTCTACGACGACGGGCGCAAGGTGGCCGTCAAGACGGTCGGCGTGCAGGCGATCGGAAATGGGGCCGGGCAGTTTCACATCGGCTACGCCGGTGGCGGCACGGGGCTGGTGCAAGCGCGGGCGATCCACTACGCCACCGCCCAGCAGGGCGCGTTCGCCGGACGCTCGCCGGCCGTGCGTTACGTCTCGGCGAACGTCGGTCCCGGCTCCAGCGGCCAGTCGGTGCGCCTGCTGCAATCCGAGCTGAACGTCCTGCACTACGCGGCGCCCTCGAGCGGCGTGTTCGACGAAGGCACCGGCAGGGCGCTGATCGCGTATCGCAAGATGACCGGTCTGGCGCGCGTCCCGGACGCCGGCAGGCGGGTGTTCGAGCTGCTGCAGCGGGGTGCGGGCAGCTTCCACGTGCGCTACCGCAGCGACGGCAGGCACGTCGAGGCGAGCCTCACCAAACAGGTGCTGGCCGAGATCGAACCTGGCGGGCGGGTGCGGGAGATCTACACGATGAGCTCGGGCAAGCCCTCCACCCCCACCGTCGTGGGGCGCTTCCAGGTCTACTCAAAGACGCCCGGCGTCAACTCCGAGGGGATGGTGGACTCCAACTACTTCATCCGCGGATACGCCATCCACGGCTACGCCGAAGTGCCCACCTACGCCGCCAGCCACGGCTGCCTGCGGGTGCCCATCCCCAACGCGCCCGCGATCTATGCATGGGTGAGATACGGCACGCCGGTCGACGTCTACGACGACTACGGCGGCGGCAGCCATCGCGTCAGCGGTCACGCCGGACCGTAGCCGGAACGGCGCCGGTCGCCTCAGGCTCGCGCGGCGGTCAGGCTCGCGCGGCGGTCAGGCTCGCGCGGGAGCGTCTCGCGGCGGCCCTCGCCGCTACCGGCGCATGCGGATGAAGCGCACCAGGAAGCCGATCCCCAGGCCGTAGACGAGCAGCGCCAGCAGCGTCCTGACGACATGGCTCGTCCATTCGCTGCGGGAGTCCGGGACGGCCGCGGCGAACGGGGAGGTGATCGCTTCGCTGACTTCGTCGAGCGTGCTCTTCGACGCGCCGCCACTCGTCGTCGAGTGCCTGGCCGCCGACCCGCGCGTGGATTCTTCGTTTATCTGGCTCTGTTGGCGCGCGGAGGCGTCGCCGGTCTGGTCGATCGCGAACACGGCGAACCAGGCGATCACGATCAGGCAGGCGATCCGCCCCGCCAGCTGCAGCATGCCGGTGAGCGAGAAGGGTGAGGCCAGAGCCATGAGGCTAGATTAGGTCCGGCGATGGACGTGATGGCCGAATATCCGAGCGAGCTGCGGGGCGAGCGTCGGCGGCTGGTGCAGCTGCTGCGCGAGCACGCCCTCGTGATCGGCGAGGTCACGCTGACGAGCGGCCGCACGGCCCAGTACTACGTCGACGCCAAGCGCGCGATGCTCCTGCCCGAGGGGTTCGCCGTGCTCGGCGAGCTGGTGGCCGAGCGCGCGCTGGCGTGCGGGGCGAGCGCGGTCGGGGGCGTGCCCGTCAGCGCGATCCCACTCGCCTGCGCGGCGCTCTCCGCGCCCCAGCACCCGGAGCGGGCGTTCATCGTGCGCAAGGAGCGCAAGGACCACGGCCTGCAACGCTGGATCGAGGGCCCGCCGCTGATGCCCGACGAGCGCTGTTTGATCGTCGAGGACGTCGTCACCACCGGCGGCTCGACGATCGAGGCGATCGCGCGCGTCCGTGACGAGGGCCTGACGGTGGCCGGGGTGGTGTGCGTGCTCGATCGCCTCGCGGGGGGAGGCGAGGCGATCCAGAGGGCGCTCGGCGGGGACGCCCGCTACACCGCGCTCACCACGATCGACGAGGTCTACCCCGACCGACCCGATCGCGGCTGAGGGAGCAGCGGAGGTGAGCGAGCCCGACCCGCTGTGCGTGAGAGCGCCCGAGCCGCGCGACGTGCCGGTGCTGCTGGAGCTGTTCGCACAGCTGGCGGAGTACGAGCACCTCACCCACGAGCTGCACGCCACCGAGCAGGGACTCACCGATGCGCTGTTCGGCCCCGAGCCCGCCGCGGCGGCTCTGCTGGCCGAACGCGATCGCGTGGCGGTGGGCTACGCGCTGTACTTCCGTACGTTCTCGAGCTTCCTGACCAGCACCGGCGTGTGGCTGGAGGACCTGTTCGTCGCCCCCGCCCATCGCGGCGAGGGCGTGGGGGCGGCGCTGCTGTCGGCGGTCGCCGCGAGGGTGGTGCAAGAAGGCGGTCAGCGCCTCGAATGGGCGGCGCTGGACTGGAACGAGCTGGCGCTCGGCTTCTACCGGCGGATCGGCGCCCGCACGATGAACGAGTGGATCACCCACCGGCTCGACGGCGAGCGGCTGCGGGCGCTCGCGGGGTCGGGACAGAGGAGCGCGGGCTCGCCCTGACGAGGCAAGCCCCGCCCCCGCTAGCCTTCGGTGCTCCGCAGGTCCGTGGCGGCACGAGCCCTCGTAGTCCAATGGATAAGACGACCGCCTCCTAAGCGGTAGATCCAGGTTCGACTCCTGGCGGGGGCACTGGTGGGATGGCGAGGGAGCTCCTGAGTCCAGCCTGAGCGCGTGTCAACCGTGCGCCCCACGCCGATGTAGGATCACGGACGCATGCTGACTCGCTGGGGAATCCGGCTCGCCAGCTCGCTCGTCGGGATCGCTGTGGGGCTGCTGCTCTCGGCTGCGGTGGTCAGCGGGTTCTCGATCTCCGCGACGGCGCTGGTCGAGGCTACGCTCATCTTCTGGCTCGTGCACATCGCCGTCCAGTTCATGGCTCTGCGTGTGTTGATTCGCCAGCCATCGGTGGCGCTGGCCGGACTCCTGGCGCTGCTGGCGACGATCATCTCGTTGCTGATCGTCAATGCCATCGTCAGCGGGCTCACGATTCACGGCGCCAAGACGTATGTACCGGCAACGTTGATCATCTGGCTCACGACCGCTGCCGCCGACACCGTGGGGGCCCGCATGATCAGAGACCGCCGCCGAGAGTGAGGATCGCGAATCGGCGGCTCGATGCTCGCCGCGTGGCGTTGTGGCCGCTGCACCCTGATAGGGTGTTCCGATTAGGTTCGGGCCGGTTGCCCGACAACGCAGTGTGTGCGGTCGTAGCCTTGCTCTGAGCAATCTCCACGTTCGCGGCACACGAGAACGTAGGAGGAAGCAAGATGGCTACAGGAACTGTCAAGTGGTTCAGCGACGACAAGGGCTTCGGGTTCATCACCCCCGACGACCAGTCCAAGGATCTGTTCGCCCACCACTCAGCGATCATCGGCGAGGGCTATCGCTCGCTCACCGAGGGCGCGAAGGTCTCCTACGACGCCGAGGCCGGGGACAAGGGTCCCAAGGCCGTCAACATCCAGGCGCTCTAGTAATCCGGCGCGTCCGCGGGCGACGAGCTGGAGGTCGGCAGCGCTGCTCAGGCCGCCGGCTCGTCGCTCCGGTACGCGGAAGCCTCGCAGAGGAAACGACGGTGTGAGAAGTGGACGATGCTGAGATCAGCGCGCTGGTGGTCCGCTTGGCGCGTCCCTACCCGTCGGGCGGCGTCGTGATCGAGCGCGCGGCGATCCTTGCCGACGGCGCCGACTTCTCGGCGGTCATGGAGTGGATCATCGCCCACGAGGGTCATCCCGAGGCGACCAAGGCGGCGGCTCCGCGGCGCGGCCTGCACGGCTCGCGCCTGAGCGACGGCGGCGGAACAGAGTCCGCCACGCCGCTGCGCTTCGTGCTGCCGGCCGGCGCGCTGCCCTGAGCGCGGATCAGCCGACGAGCCAGATCGCGCCGTCGCGCAGCTCGACCGGGAAGGTCTTCAGCGCGCGCGCGCCGGTTGTCGCCCTGACGGCGCCGGCGAGTGGCTTGAAGGCCCCCTGGGGACCTCGCACCATCTTGCCGGTGTGGACGTCGTACTGCGCTGCGTGCCGCGGGCACTGCAGGCATCCGCCCTCGGTCACATGACCCTCGCCCAGCGAGGCGAAGAGGTGCCGGCAGCGGTTGGACACCGCGAACGGCTTGCTCGCGCTGATGCCGACCGCGAGGGCGCCGTGCGGCGTGTCCTGCACGACGGCGACCTGGGAGGCGCCGAGATCCTCGACGGCTATCAGCCGCGAGGCCGACTGCTGGGAGGTGCTCATCGGCTGACTATCTCACACCGGCCAGGCGATCGGCGGAGAGGCGCCGCCCCACCCGGCCCCGAGTGAGGGCGTGGTGGGCGGTCCACCCGTCCGGTTTCAGGGATGTCTCAGTGCAGCAGGTCGAGGGTGTTCTCGGCGTCGTTGACGAAGTAGACGCCCTTGAACGTGGGCGCCACCACGAGGCCGGACAGCCCGCCGTACCCCTGCGGCAGGATCGCCAGCGCGGTGGTCAGGCCCACACCCCCGGGGCACGAGCCCGGGAGGCTCGCGGCGTTGATCTGGGCGAACAGCGACAGGTGCCCGGCGGGGGTGACCTGGACGATCGTCGTGCCCGTCCCCTGGAGGTTTCCAGTGGGAGGGCTGCCCGCGTTGTTGAAGTTGCTGATGAGGATGTTCCCAGCGACGAGCGAGCCCACGGTCTTGGACACGGTGACTATCCCGTAGGGGTTCAGGTCGCCGTTCGAGGGCACCGTGCCGCCGACGGCTGTGACCTGGGTGAAGGGTCCGATCAACGGCTGGTCGAACGCGAGCGCGCCGCCGGGTGAGAGCAGCGCGCAAGCGAGCAGCGCACCGAGCAGCACTCCGGGGTATCGAGCTCGCAGGCGGTGGCGGGGGGTCGGGGTCGGGCAGGCTCGACGAGCGAGACCTGCGGCGTGTTGCCGGACCCGGGCGACGAGCGGCATCGCGGGGGCCAGAGTGCGGATGGACATAGACAGCCCTCCACATATAGATGGCTTCAAGTGGGACTACTCCGCAGCGGACGAATCCTTCCCGCGACTTCCGTGCTGCCATCTGTGGGGTTCTTTGTCCTCGCGGCGTCCTGTGCGCAGGACGGCTTTATCAGGCGTACACTCGCAATCATGTCCAGGGGGGACAGGGAGTTGATGGAACGGATCGCCCACGGATTCATCGATGCGTTCAATCGCCGCGATGTCGATGGGCTGATCGCGTTCGCGGACCCGGACATCAAGTTTCATCCGACCGTCCTGGTCGGAGACATCCGCGCGTATCGTGGTCACGAGGGCTTGCGCCGGTGGGTGGAGGACCTCTCCAGCGCCGAAGCCGAGCACCAGGTGCGGGTGCGTGAGGTGCGACCGCTCGACAGCGTCTACTTCATCGTCCTGTCCGACGTTCTCCTGTACGGCGAGGTGCTCGGTCCCTCGGCGATGCTCGGTCGACTCACGGCGACCGGAGAAATCGGGGAGGCGCACGCCTATCTCTCCGACGAGTCGATGCTGGCGACGCTCGAGCGGATGCGCGCGGAACGGTCGGGTCGCACCTGACCCGCGGCCGAAGTCGGCGCCGGATCCGGCGCCAGAGTTCTCAACTCGTTCACCGTCCGATCACTCGATGAAAACCTCCGCGGGCTCCCGCTGAGCGGGGGAGCGCGTGTTCTCAACTCCTTCACGGTCAGGTCACCCGATGGACACGAAGGCGACTCCAGGGTTTCGAAGACTGGCGCCGACTTGGTCGTGTCTCAACCACCTGACAGAAGGAGACGAGGATCGCGATGAGCCCAAAGCCGCCCGGCCGTTCTTCACGCAGCGTCGATCAGGGGAGGTCCGCGCCGAGCGCGCGCGACGCGCGACGGGGCCGCAGAGCCCTGATCGCCCTCGCCGTCCTCGCGGCCGCAGCAGCGGCCGCCGTGCCGATCGTCTCGGCCAGCGCCTCATCCGGCGCGCGCGCCTCGACGGCGGCTGCCGACCACCTCGGGATCAAGAAGAACAAGATCAAGCACGTCTGGCTGATCATCCTGGAGAACAAGTCCTACGACGCGAGCTTCACCGGTCTGAACAAGAACACCTACCTGTGGCAGTCGCTCCCCTCGCAGGGCGTGCTGCTGAAGAACTACTTCGGGACGGGCCACTTCAGCCTCGACAACTACGTCTCGATGGTGAGCGGTCAGGCCACACAGCCCGACACCCAGGCGGACTGCCCGTTCTATGACAAGTTCTCGGGCACCGTCAACACGGCGGGGAGCCTCAAGACCAATCCCAACTACGGCCAGCTCGACTCGCCGGCGGGGCCCAACGCGGCGGCCGGCACCAACGGCTGCGTGTATCCCGCCAGCGTGCCGACGCTGTTCAACCAGCTCGACGCTGCCGGCGTGAGCTGGAAGGGCTACGCGCAGGACCTCGGCAACCCCGACGAAAGCGGACCCGCACACGACGCCGGCGATGAATACTGCGGCGCCCCCTACCCCACACCGGGCCCCAGGAACAGCACCACACAGCCAAACCCGGGCAGCGCGAACGGCACCGACCAGTACGTGCCCAAGCACTTCCCCTTCCCGTGGTTTGAATCGATACTGAACTCAGGCGACTGCAACTCCCAGCACATCGCCAACGTGTTCGACCCGAGCAGCGGCCTCTATCACGACCTGCAGAGCGCGGAAACGACTCCGGCCTTCAGCTGGATCTCGCCCAACAACTGCAGCGATGCGCACGACGCGGTGTGCCACGGCAACAACCTCTCGGGCGGCTTCTCGGACCCGAACACGCCGAACGCACCCGTGAACTACACCGGCGGGCTGTACGCGTCGGATCTGTTCCTCGAACACATCATCCCCGAGATCGAGGCCTCGCCGGCCTTCAAGGAAGGCGGGCTGATCGACATCACGTTCGACGAGGGCTTCCCGCCGTTCACCTACACCGGCAACAGCTTCGCCAACTCGACACTGGTGAAGCCGAACGCAGCTGCGTCGATCCAGAGCGACTCGGCGGGCGAGACCCTGTTCGGCAACAGCGTGAACTGGGAGCCGACAGGTCCGAACACTCCGCTCGCCTCGAACGAAAGCGGTGAACAGCTGTACCCCGGCCCAGGTGACAACGCGTTCGTCGATCGTCCGAACGGCTGCGTGGCCCAGACGGTCCCCTCCCAGCCGGCGAGCGCGTGCCTGCTCGGTGGCGGCAGCCACTCGCCCGGTGCGCGAACGGACGGCAAAGCGACGGCCCCCGAAGAAAGCACGACGATCGCCGACAACGCGATCGTGGCGACCGACGCCGGACGTTCGGTGACGGGCGGCGGGATACCCGCGGGCGCGTTCGTGGGCCAGGTCACCGACACGCCGGTCACGGCCACGGCGCCGAGCCAGAGTGGCGGCTTCGTGGACACCGGCTCGTTCACCCTGGTGAACTCCTCCGGTGAACCGGTGAAGACGACGGGGGTCGTGAGCGGTGTGCTCCTCGGCGCGACCTCGCCGGCGAGCGATCCGCTGTACGACGCCACCGATGCGACCACCGGCGGCGGCGACACGGGCAGCGTTCTGATCAGCCCCTACATCGCTCCCGGCACGGTGAGCACCGTCTACTACAACCACTACAGCTGGCTGCGCACGATGGAGGATCTGTTCGCCGTCAAGGGAGCCTCTCGCGGGCTCGACGGCAAAGGTCACATCGGCTACGCGGCGCAGCCCGGACTCGCGGCGTTCGGCCCCGACGTGTTCAACAACCCCAAGGGACCGGGCAGGGAACACCCCTGATGGAGCACTCGACGGCGAACGGGATCGGCGGCGCGGGGTCTCCGCTGGAGGCCGGTGGCGCCGGCCCGCCGTCGAGTGGATCGGCATCGGTCGGCCGGCGTCGAGCCTTCGGGCTGGGCGCCGGCCGCGCCGCCGTCGCGGGCGTGTCGGCCCTGGCTGTGCTGAGCGTCGCGCTGCTGCTTGCCCACGGCCGCTCGAGGACGGCGGTTCCTGCGCCCGCGGTGCACTCGGCGTCGAGCTACGGGGGGCTGCCGAGCTGGCTGCCCAAGCCGAAGCTGAAGGTCGACAGGCTGCTTCACGCGAGCCCGACCCACCCGGTGCTCTCGATCGAGGGCGAAGCGGTCTCGGTCGATCTGGGTAGCGCACGGGTGCTCGCCACGGCCGTCGGCCCGGAAGTGCCCGAGGAGGGCCGCTTCCCGGTCCCGCCGGTGACTCCCTGCACGTTCATCGTCACGTTCGCATCGGCGTCGCATGCGATCCCACTGGGGGGCTCGACGTTTGCGCTGATCGACGAGCACGGTGGCGTGCACCACCCGAAGGTGACCGCCCTCGACGGCGGTGCACCACCGGATCAGATCGCGCCCGGGCACCCGCTGTCGGTGAGGCTGCACGACATCCTTCCCACCGGCGACGGGGGCCTCAGCTGGTCTCCCGAGGGGCGACGTCCGATCGTGACCTGGGACTACACCGTGGAGATCGACTGACACGCCCGGGCGGCGGGCTCGCACCGTCAACGCTTGAGCCGGGACTTCCCGGCTGGTAGCGTGATCGCATGCTCTTGCGCTGGGGTGCAGGCGTGTCCGAACCGCCTACGTGCGCGTAGGTGATCGCGTGAGATGCGAGGGTGCTCTGCGACTGGTCCTGCCCTGCGTGGCCGCGCTGGCCTGCACGGGCGCGCTCGTCGGGTGTGGCAGCGGCTCGACGGGCAGCGCAGGCTCGGCGGGAGAAGCCAGTGAAGAAGTGAGCGAACGCAAAGAAGAAGAAGCAGGCGAACGCGGCGAAGCAGCCGCTGCCCAGAAAAAAGAAGAAGCGGCGGAAACCGCGAAGAATCGCGAACTGCTCTCCGAGGTGCAGGCGCAGCGGCGAGAAGAAGCCGCCGAAGCGAAAGCCAAGAGGACCGAAAAAGCAGCGGAACGCAAGGCGAAGAAGCGAGAACGGACAGCCGAAGAAGAAGCCCGCCGCCGGGAAGAACTCGCCGAAGCCAATGCCCGCGCCAAGGAACAGGCCGCGAAGGCGAAAGCCAAAGCGAAAGCGAAGGCCAAGCAGAAGCACAAGCCTGCGACGAAGCAGACCCAGGAAGCGACCACCACGACAACCCCGCAACCGGCCACCACGCCCAAGCAGGAAGGCTAGAAATGCTCAGGTCAACCGAGGTAGAGGGACGGACTCCACGCATGCGCCTGCTGCGCATGCTCCTCGTGGGGCTGCTGGCTCTGACGTGTGCCGGCATCATCGCCGGCTGCGGCGGCGGCAGCAGCAGCAGCGAACAGGGGGCCGAAGCCCACGAAGCATCGTCCGAAAAGGGCGAATCGTCAGAAGAAGCCGCCGAAAAGAAGGCCCAACACGAAGCTGCGGTCCGCGCGAAGAACAGCGAACAGGCCGAAGCGGCGGAACTGAAGACGAAACGGGAAGCCGAGAAAAAGGCCCTGGAAGCCCAGGCCGGGGAAGCCGCCCACAAGCACTCCTCGAGCAAGAAGCACGCGAGCGGCCACGGTGGCGGCGGCGGGAGGGGGCGGCGGCGGCGGCGGCGGGCACTCCTCCGGCGGTCACAAGCACAATGGGGAAAGCTCCAAGAGCCCCAAGAAGTCATCCGAATCCTCGGGCGGCGAAAGCGCCACGGAAAAGGCCGCTCGCCAGAAGTTCGAAAAGGAAGAAGCCCAGGAAGCCGCTGCCTTCAAGAAACGCGAACGGGAAGAAGCCGGCCGCTAGGAGATCACACAGCGGCGGTGTTCTCGAACACCGCCGCCATCCCCTGACCGCCGCCGATGCACATCGTCTCCAGCGCGAACCGGCCCTCGCGACGGTGAAGCTCGCGCAGCATCGTCGCCATGATCCGGACCCCCGTGGCGGCGATCGGGTGCCCGAGCGAGATGCCGGATCCGCGCACGTTCACGCGCTCCAGCCCGTCGGGCAGGTCCCACTCGCGCAGGACCGCCAGAACCTGGGCCGCGAACGCCTCGTTGAGCTCGATCAGGTCGAGGTCCTCCAGGCCCAGGCCCGCGCGCTCGAGCGCGCGCCGGGTCGAGGGGACCGGCCCGATGCCCATCCTCGCCGGCTCGACGCCCGCGACCGCCCACGACACCAGCCGCGCGATCGGCCTCAGACCCAGCTCGCTGGCTCGATCCGGGTGGGTGACGATGCAGACCGCGGCGGCGTCGTTCTGGCCGCTGGCGTTGCCCGCCGTGACCGTGGCCTCGGCGTCGCTCGCGGCCATCAGCGGTCGCAGGGCGGCGAGTCGCTGTAGCGTCGTGTCCGCCCGGGGGTGCTCGTCGTGGTCGACCAGCAGCTCCTCGCGGCGGCGTTCGACGCGCACCGGGACGATCTCCTGGGCGAACACGCCGCTCTCCTGGGCGGCGACCGCGAGGCGATGGGAGCGCAACGCGAGCTCGTCCTGCTCGGCGCGCGAGATCGAGTAGTCGCGGCGCAGGTTCTCCGCGGTTTCGATCATCCCCCCGGGCACGGGGTGGTGAGCCCCTCCCGCCGTCACACGCGGGCGGGCGAGACGGTCTTCGAGCTTCACGCCGCCGGCCCTCACGCCCCAGCGCAGGCCGGTGGCATAGAACTCGGCCTGGCTCATGCTCTCCGCGCCGCCGGCGAGCACGAGCTCGGCGGCGCCCGTCTGCACCTGCATCGCACCCAGCACGACCGATTGCAGGCCCGAGCCGCAGCGCCTGTCGACCTGGAGCCCGGGAACCTCGATCGGCAGGCCGGCGTTCAGGGCGGCGACCCGGCCGATCGCCGGCGCCTCTCCGTTGGGGTAGGACTGCCCGAAGATGACGTCGTCGATCGCCTCGGCCGGGAGCGAGGTGCGCCGCACCAGCTCACGGATCACGGTTGCCGCAAGCTCCTCTGGGGGGACGTCGCGGAAGACCCCGCCGAAACCGCCGACGGGAGTCCTCAGGGGCTCGCAGATGACGGCGTCGCGCACGGCCGGAAAGCCTGCCACACCAGTCGCGTTCGGTGCGTGGAGGGTCGTCCTGGGGGGCGAGCTCAGACGGCCAGCCCGCTGCGCCGGCCCACCGCGCGGCTCGCGCCGAGGAACTCAAGCAGGGCTTCCACGCAATCGGGGTCGAACTGGGTGCCCGCATGGCGGATCAGCTCGTCGCAGGCGTGCGCCACCGTCAGCGGCTGCCGGTACGGCCGCGCGCTCGTCATCGCGTCGAAGGCGTCGGCGACGAGCAGGATGCGCGAAGCCTGCGGTATGTCCGAACCGCACAGCCCATCCGGGTAGCCGGACCCGTCGAAGCTCTCGTGGGTGTGGCGAATCCAGGGGACGATCAGCTCCAGCCCCTCGATACCGGCGACCAGCATGGCGCCGGTGTAGGTGTGCTCCTTGAGCTCCTGGAACTCATCCGCGGTGAGCGGGCCCGGCTTGCACAGGATGCGGTCCGGGACCGTCACCTTGCCGACGTCGTGCAGCATCGCCGCGATGCGCAGCATCCCCAGCAGGTCCGTCTGCCAGCCCAGCTGGCCGGCGATCGCGACGGCGTAGTCGGCCACCGAGCGCGAGTGCTCGTGGTCGGCGTTCATCCGCAGGTCCAGCGCATGTGCGAGCGTCGCGGCCCAGCTGAGACGCTCGGTCGAGCTCGGCTGACGCGGCGAGTGGCGCCCGTGACGCGACGCGTACAGGCGGACGTCGGCGCGGCGCAACAGCTCCTCCAACTCGGTGCCGTCGAGTGGGAAGGTGGCCACCCCGACCGTGCAGGGAGCGTGACGACCGAGCGCGCGCACGATCCGTCGCGCCTGCTCGAGCGCTTCGGCCGGCTCGATCTGCGGGAACAGCACGGCGAACTCGTCGCCGCCGAGCCGTCCCACGGCGTCGGTGGGCCTGACCGAGCGCTCGACCGTCTGCACCACCCGGCACAGGAGCTCGTCCCCGGCGGTGTGCCCGTCGCGATCGTTGACCGCCTTGAGCTGATCGACATCCAGCAGCAGCACCGCGCCCTGGCCGGCGCGTCGCGTCGCGGCGTCGATCTCGGCGAGCGCACGCTCCTCGAAGCCACGGCGATTCAGGCAGCCCGTGAGCGGGTCCGCCCGCGAGACGGCGGCGAGCGCGGTCCGCTGCCTGTCGTGGCTACGCGCCTGCCACGCACACAGCACCGCCTGGCAGATCAGCACCACCGTGAACCACGCCTCATAGCTCCAGCTCGCGCCCCCCACCGTCAGGGCCAGGCCCAGGTAGGCCGTCACCGTCGCACCTCCGACGACGATCACCGAGCCGAGCGGATACGACAGCGCCGCGAACACCACCGGCAGGAAGAAGATCAGGGCGAGCGGGCTCCCGGCGCCGCCGTCGGCGAGCGCCATCAGCGTCACCAGCAGCAGGTCGAGCACGCTCCAGCCGACGAAGAACGTCTCGCGGTAGCCGCTGCGCACGATCTGCTCGCGCGGCAGCAGCGAGACGACCGCGCCGCCCACAGTCCCGGCTGCCAGCAGCGACACGAGCGCCAGCCGGTGGGGCCGATCCCAGGTGAGCGCTGCGTACGCCGCGCCGGCTGCGCACACGGCGTAGGTGAGGGCCACGCCGACCGAGAACGTGGCCTCCCGCATTCGCAGCGCAGACGTGTCCACGATGCGCCTGTGTCTTCCCGCGTCCACCGGATACTTATCGGCGCCACGGCCGTTGTGCTGAGTCCGCCAGGCGCGATTGGACGAGCCGGTCCGGTTCGGGCAGCCGCGCCGGGCGTCGGGCATAACATTCCAGCGGTCCAGCCACCCCGGGAAGGAGCCTCGCTTGCTCGCGCTCACCTACACGGCCCCCGACGAGCTGCAATGGCGGGAGGTGCCCGAGCCGAGCCTCAGCTCCGACGCGGCGGCGCTCGTGCGCCCGCTGGCGGTCGCCACCTGTGACCTCGACGCGCTCATCATCGGCGGCGAATCGCCGTTTCCCGCCCCCTTCCCGATCGGCCACGAGTGCGTCGCGGAGGTGGTGCAGGCGGGCGATGACCTCAGCACCCTCGCCCCCGGGGACCTCGTCAGCGTGCCCTTCCAGATCTCCTGCGGGGAGTGCGATCGCTGCCGGCGCGGGCGCTCGGCCAACTGCGCCTCCGTGCCGTTCATGTCCACGTATGGCTTCGGCCCCACCGTCGAGCGGTGGGGCGGGTTTCTCAGCGACCTGGTGTGCGTTCCCTACGCCGAGCACATGCTCGTGCCGGTGCCCGCCGGACTGCAGCCGGCTGCAGTCGCCAGCGCGTCGGACAACATCAGCGACGCCTGGCGCGCGGTCGCGCCGGCGCTCGCCGAGGAGCCCGGCGGCGGCGTGCTCGTCGTCGGTGGCGCCGGCGCGGGCTCGATCGGGCTGTACGCGGCCGGCCTGGCGGTTGCCCTCGGATCCGAGGCGGTGCTGTACGTCGACGGCGACCCGGGACGGCGGGCGACCGCCGAGGCGCTCGGCGCCCAGACGCTGGCCGAGCTCCCCAAGCGGCTCGGTCCGTACCCGATCACGGTGGACTCGAGCTCCGATCCCGACGGCCTCGCGCTGGCGCTGCGTTCGACCGCCCCCGACGGAACCTGCACCAGCACCGCGATCTACTTCGGCGAGCAGCCCAGGCTGCCGCTGCTGGAGATGTACACGAAGGGGATCACCTTCAGGACCGGCCGCGTCAACGCCCGCGAGGCGATCCCCCACGTGCTCGACCTGGCCGCCTCGGGCGCGATGCACCCCGAGCGGGTCACCAGCCGCGCGGTCTCCTGGCAGGACGCCTCCGCTGCTCTGCTCGAGCGCGACTGGACCAAGCTGGTGATCGAACGCTAGCGTCCCGCCCCGCTAGGACCCCGCCTGCTCCTCGTGCTCCTGCGGAGGCTCCTCGTCCTCGTCCTCGTCCTCGTCGCCGGCGTAGAGCGACTCTCGCGCCAGCTCCTGGCCCTTGCCGCTGAACAGCTTGATCTCGAGCAGGTCGCCGCGGTAGTCGTCGGGGGCGATCAGGGTGAAGCGCTCCTCGATCAGCTCGCACTGGTCGACCGCCAGCTCGGCGAGCTCGGCGGTTGCGATCCTGCCGCCGGCCACCAGCGGGCGCCCCCAGATCAGCGTGATCGCCGCCGGCGCCTGCACGTGCCCGCGCCAGGAGCCGATCGTCTCCTCGCACAGGTCGAGCTTCCAGTCGGGGTTGCGCTCGGCGGTCTCGTCGGTGAAATCGGCGTGCGCGTGAAAGCCGCTCGGATCCTCGCCCGGCTGCGCGGGCACGAAGCGCACGTAGCCGAACAGCTCGTAGCCCTGTGAGGTGATCGTGCTCGCGGGCACGTAGGTGTGTCCGTGCCAGGTGCGGTCCGGGTACCAGGCGATCTCCTCCGGCTCGCCCAGCTCGACCCCCTCCTCGTGAAGGCCCAGGCAGGCAGCCAGGAACTCCTCGCCCAGCCGCTCGGCCCAGCGCCCATACGGCAGCGCCTCGTGCGGAGGCTCCGCTGCGAAACGGGGGACGAAGCGCTCCTCGGGGGGCATCGACAGCAGGCTACCTGGGCGCGCGCTCACGCATCGCGCAGCAGCGCGGCGCCGTGCTCGGGCGCGACGATGTTCAGGTTCAGCCCGGTCGAGAGCTCCAGCCCCGCGAGGTGGGTCAGCCGCGGCGCGATGTCGATGCGCCAGCAGAACCGCTCCACCCCGCGCGGTGCGGTGCGCACCCACAGGTTCAGCGGTGGGCTCGAGCCGAGCAGGCGCGCGAGCCGACAGAGCCCGTCGTGCAGCAGCGCGCCGCCCGTCTCGTCGTCCTCGAAGCGGGGACGAGGACGGCGCGGGGCGAGCATCAGCTGGAGCGGCAGACGCGAGGCGTAGGGCGCCAGCAGCACGGCCTCCTCGTCGATCGCCACGATCCGCTCGCCGCGTCTGACCTCCTCAGCGACCACGTCCTCGAGCAGGTCGTGGCCCATCGTCCGGTTCGCGTACGCACCCGCCCGCTCGCGCTCACGGGCCACCTCCGCGGGCACGAAGTCCAGCGCGTAGACCTGGGCGTGGGTGTGGGGCAGCGATGCACCGGCCTCGCGCCGCTCGTTGACGATCAGCTGCACGTAGGCGCTCTGCTCGTGTGCCCGCATGCGCTCGCGCCACACCGCCACCGCGGCGCCCGCCTGCTCGCGCGGCAGGTCGGCCAGCGAGAGCACGGGCTGGGGCCCGTTGACGATCACCTCGTGCGCCCCCACGGCGGGCAGCGAGGCGAACAGCTCCGAACGATCACGCCCGCGCGCGCTTGCTGACCACTCCTGCGGGGCGCCCTGTCCAGCTCGGCCGCCGGCTGCTGCGGGGTCCCCCCCCGCCGGCCGATCCCCATCCGCGCCCGGGGGCTCGAGCGCGGGATACAGGTTGGGCACCACCCGCACCGTCCAACCCGGGGAGTTCGGCGGTCCTCCGCCCGGACGCACCGCGTACAGCTCCGGTGGAGTGCGGTCCTCGTGGCCCTCGGCGAACGGGTCGCGCTCGGGGTCGATCGGCTCCGGCGGGTCGCAGCGCGGCTCCCCGCCGGGCCGGCGGGAGCGCTCGCCCGCGACGATCGTGCGGTGCCCGCTGAGCGGGTCGATCCTGATCTCGGGCACGTCTCACCCCTCCAGCGCGTAGCGCCGGACGTCCCGTTCGAGCTTGGCGGCGCTGGGATACGGGCCCTGGTGGATGTACTCGTGGCCGGCGCGATCGTAGAACACGGTCACGGGCGTGAACGAGGAGTCGGTGACGGCGCTCCCGAGCTGCCCACTGTGGTCGTAGTAGCTGGGGTAGCCGACGGGGAAGGAGCGCAGGAACGCGCGCCCGTCGGCGAGGCTCGTGTCGGCCGAGTCGATGCCGAGGAAGGCGACCGCGCGCCCGAGGTTCGTGGAGGCCTGCTGGAAGGCGCCGCGCTCGTCCTGGCAGGGCACGCACCACGAGGCCCACTTGTTGATCACCAGGGGATGCCCGTGCAGCGTCGCCAGCCGCCCGTGCAGCGCCCGCGCCCCGCCGGGCAGGATCTGGCTCGCCTGGGCGTGCAGGCCCGCCAGCGGCGCCGGTGCGCCGCCGAGGCGGGCCTGCACCTGCGCCAGAGTGAGCCGCCGCGTGGATCCCTGCGAGGAGGACCCGCCGGGAGAGCCGGCGAGCTGGATCAGGCCGATCACGAGCACGACCGTCAGCGCAACGCCCGCGAGGAGCGCCAGCAGGCGGGGTGAGGCGATGCCCGTCATCGCGCAAAGACTTACAGATGGGCGCGTGCCTTCAATCCGGGGGCGAGGTGCTATATGCTGACAGTACGTCAGAGCCGGACCGCTCTGAGCATCCGGCAACGTAGCCGGCCAGGTGTCGGCAGTTCCGAGCCCCGCCGAAGCCACTTTCTGCGGCGGCTCCGTCTCGAAGTCCAGAGCCCTTTGATGGCCGAGTCCACCTCAGTGGCCGTTGCGGCCGCGCCCATTCCCACTTCCGCCGAGATCGCACGCGCGGAGGAGTTCGTGCACGACCGCTTCCTGCTCGACGGCGAGGACGCCGAGGTCGCCCTCGCGCCCGGATCGGCGCGCAGGCGGGCGCTGGACCAGGCGCTCGCCGAACTGCAGGCGGGCGCCAAGCACCCCTCGACCGCGTGGCGACGGGAGTTCTCGCTGCTGCTCGGCCTCGAGCGGCTGCTGTCCGAGGACGAGCCCAAGCTGGCGGACGGCACCGTCCTCTCGGCCCATCAGGTGGACGCGCTGTCGGGCACGCTCACGGCGCTGCTCGCCGAGGCGCAGCGCGCCGGCGAAGGCGCCAACGGACGCGACGGCGCGTCGCCGGAGCTGCTCGCCTCCGCGGCGATCTTCGGCCCCGACGAGGACCCGCCGCCGAGCTCCGGCTCCGCGCTCGCCGAGGACGCGGGCGCGAGCTCCGAGGCCGAGGGCTCCTACGAGGACACCGACGCCGACGAGGAGCCCGACGCCGAGGACGAGGACGTCCTCGATGACGAGGATCTCGGGCCGGTCCAGCGCGCCGCCCCCGACGAGAGCGAGGACGACGACGAGGATCTGCTCGACGACGACGGCCTGATCGCGGACGAGGCCGAGGAGGAGGAGCCGGAGGAGGACCTCGCCGCCGAGGAGGACGGCGAGGAGCCCCAGGACTGGGACGAGGACGGCGATGAGGAGGAGTCCCTGGCCGAGCAGCCCGAGGACCCGAACGCCGCCAAGCGGTTCTGGTTCGAGCACGCCACCGGCGCGGGCAAGACGGTTGCGGCGCTCGGCTTCGTCGAGGGGTCGCGCACCGGCGGGATCCTGATCCTGACCCACCGACGCAACCTCGTGGACCAGTTCCACGGCGAGCTGCGGGAGCGCGGCTACTCGACCCGCATCTCGAGGCCCCTGCTCAAAGGGGAGGACTCCGTCAAAGGACCGGTCACGGTCGAGACCTACCAGTGGTTCGTGCGCAACGCGGGCAAGATCTCGAGCGCCTACACGATCGTGATCTGCGACGAGGCGCACACGGCGCTCGGGGAGAAGACGAGCGCGGCGATCAGGGAGTGGACGGGACCGATCTTCATCGGGATGACCGCGACGGGGGCGCTGATCGCGCGGCACGTGACCGACCTGTTCCCCACCCAGACCTCGCGCTTCGACCTCGCCCAGGCGGCCCGGCGCGGCGTGATCGCGCCGCTGCGGTGCGTGCGCATCTCCCCCGGCGTGGGCGTGCGCACGATCGCCAAGGTGCCACTCAGGCGGGGGGAGGTCGACACCGAGTTCGACCAGGAGGAGCTCGCCCAGCTGCTCGATCAGCAGCCGTTCAACATGGCGGCGGCGAACCTCTACAAGACCCGTTTCAACGGCGTGCCCGGCGTCGTCTACGCGGCGGGCGTCCAGCACGCCTACAACCTCGCCGAGGCGTTCCGCGCGGAAGGGCTGAAGGCGCAGGCGGTCTCGGGCGAGACCCCCAAGCGCCAGCTGGCGGAGGTGCTGGCGCGCTACGAGCGGGGGGCGATCGACGTGCTGATCAACGCGCAGCTGCTGGCCGAGGGCTGGAACAGCCCGCGGGCGACGGTCTGCGTGCACCTGGCGCCGACGGCCTCCAAGCGGATCTACCAGCAGCGGGTGGGCCGCGTCACCCGCCGCCATCCGGGCAAGGAGGCGGGCCTCGTCGTGGACTTCGTGCATCCGGCGACCAAGAACGACGATCCGGTGGTGACGCTGCACTCGCTGCTCGACCGCGACGTCTACCGCGGCGGGGCGATCGTGGTCGGCCCCGTGCGCCGCGGCCGCGGCCGGCGCATGCGCGTCGAGCGCCGCGTGCTGCCAGTGTGCGCGGAGGAGGAGCGGCGCTTTCAGGTGTTCGAGCGGGAGCTGTGGCGGATCGCCGTGGAGAACCTCGACTACGGCGAGCAGCACGTGTGGGCAGCCCTCGCGGGCGCCCGCGTGGCGCCGGCCGGCTGGCGCCGGGCGCGGGCGATGCTGCACTTCGATCGCAACGGCGAGCTGAAGAGTCGCTTTCTGATCACCGCCGTCCAGCGCAACACGAACGCACAGCTGCGGCTGCGCGCGCTCACCGACATCGCCGCGCTGCGCGACCCGGACGCCTTCGACACGGCGATCGACATCATCGGCGGGTGGCCCCGCGACGAGCGCCGCGAGGCCTCGAAGGTGATGCTGCGGGCGCTAGTGGAGCGGCGCATCGGCCGGCGCGACCAGGCGAACGCGTGGATCTGGCGGCTCGCCGGCTACACCCGTGAGGTGCACGAGGAGTACGCGGTGCAGCGCTGGCCGGAGACCAAGCGCCTGCTGGGGCTGCTGGTGAACTCCTCCGGCGGGGCCCACGCGCGCAACGCGCGGCGTTTGATACACGCCGCCCGCAAGCAGGACCGACGGCTGGCGGCGGCGCTGCTGGCAGCCGCCCTGGCCCACACGCCCGAGGCCGAGGAGGCGCTGCGGGGAGCGCGCACACGGATGGCCCGCAAGCCGCCCGCCCTCGCGCGGGAGCTGCTGCGCAACTTCCCCAAGCGCCGCGCCCGCAACAACCGTCGCCGGCGCAGGACCGGCCCGAAGGCGCCCGCCAACGCGAACGCCGGAAGCGGCCCGAAGGCGGGCGTCAACGCAAAGGCCGGCAAGAGCGCGAAGGCCGGCGCCGACGGCCGCCACAGCCAGCCAACCGGCTCCGCGAGCGAGAACGGGAGCCGCCCCCAGCCCGTGGTCGAAGCGCCCGAGCCGCCCGGCGGACACGCCGCGGAGAAGGTCGAGGCCGGCGAGGACTGAGGCTCACCGAGCCTCGGTCGAGCCCTACGGGCTCACCTGCAGGTGCACCTCCCCGGCCGCAAGCGTGGCGTTGCCTCCGGCCGCCAGCGCGACCACGAGCCTGCCCTCGCCGTCAACCCCCTGCGCGCGACCCTCCCCCGCCGCCCACGTGACCTCGCGCCCGTACAGCGCGTCGCGCGCGCGATAGGCCTCGAGCATCGCCTCGGTCGGTTCGCACAGACGGCGCTCCAGCGCCAGCAGCACCTGTGCGAGCAGCGGCTCGATCGCCTGTGGCGTGGCTTCGAGCGTGGCGGCGGTGGCCCGCAGCTCGGGCGGCAGGTCCTCCAGGCGCACGGCCACGTTCAGGCCGATGCCGAGCACCACCCAGCCGTCCTGGGGGCGCCCCTCCGCGAGGATCCCGGCGAGCTTGGAGAGCCCCGCGGGGCCGACCCGCACGACGTCGTTGGGCCACTTGATGGCGGCCTGCGCTCCGACGGCGTCACAGACCGCCACGGCGGCGATCAGCGGCAGCAGCGCCGGCAGCGACGCGTCCGCCGAGGCCGGCGAATCGCCCCCGCCGTCGCGGAGCACCAGCGAGGCCAGCAGCGCGCTGCCGGCGGGGGCCGCCCAGCTCCGTCCCTGACGGCCGCGACCGGCGGTCTGCTCGGCGGCGGTGACGAGCGTCCCGTGGGGCGCGCCCGCGATCGCCAACGCGCGCGCCCGATCGTTGGTGGAGTCGGTGCGTCGCAGGTGCAGGCGGGGATGTCCGAGCGACACGCGGTCGATGCTCGCAGCCACCGCCAACGGTCAGCCCGCGCGCGTGGCGACGTCGTCGAGCAGGACCTTCACCAGCCCCCCGATGTCGTGGGTGGCCGCCTCGAGCTGGGGCTCCAATCCGCGCTCGCGCAGCGCGGCGCTCGTCACCGGCCCGATCGAGACGAGCCGTGGACCGCGCGTCAGCTGCTCGCGACCGTCCCCGTCGGCCAGCGCGTCCAGGAAGAAGCGCACGGTGGAGGCGGATGTGAACGTGATGTAGTCGGCGGCGAGCGCCTCCCCCAGCAGGCGCGTGGGCGGACGCTCGGCGACGGTCTCGTACAGCGCGAGCACCTCCACCTCGGCGCCACGCTCGCGGAGGGCATCGAGGAGCACTTCGCGGCCCTCGCGCGCACGGGCGATGAGCACTCGCCGCGGTGCAGGCGAGAGCTCGCCGAGCGCCTGCACCAGCCCCTCGGCGACCGCCTGGTGGGGCAGCACGTCGGCGCGGATCCCGTGCGCGTCGAGGGCCTCTGCGGTGCCCGGCCCGATCGCCGCCACCCGCGTTCCCGCCAGCGCGCGGGCGTCGCGACCGCTCTCGCGCAGGCACTCGAACAGGGCGCCCACGCCGGTGGGACTGGTGAGGCAGACCAGGTCGAAGGGGCCGAGGTCGGGCACGGACGCGGGCAGCGGCTCGGTGCGGATGACCGGCGCCTGGATCGCCCGGGCGCCGAGCGCCTGCAGCCTGCGCGCGAGCGAGCCACCCTGCGGCCGGGCGCGGGTGACCGTCACGGCAACCCCTGCGAGCGGCTGCGGATCGAGCCACGAGAGGCGCCGCGCGAGCTCGGCGACGGGCCCGACGAGGGTGATCGCGGGAGCTCGCATCTGCTCCTCCTCGGCGCGGTCGGCGATCGTCGCGAGGGTCGCCACGGTGCAGCGCTGGCCGGGCAGGGTGCCCCGTTCGACGATCGCGGCGGGCTCCGTGGGGGGACGTCCGGCGGCGAGCAGCGACTCGGCGATCGCCGGCAGGCGGCGTACCCCCATGTAGAACACGAGCGTTCCGGGGAACGCCGCCAGCGCCTGCCAGTCGATCGCGCGCTCGTCCTTGTCGGGGTCTTCGTGGCCGGTGACGAGCGCCACCGCGCTGGCGAGGCCACGGTGGGTGACGGGGATGCCCGCATACGCCGCCGCCGCAACCCCGGCGGTGACGCCCGGGACGACCTCGAAGGAGACGCCGGCGTCGCGCAGGGCGAGCGCCTCCTCGCCGCCGCGTCCGAACACGAACGGGTCGCCACCCTTCAGCCGCAGCACCGTCCTGCCCGCCCGTGCCCGTGCGATCAGGAGCGCGTCGGTCTGCTCCTGGGGAACCGACGGGCCATCTCCCTCCTTGCCGACATACAGCAGCTCCGCGTCGGGACGGGCCCCGTCGAGCGCGCCGGGCGGGATCAGGCGGTCGTAGAGGATCGTGTCGGCGGCGGCGATCAGCTCCAGCGCGCGCGCGGTGAGCAGCCCCGGGTCGCCGGGGCCGGCGCCCACCAGGTGCACGCGCCCACTCATGCGCCCACGGGCCAATGCTCGACTTCGAGCTCGGGCATCGGGAAGTGCCTGGGATTGCCCGTCGCGAGGCGTGCACGCGCGCTCACCGCCGCCGCTGCGATCAGGCAGTCCGCCTGGTGAAGCGCGATTCCCTCGCTCGCATAGTCCCTGCGCCACCGGCCGGCGCGCTCGCCCTCGATGCGACCGAGCGGTGCGAGCCGCAGCCCGCTCAGGAAACGCTTGACGAGAGCCTCCTCCTCGTTGTGGGCGCCCCGCATCAGCTCCTCGACGTTCACGGCGCAGACCAACGGCACGTGCGCGCCGCCGCGCAGATTCCTGAGCCTCTCGGCGGCAGACCGGCCCCGCAGGGCATCGATCAAGACGGTCGTGTCGAGTAGCAGTGGCAACGACTAGCCGACGCGCTGCCGGTCACCGGAGCGCTGCGCCGTCACCCACCCGGCGGGATCGCCGTCCCACTCGTGCTCCCGCCCGGCGAGGACGCCGAGGCTGGCTTCGATCTCCTCCCAACGACGCTCGTCTTCGAGTGCGCGGCGCACGGTCTCGCTGATGAATGTGCTGCGTCGCCGCCGGCCGACGCGGCGATCGAGCTGCTCCACGAGCTCATCCTCCAAGCTTATGTGCAAACGCATGCACACAAGATAACACACAGATTTTCCTCTGGTGGCCGCCCTTCCAGAGCGGCGTCCAGCACCTACGCGACGCTGCGCTGTGCAGAGGTCGCGATCTCCTCGGCGCGGGCGAGCAGCTCGCCCGCCCCCGCCGCGCGCATCCGCTCCGCCACGCGCCGGCCGACCGACTGCGGCTGCTCGAGCGCGCCGGTCAGCTCGTCGCGCACCCACGCCGAGCCGTCGGGCAGGCCCACCCAGGCCGCCAGCAGCAGCCCGTCGCTCCCGTCGCGGCGGGCGTGGGCGCCCAGCGGCGTGTTGCAGCTCGCCCCCAGCTCGCGGGCGAGAGCCCGCTCTGCGAGCAGGCATGCGCAGGACTCGCGGTCGACGACCGCCGCGACCGCCGCCCGCACGCGCTGCTCGCCGGAACGGGCCTCCAGCGCGAGCATGCCCTGACCGGGCGCCGGCACGAACACCGCGGGGTCCAGCGGCGCGTCCGTCTCGGCGTCGCGGCCCAGCCGCAGCAGCCCGGCGCGGGCGAGCACGATCGCGTCCACACGATCGTCCGCGAGCTTGCGCAGACGGGTGTCGACGTTGCCCGACAGGGCGACCACCTCGAGGTCCTCGCGCACGCTGCGCAGCTGGGCGGTGCGTCGCAGGCTGCTGGTGCCGATCGTGCTCCCCAGGGGCAGGCGATCGAGCCCCGCGGCGCCGCACAGGACATCCTCGGGTGCGGATCGGGCGGGGCCGCCGAGCAGCTCCAGTCCCTCGGCGAGCTGCATCGGCAGGTCCTTTGCGGAGTGCACCGCGAGGTCGATCTCACCCGCCAGCAGGGCGTCCTCGATCGCGTCGACCCAGCGACTCTTGTCCTGGACGCCCTCGCCGCGGTCCCCGCTGGTGCTCACCGTGATGAGCTCCGCACCCTCGAGCTGGTCGGCGACGAGCCCCGCCTGCGCGAGCGCGAGCGCGCTGCCGCGAGTGCCCAGGCGCATCAGCGCTGGCGCCGGCTGTGGATGGAGCGCACCTCGGCGAGGCCGGCTCCGGCGTCCTGGGGCTGCTCGTCCTCACGCAGGCCGAACAGCTCGCGCACGAGCTCGATGCTTCCGTGGCCGCGCTCTCCGTGGCTGCGCAGGCGGATCGTCGGCTCGTGCAGCAGCCGGCTCATGACAGCCCGCGCGATCGCCTCCACGCGGGCCAGGTCGCGGGGGGAGGCCGACTCCCACCGCCCGTCGTTCTCGGAGAGCACCTGGTCCACCAGCGCGCTGCCGTGTTCGCGCAGCGCGGTGATCGTCGGCAGCACGTCGAGCTGGCCCAGCCAGCGGGCGAAGCGCTGGATCTCCTCCTCGACGATCTCCTGGCCGCGGGGGACCTCGCTCGCGCGGGTGTCGAGGTTGCGCGCCACGACCGCCTGGAGGTCGTCGATGTCGTACAGGGTCACCCCCTCCAGGTCCGCGCAGCCGGGGTCGATGTCGCGGGGGACGGCGATGTCGATCAGCAGCAGCGGGCGCGAGCAGCGCCGGCGCATCACCTGGGCGAGCTCCTCCCGTCCGACGATCGCCTCTGGCGAGGCGGTCGAGGACAGCACCATGTCGGCTCGCTCGAGCTGGTCGGGCAGGCCGTCGAGACCGACCACCGAGCCGCCGAACCGCTGCGCCAGATGCAGCGCCCGATCGGCGTGACGGTTGGCGACGAAGATCGTGCCGGCGCCGTGCTCGGCCAGCGCCCGCGCGGTCAGCTCGCTCGTCTCGCCCGCGCCGAGGATCACGACGTGGCGCTCGCCGAGGCCCTGCTCATGGTCGGAGGCGCTCGCGTTCTCGCTCCCCCCGAGCACGCTCAGCGCCAGCTCCACGGCGACCGAGGGGACCGACGCGCGACCGGCGCCGATCGCCGTCTCCGAGCGCACCCGCTTGCCGGTCGTGAGCGCCGCCGCGAACAGGCGATTGGTGAGCGGTCCCGTGCAGCCGGCCTGCAACGCCGCTTCGTGGGCGCGCCTGATCTGACCCTGGATCTCGGCCTCGCCGACGATCATCGACTCGAGCCCGGCCGTGACCCTGAACAGGTGGCGGGCGGCGTCGCAGTTGCGGGGGCAGTAGATCGTCTCGGCCAGCTCGGTCGGGCGGATTTCGGCACGCTGGGCGAGCAGGCCGAGCAGGTCGCCCTCGGCGCACACCGGTTCGCCGACGACGACGTACACCTCGGTGCGGTTGCAGGTGGAGATCACCACCGCCTCGCGCACCTCGGCGGTCTGGATCGCCGCTTCGGCGAACTCGACCGACTGGGCCTCGCTGAACGCCAACCGCTCCCGCAGCGCGACCGGAGCCGTCTTGTGAGAGATGCCGAGCGCCAGCAGCTCGCTCATACCGGTTCGCGCTCCTGTTCCTGCGCCGTCGCGGCGGCCGGCTCGGGCACGTCGGCGGGCTCTTCGCGGGCGCTCGCGGGCTCGCTGACACGGGTGAGCAGCTCGCCCAGCTCGCGCTCGAAGCGGCTCATGCGGATCGCCATGATCGCGACGTACACGAGCACCAGCGCGAACAGCACGACGTAGGCGCCCGCCACGTACTTGCCCGCGTCGTGCAGCGGCAGCGCGGGCAGCTCGGCGGGGAGCGAGAGCGCCATCACACGCTCGACCTTCCGCTCACGACCGTGGGCCGCGGGTTGGGAGCGGCGCTGCGCCGTCGTGGGGTGGCGTCGCGACCGGCGTCGGAGCCCTCGGCAGCGAGGCTGCGGCGCAATGCCCTTAGCTGGGCGCGTGCGTGCTTGGCGGTGAGCTCGTACTTGTAGAGCGTCGCGTACAGCAGCGCGATCGCCACCAGCGAGACCACGAACGTGAACGCCATCTGGCTCGGCAGGTTCGACGTGGCGCCGAGCACCCGCGGATGCACGTAGGCGGTGGACAGGCGCACGGCGATGAAGTTCAGCGGCACGAACGCCCCCGCGACGATCGCGAACACCGAGGCGTAGCGCGCCTGGCGCTCGGGGTCTTCGATCGAGAAGCGCAGGGGCTGGTAGGTGGCGTACAGCAGGAACACGATCAGGAACGACACCAGCGTGGGCTCGCTCCACACCCACCAGTGCCCCCACGAGCCCTTCGCCCAGATCGAGCCGGTGATCAGGGTGGCGACCGCGAAGATCAGGCTGATGTGGATCGCCACGTAGGAGCGCATGTCCCAGCGGGAGTCGCGGGTGCGCAGGTGCTGGATCGCCATCAGGCCGCCCGCCACGAAGCCGCACAGGGCGACGATCGCCAGCGGCACGTGCACGTAGAAGATCTTCTGCAGGAAGCCCTGTTCGGCTTCCAGCGGGGCGTAGAAGAACACCAGCGCCAGCGACGCGCTCATCGCCAGGACGGTGGCGATGCTGAGCGTGCGCAGGCCCTTGCCATAGTGGGAGGGCCCCGAGCCCCGCTCACCCTCGCCTGGAGGGCGATGGTCCGTCTCAGGGGGGCCGGCTGCACGCCGGCGCAGGGACTTCATCTATTTCAGTCCTCGATCAGGAAGTCGAATAGGGCGTAGGCGATCAGCCCGAACACAAGATCATAGAGCCCGAGCATCAACAGCCAGCGCCCACCGGGCCCGCCGGCATGACCCGGGGAGAGCAGCGGCGAGCTGGCGCGGGCGGCGGCGATCGCGACCGGGACGAGCAGGGGCAGGGCGAGCAGCGGGCCGAGCAGGTCGCGTGCGCGGGTGCGCACCGCCAGCGCCGCCACGAGCGTGCCGATCGCCGCGATCCCGATGTCGGCGAGCGCCAGCACGGCGAGCAGCCCGGGCAGGGCGTGGCCCAGCGAGGGGCCGAGCAGCAGCGCGAACGCAGGCACCGCCACCAGCTCCAGCACCACCAGGAAGGCGAGCAGCGTCAGCAGCTTGGACACCAGCAACGCGGTGCGATCCACGGGCGCGAGCAGGAACCCGTCGAACCCCCCTTGCTCGGCGTCGGCCACGAACAGGCGGTTCACGCCGAGGATCGCCGCGAACAACAGCGTCACCCACAGCACCCCCGCCGCCAGATCCCCCTCGACGTGGTTGCGATCCAGGGCGAAGTGAAACACCACGAACGTGCTCACCGCGAACAGGGACATGCCCGGCACCGACTCCAGCGTGCGCAGCTCCACCAGCAGCTCCTTGCGCAGCAGCGCCCCCACGACGGCGAGCAGGCCGGGCGGGCGGGGCCCGGCGACGCCGTCCTGCGCCGGCAGCTCCGGGGGGCGGGTGCGAACACCGGTGGCGCTCACCGGTAGAGCTCCACGATCTGCTCGAAATCGGTGTCCGCGGCGGGCCTGAGCAGGTCGAGCCTACCCTCGCGCAGTCCGAGCACGAGGTCGGCTTCGGCGAGGCCGCCCGCGGGGTCGTGGCTGGAGATCACGCGGGTGCGCCCCGCCCCGGCCCCCACCAGCGGCTGCACCAGCTCGACCGCGGCGGGGTCGAGGTTGGCCCGGGGCTCGTCCAGCAGCAGCAGCTCGGGGTCGTGCAGAACCGCCCGGGCGACCGCCACCCGCTGGACCATGCCCCGCGAGAGCGTGCGTAGCGGCTCGCGTGCACGGGCGGACATCGCGACCGCCTGCAGCAGCTCCTC
Organism: uncultured Solirubrobacterales bacterium; assembly: GCA_963696615.1. Lineage (GTDB taxonomy): Bacteria > Actinomycetota > Thermoleophilia > Solirubrobacterales > Solirubrobacteraceae > Palsa-744. The sequence goes on along the minus strand of CAVOKU010000003.1, from coordinate 902,814 downwards.
GACGCGTTCCTCGCCCACGCCGTGAAGGCGGGCGTGCAGGCGCAGGTTCTCCCGCGGGGTGAGCTCGCGGTAGAGCAGCGGCTCGTGGCCGAGCAGCCCGATCCGCCCGCGCACCGCCCAGGCGTCAGTGGGCAGGCTGCAGCCGAGCACCTCGATACTGCCGGCGTGGGGGCGCAGCAGCGTCGCGAGCAGTCGCAGCAGCGTCGTCTTGCCCGCTCCGTTGGGGCCGAACACGACGAGGGTGCTGCCGCGGGGCAGCGTCAGCGACAGCTCGCTGATCGCCTCCCGTTCGCCGTAGCGGCGCGTCAGCCCCTCGATGCGCAGCGCGGGTTGGGGCATCTCGATGCCGCCGTCGGCCATCGGCTGGCGTTCACGCGCCGACCGCGGCGGGGGCGTGGGCACGTTGGGCTCGGGCGATCAGCTCCCGCACCGCGTCCTCCCCCGCCCGGCCCTCACCGTCGCGCAGCAGCGCCACCGGATCGGGCTCGCCACCGACGATCGACTCGAAGAACTCCTTGCGGTCCTGGTAGGTGGGCAGCGTCGCCTTCGCCCAGCCCCGAGCCTCGTTCAGCAGCACCGCCAGCCGCGCGTAGTCGGGGCCGAACTGGCCTTCGATCTCGCGCTTCATGCGCTTGGCCAGTGCCGGCGAGGCGCCCGCGGTGGAGATCGCGATCGCCAGCGGGCCGCTGCGGACGATCGCCGGCAGGATGAAGTTGCACAGCGGCGGCACGTCCACGACGTTGACCAGCATCGCCCGCCGCTCGGCGTCCTCGTAGACCGCCACGTTGACGTCGGTGTCGTTCGTCGCGGCGATCACCATGAACGTCCCCTCGAGGTCGTCTGGACCGGCGTAGGGGCGCTGCTCCCAGGCGATCGACCCCTCCTCGGCGAGCCGACGCAGCGCCGCGTCGGCCGCGGGTGCGATCACCGTCACGGCGGCGTCGCAGGCGAGCAGCCCCTCGACCTTCTCCAGGCCGATCTCCCCACCGCCCACCACCACGCAGCGGCGCCCCGACAGTTTCAGGCAGGCGATGTAGAACGGCGTGTCGAGCATCCCCTGCACGCAGCTCTGGTCGCAGATTCCCCTGCGCAGCTGGCACACGCACTCCTTGCCGGCGTAGGCCTGGGCGGGCATGGTCAAAGGGTAGCCGTCCTACCGCGGCAGCCCACGCCCGAACATGCGGGCGCCGAGGCGGGCGATCGCCAGGCCATCGCGGCGCCAGACGCGCTCGCGGTCGCGCTCGCGGCCGGAGCGCAGCTTGGCCATCGCGCTCGCCGCGCGGGTGGTGGTGGCGTCATAGGGACCCCACCACGGTCCCCTCAGTCCGGGGGGGCTCCAGGCGATCAGCTTCTCCTGGCCGCACGCGCGCAGGCCGCTCTCGCCGAGGGTCCTGCCGATCCCGGCTCCCGCAGCGGCTCCCCAGGGTCCCTGGGCGAGCATCGGCCCGGGGAGGTGGTCGTTGAGCCACACCATCCCGGCGTGAAGCTCCCGGGCGATCCGGGCCGCGCGGTAGCGGTCGGCGGTCCACACCGACGCGCCGAGGCCGTAGTCGCAGTCGTTGGCCATGGCGATCCCCTGCTCGACGGAGTCGATCGCGGCGAGGGCCAGCACCGGTGCGTCCACCGGCTCGCGCATCAGCCGCATCTGCTGGGTCACGTCGGTGAGGATGGTCGGGGCGTAGAACGCTCCCGAGCAGCCCGGCGGGGCCTGCACCGGACCGCCGCAGCGCAGCTGGGCCCCCTGGGCGATCGCCTCGGCTGTCAGCTGCAGCGCGTGCTCCAGGCGCCGCGAGGAGGCGAGCGGCCCCACCTGGGTGTCGGGGTCGGCGGGGTCGCCCACCCGCATCGCCCGGGCGCGGCTCACGAGCAGGTTCGCGAACGGCTCGGCGACCTCCCGGGCGACGTAGATCCGCTCGACCGCCCCCCGCGCCTGACCGGCGCCGGCGCACCCCGCCCACAGCGCGCAGTCCGCCGCCGCGCCGAGGTCGGCGTCGGCGAGCACGAGCATCGCATCCTTGCCGCCCAGCTCCACTGTGACCTCCTTCTCGCGCGAGACCGCCTCCCGCGCCACCGCCCGTCCCACCGGGGGAGAGCCCGTGAACAGCACCTTCGCGACGGAGTCGGTCATCGCCAGCGCCACGCCCGTGGCGGCGTCGCCGTGGGCGACGGCCACGATTCCCTCGGGGAGACCCGCCCGGGCGAGCACGGCGGCGATCGCCTCGCCCGCCAAACAGGCCCGTGGGGCGGGCTTGAACACGACCCCGTTGCCCGCCAGCAACGCCCCCGCGATCTGGCTCAGCGGCTGGGCGAACGGGGCGCTGCCGGCGCCGATCACGGCCACCACCCCGAACGGCTCGTAGGCGATCCGCGCCCGGTGCAGCGGCGCCAGCGAGCGATGCGTGAGAATGCGCCGAGCGCCGAGCGCACGGGCCCCGTCCTGGGCGATCCATCTCAGCGCGTCGATCGCGACCAGCAGCTCCAGTGCCGCCACCTCCGCCCGCGGCCTGCCCTGCTCGCGGGCGATCCGCTCCAGCAGCCGGTCGAACTCGTCCACGATCGCCTGCGCCATGCCACGCATGTAGCGGGCCCGGTCCTGCACCCGCAGCAGCGCCCACAGGGGCTGAACCCGCGCGACCCCGGCGACCGTCTCGTCGATCAGCTCCGGTGACGTCGCCTGCACCTCCCCCAGCGTGGCGCCGGTGGCAGGGTCGTGGGCGAGCAGCGTCCGCCGCCCGGCGGCGGGCACGGTCGCGTCGACGTCTTCGGCCCGGGTTCCCATACCGCGATTATCGTCCACGCATCTCGCGTATCTGAGCAAGTCGCCGGGCCAGCTCCGTTTCAGCCTCCCCCGGCTGGTAGAACCGCTCGTCGACGACGCCCTCGGGCGCCAGCTCCTGTGGGGAGACGCCGCCGGGCCGGTCGTGGGGGTAGTCGTACCCGCCCGTGTCCTGTCCCGGGCGCACGCCAGAGCGAAGCCACCCCGGAACCGGGGCGGCGCCGTGCTCGCGCACGTGGTGCTCGGCCGCGGCGAGCGCTCTGCCGGCGGCGTTGGACTTCGGCGCGAGCGCCAGGTACACCGCGGTCTGGGCCAGCGCGAAGCGGGCCTCGGGCATGCCGACGTGCTCGACCGCCTGGGCGGCCGCCACCGCCACCGCGAGGGCGTTCGGGTCCGCGTTGCCGACGTCCTCGGAGGCGAGGATCACCATCCGCCGCACGATGAAGCGGGGGTCCTCGCCGCCCTCGAGCATCACCGCCAGGTAGTACAGCGAGGCGTCGGGGTCAGAGCCCCGGGTGGCCTTGATCCATGCCGAGATGTAGTCGTAGTGGCGGTCTCCACCCTTGTCGTAGAGCACCGCGCGACGCTGGAGGGCGTCCTCGACTCGCGCCACACCGACGCGCTCCTCCCCCAGCTTCGCCGCCGTCGCCTGGGCGAGCTCGAGCGCGTTCAGGGCGGTGCGGGCGTCGCCTTCGCTGCGTGCGGCGAGGAACTCGATCGCCTGCTCCTCCACCGAGTCGCTCCCCGCCCGCCGCAGCACCGTTGCGATCTGCTCGGGGTCGAGCTCCTGCAGGGCGTAGACCCGCAACCGCGACAGCAGCGCCCCGTTGACCTCGAACGCCGGGTTCTCGGTGGTGGCCCCGATCAGCGTCACGAGCCCTTCCTCGACCGCCGGCAGCAGCGCATCCTGTTGGGCCTTGTTGAAGCGGTGTATCTCGTCCAGGAACAGCACCGTCTGGGTGTCGCCGTTCGCACGCCGGTGGGCCGCCCGCTCGATCACGGCGCGCACCTCCGCGCGCCCCGCCTGCACCGCGCTGAGCTCCTCGAAGGCCACGCCCGACCCCTCCCCGAGCATCCGCGCGAGGGTCGTCTTGCCCGATCCCGGCGGGCCGTAGAGCACCATCGAATGGGGTCTGCCCTGCTCGATCGCGCCACGCAGCGCCGACTCCTGGCCGAGCAGGTGCTCCTGGCCGACGAACTCCTCCAGGCGGGTGGGGCGGATCCGCACCGCCAGCGGCTCTCCCGCCGGGTGCTCACGCCCAGCGGAGCCTCCGCGCTCGGGCGTGGGCTCTCCGAACAGGGTGTCCATCGCCTGAGTATCGCGCCCCCGCGGCCGCTCGCGAGGCTGCACGGACTGTGTCGGGCGGTTCAGGTTCTGCGGGAGGTTGCCGAGGAGTAAGTGTCGAACCTGTATCCGGTGCCCCATGTGCATGCAACACGACAGAGCGGTCTCACATGAGCGTCGGCGCGGCTGAGATACTGCCCGCCGCCAGCGGTGGCCTGGAGCTGCCCGAAGGCGCCGCATCGGTGCGGGCCCGCTCGCCGATGCAGCTGTTCTGGCGGCGCTTTCGCCGGGACCGCGTGGCGGTCGCCTCGCTCGGCTTCGTGATCCTCCTGATCGTCGTGGCGCTCGCGGCGCCACTGGTCGTGAAACTGCTCGGCCTGCCCGGGCCCAACGTCCAGAACCCGAACCTGACGAACGCCTTCGGCAGCCCCCTCGGGCCGAGCCCGGGCCACCCCTTCGGCGTCGATCCGCTCGGCCAGGACGTGGCCTCGCGGGTGATCTACGGGGCGCGGGTGTCGCTGCTGGTGGGCATCCTCGGCACGGCGATCGCGACCGTGATCGGGGTCTGCGTCGGGCTGCTCGCCGGCTTCTACCGCGGCTGGGTGGACACGCTGCTCTCGCGGCTGCTGGACGTCGTGCTGGCGATCCCGATCCTGCTGCTCGGTCTCGGCCTCGGCGCCGCCTGCGAGGTCAGGGGCTGCTTCTCCGGGCACGTGCAGAGCGGGCTGGGAGTGATCATCTTCCTGATCGCGCTGGTGAGCTGGACCTACATCGCACGGATCGTGCGCAGCCTCGTGCTTTCGATGCGCGAGCGCGAGTTCGTGGAGGCCTCCCGCTCGCTCGGGGCCTCGAACGCGCGGGTGATGGTGCGCGAGATCCTGCCCAACCTGGTCGCCCCGATCGTGGTCTACGCGACGCTGTTGATCCCCCAGAACATCCTGCTCGAGGCGGCCCTGTCCTTCCTCGGCGTGGGCGTGCGCCCGCCCACGGCGAGCTGGGGCCAGATGATCGCCGCCGCCACGCCGATCTTCAACACGGCCTGGTGGTACATGGCCTTTCCCGGCATCGCCCTGCTGTTGACCGTGCTCGCGTTCAACCTGCTCGGCGACGGTCTCCAGGACGCGCTCAACCCGAGGCTGGCCCGATGAGCGGCCCGATCGCAAAGTCAGGAGACCGTCCGGGGACGGTGCTCTCCACCGCAGGCAAAGGAGGGGTAGTGGTGTTCGAGTCGATCAGAAGGTCGCGCGTCGGGGGGCTCTCGCCGGCGGTGCTCATCGGGGGCGCGCTCGTCTCGCTCGCGATGGGCCTCAGCGCGTGCGGGTCCAGCAGCGGCACGATCGCCGGCGCCGGCGGGATCAAGGCGCCCGCCGGGGTGCAGACCCCCGAAAACGAGCCCCAGAGCGGCGGCACCCGCGGGGGCACGCTGACCGTGCTCAACCACACCGACTTCGAACGGCTGGACCCCGGCCAGGCGTATGACTCGATCGACTACCAGGCGGTGTATGCAACCCAGCGTCCGCTCTACTCCTACAAGCCCGACACGTTCGCCTCGCCGACGCCGGATCTCGCCTCGGGTCCGCCACAGATCTCCGCCGACCGCAAGACGGTGACGGTGCACATCCGCTCGGGCGTTCACTTCAGTCCCCCGGTGAACCGCGAAGTGACCTCCGCAGACGTCGCCTACGCGATCGAGCGGGGCGTGAACCCCAACGTCAACAACCCCTATTTCGCGGGCTACTTCTCCTCACTCGAGGGCGCCGAACACGCCAACGGCGGGCCGATACCGGGAATCGTCACACCGAACTCCCGCACGATCGAATTCCATCTCACCGAACCGAAGGGGTCGATCCTCGCCTCCGCGCTCGTGCTCCCCCTGAGCGCTCCCGTGCCCGAGGAATACGCCAAGAAGTACGACGCCAAGAAACCGACCGAATACGGCAACTACCTGGTGGCGACGGGTCCCTACATGTTCAAGTCCAACGCCGAAGGCAAGGTGCTCGGCATCGGCTATCAGCCCGGCAAGTCCGCGACGCTCGTGCGAAACCCCAGCTGGCAGTCCTCCACCGACTTCCGACCGGCCTACCTGAACCAGATAAACATCCAGATCGGTGGCGACACCAACGTGATCGGCCGGCAGGTGCTGGAAGGCTCGCACATGGTCCAGAACGACACGCCGGCACAGCCGATCGTGCAGCTGGCGTATGAAAAATATCGTCCCCAGCTGGAGATCTCACCCGGCGCTGGATCGAACTACATCGCCGTGAACAACAAGCAGGGGCCGTTCTCCAACGTGAACGTGCGCAAGGCGTTCTGGGCGGCGCTCGACCGCGTGGCGATGAACAAGGCACGCGGCGGGGAACTGGTGACGAACGTGATGACCCACTTCATCTTTCCCGAGATACCCGGCTTCGAACAGGCCGGCGGTCTGGCCGGGCCGAAGGTGGACTACAACGACTACCCCACCGGCAACATGCAGGTGGCGGCGAAGTACATGAGCCTGGCCGGGTACTCCAGCGGCAAGTACAGCGGTGGCAAGACGATCCAGGTGGTGGGCGCGACCGGCAGCCCTGAAGCCCAGGACGCGGAAATCGTCAACCAGACGCTCAAGAACCTCGGCTTTCAGACGCACTTCAGCCTCGTCGACAAATCCGTCATGTACTCGAAGTTCTGCGGGGTGCCGGCGGAAGAGATCGACGTCTGTCCAAGCGTCGGCTGGGGCGCTGACTTCGGCGACCCCCAGGCGGTGCTCGACGTGCCGTTCAACGGCAAGTACATCGAAGCCGAAAACAACTCCAACTGGGGCCAGGTGAACGACCCGACGATCAACCGCAAGATGGAAGCGGCCGAACCGATCGTGGGCACACAGGCGCGGGCGGCCGCGTGGGCGAACATCGACCGCGAACTCGTCGCCCAGGCGGTCGCGATCCCGTTCGCATGGGACAAGCAGCCGAACATCGAGTCCAGCGACGTCACCGGCGTCGGCGACGTATGGAATCTCGGCACCTGGGACTACAGCTTCACCTCGCTGAAGTGAGCTGATGGCCGGCTACATAGTCCGTCGGGTGCTGTGGGGGCTGTTGCTGCTGGTGCTCGTCTCGGCGCTCACCTTCGTGCTGTTCAGGGTGATCCCCACGGCCGACCCGGCGAGGCTGCGCGCGGGACGCAACGCGAGCCCCAGGACGATCGCCCAGATCAGAGTGGATCTCGGCCTGAACAAGCCGCTGATCGTGCAGTTCCTGCAGTACATGAAGAACCTGTTCCTGCACTTCGACCTCGGCTACAGCTACTACAGCGGGGCGTCGGTGCGCAGCCTGCTGTTCGACCGGCTGCCCGCCACCCTGTCGCTGACCCTGGGAGCGGCGTTCGTGTGGCTGGCGATCGGCCTGCCCGTCGGCATCCTCTCGGCGCTGCGTCGACGCTCGCGCCTGGATCGCGCGTCGATGGGCACCGCGCTGGTGTTCGTGTCCGCTCCCGAATACTGGCTGGGCCTGATCGTCCTGTACCTGTTCGCGGCCGACATCGGCCAGGTCAAGGTGTTTCCCGGCGCGGGCTCCTACGCCGGGCTCACCTCGGATCCGAGCAAATGGTTCACGTCGCTGATCCTGCCGTGGCTGGTGCTGGCGGCGGGGTTCGCCGCGGTGTACGCGCGACTGATGCGGGGCAGCCTGATCGAGACGATGGGCGAGGACTACATCCGCACCGCCCGCGCCAAGGGCCTGCCCGAGCGCCGGGTGGTGCTCCACCATGGGGTGCGCTCGGCGATCACCCCGATCCTCACGATCTTCGCGCTCGACGTGGGCGTGCTGCTGGGCGGGGCGGTGCTGATCGAGACGGTGTTCCAGATCCCCGGGATCGGGCGCCTGAACTACGACGCGATCACCCACGCGGACTTCCCGATCGTCGAGGGGACGGTGCTGCTGGCGGCGGTGTTCATCATCTTCGCGAACATCCTCGTCGACATCGCCTACGCGTATCTGGACCCCAGGGTGCGCTACTGATGAGCGCCGCCGTGAACGAGCCACTGCTGCAGGTGCAGGACCTGCGGGTGTCCTTCTCCACCGAAGACGGGCTCGTGCAGGCCGTGGACGGGATCTCCTACGAGCTGGCCGCGGGCGCGACGCTCGGGATCGTGGGGGAGTCCGGGTCGGGCAAGACGGTCGCCGCGCTCAGCGTGCTCGGCCTCACCCGCGCCGAGGGAGCGCAGGTGAGCGGGCGGATCCTGTTCGACGGGCGGGACCTGCTCGCGCTGGAGGACGAGGAGCTGCGACGGGTCAGGGGCGATGACATCGCGATGGTCTTCCAGGACCCGCTCTCCTCGCTGCACCCGCTCTACCGGGTGGGCGCCCAGATCGTCGAGGCGATCCGCGCCCACCGCGACGTGGGCAAGGCGCCGGCCCGCCGGCGGGCGGTGGAGCTGCTGGGGCAGGTCGGGATCCCCGATCCCGAGCGCCGCGTGGACGCCTACCCGCACGAGCTCTCCGGCGGGATGCGTCAGCGGGCGATGATCGCGATGGCGCTCGCCAACGAGCCCAAGCTGCTGATCGCCGACGAGCCCACCACCGCGCTCGACGTGACCGTGCAGGCCCAGATCCTGGCGCTGCTCGCACGTCTGCGCGAGGAGCTCTCGATGGCCGTGGTGCTGGTCACGCACGACCTCGGCGTGGTTGCGGACATGGCCGATCAGATCGCGGTGATGTACGCCGGGCGGATCGTCGAGCGGGCGGACACCGAGCAGATCTTCAGTGCGCCCGAGCACCCCTACACGTGGGGGCTGCTGCGGTCGATCCCCACGCTCGACGGCCCGCGGGAGGAGCTGCTGAGCCCGATCCCCGGCAGCCCGCCGAGCCCGCTCGCGCTGCCGCCGGGATGCCGCTTTCACCCGCGCTGCCCCCACGCCACGCCCGACCACGCGCGGATCGACCCCACCCTGCAGCCGGTTCCCGGACAGCCGGGCCACTCGGTCGCGTGCCTGCTCACGCCCGAGGTCAGACGTGGCCTGTGGAGCGAGGAAGCAGGCGTGAGGGAGCTCGCATGAGCGAGCCGCTGCTGTCGGTGAACGCGCTGGTCAAGCACTTCCCGGTGACCCGCGGGGTGATCTTCCAGCGCCAGATCGGGGAGGTGAAGGCCGTCGACGGCATCAGCTTTCAGGTGGGCGCCGGGGAGACGTTCGGCGTCGTCGGGGAGTCGGGGTCGGGCAAGAGCACCACCGCGCGGCTGATCTGCCGGCTGCTGGAGCCCACCAGCGGCCAGGTCCTGTTCGCCGGGCAGGACATCACCGCGCTGCAGGGAGCGCGGCTGCGGACGGTCAGGCGGGACCTGCAGATGATCTTCCAGGACCCTTACTCCTCGCTGAACCCGCGCAAGACGGTCGGGTCGATCGTGGCCGAGCCGCTGGCGATCCACAGGATCGAGCCCGACCGCGCCGCGCGCAGGCGGGCCGTGCAGGAGCTGATGGAGCTGGTGGGGCTGAACCCCGAGCACTACAACCGCTACCCCCACGAGTTCTCCGGCGGACAGCGCCAGCGGATCGGCATCGCCCGGGCGCTCGCGCTGCGCCCGAGGCTGCTGATCGCCGACGAGCCGGTGTCGGCGCTGGACGTCTCGATCCAGGCGCAGGTGCTCAACCTGCTGCGCGAGCTGCAGCGCCGGCTCGGTCTGACGGTGGTGTTCATCTCCCACGACCTCTCGGTGATCAGGCACATGTGCGATCGCATCGCCGTGATGCGCGACGGCAGGATCGTCGAGCTGGCCGCCAACGAGCAGCTCTACCGCTCGCCCCGGGATCCCTACACGCGCGAGCTGCTGGCGGCGGTGCCCGGAGCGCGCCGCCAGGATCGGCGTACGATCCCCGCATGAGCGAGGGGACGGAGCTGGCGGGCGAGACGCAGGAGCTCCTGCGGGAGCTCGTCCGCTTCGACACCGTCAATCCCCCCGGCAACGAGCGTCCCGCCCAGGAAGCCCTCGCAGCGCGGCTGTCCCACGCGGGCTTTCAGTGCGAGCTGCTGGGAGCCGAGCCCGACCGTCCCAACCTCGTGGCCCGGTTGCGGGGCGCGGAGGAGGGGCCCACGCTGTGCTACCTCGGCCATGTCGACACGGTGCTCGCGGACGCCGGCGAGTGGACCCACGATCCGTGGTCCGGCGAGCTGGCCGACGGCTTCCTGTGGGGACGGGGCAGCCTCGACATGAAGTCCCAGGTCGCCGCCGAGATCGCGGCGGGGGTGTCGCTCGCTCGCTCGGGGTGGCGCCCGGCACGTGGGGAGCTGCTGATCGTGGCGGTCGTCGACGAGGAGACCGGGGGCAGCCTGGGGGCGGAGTGGATCACCCGGCAGCACCCGGAGAAGGTGCGCTGCGATCTGCTCGTCAACGAGGGGGCCGGGGCGGTGTTCGAGTACGGGGGCGCCCGCCGCTACGGGGTCTGCTGCGCGGAGAAGGGGGTGTTCCGCTTCACCGTCACCACCGACGGCGTGGCCGGCCACGCCTCGATGCCGGGGATGGGCGAGAACGCGCTGCTGAAGATGGCGCCGCTGCTCGCCCGCCTGGGAGAGCGCCAGCCCGCGTATGAGCCGACCGCCGAGCCGCGCGCCTTCCTCGCCGCGATCGGCGAGGACCCGGACGATCCCGGCGGCTCAGTCGCACGGCTGCGGGCAGCCGACGAGCGCCTGGCGACGATGTTCGAGCCGATGCTCGGCGTCACGTTCGCGCCCACCAGGATCAGCGCCTCGGAGAAGATCAACGTGATCCCCTCCAAGACCGTCCTGAAAGTGGACTGTCGCGTCCCCCCGGGCCTCGGAGAGGCCGAGGTCAGGCGCGCGATCGAGCAGGTGCTCGGCCCCGAGGACGGCTTTCGAATCGAGTTCACCGAGCGGGTCGTGGGCAACCGCTCGCCGATGGACTCACCGCTGATGAGCGCCATCTCCCAATGGGTCTCACAACGCGACCCGGGAGCGCACACGGCGCCGACGATCCTGCCGGGATTCACAGACTCGCGCCACTTCCGGGCGGCCTTTCCCGAGTGCATCGCCTACGGCTTCTTCCCGCAGCGCCACCAGACGCTGCTGCAGACCGCGCCCCTGATACACGGCGCGGACGAGCGCATCGACGTCAGAGATCTGACGTTCGCGGCGGAGTTCTACCGCGACCTTGCGGTGAACACGCTCGGCTGAGCGGCGAAACGCGCCAGTGGGGCTGGCAAAATCGGCCGAGAAGGTTCATAATGCGCGAACTGTGCGACGCGGCCGGAGAGGCGGCCCGCTGGTCCAGATAGGCAAGGGAGGCCGAACGCGATGGAGCAAGGATGACGCAGCTGATCGCAACCTCGTTCGTGCAGGACATCCAGAACTGGGCCTACCAGTGGTCGAGCGTGGTGATGATCGTGTTCTTCTCGGTCCTCATCTTCCTGATGTGGCGGACCCTGAAGGTGATGCCGCGGATCAAGCCGCAGCAGATCAAGCCGGCGTCGAACCAGTCGGTGTGCTTCGAGGACATCGCCGGCGTCGAAGACGCCAAGGGCGAGCTGCAGGAGATCGTCGAGTTCCTGCGCGACCCCGCCCAGTTCGAGGCGCTGGGAGCGAAGGTGCCCAAGGGCATCCTGCTGCACGGCCCGCCCGGCACCGGCAAGACCCTGCTGGCGAAGGCCGTGGCGCACGAATCGGGCGCCCAGTTCTTCGCCCAGTCCGCCGCGGCGTTCGTGGAGATGTTCGCCGGGCTGGGCGCCGCCCGCATCCGGCGGCTGTTCGCGATCGCCCGCAAGCACGAACCGGCGATCATCTTCATCGACGAGCTCGATGCGGTCGGCGGACGGCGCGGCGCTGACATCTCCGGGGAGAAGGACCAGACGCTCAACCAGCTGCTCGTGGAGATGGACGGGTTCGCAGGAGACGGCGGCCGGCTGGTGGTGATCGCGGCATCGAACCTGCTGGAGAAGCTCGACTCGGCGCTGCTGCGTCCGGGACGGTTCGACCGTCAGGTGTTCGTCGCGCCGCCCGACGTCAAGGGCCGGGAAGGGATCCTCGCCGTGCACACCCGTGAGAAGCCCCTGGGGGACGTCGACCTCACGACGGTGGCCGCCCAGACCAGCGGCCTGACCGGTGCGGACCTCGCGAACATCTGCAACGAGGCGGCGATCTTCGCCGCCCGGCGGCGCTCGCGCAGGATCACCACGCACGACTTCGACGGGGCGATCGAGCGGGTGATCGCCGGCGTGCAGTCGCGGCGGGTGCTCAACGCCCACGAGAAGCGGGTGGTCGCGTTCCACGAGGCCGGCCATGCGCTGTGCGGCGAGCTGCTGCCCTCGGTCGACCGCGTGCACCGCATCTCGATCGTCCCGCGCGGGCGGGCGCTCGGCTACACCCTGAACCTGCCCGCCGAGGACCGCTACCTGAAGACCCGCGAGGAGCTGCTCGACTACATGACGGTGCTGCTCGGGGGCAGGGTGGCCGAGCAGGTGGTGTTCGGGCAGGTCACCACCGGGGCCTCCGACGACCTCAAGCGGGTGGCGGACATCGCCCACTCGATGGTCCACGACTTCGCCATGGGCAACGCCGGGGTGGGACGATCGCCCGACGGGAACGTGCAGCTATCGGAGACCTCGTTGCGGATTCGCGACGAGGAGCGCACGGATCTCGTGGACGAAGCCCGCCGCGCCGCGCAGCGCCTGGTAGTGGGGCACCGCCTCCAGCTCGACGCGCTCGCGCACGAGCTGCTCGAGCGGGAGGTGCTCGACCGGGACGCGATCGAGCGGATCATGGCGGGGGTGCCGCGCCTGGAGCGCGCGCCGGGGGTCGGGTTGAGAGTGGTGGCGGCCGTGCCGCACGAGCCGCCACCACACCCGACCGCGATCGCGCCGGGCGAGGTGATCGCAGCCGAAGACGCTGGCGACGCGGGCGAGGCGGGACCGCGGCTATAGACTCCGGGGCGTGTTCGACCGGATCGACCACATAGGGGTGGCCGTGCAGGAGATCGACGGCTCGCTGGAGGTCTACCGCGACCTGTTCGGGCTCGACGTCGCCCACCGCGAGGTGGTCTCCGAGCAGGGCGTCGAGGCGGTCCTGCTCGACGTCGGTGAGGGCCACGTCGAGCTGCTGGCGCCGCTCGGACCCGACACGCCGGTGGGCAGGTTCCTGGCGCGCAAGGGCCCGGGCCTGCACCACGTCGCCTACCAGGTGTCGGACATCGACTCCACGCTCGCGGCGCTCAAGCGCGCCGGCGCGGAGCTGCTCGACGAGCAGCCCCGCGTGGGGATCCGCGACTCGCGCGTGGCCTTCCTGCATCCCCGCGCCAGCGGCGGCGTGCTCACCGAGATCGTGCAGCCGGCGGCTGCGAGCCATTGATGGCCGACCGCGCCAAAGCCGGCCTGCGGCGGATCAGCCTCGGCTTCCAGGGCGGGCAGGTGCTCGCCCTGCGGGTGCCCGACGCCCAGCTCAAGGGCCTCTACAAAGCGCTCGAGGAGGGCGGCTGGCACGAGCTGGAGACCGAGGACGGACCGGTGCGGCTGTATCTCGGCCAGGTCGTATACGTGCGCGCCGAGGACGACGCTTCCCGCGTGGGCTTCGGCGCCTAGCGCCGCGGCGGGCCGCCGGATGGCAGCGACGGTGGACGAGCGGCTGCTGCGTTTCGCGCGCACCCGCGGACACGCGCCCGCGCTCGAGCGGGCGGCTGCGCGGTTCTCGCGCCTGGGCGAGCACGGCGGTGTGTGGCTGGCGATCGGCGTGGCGGCGAGCGTGTGCGACCCCTCGCGCGGGTCGGCCTGGCGCCGGGCGACCGGCACGGTGGCGGGCGCGTATGCGCTCAACACGGCGCTGAAGCTGCTCGTACGCCGGCGCCGTCCGACGCTCGCTGGCCTGCCGCCGCTGACCTCCACGCCCACCGGCTTGAGCTTCCCCAGCGCCCACGCCTGCACCTCGTTCGCCGGGGCGCGCTGCTACTCGCGGCTGGGGCTGCCCGCCGCGGCGCTGTACGGGCTGGCGGGCGCCCTGTCGCTCTCGCGGGTGTACCTGGGCGTCCACTACCCCAGCGACGTGCTCGCCGGGGCCGCGCTCGGAAGCGCGCTCGGAGCGCGGCGATGAGCACGAGGATCGGCATCGTGGGGATGCCCAACGCGGGTAAGTCCTCGCTGTTCAACGCGCTCACCAAAGCGGGGGCGGAGGCCGCCAACTACCCGTTCACGACGATCGAGCCGAACGTCGCGGTGGTGCCGGTGCGTGACAGCCGGCTGGAGCGGGTCGCCGAGGTGGTGGGCGCGTCGGAGATCGTGTGGGACACGATCGACTTCCACGACATCGCCGGGCTCGTCGCCGGGGCGCATCAGGGCGAGGGGCTCGGCAACCGCTTCCTGGCGAACATCCGCGAGACGGACGCGATCGTGCACGTCGTGCGCGCACACGCCGACGAGGGTGTCGTCCACCCCGAGGGCCGCGTGGACCCGCTGGCGGACATCGCGACGATCGAAACCGAGCTCGCCCTCGCCGACCTCGAGCAGGCCGAGCGGCGGGTCGAGCGGGTGGCCAAACAGGCCCGTGGTGGAGATCGCACGGCGGTGGCCGAGGAGGCCTGGCTGCGCGAGGCGATCGCCGCGCTGCAGGCAGGGCGCCCCGTGCGCAGCGTTCCGGCGCCGGAGGAGGCCCCCCACGCCGCGCGGGACCTCGGTTCGCTGACCGCCAAGCCGGTGCTGTTCGTCGCCAACGTCGACGAGGGCGACCCCGAGGCGGTGCCGTCAGCGGTCGCCGCCCACGCCGCCGCCCAGGGGGCGCGGGCGGTCGCGATCAGCGCCCGCATCGAGTCCGAACTGGCCGAGCTGGACGACCAGGACGGGGCGGCGATGCGGGCGGAGCTGGGTGTCAGCGAGTCCGGCCTGGAGCGGGTGGTGCGCGAGGCGTTCGCGCTGCTGCGGCTGATCGCCTTCTTCACCGCGGGCGAGGGCAAGCCCGCCCAGTCCTGGCACCTGCGCGAGGGCCTCACCGCGTGGCACGCGGCGGGAGAGATCCACACCGACATCCAGAAGGGGTTCGTGCGGGCGGAGGTGATCGGCTGGCAGGAGCTGGTGGACGCGGGGGGCTATGCCGCCGCCCGCGAGCGGGGATCGCTGCGGCTGGAGGGACGCGACTACGCGATCGCCGACGGCGACGTGATCACCGTCAAGTTCAGCCCCTAGCGTCGAGGCCCGCCAGGCGCTCGGAGAGCCGGTTCATGCCGAGCTTGCGCGTGTATCTCGCGCCGGCGGCGAAGTCGGTGCGACGGTCCCGCGGCCGGCGCACGGGGATCGGCTGCAGCGTCGCGATCTGCCGGAAGACCCGCAGCTGCTCGGCGTTCTCGCGCAGGGCGGCGGCGATCCGGGGGCGCATCTGCTGGGCGGCTCGGACCGCCCGCGCCGCCTCGCTGCCGGCGGCTGCTCCATCCTCGGCGGGCGCTCCGGCGGCCTGCAGCACCCCCTCCAGCGAGCCGTACCTGCAGAGCAGCTCGGTCGCGGTCTTCGCGCCGATGCCCGGTGCCCCCGGCAGGCCGTCGGAGGGATCGCCGCGGAGTGCGATGAAGTCCGCGACCAGCTCGGGGTCGATCCCGTAGCGCTCACGCACCTGCGCCGTGCCGATCTCGCCGGCGACGCGACCCTTTGCCAGCTCGACGATGTGGACGCGCTCGCCGACGGCGCCATAGAGGTCGCGGTCGCCGGTCAGGAGCAGCGCCCGCCCGCCTGCGTCCGCCTCCCGGCGGGCGTGGGAGAACATCGCGTCGTCGGCCTCCAGCTCACCGGCGTCGCACACGCTCCAGCCGAGCGCCTTCAGCAGCGCGGGAGCCCGATCCCACTGGCTCCGCAGCGCGGCGGGCATCGGCTCGCGGTGGGCGTGATAGGGCGGATACAGCTTCACCCGGTAGCCGGCCTGCTCGGCCCCGAAGCAGCCCACGACCGCGCGGGTGGGACGGTCGCGGATCACCGCCAGCAGCGCGTTGACGGTCCCGAGCAGCGCGTTCACGGGGCTCCCGGTGGCGTCGAGGATGGAGCTGGGCAGCGCGAAGAACGACCGGTACAGCAGCCAGGGGACATCGGCGAGCAGCAGCGCGGGGGCTTGCGACACGGCTCAAGGGTAGGCGCCGCGCCGCGGCCGCGCCGGCGCAGTGCGCGGTTTCCATTTTGGCCAGCCAGCCAGTAGTATCGATCGGCACCCTGCGCCAGCAATCACCGGAGGTCCTCATGGCGACGGTCGGACGCGACATCCAGAGCGTGGAACTCACCGAGCGGGAGCTTTGGCTCGACGGCCCCCCGTATCAGCTGTTCAAGCAGATGCGGAGACAGTGCCCGATCCACTGGACCGAGAGCTTCGAAGAGTTCCCCGAGGAGGCGGGCTTCTGGTCGGTCACCACGGCCGATGACATCCACACGGTCAGCCGCGACTGGCAGACCTACTCCTCCGAACGGGGCGGGGTGATCGCGGCTGCGGCGGGCTTCCCGCTCGAGCTCGCCCAGGCGATGTTCATCGGCATGGACCCGCCCAAGCACGATCGTCTGAAGGCGCTGTTCCAGGCGGGCTTCACGCCGAAGCGGATCGCCGCCCACGAGGACGCGATCAGTGCGATCGCCGTGAAGGTGCTCGACCGGCTGGTCGGCAGCGACACCTGTGATCTGGTCAGCGATGTCGCCCAGCCGATCGTCTCGCGGGTGATCGGCAGCTTCATGGGGATCTCCGAGGAGGACGACGCGGTCTGGGCGAGGCTGATGAACTCGACGCTCGGAGCGGGCGACCCCGACGTCAACCCCGACGGCTTCGAAGGGGCGGTGGAGAAAGACATCCCCGAGGTCTTCGAGCGCTGCCAGCGGCTGATCAGCGAGCGCCGGGAGCATCCCACCGAGGATCTGACGAGCGTGCTGGTCCACGCCGAGGTCGATGGGCAGAAGCTCGAGGAACACGAGATCGTGATGGGCTTCTACCTGCTGATGGCGGCGGGCAACGACAGCACCAAGGCGACCTACTGCAGCGGCATGAGGGCGCTGATGGAAGACCCCGAGCAGAAGCAGATGCTGCTCGACGATCCCTCGCTCGTGCCCGACGCGGTCGAGGAGTCGCTGCGGATGTTCCCCGCGTTCGCCCACTTCCGCCGCACCGCCACGTGCGACACCGAGCTGCACGGCCAGAAGATCCGCGAGGGCGAGAAGGTCGTGATGTGGTACGTGTCCTCCAACCGGGACGAGACCCGCTTCGAGGACGCCGACCACTTCGACCTGCGTCGCAAAGCCGAGCACCAGGCGTTCGGTGCGGGCGGACGGCACTTCTGCCTCGGCACCGCCCTGGCCCGACTGGAGCTGAGGATCATGTTCGAGGAGACGCTCAAGCGCTTCCCCGAGATCGAGCTCGCCGACCGCCCGGCGGCGGTGGAATCGCTGTTCCTCAACCAGCTGAAGACGTTGCCCGTCAGGCTGGGGCCGGGGCCCCGCCCTGACCGCTGATCGGCGCGGGGCTTTCGCCGGCTGAGCTCGGCGGGATGCTCCAGCCGCTGCGATCGGGCTCGGCTCGAGCTGGACCGCTGCCGGAGCTCACCGAGAAGTAGGCCCAGCTGTCCTGCAGTCCCAGCCGTGCCGCCAGCTCGGGACCGCTGACCGCGACCGTGCCGGCGGTTCCGATCACTGCGGCGGTCACGATCCGCGGCGAGTAGCCGCGCTTGAGAACTTCGATCCCCCGCAGCCGCCCCTTCACGAGACCCTTCAGGCGCTGCGTGGCGGTGGCGAACGTGAGGCTCGTCTTCCAGCCCGACCGGGCGGCGGTTTCATATGGGTCTGACACTCCCCGCAGCCACGGCTGCGGTTCAGAGCCCGGGAAGCCGTTCTCGACGTTCTCGGTGAACCCGCCGGAGCTGGCGAAGAAGTAGGTGATCGCCGGGCTGCCGCGATAGGTGACGATCTGCCCGGCGGTGGCCGACACCGCCTGGTTGGTGCGGGCGGTTTCGGCCGCCACGCCGCGGTAGACCTGAGAGCGGGTGTCGGAGTACACGTCAAAGCGCGATCCGCCCGCGTGGGCGGTGAGCGCGTAGGTCCTGCAGGCGACCGCCTGGGCCTCCAACGCCGCAAGCGGCCATTCGGCGGGCATCTCCATCGAGACGACGCCGCGCACGTAGCGTTCCAGCGGCACCCGCACCACCCTGGCGCCCATCAGCACCCGCACCACCGACTGGGCGGGCGCCTGCCCCAGCGAGGTGCCGCCGTAGTAGTGGGCGAGGATCTGCTGGTAGGCGAACCCGTGACGGGCGTATCCGTAGGCGCCGTCCTGGCTCATGCCGACGCCGTGGCCGTCGCCGGCGCCGGCGATCAGCAGTGTGGGCGCGCTTGCGCCAGCGGCCTGCCCAGCCCCGGGCCCCAGGCCGACCGCGGCGAGCGCGAAAGCGAGCGTCAGGAAGCTGACGGTGGGGGACCGCATAAGGTGGGAATCGGTCAGATGCGGCGCGGGCATGAGCCCCGCGTGGCGTGGAGCGCAGCGAAAGGAGCAGCGACATGGCTGGGCCCGACAGCGAGCAGGCCGTTCTGGGGACGGTCCCCACCGACCTCTTGATCGGGGGCGAGTGGCGTGCCGCCAGCGGCGGGGGCACCCTCGCGGTTGAGGATCCCTCGACCGGAGAGGCGCTCGCGGACGTCGCCGACGGTCAGGTGCAGGACGCGCTTGCTGCCCTCACGGCGGCCGCCGACGCCCAGCGGGAGTGGGCGGCGAGCGCTCCCCGCGAGCGGGGCGAGATCCTGCGCCGGGCCTACGAGGAGATCGTCGCCCGCACCGACGAGCTGGCGCTGGTGATGACGTTGGAGATGGGCAAGGCGCTGGCCGAGTCCAGGGCCGAGATCGGCTACGCCGCCGAGTTCTTCCGCTGGTTCTCCGAGGAGGCGGTCCGGATCCACGGGCGCTACATGGTCAACACGACCGGAAAGGGCCGCATCCTGACGATGCGCCAACCGGTCGGACCGTGCGTGTTCGTCACCCCCTGGAACTTCCCCACGGCGATGGGCACCCGCAAGATCGCGCCCGCGATCGCCGCCGGCTGCACGATGGTGGTCAAGCCCGCCAAACAGACGCCCCTGTCGATGCTCGCGCTCGCCGAGATCCTCCAGCGGGCGGGACTGCCGGCAGGTGTGCTGAACGTGATCACCTCCTCGACCTCGGGAGCGGTGATCGAGCCGCTGCTGCGCGACCCGCGCACGCGCAAGCTCTCCTTCACCGGGTCCACGGAGGTCGGGCGGACGCTGATCGAACAGTCCGCAGAGCAGGTGCTGCGGGTCTCGATGGAGCTCGGCGGCAACGCCCCGTTTCTCGTGTTCGAGGACGCCGATCTGGACGCGGCGGTCGAGGGTGCGCTAGTCGCGAAGATGCGAAACGTCGGCGAGGCGTGCACCGCCGCCAACCGCTTCCACGTGGCCGAGTCGATCGCCGAGGAGTTCGCCGAACGACTGTCCGAGAGGATGGCGGCGCTGAAGGTCGGCCGCGGCACCGACCCGAACGTCGACGTGGGCCCGCTGATCGACGACGACCAGCGGGGCAAGGTTGCCGAGCTCGTCACCGATGCCCGCGAGCGGGGCGCGACCGTCGCGCTCGGGGGCAGCCCGGTGTCGGGCCCGGGCTACTTCTTCGAGCCCACCGTGCTCGCGGGCGTGCCCCGGGACGCCCGCCTGCTGGCCGAGGAGATCTTCGGGCCGGTCGCCCCGATCGCCAGCTTCGCCACCGAGGAGGAGGCGCTCGTCGCGGCGAACCGCACCGAGTTCGGGCTGGTGTCCTACCTCTACACCCGCGACCTCGCCCGTGCGCTGCGCGTGAGCGAGCAGCTCGAGACCGGCATGATCGGGCTCAACCAGGGCATCGTCTCCAACCCCGCCGCCCCGTTCGGAGGGGTCAAGCAGTCGGGGTTCGGCCGCGAGGGCGGCTTCGAGGGGATCGGCGAGTACCTGGAGACGAAGTACGTGGCGGTGGGGGTGTAGCTGGAGCATGCGGCGCGGCGCTGCAACAACACCGGCACAGCACCATCCGCTCCAGCTTCCTGCCTCTCTCTCGAGTGACGGGCCTGGCCACGCGTCGGCGCGTGACCAGACCCTGGCATCTCGCTACGGAAGGCGCTGTTTGCAGGCGCTTCCTTCGTTGCTCCACTCCTGCTGGTACCAGTATCGGTGTTTGTTGATCAGCTGGTTGTAGGGCGAGCCGTCCGGAGCCGTCCCGAGCGGTTCCCCGAATTCGCGTTTCGGTTCGAAGACGCGGCAGATGTCGCCGATCTCTTCGCCGCGTTCGTTGAACCACGCGTCCAGTTCTGGATCGGTGACCGACTCGGAGTGCTCGTGGCTGAGTCCGCCCAAGAGCGCGGAGTCCGACGGACCGTTCGGATGGTTTGGTTCATCACAGTTTTTTTCGAACACGTAGGGGTCATTGGCATAGATGATCACTCCGCTTGGAACCGGGATGTCGCCGTGGTAGGCGCAGTAGTACGGGCTCGACGAGTTCGCCGAGCAGACGGCGCTCGTCGCTTCGAAGCAGCTCTCGATGCCCGGCGCGGTGAGCAGGAAGTACTCGTGGCTCAGATCGGCCGGCAGACCTTTGCTTTCCACCACGTGCCGGATCTCGGCGCGCAGCTGGGCGTCGGTCAGGCAGATCGGCGCCTTTTTGCAGCCATTCGGGGGAAGCGGGTCTTTGTCCTTGATCTGCCCGCCGAAGTGCGAGCTGTAGGGCGCTCCGTACTGCGTGAGCACCGACTCCACATTCTGGTTGCCACCGCTGTCGTGTGCGATGTCTTTGAAGTACTTGTTCACTCCGCCAGTGAATTTTTTGGCGAATTTGGCGGCGCCCGGCGGCGACCAGTAGATCGCGTAGTTCGTGTTCGACGTCATCACCGGACCACCCCAGAAAAGCAGTGGGGGTCCGAATTCGGAAAGGCCTTTCGCTTGCCCGGCCGGGGGCGCTCCCGGCAACGGCTGATAGCCGAGCGTGTCCCCGTTCGGCAGGTGCGCGACCTGCGCCGAGGCACCGGCGGCTCCGATTGCGAGCAGCGCCGCGAGCAAGAGGCCCAGCAGTCCTGCGCGGCGTCCGAAGCGGGTGAACGCTGCCGGACGGGTCACTCTCTCCATGATTCCCCCTAGTTCGATGTCTCCCGGGATCGGCGGCGCCGATCCGGTCGCCGGCGCACCGCCCCGGCCACCTGGCGCAGCCACCAACGCGACCGGAAGATATCAGGCGGTGGCTTCGCGCTTCGCAGCGCCCGATCCGAACGCCTCGGCTCCCGGGCCGCTCGGGCGCGCTACTCTTGCACGATGCGACGCGCGGCTCTAGCCGTGATTGGTCTGGGTCTTGCCGGGTCGCTTGCGAGCCCTTCCCTGGCGCTCGTCGAGGCTCCGGCCCCGAACGCCCGCATCGTGGGTGATGTGCTGGTGTGCAACGGTCCGGGACGTTGCTTTACGCAGGTCTTCCAGGTCTCTGCCCTGGACAGCAGCGGCCACGTCACGGCGCAGACGTCCACATCTGGCCGGCGCAACCGGTACCGCCTGCGAGTACCCGCCGGTGACTACTCGCTCCTGGCCACGTCCAACGGGCTGCGCTGCACGGGAGCGGCGGTCGCCGTAGCTCACCGAACGGTGACCTCGAACATCACCTGCCCGGTTCCCTGACGTTGATCCACGGACGGGTTCAGATCATCGGAAGCCGAAGCTGAGGGAGCCGACGCTGGTGGAGCCGAAGCTGAGCTCCGCCCGCCGAACGAACGTGGCTCGGGGCTGGATGCGTTCGGCCCCGAGCCCCACTCCGATACCGATCAGCAGTCCTACCGGCCCTGCCTGCCCGGCCCGTCAGGCCCAGCAGGCGCCTCAGGCTCGAAGGACCCCTGTCCGGCTCGGAGTTTGGGAAGGTCTAACTCGTGACGGCGGCCTCCTTCTCGGCCTCGTCGAGTTCCCGCTTGAACTCCTTGCGGTCGACATCGATCTCCTTCTCAAGCGACTTTTCGGCGTGCGTCAGAGCCTTGTCGAGCTGCTCTTCGAGGCGGGACTCCCCGATCACGACCAGCGTCGCCTGGCCCGCTTCGATCAGGTCGCCCAGCTCCTTTGCGTCATCGCGCGAGATGCCCTTTTTGAAGTGTCCGCCGACGCCGCCGATGACGCCGCCGACCAGCGCAGCGGGGATGACCGCGGGCGCCGCCAGAACCCCGACCGCCGCCCCGACGGCGATGCCTCCCCAGGCGCCGTGCTGCGTCGGCTTCTCGTGCTTCTCGACGTGGATCTTGCCGTCGGCGTCCTTGTTGACCAGCGCGACGTCGTAGGTGCCCACGAGCTTGGCCGCGTGCAGGTCGAGGAGGGCGTCGTAGTCGGCTTCCGCGCCTGCTCGGTCGGCGTAGGTCGCTGCGTAGATAAAGACTGGTCGGTCACTCATGCGATCTCCTGTTCTCGAGGGGGTGGTGTGGCTTGTGGCTGGTCCACGCGCCTGCACGCGAACCTTCCGCGGCTGGGCCGGACTCGGATACCCAAGGACTCTCCTACTGATCGACCTCCGCGGCCTCAGTCCAAAGCCTCGGACGCGGTAGGGAGTTTGCCGCAAGATGGAGCTGTGAAGGGCAGCTGTCGGATCTGCCTCGGCCCGTGCGAGACGACCAGGCGATCGCAGGCGTCGCCGCAACGATGCGGCGCTCGAGCGCGCGACGCGCGCGGTCGATCGGCGCCGGCTCCTGGCTGATCACGAACTGCGCGTTGGCGAGGAGCATGAAGGACCTCTCCTCTCCTGCGCGGAGAGGTCCGAACGCCAGATCAAGCAGCGCGAGACTGAGCTCGCGGCCCCGCGCTGCTTGGCGTCTACGCTATGAGCTTGACCGGTTCGCTGAACAGGATCTGATCTTTTGACCTGAATCCTGCCGTTTCGAATGGGCCGTTGAAGGAGGCTTCGAGCGTGTCCACCGGTTCGCCTTCGAGTTTGGTCACTTTCTGAAAGCCGCCAGCCTGCACGAAGTTCAACGCGAACGTTTCGGACGGTGTGACCAGTTTGTTGACCGGCGTCAACTTCCCGATCACAGATCCGCTCACCGCAACCCGGGTCCCCGAGGTGCAGCTGAACAGGAGGAAGAGACCTCCAGACGGTTCCGTAAGGTCGATCCCGACGAGTTTCATCGCTTTGTTGATGTACCCGACCGTCATGGTGAGTGCGGGCGTCACTATTTCGCCGGGGGCCGATCCCGGCGAGTTGCAGGGCACTTTTTTCAACGTGCAGCCGGTCAACGTTATGGTCACCGAGCCTGCTTTCGGTCCCGTGATTTCCCCGATGTTCGTACCGGCGGTACACAGCACCCGTTTGCCGCCGACCGCCCGCAACCGGCCCGGCCCGCTTGTCGAGGTGAACGTTTTCGAGAACGGGCCGGTGAATTCCGGTAGCGCGGCACTTGCTGAGTCCGCGATGGCCGTCCCCAACGCGAGCAGAGTGGCAATGCACAGTCCTCCAACACGAATCCGTGTCATGTCCTTCCCCCCTTTTCGAGTGTCCGGCTCGTCTGATCGACTCCGGATCACAGGCCGACGTTACATCACGCGGGGATCTCGATGCCGCGCCGTCGGAGCCCGCGAAGCCGCGGATCAGGGCTCGATCACGTTGAACCACATGTCGAAGCGGTCGAGCATCGACAGGAGCTCTTCGAGCGGAGCGATGTCCGGCTCGACCCTGATCTCGCCGCTCCTGGCCTCGTCAGGAAGCGTCGTGGCACCGCCGATCACACGGTCCAGTGCCGTGCGCGCGAGGGTCACGGTCACGTCTGCGTTCGGGTCGAGGCGGTCGAGCGAGTGGTTGAGCGATCCGTTCGTCAGTTCGAGGACGGCCTCCTCGCGCGTGTCGGTGAATACGAAGTTCAGCGTGAGCGACTTTTCAGCCGCCTTGGGTCCGTTGAGTCGTACTCCGAGGTAGTTGAACAACAGCGCGAGGGTCATCGCCCTAACCGAGTCGGGGTTGGCTGTTCCGGCGAACGGCAACGAGGCGACACCGTCGCGAAGCTCTTTGGCAGCGGTCAGGTACAGATCGCGCCAGGTGGCGGACTCGGCCTGATAGCCCATCTGCTCGAGCGTGTTGGCCTGCAGCGCGCGTGCATCCTTGTTCGCGGGATCGGCGAACACGACGTGGTTGACGACCTCGGCCACCCAACGGTACTCACCCTCGTCGTAGGCTGCCTGGGCCTTCTCGAGCACGGCGTCGGCGCCGCCCATGAACTCCACATAGCGTTTGGCGGTCTCCTCAGGGGGGAGGTTGTGCAGGTTGGCCGGATTGCCGTCGAACCAGCCGAGGTACTTGACATAGGTGGCCTTGACGTTGTGGTTGACCGTTCCGTAGTAGCCGCGCAGGCCCCAGTGGTGGGCGAGCGCTCTGGGCAGCTCGACCGCCTCACCGATCTCCCTCGGCGTGTAGCCATGGTTGGCCAGGCGCAGCGTCTCGTCGTTGATGTACCGGTAGGCGTCGCGGCCTTTGCGCAGCATGTCGAGCACGGCATCCGAGCCCCACACCGGCCAGTGGTGCATGCCGTACATGACCTCGGTCCTTGCGCCCCAGCGGTCGATCGTGTCGTTGAGATACTGCGACCACGCCTGTGGATCGCGGATCGCCGCTCCGCGCAGCGTGTAGGTGTTGTGCAGCGTGTGGCAGCAATTCTCCGCGGCCGTGAGCGCGCCGAGCTCCTCGATGAACCAGTGCATCTCCGCGGGCGCCTCGGTATCCGGCGCAAGCATGAACTCGAACGTCAGGCCGTCGATCACCATCTTCTCGCCGGTATGGGTGATGTCGTGAGTGGGGGGGATGAGCGTGATCGCACCGGTCGACATTCCGGTGCCGAGACCGATGCCCACCTGACCCTTCGGGTCGCAGGGAAGCAGAACGCCGTACTGGTAGAGGGCGCGACGGGTCATGACGTTGCCGGCGAGGATGTTCTCGGCGACCGCCGCCTCGAGGAAGCCCACCGGCGCGATGATCTGCACCTTCCCGGCGTTGACATCCGCCTCGTCCACGACGCCCTTGATCCCGCCGTAGTGGTCGACGTGGCTGTGGGAGTGAACGACGGCGAGGACCGGCTTGTGTGGGCGATGCGCGTAGTACAGATCCAGCGCGGCGCGGGCGGTCTCGACCGAGATCAGCGGGTCCATCAGGATCAGGCCCGTGTCGCCCTCGATGATCGTCAGGTTGGAGATGTCCTGGTTACGTACCTGGTAGAGCCGGTCGAGGACCTTGAACAGGCCGCCTTTTCGCACCAGCTGGCCCTGCCGCCAGAGACTCGGATTGACCGTGTCGGGCGCGGTCGAGCCCTCCTCGATGAAGTCCAGGAGGTTCGGGTCGAACACCGCGCGGCCCGTCTTGCCGCTGACGCGGCCGCCATCGGCAAGTGGCGCCACAAAGCCGCGCGCGGCGTCTTCGAAGTCCTGCTTGTAGTCGAACGGCAGCTCGTCGAGGAGCGCATCGTTGGCGGCCTTCGTGAACTTGCTGGCGTCTTGTCTGGGGTCGCTCATCGGGCCTCCTCGTGGATCCGCTGGTGTGCCGGCTCTTGCGCGTACGCTAGCTCGCCGAGTTCGCTCGCAGCGCCTCTCGCCGCTGAGCCGTAGCCTCTCCCACGTCGCCTGGCGAGGCATGGAGATCCATCTCGCTGACATGCGACAGTTCTCGGCGGGCGGTCCCCTTCTGCGTTGAGCGATTCGAATCGAGATCCGGCTGGACCTGAGCTGGCGGACAGGGTCGGAGCGTCTCTGATCACCCCCACACGGCATGCCGCCAAGCGCGGAAGCCCGCTGGCGAAGCATCGACGAGCCGGCAAGCACGCAGACGAGGGGCATGAGCTCGGCGTGACCGGCGGCCTTGCAGCCCTCAGCCTCGACGCCCTCTCGAGCGTCGCCTACGGCCCGGAAGCGATGATCCTCGTGCTGGTCGCAGCCGGATCGGGGGCCTTGCACTTCACGCTCCCGCTGACGCTCGTGATCACCGGGATGCTGGGGCTGCTCGTCGTGTCCTACACCCAGGTGATCGCCGCCCATCCGGAGGGCGGCGGCGCGTATGCGGTGGCGAAGCTCAACCTCGGGCGGATCCCCGCTCTGCTCGCCGCGGCATCCCTGGTCGTGGACTACGTGCTCACGGTCGCGGTCAGCCTGGCTGCGGGTGCGGCCAGCCTCGGGAGCGTGTTCCCGGGCCTGGCGCACCATCTGCTGCTGGTATGCCTCGTCGGCCTCGCGCTGCTGACCGCGGTGAACATGTTCGGGATCACCGAGTCGGCAAGGCTGTTGATGCTCCCCGCCGCGGTGTTCACCCTGAGCATCCTCGCGGTGATCTTCATCGCGCCCTTCCATCCTCACCCGACCGCGACGATCGGGACGAGCCTCGGCCCGATCCACGCAACCACGGCCCTGGGAGTGGTGCTCATCCTGAAGGCGTTTGCAGCCGGGTGCTCCGCGGTCACCGGGGTGGAGGCGATCGCAAACGGCGTCCCCGCGTTCCGGGCGCCACGGGCGCGGCGAGCCCAGCGCACGGAGGTCTCGCTCGGGTTGCTCCTCGGCGTGATGCTGATCGGCCTCGCGATCCTGATCCGCGTACACGACGTCGTCCCTCGCGGCGGGGTCACGATCCTCGCGCAGATCACCGCGGGGGCGTTCGGGACCGGCTGGCCCTTCTACGTATCGAACCTCGCGGTCACGCTGGTGCTGGCGCTCGCGGCCAACACGAGCTTCGGCGGGCTGCCCGTGCTGCTGAGCCTGCTCGCGAAGGACCACCGCCTGCCTCACCTGTTCTATCTGCGCGCCGAGCGGCCGGTTTACAGGCGGGGCATCATCGCGCTCGCACTCGCGGCGATGCTGCTCCTGATCGCGGTGGACGCCGAAACGAACAAGCTGATCCCGCTGTTCACGATCGGCGTGTTCATCGGCTTCACGATCAGCCAGATCGGGCTCGTCCGCCACTGGCGCCGGAACCGCCCGCCGCGTTGGCGTGGGCGGGCTGCTCTGAACGGGGTCGGCGCCGCGATGACCGCGATCGCGGTGGTCGTGTTCCTCACCACCAAGTTCCGCGAGGGGGCATGGGTGGTCACGATCGCGATTCCCGTGTTGATGTTCCTCTTCGCCCACACGGAGAGCTACTACGCGAAGGTCGCCTCAGAGCTGAAGCTCGGCAAGACGCCGAAGCTTCCCCATCGACGGGACAGCATCGTGATCGTGCCGAGTTCGACCGTCAACCTGCTCACCGAGCAGGCCCTGAGCGCCGCGATGTCGCTCGGCGACACGGTGGTGGCCATCGCCGTCGCCGGCGACGAGCAGGAGCGCGAGCAGTTCGAACGCGACTGGCTTCAATGGAGATGCAGCGTGCCGCTGGAGGTGCTGATCGACCCCCATCGCAGCCTCGTACGCACGGTGTTGCGCTATGTCGAGTCGATGCACGCAGAGGACGCGACGATCACGGTGCTGATCCCGGAGATCATTCCGGGCAAGCGCCGTCACGAGATCCTGCACAATCAACGAGGGCGACTACTGGAGGCGGTGCTCAAGTCACGCACCCGGGGGGTCGTGATCGCGACGCTTCCGTTCCACATCCACGACTGAGAGCACCTCCCGCGGTGGGCGTAGCAATTCAAGCCTAAGGTCGCGTGGGGGCTGTGCCGAACTCGCTCGCATGGTCACCGGTGCACGCTTGGCGGCTGGATCTGCGGTGCTGCTCGCGGTGATGGCGTTCGCCGCGGACGCCTTCGCCGCACCCACGATCACCGAGTACCCGGTCCCCACGCACGATCGCCAGCCGCTGGGGATCGCGGCGGGCCCAGACGGCAACGTCTGGTTCACCGAGAGCGTAGGATCGGGGGCGATCGGCCGCAGCACGGTGGCCGGCAGCATCACCGAGTTCACCTCCGGCCTGTCGGGACCAGCGCAATCGATCGTCGCCGGCCCGGACGGCAATCTGTGGTTCACCGAGCCGAGCTCGAACAAGATCGGGCGGATCACCACGAGCGGAGCGATCACCGAGTACTCGACGAAAGGCATCGAACCGGCCAACATCACCGCGGGCCCTGATGGGAATCTGTGGTTCACCGAGCCGAAATCGAACAAGATCGCACGGATCACGACGAGCGGAGCTATCAGCGAATTCTCCTCGGGCCTCACCACGAAAGGTGAACCGACCGGGATCACCGCAGGTCCTGACGGGAACCTGTGGTTCACCGAGCCGAACGGGAACAAGATCGGGCGGATCACGACGAGCGGCACGATCACCGAGTTCAGCTCGGGCCTGACTGCGAACAGCGAACCGGCGGGGATCACCGCGGGTCCTGATGGAAACCTGTGGTTCACCGAGATAGCGAATCCGGGGCGGGTGGGGCGGATCACGACGAGCGGCACGATCACCGAGTTCACCTCGGGCCTGACGACGAATGTCGAGCCCGATGGGATCACGGGCGCAAACGACGGGAACGTGTATTTCGCCGAGCCGTTCAACCTCGGCAAAATCGGCGAGATCACACCCGGGGGCTCGATCTCCGAGCACGCCACTCCCACCAGCTTCAGCTTTCCCGAGGATGTCGCAAGCGGACCGGACGGAAACCTGTGGTTCACCGAGGCCGCGAACCCGGGCAGGATCGGGATGATGACCATCGCTCCGAAAGTCGGGACGACGAGTGCCTCGGGCGTTGCGGAGACCATCGCGACGCTGGAAGCGAGCGTGGGCCCCAACTCGCAGGCCACCACCTACGACTTCGAATACGGCACCACCACCGCATACGGCGCGCAGACGTCCGCCGGCTCCGCGGGCAGCGGCGCGGGCGCCGCGACGGTGTCTGCGCCGGTCGGTGGCCTCACTCCCGCCACCCCCTATCACTTCAGGGCCGTCGCGACGAACGGCACCGGCACCACGTACGGCCCGGATCAGACGTTCACGACGATCGCCCCACCGACGGCGATCTCCCAGCCGGCCTCGAGCGTGATGCTGACGAGCGCGATCCTCAACGGGACGGTCAACCCCCAGGGTCACGCGACCACCTACCACTTCGACTGGGGCCCGACGACCTCCTACGGAAGCCAGCTCCCCGAAGTGGATGCGAGCGTGGGCGCCGATTCGGCCAAACACCAGCTCGAACAGGAACTGACTGGCCTGTCGGCCGATCACACCTATCACTTCCGGGTGGTGGCCACCAACTGCGGCGGCTGCACGGAAGGCACCACCTACGGCGCTGACCAGACCTTCACGACCGCCGCTCCCCCCACGGCGACGACCGAAGGGGCCGAAGCGATCGAGCTGACCAGCGCCACCGTGACGGGAACCGTGAACCCGCGTGGGGCGGCCGCCACCTACCACTTCGACTGGGGTGAAACTACGGCCTACGGCAACCAGTCACCCGTTCCAGATCAAAGCGCCGGCTCGGACAGCGTCTCCCACGAACTCGGTCAGAGCCTCACGGGTCTGCATGCGGGCACCGCCTATCACTACCGCATCGTCGCCACCAACTGCGGTGGATGTGTGGCGGGGACGGCCTACGGCGCCGACCAGACGTTCACAACCGTGCCCGCGCCGACGGCGAGCACGCAGGGCGCGCAATCCCTCACCCTCACCGGCGCCACGGTGACGGGCGCCGTCAACCCGGAGGGGACCGCGACGACCTATCACTTCGACTGGGGTGAAACGACGGCGTACGGTAACCAGTCACCCGTTCCAGATCAAAGCGCCGGCTCGGACAGCGTCTCCCACGAACTCGGTCAGAGCCTCACGGGTCTGCATGCGGGCACCGTCTATCACTACCGCATCGTCGCCACCAACTGCGGCGGCTGCGTTGCGGGGACCGCGTATGGGGTCGACCAGACGTTCACGACGGTGGCCGCACCCGCGGTGAGCACCGACGCGGCGCAGGCGGTCGCCCTGACGAGCGCCACGATGACCGCCACCGTCAACCCGCGCGGAACGGCGACGACCTATCACTTCGATTGGGGCGAAACCGCGGCCTACGGCGGGCGCTCGCCGCTGGCCGACGAAGCCGTGGGCTCGGACAGCGCCACCCACGAAGTCTCGCGGGCCCTCACCGGTCTGACCCCCGGCACTGGGTATCACTACCGGGTCGTGGCGAGCGACTGCGAAGGCTGCGCCGCCGGTACCAGCTACGGCGCCGACACGACCTTCACGACCGCGAGCGAACCGCTCCTCGCCGACCAGCCCGCCAGCTCGGCTGCGGGGCTCGGGTTCGGCCCGGCCAGGCCGGGCCCCGCTCCGGCGGCTGTCGCCCCGCCCGTGCTGGGCACCACAGCGCTGACACACGTGCTCGGCGGAACGGTGCTCGTCAGGGTGCACGGCTCCTCGGCGCTGCAGCCACTCTCGGGGACCGGGGACGTCCCGATCGGGACGCTCGTCGACGCGGTGCACGGCAGGCTCGTGCTGACCACCGCGGTGGATCGCAGCGGCGACACCCAGTCGGCAACGGTCTGGGGCGCCACGTTCCTCGTCGGGCAAAGCGCGTCGCGACACGGCATGACGACGTTCACCCTGGTCGGATCGCGTCCGCGCGGCTGCTCACGGCGCGGACACCGTGGCGGCCGGGTCGCGGTCGCCGGCGCCGCCGCGCGCCACAAGCCGGCGCACAGCCTCTGGGCGAAGGATCACGGCGGCCACTACAGCACCCGGGGCCAGAACAGCGTGGCCACCGTCCGTGGGACCTACTGGGGCACCGTCGAGCTCTGCAGGGGCACGGAGACGATCGTCCGCAGCGGCACGGTCAGCGTGCGACCGCTCCACCGTCACAGGGCCGTGCTGGTGAGAGCGGGGCACAGCTACCTCGCGCGGCCCTGAGCCGGCGCGGCTCACGGGGAGCACCTTGACCAGTCGCCTCGCGCGGTCTCCCAAGACGCTCGCGGTCGCGGTCGCGAGCGTGATCGCGGTGGCCGTGGGAATCGCCGCCCACGCGCTCGACGCATGGCCTCGCCTCGAGAACGACTCGGTGGACATGCGCTTTGACCTGCGCAAGCCCGCCCGCCCTGCGGGAGTGGTGGTGGTCGCGATCGACGACAAGACGTTCTCGGACCTGGGTCTGCAGTGGCCCTTTCCCCGTTCGCTTCACGCCGAGGTGATCGGCCGGCTGCACGCCGACGGTGCGCGGACGATCGCATATGACGTGCAGTTCACCGAGCCCACCTCGCCGGCGCAGGACCTGGCGCTCTACCGCGCGATCGCCCACGCGGGACACGTGGTGCTGGCGACCACCGAAGTCGATGCGGCGGGGCAGACGGACGTGCTCGGCGGAGAAGCCAACCTGCGGCAGGCCCATGCGGTGGCAGGCGCGAGCAACCTCCCGGCCGACCCGGGAGGGGTCATTCGCCGCTACCGCCATACCCAGCTGGGCCTGGAGAGCTTCGCCGTGGCGGCGGCCCGCGTCTCCGGTCATCCGATCGCGGCGGCCCGCTTCGGGTCCGACGGGGCCTGGATCGACTTCCGCGGACCCCCCGGCACGATCCGTACGGTGTCCTTCTCCGACGTCTTGCGCGGGCGCGTGAGCCCGCGGATCTTCGCCGGCAAGATCGTGGTGGTGGGTGCGTCGGCGCCGACGCTGCAGGACGTCCACCCGACCTCGACCGCTTCGGGCAACCCGATGGCGGGCCCCGAGATCCAGGCCGACGCGATCTGGACCGCCGTGCACGGGAATCCGCTGGAGCCGGCGCCCGGTTGGCTCGCGCTGCTGGCGATCGTGCTCGGCGGCGCCGTGGCGCCACTGGCCTCGCTGCGGTTCACCGTGCTCGGCTCGGCACTGGTCGCGCTCGTGCTCGCGGCGGCCTATCTGCTGGTCGCTCAGATCGCGTTCGACGCGGGGGAGATCCTGGTCGTCAGCTACCCGCTGGCGGCGTGGGCGGTGGGCCTGGTCGGGATGGTGGCGGCCAGCTACCTCGCGACGCTGGTCGAACGCAACGCCTACTCGCGCAAACTCACCGAAAGCCAGCTGGAGCTGATCCAGCGGCTCGCGGCCGCGGTCGAGTTCCGCGACAACGAGACGGGCGAGCACGTCCAGCGCATCGGCATCCTGTGCGAGCGTCTCGCGCTCGCGATCGGCTGGGAGCCGGCCGAGGCCGAGATGCTCCGACACGCCAGCGCGATGCACGACATCGGCAAGATCGGCGTTCCCGACCAGGTGCTGCTCAAGGCCGGCAAGCTCGACGAGACCGACTGGAAGGTGATCCGTCGCCATCCGGAGACCGGCGGGGAGATCCTCGCCGGATCGGAGAACCCGCTGGTGCAGATGGCCGAGAGCATCGCCCGCTCTCACCACGAGCGCTGGGACGGCGGCGGCTACCCCGATGGCCTGAAGGGGGAGGCGATACCGCTGGTGGCACGCATCTGCGCGGTGTGCGACGTATACGACGCGCTCCTGTCCAAGCGCCCCTACAAGGACTCCTGGCAGCTGAGCGACGCGCTCGCCGAGCTCCAGCGGGGCAGCGGTAGCCACTTCGATCCCATGCTCGTGGCCGCGTTCCTGCAGCTCGCGCCCGAGCTCACCGACGAGCTGACCCACGCCTCCGCGGCGGCGAGCTCGGCCTCGGTCCAGCCCTCGCCTGCATGAGGCTGCGCGGCGATTCGCCGAGCGGCTTTCAGGCTTCTTTTACCGTCCGCCGCGCGGGCCTTTAACAATGGTTGACAGAATGTGAGCATGAAACGCAGGCTGAGACCGCGTTCGGCGGCGATGATCGCGATCGCCGCCGTTGCCACCTGCGGCGCAGTGGCCGCCGTCGCGTCCACCGGCCCCGACACGCACAGCCGCGCGCGCGCAGGCGCACGCGGCGCTCACCACGGCAACGGAGCCCATCATCGAGGCGCCGGCGGGGGCCTCTCCGCGGCCGCGCGTTATCTCGAGATTCCCGTCGCCAAGCTCAGGAGCGAACTGCTCGCGGGCAAGAGCCTCGCCCAGCTCGCGAACGCCACCTCCGGCAAGTCGGCGGCCGGCCTGGAAGCCGCGCTCGTGGCGACCAAGAAGGCCAGGCTGGCGGCGGCCATCGCCAAGCTGCCCCAGCGCGTGTCAGCCGAGGTCGACCGGGCGGGCGGCCCGCGCTCGCTGTCGCGCGCCCGCGCCGACCACACCGGCACCGGCGCGTCGAAGGGCCAGATCGCTCCCCGCCGCGCGGGTCAGGCGGCGGCCGGCTATCTGAACGTGCCGGCTGGGCAGCTGCACGAAGAACTCAGGTCGGGAAAGACGCTCGCCCAGATCGCGAACGCCACCCCCGGCAAGTCGGCGGCTGGCCTGGAAGCGGCTCTCGTCGCTGCCCGCAAGGAACAGCTCGCCGCGGCGGTGTCGACCGGAGCGCTGAGCAAGGCCAGGGAGCAGGCGCTCATCGCCACCCTGCCCCAGCGCGTGCGGACGCTCGTCAACCGCTGATTCCTCGCCGGCGCGCCGTGCCGACCGGGCTACTCGGCGTCGCTGCCGAGACTGGAGAGCATCATCGTCTCGGCCATCCGCAGCAGGCCGATCGTCGAGTGCGGCCGAGCTTCGCTGCTGCGCACCGAGACGCTCGAGCCGTGCGGCCCGACGACCTCGACGATCGTGCAAACGTCGCCGATCTCGCAGTCCTCGCCGAAGCGCTGTTCGAGCGCCTCCATCTGTTCGGCCACGACCTGTCCCACCTTGGTTTGATCGAATGTCACCGGCGCTCCTTCCGATTGCGGTGTGTTCCCGGAGCCCGCAGCATCTCAGTCGCGCGCGTTGAGCGGCGTGCGGCAACCGGCTAGCATCAGCGTCACGCATGGGGGCAAGGGGCGCGACCGCGGCGACGATCACCTGCTGGGCGCTCGCGGGGGGCCACGAGCGCCGCCGCTGCACCGTCGTGGCTCGCTCCGGAAAAGCTCTCGACCGCGGGACACGAAGCCACGCAGCCCCAGGTCGCCGTGGATCCCCAGGGGGACGCGGTTGCGGTGTGGGAACGGTTCAACGGGACTGGCTGGCTTGTGGAAGCGTCGGGCAGACCCGCGGGAGCTGCCAAATGGACGCCGGCGTCGGCGCCGCTCTCCGGGGAAGAACCAAAAGCAGTCCGGCCACAGGTCGCGATCGACTCGCATGGAGACGCGGTCGCCGTGTGGATGGGCACCACCAAAGGGGGCGAACCGATCGTGGAGTCCGCCTCGAGGCAGGGTTTGAACGGCGCGTGGCAGATCGCGTCGGCTCCACTATCGAAGCCTGGAGTCGTCGGGGAAAATCCCCCCGACGTCGCAATGGACTCGCAGGGGGACGCGATCGCTGTGTGGCAGAGCCCGGCTGGCGGCGGAGACGCAGCCATCGAAGCAGCGGGCCGCTCCGCTGGTTCTGGGACTTGGCATGAACCAGTCGTGCTCTCGAAAACAGCAAGCGACATCAATCCCGCGCATGTCAGAGCGGACGCAAACGGCGACGCGTTGGCAGTCTGGGAAGAACACGAAGGACTGGAAATAGTGATCGATTCCGCATCCGGTAAAGCATCGAGCGCCGAATTGAAAGGCAAGACGAGGATCTCGCCGCCGCCAGAAGGTCACAACGCCAACGTGCCCGAGCTTGCTACCGCGCCGAACGGAGAAGCGGTGGCGATATGGGAACGGTTCATCGGAACCGAGGTCATCGAAGCGGCAATGGGATTGGCGTCGAGCGGCAAATGGCAGGGCTCCGTCGCGGTCTCGAATCCCGCACTGCCCGGAGAACCGGGAGGTCAAGAGGTCGCGATCGGCGGGCAGGGCGAAGCCGTCGTCGTCTGGCAACGCCTCGCAGGGGCAAACGACGATCTCGTCGAAGCGACTGCCACCACCGCCACTCACGCTTGGGAAGCTCCGGTCGTGATCTCGCCGCCCGCTGGGAACACCGAAGTCGCGCCCCAGGTCGGGCTCGGGCCAGCGGGTGAGGCGATCGTGGTGTGGGAACGAAACAACGGAAAACACGAACTCATCGAAGCTTCGACGCGGAGCGGCGTCGGTGGGACGTGGCAGTCGGCGGTGAAGCTCTCCACTGAAGGAGAAGGCGTCACCGAACCCGAGGTGGCCGTCGACGGCCAGGGCAACGCGGCGACGGTGTGGAAGCTCGGAGCGCCCTCGATCATCGAAGCGGCCGGCTACGACGCGGCGGGACCACTGCTGGACTCGCTCTCGATCCCCAGCTCGGGCGTCGTCGGCAACGCGCTCTCGTTCTCGGTGTCGCCGCTGGACGTGTGGTCGTCGCTCGGCGCGACGAGCTGGAGTTTCGGCGACGGCGCGAGCCAGGCGGGGACGAGCGTCACGCACGCCTACTCGGCTCCCGGCAGCTACTCCGTGACCGTGACGGGCGCCGACGTGCTCGGCAACCTCACGAGCGCGAGTGCGACGGTCACGATCACGAGCCCCCCCGTGGCGCCCCTGCTGCGCATCAACCCGGGCGGCTCGCTGGTCCTACCGGTGATCTCAGGCGCTCGCCTGAGCAATGCCCGGTTCCGGGTCGCCAAACGCCCCACGGCCGTCGCCGCCGCCAGGAAGAAGGCGCCACAGGGGACGACATTCCATTTCACGCTGTCCGAGGCGGCGTCGGTGAAGATCGCGTTCACGCGCTCGGCGCCCGGCCTGCGCAGTGGCCGGACGTGCGTGGCACCCACCGCCAAGCTGAGGCGCAAGCACGCCAAGCGGTGTAGCCGCACGCTCAAGTTCGGGACGCTCACCCGGGCGAAAGAGGGCAAGGGAGGCGACAGCGTGGCCTTCAGCGGACGTGTGGGCGCCAAGCCGCTCGGCGTCGGCGCATACAAGGCGACCCTCGTGGCCGTCAGCTCGGGCCTGAGCTCAAAGCCGGCGACGCTGTCCTTCGCGATCGTCAGGTAGAGGCCCAGCGACGCTCGTGCGGTGGGACCGGCTCGCTCAGTGGCCTGCGTGCTGGAGCTGGTTGATGTCGATCGCGTTGGCTGGCGCCGACAGCGTGACAGGCTTGTTCCAGTCCGAGAAGGTGATCTTGCCGCTTTCCGAGCCGTGCTTGACGATCTGGATCGGATACGGCTTGCCGGTCGTGGCGACGAACAGCGCGCCGTTCTTGGCGGAGTCGGTGAGTTCGATCACCGGCTGCCCGGCCACGGTGGTGGAGGCCCCCTTCGACAGCGTCCCGGTCGCCGCGAGGGCCTGATCGAGGAGCTTGCCCAGGTTGGTGAGCGAAGCGAGGGTCGCGAGTTCGCCGCTGCTGACGGGGGCCTTCAGCCACTTGCCCTGGAACAGCTGGGCCGCCGCGGCGCCGCCGAAGTGGCTGTAGAACTGCGGGCTGCCTTTGATGTAGACGGTGTTGTCGAGGACGATCAGTTCGAACGAGAGCCCGCTCTCGGAGAGCTGACCCCGACCGCCGCTGCCCGCGGCGATTTCCATGTTGAGCGTGATCGGCTTGCCGCCGCTGGCGATCGTCCCCACCACGTGCACCGAGGTCGCACCGTCGGCGGCGGACTTCGCCGCCGCGAGGATTTCGCTGGCCGATTTGGAGGACACGCCGTTGCCCGAGGAGCCGCCGCCGCAGCCGGCGAGCAGCGCGAGCGTCGCCGCGAGCGCGAGGGCTAGCAGGATGCGAGAGCGCCTACGGGGGCGCGACGGCCGGTGGGGCATGGCGGGCAGCCTACCGGAGGCGGCGGGCGGGTCCTCTGGCGGGCGAAGGCTCAGAGCTTGCTGATGTCGACGACGTTCGTCGGCGCTTCCAGCTTGACCGCCGCGTTCCAGTTGGAGAACGTGATCTGGCCGTGTTCGCGACCCGTCTTGACGATCTGGACGGGATATGGCTTGCCGGTCGTGGCGACGAACAGCGAGCCTTTGTAGAGTTTCGCCGCCTGTTTGAGTTCGATCGCCTTCTGGCCGTTGACCGTGATCGTGGCCCCCTTGGTCAGCGGCCCGCTGTTGCGCAGCAGGAGTTTCAGCTCGGTGTTCTTGGTGCTGAACGCCGCGAGCTGAGCGAGTTCGCCGCTCACAGGCGCCTTCAGCCAGGCGCCGTTGGTGAGCTTCTTGACGACCGGTGCGAACGCCTTGTTGGTGGCGGCCAGACGGGCGTAGAAGACCTTGTTGCCTTTCAGGTAGATCGTGCTGCCGATCCGGATCACTTCGAAGTCGAAGTTCGCGAGCGAGATCTGCCCCTTGCCGCCTTCGGAGCTGAGGTCGAGGTTCAGCACCAACGAGAGCTGACCCGTGCTCGACTTGCCCGCGATGTGCACCGAGCTCGCTTCGTTGGCGGCGGCCAGTGAAGCGGCGAGGATTTCACTAGCCGATTTGGAGGAGACGCCGTTGTCGGAGCTGCCGCACCCGGCCAGCGCGACGAGCAGCCCGAGGGTGATCAGGCAGGCGAAAAGCGAGGTCACACGGGTACGAGTGGTGCGGACACGGGTAGACATGGCGGGCACCCTATACCAGTCCGATGATCGACGAACGCCCGGCCGAGCCGCGGCGCCGGCCTCGGTCATGCGCCGACGGCTCGATTTCACGGCTAAAGCTCTGCGCGGGGGGTGTCGAACGCGAGAGCGGACCAGTGCGCGAGAAAGACCCCGCCGATATGACCGGGAAGAAGCGCGGCACGAGACCGCGAGAAGGGCACGGGCCCGCGCGCGGGAGCGCTGATACAGGGGTCGGCGCATCGGAGGCGAATCTTTGGAGCATGGCGAAGGGGTTGCGCTGGGTGGCGGGCCTGGGAGTCACGGCGGGTGCCGTCGTGGGCGTCGCGCTGGCGTCCGACGTCGCCCTCGTGGTCGTATTCGCATGGGTGCTGGCCATGGCGGCGGGATCGGTGGGATGGCTGGCGGGCGAGCGCCACCGGGCAAAGCTGCAGAAGGAGATCGGAGACCGCTCCGTCGAGCTGAGCCGCGCGCTCAAAGAGCTCGAGATCGCTCAGGCCGAGACCGTCAGGCGACTTTCGATGGCGGTCGAGTTCCGGGATGAGGACACGGGTGCTCACATCGAGCGGATCGGGCGGTTCTCCACGCTGCTGGCGGAGCAGATCGGGCTCGAGGAGGAACTGTGCGAGCGGATGAGCCACGCCGCGCCGCTGCACGACGTCGGCAAGGTGGCGATCCCCGATGCGATCCTGCTCAAGCCGGGGAAGCTGACCCCGGAGGAGCGTGCGATCGTGGAGACCCACGCCGAGGAGGGGCACAGGCTCTTGAAAGGGTCGAGCTCGGCGATCCTGGACATGGCTGCGACGATCGCCCTCAGTCACCACGAGAAGTGGGATGGAAGCGGCTACCCCCGCGGCGTCGCGGGGGAGACGATTCCGATCGAGGGGCGGATCGTCGCGATCGCGGACGTCTTCGACGCGCTCACGAGCGACCGGGTGTATCGCAAGGCGTTCTCGGTCGAGCAGGCCGTGGACATGATGCGCGAGGAGCGCGGCAGGCACTTCGACCCGGTGCTGCTGGACGCCTTCATGGAAGTTCTCGGTCGCTCGGGCCCCGACGCGCGGGAGCAGGTCAGGGCCGATCCCTTCGCCGTGGCCGAGGCCGCGCTCGAGACCTTCCTGACCGCGCTGGAAAGAGGGGAAGCGGAGCTCGCCGAGAGCGCGTTCGCCCAGGCGATCGAGGACGGCCTGGGTGCCGCGGACGTGCAGGGCGAGGTGATCGAACCATCGTTGCGCCGGCTCGCGGAGATGCGCGAGCGGGGCGAGATCGACGAGGAGCGCGAACACATCGCGATGGGAATCATCAGGAGGGTGCTCGCGACATTGCGGCGGTACACGCTCAGCAGTGGCGAGGACCAGGACCTGCTCGCGCGGATCGACGGCACCATCGCGGAGATCGAAGGCGTGCTGCGCTCGGCGGCCGTGGGCTAGCAGCGACGGGCTGCTGCACACCGCCGCCCGGGTTGCAAGGGGCCGCGCAGGGGTTTCAACCGGGCGCGGTGGCGTCGAGTAGAGGGGTATGAGGCATGCCCGCATCGGGGCTTCTGCTGCGCTGCTCGCCACCGCGCTCGCCTGTGGGGCTGCGCCGGCGACCGTGTACGCGGGCACGCAGGGTGGCACCGCTGCACCGGCAGCCGAGCCATCCAGCTCGTCCTCCGGGGGCGCGAAGGCGCCGTCCGACGCCGTCACCGGCGGTGCGGAGTACGGCGTGCTCGCCCACACCGAAGTCTCACCGCGGCCGGCGCTGCGGTCGCTCTCGGTTCCCGGAACGGCGGTGGCGGGCCGGCCGCCGCGGGTGACGTTTCGCATCGACGAGAAGGGCGTCGGCACGGTCTACGTACGGATCTCGGTGAGCGAGGCCGCGACCGGCAAGCGGGTTCTCGTGGCGAACCTGCGCTGGGTGCACACCGGCCGGGTGGTGGCGGTGAGCTGGCCGGCGGGCGCGACACTGCCGGTGGGAACGTATCAAGTGAGCGTGAGCGCCCACGACCATCATTCCGGCACGCTGCTGCGCACAGCCCACAGCTCAGGCGAGGCGAGCCTGACGGTGACCGCGCCGAAGGCTCCCGCTCCCGTTGCGCCGACGCCCGAAGCCGGCGTGCCCAGTCCCGCCCAGTCGGCGGCGGAGGGGGCCGTGTTCCCGGTCGCGGGAGCCCACAGCTTCGGCGGGCCCGAAAACCGCTACGGCGCGGCCCGCAACGGTCACGTGCACGAAGGACAGGACGTTCTCACCGCCGAAGGCACTCCCGTGGTGGCTCCCCTGGCGGGCACGATCCTCACCACGTCCTACCAGGCGGGAGGGGCCGGCTACTACGCGGTCGAGCACACGGCGGTGGGCTTCGACTTCATGTTCGCCCACTGCAAGGCGGCCTCGCTGGCGGTGGGCGCCGAACAGACGGTTGCGGCCGGGCAGACCCTGTGCCTGGCCGGCCAGACCGGCGATGCCACCGGGCCACACCTGCACTTCGAGATGTGGGTCGGGGGCTGGCAGGCAGCCGGGGGGCACTCGATCGATCCTCTCCCCTACCTGCGAGCGTGGGAACATTGATGGTGGCCGGTCCCTGCGACCTGCCACCATCAACTTGACGGCGGCGGGTCCCTGCGCTTGCCACCATCCCGCGCTCAGCCGGTAGCATCGGGATTTGCGGCGAGATAGCTCAGTTGGTAGAGCACACGACTGAAAATCGTGGTGTCCTCGGTTCGATTCCGAGTCTCGCCATTGGATAGTTGACGCTTCAGTTTTCAATTGGAGCGTCGGCGTCGTCCCGAGTTCCTCGCGGGGCTCCGGGTAGCTCTGCGGGCGAGAGAAAGGCGCGTTTTCCCGCGCTGAGAGGCCACAGGCAGACCCCGCAGACGCGGTCAGAAGCGCCACGCGGCACGTCCGCCCCGGCGGTGTGGTCGCGTTCGCCGAGACCAACATGCCGATCGGCTCAGCGGTGCCGGAGAGGGCCTCCGCGGACAGGCCGCCGACGCCCGCGTCCGAACATGTCAACAAGTGGATGTACGAGGCGTTCGGCAGGCTCGGGACACAGCCGAACATGGGCCTGCGTCTGCTCGAGACGTTCGCGCAAGCCGGCCTCCAGCCCAGCCCCGACCTGGAGACAGAGTTCGCGGTAGTCGTCGGCGAGGACGCGATCAGCCACACAACCGAATTCCTGCGCAGCCTCCTACCGGCGATCCTCACCGCCGGGATCGCCACCGAGGAGGAGGTCGACATCCGAGACGCCGCTCCGGATACTGCCACTGCACTCGCTGTCAACGACGAACGGGCACCGCCGCCTCGCCTTCGGCTATCGCCAACTCCGGGACTTTTCGAATCGTCAGTTGGCGAGGATCACGTCCGGCGCTGGAACGCAGGTGACGGAGCCGACAGGCGTTCTGCGGCACCTGCGGCTCAGCGCTGTTCAGACAGCGTCCGGAGAGCCCGGAGTTCATCAACGTTCGCATGGGATCCTTCGATGGCGACCCCGGGGTACGGCCGATGGGTCGCCTGCATGTTGCCAGCGCCGTCGTTTGGGAGCCAATTCCCGATGATGGCCTGCCCCGCCTTCCCGGACCTCTCGAAGCGTAACTCCACGCCGCGCCGGCTCGTGGCTCCTCATTGGGCCTCAGCGACCCACCTTCCGTCGTTGTCTGAGTGCGCTCGATCGACTCCTTCGTGCCGACGCACGAAGACCAGCCCCAAAGCGTCCATACTGACTACCGATGACTTCGGGGCAGTCTCACACAACCGCACCCACCAGAAGCTGATCGTGTCGCTCGCACACCGCACGGCAGCCAACATGGTTGCTACTTCATAGGAGGTCGCAAATGGCATCAGTCGAGAGAAACAAACCGGCACCCCTCGAAAGCGATCTGCAGAACGCGCGCGTCGGCGATCGGTCGAACTTCCGGGAGGGGCCGCCGCACGAGCTGTTCCGGCGGCTGCGCTCGGAGTGCCCGGTGCACTGGTCGGACGGGATCACCGAGTACCCCGGCGAGGACGGCTTCTGGTCGGTGACCACGGCCGAGGATGTGCATGAGGTCAGCCGCGATTGGCAGACGTTCTCCTCCGAAATCGGGGGCTTCACCGCCACCAAGAAAACGGGGCTGTCGCTGGAGATGCAACAGGCGATGTTCATCGGGATGGACCCCCCAAAGCACGACCGTCTGAAGGCGCTCTTCCAGCGCGGCTTCACGCCCAAGCGGATCGCCGAGCACGAGCACGCGATTCGCGCGATCGC
The DNA here is from genome assembly GCA_963696615.1 of uncultured Solirubrobacterales bacterium. Taxonomy (GTDB): domain Bacteria; phylum Actinomycetota; class Thermoleophilia; order Solirubrobacterales; family Solirubrobacteraceae; genus Palsa-744. The sequence continues at coordinate 861,257 of CAVOKU010000003.1, read as the reverse complement.
CACCGAAGTGCTCGACCGGCTCTCCGGTCGGGAGAGCTGCGATCTCGTCAACGATGTCGCCCAGCCTGTGGTGGCGCGTGTGATCGGCAGCTTCATGGGCCTCACCCCCGAGGATGATGCAGTGTGGGCCAGGCTGATGAACGCGATCGTTGGGGCGGGTGACCCGGATGCCACGCCGGATGGTGCCAACAGCGTGATGGAGAACGAGGTGCCCGAAGTATTCGAGCGCTGCGGGCGGCTGATCGCCGAACGTCGCGCCGCGCCGACTGAGGATCTGACGAGCGTGCTGGTGCATGCCGAGCTCGACGGCGAGCGGCTCGAGGATCACGAGATCGTGATGGGTTTCCTGCTGTTGATGGCGGCCGGTAATGACAGCACCAAGGCGACGTATTGCAGCGGGATGCGCGCGCTGATGGAAAGCCGTGACCAGCTGCGTGAGGTCGTGGAGGACCCGTCGCTGATACCGGGCGTGGTCGAGGAGTCACTGCGCATGTTTCCCGCGTTCGCTCACTTCGCCCGCACCGCCACTCGCGACACCGAGCTGCACGGCCAGAGCATCCGGGAGGGGGAGAAGCTCGTGATGTGGTATCCGTCCTCCAACCGCGACGAGTCCTGCTTCGAGGATGCCGAGCGCTTCGACGTCAGGCGCAACCCCGAGCACCAGGCGTTCGGTGCCGGCGGCCGGCACTACTGCCTCGGTACGGCGCTCGCGCGTCTGGAGCTGCGGATCCTCTTCGAGGAGACCCTCGCCCGCTTTCCCGAGATTGAGATCCTCGATACCCCGACATACCTCGAATCGGCGTTCGCCAACCAGATGAAGACGCTGCCGGTGCGGCTCTCGCCGCCACCCGCCTGAAGGAGACGCCGGTGGTCGCCCTATCGCAGACTGAGCAGGACCCCGGGGCTGTAGGCTGCGCGCGGGATGACCGCAGTGCTCGACTTCCGTGACTTGCCAGCGCCGATCGTTCAGGCGGGGATGGGCGCTGTAGCCCGTCATGAGCTAGCGGCGGCTGTATCGGAGGCCGGCGGGCTGGGGACGATCGGGGGCGCCCGAGCGCCGATCGCCGACGAGCTGGCTGCCGCTCGGAGGCTCACCGGCCGACCAATCGCGGTCAACCTCGTGCTGCCGCTTCTCCGGCCGGGCGATGTGCAGGCAGCTGCGGACGCTGACGTGATCGTCACCTTTTGGGGCAAGCCACGCAGGCTTGCTCAGGGGACGTGGGTCCACCAGTGCGGCTCGGTCGATGAGGCAAGAGCCGCGGAGGCGGCGGGAGCCGACGCGGTGATAGCCCAGGGGGTCGAGGCCGGCGGGCATGTTCGCGGTACCACGCCGGTGCTCGAATTGGTCGAGCGTGTTCGGGCTGCGGTCGAGGTCCCGGTTCTGGCGGCCGGAGGGATCGTTGACCAGGAAGGTGTGGCACGGGCGCTCGATGCCGGCGCGGTCGCTGCCGTCTTGGGCACGCGCTTTCTCCTCAGCGACGAGAGCCGGGCGCATCCCGATTACAAGCGGCGCTGCCTGGAGGCCGACAGCACGGTACTGACCGAGCTGTTCGGGCTCGGGTGGGCCGACGCGCCGCATCGTGTGATTCCAAACGCCGCAACCCGCCGCTGGCTGGGCGACGACCCGCGGGGACCGGGCTGGATCCGGCTTGTCAACCGGCTCGCCTCACCACTCGTGATGCGCGTCCCGGAAGGGCTCCAGGATCGCGGGCTTGCGATCCAGCGACCATCGCTGCCCTTTCTCGGCCCGCCGATGGCCTTGGACGACGGACCGCGCGGTCTTCTCGACTCCGGGCCGCTCTACGCGGGCGCGAACGTGACCCGGATCTCAGACATCCGCCCCGCCGCCCAAACAGTCAGCGACCTGACCCCATAGCCGAGCCGCTGATCGCGGAGCTCGGTGAAGCCTGCGGCGGAGAAGTCGCCGTCAAGCGCGGGTGCCTCGTTCGCCCGAAGCCCGCGCATGGTCGCGAAGCTCGCCCCGCACGTGGTTGGTGGTGATCGGCCTCTCGCTGTCGCGGCGAACCCCCACCAACGCTGTCGCCCCGCCCCGGCTCGCGCTCCCCGTGCATCGACATCGTCTTCTACGGCGGCGGTTTCAGGTCAGGCGCGTGCGCGCCGCCGCGAGCGGGAGGCCATGAGCCGTTGGGCGAGCAGCATCACCGCGGGCACCTTGAGGTCTCGTGACGGGAGCAGCCCGATCTGCTGAGAGAAGTCGTAGGCGTCGTAGATCAGCGTGTGGTGGGAGATCAGACCGTCGCGGAACTCGTAGAGGTCGATGCCCTCTATGTCGATCGACCGCCCGGTGGGGGCCAGAGTCGGTGGGTTTGCACCGTAACGCTTGCCCCAGAACGCGAGCTCACCGGTGAACGTGCCGGTCAGTCGCCATGGCACCGCCATCCCCGTGCCCTCGAGCGCGGGGTAGAGCGTGCCGGTGCCTTCGAGGTGGACGTCGGGGAAGGCGCGGAAGAAGAGGTCGATGAATGCTCTGAACTCGCTGCGGCCGTGGGCGGTCTCGCCGAGCATCGCGGGGTCCTCACATACGATGTCCTCGGTTACCAGGGCTTCGAGCTCATCGGGATCGTGAGTGTTCCAGGCCTTCTCCCAGCGGCCGAGGAAGTCGCCGAGCTCGTCGGCGCGACCGAGCCAGCGCTCGGAGAACCCCTGCAGGCCTCGTCTGAGTTGATCCGGCAGGTCAGTGGCCTGGTCGGGACCCTCTGATCGGGTGGGTGCGCTGGTGGGCGGTGCGGTGGTGGTCATCGAATGACTCCTTTTTGGCACGTTGTCAGCCTGAAGTGCGTGCGCAGGTTCGCGAGCGTCGGCCTGCCGATGGCACGCAGCCAATGAAAGCACGGGCTTGCGCCAGGCGAGCGGCACGTCCGGTGACCGGCGCCGGTTGGGCCCACTGGGCCACGTTCTTTCACTTCCTCTCGGTGAGCATGGATGTCGGCTGATGGAAGCGCGAGGTCGCTCGCCGTCTCGAGATTGCACCCCGTCTGGCATTCAGGCGCTTCGGGCGTCGCATCGGCCTCTCTGGTCGCACGGTCCATAGTGTATGCTCGGATTTAGACCATCTATATCCTACCATCCAGAAAGGACTGACTGTGCGTTTTGCCCTGTGGAATCCGTCGTGCCGCGCGACGGGCGCTGATCGGGATGTCGTGCTCGGCAGCCGAGGGCTCGGCCGAATGGGACCAGGGCCAGATGCGTAGCGTCTACGAGCGGGCCATCCTTCCCGCCAGGGGACTGTTCGAGGAAGTCGGGGAGATGATGATCCTCACCGGCAGGACGATCTCCTCGTCCGTACGCCCGCCGTATCCCTATGGCGAGGAGTTCGTATCGCAGTTCCTGTTCGTGTTGCGCCTGGTGTGGCTTCCGCTGCTGGTCACCACCGTCGCGATCAACTACGGCGCGCCCGGATTGCAGGCGGCGAACTTCCTGCGGATCCTCGGCGCGGTCGACCGGCTTGGCGGGTTCTTCGTGCTCGCGGCGATCCGCGAAGTCGGCCCGCTGATCACCTCGATCGTGCTCGCGGGGATAGCCGGCACCGCGATCACCGCGGACCTGGGGGCGCGCAAGATTCGTGAGGAGCTCGACGCGCTGCAGGTGCTGGGCGTCGACCCGGTCAAGAACCTGGTCGTCCCGCGGTTTCTCGCGCTGCTGCTCATCACCGGCCTGTTCGACCTGTACGCGCTGCTGTTCGGCATCTTCGGCGGCATCCTCGCCGCAGTGGTCAACGGCCAGCCGCTCGGGCCATTCTGGGCGACTCTGTTCGCCAACGCCACGGTCACCGACCTGTGGGGATCGGTGCTGAAGACCATGATGTTCGGCGCGATCATCGCGATCGTGTGCTGCTACAAGGGCATGTCCGCCTCCGGCGGCGCCGAGGGGGTCGGGCGCGCCGTCAACCAGGCGGTTGTCATCTCGTTCCTGGGCGTCGGCGCGTTCAACTACGTGTTCACGCAGATGCTGCTGGCGACACACCCGAACATCCTGGTGATCAAGTGAACGAGCTGCTTGCGCTGCCGCGTGAATGGGTCGGAGCGGCGGGCGAGATCGCGAGCTTCGCGGGCAACGTCGTGCGCGACGTGTGGGGGCTGCGCGTGCTGCGCTTCTTCGGCGAGGCGCTGCGCCAGGCCGGCATTCTGATCATCGGCTCGACGCTCGTCATCTGGGGGCTGGTATTCATCACCGGCCTCGGCACCTGTGGGGTCGAGGGGGCCTATTTCACGGAGGCGCAGGGGGCCCCGGAGTACGCGGGCGTGTTCACCGCGCTGTGCGACCTGCGAGAGGCCATCCCGTATGCGTTCGGCTACATGATGTCGGCGAAGGTCGGCACCGGAATCGTCGCCGAGCTGGGGGCGATGCGGATCTCCGAGGAGATCGACGCGCTGGAGGTGATGGGGTTCGACTCGATGACGTTTCTGTGCGGCACACGCCTGCTGGCGGCGTGGATCGTGCTGCCGTTCATATACATCGTCGGGATCGGGATGGCCTACGTGGCCTCATACATCGCGGTGGTGCTGCAGATCCGGTATGTGTCAGCAGGGGGATACTCGCTGGTCTTCTGGGAGTTCCAGAATCCACCGGACCTTCTGTTCAGTCTGATCAAGGGGATGTCGATGGCCACCGTGATCGTGCTGGTTGGCTGCTACTACGGGTACACCGCCGGCGGAGGGCCGGTCGGAGTAGGCGAGGCGACGGCGAAGTCGATGGTGCTGAACCTGGTGCTGGTCACGTTGATCGGCATGCTGGGCACACAGATCTTCTGGGGGTTCAACCCACGTGCTCCGATCGGGGGGTAGCGAGCACTCCTAGCGTTTGAGGTGCGTCGGCGGGGACGGCAGGCTCGCGTGTGGGGGCCGAAAGTTGTCTCGCCTCGGACCTCGCTGGCGGGCTGCTCACTCGCCAGCCGTCTCCTCCTCGAGCAGCTGCTTCCAAAAGCGGACACGCTCGCGCAGGTGTCCGATGCCGGCCTCGAACGCCAGCCATGGGCCGCGGGGAACTTGGATTCCCCCGCTCGCGTCCCGCAGCTCTTCAAAGCGGCGCAGGGTGGCTTCGTGTTCGGGCAGGTAGGTCCGCGCGAGCATCGCCGGGTCGGCTCCGAGGAATAGCTTGAGCAAGCCGAGGTCACGCAGCTCGCTGATCGGTGTTGCCGGCTCGGCGCGCCACGCGTCCAGCGCCTCCAGCCCGGCCTTCGTGACGCTGTAGAAGCGACGGCGCCGCCCGGTCTCCTCGCGCTCTTCGCTGAGCAGACCCTCCTTGGCCAGGCGCTCGCACTCGGAGTAGAGCTGGCTGTGCGGGATGGTCCAGAAGTAGGTGGTGCTGAGTTTCGCCACCTGCTTGAGGTCGTAGGGGGTCGCAGGGTGCAGGCGCTCGAGCATGCCGAGCACGATGTAGGAGGTCTCGCTCAGCCGCGGGCCAGACACCGTACCGAGCATATCTCACGGCACGGTCCATAGTGTATGCTCGGGATTGGATCATCTGAAATCGATCGTCCGGAAGGGACTGAGTGTGCCTTTGCCCTGTGTAGCCCGTCGCGCCCGGCGTCGGGCGCTCATCGCGACGTCGCTCGGGTGCGCGTGCGCAGCGCTCGCAGCGGTCGCGTGGGCCGGGGACACGCTGATCGTCAAAGAGGCGTTCACCCCCGACAGGCTGGGCGCGGCGACGAACCTGTCGATCTCGGCGGCATTCGCGTCGAACGCCGACGTGCCTCCCGCGCCGGTCAGCAGGCTCACGCTATACGGGCCGGCTGGACTTCGGGTCCAGGCGCAGGGTGCGCGAACGTGCACGGAAGCGGTGCTCGAACAACGTGGCCCGAGCGGCTGTCCGGCGGACTCGCGTGTGGGCTTCGGTGGCGGTGTCGGCGTGGTCGCGCTTGCCAGCGGGCTCGTGCGCGAGCCCTTCACGCTCGACTTCTTCTTCGGCCCCCGAGAACACGGGCGTTTGACGTTGCTGGCGTACGCGAGCGGCACCTCACCGGTGGGAGTGGGGCTGGTGGTGGTGGCGCGGGAGATCCGTGTGCCAAAGCCGTACGGGCTCGGCTTCAGCGTTCAGGTGCCACAGGTCTCGACGATCCCCGGCGCTGCATATGTCTCCGTCGAAAGCGCCTTTGCGACGCTTGGCGCAAGCAACGTCGCATACTTCGAGACGGTTCACGGGCGGCGCACGCTCGTTCACGTCAAGGGGCTGATCGTCCCCGGAAGGTGCCCAGCCGGCGGCTTTCCCACGCGCGGTATCGTCGAGTTCGCCGACGGCGCCACGTTCACCGTCAACCCGACGATCCCGTGTCCCCGCGGCTGACCCGTCACGCGTGGGCGCCGACTTGCGTGCGGGTGTGCGCTGCGCCGCTTGCCGCGTGGGCGAGCATCGTGCTCGCGGGCGCGCCGCCGGCCCTCGCCGCGCCCGTGAGCAGCGACCAGGTTCCGGGCGCGATCGCGGCGTCGTTTCGCCCCAACAGGCTCGGGGCAATGGGTGCGCTCAACATCAACATCGACCTCGCTGGGGGCACACTCGGTGATCCGCCTCCGCTGCGCCGCTCGGTTCTGCGGCTACCCGCCGGTCTGGGCATCGAAATCCCGCAACTGCGCAGCTGCGAGCCCGAGCGCGTGCGCCGCTTGGGCGCGCGCGGCTGTCCGACACAGTCGCGGCTAGGCCTCGGGCGAGCGCTCATACAGGCACCGCTGGGGTCCCAGCTGCTGGGGGAGAGCGTCTCGCTCTGGGTGTTCCTTGGCCCGCTTCGCAACCTGCAGCCGACGTTCGAGATCCTCGCGCAGGGCGACACGCCGTTCCAGGAGCGACTGGTGTTGAGCGGCACCGTGCTCCCCGACGCCCCGCCGTACGGGGAAGACCTCGTCCTCTCGGTCCCGGCGATCCCGACGCTGCCGTTGGAGCCGGAGGCGTCGATCGTGTCGATGTCGCTGACGATCGGCTCGCGCCCGCGTTCCGCGCGCGAGTCCAACGCGACCATCGAGCCGACGAGCTGCCCACCTGGCGGCTTTCCGTTTGCGGCCGGGCTCACCTACGCAGACGGATCGACACAGAACGTCTCCTCCACCACTCCCTGTCCACGATGAACGACCAGAAAGCAGGCACCACAGATGAAAGACGACAGTCGGCGAACGCGCATCCTCATATGCTCGCTCACAGCTGCCGTGACGGCCTCGCTCGCGGCGAGCTGGGCTTCCGGGACGCTCGCCCCGGGCGTCTCACAGGCACGCCCCCCTATCGCGAGCGGCGCGAGGGTCATCCACCTCAACGAGAACGGCAACCTTCACCTGACGAGCAAGCACGGCTTCACGCTCAACGAGCAGGGCCTCGCGTCGGGCACGGTGAGGGGCACGATCTACGTTCATCTGAGCATCGTCTCGAGCAATCGCGTCACCGCTGAATTGAGTATCTACCCACGCAGCGGCTCGATCACCGCTCACGGCAACGCGAGCTATCACAAGGAAGCCACGCTCGCGCGCTTCTCGGGCTCGATGTCGATCGAGCGTGGCACCGGCAGTTACGCGCACGCCGGGGGGTCGGGTCTGAGCTTCAGCGGCACGATCCAGCGCTCGAACGACGCCGTCACCGTGCACGTGGCGGGCAGGGCCGTTGACTGAGCTGCACAGACACCAGGCACGTGAGCGCGAGCCGTGTGAGCACGGGCCGCGTGAGCACGAGCTGTCGGACCGCGAGAGCCCGATGCTCGAGCTGCGCGATCTGGTCAAGCACTACCCCACCGTCGGGGGCGAGCCGGTGCGCGCCGTTGACGGCGTGTCGCTGACCGTGCGGGCGGGAGAGATGGTCGCGCTTTACGGGCCGAGCGGCTCGGGCAAGACGACGCTGCTGTTGATGATCGCCACGCTGCTTGCGCCGACGTCCGGAACCGTACTCATAGGCGGGCGCGACACCTCGTCGCTGTCGGAGCGCGAGGCGTCCCGGTTCAGGCTCACAGAGCTCGGCTTCGTCCGCCAGAGCTTCGATCTGCTGCCGGGCGTCAGCACGGTCGACAACGCCATCCTCAAGCTGTTGAGCGCCGTGCGCTGGCGTCAAGCGCAGCGCGAGATCGAGCCGCTGCTCGTACGTCTCGGGCTGGGCGAGCGCCTGCGTCACCGCGCGGAGACGCTCTCGATGGGGGAGCGTCAGCGGGTGATGATCGCACGCGCCCTGTCGACCAACCCGCGCCTGCTGCTCGCCGACGAGCCGACCGGGAGCCTCGACACCCAGCGCGGCCGCGAAGTGCTGGAACTGCTGCGGGAGCTGTGTCTCGAGCGTGGCGTGGCGGTGGTGCTCGTCAGTCACGATCCGATGGCGGCCCGCTACGCCGACCGCGTGCTCGCGTTGCGCGACGGACGCCTCGGCGACCATGCGGCAGAGCCCAACGCCGGTGGGGAGCCCGATCGCCCGATCGGCGGTCCCGAGGTCGGGCGTGTCAGCGCGTCGGCTGCGGCGCTCACGGGGGGGGACACGGCTGCTCGCTCGGGCAGTCTGCCCGCGAGCATCGCGCGGCCGTGAGACCGTCGAACATCCTCTCGCTCTACCGGGTGCGGCTGCGCGCAAGAGCGGCGCAGGAGTGTCTTGCGATCGCGGGAATAGCGGCGGGCGTGGCGCTGTTGTTCGCCTCACAGGTCTCGAGCTCGAGCCTCCAGGGCTCTTTCAGCGAGCTGGAGCACGGCATCGCCGGCAACGCGACGCTGCAGCTCACCGCGCGTGACCCGCGCGGCTTCGCGCAGGGCATCGTGGGGCGCGTGCGCCGGCTGGCGGGCGTGCGCTTCGCCGCTCCCCTGCTCGAAGCCGGGGCGCAGGCGAGCGGTCCGCGGGGCGGCGAGTCGGTCGAGCTCATCGGCGCCGATCAGAGCCTGTCCGCGTTGCGGGGCAGGCTCGTGCCGCATGGCGAACTCTCCCCGTTCGGCGGGATCGGCGCGGTCGTCATGGCGGCCCCGCTCTCGCGTGCGTTGGGAGTCACCCGCTTCGGCCAGGAAGTCACGCTGCGGCTCGCCGGCCGCACGGTCCAGGCGCCGCTATACGCTCAGCTCGGCGAACGTCGGATCGGCCAGCTCGCGCGCAGCCCGGTGGTGATCGCGCCGCTCTCCTACGCCCAGGAAATGGCTGGGCTGCCAGGACGGGTGAGCCGCGTTCTGATCGAGCCCACGGCGGGCGCGCAGGCGCACGTGCGGGCGGAGCTCGTGGCGCTCGCGGCGGGCCGCCTGAACGTCGAGTCGATCGGATATGAAGCCGAGCTCTTCGCGAACGCGGCGAGGGCGAGCAGTCAGTCGAGCGCGTTGTTCTCCGCTATCAGCGCGATCGTCGGATTCCTGTTTGCGTTCAACGCGACGCTGCTCACCACTCCCCCACGCCGCCGATTGATCGCCGATCTGCGCCGCGACGGCTACACCCCACGCACCGTGATCGGGGTGCTCTGCCTCGACGCGCTGGTGCTCGGTGTGGTCGCGTCCGCGCTCGGGCTGGCGCTCGGCGATCTGCTCTCCAAGCGGGTGCTGCACTCAGATCCCGCGTTCTTTTCACTCGCGTTCACTGTTGGCTCCGAGCAATCCGTGAGCCTCAGGGACGTGGCGATCGCTGCGGGAGGGGGGATGCTCGCCGCGTTCGCGGCGGTGCTCAGCCCCCTGCGTGAAGTCTTCTCGCGCGACCCGCTCGCCGCGATCAGCGTGCGCGAGCAGTCGGGCGCTACGTGGGCCCGTAGGCGTACCGCGCTGGCCGGGCTCGTGTGCCTCGCTGCGGCGAGCCTGCTCCTGACGGTCGAGCCCGACGCGGCGATCGCCGGCATGGTGCTCGTGATCGGAGCGCTGCTGTGCGTGTTGCCGCTGGCGTTGAGCGTGACGGTCGCGCTCGCGGGGCGGCTTGCCGGCCTGTTCGTCAGCCCGGTGCCGCACGTTGCGCGGATGGAGCTGAGCGCTGGGCGCGCGCGCGCGATGGCGATCGCCGCGACCGGCGCCGTGGCCATATTCGGCAGTGTTGCGATCGAGGGTGCTCACCGCGACCTGCTCGCGGGCTTGCGCACAGCTGCGCGTGAAACGACTGCCGCCGCGCAGGTGTGGGTGGCGCCCGCCGGTTCCTACAACCTCTTGATGACAGCCCCGTTTGCTGCGCTCGCGCAGGCCAGCCTGCGACGCGTGCGAGGGGTGCAGGCGGTCGGGCTGTACCGAGGCGGGCTGCTCGACTACGGCCAGCGCCGGGTGCTCATCATCGCCCCGCCCCTCACCGCACGGTCGCTGCTGCCTGCCGGCCAGCTGCTGGCGGCTGACACGCAGCGGGCCGAGCAGCGCGTGCGCCGCGGTGGCTGGGTCGTGGTCTCGCAGGGTGTCGCCGAAGAACACCATCTGCGTGTCGGGCAGACCGTCACCCTGCCGACCCCCAACCCGACGCCGATGCGCGTCGCTGCACTGTCCACCAACATCGGCTGGGAGCCCGGCGCGATCGTCATGAGCGCTGCGAGCTACTCGCGCGCGTGGGGCAGTCAAGACGCGAGCGCCTACGCCATCCAGCTCGCCCCGGGCTTCGCGGCCAGCCGCGGCGTGCGCGAGCTACGGCAAGCGTTGGGAGGCGGCGCGCAGCGCGCGCTCCTCGTGCAGACCGCCCGCCAGCGCAGCGCCGCCCAGGAAGGGCTCGACGTCCGCACGCTCGCGCGGCTCACGCAGATCGCGACGCTGATCCCCATCTTCGCCGTACTGGCGATGGCCGCCGCCATCGGCGCGATGGTCTGGCAGCGCCGCCCGCGCCTTGCCAAGCTGAAGCTCGAGGGCCTGGCGCGGGCGCAACTGTGGCGCACGATCTTGCTCGAGACCCTGCTGTTGCTCTGTGCCGGCTGCGTCACCGGCACGCTGTTCGGTCTCTATGGCCAGCGTCTCGCCGACCGCGCGCTCGCCCACGCACTGGACTTCCCCGTCGCCAACTCGCTCAGCCCGCTGCCCGCGCTAGCGAGCCTCGGCCTCGTGATCGCCACCGCGCTCGCGGTGCTTGCGCTCCCCGGATATCTGGCGGCGGGCGTGCCTGCCAGCGTCGCGCTGCAGGAGTGAACCGGACCGACTTCGATGGGACCGCGTCGTCAGTGGATCTCCCGCGTCGAGGGGACGGTCACCACATACTGGCGGCGAGCAGACTCACCCCGGGGCGCCAGGCTCTGGACGATGGACAAGCGCCTCGCGACGGTCGCGTCACGCCTCGGATGCGGATTCCACCCAGCCGGGCGTTCCTGAGCCCCGGCATATTACAAACGTCCGTTTGATATAGTCCCGGGCCATGAGGCCCAGGGTGCGGATCCTCTCCGCGGTGCTCGTCGCCTGTGGATGTCTGGCGATCGTCGCCGGCGCTTGGGCGGCGGAGACGTTGATGGTCCACGTGAGCTTCACGCCCGACAGGCTCGGCGCATCCACGAACGTTTCGGGCACTGTCAGGTTGAGCTCCACGGCGGGCCCGGTGCCCTCAGCCGTCCGCCTGGTCACCGTCTACCTGCCCGCAGGCGTGGAAATCGACGTACGGGGGGCCGGTACCTGCACGGTGGCCAAGCTCCGGGCGGGCGGCCCCACCGCCTGTCCGGCCAACTCCCGGATCGGCTTCGGCGGAGGCACCGGGGGGTTGGAACTGGCAAGAGAAGTGATCAGCGGGCCGTTCACACTGGACCTCTTCCTCGGACCCACCGAAAACGGGCACCTGGTGGTGCTGGTGTATGCCAATGCGGCGTCCCCGGTCTCCGGTGAGCTGATCGTGGTCGCGAAGGAGGTCCGCGCCCCGAAGCCCTACGGCGTCGGGTTCACCGGCGAAATACCGTTGATTCCGACACTTCCAGAAGCGCCCGACGGCGCTGTGCTGAGTGCGTTCCTGACGTTCGGAGACAGCAACGTTGCCTACTACGGGACCGTTCACGGTAAGCACGAGCTCGTTCACGTACGCGGCATCGTTCTCCCGAGGAAATGTCCCCGCGGAGGTTTTCACTACGAGGTGCTGATATCTCTGCAGGACGGCAGCTCGCTGAGGAGTCCGGGCATCGCTCCGTGCCCGCACGCATGATGTCGACCGAAACGTGCGCGCACATTCCCTCGCAAACCGCGATCTCGCACACTCATACGGACGTCCGTATGATGGCTTGGACCGATCAAATGGCTAATGAGGACAAGGGCAAAGAGACACGGGAGGCCCTGCTGCAGGCGGCAAGGCAGCTGGTTTCAGAGCGCGGCTATGCGAACGCCACCGTACGTGAGCTGGCAGCAGCCTCAGGAACGAACCTCTCAGCGGTGGCCTACCACTTTGGTTCCCGCGAAGCGCTGTTGAACCAGGCGATCCTGGACTCCTTCCTGGAGTGGAGTGATCGTGTGGGCGAGGCGGGCCCGGCGGACCCGGACGCTCCGGCGCTCGACCAGTTGGCGGCGCGGGCCCGTCCGATGATGGCCGGCCTCGCCGATGCGCAGCCGGCCTTCGTGATCTGTCTCGAGGCGCTCGTTCAGTCGCGGCACGCCCCGGAGCTTCACCGCCAGCTGGTGGAGCATTACGCCGAGTTGAGGCGTCGGGCAGGGGAGTTCATAACCGAAAGCGCCCGCGGCCGCGAACTTCCACCCCGGATGGTGGAAGTCTTCACCTCTTTCATGATCGCCGTGGCAGATGGTCTGCAGTTGCAGGCGCTGCTGGATCCGGCGGCCGTCCCAACCGGTGAGGAGCTCGCCCAGATCTATGAAGGCATGGCGGCGTCCGCCCGCGCGAGCAGGCCGCCCTCGGGGCGGCCTGAGTAACCGGCTCTATGGGTGCGATCCGAGCAGCGATCTCGACAGCCTCGGCGAGCGCCGTCGTTGTCTGCGGCGCGGTTTGCGCCTCGACGGCGCCCGCGGCCTCTGCTGCGCCCCCACGGTCGTCCGTCTCTGCGAGCACTCCGAGCACTCCGAGCGCTTCCGCGACGACAGCGACGATCACGCCCTCGCTGTCGCCCGACCGGCTCGGAGCCAGGGCTGCGCTGACCTTCACGATTCACTTCGCGGGAGGCGAGTTGGGCGTGCCCTCCCCGGTACGCCGATCGGTCCTTCGGGTTCCCGCTGGAATGAGCCTCGACATCCCGAGTCTGCGCAGCTGCGCGGCGGCCCGACTGCGGGCTCGCGGACCCAGCGGTTGCCCCGCGCGTTCGCGGCTGGGCAGCGGGCACGCGCTGCTGCAGACGCGCGCCGGATCGCAGATCATCAGCGAGCATGCGGTGCTGTGGGCTTTCCTGGGCCCACCGCGCAACCTCCAGCCGACCGTCGAGGTGTTCGGACGGGGTTATACACCGGTGCAACAGCAGATGGTGCTCACGGGTACGGTGCTTGCCGATCGCGCTCCCTACGGCGAACAGCTCGTGATGCCGATTCCGCCGATCGCCACGACACCCCTGGAGCCCGACGCCTCGATTGTCACCTTCTCGCTGACGATCGGCGCGAACGGGCGGGGCGCCAAGGGCGAGGCCAGCGCGGTGCTGATCCCCCAAACCTGTCCGCTGGGCGGGTTTCCGTTCGGTGCCCAGTTCACATATGCCGACGGCTCGAGCGCCAACGTTCTCGCCACGACCCCGTGTCCGTTGTGAACGTCCGCGGACGGCGCCGAAGGCTGCCGATGGGCGGCGGGCGCGCGAAGCGAGGCGCCCTGGCGAGCATCCTGGCGCCGGCTCTGATCGTGCTGATCGGTCATGGGCCATTCAGCCCGCGCGCCGCGCGCGTCGCAGGGGCACGTGCGGTTGACGCGCGCACGATCTCGCTGAGCGAGACCGGTCGCCTGCACCTGGCCAGCAAACACGGCTTCACCCTGAACGAGCAGGGATCGGCCTCGGGCACGGTGACCGGCACGATCTACGTTCACCTGACGGTCGTGTCCACGAGCCGCGTGAGCGCCGAAGTGAACATCTATCCAAAGGGCGGTTCGATCTCCGGTTTCGCGACGGCGAGCTACCACAGGGGCAGCCAGACAGCCAGCTTCTCGGGCTCGATGTCGGTCAGTCGCGGGACCGGCAGCTATGGCCATGCGCACGGGTCGGGCCTGAGCTTCAACGGGACGATCGCTCGATCGAGCGACGCAATCACGGTTCATGTCGATGGAAGGGTCTTTGATTGACGGGGATCGGGCACACGTTGCTGTGTCCGGTGAGAGGTGAGGAGGGCGAATGCTCCAGCTGCACGAGCTTGTGAAGCACTACCCATCGGTCGGCGGGGAGACCGTTCGCGCGGTCGACGGCGTATCCCTCAACGTGCAGGCGGGTGAGATGCTTGCCCTGTACGGACCGAGTGGGTCGGGTAAGACGACGCTGCTGCTGATGGTCGCCACCCTGTTGAAGCCCACCGCCGGTCGGGTGGAGATCGGCGGGCGCGACGTGTCCTCGCTCACCGAGCGGGAGGCGTCGCACTTCAGGCTCGCGGAACTCGGCTTCATCCGCCAGAACTTCGACCTGCTGCCGGGTGTGAGCGCGATCGACAACGCCGTGCTGAAGCTGCTGGCGACGATGCGCTGGCGCAACGCCCAGCGCGAGATCACACCCCTGCTCGAGCGACTGGGACTCGGCGCGCGACTGGCGCATCGCTCAGAGACGCTCTCGATGGGCGAGCGCCAGCGGGTGATGATCGCTCGAGCGCTTTCGACAGGCCCCAAGCTGCTGCTGGCTGATGAGCCGACGGGAAGCCTCGACACGCAGCGCGGTCGCGAAGTGCTCGAGCTGCTCAGGGAGCTCTGCATGGAGCGCCAGGTGGCGGTCGTGCTCGTCAGTCACGACCCGATGGCGGCGCAGTATGCCGACCGCGTGCTCGGACTGCGGGACGGCAGGCTCGTGGAGCACGAGCCCGATCGGCTCTACGTTCAGCGGTCCGCCGCAATCGCCGCCGACGCGGGGTAGTCGTGACGATCTCCAACGTGTTGCGCTTGTATGGCGTGCGGTTGCGCGCACGGCTCGTGCAGGAGTGCTTCGCGGTCGTCGGGATCGCGGCGGGGGTCGCCCTGCTGTTCGCCTCGCAGGTGTCCAGCTCGAGCCTTCAGAGCTCGGTGGCGCAGCTCTCGCGCGGGATCGGGGGAAGGGCGACGTTGCAGGTGCTGGCGCGCGATCCACACGGCTTCTCGCAGAACATGCTCGCTCGGGTGAGACGGGTTCCCGGTGTGCGTGTCGCGGCGGCGCTGCTGGAAGCCGGCGCGAACGCCACGGGTCCGCGCGGCAGTGAGTCGGCACAGCTCATCGGCGCCGATCAGAGCCTCACCGAGCTCGGCGGAAAGCTCGTCGCCAACACCGCGCTGGAACCGTTCGGAGGAATCGGGGCGGTCGTGCTGAGCGCTCCCGTCGCACAGCGGATCGGGGTCACCAGGTTCGGCCAGGAAGTGACCTTCGAGCTCGCGGGTCACACCGCTCAGGCCCCTCTTTACAGGGTGCTCTCGGCGCGGCAGTCCGGGGCGCTGGCCGCGAGCCCGGTCGCGGTCGCGCCGCTGTTCTTCGCGCAGGAACTGACGGGTCTGCCGGGTCGCATAACCCGCATCCTCGTACAGCCGGCCGCAGGCGAGGAAGCTGGGGTACGAGCCGAGCTGGTGCGGCTCGCTGCCGGGCGGCTGAACGTCGAGCCGATCGGCTACGACGAGCGGCTGTTCGCGAAGGCGGCTGCGGCGAGCAACCAGTCAACCCTCCTGTTTGCAGCGATCAGCGCACTGGTGGGGTTTCTGTTCGCGTTCAACGCGATGCTCCTGACGGTCCCACAACGGCGACGGTTGATCGCGGACCTGCGCCGTGACGGCTACACGCCGCGCACCGTGATCGGCGTGTTGCTGCTGGATGCGCTGGTGCTGGGCGCCGTGGCATGTGTGTTGGGGCTGGCGTTGGGCGATGAGCTCTCGATCCATGTCCTGCACTCGAACCCGGCGTTCCTGTCGCTGGCATTTGCGATCGGGTCGCAGCGGATCGTCGACTGGCAGAGCGTGGCGATCGCCACGGCCGGAGGGATGCTCGCGGCGATCGTGGCGGTGCTCAGCCCGCTGCGCGACATCCTCTCCTACGATCCGCTCGCCGCGGTCAATCCACGGACGGACTCCGGAGCTGCTCGGGGCGAGGGCCGGTGGGCGCTCGCCGGCGTGGCGTGTCTTGCCGCGGCGACCGCGATCCTGCTGGCCGCGCCGGACGCGGCGATCCCGGCGATGGTGTTGCTGGTGGCGGCGCTGTTGCAGGTGTTGCCAGTCGTGCTCGGCGTGACGCTGTCACTGGCCAGGCGGTGTGCCCGCATGTTCACGAGCACGGTGGGCCATCTCGCGGTGATGGAGCTCACCGCGGCTCGCGCAAGAGCGATGGCGATCGCCGCGACGGGGGCGATCGCTGTGTTCGGAAGCGTGGCGATCCAGGGGGCCCATCGCGACCTGCTGAACGGGCTCGAACACGCGGCGGGGGAGATGAACGCGTCCACCGACGTGTGGGTTGCCCCCGCCGGCTCCTACGACCTGTTGGATACGGCGCCGTTTCCACCGGCCGATCGGGCAAAGCTCGAGCGCCTCCCGGGCGTCCGAGCGGTCGGTCTCTACCGCAGCGGGCTGCTGGATTATGGTGAACGTCGCGTGCTCGTCGTCGCCCCGCCACGCCAGGCGAGGTCACTGATTCCGGCTGCCCAATTGGTGGAAGGCAATCCGGATCAGGTCGCACGAAGAGTGCGATCCGGTGGCTGGTTGGTCCTCTCCCGGGCGATCGCCAACGAACATCATCTGCATATAGGTGACACGCTCACATTGCCCTCGCCTGACCCGACGAAGTTCCGACTCGCGGGACTGTCCACGAATATCGGCTGGGCGCCCGGCTCGATCATGATGAATGCTTCTGATTACGCTCGCGCCTGGGCCAGCAGTGACGCGAGCGCTTACAGCATCCTGCTGGCACCCAAAGTCTCGCCTGGGCTCGCAATTCACGAGATAGAAGGAGCGCTGGGGCGCGATTCGGGGCTGATCGTTCAGAGCTCGGGCCGCCATGCGGCGCTGCAGACCGCACTCAGTCGCCAGGCGCTCGCCCGTCTCACGCAGATCGCGACGCTGATTCTCCTCGTGGCGGTCCTGGCGACGGCGGCGGCGATGGGCGGCCTGGTGTGGCAACGCCGTCCGCGGCTGGCGAAGTTGAAGCTGGAGGGGTTCCCACGTGCGTGGCTGTGGCGTACGGTCCTGCTCGAGAGCGCGCTGCTGCTCGGCGTCGGCTGCGTGGCGGGAGCGATCTTCGGCCTGTACGGCCAGCAGCTGGCCGATCGGGCGCTCGCCAACACGATCAACTTCCCGGTGGTCTACTCGATCACTGTGCTCACGGCGATCTGGAGCCTGGCCCTGGTGAGCGCCACCGCCCTCGCGATCCTCGCGATCCCGGGCTATCTTGCCGCGGGCGTATCGCCCGCGGTGGCGCTGCAGGACTGAGCCGGGCACCCAGCCCGACAGGGGTCCAGACAGGCGCCCCACGCGGGTCTGCAACCGCAGTGCTCAGGGCGTGGGATCTGTGGGGAAGCGGGGGCGAAAAGCCCCGTTTCTAGGGGGTCTTCGGCGCGACCTGCGACTGTGTAAGACGGGCCACACCGCGGTCTCCGAGCGACCCTGCGGTGCGCGCTCCGGTGCGGGCGTTGACGCCCCCGGTGGACGCGAGAGCGCCCTGCTTGTCGGGCGATGCGCCTGGGTGGGGAGTCGCGTGGGAACCGGCTGGTGAATGCCCGACTTTTGCCGTGCCGCCCATGATGTGCCCCCTGCTTCCCTCCATCGTCCCTCTCCCTGCTCCTCGTCGCGTCCAGCCCTGCGGCTGATCCCTCTTGCGCCGGTACGGTCTTCCCAGGACCGCTGCCGTGCCTGTGGGGCGAATAAGAACACATCCCCCCCGGATTGTCAAGTGGTGTCAAGTCCAACGCCAGGAAAACGCCTTCCAAATCCTGGTTTTGCAGCGCAAGAAATGGACACGTGGCGTACCTCGCAAGACCCCTTTGACACCTCACGCCGAGCCACCGCGGTGGGAGCCTCGACCGGACTCCGACGTTCGGTTTTCGCCTCTCGGTGACCGAGTGCCGCACCCTGGATGACGCGCTGAAACGGTCGTCACCCCCGTCTTACACAGACGGTGGTCTCCTCCCATCGTGGCAGGCGTGTGAGTAGCGACGTCACGAAGCCCGGGATATCTGGTCCAGCTGTGACGGAATTCGACGACGGCGTCCGTCGGCTGGCCGCGACGGTCACCGAGGCCACAGCGGAAAAGACGGACTGGCTCGAGCGCGTGCGTGCGGGCGTCGTTGCGCTCCTGGGCTTTCTGGACGACGAGCCACGCTGGAGGGAGCATCTGATTGCCACCGAGTCGGCAGGCGTCGAGGCCAGCAGGTCTCGCCAACAGGTCCTCGACTTGATGGTGGCGCTGCTGAGCGAGGACAGCCCGAAGGCCTTCATCCAGCACTCCCCCTCACCGCTGCTCACGGCCGAACTGGTCGTGGGAGGGGTGTTCTCGGTGATTCACGCCCAAGAGCTCGACGAGGCGAGCCAGCGCCCGCTCGTCGAGCTGGCACCCTCGCTGATGGCGTTCGTGGTGGTTCCGTATCTCGGCCCGGCAGCCGCCCGGGTGGAGCTGACCGGAAAGTCCGATCAGGCCACCGACGGGCCCACGCGACGCAGGCCTCTGGTGCGAGCGACGCATCGAACCACACTCGTTCTACGAGCGATCGCCTCCGCCCCGGGATCGACCAACCGCGACATCGCCCTGGCGGCGGGCCTCCGCGACGAGGGGCAGACGTCCAAGCTCCTGCGCCGCCTCCAGCGAGAGGGCATCATCGAGAACGTCGGGCTCGGCGCGAGCTACGGAGAGCCGAACTCGTGGCATCTCACGGCGCACGGCACCGAGGTCGCACGGATGACCGAGTACGGCCTCGCGCCCAAGCCACGTAGACGGCGGGGCGCACGAGGCGCCTCTGGCAGGGGTCGGTGATGTCGCGGCAACTCGAGAACGCTGCCGGTCGCGACGGGTCCCATGCGAGCGAGGTCTTTCAAGCGTTTGCCGACCCGAGCGCCGGAGGCGCACGAGCCGGTGGCGAAACCGCATCCGTGGCGAGCGCTCAACTCGCTCGGCTCGGTGCGGCGCAGAAATCGGGGGTCGGCAGGAAATCTCCGCCCGGAGACCTGCCCGTCGCCCGACCATAACCCGAGAGGACAAAAGGAGTAGTGGACAAGTGAGACATGTAAGGATGCTGGGGCTCTGTCTGGTGGCGGTGTTCGCGATGAGCGCGGTGACGCTCACCGTCGTATCGCCGGCACTGGCTGGCGGATGCAATCAGGAATGTAAAGAACTGAAAGAAAAAGAAAAGCAGGAAGCCAAAGAAGCCAAGGAAGCGGAAAAGGCGGCCGAAAAGCAGAAAAAAGAACAGGAAAAGGCCGAACGTAAGCAGAAAAAGGAACAAGAAAAGCGCGAAAAGGAAGAAATCAAGAATCCTGGGCTTGAATTCTCGAAATTCAACCAGTGCGCGTTCGGCTACCCGTCGCTTGGGGAAGGTCTCGAAATGGATGGATGCATCTACGGGGAAGCGGGACCGGCCTCGTACTTCCAGGCAGGTAACGTAACTGTCCATTTCGTGAAGCCGGTCATCCTGAGGGGCGGCTTCCAGGAAAATGAATACACCGGTGAACTGCACTGGGTCGGCGCCCAGAATGGCGAAACGATCTCAAAGGAGGCTCAGCCAGCTCCGAGCCTGACCGAAGGCGTGGACGCAGAACTGCTGCCTGAAGCAGAAAAAACCCGATATGAAGAATATCTCGCGTCGGGGAAGTCCACAGCGGTGACCGCCACGATCGAACTGGCGAAACCGGCTACCGACATCTATCTGAACGAGGCCAACCTGCTCTCCGAAAATGGCGAGTCCTTCGGGTTCCCCGTGGAGATTCATCTGAGCAACAAGTTCCTCGGACCGTACTGCTATGTCGGCAGCTACTCGAATCCGATCGTCGTGCCGTTTACCACAGGCGAAACGAACCCCGAACCTCCGAATACACCGATCCATGGTCGACTCGGCCAGATCAAGGTCATCGGAGGAGGTCAGATCCTCCAGGTCGGGGTACTACCTGAACATCCGACCCGGCTCGTCAACAACGAATACGCATCGCCGGGTGTGACCGGTTGTGGCCTGGATGGCCGCGCCGATGCGGCTATCAACGCGGCGCTCGGGCTTCCGTCGCCCGCGGGCAGCAATTCGACCGAACTGGTGGGCGAACTGTTCCAGGCCGGCATCGAAGCAGTGAAAGAACACATCAATCAGTAGGGACATTGCCAAGCAGCTAGGTCACGTTTGAAATGGGGGCCCGTCTCGTGTGGGGCGGGCCTCCAGTCTCGAGGGCCGTGTGGTTATGCGAAATATAAGGAGAGGGCGTATATGAAACGCTTTGGATGGATCGGGTCTTGCCTCGTTGTCGCGATGATGTTGAGCGTCGTGGTGGTTGCGACGGCGTCGGCGGAAGCGCCGGAAATCGGGCGGTGTGTTTCGCAGGCGGGTGGCGTGTATACAAACAATATTTGCACGAAGGCTGCGAAACCGGGCAAAGTGGGTAGTTTTGAATGGAAGTCGGGTGCGATCAAGAACAAATTTACCGGTACGGGGGGCGCGGCGACTCTGGAAACGGTGCACGCCGTCAAAGTGACGTGCAAAACGGAGGCTTCGAGCGGCGAATTCACGTCGGCGAAAACTGTGGGGAACATAAATGTGCTGTTCACGGGCTGTGAATCTTTGGGCTATAAATGCAAAACGCCGGGTGGCGGAGAAGGCGAAATAGAAACGAACCCACTTGCCGGCAGTCTGGTGTGGGAAAAGTTCAAGAAGAAGGTCGCGATCGATCTCGTCCCGCAGACCGGCGAATGGTTCGTTGAATTCCAGTGCGGCCCTGCTGCGGCAAAAGTGAAGGGCTCGGTCATGACGAACGTGCCCGTCAACAAAGCCGAAGTCAAAGTCGAACAGAAATTCACGGCGAAAAAAGGTAAACAGAAACCTGAATACTATTACAACGCTAGTGATGAAAAGATCAAGGATGTGCTGATCAGCAAAATCGGTGGTCCCGGCGCGGAACTGGAACAGTCCGGGCAGACCGTCACGAATATCCAGACCGATGAAGAATCACTCGAGGTGAATACGAAGGTTTGACGTACGGCTGATGTTGTCGTGGGGCGCTGACGGGTGGGGCGATGCTGTGCGCGCGGGCTCAAGGACGGGTCTCGCGCGCGGCATCGGGCGCTAAGCGGGCGGTAGGACGAACTTGTGGAGTGTGGTCCGAGAAGAGAGGGGTTGGAAGAAGTTGTCGTCAGTGGGTCATGATCGGTTTGAAGGGACTGCGCGCAGGAGAGCTCGCCTGCTGGTCCGGCGGGGGCTGGGCGTGAGCGGGATGGTTGTGTTGGTTCGCGCGCGGTGGTGTGCGGTGGTGTTTGGTGTGGTGTTGGTGGTGTTGTTGGTGTGGTGTGGGTCGGGGTTGGCGTTTTCTGTGCGTGGGCATGTGTCGGGTTTTTCGTTTGGTGGTGTGGGGGAAGGGGCGGGGGAGTTTCGGTTTGGTGGGGTGTTCAAGCGTGATGAACCCGCTGGGGTTGCGGTGGATGAAGTGTCGGGGGATGTGTTTGTGGTGGATCGTGGGAATTTTCGTGTGCAGGAGTTCACGGCGGGTGGGGTGTTTGTGCGGGCGTGGGGTTGGGGTGTGGTGGATGGCAAAGAAGAATTCGAGGTGTGCACGGCGGCTTGTCGTGCGGGGGTGGCGGGTGCGGCGAAGGGGCAGTTGCGGGAAGCTGGTGCGATAGCGGTGGATAATTCGCCGGGTGGTGTGGGTGGGGTGTTTGTTGGGGCGAATGGGTCGGCGAAACGGCCTGATGTGCAGAGGTTCTCGGCGGGTGGGGAAGCGTTGGGGAAATTGCCGGTGGAAGAAGAAGGCCGGGTTGATGGTTTGGCGGTGGATGGGCATGGGACTGCGTGGTTGTATCGGGGGGAAGAAGAAGAATCGGGGGTGCTTGAAGGTTTTAGTGGCGGGTCGCCGCCGGTGAGGCTGGAACCGTCGTTGTCTTCGCCGTTGGCGTGTCCGAAACCGGGGTTTGGTGTGGACGCGGGTGGTGAAGTGTTCTATGTCGACCACGAACTCCTTACCAGTGAAGCGGAATGTCCGGCGGTGGTGGAACGGGAATTGGCTGAAGAAAAAGAACCGGCGGAAGGAAAGCTCGCGCGTCCGGTGATCACGGGCAAGCTCAATGGCGAAGAAGTGCTTGATAGTGGTGGTGTGGCGGTGAGTGAGCTGGACCGTCGCGCGACGACGGGTGTCGCGGTGGATCAGGCCAGCAGCGAAGGCACACCGTTGGGCGCCGGCGGGAAGGGCGCGGTGTACCTGGATGAGGGCACCGCGGTCGCTGCGTTGGATAGCAGCGGCGGTCTGATCCAGCGGTTCGGCGCGGGGGAGATTGGCCAGGGGATGGGTGTCGCGGTCAACGCGAAGACGGGGGATGTGTATGTCGTTGATGCCGGCACGGACAAGGTTGATGTGTTCGAACCCGAACCGGCCGGCACGCCGGCGCTGGAAAGCCTGGGGGCGCAGGATCTGACGCCCAGCGAAGTTGCTCTGACCGCACGGATCGATCCGCATGGTGGCGATACGCACTACTACTTTCAGTACGGCACCGTGGATTGTGTGACCAACCCGGGTGGGTGCACGGATGTGCCGGCGGCGCCTGGGGGCGATCTTGGGGGCGGGTTCGCCGGCCAGGACGTGAGCGTCACGTTGAGCGGGTTGGCGGCGAGCACGACCTACTACTACCGTGTGTTGGCGAGCAACTCCTTCGGTCCCGCGGAAGGTGAGGAACGTCTTGCGACGTTGAACACGCTGCCCTCCTCGGCTGGGTTGTTGGCGGACGGGCGCGCGTGGGAGATGGTCTCTCCCGCGGAGAAGGACGGCGCCGGGGTGGAACCCTTGAGCAAGGAAGGCGGCCTGATTCAGGCCGCGGCGGATGGCAACGCGATCACCGACGTCACGAGTGGCCCCGTGGTTGGCGAACCGGAAGGTAACCGTGCGCCGGAACCGACGCAGATCATCTCCAGCCGTTCAGCAGAGGGCTGGTCTTCTGTGGACGCGATGACGCCGCATGAAAAGGGCGAAGGTCTGGAAGCGGGGGAACCCGGGGAGTACCGGTTCTTCTCTGATGATCTCGCGCTCAGCCTGGCCGAGCCACCGGGCGGCCAGGTCGAACCATTGGAAACCCCGCCGTTGGCGCCCGGCGCGAGCGAAAAGACGCTGTACGTGCGCGACGACCCCCCGATAGCCCCGTCCGCCGGCGAGCAGTCCGCGTACTCCCGCGCGGAAGCGAACAAGGGGTTTCTGGCGCCGGGGTACGCGCCGTTGCTGACGCCGGCGGGGGTGAGCGGGGAAACGAAACCGGGCGAAAAGTCGAGGTTCGGTGGCAAGCTCGGCTTCCAGGACGCGACGTCAGACCTCGGCCATGTGGTGTTCGAATCCGAAGTGCCGCTGCTGCTCGCGGACTCTGGTGGCGGCCTGTATGAGACCGATACCAGCGGCACGCTGGAGCTCGTGAGTGTCCTGCCCGATGGTTCGCCGGCGTTCTCCCCGGCACTGGGCGATGAAGGCGTCAACGTCCGCGGCGCCGTCTCAGGAGATGGCGCGCGGGTGGTGTTCTTCGCTGAAGGCGAAGAAACCGAATCACAGGGCCTGTACCTGCGGGACACGACCCGCGATGAAACGATCCAGGTCAATGCTGCACAGGGCGTCAGCGAACCAACCGGCGAAGAAAGCGAAGTCGGCTTCCAGGCCGCCACCAGTGACGGGTCGAAGGTGTTCTTCACCGACACCGCCCCGTTGACAGCGCAATCCGGGCAACGCCAGCAACGCGAAGCGGACCTGTATGAGTGCGACGTCATCGAACACGCCCCCAAACTCGCGTGCGAGCTGAAAGACCTCACACCCATGGCCGCCGGTGGCAGCGCGGATGTGCTGAACGTGATCCCGGGCGTCAGCCAGGACGGCGCCAGCGTGTACTTCATCGCTAACGGCGTCCTGGCACCGGGCGCCAAACCAGGGGGCTGTGTGCACCAGCCACCAGAAACCGCTGCTCCGGGAGCGACGTGCAACCTGTATGAGGCCCACGACGGGACGGTCACGTTCATCGCGGCGCTGTCCAATGAAGACTCCGGGGATTGGGGCAGCCTGAACGGGTCGGGCAAGAACGGCGGCTATGTCGAGAACCGTCCCGACCTCGCGGACGTCACCTCCCGTGTCTCCCCCGACGGCCAATACCTGGCGTTCATGTCAAGCATGCCACTCACCGGCTATGACAACACCGACGCCAACCACCACAACGAAGGCGTCCGCGACCAGCAGGTCTTCCTGTATGACGCGGCCACCCGGCGGCTGGCGTGCCCCTCGTGCAACCCCTCAGCGCCGTCGGTCGGGGTGCACGACACCCAGCTCTCCGGGGAAGGCATCGGCCTGGTCGCTGACCGCCGTGAAGACTGGAGCGGACAGTACCTCGCGGGGTCGATCCCGGGCTGGACACCATCGGGGTTGGATAACGCGCTGCACCAGCCACGCTACCTCTCAGACAGCGGACGGCTGTTCTTCAACAGCCCCCAGTCCCTCGCGCCGCAGGCCACGAACGGCAAGGAGGACGTCTATGAGTACGAGCCCCAGAACACGGGCAGCTGCACCAGCCAGCAAGGCTGCGTGTCGCTGATCTCCTCCGGCACCGCCGAACAAGAATCAGCGTTCCTGGACGCCAGCGAAAACGGCGATAACGCCTTCTTGCTCACAGCTCAACCATTGGTCGCTGCCGACCACGACACCAACTACGACACCTACGACGCGCGCGTCTGCACCCCCACAAGCCCCTGCCTGACAAGCGAACAATCCTCACTCAGACCGTGTGAAAGCACCCAGACCTGCAAACCCTCCAGCACCCCACCAACCACGTTCCAAACACCCGCGAGCACCAACCCCTCAGGACCAGGGAACCTCACTGGCCAGACCCCCTCCCGGCCGGGTGGCCCACCCAAACCCGCCAGCAAACCCAAACCCCCCACCCGCACACAACTACTCGCCAAAGCACTCAAACAATGCCGCAAAAAACCCAACAAGCACAAACGCCACACCTGCGAAAAACAAGCCCGCAAACACTACGCCCCCCACACCAACACAAAGAAAGCCACCCACGCCAAGACCTCAAGACCCACACGAAAGGCGGGCCGGTGATGACTGGCTACCGGGCACGTGGTGTGGCCTGGCGCGCCCGCGATGGGGCACATCGCGCTGCCCGTGTTCCCCGCCGGATGTTCATGCTCGCAGCCGCTGCGTGCACGATCTTCGCAGTGGTGGGTGTGGCGCCGGCGTTCGCGGGTGTGTTGTGGCGGCTCGATTCCAATTCGGCGCCGACGTATCTCGTGCCGGGCAATGAGGCACGTTTGATCGCGTCGGCGAGCAACCTCGGGGATGTCACGGTCTTGGGGAGTGGGGCGCATCCGGTGAGGATCAGTGACACGTTGCCGGGCAACCTCCAGGTCCGGGCGGGCGTGAGTGCGGGAATGATCGAAGGGAAACTGGAAGCCAACGAACGCACCGAAGCAGCCAGCACGCTGGTGTGCGCGATCGAGGAAACGCACCGCAAAGAAGTGAGCTGTGAGACGACGAGCACCACGCAGCCGGTCGCGCCGTTTACCGAGTTGAAGGTCGTGATCCCCGTCGAACTGCTCCCTGGGGCTGCCACGGGTGAACAGAACACGGTCAGTGTCTCGGGCGGGGAACTGCTGGGGGGTGGCCTCGCGCCGCCGGGCCCGGCGCTGGAGCGGCCGATCACGGTGAGCGGCGAAGCGACTCCGTTTGGCGTGGAACGCTATGAACTGGCACCCGAAGAAGAAGACGGGTCGAGCGATGTGCGGGCGGGTTCGCACCCGTTCCAGTTGACCACGACACTGGATTTGAACGAGACGCTCGCACCAGAGAGTGCTAACCAGGCGTTCTTGGCGCCCTCCGCGCCGGCGCTCGCGAAGGATCTGAGCTTCCGGTTGCCGCCGGGGTTCCTGGGGAATCCGCAGGCGGTGGCGCAGTGTCCTGATGTGGACTTCTCGAGTATCGGCTCTAACAACGTGAACGCGTGCCCGGCGGACACCGCGATCGGGGTGGCGCTCGTGACGTTGAACCTGCCGAGCCCGCCGTTGGGGGTCTTCAGCGAAGCGGTACCGGTGTTCAACCTCGTGCCCGCGGCGGGCGAGCCCGCCAGGTTCGGGCTGGAGGACACCAAAGTCCCGATAATCCTTGACACCTCGGTGCGCACGGGCGGCGACTACGGTGTCGACGTCACGATCAAGAACACGACGCAGGTCGCACAGCTGTTGCAGAGCAGGGTCACCCTGTGGGGGGATCCCGGCAACCCGACCCACGACCATTCGCGGGGCTGGGCGTGCCTTGATGGCAAAGAAGTCAACGGCGAAACCTGCCAGCCCCCCGGCCAGCGTCCGAGTGTGCCGTTCCTAACGTTACCGACTGCGTGTCTGGGGGGGTTGAGCACGTCGATGAGCGGCGAAGCATGGAGCGGCGCGCAGGCCAGCAACCAGTTCGCGTTCCAGAACACCGCCGGGGAACCGTTGGCGAGCCTGCAGGACTGTCAAGCGGTGCCGTTTGACCCCTCGATCGGTGTGCAGCCCGTCGATGAACAGCAAGGACAGGCACCGCAAGCGCCCGTGAGCAGCGCCAGCACACCCACCGGGCTGAGGGTCGGCGTGAGCCTGCCCGCTGACGGGGGCGGCCTGGGGGAGTCCGCGGTGCGCAGCACGACCGTGACGTTGCCCGCCGGGATGCAGCTAAACCCCTCCGCCGCGAACGGACTGTCGGCCTGTTCAGAGGCCCAGGTCGGCTATGAAGGCCCCGGCTCGGACTCGGACCCGTTCAGTGCGGGCGCACCGGAACCCCTACGGTTCTCCACGGCGCCCGCCGCGTGTCCTGACGCGTCGAAGGTCGGGGTGGTGCAGATCAAGTCCCCCGATCTCGCGCACGAACTACAGGGCGCCGTGTTCATCGCCGAACAGGACAACAACCCGTTCGGGTCGCTGTTCGCGCTGTATATCGCCGCTGAAGACCCCGCCTCCGGGGTGCGCGTGAAGCTCGCCGGCGAAGTGCTGCTAAACGAAGAAACCGGCCAGGTCACGAGCACGTTCAAGGACACGCCGCAGGTCCCCTTCGAAAAGCTCAGCCTGCGGTTCTTTGAAGGCTCCCGCGCATCACTGGCGACCCCCGCCAGCTGCGGCGAATTCACAACGCTCGCCTCCTTCTCACCCTGGTCAGCCCCCACAGCAGTGGAACGCTCCACGACGTTTGCGATCACCTCAGGTCCCGGCGGGAGCCCCTGCTCGAGCCCCGAACCCTTCCAGCCAGCGATCCAGGCCGGGTCCGCGAACACGCAGGCCGGCGCGTTCACGTCGTTCTCGTTGACGGTCGCTCACCGCGACGGAGACCAGGCACTGCGGGCACTCAGCGTGCACCTACCAGCAGGGATCGCCGCGATCCTCGCATCAGTCACGCCGTGCCCGGAACCCCAGGCATCCCTGCAACAGTGCGGCCCGGAAAGCCTGATCGGGCACTCCACCGCGCTGGCCGGGCTCGGCAGCGAACCCGTCGCTCTGCCCGGCACCGTCTACCTCACCGGCCCCTACCAGGGCGCCCCGTTCGGGATCGAGGTCATCACCCCCGCCGTCGCGGGCCCCTTCAACCTCGGCATCGTGACCGTCCGCTCACGCATCGAAGTGGACCCGCACACCGCCGCCGTGACGATCACCAGCGACCCGATCCCCACGATCCTCAAAGGCGTCCCCGCACAGATCAAAACACTGAACGTCACCGTCGAGCGGCCCGCCTTCGAGTTCAACCCCACCAACTGCACCCCCACCCAGATCACCGCCACCCTCACCGGCGCGCAAGGCGCCACCACCAACACCACCTACCCCTTCGCGTCCACCGGATGCGCGGGCCTGCCCTTCCACCCCTCCTTCACGGCCAGCACAAAGGGCAAGACCAGCAAAGCAAACGGAGCGAGCCTGACCGTCAAGGTCGGCTCCACCCCCGGCCAAGCGAACATCGCCAAAGCCACCGTCATTCTCCCCAGCACACTGCCCTCACGGCTCACAACGATCCAGAAAGCCTGCATCGACCGTGTCTTTGAAGCCAACCCCGCGACCTGCCCGGAAGGCTCACTCGTCGGGTCAGCCACCGTGCACACCCCCGTCCTTCGCCACACACTCACGGGACCCTCCTACCTCGTCTCCCACGGCGGCGCCGCATTCCCCGACCTCGAGTTCGTACTACAAGGCGAAGGAATCACCCTCATCCTCGACGGCCAAACAGCCATCCGCAAAGGCATCACCTCCTCCACCTTCAACAGCGTCCCCGACGCACCCGTCAACACCTTTGAAACGATCCTCCCACAAGGACCCCACTCCGCACTCACCACCAACCTCCCCACCAAAGCCAAATACAGCCTCTGCGCCACCAAACTCACGATGCCAACCACCCTCACCGGACAAAACGGCGCCGCCCTCACCCAAAACACCAAACTCGCCATACAAGGCTGCGGCGCCGTCAAGGCCACACACAAGAAAAAGCTCACCCGCGCACAAAAACTCAAAAACGCACTAGCAGCCTGCCACAAACACTACAAACACCCCAACACCAAACGCCGACAATGCGAACACACAGCCCACAAGCGCTACGGGCCCCTCAAGAAGAGGCGCGGCAAATGAGCCGCTGGCGCGCAGTCATCCAAGCTTCGAGCGCTTCGCTCCCAGGGCGACGCTCGAGAGCGCCTCGGCACGGTTCCCTCTCCGTCTAAGCCGAGGCACGACCCACAGGCCAGGCGTGGTCCCCGGACGGATTCGGGGGCCACCCGCCTGGTGGCGCGCCGAGATCCGTGCGCTGGTCAGTAGGCGGTGTTGCGCGACCGCGGTCGCGGCACCGCCTTGTAGCGAGGCTCACGCCCTCGATTCCAGAGGACGCTGTCGATCTCCGCCGGAGAGAGGCGACGGTCGATGGCCGTCGAGAGCAGCTCGATCGCGTGGACGGCGCAGGCGCGCAGCTCGACCTCCTCGGAGGAGCCGTGTGTGATCAGCTCACCCGCGTCGATCGACTCCGCGAAGGCCGAGTCCAGGCGCAGGACGCCGTCGAGGCGAAGCACGTGGGGCACGAGATTGTCGGCGAACGCCGTCAAACGATGCTGGTCGCCCAAATCCGCGAGGCCCGCACGGCTCGCGTCGGCCGCCGCTATCTGTGCCCGCTTGAAGAAAGGCACTGATCGGTGGCGGTAGATCGAGGCGTCTGCGAAGGCCTCCCATGTCGCCAGGATGTTGACGAGTGAGGGGGCCGATTCGTCCGCAGCGTCGATGACGGCGGTGAAGTGGCCGCCGTGCTCGTCGCGGACGTGGGCGCCGACGTCTCGCAGAGAAGATGCGTACCGGCCCATCAACGGGTGCTGCGGATCCTGGCTCAGCGCAGCCGCGATCTCCTCGATCGACAGCTGCGCCAACTCCTCAGATGACCAGCTGCCCCGGGAGCGGAAGCGGTCGGTCAGTCCGGCCGCGATCGTCGCGTAGCCACTGTGGTGCGGGCGCTTGCGGATCGTCGGCCACCATCCCGAGCCGAAGTTGATCGCGTCCAGACAGAGGACGAAGGCGGCGCGCGACTCACGTTCGCCCTCGAAGAGGAAGGTCGCCGAATCGAGTTTCGCCGTGTGAGCCCTCGGCGGCAGCTCCCTTGCGTATGCGTCGATCGTCGACTCCTCGACGCGCACGGATCGCGCCTGGCCAGCGACCCACGCGCAGGCTGAGCGCACCTGCTCGGAGACATCGCCTCCCGCCCCATCGGCCATCGGTCAGCTCCCGCCGCGCAGGATCTCCTCCAGCGTGTGGCCGGTGAGCACCGACGCCGGTCGCTCGGCGACGATGTCCGAGCCGGGCCGTGCCTCCTCGTCGCGTCGCTTGATCAGCAGCCATTGCGCCTTCGGGCCCGGCCGCGTGCGCTGCAGCGCGAAGCCGCCACGGAGCTTCTCGCCGTGCAGCACGAAGACACCGTGGCCGCGGTCGAGCGCCTCCGGCCAGGCCACCCGGCCGCCCTGCTCGTAGAGGCCCCGATCCCAGACCACCACCCCGCCGTGCTCGGTCTGCCCCTCGAAGGCGTTGTGCTCGATCGCGTGATCCTCGACCTGGGCCGCCAGGCGCTTGACGGCCGGATCCATCGACGGGCCCTTCGGCACCGCCCAGGACCGCATCGTCCCGCCGACCTCCAGACGCAGGTCGAAGTGGTGTGCGGTGGCCGCGTGCTCCCCCACCACGAACACGCCGGCGCTCACGCCACGGACCGCGAACTGCTCGTGACCCTCGATCCGGACCTCTTCCACAGCCACGTCGACGACGGTCGCGCCCAGGGGACCTTCGCGCAGGAACGCGATGAACCCCTCGACCGCAGCCGAGGGACCCTCAGCGTGCACCGCCACGGTGCCGTCGTCTGCGTTGCGCACCCAGCCCATCACGCCGAGCTCGCCTGCCCGGCGGTGCGCGGCCTCGCGAAAGCCGATGCCCTGAACGGTCCCGGCGACGACCGCTCGGATCGCCCGGCGAGTCTCATGCGTTCGATCTCGCAGCGGCATTGCCGCCTCCAGTATCGAGCAGGGCGCTACGCTCCCTGGCATGAGCGAGAAGGCCCACTTCACCGCCGAGGAGGCTCGCGGGGCCGGGGAGCGGATCGGCATCGACTGGGCGACGGCTCCGTTCGACGTCGAGCAGTTGCGCATGGGGATGGACGTCGAGCTCGAGCATGGAACCCAGGATCTCGAGACCAACGTCACAGACGACGACGTGACCGTCACCGCCAAGATCGCGCGGGCTCATCTCAACGAGTTCCCGGACTACTACACCCGGCTGGCTGCGATGGAGGCCGAGGCCGAGGCCTACTGGGCCGCCCAGGGCGAATAGCGCTCACGCTTCTAGGGCTTCAGCGCCACCGCGGCCTCGGGTGTGGCGACGTGGAAGCCGAAGCTCTCCTCCAGATACAGGCGGACCAGATCATCGTCGTGGGACGTGTAGCCGATCGACAGGTCCTGGCCTGACTCGAACACGAAGTCCCCTCCGCGGAGGCTGAGCACGATCGCCCCCTTCACGCCCGGCGCCCAGACGATCGGCCCCTCGAGGATCTTGCGCAGGTGATCCAGCAGCGGGTAGCCGCCATGCTCGGCAGTCTCGACCACCTGTCGGTACTGCTCCCGTCCCAGTGCCATTCCGTAGGGCCCCGTGATCCCCGCGCAGAGCAGCGTCTCGACTGCAGCCGCCACCCGCCCCGGATAGTCGCCCAAGTCATCGCCGATCGGCGTCTGCTCGTGGGGCGAGGCCTCGCCGATTCCGGTGATCGCGTCCTCCCAGCCGTGGAACACGGCGACGTTCTCGGCCACGGCGATCCGATGCGCGGCCCTGTCGAGCTCTCCCAGGTCGGCGTCGTCGGCGCCGCGGTCGGCGTCGCGCAGCTCGGCCCGCGCGAGCTCGAAGTCCGCTCGCACCTCGATCAGCGGAAGCACCCGTCGCTGCCGGCCGGACACCCCCTCGCACGGGGCCGATGCCAGCGGGCCGGTGCGCCCGAGGTTCCTCGCCGCGTGATCCCAGCCGTGCGGGCCGACGAAGTCGACCAGCTTGCGAGCGGCGAGCGCCGGAGCCAGACGCTCACGGGCCTCCTCGTCGAGCAGGCTCCAGCCGGCATCGCTGATCGGGGCATGTGAGCGAAGCAGGTGGTTCATCTCGACGCCCCCCTGAGGCTGCGGATCTCGAGCGATCCGTCGCCGCTGTCGGCCTCGCCACCCTCCAGCGCCTGGGCCTCCGCCTCCTCGCCGAGCTGGGCGATGTCGCCTGCGTGAAAGAGGATTCCCCGCGCGATCTCCCGCCATGGTGGGGTGCGGCGCAAGAGGAACTCGAGGTCCATGCTGAAGTGCTTGTACTCCTCACCCAGGGCGTCTCGCATGACGGCCACGGCCTCTGGATCGGTCTCGACGGCGATGCGCTGCTCATACCAGCCGATCGCTTCGGCCTCCTCGGTCAGCGACGCGCACATACGCGCAAACGTGCGCGTGGCGGAGGGCAGCTCGTCTGGCGGCTCGTGGTACTGGTCGAAGCCCATCGGATCTCCTTCGTCAGGTGGGGTGCGGACTGCGCCGCGCTCCAAGCCGAATGGACGCGAGCCGCCCGGCTCGATCCTACTCCCGGGAAGCTGCGCCGCAGTTCGTCGATGCCGCAGCCCAGGGCGCGGGCGCCGGCCTCTTTCTAGGGTGGACATGAGAAATGCACGCTCGAGCCAACCAGCAGCGAGCAGTCGAGCCGCGTGACCCGACACCGGTCGCCGCGAGCGAGCTGGCGGTCCCCGAGGGGCTGAGCCGACGGAGGCTGCGCACCCGGCTCCTGTTTCTGGGCGCTCTGGTGCTGGCCGTCGTGGCGATCGTGACGCTGCTTCCCGGACTGGAGGGGCTGCGAACGCGTCTCGCTCACGCCGATCCCGGGTGGCTCGCGCTCGGCGTGGCCCTCAAGGTTCTCTCCGGTCTGGGCTACATCGCAGTGTTCCGCATGGTCTTCTGCCGACGCATGAGCTGGCGTGTGAGCTCTCAGATCGGAATGTCGGAGCTCGGGGCCAATGCGCTGTTCCCGACCGGCGGTGCCGGCGGCCTCGCGCTGGGCGCCTGGGCTCTGAAACGGGGCGGGATGCCTGGCAGCGAGATCGCTCGCCGCACCGTCGCCTTCTTCCTGCTCACCAGCGTGGCGAACGTCGTCGCCCTGATCGTCGTCGGGATCGGCCTCGCCGCGCACCTGTTTCCGGGAGAGACCAACCCGGCGCTGACGGTCCTCCCGGCCGTGATCGCCGCCGCCGCGATCCTGGCGGCTCTGCTCGCAGGGCGCGCCGCCGCGAGCCTGCACCGGCGCCTTGAACGCGCGGAAGGCGAGCAGCACCCCCGCCGCTCGATCGTCGCGTTGAAGACCCTCGTCGCCGTCGCAGACGGCGTCAACGAGGCAGTCGCGCTGCTGCGGGAGGGAAACGCCTGGCTGGTGGGTGGGATGGTCGTCTACCTCTTCTTCGACGTGATGATCCTGTGGGCCACCTTCCGCGCGTTCGGCGTCGCGCCGCCGCTTGCGATCGTGTGGATCGCCTACCTGATCGGCGAGCTGGGCGGCCTGATTCCGGTCCCGGGCGGCATCGGCGGGGTCGACGCCGGCCTCGTCGGCACGCTCGTTCTCTACGGCGTTCCGATCGCCTCGGCTGCCTCCGCCGTGCTGGCCTATCGCGCGATCGCGCTGTGGGTCCCCGCAATCCTCGGCGCGATCGCGTTCGCCGTCCTGCGCCGCACGCTGCGAGACGAGTCCGAGAAGATCGCCGTCTGCGCACCCCAGACGGAGATGGAGGTGATCGGACTGGGTCGTGTGGTGATCGCCCCGGCGACCGATGCCACCGGTCCCGCGGCGCTCCGGTAGCGAAGCGATCGAAGCAAACGTGGTCTCCGAAACCGAAATCACGGCGAGAACCGTGGCGACGCTCCCCGGTGAATACGAAGTGCTCGTCACCGACGCGAACGGCGCCTCCACCGGGAATCCCAGCTACACCTACGTGCCCGGTCCCGGGCTGCCGGTGGTCGACAGCGTCAGCCCGCCCTCCGGCCCGACCGGCGGCGGTCAGGAGGTGACGATCACCGGCCCGGGCCTCCTCGCGGGGGCGAAGGTGAAGATCGGCAGCACCGCCGGTGCCGTGGATGTGGTGTCCGACACCGAGATCAAGGCCAGGACGGCCGCGAACCCCGCCGGTGGCGACGAGGTGGTGGTCAAGGACGAAAACGGCACCTCCGCCGGAGGTCCCACCTACACGTACGTCTCCGGCCCGGGCTGCCGGTCGTCAAGAGCGTCACCCCGCCGCTCGGGCCCGAGCGGCGGTGGCCAGCTCGTCAAGATCAAGGGCTCGGGCTTCCTCGCGGGCTCGAAGGTCCAGATCGGCAGCGAAGCCGGTGAAGTGCACGTGGTCTCTGAAACCGAAATCAAGGCCAAGACCGCGTCGACGCCGGCGGGCACCGATGAAGTTGTCGTCTCCAACGAAGACGGCACGTCCTCGCTCGGCCCCCTGTACACCTACCTGGAAGCCTGACGGGGGGCGTCCTGGCCAAATGAGATCGCGGCCTGCTCCCCGACGGGGAGTAGGCTGGGCTCGCGATGAGCACCTCTCGCGAGCCCGTCAGCCTTCTCGTGTTCTCGGCCTCGCTGCGCAGGAAAGCGTGGGTCGAGTACTTCGACGAGCATCCCGAGCCCGCGCTCGACCGGGTGGAGTAACGGCCCGACTCGCCCGAGCTGCGAGGCTCGCTGGGTGCCCGCGCCGATCGGGTGATGTACCTTACCGGTAAGGATTTTGAACCAGTGCGGGAGGCCTTCATTCCCACCCCTGCCGCCGCCCCATCGCCGACGGGCGCGGAATTCGACGAGCTGACCGAGCGCGCGGCAGCGCTTGCTCGAGACCTTGCCGCAAGGACCGAGCAGGAGCGTGCCCTGCCGCCCCTGCTGGTCGACGAGCTGTGCGCGACCGGGCTCATGCGCGCCTGCGCCCCGGCGGCGCTGGGTGCTCTTGAAGCCTCGCCGGCGACGACGTTGAGTGGCGCCGAGCGGATCGCCCGGGGGGACGCGTCGGCCGGTTGGTGCGTGTCGATCGCGGCGACGAGCAGCCTGCTGTCGGCCTACCTTCCCGATCGCAGCGCCGCCGAGATCTTCGGCGATCCGCAGACAGTGGCCGCCGGCGTGTGGGCTCCGCGCGGCAGAGCGGTCCCCGTCGAGGGTGGCGTGCGGGTGTCCGGCCGGTGGTCCTTCTGCAGCGGGATCTCCCATTCTCAATGGCTGTTCGCCGGGTGCGTGCTCGACGATCCGGCCGCGGGGGCGAACGGTCCGATCCTGCGCGTGGCGGCGCTGCCGACGAGTGACCTTCAGGTCCTCGACACGTGGCACACGAGCGGCCTGCGGGGCACGGGCAGTCACGATGCCCTCGCCGAGGATCTGTTCGTCCCCGACCACCACCTTCTGTCCCTGCTCGATACGCCTGCAAGGATCGATGCGCCGCTGTACCGGTTCCCGGTCTTCGGCTTCTTCGCGCTCTCGATCGCGGCGGCGGCATTGGGCAATGCGCGGGGGGCGATCGACGACCTGAGCGAGCTGGCCGCAGGCAAGACCGCGCAGGGCTCCAGCCGGGTGCTCGCCGAGCGTCCCGCCACGCAGGGAGCGGTCGGGGAGGCGGAGGCTGCGCTGCGGGCCGCGCGCGCCCTCTACTACGAGTCGATCGAACAGGCGTGGGCTGCAGCGCAGGGGGAGGCTCCCGTCGAGGAGTCGCTGCGACTCGGGCTGCGGCTGGCCGCGACCCACGCCGTCAGGACCTCGGCCGAGGTGGCCCGCTCGATGTATGACCTCGGCGGCGGCACGGCGATCTATGACGAGTCGTCGTTGCAGCGGCGGTTTCGCGACGCCCACGCCGCGACCGCTCACTTCCAGGTCAACCCGGCTACCTGGGAGCTCGCCGGGCGCCTGCTGTTGGGGCTGCCCACCAGGACGGCGCAGCTGTGAACACGCCCGCATCCCGGCAGCCGGGCGATCTGCAGGTGGTGGCGCCGTTCTGGCTGGATCGGCCCGACGAGGAGGTGCTGCAGATACCCGTGCAGGCGTCGGGTAACGGCTTCGATGCCATCTGGATCGGCGAGATGGCGACGTTCGACGCATTCGCCCTGGCCACCGCGGTCGGCCTGCGCGCGCCGGGCCTCGCCTTGAAGATCGGGCCGCTCGCGGTGGGTGTCCGCAGCCCGGTCGCGCTCGCGCTCGGGCTGGCCTCGGTCGCGACGCTGACCGGTTCCCGCGTCGATCTGGCGCTCGGGGCCTCCAGTCCCGAGATCGTCAGCGGCTGGCACGATCGCCCCTGGGCGGCGG
This sequence comes from uncultured Solirubrobacterales bacterium, assembly GCA_963696615.1. GTDB lineage: Bacteria > Actinomycetota > Thermoleophilia > Solirubrobacterales > Solirubrobacteraceae > Palsa-744. The sequence continues at coordinate 825,312 of CAVOKU010000003.1, read as the reverse complement.
TGGCCCCCCGGGCACGGGAGACCGTCGAGGCGGTCCGCTCGATCCTGGCCGGCGAGCGGGCGCGCTACCGTGGCGAGCACGTGTGCACACAGGGCTTCCGCCTGAGAGCGCCCCAGCCCGACGCCAAGATCTCCCTCGCGGCGTTCGGCCCCCACATGACACGGGTGGCGGCGACCACCGCCGATGAGATCGTGCTCAACCTCGTCACACCCGAGCGCGTCGCACAGGTTCGCGCCACCGTCGAGTCCGAGGCCGGCGCCCGCGATCGCCCGCCGCCGGAGATCGCGGTGTGGGTGACCGTCGCCCTGGATCCGGGCGAGCGAACGATCGCGCAGATGGCCGCCCAGATCGCCGTCTACCTGCGGCCCCCCGGGTACGGCGAGATGTTCACCGAGCTGGGCTTCGGCTCGCTCGTCGAGCGCGCTCGCGCGGGCGCGAAGCGCGGCGAACTCGCCCGGGAGATCACGATCGAGCTGCTGCGCAGTGTCTGCGCGATCGGCTCTGTGAGTGAGATCCAGGCGCGCCTTGCAAGCTACCGAGCCGCCGGTGCGAGCCGGATCGGCATCGTCCCCGCGACGGCCGAGGATCCCGCCGGACAGCGGGTTCTGGGCGCGTTGGGACCACGCGCGGCGCAGGTGCGTGCGGCATGACGAACCGTCCACAGCAGCTCGAGGACGCGCTGGATCTGTCTCACCGCCTGCAGGCCGACTCGGTCCGGCGAACGCTGAGCCTGGTCGGCGAGCGGTGGACGATCATGATCCTGCGCGAAGCCTTCTTCGGTGTCCGACGCTACGGACAGCTCGCGCGCAACCTCGACATCCCGCGCCCGACGCTCTCGCTGCGGCTGCGCAAGCTCGTCGACGCCGGCCTGCTCGATCGAGTGCCCTACTCGACCGGCCCCGACCGCCACGAGTACCGCCTCACTCGGGCGGGCCGGGACCTGTTCCCGGCCGTGATCGCCCTGATGCGGTGGGGGGACATCCACCTCGCGGGAGCCGAGGGCCCGCCGATCGTGCTGCGTCACGAGACGTGCGGCAGCCACACCCGGCCGCACCTCACGTGCGACGTCTGCGGCGAGGAGATCAACACCCGTAACGTCACGCCCGAGCGCGGTCCCGGCTTCAGCGCGAACCCACGCTCGCGATCGCAACGGGCCCGACGGAGCAGGCGAGAAGAGCCCCGAGCTGATCGACCGGCTGATCGGGGGGATCCCGTTGCGACGCGTCGGCACGCCTGACGAGGTGGCTCATGCCGCTCTCTATCTCGCCTCCGAGGAGAGCGTGTACGTGAGGGGCTCAGAGCTCGTCGTGGACGGAGGCACAAGCGCATGACAGCGACGCCCCACCGACTGGAGGACCGCAGATGAACTCGATCAACCATCAGGTGCGCCTGGCCGCCCGCCCGTCGGGCCTGCCCAAGCGCTCGGACTGGGAGCTCACCGAGGAGCCGATCCAAACACCCGGCCCCGGGGAGCTCGTCGCCGCGATCTCCCACATCTCCCTCGATCCTGCGATGCGCGGCTGGATGAACGCCGGCGCGTCATACATCGACCCGGTGGAGGTCGGCGCCGTGATGCGCGCCGCGGCCGTGGGACGGGTGCTCGCCTCCGAGCACCCCGGGTTCAAGCCCGAGGATCACATCTACGGCACCTTCGGCGTCCAGGAGTACGCGCTCTCCGATGGCAGGGGCGTGCTCAAGATCGATCCCTCGCTCGCGCCCCCGCCGACCTATCTCGGCACGCTCGGGCTGCCCGGCATGACCGCATATTTCGGGCTGCTCGACGTCGGCGAGCTGCGGGAAGGCGACACGGTCGTGGTGTCGGGCGCGGCGGGTGCTGTGGGCAGCGTCGCGGGCCAGATCGCGAAGATCAAGGGTGCGCGTGTGATCGGGATCGCCGGTGGAGAGACCAAGTGCCGCTGGCTTGTGGACGACCTCGGCTTCGACGCCGCCATCGACTACAAGGCCCAGGACGTTCGGCGGGCCCTGCGTGAGAGCGCCCCAGACGGCGTCGACCTCTACTTCGACAACGTCGGCGGTGAGATTCTCGACGCGGTTCTCACCCGCCTGGCACGCGGCGCCAGGATCGTCATCTGCGGAGCCGTATCGCAGTACAACGCCACCGACGGGGTGAAGGGACCGGACAACTACCTGTCGCTGCTCGTTGCACGCGCCTCGATGACCGGCATGGTCGTGTTCGACTACGCCCCTCGCTACGGCGAGGCCGCGCGCGAGCTCGCCGCGTGGATGGCCGACGGCCGGGTGGTGTCGCGCGAGGACGTCGTGGAGGGAGGTGTGCAAGCGTTTCCCGAGGCGCTCCTGAAGCTGTTCGCCGGCGAGAACATCGGCAAGCTCGTGCTGCACGTGCAACCGGCCTGACGTGCGACGACCGCCTAGGAGCTGTGGGCGCTATCGTGGCGCGCACGATGCGTGTCTTTCACCGGGAGGGGTCGGGGCGCCCGCTGCGGATCATCTGGACGCTCGAGGAGATCGGCGAGCCCTACGAGCTGACCGTGATGACGCGCGAGGAGGGCAAAGGTGACGAGCACCGGGAGCGCCATCCGCTCGGCCGTGTTCCGGTACTCGAGGACGACGACGGGTTTCTGTTCGAGTCGGCCGCGCTGTGCCTGCACCTCGGCGACCTGCATCCTGAGGCAGGTCTGATACCAGCGCCCGGCACTCACGACCGGGCGCTGGTCTATCAGTGGGCGTGCTTCGCGCCGGCCGAGCTCGAGCCGCCGCTGTTCGAGACCTGGACCCAGGCCGACCGCGACCCCGAGCGCGCCGCCGCTGCGCGGGAGCGCTTCGACAAGGCGATCGCCGCCGTGGACGGGGCGCTGGACGGGAACGAGCACCTCGTCGGAGGGCGCTTCAGCGTCGCCGACGTCCTGGTCGGCACCGCGCTCCTGTTCACGGCGCGGGCCGGAATCGCCGACGATCTGGGGCCGAGCCTCAAAGACTACGTCGGCCGGCTCGCGAAACGGCCCGCGTTCGAACGGGCAGCCAAGCAGACCTTCGGCTGACGCGATCGGGCGATGTCGCGGTCGCTCGCGTGAAGCGAGCTACGCGGCGAACCGCTGCGCGCTGCGGGCCCGGCGCTTGGCCGCCTCGACCTCACGGTCCTTCGGCGGCGCCGAGGTCACCAGCTGGCTCAGCAGGCTCGCCGAGGCCGCGGCGACCTCGTCGACGGCGCGCTCGAACGCCTCCGTGTTGGCGTGGGAGGGCTTGGTGAAGCCGCTGATCTTGCGCACGTACTGCAGCGCGGCGCTGCGCACCTCCTCGTCGGACGCGGGTGGCTGGAAGTTGTAGAGGGTGCGAATGTTGCGACACATGCGCCAGAGATTAGCCCTCCGCGGCCGCCTCGGGCATCAGCGCGAGCGCGCCGACGAGGAAGCACAGCCCGCCGAGGGCCGTGCCGGCGTTCGCGATGTGGGCGCTGAGCGGCTCGCCGCTGGATGGCTCGAGCAGCGAGGCGATCGCCGCCACGCCGAACGCGATCGAGCCCATCAGGTTGAGCGCGACGATCCACCACGACAGCGAGCGGCCGCGCAGGCAGATCCAACGGTGGCAGACCTCGGCGTAGGCGAGCTCGCTGGAGATGAGGAAGCAGATCGACCCGAACGCGTCCGGCGCCCAGACGCGGCGGTTGCTCTGGCCCGTGCTGAGGCCGTGTTTCATCGCCGCGAACGTGCTGATGTTGAAGAACACGGTCCCGATCAGCTGCACCGCTGCGGCCAGCCAGTCGATCCGCCGTGGCTCCCACGATGCAGGTCGCCAGCGGCGGTGCTTGCCTGCGACGAGGCTGTGCTCGACGTTGACGGTCTCCGAGTACTGTAGGTAGGAGGCGCTGGTGAAGAAGATCGAGCCGACGAAGAAGGTCACACCGATCGCCGGACGGGGGCTCGACGCCCACTGCGAGGCCACGGCCGCGACGAGGAAGCAGAGCGACCCCACCGCGAACAGCACGCTCATCCACCAGCCGCGGCGACGCGGTCGCCACCACACCGGTTCCTCGCCGCCGCGGGCGGCGACGGCCGCGCTCCGGCCGGGACCTCCCTTGCGGTGAGCCCGCGAGCGCCAATGCACCTCGGTGCCGTCGGGTCGACGCAGGACCTCGCTGGTCACGAACGGTCCCGGGCCTTCCGTGCCGATCCGCTCCCATCCCTGCGGCAGCTCGATGTAGCCGCTCACGGCGAGCCGACGCCTGCGGTGTCGTACCACGCTATTTCAGGAGCCCTCGTCATCGCCGGCCGAGGGGGCAGCTTATTTCGACGGGCAACCGAAGGGAGACACGATGTGTCGATGGATGGCATGGCACGGGCAGCCGGTGCTGATCGAGGAGCTGCTGTTCAAGCCCGAGCACGGGTTGATCGATCAGAGCCTGCACTCGCGGATGGGCGCCGAGACGACCAACGGCGACGGGTTCGGGGTGGGCTGGTACGGCACGGGGGAGGGTCCCGGCGTGTATCGGAGCGTCTCGCCCGCCTGGGGGGATGCGAATCTGCGCCACCTCGCCGGCCACATCGAATCGCCACTGTTCCTCGCCCACGTGCGAGCGACCTCCGGCACGGCGGTACAAGAGACCAACTGCCATCCATATCTGCACGGTCGCTGGCTGTTCGTCCACAACGGCCTGATCAACCACTTCCCCACCGTCAGGCGCGAGCTCACCTTCGCTGTCGACCCCTCGCTGTTCCCCGAGATCCAGGGCTCGACGGATTCCGAGCTGCTGTTCCACCTCGCCCTCTCCAACGGCCTCGAGCACGACCCGCTGGGCGCCCTGGAGCGCACGATCGGCTTCGTCGAGGAGGCGGCCGCCCGTCACGGCATCGATGCGGCGATCCAGGCCAGCATCGGCGTGAGCGACGGCGAGCGTCTGTGGGCCGTGCGCTACTCGACGGAACGGAGCTCGCGCACGCTCTACGTCTCCGCCGACGCGCACGCCGTGAAGCAGCTGCACCCCGAGAATCCCCGGCTGCAGAGCATGAGCGACGAGGATCGCCTCGTCGTCTCCGAGCCGCTCGCGGACCTTCCCGGCGTGTGGCACGAGCTGCCCGAGTCGACCGCGCTGATCGTCGCCTCCGGCGGCGCACACGAGCTGCGGCCGTTCTCTCCCGCGACGGCCTGAGCTGCTCTAGGTGTAGTTCCTGAGTAGGTTGGTCCATCCGGGCCCCCTTGAAGGCTGAGAGCTGCCAAGCGACTCAGCCCCAAGGAGGACACCGGATGAATCTGCACGCTAACGCTGCTCTCAGTCTGAATCGACGTCGGCTCTTGTGCCGGCGGGTAGTTGATGAGCGATGGACGGTGACGCAGGCGGCCACGGCCGCCGAAGTCAGCGTCCGCTGCGCCCGCAAGTGGGTGGGGCGCTACCGAGCCGAGGGCGAGCTCGGGCTGCTGGACCACTCCTCGGCGCCGTGCTCGATCCCGCATCGCACCAGCGATGAGCGGGTGCAGGCGATCGCGTCGCTCACAGGCGGCTGCGGTTCACGGGCCCAGAGATCGCCGAGACGCTGGGAATGGCGCTCTCGACCGTCTCGGGGATCCTCACGCGGATCGGGATAGGCAAGCTCGAGCGCCTGGGCCTCGAGCCCGCTGTGCGCTACGAGCGCCAGACGCCGGGTGAGCTGATCCACATCGACATCAAGAAGCTAGGTCGAATCGAGCGGGGTGCTGGGCATCGCGTGACCGGAAAACGCCGGGGCAACCCGACCAAGACAGACACCTCAGGAGCCCGCCGGCGCCAGGTGGGCTGGGAGTACGTTCATATCGCCATCGATGACTGCACCCGCCTTGCCTATGCGGAGGTCCTCGGTGACGAAAAGGCGGTCACCGTCGTCGCTTTCCTACGGCGTGCCATCGCGTTCTACGAGCGTCACGGAATGACCGTGCAGCAGCTGTTGACCGACAACGGATCCGGATACCGCTCGCTGGTTCACGCGATCGCCTGCCGAGCCCTCGGGATCCGTCATCTGCGCACCCGCGCCTACCGCCCACAAACCAATGGCAAGGCCGAGCGTTTCATCCGCACCATGCTTGGCGGCTGGGCCTACGGCGCTATCTACCGCAACAGCACAGAGCGCACAGCCGCCCTTGACGGCTGGCTCTGGCACTACAACAATCGAAGACGACACTCAGCCCTCGGCCACCAACCGCCCATCGCTCGCCTCAACGAGCGAACCAACCTGCTCGGGACTTGCATCTAGTTGAGCAAGCTCACAGGGCCATTCGCCGCGCGTCGCGCAGGCCGCGCAGAGAGATGGCCACCCAACCCCAGAAGCCTGAGATGGGCAGGCACAGGACCGCGACGAGGGCGCTCGCCAGCCCCGCCCTGCTGGCATTGCGGAGCGCGTGAGCGTCGCCCGCCTCCTCCGCGCCGACGAGGAGCCGCCCGAGGATCCACAGCAGCGGCGAGGGCACCAGGAACCAGAAAGCGGTCGCCTGGGGTCCGCGATGGGGAACCGCGCCCGCGACGCCGTTGCGGGCGATCGCCCGCAGCTCCCCACGGAAGAAGACAGCTCCCACGACGGTGTGAGCGAGGGCCAGCAGCTGCAGCAGGTGGCCGTTGCGGGGCGGGTTGGGCCGGCGGTGGCGGGTCACGGAAACTAAATTAGCATAGTTGTTCTAGAACAGTTGCTTTAATGTTCGGGCATGGCGCGATCGCCCCAATACTCGACCGAGGGCATACTCGAGGCGGCAACCGAGCTCGCGGCGCGCAGCGGCCCGACGAAGATGACGATCGCGGCGATCGCCGCCTCGCTGGGCGCTCCCACGGGTTCCATCTATCACCGGTTCCGATCGAAGGACGTGCTGCTCGCCGAGCTGTGGCTGCAGACCGTCGCGTCCTTCCAGGGCGGGTTCCAGGCGGCGCTCGGGGCCTCCGAGCCGATGACCGCGGGACTGGAGGCGGCGTTGTACACCCCGCGCTGGGTTCGCGCTCATCCCGTGCGTTCGCGGCTGCTGTTGCTGCACCACCGCGAGGACTTCCTCACCGCCGGCTGGCCACCGGAGGTGAAAGAGCGCGCGGACGAGGTCGCCAGGAAGGCCAGAGTCGCGCTTCACTCGTTCACCAGACGCGCGCTGGGCTCAACGGGCGCGGATGCGAAGCGTCGCGTTCGCTATGCGGTCGTCGAGCTGCCGGTCGCCGCGGTGATCGAGCATGTGCGAGCCGACGAGCCGCCGCCGCCGATCATCGAGGAGCTGGTCGCGGACGCCTACCGCGGCGTTCTGGGTGGGCATGTCAGGAGGCGACGCCGAGGCGACCGTCGCCGGCGATAGGTCGCCTCGAGAGATTCACTCTCCGGCGGCCACCAGTACGCGTCCAACGCTGTCAGCTACGCAAACAGGCTTCTCGTTGCCCTCGGCCTCGACGGTGAAACGAGTGACGATCTGATACCAGCCGCCCCCGACCTCTGTGACGTCCACCACCTGCAGGTAGCAGCGCACCTTCGCCCCCACAACCACCGGAGCAGGAAATCGAACCTTGTTCCAGCCGTAGTTGACCCCCAGCTGGAAGCCGCTCCATTCGGTGAGGTCGCGGCGGAGGCCATCGATCAGTGAAAGTGTGAGGTTGCCGTGCGCGATCGTCGTGCCGAACGGACTCTCGCGCTTGGCGCGCTCGACGTCGACATGGATCCACTGGTCGTCACCGCTCAGGTCGGAGAACTCGTTGACCATCTCCTGGGTGACCTCCCGCCACTGGCTCGGGCCCACCAACTGATCCTTGAGCGCCTTCACGTCCGCGATCCCATGGGCGACCGCCTTGGGGATGCTCGTGCTGTCAGCCATCCTGCCTCCTTTCGCCGAGACGCGGCCATCCTAGTCGCTGGAGATCGCCCTCGCCATGTCCGGGCAGGCGGGCATCGACGCCGGCCGCTCTTCGCTGTCGGAAGCGCGTGCTCCCGAGCGTGGGATTTGTGGGGCAGCGGGGCCGAAAAGCCCCGTTTCTAGGCGGTTTTCGGCGCGACCTGTGTCTGCACAAGACGGGCCACACCGGCACCTGCGCCGGTGTGGCCCAGTCCCTCGTGCGCGTCTGACCGGGGGCCGTCGAGCTCCCCGGAGAGGCCCATTTCATCGAGGGATGCAGCCGTCGCGGGACGCCCGTGGGAAGTCACGACCCGATGCCCCGTCTTTGACCCGCGAACCACCATCTTCCCCCTACTTCCCTTGATTGTCCCTCGCTGTGGTTTCCCTCTTGACGCCCGGCCGAGCCGGTCCCTCTTGCTTGGCTCGGTCTCCCCCGACCGGTGCCACGTCTGACCGGGAATGAGAACACATCCCACAGTACTTGTCAAGTCCTATCAAGTCCGACCCCATGAGATCGCGCTCGTTTCCACAGATTTTGCTGGCGATTCGCACCCGTCTCCGTCGTGTTGCCGCGGTCTTCGTGAGCGAACAGGGAGGGTCTCTCGCGCCCAGGAGCGTCTTGGAAATAACCCGTTCGTCAGGCTGTGGCGGAATGCTCCTGAAGTGAACGGGCCCGGTGTCACCCCCGTCTTGTGCAGACGGAGGTCTCCGCCCAGGCGGCAAGGTACGCCGAAATTCGTGACACGTCACCGGCCCGGAATCTGCCCCACGTCCGGCCGACCGATGATGACGATCTTGCGAGGCTGCGCGGTGTCGTGATCCAGGCGGCGATGACCGCTGGAAGAGCCGACTGGGTCGCACGCGTTCGTGCCGGCGTAGTGGCACTACTGGGGCATCTCCAGGACGAGCCCGACGTGGCGAGCTCCCTCGTCGCCGACCCGGCCTCCAACGGGCCGTCCACCGGTTACGAAGGGCACGGCCTGACCGGCGTTCTCACCGAATTGCTCGAGGAGGGCTGTCCCGCCCCGCGTGGTGAGCTCGCCTCTCCGAATGCGCTCACGAGCGAGCTCGTCGTAGGAGGCGCGTGCGCCGTGATCGCCGCTCGCTTGCGCGATGACACAGACACCTCTTCACTGGTCGAGCTGGCCCCCTCGTTGATGTCCTTCATCGTGACTCCCTTTCTCGGGCAGCTGGCCGCCCGAGAGGAGCTCACAGGAAGGCCGTCAGGCGTGGAATCCGAGCGCGCGGGTGGCGTGGCGCCGATCCGCGCCACCCGCCGCACGACCCTCGTCTTGCGTGCAATCGACTCGGCACCGGGATCGAGCAACCGCGAGATCGCCGAAGCCGCCGGGCTCAGGGACGAGGGGCAGACCTCGAAGCTTCTCAGTCGCCTCGAGCGAAGCGGCATAGTCGAGAACGTCGGTCTCGGCGCGGCCTACGGCGAGCGAAACGCCTGGCTGCTGACGGCCGCCGGACAGAAGATCGCAGAGCTGAACGCTCACGAGCCGACTCCGCCGCCCAGGCGGCGTGGAGCGCATCGGGGCGAAGCGGGAAGGGTCGCGTGAGACCCACCGCCAACAAGCGTCTGCCAGTGCGGGGGCAACCGTCCCCGTGCTGACGGCGAATGCAGTGCACGAGCCTCCCCGGGCAACCGCCAGGAGGGTGTGTCCAGGATGTGGCTCGATCGTAATCCGAGAGGAAAAAGGAGTAGTGGACAAGTGAGACATGTAAGGATGCTGGGGCTCTGCCTCGTCGCCGTTCTGGCGATCGCGGCGGTCGTGACGTCGAGCGCGTCGGCCCTACCGGAATGGGGTAAATGTGAAGCGCAGGCTGGCGGGAAATATTCCGACAGCAACTGTCAGGTAAAAGCGACAAAAGGCACTGGCACGTTTGAATTCCACAAGGGCAAGACGCTGAAAAACGTACCGTTCTCGGGGACGAACGTCGGCAGCGGCGGCGTGCTGACCACGGAACTCGCTGGGTGTGAAGGCGCCGATGAAGGGCTGCGCGTCCCCGACTCGAAGTGCGAAGCTGACGGTGGGGAACTGGTGAAAGTCCTGCCGGTAGCTATCGAATGCGAAGCTGAGCACAACAACGGCGAAGCGAGCGGCCAGAAGAGTATCGTCAAAGTCGCTGTGAAATTTACCGGCTGCAAGTTGTTCGGGTCGGCGCCGTGCTCGAACGGCCTCGAAGGCGAAATCACCGTAAACCCGCTCAAGGGCGAACTGGGTTACATCAACAAAGCCGAACACAAGGTCGGCGTGAGGCTGACGCCTGAAAAAAAGAAAGGTGAGTTCGCGAAATTCACCTGCCTTGGCTTCTTGGCGACGATCGTGGGTGTCGGCAACTCCAAAGAAGGGGCGGCCTATTCACCCGAAAGCAAGGGTGGCAATGACGGGATCATTTCGCCGATCACTCCGGTGAACACCACGACCTCGACGTACGAACAGGTCTATACGGTGAATCCGGAAACGTACGAAAACATCCCAAGCAAATTCGAAGGTAAGCCGGTCTCGCTGCTCGAATCGGCGACATTCAACAACGAAAGCAACTTCTCAACGAAATGGGAAGCGTCTGGTGAGGAAATCACCAACGTGAACACCGCTTCGGAAGAAGGCATGATCAAGGCGTAGTTACGTCTGGTGTGAACGTGGTCGTGCGCGGGGCCGATGGGCTCCGCGCACGCCGCGTGGTTTTGTGGGCCATTCATCGACGTGGGTGATCAGAGAGAGGGACGATGAGACTTCTGAGGGCGCGTGCAGGCGGGCTGGATAGCGGCGGGCGAGCAGGTTGTGCGAGCGAGGGTCATGCGCGGGTGTCTCGTATCGTGCTCGTCGGGATGTGTCTGCTGCTGGCCGGTCTGTGGTCTGTCTCGACGGGCGCTGGTGGGGTGTTGGCGGCGACTGGTCATCCGTTTGTGTCGAGCTTTGGCGGGCCCGTGGGGGAGCCATTTCTGGAACCCGATGCGGTGGCGGTGGATCAGGCTGACGGCCGAGTGTTCGTGGGGGACGCGGAGTCGGGGATGCTAGATGTCTTCGATTCGTCCGGAGCGCTGCTGACGCGGATCGGGGACGGGAATCTGCGGGCGCTTGGGGTCGCGGTGGATGAAACGACCGGGAACGTGTACGTGGCGGACGGGTTCGAGAACGCGGTGCTGGTGTTCAAGCCGGACGGATCGGGGGGCTATGTCTTCTTGTCGGAATGGCTCGGGGAAGGTCTTTCCGGGGAAGGCTTCGGTGAAGTCACGGGTGTGGCGGTCGACAACTCGAAAGGCGCCTCTGCGGGTGACGTGTACGTGGTGGATGCCGAAGATCCGAGCTTGGGCGAAGGCGCGGTGGACGTCTTCAATCCGAAGCCGGCGGGCGTCGAAGAAGCCTTGGAACCTGACGTGGTGAGGGTGCTGAGCGCGGGGAAGATGGAAGAACCGAATGGCGCCGTCGTGAGCGGGACGTCGGGGAAGGTGTTCGTGGCGGACAGCGCCAAGGGTGCGGTCTACGAGTTCTCGGCTGGTGGCGTGTTCGAAGGGAAAGTGACGGGTTCGGGCTCGCCGCAGGGCTCGTTCAAGGGTCCCGAAGGCGAAGAAGGGAACGTCAGCGCTCTGGCGTTGGATGAATCGACAGGCGATCTGCTCGTCGCGGAGGCCGAACGCAGGGTTGTGAGCGAGTTGAACCCGGCTGGGGAATGGGTTGGGTGGGTCACAGGTACGTCGGCCGGGGCATTCGGGGAACCCCGAGGCGTCGGCGCCGGGCCCACCGGCAACCTCTTCGTGGCGGATGCCGGACGTGAACTGGTCGACGTGTTCGGCGCTGGTGTGGTGGTCCCGGATGTGGTGACGAGCAAAGCCTCGAAAGTGACCAGGACGACGGGAGTCCTGAACGGCACGATCAACGGGGATGGCAAACCCGCGAAATATCATTTTCAGTGGGGTACGAGCGGAGCGCTCGAAGGCTCCACGCTGGTCACTGGCTCGGGGAGCGGGGAAGAAAAAGTCGCGGTGACGTTGACCGAACTGCATCCCAGCACGACGTACTTCTTCCGGATCGTCGGGGAAAACGAAGACGGCGCGAACACGGGTGTGATCCGGGAATTCACGACTGCGACGGCGGTCGAAGGCGTGGGCACGGGGGCGGTCGCGAATCTGGCGCCGGAAGGCACGACGCTGACTGGCTCGTTGAAGCCCGGGGGTCTGGATGCGCATTACTATTTCGAATGGGGTCTCACCGTCGGCTATGGACACACGAGCCCGGAACCCCCGACGGACGCCGGGGCGGGGAGCGAATCGGTCAAAGCGGAAACGGGTGTCAGCGGGCTGACTCCGAATACGCTTTACCATTACCGGATAGTCGCGGAAAACGAACTGGGGGTCACGCGCGGAGAAGATCGCAGGTTCACGACCTCCGGCCCGCCTCGCATGACGGTCGAACCGGTCACGGGGCTCGGGCATAACGAAGCGACGCTCAACGCGAGGATCAACCCGGGAGAGCTCGCGACCGCATATCACTTCGAATACGGCGAAACGAGCGCCTACGGCAGCGAAGTTCCGCTGGGAGGAGGCAGCATACCGGCGGGAGAAGCCTTCGTGCCCGAGTCCGCGAGCCTGACGGGGTTGAAGATCGGCACGACCTATCACTATCGCGTCGTGGCGGCCAACGGCGCCCCCGGCTCGCCGGCGAGCAGCCCGGATGAGACGTTCACGACGGTGCCGCCGGCGCCGGTCGACGCCAGCTTCGCGACCGACGTGACGGCGACGAGCGCCACGTTGAACACGCAGATCAATCCGTTGGGACACGACACCCGCTTCTATTTCCAGTACGGCACCGAAAGCTGCGAGGCCAACCCCGCGGGCTGCACGAACATACCCGGCCCGCCGGGCACGGATATCGGTGCGGGTGAAACCGACCAGCCCGCCAGCCAGGCGTTGAGCGGCCTGAAATCGGATACCGCCTATTTCTATCGGGTGATCGACAGCAACAGCCTCGGCACGACGGAAGGACCAGAGCACACCTTCACCACCCGCCCAGAAGAAGCCGCGAGCTTCGCGTTGCCGGACGGCCGCGCGTGGGAGATGGTCTCACCGCCGGACAAGGGCGCGCCGATCGAACCGCTCACGAAGGAAGGCGGCATGATCCTCGCCTCGGAAGACGGCGACCGTCTCGCCTACGTGACGAACGGCTCGGTCGGGGAAGGCACGGAAGGCAACCGCAGCCCGGAAATGCAGCAGATCCTCGCGACACGGGGACCGCAGAGCTGGACTTCGCAGGACATCGCGACGCCGAGCACCAAAGCCAAGGGCGTGACACCGGGACAGATACCGGAGTATCAGCTGTTCACGCCGGATCTGTCGGTCGCGCTGGTCGAACCGGCTGGCACGGAACCGGAGCCTCCGCTCGCGCCAGGGGTGACGCAGAACACGATGTATCTGCGCGATAACGCGACCGGTACGTATCTACCCGTCGTGAACAACCAGAACACCGCCGCTGGAACGAGCTTCAACGCGCTGGTGCACTTCGTCACCGCGACGCCCGATCTGGCGCATGTGGTGGTCGCTTCCAAGCTCGGCCTGCTGGGCGAAGGTTCGACGCAGGGTCTGTATGAGTGGACCGCGGGACAGCTGCAACAGATCAGCATCCTGCCCTCGGGCATGCCTGCTACGGGGCTGGTGCAGATGGGGTACAACCATGTCGCGGCGAACGCGATCTCCTCTGATGGTTCGCGCATGCTGTGGACCAACGCTTCGACGTTCTCCGAAGCGAGCCAGGGCACGCTATACATGCGTGACACCGCCCGCGGGGAAACGGTCCGCCTCGACGTCGCGCAGGGTGTCGCCGAACCCTCAGAGTCTGCAGAGGCTCGATTCCAGACCGCGAGCGCCGACGGGTCGAGGGTGTTCTTCACCGATCGGTTGAAGCTGACGCCCGATTCCACGGCGGAATCCACCAGCAAACAGCCCGACCTGTACGAGTGCGAAATGGTCGTAAAGGGCGGCAAACTTGCGTGCAATCTGAGCGATCTGACCGTGGCGACGAGCCCCGGGGAACACGCGAACATCAAAGGCTCGGTGTTTGGCGTCAACACTGACGCCACGGCCCTGTATTTCGTCGCTCAGGATATCCTCGCCGGGAACGAAAACGGCAATCACGAACACGCCACGGCGGGGAAGAACAACCTTTACGAGTACGAGTTAGAAGAAGGGAAATGGGCCCGTGGCTTCATCGCCACGCTTTCCAACGAAGATCGTGCGGAGTGGGAAGTCAACGGCAACTCAGACACGGCCTACCTGACCGCGCGGGTCTCGCCAAGCGGGCGGTATCTCGCGTTCATGTCTGGGGCGAGCCTGACCGGTTATGACAACACCGACCAGAAGAGCGGCCAGCCTGATGAGGAGGTCTTCCTCTACGACTCGGCCACGTCCAGCCTGCGCTGCGTCTCCTGCAACTCCACTGGTGCGCGCCCCAGAGGCGTGTTCGACACTCTGCTCTCCGGTGAAGGTCTCGGCCTGGTGGTGGACCGCAGGAGGGTGTGGGCCTCCGAACAGACCGGCGAACACTGGCTGGCGGGCAACATTCCCGGCTGGACGGCGGAGAGCCTGAACAGCGCCCTGATCCAATCCAGATATCTCTCAGATGACGGACGGCTGTTCTTCAACAGCCCCGACGAGTTGGTCCCGCAAGCCAAGAGCGGCAAGGAGAACGTCTACGAGTACGAGCCTGCCGGCCTGGGCAGCTGCCAGAGCCCCACCGGCGGATGCGTAGCGCTGATCTCCTCGGGAACCTCGAGCAACGAATCGGCTTTCATGGAAGCTACGCCGGACGGCAGCAGCGTGTTCTTCATCACCGCAGGTCAGCTGCTGCCACAGGACACAGACGCCGCGTTCGACATCTACGTCGCACGGATCTGCATCGCGAGCTCGCCCTGTCAGTCCCCGCCACCCCCCGGACGGCCCCCGTGCGGCAGCGAAGAAGCCTGCCGCGCCGCGCCCCCGCCTGTGCAGGCGCCAGTCACCCCCGGTGGCAGCCTCACCGCCACTGGGGCGAACATCGTCGCGCCGCCACCAGCACCGCCGGCGAAAGGCGGCAAGGGGGGCGCCAAGACCAGCAAACCGCTCACGCGCCAGCAGAAGCTCGCGAAGGCGTTGAAGGGGTGCAGGAAACAGCACTCAAAGAAGAAGCGCCAAGTTTGTGAACGGCACGCCCGCAAGCTCTATGGGGCCAAACCCGCCGCTAGGAAAGCCAGGACGAAGCGCCCCACGTCGCACACCGACAGGAGGAGCGCACAATGACCCGCGCGCAAGGAGGTTCAAACCGTGGCCGGCGCCGAGCCGGATCGCTTGCGCTGGCCCTGGTGCTGGCCGGCCTGGCGCTCGGCGCGCTGGGCGCCAGCTCCGCGCTGGCTGCGGCGGGGTGGTGGCGCATCAACTCCGAATCGGCGCCGACCAACCTCGCTCCGGGCCAGACTGGGCAGGTCACGCTCGATCTGAGCAATCTCGGTGACTCGGTGATAAACGGAGCTGGCAGCCCGATCACCATCGTCGACACGCTCCCGGCAGGCGTGACGGCGGTCGGTGTGAACCCGACGATCAAGAACGGTGCCGAAATGACATGTGCGATCACGACAGTCGTGACGTGCAAATTCCCTGGGAACCTGAACCCCTATGAACAGCTGCCGGTCGGGATCAAAGTAAAGATCGAACAGCCGCCCGGGACCACCGCGACCGTCGCTCAACAGGCCACCGTCGAAGGCGGTGGTGTCGCAGCGGCGTCGAGCACGCTCCCGCTGCGCATCAGCGGCGAACCGACAGGGTACGGCGTCTCGTCGATGGAGCTGACGCCGTTCAACGAGGACGGAACCGCGGCGACCCAGGCGGGGTCCGAGCCGTTTCAGCTCACGACGACGCTGGTGCTCAATCAGGAAGAACAGCGCAACCCGATCGAACTCCCGAAGGACATCAACTTCAACCTGCCGCCCGGGCTAATCGGCAACCCGACCGCGGCAGGCCAGTGCACGATGACCGACTTCGCGGCGCTTGTGGAAGAAACCAACCTCTGTCCCGCGACCTCGGTCGTGGGTGTCGCGGCGATCTTCGCGCACGAACCGGCGACCGGGATCGTGCAGAAGACGGTCCCCGTGTTCAACCTCGTGCCCTCAAACGGGGAGCCCGCACGGTTCGGGTTCGAGGTGCTCGGCAAAATCCCCGTCGTCATCGACACGGGCGTACGCTCCGGAAAGGACTACGGTGTCGTGGTCAGCGTCAGGGACGCGACCGAGACCGCCGGCCTGTTGAGCACCCAGGTCACGTTCTGGGGCAACCCGGGCGATCCTCGGCACAACGCCTCCAGAGGCTGGGAATGCGTCGCCGGCGGCATCTTCACCAAAGAGGCGAAAAAAGGTCCGTGTCCCGCGACGAGCGCGGAGCCGGAAACCACGTTCCTGACGTTGCCGACGTCATGCGCCGCCAACCCGGCCACGGAACCGTTCACGTCGAGCATGAACACGGATTCGTGGACCAATCCCGGCGCCTTTCTCGGTGTCGAATACTCATGGATGAATGGCGATGGGCAGCCGCTCGGTTTCACGGGTTGCGAGCAGCTGCCATTCAGTCCGGGGATCGACGTGGTGCCGGCTCAACAGTCGGCGAGCACCCCGACCGGGCTGAAGGTCGACGTGAAAGTTCCCCAGTCCTCGACGGTGACGCCGGGACAGCTGGCGGAGGCTGACCTCAGGGACACTACGGTCACGCTTCCCGAAGGAGTGCAGCTCAGCCCTTCGGCGGCGAACGGACTGGAAGCGTGCTCTGAGACGCAGATCGGGTTCACCGGATTCAACCAGGCGCAGGGAATCGACGAATTCAACACCGATCCCGTTGCGTGCCCCGACGGGTCCAAGCTGGGAACCGTGAAGATCACCACGCCGCTTCTCAGCGACCCGCTGCAGGGGTTCGTGTATCTCGCCTCGCCGGCGCCGAACGGCGCCCTGGAACCGGGTCGCAACCCGTTCGACAGCCTGGTGGCGCTGTATCTGGTCGCCGAAGATCCGGTGTCGGGGGTGCTCGTCAAGCTGGCCGGGGAAGGACAGGTCGACGAAGACACCCTTCGGATCTCAACGACGTTCCGCAACGCACCTCAGGTGCCCTTCGAAGATCTGCAGCTGGAGCTGTTCGACGGTCCCAGAGCGTCGGTGAGCACCCCGGCGTTGTGCGGTGCCTATGCCACGGATGCGCTGTTCACGCCGTGGTCTGGCACCGGCCCGTTGGCGGTGAGCTCCCCGGCAGAAGACTTCGCGGTGACCTCGGGCGTCGCCGGATCATCCTGCCCGTCCGGGGTCCCGTTCAGCCCGGGGCTGCTCGCGCAGAGCGAGAACCCTCAGGCCGGAGCGTTCTCCGGCTTCACGCTCGAACTCGGCCGACCCGATGGAGACCAGGCGTTGAAGGGCCTCTCGATGCACCTTCCGAGCGGCGTCGCCGCGATGCTCTCGAGCGTGACCCTCTGCAGCGACGCACAGGTCGTGACGAACACCTGTCCCGCGAGCAGCGAAGTGGGGCACGCCACCGCGATAGCCGGCCTAGGAACCAGCCCGTACACCGAGGGCGGCGGGCGTGTGTTCATCACCGGCCCGTATGAGGGCGCCCCCTTCGGTCTGGCGATCATCACCCCCGCCGTCGCCGGGCCGTTCGATCTCGGCACCGTAACGGTCCGCTCCAAGCTCCAGATCAACCCGAACGATGCTTCGGTCACGATCACCTCAGACCCGCTTCCAACCCAGCTACGCGGCATTCCGCTACAGCTCAAGCGGGTACTCGTCACGGTTGATCGACCGAACTTCGAGTTCAACCCCACCAACTGCAATCCGCTGCGGATCGACGCGACGATCACAGGCGACCAGGGCGGCTCGGTCAACGCGGCCCAGCCATTCCAGATGGCCGGCTGTCAAAATCTGCCCTTCCACCCGTCGTTCTCGGCGTCCGCGAAGGGCAAGAACAGCAAAGCCAACGGTGCGGGGCTGACGGTGAGGGTGGGTTCGACTCCTGGTCAGGCGAATATCGGCAAAGCGCAGGTGATCCTGCCGAGCACGTTGCCTTCGCGGCTGACGACGATCCAGAAAGCGTGTGTGGATCATGTCTTTGAAGCGAACCCCGCGTCGTGTCCGGAAGGGTCCCTCGTGGGGTCTGCGACGGTGCATACGCCGGTGTTGCGCAGCGCGTTGAGGGGTCCTGCGTATCTGGTGTCTCATGGTGGTGCGGCGTTCCCGGATCTGGAGTTCGTGTTGCAGGGTGAAGGGATCACGCTGATCCTCGACGGGCAGACCGCGATCCGCAAAGGCATCACCTCCTCGACGTTCAACAGCGTGCCCGACGCGCCCGTCACGAGCTTTGAAACGGTGCTCCCCCAGGGCCCCCACTCGGCGCTGACGACGAACCTGCCACCGAAGGCCAGCTACAGCCTGTGCGCCACCAAGCTGACGATGCCCACGACCCTGACCGGCCAGAACGGCGCGGTGATCACCCAGCAGACGAAGATCGCCGTGGAAGGGTGCGGCGGCGTGAAAGCCGTCACCACGAAGAAGCTCACCCGGGCGCAGAAGCTCGCCAGGGCGTTGAAGGCGTGCCGCAAGAAGTTCAAGCACTCAAGGGCCAGGCGCCAGAAGTGCGAACGCACCGCCCGCAAGCACTACGGGCCATTGAAGAAGAAGCACTCGGCCAAGAAAGCACGGGCATGAGACTTCGGGTGTCCCCGCCACCGTGCGGGGCTGCTCGAGAGCACCTCGGCGCGGAATCCCTCTCCGTTTAGGCCGAGGCCGATCACAGACAGGCGTGGCCCTCGGACCCTCTCCGGGGGCCACGCCGGTGCTCATCCGGCGCCGACGTCGCAGATGCCCGCGCGACCGCGGTGGCGGGACGTCGATCTGGGGCGGGCGGGAGGCTTCAGCGGATTGGGCGCCGGTATGTGGGATCCGTGGGGAAGGGGGGGCGAAAAGCCCCGTTTCTAGGCGGTTTTCGGCGCGACCTGTGTCTGGGCAGGACGGGCCACACCGGGGCCGGCAAGTGGCCCCACAGCCGGGGTGCTTGATGGTCCCGGGTGGCCGTTTATGCCCGCAGTGCGGGGCTTTGGCGCCACATGCGGGACCCCGTGGGAATCGCCAGCCGTTTGGTGGGTCGCGTACTTCTCGCCCATGAGTTCCCTCTTACTTCCCTCCACCGTCCCTCTCCCGATCCTGCTGGTTGCTCGTCTCTTTGCGACTGTCTCGAATCTCCCTCTGACCGAGACCGCTACTGCGATGGAGAATGAGAACACATGCCCGGCTATTTGTCAAGTCCTGTCAAGGCCCCCCTTGAAAATGGCTTCCCTACAGCCAATTGCGTCCAACAGACGTTGGATCTGCAACGCAACAGCTGAGGGTCGGTGGACTCCCGCTAACCCTGTGCAGTGGAAGCGTCCGACGGCGATCTGGGCGGATGGGCTGTTGCTCAAACCCACGACAATTCTCTCCCACAGCCGACTGCCTCACGAACGCGTCACCCCCGTCCTGCCCAGACGGAGGTCTCCGCGAATCACTCCGGATCTACGATCCGTGGCGCGGGAAAGTTCGACATCGCAAACCGCGATTCGCTCGCCGAGCGAACGAATCGGCTGGCAACGATCGTCGCCACGGCCGCAGCACGTGAGGAGGGCTGGCTCGAGCGTGTGCGCGCCGGAGTGGTCGCAATGCTGGGCTTCCTCGACGACCAGCCGAGCGCTGTATGTCGTGCGATCATCGACCAAGCCCAGCACGTCGCCTCACCGGAGCGTTGCGAGCAGCTGCTCACCATTCTCATGGCGCTGCTCGAAGCCGAAGGGCCGGGGAGCGCTGATGACGCGTACCACTCCAAAGCACTGACGACCGAGCTGGTCGTCGGGGGCGTGCTGTCGGTGATTCACGCCCGGATCCTGAATGAGGACAACGACCGTCCCCTGGTCGAGTTGGCGCCTTCACTGATGGCGTTCATCGTGGCTCCGTACCTCGGGCCCGCCGCGGCCCGGTCCGAGTTGACGGGTGTATCGGAGCCTGAGGGTGTAGCGAGAGAGCAACGCACATCCTCGGCACGCGCGACGTATCGAACTACCCTGGTACTGCGCGCCATCGCCGACGCGCCGGGATCCAGCAACCGTGAGATCGCCGAGGCCGCTGGTCTACGCGACGAGGGGCAGACGTCAAAGCTCTTGAGTCGTCTCGAGCGGGGTGGCGCAATAGCGAACGCAGGACTCGGCGCGGCCTTCGGCGAGGCGAACTCCTGGCTGCTCACCGCGCACGGGGAGAGCATCGCGCGGCACGCCGAGCACGGCATGACGCCAGCGTCGCGACGCAGCCGTGGAGCAGCGGATGCGCCAGGGAGGCGTCGTGGGCTCTAGGACTTTTCAAACGTTCGTCGGCTGCGACACATTGAGTGTGGTCGCCGGCGACCGATGCGCACCAGGTGTCGGCCAAGGTCGGTCGATGTCTCTGTGCGCGGTCGCAAACGGGCAGGGCGAGATCGTCACAGACTGGCGGCAGGTGCTGTCCGACCATAACCGAGAGGAAAAAGGAGTAGTGGACAAGTGAGACATGTAAGGATGCTGGGGCTCTGCCTCGTAGCCGTGTTCGCGATTGGTGCGATCGCCGCGTCGGGTGCATCGGCGGGGCTGCCCGAATTCGGGCAGTGCGTCGCCAAAGCAGGCGGCAAATACGCAAATGAAGGATGTACCGAAAAAGCCAAAAAAGGCACCGGGAAATTCGAATGGCGCAAGGCTGCCGAAATCGAAAAAAAACACTTCGTCGGTAGCGCTGCGGCAGGAACTCTGGAAGGCGCGTACTTCTTCTGTGTCAGTGAAGAAAAAGGCGACCAGCCGAGGACGGGCAGGCCGTGTCAGCCGGGCTACACCGAAGAGGAGCTGTTCGAAAAACCGATCACGGTCGAATGCGAATCAGAGGCCAACCACGGTGAAATCTCCAGCGGCAACGCGCTGAGCAACATATCCGTGACGTTCAAGGGCTGCAAGCTGCTCGGCTCCGTGCCCTGCTCGAACACCCAGAACGAAGGCGAAATCCACGTCAACGCGCTGAAGGGCTCGCTGGGCTTCATCAACAAAAATGCGACGCCCAGGGAAGTCGGTATCGAGCTCCAACCCGCGAAAAAGAAGGGCGAGTTCGCGCAGTTCGGCTGCCTCGGCGGACTGATCACGACAGTCGTTGGCATGGGCAGCAAAAAGGAAGGGTGCGCGTACGCGCAGCCCAAGTGCGGCGGCGACGGCATCGTCTCGCCGGTCACGCCGATCAACACGCCGACGAACGAACTGACGCAGACGTTCACGCTGAACACAGAAACTCAGGAAAACATCCCGAACAAACTCGAAGGCAAGCCGCTCGCGCTGCTTGAATCCTACGTGTACAACGCCGAAGAACCCGAATACACCGGCCAGTGGTCGAAAGCGGGCGAGGCTATCACCAACGTCGCAGTAAGCGAAGAAACAGGTGAGATCAAAGCCAACTAATGGCGAAGTGAAGTACGAAGCAAGGAAGTGACGTGATGAGTGTGCGCGAGGTCATCGGGATCTCGCGCACACTCCAAGCCGGCAGATCCGCGACAGAGGGTTCTAGAGAGAGGTCTGATGAGTGGGTTGGTGACGATGGGTGGGCAGCCAGGCGTACCAGGGAGCTGCAGGCGAGGGCTGAGCCTCAAAAGAAGGCTCTCGCGTCTCACGTGGGCTCTTGCGCTGACGCTCACGTGCTCCTTGTGGGGCGCGGCCGGAGCCGGAGCCGCGGTCACCCATCACTTCCTTTCGAGCCTTAGCGAAGCGCCAGTCGGCACCGTGCTGGAAGAACCAGTGGCGGTCGCCGTGGATCATGCGACCGGTGCGGTCTTCGTGGGCGACGCGGGCACCGGGATGGTGGATGTCTACAGCTCGGCCGGGGTGTTCGAGACGCAGTTCGGCGAAGAACTCGAACCTGCGGGGATCGCGGTCGACGAAGCTACAGGCGACGTGTACGTTGCGGCGCCCTTCGAACACGCCGTACTGGCCTATCGGCCCGATGGCAAAGGGGGCTATCAGCTGCTGAGCGAATGGTTCGGCGCTGGGACCCCCGCGAAAGCGCTCGGTGAAGTCACGGGTGTGGCGTTCGACAACGGGAAAGGCGGAT
Organism: uncultured Solirubrobacterales bacterium; assembly: GCA_963696615.1. GTDB lineage: Bacteria > Actinomycetota > Thermoleophilia > Solirubrobacterales > Solirubrobacteraceae > Palsa-744. The sequence continues at coordinate 803,364 of CAVOKU010000003.1, read as the reverse complement.
CCGATCCCGCGGCGGGAGACCTTTATGTCGTCGAGTCCGAAAGCACCGATACCGCGGCCGGCGTGGTGGATGTATTCAAGCCCAAGCCGAATCCGGGAGGCAGCGAAGAAGGCGAAGGCGAAGAAGGCGAATTCGTCGGGCGGCTCGGCGGCCCGAAGCTCGAAGAACCAAATGGCGTGGCGGTGGACGCGGCGACGGGAAGGGTTCTCGTGGCGGATAGCGGCAAGGGCTTCATCGCGGCATTCAACGACGCCGGTGTGTTCGAAGAAAAGCTCACTGGCAAAGGACAGCCGTTCGGCTCATTCCGCGGCAAGGAAGAAGAAGAAGAAAACATTGCGGGCATCGCCGTAGACGAAGCCAGCGGCGACGTGTACGTAGCCGAAGCGGAGCATCATGCCATCGGCCAGTACAGCTCGACGGGGGAATGGCTCGGCTGGAGCACGACCGCAGCAGGCGGCGCAGGCCTGCTCGAACCGCGCGGGGTGGCCCTGACCGGGGCAGGCGACCTCTACGGCGCGGACTCAGGCGCGGGACTCGTCGACCTCTTCGGTCCCGGCGTGGTGGTCCCCGATGTGACGACCGGCAAGGCCTCGAAACTCGCGCGCACGACGGCGATCCTTTCGGGCACCATCAACGGTGACGGCAAACCTGCGAAATACAGCTTCCAATGGGGCGTCACGGAAGCATTGGGCCAGTCGACGTCCCAGCAGAGTTCTGGTGGCGGGGAAGAAAAAGTCTCCTTCACCCTTGCGGAACTGCATGCCGGCACGACCTATTTCTTTAGGATCGTCGGCGAAAACGAAAACGGCGCCAACTTCGGCACGCTGCATGAATTCACGACACCCGAAGCCGTCGAAGGCCTGACCACAGGCCCGGTCGAGGAACTGCAGCCCACGAGCGCGACGCTCACCGGCTCGCTGAAGCGCGGCGGCTTCGAAACGCACTACTACTTCCAGTGGGGCACGAGCACCGCGTACGGCAAGACCAGTCCGGAAACGCCCGCCGAAGTGCCTCCAGCGAAAGAAGAAAAGGAAGAAAAAGAAGCGCGAGTGCTCGAAACCGGATTGTCGGGGCTCGTACCCAATACGACCTACCACTACCGGCTCGTCGCCGAAAACAGCTTTGGCGTCAGCCACGGCGCAGATCAGGTCTTCACGACCTCGGGCCCGCCGCGGATCACGAGCGAATCGACATCGGCAATCGGCCACGAAGAAGCAACGATCCACGCGAAGGTCGATCCCGATCAGCTTTCGACCACCTACCACTTCGAATATGGCGAAAGCACCGCGTACGGCGCGGAAGTGCCGTTGGGAGGACAGAACATCGGGGCGGGTTCGGCGCCCGTGCCGGTCCTGGCGGCGCTGACCAAACTCAAGCTGGGCGTGACCTATCACTTCCGTGTGGTGGCAGAAAACTCGGCGGGCACGACATTCGAGCCCGATCAGCACTTCACCACCGTACCCCCGGCGCTGATCGACGCCACCTTTGCGACCGAAGTGGGCGTCAGTGAAGGCACTCTTCACACCCAGATCAATCCTCTCGGCCATGACACGACGTACTACTTCCAGTACGGCACCCAGAGCTGTCAGGCCAACCCTGGCGCCTGCGTAGACATACCGGCGGCGCCCGGCGAAGACGTGGGCGCGGGTGAAGGAGATGTGGCCAAGAGCGTCCGCCTCACCGGACTCGCAGCGCACACCACCTACTACTACCACGTGCTTGCCAGGAACTCGCTGGGGACCAGCGAAGGCCCCGAGCGCACGCTCGTCACCCAGCAGGAATCCGGGGCGTTCGCGCTGCCCGACGGCCGCGCCTGGGAGCTCGTCTCGCCCGTGGACAAGCACGGCGCGCCGATCGAAGCCCTCACACGTGAAGGCGGCTTGATCCTCGCAGCCGAAGACGGGAGCTCGCTCGCCTACGTCGCGAACGGGTCGATCTCAGAAGAACCGCAGGGCAACCGCAGCCCGGAAATGCAGCAGGTGATCTCCACCCGCACGGCGCAACGCTGGGAATCCCAGGACATTGCCACGCCCAACAGCCGCGCATACGGGGTCGCACCGGGTGCACCGCAGGAGTACCAGTTCTTCACACCCAAATTGTCTCTGGCGCTCGTGGAACCGTTTGGCCCCGAACCGCCACTTTCCCCCGAAGCCACGCAGAAGACCATCTACATCCGCGACAACGCGAGCGGGAGCTTCGAGCCGCTCGTGACCGAAGCAAACGTGCCGGCGGGCACCCAATTCGGAGGCCAGATCGAGATCGCGAGCGCCGCGCCAGATCTCACCCATGTACTGATCCAGTCCAAGGTGGCGCTGGCCGAAGCGCCGGCGGGCAAGGGGTTGTACGAGTGGGAAGCTGGAAAGCTGCGGTTCGTCAGCGTGCTGCCGAACGGCGAACCCGCGCTGGCGTCTTCGTTGGGCTTTGGCGGGCGCGTCGTTGCGCACGCCATCTCGAACGATGGCGCAAGAGTCATCTGGGAGGACAAGGCGGAAGGCACGACCCAGAGCCACCTCTACATGCGCGACACGGCGAAGGGCGAAACCGTCCAGCTCGACGCCGCCCAGGGAGCGCCCGAACCGGAAAAAGGCTCGGCCCAGTTTCAGACAGCGAGCGCGGACGGCTCCAGGGTGTTCTTCACCGACAAGCAGCGCCTGACCGCGGACGCCACCACCGAACCGGTGCTGGGCAAGCCGGATCTGTACGAGTGTGCGATGGCGGAGATCGCCGGCAAGCTGACCTGCCAGCTGAAGGACCTGACCGTCGATCACGGCGAAGGCGAACATGCGGCCGTGCAGGGGTTGCTGCTCGGCGCCGGCGAAGAAGGCTCGAGTGTCTACTTCGTCGCGCAGGGTGTGCTCGCCTCGAATGAAAACGGAGCCAGGGAACGAGCCGAAGCGGGCAAGGACAACCTGTATGGGCTTCATGAAAGCGCCGGCGAATGGACAACGACCTTCATCGCAGGGCTCTCAAACGAAGACAGTCCGGAGTGGGAAGGCAACAAAGGCGCCGGACAGGCGAACCTCGCCTTCGTCACCGCCCGCGTCTCGCCGAACGGCCGCTACCTGGCGTTCATGTCCGCCGCGAGCCCAACCGGCTATGACAACACCGACCAGCACAGCGGCAAGCACGACGAGGAGGTCTACCTGTATGACTCGGGCTCGGCGAGCCTCAGCTGTGCCTCCTGCAATCCCGCCGGCACGCGGCCCGTGGGTGTGCTCGACACGGTGGAATCCGGCGAAGGTCTGGGGTTGGTCGTCGACCGACGCAAGGTGTGGGCCGAATCCGGACATGAACACTGGCTTGCGGGCAACATCCCCGGCTGGACCGCGCAGAGCATCGGTAGCGCCGTGTTCCAGTCTCGCTACCTCTCGGACAACGGGCGCCTGTTCTTCAACAGCCCCGACGACCTCGTGCCCCAGGCCACAAACGGCAGGGAGAACGTCTACGAGTACGAGCCGTCCGGCCTCGGCAGCTGTCAAAGCCCGTCGGGCGCCTGCGTGTCGCTGTTGTCCGCGGGGTCCTCGCCAAAGGAATCGGCGTTCCTGGAAGCCACGCCGAGTGGCAACGACGTCTTCTTCCTGACCGCGTCACAGCTTCTCACCCAGGACACCGACACGGCCTTCGACGTCTACGACGCACGCGTCTGCACGCAAGGTTCACCCTGCCAGACTCCCGGCGAACCAGCCGAACCGGGCTGCAGCAGCGCAGATGCCTGTCGCCCCGCCCAGCCCGCTCAGCCGATTCCCGCCACCGGCTCTGCCACGGGAGCGATCTCGGGGCCGGGGAATGTCTCCCCGCCGCCACCGCCCCCGAAACACGAAGCCGAAGCGAAAAAAACCTCGAAACCGCTCACACGCGCACAAAAGTTGCAGAAGGCTCTCGCGGTTTGTCGCACACACCATCCGCATTCGCGGTCGAAGCGAAGAGCTTGTGAACGGGTGGCGCGCAAGCGCTACGGCGTGGCGCACAAGGCCAAGAAATCCGCGAGGAAGCAGCTCAAAGGGAAGCCGAGCAACGCCGCGAGGAGCCGATGATGCACGCACGAATCGCGATCTTTCGCGCTCCACCTGTTCGGGTCTCGTGTCCGCCCCGCCCCCCGTTGCTGCTGGTTGCGCTCGCGGTGATGGTCGTCCTGTCGCTGACGGGCGCCGCGCCGGCGCTCGCCGAAGGACCGTGGTGGCAGACCGGGATCGAAGCGGCGCCGACCTATCTTCCGCCCGAAGGCGAAGGCGAAATCGCCGTGGGAGTGAGCAATCTCGGCGACGCCGCCGTGAACGGAGCCAAAACACCCGTGACCATCACGGACAAGTTGCCCCCGGGCCTGAAAGCGACGGCGATGGTCGGCGAGAACCTCAAAGAAGGCGGTCAGGGAGCCGAAGTCACCTGTCCCACCGGCACCCCCACGCCGCCACTCACGTGCACGTTCGTCGCCGGGACCGTCTTTCCATATGAAGTGATGAAAATAACGATCAAAGTCAAGGTCGAAGAGCCGCCGGGGACCGTGGCCTCGATGCCCAACGAAGTGGTGGTCGAAGGCGGGGGGGCGCCCCGTGCGGCGAGCACACAGCAACTCACAGTGAGCGGGGAAAAGGTACCGTTCGGCATCAGGAGCTACGAACTCACGCCATCGAACGAGGACGGCACCCCGGCAACGCAGGCGGGCTCACAGCCCTTCGAGCTCACCACCTCGCTCGTCATGAACCAAACGTTCCAGATAGGGGGCCGTCAGCCGGTGGCTCTGCCCAAGGACCTGCGGTTCAACCTACCGCCGGGTCTGGTGGGCAACCCGAACGCCGCTGCACAGTGCAGCGAAGTCGACTTCGCTGCGCTCGTAGAAGAAGCCAACCTGTGCCCACCCAGCTCGGTGATCGGGGTCGCGACCGTGGTTGCGTTCGAACCATCTGTGCATGTGATCATCAAAACGGTCCCCGTGTTCAACCTGGTGCCTGCGCAGGGAGAGCCCGCGCGTTTCGGTTTCGAGGTGATCGGCAAGCTTCCGATCGTGATCGACACCTCGGTTCGCTCGGGCGAGGACTATGCGGTGGTCGCGACGGTCAAGAACGCGACACAGGTGGCGGGCCTGCTGAGCAGCAGGGTGACGCTCTGGGGTGTGCCCGGCGATCCGCGCCACAACCAGTCACGCGGGTGGGAATGCGTGGCCGGCAACCACTTCGAAAAGCAGATCAAAAAACCCTGTCCCGCGTCGAGCGCGGAGCCGGAGAAGCCATTCCTGACATTGCCGACGTCGTGCGCGGCGAACCCGGCCGCGGAACCGGTCGTCTCTTCGACTGAAGCTGATTCCTGGGCGGAACCGGGCCATTTCCTGGGTAGCGAATACGAGTGGTTGTCTGGTTCGGGCCAGCCGCTTGGGTTTGAAGGGTGCGGCCAGCTGCCGTTCAGTCCGGGGATTGATGTGTCGCCGGAAGTGCACAGTGCGAGCACGCCGACGGGGTTGAGCGTGGATGTGCGGGTGCCGCAGACCTCGACGCTCGAAGCGGGGAAGTTGGCTGAGGCGGATGTGCGGGATACGACGGTGACGTTGCCTGAAGGGGTGGCGTTGAGTCCGTCGGCGGCGAATGGGTTGGAAGGTTGCTCGGAGGCGCAGGTCGGGTTCATGGGATTCGATCAGGCGTCCCAGACCAACGAATTCGATACGGCTCCGGTGTCGTGTCCTGACGGCTCGAAGGTCGGGGCGGTCAAGATCAAGACGCCGTTGTTGAGCCATGAACTGGAAGGCTCGGTATATCTGGCCTCGCCTGCCCCGAATGGCGAACCGGGCCGCAACCCGTTTGGGTCATTGGTGGCGTTGTACCTGGTGGCGGACGATCCGGTGTCTGGTGTGCTCGTGAAGCTGGCCGGGGAAGGCCAGGTCGATGAAGGAACGTTGCGGGTGTCGACGACGTTTCGTAATGCGCCGCAGGTGCCGTTTGAAGACTTGTCGCTGCAGTTGTTTGGTGGGCCGCGCGCGTCGGTGAGTACCCCGGCGTTGTGCGGCAACTACGCGACCGAAGCAGTGTTCACGCCGTGGTCGGGGACGGGGCCGGTGAGCGTGCTTTCCCCCGGGGAAGATCTCTCGATCTCGTCTGGTGTGGGCGGGGCTGCGTGTCCGGGTGGGGTGCCGTTCAGCCCTGGATTTGCGGCGGGGAGCACGAACGCTCAGGCGGGCGCGTTCACGGGGTTCAATCTGGAACTGGCCCGTCCGGACGGTGATCAGGCGCTGAAGGGCCTATCGATGCACCTCCCGAGCGGGGTCGCTGCGATGCTCTCCTCGGTCACGCTCTGCAGCGAAGCCCAAGCGAATACGAATACGTGTCCGCCGGAAAGCGAAGTGGGCCACGCGACTGCGATCGCGGGGCTGGGACCGGAACCGTATGTGCAGGGAGGGGGCCGGGTGTTCATCACCGGACCGTATGGTGGCGCGCCGTTCGGCCTCGTGATCGTCACGCCGGCGGTCGCGGGCCCCTTCAACCTCGGGTATGTGACGGTTCGCTCCAAGCTTCAGATCAACCCCAACGATGCGTCGGTGACGATCACCTCCGATCCGCTGCCGACGCAGCTGCGGGGAATCCCGTTGCAGCTGAAGCGTGTGCTCGTGACGGTGGACCGGCCGAGCTTCGAGTTCAACCCGACGAACTGCAACCCCACCCAGATCACAGGAACCTTGACCGGAGATCAGGGCGCGACGTTCCCGATCTCGCAGCCGTTCCAGGTCGCCAACTGTGGCGCGCTGCCGTTCCATCCATCCTTCAGCGCGAGCACGAAGGGAAAGAACAGCAAAGCCAACGGGGCGGGGCTGATCGTCAAGGTGGGTTCGACTCCCGGCCAGGCGAACATCGGTAAAGCGCAGGTGATCCTGCCCTCGACGCTGCCGTCACGGCTTACGACGATCCAGAAAGCTTGCGTGGATCGTGTCTTTGAAGCCAACCCCGCCTCGTGTCCGGAAGGCTCCCTCGTCGGCGCAGCGACGGTCCACACGCCGGTCCTGCGCGGTGCGCTGACCGGCCCGGCGTACCTCGTCTCTCACGGCGGTGCGGCGTTCCCCGACTTGGAGTTCGTACTCCAGGGCGAAGGGATCACTCTGATCCTCGACGGACAAACCGCCATCAGGAAAGGCATCACCTCCAGCACCTTCAACAGTGTCCCCGACGCGCCAGTCAGCTCGTTTGAAACGGTGTTGCCCCAGGGGCCGCATTCGGCGCTCACGACGAACCTTCCGCCGAAGGCCAACTACAGCCTGTGTGCCACCAAGCTGACGATGCCGACCACCCTCACCGGCCAGAACGGTGCCGTCATCACCCAGCTGACGAAGATCGCCGTCGAAGGGTGCGGCGGTGTCAAAGCCGTCACCACGAAGAAGCTCACCCGCGTGCAGAAGCTCAGCAGAGCCTTGAAGGCGTGCCGCAAGAAGTTCAAGCACTCCAAGCGAAGGCGCCAGCAGTGCGAACGGACGGCCCGCAAGCACTATGGGCCACTGAGGAAGAAGCACCCGGCCAAGAAGGCACGGACATGAGACTTCGAGTGCCCCCGCCACCGTGTGGGGCCGCTCGAGAGCACCTCGGCGCGGAATCCCTCTCCGTTTAGGCCGAGGCCGATCACATACCGGGCGTGGTCCTCGAGCCCTCTCGGGGGCCACGCCGGTGTTCATCCGGCTCGAATTCGATCTGGAGCGAGCCGGCAGGTGTGGGAAGCCGGCGGGTCCGGCACGTGGGATCTGTGGGGAAGCGGGGGCGAAAAGCCCCGTTTCTAGGGGGCTTTCGGCGCGACCTGCGACTGAGCAAGACGGGCCACACCGGGGCCTCTGAGGCCCCGGTTTGTCGGCTGGCCGAGCCCGGGTCTTGCGCCGCCTTGAGGCGCGTCCGTGCCCGCCGCACGGGGCCGCGCAGCCATTTGCGGGGTGCCGTGGGAACCGGCACGCGATTGCTCGATCTCAACCACCCCGTCCACGGATTCCCTCTTACTTCCCTCCACTTGTCCCTCTCCCCATCCAGCTAATCGCTCTTCTGCTGTCACTGGCTCGACCTCCCTCAGGCCGAGACGCGGTTCGCGATGAGAATGAGAACACATACGACATTGCTTGTCAAGTCTTGTCAAGTCCTCCTGACGAAAATGGCTTTCCTAAGCCGTTCCGGCCTTGCCAGTCTCCACCGATCGAGGATTCGCGAACTGACGTCCACTGGCTCTCGACGCGAATTTCGTCGCACCTGAGCAGCCGTGGCGAACATTCTTTGAAGCAGCAACAAGAGGCAGCCTCATCAGCGACACGAGGCTATCCCCACACCCTGTCACCTCCGTCTTGCTCAGACGGAGGTCTCACCTATTTCACGACGACATGGGTTGGACCTCAGTGAGGGAGCCAGCGACGCAGACCGGCATCCTGCGGCGTTCGACGAGGGCGTTTGTCGTCTTTCTCGAGTCGTCGCCAACGCCACAGGCCGTGAACGCGGATGGCTCGAGCGCGTGCGGGCCGGGGTGGTCGCGCTGCTCGGCTTCCTGGACGACGAGCCCGAGGTTACGCGTCGTCTGATCCTCAGCGCCGCGTCGAGAGACTCCGTGTCGCTCGAGCATCGCCAGCGACTGTTTGCGGTCCTCGCCGATCTCTTGGACGAGACCGGTCTGCCTGGGAGCCCGACCTCACGTCCGTCGTCGACGCTCACCACCGAGCTCGTCGTGGGCGGCGTGTTCTCGGTGATCCACGCCAGAGCAGTCAACCTCGCGGACGCGCGCCCACTGGTCGAGCTCGCACCCTCCTTGATGGCCTTCATCGTCACTCCGTTTCTCGGACCTATGAGTGCTCGCTCGGAGCTGACCGGAACGCCGGCGCCAGCGGACGCCCCAGTCGAACGGCGGGGGCCTTCCGTGCGAGCGACGTACCGCACCACCCTGGTGCTGCGCGCCATCGCAGCGGCGCCCGGATCGAGTAACCGTGAGATCGCCGAGGCGGCAGGTCTTCGTGACGAGGGGCAGGCGTCCAAGCTTCTCAGTCGCCTCGAGCAACGCGGAGCGATCGTGAACACCGGGCTCGGCGCCGCCTACGGCGAGCCGAACTCGTGGCTGCTCACCACGCATGGCGAGAGCATCGCGCGGTCGACCGAGCGGGGCGCCACACCGGCCGTGCGGCGCCGGTCCACCTCTTCGAGCTCGCAGGGAAGGCTCCATGAGCTCTAGGTCAGAGAGTCGCGTCGTTGGCAAGGTGGCGGCCCGTCACGGCCTCGTGGGTTGCCCGCAGGCCCGGCGACCTCGGCTCGGACCGGGACTTCATCAGACGTTCACCGGAGGCAGCACGGCACGTGTCGGCGCCGGTGGCGAACACGCATCTGTGTGGCGGCCTCGGCTGTCGCGGACCTGGTGCGTGGCTGCAAACGGGCAGCGTCGGGCCTCGTCCAAGTGGCTCCAATCGCAGCCCGATCATAACCGAGAGGAAAAAGGAGTAGTGGACAAGTGAGACATGTAAGGATGCTAGGACTCTGCGTCGTCGCGGTGATGGCCGTCACAGCCGTCATGGCTACGAGCGCATTTGCAGGCAGCCCCGAATGGGGTCAGTGCTTCGCCAAAAGTGGCGGCAAATACGCCGACTCCAACTGCCAGACGAAAGCCAAAAAAGGCGCAGGGGGATTCGAATGGCGCAAAGGCACCGAACTGACCCACAAGGGCTTCAACGGTGCAGGTGGTACGGGAATCCTGACCTCCACCTTCGAACTCTGCGAACCGAACGCGAACAGAGAACCTGGTACGTGTGAAGAACACGGTGAAGAAAAGATCGCGTTCGGCCCGATCACAGTCGAATGCACAAGTGAGTCGGCACACGGCGAAACATCCGGTAAGAGCGGTGTCGCTAACATCACCGTGAAATTCAATGGATGTGTGGCACTTGGGTCGATCCCGTGCTCAAACACCCCCACTGAAGGTGAAATTACGACGAACATCCTCAAGGGGGCGCTCGGCTACATCAACAAATCAAGCAAGGAAGTGGGCGTCGACCTGAACCCGAACGCCAAGAACGGGGAGTTCGCAAAATTCTCGTGCGCGATCGGGCTGACGACCGTCGTCGGCGTGGGCAACAAAAAGGAAGGAACAGCCTACCCGGGCAAGGGTGGTGGTGACGGGATCATCTCGCCGGTCACCCCGGTCAATCAGATGACCAACGAATTCGTGCAGACGTATACGATCAACGAACAAGAAGAAAACATTCCGAACAAATTCGAAGGCAAGCCGCTGCAGGTGCTTGAAGCGTATCTGTACAACACGGCAGAACCGTCGGCCACGACGAAATGGTCGAAATCAGGCGAGACGATCGTCAACGTCAACACCCCTGAAGAAGAAGGCGAGATCAAAGCGTAGATCAGCGCTTGCTGAAGCACGGAGTGGTGCGTGGAGTCACTTCGGTGGCTCCACGCATCTGGACCGCAGAGGGACAAACGTGGGTTACCGGAGAGAGGGTTTGATGAGCGGGTTGCTGACAGGAGTCGGACCTGATGGCCTCGAGCGGCACTGGGTCCGTCGGGTGAGGGGGCATTGGCTCGGGTTGGCCACACCGCTCGCAGCGCTGGTGTGCTCACTGTGCGCGGCCACGAACGCTCAGGCTGCGATCTCGCATCATTTCCTGTCGAGTCTGAGCGAAGCGCCTCCGGGAACGTTGCTCGAAGAACCTGCCTCGGTGGCGGTCGATCACGCGACGGGACAGATCTTTGTCGGCAATGAGGGTGGTGGGGTCGTTGATGTCTACAGCTCGTCAGGGGTGTTCCAGACGCAGTTCGGGGAAGAAATCGAAGCCGGGGGTGTGGCGGTGGATGAAGCAACCGGGGATGTGTACGTGGCCGAACCGTTTGGGAAAGCCCTTCTTGCCTATCGACCCGACGGCAAAGGTGGCTACCAGCTGCTGGCGGAATGGTTCGGTGCCGGCACTCCGGGCAAAGGCTTTGGCGAAGTGACGGGGGTGGCGTTTGACAACGCCAAAGAAGGAGGCTCGGATCCGTCGGCGGGGGATGTGTACGTGGTGGAGTCGGAAAGCACAGATACGGGGACCGGTGCCGTAGACGTGTTCAAGCCCAGGCCCAATCCGGGCGGCAGCGAACCGGGCGAAGGCGAAGAAGGCGAATTCTTGAAGCGTCTGGCGGGCCCGAAGCTCGAAGAACCAAATGCGGTAGCGGTCGATTCGGCCACGGGCCGCGTGTTGGTGGCCGACTCGGGGAAGGGCTTCATCGCGACATTCAGCGATGCAGGAGCCTTCGAAGAAAAGCTGACCGGCAAAGGTCAGCCGTTTGGATCTTTTCGCGGCAAAGAAGAAGAGGAAGAAAACATCGCGGGCCTGGCGGTGGACGAAGGCACCGGGGAGATCTATGTCGCAGAAGCCGAACACCATGCGATCAGCCAGTACAACCCGAGCGGAGAATGGCTTGGCTGGACGACCACAGCGGCCGCGGGTGCGGCGCTCGGCGAACCGCGCGAGGTAGCGCTCACGAGTGCTGGCGATGTATATGGCGCCGATGCGGGCCTAGGGGTCGTCGATCTCTTCGGTCCAGGGGTGCTGGTCCCTGACGTGGCCACGAGCAAGGCCTCGAAACTGACGCGCACCACGGCGATCCTGTCCGGCACGATCAACGGGGACGGCAACCCGGCGAAATACGCTTTTCAGTGGGGCGCCACCGAAGCGTTGGGCCAGTCGACGCCGCTGACCGGCTCCGGGACTGGCGAAGAAAAGGTCTCCATTGCGCTTGAAGGGCTGCACGCTGGAACCACCTACTTCTTCAGGATCATCGGCGAAAACGAAAACGGCGCCAATTACGGACTGTTGCGTGAATTCACGACCCCACCGGCCGTGGAAGCCCTCAACACCGGCGTCGTCAAGGAACTGGCGCCCACGAGCGCGGCCCTGACCGGTTCCCTGACACCGGGAGGATTCGAAACCACCTACTACTTCAAGTGGGGCACCAGCAGCGCATATGGCAACACTGCCCCGAGCCCTGCCGGGAACGCCGGGTCGGGCACGACTCCCGTCGAAGCGACGGTGCCGATCAGCGGTCTGGCGCCGAACACGCTTTACCACTACCGGCTGGTCGGCGAAAACGAGTTCGGCATCACCGAAGGCCTTGATCGTACCTTCACGACATCGGGGCCGCCCAGGATCACGAACGAATCACCCACCGAACTCGGACACGAAGCGGCCACGTTGCATGCCAGGATCAACCCGGACGAGATCGCCACGACGTACCACATCGAATACGGCCCCACGACGGCCTACGGCACCGAAGTCCCGATCGGTGGCGCGAGCATCGGCGAAGGCGCGAACCCCGTGGCCGTACAGGCCGCGATCACCGGGGTTCAGATCGGCACGGTCTACCACTACCGCGTGATCGCCGAGAACACGGCCGGCACCACCACCGGCCCGGACGAGGTCTTCGAAACGATCCCGCCCGCCCCGATCGACGCCGCCTACGCGACCAACGTCAACGCCACAGAAGCCACGTTGAACACCCAGATCAACCCGCTGGGCAACAGCACGACCTACTACTTCCAGTACGGCACCCAGAGCTGCAAGCAGAACCCCGCCTCCTGCACCAGCACGCCCACGCCTCCCGGCGAAGAAGTCGGCTCGGGCAACACCGACGTCGCCAAGAGCCTGCACATCCAGGGGCTACAACCCAACACCACCTACCACTTCCGCGTGATCGACCACAACACCCTCGGCACGACCGAAGGAATCGAACACACGCTTACCACCCAGACCGAAGAGACCCCCCTCGCCCTACCAGACAGCAGAGCCTGGGAGATGGTCTCACCCGTCGACAAGCACGGCGCGCTGGTCGAAGCCCTAACGCGGGAAGGCGGTGTGATCCTCGCTGCCGAAGACGGCAACTCGTTCACGTACGTCGCCGACGGGGCGATCACAAACGAAGTCGAAGGAAATCGCAGCCCCGAAGAGCAGCAGGTGATCTCGACTCGCACACAGAAAGGGTGGACGTTTCAGGATATCGCGACCCCGAACAGTGCCGCAAACGGTACATCCGCTGGAGCGCCGCCCGAGTACCAGTTCTTCACGCCCGATCTGTCGGCTGCGCTCGTGGAACCTTGGGGCAACACGTCACGCGCAGAACCGCCGCTTTCGCCGGAAGCGACCCAGAAGACGATCTACCTGCGTGACAATTCGAGTGAAACGTATCGCGCATTGGTCACAGAAGCCAATACTCCGCCCGGTACCGAATTCGGCCACAAAATGCATTTGGTGAGCGCAACGCCAGATCTGCGCCACGCCGTGATTCGCACCGAAGCGGCTCTCACGCCGCCGCCCTCGGGGCAGGGTCTCTACGAGTGGGCCGACGGAGCGCTGCAGTTCGTGAGCCTGCTTCCGGCTGGTGTCCTCGCCACCGCCCCGGAACTCGGCTACTTCCACGTGACCGCTCACGCGGTCTCCAGCGACGGCTCTCGCGTGATTTGGACGACCGCCGAAGAAGGCAAGCACGGCCATCTTTACATGCGTGACACGGAGACGCACGAAACGATCCAGCTCGACGCCGCGCAGGGCACGCCCGAACCCGTGGGCAAAGGTTCTGCGCAGTTCCAAACCGCGAACGGCGATGGCTCCAGGGTCTTCTTCACGGACAAGCAACGTCTGACCGCCAATGCAACCACAGAAGCCCTGGCCGGCAGAGCCGACCTATATGAGTGCGAAATCGTGGAAAACGCCGGCAAGCTCTCCTGCGATCTGACGGATCTGACGGTCGACCACAACGAAGGCGAACACGCGACTGTTCAGAATCTGCTGTTCGGCGCAAGCGAAGACGGATCCTACGTCTATCTCGTCGCGCAGGGTGTGCTCGCCGGCAACGAGAACGGCAACGGCGACCGAGCAGAAGCCGGCAAGGACAATCTGTATGCGCTGCACTTCGACGGAACCCAGTGGACGAGCACCTTCATTGCCGCCCTCACCAGCGAGGACAAGGCGGAGTGGGAAGGCAGCGAAGTCGCGAACACCTCCTACCTGACCGCTCGTGTCTCGCCCAACGGTCGGTACCTGGCGTTCATGGCCGCGGAGAGCCTGACCGGCTATGACAACGTGGACCAGAACGGCGGGGGCAAGCGCGACGAGGAGGTCTACCTGTACGACGCGAGCGCCGCCAGCCTGAGGTGCGTCTCGTGCAACCCCACCGGCGAGCGCCCAGTGGGCGTGCTCGACACCGAAAAGGCCGGCGAAGGACTCGGGCTGCTCGCCGATCGCCGCCTCGTGTGGCTTGGCCATTGGCTCGGCGGGAACATCCCCGGTTGGACGGCGGAGAGCATCGTCGGTGCCGCCTATCAGTCCCGCTATCTCTCCGACGAAGGGCGCCTGTACTTCAACAGCGCCGACAGCCTGGTGCCACAGGCCAAGAACGGCAGGGAGGACGTCTACGAGTTCGAGCCCTCGGGTCTCGGCAGCTGCCAGAGTCCGACCGGCGGTTGCGTGTCGCTGATATCCGGCGGCAGCTCGGATCGGGAATCGGCCTTCTTGGAAGCGACGCCGAGCGGAAATGACGTCTTCTTGCTGACCGAGGCCCAGCTCCTGCCCCAGGACACCGACACGGCCTTCGACGTCTATGACGCGCGCGTGTGCACAGGCGCCTCGCCGTGTCTCACTCCGCCGACGCCCGCCCCGCCAGGGTGCGGTGACGCCAGCGCATGCCGGCCGGCACAGCCGGCGCAGCCGTTGCCGGGTGGACCGTCCGGAACCGCGACGTTCGCGGGGCCGGGCAGCCCGGTGGCGAGCCCGCCGAAGCAGCAAGACAAAGGCACGAAGGCCACGACCAAGCCCAAGCCACCGACGCGGGCGCAGAGGCTCGCCAAAGCTCTCAGCGCATGCAGACGACGGTTCGCGCATTCGAAGAACAGGCGCAGAGCCTGCGAAGCGCACGCCCGAAAGCTCTACGGCCCGAAGGTCACGGGCAAGAAGGCAAGGGCGAAGAGATCGAAGGTCGCCGGCTCCGGCGCACACTCGAGCGGAAGGGGACGGCGATGAGGACGTCCAGCACCATGGGGGGTGCCGGGCGTGGTGTGCGGCTGGCACGTCGTCTGACGCTCGCATCCACTCTCGTCGCGATCGTCGCCCTCCTCTCCGGGGTCGCGCCGGCGCTCGCGGACGCTCCTTGGTGGCACGTCAGCTCGGAAGTCGCGCCCACCAACCTGCCACCGGGCGGGGAAGGTGAGGTCTTGGTGGTGGTGAGCAATCTGGGGGATACCGAAATCAATGGCGCCACGACCCCGGTCGCGATCACGGACAAGCTCCCGGCTGGGCTGAAGGCGATCTCGATCACCAGCCAGCAGCGAGGGGAAACCGAAGTGAAATGTCCCGCTGGGGAACCGCCGACCCCGCCGCTCACCTGCACCTACACGGGCGTCCTGTACCCCTATGAACAGATCATCGTCACGATCAAGGTCAAGGTCGAAGAGCCGCCGGATGCAGAAATCGCGCTGCCGAACGAAGTCCAGGTCGAAGGAGGCGGCGCGGGAGCGGTCGCCGACACTCAGCAGGTGAAGGTGAGTGGCGTACCCGCGCCGTTCGGCGTGCAGGGCTATGAGCTCGGCCAATTCAACGCCGATGGCACGCCTGCCACGCAGGCCGGGTCTCAGCCGTTCGCGCTCACGACGACCCTTGTCATGAACCAGGCCGCGTCGCGCCAGCCGGTGGCGCTGCCGAGGGATCTGCGTTTCAACCTGCCGCCGGGCCTGGTCGGCAATCCAAACGCCGTCGCCCAATGCACCGAAGCGAACTTCGCCGCGCTCGCGAGAGAAGCGAACCTCTGTCCGCCGACGTCTGTCATCGGGGTGGCCGCGGTGAACGCTTACGAACCACTCGTGAAACTCGTCTCGAAGACCGTGCCGGTCTTCAACCTCGTTCCCGCGCAGGGCGAGCCGGCCCGCTTTGGGTTCGAGGTCGCCGGCAAGATCCCGATCGTCATTGATACCTCGGTGCGCTCCGGTCGCGACTACGGGGTCGTCGCGAGCGTGAAAGAGGCAACACAAACTGCCGGACTCTTGAGCAGTCAGGTGACGCTGTGGGGCGTGCCGGGCGATCCGCGGCACAACCAGTCCAGGGGATGGGAATGCGTTGCAGGCGGCTTCTTCGCCGGCTACGTCGGCAAGACGTGTCCCGCAACCAGCGCGGAGCCGGAGCGGCCGTTCTTGACTTTGCCCACGTCCTGCGCGACGAATCCCGCGGGCGAACCGGTCGCCTCTTCGGTGGAAGCGGACTCCTGGGCGGAACCTGGGCGGTTCCTGGGTAGCGAATACGACTGGATGAACGGGAGCGGACGACCGCTGGGCTTTGAAGGGTGTGGCCAGCTGCCGTTCGGCCCTGGCATCGACGTGGCGAGCGAAGAACACTCTGCTGCGACCCCGACGGGGCTGGAAGTCAAGGTCAAGGTGCCGCAGAAGACGACGCTGGAAGCGGGACAGCTGGCGGAGGCCGACGTGCGTGACACGACGGTCACGCTGCCCGCGGGTGTGCAGTTGAGCCCCTCGGCTGCGAACGGGCTGCAGGCCTGCAGCGAGGAACAGATCGGGTTCACGGGCACGAACACGTCGACCCAGGCCGAGGAATTCACGGACTCCCAGCCTACCTGTCCGGGTGCCTCGAAGGTCGGGAGCGTGCGGATCAGGACGCCGCTGCTCTCCCACGAACTGGAAGGCTGGGTGTACCTGGCCTCCCCGGCACCGGATGGCGAAGAAGCACGGAACCCGTTCAACTCGCTCGTCGCGTTGTACATCGTGGCGGAAGACCCGGCTTCGGGTGTGCTCGTGAAGTTGGCCGGGGAAGGCCAGATCGACGAAAGCACGTTGAGGGTCTCCACCACGTTCCGCAACGCGCCGCAGGTACCGTTTGAAGAACTGACGCTGAAGCTGTTCGGGGGAGCGAGGGGGTCTGTCTCGACTCCCAATCTATGCGGTGCCTATGCCACGGATGCGCTGTTCACGCCGTGGTCTGGCACCGGCCCGTTGGCGGTGAGCTCCCCGGCAGAAGACTTCGCGGTGACCTCGGGCGTCGGCGGATCGGGCTGTCCGGGTGGGGTGCCGTTCGGCCCGGGTTTCAACGCGCAGAGCCAGAGCGTGCAGGCGGGCGCGTTCACCGGGTTCGATCTGGAACTCACGCGCCCCGATGGCAATCAGGCGCTGAAGGGCTTGACGATGCACCTGCCCTCGGGGGTCGCGGCGATGCTCTCCTCGGTCACGCTCTGTGATGAAGCGCAGGCGAACGCGCACGCCTGTCCGGCCAGCAGCGAAGTGGGACAGGCGACCGCGGTCGCCGGGTTGGGCCCGGAACCGTATGTCGAGAGCGGGGGAAGGGTGTTCATCACCGGCCCGTATGAGGGCGCTCCCTTCGGATTGGAGATCGTGACGCCGGCGGTGGCGGGACCGTTTGATCTCGGGACGGTGACGGTCCGCTCCAAGCTCCAGATCAACCCGAACGATGCTTCGGTCACGATCACCTCAGACCCGCTTCCAACCCAGCTACGCGGCATTCCGCTACAGCTCAAGCGGGTACTCGTCACGGTTGATCGACCGAACTTCGAGTTCAACCCCACCAACTGCAACCCTACCCAGATCACCGGCACCCTCACCGGCGATGAAGGCGCCACGCAGAGCGTTCTTTCACCGTTCCAGGTCGCCAACTGCTCGAGCCTGCCCTTCCACCCGTCGTTCTCGGCGTCCGCGAAGGGGAAGAACAGCAAAGCCAACGGTGCGGGGCTGACGGTGAGGGTGGGTTCGACTCCTGGTCAGGCGAATATCGGCAAAGCGCAGGTGATCCTGCCGAGCACGTTGCCTTCGCGGCTGACGACGATCCAGAAAGCGTGTGTGGATCATGTCTTTGAAGCGAACCCCGCGTCGTGTCCGGAAGGGTCCCTCGTGGGGTCTGCGACGGTGCATACGCCGGTGTTGCGCAGCGCGTTGAGGGGTCCTGCGTATCTGGTGTCTCATGGTGGTGCGGCGTTCCCGGATCTGGAGTTCGTGTTGCAGGGTGAAGGGATCACGCTGATCCTCGACGGGCAGACCGCGATCCGCAAAGGCATCACCTCCTCGACGTTCAACAGCGTGCCCGACGCGCCCGTCACGAGCTTTGAAACGGTGCTCCCCCAGGGCCCCCACTCGGCGCTGACGACGAACCTGCCACCGAAGGCCAGCTACAGCCTGTGCGCCACCAAGCTGACGATGCCCACGACCCTGACCGGCCAGAACGGCGCGGTGATCACCCAGCAGACGAAGATCGCCGTGGAAGGGTGCGGCGGCGTGAAAGCCATCACCACGAAGAAGCTCACCCGGGCGCAGAAGCTCGCCAGGGCGTTGAAGGCGTGCCGCAAGAAGTTCAAGCACTCCAAGCCAAAGCGCCAGAAGTGCGAACGGACTGCCCGCAGGCACTTCGGGCCGCTGAAGAACAAGCACTCGGCCAAGAAAGCACGGGCATGAGACTTCGGGTGTCCCCGCCACCGTGCGGGGCTGCTCGAGAGCACCTCGGCGCGGAATCCCTCTCCGTTTAGGCCGAGGCCGATCACAGACAGGCGTGGCCCTCGGACCCTCTCCGGGGCCACGCCTCTGCCCGCCGTTGTGGGTGGCGCGTCTAGGATCCACCGCGCCAGATGCCCCATCTCGTCGACTCAGAGCCCCCAAACCTCCGCCTGATCGATCTCCACCACATGGGCCGCCCCCAGGTGGTCGGCGCCTGGCTGGTCGAGGACGTGGTGATCGACCCCGGCCCCGCGAGCTGCCTGGCGCGGCTGCTCCCCGAGCTGCGGCGACGTCCGCCCCGGGCGATCGTGCTGACCCACATCCACTTGGACCATGCCGGCGCGAGCGGGTCGCTCGCGCGGGAGTTCTCCGACGCGGAGGTGTGGGTGCACGAGCGCGGCGCCCCCCATCTGATCGATCCCGGCAGGCTGCTCGCGAGCGCCACCCGGCTCTACGGAGAGCAGATGGAGCAACTGTGGGGCGAGGTGCTGCCGGTCCCCGCCGACCGGCTCAGGGTGCTCGGCGGAGGAGAGACGATCGGTCCCTTCCGCGTCGCCCACACCCCCGGCCACGCCTCCCATCACGTCTCCTACCTGCACGAGCCCAGCGGCTGGGCCTTCACGGGAGACGTCGCCGGCGTACGCATCGGGAAGGGCCCCGTGCTCGCGCCCACACCTCCGCCCGACATCGACCTCGTCGCTTGGCGCACCTCGCTCGAGCTGATCGAAGCGTGGCATCCGATCAGGCTCGCGATCACTCACTTCGGCTCCTTCGGCGACGTTGCCGAGCAGCTGCAGGCGCTTCGCGAACGGCTGGCGCAGATGGAGGCGCTCGCCCGCGAGCACGACGAGGGCGGCTTCATCGCCGCGATGCGCGAGCTCGTCGGCGTGTCTCCCGGCACCGACGCGAATGGCTCCTACATGCAGGCTATGCCCCTCGCACAGAGCTACAGTGGCCTCGCCCGTTATCTGTCGCGCGCGCAGGACGTCTGAGCAAGAGCGCGACACCACTGTGGCGTTCGCTCTGCCATGCTAGACGGCGAGGCGTCACGGGCAATGAGCGCACCCAGCTGCACCCACCTGAACACGGTTGCCGTCACCGAGCTCCCCGAGTCGGTGGAGGGCTGCGAGGACTGCCTGCGCGAAGGCGGTATCTGGCTTCACCTGCGCATCTGCCTGGAGTGCGGTCACGTCGGCTGCTGCGATGACTCTCCCAATCGCCACGCCTCACGACATGCGGGCACGAGCGCTCATCCGCTGATCCGCTCGCTCGAGCCGGGCGAGGAATGGTGCTGGTGCTTCGCCGACGAACTCGCGCTGGTGATCCCCGGTGTGACGGGGGCGACTCGGCTACCGCCCTCGCCGATGCTCCCTTGAGCGTCGCGGTCCCGCTCGCGCCCGAGGACCGAGCGATCCTCGCGCTCGAGTGCCCGACGGTTGTGGGGCACACGTGCAAAGTCGTGCGCCTCGCGGAACCGCTCGACGTCGAGCGCCTGCGCGACCGCGTCGCCGAGCGGATCGCGCTCGCGCCCGCGCTGACGCGCAGACTCGGGGGCAGCGAAGCCGAGCCGACGTGGGTCTCCGACGAGGACTTCGACGTCGCGCGTCATGTCGTCGCGGCCGAGGTCGAGGCGCCGCTCCGACGCGAGCAGATGCTCGCGCTGGTGGCGAGCCTGTTCGGCCAGCATCTCGACCGCGACCGCCCGCTGTGGCGCATGGACGCCGTTGCGCTGAGCGACGGCGGAGGCGCGCTGGTGTGGCGCATCCACCACGCGCTCGCGGACGGGACGGCCTGCGTTCGCTACTGCCGCTCGCTGCTGTGGGACGAGGGCGAGCAGCCGGACATGACCGCGGCGCAGGCCGCCGCCGCCCACGCCGAGGACGATGCCCGCCGCCGTGCTCACCTGGCCGGCTTCGTGCACCGCGAGTTCTCCCGCTCCCACGGTCGCTCGCCGTTCGATGGAAAGATCGGCCCCCGCCGCGAGGTGGGGCTCGCGGTCGTCCCGCTCACCGAGCTGCACGACGCCGCACGCACGATCGACGGCGCCACCATCAACGACGCCATCCTCAGCATCGTCGCGGGCGCGCTGTGGCGCTGGCTTCGGCGTCACCACGGACACCCGGGCGCGATCCGCGTGCGCGTGCCTGTGAGCCTGCACCACGACGACGACACGCTCGCCAACCGCGACTCGTTCTTCTCTCTCACCGTCCCCCTCGCGGAGCTGGACCCGATCGCGCGCCTGCGGACGATCCACTCCGAGACGAGCGCTCGCAAGCGCGCCCACGACGCCGAGGAGCGCGAGCAGCTGATCGAGGAGCTGACACACCTATCACCGCGGCTGCAGCGCTTCGTCACGCGCCTGGAGAGCAGCCCACGCAGCTTCGCGCTCAGCGTCTCCAACGTCCCCGGCCCGCGCCGGCCGGTCAGCGTCCTGCGGACGCCGGTGCAGCGCCTTCACTCGATCGCCGAGATCGGCGAGCGACACGCCCTGCGCGTGTCGGCGGTCTCGCTCGCGGGGCTGCTGTGCATCGGCTTCGTCGCCGATCCAGACCTCGTCGAGCACGTCGATGTAATGGCGCAAGCCGTCGAAACCGAAGCGCGCGAGCTGCTGCTGGCCGCGCGCCGATAGGGGTAGGATCGGCCGATGACCGTCAAGCTCGCCCACCTCGACGACTGCGAGCGGACCGGCGACTGGACCCTGGTGCGACGCACGCTCGGCGTACAGTCGTTCGGGCTCAATGTGGTGGACATCGGGCCGGGATCTTCGATCCCGGAGCACGACGAGCTCGACCGCGACCAGGAGGAGGTGTTCCTCGTGCTCGAAGGTGCACCCACGCTGGTCATCGACGGCGTGGATCACAGGACCTCCGCCGGCATGTTCGCGCGCCTGGATCCCGAGCACCGGCGCACCGTGCGCAACGACGGCGAGCAGCCGGCCCGGGTGCTGATCGCCTCCGCCCCCCGCTCGAGCGGCTACGAGGCGATGGAGTGGGCATGAGCGACGCCGCCGGAAAGGATCTGCGCGAGACGATCGACGCCTACAACGACGCATGGAACGCACACGACGTAGAGCGGATCGCGGCGATGCACGCTGCCGACATGGTCTTCGAGAATCACACCGCCGGCGAGCGCGCCGTCGGCGAGGAGGCGATCCGCCACATCGCCGGCATCTTCGAGTCCTGGCCCGACATCGAGTTCAGCACCCGTCGGCTGTACGTGCGCGAGAACCTCGTCGTGCAGGAGTGGACCGCGACTGCCACTCACGTCAAGCCGCTCACCCGCGGGGAGATCGTGGCCGAGCACTCGGGCCGCCGGATCGAGTGGGACGGGATGGACGTGATCCCCTTCGAGGACGGCAAGGTCAAGCGCAAGGACGTCTACTCCGACTCGGTCTCGATCCTGCGCCAGGTGGGGCTGCTGTAGAGCGGTCCCGTCGCGCGCGTGCGCGCGCGAACATGCCTGCTGCCGGGATGTGTGCTGGACATTGTCGCGATGTGGCCTAGACGTCGAGCGCTCGCTCTGTAGCCTGGGCTCATGGCACCAATCGACGGCATCCACCACATCACCCTGATCACCGGCGACGCCGCCCGCAACGTCGACTTCTACGTGCGCGTGCTCGGCCTGCGGCTGGTGAAGAAGAGCGTCAACCAGGACGATCCCACCGTCTATCACCTGTTCTACTCAGATGAGCAGGGCTCGCCGGGAGCGGACATCACGTTCTTCGCCTATCAAGGTGTCCATCACGGGCGCGCCGGAGCTGGCATGGTCGCGTCGATCGTCCATCGCGTCGCCTCTCAGGAGGCGCTGGACTTCTGGGCCCAGCGGCTCGCCGCCGAGGGAGTGGACGTCAGGCGCGAGCCCTCCCACCTGCAGTTTCACGACCCCGAGGGCATGAGCCATGAGCTGACGATCGAGGATGTCCCTGACGAGCCACTCGTCGCTCGCTCCAACCAGATCCCAGCCGAGCATGCGCTGCAGGGCTTCGCGGCGGTGCGGGCGATCGTCGGCGATCGTGCCCGCAGCGAGGCGCTCGTTCGCGACGCGCTCGGATTCAAGGAGGTCGAGGAGCACGTGTGGGAGGCCCGCGGCGAGAGTCGTGGCGGGCGGATCCTGTTCGAGCAGACCGACCAGCGGGGCGTCGCCGCTGGCGGAACCGTGCATCACGTCGCCTGGTCGGTGACCCGCGCCGAGCAGGATGGTTGGCGCGAGCGTGTGGCCGAATTCGGCGCGAGACCCACTCAGATCATCGATCGCTTCTACTTCGAGTCCGTCTACTTCCGCGAGCCGAGCGGCATCCTGTATGAGCTCGCGACGCTCGATGGGGCCGGCTTCACCGCGGACGAGCCCTTCCAGACGCTGGGTGAGAGTCTCTCGTTGCCCCCGGACTACGAGCACCTCCGCGGGCAGCTCGCATCAGTGCTCGCGCCTCTCCCGGACGTCCGTCAGTGGCGCCCGGCTCCGGACGCGGAGCCAGCGTGAACGCTGCCGCGGGCGGCGCGGACCTCGGGTTCACACACCTCTACGAGCCCGCCACGGGCGCCTGGACGCTGCTGCTGCTCCACGGCACCGGCGGGGACGAGTACGACCTGGTGGGTCTCGGGCGAGAGCTCGCGCCCACCGCCAACCTGCTCAGCCCGCGTGGGAAGGTGCTCGAGAACGGCATGCCCCGCTTCTTTCGCCGGCTGGCCGTCGGTGCGTTCGACATCCCCGACCTTCTGGCCCGCACCGACGAGCTCGGGCGGTTCGTCGAGGACGCACTCGCCGTCTACCAGCTCGACCCGCAGCGGATACTCGCATTGGGGCTCTCCAACGGCGCCAACATCGCCGCCAGCATGCTGCTGCGAAGGCCCGGCCTGCTGCGCGCCGCCGCCCTGCTGCGCGCCGTGCTCCCCTACGAGCCCGACTCGCCGCCGCAGCTGGTCGGCACCGACGCCCTGATCTGTGCCGGGTCGCGCGATCCCCATGCCTCGCCTGCACAGACCGAGCGGCTGGCCACCGTGCTCGCCGCCGCCGGTGCGCAGGTGACCGTGCACGTCGAGCCCGGCGCGGGCCACGCGCTCACCGAGAACGACCTGCTCCACACCGCCCGCTGGATCGCCGAGCTGACCGGGCCCTGACTATCGTGCTCTGGGTGGGGTCCCCATCGCAGCCCGTCCGGGACGGACCACCGCCCGACGCCGGTGCGAACGCGGCGCCCGCCAGCGTCAGCGAGGAACTGGAATGGTGGCTGAAAGGAAAGGGCGAGAAGACCCTCGGCAGTCTCATCGAGCTGTTCGCGGAGAAGAGCTTCGCGATCCTGTTCGTGGTGCTGCTGGGCGTGCCGGCCCTGCCGCTGCCGACGGGCGGCGCCACGCACGTGTTCGAGGTGATCGCCGTGCTGCTCGCCCTGCAGCTGATCGCCGGACGCTCGCAGATCTGGCTGCCCGAGCGCTGGCGCAGGGTGGAGCTCGCGGGCAAGAACCAGCAGCGCTTCATCAACGGCCTGATGAAGCTGATCCGGCGGCTCGAGCGCATCTCCCGGCCTCGCCTGCGCTTCCTGTTCGACCACCGGCTGACGAACATCCTCTTCGGTCTGCTCGTCGTCGCCGGCTCGACAGGCGCCTTCCTCGCGCCGCCGTTCACGGGACTCGACACGCTGCCGGCGCTCGGCGTCGTGTTGCTGTCGTTGGGGGTGCTGCTCGAGGACTTCCTCGTCGTGCTCGCCGGGGTGCTGATCGGACTCGCCGGGGTGGCGCTCGAGATCGTGCTCGGCAGCGCGGCCGTCTCTGGCATCGGCAAGCTGCTCTGACAGCGGACCACCGGCCGGCGAGATACCGCTCAGGAGGGCCGGTCCGGTCAGGCCGGACCAAGCTTCGCTGCGAGCCTTCGGGCGACCGCGTCGATCGCGCGTGCATCCAACGGCCCATCCGCGTTCAGGCGCTCGGCGAGGGGACGCAGGCCGAGCAGCAGATGATCGCGCAGCTGCAGCGTCCGCAGTCGCGGCAGGTCGACGGCGGTGAAGCACAGCACTCCCTGCACGGGCAGCTCGGCATACCCGTCGCTCAGCACGCTGCGGACCGCCTCGATCTGACGATCGAGCCCGTCGAGCAG
The DNA here is from genome assembly GCA_963696615.1 of uncultured Solirubrobacterales bacterium. Classification (GTDB taxonomy): domain Bacteria; phylum Actinomycetota; class Thermoleophilia; order Solirubrobacterales; family Solirubrobacteraceae; genus Palsa-744. The sequence goes on along the minus strand of CAVOKU010000003.1, from coordinate 778,806 downwards.
GCTCGTGCGATCGCGCCCCCTGATCGACATCCTGGGAGCGGCGAACAGGCGCCGCTCGACCGCAACTCGTCCGCCGTGCGCCTTCACGTCGATCACGAACACGCCACTCGGAGCGATCGCCAGGAGGTCGATGTTGCCACGGCCGCGGGGCATGCGGCGATCGCAAAGCACCTGGGCCGGCCCACGGGCGGTGTGACGGTCCAGCCACAGTGCGGCGGTCCGCTCGCCGCGTGCACCGCGCCTGAATGCGGCCTCGTGATGCGGCTCGTCGCCCACGGCCAGCAGCAGGCCGCCGATCCACGGATGTCGGGCACGCGTCCGGGCTTCCCGATCGCGTCTGCGCCGCCAATACTCACGCTCCGCGCTCGCGCCGGGCGCTCCGCGGTCATCTTCGTCTCTCCGGAGTGACCGCTCCGGCGAGCTCATCTGCGGGCACCGCTCCGCCTGCGAAACTGTCCGCCGTGCCCGCACCCTCGATCAGCGGCGGCTGTATGTGCGGTGGCGTTCGCTTCGAGCTCACCGAGCCGGCTCGCGATGCCGGCTACTGCCACTGCACCCGCTGCCAGCACCGCACTGGCACAGGCTCCTCGGCGCAGGTGCGACTCGACGGGCGGACCGTGCGCATTCTGCAAGGCCAGGACATGGTCAAGGCCTGGCGTCATCCAGATGGTGGCTTCGAGAAGTGCTTCTGCGGCGAGTGCGGCGCTCACCTCTTCAGCCGCAATCCCGAGGATCCCACGCAGATGAGCGTGCGCATGGGTGCCTTCGACGGAGATCCGGGCGTGCGTCCGTCCTGGCGTGCGTTCGTCTCCTATGCGGCCGCGTGGGAGCCGGTTCCCGACGACGGCCTCGAGTGTTTCCCGGAGGCCAAGCCGCGCAGCTGAGGCGGCCACGCTGGGTCGACGGGCCTCCTGGAAGCCTCCCCACCGGTTTACGAGCAGGCCCCGGTGCGAATGTCTCCGACCTTGCCTGCCGCGCGATCGAATCGATCTGAAAGCTGCCGTCATCGCCTGCAATCACCGTCCGGTATGGAGAACGGTTCTATAAAACAGGACGTAGTCCTGCTGCTCTCCCGGGATTGCGAGGGCATCAGCGCCGCGGCCCGGAGGACGGGTGACGGCAGGCAAGGCGACCGGGATCGCGCGAGCCGACAATCCGACGGGGTCGCGCCGTGCGGATCCGTTGAACACCGGGACGATGTCTCTCTCTCCAGATTAGTTGCGCAACGTGGAAGGATGGGCCGTGCGCGGGTGCTGCCCGCTTGGCAGCATCAGCGCCGACTTGACGATCGCTCAGTCGGACCCTTCGCAACGTTCGCGCTCTGGCACCCGGCCCGTGGCGCCCGCCGGCGGCGGCGCGACTGCGGCGAACCTGGCGCCGCTCTCGGCCGCGCAGCTGCGGGCGATCGCTGCGGCGGCGGCACGCGAGCTGACGTGGGGACTGCCAGCGTCGGCGTCCGCGGTCAGCCGGTGGCGCTCGCGGGCGTCGAGGATCCCCGACGCGCCGATTCGCCATGACGCGCTCGAGGCCCTCGCTCACAAGCGCGGCCACGCGGACGGGGCCGCGCTGTTTGCGATCCTTCCTCGCCGCCGTGATCCGAACCTGCTGGCGCTGCTGGCGACCTACGAGATCATCTGGGACTTTCTCGACAGCGTGAACGAGCGCCGGGGCGCCACGGGTCAGGCCAACGGCAAGCAGCTGCACCTGGCGCTCGTCGAGGCGCTCGACCCGACGCGGCCGATCTCCGACTACTACCTGCATCATCCGTGGAAGGACGACGGCGGCTACCTGCGCGCTCTGGTGCAGGAGTGTCGCTCGCGGTGCGTTCGCCTGCGCTCATACGAGCGCGTGCTTCCCCTGCTCGTGCGCGAGGCTCATCGCGCCCAGGTGCTCGCGATCAACCACGATCTCGACCCCGTGCGACGCAACGCGACGCTGCGCAATTGGGCCGCCCGGGAGCTTCCCGCGATCGCGGGACTGCATTGGTTCGAGCTGACCAGCGCGGCGAGCGCGTCGCTGACGATCCACGTGCTGTTCGCGCTGGGCGCCGAACCGGCGTGTCGGGAGGCGGACATCACCCGGACCTATAGCGCCTATTTCCCCTGGATCTCGATCCTGCCGACGATGCTCGACAGCTACGTCGATCAGCTCGAAGACGCGGCCAACGGAGACCACTCATACGTGGCTCACTACCCGACCCCCGAGATCGCGGCGCAGCGGATCTGCGCGCTGATCCGGCGCAGCCTCGCGGAGGCGAGTCGACTGCCGGGGGGCGAGCGCCACCTCGTGATCGTCGCCTGCATGATCGCGCTGTACCTCTCCAAGGACTGCGCGTGGGGCCGGGAGCTGCGGGACACGACCGAGCGGTTCATCTGCTCGGGCGGCTCACTCACCAGGATCCTGATGCCATTCCTGCGCTGCTGGCGGGTGACCCACGCCCAGCGCTCCAGCTGAAGCCGGGCGCCTTGATCCTGGCGGGGCTCAGCTTTCGGCGATCACGATGCCGAGCACGATCAGCCCGACGAGGATGCCGAGCGTGGCCATGCCCAGGAACACTCGGGTATCCGGCGGCGCGAACTCGCCGCGGGAGACCGCCTGCTCGACCTGACGATGGCGCACCCCGGCAAAGGCGATGAACGCAACGCCGAGGATGGCGAACCCGATGCCCACGATCGTGTATGGCCAGTGCGGGCTGTCGGTCAGTGCGGGGACGAGCCGGCCTGCACCGATGCTCACCGCGAGCGCCGCGAGCCCGGTTCGCCACCACGCCAGATAGGTGCGCTCGTTGGCCAGGTGCGTGCGCCGCGTGGCGTCTGCACTGTCCTCGACGGGCACTGCCCGCGAGGGATCTGGATCGTGGGAGGCCGGCATGCCGGACACGCTAGCGATGAGCCCGCCGGCACGGGCGGACGCCAAGAAGCCGGCGAGCTGGCGCTCAGAGAGAGCGCTTGCTGCCCAGTGACAGGCTCGTCAGCGACGCGCCGCCGTCGACGGCGATCGCCTGGCCGTTGATCTGCGCCGCCTCCTCCGCGGCCAGGAACGCGACGGTGGCGGCGATCTCCTCGGGCTCGACGAGACGACCGCTCGGCAGCGCGTACATGACCCGCCCGAGGACCTCCTCGGGCATCGCCAGCACCTGCTCGGTCGCCACCAGTCCGGGCAGGACCGCGTTGACCGTGATCCCGCGCGAGGCGTTCTCGCTCGCCAGCGTGCGGACCATGCCGAGCTGTCCGGCCTTCGACGCCGCATACGCGACCTGCCCCGGCAGACCGCCCAGCGCAGCGACGCTCGAGATCACCACGATCCGACCGTGGCCGCGCTCGCGCATGCCCCCGAGGCACGCCTGCACCGTGCGAAAGGCGCCCGTCAGGTTGACGTCGAGGTCGCGCGCCCACTGCTCGGCGGTCATCGCGTGGGCGGGCGCGATCGTCGTCGTGATGCCAGCGTTCGCCACGCACACGTCGACATCGTCCAGCGGCGGGAACGCGTCGGCTGCGACGTCGAGGGCGATGTCGCAGCCGTCTTCCAGGTCGAGCGTGACGACGTCGAGACCGTCCTCCTGCAGGCGCCGGGCGACCGCCGCGCCGATGCCGCGCCCCGCGCCGGTGACGAGCGCCCTGCGTGCCTCGGTCACAATGCGGCCTCGATCATCAAAGGAGGAGACTATGCCAGACCGCTGGTTTTCCGAGGGTGAGCTCGAGCAGCTCTCCCGCCCGACGATGGACCGCGCGATCGAGGCGATCGACGCGGGCGAACCGCAGCGGGCGAGGGCTCTCTGCGGCGAGATGAAGCACGAGTGGCAGATGCTCCACGACCTGATGGCGGCGGGCGTGCTCGATCTCGTCTCGTTCATCCAGCAGCGCCTCGGTGACGAGGGGGTCGCCGAGGCTTGGAGCGAGAGCATGAACCGCGGCTGGCGTCGTCATCACGACGCGATCGTCTCACTCGACCGCCGGCAGCTGGTCGAGCTGCTGGCCGCCACCTGGCGCGCCCACTCGTGCTCAGGCGTGGGACCCAATCCCGGCAGCTTCACGATCGCCGAGGACGAGGAGAAGGTGACGTTCACGATGAACCCGTGCGGCTCCGGGCAGCGGCTCGTGCGAAACGGCGCCTACGAGGGTCTGCCCGACGGCGGGGCAACGCGCGAGGCCCACGACTGGTCCTATGGCCGCAAGGGATTCCCGCTGTACTGCACCCACTGCACCTTCATGAACGAGTCCATGCCGATCCAATGGTCGGGTTATCCCCTGTACCCATCCGATCCGCCCGAGGACTACTCGAAGGATCCCTGCACGTGGTACTGGTACAAGGATCCCGACGCGATCCCCGAGCGCCACTGGAGCCGCCACGGCGCCGTCAAGCCGCAGCGCACGGCTCCTTAGCGTCGCGATCCGCCGCGCGGCCGAGGGGGCGGGTATAGGATCGCTCGCAAGTGTCCCTTCCCGCCCAGGGGTATCAGCTCAAGGGGATCTCGCCGAAGGCCTACGAGCATCCCGCTGACCGCGCCGCCACGGCGGCGTTGAAGGCGATCCCGCATCTCGACAGGGTCGTGCGCAAGATCATCGAGTACGGCTACGAGCGCGCGCTGCGGCGCGGGGTGCTCGGCTCCGCGGTGTGCCTCGGCGACGAGCAGCTGCCCACGGTCTGGATTGCCCACGAGCGCGCCTACGCCACGCTCGACCTGCAGCCCACGCCTGACCTGTATCTGACCCAGTACCCCGTCGCCAACGCGCTCACGATCGGCGCCGGACGCCCGATCGTCGTCGTCAACTCCGAGCTGGTCCAGCTGCTCGATCCCGAGCAGCTGCGCGGCGTGTTCGCCCACGAGGCCGGACACGTGCTGTCCGAGCACGTGCTCTACCGCACCGCCCTGGTGATCCTGCTGCGGCTCTCGGCGCTGCCGGGGGTGCCGCTGCCGCTGTTCCCGCTGAAGGCGGCCCTGATGGAGTGGTTCCGCGCCTCGGAGCTGAGCTGCGATCGTGCGGCGGCGCTCGTGATCCGCGATCCGATCGCGGTGTGTCGCACGCTGATGGTGGTGGCCGCGGGCGCCGAGGCCGCCAACCTCGACCTGGACGTGTTCATGAGGCAGGGTCAGCAGTATCGCGAGGAGGCGTCTCCGTTCGATCGTGTCTCGCGGATGCTGGTCGACCTGAACCTGACCCACCCGATGTCCGTCCAGCGCGTGCACGAGCTGACCGCGTGGGTCGCCTCCGGCGACTACGACCGCATCGTGGGCGGCGACTATCCCACCCGCGACGAGCCGCCGCGCCCCCGCGCCGAGGCGAGCGACGCCGTCACCCACTACGCCGAGCAGTTTCGCGCCACGTTCAACGACCTCGGCGAGTCGATCAACGACGCCGGCCGGCAACTGGGCGACTGGCTGAGCCGGATGCGCGACGGCGAGGAGTAGCCACGGGCGCCGCATCGCCGGCGGCCCGTCACGAGGGCCTGGACAGCATCCCCCGCACGGATCCGGCGAACGCTCCGGTCGTAAAGCAGGTGGGCTCCGCGAACTCCTCGAGCGTGAGCGCGTTCTCCCAGGAGGCGTCGGCGGCGGCGCGCAGCAGCGGCTTGGTCATCTCCAGCGCATGGCTCGGCAGCGCGCAGATCAGCTCGCACCAGCGCTCGGCCGCGGCGAGCAGCTCGGTCGCGGGAACGACTTCCTGCACGAGCCCGAGCTCGAGTGCGCGGCTCGCGTCGATGTGCTCCCCGGAGACGTAGTAGCGAAAGGCGCCCTGGTAGCCGAGCGACCTGGTCAGCGCCCAGCTCGTGCCGACCTCCGGCAGCAGCCCGAGTGCTCCGAAGGCCGGCACGATCACGGCGTCCTGTGAGGCGATCGCCAGGTCGCAGGTCAGCGCCCAGGCGAGCGCCACGCCCGCGGCCGGGCCGTTCAGCGCCGCCACGAAGGCGGTGTCGGCGCGCGCGATCAGTCGCGCGACCGCGCCGAACTCGTTGCGAATCCATCGCCACACGTCGGCGGTGCCCTCGGGCGCACGCTGCTCGAGCGAGCCCACCGCGGTGTCCATCATGCGCAGGTCACCTCCCACGCTGAACCCGCGACCCTCGCCGGTGAGCACGATCGCGCGAATGCTGTGATCGGCCACGAGCTCGCCGAGCGCACGCTTGAGCTGTCCCACCAGTGCGGCGGACAGCGGGTTCAGGCGCTCGGGCTCGTCAAGCCACACGACGGCGTGGCCCGAGCGACGCTCGACGCGCACGCGGGGCTGCTGCTCCTGCATCCCCTCGGCGAGGACTCCCTGATACATGCTCGAGCTCATCGGTCACTCCTTCGCGAGGGTGCGCCAGGCCGCGTCGGCCAGCACCTCACCGGCGTCGGGTTCGATCCGTGCCGGCTCCCCACGCAGGTAGCCGAGCGTCGGGCCGAGCCACAGCGCCGCGAGCAGGCGCGGCGGCAGCGGACGCAGCGCGCCGTAGTGGACATGGGTGGCATACCAGCGCTCGGTGCGCTCGAAGAACAGCTGGTTGAGAGCCTTCAGCGCCTCTTCGTCGGCGGCTCCCTGGCCGTCGAACAGCAGCTTGGCCTCGACCGGGTTGGCCGTGCACCAGTCGATCACGTGATGGACGGCGGCCCGCACTCCGTCGGGCGCCTTCGCATGAGAGTCGAGCACGGCGCAGAAGCCCTCCTGGAAGCGTGCGAGCGTCTCCAGGTACAGGGCGCCAGCGAGCTCTCGCTTGTCGGCGAAGTGGTGGTACAGGGCACCCACGCTCACACCCGCGTCGGTGCGGATCTCCTCCAGCGTCGCCCCCAATGCGCCGTTGCGATGGAACCGCTCGAGCGCGGCGGCCAGCAGGCGCTCGCGCGCCGATGTGCGCGGTGGCGCCGCGACGGTCACAGAGAAAAGCTATATCAAAACCGAGGATTCCTCGCTGTGGGACCGCCGCACGGCCGCTCCCGCCACAGGGCGGGGGCCCACGGCGATGCGCCTAGGATGGCGCCCACATGAGCCCGGCCGGCCCCCCGACATCCTCTGCCACGGACGGTGCAGGGGCAGGCGATCGCGAGCCCGAACGCCCGAGCCGACCATCGGCAGCCGCTGTTCGCGAGCGCGAGACCGGCGGCGTGGATGCGTCACCATTGGTCGCGATGGCGGGCTGCGAACACCTCGACGCCTCGTGAGTCCGGTCCGCCCGTCCGTGACCGTGATCGGACGCCGGCTCGCGTCCGAGGACCACGACCTGCGCGACTTCCTCACGCGCATGGCCCAGCCCTACGAATGGCTCGAGGCGGGCTCGCCGGCGGCGAGCGAGCGCCTTGCCGGGCGCGGACTCGCCGATGCCGAGCTGCCCGTGCTGCTCGAGCCGGAGGGCGCGATCGTGGGCGCAACGGTCGAGCGTCTGGTGGCGGCGTGGCAGATCGACCGTCCACCGGCGCGCACCAGCTATGACCTGGTGATCGTCGGCGCCGGCCCCGCGGGTCTGGCGGCGGCCGTGTATGCGGCCTCCGACGGCCTCTCGACGCTCGTCACCGAGCGCGACGTGCCCGGCGGCCAGGCGTCCCACACCTCGCTGATCGAGAACTTCTTCGGCTTTCCCGAGGGGATCGGCGGTGCCGAGCTCGCCCGCCTGGCGGGCCGTCAGGCCGAGCGCTTCGGCGCGGAGGTGCTCGTCCGCCGCGGCGTGGACGCCAGCAGCCACGATCAGGACGGGAGCTTCGTGCTCGACCTGCAGGGCGCCCACGAGGTGCAGGCGCGAGTCGCGATCGCCGCCCCCGGGATGGTCTGGCGCAGCCTGGCGCTGCAGGGACTCGACGAGCTGCTCGGACGCGGCGTCTACTACGGCGCCGGTCGCAGCGAGGCGGCCCAGTGCGGCGGCGACCCCGTCGTCGTGGTGGGGGCAGGCAACTCCGCCGGGCAGGCCGTGATGAACCTGGCCAACGCCGGCGCCCGCGTGACGATGGCGGTGCGCGGCGAGCAGCTCGGCAAGTCGATGTCCGCGTATCTGGTGCACCGCATCGAGGGCCATCCGCTGATCGACGTGCGCCTGCGCACCGAGGTGATCGCGATCGATGCCGAGGCCGGGCATCTCGCCGGCGTAACGCTGCGGGCCCTCGACGGAGCCAGCGAGCGCCGGCCCGCGCGCGCCCTGTTCCTGTGCCTCGGCGGGGAACCGCGCACCGCCTGGGCGGCCGACGTCGGCGTCCGCGTCGACGCCGCCGGCTACATCCTCACCGGACCGGACCTGCTGGAGCGCGGCGAGCGCCCGCCGGACTGGCCGCTGGAGCGCGATCCACTCGCGCTGGAGACGAGCGTTCCCGGCCTGTTCGCGGCGGGTGACGTGCGCAGCGGCTCGACCAAGCGCGTCGCCGGCGCCGTCGGGGAGGGGGCGATGGCGGTGGCCCTCGCGCACCGGCGCCTGCAGGAGCTCGCTCGATGAGGGCGGCCGTGCTGCGCGAGTACGGGGTTCCCCAGGCGGGCGAGTTCCAGGAGCCGGCGGCTGGTCCCGACCAGGCGGTTCTGGACGTGCTCGCCGCCGGGCTGAATCCCGTCGACGTGTCGATCTGCGCCGGGCGCTTCTACGCCGGCCGTCCACCGCTGCCGTGCGTAGCCGGTCGCGAGGGGGTCGGCATGCTCGACGGCGCCCGCGTCTACTTCGACGGGCCGATCCCGCCCTTCGGCTCGATGGCCGAGCGGGCCCTGATCGATCCCCGCTCCACCTACCCGGTGCCCGACGGCGTCGAGGACGGCGTCGCCGTTGCGCTGGGGATCTCCGGCCTGGCGGCCTGGCTTGCCCTCACCTGGCGCGCGCAGCTCGAGCAGGGCGAGCACGTGCTCGTGCTCGCCGCCAGCGGCGTCCTCGGCCAGATCGCGATCCAGGCCGCGAAGCTGCTGGGGGCCGCCCGCGTCGTCGCGGCAGCCCGTTCACCGGAGGGTCTCGCGCGCTGCCTGCAGCTCGGCGCCGACGCCGGCGTGCGTCTCGGCGAGTCCGAGGATCTCGCCCGCGAGCTCGCGGACGCGGCGCAGGGACGCATCGACGTCGTCGTCGACCCGCTGTTCGGTGAGCCGTTGCAGGCGGCATTGCAGGCGGCGAGCTTCGGTGCCCGGATCGTGCAGCTCGGCGCGGGCGCCGCCGCGGAGGCGACGATCGCCTCGGCGACGATCCGCGGAAAGATGCTCGTGTTGATGGGTCACACGAACTTCGCCGCCCCGCCTGACGTCAAGCGCGAGGCCTATCGGCGTCTCACGGCTGCGGCCGCCGCCGGAGACGTGCGGGTGCAGAGCGAACCGCTGGCGCTCGAGCAGGTGCAGGAGGCGTGGCGGCGTCTGGCCGCGGGCTCGCACCGCAAGATCGTGCTGGTGCCATGACCGCGCCGAGGGAGGGGGATCGCCGATGAGCGACAAGTGGAGCGCCGAGGAGATGTCAGACCAGCGGGGGCGTGTCGCGATCGTCACCGGGGCGAACAGCGGTCTCGGGCTCGTGACCGCGCTGGAGCTGTCCCGCCACGGCGCCCAGGTCGTGCTCGCCTGTCGCGACACCGACAAGGGCGAGCAGGCGCTCGAACAGATCCAGGCGGCCGTGCCAGACGCCAGCCTGCAGGTGGCCGAGCTGGACCTCGGCAGCCTCGCGTCGGTGGGCTCCTTCGCGGAGCGTTTTCGTTTAGAGCAGGATCGCCTGGACCTGCTGATCAACAACGCGGGGGTGATGGCGCCCCCGCGCCGGGAGACCGGCGACGGCTTCGAGCTGCAGTTCGGCACGAACCATCTCGGCCACTTCGCGCTGACCGGGCATCTGCTCGGGCTGATGCACGGACGCGCGCACACCCGCGTCGTGACGCTCTCGAGCAATGCCCACAAGATGGGGCGCATCGACTTCGATGACCTGCAGTCCGAACGCCACTATCGCCGCTGGAACGCCTACAACCAGTCGAAGCTTGCCAACCTGATGTTCGCGCTGGAGCTGGACCGCCGCCTGCGCGCGGCCGGGTCGAGCGTCACCAGTGTCGCCGCCCACCCCGGCTACGCGGCGACGAACCTGCAGAGCGCGGCGCCGCCGCTGCTGGATCGCCTCGTGATGACGGTCAGCAACGTGCTCGTGGCCCAGAGCGCCGAGATGGGCGCGCTGCCCACGCTGTATGCCGCGACGGCTCCCGGGGTGCAGGGCGGCGAGTACATCGGCCCCGACGGGATCGGCGAGTTCCGCGGCCATCCCCGCGTGACCTCCCCGGCGGGCAGCGCACAGAAGCAGGCCGACGCCGCGAGGCTGTGGGCCGTCTCCGAGGAGCTCACCGGCGTGCGCTTCGAGCTGGCGGCGCCCCCCGCCGCCTGAGTGAGGTCCGCTCAGCCGGCCTTGCGCCGGCGGCCCACATCGTCCGCTGGCGCTGCTCGAGCTCTTCGTGATCGATGCTCACCACGGCAACACCATCCGCGGCTTGGAGCACGGTCAAGCGGCCGGCCCGAGCGCCTCCGCGGCGCCCGCACCGTCGCTCACGCGCAGCAGAAAGCATGCGCGATAGCGCTCGCCGGGCTTCAGCACGCGCAGGCCGCCGCCGCTGCGCAGCGCGTTGGTCTGAGCGGTCATCGGCTCGAAGCAGATGAAGGCTCCGCCGGGCGGCGAGAACACCTGGGCACACGGGTATCCCTCGAGGAACTCCAATGTGAGGCGACGTCCACCGGCCGCGACGGCGAATCGCGACGGGCTCGCGAGCTCCTCGAAGCCATCGTCGAAGGCGTCCTGCCCGAGCCGGAAGGTGCGTCCCGGCACAGTCTGCTCGGGGCCGAGCGGAATCCCGGTCTCGTCCAGGGCGAGGTGGCGCATCGGCGGCAGCTCGATCCCCCACTCCTCGCGCGTCATGCCGGGCGGGGCCAGATAGGGGTGAAATCCGAACGCCACCGGCACCATGTCGCCGCCGCAGGCGTGCACGGTGATCACGATCTGAAGCGAGTCCCCGGCGATGCTGGCCCGGTAGAGCACCTCGTGCGTGAACGGGAACGCGGCGAACCGCTCGGGGGCGGTCTCCGTCCAGGCGAGCCGCGCCTCGAGCGATCCCGCGCCCGGCTCGGGCGGCTGGGGCAGCTCCCAGGCCATCCGCCCGCCGATCACACCGTGGATCGGCAGCCCGTTCTGGTCGAGTTGCACGAGGGAATCCTCGTGGGGAACGGTCACCCTGCGACCGGCGATGACGTAGTCGAAGCCCGCGAGCCGGTTCGCCCAGGGGTAGAGCAGCGGGATCCCCATCGTCTTGCCGCGCGCAGCGTATGCGGCCAGGCCGGCGTTCTGGGCGAGCAACTCCTCCCCGCGGTGGCGCAGAGAGCAGCAGATCATCCCTGCGGTGGGGACGAAGGCCGCCCGCAGCGACCCCTGCTCGTCGGTCAGCTCGATCGTCGGTGGTGACTGCGGGGAGATCACAGCGGCTGCGCCAGCTGCCGTTCGTAGGGGCCGCGGCCGGTGAGGCACACCGCGCCGCAGCGGGCCGCCAGCGAAAGCGCCTCGGCTGTCCCCATGCCCGCCGCCAGTCCGTAGGTGAGGCCGGCCGCGAACGAGTCCCCGCAACCGTAGGAGTCGGCGAGCTCTCCAGGTGCCGGCACCGGCGTCCAACGTCCAGAGCCGCCGGATCGCTCCCGATAGGTGCCGCCGCGCCTGCCCTCGGTCAGCACCAGGAGCTCCGCTTCCTCGCGTGCCCGCTCGGCTGCCCGGCGCTCGATCGCGTCCTCCTCGCTCAGCACCAGCGCATCGAGCTCGACACCGTGCCCGAGCGCGTGGAGCGCGCGTGGCGTGGCGACCAGGAACCGTGCTCGGCGAGCACCCTTCAACGCGTCGAGATCGCCGGCGGTGAAGTAGACGGCGTCCATCCGCTGCAGATCCTCCCACGGCAACCCGTGGTCGGCGCCCGCGGGCTCCAGACGCGGGCCGAGCGTGGTGATGGTACGCTCCCCCGCGTCGTCCACCAGCGTGATCGCCCGTCTGGTCGGCTCCGGGCGCTCGGCGGCGTGCACGTGCACGCCGAGCTCGCCCAGGCGTGCGGCCGATCGCCGGCCGAGCCGATCCCCGCCGAACGCGGTCAGGAGCGTGGAGGAGCCCGCCAGGCGCGCCAGTTGCACGGCCGCCACCGCGCCGCCTCCTGCCGGCTCCTCGAACGGCTCGCGTGCGTGCACGACCTCGCCGGCGCTCGGGACGTGGGGCACGCGGGCGAACTGCACCCACTCGACATGACCCACGACCGCCACCTTCGGCCGGTTCGCCTGCATGGCGGCAGTCTCACACAAGCCGCCGCTGGCGGGCGCGATGTGGTCGCGCCGGGTGGTCGTCGAGAACCCCTACAGACGTTGAGGATGGCTGCCACGATCAACACCGTCACGCCCGGGACGTTCCTGGCGATCGTTGCGGCGGCAGCGATCGCGGGCACCATCGCCACGCTGCTCAGCAAGGCCGCTGCGCCTGGCGGTGGCGGGGTGGACGCTCTCGCTGGCGATCGCCTACACGATCGGTGGGGCGCTGGCCGCGGCGGGAATCGTGCTGTCGCTGCTGTACACGGGCTCGGCGCTCGCCACCACGGCGATCGGCACGCTGGTTCCGATCCTCTCCGCGCGCGGGAACGCCGGGCGCTGGCGCTGATGAGCTCGACCCAGCTGCCGCTCGTGATCGCGATCACCACCGTGGCGACCGAAACCCACCACATGTGCGCCTCGACGGCGGCCGCGCTCATCGGGGCCGCTGTCCTGTCGACGCTTGTCTACCCGATGCTCGGCCTGCGACTGCGGGCGACCTCGTGCACGCACCGCCGGCGCCCAAGCCCTCTCCCAGCGCGGTGTGAGCCGCTCGCACGGTCGTCGGGCTAGGCTCGCCCGGGATCGAGGATCGCGGCGAGGACCCGCTGCGGGGCTTCGAGCGCGGGCCAGTGGCAGACGTCCGCCAGCGCGAGCAGCGGTGCCCGGGGCAGGCGCTCGGCGATCCGCTGCGCCATGTGCTCGCCGGAGATCGGGTCGAGCATTCCCCACTCGAACGCGAGCGGCACCTCGGTGCTCTCCAGCGCGGCGATCCAGCGCTCGCGATGCCTGACGCGATCTTCGAGGTAGCGGATCAGGCGGTGGGCGATCAGGTTGCCGCCACGGTTGGCCATCCCACGCCACATCTCGGTGGAGTCGGCGAGCGGATCGAACTCCTCGGCGAACGTCGGGCGCAGCCCGGCGACGAGCAGTTCCTCATCGAGGATCGTGCTGATCTGGGGGCCGCTCTCGGGGTCGAGCAGGGCGATCTGGGTCGGCTCGGGGCGGTGCAGTTCGGGGTAGACGCCGCCGTTGAGCATGTGCACCCCCAGGAGGTCGGTCGTCACGGTTCCCTCGCCGGCCCGGGCCAGCAGCTCCTGGGTCACCGAGACGGCGTAGTCGTGCGCGACGATCGTGGTCGCGGTGATCCCCTCGCGCGCCCACAGCGCCTGCACGAGGTCCGCCTGCTCGTGGATCGAGTAGTCGTGGTCGGCGGGCTTGTCAGAGGCGCCGAAGCCGAGGAAGTCGCACATCAGAAGCGAGTGGCTCTCGCCGAGGCCCGGCGCGATCCGGGCCCAGTCGTGGGAGGAGCTGGGAAAGCCGTGCAGCAACGTCATCGACGGTCCGCCGCCGATGCGTCGCACGAATACCGACCGCTGCGCTCCGCCGAGCTGCACGCTCACCCGCTCTCCCGCGGACCACCACTCTTCGATCCCGGTCATCGTCGTGTCTGAGCCGCCACCTGGGGGTGGACGCGCAGTCCGTCGGCGTAGAGCTCCTGCACGGCGACGTCGAGCACCTCACCGGCTTGGGCGGCAGCGGCGGGCAGGTAGCAGCGGGTGTAGTCGGCGGTGTAGCCCGAGCATTGGGTATCGGCCACCTTGTCCACCAGCACCCGCTCGAGCGTGGCGAGCTTGGCGGCGCGGTGGGTGCGCGAGCAGACCTCCGAGAGACCCCGCAGCACCCGCGAGCGACGCTTCTTCTCCTGCGGCGAGACCGGGTCGCCCAGCTCCTGCGCCCGCGTCCCGGGACGGGCGGAGTAGGAGAAGCTGTGCACGCGGGTGATGCCCGCGGCGCGGACGAGCTCCAGGGTGTTCTGAAAGGCCCGCTCGTCCTCGCCGGGGAAGCCCACGATCACATCTGCGGTCACGTTCACGTGGGGCACGGCCGCGCGCAGCGACCGGATCGCGTGCAGATACTCCGCGGCGGTGTAGTGGCGCCCCATCGCCGCCAGCACCGAGTCATCGCCTGACTGCATCGGCACGTGTAGGTGTGGACACACCTTCGGCTCCTCGCGCAGCGCCTGGAGCAGCGAGTCCTTGACGTGGATCACCTCGACCGAGGAGAGCCGCACCCGCTCCACGCCGGGCACCCGGGCGGTTTGGACGAGCAGCTCGCCGAGGTCGAGCCCCCGTTCGGGGTCGCCGTAGTCGCCCACGCTGATGCCCGTGATGACCATCTCCGGCTGGCCGTGGGCTACGCGACGCTCGACCTCCCTGAGCACCGCGCCGGCGGGACGCGAGCGAGCCTCGCCGCGGACCGTGGGGATGATGCAGTACGCGCAGTGGCAGTCGCATCCGTCCTGGACCTTGACGAAGCCGCGGGTGCGCCCGCCCGCCCACACGCCGGGGGTGTTGTCGATCGCTTCCCGCGCGAGCACGTCGTGCTCGAGATCGGCACACGCGCCGAGTGCGCCCGCCATCTGTACGGCGACGTCGTCGGCGGTGCCCGCGAACGTGGTCACGGCCGGGCCGATCTCGGCGAACTGGCTCGCCTCGCGGTTGACGGCACAGCCGCCCACGAACACCCGCTCGGCGCTCTGCAGCGAGCGGCGCACCGACTGGCGCGACTTCGCCTCGGCCTCGCGGGTGATGCAGCAGGTGTTGATCACGTGCAGCTCGGCGTCGGCCGCGGGGACCTCCTCGTGCCCCGCCGCGAGCAGCTGCCTGCGGGCCAGCATCACATCCGCCTGGGAGACCTTGCAGCCGAGGAACTTGACCGCGAAGCGCATCCGGAGGAGCCTACCGGGGCCCGATATCCGGCAGCGACTCTCCGCTCAGCCGGCCTCGGCGAGCGACGGCCGCCGCGCGGCCCACGGGCGCGCCTCTTCGAGCTGGGCGCAGAGGCGGATCAGGGTCGCCTCCTGCCACGGACCGGCCGTGAGCTGCACCCCGATCGGCACGCCCTCCTGGCTCCAGTGCAGTGGCAGGCTCGCCGCGGGCAGGCCGGTGACGTTGCCGAAGGCCGTGAACGACACGCTCGCCACGACGTCCGCCACGGGCAGCTCGGGAGCGGCGTGCTGGGCCTCCAGGATCGCGCCCGCCTGGGGCGGCTCGATCGCGGAGGTGGGGGTCAACAGGACGTCGAAGTCCCGGCCCCAGCGTGCGACCTCCTGGCGGCTCAGCAGCTCGAGCGCACGGCCGGCGAGGACGTAGTCGAACGCGCCGAGCTCGCTGCTGAGGCGGCGCTGGTGGACGATGTGGGGCTCGACCCCCTCCCAGTCGATCTCCTCGTAGTCGGCCAGGCCACCCTGGGTGAGCACGATGAACGGAGGGATCATCTGCTCGGAGATCGTGGGCACCTCGACTTCCTCGACGGCGTGTCCCAACTCCTGCAGGGCGGTCGCTGCTGCGCGCGCGGCGGCGGTGCACTCGGGCGCGGTGGGGATGCCCAGCGGCGCCTCGGCCATCAATCCGATGCGCAGCACCGCGGGCGAGGTGCCCGGCTCCTGCGCGAACGGCCGTCCCGGCGGCGGGGCGTTGTACCAGGCGAGCGGATCGGGCCCGGCGATCGCGTCGAGCACCGCGACGGAGTCCGCGACGGTGCGGGCCACGACCCCCTCGACGACGGCGCCCAGCCAGCTCTGCGCGAGGCGGGGAACGCGGCCGCGACTCGGCTTCAGGCCGAACAGGCCGCAGTATGAGGCGGGGATGCGGATCGAGCCGCCCCCGTCGTTGGCGTGGGCGATCGGGAACATGCCACCCGCCACCGCCGCCGCGGCTCCGCCGCTGGAGCCGCCCGGCGAGCGACTCGGATCCCAGGGGTTGCGGGTGACGCCGTAACGGCTGTTCTCGGCCACCGTGAGCACCCCGAACTCCGGGGTGTTGGTGCGTGCGCAGAGAACGAACCCGGCCCGCACGAGCGCGTCGACGACCAGCTCGCTCTGCTCGCTCGCGGTGGCGGGCGCGCCGTGCGATCCGTACGTGACGGGCCATCCGGCGACGGGCGTCAGGTCCTTGATCGGGATCGGCACGCCGAGGAACGGGGCCTGCTCGCCGGCGGCCAGGCGACGGTCGGCCTCTCCCGCGGCTGCGCGAGCATCCTCGTCGTTGCGCCAGATGACCGCTGCCAGCTCCGGGTTGCGCTCGTCGACCGCGGCGAGACAGCTGTCGAGCAGCTCGACCGCGGAGAGCTCGCGGCGACGCAGTGCTGCGGCGAGCTCCGAAGCGGAGCTGGATGGACCCAGAGCGGCGATCTCGCGACCATATCAACGCCGTTCACGGCTCGGCCTGTACCGTCTGGCGCGTGAATCGCCTGCACGGGATCATCTGCTCGTCGAGCTGGTGGGCGCGGGGCGTGGAGCGTGAGCTGGTGCCGTGGTGCCTCGACGGGGTGCAGCTCGGCGAGGACGTGCTCGAGATCGGCCCCGGGTTCGGCGCGACGACGAGGGTGCTCGTCCGTCGATCCGGCAGGCTGACGGCGCTCGAGCTCGACGAGGGCTACTGCCGGCGCCTGCGCCGCGATCTGGGCAGCGATGCGACAGTGGTGCACGGCGATGCCACCGAGCTGCCCTTCTCCGACGGCACGTTCTCGGGGGCGGTGTGCTTCACGATGCTTCACCACGTCCCCTCGCCGGCGCTGCAGGACCGCCTGTTCGCCGAGGCCGCCCGGGTGCTGCGCCCCGGCGGCGTGTTCGCCGGCACCGACAGCCTCGGCACCGGCGTGCTGTTCAAGGCGATCCACGTCGGCGACACGCTCGTGCCGGTCGATCCCGACGGCCTGCAGGCGAGGCTCGCCCGCGCCGGCCTGGCCGAGGCGAACATACGCGTCGCTGGGCGCACGTTCAGGTTCAGGGCGGTCAAGCCCGCCGTGGCCTCAGGCTGACGCTCGGTCTGAGACGAAGCGGCTGTTGCGAAGGATTCGCGCCAGCTCGTCGTCGGTGAGACCCTCGCCGCGCTCGCTCGCGCCGTCCCCCACGACTCGGCAAAGGCAGTAGATGTCGTGGATCTGCTTGGGACGTAGCGCCTCTACCACCAGCCCAGCCTCGTGACACAGATCCGCAACCGCGCGGGTGTCGAACACGTGGTGGTGCATTCCCCGGGTGCTCGCGTTGTCGCGACAGCGAGCTTCGAACACCTCGCGGCTCGGCACACCCGGGTCGCGCTCGAGATCGTGCAGCTCGAGGATCTCCGGCAGGTGGGTCAGGTCGTCCTCGCCCCTGGCGAGTCGTGCATCCTCGCGCAAGTGCTCGAGCGGAGTCACCGGGCGACGGTGGTCGAAGGTTCCGTCCCGGTGAGGGACCACCAGGAGGATGTGGCCGCCCGGGCGGACGACTCGCTGCCACTCCCCCAACGCTCCGAGCGGATCGGCCAGGTGCTCGATCACGTGCGAGCCGAGCACCGCGTCATAGCTGCCCTCGGGTACGTCTGGGATTGCCCGCGCCTCCCCGATCAGGCTGTGCCGCAGCTCGACCGAGATCTCTGCTGCGCCGGCCGACCAGAGCGTGCGCTCGCTGAAGTCAAGCGTGTCCAGAGCCTTCAGCCGGGGGTAGAGGGGAAGCGGCCCACGGGCGTCGAACAATGCGCTGGGTCCGCCCGGCTCGAGCGCGGTCGCACCGGCGAGGACATCGGCCATCCGACGCAGCTCGGGGTCTCGCAGGATCTTGCTGCGCAAGAGCTCTAGCATCCCCGGCCATCGTATCCGAGCGCCTTCCATCCCCCGACCCCGCCGAGGACATCCTCTCCACGACGGCCGCGGGGCCGGCGGCGGCGCGCGGCGGAGGGCTGCGAGTGGGCGGGTACATCATCGGCGCGCTGTTCAGCGTCATCTCCGCTTCGTTGCTGTTTCGCCATCTCGGCGTGCGGGACACCGGCCAGTACGTCACCGCGCTTTCGCTCGTCGCGATCGTCGGTGCGCTGTCGGACCTCGGACTGACGGCCGTAGGGGTTCGTGAGCTCTCCACCCGACCGCAGGCGGAGCGTTGGCCGTTGGCACGGGACCTGCTGGGGCTGCGAATCACACTCACCGTGGTGGGCAGCGTGGCGATCGTGGCGTTCGCCTGGGCCGCGTACACGCCCACGCTCGCCGCGGGCGTCGCGCTTGCCTGCGTGGGGCTGCTGCTGCAGGCCACCCAGGACAACTTCGCCCTACCGCTGCTGATCGGCCTGCGGCTCGGCACGATGTCGATGCTCGACCTCTCGCGCCAGCTGCTGACGACCCTGTTCACGGTTCTGCTCGTGCTTGCCGGAGCCGAGCTGCTGCCGTTCCTGGGCATCTCGATCCCGGTTGGCGTGATCGTGCTCGGCGCCACCGCGGTGCTGGTGCGGGGCACGCGCACGCTGGCGCCCACCTTCAGCTGGCGACGTTGGCGGAGATTCGTCCGGCCGATGCTGCCCTACTCGGCCGCGATAGCGGCATCCTCGCTGATCTTCCGAGTCTCGATCCTGCTCGTCTCGGCGCTGGCCAGTGCGGTCGAGCTCGGCTACTTCAGCGCCTCGTTTCGGATCATCGAAGTTCTGACGGTCGTGCCGGCGCTGCTGGCCGGCTCGGCGCTGCCGATCTTCTCTCATGCCGCCCGCGACGACCACAACCGGCTCGGCTACGCACTTGGGCGCGTGTTCGAGGTCGGCCTGATCGTCGGCGCCTGGGTGGCGGTCTCGATCGCGGTGGGCGCGCCGCTGGCGATCGCGATCGTGGGAGGGGCCCGCTTCGCACCGGCCGCGTCGGTTCTGGCGCTGCAGGGAGTCGGCCTCGGCGCGATGTTCGTGAGCCTGGTCTGGAGCAACGGGCTGCTCGGTCTGGGCGAATACCGTCTGATCCTTGCGATCAGCGTCGGCGGGCTGCTTCTCACCGCAGGACTGGTCGCGGCTCTCACCGTGGCCGACGGGGCGCACGGGGCCGCGATCGGCACATCCGCGGGAGAGGTCGTGCTCGCCGTTACCCAGTGCCTGGCCGTCGTGCATGGTCGTCCGGCGCTGCGGCCGTCGCTGCGAATCGTGCCGGGCGTCGCGCTGGCGGCCGCGCTCGGGCTGGTGCCGCTGGCACTCGTCGGGATTCCCGTGATAGGGCGGCTGGCAATCTCCACGGCGCTGTTCGCCGGGGCGGTCCTGTTGACGCGCGCATATCCGCCGGAGCTGCTCGATCTGCTGGCCGGCCTTCGGTCCGGCCCAGGGTCGCGGACGTCGTAGAGCCCCCCGGTACTCTCCCCCGCGTGATCGCCGTCGTGCACCTCGTCTGGGGGCCGCTCGGAGCGAAGCCGTTGCGCGAATTCCTCGCCTCCTACGGGCGTCATCCGGCGGGCGTAGAGCACGACTTGGTCGTGCTCTTCAATGGCGTGAGCGATCAGCTCCGTCCCGAGCTCGAGGCAGAGCTGAAAGACATCGAGCATCGCGCGCTGACGACGGCCGAGCCCGTGCAGGACCTCGCTGCCTACGCCTACGCGACCGATCGTCTGGAGCACGAGCGCGTTTGCTTCCTGAACTCCCACAGCGCGATCCTCAAGCCTGGCTGGCTGACGATGCTCAACACGGCGCTAGGCGATCGCGACGTCGGGCTCGTGGGCGCGAGCGGCTCGTGGGCCAGCATGCGCTCGTATGCTCTCTACCACCTGGGCCTGCCGAGCGCCTATCGGCGGGTGTGGCCGGATCGAGCGCGAGCCCTGAGCGAGTTTCGAGCACTCGACGCCGAGCGTACGGGCACCGAAGCGGCTCGTGGACCGATTCGCCATCTGCACACCGCGAAGGCGCTTGCCGACATGGCGATCGGCTTCTCCTCCTTTCCGGCGCACCACGTACGCACCAACGCGTTCATGGCAGAGCGCCGGCTGCTCGGTCGGGCGCTTGGCGCCAGCCTGCGACGCAAGGTCGATGCCCATCGTCTGGAGAGCGGCCGGCACGGTCTGACCCGGCGCGTCGAGCAGGCGGGTCTGCGAGCGGTCGTGGTCGATCGCTCGGGGACACCCTTCGACGTCCCGCAATGGCCCGACAGCGACACGTTCTGGCAGGGCGATCAGGATGGCCTGCTCGTGGCCGACAACCAGACCGAGACATACCGGCGCGCGGATTGGACCCGCCGCCGACTGCTCTCGACCTACGCCTGGGGTGACCGCGCCAGGCCGTCCCCGCGGTAGAGCCAGTCGCTACAGTCGCCCCGATGCCACGAGTGAGCGCGGCCGTGCTCAACTACAACGGACGTGAGCTGCTGGGGGTCGTTCTTCCGTCTCTGGCCGGCCAGGAGTTCCAAGACTTCGAGACGATCGTCGTGGACGACTGCTCCACCGACGGGTCGCTCGAGTACCTGCAGCGAGAGTGGCCGAAGGTCAGCGTGATCTCGACGGGTGCGAACAACGTCGGTGTGTCCGCTGCGCTCAACGTCGCCGTGGGGGCGGTCGGCGGCGAGCTCGTCGCCCTGCTCAACAACGACATCGAGCTCGATCCACGGTGGCTGGGAGAGCTCGTCGCCGCGCTCGACCGTCACCCCGAGGCGGCGACCGCCGCAGGCAAGCTGCTCAGCTATCACAACCGCAAGCAGATCGACGGCGCAGGCGACATCCTCACCCGCGCCGCGATGGCCTGGGGGCGTGGCGCCGGCCAGCTCGACCACGGCCAGTACGAGCACCCAGAAGAGGTGTTCGCGCCAACCGCCGGGGCTGGTCTGTTCCGAGCTTCGGCGCTGGCGGACGTGGGGCCGTTCGATGAGACGTTCTTCGCCTACTTCGAGGACGTCGACTGGGGAATTCGCGCACAGCTCGCCGGCTATCGCAGCCGCTACGTGCCGGCCGCGGTCGGCTATCACATGGGCAGCGCGACCACAAAGGGGGACCAGAATCCCCTCTACTACGAGCTGCAGCGGCGCAACACCCTGGCGGTGCTGATCAAGGACGTGCCGATGCGGTTCCTGCTGGGAAACCTGCACGTGATCGTCTGGGCGCACCTCGTGAGCCTCGCTCACAGCGCTCGCGCAGGAATGCTGCGGGTGCACCTGCGCGCCTTCCGCAGCGCGGCCCGCTCGGCGCCCGGCTGGCTTCGCGCGCGACGTGCGATCCTGAGCCGGCGACGTATCCCCCTCAGCGAATTCAACCGCTTCGTGACCAGGCGGCGCTGAGATGCCCGAACGTCGCGGGCTCACGGTGGCGATCGCCAACTACAACGGCCGGGAGCTGCTGGCGAGAATGCTCGAGTCGATCGATCGACAGACGTTGACGCCGGGCGAGGTGGTGGTCGTCGACGACTGCTCAGAGGACGACTCGGTGGCCTACCTGCGCGAGCGCTGGCCGGCGGTGCGGATACTGGCGCTGGAGCGACGCAGCGGTGTCACCGCCGCGCTCAACGCCTGCCTGCAGGCGGCGAACACCGAGCTGGTGGGGCTGTTCAACAACGACATGGAGCTCGAGCCCGAGTGTCTCGCCGAGATGGTGGCCGAGCTCGACCGTCATCCCGAGGCCGGGTCGGTCACCCCGAAGATGCTCGATCACGCCGATCGAGGCGTGCTCGACGGGGCCGGGGACATGCTCAACTGGCGCGGCGGGGGCCGCAGACGCGGGCACGGAGCGCGGGACGAGGGCCAGTACGACCGGCCCGAGGAGGTGTTCGGCCCCTGCGGCGGGGCGGCGGTGTTCAGACGCAGCGCGCTGCAGGCCGTGGGAGGCTTCGACGAGGACTACTTCGCCTACTACGAGGACATCGACTGGGCGTTTCGCGCCCAGCTGGCGGGCTTTCGCTGTCGCTACGCGGCGGGTGCGGTGCTCTATCACCACGGCAGTGCCACGCTCGGTCGGGGCTTCAGCGACTTCAACGGCTACCACCTGTGGCGCAATCCGGTGTGGCTCGTGGCCAAGTGCTTCCCCGCCGGCTCGCTGCTGCGCCACCTGCCCGAGCTGGCCGCAGGCCAGGCGGGGAACCTCTACGTGGCCGCGCGGGAGCGCAGGCTGCGGGTGTGGGGCCGGGCGATGACGGATGCGCTGAAGGGTCTGCCGGCGGCGCTGGGAAAGCGCCGTGCGCTCCAGCGCAGCAGGGTCATCAGCGTCGCCGAGCTCGAGCTCGTGGCGAGCCTGGGCAGGCGATGATCGGGGTCGTTCATCTCGTGTGGGCTCCGCTGGGGCCCGAGCCCCTGCGGGACTTCCTGCGCTCCTACCACGCCCACCCCGCGGGGCGTGAGCACGAGCTGGTGATCGTGCTCAACGGCGCCTCGAAGGTCGGCGAGCGGCGGCGTCGAGAGCTGCTCGGCGAGCTGCAGGGCACCGAGCACCGGCTGCTTACGCTCGAGCGTCCGGTGATGGACCTCGCCGCCTACGGACTGGCTGCGCGCGAGCTGGCCCATCGCCGGCTGTGCTTCCTGAACTCCTACAGCGTCGTGCTCGCCGACGACTGGCTGGTGGGGCTGGTGCGCGCGATCGACACCCCCGAGATCGGCCTCGCCGGCGCCACCGCGAGCTGGGAGAGCCAGGCCCAGTGGATCCGCGGCAAGGCCCGCTACTGGCTCTACCAGCTGCTGCGCCTGCCTCTCGAGCGACGGGACTTCCCGCGCTTTCCCAATCCCCACGTGCGCACCACGGCGTTCATCATCGAACGGGAGCGGCTGCTGGCGCTGAACCTGCAGGATGCGCACGACAAGCGAGCGACCTATCTGCTGGAGAGCGGCCGCCGCAGCATCAGCCGCCAGATGCTCGACCGCGGCCTGCGCGCGGTTGTGGTGGGACGCGACCAGCGGGTGTACAAGCTCACCAGCTGGCCTGCGTCCTGCACCTATCGCAGCGGTCGCCAGGAGAACCTGCTCGTCGCGGACAGGCGAACCCGCGACTGGGAGGAGGCCTCGCCGCGCCTGCGCCGGCGGCTGTCACGGGACGCCTGGGGAGACCGCTACCTGTAAGCCGAGCGGCGCAACGTGAGCGAGCGCCACAGCGAGATCGAGGAGTCGATCGCTCCGTTGACAGGCCGGTGACGGGGCGGCTGTCCGCGGGCGGCCCGCCAGCCCTCCAGGCGGCCGCGCAGCGCCTGCGTGTCGCGGCAGGCGAGCAGATCGGCGCCCACCACCAGCGCCTCGGTCACCAGCGTCCTGGCAGCCTCGCGACTGTGCAGCACGCGGTAGCGGCGCAGGAGATAGGCGCGGCTGAAGCCGGCCAGCCGGCGCTGTCGGGCCGACCGCCGCCCGTAGGTGGCCGAGCCGAGATGGACGCCGCGGGCATCCGGTGCGCTCGCGCTGGCCCATCCCGCGGCCGCCAGGCGCAGGGCGAGATCGAGGATCTCCATGTAGGCGACGATCGCCTCGTCCAGCCCGCCCACCTGCTCCCAGGCGGCGCGGCGGTAGGCGCCGGTGGTGCCCTCCGGGCCGGTCAGCACCGGCGCGCTCAGCCGGGCGTCGGCGAGGGGGTGGCCCTGCAGCCGCGCGAATCCGGCCAGGGTCGGGTCGGCTGTCACGCCGAGGCTGTCGATCGTCTCGCCGTCCGGCGCGATCATCAGCGCCGCGACCGAGCCGACCGCGGGATCCTCGCTCAGCGGTGCGATCAGCCGCTCCAGGCACGTCGGATCGAGCTGGGCGTCGTTGTTGACGAGCACCACGAACTCCCCCTCGCCCGCCCCCACCCCGCGGTTGACCGCGCGCGTATAGCCCTGGTTCTCGCCGAGCTCGACCACCGTCACCTCCGGCCAGTCGCCGCGCAGACGCTCGGCAGTGCCGTCGCGTGAGCCGTCGTCGACGACGATCGTGCGGTGAGCAGCCGTCTGACGATGCAGGTGCGCCAGGCACTCATGCGTCAGCTCGTAATTGTCGTACACCGGCACGACCACGTCGATCGAGGGGCCCATCGCGGCCCATCGTAATCGCGGGCCGCCCGGGCGGATCGCCGCCGGCTCGGGCGTCGACGGGCTCACGCTGTGTGGGACGTCCCTTAGCGTTCCCGACGTGGCACCCCTCCCTCCGCCGAGCCCAGACGTCGCCGAGACCCCTGGCGCGAGCCGTCTGCCGCCGGCCGGCACCCACGTCGGGTTGAACCTCGTGTTCCTGGTGCCGGGCGAGACGGGGGGTATGGAGGTGTACGCGCGCGAGCTGATCCCGGCGCTGATCGCGGCCGCTCCGGCTGTGCGGTTCACGGCGTTCGTGAATCGTGAGGCGAGCCCCGCAGGGGCGCCGGCCTGGAGCGAGCTGCTGGCAACGGTCACCGTCCCCGTGCATGCACGCGACCGCATCCAGTGGGTGCTCGGCGAGCAGACGCTGCTGCCGATCCGGGCGGCACGGGCAGGCGTGGGGCTGATGCACAGCCTCGCCTCGACGACTCCGCTGTGGGGGCCGTTCCGGCGGGTCACGACCGTGCACGACCTGATCTACGCCCGCTTTCCGGAGGCTCATCCCGGCCTGCGCGACCGCGGCATGAGGGTGCTCGTACCGGCGGGGGTGAGGCGCTCGCGGCGGGTGATCGCGATCTCGCACTCGACGCGCGCGGATCTGATCGAGCTGCTGGGCACACCCGCCGAGAAGATCGATCTCGCCCCCAACGGGCTGGGCGCGGTCCACCGGCTGGCGACGCTGAGCGAGCGTGAGACCCGCGCGCGTCTGCACCTGGGTGAGCGTGCGGTGCTCATCAGCCTGTCGGCCAAGCGGCCCCACAAGAATCTCCTGGCGCTGATCGGAGCGCTTGCCATGATCCCGACGGAGCGTCGCCCGCTGCTGGTGCTGCCCGGCTATCCGACCTGGCACGAGGCCGAGCTGCGGGCGCGGGCGCAGGCGCTCGGTGTGAGCGAGGACGTGCGCATCCTCGGCTGGCTGGCGCCGGCGGAGCTCGAGGGGCTGTGGGCGATCGCGCGGGCGTTCGTGTTTCCCTCGCTGTATGAGGGCTTCGGACTGCCGGTCCTGGAGGCGATGGCGCGAGGGGTGCCGGTCGCCTGCTCGAACACCTCCTCGCTGCCGGAGGTCGCCGGCGACGCCGCGTTGCTGTTCGACCCCCGCGACGAGCGGGCGATCGCGATCGCGATCGAGGAGCTGCTCGGCACCGGCGAGTCGTTCCGAGCCGAGCTCGTGCGGCGGGGGCTCGAGCGTGCGCGGCACTTCACCTGGGAGCGCTCCGCGCGGGCGACACTCGACAGCTACGCGCGGGCGCTGGGGTCGGAGGACCCCCCGTAGCCGGCGAGCACACGCCGCAGCGAGCTCTCCAGCGACAGCGAGTCCGCGTGCTCGGCAAACCAGCGAGCGGTGCTCTCGCGCAGGGCCATGCCCGCCTCCTGCGCGCGGACGATCGCCTGCGCGATCGCCTCGGGCTCGGAGCTCTCGCAGACGAAGCCGTTGACTCCCTCTTCGATCAGCTCGACGGCGGCGTTGTCGGGGCCGGCGAGCACGACGCTGGGGGTGCCGTGGGAGGCGGCCTCGACGACGACCATGCCGTAGCCCTCGCGTCGCGAGGGCAGCAGCAGGCACAGGGCACGGCGCATCTCGGCGTCCACCGTGGCCGCGTCGGCGAACCCCGGCGCCGCGACCACGCCTTGCAGGCCGTGGGCCTCGATCGAGCGCAGCAGCGCCTCGCGCTCGGGCCCGTCGCCCAGGACCTCTCCCTGCAGGCTCGGGATCCGCTCTCTCGCCCTGGCGATCGCGGCGACGGCCAGCGGCGCCTGCTTCTCCGGGATCAGGCGGCCCGCGAACAGCACGAGCGGGTCGGCCGGGCGGGGGGCGGGTGGCCGAAGGGTGCCGACATAGAGCCCGCGCAGCACCGTCACCTCGCCCCGCAGCCCCTCCTCGCGCAGGCGCCGCGCATGGAGCTCCGAGAAACAGAACGCGCGCTGGCGCACGTGCGCGCAGGCACGCTGCACCCACGCTCCGGTGCGCCCGCCGATGGCGCCGAGGTACTCGCGCCAGTAGGAGCGGCTCCACACCTCGAACCAGTCCACGTCGAGCTCGTAGCGCCCGAGCGGACGGACGAGGGCCGCGGCGAGCAGCGAGAAATAGGGAAACGCGCACGATTGCACGACCTCATAGCGGCGGCCGTGAGCGAGCAGGTGCACGAGCACGCCCAGTCCGAACACGAGCGGCGGCCCTATGCGCCGGCGCCCGTCGGGGGTGTAGAGGCCCAGCCGCGGCCCGACCGCGAGGACGCGCACGCCCTCGATGCGGGGAGCATCGTCGCGGTCCCATTGGCGCAATGTCAGGTATGTGACCTCGTGTCCCTCGGCCGCGAGCCGCTCCACCACGTTGCGGTACCAGCGCTCGCCTCCGCCGACGGTGTAGGGGAACAGGCAGTCGTATACGACGCAGATGCGCACGTCTGGAAGGCTTTCACGGCGCTCCGATAGCATCCCCGGGACGGCGCAACGCCACTTTCCGCCTACTCGCGCGTTATAACCGCAGGCCTGCGCGTCACGCGCTGCACGGGCCCCAGACGAGCAGGAGCCGATGAGCACACTCGCCCAGACCAGCCCACCTCGCGTAGCCGACAGCGACAGCTTGGAGAGCCCGCTCGTGTCGGTCGTGATCCCCTGCCTGAACGAGGCCGAGAACATCGAGCACTGCGTGCTCGCGGCGCGGGCGGCGCTCGAGAAGATGGAGGTCTCCGGCGAGGTGGTGGTCGCCGACAACGACTCCGACGACGACT
Source organism: uncultured Solirubrobacterales bacterium (assembly GCA_963696615.1). Taxonomy (GTDB): domain Bacteria; phylum Actinomycetota; class Thermoleophilia; order Solirubrobacterales; family Solirubrobacteraceae; genus Palsa-744. The sequence continues at coordinate 752,073 of CAVOKU010000003.1, read as the reverse complement.
CGGCGAAGCTCGCCGAGCGCGCCGGGGCGCGGGTGGTGGTCGAGCGCCGCAGAGGCTACGGGAGCGCGTATCTGGCCGGCTTCGCCGCCTCTCGCGGGGCCTACATCGTGATGGCTGACGCCGACCTGACCTACGACTTCGACGACATCCCTCGCTTCGTCTCGGCGCTGGAAGACGGGGCGGAGATGGCGATCGGCGATCGCATGGACAACATCCAGCCGGGCGCGATGCCGTGGCTTCACCGCTACATCGGCAACCCGATCCTCACCGGCCTGTTGAACCTGCTGTTCCGTACCGGCGTGGCCGACGCGCACTGTGGGATGCGTGCCGTTCGCAGGGAGGTGCTGCCACGTCTCGACCTGCGCACGACGGGAATGGAGTTCGCCTCGGAGATGGTCATCAGGGCGGCGAAGGAGAACCTCAAGATCGCGGAGTTCCCGATCGAGTACCACCCGCGTGGCGGCGAGTCCAAGCTCTCGAGCTTCCGCGACGGGTGGCGGCACCTGCGCTTCCTGCTGGTGCACTCGCCCACGCACCTGTTCATACTGCCCGGCCTGCTGCTCGCGGGAGTGGGGCTGGTGGTGATGGTCGTGGTGGCGTCGGGCCTCAGCTTCTTCGGACGCGCATGGGGCCTGCATGCGCTGATCGGCGGGGCGCTGCTCACGATCGTCGGCACCCAGGTGCTCGCGCTGGGGCTGTGCGCCCACGCCTACGGCACCTACTTCATGGGTGAGCGCGACCCCTGGTTCGACCGCATGCGAGCTCGCTTTCGCCTCGAGCACGGCCTTCTGCTCGGAGGCCTGTTCGTGCTCGCGGGCACGGTGATGGGGGCGGTGGTGCTGGCCACGTGGATCTCAAACGGCTTTGGCTCGCTCGCCTACGAGCAGCTCGCGCTGGTCGCCGCCACGCTGCTGATCGTGGGCATCCAGATCTTCTTCTCCTCCTTCCTCCTGTCGATCCTCGGGCTGCGCCGCAGCTAGCGTGCGGCGTGTGCGCCGGATCCCGGCGGCGCTGTTCGCCGGGGACGCCCGGGTGTGGAACGCCGCGGCGGCCGTGGCCGTGCCGCTCCTGGCGATCCTCGCCTGGTACTGCCTGCGCCCTCGCGACTACTACACCGGCACCAACAGCGTCGAGGCGCTCACCTACGTCGCGGAAGCTCCCGCCGGCCACGCGATGTGCGTGCCAGGCTTGGAGATCCCTGCCGGGACGGCGCGGATCCGCCTGCAGCTGATCTCGCGGACCAGCACCCGTCCGGCGCTGCGGATGGCGCTCCATCTCGGCCCCGCCGCCGTCGCCGGGCACGGATCCCTGGCGGTGGGGCAGACGATCGAGAGCGCCCTCGCACCCGCGCAGGCTCCGTCCAACCGGATCAGCGCAGCGGTGTTCTCGATCCCTCACCTGAGCCAGGATGCCTCCGAACGCCCCGCGTCGCTGTGCGTCACGGCGAGCGACCTCGTCAACTGGGGAGGTACGCCGCTGCCGGTGGCCCCCGCGGTCGCTGCCCCCACGCTCGACGGACGGCCGATCTCGGGCAAGATCGCCGTCTGGTACCTGCCCCCGGCGGGCTCCCGGCGCAGCTTCCTGGCCCGTGCCGGAGAGATCCTGCGCCGGGCGGCGCTGTTCCGGCCAAGCCCGATCGGCGCGTGGCTGTACGTGCTGATCCTGCTGGTGGTGCTGCCCGGGCTGGCGCTCGCGTCGATCCGCTGTCTGGCCCTGGCGTCGGCCGGCCGGGTCTCCGAGCCGCCGCCGGCGGCTGCGCCCGGCGAGGGGCCGGGGCGCGGTTGGAGCGCGCGCCGCGCCGGTTGCTGGCTGTTTGCGATCGCCGCGATCAACTTCGCCTGCTGGGCGTTGATCACCCCGCCGTTCCAGGCGCCCGACGAGGTCGATCATTTCGCCTACACCCAGTCGCTCCTGGAACGGGGAGAAGCCCCCTCGCGCAACCCCGGCTCGCCGCTGCCGCGCTGGTCGAGCTCGGAGTCGCTCGCAATGGAAGACATGAGCTTCTTCACCGACCACCAGGTCGGTGACACGCGGGCCCCGTGGACGGCTCGCCAGCAGACGTTCTACCGCTCGCAGGTCGCAGCCCTGCACCCGAGCGCCGCCAACGGCGGCGGCAACGAGACGGCGGCGACCCACGGAGCGATCTACTACGCGGCGCTCGCGCCCGCGTACGCCCTGGCGTCGGGCAGTCCGCTCTCCCAGCTGACGCTGATGCGTCTGACCTCGGCGCTGATCGGGGCGCTGACGGTGCTGTTCGCGTTCCTGCTCGCGCGGGAGCTGGCGCCGGGCAGGCCCTGGCTGGCGGTGCTGGCGGCTTTGCTGGTGGCCTACCAGCCGATGTACGGCTTCATATCCGGAGCGGTGAACAACGACGTGGGCGTCAACGCGGGCGCGGCGGCACTGGAGCTGTTGCTGATCGTGATGCTGCGGCGGGGGATCTCGGTGCGCCTCGGACTGCTCGCCGGCGGGCTGCTGGTGGCGCTGCCGATCGTCAAGGGCACCGGCTACGCGCTCTACCCCGTCGCTGGTGTTGCGCTCCTCGCCACCCTGTACCGCCACCATCGCCGCGCCGACGCTCCCGGCTGGGCGGCGCTACTCGGTGGTGCGGTCGCCGTCCGCGGGCTGGGGGCGGCGCTCGCGCACGTGTTCCACCCCGCGGCCACCGCGGCGGCCGCGGGCGTGGCGGCGCCGGCGGAGGCGGGCTCGGTGGGCGCCTCCACGAGCGAAGCGTTGGCCCATCCGCTCGGCTACCTGGGCTACCTGTGGCAGGTGCTGCTGCCGCGGCTGCCGTTCATGGCCAACCACTTCACGACCACCAACTTCCCCGGGTTCGTGATCTTCGTGGAACGGGGCTGGGGCGCGTTCGGGTGGTACGACGTCCTGTTCCCCCACCACTTCTACTACGTGATCTTCGCGGCGATGGTCGCCGTGCCGCTGCTCGGCCTGGTGGCGATCTGGCGCGAGTGGCGCTTCGTGCGCTCGCACCTGCTCGAGGCGGGAGTCCTCGCACTGATGCCCCTGGCGGTGGTGGCAGGGGTGGAGGCTGCCTTCTACACCACCGGCTCGCGCCCGTTCGTCGCCGAATTCGGCCGCTATGCCTTCCCGGCGATCGCGCCGCTGGCGGTGCTCGTCGTGGCGAGCCTGCACGCGTTTCCCCGCAGGCTCGTGCTGTACGCGGGCGTGGCGCTGGCGGTCGCGATGATCGCCCTCAGCACCGCCTCGCAACTGCTCGTGCTGACGGGGTTCTATGCCTGAGGTGACCGTGGCGATCCCGGTGCGGAACGGCGGCCGCCAGTTCGCGCGCACGCTCGAGGCGCTCGCCCGGCAGACGGTGGCACACGAGCTGCTGGTGTGCGACTCGGGCTCCAGCGACGGATCGGTCGAGCTGGCGGGTGCAGGGGGTGCGCGGGTGATCGAGATACCGGCGTCGCGGTTCAGCCACGGCGGCACCCGCAATCTGCTGATGCAAGAGGCCGGCGGTGGGCACGTGGCGTTCCTCACCCAGGATGCCGAGCCCGCGGACGAGCGCTGGCTCGAGCGTCTGCTGGAAGGCTTCTCCCTCGCGTCAGACGTGGCGCTCGTGTACGGCTCCTACCTGCCTCGCCCCGGGGCGGCGCCGGCGGTGCGCCTGGAACTGGAGCGCTGGTTTGAAGGGCTCTCGCCGGACGGCGCTCCCCGGGTGGACCGCCTCACCGTGGACGAGCGCCGATCCGCTGCGGCGCGAGAGCTGATGGGGGCGAGGGGCTTCTTCACCGACGCGAACGCCTGCATCTCGCGCGAGTCCTGGTCGAGGGTCGGCTTCCGCGAGGTGCCATACGCGGAGGATCGGGTGCTCGCAATCGACATGCTGCGAGAGGGCTTCGCGAAGGCGTATGTCCCGCACGCAGCCGTGATCCACTCGCACGACTACACCGCTCTGCACGAGCTCGAGCGCTGCTTTGACGAGTGGCGTGGCCTGTGCGAGGTCTACGGCTGGCGCGAGCCGCTGTCGCCGGCCAGGCGTCTGGCGGGCCTGCGCGGGGAGCTCGGATGGGCCCGGCGCAGGCTCGAGCACGAGGGGGCCTCGGTCCCCTGGCGGCTCGCGACACTCGCATCGGTTGCCCGTCACCATGTCGTGCGGCTCATCGGAGCGCTGCTCGGCTCTCGGGCGGGGAGGCTGCCTGCGAGCGTGAGGGGAAGACTCTCGCTGGAGGGCCGTGACACGTTCGAGCCGCTGGATCTCGATGGTCCCGACCGACCAGCGACCACGCCATCATGAGCACCGATCCCACCAACGCAACCCCAGCAGGTCGACTCGCCAACCTGAGACGGCGGATCCACCTGACCTACACGTACTTCGGGCTGCGCACGATCCTGTTTCGGATTCTCACCTTCCCGCTTCGCTTCACGCCGCTGAAACGCCGCCTGCAGCTGCGCTCGCACTCGCACGACCGCGAGCTCAGGCGGGCGCTGGCCTGGTATCGCCAGCACGGACGGCCCGTCGACGTCGTCGTCCCCAGCTACCGCGACGCCGAGCACGTGCGCACGCTCGTGCGAAGCATCCGCAAGACGGTTCCCCACGGCCGGGCGCGGATCATCGTCGCCGACGATGGCAGCGGCGCCGAGCACGTCGCGGTGCTGCACGAGATCGACGGAATCGACGTGGTGGTGGAGTCCGAGCGCAACTGTGGATTCGCAGCCAACGTCAACCGTGGCCTGCGGGCGAGCGATCCCGACGCGGACGTGGTGGTGTTGAACTCCGACATGGAGGCCCTGCCCGGCTGGCTGGCGGCGCTGCAGTACGCGGCCTCCCAGGAGGATGACGTTGGCATCGTCGGCGCCAAGCTGCTCTATCCGGACGGGCGCATCCAGTTCGGGGGAACGATCCGCAACCGCGACCAGCCGCAGTGGTTCGATCACCGCTACCGCTTCAAGCCCGCGGGATGGGGTCCCGCGTGCACCACCTCGCCGGCGCTTGCGGTGACGGGGGCGTGCATGTACCTGCGGCGCAGGACGATCGAGCGCGTCGGGCTGTTCGACGAGGCGTATGGGATGGCCTACGAGGACGTCGACTACTGCCTGCGCTCCTGGCAGGAGGGTCTGCGCGTGGTCTACTTCCCGGCGGCGAAGCTGGTGCACCACGAGTCGACGACCCGAGGCACGGAGCTGGGCGAGCGCGAGCGCTCCTCCCAGGCGCTGTTCTGGGAACGGTGGTCTGACTTCTTCGACGCCCGTCCGGTGAGCGCCACGTCGCCGTCACGGCGAACGGTTGGCGAGGCGACACCGGGGGGGCGCTCCGCCAACGGGGACGGCGAAGGCGGGAGCGGTCGGCTGCGGATCGCCTACGTCACCGAGGGCACCGGCATCGGCGGTGGTCATCGCGATGTGTTCGAGCACCTCAACCGCCTCCAGGAGCGTGGTCACGAGGTCGCCCTCTACACCCTCGGCGGCCCGCCGGACTGGTTTGACCTGCGCGTGCCCGTGAACAGCTTCGAGGACTATGACGAGCTGATGGCCGCGCTCGCGCCGCTGGCAGCGATCAAGGTCGCCACCTGGTGGAACACGGCGGCACCGGTGTGGCGGGCGAGCGTGCTGCGAGGGATACCCGTCTACTTCGTGCAGGACATCGAGACCTCCTACTACCCCGACGACGAGCTGACTCGCCACGCCGTGATCGACTCCTACCGGCCCGAGTTCCGCTACATGACGATCTCCTCGTGGAACCGGGAGCGCCTGCGAGAGCTGGGCCTCGACGCGGCGCTGATCCCGCCGGGGATCGACCTCGAGACGTTCCGACCCCGCGCCGAGACCGAGCGCCGCCAGGACATGGTGCTGGCGCTGGGCCGCACCAACCCCCTCAAGAACCTGCCGCTCACCCTGGATGGATGGCGCAGGCTGAGCGAGCCTCGACCCGAGCTGTGCCTGTTCGGGATCGAGCCCCAGCTGGCGAGTGAGCCCGGGATGAGCTATGTGAACGCTCCCAGCGACGAGCGTGTGGGCGAGCTGTTCTGCGAGGCCACGGTGTTCGTGCAGACCTCCACCCATGAGGGTTTCGCGCTGCCGCCTCTGGAGGCGATGGCGTGCGGCACGGCGGTCGTCTGCACCGATGCGCACGGAAACCGGGACTTCTGCCGCGACGGCGTCAACTGCCTGATGCCCGAGCCCCAGCCGGCGGCGGTCAGCGCGGCGATCGCAAGCCTGTTGGAAGACCCCCAGCTGCGCGTGCGACTCGGTCGTGCGGGCCAAGAGACGGCCGCCGACTACGCCTGGGAGAGGCGGATCGATGCGTTGGAGGACTTCCTGCAGGGGCTCGCCCGCCCGTCAGCACGTATCGCGCGGCCGCCGGGCAGGGCGGCGCACGAGCAGGTCTAGGTCAGCTCTCGACCTCGGCTAGGGCTCGAGCGTGAGCCGCTCGCTGTCGCCGCTCAGCAGCTGCTCGCTCATGTGGTCGACGTTCGACTGCGCGAAGTGCAGCGAGAACGTCTCCGGGGGCGTCTGCGGCCCAGGCGTCTCAGGTCGGCGTCTCACGGCTGTGCCGATGCGCATCACGAGCTGGATCGGACCGAGCAACAGGCGCCTGAGCAGCGGTCGCCTCGCCACGGCAGCCAGCGAGTGGGTGGCAGACGGTGTGAGCGGCCCGTCGGGGGCGACCAGTGCACGAGCGTCTGGGGTGAGGCTCTCCCACAGCTCGTTGTACTTGCGCTCGGCCTCGGTGCGCTCGACCTCGACCAGCGCCAGATCGGCGGCGACCCGCCCTGCGTCTCGCGCGGGCGACGCCGCTGTGGCGAGATAGACGTCCACCAGCGCTTCTGCGGCTGACTCCCACGTCAGCGGCGTGGCGGACCTGCGGATCTCGTGCACCTGGCTGGCGGCGGCCTGGGGATCGCGCAACAGCGCCAGGACGCCCTCGGCGCTGGCCGAGGGATCCCACGGAACCAGCGTTGCGAGCTCGCTCGGCAGCGTCTCGGCGAGGGCCGTCTGGGCCGCGTACAAGCAGGGCTTGTCGTAGGAGGCGGCCTCGAACGGCATCAGGCCGAAGCCCTCGTACGTGGTCGGGTAGAGCACAGCGGCGCACTGCTCCATCAGCCACGCCTTCTCGGCCTCGCTCACCGCCGGCAACGTCAGGACCGAGGCGCGCAGACCGGGGCGCGAGGCCAGGTAGGTCGCCTCCGCGCCGGCCGAGGAACCCTGGCTGACCCGGGGGCCGGCCAGCACGAGCGTGCCGTCCCAGCTCTGCTCGTCGCGCAGGGCCTCGAGCAGCCGCAGCGCGAACACGCGGTTCTTGTGATGAAAGTCGGTGCCCAGGCACAGCAGCATCGGTTTGCCCGCCAGCCCGTCGACGCCGGGAGGCTGTTGGGCCTGCGGCCGGACCGCGAGCCCGGCGTGGTCGACGCCGATATAGACGATGTTCACCCGCCGTTCGTCGACGAGGTCCTCTTTGAGCGCGTCCTGGGCGGCGTGGCGGGAGAAGAACACCACGCCGTCGGCGATCGCGAGGGCCTCCCGGGTCAGGCGCCGGTAGCGCTCCCAGTGCGGATAGGCGGGGAAGTAGCCGGGGTTGCGGTAGGCGATCAGGTCCTGGTGGGTGACCAGCACGCGCTCGCCCACGCAGCTGAGGATGAGCAGGTCGTTGGCATTGCTCACCTGATAGGGCCGGTGTGCGATGTCGCTCTTCTCCATCGCCGGATGAATGTCGGTGTGCGGCATCAGCGTGACGTTCTCCATGCCCTGCAGCTCGGCGGCCGCGTGCCCGCCGATGTCGGGCGGAACGATCACCTTGATGCCGAGCCGTCCCGTCTGGCTCAACGCCCTGATGACTTCCAGCGTGTGCACCTGCGTGCCGGTCATCACTGGCCCGAGACAGCGGGCGTCGATCGTCGCGTTGAACCCCACGATCGAGCGCCTCGCCGAGGCGAGCGCGCGGGGAAGCGGCCCGAGCTGGTCCGCTCCCGCCGCGGTCTGGGCGCGCTGGTAGTAGGGGTAGCGCGCCTCGACGATCCGCTCGTGCTCCCTCTGCACCGGATTGGCGGCACCCTCCTCGCCCAGAGACGCTCCGGAGTGATGCAACACGAGCACGTCGTCGGCAGCCACGTGCCTGAGGCCGTGCAGCACACACCGTTGGGAGAAGTCGACCTCCTCGCCGTAGCCGGGGGAGAACGCGAGGTCGAAGTCCCCGACGAGGTCGAGCGCCCGACGGCGCACGAACATGCAGTGGCCGATCGCGGTCGGCAGGGTGGGATACAGCCGCAGCGACTGCTCGAGCACCGTGGATGCCGCCCGATCCAGATCGGTGTTCTGGGGGAGGCCCGACTGGGGCCTGTTGCGCTCGGGCACGCTCAGGATCGTGCCGTGGTTGGTGAGCGCGCTCGCGGTCGCGACGAGCTGATCGGAATAGGCCGCCCGACGCATTCCCTGCAGCCACCCCTCGGCGACCATGCAGTCGCTGTTGAGCACCACGACATCGGCCGGTGCGCAGGCGGCGAACGCGGCGTTGACGTTGCCCGGGAAGCCGAGGTTCTCGGGTTGACGCAGGTAGAGCACCTCGTGTCCCGCCAGCGCACCCGTCGTGGCCAGCGACGAGACGAGGCTCTCGATCGCCGGGTCGGGGCTCGCGTCGTCGGCGATCAGGATCGGTACGTCGGGCGAGGTGTGGGCGAGCACGCTGCTCAGACACTCGGCGAACAGGTCCTTCGCGCCGTACACAGGTATGCAGACAACCGCATCACCGCGTCTGGCCGGGAGCCGCTCGCCTGGCGATATCCGGCGAAGCCCGGGCTCGCGAGCGCTCGCGAGCCGCTCGTTCAACGCGGCCAGTATCCCGTCGCTGCGGCGCTCGGCCTGCTCGCGCGCCCAGGCGAGGTATCCCTGGCGATCGGCTCCGCTCGGGTCGGGAAAGCGGGCAAGCAGATCAGGGCTCGCCTCGTGCAGGGCGGTGAGATAGCGACTGAGCGGCTCGCCGCTGCCGCCGGGCTCGGGCTCCCCCAGCCAGCTCAGGAACTCGCGCTCGCCTTCGGGCGTGAACGGCGTCGCGCGCACCGCTCCCAGACCGGCTGCGCTGTCCCACAGCTCGCGCAGCGTGGGTGTCAGCTCGATCCCGCCGGCCGTGGTGGCAAAGCCATAGGGCCATCGACTCGTCTCCTCGTGGCGATGTACTCGCAGGCGCTCGGCGTATTCGCCGCAAAGCTCGGCGAGCACCGGCTCGCGCTCGAGTGACGTGCGGTTCTCGAACGCGCTCAGACGATCCGGACGTCTCGGGTCAAAGCCCGTGAAATGAAAGGACCGAAGCGGCTCTCCGTCGACGAGCACGCGATCGCCGCTGCGCTCGAGCCGGCTCGTCGCCGCTCGCCAGTAGCCGAAGTTCACGCCAGGATCGCGCCAGCGTCCCAGGACGTCGGAGAATCCCGGCATCAGGTCCGCCCACCGCTGGTCATAGACCATCCCGTGCTCGGGGTCCCTGCGGGAGCCCCTCCTGAGACGATCGGACCACCAGGCGAGCAGCTGTGCCACCTCGGGCGTCGAGCGAACCGCGGCGAAGCCGAGGTTGAGAGATCCGGCGAGCAGGATCGCCAGCTCGTCCGGCTGCCTGCCGTCGTCGGGGAGCGGCTCCAGCAGGTGAGGCGTCGTCAGGAAGGGGTGGGTTTCGAGCTGCTGCTCGACATCGTCGAGGGGGGCGAACAGGCGCACGTCGCTGTCGAGGTAGACGACCGTCTGCTCGCTCTCGCTGAGATGGCTCAGGATCGCCGGCTTCAGCGCGCAGCACAGTCCGGTGACGTCGTAACGAACGCTCATCGCCGCGAAGTCCTCCACCTCGAGATCCACGGGGGCGAGCACGTCGAAGGGCTCCTCGGTGGGATCGACGAAGTGCTCGATCGGATCGACGATCAGGACCGACATGCCCGCCTGGGGGTGATGCGTGCGCACCGACTCCGCCAGCGCTCTCGCGTGAGCCACCCAGGCTCTGTTGATCACCGTGCAGAAGCGCACCGGCGGGGGACTATAGCCGTGGCTGGAGCGGGGATTGCGGCGGTCGCCGGGACCCCCACGGGTACCCTATTCGCATGGCCGAGAGCCCTGCGATCCTCGTCGAGGAGGTCAACAAGACCTTTCGTGTGCCCGAGGAGCGGACACACACGCTCAAGGAGCGCGCGCTGCACCCGCTGCGCCGGTCCCGCCACGAAGCGTTCAAGGCGCTCGAGAGCATCAACTTCGCCGTGCAGCGGGGCGAATTCTTCGGCATCGTGGGTCGCAACGGCAGCGGCAAGAGCACGCTGCTGAAGTGTCTGGCGGGCATCTACGGAGTGGACAGCGGGCGCATCTGGTGCCAGGGACGCATCTCCACGTTCATCGAGCTGGGAGTCGGCTTCAACCCCGATCTCGCGGCGCTCGACAACGTCGTCACCAACGGGATCATGCTGGGACTCAGCCCGCGCGAAGCGCGGGCACGTTACGAGCAGATCATCGAGTTCGCCGAACTGAAGGAGTTCCAGGACCTGAAGCTCAAGAACTACTCCTCCGGCATGCACGTCCGCCTGGCCTTCTCGGTGGCGATCCAGGTGGACGCCGACATCCTGCTGATCGACGAGGTGCTCGCGGTCGGGGACGCGTCCTTCCAGCAGAAGTGCTTCGACGTCTTCAACCAGATGCGCGACGAAGGCAAAACGATCGTGTTCGTCACCCACGACATGGGTGCGGTCAACCGCTTCTGCCACCGTGCGCTGCTGCTCGAGCGCGGGCAGCAGACCCTGCTCGGCGAGCCGAGCGACGTCGGGGATCGATACCTGGCGATGAACTTCGATCGGGGTGACGACGTCGCGACGCACGCATCCGGAGAGGACTGGGATGGCAACAGCGCGGCCAGGATCGTCGAGGCATGGTTCGAGGACGGCGCCGGCGATCAATGGGGGGTCTACCTGCAGGGCTACATGGTGCGCTTCAAGGCTCGGGTGGTGTTCGAGCGCAAGGTGGAGGACCCGGCGTTGCGGGTCCAGTTCGAGAACGACGCCGGCCAGGAAGTGTTCGTCGCCTCGACCGCCGTCGAGCACGAGCGCTCGGGCAGCTTCGAGGCCGGCGAAGAGGCGATCTTCTCGGTCGAGTTCGAGAATCGATTCGCCCCCGGTCGCTATTACCCGGTGGCGAGCCTCGCCCGGCGGGGAGGGGGACTCGACCTGATCGATCGCAGTAAGCGCGAGATCAGCTTCCTGGTGCAGGGCACCGCCGCGCAGGGCGGGATCGTCGACCTGCGCTACGTGTCGAACGTCGAGCGAACGTCTGCCTCGGTGAGCGGCCAGGTGCACGTCGCTTGAACGCGATCGACCACAGCGAGCTGGGTCCGCCGATCGGCGGACCCGGGGCTCTCACCGAGGACTGGTCGCGCTTCTGGCACCTGACGTACAACATCGCCAGCAACGAGTTCAAGCTGCGGTTCTTCGGCTCGATGCTCGGCTATCTGTGGCAGCTGATCCGGCCGCTGCTGTTCTTCGCGGTCCTGTATGTGTTCTTCACTCAGATCGCGAACGTCTCGGCCAACCAGGGGCCGAGTGGTCAGTACTACGGCGCGCAGCTGCTCGGCTCGATCGTGCTGTTCACCTTCTTCGCCGAAGCGACCGCCGGCGCGGTGCGCAGCGTGGTCGATCGCGAGAACCTCGTGCGAAAGATCCGGTTCCCGCGGCTCGTGATCCCGATCTCGGTCGTGCTGCTGGCGTCGTTCAACCTGGGGCTCAACCTGATCGTGGTGCTGATCTTCGCGCTGATCGAAGGCGTCCATCCGATGCTGAGCTGGCTCGAGCTGCCGTTGATCGTGGCGATGCTCGTTCTCTTCAGCACAGGCATCGCGATGCTGCTGGCGGCCCTGTTCGTGAAATTCCGCGACATACAGCCGATCTGGGAAGTCGCCCAGCAGGTGATCTTCTATTCCTCGCCGGTGATCATCCCGATCACGAAGATCATCAGCTACATCTCAGAAGAAGGGTTGAGTCAGGCCTGGCTGCACCTCTACATGCTCAACCCGTTGGCGGTCGTCTTCCAGCAGTTCCGTCACGCGATGATCACCCACGCAACCCCCAGCGCCGGTCAGGTGCTGGGCAGCTGGGCCGCGCTGCTCGGCCCACTCGCCGTCGTCGTGGGGACCTTCGTCGTGGGCTTCTGGGTGTTCAACCGCTCCGCGCGACTGATCGCGGAGAACCTCTAGCTGTAGAACCTGAGCACGTTGTTCATCCGGTCCTCCTTGGAGGCTGGTGGTTGTCTAAGCCCCAGTCCCAAGGAGGAACCGAATGAAGCTGCACGCTAATGCGGCGTTGTCATTTAGGCAGCGCGAGCGGATGGTGCGTCGTGTTGTCGATCAAGGTTGGTCCGTGAACGAGGCTGCCCTCGCTGCCGAGGTCAGTGCCCGAACAGCCAGGAAGTGGGTCGCCCGGTATCGCGCTGAAGGAGCTGCGGGACTGTTGGACCGCTCCTCGGCGCCGATGGTTGTGGCAAACCGCAGCGATGAGCAGACAATTGAGGCGATCGCCGCCCTGCGGCGTTTGCGGTTCACGGGCCCGGAGATCTCAGAAGTGCTCGACAGGCCGCACTCGACGGTCTCGGGGATCCTCACGCGGATCGGGATGGGTCGTCTCGGCCGGCTCGGCCTGGAGCCCGCCGAGCGCTATGAACGAACGGTTGCTGGCGAGCTGATCCACATTGACGTCAAGAAGCTCGGGCGCATCCACGGCGGCTCAGGCAAGCGCATCACCGGCGAGAAGCGCAACCCGTATAAGACGCATGTAGACCGCGACGGTGTCAAACGCAAGGTCATCGGCTGGGAGTACGTGCACATCGCGATCGACGACGCCACACGCCTGGCCTACGCCGAGGTGCTCGATGACGAGAGGGCGACGACGGCGATCGGATTCCTCAGACGGGCTATCGCGTTCTTCAAGCGTCACGGCATGGTGGTCCGCGAGCTCCTGACCGACAACGGCTCTGCTTATCGCTCAGCTGTGCACGCGATCGCCTGCCGGACGCTGGGGATTCGCCACATACGCACCAGGGCGCGCAGGCCGCAGACCAACGGCAAGGCAGAGCGTTTCATCCGCACGATGCTCGGAGGCTGGGCCTACGGGGCGATCTATGGCTCGAGTACTGAGCGCACAGCGGCCCTTGACGGATGGCTATGGACCTACAACCATCGACGACGACACCAAGCCATCGGGCGACAGACACCCATCGAACGCGTGAACAACCTGCTCGGGTCTTACATCTAGCGCGCCGACGACCCGCTCAGGGGGGCTCGGGCCACGGGCTCAGGCGGCGTCGGTCACGGCCTCGCCGGTTCCAGCTGGCGGGGCAGGACCCTGGTCGGCGCGGTACGCCGCAGCCAGCTCGCGCCCGATCCGATCCCGGGTGAAGTGCTCGAGCACGTATCTGCGCGCTCGGTCTCCCATCTCGGTGCGCAGGCGCCGATCAGCTGCGAGCTGTCTGATCCGGGAGCCAAGCGCACCGGGATCGCTTGGAGCCTCGACGAACCCCGTGACGCCATGCTCGACCGCCTCCGGCATGCCGCCGACGTTCGTGCAGATCACCGGCGTGCCGCAGGCCATGCTCTCCTGCAGGACGTATCCGAACAGCTCGGGCATCTCCCACTGGCCGCCGAACGCATCGCGATAGACCGAGGGCAGCACCGTCACCAACGCGCGCGTATAGGCCTGGACCAGCTGCTCATCGGAGGCGTCGTGGAGGAAACACACGTCTCGGCCCTCGGCGAGGCGGTGAAGGAGCGAGAGGAACTCCTCGTCGTATACGTGCCCCACCACGTCCAGCCCGATCCCCTGCGGAAGGCCTCTGACGAGCACATCGATGCCCTTGTGGCGCATGATCCGGCCGACGTAGAGCACCCGTCGCTGGCAGGCGGCGGGGGCATCGTCGGCTACTCGTCCGTTTCCAAGCAAGAAGCGCTCATCCACTGCCGTCGGTATCACCTGCGAAGGGATGCCACTCGGAAGCAGCCTGAGCGAGAAATCCGAGACCGGTAGCAGTCCGGCGATGAACCGCTCGACCGGGAGCTCGCCGTCGAAATGGGTGCCCACGCCGCCGTAGTCGGTGACGAAGCTTCGCGTGCCGCCTGCTGCCGCCGCGAGGATCGCCAGCTGTGAGACGGCCACTCGATACTGATGGCAATGGACGACGTCGGCACCCCGAAGCTGCTCCAGGAAGCGATAGCAGAGAGGGTCGAAGCGCTGGCCCCCAAGCTCTGTGTGCGATGGATAGATCTCTACGCGCAGATCGCCGTCGTCGAATGCGTCGCGCCGAGGGCCCGTGCCGACCAGCGTCGTCGGGAGCTCGCTGGCGGCAGCTCGGGCGTATCCGTAGGCTGCTCGCTCGCCGCCGCCCACGATCCCGTCGACTCCGAACAGGCACGGAGATACGTGGACCACGCGGGGGCCGTCCCTGCTGGGGGCCACGCGACCGCGGCGATTGGAGTGGCGCAGGAGCGCGATGCGGGAAAGAGCACGGGCGAGCAGGCGCAGGCGGCGGAGATCGCTTCGATCTGTGTCCGGCGATTCACCGATCGCCATGACGGGCATCCCGCAGGCGCTGTGACGCTGCGCGACTCACGCCGATTGGGGCAGCTGGGCGGCGAGCATGGGCGCTGACCATACACGTCGAGTCGCCGCCAGCGGAGCGGGTATCCTGCCCGTTCGCGACGAACACCTGTCGAGTGCGTGGCAGGGTCCCACGCGCTCGAGCCGAAGCTCGCGAATCGATCGATGTGATTGCCACCAAGAGCGCGAAGACGGCCGAGCGGCCGCGTCGACGGTACGCGGAGGACCTGGGCAACGCCTGCTCCAGGTCGGGGCGCTCGAGTTAGCTGCGGCCACGATGTTCTAGAGGAAGGATGCGATGCCCACCGCCATCATCACTGGATCCGGAGGCCTGATCGGGTCGGAGTCGGTCCGGCATTTCGTCGAGGGCGGCTATCGGGTGATCGGCTTCGAGAACGACATGCGGGCGGCCTTCTTCGGGGAGAACGCCTCGACCGCTCACACGACCGAGGCGCTGCGGAAGCGCTACACGGACGAGTTCAGCTCGCTCGAGCTCGACATTCGCGACGCAGATGCGGTGACGGGGGTCTTCGCGGCGAGCGCGGACAGCGTCGAGCTGGTGATCCACACAGCCGCCCAGCCGTCCCACGACTGGGCGGCGTCCGACCCCCAGATCGATTTCGGCGTAAACGCGAACGGAACGCTCAACCTGCTAGAGGCTGCGCGTCGGCATGCTCCGGACGCAACGTTCGTGTTCTGCTCGACCAACAAGGTGTACGGCGACCTCCCCAACGCGCTGCCGTTCATCGAGCAGGAGACCCGGCTCGAGCTGCCCGAGGATCATCGCTACCACAGGGGGATCGACACGTCGATGTCGATCGATCGCTCCACACACTCGCTGTTTGGAGTGTCGAAGGCCGCGGCCGACCTGCTCGTGCAGGAGTACGGGCGCTACTTCGGGATGCCGACCGTGTGTTTTCGCGGCGGCTGCCTCACGGGCCCCAACCATGCAGGGACGCAGCTGCACGGCTTCCTGTCCTACCTGATGCGCTGCACCATGACCGGCGATCCGTACACGGTGTTCGGCTACGGCGGCAAGCAGGTGCGCGACAACATCCACTCAGCCGATCTCGTCTCCGCGTTCGAGGCCTTCCACCGTTCGCCCCGGGCAGCCGCCGTCTACAACATCGGCGGTGGGCGCGACAGCAACTGTTCGATGCTCGAGGCGATCGAGCTGTGTGAAGACATCGTCGGACGCGAGCTCGACTGGAGTCTCGGCGAGGAGAACAGGATCGGCGATCACCGTTGGTGGATCAGCGATCTCGAGCCGTTCCGACGGGACTATCCGGAGTGGGAGATAACCCGCGATGTCCGCGACATCCTGTCGGAGATCCATGATCGCAACACAGAGCGCTGGGTGGTGAGTTGATGCGCGCGACTGCGCCGGCGGCCTCGGTGATGGAAGCGCCGGATGTGGTGGGCACCCCGCGCGGTTCGAGCCGCTCGGCCCTCGAGCGGGCGATCGATGCGGTCGACCGGAACTGCGTATGGGTGCTGGCGACATTGATGCTCGCCGACGTCCTGCTGCTTCTCTACATGGGCCGGGGGCTGTCGTTCTTCTTCGATGACTGGGACTACGTGATTCACGACTACGGCGGCGGCGTTCATTCGCTGCTCGTGCCTCACAACGGACATCTCTCGCTCGTGCCGATCGCCATCTACAAGGTGCTGTTTCACATCGCCGGCCTCAATCACTACGCCGTCTTCCGACTGGTGGTGATCGTGCTGCACCTGGCGTGCGTCGCGCTCGTCTTCACGCTCGCCGAGCGGCGGCTGGGACGGGTGCCCGCGCTGCTTGCGGCGACGCTGATCCTCTTCCTCGGAGCGGCCTGGGAAGACCTGTTGTGGGCGTTCCAAATGAGCTACCTGCTGTCCGTTGCAGCGGGCTTGGCGGCGTGGGTGCTGCTCGAACGCGACGGCAGGCGCAACGAGGTCGGCGTGATGGCCTGTCTGTTGGTCGCGCTCGGGAGTTCGAGCTTGGGCATCGCCGTCGTGATCGGGGTTGCCGCCGAGATGATCTGGCAGAGGCGGTGGCGTTCGGCATGGGTCGTGCTGGTGCCTGTGCTGCTGTACGCGCTCTGGTACCTGAGCTACGGCGAAAGCGAGATAACGAAAAGCGGCCTGATCAACGCGCCCGGATTCGCCGAGGACCTCGCGGCCGCTGCGTTCGGCGGGCTGACTGGCAGATCCCTGGACTGGGGGCGTCCGTTGGCGCTGCTGGGGATGCTCGCGCTGTTGGGCGTCCTTATTCGCGCTCGCATGGGGATCACTTCCCGATTGGTGGGTCTGCTCGCGACCGGTGTCGCGCTGTGGGTGATCACTGCGACTGCGCGCTCGACGATCTCTGCCCCGGAAACCAGCCGCTACATATATTTCGGCGCGGTGGTGATCGTGCTCGTCGGGGTCGAGCTGCTGCAGGGCGCGCCGGTCTCGGCGCGCGCGATCGGGGTTGGGGCGGTGCTCGTCGTGTTCTTCGCCCTCACCGGACTCACCGTCATGCACAACGGAGCTTCCGGCCTGCGCGCGACCTCGAAGACCGTCACGGCCGAGCTCGGGGCGCTCGCCCTGGCTTCTGCACACGCTCCGCCTGCCTATCAGCCCGACCCGCAACGAGCGCCCCAGATCGTCGCGGGCCCCTACCTGCATACGGTTCATGCGATCGGGTCCTCGCCGGCCGACACTCCGCCGCAGATCGATGCTGCGGATGGTGTCTCCCGTGAAGCCGCCGACGCAATCCTCGTGGCGCTCGAGACGCCGGCGCCGCAGTCCGGAGCAATAGCTCGTTCCGCGCGGCTGGCTCCCGCCCCGGCCCTCTCGGCGATCGATGGTGGCTCGGCGGCTCAAGTCGGCGCTTGTGTACGCGTCACCCCCGGGGAGGGCGCGACGACGACAGCGGCGTTCACGCTCCCGGCCGGAGGGGTGTTGATCCGCGATGAAGGTCCTGTGAGCGTCTCGCTCGCGCTCAAGCGCTTCGGCGATGGGTTCCATCCTCTCGCTGCCCCCGTAGCCGGGCGCGGCACCGCTGTGCTCTCACCCGCGGCGGATGCAGCCGCGCTGCCGTGGCAGTTGCAAACGGTCTCCGCCTCGCCGTTCGCGATCTGCGGCCTGTCTGCCTGATGCGGCGAGGAAGCGTCCCGGTCTGGGCGATCCTGCTTCCGTTGATCCTGCTCGAGCTGGGCACGTTCTTTGTGCTGCTCCGGAACAGCTCGTGGGTCTACGACGACAACTTCTTCCTGATCCGGGCGGGGCAGGAAGGTTTCGTCGGCTCGCTGACGGCCGTTCACTTCGAACATTGGGACATAGGCGTCAACGCCGCGATCTCACTCCAGCACCTGCTGTTCTTCTTCGACTATCGCTGGGCTCTGATCGCGATGCTTCTGGTGTTGGGGGGCTCCATCTTCGTGTTCGAGCGCACGCTCGCGATGATTGTCACGCAGCGGTGGATCGTTCTGGTGTTCGCCGCTTGGTTCGGTCTCAGCATCCTCTGGGTGCGTCCGCTGCAGTGGTGGAGCGCTGGAGTCCAATACTTCCCCTATACGTTCTTCGACCTGCTGTGCCTGTATGGGTTCCTTCGCTATCACGCCGGTGGAAGCGCCCGCTGGATCGCAGTGTCCGTCGCGGGCTTGGCAGCAGCCCTTCTCTTCTACGAGAAGCCTGCCTACATGCTGGTGTATTTGCTGCTGTTGCGCGTTCTGCTGATGTCTGAGGATCTGCATCCCAAGGCGGTGCTGGAGACCCTCTGGCGTGAGCGGATGGTCTGGACGGCATACCTCGCTGTGATACTGATCTGGGGAGCCGCCTACATCCACTCCCATGCGTACACATCGCACGGCGGCGTGCATCTGGGCCAGTACCTGACCTATTTTCGCATCCTCTGGCTGCAGACGCTCGTTCCCTCGCTCGCAGGTGTCACGATTCCGGCGTCCCACCTCGATGGCCTGCAGATCCTGTTTGTGGTTATTGCACAGGTCGTCGTCGTTGCCTGCGTCGTCATATCCTTGCGACGTCGTCGGTCGGCGTGGCGGGCATGGGCGTTCCTGGCGATCATCCTCATCTTGAGTGGAGGCCTCGTTGCCCGCTCGCGCGTGGCGATCTTTGGGGTCGGAATAGCAAACGATCCCCGCTATCTGATCGACTACGCGTGGCTTGTGCCGCTCACCCTGTGCGCGGCGTTCTCCGGGTCGGACGTGCTCAAGCCGATTGCGCCCGACGGCTCTTCAAGGATCTCGCTACCGGCGGTGAGAACTGTCGCTCCGATCCTCGCCCTGCTGCTGCTCGCCTACGCGGCGGGCACGATCGCCGCGGCGGCACAGCTCGAGCGCATCTGGGGGGGGCCGGGGGCGCGGGAATGGAACACGCGTGTGCGGCGCGACTTCGCCGCGCTCGAGCACTCCGGGCAGCGACCGGTGGTCGCGGAGAACACGACGCCGTTCGAGATCATGGAGGAATTCGTCGCGCCGTATAACCGGCTCTCGCGTGTGCTGCCGCTCTACGTCGGGCCGACGCAGGTCGACGGACCCCTCGACGGGCCTCTGGTACGGCTCGACAACGACGGAAACGTGCATCACACGATGCTCGAGCTCCAGGGTGATGGAGCGCTGCCCGACCTGATCCGTTCACATCAGATCGCCTTTGGCCCGGGCGGGCGGGAGCTCCGGGAGGGCACCGATACGTGCGTGATCGCAGACGGTACGCCGGTCTCGATCACGCGGACGCTCCCGGCCGCTGTGGCGGCCCAGCATGGACCGTATTACGTGCGTCTCATGTATCGCGCATGGCAGCAGGTCGCGCTCCCCGTGACGGTGAGCGAGGCGCCCGCTGAAACGGATGGCGGCATCGTCATCACCCCCGGGGCGGGAGCCAGCATCGCCTGGGTCGGGCCCAACCGTCCGAGCGCTGTGACGATCGACATCCCACCCGTCACGACCGTTTGCCTGAGTCGCCTCGACGTGGCCTCGCTGCAAGACACCGACTAGCAGCGGCCGTGGGTGGGCGCTGATGCGTCAGTCTGGGAGGTCCAGATCCTGCAAAGGAGCGCCTCGGCCGCCGCCGTGGCCGTTGACCGAGCCGGTATCCACCGTCCGGTCGCGGGCGCCAGGGCCGGCGCTCTTCGCGTACCGGGCATGACTTCGCAGCATTCGGGCGAGGGCTCTCACATATCCGGGCGCGACCCGCGCCACCCTGAACGTGGAGACCCCCATGTCAGCGGAGCGATTGATCCAGGCGATCGGTACCTCCTCGATGTCCCACCCATCCAGCAGCGGCTTCAGTCCGGTCTCGGCGTTTGCGGCGAAGCCGTCCTGTTCGATGTGCATGTCACGAAGGATGTCCCCCCGGTAGAGCTTGAGGTTGTTGGAGATATCGTGAATCGGTTTGCGCAAGAGAAGCCGCGCGAGGAGGTGAAACGCACGATTGCCGAGCAGCTTGGCGGCCGGATAATTGAGCAGTACCGACTCATGCGAGAAGCGACTGCCGATGGCTCCGTCATGACCGGCGGCCACCGCGTCGAACAGGTCCTGGAACTCTGGAACGAGCATCTCGAAATCGCAGTCCATCGAGAGAATGTAGGTACCGGTGGTGGCTGCATATCCGTCGCGAAGCGCCCGCCCCACGCCTGGAGGCGGCGTGCGGTCGACCAGCTTCACCCTGGGATCGCGCGCTGCGAGGTCGTGCACGACGGCTATGGTGTCGTCGTTGCTGTTGTCGTTCACCAGAATGATCTCGTGGATGTAGCTGTCATAGGCATCGATCAGCGCTGTGACCAGGCTCGCGAGGTTCATGGCCTCGTTGTGGCAGGGCACGACCACCGACACGGCGTCACGCAGGCTGTCATAGCGCGTCAGGTCTGCTTGATGTCGTTCTTCGCGTAAGCTGCCGCTCTTGCGCGCGCTGAAGAAGAGCGTGCCACAGAGCTCCTTGATACCCGGCAAATGCTCCAGCACGAAGGCGGTCGACTGGACCACCCTGATCAGACGCTCTGGGGTCTTCGGGTGAAGGATGTCATATGGAACGACGACGATGTCTTCATAGCCCTGCCGCTCGCTGGCTTGGGCGAGCTCCGACTTGCGCAAAGCGATCTGACAATCGGCGTTGCGACTCCATCTTGCGAGCGTACGACTCCGGGCCTTTGCAAAAACCTGTGGATTCCAATAATTAGCCTCGAGAAACAGGAGCTGGCCTCCTGGCCTCAACAGGCGGTAGATCCAGTCGAGGTTCTCTCGCCAGCGGTCATGCGAGAGCATCGCTGTGCCCACCACGTAGTCGTAGCTCCCCAGAGCAAGGTCATCCAGGTCGCCGACTACGACGACCTCGGTGGACGGAATCTCTCTGCCTCTGGCCTGTTCCGCGAGATCGACGTTGAAGGTCACCGCCGTGATCGGACTCGCCGCGCGCAGCACTGCGCTCAGGTGCTCGGTCCAGAGTCCGCTTCCCGCGCCGAGCTCGAGCACTTTCTCCCCCGGCGCGATGTGCAGGGCGTGGCGCGCTGCGTTGGCGCGCCAGCGCAACCGTGTCGGGGTCGTGGCTGGGTTGCGAAGCCAGTACGCCTCCCTGCTTCGCTCGATCTCTCTGAGATTGTGCAGCAGCGTCACAGCGACCTCCCAGGCTTGCTCAAGGCGAGTCGAGCGTTGCCGGCCGGCGCTCAGAGGGCGCTGGGGGCCGAATCCGGGTCGAGACGAGAGGTGGGCGTGACCATCGCAAGCGGCGAAGTCTATGTGCCGCGCACCGGGGCCGAGCAGACGTCCTGCGCGCACCGCGGCTGAGGTCAGCCAAGCTCGACTTGCCCCGTCGGTCTGCGGGCGCTCGGCGAGATGCGACCAACGGGATGGCGCGCGTTGTAGTGCAGGAAGAACGCGCCAACCAGCACGAACGGAACGAAGTTCACGAGGTGCAGCACGAGCGCGTAGGGGAGCGCGGTGGAGTGGGGTAGCCCGTATGCCCGCAACGCGATCAGCGTTGCTCCCTCGAAGACGCCGATCGCCGCCGGCGCAGCTGGAAGGACCATGCTGAGCCCGATCGCAACCGTCACCAGCACCGCCGCGGCGAACGGGAGGTCGAGGTGGAAGGCGACCATCACGAGGTATGCGCACAGCGCCGAGAGCATCCAGGCGAGGATCGTCCACACGAACGCCTCGATCGCGACACGCCAGTTGTGCAGTCCGCTGAGCCCATGCGTCAGCTCTCCCACGATGCGCTCGACGCGCTCCTCCGTCAACGGCGCAAACCTGTGAAACGGCCGCAGCAGCAGGCGCAACGGCCGGTCCCCATAGACGACGAGCACCACCACGGCGAGCGCTATCGCCACCGCGAGAACGCCGGCGACCACAGCCGCGGTCGAGAACCAGCTGACCGACGGCAGCCACGGCTCGGCGACGAAGAAGATCACCAGGATCGCCATCACGTCGTACAGGCGCTCGAGCACCACGGTGCCGGTGATCTCGACCGGAGGGCACGAGCTTCGCTGGTTGAGGACCACGATCCGTGCGGCCTCACCCGCGCGCGCGGGGAGGATGCTGTTGTAGAAGTAGCCGATCATCATCGCGTCGAAGGTCGCGCCACGTGGGGGGCGGCGGCCCGGCACGAACAGCGAGCGCCAACGCAGCGCCCGCGCGACGTTTCCGAGCATGAACGCCGCGACGGCCGGCACGAGCCACCAGTAGTCGCTGCTCTTCAGCGCACGCCAGGCGGCTTCGAGGTCGATCCCCCGTACTGCGATGTACGTGAACACAACGGTGACGACGACGGTCGCCAGATACATCAGCGGGCGGGTGTGCCGCTTGTCGCGCAGCCGATTGAGCGTGTTGCGCAGCCGATCGGAATCGCCGGTGGGCTGCTCGCGCTGCTCCAGAAGCATCGATCGCCACGTTAGTTCATGGGGCACCCGTGTTGCCTCGGCGCTAACCTGCGCCGCTGTGCGCGCCCTGCCCGCCCACCTGTCCGGCCTCGTCGTGATCGAGCCCGTCGCCCACGGCGACGAACGCGGCTTCTTCTGCGAGACCTATCGCCAGGAGTGGCACGCCGAGGCGGGGATTCCCGCACAGGACCGGTTCATCCAGGACAACCACTCCCGCTCCGCGCACGGGGTCGTCCGCGGCATGCACTTCCACATCGGGCCGGGCGTGGCCAAGCTCGTGCGGTGCGCACGGGGGCGAATCCTCGACGTCGTGGTCGACCTGCGCCGCGGCTCGCCCACGTACGGGCAGTGGGAGGGGGTCGAGCTCGACGAGGAGAGCCTGCGCGAGCTCTACGTTCCGGTCGGCTTCGCCCACGGCTTCTGCGTGCTCAGCGACGTGGCGGACGTCCTCTACAAGCAGACCGCCTACTACGATCCCGCCGTCGAGCGGGGGATCGCCTGGAACGATCCAGACATCGGCGTGCGGTGGCCGCTCCCCCTCGATGAGCTGATCGTCTCCGAGCGGGACGCCGCGGCGCCCAGGCTCAGTCAGATCGCTGACGAGCTGCCGTTCGAGTACCCGGGTTCCTGACGCGCGAGGCCCCTGAACATGGCTTGGCGATTCGTTGGCCCGATCGCCAGAGACTGTAGAAACGGGCCGTCGCAGCCGATTCTGGTGGTGATGAGCCCACTCGGTTGTTCGATCTCGGAGAAGGGCTGGCCCACGGCCGCCGGAGTCTGCCTTGCGTCGGTGCTCGCCCTTGCGTTTCCCGCCTCCGGCCGGTCCGCCGTCACCACCTTCGGCAGCTCCCTGTCGGTGCCCGCGACGCTGAACACCGCGGAAAACCTCACCTACCCGGGGATCAACACCGCCGTGCCGCCCGCTCCCGATGCGCCCAACGGGTACGTCCACACCTATCACTTCGGTGCCGACTCGGCTCAATGGAACGTCGGCCTGGCCGCCGGCCAGTCGAGCTCTCCGGCAACCGGCCAGGCGCTGAAGGTGCGGCTCGAGGGATGCGCCGTGGCGGCGCCGGGAGGGCCGCCACCCTTGACTGAAATCCACTTCCAGGACCTCTCGCCGCTGCCCGGTGGTGGAGCGCAGGTCAACCTCACCTCGCAGGGCTTCGAAATCCCAGTGTGTGGACACAACGGAGCAAGCGACACCACCGTGTCGACCTACGAACCCGTCAACCTCTGCGTCGCCCAGGGCGACTACGTCGCATTCAACGACGACGGGGGCTTCGTCCAGCCCAGCTACCGCAGCGGCGTTCCCTACCGTGTCCTGGGAGCGGTGACGGGATCGACCTCGGACTCGTTCATCCGCGGGGGAGGCACCGGCAACGGGGCGAGCTTCCTGCCGGGCGACACGAGCGCGATGGACGGGTTCGCCACCAACCACGGCGACGAGCTGATGCTCCAGGTGGTGCTCGGCACCGGCCGCGACGCCACCCACATCTGCGCGGGTGGAACGAAGGGAGCGCCGCCGAAACTGGCCCCGATCAGGGTCAGTCCCCAGACCGACGGCGTCAACAGCAAGAGCATCGTCGCGGTGGCGCTGTATTGCAGGGTCAGCCCTCAGTGCAACGGCGTAGCCACGCTGACGCTCCAGGACCAGCACACCTACGGGAGGACTGGCTTCACGCTTCCCCCGAACAGGACCAGCCATGTCCCGATCCGGGTGAGCTCGAAGCTGCTGAGGATGATCCGCCGCAACCACGGCGTATCGGCGAAACTGACCGCGGTCGTGGGCTCCGCGACGGTCACCCAGAACGTCGGCGTGAAGATCTTCTAGCCGGGGCGGTCACCGCCGGCGATCAGCCCGGGTCGGGAGCCAGCGCCCAGAGGCGCAGCTCTGGCAGCTCGTCGCCCTCGACCGCGATCGCAGCGGCTGCGCAGGGACCGAGGTCGAGCGAAGCGGTGCGCACCGCCATCCTGTCGACCGGTTCCTCTCCCGGTCGCCCGAGCGCGCCCAGTCCCGTGCCGGTGCACTTGACGGCCGCCTCGCGGGCGGTCCACTCGCGCAGGAGCTCAACCGTTCTCCTCGGCTCGCTGGTCACCTCCACGTCCACGCCTACCTCACGTCCTGACGTGACCGCGATCAGCACGATCCCGCGTGAGTGGGAGAGGTTGAAACGCAGATCGGAGCTCGTTCGCTGTGCGAGCGCCGGCTTGCCGTGCGGCCCCAGCTCGAAACGGAGCTCGCGCGGGTCGCACGCCACATAGCGCGCGAGCAGGGTCCGCAGCAGCCCACGCGAGCACACCCAGTGCGCGCGGGCGCGAGGACGGAGGATGCGTTGGGCCCTTGCCCGCTCCAACGGGCACAGCAGCCCGCCGAGCGCGGGTTCCTCGCGCTGGTGCTGTGCCGGATCGATCCTCGCCCGCCAAATGTCGACCGCCTGGGCGCTCGCGCGGGGTGCCGCCGAGGGCTCCGCCCAGGATGTGCCTGCGGATCCGGCAACCGGCGCGCTCATCGCCTGCCATTATCGAGGCCCATGCCGGCGCCCTCGATTCCGGGGGGACGCGCCAGGGCGGGGGCATGCGGGCAGGCAGGGCCCGGCCGGTGACCCGGGCGCCGCGAGTTGGCAGACTTACGCCGATGAGCACGTGGCTTCAGAGCCTGCGCGAGCGCACCAACGGCTACACGGTCACGCCCGTCCAATACGCCCGCGTCGCCTACGTCGCGCTCGGGGCGCTGATCTTGATCGTGCTGACAGGGGCCGCGGTGCGCCTGACCGGGTCCGGCCTCGGCTGTCCGGACTGGCCACGGTGCTATGGCAACGCCTATCCGCCGCTGAACACCCACGCCGTGATCGAGTTCTCCAACCGGCTGATAACGGTGCCCGTCTCGATCGCCGCCGGAGCAGCGTGGCTGCTCGCCCTGCGCCGTCGTCCATACAGGCGCGATCTGGTGTGGCTGGGGGCCCTGCTTCCCCTCGGCGTGATCGGTCAGGCGGTGCTGGGTGGCTTCACCGTGCGGGGCGCGCTGGACTATGGCTGGGTGATGGGCCACTTCGCGCTGTCGATGCTCATCATCGCGGCGGCGGCGGCGCTCGCCTGGCGGGCCGCCAATGTGCCGGACGAGCCCGACGCCGGCCTCGAGGCCGGTCCGGCGGCCGACCGCGCGGTGATGTGGTCGGTGCGAGCGCTGGTGGGGCTCGGTGCGCTGACGATCTTCGCGGGAACCGCCGCCACGGCGGCCGGACCCCACGCGGGCGGCTCGCCGGGCCAGAGGATCAACCGGCTGAGCTTCGACGGACGGGGGACGATGGACTTCGTGATCCACCGCCACGGCGAGATCGCGCTCGCGTTCGGGCTGGCGTCCCTCGCCGTCTGGTGGCTGGCCCGGAGCCGGCACGCCGAGCGGCCCGTGAGGCGCTCGCTCACCGCGCTGTGTGTGCTGCTCGCGCTGCAGGGCGTCGTCGGGCTCGACCAGTACAAGACGCACCTGCCGACCGAGCTCGTGTGGGTGCACGTGGCGCTCGCCTGCGGGGCGTGGCTCGCGGCGCTGTGGGCGGCGTACGCCGTCGGCAGCCCGGCCCCTCGAGTCGCGTCCCTGACCGAGCGCCAGGTCGCTCCACCTGCCCGAGTTTCGGCCTGATTCGCGACGATTCGGCGCACCGGACCGGGCCCCGCAAAACGGCGGTCTGGCACCCCTTTGGAGGCCAGATCTGGCTCTGCGGAGCCGTGTTTTCGCAAATACGGCGGAAATACGGGCTTCTATCGGCGCGGAAATCGCCGATTTCGCGCTTCGTCGTCCTATCCAGCGGTTAGCCTGCGGGCAGTAACGACACTCAAGAAGGGAGTGCCATGACCAAGAACGAGCTAGCCGAGAAGGTCGCGGGGAAGACCGGGATGGCCACCAGCCACGCCCGGGATGCGATCGACGCCGCGATCGAGGCGGTCTCCGACGAGTTGGCCGCCGGGGGTGAGGTCGCGCTTGCCGGCTTTGGCAAGTTCAGCGTCAGCCACCGCGCCGCGCGCACCGGACGCAACCCTGCCACGGGCCAGACGATCAACATCGCCGCCAGCAAGGCAGCGAAATTCTCGTCAGCGAGCGCACTGAAGAAGCGTCTGAACCCGTAGGACGAATATGGACAGTGGGCGGCGCCAGGCGCGTCGTGAGGCTCGCCGAAGGGAACTGGCGCGCCGCCGCCGCAGGACTGTCGCTGCCCTGAGCCTGCTGCTCGTCGCCGCCGCGGTGGCGATCGTCCTGCTGTCGCAGGGGGGAGGCTCGACGTCCTCCACACGCCCGGCCGCGGGCTCGGGTACCGCGGCCGGCAGCTCGTCCTCTGCGCGCGCGGGTCACGCGGGCGCACAGGCGGGCGGCTCGCCAGCCGGAGCCGGCGCGACGGGCAAACCGGGCACCGAGTCGGCGCCGATCCTGATGTACCACGTGATCAACCCGGCCCCAGCCGGGGCGCCGTTCCCCGGGCTCTACGTGTCCGCGGAAGAGTTCGCCGCACAGATGCAGGCACTCGCGAGGGCCGGCTTTCGTGCGGTGACGCTCGACCAGCTGGAGGCCTACTGGCGCCATGGCGCTCCTCTGCCCGCCGGCAAACCGATCGTCGTGAGCTTCGACAACGGCTACCAATCGCAATACACCAACGCCCTCCCCGTGCTGCGTCGACTCGGTTGGGTGGGCGACGAGAACATCCAGCTGACGGGCCTTCCCCCGTCGCAGGGAGGGCTGTCCGAGGCCCAGATCAAAGGGATGGTGGCGGCCGGATGGGAGCTCGATACCCAGGGGATCAGCCACGCGGACCTGATCGCGCTGGACGCGGCACAGCTCTCCGAACAGGTCGCGGGAGCCCGCAAGACGATCCAGAGCCGCTACGGCGTACCGGTCAACTGGTTCTGCTACCCCTCGGGCCACTACGACGCGACCGTGATCGCTCAGGTGAGAGCGGCCGGCTACGCGGGCTCGACGACGGTGGTTCCGGGCTGGGCCGGCCCGCACAGCGATCCCTATCGCCTGCCGCGTCTGCGCGTGCTCGGGGGCACCAGCCCGCAGGCGCTGCTCAGCGAGATCGCCGCGATCCGCAGCGATCCTCCGCCGCCTCCCTCATACAGCGGCGGCTGAGACCGCCGCCGATCCCACGGCCACCCCGGCGCAGCGATGGCTGGCATCCGCTCGCTGGTACAGTCGCCGCGTGAGCTCGCCGGACTCGACAGCGATCGCCTGGCCTGTGGAGCTGGCCGAGGTGTTCGAGCGGTCGATCACCTGCGAGTACTCAAGTCTCACCCGCGCGGGTGCGCCCGTGACGGTGCCGACCACTCCCTATCCCGCGCCAGCGGGGACGATCGACGTCTCCACCGGACTCACATACCCGGCGAAGGCCGAACGGGCCCGTCGCAATCCGAAGGTCTGTCTGCTGTTCGCCGACCCGATCGGCCTCCACACCAGCTCGGAGCCGGTCGTGCTCGTCCAGGGGCATGCGGCCGTGCGCGACGCTGACCTCCAGGCCAACACCGACCGCTACGTGCGCCTGTCGGCCGAGAAGCTGCCGGCGGCGAGCAAGGGTCAGCCGAAGCTCATGCTCCGACGTCTCGCCTTCTACTACGCCCGCATCTGGGTGGAGATCACGCCGCTGCGGATGCTCTGGTGGCCGGATCGCAGTCTCGCCCAGCCCGCGAAGCGGTGGGACGTCGCCCCGGACGTGCGGCTGCCGGAGTCCGATCCCACGCCAGAGGGTCGCCAGCCGCCGGCGTGGCTCGAGCCTCCCTCGCAATGGCGCGAGGTGGCGGCGAGCGCGCTGGCGAGGCTCCCGCTGGCGGATCTGAGCACCGTCGACAGCGAGGGCTTTCCCCTGTGTCTCCCGGTCACCGCCAGCAGGATGGAGGGCGATGAGGTCCCCCTGGGGGTCGGTGCGGGCGCCCCGGAGCTGAAACCCGGTCCGGCGTGCCTGACCGTCCACGGCCACGACGACCAGTTCACGGGCCAGGAGAACCACACCCTGATGGGCGAGCTCGTGACTGGAGCAGGTGAGCCTCGCCTGCGCGTGGCGCGAGCTCTGGCGGACTGGAGCCTGGATGGCGGCCGTGCCAAGAAAGCCATCGGCTTCCTGGCGAAGGGCCGCCAACTGAGACCTCGTCTTCAGGCGGAGGCCGCCCGGCGAGGCCAGCCCGTGCCGCAGGTGAACGTCTGAGCCGAGCGGCGGCGCAGCCCCATGCTCAGCAGCTACACTCGACGTGCGAGGTCCGCAATCGCGAGCAGGGCTCTGGAGGTCTTGTGAAGAGCGCAATCGCAGCGACGATGGCGGTGGCAGCCGGGCTGTTTGTTGCGAACATGCTCGGGGTCGCAGTCGCGGAAGCCCCCACCGGCACTCCGCTGCGCACCGTGAGCGTCGAGGGTGTCGCGACGGTGCCGATCGGCCAGGGCTCGAGCGCCGCCGCCGCGACGGAAGCCTACCGCCAGGGTATGGCCGCCGCGGTCGCCGACGGCCAGAGCAAGGCGAGCTTTTTGGCGGGCAAGGTGGGTGCCACGATCGGAGGCGTCCAGAGCGTCGCCGAGGGCGGCGGGGACATCAACTGCATCGGCAGTGAATCCGGTTACGTCGGCTATGAAGGCGAACAGCCGGACTTTGGCTACGCCCAGCAGCCGGGCGTGGTGGCGTCGCGGTCCGCGGCGGGGGCTGCCCCCAAGCCGGCCGCAAAACACAAGAAGCGCAAGCACCCCACCGCCAAGAAGGCCGCGACCCCGGCGAGCTGCACCCTGGACGCGCAGGTCTCGCTCGTCTACACCATCGGCTAGTCCGAGCCCCGCTCGGTCGGAGTTCGACGGGATCTCCGATCGAGCGGCACGCGAGCGACCGACCGGCGCAGCGAGCGTGGTCTACCCAGGCGCTTCTGACGTGCGAGGGCCAAGCAGGTTAAGGACGCAGGGAGCGTGGCGTGCTAGGCACGCGAGCGACCGACCGGTCGCGCAGCGCGCATGGCCTATCGAGGCGCTTCTGACGTGCGAGGGCCAAGCAGGTTAAGGACGCAGGGAGCGTGGCGTGCTAGGCACGCGAGCGACCGACCGGTCGCGCAGCGCGCATGGCCTATCGAGGCGCTTCTGACGTGCGAGGGCCAAGCAGGTTAAGGACGCAGGGAGCGTGGCGTGCTAGGCACGCGAGCGACCGACCGGTCGCGCAGCGCGCATGGCCTATCGAGGCGCTTCTGACGTGCGAGGGCCAAGCAGGTTAAGGACGCAGGGAGCGTGGCGTGCTAGGCACGCGAGCGACCGAGGACGCCGAGCTGCGCCGGCCCTCGCACGTCAGCCGCAGCCGGTGTTGTTGCCGCAGGATGAGCAGGTGTAACAGGACCCCGTCCGCTGCATCATCCCTCCGCACTGACTGCAGGCGGGACCGAGGTCGAGCCCCTGCAGGCGGGCCGGGACCACGGGCGGGCTGTCCGTGAACGCCGTGCTCGCGGGCACGCTCGCGCCGCCGTGGGTGACCGATGCGGTGGGCGCGCTGCTCAGCGGCTCCTCGTCGGCCTTCGCGTCGGGGTCCTCCTCGCCGGCGCTCGGACCGGCGGTGTCGGAGGCGCTCACCGACTGCAGGGTCTCCTGAGAGGCCTTGCGTGCACGCACCTCGGGTGTGAGGATGCCCAGGTCCTCCTGCACCTCGGCATCCAGGAAGCGCGAGGCGAGCCAGCGCATGATGTAGTCGGGCATCGACTTGGCGAACGGGATCTCCGGGTTGCCGGTGATGCCCTCGGGCTCGAAGCGCATGTAGCTGAACTTGCGCACCAGCGTCTCCAGCGGCACGCCGTACTGCAGCGCGATCGAGATCGCCGTGGCGAACGAGTTCATCATGCCTCTGAGCGTCGAGCCCTCCTTGCCGATGTCGGTGAGGAAGATCTCTCCCACGGTTCCGTCCTCGTACATGCCGGCCGTGATGTAGCCCTCGTGGCCGCCGATCGAGAACTTGTGCGTGATCGACTGGCGCTCCCGCGGCATCCGCTTGCGCCGCGGCCCCGCCTCGGCGAGCGCACGCTCCACCGCTGCATCGACGATCGCGTCGATGTCTCCCTGCGCAGCTGCGCTCGCATCCTCGCCCTGCTGGGCGTCGGTGCGAAGCGCCTGCGCGGTCTTCGAGCCGTCGCGGTAGATCGCAAGCGCCTTGATGCCGAGGTGCCAGGCCTGCGTGTAGGCGTCGGCGATGTCCTCGACCGTGGATTCCTGGGGGAGGTTCACCGTGTTGTGGTTCACGATGCCGTTCGCGACGAATGCGTGCGTGACCGGGACAGATACGTCGTATACCTCGCGCAGGCCCCGGTCCTCTACGGAGACGACCGGGCTGAAATGCAGATTGCGCTCGAGCACCACGCCAAGCCACTCGGGGAGCTCGACGCCCTCGACTGTCGCCACCCGCTCGAGAGAGGTACGGCTCACGTTCTGTGTGCGTACATCCTTGAGATGGCTGAAGGCTCGAGAATGTCCTGATCCGCGCCCGGAACGACCGCTGCGACCGCGCGGAAGCCGGCTGTACAACTCCCGCCCGCTTATGCCGGGAATGACGTCCCATGGATTGTTGCTCAAGTCGCGAGAGCCAATCTCTTCTGCTCTTCGTGCCTTGTGAGACTCGACGAGGTTGAGCATGCCCACCAACCTCTGCGCTTCACGGCCTGCCGTGTAGACCTCGTCGAAAGCCTTTTCATACCGCGGAGCTTGCTTGGTGATCCTGCTGTGCACGACTCCCAGATTGGTGAGTATCGCCTGTAGGTCGTCGAGGAGTTGCCCGGAGTCCAGGCAGATCGCCCACTTGACCATTCCGCTCGTCGTGAGGTACGCATCGAGGCATAGCCCATCCAGGAACCGAAGCACCATCTCCCGAGGAGAGCGCAGGACCGCCTGCGGGATCCGCTTGTTCGACGCCCGATCTCCACAATCGAGATAGTCGAGAAACTCGACCAGCCGCTTCGATGACAGCTCAATCGACGGACACTTGCCCGGAGCACGCACCAGCTTCGGACGGAAGCCAAACAGGCGCTCGGCTATATCCATGACAAGCGGGATCACCGCTCCGTCTGCGTTGCTGATCCTGACGGTCCATGTAGATCTCGATACGTGCCCCTCGGCCGCATAGACGCCCAGGAAGAACGCGAGATCACTGTTCATCTCGGCGGGGAGCGCGACTGTCTTCTGGCTGCCATAGGTTGGACTGGGCAGGAAATCGTCAAAGCGCGCCGGGACCGCAGCCCACAGATCGTCGCCATACTGAGTGGCCACGAACTCCCCCGGCTCCAGCTCATCGAGGCGGCGCCACTGAAGACCATCGGCGCCGCAGGTCAGCAGACGGTGGTTGGGCGTGCCGGTGACGCGATGTCCAGAGCGCAATGTGACCTCGCGAACTGGGCGCTCGCCGCCGTAATAGAACGCATCGGTGCTGCGCGTGCCGTCAAGGGAGGCGATCTTCAGCTCCATGTCGCTGAAGCTGTCGGGCTGCTCATCGCCTTGCAGCGAGTCGATTCGAACGAGCCCACGCTCGCTGGCGACGAGCGTGTCTCCCGTCACGCACTTCGAGATGGCTCCCGAGATGAACGGCTGCACCGCGCCCATCATCTTCAGGTGGCCCATGTGCGAGATCGCCCGCTCGCCGACCGCCACGTCGAACACCGGCATGTGCTCGGCGGCGAGCCCGGGAGCGCCCACGATCGTGCCGTGCTCGGCGAGGTATGCCTCGATCTGCCCGACCTGCTGCTCGGAGTAGCCCAGCGTCTGCAGGGCCAGTGGCACCGTGCGATTGACGATCGTCATCTGACCGCCGCCGACCAGCTCCTTGAACTTCACCAGCGAGAAGTCGGGCTCCACCCCGGTCGTGTCGCAGTCCATCAGGAAGCTGATCGTGTTGTGACTGACGAATCCGTCGGCCACGTAGGTCACGTTGTCGGGCACAGACAGATCGAAGGTGGGCTGCTCCTCGAGTAGCTCGGTTCCGGTCACCGTGTCGTAGAAATAGCCGAGCAGCTGCTCAAGCTCTACAGCCGCATGCGGTTCGTCGTGAGCCGACTCGGATCCTCGCTCCAGCAACGCGGTCGCCGAGCGCCGGCTGACGGAACCGCTTCTCGCGAGCTGCGTGAGAAGGGTTTTCCTCAGGTTGTCGTTCTCTGGGGCGAGACGATCCACGAGGGCGCGCGAGACGGGGATGTGGTCATAACGCGCGGCTTGTGGATGGTCCGCACGCTGAAGTGCCGCGTTCTTTCGCGTGGACATGAAGCCGATCTGCTCGGCGAACCGCGCCGCCGAGCTCGCATTGAGAATCCGCAGGCGATGGCACGGTCCACCGAGCTTCTCACGGCTGTCGCTCGCATCGCGGGTCGTCACGAATCCGAGCGTCAAGAGCAGTGTCTGAACGTCGCGCGAGAACTCCTCGCACGTGGTCGTCCAGTAGGCGTAGCCATTGTTCGCGTTGCCGTCTGCCTCGAACAGGCCTCGTACAAACGCCGCATAGATGCCGCGATCATTGGAATGAAGGATCGCGTCAGGTATGTGAGGCGACCAGCCCTTGCCGCTGTGGCCCTCGTAGGGGGAGAGCTTGGAGAAACCACAGGCATCCCACCAGATCGTGAGCGCCACCGAGTGGAATGCCATCTCCGTGTATCCCTCACGAGGTAGCTGGTGCGCTTCGAGTCCGAACAGCAACCGCCCCAGCTCGCCCAGACGCTCGATCACGTCGTCGTCGCCGTCGGTCACGCAAAGCCGGATGCCCTTCGCGTGCAGCGAGCCATCGCCCATGAAATAGCCCACGAACTCGGCGAGCTCGGGTGTCATCTGCCTCGGTGCGCGCGTCTCGTGGTCGGCGTTCCAATGCAGGTCGCCCAACGGTGGCAGCGAGACCTCGCGCGGCTCGCCCACCATTCCGCCAAGCATCATTGGCACGCGATCACCCTCGTCGATCTCAGCCAAGCGCCGCCATACCCAGTTCCCGTGCTCGTCGACCACCTTGATGCGATGCGTCGGCGTGCCCTGGATGCGATAGCCACGCGCGGTCTCGACTGAAACGACATGCTCCATGCCGTTGATGTAGAAAGCGGTCGCCTGCCTCGGTCCCTGGTCGGTGGCGACCTGAACGTCGAGATCCTGCCATTGCCTGCCGTCCACATCGCCCAGGCTGCGCAGTCGCACCAGTCCTCTGCTTGTCGGAATCAAGCTGCCGGCCACGAGGCACCCCGTCGGCGCGAGCACCGTTGCCTGGGCGTTGCGATAGCCGTGGCGCTCGCCGAGCGCGACCGCCTCCTCCCATGAGCGCCTCGCGGCATTGAGCAGCTCGCTGTCGGCACACGCCTCCGGGGCGATCGCGTAGGCGGCCTCGCGGTGCATCTCCATCACGTGGTTGTGCGCCTCACGGTTCTCCGCGTAGCGCTCGTAGGGACCGAGCGCCGCCGCGACCCGTGCGGACTCGCGGTAGGCCCGTCCGGTCATCAGTGCGGTGATCGCCGCCGCGGTGGCCCGTCCCTCGCCCGAGTCATACGGCATGCCGTTGCTCATCAGGTAGGCACCGAGGTTGGCGTAGCCCAGACCGAGCTGGCGGAAGGCCCGCGCGTTGACCCCGATCTCCTCGGTCGGATAGCTGGAGGGGCCGACGACGATCTCCTGCGCGAGCAGCATCACGTCCACGGTGTGCTCGAAGGACTCCACGTCGAGCGTGCCGTCGGCGCGCCGGAAGCGCATCAGGTTCAGCGAGGCCAGGTTGCACGCCGAGTCGTCCACGTGCATGTACTCCGAGCACGGGTTCGACGCGTTGATCCTGCCCGAGTTCGGGGAGGTGTGCCACTGGTTGATCGTCGTGTCGTACTGCACGCCCGGGTCCGCGCACCGCCATGCCGCCTCGGCGATCTCGCGCATCAGCTCACGCGCGCGCAGCGGCTCGCCCACCGGCTCGCCCGTCGTGCGCGCGATCAGCTGCCACTCGCCATCCTCCTCGACGGCGCGCATGAACTCGTCCGTGACCCTCACCGAGTTGTTCGCGTTCTGGTACTGGATCGACTTGAAGCCATCGCCGTCGATCGACATGTCAAAGCCGGCGTCGCGCAGCGCGGCCGCCTTGTCCTCCTCCTTGGCCTTGCACTCGATGAACTCTCTGATGTCGGGGTGGTCGACGTCGAGCACCACCATCTTCGCCGCACGGCGGGTCTTGCCACCGGACTTGATCGTGCCAGCCCACGAATCGGCTCCCCGCATGAACGACACCGGACCGGAGGCCGTGCCGCCCTTCGCCAGGTGCTCCATCGAGCCGCGGATGTTCGAGAGGTTGATCCCCGACCCCGAGCCCCCGCGGAAGATCATCCCCTCCTTGGTGTTCCACTCGAGGATCGACTCCATCGTGTCCTTGACCGAGAGGATGAAGCAGTTGTGGACCGCTACGTTATTCGACAAGTACTCGCCCGATTCGGTCTGGATGTCGTAGACCTCCATCTCGCCGAGGTCTTCGATCGCGACGACGTCGATCTCAATCGGGTCGGTGGCTATTGGTACTTCAAGCTCAGCGAGCTCGGTCAACGGGGAGTCTGCTCCCCCGACCAACGCAGGCTGTCGTACAGCTGCGCCGTGAGGATGCAGGTGCATCCGCATTCCGACCCTCAACTGCTCCATCGGCAGCCACTGAGGCGATGTGCGACGCTCCGTAACGGCCTTGACCACGTGGTCTGGTGTAGCTTCGACAAAGCTCCCATTGCGCAGCCGCGCACGCAGCACGCGCTTGCGGCCGTTGGCCTTCGTCGCAACCACGTGCGTAACTCCGTTGGCGTCATAGACGTCGTGGCCGATCCGGTCCTCCTCGACGAGCTCTCCGATCGGAACCATTCCTCGCGGTGTCGAGACCAGGGCGTGGTAGGGCTGGCACGCACTGCACTGCGGGCTCTCCTCGAAGCCGACGTTGAACCACACCGGCGAGTTGAAGGCGGCCATCTGGTGCAGCAGGATGTGGGTCAGCTCGGCCTCGAACGCGTCGCCGTCCTGGTCGCTGGCGAAGTAGCCCCGCTCACGTCCCCAGGTCGCGATCGTGCCCGCGACCCGACCGATCATCTGCTTGACCGAGCTCTCGCGCGCGGGATCGCCCAGCTTCCCCCGGAAGTACTTCTGGGACACGATGTTCGTCGCGTTCTGCGACCAGCTCGCGGGGAACTCGACGTCGGTCTGCTCGAACGCGACCCGCTCGCCGTGCCCGATTCGGGCGTCCCGCCGCTCCCACTCGACCGTGTCGAAGGGATGGATCCCCGGCGTCGTGAAATAGCGACTGATCGACAGCGCCTGACCGGGCTGGACATCCTGAGCAAGTGCTGTCTGCGGGGTGGGGTCCATCGACCTGCCTCCTCTATCTTCGTTCGGCCAAAATCGTCAATTTGCGGCGAAAAATCGGCGCTCAGCGGGTAACACTGAATCATCCGCTATAGGTCGGACGGACCTTTTGACGCTGACCAAACGGAGGCTTGGCGTACACCTACAGGGTAGCGACGCCGGCGGGCGACGCTCCTAGCGCCCGAGCCGCACCCAGTCGGTGAATTCCGCCCACGTCGCCGAGGCGCGAAAGCCGGCCTCCGCCATCGCGTAGCGCAGGGAGAGCAGCCAGTGGGGTTCGTAGGCGCGACTGCGCGCGAGCGCCCAGGCGGCGCATGCGAGCACCACCAGAGCGGCGATCACGGCCAGCACGATCGCCTCCGTGGAGATCTTCTTCGAGCCCGCGTGCGCGGCGGGGCTCGCGCCCTTCGGGATGGGGTGCAACTGCCCGGGAACCGTCGTGACGGTCGTGGGCGCCGTCGCCGTCGTCGGCACGGTGGTCGTGGGCACGGTGGCCGGTGTGCTCGTCGAGGGTGTCGTCGAGCTGGGGGTCGTGGCGCTGGTGGCGGGCGTCGAACTCGTGCTCGGCGCGGTGACGGCGGGCGTCGTCGTCGAGGCAGTGGGCGAGATCGTCGTGGGCTGTCCGATTTTCGCCGACGCGGGGGTCGTCACCGTGGGTGTGGTGCTCGCCCCCGACGGCTTGACGGGTACCGCCCGGGCGGCGGCGCTCAGCACCAGCATCGACGCCAACGCCGTCATCGCCAGGGAGGAGGTCGTGTGGAGCGCTCGGCGCATCAGCCGCTAATCCTAAGTGCTCCAAACCCGGCTGATGTGGCCCTCACGGCTGGTGTCGGTCGAGTATGTCGGCGATCGCAGCGAGGGCGTCGGCCAGCACCCGCTCGGGCGCCAGCGACGCGTCGAGCACGCGAATTCGCTCGGGCTCTGCCTGGGCGAGCCGCCGGTAGGCCCTCGCGACAGCCTCGAAGAAGCGCTCGTCCTCGCGTTCGAGGCGGTCGGGCTCCTGTGCGCGTCCGCGCTGGCGCGTGCGTCCCTCGGCGGGTGAGAGGTCGAGCAGCAGCGTTCGGTCGGCCGCGATCCCGCCGGTCGCGAAGCGGTTGACGGCGGCGACCTCCTGCACTCCCAGCCCCCGTCCCTCGCCCTGGTAGGCGAGCGAGGAGTCCACGAACCGGTCGAGCAGGACCAGCTCGCCCCGGGCCAGCGAAGGGCGCACCCGCTCGGCCACCAGCTGGGCCCGCGCCGCCGCGTACAGCAGCGCCTCGGCTCGCTCGTCGATCTCCAGCGTCGGATCCTTGACCAGCGCTCTGATCCGCTCAGAGACGGCCACGCCGCCGGGCTCCCGCAACAGCAGCACCGTCAGGCCCAGCTCGGCGATGCTCCGTCTGAGCCCCTCTGCGAGCGTGGACTTGCCCGCGCCGTCCAACCCCTCGATCGTGATCAGCCTGCCGCGGGACACCGCCGCACCGTAGCGGCTCTACGATGGCGGTCACCGATGAGCCCTTCGATGCGAGAGCGGGACGCCGCCCCGGCCGGCATGTCGGCGCAGGGCGAGCAGCTGCTCGCTTGCCTGAGCTCTCACCCCCACGCGCGATCGGTGCTCGTGCCCGCGTTGCCTCCCGGGGGCAGCCCCTCTCACGCCTACCTCTTCCACGGGCCGCCGGGTACGGGCAAGCGCACCGTCGCCCGCGCGTTCGCCGCCGTGCTGCTCGCCGATGGTGCCCCCGACCCCGCCGCTGCGAACGAGCGGGTGGCCCGCGGCTCCCATCCGGACCTCAGCTGGGTGACGCCGAGCGGCGCCGCCGAAATGCTCGTCGCCGACGTCGATGCACCGGTCGTCGCGGCCGCGTCCCACACTCCCTTCGAATCCGTGCGGCGGGTGTTCGTGATCGAGTCCGCCCACCAGCTCAACGAGCAGGCCGCCAACAGGCTGCTGAAGACGCTCGAGGACCCCCCGTCCTTCGTCCACCTGCTGCTGTTGACCGATCGTCGCGAGGAAGTCCTTCCGACGATCTCCTCGCGTTGCCTGCACGTGCGCTTCGATCCGCTGCCCTCCGAGGAGATCGCCCAGCGAGTGCTCGGCGACGATCGCGCTTTCCCCGATCGAGCCGGCGGCTCCTCGACGGACGGCGAGTTGGAGCAGGCGCGGGCGTGCGCGCGACTGTCGCTCGGTGACGCGGGTCTGGCGGCGCACCTCGCCACGGACGAGGGTCGCGCGTTGCGAGCGGCGGCCGAGGACTACGTCCGCGCGGCCCTGGCGGGCGCCACCGAGCAGCGTCGCTGGACGGAGCTGCTCGATACGGCGAAGGCTGCCGGCGCGCGCGCCGGCGGACAGTCCGATCAGCGGCTCGCTGCCGCGCTGCAGTTCGCCCCCGCCTCCGACCGCCGTCGCCTGGAGCGCGAGGCGGCCGACGCGCGACGACGCTCGGAGCGGCGCGCCCGCACGATCGCGCTGGCGCGGGCCCTGCGCCTGATCGAGCTGTGGCTGCGCGATCTGCTGTGCCTCGCCGAGGACGCATCCGAGCTCGCCCACAACACCGACCGCCTGGAGGATCTCCGCCAGGATGCCCACGCCTGTCCCGGACCCCGCGCCCGTGCCGGGATCGCGCTGGTGCAGGACACCCGGCTGCGGCTGGACCTCAACGTCTCAGAGGAGTTGGCCCTGGAAGCGCTCGCCTACCGGCTGTAGGCGGGGGAGGGCGCGGCTGTGAGCGACGATCAGCCGGCGATCGGGCCGAGGTTGGGCTGCAGGCCGTAGGTCTCGAACGCGCGAAAGCGCGAGAACGTGCGGTTCTCAGGACCGTGGAAGTCCGAGGAGCCGGTGCTCAGCAGTCCGCGCTCTTCACACCGGCGCGCGAGCAGCTCCGTCTGCTCCTTGGTGTGGGTGACGTAGAACGCCTCGATCCCGTCGACGCCGACCTGCACGAAGCGGTCGATCATCGCCAGCACCTCCTCGGAGTCCGACACGTCCCAGAACGGATGGGCCCATATGGCCACGCCCCCAGCGCCGTGGATCGCCTCGATCGCCTGGCCCACGGTCGGGGTCTCTCGCAGCCGGAAGGCCGGCTTGCCATCGATCAGATAGGCCCTGATCAGCGAACCCACGTCATCGATCTCCTCCTCACGCAGGCGGGCCTCGTTCTCGGGGGCTCCGAGCACCGCTTCGGCGAGGTGCGGCCGACCGATCGGCCTGCCCGCCGCCAGACGCTCCTCGATCGCGCGATCGTCGAGCACGAAGCCGAGCTCCCGCAGCGCCGCGGCCATGCGCAGCGTGCGCTTCTCCCGGTCGGACAGGAACTCGCCGAGCGTCGCCTCGAACGCCGGGTCGGAGTGGTCGATCAGATAGCCGAGGATGTGCAGTTCCCGGGCGGTGGGCGAGAGGTCGTCGATCGAGGAGATCTCGACCGCCGGCACCACCCGCACGCCGTCGCTCTCGCCCGCCGCCAGCGCCTCGGAGACGCCCGAGACGGTGTCGTGGTCGCTCAACGCCAGCAGCTCCACGCCGGCCTGTCCCGCGCGTCGCACCACCTCGGCGGCCGGCAGGGCTCCGTCGGAGTGGATCGAGTGAGATTGCAGGTCGAAGGCAGGCGGCACGGAGGCGCCGCAGCCTACGCGATCGTGCCCGCCAGCGCCCGTGCCGGTGCTCAGAGGCCGGCGCCCTCGGCCGCGCAGGGGATGCTGACGGGCGCGCCGTTCAGTGCACGCACGCGATCGGCCACCGCTTCGCGCAGCACCCGCACCGCCGTGTGGTAGCGGCACGCCTGCAGCGGAAGGGCGCGATCG
This sequence comes from uncultured Solirubrobacterales bacterium, assembly GCA_963696615.1. Taxonomy (GTDB): domain Bacteria; phylum Actinomycetota; class Thermoleophilia; order Solirubrobacterales; family Solirubrobacteraceae; genus Palsa-744. The sequence goes on along the minus strand of CAVOKU010000003.1, from coordinate 712,562 downwards.
GGACCCGCCGGCGCGGCCAGGAGCGCGGAGTGTGCGGCTTCCGTCTCGGCCGCCAGACGGGTGGCCTCGAGCCATGAGACCTCGAGGTAGGCGAGCGCCGCCCCCAGTTGCTCCTCGGGAAGACCGTCCGGGCTCTGCAGCTGGTGCAGCACCGGGATCGTCTCGCGACTGAGCCACAGCTGCTCGGCATGCGCTCGCAGCAACAGGCAAACATCCAAAGGTGGATCAGGTTCTGAATATTCGTACACGCGAGACATCCGTGCTCACAGCTTTCGTCCTGCCTGTGGCTTCGACCCGTCGGCTCGGTGGCTTTAGGAATCGGCTTTGTTCTCCACGCTCTTTGGGAGAAAATCCCTAAGGGGCGGGCGGTCGCGGACCGATGTATGAAGCAGAGATGTTCGCGATCGGCCACGACCCCTCTGCCCGTGTGGCCGGGCAGCATGCGCGCGGGATCGTGCGCCGCCTGCGTCTGCGCACGCTCGTGGCGCTGGGCGTGCTCGCGATCGCCACGGCCGCGCTCGGACGGGTCTTCGGCCTCCACGACATCCGCTTCCTCGTGGCCGAGCTGGCGCTGCTGGCCGCCATCTTCGCGGTCTCACGCGTCGTGCTGCCGCTCGTGGACCGCCACGATCGCGGAGCCTCCGGCGAGGAGCAGGTCGGCGGCATGCTGGACGACCTCGGCCTGCAGGGATGGCACGTCATCCACGACGCCTCCTTCAGCAACGGAAACGTCGATCACATCCTGATCGGCGCCCCCGGCATCTTCACGGTCGAGACCAAGAGCCACCCCGGTCCGGTGCGGGTGTCGCGCCTGCATGGCGGCGCCCTCAGCCAGGCCCAGGCCGAGCGCAGGGTGATCGAGCGCGTGACGGGAATGGAGGTCGAGCCGCTGCTCGTGTTCAGCAGCGCCTGGATCGATCGACCGCTGGCCCGGCGCAAGGGGGTGAGGGTGCTGCCCGCGCGAATGCTTGCCGGTTATCTGGACCGCTGCCCCGACAGGCTCTCGCCGTCGGAGGTCCGTCGCGCGCACGATCAGGTGACCCATGCGCTGCGCGAACACGGGGCACGCGTACGTGTGCCCCGCCGCCGCCGCCCGGCTCGCCGCAGCCGGTTGCGCTAAACATAGGGGGTCCTCTCCGGACCTCCTCGCATGGCCAGCACGCTCACGAGCCCGCAGCCGGTCGCAGCCGGCACACCCGTCAGGCGGCTGCCGCCCGACCCACCCCTGCCGCCGTTCGTGCAGACGCTCGCGTGGGCGCTCGCGCCCACCGTGCTGATGGACTACTGCGCGCGCCGGCATGGCGAGGCGTTCGCGCTGACGTTCTCCCCGAGCGGTCGCAAGCTGATCATGCTGAGCGACCCGACGGCCGTGAAGACGCTGCTGACGGCGCCCGCCGAGGTTGCGCCCTCGGCCGCGGGCGACACGCCGATCGCCTCGGTGCTGGGGCCACGATCGGTGATCACCCTCACGGGCCCCGAGCACATGCGCCAGCGCAAGCTGCTGCTGCCCCCCTTCCACGGCGAGCGGATGCGCGCCTACGAGCAGACGATCGTGGCGGCGACCGAACGCGACATGGCGGGTTGGCCGCTCGGCCGGCCGATGGCGCTGAGCAGCCACACCCGTGCGATCACCCTCGAGGTGATCCTGCGAGCGGTGTTCGGCGTGCAGGACGAGCGCGACGACGCCCTGAAGGGCGCGATCGCCCAGCTCGCGGAACCGATGCGGACACTGACGATGCTCAGGTTCGCGCTGAGCCAGAGCCAGGACCGTCCCGGCGGAGGGATGGGCAGTGCACTGGACCGGCTCGACCAGCTCATCTACGCGGAGATCTCGCGCAGGCGCGAGCAGAGCGACCTCGCCGAGCGCGAGGACATCCTCTCGCTGCTGCTCCAGGCACGCGACGAGGAGGGGCAGGCGATGACCGACGGGGAGCTCCGCGACGAGCTCGTCTCGCTGCTGCTCGCCGGCCACGAGACGACCGCGACCGCGACCGCCTGGGCGATCGAGCGGCTCGCCCGCCATCCGCGGCAGCTCGAGCGCCTGCTCGCAGAGATCGACGCCGGTGAGGAGGACACCTACATGCAGGCCGTCGTCCATGAGACCCTCCGCGTGCGCCCGGTCGTCCCGGGCGTCGTGCGCATGCTGCAGGAGCCGCTGGAGCTCGGTGGCTACGAGCTGCCGGCGGGCACTCGCGCGGTGGCGTCGATCTATCTCACCAACAAGAACCCCCGCGTGTATGACGATCCGCGGGAGTTTCGTCCGGAGCGCTTCCTCGACGCGCCGCCGGACACGTTCGCCTGGATCCCCTTCGGCGGCGGCATCCGGCGCTGTATCGGGGCTTCGTTCGCGATGCTCGAGATGAAGCTGATGCTTGCCACGATGCTCGGCGAGCTGCGCCCGTCGCCGCCTGCTCGCGGACTGTGGCGTCGCGGCGAGTGGAATCGCCGCCGCGCGATCACGCTCGTCCCCGCCGCCGGAGCCCGGGTGGTGTGGGAGCGGCGGACCCGGCCTGCGTGAGCACCGGGACCGCTGCGTGAGCGGTCCCGGCCGGAGCTGCGAGTAGCTTGCCCCGGGTGGTGCAGTCCAGCGTCGTGAGCGATCGAATCGCCTCGGACCCCGAGGCCCTGCTGCGGCGATTCGGGCTCGAGTGCTTCCGCCCGGGTCAGCGGGAGGCCGTGGAGGCTGCGCTCGAGCGACGGGACAGCCTCGTGGTGATGCCCACAGGTGGCGGCAAGTCGCTCTGCTATCAGCTGCCGGCGCTCGCGGACGTCGGGCTGGTGGTGGTCGTCAGCCCCCTGATCGCCCTGATGGCGGATCAGCTGCGCCGCCTCGCAGAGGGCGGGGTGCGCGCGAACATGCTGGCCTCGGGAATGGTCGATGGCCACAACGCACGCGCCCTGCGTGAGATCGCCGAGGGGGAGACCCAGCTGATCCTGGTCTCGCCCGAGCGTTTCGCCTCGGGCGCCTTTCGGGCCGCGCTGGAGCGACGGAGGGTCGCGCTGTTCGTCGTCGACGAGGCCCATTGCGTGGCGGAGTGGGGGCACGACTTCCGCCCCGACTATCTGCGCCTGCACGACGCGATCGCGGCGCTCGGGCGTCCACCGGTGATGGCCGCGACGGCCACCGCGACGCCCCGCGTGGCGAACGAGATCGCGGCCCGCCTGGGCCTGCGCGACTGGGTGTCGGTCAGGGCCGGGTTCGACCGCCCGAACATCGCGTTCGACGTCTTCTCCGTGCAGGGCAAGGGTGCGGTGGCACGCAAGCGCGCGGCCCTCCTGCACGTGCTCGCCGATGGCGCCGCGCGGCCGGCGATCGTCTACTGCGGGACTCGCAAGGACACCGAGGAGGTGGCGGCTCTGATCGGCGCGAGCGGGATCCGGACGGTGCCCTACCACGCAGGCATGAGCCCCGACGCACGACGGACCAGCCAGGACGCGTTCATGAACGGCCCCGCCGAGGTCGTCGTCGCCACGAATGCGTTCGGCATGGGCGTGGACAAGGCCGACGTGCGCACCGTCGCTCACTGGGCGCTGCCCACCAGCCTGGAGGCCTACTACCAGGAGGCGGGCAGGGGTGGACGCGACGGCGAGCCCGCACGGGCGCTGCTGCTGGCCGCGCGCATGGACCTCGGCCGGCTGATCAGGTTCAACACCCAGCGCGACACCACCGTGGCGGACGTCAAGGCATATGTGGGGCGTCTGCGCGCACGCGCCGCCCGCGAAGGAGGGGCGGCGGCGATCGGTCACGGGGAGCTCGACGAGCGCGATCGCGTGCTGCTCTCGATCGCCGAGCGGGCCAACGCGGTGCGGCTGAGCCCAGGCGGCTCGCGCGGGCTGCTGGTGTCGGCGACAGGCGAAGGCAGCCCTCGCCGGGCGTGGGCCGCGATCAAGGCCGCGAAGGATCGCGGCTGGGAGTCATACCGCTCGATCGAGCGCTTCATGTCGGCGACCGAGCACTGCCGCCGCCGCCAGATTCTCGACCACTTCGGTGACTCCTCGCCCGGTGCTCCGAGCGGCAGGTGCTGTGACGTGTGCGACCCCGACCCCACGCTCGCAGCTGCGCTGAACGCTCCCGACTCCCCGCCTGTGCGCCCCAGCGCCGGTCGGGGTCGCGTGCCCAGGCCCGCCTCGTCGAGCGCTGCGCCGCGGCCCCTGGCGAGGATCGGCGCGGACGCGACGGTTGCTGACGGCCGGTCCGTCGATGCGGTCGACGAGCGCCAGTTCGAGCGCCTGCGGGCGTGGCGGATGGCACGCGCGGAAGGTCTGCCGGCGTTTCGCGTCGCCTCGAACGCCGTGCTCGAAGAGATCCTCAGAGCGTGGCCGGTGGACACGCGGGAGCTGGGGGCGGTGCACGGCGTGGGACCCACGTTCTGCTCCAAGCACGGCGAGTCGCTGCTGGCCGAGCTGCGCGCGCTGGGCGCCCCTGCGCAGGACGCCTCGCACGTGGCGCTCGAGCAGGCGCGCCGGTAGCATCGGTGGCCGCGCCGACGTAGCTCAGATGGCCAGAGCACCGCTCTCGTAAAGCGGGGGTCCGGGGTTCGAATCCCCGCGTCGGCTCTCCCATGAGCGACGCCGCAGTTACAGCAGGCAGTGAGTCGGACCCCGGCGAGGGCTCGGCGCTCGAGGCTCTGACTTCCTACGCGGCGTTTCAGCGCACGGCGGTGCGCTTTGCGGAGGAGGTCGCGCTGCGCCCCCCGACGTGAACCGCGCCGGTTGCGGGACCGCTCGCGGAGCGGTTCACGCTGTACCTGCTCGACCGTCGCGGGCGGGGCGCGAGCACCGAGGAGTCACCCGGGCCAGATGCGTTGGTGCGCGAGGCGCAGGACGTCGCGGCCGTGATAGCGATGGTCGACGAGCCCGTGCTCTACCTCGGGCACTCATACGGCGCGCTCGTGGGCATGGAGGCGCTGCTGCTGACAGATGGAATCAGCAGGGCGCTCCTGACGAGCCTCCGTTCGGCACCCCCGGGCACGCCGTTCTGCCGGAGTCGGGAGAGTTCCTGGAGAGGTTCTCGGCGCTGCTGTCAGACGACGACCGGGAGGGCGCGCTGGAGCTCTTCTACAGGGAGATCATCCAGGTGGACCCCGCGCCGATCCGCGCCCTTCCGGTGTGGGAGGCCCGGCTGGCGGCGGTCCACACGCTCGAGCGGGAGGGACGGATCGGGCTCGACTACAGCTGCGACCCCGGCCGCTTCGCCTCGCTCCAGGTGCCGGTGCGGATCCTGATGGGACAGGAGAGCCCCGCGGTGTTCAGGGCCGCCGCGGCAGCGGCCGCCGCCGCGATACCGGCCTGTGGCCTCGTCGAGCTCCCCGGGCAGGGATACACGATGATCGACGCCGACCCTGAGGGCTTCATCGGCCAGGTGCTCGACTTCTTCGCCGCCGGGCGCGCCCGCAGGGACACGCCCGAGCGGCCGCTCAGGAGCTGAGCGCGAACGGCCGAGAGGCTCCGAGCACCCGGCCATCGGCGCCGAGCGCCTGGATCTCGAAGCTCGCATACTGCTGTGCCACGGGGATCGCCGTCTCGAACCCGGACTTGGCGTGGGTTGCGACAACGGTCAGCCGGCCGGCGCTGGGTCCGGCGAGGATCCTCCAGGAGCTGACCTGGGTGGCACCGTTCCAACTGGCGTAGACCGTGGTCGTGCCGTCCGTCTGGCGCGCGGCCCCCGCGGGCGGGGAGAGCGGCTGACCGGTCCACTGCTCGAGCGTCGCCCGGTAGGTGAGGTTGGGGCCCGGGAGTTCGCCTTCGAACAGCAGCCGACCGGACCGGCTGTATTCGGAGAAGTAGGGTTCCGATCCCCAGCCTACGAACACGTTGCCGCTCGGCAGGGGTTGTGTGTCGCCCATGTAGGCGGCGTTGAAGTCTTTGCCACGGATGTATTGAGCCGCCAGCTTGGCCCTGCGCGTCTGCTGGTCGAGCTTGAGCACGAGCGCCCGAGATGGAGCGGTCGGGTCGACGTAGGTGCCTCCACCGGTGAGCTGGCAGCAATGGTCGTCGTACAGGCTGACGGTCGAGCCCGGCTGGAGCTTCACGTCGTGCTGCCACTGGAAGGCCGCGCCGGGGCCGAACTTGAAGCTCGAGTTCTTGCCGCCGAGGGTCCACTCGATCTTGCCGGTGTCGCCGTCGACCAGGTACGCGGCCCAGGTGTCGCGCATGGAGACGAGAAAGGTTTCATGGCCGGTCAGCTCGATCGAGTTCACGTGGTAGGCGTCCCAGGGGAACCCGTTCGTGGGCAGCGACGCTTGGGACTGGCCCAGCGGGATGTGATCGAGCGCGTCCCAGCTGCGAAGGAGCTTGCCCGTCTTGAGGTCATACTCCTGCACCGCCGAGTCGATCAGCGCGCCGTTGTATGCGCCGCCGTACCTGGAGAGGTCCATCGGGATGTTCTTGTTGGCCGTCACCCAGGCGTGGTCGCCGCTGATCAGGAACTCGTGCAGGGTGAGGACCCAGCCGTCCGTCGCCTTCAGTCGCGCGACCGTCCGGTAGTGCTGGTCGACCACCACGTCTTCCCCGCTTTCGGTGGCACCGGTGTTCGTGACAGCGCCCTGCCACCACGCGAGTGCCGGCTTGCCTTCGTAGCTCTGCAGGCTGAGGTTGGCGGCGACGAGCTTTTGCGGCACAGGCTGGAACCAGACCGGCTGCAGGTGACGGTCGAGGATCAGCGGCCCGCTCTGGCCGACGATCGGCGGGTCGTTCAGGTCGTAGAAGTTGGCGGTGAAGATGTAGCCCGGTGCGAGCTGCCCGGAGGGTGCTCGCTGGGTGCTGCGGATCTTGGGCGGGTGCAGCGAGGGCGCGCTGACGAAGCTGTGGGCGCCGCTCGTGGTGTACGCCCCGATCGGAGCGCCGTGGGAGCCCGCGAACGCGACCGCGAGCACGAGGAAGCTCGCGAGGACGACGCCGATCACCAGCGCGAGGCGTCGCGCCGCCCCTCCCAGCGACGCCTCGGGCCTGGGGAACGATGTGAACGTCATCACCGCTGCCACCGCGGCCAGGCCCGCCCCGATCAGGTAGGCGAGCCGGAAGCCGTCGGTCAGCGCCTGGGGCACCTGCTGGCCCGAGCCGATCAGATTGGTGGTGTGCTGCGTCGCGAGCGTGATCAGGAAAGCGAGGCCGAGCCCACCACCAACCTGACGCGACGTGTTCACGAGACCCGATGCGAGCCCGGCCTGTCCCTCCTTGGCGCCCTGGGTGGCGGCGATCGTCGAGGGAACGATCGACATCGCGATCCCCGCTGCCGTGAGCAGTCCCGGGATCATCACGTACACGATCGCGCTGCCGCTGGCGCCGATTTTGGCGAACAACAGCATCCCGGCCGTCATCATGATCAGCCCGCCGCCGAGCACCGAGCGCACGCCGAAGCGGCTCACGAGCCTGCCGGCGCGCGAAGCGACGATCATGATCGTCAGGGTCATCGGCAGGAAGATCAGCCCGGTGTGGAGCGGCGAGAGGCCCAGCACCTGCTGCAGGTACAGAGAGCTGACGAACCACATCGGGAAGAGCGCCGCGCTGAAGAGCAGCACGATCGTGTTGGCGACCCGCAGCGGCTTGGTCAACTCCTTGAACGGGATCAGCGGCGCGGACGCCACACGTGTCTCGATCACGCCGAACATCCCGAGCAGCACCACGCCGAGGACGATCGGGCCGAGCGCGGAAAACGACCCCCAGCCCTTGAAGCCCGCTTCCACGACGCCGTACACCAGCACCATCTGACCGATCGTCAAGGTCAGCGCGCCGGCGAGGTCGAAGCTGGCGCCCGTTTGCGCGCTGCGACGCTCACGCACGACCGCGTAGGCGACGAGTGCGGCCGCGATTGCGATCGGAGGGTTGATCAGAAGGACCCAGCGCCAGCTGAGCAGTTCGGTGATTATCCCGCCGAGCAGCACGCCGGCTGCGCCACCGAGACCGTTCATCGCCGCCCAGATTCCGATCGCGCGGTGCCGCTCGGGGCCCGCCGGAAACGACGCGGTGATGATCGCCAACGAGCATGCCGCCATCAGGGCTCCGGCGAGGCCCTGCACGGCGCGAGCGCCGACGAGCAGCGCCTGGTCGGGCGCCGCGCCTCCAGCCAGCGAGGCGAGCGCGAACAAGACGAGCGCCACCACGAACGTGCGGCGCTGGCCGAAGTGATCGGCCGCACGGCCGCCGAGCATCAAGAAGCCGGCGAACGTGATCGCGTAAGCATCGACGACCCATTGCAGGTCGGGGGCGGAGAAGCCGAGGCTCGACTGGATCGAGGGCAGCGCGACGTTGACGATGCTCAGATCGAGGATCACCATGAACTGGGCAACGCAGCACACGCCCAGCAGCCACGCCGAACGCTGGACCCGTCCGCTCTCGGCCGGGGGGGTCTCTGTCGCCGGCCCTGGCCTCGCTGTCGCCTCGACGCTCATCAACGCCCACCCGACTGCGATCGGCGCCGCAGACGACTGGTAGGGTGACGCGCCGAGCCCTCGAGCGACGATTGGAGCCCGGCCCATGAGAAGAATTCCACGCCTCGCCATGCTAACGCTAGTGGCTGTCCTGGCGAGCACCGTCGTGGCGGCGGGGTGCGGTGGAAAAGGAGGGAGCTCCTCCTCCAAACAGACGACGACCACGACGACCACGCAGAAGCACAAGTCCAAACCGGCCTACTAGCTCGCCGCTCGACCATCCCGGGCCAGGCGTCCGCCGGCCTGCCGTCGACGGCCCTCATCCAGACCCCCCCGTGCCCGGCAAGGAGGCTGCGTAGCTGATCACCCGAGCCGTCTGCGAGGTGCCGAGCACCCGGCCGGCTGGGTCGAGCGCCCGCACCGCCACGTAGGCGTACTTCTGGGGCAGGGTCGTCGAGCTCTCAAAGCCGTCGTCGGCGAGCTCGGTCCGGGCCGCCAGCGAGCCCGGGCGCTGCCCTGCGAGCACAATCCAGGAGGCCACGTCGGAGGCGCCGTTCCAGCTCGCGTGCACGATCGTCTCTTCGCCCGTGTCGTTGAGGCTGGCGAGGACCGCGGGCGGGCTCAGCGGGCGACCGCTCCAGGGGAAGCGGAAGGCCCTGTAGAAGGACATGTCGAACGGCTGATGGGCGTCGAACAGCAGCGAGCCGCCGCGGTCGTACTCGCTGATCGCGGGCACCCCGCCATAGCCGACGAGGGTGTTCTGATCGGCGAGCGTCTGCACGTTGCCCTGGCTTGCGGCCAGCAGCGGCGGGTCGGCGTGCGTGTAGGCGGACGCCAGACGCGCTTCGTGGGTCTTGAAGTCAAGCGTGATCCGCACGGCACGCGACCGGTGGTGGATCGGCGGGTTCGAGCCATCGTCGAAGAAGGTGACCTCGCCGTCCGGGAGGGTGCGCCCGTCGTGTTGCCACGCCATGCGCGTGCCCGGCCCCATCCTGAAGGAGCTCTCGTTGCCGCCCAGACGCCACAGGACCTTGCCGCTGCCGCCTTCGAGCCGGTACCCGGCCCAGGTGCTGCGCGCCGAGATGAGGATGCTGCCGTCCGGCTCGGGATCGATCGAGTTGAGGTGGAAGTAGTCCCAGGGCGTGGTGTCCGTCGGCGTTTGGACTTCGGACTCCGAAGCGCCGACGTGATCGAGGCTGTGCCATTCCCAGCGCACGAGCCCGGTCTTCATGTCGATCTCCTGGATCGCCGTGTCGACGATCGCCCCGTCCTGCGCTCCTCTGACCGATCTGAGGTCGCAGCGGATCGGGTTGTACGCCGTGATGTAGGCGATGTCCTCAGGTGCGATCTGGAAGTCGTGCAGGTCGGCCTTCAGACCGTTGCCGCCGGCGATCCTCGCGACCGTCTGGTAGTGGGGGTTCATGACGATGTCTTCGCCCTGCCCGAAGCCGAGCGAGAGCACGCGCCCCTTCCACCACGTGAGGGCCCGGTGACCGCGATATGTCTGCTCGCTCAGGTTCTCGGCCGCCTCGCCCTCGGGCAGCCTGTCGAACCAGACGAGCTGTCCTCGTGGGGTGTAGATCAGCGGCCCGTACTGGCCCGGACCCGGCCCGTTGGTGGTGAGAACGTCCCCGGACGCGGGGTCACGATCCGGCACGGTGACGGTCATGATCGGTGCCTGGACGCCGGGCAGGGTGTAGAAGCTCTGATAGTCGGCGGGCGCCGCCGGCGGGTTGTGGAACTCAGCGATCGTCGCCGTCGGATATGGAGTGTCGATGCCAAAGCGAAAGCCGATCGGCTTGCCAGCGACCGTGGCGTTCACGGCGACGGCCTCGCCCGTGTCGAACGGCTTGTCCGGCGTGAAGCTGGCGCCGTCGCCCTGCGAATAGCCGGACAGGCGGCCTGCGTGATGGCCGCTGCGCTCACCCACGACGGACACCCCGCGGATCTCCGTGGCGGCGACGCCCAGGAAGCTGATCTGGGTGTCGGGATTGGCGGTATCCGTGTCCGGGCCGGGCGAGACGTCGATGTCGGTGCCCGACAGCGTCGCGGTGTGCTCGAGGGTGGCCGGCAGGCATGAGGGCGAGACGCTGCTGGGAGCGCTCGAGCCCGACAGCAGGCTCAGGGTGGGGGATTCCAGCACGATCGCCGACACCCCCCATGCGAGCGCGGCGATCGCAAGGATGATGAGTCCGGTGTGGCGCATGTGCGAGTGTGGGACAACCCATACGCGCGCCGTTCGCGCCCGTGATTGTCGAGAGCGGAAGGGTGCCACATCTGATGTGCGGGCAACGTAAGAGTTGCCTCAACACGAACGCGTCCCGAGCCGTCTTGACAGCAACCCCGCGAGGTGGTTCCATCTAGCGCTGTGCTCGTGCCGAGTGGCACTGGGCTCGGAGATGAGCACACCGATGCTCGTGAGCTGGCGGGGTGAGCGGCATCGGACGAGACGAATGTGCCGGCGCCGGAGCGTGGACAGGGCGGGACACACTCCGACGCCGGTAGCTTCATCGCGCCTGGAGCGGCTCGATCGCGTCCCGAGCGGGTGCGAAGAAGTTGGTAAGGATCGTCCGGTTCGGCGCTCCTGCGTCGAATACAGACGGGTTGCACCGCTATCCTGCCGCGCCCGGCCCAGCCGCCGCTCGAGCCCTCGCCTCCACCCAGCAAAGGGAGTTCAGACCTTGACTCTCATCGATGCCGCACCTGTTCGTCAATCGGCCCCGCCCTCGCCACGCCCCCGCGCCGTCATGGCGCCGGCCGACCGCATCGCGCGCGGCGTGCCGCGGATCAGCCGCCTTGCGCTCGCCGACGCGGAGTCGACCTTCAGCCAGGCTGACGTTCTCGCCGAACTGGGGATGCAGGGAGATGAGTTCGCCGAGCGGGTCTTCTCTCGTTGCGGAGTCGAGCGCCGCCACCTCACGCTGAATCGGGACGTGCTCTCGACGACGCTCCAGGGACGTACGTCCCGGATCGAGCAGGACCTGTTCGGCTACTCGGTCACGGCGATCGAGCGTCTCGCGATCGATCCAGCGGAGATCGGCACGGTCGTGAGCGCCACCCTGTACTCCCTCGGCGGACCCACCCTCGCCCATCGGATCGTCGAGCACTTCGGGATGGACCCCGACACCGACAAGTACCACGTCGTCGGCGTCGGCTGCGCGAGCGCTGTGCCCTTGATGCGGCTGGTGGGACAGTCGCTGCGCGAGCACCCCGGCAAGCGCGGCCTGGTGGTGGCGGCGGAGAGCATGAGCGGGATCCTGATGGGTGCCTGCCCCGACGACGACCGGGCCAAGGTCGTCGGCTCGGCGATCTTCGGCGACGGCTGCGCGGCGGCCCTGCTGGACGAGGATCCCGGTGCGGACGGTCCCGCGATCGTGGCTTCGAAGGTCCACCAGATCGCCGGCACACTCGACGCGGTCAGCCTCGAACTCGCGCCCGAGGACAGCTATCTGCACCTGAATCGCGACCTCCCCGACGTCGCTGCGGCGGACCTGGAGGCGCTCGTCGAGGGCTTCCTCGGGTCGGCAGGGATCGGGCGATCGACGATCGATCATTGGATCGTGCACCCCGGCGGGAGGCGTATCATCGACTGCGTGCAGTCGGCCCTCTCACTCTCCGAGGAGGCCGTCGCGACCAGCCGTGCGGTGCTCGCCCACCACGGCAACATCGGCACACCTTCTATCTTCTACGTCCTGAATGAGACGATCGAGCGGAGAGATCCCAGCCCCGGCGACCGCGGACTCGTGGTCACGATCGGCCCCGGCATCACGGTTGGGCTGATGCTGCTTCAGTGGTGAGGGACCGCTTCCTGGCGAGATGACGGAGCGCTGAGCAAGTTGGTGCGGGCACTCGGCGCGCTCTGTGCGGCGCTGGCGCTGGCGATCCCGCTCGGCGCGTGCGGGACGTCGGCGAGTTCCTCGGTGGTGGGCGCCGACGCGATCATTCCGGCCGCCGAGATCCGCGCGGCCGCGGCGAACCCGGTCACGGTCTCGCCGCTGCCGGGCACCGAGGACGCATCGCCGAGCACCCAGATCAGCTTTCTCGGTGGCGCGGGCACGAAGGTCGCCGGCGTACGCGTGGTGGGCTCTCGCAGCGGCGTGCACAGCGGCGTCCTGAGGTCGTACTCGACCGGAACCGGCGCGAGCTTCCTGCCTGCCCATCCGTTCGTCGCGGGCGAGCGCGTCACGGTGCATGCCCTCGTTGGCACCGGCACCCCCAACCAGGCGGCGAGCACGACCTTCACCGTGGCCCACCAGGCCACGGTCAGCCAGAGCGAGTTCCCCGACAATCCGGGCGACCCCAACGCGATCCAGCGCTATGCCTCCGCCCCCGGGTTCGCCCCCTCCACGGTGCGGATCACCACCCCCGCGGGCGGCGGCGCCAGCCCCGGCGACCTGTTCCTGGCCCCCTACCAGGGAAAGGGCACGCCGGGACTGATGATCGCCGAACAGAACGGGTCGCTGGTGTGGTTTCACGCCCTTCCCCCAGGAGAGGACGCGACCAACTTCCAGGTCCAGCAGTACGACGGCAAGCCGGTGTTGACCTGGTGGCAGGGGCGGGTCCTCAGGGTCGGCTTCGGCGAGGGCATCGACGTCATCTACGACAGCTCCTATCGGCTCGTGGGCGAGATCAGGGCCGGCAACGGCTACAAAGCCGATCTGCACGAGATTCGCCTGACCCCCCAGGGGACGGCCTGGATCGACACGTTCGACCCGATCCACATGAACCTCTCGGGCGAGCACGGCTCGGCCGACGGCGTGCTGAGCGACTCCGTCGTGCAGGAGGTCGACATCAAGACGGGGCTGGTGATGTGGGAGTGGCATGCGCTCGGGCACATCGCGCTCGCGGAATCCCACAACGGAGTCCCCCGCAGCTCCTATCCGTGGGACTACATCCACGTCAACTCCGTCGATCCCGGGCCCTCCCAGGACGTGCTGCTGTCGGCCCGCAACAGCTGGACGCTGTACGACGTGGACCTGCACAGCGGCAGCTTTCGCTGGCGCCTGGGCGATCAACGCAGCAGCTTCAAGCTCGGCTCAGGGACCCGTTTCTACTGGCAGCACGACGCCGAGTTCCAGCCGGGCGGCCTGATCTCGGTGTTCGACAACGGCTCGGACCCCCCGTATGAGAAGCAGTCCCGCGGACTGCTGCTGCGCCCCGACGGAGCGGCCCACACCGTCAGCCTCGTGCACGCCTACGTCAACCCGAGCAAGACGCTGCTGGCCGCCAGCCAGGGCAACGTGCTGAGCCTGTCCGCGGGAGACTGGCTGCTGGGCTACGGCGGCCTGCCCAACTTCACCGAGTTCGACGCCTCCGGCCACGTCGTGCTCGACGGGACCCTCGGCAAGAACGTGCAGAACTTCAGGACCTACCTCTCGCCGTGGACGGGCCACCCCACGAGCCCGCCGTCGCTGGCGGTCAAGTCCAACGCGGGTGGGACGGTCTCGGCGGGGGTGAGCTGGAACGGCGCCACCGACGTCGCCTCGTGGCGGATCCTCGGGGGCTCCTCTCCCGAATCGCTCACACCACTGGCGAGCGCGCCGAGGAGCGGCTTCGAGACGAGCTTCGCCGTCAAACCGGCGCCCGCCTACCTCGCCGCCCAGGCACTCGATGGCTCCAGCGCAGTGATCGGCACCTCGCCGGCGATCAAAGCCTGAGCGGCCCTAACCGGGGAATGAGGCGTGGTCGGCCGGTTCGGGCGTCAGCGTGGGCCCCGGCCTGCCCGATCGCAGGTGCTTTCGCTTGGACGCGCCGAGACCACCGAGTTCGTGTTCGGCCCGTCGCTGCGTCGCCCTGACCGCGGCGCGGGTGGCGACGCCGAAGTAGTCCTCCAGGCCGCGCCGGCGCGCGGCGCGTAGGTGACGCGGCAGGGGACGGCGCAGCTCCTGTGCCAGGGCCTGGGTCAGCAGGGCCTTCATCGAGCCCTCGAGCGGGCTTGCGCCGGCGGCGTTTTCCAGCTCGAGGCGCCCTTCGTGGCTGCTGTAGTCATACAGCTCGCGCTCCTGGCCCTCCCGCAGCGGGGCGATTCCTTCTTCGGACCAGTGCGAGTAGGTCGCGTACTTGGCCTGGGGCGTCCGTATTGCCAGCACGTGCAGCGGCGCGTTCGCCGCGTAGGGCTCGATCGCGAACTCGGTCACGATCTCGTCGGTGGCGTGCAGCGCGTATGGTCGCCCGGGCGCCGAGGGATTGGACAGGATGCCGGCGAGGTCGAGCCTGTGGGCGAGGTGGGCGTTGCGGCGTTCGCTGCGCCACTGATCCGAGCCGGTGGCGATCGTCAGCAGCAGCGGCGCCACGTCGACGCTCGAGCTGAGCTGGTTGCGAGCGACTTCCGGGGCGCTCGTCAGCAGCCCGCGGGGATCCTTGACGATCAACGGCACCTTGATCGCCTCCTCATAGGCGCCCGCCCCCTTGCCCCGCAGGCCGTGGGAGGCGCCGTACTCGCCGTGGTCGGAGGTGAACACGATCACCGTGTTTTCGGCGATCTCCGGACGGCTTTCCAGCGCGTCGAGGACTCGACCCACGTTGCGGTCGACCTCGAGCTGGAGCTTGTAGTAGAGATCGAGGAACGGCAGCCACGCGCCTTCAGCTTCCGGGCCGGTGAACGGGACCGCACCGAACGACGCAGCCGCCGTTTCCTGCAGCGAGCGCTGCAGGCGGGGCTTGTTGCGAGCAGCCAGCATCTCCGGTGTCTCGAAGTTGGGAGGCAGCTGGCGGACGACGCTGGGCGCTTCGGCCTCCGCCGGGATGCGATCGCTCCAGCCGTACCACCAGGCGATGTCGTGCGGGTTCACGAACGAGACCGTCGTGCACCACGGCTCGGCTTCGCCAGCCGTGGCAAGCCATTCCTCGAACTGCTCGGCGATTTCTGGGTCCACGCGCCAGCCCTGGCCCGGTGCCCCGTCGGGCGAGGGGAACGTGCCGCCGGCGAAGCCGTAGCGTTCCAGCGCCTGCGAGCCCGAGTACGAGTTCCAGTGCTGGTCGGCGTGGGTGAGGTGCCACTTGCCATACCAGTAGGTCTCATAGCCGCGTTCTCGCAGCAGGGCGCCCCAGGTGGGAAAGCCCGGGTCCAGCGTGCTGCCCCCGGTGATCATGCAGCCCGTCTGGTGGGTGTACAGCCCGGTCAGCAGCGCCGCCCGCGACGGGCCGCAGTCGTTCGAGGCCGTGTAATGGCGCCCGAACGAGACCCCGCCCTGGCGCACCCGCTGGATGTTGGGGGGCAGGCTCGGGCTGCCCGAGGAGTCCGCCAGCCATTGTGGGTAGCGCAGCTGATCGACCAGGATCACCAGGATGTTCGGCTGCCCGGAGGGGGCGGCCGGGCGGCTGGGCGCCCCGTTCACCGGCGCCGGGGCCGGTTCGGGCGTTCCCGCTCCGTCGGTGGCGTCTGCGAGCTTTGAGGCCAACAGCCCGCCTCCCACCACTGCGCCGCCGGCGAGCAGCCCTTTGGCGAGGAAGTTCCGCCTGTCCATCGTTCTTTCGATTCTCTTATTCTCGTCTGCTCTCATGTCCTGTGTACCTGCTCCGATCGCCGGTCTCGCAGTTGCGCTGACGCTCGGGTTGCTCGCCGGCCCTGCTGCTGCGGCGGCGCCGGCACCCGCCTGCGTGCCCAGCACATTGAACAACTCGGGCCAGCTCGATGGCGCGGTGAGCGTCTCCCCGCTGCCCGGCAGCCGCGACGCGACCCCGCAGACACAGGTGAGCTTCCTCGGCGTGCCCGCGGGGGACCTTACCGCGATCACCGTCTCGGGCTCGCGCACGGGGCCCCACAGCGGACACCTCGCCCGCTACTCGCAGGGCGATGGCGAGAGCTTCCTGCCCGACAGGCCCTTCGCCGAAGGGGAGGCCGTGACCGTGCAGGCGCGCCTGCGGACGGCCGGCGTCGTGCGGCGGTTGCGCGAGCAGTTCGCGATCGCCCGCCAGGACGCGCTCAGCTCCACTCCGGAGACGATCCACGCTGGAGGCCCCGCCGACGTGCAGAGCTTTCGTTCGCGTCCGGACCTGCATCCGCCGGTACTCACGGTGAGCGCCCACGCGGGCGCGCTCGCTCCGGGCGACGAGTTCGCCGCGCCGTATGACGGGCCGGGCCAGAGCGGGCCGATGATCCTCGACCCGAACGGCGATCTCGTCTGGTTCAAGGGGCTTCCGCATGGAACCTCGGCGACGAACTTCCAGGTCCAGCGGTACGACCGCAAGCCGGTGCTGACCTGGTGGCAGGGCGACATCTCCGTGCACGGGTTCGGCCTCGGCGAAGACGTGATCGCCAACTCCTCCTACCAGGAGGTCGGTCACGTCCATGCCGGCAACGGCCTGCTTGCGGACCTGCACGACTTTCAGCTGACCCCCGCCGGCACGGCGCTGCTGACCGCATACGACCCGATCTACTGCGATCTCGCCGCGGAGGGCGGACCCAGCTACGGCGCCGTCGCCGACGGGGTGATGCAGGAGATCGACGTCAAGACCGGCCTCGTGATGTTCCAGTGGACGAGCCTCGACCACGTAGCGTTGAGCGAGTCCTACGAACTGGCGCGTGACTCTCGCGTCGACAAGCCGTTCGACTTCTTTCACATCAACTCGATCGACCCCCTCCCGGACGGCAGCGTGCTCGTCTCGGCGCGCAACACCTGGGCGGTGTACGACCTCGACGCCGCCACCGGGCAGGTCGCCTGGCGGCTGGGTGGCAAGCACAGCACCTTCACCATGGGCCCGGGCACGGGCACCGCCTGGCAGCACGATCCGCGCGTGCTCGCCGACGGCACGATCAGCATCTTCGACAACGGCGCCTCGCCGGAGATCCATCGCGAGTCCCGTGTGGCGATCGTGCGTCTGGATCAGCAGCGCCACACCGCGAGCCTCGTCAGCCAGCTCGTGCGCCCGACCCGCGTGCTCGCCGACAGCCAGGGCAACGCCCAGGAGCTCCCGAACGGCGACTGGTTCGTCGGCTGGGGCCAGGTGCCTGACTTCTCCGAGCTCAGCCCCACCGGAGCCCTGCTGTTCGACGCCCACTTCCCCGCGGGCGCTCAGTCCTATCGCGACTTCCGCTTCGCCTGGACGGGCACGCCTGCGCAGCCTCCCTCGTTTGCGGTGGTTGCCCACAGCGATGGCGCCACCGTGTATGCCAGCTGGAACGGCGCCACCCAGCTCGCCGCCTGGCGTGTGCTCGCCGGCTCCTCGCCGGCAGGCCTGCATGCCGTCGCCACGGCTCCCCGCGGCGGCTTCGAGACCGCCATCCAGGTGCCCGCGGGCGTGTCCGGACGGTTCGTGACGGTGCAGGCGCTGGACGCGAGCGGCACCGTCATCGCCACCGCGCCCGCGAGCCGGCCCTCGGCGTCGGCGAGCTCGGCACGCGGAGCGGACCGCAGGCTCAGGGCAGGCTGAGGATCGCGTGGCGGTGGAGCTCGCAGCGACGGAGGCTCGAGGATCGAGGAGTCTCGCCACGACGATCGGCTCGCTCCCAGAGCCGCGCGCCCCTACGGGGACATCCCCTGCGCGACAGAGCTAAGCTTGGACCGGAGATGCGGGGGATCCGGCTCATCATCATCGCCGCGGCCGCGGCAGCCTGGCTGATGCCCACGCAGGCGATCGCGAGCTCGCAGGACATCGCCGCCACGCACGCCTACATCAGGGCCAACTATGCCCTGTCGCAGGCCTCGGAGGCGAAAGTCCCGCTGATGGAGTCGAGGGTCGACGCCTACAACCGAAAGCTCGGCCAGGAATGCCCCTCGATCGGGGCCGGCTCGCTGCAGGACGAAGCCTCCCAACCGGCCAGCTACGAGGTGGTGGTGGCGCTGTGGTCGATCGCCTACGGCACCGACGCCGCCCCCATCGCCGCCTTCGCGCGAGCCGTCAAGGGCCTGCACTGGAGTAATCCCAGCCTCACCCGCACCGCGCAGCACTATGCCACCACGCTGCACGAACTGGCGACCCTGCCGATGCCCGACCTGTGTAAAGACCTGCGGGCGTGGAAGGCCACGGGCTTTCAGACGATTCCCCCGAACGTGATCCAGGCCGACCACCACGCCGAAGCGATCGAAGGCAAGTCGATCCCGTCACGGCTCCTGGCTCCCTATGTGCAGAGCTCGGACAAGGGCGTCTTCGCCCGCACCAAGCAGCTCGAAACCAAGCTCGCCGAAACCGAATTCATGGTCGGCCAGACCGACTGGATCCTGGTGAAGGCCACGCTCGCGGTCAACGGCTGACCAGGGCTGATGAGCTCGCGGTGGCCTGCGCTCCCCTTCGAGGAGTGGCGTGCGACCTGTGACACGCTCCACGCGCACACGCAGGTGCTCGGCAAGCTCGCCGCACGGCTGGCTGCTCCCGAGCCGCAGCTGCAGCACGCCGCCCTGCGCCTCTCGCCGCGCGGCTGGGAGACCGCTCTGTTGCCGGCGCCGGACGGCTCGGGTGGGTTCGCCCTCACGCTCGACCTGCGCTCCCACGTGGCCCTCGTGGAGCATGTCGACGGGCGCGTCCGCGAGGTGGCGCTGGCACCCGATCGTCCGGTCGCCGAGGTGACCCGCGGGGTGCTCGCAGCCGTGCGCGAGATCGCGGGGCCGGTGGAGATCGACCTCACCCCGCAGGAGGTTCCCTGGAGCGTCCCGTTGGACGAGGATCACGAGCATGCCAGCTACGACGCCGACCAGGTGCGCACCTACTTCGACGCGGCCACCCGGGCGGCACTGGTCCTCGCGGCGTTTCGGGCGCCCTACCGAGGGCGCTCCACCCCGGTGAACGCGTGGTGGGGGTCGTTCGATCTGAGCGCGAACCTGTTCTCCGGCGTGCCCGCGAGCCCGCCCGGAGAGGACTTCATCATGCGCAACGCGATGGACGCCCAGGAGGTCGCGGTGGGCTGGTGGCCGGGGGATCCCCGCTACCC
Organism: uncultured Solirubrobacterales bacterium; assembly: GCA_963696615.1. Classification (GTDB taxonomy): domain Bacteria; phylum Actinomycetota; class Thermoleophilia; order Solirubrobacterales; family Solirubrobacteraceae; genus Palsa-744. Next base: position 693,326 of record CAVOKU010000003.1, on the reverse strand, counting down.
GAAGGCGGCGTTCTATGCCTATGCCCACCCGTCGCCGGACGGATTCCCGGCCGGGGTGCTGTCGCCCCAGCAGGCGCGCTGGGAGGATGCCCTCGGTGAGTACGTGCTCGACTGGGAGGACGTGCGCTCGAGCCCGGATCCGCACGCCACCGCGCTGTCCTTCGCCCGTTCGGCGTTCCAGCATGCCTGCAGGGTCTGCGGCTGGGACCCCAAGCTGGCCGCCAGCGCGGCGGGCGATCCGCCGCCGGTCATCTGAGCGAGGCGGAAGGGGGGGGATTCGAACCCCCGAGACGGGGTTCGCCCGCCTAACGGTTTTCAAGACCGCCGCATTCAACCGCTCTGCCACCCTTCCGAGGCCCGTCGAATGCTACGCCGCCCGCGGCGCTCGGCGGACCCTGCACGAGCGCTCGGCAGGCGGGCCGTCAGCGCCGCCTCGGGGCAGCCTCTAAACTGGCCGGATCTCCCGTGGAGAGGTGGCCGAGTGGCTGAAGGCACTCGCCTGCTAAGCGAGTATGGGGATCAAACTCCATCGCGGGTTCGAATCCCGCCCTCTCCGTTCGCCTCTGGTTGAGGCGGCTGCTCGCCGGTATCCCGTGGCTGGTGTCTGAGCGGGGCCGATGCTCTCACCAGAGCCGAGCAGGGCTGGTGATCGGCGCGAGCGCGAGGCGCTGCATCTGAGGATCGCTGCATCAGGCGAGGCGATCTGGGCTCGCACGTGTGTCGGCGGCGGGGATGGAGTCGCTTCGCAGCGGCTACGATTCACCGAACGGCGTCAACTGTGAGGGTGGGGAATGCCGCGCTATCTGATCGAAAGGGTTTGGAATCCGCTCGAGGAGGAGGAGATGGCGGCGAAGGGGCCGCTCTCCAAGCAGATTCTCGAACAGGAGGAGCAGTTCTCACCGGTCCGGTGGGAGCACAGCCACATGGTCATGGACGACGAGGGTCGGCTCGTCACCTTCTGCGTCTACAGCTCGCCCAACACCGAGCTGATCCGTGAGCATGCCAAGAAGCTCGGCGATCACATGGTCGGAGCCATCTACGAGATCGGCGGCGACCTGCGCCCGGAGGACTACGCCTGACCAGCGGAGGAGAGGTCGAAGTTGACGTGCCATTCGGCCTGCATCGCGATGCCGCGCTGAAGACGCGCGCGGCGGCGCAGTGACCCGTCGTCCTCGATCAGCTCGAGCGCCTGGTTGCAGAGCTCGACCGCCTCGCGCGGTGCCCAGCTGCGGTTGGCCTGTTCTGCGGCGGCGAGCAGGTAGGAGGCCGCGCTCCCGGCCTCGCCGGCCTCCCGCCAGTGGTGCGCGAGGATGGCCGCGTAGGCGGCCGGGTCGCCCGCGGACGCCTCGAGGAAGCGTGCCACCACGGCATGGCGCTCGCGTCGGGCCGCTCTCGGAAGGGTCGCGTATGCAACCTCCCGGATCAGGCCGTGCTTGAAGACCAGCTCCTGGTCGCCGCGGATGCGGGATGCCGGCCGGCGGTGGATCAGGCCCCGTCTCTCGAGCAGGCCCAGCACCTCCTGGAGTGAGCCGTTCCCTCCGAGCGCCTCGAGCGTCCCCAGCCAGAAGAAGTCTCCGACGACCGAGGCGTCGAGGATGACCTGCCGCTCGGGCACGGGCAGCTGGTCGAGCCGCGCGGCGATGATCGACTTCACGTTGGCGGGCAGCTCGCCGGCGAGCGCCTCGGCGTCGCCCTCGGCGAGCCAGCCGGCGAGTTCCTCGATGAAGAGCGGGTTCCCGCCCGCAGCCTCGGCGACGCGCCTCGCGGCAGACTCCGGGTCGAGCGCGCGCGCGGTCAGCTCGCCGATCAGGCCCTGTGCGTGGGCGCCGGTGAGCGGCTGGAGCTGGACGGTCACGTTCGTCGGCAGCCGTGCCCAGGTCGGCCGGGCGTCAAGGAACTCGGGCCTCGCGAGGCCCAGCAGCAGCAGGGGCACGTCAGCGAGCCTCGTCGTCAGTCCCTCGACGAGTTCCAGCAGGCTCTCGTCGGCCCAGTGCAGGTCCTCGAGGACGATCACCGTCGGGCGCTCCGCCGCGAGCGCCTCGAGAAAGCGCTGCGCGGAGGCGAAGAGGATCTGGCGGTCCTTCACCGTGTCCTCCGCCAGGCGGGCGAGTATCGAGAGGTGCGTCGCCAGCTCGAGCGCCTCCTCGCCGGGCAGGAGCGAGGCGGTCCGCGTCCTGAGCTTCTGCGCGGCGATCTCGGCGGCGTCGGTCGCGAGTATCTCCGCCGCCTCCCTGATCACCTGACCGAATGCCCAGTAGGCGGTCGCATCCCCGTATGGGAGCGGTCGGCCTCTGAGGAGCCGTCCGCCGGTTCCCTCGACGTGCTCGGCGAACTCGAGCGTGAGTCGCGTCTTGCCGATGCCCGGCGGTCCGACGAGCGTGACGAGCTGCGGGTTGCGATCGCGCGAGCTTCGCCCCCAGGTCTGGACGAGCAGCTCGAGCTCGGTGTCGCGGCCGACGAAGGGCGTCGAGGAGACGGGCCGGTCCGCGGGCGCGGCGGCGGCGGCGCCCGCCAGCCACGCCCGAAGGGGCTCCTCCTTGCCCTTCGCCCGTATCGGTTCCACCTCCTCGTAGGAGATCGCACGTGCGCTCGCATCGTGTGTCTCGCGGCCCACGAGCACGCCTTCGGGTGGACACGCGGTCTGGAGCCTTGCCGCGGTGTTCACCGCGTCGCCCATCACGGTGAGCTCGCGCCGACCGTGGGGTCCGAGGGGGGCGAAGATCACCTCGCCGGTGTTGATTCCGATGCTCAGGCAGAGGCCGGCGAAGCTCTCCGCTCGCTCGGCCGCATGCCGCTGCAGCTCGAGGGCCGCGCGAACCGCCCGCTCGGGATCGTCCTCGTGTGCCACGGGAGCGCCGAAGACAGCCATCAGAGCGTCCCCGATCACCTTGTCGACGGCGCCTCCGAATCGCTCGACAGTGGCGCCCATCTCGTGCATGCAGCGGTCGACCATCGCGCGCACCTCCTCGGGGTCGGTGCGCTCCGAGAGCGCGGTGAAGCCCGACAGGTCGGCGAACATGACAGTGACCCAGCGCCGCTCGCCCTCGACACTCTCGCCGGCGTCCCGGGACGGGGCCGCCGTCGCGGGGGCGCCGTCCTCGAGCGCGGTGCCGCAGGTCCCGCAGAAGCGAAAGCCCGGCGGGTTCTCCTGCCCGCATGAGCCACAGACGCTGCTCAGGGGCGCGCCGCAGTGTCCGCAGAAGCGCTGCTCCTGTGCATTGGCCTCACCGCAGCTCGTGCAGCGGGCGCTCCCGGACATACGGCTAGGCCTTCGGCTTCGCGCGAGTCGACGGGCTCGAAGCGCTCTCCCGGGCCGACAGTACGTGCTCGTTCGCGTACATCACCATGATCCGGATGCTACGTGATCCCCCGCCCCGATCCAACGACACCGAACACCCGGCCGCGGCGGGCGCAGACCGCCGCTATGGCCCGCATGGGCCGGGCAGGATCGAGGGATCCTGCATCGGGCGAGCCACCCGGTGCTACTTGCTCACAGCGCCGAACCGCGCAGACCATGTCCTCGTATGATCGACCCGTGGGCAGCGCGCAGCGTGTGCAGGCAACCGTGTCGGATGCTCCCGATCCAGACCGTCTCGGTGGCATCGGCTGGGCGCGCCGCACCGGCGGAACCCTGACCGGGGGTGAGCGCCGGCGGTTGGTGGCGGCGATCGCGATCGGCCAATGGGAGAACCTGATGGGACGCGCGAAGCTCGCGCTCGGGCGGCTGCCCGCGGGCGCATCGGACATCGACGTGAGGACGTTCGAGCCGCCCGATTCGCTGCTCGCGCACGAGGCCGAGCAGGCGTGCGCCGAGCAGCCCGCGGCGATCATCGGCCACTCCTACCGCACGTGGCTCTTCGGCCGGGCGCTCGCGGCCCTGGATCGGAGCGATCTCGATCTCGAGCTGTTCTACTGCGGTTCGCTCGTTCACGACCATGGGATCGCCCAGCCGACTCCCGGGCGGGACTTCACGCTGGCCAGCGCAGACCGCACGCTCGCCTGTGCAGCCGCGGCCGGCGTGGCGGACGATCGCGCAGAGCTGCTGGCGGACGCCGTCTGCGTCCACACGACGCCCGGCGTGTCGCTCGAGACGGACGGGGCGCTCGGCTGCTACCTGCAGTGGGGCGCGATGGTCGACGGCGCCGGCCTGCGGATGTGGGACTTGGCCCCAGCCAACGTCAGGGAGGTGCTGCGCCGCCACCCGCGGGTGGATTTCAAGCGCCAGCTGGTCGAGTTGATGCGCGCCGAGGCGTCGATGGTGCCGGCGGGGCGTTTCGGGCTCCTGGTGCGCTGCGGCGTGCCGCTGGCCGTGCGCACGGCGCCGTTCGCGGAGTGACTCGCCACGCGAAGGCAGTCGGCCGGCGAAGCTCGCCTTCTGTCGCGGCGCCGTGATCGCCGTCTCGCGTCACGGTCCGCCGGTCCCGAAGCGGGACCGGCGGACCGTGTGATGCTGCGAGATACGGATACCTACGGGATTTCGGTCGCCTGGACCTCGATCGAGGGCTGGTAGCCCGTCCAGCACGGGCTCCCTACCGAGCCGCTCACACCGAAGGTGCCGAGCGTCGTTTCACTGCCACAGTATTCGCCTACGGAGGTCGAGTCGATGTAGGCATACCCGGGCAGCGGGAAGCTCGCTTCCGGCAGCACCGATTCGGCGCCGACGTTCAGCGAGTCATACGGACACCCCGCTTCGGTTGCGTTACACGGCTGGGGGCCTTGGGGATCAGCACCGTAGTCGCTCGTGTTGTAGGACACGCTGACGATCGCTTTTTCGGGAAGTTCGGCGATCTTCATCGGGATCGAGATCTTCGATGCGATGCCGTGGTGGCACGCTTCTTCCTTTTTGTCGTACCAGCCACCTTTGTATTCGGCGGTCGCGTTGCAGATCGCACTCACCGAGGGTCTGTATGGGATTTTGAACACCTTCGATGCCGCTCCGATCTTGGCGCCGGGCGCGTTTTCGGCGCCCACTCTGTAGATGCTGATCGTGATCGGCCATTCGAACTTAGCGCCTTTGGCCGTGAAGCAGTGTTCATTGGTCCACGTGCCTTCCTGGCACGCCCAGCTGCTCAGCAGCACCGACACCTTCGGGTTCTTCCATTTTTTCCCGGCGGGGAACGCCACCTGACCGCCGAACTCCGACGCCGAGCAGCACTCGAAGCCCTCGGATACCACGTTCCCGGGAACCGCCGCGGGAATGTTGTTCCAGATCACGGTTTTGGCGAGCGCTGCACCAGTGCCGACCATCGTCACGGCGACGGCCGTGGCGATCGCCACGGCCAGTCTCGTTGCTCGCCTGAAGTCCTTTCCAGTCACTTCGTCTCCTTCCACAGGGGATCTCCTTGGTCGTGTCCTCTCGCTGAAGCTGCGCGAACGCGAGGATCACAGCTCGGTCCGGCCTCGCTCACGGGCGCCGCCCGGCCGAGCCTTGCTTCATCTATGCAGTCAGGTTCCGACAATCAGAAACTGGTCGGCCTGACTCTCTCCTCCCTTTGACCGTTGCCATCAAGGCCATGATTGGGATGCCCCGCACGTGCTCGCAGCTTCGGGATCCTTCCCGGTCAGCCCATGCTGCGGCAGTCTATCGGGAAGATTCCGACATTGTCAGCACCTATCGCTTCCCCGTGCAGCCTTCCCGAGCGCACGGGCGGCGTCTAGGCCGGGTCGGGCGCCGCGTTGACCCAGCGCCGATCGGTGGCGTCCTCGATGGCGCGCGCGGCGCCGAGCAGCCGCGCCTCCTCGCCCCACGGCGCGAGCAGCTGCAGTCCGATCGGAAGGCCGCTGGGATGAAAGCCGACGGGCACCGAGACACCGGGAACGCCGGCGAGGTTCGCGAGGATCGCCTGGCGGACGTTGGGCGCGTCCGGGAGCGCCGGGCCCGAGGGGAGCGCCAGCAGTGGCGCCTCGATCGGCGGGGCGGGCGCGGGGTTCGTCGGCCAGGCGAGCAGGTCGCATGTCGTGAACGCATCGTTCAGCGCCCGGCGCAGCCGGGCGCGCACCCGATCGGCGCGCACGAGCCGCTGCGCGGGCTGAAGCGCTCCGAACTGCAACAGCCCGCGGGTGAGCGGGCTGAGCTCTCCCGCCACCGCGGCGGGGACGGCGGTGCCGAGCTCCGCTCCCGCGCGCACCGCGCCGGCGGGGGCGGCGAGCTCGGCGAACGGCAGCTCGAGCTCGCTCTGCCGAAATCCGCCGCCATCGAGCCCCTCGCGGCAGGCCGCCTCCACGTGCGCGTCGAGGTCCTCCCAGTAAGGCTCGCGCACGATGCCCACGTGCAGCCGGCCCTCGGCACGCGCGAGCAGCGGCCGGGCGAGCAGCGCTTGCAGCAGCAGGCGCGCGTCGTCGCTGTCGCGCGTCAGCGCGCCGGGAGCGGAGAAGCTGGAATTCGCTCCCGTGTAGCCGTCGTAGGGGAGCGCCCCATATGTGACCTTGAGCCCCACCACCCCACACCATCCGCCCGGCAGGCGGGTGGACCCGCCGCTGTCGCTGCCCACCGCCCCGCCGACGATTCGCGCCGCCACGGCGGCCGCCGATCCGCTCGAGGAGCCACCGGTGCAGTGGGCTCGGTTCCACGGGTTGCAGGCCGCCCCATGCGGCGAGGCCAGGCCGGTGGTGCCCAGCCCGAGCTCGTGCTGGTTATCCACCCCCACCACCACGGCGCCGGCGTCGCGCAGGCGCCGAAAGACGCCCGCGGCGGTACGCTGGTCGAGCTCGTGGCGGGTGCCGTTGTGGTAGCCGCGCCACGGCAGCGAGAACATGTCCTTGACGGTGACGGGCACCCCGTGCAGCGGGCCCGCGGGGGCGGCGGCGAGCATCTCGCGCGACTCCTGGGGAAAGGTCGCGATCACCGCTCGAAGCGAGCCGTTTCGCTCCTCGATGCGGCTCAGCGTCGCGGCGAGCAGCTCGCCCGGATCGAGCTCCCGATCGGCTATCAGTCGCGCCTGCTCACGCAGCGAGAGGTCCTGCGGGTGCGTCACGAGCCGGGAGCTGGGTCCGGTGGCTGGCGGGGATCGATCACGGCCTCGAAGGGAAGCTCGGCGAGCTCGGCCTCGTCCAGCGCCCGCATCGCCGGCTGGAAGGCCGCTGCCACGAGCTCGATCACCTCCAGGTCGCCCGGGGCGAACTCGACATTCGCGAACGCAAGCGCGGCTGCTGCCCTCTCCTTGAAATCGTCCCCAGGTCTCATCGTCGATCCGAGTCGCTGGGACTTGTATCAGAGCCATGCCGACGCTGGTGTTAGGGCGCCCTAAGTCGATCTGCTAAGTTGCCCGGCGTCATTCCGATCTCAGCGCTCGGATTTAGGGTCGAAGGCCCCGATCGTGGGCGGTGTGGCGCGGCTGATCCCGAGCAGGAGCAGAAAAGGCAACCCGCAGATGCATCGCCTTCCCAGACTCGCCTCGAGCATGCCCCCGCTGAACCTGGCGGCGCTGCTCGGTGCCGTTGCGTCGGCGGTGGTGCTGGCGGCCTGCGGCAGCGCCGCTGACGGGACGGCGAGCACCGCGAGCACGGCGGCCGCGCCGGCCACCAGGCCGGGCGAGACGATCACGCTCTACAACGGCCAGCACGAACAGACCACGCACATGCTCGTGGCGGCGTTCGAAAGGAGCACGGGGGTCAAGGTGAACGTCCGCTCCGACGACGAGGCGGTGCTCGGCAACCAGATCGCCCAGGAGGGATCGAACTCCCCGGCGGACGTCTTCTACGCCGAGAACACACCGGTGTTGAGCGAGCTTCAGGTGAGGGGACTGCTCGCGCCGCTCGCGCCGAGCACCCTCGCAGTCCTACCGGCTCGCTATTCCTCCACACAGGGACGCTGGGTAGGGGTCTCGGCGCGGGTCTCGGTGCTCGTCTACAACACCCGCGAGATCTCGCCCGCCCAGCTGCCCAGCTCGATCCTCTCGCTGGCCCGGCCGCAGTGGAAGGGCAAGCTCGGGGTCGCCCCCTCGGAGACCGACTTCCAACCGCTGGTCACCGCGATCGCCAAGCTCGACGGCACCGCCGCGGCCGAACGCTGGCTGGACGGGATCAAGGCCAACAGCAGGATCTACCCCGACAACGAGACGGTCGTCTCGCAGGTCAACAACGGGGAGAGCGCAATCGGGCTGATCAACCACTACTACTGGTACCGGCTGCGCGACGAGGTCGGCGCCTCGGGGCTGCATTCGGCGCTGCACTACTACGCCCCGGGAGATCCCGGCAGCCTGCTGAACGTCTCCGGCGCCGCCGTGCTCGGCTCCAGCCACCATCAGCCGGCGGCGCAGGCGTTCGTCGCCTTCCTGCTGAGCAGGGCCGGTCAGGAAGTGATCGCCCACAGCAACAGCTACGAGTACCCACTGCGTCCGGGGGTCGCTCCGAACCCGCAGCTTCCCCCGCTCTCGCGGTTGCGGTTCGCGCCCGTCACGCTGTCGGATCTCGGCGGCGGCGGGACCGCGCTGGAACTCGAGCAGCAGGTCGGGCTGCTGTAGGCAGTTGCCAGTCGCGATGACCGCCCCAGATCGCCACCGGCTGCTGAACCCTCCCGGCCCGGCGGCGGGTCGCCGGTGAACGCGCTCGCGCCCGCCGAGCAGCCCCACCGCGATCCCGGCCGGCCGGCCGGGATGGCGCGCGCGTGGGCCGCGCGTCGGCGCTGGCCGCTGGTCACCGTCTGCGGCGGGGTGCTGGCGGGCGCGCTCGTGCTGCTGCCGCTCGTGTTCCTGGTCAACCAGGCACTGCTCTCCGGCTGGTCGGAATTCGAACGGCTGCTGCTGCGCCACACCACCGCGGTGCTGCTGTGGAACACCGTGCGGCTGGCGCTCGCCGCGACGCTGCTGTGCGCGGTGATCGGGGTTGCCGGAGCCTGGTGCGTGGAGCGGACCGCGCTCCCCGGCCGCCGCGTCTGGGCGGTGCTGCTGGTGCTTCCGCTCGGCATCCCGGACTTCGTCGTGGGCTTCGGCTGGGTCTCGCTGGACCCAGCGCTGCACGGCTACCTGGCGGCGGTCATGATCATGACGCTGTCGCTCTATCCGCTCGTGTACCTGCCGGTGTCCGCGGCGCTGGCGGGGCGCGACGCGGCGCTGGAGGAGGTGGCCCGCAGCCTCGGCCTCGGCCCCTGGGAGACGTTCCGGCGGGTGACCCTGCGCCAGATCCTGCCCGCCCTGCTCGGCGGCTGCCTGCTCGTCACGCTCGGGCTGCTGGCGGAGTACGGGGCATTCGAGATCGTCCAGTACCAGACCTTCACCGTGGCGATCTTCACCGAGTTCAAGCTCGGCTTCGACACCGCAACGGCATGCGCGCTGTCGCTCGTGCTGGTGGCGCTGGGAGTGGTCGCGCTCGCGGGCGAGTTCCTGCTGGCCGGCCGCGGTCGGGTGGTGCGCGTCCGATCGGGTGCGCGGCGCATGCCCGCCAGGGTCGCGCTCGGTCGCTGGCGAGCCCTGGCGCTGGCGTCGCTGGCGGCGCTCGTCGGGCTTGCACTGGGGGTACCGGTGGCCGCGCTGGTGTACTGGATCGTGCGCGGCGGCTCGACCACGCTGCCCTCCGCGTCGATCCTCGCCGACGCGGGTCACACGGCGCTGTTCAGCGCCGGCGCCGCGGCGCTGTCCACCGCCCTGGCCGTACCCGTGGTGGCGCTGGTGGTGCGACACCACAACTGGTTCACGGTCGCGATCGAGCGCCTGGCCTACCTGCCCCAGGCGCTCCCCGGTCTCGTGATCGCGCTCGGGCTGGTGTCCTTCTCGGTGCGCTACGCCTTCGCGCTGTACCAGAGCGCGCTGCTGCTGATCGTCGGCTACGCGGTGCTGTTCCTGCCGCTCGCGGTGGTGGGGGTGCGGGCCGCGTTCGCGCAGGCGACCCCCTCCCTGGAGGAGATCGGCCGCTCGCTCGGGCGGCGCCCGGCGGCGGTGTGGGCGCGGGTGACGCTGCCGCTGATCGCCCCGGGGCTGGGGGCGGCGTTCGCCCTGGTGTTCATCTCCTCGGCCACCGAGCTGACGGCGACGCTGCTGCTGCGACCGACCGGGGTCAACACGCTGGCAACGCAGTTCTGGGCGTACACCAGCGACTTCTCCTATGGCGCGGCGGCGCCCTACGCTGCGTTGATGGTGGCGATCTCCGCGGTGCCCGCGTACCTGCTCGGCCGGCGCATGACGGCCCTTGCCCGGATGGGGCAGGAGTGAGCCGACTCACCGTTCAGGACCTGTGGCAGAGCTACGGTGGGCCGGCCGTGCTGCGGGGCGTCGAGCTGGAGGTGCCCGCGGGCTCGCTCACGGCCGTGCTGGGGCTGTCGGGCTGTGGCAAGACCACCCTGCTGCGTACGATCGCGGGCTTCACCCCGGCGTCGCGAGGACGGATCGTGCTCGCCGACAGGGTGCTCGACGACGGCGTCACGTTCCTGGCACCGGAGCGTCGCGGGATCGGCTACGTGCCCCAGGAGGGCGCCCTGTTCCCGCACCTGAACGTCGCCGCCAACGTCGGCTTCGGGCTCTCCCGAGCCGAGCGCAGGGGCGGCGCGGTGAGCGGCCTGCTCGAGCTGGTGGGTCTCGCGGCGCTGGCGGAGCGCATGCCCCATCAGCTCTCCGGCGGCGAGCAGCAGCGCGTGGCCCTGGCCCGGGCGCTGGCGCGGCAGCCCGAGCTGGTGCTGCTGGACGAGCCGTTCTCATCCCTGGACGCGTCGCTGCGCGACCAGGTGCGCGAGGAGGTCCATGCGCTGCTGCGCGCCCAGGGGGTGACGGCCGTGCTCGTGACCCACGACCAGGAGGAGGCGCTGTCGCTGTCCGACAGCGTCGCGGTGATGCGCGACGGCGAGATCGTTCGCCAGGACAATCCTGCCGACCTCTATGAGCGCCCCGGCGACGCACGGCTCGCGGCCTTTCTCGGTACCGCGAATCTGATCGACGCGACCTTCAACGACGGCTGGGCCGACACCTCGTTGGGAGTGCTCTCGCTGCGCGAGGAGCCCAACGGGACGCCCGCCGGCGCTTCGGCGTCCGCGGGGGCGGGCGGGCAGCCGGACGGCGTCGTGGTGATCCGTCCCGAGCAGCTCGAGGTGCGACCGCGCATCGAGGACTCGGCGGGCGCTCGGCCGGCTGGGATCGCGGGGCGGGTGCAGCGCTGTCGCTACTACGGCCACGATGCGCTGCTGGACATCCGCATCGAGCAGGCCGACGTCGGCGTCGAGGTGCTGTTCGCCCGCGTGCACGGCCGCGAGGCGTTGCCGACCGGCACCGAGGTGACCGTGCGGGCGCACGGACCCGTCAGCGTGCTTGCTTGACGGGGAGACCTCGCCGCCGTCAGGCCGACAGCGCGGCGCGCACCACGCCCCCCATCTCCGCAACCGCCTCGTGCGGGCCCGGGCCCAGGGCGAGCGCGTGGATGAAGCCGTGCACGTAGCCGGGATGACGTCGCAGGATCGTGTGCACGCCGGCCGCGCGCAGCCGGAGTGCATAGGCCTCGCCCTCGTCGCGCAGGGGGTCGAAGCCGGCGGTGACGACGAGCGTGGGTGCGACGCCGGCGAGGTCCTCGCTCAGCAGCGGCGAGACACGGGGGTCGCGCCGGTCCTGCTCGTCGGTGAGGAACTGCTGTTCGTACCAGTCCATGTTCTCTTTCGTCAGGCCGAAGCCCTCGGCGAAGGTGAGCCGTGACGGCGCGACGTTCGCGCAGTCGGTGACCGGGTAGATCAGCAGCTGAAAGGCCGGTTCGGGTCCGCCCGCGGCGAGCGCCTGTTGCGCGGTCACGGCCGCCAGGTGAGCGCCGGCGCTGTCGCCGGCGAGTGCGATCCTGGCGGGGTCGCCGCCGAGCTCGCCGGCGCGGGCGGACACGTCGCGGTAGGCCGCGAGCGCGTCTTCGACCGCCGCGGGAAAGCGATGCTCGGGGGCGAGCCGGTAGTCCACGCTCAGCAGTCGCGCGCCGGAGGATCTGGCCAGCAGCCGGCAGGGCTGATCGTGCGTGTCGAGATCGCCGACGACCCAGCCGCCGCCGTGGTAGTAGACGACCAGCGGCCCGGGCTCTGAGTCGCTTGCCTCGTGGGGGACGTACAGACGCGCCCGCAGCGGCCCGTCGGCACCGGCCACGGCCGTCTCGCGCACGCTCGCGAGCTCGATCGGGGCGCCCGTGAGCGTGTTCACCGTCTGGCGCAGGATCGCGCGCGCGTCGGCCGCGTCGCCGCTGGAGAGCGGTGGCGGCGGGTTGCGCTCGGCCAGCTTGAACAGGAACTGCAGGTCGAGGTCGAGCTCGAGCCCGTCCAGGCGGATCGGCTCGCCGACCACCCGCCGCTTGACGGCGGCCGGCAGGGGGGCGGTCGCGCGCACGATCAGGGGCTCGATCCGGCTCAGCAGGCTCATCGCAGGCGAGGAAGCGCTCACGACTCCTCCGAGGCGTCGACCGCGAACACGATGTGGCGGCGAGCGATCGTGAGGAACTGATGCAGCTCCACCGGTCCGCCCGCGAGCGGCTCGACGGTGGCATCGGTGAGCGTCAGGAAGTCGCGCTCGGGCGCGTTCAAGACGTCGGAGACGCGGCTGCGGTAGCCGTCGCGGGCGAGCGTCAGGTGGCCGACGATACGGTGGCGCTCGGTCTCGACGCGGATGCGCTGGCGGCGGTGGTCGATGCTGCGCGCGTCCCCGTCGGTCGGCCCGGACTGCTCGGGCGGCTCAGGCGGCGGTGGCTGCTCTGGGCTGCTCATGCAGCCATTATCGACGTTCGCGCCGGTATGTCAGCGCGTGACGGTGTACGTGCGCCGCACGACGGAGCGCCGCCCGGTGGGACCGACGGCGATGATCTGCACGGTCGCGGTCAGCGCCGTGCGGCGGCCGAGGGCTCCTCGAATGCGCTTCAGCGCGGAGCGGCTGAGGCGCAGGCGAACGTGACCGGTGGCCCCTCGCGGCAGCGGACGGGCGACCGCGAGCAGGCCCGCGGCGCGGCGCGGCGAGCGGGTGGAGAGGGTGGCGGTCGCGAGGATCTTGCAACCTCGCCGGCAGCTGACGGTGAGCGCGAGGGCGCCGCGGGCGAGCACACCGTAGCGGCGGGGGAGGCCCACCTTGAGCGCCGGCGCGATGTCCAGCGGCGGTGGCCAGGAGCCGGCCGCCTGGCAGCCGTTGGGTGCCGGCGAGGCCGGGTCGAAGCGCTCGACGCGGTTGTTGTCGGTGTCGGCCACGAACACCGAGCCTTCGCAGCCCACGGCGACGGCGGTCGGCTGGGAGAGTTCGCCCAGCCCCACGCCGCGACGGCCCCAGCGGGCGAGGTAGTGGCCGGATTCGTCGAACACCTCGACGCGGTTGTTGGTGGCATCCACGACGTAGACCCGTCCGGCGGCGTCGACCGCCACGCCGGCGGGGTTGTGCAGATGCCCTTCCCCTGCCCCGACCACGCCGAACTGCGCGGAGAAGGCGCCGTTCGGCGAGAGCCGCACGATGCGGTTGTTGGCGGTGTCGGCGACGAACACGTAGCCCGATGGCGCCACCGCCACCGCAGCGGGATGATCGAACGCCCCGAACGCGGTGCCCGCCGCTCCGTCGCCGCCGCCGGCGCCCACCTTCGCGATCAGCGACCCCGTCGGGGAGTAGATGAGCACCCGGTTGTGATTGGTGTCGGCCACGTACAGGGCCCCCGTCGTCGGTGACACGGCGAGCGAGCGGGCGCCGCTGAGCTGTGCTCCGCCGAGCTGCGCCGGCCCGCCCAGTTCGGCCAGATAGGTGCCGTCGCCCCAGAGATGCACGATGCGTTCGTTGCCCGTGTCGGCCACGTACTCCGAGCCACGCGGTTCGAGCGCGATGCCCCCGGGTTCGCCGAAGCCGGACCGGTGTCCGCCCGCCTGGTAGGTGGTGGACAGCAGTGCCCCACCCCCCGGGTCGAGCGTCTCGATGCGGTTGTCCACCGAGTCGGAGATCAGCACCCGGCCGGTGGGATCGACCGCCACGCCCTGCGGCGCGACCAGCCCGCCGGGACCGCGGGCGGAGACGCCGATCGTGCGTAGGTAGGCGCCGGTGGGGCCGAACGCCTGGACGCGGTCGTTGGCGGTGTCCGCGACATAGGTTTCACCGGACGGGGTGCTGGCGAGCGCCCGCGGGAACGCGAGCTGGCCCGCTGCCGAGCCGAAGCCGCCCCAGGAGCGCACGAACCCCAGCTGCGGGTTCAGCACGACGACGCGATGGTTGAGGTCGTCCGCCACGTAGACGTTGCCGGCGGCGTCGAGCGCGACCCCGTAGGGGAAGCCGAACTGACCCGGACCGGTGCCCTGCGAGCCGGCCGCGGATTCGAAGTCGCCGGCCGCGTCGAATTTCTCGATGCGATGGTTGTCGTCGTCCGCCACCAGCACCTCGGTTTCGTTGGCGGTGACTCCGCGGGGATAGGAGAACTGGCCGGGGCCCGACCCCTTCGTGCCCCACTGCATCGCTTCGCCGCCTTCGAGGTTGAACCGCTCGATGCGGTTGTTGCCCGAGTCGGCGACATACACGTACTGCCCGGACACGGCGATGCCGCCGCCCGGCGGCTGGGTGGGATTCTGGGAGGAGTAGAAGCGGAACTGGCCCAGGTTGCTGCCGGCCCGACCCCAGGCCGTCAGGAAGTCGCCGTTGGCGTCGAACTTCTCGATGCGGTTGTGGGAGGAGTCGACGACATAGACGTTGCCCGCGCCGTCGGTGGCGAGTCCGCCGATGGGACCGAACTGGCCGTGTCCGCCGCCGAACGAGCCCCACTCGGTCAGGAACGTGCCGATCGGGCTGAACTTCTGCACCGTATAGCTGAGCTGGTCGGCCACATAGACGTCGCCGGCGGGGTCCAGGGCGACCGCCTCGGGGAAGCGCAGCATCCCCTCGGCGCGCTGGCCGATGATCGCCACCGAGGCATACGGGCAGGCGGCCGCCGAGCCGGAGCCGGGGCACGCCTCCGCCAGCGCCTGCGGCGCGCCCAGGCCGCTCAGGCCGGCGAGGCAGCCGAGCGCTGCGAGCAGCCACAGCGGGATCGCTGCGCGGCCTCGAGATCCTGGCCTGTGACGTGCCATCGACTGCTCAGAACACGGGATCTGGCCCGGTGGAGCGGTCGCTCACTCAGCCGACCCGCTCGGGGGCACGGGCGGGAAGGCCTGCGCGCGCGGGGCTGGCCTGCGCGGTGAAGCCGGGAACGGGGCCGGCTCCCAGCTCGTCGGCGGGGCGGTTGCGCTCGTCGCGGACGATGTAGAGGGGGCGGTGCTTGACCTCGTCGTAGATGCGCCCGACGTACTCGCCGATCACGCCGATCGCGATCAGCTGGATGCCGCCGAGCAGCAGGATCGCGATCGTGATCGCACCGAAGCCGGGCAGGTAGGAGCCGGCGATGCGCAGCGCGATCACCACCGGGATCGCCACGAACGCCACGCCTGCGGAGAGGATGCCGGCCCAGGTCGCCAGCTGCAGCGGCAGGTGGGAGAAGGAGGCGATCGCGTCCAGGGAGAACCGCAGCATCTTGCGCAGCGTGTACTTCGTCTCGCCCGCGTGACGAGCGTCGCGCTGGTAGGGGACGGCGGTCTGGGAGAAGCCGACCCACACCGTCATGCCGCGCAGGAAGCGGGAGCGCTCGGTCATCGACAGCAGGGCGTCCAGCGCGCGACGGTCGAGCAGGCGGAAGTCGCCCGAGTTGGGCTCCAGGTCGACCTGGGCGAGCTTGTCGAAGAGCTTGTAGAACCACGACGCGGTGGCGAGCTTGAAGGCCGTCTCGCCCTCCCGCTGGTTGCGGACCGCGTACACGACATCCGCCCCCGCGCTCCAGCGCCCCACCATCTCCACGATCAGCTCCGGTGGATCCTGCAGGTCCGCGTCGATCATCGCGACCACGTCGCCGCGGGCGTGCTCGAGGCCTGCCGTGAGGGCGGCCTGGTGTCCGAAGTTCCGCGACAGATGCACCACCCGAACCCGGGGGTCGGCGTCGGCGATGCGGTCGAGCAGCTCCGGTGTCCGGTCGGAGGAGCCGTCGTCGACGAGCACCAGCTCGAACGGATAGGCGCCCACGGCCGCGGTGGCACGGCGCACGAACTCCTCGATCAGCTCCTCCTCGTCGTAGACGGGGGCGACGACGCTCAGGAGGGTGGGGTGGCGAGGCGTGGCGTTGGACATCATCTCTGCCCTGCGGGACTGCTCATGGGGTGAGCGGTTCGACGAACATCTTCCTCCAACGGCTTAAGCCGAGGATGAATTTATCGTTCATCCTGTCTCTGCATGTCCTCCGAGCGGGAAGAGCCCCAGAGACTGTCCTCCAGCCTACCGGGACCGCTCGATCGGCTGGGGACGCCGGTGGTGGTGCAGTTCGTGAAGTTCGGGATCGTGGGAGTGTCGAACACGCTGCTGGCGTTCGGCGTCTACACGTTGCTGCTGAAGGTGTTCGGCGTGTGGTACATCGCCGCATCGGCGATCGGGTTCATCCTCGGCGCCGTCAACGGCTTCCTGCTCAACCGTCGTTGGACGTTTCGCGAACATGTCGGTGATGCGCTGACGCCGGTGCGGTGGGGGGTGGTGCAGGGGTGCGGCCTCGCCGTCAACCTCGGGCTGGTGTACCTGTTCGTCGACGGGGCGGGCCTCAACGAGCTGATCGGGCAGGCGTTCGCGACCGTGATCGTGACCGTGCTGACGTTCGCGGCGAACCGGTCGTGGACGTTTCGGGTGCATCCCGAGGTGGCCTATGCGGGCCCCTCGCAGGGGCCCGGCGACGGCTGACCGAGGCCGACGAGTCGGCCCTCAGCGAAAGACGGTGAGCAGCGACAGTCCGGCGGGAATCCTGCCCCCCCGACCGATGATCGCCGCCTCCAACGCCAGTGGCCGCCCGAGCAACCAGTTCACGGGGGAGGGGGGGATCCACAGATCGAGGCTGGACTCGGTCGTCTTGGAGGAGAACCGCTCCAGCAGGCGCAGCACGATCGCGACCGGCAGCAGCAGCGAGTTGAAGTAGGTGGTGCGCACGCTCTCCCAGCCCGCCTGTTCGGCGACCGCCGTCAACGAGCGGCGGGTGTAGCGGCGGTGGTGATGGTTGATCACGTCGTGTCCGCTCCACAACCACTGATAGGCGGGCACCGTGACCAGCAGCGAACCGCCGGGGGCGACCACCCGTCGGAGCTCGAGCAGCGCCGCGAGGTCATCGTCGAGATGCTCGATCACGTCCAGACACACCGCCAAGTCGAAGCTCGAGGACTCGAACGGCATGTCCAGCATCGAGCCTTCCACCACCTCGCCCGCGGAGCGTGCGCGGGCGAGCTCGACGCTGGTGCTCGACAGCTCGACGCCGGAGACGATGCCGTGCCGCGCGAGCTCCACCATGTTGCGGCCGCTGCCGCAGCCGGCGTCGAGGATGCGCGGACGGGCGGTCAGGCGCAGCCCGTCGATGACCCGCTCGAGCACCGAGCGGCGCCCCCTGTACCACCAGTGACGGTCCTCGGCCTGGTGGGTTTGAAGCTCGTAGTTGCGATCCATCAGCGAGGGCATCTTTTCCTATAGGTCCGACCGCACGCGGTGACGCTGTTTCAAGTTGGGCCTTGAGAAAAGTCTTGGCATGCCATAACATCATGCCATGGCAACCCAAGAACAGCTCGGCGAGCAGACCCGCTCACCTGCCGTGGAGGACTACTGCAAGGCGATCTTCGCGCTCCAGACGCGGAGCGAGTCGCCGGTATCCACCAACGCTCTCGCGCGCCGGCTCGGCATCACCCCGGGGTCGGTGTCGGCGATGCTCAAGAAGCTCGACGGCGAGGGGCTGATCGCCCGTGTGCCCTACCGGGGCGTGCGCCTCACCCCCGCTGGACGGAGGGTCGCGCTGGAGGTGATCCGCCACCACCGGCTGCTGGAGCTGTTCCTGACCGAGACTCTCCAGATGCCGTGGGACCGCGTCCACGCCGAGGCGGAGGTGCTCGAGCACGTGATCTCCGAGGACCTCGAGCGGCTGATCGCGGCGAAGCTCGGCGATCCCACCAGGGACCCCCACGGCGATCCGATCCCCAACGCCGATCTGGAACTGCCCGAGCGTGAGAGCACCCGCAGCCTGGACAGGCTCGAGGAGGGCGAGGGCGGCGTGTTCGTGCGGGTGTCGGATTCCGACCCGGAGATGCTGAGGTACCTCTCCCAGCAGGGGATCGCGCCGGGCGAGCGAGTCGAGGTCACCGAGCGCCAGCCGTTCGGCGGCCCGCTGGTGGTGAGCTTCGCCGGAGGCGAGCGCGAACAGGCGATCGGCGGCCAGCTCGCCCGGGCGATGCGGGTGAGCGTGGACGAGGAGCCCGGGGAGGCCGCCACCCGATGAGCGAGGTCCGGCCGTGAGCCCGCCGCCGCCTCCACCGCCGCCGATCGTGGGTACGCCGGCGCTCGAGGGCGCCGGCGCGGGCGGTGCCACGGCCGAGGTCGCGCTCGGGCCGAGCCATCTGGAGACGCTGCTCGCGCGGGGCCGGGTGCGGGCCACGCTGGCGATGCTGGGCCCGGCGTTCGTGGCGGCGATCGCATACGTCGACCCCGGCAACTTCGCCACCAACGTCCAGAGCGGAGCCAGGTACGGCTACCTGCTGCTGTGGGTGGTGCTGGCGGCGAACCTGATCGCGATGCTGATCCAGTACCTGTCGGCGAAGCTGGGGATCGTCACCGACCACAGCCTGCCCGAGATGATGCGGGAACGGTTCCCGCGAACCGTCTCGTGGGGCATGTGGGTGCAGGCCGAGGTGATGGCGATGTCGACCGACATCGCAGAGTTCCTCGGGGCGGCGCTCGGCCTGAACCTGCTGTTCGGGGTGCCGCTGCTGCCCGCGGGGGTGATCACGGGCGCGATCGCATTCGGGATCCTCGAGCTGCAGAGGCGGGGCTTTCGCCGCTTCGAGCTCGCGGTGAGCGCGCTGCTGGGGATCATCTTCCTGGGCTTCCTGTACGAGACCCTGCGCGTAGGCCCCTCCACCCACGGATCGCTGCACGGCCTGCTGCCGGGGCTGAGCGGTATCGACTCGCTCTACCTGGCCGTCGGCATCATCGGCGCCACGGTGATGCCCCACGTGATCTACCTGCACTCGGCTCTGACGAACGGGCGCATGCGCTGCCGCGACGAGGGCGAGCGGGGACGGGTTCTGCGCTTCGAGCGCCTGGACGTGATGATCGCCCTCGGGCTGGCGGGCCTCGTCAACATGGCGATGCTCGCGGTGGCGGCGAAGCTGTTTCACACGCCGGCTCTCTCGGGGCTCAGCACGATCCAGGACGCCCACGCCCAGTTCGGGCACCTCGTCGGGGGCGCCGCGGCGCTCGCGTTCGCCGTGGCGTTGCTCGCCTCGGGTGCGTCCTCCTCGAGCGTCGGCACCCACGCCGGCCAGATCGTGATGGCGGGTTTCATCAACGTCAGGATCCCCCTGTTGGCGCGCCGCGCGATCACGATGCTGCCGGCGATCGCGGTGCTCGCGGTGGGCATGAACCCCACCAGCGCGCTCGTGCTCAGCCAGGTGGTGCTGTCCTTCGGCATCCCGTTCGCGCTGATCCCGCTCGTGATGCTCACGAGCCGCCGCGACGTGATGGGGGTGCACGTCAACCGCCGCACCACGACGGCTGTGGCGTGGGCGCTGGCCGGCCTGATCACGGCGATGAACGCCTTCCTGATCGTCCAGCAGCTGCTCTAGCTGTAGAACCTGAGCACGTTGTTCATCCGGTCCTCCTTGGAGGCTGGTGGTTGTCTAAGCCCCAGTCCCAAGGAGGAACCGAATGAAGCTGCACGCTAATGCGGCGTTGTCATTTAGGCAGCGCGAGCGGATGGTGCGTCGTGTTGTCGATCAAGGTTGGTCCGTGAACGAGGCTGCCCTCGCTGCCGAGGTCAGTGCCCGAACAGCCAGGAAGTGGGTCGCCCGGTATCGCGCTGAAGGAGCTGTGGGACTGTTGGACCGCTCCTCGGCGCCGATGGTTGTGGCAAACCGCAGCGATGAGCAGACAATTGAGGCGATCGCCGCCCTGCGGCGTTTGCGGTTCACGGGCCCGGAGATCTCAGAAGTGCTCGACAGGCCGCACTCGACGGTCTCGGGGATCCTCACGCGGATCGGGATGGGTCGTCTCGGCCGGCTCGGCCTGGAGCCCGCCGAGCGCTATGAACGAACGGTTGCTGGCGAGCTGATCCACATTGACGTCAAGAAGCTCGGGCGCATCCACGGCGGCTCAGGCAAGCGCATCACCGGCGAGAAGCGCAACCCGTATAAGACGCATGTAGACCGCGACGGTGTCAAACGCAAGGTCATCGGCTGGGAGTACGTGCACATCGCGATCGACGACGCCACACGCCTGGCCTACGCCGAGGTGCTCGATGACGAGAGGGCGACGACGGCGATCGGATTCCTCAGACGGGCTATCGCGTTCTTCAAGCGTCACGGCATGGTGGTCCGCGAGCTCCTGACCGACAACGGCTCTGCTTATCGCTCAGCTGTGCACGCGATCGCCTGCCGGACGCTGGGGATTCGCCACATACGCACCAGGGCGCGCAGGCCGCAGACCAACGGCAAGGCAGAGCGTTTCATCCGCACGATGCTCGGAGGCTGGGCCTACGGGGCGATCTATGGCTCGAGTACTGAGCGCACAGCGGCCCTTGACGGATGGCTATGGACCTACAACCATCGACGACGACACCAAGCCATCGGGCGACAGACACCCATCGAACGCGTGAACAACCTGCTCGGGTCTTACATCTAGCGCGCGCCGGCTCAGCCGCCGAGCGCGCGCAGCGAGTAGGCGATCGCGCCTTCGGGAGTGCGCCATGCGGCGATCGCGCGGTCGGAGTCCGGGTCGAGCCCGATCGCGGCCTGTCCGGTGGTGGCGGTGCGACCGGCGGGTGCGATCAGCTCGGGTGCGGTGAACAGCGTTCTTCCGGGGCGGGCGTCGACCCCGCGCGCAGCCAGCAGCGCCTGGTGGTCCAGGTCGGGGCCGCCCGCGGTCGGCTGGGGTTCGCTCCACAGCGCGAACGCCTCGCCGTGAGGCCCGGGGGCGAGGTCCGCCAGCAGCGCGTCGTGGCCGGGCGTGGAGATCGTGGCGATCGAGCGCACGCCGCCCAGATCGACGGCGGCGGTGTGCACCGCCCAGTGGCCGGCGGCGAGGCCCGTCCAGGCCAGCATCACGCTCTCCGAGGAGAGCCGTACGAGCCGGGGAGCGCCGCTCGGGGGTGCCGTGGCGTAGGGGCCCTGGAAGCGTTCGAGCAGCTGCGGCCTGACGAAGCTGACGCCCGCAGCGGTGAGCTCTGCGTATACGCTCGTCACGCCGTGACGGGTTTCGCTCCAGGCGAGGATCGCGCGGTTGTCGTCGCTCAGCAGCGCCGCGATGTGCGCGCCCGGGGCGGCCGCGGCGACCCGTCGGACCGGTTGGGAGGAGCGTCCCGACCCCGGCATGTCGCGAGCGTAGATCGTCCCCGAGCGCTCCCACACCGCGAGCGCGTCGGAGCGATAGTCGATCGCCACGGTGAGCCCCTCCACCGCGGCGGTGTGACCGGCGTCGATCGGTACCGGTGCAAGGAAGCCACGGGCGTAGTAGCGGTGCACCAGCAGCTCCAGCCCGCCGATCGCCTCGCCCCCCCGCGGGCGGCCCGGAGCGGCCAGTGCGACGTCGCCGAGGTAGGCCGTCGCCAGCGCCAGCGGCTCGCTCGCGCCGCCGCTCGAGCGGGGATCGCCGAACGCGCCACCGGCGAGGCCTTCGCTCAGCTCCAGCGTGCGTGGGGCCCCCGCCGCGGCCGGCCCGGCGAGCAGGATGCGTCCGTGCGGTGCGGCCGCCGCGCTGGCCGCCGCGAGGCCCAGGGAGCGCCCGGCCGCGGTGTGAGCAGCCGCCGCCGGCCCGGGCCGGTCGGCGCCTGGGGTGATCGCCGAGATCCGCGGTCCCGGCCCGCCGGGACAGTTCGGGGCGGCGCTCCACACGATCGCTCCCGGTCCGGTGGGGTGCCGGGGCGTGTCGCGGGGGAACAGCACCTCGGGTGAGCCCCCGCCCGAGCACGCGCCGAGGAGCGCGGCGGGCGACCACGGCTGACCGCTCTGCACGTTCGCGGGCAGCAGGGCGACGAGCGCGGTGGAGGCGATCATCGCGGCGCCCTCGCCGGCGAGGCGGCGTGCCCTGCGTGCCCTGCGTGCCCGTGCGGGGGCTCGCGCTCGGCGTGGGGCCTCGCCGCGTGTCGGTGAATCGAGGCGGGACGGAGATTCGGACGTGGAGGCCATGTGCGGAGGCGTCGCCGCGGACGAGTCTCCTGGATGGCGCCGACGGAGGCATCCTGGCGGCACGCCGGGCCTCGCCGCTGGTGTATTGTTAACCACATGGCTAACAGTATGGTGGTCGATCGGTCGTTCGCCGCGTGCTCGCATCCGATCCGTCGAGGGATCATCGAGCGGCTCAGCGCCGGCGAGATGAGCGTGGGCGAGGCGACCGGGGACTTCGGCGTGTCCAAGCCGGCGATCAGCAGGCACCTGAGGGTGCTGGAGGAGGCCGGGGCGATCGTCCGGGTCGTGGACGGGCGCACGCACCGTCTGCGCCTGCGCGAGCAGCCGCTGGACGAGGCCTACCGGTGGATGTCGCGCCAGCGCGAGCTGTGGGAGCGCAAGTTCGACGTCGTCGAGAGCCACCTGCGCGAGCAGCGCGACCGCGTCGAGCGCGCGGACAACAGCGACACAGAGAGGAGCGCCGATGAGCGCCCAGAGGACCCATCTGCTTGATTGCACCACCCTGCGGCTGGAGCGCACCTTCGACGCCTCCCCCGAGGAGGTGTTCGACGCCTGGACCAACCCCGCCGTGCTGCAGCGCTGGTGGGCCGCCGATCCCACCTGGAGCACCCCGGTGGCCGAGGTGGACCTGCGGCCCGGAGGCCGCTACCGGCTGTCGATGGAAGACCCCACCAGCGGTGCGGTGCACACGATCGGCGGCGAGTATCTCGAGGTGGAGCGGCCCGACCGGCTGCTCTACACCTGGCAGTGGGAGCTCTCGCAGGGCGGGGCCGGACACGTCAGCACCGTCGAGGTGCGCTTTCTCGCCGTGGGGGCACGCACGACGGTCGCGCTCGAGCACACGGGTCTCGAGTCGCCCGAATCCGTGGAGCGCCACCGCCACGGTTGGGAAGCCTGCCTGGAGAACCTCCGGGCGCGGGTGTTCGCCGGCGCGTAGGCGCGGGCGGGCACTGCAGTGATCACACGACCACGAACAAGGAGACTGACACGATGGCTAAGTACCTGTTTGCGTACTCCGGTGGAAGCGCGCCGAGCGAGTCCGAGCGCGAGAGCGTGATGGCGGCGTGGCAGAGCTGGCTGGGCGGGCTGGGGGATTCGCTCGTGGACATGGGCAACCCGTTCGGCCCGTCACGTACGGTCGTCCCCGGTGGCGGCAGCGACGGTGGCGCGTCGGGGCTCACCGGCTACTCGATCGTGAGCGCCGAGGACCTCGCGGCGGCGGCGGAGATCGCCAAGGGCTGTCCCGCGCTCAACCAGGGAGGCAGCGTTGAGGTCTACGAGACGGTTCCCGTGATGTGAGCGCCACCCCCAGGCTCGCCCGGCGGGAGCTAGCCCTTGAACGTCGACGGGCCATGGTCGCCGAAGGGCTCGTCGCGCTCGCGGACCGCCTCGCGAAAGCCTGCCTGCATCGCGCGACCCTGGAAGGCGTAGCCCTCGGCCGTGTGCCGGGCTATGCCGTCCAGGAGCGTCCCCAGCGCCTGGGTGCTGTGAAGCCCCTCGGCGTACAGGGTCTGATTGACGAGCAGCTTCATCATCCGCAGTTGGTTGATCGGCATCCGCGCGATCCGCTCGAGCAGGATCTCGGTGCGCTCCGCCAGCCGCTCCGGTGGTGGCGCCTCGATCGCCAGGCCCCATTCGCGGGCCTCCTCTCCGGACAGGGAGTCGCCCGTGAACAGCAGCCGCTTGGCGCGCTGCGCTCCGAGGCGGTGCGCCCACAGCGCGGTCGTCGGTGATCCCCACACGCGGGCGGGCGGGTAGCCGATCTTCGCGTCGGCGGCGATCACGAGCAGATCCGAGCACAACGCCATGTCGGTCCCCCCGGCGACACAGAACCCGTGGACCCTGCACACGACCGGCTTGCCGCAGTGAAACAGCGACATGAAGCCCCTCACGTTGCGGCTCATCATCGCGTAGTCCACCATCGCGTCCCAGATGCCGCCGGGATCGTGGTTGCTCGCCATCACGTGGGGGTCCAGCGGCGAGCCGGGGGGCTCCTGCGTGCCCTCCTCCTCGCCCAGCCGCCCCTGACCCTCGGCGCTCTCGACCAGGTCATAGCCGCCGCAGAAGCCCCGTCCGTTGCCCGCGAGCAGGATCACGTGGACGGCAGGATCGAGGTCGGCGAGCTCCACGCAGCGCTCCAGCTCGCCGACGAGCCTCCTGGTGATGCCGTTGCCCCGCTCGGGCCGGTCGAGGGTGATCCTGGCGACGCGGTCGGCGACCTCGTAGGTGAGCGTCTGCAGCTCGTCCATCGTGCGCCCGCCGCCGCGTGCCGGTTAGGAGAAGCGCTCCACCTGCGGCGCGGTGAAGGGCTCGGGGACCGGCATGGGCGACATCATACGCGCGAGCCGCAGCCGGCTCGGGCCGCTCACGCGGGAGCGGCGCGGCCGCAGTCGCCGGGGTAATGTCCATGGCGATGCTGCGGCTGATAACGATCCCGATCAGCCACTACTGCGAGAAGGCGCGGTGGGCGCTCGAGCGGGCGGGCATCCCCTATCGCGAGGAGCGCCACGTGCAGGGCATCCATCGCCTCGCCGTGCGCCGCGCCGGCGGCGGCCTGACCGTGCCGGTGCTGGTCGCACCGGAGGGCGCGATCGGCGAGTCGGCGCAGATACTCGCGTGGGTCGATCGGCACACCCCGGCCGAGCATCGGCTCTATCCCGAGGAGCCTGCCCTGCGTGGGCAGGTGCAGGAGCTCTGCCAGCGCTTCGACGAGCAGCTGGGGCCGCGGGGGCGACGGCTGATGTACGTCAACGTGCTCGCCGACTCCGACCTGACGTTCGACTTCAACAACCAGGGCGTCCCGCGCTGGGAGGATCGCGCGATGCGCTACGGCTTTCCGCTGCTCCTCCACGTGGTCAAACGGGTGCTCGACATCCGCCCGGGGGTCGAGTTCGCCGACGAGGCGGCGGTGTGGGGCGAGCTCGATTTCGTCGCCGGACTGCTCGCCGACGGCCGTCCCCACCTGTGCGGGGAGCGCTTCACCGCCGCCGATCTGACGTTCGCGGCGCTCTCGGCGGCGGTCGTGGTGCCGCCGGTCTACGGAGTGACGCTCCCCCAGCCCGAGATGATGGCGCCGTCGACGGCGAAGCTCGTGCGCAGCATGCGCGAGCACCCCGCCGGGCGCTACGCGATGCAGCTGTTCGAGCAGCGGCGAGCGGAGACGGTCGCCTGAACCGCGCCGTGTATCGTGCAGCGCCAGCGCATGGACCTCACCAACCACCAGTTCCAGCTCGCCGCCAGGCCGGTGGGCCTGCCCAAGCCGAGCGATTGGAACTACACCGAGCAGCCCGTGTCCGAGCCCCGAGACGGAGAGGTGCTGGTGAAGATCCTCTACATCTCGCTCGACCCGGCGATGCGCGGCTGGATGAACGAGGGCCGCTCCTATATCGCCCCCGTCGAAATCGGCGACGTGATGCGGGCGCTCGCCGCCGGCGAGGTGATCGCCTCCGAGCACCCGAACATCGCCGTCGGCGATCACGTCACGGGCCTGCTCGGCGTGCAGGAGTACGCGCGGGTGCACGGAGATGCGGTGCTGAAGGTGGACACGAGCCTGGCCCCGCTGCCCGTGTATCTGGGGACGTTGGGAATGCCCGGGATGACCGCCTACTTCGGCCTGCTGGACATCGGCAAACCCGCGGAGGGCCAGACGGTGGTCGTCTCCGGCGCCGCGGGAGCGGTCGGGGGAGTTGTCGGCCAGATCGCCAAGCTGAAGGGGTGTCGCGCGATCGGGATCGCCGGCGGCGCGCAGAAGTGCGCCTACCTGGTGGACGAGCTGGGGTTCGACGTGGCGATCGACTACAAGAGCGAAGACGTCGGGGCGGCGCTGGCCCAGCACTGCCCCCAGGCGATCGACGTGTACTTCGACAACGTCGGCGGCGACATACTCGACGCCGCGCTGGTGCAGCTCGCACGCAACGCGCGGGTGGTGATCTGCGGCGCGATCTCTCAATACAACGCCACGGGCGCGATGTCCGGTCCGGCCAACTACCTCTCGCTGCTCGTCAACCACGCCAGCATGACCGGGTTCGTGGTCTCCGACTACGGCGCACGCTACGCCGAGGGCGCCCAGGAGATGGCGAGCTGGCTGGCGGCCGGAAAGCTCAAGTCCCGCGAGGACGTCGCCGAGGGGATCGAGAGCTTCCCCGACACGCTGCTGCGGCTGTTCAGGGGCGAGAACACCGGCAAGCTGGTGCTCCGCGTCGCCGCGGAGTGATCCCACCGATGTCGCGCCGCGGCGCTCAGGCGGTCGGCAGCGAAGCGGTGAGGTTGCTCACTTCGACGGTGAAGCTGCCGTTGCTGGCGCGGTAGTAGGGAGCGTCGCGTCCGAGGAGCTGAAGCTCGACGGTGTCGCCCGGTGCGAATTCGTAGGCGTTGCCGTGCAGCTGGAACGTGATCGTGCCCTGCTGGTCTTCGGTCAGCCGGTAGATGCCGCGGCTGATCAGACGCTGTTCACCGTTTGCCAGCACGTCCCACAGCCGCGCGGCGATCTCTCCGTACTGACCGACGGTGTTCACGGTGGCGGTGACGGTGGGCATCCCCATCAGGGTGAACCCTGGGCTGGTGGTCGTGTAGTTGGCTGTGTTGGCCTCGGTTTCGCCTTTCACCGTCTTGCAGGCATCGGTCGTGCCCCCGGCCGGGTCGAACGCTTTTGCGATCGCGGCGCTGCCGCCGGCGGAGGTGAACGACTGGGGCGCGGCGGAGCCGACGGTGATCGTCGCCGAGTGCAGCGCCGAGAAGCTCGCCGCGGTGAACGGGCCGCCGCCGGGAGCCGCCGTGGGGCAGGTCTGGGTGTAGGCGGTGACGCTGCCCCAGGCGGGCGGTTCGCCTTCGTGCTTGAGCTCCGCCGCGAAGAAGCTCGCAGCCTGTTCCTGGAAGGCGTGCAGGGTGTCTTCCTTGTTCGCGCCGCGACTGTGGCCGAGGTCGCCCAGCTGCAGCGCCACCTTGCCGTGTCGGGCCCGGACGGCGTTGTAGACCCGCAGCGACTGCTCGGGGGGCACCAGGTCGTCGGTCCAGCCGCTCTCCAGCAGCATCGGCGCGGGCTTCCCCGGCAGGCCATAGGCCTGGTGGTAGGTGTAGATCTGGTTGGCGATGCCTTCGACTTCGGCGGTGTAGGGCTCGCCCGCGTTGAACAGGTTGAACCATCTGACCGGTTCGGCTTCGGGATCCTTGCCGGTTGGAGCGATGTAGCCGGCGAGGAGCTTGAGCAGGCTGAGGTTGCTCTGGATCGCGACGCCGAGCGGTTCGCGACTCTGCTCGGACGGGGCGATTTCGCCGTCCAGGAAGCGCCCGTTGGGCAGGAGCGCGTCGACCAGGTCCGAGAACGGCACGCGTGCGTAGGCGGCGGTGATCGCGAGCTTCCTGCCAGCGGGGCTCGTCCACGGCGCGAATTCGCCGTCGGGCAGGCGGATCCGGTTCTTCAGGTAGGCGAGCTCGATGCTCTGCCCGCCGCCGTAGGAGCCGCCGGTGACGCCCAGCCGTCCCCGCTTGGCGACGTGCTCGTCGACCAGCTCCCCGAGCAGGGTCTGTGTGTCGCGCACCTCATAGCGCTGGTCGGCCAGCCGCACCCAGCCTTCGTCGCAGCCGGGCGTCCCCGCGCGTGAGGCGCTGTTGCCGCACGAGTTGCCCCATCCGCGCGCGGAGTAGCTCACCACCGCGTAGCCCTGCTGGGCGTAGTAGATGTTGTTGTAGTCGAACGTTTCGTTGCCGTTGCCGGACGGCGAGGTGGCCTCGAAGGTGGCCTTGTTGCCGCCCCATCCGTGCATCATCACGATCGTCGGGAACGGCCCGCTGCCGCTGGGTGGCAACGTCACGTCGACGTCGAGTGGCACCCCGTCGAAGGACGGGACCCGTTGGGCGAGCGTTTCGGTGGGACAGAAGCGCACCCCGTGTTCGGCCCTGCACGGGTGTCCGAACGGGGCCGGTTCGGATTTCGTGCCCGCCGAGGCCGGGCCGGGACAGCTCAGCGCCGCCAGCGCGACCACGACCGCGACGCTCCTCACCGACCGGTGCCGCCCCCCCATGCCAGGGATTGTCGCAGGAGTAGAGTGCGACCGATGGAGCTCTCCGGCAGACATGTCGTGGTGACGGGTGGCGCCGGCGGCATCGGCAGCGCCCTCGCCCTGCGCCTGCACCAAGAGGGGGCCCGCGCGGTCGTCGTCGCCGACCGGGACCTCGACGCGGCGCAACGGGTCGCGCAGGAGATCGGCGGCCTGGCCGTCGAGTTCGACGCCGGCACCGAGAGCGGGGTCAGATCGCTGGTGGCGCAGGCCGGCGAGGCCAACGGGCCGATCGACATCTTCATCTCCAACGCAGGCGTCCCCGGCGCGATGGCCGGCCCGGAGGCGCCCGACGAGGTGTGGGAGGAATCGTGGCGGGTGAACCTGATGGCGCACGTGTGGGCGGCGCGAGCGCTGCTGCCGGAGATGGTGGCGCGGGGTGAGGGGTACCTACTCAGCACCGCCTCGGCGGCGGGACTGCTCACGCAGGTCTCATCGGCCACCTACAGCGTCACCAAGCACGCCGCGGTGGCGCTCGCGGAGTGGCTGGCGATCGAGTACGGCGACACGGGCGTGCGGGTGTCGTGCATCTGCCCTCAGGGGGTGCGCACGCCGATGCTCGACCTGGCGATGGACGACCCCGCCGGCGCGGCCGCGTTGACGGCGGGGGCGGTGATCGACCCCGAGGACGTGGCCGAGGCGGTCGTGGCGGGGATCCGCGAGGAGCGCTTCCTGATCCTGCCCCATGAGGAAGTGAAGGGGCACATGGCGCTGAAGGGGTCCGATCCCGAACGGTGGCTGAAGGGCATGACCCGGCTCGTGCGAAACGCCCGCGCCGTCAGCTGAGCTCACGGCAGCGTGAGGACGTGGGCCCGGCCCGGGTCGATGCGTCCGTCCAGGAGATCGAGGTAGGTCCGCTCCAGTGCCTGCGGCCCGCGCTCGTGGCTGACCTGCAGCCAGCCCTCGGTCCAACGCAGATATGGATGCCAGGCCTCGGCGAGGCGGTGTTCGAACTGCTCCCTGCCCCAGTCCTCGGTGCGCTTGAGCACCCGATCGGGGGCGAAGAAGAACGTCGGTCGGGGCCCGGGGAGGGAGTCGGGCCCCCCTCCTCGCTGGTCGTGGTGGGTGGCGCCCACCACCGCGGAGTGCATCAGCTCGTCGCCGAAGTGGCTGTGAACGTCACCCCGTAGGCGGGCGTCGCCCGCGATGTCCACATACACGGCTCGACCCTCGGGCAGCTCCTCGAGCTGCTCGTAGTCGAGGACGTGGTCGTACACGCCGAGCTCACGGGTGAACTTCGCGCTGCGAGTGGAGGTGAGGCCGATCACGGCGATGCCCTCCCGGCGAGAGAGCAGGAAGGCGAGCGCGCTCGCGGTTCTGCTGGAGGCGCTCGACAGGACGACCGTGGCGGCGCCGAAGCAGTCGCTGTCCTGCAGCAGGTCGTCGATCAGATAGGAGGTGAAGAACAGGGGCCGCAGCAGCATCTGGCGGTCCTCGTGGTCGGCTTCGTAGACAGGGTCGGCGTCCACCCGCAGGTAGCGGTTGTAGGCCTGCGGCAGCTTGGCGCGGTGGGGGGAGCTGTCGGTGAACCCCTGCGGGCTGATCTTCGCGGGCACCAGGAGCAGCTCGCTGGAGGGAGGCAGATAGCCGTATACGCGGGTGCCCACCTCGAGTTGCGGCTCACGGCTGGCGGTCACCTGAGCGAAGCCCCACACCGGCACTCGCCCCCAGCCTGCCGGCGCCGGGAAGAAGCTCCAGTAGGACATCGCCTCGCCGAACATCGCGTAGGTGATGTTGTTGGAGGTGAGCCCGAACGCGTCCACGGAGAGCAGCGCCTGCCCGGGTCCCGGCTCGGGGGTGGGCGTATCGTCGAAGCGGCATCGGTGAAGGTCATCCCTGGCGACGAGGAAGTCCACGGGGTCGCCAGCTTATGCCCTGGAGGTGGGGCTATGATCGCGGGAGCGTCCCGGTTGCTCCGGCGGCCGGGACTTGGGCTTCGGCTCGCGGCCGGGGCGGTTCGCGGATGGGAGCAGGGTCAGATGGGGACAGCAGCAGCGCAGACACACGACGCCTCCGACGCGGCGAGGCGGGCGCCGACGCTCGCGCAGGCGTTTCGGATAACGGCCGCCGCCCGCGCCGAGGAGGTGGCGATCCGGACCAAGGACGACGCCTTCACGATCACCTGGGGAGACTTGCGTGAGCGCGTGGACTCGCTCGCCGGCGGTCTGGCGAAGCTCGGCCTCCGTCGCGGCGAGACGGTCGCGCTGATGCTCTCCAACCGACCCGAGTTTCACCTCTGCGATCTGGCCGCGATGATGCTCGGCGCGACCCCCTTCTCGATCTACACCACCTACGCGCCCGAGCAGATCGCCTACCTCGTCAACGATGCCCAGGCGAAGATCCTGATCTGCGAGCAGCAGTACCTGGAGCAGGTGCAGCAGGCGCGCGAGCAGTTGCCGGGGCTCGAGCACGTCATCGTCGTGGACGGGGACCCTCCGTCGGGAACCGTGGCGCTGTCGCAGGTCGAGGGCACGAACCCCGACTTCGACGTCGACGCCGCCGTCGAGGAGATCCAGTCCGGGGACGTGCTGACGCTGATCTACACGTCGGGCACCACCGGACCGCCCAAGGGGGTGCAGCTCGTGCACCGCAACCTGCTGGCCGCCGTCGAGGGGCTCGACGCGCTGATCACGTTCCCGCGGGACGGACGTGTGATCTCCTGGCTGCCCGCCGCCCACGTGGCGGAGCGAAACGCCCATCACTACCTGCCGATCGTGTTCGGGTTGCAGATCACCTGCTGCGAGGATCCACGGCAGGTGCTCTCCTATCTCCCCGAGGTGCGCCCGAGCTGGTTCTTCGCCGTGCCGCGTATCTGGGAGAAGCTCAAGGCTGGGCTGGAGACGATGCTGGCCGCCCAGCCGCCCGAGCAGCGTGAGCGGGTGCAGGAGGCGATCGATGCCAGCCTGCGCAAGGTCCGGCTGGAGCAGCGCGGCGAGGAGGTGCCCGCCGAGCTGGCCGAGCAGGTCGCAAGGGCCGACGCGGAGATCTTCGCGGGACTGCGGGCGATGCTCGGCCTCGACCGGGTGGAGGCGATCAACGTCGGCGCCGCGCCGACGCCCGTCGAGGTGCTCGAGTTCTTCCACGCGATCGGCCTGCCGCTGGCGGAGCTGTGGGGCATGAGCGAGACCTGTGGCGGGGGCACGGTCAACCCCCGCGACCGCATCAAGATCGGCACCGTCGGACCCGCTGCGCCCGGCGTGCAGGTGAAGCTGGACACCGACGGCGAGGTGCTGGTGAAGTCAGACGTGGTGATGCTCGGCTACCGCAACCTGCCGGAGAAGACGAGGGAGACGTTCACCGATGACGGCTGGCTGCGAACCGGCGACATCGGGCAGTTCGACGAGGACGGCTACCTCACGATCGTGGATCGCAAGAAGGAGCTGATCATCAGCGCCGCCGGCAAGAACATGTCCCCGGCGAACATCGAGGCCGCGTTGAAGAGCGCCTCGCCGCTGATCGGCCAGGCGTGTTGCATCGGCGATCGTCGCCCCTACAACACGGCTCTGCTCGTGCTCGACGCCGACTTCGCGCCCGCCTGGGCGGCTCAGCAGGGGATCGCCGAGGCCTCGTTGGAGTCCCTTGCCGGCGAGGAGCGAGTGAGAGCCGCGGTGCAGGAGGGCGTGGACGCCGCCAACGCCAAGCTCGCGCGGGTGGAACAGATCAAGAAGTTCGAGATCGTCGCGGGCGACTGGCTGCCCGGAGGCGATGAGCTCACGCCGACGATGAAGCTCAAGCGCAAGCCGATCGCCGAGAAGTACTCGTCCCGGATCGACGCGATGTACGCGGGTCTGTAGTACGGGTCGGTACATGTACCGACCCGCGGGCACGCACATGTGCGTGCCCGTCCCGCGGCGCATGCGCCGCGGGAAGGCAAACCGGTCGAGCGCTCACCCGGGCGCCCGTCAGCTGACGCTCGTCAGCGGCATCTCGGCGCGACGCTGGGCGAGGCGCTCCTCGGCGTAGCGCCGGCCTCGCTCGGGATCGCCGGTGGCGAACGTCGCGATGTCCGCGAGCGTGACCGTGCGCCCCAGCGCGCCCCAGGTGCCGTCGGGGATCTCCGGCGTGAACACCCACACGCGCGAGGGGTCCCGCTCGTGGGCTCCCTGCTCGGCGTCGAGCACCGCCTCGGTGATCGACTCCACCATCGCCTGGCGGCGGTCGGGGTCGTACTGGCCCTCGGGCACGGAGGCGATGAAGCGGTAGCGCGGCTCGGAGGCGGGGGCGCCCGCCACGAACACGGTCTCGGTGCGGTGCACGAACAGCCACGCGATCGACCGAACCTGGGGGTTGGTGGGGTCGGCGCCCTCGTGGGTGATCAACAGGTCGGTGAGGTCTGCCAGGAGCTTCTCCTCGGCGGCCGCAGACAGGGCTCCCGCGGGGATGTATGCGTCGAGCATCGGCATGGGACGAGCCTCCTCCCGGCGCGCGCCGGGCGTGGGGTGGTGTGTGACGCTCTCGTTAGGAGAGCGACTGGGCGCGCGGGACCATACAGCACTCACTCCTCTTATGCAAGCGATACACTCTGGTGGTGAAGCGAACGGCGCTCGGCAATCACCCCTGCTCCATCGCCCGCACCCTCGACGTCGCCGGCGAGTGGTGGTCGCCGCTGATCCTGCGGGACGTCGCCTACGGGGTGAGGCGCTTTCGTGAGATCCAGGAGGACCTCGGCATCTCCGCCAACGTGCTCTCCGACCGGCTGGAGTCGCTCGTGGCCGAGGGCCTGCTCGAGACCCGCCTCTACCAGCACCATCCCGATCGCCACGAGTACCGGCTCACGGCGAAGGGATCCGATCTGATCCCCGCGCTGCTGGCCCTGATGCAGTGGGGTGACCGGTGGAAGTGGCCCGAGGGGCGCGGGCCGGTGGGGGTCCTGCACGAGGACTGTGGCGTCGAGGTGCGCGTGGAGGTGCGCTGTCCGCAGTGTGAACGCGAGGTGAAGCCGGGGGAGCTGCGCGCCAAGCCCCGCTATCCGCCGGCCCAGGCGCCTGGCGAGCACGAGCCGGGGCACGTATCAGCCAAGCGGCTGGGCTCGAGCCGGCAGGGCATCGCTCTGGAGCGCTGAGCCGCTGCGAGGGGCCTCGCGGCCCGATCAGAGCTCGAGCACCGAGCCCTGGACGGCGAGCGTCACGGGGACGTCGTCCGGCAATCGCCGCGCGAGCTCGTCGAGGGCCGCGTCGGTGCGGGTCGGCCGATGGTGAAACAGGACCACGTCGCGCGCTCCCGCCCGCCGTCCCAGCTCGACGGCGTAGTTGGCGCAGGAGTGTCCGAAACGGGCCTGGGAGGGGAGCTCCTCGGTGGTGAGCTGGGAGTCGTGCACGAGCACGTCCGCCCCCGCGGCCAGCTCCAGGGCCGCCTCGTGGTACTCGCCGAGTCCGTCGGGGCCCGGTCCGAGCGAGGTCGGGCAATGGTCGGGGATGTAGGCGAGGGTCGAGTGGCCGTCGCTGATCCGGTAGCCGTGGGTGCGGCCTCCTTTGTGGGGAACCTCCAGCGCGAGCACGGTGAAGCCTGCCTCTTGCCACGTGCCCGGAGCGACCGTGTCAAAGCTCCACGACCCGCGCAGGTCGGTGGGCTTGATCGGGAAGTGTGGCGGGGACATCGCACGGGTCAGCACCGCCACGGCCCCGGCGCCATCCTCCTGGGCGGGGATCAACATCCTCACCTGCGCTTCCTCGTTGTCGCCGGCCGCGAAGAAGGGCAGGCCCTGGAAGTGGTCCCAATGGAGGTGGCTCAGCAGGATCGTGCCACTGAACGGACGTTCGTCGAGGAGCGCGGTGACCGTGCGCAGGCCGGTGCCCGCATCGAGGATGAGCGTCGGAACGTGATCGTCGGGATGGGTCACCGCGACGCACGACGTGTGGCCCCCGTAGCGAACGAACTCAGCTCCCGGCGCTGGGGTGGAGCCCCGGACTCCGCAGAGGGTGATCTTCACGACGCCCGATCCCGCTAGCCGTCGAGCTCGGCGGGGCGCCTCTGAAGGAACGCCCCGACCGCAGCGGCAACCGTGAGCCGGCACGCCGCGGGTGCGGGCTCCTCGATCGGCAGGGGCACGGGCATGTCGCGCATCCTACGCCGTCATGATGAGGTTCCGCGCTTGACAAGTGACTAAACGGTCACGTATGATCGGGACATGGACGAGGTGTTCAGAGCGCTCGCGGACCCGACCCGTCGCGGCCTGCTCGACGAGCTGTTCAGGCAGGACGGACAGACGCTCAGTGCGCTGGAGCAGCGGCTGCCGATGACCCGCTTCGGGGTGATGAAGCACCTGCGTGTGCTCGAGCAGGCAGGTCTCGTGACCACCCGCAGGCG
This sequence comes from uncultured Solirubrobacterales bacterium, assembly GCA_963696615.1. Taxonomy (GTDB): domain Bacteria; phylum Actinomycetota; class Thermoleophilia; order Solirubrobacterales; family Solirubrobacteraceae; genus Palsa-744. The sequence continues at coordinate 658,844 of CAVOKU010000003.1, read as the reverse complement.
GGGACGCGAGAAGCTGCACTTCCTGAATCCCGTCCCGATCCGGCTCGTCCACGACCGGTGGGTGAGCAAGTACGCCGAGCCCTGGATGGCAACCCTGAGCGGGCTGAAGCAGAGACTGGAGGACAGAACGATGGAGAAGGTGTTCGAGATCTACATCAAGACCACCCCCGAGCGGTTGTGGGAGGCGATCACCGACAGCGACCAGCGCCGGAAGTACAACTTCGGCGTGGGCGTGAGCACCGACTGGACTCCTGGCTCGCCCTACCGGGGCGTGCATCCGATGGCGGACGGGCCGTTGTGCGAGGGCGAGAACCTGGAGGTCGATCCCCCCCGCCGGCTGATGCAGAGCTTCACCGCGCTGTGGAGCGAGGACGTCAGAGCCGAAGGCACCTCGCGGGTGACCTGGGAGATCGAGCCGGTGGGGGATTCCTGCCGGCTGACCGTCACCCACGATCAGCTGCGCGAGGGCGCCAACGCAGAACTCCATGGCGGCTGGCCGATGATCCTCTCCGGGCTGAAGACGCTGCTGGAGACGGGCGAGCTGCTCACGACGCCCGGCTCGCTCCGCTACGCGCAGGCACCCGAGCCGGCGGCATGAGTCGCCCTGCGGCGAGGTGGGCGGGAGCTGCTCCGGCACGGACGTGAGAGGATGCCGGCGATGGCCTTCGAGCAGATTACGGCCGAGGTGGCCGACGGCATCCTCACGATCACGCTCAACCGCCCGGAGCGTCTGAACGCCTGGACGGCGACGATGGGCCGGGAGCTGATCGAGGCGTTCGACCGGGCCGACGCCGACGACGAGGTGCGCGTGGTGATCGTCACCGGCGCGGGTCGGGGCTTCTGTGCGGGCGCGGACCTGGCGGCCGGCGGCGAGACGTTCGACTACCGCGAACGCATCTCCAGCGGCTCGGTGCCCCGCGACAACGGCGGTCAGTTCACGCTGCGGGTGTTCGAATCGACCAAGCCGGTGATCGCCGCCATCAACGGCCCGGCGGTCGGAGTGGGGGCGACGATGACGCTGCCGATGGACGTTCGGCTGGCTTCCGAGGACGCCCGCATCGGCTTCGTGTTCGCCCGTCGCGGGATCGTCCCCGAGGCGTGCTCGAGCTGGTTCCTGCCCCGCGTGGTGGGGATCAGCCGGGCGATGGAGTGGGTCGCCACGGGCAGGGTGTTCTCTGCCCAGGAGGCGCTTGGGGCGGGCCTCGTGCGAAGCGTGCATCCGGCCGGGGAGCTGCTCGGCGCCGCCCGGGAGCTCGCCCGCGAGATCGCCGACAACGCCGCGCCGGTCTCGGTCGCGCTCGCGCGCCAGCTGCTGTGGGGGATGCTCGGCGCCGAGCATCCGATGATCGCCCACCGTGCGGACTCCCGCGGGATGCTCCACCGCGGTCAGTCCGCCGACGCGACGGAGGGGATCACCGCCTTCCTGGAGAAGCGCCCCGCGCGGTTCCCGGACCGGGTCAGCGACGGGCTGCCCGAGATCCGTCCGGGATACCACCCGCCCGAGTTCGAGTAGCACCGATCACCTCTGCTCGGGGCGCACCCGAGGGTGCGGGGGCCGACCCGTGCGTCCGGGCCGGCCCCGCGTCGCTCAGCGGAGGCCGACAGGGCCTCCGTGCTCGCCGATGGCCGAGGTCACGGGCAGAGCGGGTTGGTGGGCACCCCTTCGCAGGGATCGGGCATGGTCGGCTGTTCGCCTGGGACCGGCTGTGGCACCGAGGTGCGCGATTCGGAGACCGCCTGCAGTTCCAGCAGGTATTCGACCGCCGCGAACCCCAACAGCGGATTGGGCGTGGTCGAGTTCTGACAGCCCCATTCCCCTTCGATGTCTTCCGGGTAGGTGGCGTCGCTGAACGAGTTCCCCGACAGGCAGTTGTTGGTGGACTGCTGCTTGCCGAAGAGGCCACCCGCCAGCATCACGTCGCCGGCGAACGCGCCGCCCGCGGTGCCGTTGCCGGAGAACGTGTTGTCGCTGATCCGGTTCCCGTTGAGCTGGAAGGCGATCGTGTCTTCCTGGGGCGGGAACGGGTTGGGGTACTCGAATCCGAGCACGCCGTCGGTTGGGTTGTCGGTGATCGTGTTTTCCTCGATCAGGTCCCCGTAGTCGCCTGGAAGCTCGACCCCCGCTCCCCAGGGGGCGGCGACGGTCGACGCATTCGACGGCGCGTTGAGGTTGTCGTTTTCGGTGATCAGGTTGTTGCGGAATATCGTGCACCGTTCGATTTCGGTGGTCTTGATCGTCGGCGTCGCCTTGCGGGGGTGCTGGCACGCGCCGTTCTGCGGCGGCGGACCGTCTCCGGGGTTTTCGGAGTTCGGGGCGATGCCGGTGCTGTTGTGCCTGGCGATCGATTCTTCGAAGATCAGCTGACCGCCGGAGTTCGAGCCCGAGTAGCCGAGCGCGTTGTATTCCATGATCGCTTTGGAGATGTGGGCCTTGCATTCAGGACACGCACCGAGGTACAGCCCGGAGTCGTTGAAACCGGACGCGTACACGTTTTCCCAGGACCCGGTCTTCTCGTTGTTGGTGAAGATGCCGTAGCCCCCGTTGAGACCGTCGTCGTATGCGGTCAGGTAGCGCCCGTACCAGCCGTGGGCACCGATTTTGTTCGAGTCCGCACCGCCGTTCCACCAGATCTCGTTGCCCCCCGGGCCGTCGGCGGTCGCGCGATCGAAGTTCCGTACTGTGAGGTTTTCGATCCACACGTTGTTCGTCTGGAACACTTCGATGCCGTTGCTTCCTTCGGGCTTCGGTTCGTGTTTGCCGTCGATGATCACGGTGTTGCGGTTCATGCCCCGCATGTAGAGGCCGGCGTGTTCTTTGGTCACCTTCACTTCTTCGTCGTAGGTGCCCGGTTCGATCAACACCCAGTCACCCTTTTTCGAGCCGTCCACGGCCGCCTGGATCGTTTTGTAGTAATGGACCTTCGGGGGGAGCGGTTCGGAGGGCGGTTCGCCCTGGCTGACGATGTTCACGTCGTCGCGCGCGAGCGCGGCGCTCGCTCCGGTCCCCAGGCACACGACGAGGGCGAGCGCGAGTACCAGCAACCCCGTGCGCCGTCGCGTCCAAGCGACTCGCGAGCACGAACGGGACCTACGGGTGGATGACATCTTGTCTGGCTCCCTTCCACTGACGTTCATGGGCGCCCCGCCAACGGCGGGACCCCGGGCGTGGCCCCTGTCTCCCCAACCTCCAACCAACCCTGAATCCAACCCCAATAAACGCAGGTTGACAGGAACTTTGTGGCAGTGTATACGATCGGCAGATGGGGCGAGAGCGGCCCGTGGCGGTGCTCGCGCTCAGCCGCTGGAGCTCGCCGGTCAGCCGCTGGTGCTCGCGCTCAGCCGCTGGTGCCGGGTCCGCCGCTGCCCAGACCGCTGAGCGCCGCCTGGGTGCCGTCGTAGACTTCCGAGTCCGGCGGGGCCGTGATCGACGGGGTCGGCCCGAACCCCGAGAGGTCGATCGTCATCTGGGTCTGGGCTCTCTGGCCACCGGCGTCGACGGAGAACGTCATCGTCATGCGGCGCACGAGGTGGTGGTCGTCGATCCACACGTCGAAGGGGATGCTCTGCAGACCCGTCTGCGCCCCGAGCTTTTCGATCGCCTGTTGAGCCTGGTTTCGCTCGGCACCCGACATCGATTGGGCGAGCTTCTCCAGGTCGATCGCTCCGTGGTACTGGGTGGTGTGCACTCCCTGCACGACCGCCGAGCCGACCGCCGAGACGCTTCCGCCATGGGCACGGAGGTACTCCAGGAACTGGGCCGGGTTCGACTCGCCGCTGGTGAGGCTCTGGAGGTTCAGGCCCAACGCGCCGCCAACCTGTTCGAGATCGATCTTCATCCACCGTGCCCCGTTGGGGAGCTTGCCCGCGAGCAGGGGTGAGCCGACGTAGATCGTCGAGCCCTTCATCAGCTCTTCGACGTGCAGCGCTCCGCCGGGCAGGCCGGTGGCGGCGGACGTCGGCAGGCCGGTCATATCCAGCGAGATCGAGCCTTCGCGGGTCTTGTAGTTGAAGAAGCCCTGCCCGGAGACCGCCACGGGTGAGGGCAGCCCGGGAGCGCTCACCTGCATCGTCAGTCTCATGTGCACTCCGCCCGCGGCGGAGGTGGCCTCCGCGGCCTGGGCGACCGGGTCGAGCGTGACCGCTGAGGAGCCGCAGCCGCCGATCGCCACAGCGAGCGCAACCGCGCCCGCCAGCGCGGCCAGGGTGCACAGCAGCCGGGTCCCGATGCGGGTCACGTTGACAGGCATCGGCGTGCTTTGGCTGGCGCTTTAGCGAAGCTCATCTCTCCTGCGAGGAGCCTAGCCGCATGAACCAGGTCATCCCGGTGCGGGAGCGCCCGACGGGGAGCTCGCGGGGCTCGGGCACCGATCGTGGGAGAGCATCGCTCGATAGCGCTGCATGTCCACGTGGTTCCAGTCGGAATGGGTCTGGTGCTGAAACGCGGGCACCCGATCGCGATGGTAGGGGGAGGAGAGGCTCTCGTTGTGACCGATCACGTCCCCCAGCGGGATCCCATAGCGGCAGCGCAGCCAGCGGGTCAGTGCCAGCGACGCCGTGAGCTGGCGGTGGTCGTCGAGGATCTGCTGGTCGGACAGGCCGACGTGCTCGATCCCGATCGCGGTCCAGTTCAACCCGGTGGTGTGGCGGCACCGCAGCGACAGGGGGACGAGCTGGTCGATCCTGCCGTCGGGCTCCACCAGGAAGTGAGCGCACGTGTTCGGCAGCTCGTGGAACTCGCTGTCGGGCACGTCCGGGGCGAACGTGTTGTAGGCCTCCTCGGCGGTGGCGGTCTCCGTGTAGTGCTCGACGATCACTTTCGGGTGGCTCAGCACATAGGTGTGTTCGCCATAGTGGCGCAGCGAGTAGGCCGCCATCTGACGCCTGCGAGCCGGTCCGTAGGGGATCGGCCACGGATGGATCGCCGGTCGCAGCCGCTCGGGAGCCGGCGTGGCGGGCGGGCTCGCGGGCGCAGTGCCGCCGCCGGGGCCCGCGACAGCGGGGGCCGTCGCCGCGGAAGCCGTGGCGACCGTAGCGCTCAGCGCCTGCCCCGCTGCGCGCCCCGGGGGCGAGGAAGAGGTGCTCGGCGCCGGAGGCGCCGTCCCGGCCTGGGTGTCCCTGCCGGGCTGCGCTTCCCCGCAGCCGAGGGCGATCAACAGCGCGCCGAGCGCCACCCCTCCCGTCGCCACGGCCGACCTCCTCGTGGCGATGTTAGGTCGCCTCCGGCGCACGACGGTCCGAGGCGGCCAGCGCGAACAGCGGCCAGCGGCCGGGTACGCCCTTGAGCTCGTGCAAGCCGCGGTCGTCGAACTCGAACGGCCCGCCGACGACCGTGCCGAACACCGTCCCCGAGGTGAGCACCTCGCCCGCACCCGCCAGCTCGGCGACCCGCGCCGCGATGTGAACCGCCATGCCGCCGACGTCCTCGCCGATCAGCTCGCACTCGCCGGTGTGGATGCCGATTCGCACCTCGATGCCCAGTTCCCGGGTTGCCGCTGCGATCGAGAGTGCGCAGCGCAGAGCACGGGAGGGCGGACCGTCGAACGTCACGAGGAACCCGTCGCCGACGGTCTTGACCTCCCTTCCCTCGTAGCGGGCCAGCTCCTTGCGCACGATCTCGTCGTGGCGCGCGAGCAGATCGCGCCAGCGCCCGTCACCGAGCTCGGCCGCGCGAGCGGTGGCGTCGACGATGTCGGTGAACATCACCGACAGCAGCGCCCGTGCGAGCTCCCCCCGCCGGCGGCCGCCGGTGAGGAACTCCTCGATCTCCTCCACGATCGCGTCGGTGTCGCCGATGAACGGGAACGAGTCCACTCCCTCGAGCTCCACATATCGGGCTCCCGCGATCTGCTCGGCCAGGTAGCGGGAATGGCGCACGTCCCATCCGAGCTCTTCCCGACGATGGACCACGAGCGTGGGCACACGGATGCGGGGAAGCGCCTCGCGCACGTCCAGGTCGACGGACGCTTTGGTGATGATCAGCGCCTCGGCGGGGCTTGCCGCAAGGCGCTGCAGCCGAGAGAACCACTGGGCCAGAGCTTCATCGTCGGCCATCGACGGCGCCAGCCGCGGAAACGCCTGACCGCCGATCTCGCCCCAGCCGGCGACGGCGGTCTCGACGGAGGCCGCTCGCTCCTCGACCGTCTGCGCCCAGTCGTAATCGGGCGCCCACGCCGTGCGGGCCACCGAGCCGTACATGATCAACGCGCCCACCCGCTCCGGCCGATCCGCCGCCAGCTGGGCGCCCACCAGCCCGCCGAGCGCGTAGGTCAGGAGCGCCGCCCGTTCGCTGTCGGCGGCGTCGAGCACCGCCAGCGAGTCGCGGATGTCCTGCTCGAGCGTGTGCGAGTCCCCGACGCGGTCCGACAGCCCCGTTCCACGCCGGTCGAACAGGATCAGCCGGCTGAAGTCGCCGAGGCGCTCCAGGAAGCGACGCACCGCCGGGGCCTCCCACAGCTGCTCCACCTGGGAGATCCAACCCGGCAGGAACAGGACGTCCAACGGGCCCTCGCCGACCGTCTGATAGGCGATGCTCGCACCGTCGCTGTGGGCGTACCGGGTCGTCGGCGCCATCGCTCAGGCGGACTCCAGCCGCCGGCGGAAGGGCGCGGCGGGCTCGACGCTCGCCCCCGCCGTGTAGACCCGTTGCGAGAGCCAGTGATCGGAGGTGACCACCCGGATCGCTCCCGGCTCCTCGTCGGCGAGCAGCCGCCTGACGATCTCATCGTCGGCGGAGTCACGTCGCGGTCGTGGAGCGTGGGCCACCTCGATGACCGTCGAGGAGATCGGCGGCGTGGGAGGCTGCTCGAACACGACCGTCACCTCCTCGCCGTCGGCGGCGGCCCACCGCTCGAGCAGGTCCACGAGCTTGACCATCGCGCCGTGGCGATCCTTCCACCACGCGTCGGGCCGGGTTCCGATCACGTTCATGCCGTCCACGAGCCAGCGCACGAGCCGAGCTTAGGCGGTCGTCGAGCCCGTGCTCGGCGCCCCCGCGATGGCATTGCGAAGCCGCCGCCTCCGTTTGGCGACGCGCTCGAACCGCACCCTCGCGCGCGCCATCTTCGCTCCCTCGGGTGGATAGCGCCTCTGCGCCCATCGCGACGTGGGGGACGCCAACCGCAGCGCCCCGACTACCGACACCGGCGGCAGGAACAGCCCCACCAGGCCGAGCAGCGGCTTGCCCTTGTAGATGACGAGCATCGCCAACGCGAGGTCGATCGCGATCACGACGACCAGCGATCCGACCGACGATTCCTGATGAGCCAGGTCGAACGGCGCGAGCCCCATCACGATCATCCCTCCCAGCAGGGCGGCCACCACGACGGCGTCGAGCGAGGAGCGCCCCTCCTCGGCCCAGTAGACATCTTCCAGATGCACCCACAGCGCGAACTCGTCGAGCGTCAATCCCGCGCCGATGCCAAAGCAGGCGGCGAGAATCTCAAACCACGGACTCGTTGGCGTGAGCGCGAAGCCCAGGAACCCCGAGATCAGCACCAGCACGATCCCCCACACGAGATGGTGCAGGTGCAGGCCCCCCTTCGTGGACACGTTCCCGGGCCACCACGACACCTTCGGACTGCGGATCAGGCGGGCGCTCGTGCGGATGAACAGGAACGACAGCAGGAACGCCGTCAGCAGCACGAAGCCCGCCCGCTGATTGCGATCGTCGAGGAAGTGACGCGAGACTTCGAGGTGCACGTCGATCGCCGCCATCGGTGAGCAAGCAGCTTAGGCCCTGCCCACCGGTGCTCCGACTCCTCGCCTGAACCTGATCCGCGCTCTCAGCTTCCCAGCAGGGCCGCCTTCTGCTTGGCGAACTCTTCGTCGGTGAGGATTCCCTGATCGTGGAGCTGTCCGAGCTGGGTCAGCTTGTCGATCGCCTCGGCCGAGAGGCCGCCCGCGCCCGCGGGCGCCGCTGCGGCGACGGGGGGCTGCTGGGCTTCGAGCTGGGCGATTCGGTCCTGCTCCTCGACCTCGCGCTGTTCGGAGGCTGCGTGGCGCTTGCCCGCGTAGTAGGCCCCGCCACCAACGGCCGCTGCGCGCAGCAGTGGCCTGCGTCTCATCATTGGCATTCGATCTTCTCCTTATTCCGGCATATCGGGGAGCGACAGCCCGAGCGCAAGCATGATCTCCGGCGCCGCGGCGACCACCCTCGGCCCGCCGACCTGGGGAGCGACGGCCTTGAGCACGCCGAGGATGTCCTCGGCGGTCGCGCCTCCGTCCAGAGCGTTCGTGACCTGCCACGCATACGATGCGGGCGGGGCGTCGAGGGCGATCAGGGCAGCGATCTTGACCAGCGCGAAGGTGCGCTCGTCCAGGCCGGTCGCCTCGAGCTGTGCGTCGCGCAGGTCGACGGCCGCGGCGATCACCTCGATGTCGCCCGCGGATATTCCCGCAAGGGCCTCATGTGTCTCCTTTGCGATGGCGTTCATGCAGCCTCCTGGTGTGTGTCGTCGGCCTCGAGGTGGCAGACCACCTGCGGATCCAGCGTCACGGCGCCGGCGTCCTCACTGGTGTTCAATTGCCACCTCCGATCGGTTGTGGGGCCGCCGAGCGCGACCCCTGCGTGGATCAACGTATCGCTTTTTCGGCGGCCGCCCCTTTACATAGGATGGCCCGCGTGGGGTCGGTCGACACTGAGCTTGCGCTGGTCGCGCTCGGCGCGATGCTCTCGCCCACAACCCTGTCCTTCTCGGTGTTGGCGCTGATCCTCGGCGAACGGCCGTTGCGAACGGGTGCCTGGTTCTATCTCGGTGCATTCGGGGTGACGCTGGTGATCGGCGTGGTCGCGGCATTCGTGCTGGGGAACGTCGCCGCCTCACCGGATCCCAGCACGCCGAAGACGTGGGTTGCGGTGCTCGACGTCGTGGCGGCTGTGCTGCTGGTCGTGTACGTGGTGCGCCTCTTGCGGGCACCTCCGAACCCGAAGCGGACCGCGGAGATGATCGCGAGGATGAGCACCGTCGCCTCCTCGCCGGCGATCGCGATCGTCGCCGCGGGGGCTGCGCTCGCGAATCCGGGCGGTTTCATTCCGCTCGCCCTGAAGGACATCTCGGAGACGAACCCCACCGCATCCCAGTACGCAGGCGAGTGGCTCCTGTTCACGTTCGTGTCGTTGCTGCCCCTGTTCGTGGCGCTCGTGATGCTGGCGGTCTCACCCGAACGCACCAAGCGGGTGCTGGCGGGCGCCCGCGACTGGCTTGAACGTCGCGCCAGGATCGTCGCCGGGGCGATCCTGATCCTGCTCGCGGCGTCGCTGCTCAGCCACGGCGTCGCCGGGCTCACGAGCTAGGGCGCGAGGATGCGCGCGATGACCCGCCCCGTGTCAGAGGGGGCAGGTCACCGGCACGCGCCTCGCCCGTGAACGATCCCTCGTCGTTCAGCGAGCGGGCGGCGCAGCAGCGAGGCAAGTACCAGCTCGCGCTGCGACCGCCGCTGACACGACACCGGGGCGGTTCCCTCGGGTGTCCATTCCATAGACTCGGATGTCCTCTCCTTAGACCCGGTGGGCGCCTCGGGTACTTGGCAGATCCTCCAGCCCAGGAAGTGGCAGCCAGGCTGCCGATGCTCCACGGCGAGCATGTCTCCCTCCCAAAGCCGGATGTCAGCCAGTGTCAGCGACAGCTGGGGAGTGGTGAGCTCCACGATCCAACCTCCACCACCCGGTAGTCGCCTCAAGGACGCGTGCACTCGCGGAGAGTCCGCGGCGATCTGCCGCAGCTCACGGGCGAGGTCCACGGCCTGACGCAGGTCCGAGACCTGAAAGCTCGAGCACAGGTGTGCTTGATCCAGATCCGGAGGCGACTGATGGGAGTTGGTGTTCGAGCGGCTCACGGCATCTATGTTCTCCGCTGGGCCTCCCCGCGTCCATACCGCAGATGTGTGATCCGTGCTCGATCAGTTCAGCGCGAGCCCTTCTCCGAGGGCCTTCGCGACCAGGTGAGCGCGTGACCGGGCACCGGTCTTCGCCATCGCGTTGCGGGCGTGCGTACGGACCGTGTCGTGGGCGATCCGCAGCTGGTCTGCGATCTCCGGCCCCGTGTTACCAAGCGCCACCAGCCGCACCACCTCACGCTCGCGGTGAGAGAGCGGCTCCGGCGTCTGCTCGGGGGTCGTGGCGCGGCGGAAGTGCGAGCCCCAACGTGATGTGCTGAGCGCCACGAACAGCACCATGCGCCTGCCGGTCACGACCTCGGTGGTGGCTGCCCATTGCACCGCCACATCGGTGCCGCCGGCGCACATCAGGTCGGCCTCGCCGGTGAAATGTCCCTCCATCATCGCCGCGTCCCATTCCGTCGGGGAGGCCATCGGGCCGCCTGCGACGAACTCGTGGATCGGTCGCCCGATCAGCTCCCTGCGGTGGTAGCCAACGAGGTTCACATATGCGCCGTTGACGTCGACGAAACGGCGATGGTCGTCGAGCAACACCATCGCGTTGCGCGACTGCGCGAACGCTGCCGAGAACAATGACGCCCATTCGTCGCCCGCACCCACCGTGGGAAAGTCTATTCGCGCTCGCGTGCACGCGCGCCCGAACGGCGTGGACGACATCGGTCGAGAAGCGCCATCCGGCGCCGGGAGGCGCGGTCGCCGCGGTCGCCGGCGGCTATGCGCAGCCGTCGGCGCGAGCGGCAACCTGACAGGCCGTCACGACGATCGCCGTGACGGCCAGCCAGATGAGAGGAGCAAGGAGCAGGAGCACGCACACAGCTTGGCCCGTCTGCCTGAAGGCCGGCTTCGGTCTTGCTCAAGCCCCGCTTAATCCTCCGGATCAGCCACTGTGGGAGGCTCCCCGCGCGAGCTCGAAGCAGCGAGCTCGACTCGTCCCGGCGGGAGCTGCGGTGAGTGGGCGAGGGCCGGGAGGGGCCTGAACTGTCAATCCGTCGAGCGTGGGCGAATTCTCATCTGGGGCCGTGGTACTTTGCCCGGCTAGGTGTCCCCTCCTGGACACCTGGATGGTCTCGGGGCCCGAGCGTGCGATCTGCCGGCTCGACCTCTTGGTGATCACGACATCGGATAAAGGGGGCGTTGGAAACATGGCGAGAACAGCCATCCTGAGCACTGTCGCTGCAGCGCTGATCTCGTTGGCCGCGGCCCCTACGGCCGGTGCCGCGACACCCATGTCCCTGCTGCTGCCCCAGTCCGCGGCATTCTCGATCCTCGGCCATTCCTGTGGCGGCATCCAGGAGCAGGCGTCGGCGACGGGGTTCGACGCCGGCGACGGCTATCCCACCGGCGACGTCTACGTGCAGACGCGGTGCGGCGGCAGCGGGCGGGGAGGAGGCTACAAAGTCACCACCTATTCCGCATGGGTGGGCGTGACGTGGGATCTCACCGGAGCGCTCACCACCTACGCCAGGCTCGAAACCGCTCCGGAAGGCCTCAGCCCGACGTTCTCCGCTGAAGACGCCCGTGGCGATCGCCTCTACAACGCGCTGTCGGCGGTCAACGTGCTGCCGGAGAACTGCACCGTCCCGAACACGACCTACTGCACATATCGCGCCTACCTGGAAGTCCTCCCGCCGGTCGAACCGCCGACGGCGCCCACGGATGTGACGGCAGTGCAGGAAGGCGAACAGCTCAACGTGGGTTGGGTGGCGGACCCCGCCACCGCCGGACTGATCACCTCCTCGACGGTGACCGCCACGCCGATCGCTTCCACGGCACCAGTGCTCACCGCGACTGTCACGGGGTCTGCCAACAGCGCGTTCGTCGGGCCGCTCCAGCCGGCGACGACCTACCGGATCACGGTGGTGAACACCGACGCCGGCGGCACGAGCACGGCCAGCACCCCGATCGAAGTGCTCAGCGGCGGCTCGCCGCCGCCGCCGCCCCCGGTCGAGACCTGCGAACAGAACTCGGGGACGATCAAGCTCGCGCCGGGCCTGGAAGAAACCCCGCACATCCAGAGCATCACGGTCAAAGGCAAGCTCGCGGGGTGCGACGGCGCCGGTGACGTGACGGACGCCAGCTACGTGGCGCACCTCACCACGACCGAAGCAGTTACCTGCGCGGCGCTCGCGAGCCCGCTCGGGGAAGCCACGAGCTCGGTGTCGCTGCTCGTCAAATGGCTGCCCACCGAACAGGGCGAGTCCCAGGGGACGTTCACCATGCCCCTGACCGAATCATCGGCCGTCCCCATCGGCGGGACGCTCGTCGGGGGGCCGTTCGAAACGCCGCTCAACATCACCGCCACCGTGTGGGAGACGTTCAAGGGCGCGGCCTCCTGCGGCATCGTTCCGGGCGGGAAGTCGAAGGCCGCGCCGGTCAAGAGCGCCACGTTCGGGGGCACGGCGGTCGAACTCGGCGCTTGACCCCCTGACCACGAGACGAGGGCCGCGGTGCGGGCGAGGGCCGCTAGGGCAGGAGGTCGAGCTCGATCTCGCGCACCTCGTCGGCGGGCAGCCCGGCCGCGGCGGCGTGGTCGCGGACGTGCTGAGCGCTGGGAGCGGCGTAGATGCAGTAGGAGGTGAGGCCGTCCTCGGTACGCACGACGTGCGAGTGCTCCCACTCGATCTCTGGGAAGCGCTCGTCACGAACACGGCGAGAGACCTCGGCGGCCGCCGCGAGTTCGTCCTCGCTAACGTCGCCAAGCACGCGGTGTATCAGGAAGCGCGGCATCAGTCATCCAGTGGGGTTCGAGCATGTTTGCCCGATGGCCTGAGCTGAGTATGCCATGGTGACGTCGTGGTGACCACGATCCGGCTGCTCGGGGAGCCGGTGATTCTGCGCGACGGCCTCGCGGCACCGCCGCCGCGGGGTCGTAAGGCGTGGGCGTTGTTCGCCTATCTGCTGGTGTACGAACGTCCGGTCCCCCGCCGCCAGCTCGCCGAGCTGTTGTTCGCCGACGCCGCCGACCCACTGGGCGCGCTTCGCTGGAACCTCGCGCAGTTGCGCCGGGCGCTCGGCACGGAGGCGGTGGTGCAGGGCGACCCTGTGGAGCTGACGCTGGCTGCAGATGTCGTGGTCGACATTCGCGACCCATGCTCCGCTGGTGGGGAGCTGCTGGAGGGGAGGGAGTTCGCGGCGAGTCCGGCGTTCGAGTCGTGGCTGCTGGTGGCACGCCGACGGTACGCCGGCCGGACCGGGGCCGTGTGGCGCGAGGCGGCGCTGGCCGAGCTCGCGGCCGGGCGCCCCGATCAGGCTGTCGAGCTGGCCACGCGCCTGGTGGCACTTGACCCGTTCGACGAGGGCCACCACGAGTTGCTGGTACGCGGCCTGGCCGCCGGCGGCGACCGCGCCGGTGCGCTCGAGCAGGTCGCGGCATGCCGGCGCCTGTTCCGTCAAGAGCTCGGATACGAGCCCTCACCGTCGGTGCGGCGGGCGGCTGGGTCCGGGGTCGACGGCGAGGTCGCCGTCGGTGACCGCGTCGCAGCACGAGGTCATCTGGAAGCCGGCGAGGCGGCGGTCGCCGCCGGAGCGCTGGAGCACGGGCTGAGTTGCCTGCGTCAGGCGCGCGCCGAGGCCGCCGCATGCGGCGACGGGGCTCTGCACGCCCGCTCGCTGGTCGCGCTGGGCACCGCGCTGGTCCATGCGGTGCGTGGACGCGACGAGGAGGGCGCCGCGGTGCTGCACGAGGCGCTCGACGTGGCCGAGGCGGCCGGTCATCGCGAGACACTGGTCTCCGCGCTGCGTGAGTTGGCTTACACGGACATCCAGGCGGGTCGCCGCGCATCGGTCGACCGCCGGCTGGCCCGCGCCGAGCGACTTGCCGACAGCGACGCCGAGCACGCGGCGATCCTCGCCGTGCAGGGCATGAACCGATCAGACATGGGCGACTACGCCGGAGCGTTCACGGCCCTGCACGTCTCGGTCGAACGCGCCGAGCGCTGTGGCGATCGCCGCCAGACCGCGCTCTCGCTGAGCCTGATCGCGCGGGCACGGTTGCTGCGGGGCGAGGCGAACGAGGCCATGTGGGCTCTGGACCGCGCGTTGGGGCTCGTCGAGGCGGAGCGGTGGATGTCCCTGCTCCCCTTCCCCGAGGCGTTGCGCGGCGAGGTCGACCTCCAGCACGGCGACACCGCGCGCGCGGCTGAGCGCTTCGAGCGGGCGTTTGCGCTGGCGTGCGAGCTGCAGGATCCATGCTGGGAGGGTCTCGCGGCGCGCAACCTCGGGCTGCTGCACCGGGCGCGCGGTCAGCTGGGATCCTCGCGCGGATGGATCGACGAGGCGCGCGCCCGCAGCACGCGGTTGCCCGACCGCTATGTGTGGATGCAGGGGCATGTGCTCGACACGGCGATCCTGTTCGGTCTCGAGGAGGCGGAGCACGAGCAGACCCATAAGCTGATTCGCGCGCTCGGCGCGCTGGCAGCGCGGACCGAGATGCGCGAGCTCGTGGTCCGAGGCCTCGCTCACGCCGCCCGGATCGGACAGGCCGGCGCGCTGGATTCGGCGCGCGTGCTCGCCGACGAGATCGACAATCCCACGCTGACGACGCTGCTCGTCACAGGTTCCTAGCCTCACACGCCCGTGCACACGGTCGGCGCCCATGATCGGCACCAACGATTCGTAGGGACGACAGTCCAACAGGAGGCAGAAAATGCGATCCATCCCACGTGAGGACGTCCCGGTCGTCATCGACGACAACGGCGTCGAGCTCCGAGTCCGCGACGAACAGGGGCTGTCGGTCGGATTTGTCAGCCTGCCCGCCGGTGCGGACCTGCGCCCCGCCACGGTCGGCCTTCCCAACGACCTCTGCCCCTGCCCCCACTGGGGCTACATGATCAGGGGCCGCGTACGAATGCACACCGCGGACGGGCACCAGGACTTCCTCGCAGGCGACGCCTTCTACTGGGCACCCGGGCACGCCCCGGAGGCCCTCGAGGACTCCGAATACGTCGACTTCTCACCGACCGACGAATTCCGGCGAGTTCTCGACCACCTCACCTCCGCAGGTGCTGCGTCCGCGTGACGGGATGCGAGCGGCGCCGGGCTCGAGGAACATGTCCGGGATGAGCGCTCTACATCCACATGGATAGGCCGCTCCCGATCGCGGAGGCGATCGTGTGCGGTGCCGGCACCGGCGGGCTTGCAGCGGCGGCCGCCCTTCGCGGCGTTGGCGTGGACGTCGTCGTGCTCGAGCAGACCGATCAGGTCGGAGCGAGCTGGCGGACCCGTTACGACGGGCTGCGGCTCAATACGCCCGGATGGATGTCCACGCAGCCCGGCTATCGCGCCAGCCGCCGGCGCTACGGCGAGTATCCGCCCCGCGACGCGTGGGTCCAGTACCTCGAGGACTATGCCGCTCACCACCAGATCGATGTTCGCTTCGGCACGCAGGTCCGGCGGCTGGAGTCCGCCAACGGACGGTGGCGGGTCGAGACCGATCGCGGGGACCTGCAGGCGCGCCTCGTGGTCATCGCGACCGGATTCGACCACGACCCGGACCTTCCCGACTGGCCGGGGCGCGACGACTTCACAGGGGAGATCATCCATTCCAGCGCCTATCGCAACCCCAAGCCTTACCGCGGCCGCGACGTACTCGTCGTCGGGCCCAACACGACGGGCTCGGAGGTCGCGACATTGCTCTCGCGAGGCGGCGCGGGACGCGTGCGCGTGTCCTGCAGGACGCCCCCGAACCTGACATCCCGCAAGTTCCTGGGGGTTTCGATCAACATCGCCGGGCTGGCGCTCGACCACCTTCCCCTGCGGGTCGCGGATCAGATCGGATGGCTCTCACAGCGGATCCGCTTCGGCAACCTCGACCGCTACGGGCTTCCACGTTCGCCGCTCGGAGTCGCCACGACGCTGAGCCGCCGCCAACAAGCGCCGGCCTATGACGATGGCTTCGTGGCCCTCCTCAAGGCCGGACGCATCGAGATCGTCGCCGCGGTCGTCGCGTTCGAGGGCTCTTCCGTGCTGCTCGCGGACGGAACACGCATCGAGCCCGACGCCGTGATCGCGGCGACCGGCTACCGACGCGGCCTGGAGCCGCTCGTGGGCCACGTCGGCGTGCTCGGCGACGATGGCATCCCGCTCGTCAGCGGTGGCAACCAGCATCCGTCGGCGCCGGGGCTGTTCTTCATCGGCTACAGGGTTGATCTGAGCGGGCAGCTGCGGCTCATGCGTCCCGACGCTCGCGCGATCGCACGAGCGGCGAGGCGGCAGCGGTCGAACCGCCCTGCCGAGGCGACGGCGTAGGCGATCTCGCGAGAGAGCGGATCAAGCCTGATCGTGGTCTCTCGCGTGTTGGTGACAGGAACCCGGCCGCGAGGGTACCTGGCTTCAGCTGAGAGTTCCGGAGTCTCGACCTCGCTCCGGCGATGGCAAGGATCAGTCAGGGTAAGAGCGCACGATGAGCCAGAGCGGAGAACACCTTAGAGCCGGGGAGCTCGGGACGGCGGACGTGACGGCCTCGACCGTCGCCAACATCGGGCCCGGGATCGACTTCTACTTCGCCTTCGGTGTAATCGCCGTCACCGCCGGAGTCGCCGCGCCGCTGACGATCCTCGCGGGGGCGCTGGCCGTTGCGCTGCTCGCCTTCGTAGTCGCCGAATTCACCAAGGCCGAGCCCTCAGCCGGGAGCTTCATCACCTACGTGGAGACATCACTGGGAGCGAGGGCCGGCGTCCTCACGGCCGTACTGGTCGCCGTAGGCTTCACCGTGGCCATCGCGGCGGTGTTCGCGATGTCCGGCGGCATGATCGCGCTGACCCTCGACCACTACACCTCGTGGCATCCTCCCTGGGAGCCACTGAGCCTCGTGCTGACGATCGGCGCCATCTGGCTGACGGCGCGCGGCGTCTCCATCTCGACCGCGGCGGTGGGATTGGCCGTAGTGGTGCAGGTGGCGATCATGCTCGTCGTGTGCGTCGTCACGCTCATCGACCGTCGCGCCCACCTCTCGGGGATACCGTTCTCCCTGAGCCATCTCAGCGGCGGCCTGGCCGGCCTGTCCGCTGGCTATCCACTCGCCCTGTACATGTTCATCGGCTGGGAAAACGGCCCCGCCCTCGCCGAGGAGTGCCGAGATCCGAGGCGCACCGTGCCGCGAGCGCTCTTCATGTCGATCGCGATCGCCACCGCCCTGTTCGTCCTCTTCGCCTATGCCACGGTCACCGGCTTCGGCTATGACGTCTCCTCCATCGGGCGCTCATCGGTCCCGTTTCTGGCCGTGGCCGACCGCTACCTCGGGACAGCGGCCCTGTTGGCGTGGCTCGCCGGGATCCTCTCCGTGCTCGCCACCCTCATCGCCGCGGTGAACTCGCAGTCGCGCATGCTCTTCGACGGCGGCCGATCCGGGCTGTTGCCGGCTAGGCTCGGTCACCTGCGCCAGCCGGGGGACACGCCGGTGAACGCCCTGCTCGTCCTGGCCTGCGGTGGGCTCGGGATCATCGCCGTCTGGTGGGCGGCGCACCTGATCGGCGTGGACGTCGGATCGACGGACCCGGTTGGCCTCTACGCAGAGTGCTCGACGATGGGCACGATCGTGATCCTGTTCGTATACCTCCTGACGGCGCTCGCGCTGCCAATCTTCATGTGGCGGCGCCATCGACAGACCTTCTCAGCCCTCCGGCACGTAGCCGTTCCGGTCGTCGGAGCCCTGACCCTCATCATCCCGTTCGTCGAGCTGTTCAAGCCCGGGCAGCCCTCGCCCTACAGCGCGTTCCCCTTCATCGCCCTGGCGATCGTGGCGGTGGCCAGCGTGATCGCGTTCGTCGTCGTGCGGCGCCACCCATCCGCCGGCTCGGGTGAGGGGACGGCATTCGCCGAATCATGAAGGGCCGCCCTGCGTCTTCGCTATTACCCGTCGCCTCGGTTGCCGCCACGAGCCCCGCTCCGACGCACGCTGCTTAGCGACCGAAGGAGTATGCTCGCCCTGCGGCCGCCATGGATGCGGTCTCAGCTCGCCGGCACCGCGCGGCGCTGGTAGTCGTCAGGGTCCGGCTCCTAATATGGTCGTGCCTTCGGCACGCTAGGGCGAACCCTCGCGCCGAGGTGTGGGATGCGCGAAACCGATCACGCCACCAGGGCCTCCGACGGCGACCAATCCAAGGGCTCAGCGGGGCCACGGCGGTTCACGCTGCCTCAGTTCGGCATCTTTGCCCAGGGCACGCATGCCCACCACTTCCTCGAGTTCGATCTGAAGCCAGGTGTCACGCCTCGCGACGCGGTGGCGGCGTTCCGGCTGCTGCGGACACCTGACGTCTCGGCTGGAGGGGTGAATCTCGTCCTCGCGCTTGGAAGCGATATCTGGCGCGGCGTGGCGCCGTCGATGGCCCCGGACGACCTGGGCCCGTTCGAGACGGTCGAGGGGAAGGATGGCCGCCGCGCTCCAGCGACTCAACACGACGCGTGGCTGTGGATCAGCGGCGCCGAGCCGGACGTGACATGGCAGAGCGCACACGCCGCCGTGCTCGCGGTTGCCGACGCGGCGGATGTGGCCACCGAGCAAGAGGCGTTTACCTACCTGGGCGGCCGGGATATCACCGGCTTCATCGACGGCACCGCCAACCCGCAGGTCCGCCGCGCCGCCGACGTCGCGCTCGTCCCTCCCGGTCACGCCGGAGAGGGCGGCAGTCACGTGCTGACGATGCGATGGGTGCATGACCTCGCGGCGTTCAACCGGCTCTCGGTCACCGAGCAGCAGCGTGTCTTTGGACGGAGGAAGGCAGACAACGTGGAGCTGTCTGACGCCGAGAAGCCGCCCACGGCCCACATCGCACGCGTCGAGATCACCGAAGCCGGCGAGGAGCTCGAGATCTTCCGCCGCAGCGTTCCCTACGGGACCGCTGAGGAGCATGGGCTGTATTTCGTCGCCTTCAGTGCCGAGCGTCCACGCTACGACCGGATGCTGGCGCACATGTTCGGAACCGCCGCCGACGGAGTGCGCGACCACCTCACCGACTTCTCGCGCCCGGTGACCGGCGCCTACTACTTCGCCCCGTCGCTCAACGCGCTGGACGAGCTCGCAGGCCCTCGATAGCGGTTGACGACCAGACGTTTTGGCATAACGACTGAGCGGGCGAGCGTCGCCCGGCGATCGCCGAGCGTGCGCGAAGCCACGCTCGAACCACGCCCTCACCGGATAGCGCGAACTGGGTCACGGCGATCGGATGACCGCCGAGCAGGTCGACGCGCACGGTCTCGACGTAGCGGCTCGGCCCCTGGTGGCTGGTAGCAGGTCGATCCCCCGCCGTAAAGCAAGGGTCAACGCTCTCGCTCTTGCCCTGGAGCAGGCATAAACGCCTCAGCGTCCAGTCGCTGACTCAACGAGGGAACATGCCAAGGATGGCTATTTGCAGGCCTTATGGGCGCGGCGGGTTTCGAACCTGCGACCTCTCGCGTGTGAAGCGAGCCTCCGCTGAGCCGAGAAAGCCGACATTTGCAGCGCAATCGCCTCTGGTAGAGCCAAAAATCTCGCATCTCCGTTCCCGCATTTTGCGGCCTGTTTCCGCCTGTTGTGGGGAAAATCTGTCACGATTCCCCACATGTCCTCCCGCTCCCCGGTCGCCCCTTCACGGAGCCCTATCCTCTTTGGGTGCAAGGCCAGTTTTCAGCTCAGCCGCAGCGGGCAAGCCTCCCGACGGATATTCGGGCGCGTCCCGGTCGGGCCCTCGCGGAGCCCTATCGTCCCTGCGTGCAAGGCCAGTTTTCAGCTCAGCCGCAGCGGGCAAGCCTCCCGGCGCTCCCCTCGACTCCTGCCACGGAGCGCTCTGCTGTGCGGCTGCATCCAGACGATATCGCCGCGATTGGGCGGGCTGTCGCGCGGGAGCTGGCCGTGGTGATGGCCCCCGGCTCCGACGGCGGCAGACAGCTACCGGCGCTAGAGGAACCTCTCAGGCCGCCGAGCGCATCGGCGCTCCTGACGGTCAACGACCTCCTGGAGGCGCGGCCAGGGCTCTCTCGGCGTTGGGTCTATGAAAACGCCGCAGCCTGCGGCGCGATGCGCAAGAACGTTTCCAGCCGCTCACCGCTTTGGTTCCGCCTCTCCGATGTCGATGCAGAGCTTGACAACCGGCGTAAGGGGCCCTCGCCCCTTACGAGGCGCACCGCCGCTCGCGCGACAACCCCTCCCGCCGGGAGCCGGAGCAAAAGCGCCAGCCGCTCGAAGACTTGCAGTAGTTCGCCCCTCAAATTCGACATCCGACCCCGCCCCTCGTAATGCCCGCCCCGAAGAAGTTTCTGGTACGCGAGCGCTCCAACGGCGGCGGAACCACAACCTTCTACGCGCGTTTTACGGACCAGAACGGGACTCGACAGGAGTTCAAGCTGGGCCGGTCGCCCGAGTGGAACGCAGACAGGGCGGCCAGGGAGGTTGCGCACATCAGGGCCGACGTCGAGCGCAATACCTGGTCTCCGCACCCGAACGGTGGTCCATCACCACAAGCTATTCCCTTCAACAAGATGGCCCACGAATGGTGGGAGAAGAAGATTGTGGAAAAGAAGGCCCTTGCGACTCAAGCCGCTTACCAGGCGGTCGTCGTTAAACATCTTGAGCCATACTTCGAAGCCCAGCCCATCTCAACGATTACGCCGAAGGACATCGATGACTTCTCAAGTCAAGAAGTGTCAAGGGGACTCAAGACTTCGTATATCAACAGCCATATAAGAATTCTCGGCGCAATCCTAGATACCGCGATGGACTGGTACGAGGGTGTTCTTCCGCGTAACCCAGCGCGCGGTCAAGCGCGCTATCTCTCGGACGAAAAAGTCCAAGACCCCGACCGTTGGCTCAACGCCGACCAGGTGGAGCTACTGCTGCGGGCCGCTCGGCACCGCGACGCGACTTCGCCGCGCGCGGACTATCGGCGTATCGGGCGCGAGAGTCTCATCGCGTGCCTCTGCTTCTCTGGATTGCGGAGCTCGGAACTGTGCGCACTCACGTGGCACGACGTTGATTGCGAGCAGCGCATCCTTTATGGACCCGGCACCAAGACCGACGCAGCAGCCAGAGAGATAAACATCGTTGATGGCTTGCTCCCACACCTCGACCGCCGCCGTTCTGAGACTCCGTACCCAGAGAAGCACCATCTGGTCTGGCCGACCGCCAACGGCGAGCCCCGCGACAAGGACAACCTCAACCGGAGAGTCGTTCAACCTGTAGTGGAACAGGCACGAGCCTTCATCGCTGAGGACAGAAAGCGCTCAGAGCAAGGCGATGCGCGCCAGCTAGATGTCCTCCTGCCCGAGCGACTTACCCCGCATACGTTTCGTCGCACCTTTTGCGGCTTCGCAACCGAAGTCGAGAAGGACCCCTTTTATGTTCAAGCGCAGATGGGCCACGCCAACCCAGCATTTACGCAACGTCTGTATAACCGAGTCCGCACGCGCGCCAGCGACCCCGATCCGCGTGTGCGCCAATGGCTTGCGCGTCCCCAGCGTCCGGGCCGTTAGCTCTCTACATACCCGCGCGTTTAACTTCTCCGAAAGACTCCGGTTAGCGGGCGCTAGCCCCCTATCTTGCGGAGGTGAGGTCACAGGAAACGAAACAGCGCAGCCACTCGGGAGCCGTGCAAAGGTCGGGCGCCGCCGTCCTAGCACGGTGCGGCGTGCGCCTTATTCAGGGCGAGAGCACCGAGCAGATGGCGAAGCTGCCGCCGAACTCTGTGGACGCAATCGTCTGTGACCCGCCGTACGGCCTGTCTTCGAAGAGCCCAGGCATTAAGGCGATAGTGAAGTCGTGGGAAAACAAAGAACCGTGCAAGGGTCCCAAGCGCGGGTATGGCGGGCAGGAATGGGACAAAACAGTTCCTTCTCCGGTTCTTTGGGAAGCCGCCTTGCGTGTGTTGAAGCCGGGAGGGTTTCTGCTCGCTTTCGCAGCCCCCAGAACAAGACACCTCGTGGCCGCTGGACTTGAATGGGCCGGACTCGAAATCCGGGACGAGTTGGTCTGGATATATAGCGAGGGCAATCCAAACGCCCGCGAACTCGTTCCGGCTCACGAGCCAATCATCGTCGCGCGCAAGCCGCTGTCAGAGAAGACACTTAGAGACAATGTAAAGACGCACGGGACTGGTCGACTATGCACCGACCCCTGTCGCGTGGCGGGCGGAGACCACTGCCGCCCGAGCCGGAGGCTAAAGAACGTCATTATCAGTCACGCTGGGGACTGCTCCTCCCGTGATGGTCGTTGGGATTGCGTACCCGGCTGCCCCGTCCTCTACCTAGAGAACCAGAAGCGTGGCCGCTCCGACTGCTACCCACTGACGGCGGGGGAGGTCGCCGGTGACCTTCCAGAGCTTGAGGCTGTGCTGCGCGGCGCGGCACCCGACTTCAACTATTCCGCCAAGCCCCGCGCGGAGCGCGATGAGGGACTCGCCGCAGCGGGTATCCAACCGCGAAGTGGCCCGTCGACGACACCTGGTCGACGGTCGACCAAGCGGCTGAACCCACACCTCACGGTCAAGCCTGCCGTAGCACCCGACTCAGTGATGCGCTGGCTTGTGAGGCTCGCGTGTCCGGAAGGTGGGGTGGTACTGGACCCCTTTAACGGAAGTGGTAGCACCGGCATCGCAGCGGTGCTTGAGGGCCGCAGGTATATCGGCATCGACGTCGATGAGACAGAGGGCTACCTCGAAGTGGCCGCCGCGCGGATCGCGTACTTTGCGGTAAAGGAAGGTATCTTGCCGCCGCCCGCACCGGTGTCCCCCCAGCGGACTTATCCTCATCGACCCCGCAGACCAGGATGCCGCCTCCTGTCAGGGCAGCAGGCACGAGCCTGGGCTTCGCGTCACCCGCCCTAGTGCTGCCCGTTTCTAACAGGTCCCCCTCAAAGTCCTCCATAGCGAAAGAACCGAGGAAATCACGTGCGCACGTGTATCTGTTGTCCAACCCAATAAGAAGGAGGACAGATAATGTCACCTGCTACACCCACACAAACATCAGTACCGACAGAAGCGACAGCCCGCCCAGCCCTGACTGGCGGGCTGTCACTAACCTGGATTCTCGGGGATGACCCGCGAACCATCACCACCAAGGAGGGCGAGAAGCGGACGGTCCTGGAACTCCGCGACCCGCGCCGCTTGAGCAACTCGCTCGTCATCTGGCTAGATGGTGAGGCGGAGAGTCTGCCTGCGGTCGCCCCTGGAACGCCGATAGCGCTCCATGTCCAGTCCGTGCGCTCTGGACGGGCGCGCGGGGAGCTTGTGGCTGCTACGACCCGTGGAGCGGTCGAGAAGGCCCTTGACCGCGCCAGGAGCGTGGAGCGATGAGCAGCGCAAAGCGATGGCAGGCTCCAAGTGTGGGGCCTGCTACAAGCAAGGTACGAAACGACCGCGCCGCGCTGCTACTGCCGGATTTCAGGACCGGAGTCGCTCGGTATGCGCCAGCTCCGTCTCTGGCGGCGGAAGTCGAGGTCTGGAGCAAGCCCACGGGGACCATCGTGTTCCCCATTCACACCGGCGCAGTCGTCGAGTTGTACAAACGTGCCTGGGATGAACTGGACGAGTCCGACGCACTGACTCCGCTCTCGGTCGAGGAACGCGCCTGGGTCGAGCGGGAATGCTGGCGCGTAACGGGGCTCGTGTTTCGACCGGGCATTGCGGTGCGGGCTGCGCTTGACGCCGCAGCACAAAGCCGCTCCCTGCTGCCGGCGCGTCCCTCGATAGCTGTCCCGTTCGACACGCTGCGAGCTGCGCAGCTCTCGTTCCTCGCCACCTGGGCCGTTTTCACGGCAGCGTGCAAGTGGGCCGCCTCGTGAGCGGCCCACTTGCCCTGGCTGACGGCATCGCTCTCGTCGGCCACCACGTGGACGCACTAGAGCTGTCGTGCTCGATAGACGTGGTACCCGTGAGACTCGCAACCCGCCTCGAAGAGCTCGATTGGCAGCTCGACGCATACCGCCGCCGTGCTCGCGCGACAACCCCGGCCCAGCATGTGCAGACAAAGTGGACCTGGGCCAATGAGCCTGTGATCGCACATCCCTCAGGACTTCGCCCCGGCAAGCGGTACTGCCTGGAAAGCCGCGACTGGATGCTGTTCGTCTCGGCGGCCCCGTTCGGACCCCGCCTGGTCATACAGCTCCGGTCAGAGTTCTTGCTGAGTGCCGGGCCACTCCCTGCGTTTGAGCAGGTGCGCACCTGGACGGAGAACAACCTGCTCTCACTCGCCAACCTCGTTCCCGACACCGAGCCCCGTTGGAACATCTCCAGGCTTGACCTAGCCGCTGACATTGCCGGTGTCGTGCTTACGCCCAGCGATCTGCCCCTTTTCACGACCCGCGCCGTGGCACGGCGTGCGTTCAGTAGTGAGCAGGACCCGGTCACGGAGTCGCAGGCCACGACCCACTACCGTGGCCGAGTACTCACTGGCTACACCTTCGGCAAGCGGGGAGCGCCGAGCCATGCTCGCATATACGACAAAACACGTGAGGCGTCGTCTGACGCCCCGGCCCGTACCTTGTGGACGGCCAACGGCTATGACCCCGACCGACACGGCAAACAGATATGGCGCGTGGAGTTCGAGGTCCGCTCAGGGCTGCTCTATACGCTCGCCACAAACGACGGCAAACATCTTCCGACGAGCCGCCCTGAGGACATTCTGCGCTCGCATCTCGATGACATCTGGCACCACTTGACTACCCGTTGGCTGGTGCTACACACCGGCAGCCACAGCCGCCCCGACCGCTCCCCGGTCGCCCCCTGGTGGTCATCACTAAGCGTCCTCGGCGGTCTTGATGCTGATGAGGGTGTGCCGCTCACGGAGCTGGTTCGTCGACCGAGAGAGCCCCTCGACGCTACCGTCTTCTTAAAGCAAGCCGCCGGGCTGCTTGTGTGCTTCGTCGCCGCAAACGGCGGCGGCCCGTCGATGGAGGACGCGCTCGGTGCTCTCCGTAGCTGGGCGACGGCGAACATCGCACAGGAAGATTTCGCAAGGCGGGTCCGCATGCGTTCGCGCCGTTTCGCACCTAAGTTTGCTGCGACTCCTCCCGCCGCGAAGAGCGGCTAGCTGTGGTCAGTCATTCGGGCTTGGCGGACGGAAACCCAGGATCATGTCCCGTCGAGCGGTGATGACGGCCACGGCAAGGACCAACACGAACACTTCCCAGTAGCCCTTATAGCCGGTGTAGGCCAGCAGGCCAACCAAGAGCACGGCTAGCGAGAGATCGAGGGCACGAAGCGAGGGCGGACGCTCGTAGGTGCTCAGCGGCCCGTCCCCGAACGGCTTAGGCGGCTCTCGTGGCATCGCTGCCATGCTACCTTCTCGCTGGCGAGGCTGGAGACGGTCTGCAGCAGCAAGCCGGACCGCGTTATCCCCTGGCTAGTAAATCAGAGCGGCGGCAGGGCGATATAGCCGTGAGTCGAACCGAACCCAAGCTCGTTGAAACGTAGTTGTGGGTGCTTCTGCAAGACCTGCGGCGGGATATCGAATGCTGTACGGCCAGCCAAGCTCTCTTCGGGACTGAGTTCTTGGATCAGGAACGTCTTGCCGCCTTCCCCAATCAGTGCCGTCTCTGCACTTGAACTCACCTTGTATTCTTTTTTTTCGGCTACGAGCGTGACTATTTCATCAGTCATCGTCGCGGTGCTGTGCTTTTTGTTCGTGACGTGAAGCGTCACTACGACAAAGACACCGTTGGCGGTGGCTCCCAAGCCCGACGGTTCGCCAATCGTGTGGGTCGTTTCGGCGTGAAGCAGCCGCCAGCGCAGGTCGTCAACTTCGACCGATTCGTGCGGTCCGACGCTTGGCGTGTTTTCTTCCGAGGCGTTCTTGTCGGGTTCGTTGCCCTTCGAGCCCGGACCTGATGAGGGCTTGGAGCTGGTCGAACTGGCTGCGCTTGAGCTTGAGCTGTTTCCGGTTTCCCCGCAGCCCGTCACGCCGCCCAGCACGGTCAACAGCAGGACCACAAGGCCCGCCGCGCTACCTCTCCAAGTCCAACCCCCCATCACCGGCCTCCGTTATCTTGGCTCGCCCTGCCCTAACTGGGCAAGTATCGTATAGAGGGCATCGGAGCGAACCGACGCCGACAGTCCTGCTCAGTCGCGCTGTTTGCTGATTGCCTCAATGGCGGCGAGTTGCTCACGATGCTGTAGAGCCTCTCGCTTGCGCTTGCGCGATCCCCTGCGGATCAAGCGATACGGGACAAGGAAGATTCCCCAAACCAAGTACCACGCCAGCACAATCACCCACGCCACGAGAATCAAGAGGATGGCTAGGACGCCAAGCCCGACACGGGCGGGAGCCTGTGACGTGATCCCGGTGAGCTTCCAGATACGGGCAGCACTCCCGGCGAAGCTCAGCGGCGCAGCTACAACCACCTTCTCGCTAGCGAGCTTGGAAACGTTGACGTGCGATGAGCGTTGCTCCGGTACAGGTGCCGGTGCCGTGGCAGGTGCAAGTGCGTTGTTGACCGGAGCAGCAACCTCGGCTACTAGGGAGTCCGTGTCCATCGCAGCCTCCACTGGCGGAGCCGGAGGTATCCGCTGTGCCTCGGGCTGAGGCACTATCTCCCGCGTTGGCGTGTCTTCCGTGTCGTCCATGGCTCCCCCGTCGAGTATGTCATCTTGTGCCGATGGTTGCACAGGCCCGCCCAGCGGTCAATGGTTGGGACGGCAGCCTAGCGCGAAGACAGCCCGCTACCACCCGCCCTTCGAAGTGGGGTAGCAAGTGGGGAAAAGCCGTTGTTGGCCAATGCTATCGTGTCAAATATCCAATGGGCGCGGCGGGTTTCGAACCTGCGACCTCTCGCGTGTGAAGCGAGCGCTCTCCCACTGAGCTACGCGCCCTGGAAGGCCTCAATATACGCGCAGCGGGCGGGATCCCGATAGTGGCGCATTCTCGGGGCCGTGGACGGGATACTGATGCGAGTGTTGAGCACGCCCGATCTCGCCGGTCGCGCCCTCGATGCCCGCTACGAGCTTCACGCGGTGATCGGCGAGGGTGCGTTCGGCCGCGTCTACCGCGGCTTTGACAAGCGGCTGGAGCGCAGTGTCGCCGTGAAGGTGATCAAGCCGTGGTGGGCCGAGGATGGCGCGTGGGTGGAGCGCTTTCAGCGGGAGGCTCGGCTGCTGGCCCGCGTCAACGACCCCGGGATCGTGCAGATCTTCGATATCGGTCATGCGCAGGAGGGGCCCTATTACGTCGCCGAGCTCGTGGAGGGTGAGAGCCTGGCCGATCGGCTACGCCGCGCCCCGATGACCGTGGCCGAGTCAAGGCGCGTCGCCGAGATGATCTGCGAGGCCCTGGCGAGTGCCCATGCACAGGGGATCGTCCACTGCGACGTGAAGCCGGCGAACGTCCTGCTGGGGAACGATGGAAGCATCAAGATCGGCGACTTCGGCGTGGCACGTCTCGCCGAAGGGACATCGCAGGCGATGACCGCGACCGTAGCCGGCACCCCGCGCTACATGTCGCCCGAGCAGGCCCGCGGCCTGAGCGCGACGGCGCCCGCGGACGTCTACAGCGTCGGCGTGGTCCTCTACGAGATGCTCGCCGGCGAGCCTCCCTTCCCCGAGGGATCCCCCGTCGAGTTGGGCCTGCGCCACGTGCAGGACCCGCCGCCGCCACTGCCGGCGCGAGTTCCGCCCGTGTTGCGCACGATCGTGCTACGCGCCCTGGAGAAGGATCCCGGCAGGCGCTATCGCGACTGCGCGGAGATGGCGGCGGCTCTGGCAGGGGCATCGTCCTCGACGGTGGCGAGATCACCGGCGCCGCGGACCGAAGAGCGGACCGAAACGTCGAACACGCCTCCTGACGCGACCGCGGTGACCGCGGCGCTTGCCGATGCGACGTCCACCGGCGGGGTGGCCGAGACGCGGGGGCCGGCCGTCCGCACGCGTCTGATGCCGAAGCCGCCGTCACCTCCACCGGACGCGCCGCGTAACGGCCGCAAGCGCCCGTCCCGCCGTGCGCGAATCGGCCTGGTGGCAGCGTTCGCGATCATCACCGCCGGGGCGGCGCTGCTGCTAGTGGGTGTAACCGGCCCGCAACACGTGAAGGTGCCGAGCGTCCTCGGCCAGCCGGCGGCCTCGGCGGAGG
Organism: uncultured Solirubrobacterales bacterium; assembly: GCA_963696615.1. GTDB lineage: Bacteria > Actinomycetota > Thermoleophilia > Solirubrobacterales > Solirubrobacteraceae > Palsa-744. The sequence goes on along the minus strand of CAVOKU010000003.1, from coordinate 630,926 downwards.
CCGTGCTCGCGCGGACCGGACTGCGCTACTACGCGACACAGGTCGCCTCGCCGGGGGCCAGCCAGGGCTCGGTGACGCGACAGTCCCCCGGACCGGGCAGCACTTCGCTGCATGGCTCCACGGTCGCGCTGAGTGTGGCCGAGGCGCCCCGCTGGCGTGCGTTGACGAGCTTCTCGGGCGTCGACGATGGTCGCTCGGTGCCGTTCCGGATCCGGGGCAGCCGCTGGCGGGTGACCTACCGGATGGGCTACGAAGGTACCTGTCTGCTGCTGTTCGTCTGCTTCGGGCCCAGCGCGACGGTCGAAAACCTCCAGACCGACTCCACCTTCGACGGCTTCGAACTGAACGAAGGCAGCTCCGAGACACACAGCTTCGACAGCGGCCCGGGCCTGTACCGTCTGGCGATCTCCGGCGGCAAAGACCCCGCCCAGTGGGCGATGACGGTCGACGACTACTACTGAGCGCAACGCTCAGGGTTCGGAGATCACCAGCCGCAGTGCGCCGTCGAGGACGTCCTGATCGCGCAGGTGACCGTGCGCGGCGTCCCATGCCCCGGACTCCAGCGCGCCGGCGAGCCGCTGCACCATCCGCTGCTCCACTCCCGCTTCGAGCAGCGCCCACATCGACTGGGCGCCGCGGACCGCCGGGTCCAGGAGTGCCTCGGGTCGCTTCCAGAAGGCCTCGAAGAAGCCGTCCTGGCAGTCGCCGGGCGTGGGGATGCGCTCGACGCGTGTGCGACCGCCCAGGGCGGCGGCGATGTCGTCGATCGCGGGAAACCGCGGCAGCTCCTTGGCGAGGCCCTCATGGAGGAACTCCTTCTGCCAGTCGGGCAGGTGTTCGAGCTCGAAGGTGAACACCACCACCGGTCCCCGCGCGACCCGCCGCAGCTCGGCCAACCCCGCCTCGGGCGATTCCCAGTGATGGATCGTCACGCACGCCATCGCGGCATCGATCGAGTCGTCGTCGAGCGGCAGCGCCTCAGCGTGGGCGTCGATCGCCGGGGCGGCGCCGGCGGGTCGCTGGGCGCGCATCGTGGCGCTCGGCTCCACCGCGAGCACCCAGCGGTCCTCGGGCTCATAGGAGCCGGCGCCGGCTCCCACGTTGAGCACCGTGGGAGCGTCGCCGAGGGCGGCGAGGATGCGCGCGGTGATACGGGGGTCGGCGCGCCGGTGTCGGGCGTAGGTGCGTCCGTGGCGCTCGTAGTCCACCTGGCCGGCCATCGGCCGACCCTAACATCCCGCTCCGGACCGCCCACCGCCGAACGGCGGTGCGGCGATCGGCGTGTCAGCCGCCACGTGACCATCGGGGCGCCTGACGTCGCATCTCCTCGACGTATCCGGGATCGCGCTCGCCCATCACGAACCGCCGACCCAGCCGAGCGGCGGCATGGCCGGTGGTGCCGATGCCGGCGAACGGGTCGAGCACGACGTCGTCCTCGAAGGAGTAGTAGCGAACGACCCGTTCGGCGAGCGCCAGCGGGAACACGGCTGGATGCTTGCGGCTGTGGGCAGGCACGATCTCCCACACGTTTGTGCGGTCGTACTCGCCGAGCACCTTCGACCGCTGGACCGCCTGCGGGTCGTGGTGGTTTCTGATGTTCCAGTCGATCAGGCGATCGGTGGCCCTGCGGTATACGAGCACGTACTCGGTCACCGGAACCGCCTTGTACTGCAGCGGGTTGCGGTCGGCGGCGAAGCGGCGCCCGCGTCCGGTCGCCCAGCCGGCACCCTCGGGCTTGACCCAGATGATGTCGTCGATGAATTCGAAGCCCGCTCCCGCGAGCACCCGATGCATGTCGAACGGCACCGGGATGCGCCGTGACGCCTGGGCGCGGCTGGCCCGGCGCAGCAGTACCGGCGAGACGTTCATCACGAAGAAACGCCCCTCGGCGAGCAGCCGGTGACAGAGGCGCACGACCCTGGCGATCTTGTCGAGGTAGTCCTCGTAGGAGACGTAGTCGTTGTAGTCGGGGCGCGCGTTGTAGTAGGGGGGGGAGGTGAACACGAGATCCACCGAGGCCGCCGGGAGCTCGGCCAGGGTGTCCTCGCAATCGCCCAGGAGGATCGTGCTCTGAAGCTCCGAGCGGGCGATCGCCGACGAGCCGACCCTGCCTGCTGCCGGCCGCGGCCGCGATGGCCGAGCGCCGCCCCGCTCCTGCTCGAGTCGCGCGGCCACGATCGAGGGGTCGCTCGATCTGTCGTCCTGGACCCGCGCCGTGCGGGCGTCGATCACGATCTCCGCGATCTTCACGCCGTTGGCGGTGGCGAGCAGCGGCACTCTCCAGACGTGGTAGCGATCGTCGATCTCCGGCAGACCGTATGCAACCGCCTGTGTGAGCCCCCAACCGTCGATCTCACGCCCGGCGATCTCTCGCGCTTGGCCTACCGTCAGCACCCGGTAGCGACGTTCCTCGCTGACGGTCGCCGCGACGTCCCGACGCCGGACCGCCTGCTGTGAGCGAGCCATCCGAGCACTCTACGTCCGGCCATGGATGGAGCGCGGACGTGCGATCGAAGGTTCTCCGAGGCTCTCAGGAGCCGAGCCGCACGCCGGGGTGGGGGTGAAGGCGGGCCGCTTCTTCGGAGTAGACGTCCGCGAGCGAGTCGACCTCGGACGGGGTCAGAGACGCGCCGAAGGCGGCCCCACCGCCGAGCTTGCGATAGCCCTTGCGCAGATTTTCGGCGATCTGGGAGAGGTCGAAGTGACCGTCGTACACGCTCTCGACGTAGAGGGCGACATTTTCCCGCGCGAACCTGGCTGCGGCGGGTGTGCCGCTTTCGATCCGGTCGATCGCGGCCAGGATCATCCGCCAGCCCCGGGTGGACAGGCCGTCGTAGTTCCTGAAGAGGCTGACGATCTGCGAGCCGGGGCCGGTCACCGAGCCCGCCTGGGCTTCGCCCAGCAGCTCCGGCGTGGTGACCCGGCTGGCCACCGTCGCGGCGAGCGCCACTGGCCCGCGGATGCTCTGGGGGGAGGCTGGCAGACCGTTGGCCACCGGGGGCCATGCTCGCCTCCCGGCCGCCAGCTCGGCGCTGACGGGGTGCTCGACGGATTCGAGCGCCCGGCTGACCACGACGAGGTCTTCGCGCTGGAGTCTCAGTTCGGCGGGCGTCGCCTGCGACCCCCCGCAGCCGGACGGTCCCCACGCGCCGACGCCTACCAGCAGCGCCAGCGCGGCGAGGCGCCCGGCTCCTGCGGAGATGGGCTTGCCGACGCCTACGTGCCCAGCAGGTCGACCACGAAGATCAGCGGCGCGTTAGGCGGTATCGCCGGTGGCGAGCCTTTCGCGCCATACGCGAGCGATGGGGGGATGATCAGTTCGCGCCTGCCCCCGACCTTCATGCCCACGACGCCCTGTTCCCAACCGGGGATGACCTGCCCTTTCCCGAGCGTGAACTGGAACGGTTCGTTGCGTTTCCAGGACGCGTCGAACACCTTGCCATTGTCGTAGAGGGCGCCCACGTAGTTGACCGAGACCGGGTCGCCCGTCTTCGCTTCGGGGCCGGTGCCGACGATCAGGTCCTTCTTGACGAGCGTGGTGGGTGCCGGACCGCTCGGTGGGGTGATCTTCGGTTCTTTGGAGAGTGGTCCGCTCGTGGGTGTGGTGGCCGTGGTCGCCGAGGCGCCCGCGCTCGCCAGGGATTCGTCGGCCTTGTTCTCGTTGCCGAGGGTGACCGTCGAGGAGCCGCTGGAGCCGCAGCCGGCGATCAGCGCAGCTGCCGCAAGCGCTGCGAGCCCGACGATCAGGCGCTCGCAGGTGCGGCGGGTGAGGGAGGTGAGGCGCTTGAAGTTGATCACGGGCGGGCAGCCTAACGCAACTGCCGCGATCTGTGTGCAATTGGCCTCGCGGTCCGTCCACGCCAGACGCCCGCAGCGCAGTCGCGCCTACGCGTGCAGCGGCTGCTCGAGACGGTCCGCGCCGGCGGTGAGCCACTCGGTCAGCTCCCGTGCGGAGGCCGGACGGGCGATCAGATAGCCCTGTCCGATCTCACAGCCGAGGGCCGTGAGGCGGTCGCGGACGTCCTCGCTCTCGATTCCCTCCGCCACAACCCGCAGCCCGAGATGGGAGGCGAGATCGATCGTCGAGCGCACGATCGCTTCGTCGCGCGGGCTCGTGCACATGTCGGTGATGAACGACCGGTCGATCTTGATCTCGTTGGCGGGCAGCCGCGTGAGGTAGGCGATCGAGGCGTTGCCGCTGCCGAAGTCGTCGATCGAGACGCACACCCCCATCGCACGCAGCCGCTCGAGCACGTCGACCGCCCGCTGGGGATCGGCCAGCGCGGCGCTCTCGGTGATCTCGACGATCAGATCGCCCGCGGCGGCGCCGTGCTCCTCCAGCAGCCCGGCGATCTTCTGCGGCAGTTCCTGATCGTGGAGGTTTCGCGCCGAGAGGTTGATCGCGCTCGTCAGGTGCAGGCCGAGCTCGCGCCAGCGCGCCGCCTGGGCGAGGGCCTGGTCGATCACGTGCATCGCAACAGGGCCGACGAGCGACGTCTGCTCGATCAGCGGGATGAACTGGTCGGGGCCGAGCAGTCCCCGCTCCGGATGCTGCCAGCGCAACAGCGCCTCCACGCCCACGATCCGCCCGCTCCGCAGGTCCGCCTGCGGCTGGTAGTGCAGGATCAGCTCGCCGCGATCGAGGGCCGGGCGGATCTGACTCAGGAGTGCCAGGCGGGCGGCGTCGAACGGGTCGTTCTCGGGTGCGTACACCTCGATGCGACTGCGGCTCGACTTTGCCCGGTCGAGCGCCGCGTCGGCTCGTCGCAGGAGCGTCTCGGGGTCCTTCGCGTGTTCGGGCGCGAGGGCGATGCCGATGCTCGCCTCCACGTGCAGGGTGCCTCCGTCGAGCATCCCCTCCTCGAGTGGAAATGGGGTGTCGAGGCTCGCCTGGATGCTGGCGGCGCTGCGCAGGGCATCGCCGGGGCCCTCGACCGGCGAACGCAGCACCGCGTACTCGTCCTCCCCCAGCCGCGCAACCAGCGTGTCGGGCCCCAGCTCCGCGCGCATGCGCCTGCCGAGCTCGCAGATGACGGCGTCGCCGGTCGCATATCCGAGCGTGTCGTTGATCTCGTTGAAGCCGTCGAGATCGAGCAGCAGCACCGCCGCAGCCTCGCCGCGGGCCCGCACCCGGTGGAGCTCGCTCGTGAGCCGTTCGATGAACAGCGTGCGGTTCGGCAGGCCGGTGAGCGGGTCGAAGCGCGCGAGCCGGTGATTCTCCTCCGCCTGTCGCTGCAGCCGCCGCGACGCGCCCGCGACGATCCGGAACAGCACCGCCCACAGCAGCGCCAGCCCGAGGAACACCACCAGCGCGATCATGCGCTTGTCACGCGCGATCGTCGCCGCGATCGGCTTGTAGCTGAGGTACATCTCGAACACCCCGGCCGGAGCGCTCGCCGAGGCGAACCGAAGCGGCACATACACCTCCACCAGCTGGCCGAGCCCCACCTCTGAGGCAGTCTCAGAGTGTCTGCTCGGGGTGACTATCACGGCCGGGTGGGGACGCCCCGCGAGGGCGTCGGTGAGATCGTCGCTCGGCGCGAGCGTTCGTCCGATCAGGGACGCGTCGTCGGAGTAGATCACCCGATGGGTCGTATTCCATATCTTGATACGCGCGAGATATCGCGTCGCCTCCCGCCCACTCAGCTGTTCGTCCAGTTTTCGCACCTTCGCCGGTGTGAGGCCGTTGCCCATGTCGCGCCGGGAGAGCTGTGGCTGGATCCCGATACGGGCGATCAGGCCGGCAGACTGGGCGGCGTCGGTCAGCGTCTGCTTGACGAGCTGCGCCTGCAGGACGCGGGCGAGCGCAAATCCCAACGCCACGATCGGAACCAGGCTCAAGAGCGCTGTCTTCTGGGTGAGGCTGAGCTGACGGCGCGTCGAGCCGGAACGCATAGGGGTCTATTCGGCATATTCCCGGCCCGCCGAAAGCCATCGACCGCTGCGCCGGGACCCGCCGACGGGTAGCATCCGCTGCGGACCGTGCTAGGCGGGGAGGTAGCGGCGCCCTGAATCCGCAATCCGCTCTAGCGGGGCTGAATCCCCCTCCGAGGGGCTTCCGCTCCGGTCGCCCCGTCGCCTGGGGCGTCGATGGCTCGGGTCCCGCGCGGTGCCGGCTCGCGAACCAGGTCAGGTCCGGAAGGAAGCAGCCTTAAGCGGATCCCGGTAGGCGCAGCGGGGGCTCCCGGACCGGAGTCACAGGCGGCGATCAGGCGTTCGGGTTGCGGAGCTTCGATGGGGGGTGCACGGTCCGTTCGCGTCCGGGGCCTATGTGTCGCGGGGGCACGTGTCGCGGGAGCCTGTGTCGCGGGGGCGGATGTGTGTTAGTAGATCGCGGGCTGCGTAGCACCATGGTTATACGCAACTCTGAGCGAACAAACGAATACGCCCGCCCCTCCTACAGGCACCGCTTGAAGATCAGCCAGGACCGGTTGGAGGCCGACTCCGAGAAGCCGGGAGGAACGGTCACCGGCAGATGCGGGTCGCGGGGGTCGAGCACGTAGTCGTCTTCGACTTCCATGCTCGCCGGGTCGACATAGGTGCCATAGGAGATCGGACGGACCTGGGCGCTGATGACGTTGGCCGGACTCGTCTTCAGATGGAGCGACAGGAGCGGGATCGGGGCGTGATTGGGCACCCCCACCGGCCCGCAGCGCAGGGCGATCGCATGTGTGTCGACCAGTGCGAGGAGATCTTCTTCGATCGACTGCTGGCGGGCGAGCTTGCGCAGTTCGGTGTGGGCCGAGCGATACTGGCTCGGCGCGAACACGACCAGCGCGAGGAGCACGGCCACTCCGGCGACCGTCCACCACCGCCGGCGGGGGTCGTCCCGGTCCAACAGCGCCCAGCCGAACACCCCGGCGGCACAGAAGATGCACAGGATCGCGGCTGTGAGGAACGCATAGCGGGTGTTGATCGGCAGACCCGCCGCGGCGAACAGGGCGAACACGAGCACGGTGAGCACCCCGACGATCGCGCCCGTGCGGGCCCGCCCGCGGAGCCACAGCAGCGACAGCACGCCCCCGAGCGCGGCTCCAACGAGCACGGGGGGGCGGAGGATCTCGCCGATTCGGCGGGGTATGTACTCGGGGACGTTGGCGATGCCGGTGACGCGGTCGAGCAGGTGGGCGGTGTGACGGGTGTTGGTGAGCGACCACAGCGGGTCTCCGGTGATCGCCAGATCGCTGAGGATCCAGATCAGCGGAGCCGACGCGGCCAGCAGCGTCACCCGCGCGACCGCGGCGGCACCGACAGGGACGCCGGACGCAGGCGGGGTCGCCGCCGGGCTCCGCGCCCGCTCGCGGGCGGGCCAGGAGACGTGCCAGCCTCCCCCCGTGCCGCGGTGAAGGCGGGGGAGCAGGTCGAGCAGGTATAGCCAGTACAGGCCCGAGAAGACCCACGCCTCGGGCCGGAGCAGGCCGGCGAGGGCCAGCAGGGTGAGCACCGGTGCGCCGGCACGGGGACGACGGGACTCGACCAGCAGCGCGGCGAGCACGAACAGCAGGTAGGGGATGTCGATGTAGGCGCGCACGCCGTAGGAGAGAACCGGCACACGGGTCACGAACAGCAGCGCCGCAAGAACGCCGGCGGCCCGTCCGAACCAGCGGGCGGCGAGCGCATAGATCACCCACGCGCATGCGGACAGCGCCAGGAAGGCGAGCGCGACGGTCCCATCGGTCACTGCGGTGGGACCGAGCGGCGCGAGCACCACGCCGAGCGCCTCGATCAGCGGATGGGGGGTGGGGGCGATCGCCACGCCGTAGGCGGGGGTGCTGCCGCGGGAGAGCTGTCCACCCCACGCGAGACCGTAGAGGGTGTCGTAGTTGACGAAGCCCACCCCGGCGATCAGGCGCAGCAGGGCGGCTCCGGCGACGATCAGGGCAGGGGTGTAGAGACGCTTGATCGGGACCCGCACGACGGCGGACGGTACCCGCTCGCGATCGGGGTCGCAGCCGCAGCCCGGACGTCCTCGCAGGCCGGCCCGGCCCAGAGGTGGGCGCGGGTAGACTCAGCAGAGCGGTGCCAGACATGCCCCAGGCAGAGCAGCAGACCTCGTCCCTGTATCGCAGGCACCGGCCGCGCACGTTCGCGGACGTCGTCGGCCAGGAGGCGGTGGTTAGGACGTTGGGCAACGCCGTGGAGCGCGACCGGGTCCACCACGCCTACCTGTTCGTGGGCTCCCGGGGCACCGGGAAGACCTCGACGGCGAAGATCCTGGCGGCATGTTTGAACTGCGAGCAGGGGCCCACGCTGCAGCCGTGTGGGGTGTGCGAATCGTGCGTGGGGATCGCCCGGGCGAGCTCGCTCGACGTGATCGAGATGGACGCGGCCTCCAACAACTCGGTGGACGACATCCGGGAGCTGCGGGAGAGCGTCGCCTTCGCGCCGGTGTCGGGGAAGCGGAAGGTGTACATCCTCGACGAGGCCCACATGCTCTCCACGGCGGCGTGGAACGCGTTCCTGAAGACGCTCGAGGAGCCGCCGCCGAACACGGTGTTCGTGCTCGCCACCACCGAGGCTCAGAAGGTGCCCCCCACGGTGATCGACCGCTGTCACCGGTTCGACTTCCAGCGACCGACGGTGGAGCAGATCGCGCAGGTGCTCCGTCGCACCGCCGAGGCCGAGTCGATCGAGATCCCGCCGGAGGCGATCGCCGCGATCGCCCGCTCGGCCACCGGCAGCTTCCGCGACGCGTTGGGCACGTTGGAGCAGCTCGTCGCATACAGCGGCGAGGCGATCGTCCTCACCGACGTGCTCGCGGTGCTGGGGGTGGCTGACTCCCAGGTGCTCGAGCGCACCGTCGACGCGGTCGCAGCCGGCGACTCCCGCGGAGCGCTGCTGGCGCTGGCGGAGTGCGTGGAGAGCGGGCGCGACGCGGGCTCGTTCGCCGCCGACCTGCAGGCCCGGGCGCGCGATCTCCTGCTCGTGCAGACGCTGGGGGAGGTGCCCCCCGAGCTCGCGCTGACGGCGGACGCCGACGCGCGGCTGCTCGCCCAGGCACTACGGATCGATCACCGGACCGTCGTGCGTCTGCTGGAGCTGCTCGGAGAGGCGCTCGAGGGCGTACGTGCCGGCACCGATCCCCGCACCAGCCTCGAGCTGGCTCTCGTCAAGGCCGCCCGGCCCGAGGTGGACGCCTCCACGAGAGCGCTGCTCGCCCGGATCGAGCGGTTGGAGGGCGGAGCACACCTCGCGCCGACCTCGCAGGCCCCCGTCGCGGAACAGGGTCCGCTCGCAGAGAAGGGTCCGCTCGCGGAGAAGGGTCCGAACGGGCCGCCCCCTCCCGCGGCGGCGGCCGCCGCTGACGAGCCGGCCGAGGAGCGATCGGCGGGCGCGGACCCGGCGACGGCTGAGGCCGTCGCCGGCGAGATCCGCACAGAACATGCCGACCGACCGGCGGACACGCCCGAGCCCGTCCAGGCGCCAGAGCCCAGCCAAGCCGGGGACATCGCCCCGGCCGCCCCGGTGGCGGTGGCGGAGCTCCTGGGGATGGTCGATCTGTGGCCGGCGGTGGTGGAGCTGGTGAGCGCGGGCCATGCGTTGTGTGGGGCGGTGATCGCCGACGCCCGGCCGGTGAATGTCGACGGCCGGGACCTCACCGTGGGGTTCGCTCCCGGCGCGGCGTTCCTGAAGAAGAAGGCCGAAGACCCCTCCAACCGAGCGATCGTCGCCGAGTCGCTGCGGGAGCTCACGGGAGGTCGCTGGCGGATCTCGTACGAGCTCCGTGACGACCTCGAGCCCGCCCCGGAGGCGGGCCCGCGGCGATACACCGAGGAGGAGTGGATCGAGCGGTTCAAATCGGAGCTCGACGCCGAGGAGATCCCGATCGAGGCCGGCGCCGCCGATCCCGAGAAGGCCGGCGCCGAGGGGTCGGGACAGACCGAACGGAAGGAGGCGTGAGCATGGCGAAGGGGCCCAAACAGCAACGGACGCCCAACATGCAGCAGATGCTCAAGCAGGTGCAGGACATGCAGGCTCAGATGGAGGCGGCCCAAGAGCAGCTCGGCAACGAGACGGTCGAGGCGTCCGCGGGCGGCGGCATGGTGACGGTGAAGGTGTCCGGCGACCTCCAGGTCAAGGCGGTTCGGATCGATCCCGAGGCCGTCGATCCCGAGGATGTGGAGATCCTCGCCGACATGGTCCTCGCTGCGGTGAACGAGGCGCTGAGAGCCGCTCAGGAGCTGGCGGCCACCAAGCTCGGGGGGGCCACCGGGGGCCTTGACCTGGGCGGTCTGGGATTGCCCGGACTGCAACCGTGAGCAGCTACGCGCCGCCGGTCCAGCGGCTCGTGACCGAGCTGTCCAAGCTGCCGGGGATCGGCACCCGCACCGCCCAACGATTGGCGTTCCACATCCTCCGGGCTTCCGACTCGGATGCCAGCGCGCTGGCGGAGGCGATCCGGGAGGTCAAGCAGAAGATCGGCCTGTGCGAGGTGTGCTTCAACCTCACCGACGAACCACGCTGCCGTATCTGCCAGGACTCCCGCCGCGACCACGGCCTGATCTGCGTCGTGGAGGAGCCCGGGGACGTGATCCCGATGGAGCGCACCCACGAGTACCAGGGTGTCTACCACGTGCTCGGAGGCGCATTGTCGCCGATCGACGGGGTGGACCCGGAGGATCTGCGCATCGCCGAGCTCTACGGCCGGCTCGACGCGGACGGGCAGCCGGTGCGGGAGGTGGTGCTCGCCACCAACCCCACCACCACGGGGGAGGCGACGGCGCTGCACATCGCCCACGAGCTGCGCGACCGCGCCCCGGGGGTCACGGTCACCCGCCTCGCCAGCGGCCTGCCGGTGGGATCGGACCTCGAGTACGCCGACGAGGTCACCCTCGGCAAGGCGTTCGCGGGGCGACGGTCGTTGTAGGTAATTCTTTTTTTCGGGCTCCGTATCACCATGGTTATACGCCGCCCGAAGAAATAGAGAGAGCTCACAGGCCTCCCGCCTGACCCGGCCGCCCCCCCGTGTGCGACCTCGATCCTCGGCGTCACACGCGTGCCTCTATCCTGCGGCCGTGTCCGAGATCGTCGTGATGAAGTTCGGCGGGACGTCCGTCGCCGACGCCGAGCGCGTCAAGCGGGCGGCGAGGCGGATCGTCGCCAAGCGGGAGGCGGGGTGTCGGGTCGTGGCGGTGCTCTCAGCGCGGGGCAAGACGACCGACGAGCTGATCGCGATGGCGGAGGAGGTCTCCCGGACGCCCGACCCCCGTGAGATGGACATGCTGCTCTCCACCGGAGAGCGAATCTCCTGCGCCCTGTGCGCGATGGCGATCCACGACCTGGGACATCGGGCGATCTCCTTGACGGGCTCCCAAGCGGGGATCGTGACCGACTCCTCCCACACGAAGGCGCGCATCATCGACGTCCGGGCGGAGCGGATCGTGGCGGCGCTGGAAGAGGATCGGATCGTTTTGGTGGCTGGCTTTCAGGGGGTCTCGACCGACTCCGCCGACGTCACCACGCTCGGGCGGGGTGGGTCGGACACGACCGCCGTGGCGCTGGCGGCGGCCGTCGGAGCGGCGGTGTGTGAGATCTACACCGATGTGCCCGGGGTGTTCACCGCCGATCCACGGATCGTGCCCGACGCGCGCAAGCTGGACGACGTCTCCTTCGAGGAGATGCTCGAGATGGCCGCGTCGGGCGCGGGGGTGCTGCAGCTTCGCTCGGTGGAGTACGCGCGCAACCACGGGGTGCGGATCCACTGCCGCTCGTCCTTCGAGGACGCTCCCGGTACCGTTGTGCGTGGCGAAGGAGACGCGAACGTGGAGCAGCCACTGATCACAGCCGTCACCCATACGACCGCGGAGGCGCGCGTCACGCTGACGGGTGTTCCAGACGAGCCGGGGGCGGCGGCCCGCATCTTCGAGGCGCTCGCCGAGGCAAACGTGAACGTCGACATGATCGTCCAGAACGAGCCCACATCCGCGGGAGGTCGCGCCGAGATCTCCTTCACGGTCCCTCGTGAGGATCTCCGTGTGGCCAGAGATGCGCTGGACGCCTTGGAGGGCGACGCGTTCGAGAACCTGGTGGCCCACGAGGAGATGGGCAAGGTCTCGATCGTGGGGGCGGGCATGCGCTCCCATCCGGGGGTGGCCGCCCGGGTGTTCGGGGTGCTCGCCCGGGAGGGTGTCAACATCGAGATGATCTCCACCTCCCCGATCAAGATCTCGTGCGTGATCCCCCGCGACCGGGTGGAGGTTGCGGTGCGCACGCTCCACGATGCCTTCGAGCTGTCCGGTCCCGGCACGATCGCGTCCGAGCAGCCGTTCGCGACCGGGCCCCCGTCCGAGGCGGACCGCTGATCGGGCCCGGAGCATGGCGGCCGGTGACTGTCGCAATCATTCGAGCGGTTGAATCGCGTGGGTGACTGCTCGAGAATCCGTGTGTAGGACTCCTTGAGGATGGGTAACGGGATCTCGACATCTGTTGGAGCGGACAGGTTCACGATGGCTGTCATGCAAAGCGTGACCGTCCCTAGCAAACGGGCTGGAAGCGCGGTACCATTCGGCGGTCGGTCGGGATGTAGGTGGCGGCAAGCAAGGAGGCCTGAGGGGAGATGAGGGTCGAGACTGGGAGCACCGAAGCGGATATTCCGTGGGGTGGCCCGCTTGCTGGATCCGGCGCGGTGGCCGGATCGGGCGGGAAGCGGCGCTCTGCGAGGACGCGGCTGGCGGACGCACGGGGTCCGGCTGTGTCGATGCGACGCGACGCGATGTTCCGTCGCTGGCTGTTGTTGGCGGATGTGACGGCGATCGTCGGCGCGTTCGTGCTGATGGTGGCGCTGTCCTCCCGTCAGCTGGAATTGACGTGGGCGTGGATCGTGGGGGTGGCGATCGTGTTGGTGGCGGCGAAGGTCACTGGTCTGTATGACCGCGACGAGATGCTGCTGCGCAAGACGACCCTCGACGAGGCGCCGAAACTGTTCCAGCTGGCGACGCTGTGCGCGGTCGTGGTGTGGCTCGCGGGCGGGGTGTTCGTGAATGCCAACCTGGACCGCCACGAGACGCTGTTCCTGTGGCTGGCGCTGGCGGGGATGCTGATCCTCGCCCGGGCGAGCGCGCGCATGATCGCGCTGCGGATGGCGCCGCCGGAGCGGTGTCTGTTCATCGGCGACGAGCTCGCCGCCGAGACGGTGTGTCCCAAGCTGATGAGCGAGGGTGGGGTGAAGGCCGAAGTGGTGGCCCGTCTCGACCTCGACAAGGCGGCGCCCTGGTCGCTGGACGTCTTCTCGGCACCGAGGCTCGCGGAGATCCGCGACCTCGCCGACTCGATGGACGTGCAGCGGGCGATCGTGGCGCCCGGATGGACCGGTGCGGAGCCCGACAAGATCCTCAACCTGGTGCGCACGCTGAAGGCCGTCGGAGTGCGGGTGACGGTGCTGCCCCGACTGCTCGAGGTGGTGGGCTCATCGGTGGAGTTCGACGACCTCCACGGCGTCACCCTGATGGGGGTGCGGCGGTTTGACCTGACCCGCTCCTCGATGGCGGTCAAGCGAGCGTTCGACCTGCTCGGCGCCTCGATCGGGCTGCTGGCGGTGTCGCCGCTGATGATCGCGATCGCGATCGCGATCAAGCTCGACAGTCGCGGTCCGGTGTTCTTCCGCCAGACCCGGGTGGGTCGCTACGGACGGCGCTTTGAGATGCTCAAATTCCGCACGATGGTGCCGGACGCCGAGGAGATGAAGGACTCCCTGCGCGACCGTAACGAGGCGCAGGAGGGGTTGTTCAAGATCGCCGCGGATCCGCGTATGACCCGTGTGGGAAGGTTCCTGCGGGAGACCGCCCTGGACGAGCTGCCCCAGCTGCTGAACATCGTCAAAGGGAAGATGAGCCTCGTCGGCCCCCGCCCGCTGGTGATCGAGGAGGATCGCCGGATCGAGGGCTGGAACCGCCGCCGCTTGGAGCTGATGCCGGGAATGACCGGTCCCTGGCAGATCCTCGGGCCGTCGCGGGTGCCCCTACGGGAGATGGTGGCGATGGACTATCTGTACGTCGCCAACTGGTCGCTGTGGACCGACGTCAAGATCTTGCTGCGGACCGTCCCGCACGTGCTCGGGCGGCGCGGCCTGTAGCGGCTGGGCCGCCCGCGGACCCACCGCGTCGCGGCCAGCGACCGAGGGTGGCGGGCTTGATCTTGGGGTGGTCCTCCGTGGCTGCCACGTCGGCATCTGCGCGTTTGTCGGCGATGTTCATCGCGACGGCTTCCTCCCAGGACGGCGGCAGCTCGTGCGCGCCACTCCTCCCCGCGCCTGCGGCGAGGACCCGCGCGTCGCCTCGCGCCGCCGTCTGGCAGACAGCGACGACCAGCGTCAGTACAGCAATCCAGAGAAGTGGGATCAGGATGAAGAGCATTTTCTCCAGGGGGCCGTTTTTCGAGAAGGACCCCCGCGTCTCCTCCCTATGTCGGAACAATCTTAGCGATACCTGAGGCCGAATGTTGGCGGTGGGTCAAACGTCCACCGCGTCCAGGGAGCGCTGAAGTCGCTCGAGCACCCGGACGACACGCAGGCCGCTGTGGCCGTCCGAGCGGGGTGTGGCGCCTGTGTGGACGCAGTCGAGGAAGTGCTCGCACTCCACCCGCAGCGGCTCGACGTTGGCCACCCGGGGGGAGAAGATGTCGCCCGAACGGGCGATGTACTCCCCCCACGAGCGTGAGTCCTCGTCAAAGCCCTTGTCGTAGACGGTGAGCTTGCCTTCGATCCGCATGTCGTCGAACGTGGCCATCCGTTTCGAGCCCACCACCGTCAAACGCCGCTCCTTGTGGGGGTCGAGCCAGGACAGATGCAGATGGGCGATCGCGCCGCTGGGGAAGGTGAGGTAGCAGAAGACGACGTCCTCCACGCCCTCTCGCACGAAGCTCGATCCGTGGGCCAGGCACTCCTCGGGCTCCTCGTCGATCAGCGCCAGCACCACCGACACGTCGTGCGCGCCGAGGCTCCAGAGGGCGTTCTCGTCGGCACGCAGCACCCCGAGGTTCAGGCGGTTGCCGTAGACGTAGTAGAGGTCACCGAGCTCCCCCCCGTCGAGCAGCTCCTTCAGGCGGCTCACAGCCGGGTGGTACTCCAGCAGATGGCCCACCATCAACGTCCTGCCGGCCTCCGCGGCGGCGGTGACAGCCCGCTGGGCGTCGGCGGCGGTGGTGGCCAGCGGCTTCTCCACGAAGCAGTGCTTGCCCGCCCGGGCCACCGCCACGGCGAGGTCGGCGTGGGTGGCGACCGGCGTCGCCAGCGCGACCGCGTCGAGCTCGGGATCCTCGAGCAGGTCCTCGATCGCGCCGGTCGACCGCACGCTCGGGAACACCTGACCCAGCCGCTCGCGGGTGGACACGGAGGCGTCGCACAGCCACGTCAGCTCACACCCCGGCAGCGAGGCGAAGTTGCGAGCGAGGTTGGGACCCCAGTAGCCGAGCCCCACCACGCCGATCCTGACAGGATCGCCCGCGGGGCTCATCGCACCCGATCCCCCGGCTGGCGGTCGAGTCGGCCGATCGCCTGCACGCACCGCTCGGCGGCGTGCCCGTCACCGTACAGCTCCGGGTGCTCGGCCGGGCGCTCCCGCGCCACCGCAGCCACCGCCGCCCGCCCGTCGAGGTCCACCAGCGTGTTCCAGCCCTCCTCGACGGTCTCGGTCCACTCGGTGTTCGCACGCAACGTGACGCAGGGCACCCCGGCAAGGTACGCCTCCTTCTGGACGCCTCCAGAGTCGGTCAGAACCGCCCTGCAGCCGCACACCAGCGCGCTCATCTGCGCATATCCGAGCGGCTCGGTCAGGGTGACGGCGTCGTTTCCCGCAAGCCGCTCCATCAGGCCGAACTCGCGCAGACGGGAGCCGGTGCGGGGGTGCAGCGGAAACACGATCGGAAGGCCCGTCTCCCCGGCCACCAGCTCCAGCAGGTCCACCAGCCTGGCCAGCCTCCCCGGGTCATCGACGTTGCCGGCCCGGTGGGCGGTGCACACCAGGTACGCGCCGGGGCTCACCCCGTAGGTGGACAAAGTCTCGCTGTCCGCCCGAGCCCGAGGGAGGGTGCGCAGCGCCACGTCAACCATCACGTCGCCCACCACCTCAACCGTGCCCGCGACCGACTCCCGGGCGAGGTTCTCCGCGGCGAGCTCTGAGGAGCACAGCAGCAGCCGGCTGAGGTGGTCGGTCTGCACCCGGTTGAGCTCCTCGGGCATGGTTGCATCGAAGGACCGCATGCCGGCCTCGACGTGCACCACCGCCACCTGGGCCTGGGCGCCGCCGAGCGCGCCCGCGAGCGTGGAGTTGGTGTCGCCGTAGACGAGCACGGCGTCGGGCCTCACCTCCGCCAGGAGAGGCTCCAGCGCGGCGAGCATGCGGGCGGTTTGGGATGTGTTCGAGCCGCCGCCGATGCCCAGCTCGCGGTCGGGCGCCGCCAGGCCGAGCTCGTCGAAGAACACGGCGGAGAGGGAGTCGTCGTAGTGCTGGCCGGTGTGCACCAGCACCTCCTCGTGGCGCTCTCGCAACGGCCCGGACACGGCCGCGGCCTTGATGAACTGGGGGCGGTTGCCGACGACCGTGAGGATCTTCACGTGGCGCAGCCTACGTGGCCGCGCCCACGACCGAGGTCGACCAGTCGATCACCGCCGTCGGCCTCACCATGTGGCGGCTGAGGCCCAGCTCCTTCGGCGAGAGGCCGAGCGCGAGCCCCACCAGCTGGGGCAGGTGCAGCACGGGCATGTTCAGCTCTCGTCCCACCACCCGCTCGGCCAGGGGCTGCTGCAGGTCGAGGTTCAGATGGCACAGCGGGCAGGGGGTCACCAGGCAGTCCGCGTCGGCCTCCACGGCGTCGCCCAGGTGACGGCCGGCCTGCTGCAGCGAGGCCTCTTTGTTCATCGTCACGATCGGAAAGCCGCAGCACTTGCGCATCCCCGCATACTCGATCACGGTGCCGCCGAGCGCCTCGATCAGGTGCTCCAGGTAGTGGTCGCGGGGATGCTCTGAGTCGATCTGAAGGCGGTCGCGAGGGCGCACGATGTAACAGCCGTAGAAGGGCCCGACCCGCAGATTGGTGAGCGGCCGGCGCACTTTGCCGCGGAGCTCCTCCAGGCCGATCTCCTCCACCAGCAGCCACAGGAAGTTCTTGTTGGTGAGCCCCTTCTCGTAGGAGAGGCCCTCCCCAGCAAGCGTCTCGTTGACCTGGGCGCGGTACTCCGAGCTCGCGTCCAGGCGCTCCTGGCACTCGCTCTGAGCGCCCTGGCAGGTCGAACAGATGTTCATCATCATCTCCGCTCCGGCCACCTGCTGGGCGAGCGCGAAGGTGCGAGCGTTGAGCGTGTCCGCCAGCTCCTGGTTGTGCTCGGCGATCACCCCGCAACCGGTGCAGTTCGCGCGGTCGAGCTGCACCAGCTCGATGTCCAGCAGCGGCGCCACGAGCGCCATCGAGCCGTGCAGCTCGGGCGTGAAGCCGCGGCTCACACAGCCGGGCCAGTACGCGACCTTCATGGCGTTCCTCCCGTTTCGGGGCTCGCAGCCTGCGGATCGGGCCCCTGCCCGTCCTCCGCGGAGGCCTGCGCGACGGCACCGACGGTCGCGGAGCTCGGCTCGGGGTCCTCGTCGTGGCCACTGACGTAGAGGTTCAGCTCGAACCGTTCGGGGCGGCTCTCGACCTTGTCGTAGATCGCCCGCACTGCCTCCAGGTCCTGTTTGGCGAGCTTGTGCCCGAGCGCGGCCTGCTTGACGCTCACCTTGCCTTTGAGCACCGCCTTGAGGATCGTCGGCAGGGCGCCCAGGAGCTCTTTGCCGGCGGCGGGGTGGAACTTGCCGAACCACGAGTTGCCGCCGTAGGAGCGGGGCACGATCTCGGCCTCGTGCAGCAGGCCGTAGTCGCGGATCAGACCGGTCAGCGCCTGCTCGTGGCGCTCACCGTTGTTGCGATCCACGATGTGCTGGTCCGAGCCCGCGATCCGTCGCAGTCGCATGATCTGGCCCATCGGGTTGACGTCCTTCGGGCACGCGTCCACACACTTGAAGCAGTGGGTGCAGTCATAGATCCCGTGCGGGTCCTGGGCGAGATCGATCAGCCGCTCGCGCTGCTGCTGGTCGCGGGGGTCGCCGACGAAGCGGTAGGCCTTGGCGAGCGCCGCCGGGCCCACGAAGTCGGGGTCGACCTCCATCGCCAGACAGTCGGACACGCACGCCCCGCACTGGATGCACGCCATCGTCTGGGTGACGTCCACCATGCTCTCGCGCGGCACGATGTACTCGCGCTCGGGTGCGGGTTCGCTTCCCAGCAGCCACGGTGTGACACGTCTGACCTTCTTCCAGTGCACCGCGTCCATGTCGACGATCAGGTCCTTGAGCACGGGCATGTTGCCCATCGGCTCGATCTCGATCGTGCCGTCGTGAGCGCCCGCGCGCGCCTGGTCGAGATGGGTGTGGCAGGCGAGCGCCGGTTCGCCGTTGACGCGCACGCCGCAGGAGCCGCAGATCGCCTGGCGACACGAGCAGCGGATCCCGATCGAGCCGTCGAAGCGGTCACGCGCCTGCAGGATCGCCTCCAGCACCGAGCGGTGGGGCTCGAGCTCCACCGTGTGCTCGTCCCAGTAGGGAGCCTCGCCGGACTCGGGGTCGTAGCGGCGCAGCCGCAGCGTGAACTGCTCCGGTGGCCTGTGCACGTCAGCCATGTCCGCCATCAGTATTTCCTTTCCTCGGGCTGCCACTGGGTGATCGTGACCGGCGAGTATCCGACCTGTGGAGCGCCATCGCCGCCACGGGCGATGTCGATGTGCTTGAGCCAGCTCTCGTCGTCGCGCTCGGGGAAGTCGGTGCGGAACTGCGCCCCACGGGACTCCTTGCGCTCGATCGCGCCGACCACGATCGTCTCGGCGCAGTCCAGCATGAAGCCGAGCTCGATCGCGCCCAGCACGTCCTGGTTGAAGACCGTGCCCCGATCGTCGATCCAGGCCGAGTCGGCCTCCTCGCGCAGCCGCCGCACGATCGCGAGCGCCTGCTGCAGTCCCTGCTCGTCGCGGAACACCGCGACGTGCTCGTTCATCGTGCGACCGAGCTCGTCCTTGATCTCCGACACCCGCCGTCCCCCACGATCGCGGGCGATGATCGCTTCGATCGCCGCTTCATCCTCCCGCAGCCGCCCCTCGGCGGCGTTGGGCATCGCGATCGCCTGTGCCCGCCGGGCCGCGTGTTCGCCTGCCCGCCGGCCGAAGATGAGTGTGTCCAGCAGCGAGTTGGCGCCCAGCCTGTTGCCTCCGTGGACCGACACGCAGGCGACCTCGCCGGCGGCATAGAGCCCCTCGATCGGCGTGCGCCCGTCGACGTCGGTCTTCACGCCACCCATGATGTAGTGCTGTCCGGGGCGGATCGTGATCGGTTCTCTGGTGATGTCCACACCGGCGAAGTCCCGGCCCAGGTTGACGATCTCCCGCAGCGCCTCGAGCGTGCGCTTGCGCGGCACGACGGTCACATCGAGGTAGATGCCCTCCCCGCGTGGACCGACGCCCCGACCCTCGTTGATCTCGATCTGCTCGGCCCGGGAGACGACGTCGCGGGAGGCGAGCTCCATCTTGTTGGGCGCGGATTTCTCCATGAACCGCTCGCCGCCCTTGTTGAGCAGGTGCGCGCCCTCGCCGCGGGCGCCCTCGGTGATCAGGATCCCGGACTCCACCAGACAGGTCGGGTGGTACTGGACCATCTCCATGTCCATCAGAGGCGCTCCCAGGCGGTAAGCGAGGGCGATGCCGTCCCCGGTCACGATCAGGCCGTTGGTGGTGGGCTTGTACGCCTGTCCGGCGCCGCCGCAGGCGAGGATCACGTTCTTGGCGTGAAACACCTCGACGCGCCCGGAACGCACGTCCCTGGCGATCGCGCCGCAGCAGAGGCCCTGGGCGTCCTGCACCAGTGAGGTGACGAACCACTCCTCGTAGCGCTCCACCGTGTCCTGGTGCTTCATCAGCTGCTCGTAGAGCACGTGGAGGATCGCCTGGCCGGTGATGTCCGCCACGTAGGCGGTGCGCTTCATCGAGGCGCCTCCGAACGCACGCAGATCCAGCTCGCCGCGGTCGTTGCGGTGGAACGTCACACCGATGTGCTCGAGGTGCATCACCTCCTGGGGTGCCTCCGAGCACATGATCTCGATTGCGTCTTGGTCGCCGAGGAAGTCCGAGCCCTTGACCGTGTCATACGCGTGCGAGCGCCAGTCGTCGGTGACGTTGATCGCCGCATTGATGCCCCCGGCGGCCGCCACCGAGTGCGAGCGCACCGGATGGACCTTGCTCATGATCGCCACGCTTGCGCCCTCCCGGGCGGCCGCGAGCGCCGCCCGCTGGCCCGCGAGGCCGGCCCCGATGATCAAGACGTCGTGTGCTGGCATTGCTCTCTCTGGTTGGGTTGGGCGGGGATCGAAACCCTGCGCGTCGGCGGGCACTCTATAACGCACAGATGCCCGCACACCGCGCCCCCGTCGCGTCTGCGGGACCGGTGAGCCGGGTGCCCGCGGGTCGCGTGGGCGCTCAGGTGGGGGACGGGCGCAGGGCGTTGCGCAGCTGCCCGACGGTCACCACGCCCCGCAGCACGCCCTGTTCGTCGACGGCGATCATCGCGCCGAGGCGGCCGAGGCCCTCGCTGCGCAGCAGCGATTCCAGCGGCTGGTCCTCGCCGATCTGAACCTGCAGGTCCTGCTCCAGGACGTCGGCGACGGGCAGCGCCGGTCGGCCCGCCGCGATCTCCTCGTCCACCCGCTGCTCGCGCACCACCCCGAGGAAGCGCCGGGCGGGATCGACGACCGCAAACCACGGCCAGCGATAGCGCAGGAAGAACTGCTCCTGGGCGTCGAGCAGGCTCAGCTCGCTCGGGATCGTGACCGGCTCCCGATCCATCACGTCGGCGACGGTGACGCCCTGGATGCGTTGACCGAACATCCCCTGCGCGACAGCCGCGCTCGCGGCGCGATAGAGGAAGAAGGCGAGCAGCGCGAAGAACAGCCCGGTGCCGTCGCCGTAGGCGAACAGCGCCAGCCCCGCCGCGCCGAACACCAGCGCGAAGCCCTGACCGGCTCGCCCCGTCCAGCGGGTGGCGCGGTTGCGATCGCCGGTGCGCCACCAGATCAATGCCTGGGCGAGCTGGCCGCCGTCGAGGGGGAACGCGGGAATCAGGTTGAACACGAGCACGAACGCGTTGACCGCCGCAAGCCAGCTCAGCCAAACGAGCACGGGGGTGGCCTGCACGTTCGGGCTGGCGGTCGCGATTTCGGTGAAATGCGCCCCCGAAGCGCTCAGTCGGGCGGCGACGGCGGCGATCACGATCACAGCGAACGTCACCAGCGGGCCGGCGATCGCGACGCGAAACTGCGCGCCCGGCGTCTGGGGCATCTCGCGCATCCGCGTCAACCCTCCGAACGCCCACAGGTCGATGCCCGCCACCGCGAGCCCGTTGCGACGGGCGACGATCGCGTGGCCGAGCTCGTGCAGGATCACCGAGGCAAAGAACGACAACACCACCGCGACCGCCACAACGTAGGCGGTCCCCTGCGAGCCGCCCAGCACTTCGTGGAAGTACGGGGTGAGATAGATGACGAACAGGAACACGACGAAGAACCAGCTGATGCCGACACCGATCCTGATGCCGAATACCCGAGCCAGCTGGAAGTTCGTGCGCGGAACCATGTCCCGCAATGGTAGGCCCCGAGCGGCGGCTCAGGAGGCCACGCGGCTGCGCTGGAGGATGCCCTCGAAGTCGGTTCCGGCGGGCAGCGTGCCGTACTCGAGGCCACCGTCGCCTCCGAGCCGGGCCGCGCAGAAGGCGTCGGCGACCGCCGACGGCGCGTTGCGCACGAGCAGAGACCCCTGCAGGCACAGCGCCATGCTCTCCACCACCCGCCGCGCCCGCTGCTCGAGCGTCGCCGGTTCGGAGAACTGCGATTCGAGCTCGCTCACCTTCGCGTCCAACCGCGGGTCGGCCCCCTGAGCCAGCTTGACCTCCTCCATGAACACCTCCAGCGAGCGTGGCGTTCGCACCAGCGCCCGCAGTACGTCGAGGCTGATGACGTTCCCCGACCCCTCCCAGATCGAGGCCAGCGGCGCCTCGCGGTAGATCCGGGGCATCCCCGACTCCTCGACGTAACCGGCCCCGCCGAGGCACTCCATCGCCTCGAACGCGTGGTTGGGTGTTCGCTTGCAGACCCAGTACTTGCCGACGGCTGTCGCCAGACGCTTGAACAGCTGGGCGTCGCTGTCGTCCACGCCGGCCTGCGCGTCGGCGTCGCCTTCGTCATAGGAGCGCGCCAGACGCATCGCCAGCGCCGTGGCCGCCTCCCCCTCCAGGCACAGGTCGGCGAGCACGTTGCGCATCAGCGGCTGGTCGATCAGCGTCTTGCCGAAGGCGGCCCGATGGGAGGTGTGGTGCAGCGCGCCCACGACCGCGGCCCGCATTCCCGCCGCCCCGCCGATCACGCAGTCCAGGCGGGTGTGGCCGACCATCTCGATGATCGTCGGCACGCCTCTGCCGGGCTCGCCCACCATGCGCGCCCAGGCGCCGTGCAGCTCGATCTCGCTGGAGGCGTTGGAGTGATTGCCGAGCTTGTCCTTCAGCCGCTGGATGTGAAACGCGTTGCGGGTGCCGTCAGGCAGGATGCGGGGCAGCAGAAAGCACGACAGGCCCTCGGCCTCGCCCGCGGGCGACTGCGCCTGGGCCAGCACGAGGAAGAAGTCCGACATCGGCGCCGAGCAGAACCACTTGTGTCCGGTGATCTCGTACTCCCCGCCCGCGCCGCCGCCGTTCAGCGGGCGAGCCACCGTCGTGTTGGCACGCACGTCCGAGCCGCCCTGCTTCTCGGTCATCGCCATGCCCGCGATCGCGGAGCCCTTCTCGGTGGCGGGTATCAGGCGCGGGTCATAGGTCGTCGCCGTCACGAGCGGCTCCCACTCGGCCGCGAGCTCCGGTTGAGCGCGCAGGGCCGGCACCACCGCGAAGGTCATCGTGATCGGGCATGCGTAGCCCGCCTCGGCCTGCATCGCCGTCATGTACACCGCCGCGCGGGCGACGTGGGTGGCGGGGCGCTCCTGCTCGCGCCAGGGCAGCGCGTGCAGCTCGTGTTCGATGCCCAGCTGCATCAGCTGATGCCAGGCGGGGTGGAACTCCACCTCGTCGATGCGGTGTCCATAGCGATCGAAGGTCCTCAGCACCGGCTTGTTCTCGTTGGCGAGCCTTCCCCACAGCTGCTGGGGCTCGCCGCCGATCAGCCTGCCGAGTGCGCTGGCCCGCTCGAGGATCCAAGAGGCGCCCTCGCGCTCTGTGGCCTCCACCAGTGGGGTGTTGTCGGAGAACACATCCCGCCCCTGCAGAGTGGGCGGCTGGTTGAAGACGGTGTGGGTGTGCCACGGGGCGTGGCTCTCACCGGTTGCCGTTCTCGGTGTGGTGGCCATCACAGACAGTGAAGCAGATGTCACAAGCGGCGGCGGGCTCGGCTGCGGGGCCGGTGCGCGGGCTATAGCATCGCCGTTCGGTCGCGCCCCTCGCCCCGGCGCAGGCCACCACAGCTCCCACCCGCGCAAGCCTTCCGACCCCGAGGACAGCACATGGCAAAGATCAAGGTGCAGAACCCGATCGTCGAGCTCGACGGCGACGAGATGACGCGAATCATCTGGTCGTTCATCAAGGAGCAGCTGATCCTTCCCTACCTCGACGTGGCCTTGGAGCGGTACGACCTGGGTATCGAGAATCGCGACGCCACCAACGACCAGGTGACGATCGAGGCCGCCAACGCGATCAAGCGTTTCGGGGTGGGGGTCAAGTGCGCCACGATCACCCCCGACGAGGCCCGGGTGAAGGAGTTCTCCCTGAAGGAGATGTACCGCTCTCCCAACGGCACGATCCGCAACATCCTCGGTGGCGTCATCTTCCGCGAGCCGATCGTGATCTCCAACATCCCCAGGCTGGTGCCGGGCTGGACCAAGCCGATCGTGATCGGCCGTCACGCGTTCGGCGACCAGTACCGCGCGACCGACCTCGTCGTGCCGGGCGCGGGCAGGCTGATGCTCAGCTTCACACCCGAGGACGGCTCGGAGCCGATCGAGCTCGATGTGTTCGACTTCCCCGACGGCGGCGTGGCGATGGCGATGTACAACCTCGACGCCTCGATCCGCGACTTCGCACGGGCCTCGATGCGATACGGGCTCGACCGGGGCTACCCGGTGTACCTGTCGACCAAGAACACGATCCTCAAGCGCTACGACGGCCGCTTCAAGGACCTCTTCCAGGAGGTTTACGAGAATGAGTTCGAGGCCGACTTCGAGGCCGCGGGAATCTCATACGAACACCGCCTGATCGACGACATGGTGGCCGCCGCCCTGAAGTGGGAGGGCGGCTACGTGTGGGCCTGCAAGAACTACGACGGCGATGTTCAGTCCGATACGGTCGCCCAGGGGTTCGGCTCGCTCGGGCTGATGACCAGCGTGCTGATGAGCGCCGACGGGCAGACCGTCGAGGCCGAGGCCGCCCACGGGACCGTCACCCGCCACTACCGGATGCACCAGCAGGGAAAGCCCACCTCCACCAACCCGATCGCCTCGATCTTCGCCTGGACGAGGGGGCTCGAGGCCCGCGGCCGGATGGACGGCACGCCCGCGGTCGAGGACTTCGCGCACACGCTCGAGCGGGTCTGCGTGGAGACGGTCGAAAGCGGGAAGATGACCAAGGATCTGGCGCTGCTCGTCGGCAGCCAGCAGCCGTGGCAGACGACACAGGAGTTCCTCGCTTCGATCGACGAGGGCCTGAAGCTGGCAATGGCCTGAGTCCGATCCGAGCATTCACCAACCGTTATCCCACCACCGCAATTCACAGGAGATGACCATGAGCACCAAAGGTGCGGACAGGGACGCCCGCGAGGCGTCTGTCACAGTCGCGGCGCCCACCGGACGGAGGCGCGCGCATGCCTAGCCCCCTACGAGTGACCGTCACCGGGGCCGCCGGGCAGATCGGCTACAGCCTCGTGTTTCGAATCGCCTCGGGCCAGCTGCTCGGCGCCGACCAGCCGGTCGACCTGCGTCTGCTGGAGATCCCTCCGGCGATGGGCGCGCTGGAGGGGGTGGCGATGGAGATCGTCGATTGCGCCTTCCCGTTGCTCTCCGGGCTGGACCTGCACGACAACCCGGACGACGCGTTCGATGGGGTCAACATCGCACTGCTGGTCGGCTCGCGCCCGCGCACGAAGGGCATGGAGCGCTCAGAGCTGCTAGCCGAGAACGGCAAGATCTTCACCGTCCAGGGCCGTGCGCTGAACGAGCGCGCGGCGAACGACGTGAGGGTGTTGGTGGTGGGCAACCCTGCCAACACGAACTGCCTGATCGCGATGTCGAGCGCACCCGACGTGCCCCGGGAGCGGTTCACCTCGATGATGCGCCTGGATCACAACCGCGCGATCGCCCAGCTGGCGGCGAAGCTCGGCGTTGCCGTGACCGAGATCTCACAGATGGGGGTGTGGGGCAATCACTCGCCCACGATGTATCCCGACCTGTTCCACGCCGAGGTGGGAGGCCGTCAGGCGGCGGCGGTGGTCGACGACCAGGCATGGCTGGAAGACGATTTCCTGCCCAACGTCGGCAAACGCGGGGCGGCGATCATCGAGGCGCGCGGCGCCTCCTCGGCGGCCTCGGCTGCCAACGCGGCGATCGACCACGTCCACGACTGGGTCTCCGGCAGCGACGGCGGCTGGGTGTCGATGGGAGTGCCCTCCGACGGCTCCTACGGCATCCCCGAGGGGCTGATCGTAGGCTTCCCCTGCACCTGCGCGAACGGCGAGTACTCGATCGTGTCGGGCCTGGAGCTCGACGACTTCTCGCGCGGACGGATCGATGCCTCGGTGGCCGAGCTGACCGCCGAGCGGGACACGGTCAAGGAACTGGGACTGGTGTGAGCAGACCGGCGGCCGGGAGTCGCGCCTGAGGCGACTCCCGGCCGCCACACACTTGCTACTTCGGGTGCCAGCCCCTGCCCTGCTTGGTGAGCTTGTTTTCCTGCTCGAGCCCGGGGAGCACGCGGTAGAGGTAGTTCTGCTTGATTCCCATCTTCGCCGCCAGCTCGGGAATCGTGATGCCGGGCTGGCCCTGCACGAACGCCAGCGCCTGGGCGGCGCGAGTGCCACTGCCTTTCCGGCGCCCCACGCGGCGGCGGGTGGTGGCCGTCGCACGTGCGGTCGTTGCGGACTTTTTCGGCCGTCCTGGTTTTTTCCTGGGGGCGGACGTTGCGGCTTTTTTGCCGGAGCCACGCGGACGTCCCGGTCCGCGGCGGCGGGTGCCGGCGCTCGAGCCGCCGATCCCGTCAAGTGCCGAAGCGGCGGCCTCGAGGCGGCGATACTCCTCCACCAGAGGAGCCAGCTCGTTGAGCCGTCCGGTTATCTCTCGGCGCTTCTCATCAAGGAAGTCGGTCACGATTCAATCCTCTTCACTAGTGCAAGTGTGTGATCTAAGTGCGATCTAAACCACTCTGGTGTCTTGGAGATCACCTTACACTACCCCATTGCAAAAGTTTCACGACTCGTCCGCAACAAAAGTTTCCGTGAGCCTTCCGTCGCGTGTCACGTGCGCTCTGACTCAAAGTGTGCCTGCAGCCGCTCGAGCGTGCGTATCGCCTCCCGTTCGGGCATGCCGCCGACGAGCGCCCGGCTGACGATCGCACCCAGCGGCCCGAGTGGTGGGTGGAATTCGTTGCGATAGTCAAAACGGGTTCCACCTCCTTCGTCTGCCAGCAGGTACTCGGTGCGCGCCCGCGAGCGTGCCGGCCCGCGGCCCTCCCAAACGGCGTGCGAGCACGGGTGACACTCGATCAGTCGCCAATGAACGTCGAGGCTGACCCCACGCAGGTGGATGTGCTGATCCATGCGGTAGCCCACCCGGGGAGGACCCTCGTCGGCGTGCTTCAGCCGACGGTGGATCGTCACCCACTCACCCAGCCTGCCGGGATCCATCACCAGCTCCCAGACCTGCTCCGGCGGCGCCGGGATGCCGATCGACGCGACGACCAGGCTCATCCGCGCTCCGTGCTCGACCGCGGACGGACGTTCCACGGACGGACGTACAAGTCACAGACGGACGGCGGTGACACGGGCGCGGTGTTGGGCATGTGTGGCGACACGAGTCCCTAATGGCGAAGCTCAGCGAGCCGCGAGTGACTCGCTCTCCTCCCACTCGCGCAGCGCGTGCTCCACAGCGGAATCGAACGAGTGCAACTCCACCCCGAGCAGCTCGGCCGCACGAAGGTGAGCCTGGCCGTGCTCGCCCCCTGGCAACAGGTCGCCCTGAAGGCTCTCCATCAACGCGGTGGTCAGCTGCGGGTCCTCGGCGGCAATCGCCGCGGCTACCCGGGCCACGATCGGTGTGGCCGAGACGGACAGGCCGAGTGACGGACGAGCCACCAGCATCAGATCGGCGATGCGCTGAACCATCTCTCCGTAGCTGAGCACGTCGATGCCGCCCAGGTCCAGCGAACGGCCTGTGACCGCTGGGGAATCGGCCGCGGTGGCGAGCATCTCCAGCAGGTCGCGCTCGTCGATCGGCCTGGTGCGGTGCGAGCGCCAGCGTGGCAACGCCAGCACCGGCATCCGCTCGACGAGTCGCACGAGGAAGCGAAACGAGCGCGATCGCGCCCCGATCACGATCGATGCGCGCATCACCACGGTGTCGGGGATCGACGCCCTGAGGATGTGCTCGACAGCCTCACGGCTGGCGAGGTGACGCGAGGCGGCCGCGTTCGTGCCCGGTGCGCTCCAGCTCGCGACGGGCCCGCCGAGGTAGACGATCCGCCCCACGCCCGCGTCCGCCGCCGCGGCGGCGAAGTTCTCGGCCGCGAGACGCTCCCGCTCGGGAAACGGGATGTCCTCGCGTGGGTCGCCACCCCGCCGTCCCGGCGTCTCCATCGAGTGGATCAGGTAGTAGGCCACGTCGACTTCGCTCATCGCTGCCGCCAGGCCACGGCCGCTCACCGCGTCCGCCGCGAGCGGCTCGACGATTCCGACCGTGGCGATGCCTCGGAGTCCGGACGCGCCCGAAGCTGGCGGTGGGGTGATCCTCGCAGCGCGCGAGCGCAGTGCCGAGAGGTCCACTCGCTCGGGATCGCGTGAGAGGGCCAGGACGTGATGGCCGGCGGACAGCAGTCTGGGGAGCAGCAGCGAGCCCGCGAAGCCGCTGGCGCCGGTGACGAGGATGCGCATCTACTCAGATGATGACGAGGAGCGACCTCGGTATTCGCAAAGTGCGGTCACGGACTGGGGAATTGTCACAGGAAAGCGACTCGATGCAGGGTCTTTCCGGGTAGAAACTGGTTTTCTCTGCGATTTGCGGGTTGGGTTGTGAGCGCCGTGGGCCGGAGTGCTTTGATGGGCGCCCGTCCGTTCACATCGACCCGCAGGGGGGCACGTGCAGAGAAAGCAGTCTAAGGGCGCCACACGGAAGGTCACCTGTGAGGACTGCTTCTTTCGCTGCAACCTCCTCTGCGCACTCGATCTCGACGAGCCCTGCGCGACGTTCCGTCCGAACGAGGCTCAGCTGCGCCCGCCGCAACAGCTTCGCTTCGTGTTCCGACAGGAGCGCCGAGCGCGGTCGGCGTGGGCGTTCCCCTCCGCGCAGGAGCAGGCCGCGCTGCACAGCTAGAAGACGCCGCGCTCAGGGTGCTCGCCCGGGCGCGCCGGGTCTCACGCGCTCGAGCCGCGCCGCCGCCGTGTCCGCGCCGGCGCGACGACCGGAGCGCTCGGCTCGGGCCGAGATCCAGTTTGCCCCGGGCGTGTCGGACAGGCCGTGCAGGATGATCGAGCAGAACACCACCAGCGCGGTGAGGTCGAAGATCCGTTCGCCCGCGGGGATGTTGCGGTCCAGCACGAGCAGGGCGAAGGTCATCGTGGCAACGCCCTTCGGACCGAACCAGCCCATGAACAGCCGCGTGGCCCCGTCGGTACGCGTACCCAGCAGAGACAGCCACACCGCCGCCGGCCGGGCCACCAGGAACACGACCGCGACGAACACGAACGCCACCGCGCCCTCCCGGGTGAGCGCGTTCAGCGTCAACAGCGAGCCGAACACGAGGAAGATGCCGAGCTTCACCAGCTCCACGATCTCGTCCGCCCGCTGCTCGAAGTGCACCCTCAGGTCGGGCCGGCGCACGCCCAGCACGATCGCCGCCACGAACACCGCGATGAAGCCGTTGCCTTTCGGCGAGAGCACGGTCACGCCGTAGGTGGCGAACGCGACCCCGAGCGCGAACAGGGACTTCTGGTGAGACGGGATCGCATGCTCGAGCGAGCCACGATGCACCCGCGGCATCAACAGCGAGGCCAACCACCCGCACGCCAGCCCGTAGAGGAAGCCGAGGCCGATGTCCTGCAGGACGAACCGCCACCACACGAACTGCCCTGATTCCACGCTGAGGGCTGCCAGGAAGGCAAGCACCGCCGGCAGCGCCAGGCCGTCGTTGAGCCCCGACTCGAGGTTCAGCGAATGTCTGATCAGACGTGGAACCCGTGGGTTGGTGACGATGCTCGAGGTCAGCACCGGGTCGGTGGGAGCCAGTAGGGAGCCGATCAGGAAGGACTCGGTCCAGGAGAAGCCGATCAGGACATGAGCCGCCGCCGCGACGATCCCCACGGTGATCGGCATTGCCAGCACGAGCTTGCGCACGGGCAGGTGCCACGCCCGCTGAAGCATCTCGCCCTCGACCTCGAGGCCGTCCCGGAACAGGATCACGATCAACGCGGTGAACGCCAGATCCTCGACGAAGCCCGATTGCGCGCGGAAGTCGACCCAGCCCAAGCCGCCCGCCCCCAGCACGAACCCGGCCAGCACGAACATCGCGGTGAGGGACAGGAACGAGCGCCGTGCCAGGCCGGAGGCGAGCGCGCCCGCGATCAGCAGCAGGCCCAGCGCCGTGGCGGTCGCCTGGAACGAGGGCACGGGCCCATTCTCCCTTGCCCGTCGGAGGGGCGTATATTGGATCGCGGACCTGAAAGCTCTCTCAGAGGCGGTGGCTCAGATGTCGGCGAAAGATCGTGGCAAGGGACTCGGCAAGGGCGGTGAGGCTGCGCTGGCAGACCTGCGCTCGGCCGCCCTGCGCAACAAGTACGTGCAGCGGCTGATCGAGGACGAAGAACTGCGCACCAACCTGCTCTCGGCCTACAGCGCGGCCCGCAGTGCCTACGGGCGCATGAACAACGGCAAGCCCGCGAGCAAGGCCCTGTTCGAGGACTCCAAGCTGCAGAACGACCTGCGCGAAGCAAGCGAGGCGCTGCGCGACGCGGCGACCACGCTGCGTGAGCCCTCGGCGAAGCCACGCCGCCGGCGGCGGCGCGGACCGGGCAGGATGCTGGCCCTGCTGTTCGTCGGGGCCGTGCTGGCGCTCGTACTGAGCGAGGATCTGCGCAGCAAGGTGCTCGACCTGATGTTCGGCGCCGAGGACGAGTTCGAGTACAGCTCGACCACCACGCCGGCCGAGCCCGCGCCGGCGGTCCCGTCGGCCTCCTGAGCCCGGCGCGAGCGGGAACCCAGGCGCGAGGCATGGCGGCGGCGGCGCAGGGCGCGAGGGCGTCAAGGACGGCTGACGGCGAGAAGGCACGGCGCATCGTCGAGGCGATGCGCCGCAGCGTCGCCCAGCGCGGGACCGCCGCCTCGACGTTCGATCACGTGGCACGCGAAGCCGGCGTGTCGCGGGGCCTGCTCCACTACTACTTCGGTACGAAGGAGCAGTTGCTCGTCGAGGCGGTGCGGCGCGACTGCGAGCTGCGCATGGAGCTGCTCGAGCAGCGGCTGTCCGGGGCGCGGACAGCGGAGGACTTCATCGACCTGATGGCGCAGAACCTGCAGGAGACAGTGCGCGAGGATCCCGACTTCGTGACGCTCCTGTTCGAGCTGTTCACCCTCTCACGCCGCAACGAGGACATCGCCGCCGAGTACGCGGAGCTGATGAGGGGAATGCGCGAACACGTCGCCCAGATGCTCACGATCGCCGAGCAGGAAGGGGTCGTGCGCCTGCACGCCCGGCCCGACGCGGTCGCCGAGATCCTCTTCTCCCTCGGCGATGGCTTCGCGCTGCGGATGCTGACCGAGCCCGACCGCGACTTCGGCGCGACGGTGCAGGCCGGAATCGCCTGTGCTCGCGCGCTGCTCGCCGACTGAACGCAGACCGCGGGAAGGGCCCGGCTCCCGCAGCACCGGTGCTGCGGCGGGCGCGAATGCTGGCACTCTTATAATCGGAGTGCCAATGCCGATCTACGAGTACAGGCGACCAGACGGCACCACGTTCGAGATGGTGCAGTCCTTCAGCGACGATCCGCTCGAGCGCGACCCCGAGAGCGGCGTGCCGGTGCAGCGGGTGCTGCACCCGCCTGCGGTGCACTTCAAGGGCAAGGGCTTCTACAACACCGACTACGGCACCCGCAAGCGCCAGCGCGAGACCGCCGGCGCCGGCGCCGCGGAGGGCTCCTCGGAGTCGGCCGCCGCGCAGGACTCCTCGAACGCGAAGGAATCCTCGGCCAAGGACGCAGGCGGGGACGGCAAGGTCAAGGACAAGCAGGCGCCCGCCAAGGACCAGGCGAAGTCCAAGGGCTCAAAGCCCGTCGCCACGGGCAGCTGAGATCCGCGAGAGCCCCCTGAGGTCAGCCCGCCATGAAGCGGGCGACCGCCGTGCGGCGCTCGGCTTCTGAGACCGTCAGCCCCTGTTCGCCGTCGGGCAGGGTCAGCACGCCCGACGGTGTGAGCACCCGGGTGGGCGGCGTGCCGGAGAACGCCAGCGCGCCGAACAGCCCCAGCAGGGTCGGCCCGCTCATGTCGGAGATGATCGCCGGCGGCGCGTTCCAGGCGATCCAGGGCAGACGCAGGAAGCTCGAGGGCGAGAGCAGGGCGCCCTTCATGTCCGAGAACAGCGCCTGCTGGTGTTGCTCGCGCTGGATGTCGGTCTCGCTCGGGGCACACAGGTTCTCGCGCGTACGGGCGAGCGCCAGCGCCTGCTCGCCGTCGAGGTGATGGGTGCCCTTGGGCAGCCGCAGGGTGTAGCCGCCGTTGCTGAAGCCGCCATCCAGGCGCGAGATCACGCAGCCGCCGGTATAGGTGACGCCGCCCATCGCATCGATCAGTGCGGGAAAGTCTTCGAAGTTCACTTCCACCAGGTGGTTGATCGGGATGCCCAGCCAGTGCTTGATCACCGAGATCGACAGCGCGGGCCCGCCGAAGGCGTAGGCGGCGTTGATCTTCTGCAGTCCGTGCCCTGGGATCTGCACCAGCGTGTCGCGCGGGATCGAGAGCCGGGCGGAGTGACCGCCCCCGGCGCGGAGCAGCATGATCGTGTCCGAGCGGCTCGGGCCGGAGGTGTTCGCCCCGGGTTCCTTGCTGTCCTTCTGCCGGCGGTCGGACCCGAGCACGAGGATGTTGTTCGCGGACGTGAGCGGGTTGCCGGCCGGATCGAGCACCGCCGCCACGTCAGACGGTGGGGACGTGCGCTGGAGGTGGGAGCTGACCAGGAACAGCAGCAGCGACAGCGCCAGCCACGCGACGATCAGCCCGAGCACGCCGAGGACGACCCGTTTGGGCGTGATCCGCGCCCGCCAGCCACCCGCGGTTGCGGTCTCGCCGGGGATTCTCCCGCCCGTACCCGCACCGGCGGCGCCGACGGCCGCGTCGAAGCTGGCGCGCTCGCTGCGCGGGCGCAGCCTGCGTCCCGCGCGGTAGCGCGTGTACTCGGGTGGTTGACCGGGGTCGGGTGGCATGGGCGGGAAACCTATATTTGCGTGATCGACGCCGAGAACCCTCCGCATGCCCCCTCGCGGCAAGGACGCCTGCTCGTCTGCGCCACCCCGATCGGGAATCTCCGAGACGTGACGTTGCGGGTCCTGGACGGCCTGCGCTCGGCCGACGTGCTGGCGTGCGAGGACACCCGCCGCACACGGATACTGCTCGACCGCCACGGCATCGTCGCGTCCCAGCTCACCAGCCTGCACGAGCACAACGAACGCGGCCAGGCCAGAGCACTGGCGGCGCGGGTGCGCGCGGGTGACACCGTCGCCCTGCTCAGCGACGCGGGCACGCCCCTGATCTCCGATCCCGGGTTCGCCCTCGTGCACGCCTGCCTGGATCAGGGCTCACCGGTGCTCGTGCTGCCGGGACCGACCGCCGCGATCGCCGGGCTAGTCGCATCGGGGCTGCCCGCCGAGCGTTGGCGGTTCGCCGGCTTCCTACCCCGCAAGCGGGGTGAGCTGGAACGGATGCTGATCGGAGCCCAGGAGACCCTCGTGGCGTTCGAGTCTCCACGCCGGCTCGCGGGCGCACTGGGGACTCTGGCCCGTCTGGATCCGCTGCGAGCGGTGGCGGTGTGCCGCGAGCTGACCAAGCTGCACGAGGAGGTGCGCCGCGGGAGCGCCGAGGAGCTGGCGGCGCACTACGCGCAGACGTCCGCGAAGGGCGAGATCGTGCTGGTGGTGGGCGCGGCCCCGCCCGGGACGGGCAGTCGCGCCGCCGCCGGCGAGGCTCTGCGCGAGCTGGTGGCGGCCGGCGCCAGGCCGAGGCCCGCGGCCGCCGTCGTCGCCAAGCTGACCGGCCTCGGCGCGAACGAGCTCTACCGCGAGCTGACCGGTGGGGAGCAGTAGCCTGCACGAAAGGTGTCCTTCTACGTCACAACGCCGATCTACTACGTCAATGCGGCGCCCCACCTCGGGCACGCCTACACGACGATCGCAGCCGATGTGCTGGCCCGCCACCACCGCCAGCGGCGCGAGCAGGTGTTCTTCCTCACCGGCACCGACGAGCACGGCGAGCCCGTCGCGGACGCCGCCCACGCGCTCGGGGTGGAGCCCCAGCAGCTGGCGGACCGCAACGCCGAGCGATTCAAGGCGCTGGCGCCCCTGATCGAGGCGACGAACGACTTCTTCATCCGCACCACCGACCCCGAGCACATGCAGCGCGTACGCGAGGTGCTCGCGCGGGTGCACGAGAACGGGTTCGTGTATGAGGGCACCTACGAAGGGTGGTACTGCCCCCGCTGTGCGGACTTCAAGAGCGAGAACGAGGTCGACGAGGGCAATCGCTGTCCGATTCACCACATCGAGCTGACCCGCGAGCAGGAGGAGAACTACTTCTTCAAGCTCTCCGCCTTCCAGGAGCGCCTGGAAGCGTTGTATGCCGAGCAGGAGTCCTTCGTCACGCCGCGCACCCGGCGCAACGAGGCGCTGTCGTTCATTCGCTCGGGGCTGCGCGACGTCCCCCTCACCCGCCACAAGCTGAGTTGGGGCGTGCGCGTGCCGTGGGATGAAGAGCACGTGTTCTACGTCTGGTTCGACGCGCTGCTGAACTACTACACCGCGCTCTCCTACGCACGCCCGGGCGATGATCTGACCGATACGTTCTGGCCCGCGGACGTACACGTGATCGCGAAGGACATCCTGCGCTTTCACACCGTCTACTGGCCTGCGCTGCTGATGGCCGCCGAGCTGCCGCTGCCCAGGCGCGTGTTCGTGCACGGCTACCTGCTGATGGAAGGCGAGAAGATGTCCAAGTCGCTCGGCAACGTGCTCGACCCGTTCGCCGTGATCGAGCGTTTCGGCGCCGACGCGCTGCGGTTCTACCTGTTGCGCGACGTCTCCTTCGGACAGGACGGCTCGGTCTCGACCGCCTCCTTCGAGCAGCGCTACGAGAGTGAGCTGGCAAACGAGCTCGGCAACCTCGCCAGCCGCACGCTGGCGATGGTGGTGCGCTACCGCGCCGGGACGGTTCCCGCCGGCGCCCCCGATCCCCTGCTCGAGCGCGACTTCGAGGGGCTGGCAGAGCGTGTGGCGTCGCTCGTCGACGGGATCGAGGTCACGCTCGCCCTCGATGAGATCTGGCAGCGGGTGCGCCGGTTGAACCGCTACGTGGAGGAGCAGGCCCCGTGGCAGCTGGCGAAGGACCCCGCCCGAGCCGAGGATCTCGATCGCGTGTTGCGCACGCTCGCGGAGGGACTGCGGGTGGTCTCGGTGCTGCTGTGGCCCTTCGTGCCCGCGAGCAGCGAGACACTGCTGGCGGCGCTGGGGGCGCCCGAGGTGACGCTCGACGCCGCACGACTGGGCGCGGGCGCGGTCGGCGCGGTGCAGACGATCGCACCGCTGTTCCCGAAGAGCGCCGAGCCCGAGCCGGCGTGATCGACAGCCACACCCACCTCGACCTGTGCGAGCCGCCCGACGCCGAGCTCGTCGCCGCCGCCACAGCCGCCGGGGTCACGCGGATGCTGACGGTGGGCATCGATGCGGAGTCCTGCCGCGCGGCGCTGGCGGCCGCCGAGTCCTTTCCAGAGGTGTACGCCGCGATCGGCCGCCATCCGAATGCTGCGAGTGGCTTCGGGGATGCCGACCTGGCGGACCTGCGCAGCGTGGCCGCGCATGAGCGCTGCCTGGCGATCGGCGAGACGGGCCTTGACTTCTATCGCGACGGCGCTTCCCGCGGTGACCAGCGGAGCGCGTTCGCGGCCCAGATCAAGCTCGCCCGGGAGACGGGAAAGCCGCTGGTGATCCACTGCCGCGACGCCGCCGCCGAGACGCTCGCGCAGCTCGCCGACGAAGCCGCCGGGGTGACGGTGGTGCTGCACTGCTTCTCGATGCCCGAGCAGCTGTCCGAGTGCCTCGACCGCGGGTACTTCATCTCGTTCGCCGGCAACGTCACCTACAAGAACGCCCCCGAGCTCGCCGCGGCGGCGCGGGAGGTGCCAGACGAGCGGCTGTTGCTCGAGACCGACGCTCCCTACCTGACTGCTCAAGCGGTCCGCAAGCACCGCAACCAGCCGGCGTTCGTGACGCACACGGCGGCGTTCGTCGCGCAGCTGCGGGGGGTCGCCGTCGGCGAGCTCGATGCGGCCGTGGAACGCACCGCGGCGCGGGTGTTCGGCTGGCGATGAGCGCCACGGTGGACGCTCCGCGCCAGCCCAGCCTGCAACGCATGCGTCGCTTCGGTGTGCGTCCCGATCGCGAGCTGGGCCAGAACTTCCTCGTGGACTCCAACATCCTCGGCGTGATCGGTCGCGCGGCCGAGCTGACGGACGCCGACGTCGTGCTGGAGATCGGGGGCGGCCTGGGCGTGCTCTCGGAGTACCTCGCACAGCGGGTTCGAGCCGTGCACGTGGTGGAGCTCGACACCCGCTTGCGCGAGGCGCTGCTCGACGCCACCGCCCCGCACGAGAACGTGAGCCTCCACTGGGGGGACGCGATGCGGGTCGATCTCGCGGGGCTGCGTCCGGCGCCCAGCAAGGTGGTCGCGAACCTCCCCTACGGGATCGCCGCGGGGGTGCTGCTGCGCACGATCGAGGAGCTCCCGGGCGTGGGCAGCTGGGTCGCGATGGTCCAGCGCGAGGTGGGCGTCCGTCTCGCGGCGGCGCCGGGAGGCGGCGAGTACGGGGTCAGCTCGGTGATCGCCCAGCTGGCGTGCGATGTGCGGGTCCTGCGGACGATCCCCCGCACCGTGTTCTTCCCCGAGCCGAACGTCGACTCGGCACTGGTGGGCATGCGCCGCCGCGCCGCCGCCCCCTCGCCGGCGCTGCGCGCCCTCGTGGCGGGAGCGTTCGCCCACCGGCGCAAGACGCTCGCCGGCTCGTTGCGACTGTCCGCCCGCGACGGCGGGGGCTTCTCGCGAGAGGAGATCCAACACGCCCTGAGCGAGCTCGGCCATCCGGTGGACGTGCGCGCCGAGCGGCTCTCGCCGCAAGAGTTTCGCGAGCTGGGGCGTCTGCTCGGGACATGAGCGGGCCACGCGAGCACGGGCGCCTGCGTGCACTGGCGCCGGCGAAGATCAATCTCGGGCTGTTCGTCGGGCCGGTCCGCCCGCACGACGGCCGCCACGAGCTGGCGAGCGTGATGCAGGCGATCTCACTCGCCGACGAGCTGACGCTGCAGGCCTCGCCCGATCGCGCCGGCGCGGATCTCGTGATCT
The DNA here is from genome assembly GCA_963696615.1 of uncultured Solirubrobacterales bacterium. Classification (GTDB taxonomy): domain Bacteria; phylum Actinomycetota; class Thermoleophilia; order Solirubrobacterales; family Solirubrobacteraceae; genus Palsa-744. Next base: position 594,034 of record CAVOKU010000003.1, on the reverse strand, counting down.
GCCCCGGCGTGCCAGGCGATCCCGCCGAGAACCTCGCCGCCAGGGCGTTGGCGCTGTTTCGCGACGCCACCGGCTGGCACGGCGGGGCGCTGCGCGTTGACATCCTCAAGCGGATTCCCGTGGCTGCCGGCCTCGGCGGTGGCTCCGCCGATGCGGCGGCCACGCTGCGCCTGGCCGCGGCGGCGTCCGGGCTGGGCTCGCGTGAGCTGCTGCTCGAGCTCGCCGCCCGCCTGGGCGCCGACGTGCCCGCCCAGATGCAACCCGGGCGCTGGCTGGCGACCGGCGCCGGCGAGCGCCTGCGGGCGCTGGCCGCACCACGTGCGTCCTTCGGGGTGCTGGTGCTCCCCGCCGCGAGCGAGCTCTCCACCGCAACCGTCTATGCGCAGGCCGACCGGGAAGGGAGGCTGCGCAAGCCCGCGGAGCTGACCGCGATCGCCGCCCGCATGCGCGGTGCGCTCGAGCAGGGCGCGCCCGTCCCCGGGCAGGCGGGCCTCATGCACAACGATCTGCAGGCCGCCGCGATCGCCCTCCGTCCCCAGATCGAGCAGACGCTGAGCCGTGCACGCGATGCGGGCGCCGACGTCGCCTTCGTGAGCGGCTCGGGCCCGACCGTGATCGGCCTGTTCATGGGGGGGGAGGGTCGCGCGAGGGCCAAGCGTGCGGCGATCGAGCTCTCCCACCTGCGCCCGGCGCCGGTCTGCGGTGAGCCGGTCGGAGGTGCGTTCGGCCTCCCCGCCGCGGTGGGCTCGGCCGCCGCGGCTGCGAGCGAGTGACATCTCGGTGCGTCACAATCACCTCCGATGAGCAAGACAGCTGTCAACGACCTGGTGGCCGTCTGTGCGGGAGTGTTCGGACTGGCGCTGTACACCGGGCTGATCCTCGTGCCGGCCTGGACCAGCTATTCGCGCTTGTGGGAGCGGGTCGCGGCTGGGATCCTCTCGCTGTACGTGCTCGCCGTGCTCGTCGGCGTCGGTGTGGCGGGGGCGTTGGCCGTCGTCTACTTCTGGGGCTAGCCGCCGTGTCCGATCTCGCCGCACTCGAAGCCGTCACCGAGGCGGTCGAGTCCGGTGCCGGGCTGCCGGAGGTGGTGCGCGCCGCCGCCAAGGCGCTGGACGCGAGCCTCGCGGTGGCCGACGCCTGGGGCGCGACCCTCGCCGTGGCGGCGCGCTCGCCCGCGGAGGAGCGGGCGCTGCTGTCGCAGGCCGACGGCGTGAGCAGCATCAGCCTGCGTGTGGCCGACACCGCAGTGGGGACGCTGCACATGCGCGCTCGCAGCGAGCCCACGCCCCAGATGAAGCGTCTGCTGGTCACGATGATCGCCTCGGAGGTCGAGCGTGTACGCGCCCCGGAGCGGGCCTCGGAGTCGGCGGCGGCTGACTTCCTGCGGGCGATCCTCTCGCGTGAGCTGACCGAGCGCGAGCAGCTGCTCGCGCGTGCCCGCGAGCTGTCGCTGGAGCTCGGCGACGGCGTCAGCGTGATCGTCGCCCGCGCCCATCCCCAGGCACCGACCGACGAGGGCTGGCGTGCCCGCGTTCGCGCCGTCGCCGAGCGCGGCGCCCGGGCTGCCGTGGGGCGCTCGATCGCGGCCCTGTCCGAGCGCGAGGGTGCCAGCGCAACGGGGGCCGAGGTGGTGCTGCTGGTGCCCGGCGCGGACGAGGCGGCGGCCGCCCGCGCGTTCGAGGCGGTGTTGCGCGAGATGGAGGCGAGCCTCGCCGGCTACACGTTCGCGCTGGGACGTAGCCGCATCGCCGAGGACCCCGCCGACCTGCCCCGGGCGGCCGGCGAGGCGCTGCTCGCGGCGAACGTCGCCGAGGGCGATGCCGACGGCGTCGCCCTGGCGTTCGAGCAGACCGGCGCCTACCGGCTGCTGCTGAGCGCGATGAGCGAGAACCCGGCCGAGCTGCAGCGCTTCTACGAGGAGACGGTCGAGCCGCTCGTCGCCTACGACGAGCAGTACGAGACCGAGCTGGTGCGCACGTTGGCGACGTTCCTGGAGGCTGACGGCAACGTGGCCGGCACCGCGCAGCGACTGTTCACCCACCGCCACACGATCTACTACCGCCTCGAGCGGGTGCGCGAGCTCTCCGGGCTCGACGTCAGCTCCAGCGACGGCCGCGAGAAGCTCAGCCTCGGCCTGAAGTCGATGCGGGTGCTCGGCATCTCCGCAGCCGGAGGCCCCGCCTCGGAGGCAGGCGCCGAAGGCGGGCGCGTGCCGGGGCGTTCCGGGCGGCGCGGCTGAGGACTCGCTACCGTCGCGCCAGCTCGAGGGCGTAGGTGGCGCCGGCCTCGCCTTCGGCCAGCCGCGGAGGCGCTGCACCCAGGGTGCCGACGCCGGCGTCGCGGTATTCGGCGGTGAGCAGCAGTTCGCGATGGGGGGGCGATTCCATCCACCCCTGCACCATGCGCGCCGGCGTCGAGGCGCGGCCGGTGCCCCAGCCGATGTTCTCCCCGACCGCGAGGCTCCGCGCGTGCCGGCCGTAGGGGGTGGCGGCGACCAGCGTCGCGGGGGTGATCCCGGAGGGGCGGATGTCGGCGAAGTAATCCAGGCGGACCATGTCCTTCACCTGCGCCGTCGCCACCGCCTGCAGCTGGGGGTTCGCCCTCAGTGAGCCGAGATGGTTTGCGCGGCGGATCACGTTGATCAGGCAGAGCGTGGCCGCGTCGGCCCTCGCGGCGTTCGCGCGGTTGGGACGCAGGCCTTCGCCCGCGCACGGCCCCGAGGGCGTGCGGGCACGGGTCGAACCGCCGGCACCGGCGACGGACGGGTTCGCGCCGAGTGCGAGCGCCGGCAGTGCGGTTGCAAGCGCCGCGCCGATGCGCACCTGGCTTCTCAGCTTCTTTGCCTGCAAGAGCGCACGCATACTTGCAGACGCCGAGGCGTGTGTCGATATGCAACCGAAGGCCCTCGCAATGCGGCTCGACGTCGCGGGTGCGGCCGGAGTATCGATTGCCCCGTGACGGTCGGGTTGCGTGCGAGGATGTAGCGCCCCGTTGGGGGGTCGTCCAATGGCAGGACACCAGGTTTTGGTCCTGGGAATCGGGGTTCGAATCCCTGCCCCCCAGCCTTCGGCGTTAGCATCTTCGGAGTGACGGCGGCTCCGACGGTCCTGATCCTCGCCGCGGGGAAGGGCACGCGCATGCGCTCGCGCACGCCGAAGGGCCTGCACGAGCTGTGCGGCCTGCCGATGGTGCTGTGGCCGGTGCGCGCGGCCCTCGCTGCCGGCGTCGGCCGGGTGGTGGTGGTCGATTCCCCCGAGCGGGCGCTTGCCGGCGTGCTGCCGCAGGAGGTGGGGCTGGCCGTGCAGCCCCGGCCGGACGGCACCGGCGGCGCGGTGATCGCGGCGATCGCCCAGCTCGACGCCGAGGGGGCGGACCGAACCGCGCCGGTGCTCGTGCTCAGCGGCGACGTGCCGCTGGTCAGCGCCGAGGCGATCGCCGAGCTCGTGCGGGCGCACGAACGCAGCGGCGCCCAGGCCACGATGGCCACCACGGTGCTGGAAGACGCAACCGGCTACGGGCGAATCGTTCGCGACGCGGGCGGCGCCTTCAGGCGCGTGGTCGAGTCCAAGTCCCGGGGGGATGCCACGCCCGAGGAGCTTCAGATACCGGAGGTGAACACGGGTATCTACGTGTTCGCCCAGGACACCCTGCGAGCTGTGCTCGGACGGCTGGGCAGCGACAACGCCCAGGGAGAGCTCTACCTGCCCCAGACGCTCGAGCTGATCCTCGACGGCGGCGGCGAGGTGCTCGCCCACCCCGTGGCGGACCGCCGTCTGGTGCTCGGTGTGAACGACCGTGCGGCGCTGGCCGGTGTGCGGGAGCTCGCCCAGGCGGCGATCCACGCCCGCCACATGGCCGCGGGCGTGTCCATCGTCGATCCTGCCGCAACCGTGATCGACGCCGACGTGGAGATCGGCCAGGACACCACGATCGAGCCGTTCACCACGATCAAGGGCTCGACCAGGATCGGCGAGCGATGTCTGGTCCGGCACTCATATCTGATCGACTGCGTGCTCGAGGACGGCGCCACCGTCGGGCCGTTCGCCTACCTGCGTCCCGGCTCGGTGCTGCGCGCCGGCGCGAAGGTGGGCACCTTCGTCGAGGTCAAGAACTCGGATATCGGCGAGGCGAGCAAAGTGCCGCACCTCTCCTACGTGGGCGACGCCGACGTGGGCGAGCGGACCAATCTCGGCGCGGGCACGATCACGGCCAACTACGACGGCCGGGCCAAGCACCGCACCACGATCGGCAGTCACGTGCACGGCGGCGTGGACACCTCGTTCGTCGCGCCGGTGACGGTTGGGGACGGGGCGTACACCGCCGCGGGGTCGGTCGTGACCGAGGACGTCCCCGAGGGCGCGCTCGCGGTGGCACGGGCCAGACAACGCAACGTCGAGGGCTACGCCGAGCGGCTCGAGCAGCAGTCCGGCGAGCCCGGAGCCGCGGAGACCGAGTCGTGAGGCTGTCCGCGGCCGGGGCGCGCGCAGATCGGCGGCGGGCCCATCGCGATCGCCGTTTACACTGCGAGACGAGATGAGCAGCGCGACGGATACCCGCGCGCAACAGGCCGCGCAGACGAGCCTGCCGATCGACTACAACAAGCGGCTGATGCTGTTCAGCGGCCGCGCGAACCCGCAGCTGGCGCGCGACATCGCCGTGAAGCTGGGTGTGGAGATCGGTCCGGTCAAGCTGAAGACGTTCTCCAACGGCGAGGTGTACTGCCGCTACGAGGAGTCGATCAGGGGCGCGGACGTGTTCATCGTGCAGTCCACCTGCGGCAATCCCCAGACCGGTGTCACCGCGAACGACTCGCTGATGGAGCTGCTGTTCATGATCGACGCGGCCGTCGGTGCATCCGCGCACCGTGTGATCGCCGTGACGCCCTGGTTCGGCTACTCCCGGCAGGACAAGAAGTCCGCGCCCCGTGAGCCGATCTCCGCTCGCATGGTGGCGCGGATGCTGGAGGCAGCCGGGGCGGACAGGGTGCTGACGATGGACCTCCACGCCGGACAGATCCAGGGCTTCTTCCAGAAGCCCGTCGACCACATGACCGCGCTGTTCATGCTGACCCAGTACTTCACCGACCTCGGCCTGTCGGATCTCGTCGTGGTCGCCCCGGACGCGGGCAGGGTCAAGCTGAACAAGAAGTTCGCCTCCAAGATCGGCGCGGAGCTGGCGATCCTCGACAAGGAGCGCCCGGCCCAGCAGGTCGCGGAGATCGGCTACGTGATCGGCGATGTGCGGGGCAAGACCGCCGTGATCGTCGACGACATGATCGACACCGCCGGCACGCTCAAGGCGGCCGCCCGCACCGTGCTCGACGAGGGCGCCGCGCGGGTGTATGCGGCCGCCACCCATGCGGTCTTCTCGGGCAATGCGTATGAGAACCTCAAAGACTCCGGCCTGGAGGAGATCGTTGTCACGGACACGATCCCGATCGGACCGGACCGCCCCGCCAACGTGCGGGTGCTGCCGTGCGCGGAGCTGCTGACCGACTCGATCCGGCGGATCTTCGTGGACGACTCCGTCAGCGAAGTCTTCGGCGGCGAGAACCAGCTGTTCTAGGCGCCGGCGCACCATCGCCGAACCTCGCGAGCGTCATCCCCTCCCGACCGTCTCCCCAGGTATCGCCCCCCGAACGCAGCCCGCGGCTGTGGTGGCGGGCGCTGCCGCGACGCACGCGTGTTCTCAGCGTGGTCGGCACGCTGGTGGCGCTGGTCGTGATCGGCGGCCTGCTGGCGCGATACCTGTCCGCCGAGAATGCCGAACGCGACGACATCCTCGCCGTGCTGCAGGCCCAGGCAAGGGGAGACTGGGCGCGCGAGCTGGCGCTGCTGCACAGCTGCCGCACGAGACCCTCCTGCGCGGCCACGGTGCGCGCGAGCGCTGCAAAGCTGCGCCGACCCGGTCCCGTGAAGATCCTCTCGATCAAATCACCGACCGCCTACGCGCTCACGACGGCGACCGGCACGACGCGCGTCGCGTGGATCGTGATCGGCACGCTGCCGGTGGTCCAGTGCGTGGCCGTTCGTCGCAGCGGAAACTTCCTCAAGGGCATCGATGTGCAGCTGCAGTCGCTGAGCGCGCCGATCGCGGGCGAAGCGGATTGCTAGAGTCTTCCGCCGCGATGGCAGACGCCGCAACCAAGCTCCAGGTCAAGACCCGCACCGCGGGAGGCTCGCGCGAGGCGCGGCGCCTGCGCCGCGGCGGGCGCGTGCCCGGCGTGCTGTATGGAGGCGGCGGCGAGTCGGTCAGCTTCGACGCCGATGCTCGCGAGCTGCGCCTGGCGCTGGCGGGGTCGGGAGCCGTGCTGGACCTCAGCGTCGACGGCGGCAAGGCGACGCCGGTCGTCCTCAAGGAGGCCCAGCGCGACCCGGTTCGGGGCGAGACGGTCCACGTGGACCTGCTGCGGGTGCGCCTCGACGAGGCGATCCACGCCGTGGTCCCGCTCGAGCTGACGGGCATCGAGGAGGCGCCGGGGGTCAAGGAAGGCGGCGTGCTCGAGCAGATCGTGCGCGAGCTGAACGTCGAGGCACTGCCCACCGCGATCCCCGAGTCGATCGCGTACGAGATCGGCGAGATGCAGATCGGCGACACGCTCACCCTGTCGGTGGTGGCGGCCCCCGAGGGCGTGACGCTGCTCGACGAGAGCGACACGGTCATCGCGACCCTCTCGCCGCCGCGCCTGCAGACGGAGGCCGAGGAGGAGATCGAGTCCGAGACCGAGCTCGTCGGTGAGGGCGAGGGCGAGGACGCCGAGCAGGCCCAGGACGGCGAGGGCTCCCCTTCCGAGGGCTCGGGCGGGGAGTAGCTCCCACTGCGGCGGCCGTTTCGTCGCGGTCAGGCAGGCGGCGCGGGCGCGGCCGCCGAGTGGCTGATCGTGGGGCTCGGCAATCCCGGCCACGAGCACGCCGATACGCGCCACAACGTCGGCTTCATGGTGGCCGACGAGCTCGCCGAGCGCTGGCATCTGGGCAGGCCCCGTGTGCGCTTTCGCGGCAGGCTCGCGGAGGGTCGAGCCGAGGATCGCTCCGCGGCGTCTGACCCGCTCGTCCGGGGCCCCCGCGTGGCGGTGCTGTGGCCGCAGACGTACATGAACGACGCCGGGCGCTCGGTCGGCCCCGCCCGGGGTGCGCTGAAGCTGGCGCTCGAGCGCGTGCTGGTGGTGCACGACGAGATCGACCTGCCCTTCGGGGAGATTCGCACCCGCCTCGGCGGTGGGCTGGCGGGCCACAACGGGCTGAAGTCGCTCAAGCGCGAGTTGGGAGGCGCCGACTTCGCGCGGGTGCGCGTCGGCGTCGGAAGACCCTCCTCGAGCGACCCGGAGATCGTCTCCGCCCACGTGCTCGGGCGCTTTCGCGAGGATCGCTCCGACGTGCGCCAGCTGGTGAGCGCCGCCGCCGACGAGGTGCAGCGAATCGTCCTCGGCGAAGAGGCCCTCTGATGTCGCTGCGCTCGCTGCTCGGGCTGATCGAGAACGATCCCGCCGCCAGCGGTCTCGCCCGCGACGGCGGTCGGGCGTTCGTGTCGGCCTCGCTGCGCCCCTACATGGTCGCGGCGCTGACCGACCGCGGCTCCGCGGCGGGCGTGCGGCCGACCCTGGTGGTGGTGGGCGACGATCGCGCCGCTCGGGACCTGGCGAGCGACCTGCGCGCCTGGCTGGCTCCGCGGCGGGTGCGCTACTACCCGTCCAGGGGCGTCGCCTACGAGTCTCACCTCGCTCCGCCGGCGCACCTGGTGGGCCTGCGGGTGGCGGCACTGGACGCGCTGCTGGCGACCACCACCGACTCCGACGAGGAGCCGCCGGTCGTCGTGGTCAGCGCGGTGGCGCTGTCCGAGAAGGTTCCCGACCCGCAGCTTCGCCCTCGCTCCTTCACCCTGCGTCGGGGGGAGCTGCTGGACCTGGAAGAGTGCGCCACCGAGCTGATCGCAGCCGGTTACGAGCGCGTCGACCAGGTCGAGGACCGCGGACAGTTCGCGGTGCGGGGAGGCCTCCTGGACGTGTTTCCCGCGACCGAGGATCACGCGGTGCGGGTCGACATGTTCGACATCGAGATCGAGTCGCTGCGGTGGTTCTCGACGTTCACGCAGCGCTCGCTGGGCGATGTCGAGCAGGTCGAGATCGCCCCCGCCGCAGAGCTTGCGCTGGAGCATCGCGAGCTCGCCGAGCTGGCCGCTCTGGATCTCGGCTCCACCCGTGAGGATCCACCCCGCTCGCACGACCGGGCGGCGGGGCAGGATCGAGCGCGCCGCGAGCGCCCGGACATCGCCGAGCTGCTGCCGGTCGAGCGCTTCGGCGCGCTGCTGGACCTCGTGGGGGACGCCACCGAGCTGCTGGTGGCGGCCGAGGAGGAGCTCGCGCCGGCGCTCGGCGATCACTGGAGCGACGTCACCGCCGCGTTCGCCGACGCCGACGCCGATCACCTGTACGTGAGCCCGCAGGAGATCGAGTCGGCGCTCGCCGATCGTGCGCGAATCTGGCTCTCGTCGCTCGCGAGCGATCAGGCGATCGAGCTTCGCGCCCAGGCGGCCGACACCGCCGCCCGCTCGCTGGCCGAGGCTGAGCCGGAGCTCGAGAAGCTCGTGCGGTCGGGCTACCGCACGATCGTCACGTTCCCCCGCCGCGGCGAGGGGGAACGCACCGCCTACAACCTCGGACGTCTGAAAGCCGGTTGGCTCGGCGAGGACCTCGACGCCGGCGCGGTCCCGCTGGAGTCCTCGTTGCGTTTCGCCGAGGCGTCGCTGCGGGAGGGCTTCATCGCTCCGCAGCTCGGCCTCGCGGTGTTCCCCGAGCATCGCCTGCTGCGTCGCCGCCGCACCCAGCGTGGCGGGGGCGCGGATGCGCCGGCGGGCGCGGACCGCCGATCGGCGCGCCTGCGCCGGGGGGCGCTGCGCTCGTTCAGCGACCTGCGTACCGGCGACATCGTCGTGCACGAGGATCACGGCGTCGCACGCTTCGCGGGCTTCGAGACCCGCACCGTTGCGTCGGTCACGCGGGACTACCTGTACCTCGAATATCAGGGCGACGATCGCGTCTACGTGCCCACCGAGCAGCTGGCGAAGATCTCGCGCTACCTCGGAGCGGGCGCCGAGCACCCGCCCCTGTCCAAGCTCGGCGGCACCCGCTGGGAGACGATGAAGTCGCGCGCCCGGCGCGCCGCCCAGGAGCTCGCCGGGGAGCTGCTGAGCCTGTATGCCGAGCGCCGGCGGCGGGCCGGCCACGCGTTCGAGCCCGACTCCGACTGGCAGCGGGAGTTCGAGGCTCGCTTCCCGTTCAACGAGACCGCCGACCAGCTGGAGGCGATCGAACTCGTCAAGGCCGACATGGAAGCCCCCCGCCCGATGGACCGGCTGATCTGCGGGGACGTCGGCTACGGCAAGACCGAGGTGGCTCTGCGCGCCGCGTTCAAGGCCGCCGGCGAGGGCAAGCAGGTGTTGATGCTAGCGCCCACCACGATCCTCGCCCAGCAGCACTACGGCACCTTCGCCGAGCGTCTCGCTGACTACCCGATCAACGTCGACCACGTGTCGCGCTTTCGCTCCCAGGCCGAGCAGCGGGAGGCGATCGCGGGATTCGCCCAGGGGCGGGTGGACATCCTGATCGGCACCCATCGTGTGCTCTCGCGCGACGTGCGGGCCAAGGATCTGGGGCTGCTGGTGGTGGACGAGGAGCAGCGGTTCGGCGTCAAGCAGAAGGAGCTGCTGCGCCAGCTGAAGCTCAGAGTGGACGTGATCTCGATGTCCGCCACGCCGATTCCGCGGACGCTGCAGATGTCGCTCGCGGGCCTGCGGGAGATCTCTGTGATCGAGACGCCGCCGGAAGGACGCAAGCCGGTGCGCACCTACGTGGGCGAGTACGAGGAGGAGCTGGTCAAGCGCGCGATCATGCGCGAGCACGAACGTGACGGGCAGGCGTTCTTCCTGCACAACCGGGTCGAGTCGATCGACGAGACGGCCGAGCGGCTGCGGGCGCTGTGCCCTGCGGTGCGCTTCGCGGTGGCGCACGGTCAGATGGCCGAGGGGGAGCTCGAGGCGGTGATGATGGATTACCTGCGTGGAGGATCGGACGTGCTGGTGTGCACGTCGATCATCGAGTCGGGGATCGACATCCCCCAGGCCAACACGCTGCTGGTCGAGCACGCCGACAGCTTCGGCCTGTCCCAGCTCTACCAGATCCGCGGTCGGGTGGGGCGCAGCCGCGAGCGGGCGTTCGCCTACCTGCTGTACGACTCCGCCGCCGCGCTCACCCCCGATGCCGCCCAGCGCCTGGCGGCGCTGTCGGACTACACCGAGCTCGGTGCGGGATTCAAGATCGCGATGCGCGACCTCGAGCTGCGGGGCGCCGGCAACCTGCTCGGCGACGAGCAGTCCGGCCACGTCGCCGCGCTTGGCTTCGAGCTCTACATGCAGATGCTCGACGAGGCCGTGGCCGCGGCCGAGACACGCGCCGGCGAGGACGGCGCGGGCGAGGCGGAGCTGCCCGAGCCGGTGCGACTGGACGTCAACGTGGACGCCTACGTGCCCGCCGACTACGTCCCCTACGAGCAGGCGAAGATCGAGATCCACCGTCGTATCGCGGGGGCGCTGGAGGTCGCCGAAGTGCAGCGCCTGGCCGAGGACCTGGAGGATCGGTTCGGCCCGGTGCCCGAGCCGCTGTCGAACCTGCTGGCGCTGCAGCGGGCTCGGATCAAGTTCGGCCAGGCGGGCGCCTCGGCGGTCAGCTTCCGCGGTGACCGGCTCGCGGTGACGCCGATCGAGCTCGACGCGGCGCGGGCGCGGCGACTGCGCGAGCAGCTCCCCGAGGCGCTGTACGAGTCCGGCCGCTCGCAGGTCTCCGTGCGGGTGCCACGGGAGGGTCCGGCTCGCTTTCCGACGGTCGTGAAGGCAGCCGACGTGCTGCTCTCGCTCGCGCGCGAGGCGGCCTGAGGCCGGGGTCCCGGCGCTCCAGGGGCTGTGGCTGCCTTCAGAAACTCCTTAACCACGGGTACAGCGTTTTCCGCTAGAGTGCCCGCGTCGTGTCCAGGTCGCTTCGCTTCATCCCGGCGCTAGGCGCCGTTTTCTTTGCCGTCGTCGGGCTGTCCGCCTGTGGCGGCATTCCCGGCGACGCGGTGGTGCAGGTGGGCGGCACGCCCATCGCCAAGAGCACCTATGAACATTGGCTCTCCGTCGCCGCCGCGTCGGGAGCGACGGCTCCGGGCGAAAAGCCGGTCGTGCCGGTGCCCCCGGACTTCACCGCCTGCATCGCCCACCTCGAAGCGGCTCAGCCCAAGCCGGCGAAAGGCGCCTCCAAGCCGACCAAGAGCCAGCTCAAGAGCCAGTGCGAACAGCAGTACAAATCACTGCAGCAGGAGGTTCTCAGCTTCCTGATCTCCTCGCAGTGGGTGCTCGGCGAAGCGGAATCGCTCGGCGTGAAAGTGAGCGACAAGGAAGTCCGCAAGCAGTTCGAAAAAATCAAGCAGTCGCAATTCCCGAAGGCTGAAGAATTCAAGAAATTCCTCGCCAGCTCGGGACAGACGGTGTCCGATCTGCTCCTGCGGGTGAAGCTCAACCTGCTGTCGACCAAAATCCAGCAGAAGATCGCCAAAGAGAAAGGCACGGTCACCCAGGCGCAGATCTCCAAGTACTACAACGAACACAAGTCTCAGTTCGGCACGCCGGAAAAGCGCGACGTGCGGCTGATCCTCACCAAGACCGAAGCCGAAGCAAAGCAGGCCAAGCAGGAAATCGAATCCGGCAAGAGCTTCGCATCGGTCGCGAAGAGCACCTCGATCGACCCCACCAGCAAGAAGACGGGCGGTGAAGTAAAGGGCGTGGCCAAGGGCCAGGAGGTCAAAGCGCTCGACGAAGCCATATTCTCTGCACAGAAGGGCGTGCTCACGGGACCGATCAAGACTCCGTTCGGCTACTACATCTTCGAAGTGACGGGCACAACGCCCGGCAACCAACAGAGCCTCGCGCAGGCCAAGTCGACGATCAAACAGCAGCTCACCGCGCAGGGCAGTCAGCAGGCGCTGAGCAAGTTCGTCAAGGAATTCCGCAAGAAGTGGAAAGAAAAAACCGAATGCCGCGCGGGCTACGAGGTGCAGAACTGCAAGGGCTACAAAGCTCCCAAGACGACCTCCACGCCGACGCCGGCCGTCCCGCAGACGAGCACCCCAGCTCAAACCACCTCGACGGCCACAACGACGACGGCCAAATAGCTCCGGCTCGCGCCTCGGCCGCATGAGCCAGATCCAGCGGGTCCACGGACGCCAGATCCTCGACAGCAGGGGCAATCCGACGGTCGAGGTCGAGGTGGGGCTGCGCTCCGGTGCGCACGGCCACGCGGCGGTTCCCTCTGGTGCCTCGACCGGCGAGTTCGAGGCGCGGGAGCTGCGCGACGGAGGTGAGCGCTGGGACGGCAAGGGCGTGAGCGGCGCGGTGGCCAACGTCAACGGCGAGATCGCCGGGGCGGTCGCGGGCCTCGACGCCGCCGATCAGCGCGGACTGGACCGCGCGCTGATCGATCTCGACGGCACCCCTGGCAAGTCGCGCCTGGGCGCCAACGCGATCCTCGGCGTGTCGCTCGCGGCGGCCCACGCCCAGGCCGCGGAGGAGGGCCTCGCGCTGTGGCGCTACCTCGGCGGCGAGGCGGCACGGGTGCTGCCCGTGCCGATGATGAACGTGCTCAACGGCGGCGCCCACGCCGACAACAAGGTCGACTTCCAGGAGTTCATGGTGGTCCCGCTCGGGGCGTCGAGCTTCTCGGAGTCCCTGCGCATGGGCACCGAGGTGTTCCACGCGTTGAAGCGGAGCCTGCACGAGCGGGGCCTGGCCACCGCGGTCGGGGATGAGGGCGGGTTCGCGCCGGACCTCCGCTCCAACGAGGAGGCGCTGCAGATGCTGATGGCGGGTATCGAGGCCGCCGGCTACGAGCCCGGGGCCGACGTCGCGATCGCGCTGGACCCCGCCACGAGCGAGCTATACCGAGAGGACGCCGGCTACGTGCTCGAGCACGAGGGACGCACGCTCAGCGCCGCGCAGTTGACCGACTACTGGGCCGAGCTCGCCGAGCGCTACCCGATCGTCTCGATCGAGGACGGTATGGACGAGGAGGACTGGGAGGGCTGGCGCACGCTCAGCGAGCGGCTGGGCGAGCGTGTGCAGCTCGTCGGCGACGACCTGTTCGTGACCAGCGCCGAGCGCCTGCAGCGCGGGATCGAGCAGGGAGTGGCCAACTCGATCCTAGTCAAGGTCAACCAGATCGGGACCCTGTCCGAGACGCTCGACGCGATCGCACTTGCGCGCAACGGCGGCTACACGGCGGTGGTCAGTCATCGGTCGGGTGAGACCGAGGACGTCACGATCGCCGATCTCGCCGTCGCCACCGGCTGCGGCCAGATCAAGGCCGGCGCGCCGTCCCGTTCAGATCGGGTGGCGAAGTACAACCAGCTGTTGCGCATCGAGGAGCAGCTCGGGGCCGACGCCGAGTTCCCCGGGCGCTCCGCGTTTCGCCGCTGAGCGGCGCCGGCCGACAAGCCGCGATCGGCCGACCGGGCGTGCGTGCAGGGATCGCGGTCCGGGACGCGAAAGGACCAGCGATGGCTCCCGCTCAAGCCTCCGCGTCCCGGCGAGCGCCGGTCTCCGGCGCCGGCTCGATCGGCCGCGTGCGCTGGGACCGGATCGGCAGAGTCGCGATGCTGTGCGTGCTTGCCGCGTTGCTGTACCTGTACCTCAGCGCGGGCGTGCGGCTGTTCGAGACCTGGCGTGAGGCGCGAGGCGACAGCGCTCAGCTGGTGGCTCTGGAGCACGAACACACGCAGCTGCAGCGCCGTCACCAAGCGCTTGCCCGGCAGGGTACCGTCGAAGGGGAGGCGCGGCAGCTGAACATGATGAACCCCGGCGAGCAGCCCTACGTCGTCGCCGGGCTGCCGAGCAACTGAAGCGCTCCTGCGCACGCTGCTAGCCTCGCCCCGGTGACGGCGTTCGAGAACGCGATCTATGAGTGGCGCCGCGGTGAGCAGCTTCTGCGGGAAGCCCCATCGGAGCGGGTCGCCGCGCTCGAGCGCGTCGTCGGCGAGCTCGTGGGCGAGCTCCGCAGACGCCTGGGAGGACGGTTCACGGTGGCGGAGCTGCTCGAGCTGTACGCCGCGGGCACAGGGTGGTGCATGCAGATCGCGATGACGCTGGCGCCCGACGCGCCATGGGCGTGGGAGTCGCGCGTGGTGGTCGACGCCGCGTTCGGTCGCTACCTGCGGGAGGCCGCCGACTTCGCCGGCGGCAAGCGTGCCCTGAGCGAGGCGTAGAGCCCGCGCTGCGGCCTTCGGGCACGCCAGGCCGGGCGCTGTGCTCCGGCGCTAGGTCTCGTCGTCGACGCGACGGATGACGATCTGGTCCTCCTCGATCGCCACCTCGACGGGGCGGTGTCCGGCCCAATGCTCGGCGTATATCGGGTTGTCCTGGACGGCCGGGTCCAGCCACAGGCCGTAGCCCTCCTCGCCGTGGTCGAACGTGCCCTCCAGGGGGCCGGAGCTGCGAGAGGAGCGGCGCCGTCCGCCGCGTCGACCCCGACGGCGCGAGCGGGGACGATCCTCCTCGCCGTCGCCCTCCTCGTCCGGTTCCTCCTCCTGATCCTCCTCGCGCTCCTTCTCGCGCTCGGCGCGGGCTTCGGCGGCCTCGAGCTCGGCCGCCTCCAGCTCGGCGGCGATCAGCGCGTCATCCTCGGCACGCAGGTCGACTTCATCCTGGAAGTCGGCCTGTGTCGCGCCCTCCAGGGACTTGCCGTCGCTGACGAGATCGTTCTCGCGCTTGAAGTGCTCGATGTCGCGGACGGTGACCTCGAGCTGATGAGCCACCCATGCGTCGGTGCGACCCTGGCGAACCCAGAGGCGGATCTGATTGAGGTGCGGACGTAGCGACTTGCGGGCCATCGACGGTCCGGGAGACTAGCGCATACGGGACCCGCGCAGGTCGCGTGGATCCGCGCAAGGATTGCTGGCGTCGGCATCGAACCCCGCCTCGAGACCGGTGTCGCGTTCGACCGACACTGCGACTATGCTTGCTCCAACTTGCGCGGCTGCGGCCATTCCGCGGGGTGCTTGTTCTAAAGAGGAAGGTGCGCGGCATGCTGGTGCTGACACGCAAGTCCAATCAGAGCATCATGATCGGGGACGACGTCGAGGTCTCGGTGCTGTCGGTCATGGGCGACAAGGTGCGCATCGGCATTCGGGCGCCGCAGGACGTTCCCGTGTTTCGCACCGAGATCTACCTCGAGATACATCGCGACGGGGACGCCGAGGCTGGGGGCGAGAGGACGACCCCGGCGAGCCGGCGCGAGCCGACCACCCGCACCCATCAGCGCCCCCCCGAGCGCAGCGACGCCGACTAGTGACGTCGCTAGCCCAGCAGCAGGTAGAGGGTGCGGAACATCACGACGGTGACGACCGCCGCGGTCAGCATCAGCGCCAGCACGAGCAGGATGAACCGCACCGAGCCACGCTTGTGGCGACGGTCGACCTCGCGTTTGTGCGCGCGCTGCTCGGTCGTCCGTCGCAGCGACTCCCGCCGGTGACGGTCGAGCGAGATCTCCTTCGCGAACGCATGCTCCAGCTCGGCGAGGCTCTGGCGCATTTTCATGAATGAGCCCGCCCCCTAGCCGACCGGCGCCTCGGTCTCGGCGCCCTCGTAGACCTTGACGAACCGGAGGTAGTTTTCGGCGACCTTGCGGGCGCCGGCGGAGCGCTCGATCTTGCCGTCGACGTACGCTTTCAGCGGGTCCCACCAGATCGATCGGCCGATCGCGAAGCCGACGAAGCCGTCGACCGGGGCGGCCTGTCTGAGCCAGTGGTCGACCTTCTCGTCGTTGGCGCCGCGGCCGAGCACGACGCAGACGACCTGCTCGCGCCCGCCCGAACGTGCCTGGGCGACCAGCATCTCGCAGTCCGGACGCTCGTCGACCCCCTCGATCTTCCAGATGTCCACCTCGATGCCCGCGTCCTGGATCTCGGCGATCGCGCGACGCATCAGCTCGGGACGCAGCTCGGCATCGTAGCGCGCGGCGTCCCCGCCGACGGCCCGCAGCTGGTCCTCCTCGGCGGGCACCAGCAGCTCGAACAGGAACCTGCGGTCGTGGCGCACGAGCCAGTCGGACAGCCGCTTCAGTCGCGTCAGCTGCCCCTCGTTGTCCTCGGTGGATCCGTCGGGGTTGTAGCGCACGAGCACCTTCGTGAAGTCGGGGTCGAACTTCTCGATGTGTGCGGCGAAGTCATCGCCGTACTGGAAGTCGAACATGCTCTGGCCCGATCGCTCGGCCGGCATCGCCAGCTTCAGGCCCTTCTCGCGAGCCTCCTGGGGGACGGTCGAACCGAACTGCTCGTCGACCAGCACCCCGGTCACGGCCGGATCTGCGCCCGCCGTCACCGCCTGGGCGAGACCCTCGAAGATCAGATGCTTGGCGTCGGCGATCATCGCCGTCTGCTCGCCGTCGGGATCGCCTTCGATGCCGAAGAACTTCTTCTGGAACGAGCCGCGGTGGTCGAACGCGAGGATGTACAGCTTCTGGTCGTAGCCTGGTGTCATGGCCTGAGTATCCCAAAGCCTGGTTCGCCCAGCTACGCCAGCCGGGGCGGGGCGACTCGCCAGGGGGTGAGCGGGGGGTCCTTAGAATGGGGACGATGCCTCCCGGAGCGGACCTGTTCGTGGTGTGCAAGCAGTGCGGGTCGGAGGTCAGCCCGTACATCACCGAGTGCCCCTACTGCGGCCATCGTCTCCGCCAGCGTGCGCCGAAGCTGCCGCGCGCCCGCAGCCGTGGCGGCGCGCTCAGTCGGCTCGTGCGCCGCCCGGTGCTGTCGCGCTCGAAGGTGTCCGTCGGGCGCAGGCAGAACGGACTGCTCTCGCGCCGTTCAGATCGCGTGCGCGGTGAGCATCCGCCGTATGCGACTATCGCGTTGGTGGCCGCCGGCGCGGGCGCCTGGGGAGTGGTGTGGGCCGGCTACGTGAGCTTCGCGAAACTCGCGATCATCGGGCCGCTGCACGGCGACTGGTGGCGGCTGATCTCGAGCCAGTTCGCCTACCACAACGGCATCTACGCGTTCGTCGCGCTGCTCGCCACCGCGCTGTTCGGCTGGCTGCTCGAGCGCCGCCGGGGCCTGGCGGTCACGCTGGTGGTGTTCTTCGGCGGAGGCGTTACGGGCGCGCTAGCGGCACTCGCCGCATATCCGCTGCCCGTCGTCAGCGGGGCCAACGGGGCGGCACTTGCCCTGCTCGGGGCATGGGCCGTACCGGATCTCCAGTCGGCTCGGCGGGGCTGCTACTACGAGGGCGACCTGCTCGGCGCGGGAGCGATCGCGTTCACGCTGCTGCTGATCCCCTACGCCCGCCCCGAGGTGAGCTGGCTGGCGGGTGTGACGGGGCTGGCCGTCGGCCTCGTGCTCGGATTGGGCCTGCACCTGACCGACGCGCCCGAGGTCTAGCCGCAGCGAGCCGCATCCGGGTCCGGCGGTCCGCCGGCGCGAGGCTCATATGATTGTGCCTGCCAGGCCCCAGCCACCCTCGATCACAGGAGCAGCCACGATGGAGATCAGGTTCCTCGGCCATGCGGCGTTCGAGCTCAGCGAGGGCTCGAGCACGGTGCTCATCGACCCGTTCCTCACAGGCAACCCGCGTGCAGCCGCCGCTGCCGAGGAGCTGAGCCCGCAGGCGATCCTGCTCACCCACGGTCACGCTGACCACATCGGCGACACCGTCGCGATCGCCACCCGCGCCTCCAGCGACGTGGTGGCGATCGTGGAGATCGCCAACGAGCTCTCCGCCGACGGGGTGCAGAGCGTGCACGACCCCAACCTCGGCGGCACCGTGTCCTTCGACTGGGGCTCGGTCAAGCTCGTGCCCGCCTGGCACACATCGACCACCCCGAAAGGGGCCGTCAACGTTCCGGCGGGTCTGATCGTCGAGTACGCCGGCAAGACGATCTACCACCTCGGCGACACCGCGCTGTTCTCCGACCTGGAGCTGATCGCCAGGCGCGCGGGGAGGATCGACGTGGCGCTGATGTGCATCGGCGGCCACTACACGATGGACCGCCACGACGCCGTCGAGGCCGCTCGCCTGATCGGAGCCAGGCAGATCATCCCCTGCCACTACGACACCTTTCCGCTGATCGAGACCGACGCCCAGGCGTTCAAGCGCGACGTGGAGTCGGCCGGAGTCAGCGAGGTCGTGGTGCTGGATCCCGGGGAGCGACACTCGCCATGACGATGACCAACGCGGTGGTGCTGATCGAGGCCGAGCGCGACGCTCTGTCTGACCTCGGTGGGGCGCTGGCTGACATCGAGGGGGTGGCGGAGGCGTACTCGGTCACCGGCGAGTGGGACTTCGTGGCGATCGTGAGGGTCCCCGACCACGAGCAGCTGGCGGACGTGGTCACGGGCGAGATCGGTGGGCTGTCGGGCGTCAGTCGCACACAGACGATGGTCGCCTTCGCTGCCTACTCCCGCCACGACCTGGAAGCGCTCTTCTCACTCGGCGAGTAGGCCGCGATGGCCGCGATCCCGCTCAAGCCGCAGTACGGCCCGACGCTCGGCCAGGTGCTAGCGCCCCGCTGGCGCGAGGCACGACGGCCGATACGGATGCTGATCATCGCCGCCGCGATCGCGCTGCTGGCGGTGGTGGTCGGCGCGGCGCTCACGCTCGAGAACGCCCACTACTCCCACGGCGGGCCGGCTCCGTTCAGCTTCAGCTATCGCGACCTCTACCGCACCACGCCGGCACCGGGCGAGTTCGTGCGGGTCCACCGCCTGGACCACAACGGGCATCTGAAGGACTCCTTCGCTGTCGGGCCGCTGCTGCTGCCGCCCTACTCGGGCGCAGTCAACGGCGAGCTCCCGCTGTACGCCAGCGCATACATCGAAGGTCTGCGCCGCCGCTATGCGGGCTTCGTGCTGCGCGGCGAGGGCAAGACGCGCGTGAACACCGTTCCCGCCTACACGATCTTCTACAGCGCCCGGATCGAAGGCCGCAGGGTCTTCGGACGGGACATCCTGCTCCTCCCAGAACGGCCCCATCCCCGTGCGGGGGTGCGCATCGTGATGCTCACCTCGCCGGGCGCGAACTCCCAGGTCAACGCACCGGTGGAGGTGGGGACGGCGGGCGTGCTCGAACGTCCCCTGGAGACGTTCACGATCGAATAGGTGCTATTCGCCGCCTTCGGGGTCCGTCACGCCGGCCGGCTGTTCCTGTGCACCGCCCGTGCCACCCGATGGCGGCGACCCCGGGCTCGTGCCCTGTTCGACCGGTGGGGTCGGGACGGGTTCGGTGGGCGGGGCTTCGGTCGGCGGAGCGGCGGCTTCGGCGGGCGGCGAGGGCGTGCCGCCGGTGCTCGCAGCTGGATCGGTTGCTTCGGCGGTGGGCGCAGGCGGCGCAGCGGTGTCGCTGGTCGCTGTGGTGGGCAGCACGGTCGTCTCTGCGGTGACCTGGGTGACCTGGCTGACGGGCACCTTCGGCGCAGGCGCGAGGGTCGGCCTGACCGCGGTCGGATCGGTCGGGGCGGTCGTCGAGGGGTTGCTCGTGACCGGCACGGCGGCTTTGGCGGCGGCGGAGAGGCGGTGGGCCGAGGCCAGCGGCGTGCGGTGGTGCACCACGGTGGTCACCGGCTGGATGTGCGTGCCCACCACTACAGGTTCGGGGGTCGCCGCGTGGACCGCCACGGCGGCGCTGGCCAGCGGTGCGTGATGATGGCGGGCCCTGCCCGTGTGACCGGCCTCCACGGCACCGGCGGTGACGATCGCCGCGGCGGCGAGCCCGGCGACGGCCTTCGTGGCGATCGCTCCGGCGCCAGCCGTGAGGATGCCGCCGGCCGCGCTGCCCGCACTCGCGGCCGCACCCGCTCCCGCGGTGCCAGCCGCGGTCGCTCCGGCGCCGGCGCCGACGTGCGCACTGCCCGCCGACGCGGTCGAGCCGAGCTTGGCGAGCAGCAGTTTCTTGGCGAGGAACAGCGTCCCCACGGGGAAGATCGCAGCGAGCGCGTGGTTGTTGGCCTTGAGCTGTTTCTTGAAGCCGCGGCACCGTTCGCATCCGCGCACGTGGCGGCGAGCGGGCGAGGTGAGCTTGCCGAGCCCCTCGGCCGTTTCGCCGAGCTGCAGCCTCACTTCGTCGCAGCTGAGCTGGCGCGCCTCGGCGGCCTCCGCGAGCGAGATCCGGGCGCGAACGAGCAAAGACTTCACCGAGGGCACGGTGGTCTCCATCGCGTCGGCGATCTGGTCATAGGAGAGCGCGTCGATCTCCCGCAGCAGCAGCGCCGTGCGCTGCGTCTCGGGAAGCTCGTTGACATCCCCGAGAAGCTGTCTGAAGCTCTCCCGCCGCATCACCCGCTCGCTGGTGGACATGCCGTGGTCGGCGAAGTGGACGTCCATCGAGTCGACGCCGATCGCGGTGGCGCGGCGCAGGTGGTTGAGCGAGCGGTTGCGAGCGATTCGGTACAGCCACGGCCTGACGTTGATCGCGCGCTCGTCGGCGAGGATCGCGTTGAAGGCGGCGGTGAAGACCTCCTGCAGCACGTCCTCGGCGTCCTCCTTGGACCCCAGCATGTGCCTGCAGAACGCGAGCAACCGCGACTGGTAGCGGGAGAACAGCACCTCGAAGGCGGCCTGCTGACCGCGGCGGGTGAGCGCGATCAGACGCTCATCCGACTGCAGTCGAAGCAGCGGGGACGGGCCCGTGAGGCCCGGCATCCCCTTGTGTGTTAGTGCTGAGACCTCCACGGCAAACCTCGGTCCCTTCAGCTGGTTATCTACCCTGAAATACACCGTAGCAACCGTGGAGTTGCGCTCGTAATAGCACCGTTGCGCTAGTTTGGCGGCGGTTGGCGAGCGTCCGCAGGGACCGCTCTCCCGGCTCCTCGGGCCGGTACGATCGTGATACCCGGGTGGACAAACTGGCAAAGTCAGCGGACTTAAAATCCGCCGCTCGCAAGAGCTTGCGGGTTCGAATCCCGTCCCGGGTCTGATCGGCCCCCTCTCGGGGCCGCGACGGGTGCCCGGGATCCCGCCCCGGGGGGCAGATGCCGACCGCAGTGGATAGAGTCGCCTCGATGGCCGTCGAGCAGGGCACGGAGGAGAGCGCCGAGACCTTTCACGGCGGGCGCCTGGTCGCGCGCCGGCTGCGGGCCCATGGCGTCAGCAAGCTGTTCACGCTGTCCGGTGGGCATCTCTTCTCGATCTACGATGGCTGCCTGAAAGAGGGTGTCGACATCGTCGACGTCCGTCACGAGTCCACCGCCGCGTTCGCCGCCGAGGGCTGGGCGAAGGTCACGCGCCAGCCGGGCGTGTGCGCCCTGACGGCGGGGCCCGGCGTGACCAACGGGATGAGCGCCATGGCCAGCGCCCAGGCCAACCACTCGCCGATGGTGATCCTCGGCGGCCGGGCGCCCGCCGGCCGATGGGGGATGGGCTCGTTGCAGGAGATAGACCACGTCCCGTTCGTGCGCCCCCTGACCAAGCTGGCGGTGACGCCGGAGAGCACCGAGGAGATCCCCGGTCTGGTGGACGAGGCCTTCCTGGCTGCCCTGGCTCCGCACGGCGGCCCCGCTTTCGTGGACTTTCCGCTGGACTACGTCTTCATGGAGGCCGCCGAGTCCGAGGACGTGCTCGAGGGCCCGCCCGCGCGCGCGCAGCGGGGCGCCGGCGAGGGGCCGGTAGAACGGGCCGGGGAGCTGCTGGCGGCGGCGGAGCGTCCGGTGATCATGGCGGGGACCGACCTCTACTGGGGACACGGCGAGCAGGAGCTGCTGGCGCTGGCAGAGACGCTGCGGGTGCCCGTCTACCTGAACGGATTGGCCCGCGGCTGTGTGCCGGCCGACCACGAGCTGTTCTTCTCCCGCAGCCGCTCCCAGGCGTTGAAGGAGGCCGACGTGGCGCTGGTGGTGGGAGTGCCGATGGACTTCAGGCTCGGCTTTGGCGGATCGTTCGGAGAGGACACCGAGATCGTGGTGGTGGATGTCGCCGAATCACAGCGGCGCCATCCCCGGGCGGTCGCCGCCGAGCTCTATGGCGCGCTGACCCAGACGCTCGCTGACGTGCGCATCGCCGCCGGCAACCGTCCGCTGTCGAGCGGCCCCTGGATCGAGCAGCTGCGGGCCGCCGAGACCGAGCGTCGCGAGGCCGAGCGGTCCGAGCTGCAGGACGACCGCGCTCCGCTTCACCCGATGCGCCTGTACGCCGAGCTGGGCAAGGTGCTCGACCGCGATGCGATCGTGATCGGCGACGGCGGCGACTACGTCTCCTACGCCGGCCGCGTGATCGACAGCTACCAGCCCGGCTGCTGGCTGGATCCGGGGCCGTTCGGCTGTCTGGGCGCCGGTCCCGGGTATGCGCTGGCGGCGAAGCTCGCCCATCCCGAGCGTCAGGTCGTGCTGCTGCTGGGAGACGGCGCCTTCGGCTTCTCCGGGATGGAGTTCGACACCCTCGCCCGTCACGGCGTGGCGGTGGTGGGGGTGATGGGCAACAACGGCATCTGGGCGCTGGAGAAGCACCCGATGGAGTTCCTGTACGGCTACTCGGTGGCCGCCGAGCTGCGGCCCGCGACCCGCTACGACGAGGTCGTGCAGGCGCTGGGCGCCCATGGGGAGCTCGTCGAGCGTCCCGGGGACGTGGTTCCCGCGCTGGAGCGGGCGTTCTCCTCGGGCAAGCCGGCGCTCGTCAACGTGCTGACCGACCCAGACGTCGTCTACCCCCGCAAGTCCAACCTCGCCTGACCGGCACGGAAAGGAGGAAGCCGCCCACGGGGCGGCTTCCTCGGGTGGTCTCCGGCGAAACATCGAGGGGTACGTCACCAGGGACCGCAGTGGGAGTGCGACCCGGGCAGAGGGACACGTCGAGGTCGGGGGTTCGACGAAAGCCCGGGTCTGTCACCGACCGGGAAGACACGCGACCCAGCACAGCTCCACCCCCACTACGGTGAGAGTATCACATAGCAGAACTGGGGGGGCGACCGGAATTGTTCAGGCGAGGCCTGCGAGCGAGATGACGCCACCGTGGAGGATGTCGTGCTCGGACACCTCCACCTCCTCGAGATCGAACGCCCGCATCGCCTCTGACAGGAGCACCATCCCCGCCACGATCGTGGGCGCGCGAGCGGGATCGAGGCCGACGGTGGCGCGGCGGTGCTCTTCGTTCACGTCCGCGAGGCGTGCCAGCAGCAGCTCCACGGTCGCCAGCAGCAGCTGATAGCCGTGAACCCGCGCGGGGTCGTACGGGTCGAGCTCCTGGTCGATCGCGGCGGCCGAGGTTGCGGTGCCGGCAACGGCGATGCCACGCCTCACGCGCGAGCGCTCGCCCGCGGGCAGTCCGCCGAGGAAGATCGAGCGGGTGTCAGCGGCGAGCTGTTGCAGCTCTGCCGGAGCCGGGGGGTCGGTGTGGATGTGGCGCTCGCTCATCCTCACCACCCCCGCAGGCAGTGACACGTGGAATCCGGGCGTTCCCCCAACGCCGACGACGAACTCGGTGGACCCTCCACCGATGTCGATCACGACGGTCGGCTCCTCGGCGGAGGCGACGTCCGTGTGGGTCTGGCCGGACATCGCGCCGAGGAAGGTGAGCCGGGCCTCCTGGTCGCCGGAGAGAACGCGGGCGTCGAGGTCGTAGTCGGCGCGGATCCTGGCGGCGAAGTCCGACCCGTTGGACGCGTCTCGCACGGCGGAGGTGAGCACGGCGAGGTTGCGCTCGGGCCGCAGACGGTCGATCTCGGGGACGAACCCGTCGAGCGCGGCGAACACCCGCGAGGCAGCCTCCTCGGAGAGGGCTCCGCTCGAGTCGACGCCGTCGCCGAGTCTCGTCACCACCGACCGCCGCACCAGTTCGGTGATCGCGCCGTCGGAGGCGACGTCGGCGATCAGCAGACGAGTCGAGTTGGTTCCGATGTCCACCACCGCCGCCCGCACGGAGGAGATCCTAGATCGAGCCGGCACGGCGAGGTCGGTAGGTTTCTGCGACCACGGCGTTGGCATGGCAGAGAGCGAGGGATGGGATGAGCGAGAACGGCAAGGGCATCGCACTGGTCACGGGCGCGAACCGCGGCATCGGTCGGGAGGTCGCCCGCCAGCTGGCCGCGGAGGGCTATGAGGTGATCCTGAGCGCCCGCGACGGGGCGAAGGCCGCACAGGCCGCCGAGGAGATCGCGGCTCAGACCGGCGGGAGGGTCACGCCGCTGACGCTCGACGTATCGGATCCGGAGAGCATCGCCGCCGCCGCCGCGGCCGTGAAGCAGAGCCCCGGCAGGCTCGACGTGCTGGTCAACAACGCCGGCATCGGCGCGGACTGGGGCGTGAGCGGGACCGACCCCGACTTCGAGGCGATCGATCGCACGCTGCAGACCAACCTCTACGGCGCCTGGCGCCTCACCGTGGCGCTGCTCGAGCTGCTGCGGGCGAGCGACCATCCCCGGGTGGTCAACGTGTCCAGCGGCATGGGGGGCGTGGCGGAGATGGGCGGCTGGTCGCCCGGCTACCGTGTCTCGAAGGCGTCATTGAACGCGATGACCCGCATCCTCTCCACCGAGCTCAAGGACGACGGAGTGCTCGTCAACTCCGCCTGCCCGGGGTTCGTCAACACCGACATGGGCTCCCAGTTCGGAGCCAAGAAGCCCGTCGAGGACGGCGCCTCGGGGATCGTCTGGCTGGCGACCCTCCCCGACGACGGTCCCACCGGCGGGTTCTTCCGCGACGGCAAACCGATCGCGTTCTGAGGCGTGCTGGGCGGGGCGGCTGCAGTTGCCCGCTGGCGGCTTCGTGCGGCGGCTCCTTTGGGGGGCCTGGGGCGGGGCTCGGCGGCTCAGTTGCATGGCCGGCCTCGGTTGGCGACCCGGAGTCCTATCTGCTAAACCTAGAGACGCGACGCGGGGTGGAGCAGTCTGGTAGCTCGTCGGGCTCATAACCCGAAGGTCGCGGGTTCGAATCCCGCCCCCGCTACTTGAAAAAGCCCCGCTCACGCGGGGTTTTTTCGTGGAGTAGTGGGGTGGAGGGGGACGGCCAAGGTTCCAATAGGGTTCCGTTTGGGTGATCTTCGCGCCCAGCCTGAGTCATCGGAGTACGCGCAGACAGGCTCCGGGCCGCGGACACCAACGCTCGCAATCTCGCCGCTGCGCTTGACGTGCCGGGCTAGTGGCTGCGCGACGGCTAGGACTGACCGCGTAGAAGCACATCTGCGGCTCTACGCGGTCGCCGGCGTAATGGGAGGCAACTGGTCCTGCTCCGGGTTCTCCAAGACGTCCTTGTCGACCGACCATGTGCCGAAGGTCAGGTAGAACAGTAGGAACGGGTCGAGCACGTGCAGCTCGTCGTTCTTGTATGCCACGGCTGCGTCGCCGGTGCCCCGGTTTTCGACGGCGATCGTCGCCATATGGCCGAGCGCCGCGGCGATCTGCTGCCCTGGAATCGCATCAGCGAACTCGCGCTCCAAGATCATCGCCAGCTCTTGATACGTGACGCTCGTCTTCCCCGCCTTGGCGATCGCGAATAGCAGCGCTCCGTAGATATCGGTCTTCTCGCCGGTCTTGAAGACTCGGGGGATGCGTTTCTGGCCGCGCATTTTCGGTCCCCTCAGCAGGTGGTCGAAGATCACCGGCGGAGTGCGGTTTGCGATGCGGCGGAAGAAGTCCTCCCAGTCGTACGGCTCGACGGTGGACACCGGCTCGTCGGCTGTTCGCAGGACGCCGATCGAGACCGCGTACTGGTAGCAGAGGTCCTGCATCAGGAAGGGCGCGCCAAAGCTGTTCTCGGCAAGCTTCGTCGCGACGCCGTGCTGGTCCTCGATGTTGAGTGCCTCGAACCCCTTGTGGGCGATGAACTCCAGCTCCTCGACCGTCCACAGTTCGATCGCCACCAGGCTGACCCGGCCGCCCATGTCGGACTCGCTGCGCACCACATCGAAGGCCTCGTGAGGGACGGCGACCAGCACCACCTTCGTGAAGGGGATGATCGTCTTGACCGCCCGAGCAAGGTCAACCTTGGCATCCTCGCCGACGTAGTGGAAGTCGTCGATGACGATCGAGACGCCGAGTTCTTCGACACCCCGGCGGGCCACGGTTGTGACGGCCTGCGCTCGGGTCTTCCGAACGCCGCGAGCGGTGCCCGTGTCGTCTTTCTTGCTCGCCTCGATGCTGGCGAGCTTTGGCACGCCGACGTTCATGCCGAGCTTTCTGCCGCTGCCCTCGGTCTCGGTCCTGGTGACCTCCACCAGGTCGTACAGGCCGAGCCAGTCTACGATCGCGTCCCAGAGCACATCCACTGACGTGAGGTCTGGCCCTTCGACCCAGATCGCCTCATCTCGGGGAAGGGTGCGCTCGACCAGCACCGTCTTGCCGGACTTCGTTGGTCCTGAGACACCCTCGGCGGCGTCGAGCGGCCGCTGTATCTGGCCGCCGCGCTCACCGGCCTACGCCAGGGCGAGCTGCTCGCGCTGAAGTGGCTCGACATCGACTGGCAGGTCGGGCGCGTGCGCGTGGCGGACAACTTCACGCGCGGGCAGATGGACACCCCCAAGTCCCACGAAGGCCGCTCGGTCGCGATGGCCGCACGGCTCGCCCACGAGCTCGATCAGCTACGGCGACGCTCGCGCTTCCCCGCAGACAGGGATCTCGTCTTCTGCCACCCCGACACCGGGCATGTCCTCGACCCTTCCAAGATGCGCAAGCGCTTCAAGGACGCTCTCGCCGAGGCAGGCGTGCACGAGATCACCTTCCACGAGCTCCGCCACACCTTCGGCACGCAGATGGCCGCCGCCGGCGCCCCGCTGCGCGCGATCCAGGAGTGGATGGGCCACGCCGACGCCAAGACGACCGAGATCTATCGGCACTACGCGCCCGACCCGTCCAATGGGGCGGCGTTCGTCGAACGGGCGTTTGGCAGCGGAGACCAAGCTCCGTCGGACAGCGCCTGACTCGAGCGGGTGCGCGTGGGACACCAACCAGCCTGTCGAGCCGTACCCCTACGGTCCGGCACGTGCCGCTCAGGAACTTGGTCAGCTACGCAGCTTGGCGCTCGTAGGCGCTTTTCGAGACTCGAGCCGGAGCGTTCGAGATGCTCATCGCGTCAATTGAGCAGGTCGCGGTCTCAGTCAGTCCTCGTCGTGCAGCACAGGCGTGTACGAGATCCCGACGATCGCGCCCTCTGGTGACTGCAGCCTGGCCACCGTCTGACCCCACGGCTCCTCGCGTGGTGGGTGCAGCAGCTCGTAGCCGGTCTGCTCGAGCTCCCGCGCCGCCGGGCCCACCGTCGCGGCGTCCGCGACGTCGAACTCGATGCTGACCTGCGGCACCGTCCGCTCAACCGGCCACTGCGCCGTCCCGAAGCACGCCTCGGCGGCCTGGGACAGCGGCCAGATGCCGAAGGACTTGCAGCCCGCAATCTGCTCGCTGTGGTGATAGTCGCCGCCGTGGCCCTCGAGCGGTAGCCCAAGCGTCTCGACGTACAGATTGCGGCTGGCGGGCGGATCGGGCGCGATCACCGCCACGGTCGAGAGGAACTCGATGTTCATGCCACCTCCTCGTTTGGCTCGTGCTTCGTCAGCGATTCAACCAGGTTCCGCAAGACGCGCCGCTTGGCAGCCGCCGCACGATCGACGCTCTCGGATCGACGGTCTCGGTCTGCTCGCGCCGTTACCCGTGCCTTCGTTTCCGCGCGAAGGTGGTCTGTCGCCGGTGCGCTTGAGAGGCACGTGCCGCGACCAATGCAGGACCGGCCGTCCGAAAGAACGGTGTCAGGCCTATGAACCGGTATCGAGCGGCGCGCCGCCGAACCCCAGCTGGTTGCCGTCGGGGTCGCGGTAGATCACCTTGCGGACACCGTTTGAGTACGTCTCCCGCTCGTCGGGCTGGAGCCCGCGGCCAGCGATTGCCACTACCTGGGCATCGAGATCGTCGAGGAAGATGGTCACCACGGAGTTTCCGGCGCCGTCGGGGTGCTCAACGACATAGACCGACCGGTCGTCAGCAAGCGTCCACACTGCCTCGGTCGCGTGAGGGAAGAACGTCGGTTCGCCGAGCAACCGCTCGTACCAGGTTCGAGCTGCTTGGAAGTCCCGGACGCGCAGACCCGCGAAGAGGTGCAACGACATAAATCGCGAGTCTAAGGTGGAAGCGAGTCGCGCCCTCGCATGGCGCTCCCCGGTGAGCCTGGCCACGTCGAAATCAGCGGCCGACGAATCTGCCATCCGAGGCAACGATGGTCAGGCTGCGTCTTCCGCGCTAGGCAGGACCAGAGGGCCGGGTGGGTCGGACTGCCTGTCGCACACGCGATGCGGTCTCGGTCGTTGCTCGCGTAAGGTTGGGGGCGTGGCTGTGGAACGAAACAAGCGACTATTGGAGAACGTCTTCGCCGCCTTGGCGAACGGGGATGGACGTCCGTTTCTGGATGCCTTGTCGGATGAAGCTCGCTGGACCGTGATCGGTAGCTCGCCGTGGTCACGCACCTATGAAGGCAAGAAGGCGATCGTCGACGAGCTCATGCGTCCGCTTTTTCGTCAGTTCGCCGACCGCTACACGGCCCACGCTGAGCGTATCGTCGCCGAGGACGACGTCGTGGTCGTCGAGGCTCGTGGCCAGGCGACAACGAAGGCGGGCAAGCCCTACCACCAGACCTACTGCTATGTCTTCCGGCTAGCCGACGGAAAGGTGTACGAGCTCACCGAGTACAACGACACCGACCTTGTCAAGCAAGTGCTCGAGACGCCAGGCTCCCATTAGGGACTGCGCTCTGCTTGCCGCGCACCGCAGGTTCCTCGTCGACGACGTCGAGATGCTCGTCGCAGACCGAAAGCGAGAGCGCGCAGCCCGCTCGGCGGTGAGTTCGGCTGCGTGCCAAAGTCTGAAGAGTCATGTTGAGAGAGTTCGACGCCCAACTTCAGAAGGGCGACAACCCAGGTGCCTGGACGTGCGTGGTGATCGACGACGTGCGCGAGCTCTTCGGTACCCGCGGGCTTGTCAAGATCCGGGGTGCGATCGATGGCGAGCCGTTTACGGGCGCGCTGATGGCGCAGGGCGACGGCACACACCGGCTCCCGGTTAAGGTGGCGCTGCGGAAGACCATCGGCAAGGAGGCGGGCGACACGGTGCACGTCCGGATCGACGAGCGGATCGACTAGCTGCCGTCGCACCCGCGGCGGCCACAGAAGGTGCGGTTGATACTTCTGTTCTACACCCTCGGCCTGGCGGCGCTAGCTGGCAGCGGGACGCTCATCGGGCGACGCGGCGACCTCATCACCGCGGGGATCACCACCGCGGTCGTAGCTGGAGGAGCCGACGCGCAGAGCGGCGACGTCCTTCGTCTGGCGTGCGCGCCCCCCACCCGGGGTGGTCAGCATCGGTGCGGCCGGAATCGGGACCGTACGACGGACGACCCGGCACGAGCACGCCCCCGGGGCACCCTCTGGGGTGCCCCCGCGGCCAGCCATCGTGGCAAGGGCGGTGTTAAGCAGAGTAAGACGACGGCGTCGACTTGGGGGAGCGCTTGTTCCACCCGTGAAATGGCGAGTAGTCGCCGGCATCCCATGCTTCGTGCAGCCCGGGCTTGCTTAGATCCCAGTCGGGGCGGATCTCGCTGCTTGCGGCCCGCAGGTCGTGCCAGAGATCGACAAACGAGGGGCGCCCCCAGAACCAGTAACCGTTGTAGATGCTGTGGATGATCAGGCCGGGCTTCAGCACGAGCGTGTGGGGGATCATCGGGTTGTGCTCGGGATCGGTGAACTCCTGGATGTCGAGGTCCTTCTGGACGATCCGTCCGGGGTCAGACAGGAACGTCCACTCCGCGCCCAGAGACGCCCTGAACTCTTTGAGCACGTGGTCGTCGTCGGTCGCGATCGTGGCCACGTGCGTGTAGGCGACAGCGATCTTGGGGTAGTTGGCGGCGAGTTCGAGGTGCTGCTGGTGCTCCTTGGGGCAATAGTTCCCTCGCGCGAGCGTCAGGATCAGGGGATCCTCGCCTTGCAGCTCGCTGAGCCGACGCGCGGTTTTGGTGTGATCGGGCAACTCGTAGTCGGGGAACGTGCCGCCTGGGACGATGTCGCTGCGCATGATCTGCTCCTGTCCATGGTTGAGGAGTGACGAGGACGATGGCCGCCGTCCCGCCCACTCACGCCCGGTGGTCCACGGGTCCGGACTCCGGTCCGCGGCACGGGCATGAACCAGCGGTAACCTGGGCCAGCGGAGGCTTTCGGGTCAACATTGAGCCTAGTCAACCGGCGCCGCGGACGCCAGAAAGGGGACCATCCCAATGAGTACGCACACGCCGGTGTGCGAGTTGCTGGGGATTGAGCACCCGATCGTCCAGGCGCCGATATCTGCGGATCCCCGCCTGCCCGCCGCGGTCTCCAACTCCGGCGCTCTCGGCAGCGTGGCGCTGGCGTGGACCGATGACGCCGGAGAGCTGGTTCGCGAAACGGCAGCACTCACCGACCGGCCCTTTGCCGGCAACTTCGTTCTTAGCCGCCCGGATCAGCACCACCGACTCGATCAGGCACTTTCCGCTGGTCTGCGGATCGTGTTGCTCTTCGCGGGCGATCCCGAAGGCTATGTCGGCTCGGTGCATGACGCCGGAGGGCTTGTGATGCACACGGTCGGGAGCGCCGAGGAAGCACGGCGCGCAGCCGCATGTGGAGTGGACATCGTCGTTGCGCAGGGCTGGGAGGCTGGCGGGCACGTATGGGGTGGCGTGGCAACGCTCCCGTTGGTGCCAGCAGTAGTCGACGCGGTGACACCGGTGCCGGTCATCGCGGCCGGCGGGATCGCCGACGCCCGAGGAGTCGCGGCCGTGCTCGTGCTCGGCGCACAGGCCGCCTTGCTGGGCACCCGCTTTCTCTTGGCCGACGAGATGCCGATCCACGAGGAGTACCGGCGCCGACTGATCGCCGCGACCGAGACCGATGCAGAGTGGTACGCCAACCTCTATGAGGTGGGGTGGCCGGATGCCCCCCACCGCGCCGTCCACAACTCAACAGCCGAGAGGTGGGAGGCCGCGGGTCGGCCGCCGCCGGGTCGTCGGCCGGGAGAAGGGGACGTCATAGCGCACTTCGCTTCGGGCGAACCCATCGTTCGCTATTCCCCCGCGCCCCCGCTCGTTGGAACAACCGGCGAGATCGAGGCGCTATCGCTGTGGGCCGGACAAAGCGTCGCGCTCGCCAAACAGCCCCAGCCCGCCGCTGAAATCGTGAACGAACTCGTCTCACGCTTGTAGCCCCACCCAGGTCAAGGCTTCGCCTCGCGGAGCCGCTCCCAGTCCAGGGCCCCGTCCGCGTCGACGCGCAGCGACTCGCGCACCGCCGGGGCGAAGCAGCATCTGCCCGCGCGCGCCACCCCGATCTTGTTCAAGTAGCAGCCGTGGATCACCCGTTGGAACCCGGCGCGTGAACGCGCTGCCAGACGTGAAGCGGGCAGCGGGACGACCGCTTTGATCATTCCTCCCGCTGGCGCCGCGCGAGCGCTTGGGCGACGTAGCGATGCTGCATCGGACCTACCTCGCAACCCCGGCCCGACAGGCCAGTGAGGGCAGAGCGTCGGAGCTCACGCTGTCGGCGACCGGCGCAGCACTCGGCGACGCCGCACGCGAACCGAACTCTGGCTGAGGCGCGTATGCACGCGGGCCGCCCTCAACGCCAAGGTGCCGCCAGGCCATCGCGGCCACAGAGGGCCCGTCGCTACTCGCGTAGAGAGCGAGCGGGGGGTCGGTGTCGTCGTAGATGCGGGCCGCAGCAAGCTTGCCGCTCTGACCGCACACGTAGACAGCGACCCCGGCCTGCGGCGGTAGCTCCGTCTTGCCCCATCGCACCACGTTGTACTCCAGCGCGCACGAGCGCCCGTCATCGATCACTGCACAATGCTCAAGCGGGATGCCGCCGCCGCTCGAGAACAGCAGCTCGTAGAACGAGCGCAAGCCCTCGCGCCCTCTGTGGACATGCCGGCCGCCCGCAGGCTCGCGGGCGTAGCCGTCCGGTTCGAATGCCGCCACGATCGCGTCGACGTCGCCCGCCGCGAGCGCACGCTGATAGTCGCCCACGACGTCTGACTCGCGCAACTCGGGATCGGGTTGCAGGAGCGGTGGACGGTGGGCGTGGTGGCCGGCGAGCGGCCAGTTGCTGAAGTAGATCCGCAGCTCTTCGATCCGCCCGTCGGACCGGAAGTCGGCCACGATCGCGACAGGAAGATCGACTCGTCCGCGCTGGCCGTCGAAATGGAGAATGACCTCCTCGAAGCCGTTTCGCTCAGTGACGACGTGCCCCACGTCCTCGACCGAGAAGTTGTGCTGCCGGAGCCACGAGCTCATCTCGGAGGCGAATGCCTCGAAGGCCCGTATGCCCTTGACACGCCCGCGGATGGGGTCGTGCAGCTCGGGCACGACGGCGAACGACTTGACCAGCGCATCAGGCTCCGCAGCCATCAAGCCGTCGAAGGAGGGGACGCGTACGAGCTCGCGCTGGCGCTTGTCCTCCAGCCGCGCGAGCGCCGGCCCGGAAAATAGCTCGGGGGCGAACGGCATTCGCAAAGCGTTTCACAATCCTCGTGAGTGCCGTCCAACCGCTCGCGCTGGGGCCTTCCTATGCTGCCCTGAGACTGAGGTCGAGGTCTGGGTCGGCTCAGCTGGCCATCGGCGGTCCCGCGCCCACCGCCTTGGACGCTGCCGCGATCTCGCTGTGGAGCTTCTTCAGCGCGGCGACATAGATCTCCGAGAAGGTCGGGAACGGCTGGATCGTGTCGGTGAGAACGTCGAGTGGGACGTGGGCGCGGATCGCCAGCGTGGCCTGCTGCAGCCACTCTTCTGCCTCGGGGCCGAGCGCGTAGGCGCCCGTCAGCCGGTCGCCGTCGCTGAGAAGCATTAGGAAGCCGTTGCTGTCGGCGGACGCGCGTGTGTAGGTGGCGGTCTTCGCCAGTTGGGACAGCGGGACCATGGCGCTGAAACGACCAGCGCCAGCGCCAACTGCCGCGGCTTGCGGGTCCGTGTAAACCACGCGGGGAACGGCCTCGTAGTCGGCCTTTCGCGGCTCGCCGAGGATGTTCGCGGCAACCACCTCGCCCTGGTACTTGCCGACGTGGGTTAGCGGCCAGAGGCCGTTTACGTCGCCGATCGCCCACAGGTGCTCGGCCGCGCGCAGGTGCGCGTCGACCGGAACTCCGTGTGCGTCTGCCTCGACGCCGACGGTCTCAAGGCCGAGTCCCTGCACGCGTGGATGCCGGCCGGTGGCGAGGAGCAGCCGGTCACCGCGTAGCTCGCGCCCATCGTCGATCTCGAGCACGTAGTCCTTGCCTTTGCGTCGTGCGGCGGTCGCGTTGGCAGAAAGCACCAGCTCAATGCCCTCGCGGCGTAGAACCTCACCGAGCGCCTCACCCAGCGGCGCCGGCTCGTGCGCGAGCACGCGCTCGGACATCTCGACGATCACGGTCTCGGCGCCGAGTCGATGGACGGCCTGTGCCATCTCCACGCCGACCGGCCCGCCACCGAGGATCAGCAGCCGGCGCGGAATGGCCTTCATGGATGTCACCTCGCGGTTGCTCCAAACGCCGTCGAGTTCGCGAAGGCCTGCTATGGGCGGCACGACCGGATCGGCACCGTTTGCGAGCACCACGTGGTCTGCGGTGTGGGGCACGCCGTCGACCTCGACGACCCCCGGGCCGGCGAGCCGGCCGCTGCCGCGCAACAGGTCGATGCCGCGATCGGCCAGCCAGCGCTCCTGGCCGGCGTCGGAGTAGTTGGAGACCATGAAGTCACGCCAGGCGAGCGCCGCCTCGACGTCGACCTCGGCGCTCGCGGCGGCCTCGCGCGTCCCATGGACCGCCTCGCCCGGCCGCAGCAGCGTCTTTGACGGAACGCAAGCCCAGTAAGAGCACTCCCCTCCCACGAGCTCGCGCTCGACGACCGCCACACGCAGGCCGCCGTCCGCCAGGGCGCCCGCGCAGTGCTCGCCCGGCGAGCCGCCGCCAAGCACGATCACGTCATAGTCGCTGCTCATGTCGGCAGCTCCTCGCCCGCGCGCTCACGCACCATGAATAGCGCATACCAGTCCGGCCAGTCCGGGTCCGCCCGGCCCGTTCGCTGCTCGTGTTTGCCGTGTGCCTCCTCCGCGCGCCTGAGCGCGTCGGCGAGATCTTCCACGGACTCATACGTCGTGGCAATCAGCCTCTCCTTTCAGCGCAATACCACCACCTCGAGCTCAAACTCCCCGGCCTTACCAGTGCCGTGCCTGTCGCGCTTTCGCTGTCCACCTCGACGCTGCCCATCTCGTCTCAATCCGTCGGTGGCGCGCAGACACGGAGCCGCGGTCTCGCCTCCCGGACGTGGCGGGCAGCGACGACAGCCAGAAGACCGACGCTTCAAGCCTGCGCTGCACGGGGGACATAGGCACGCGCCCTTTCCTGGTCGCCCCCCCGGGAGTGCTCCGACCGGGGACGCTCCCGTCGGGTGGCAGACATCTTGCTCTCATCCGAGTGGAAATCAAGCCCGAGATCTCGAAGCCTGGCCCCAGGAAGACGGCAGGTCCAATGCGGCGTACCGTTTGCTCGACACACAGTCGCGGCACGGGCAAGCCCTGACAGGAGCAGCCATGAGCAACGAACTTCCAGTTCCTCGCCTGCGCAAGGTCTATCGCTTGGAGGCGACCCTCGCACGACCACTGGATCTCGGCGACACCGCGCGAGGTCGCCGGCGTATCGTTCCCCTGACCGGCGGAGCATTCACTGGACCCGAGATCAGCGGCAAGCTGCTCCCCGGCGCCAGCGCCGACTGGCAGATCCTCCTGGCGGACGGGACCGCACTCGGCGACATCCGCCACACGCTGCAGACCGACGACGGCAATCTGCTCTACGTGCGATCTCCAAGCATCCGGCACGGCAGCACCGAGGTGCTCGCACGTCTAGGACGCGGCGAGGACGTCGACGCCGGCGAGTACACGCTCCGCACCTCAACCCAGATCGAGACCGCCGCGCCCCAGCTCGACTGGCTGAACAAGGGCGTGTTCATCAGCGTCGGCGGCCGCCAGCCCGCAGGCGTGATCTACGAGACCTACCTCGTCGAATGATTCCTTCACCTGAGCGCAACGATGGGAGGGTCGCGATCGTCACCGGCGCCTCGCAGGGCATTGGCGCGGGCCTAACGAGGGCATACCGTGAGCTCGGATACACCGTGATCGCGACTGCGCTATCGATCGGGCCGTCTGAGGACTCCGGCATCGTGACCGTCGCAGGTGACATCGCCGACCCTGAGACGGCTCAGCGTGTCGTCGGGGAGGCGGTCGAGCGCTTTGGGCGGATCGACACGTTGATCAACAACGCCGGGATCTACATTGGCAAGGCCTTCACGGATTACACCCTCGAGGACTTCAACGCCCTGGTCGCCGTCAACCTCGCGGGCTTCTTTCACATGACGACGCGCACGATCAAACAGATGCTCGACCAGCGCCATGGGCACGTGCTCAACGTCTCCACGACGCTCGTCGAGCAGGCCGAAAGCAGCACACCGGCCGCTCTGTCCGTCCTGACCAAGGGCGGCCTCGTTGCGGCCACCAAATCACTTGCGATCGAGTACGCCTCGCGTGGCCTACGGGTAAACGCCGTGTCGCTTGGCGTGATCAAAACGGCGATACATGACGAGAGCTCCTACGCGGGGATGGGCGCGTTGCACCCCATCGGTCGGGTGGGCGAGATCGCGGACGTGGTCGGTGGAGTCCTCTATCTCGAGTCGGCGCCTTTCGTGACCGGAGAGGTCTTGCACATCGACGGCGGCCAAAGTGCAGGACACTGACCGTGAGGCCGGCGTCTCAATGCGCACACCATCGCGCTCCTCGGAACGAGAGATCGTGACCGCTATGCGCAGTGTAACGCACGACCGTGGCGTCAATTTCAACACCGGAGGTCAGCATGAGCAACATCGACGAGCAGATCGTCTTGGCCCATTTCATCGTTTCAGATGATGTCGAGCGTTCCCGCCGCTTTTACACCGACGTGCTCGGCGGCAAGGTGGCCTTTTCCGGCCCGGGAGGGCTGACCTATGTCGCACTAGCCAACAGCTGTATCATCATCAATGTTGGCGGCGGCCCGACCGACGACAAGCCGACAGTCACCCTGGAGGCGCCACGCGATCCCGACCGGGTCAGCAGTTTCCTCAATATCCGAGTCAAAGACATCGAGGCCATCTACGCCGAATGGAGCGGTAGGGGGGCTCAATTCGTGACGCCACCCAAGCAGCACCAGTACGAGATCCGTTGCTATATCCGCGATCCCGACGGTCATCTGATCGAGGTGGGGCAAACCACGGACCCAGAGGGGGACTGGACCCCCCCTCAGTGGCTGTCGAGTACGCCCGCCGAGGAGTCCAACTGAATGCCGCGATCACCGGCAAAACCCACACATCGACGATGGCAAGTCCTCCAGCCACTGAGGCCCCTCCAGCGCATGCATTCTGAGATCACACCAGGCGGCGTGTTCCCCGACTGTTCCTTGCCAGACCACGCCGGCACGATCCGCACACGGAGGTTTAGGGCATGACCACCGCGATCATCGGCACTGGGGGGATCGGATCGGTCATCTGCCGCCAGCTCGCCTCGGGCGGCGCGACCCTGCGGCTCTCGAGCGCCGACAATGAGTCGGCACGCATGCTGGCTGGCGAGATCGGTCGAGCTGCGGTCGTCGCCGTCGACAACCGCGACGCGCTGCGCGGCGCCGATGCCGTCGTCCTCGCGCTGCGGTTTACCGTGCTGAAGGGTGTCATAGACGAAATTGCCGACCCGCTAGGCGACAAGCTCGTCGTTGTTCCGACCAACCCGCTCGGCATCGACGCACAAGGGAACGTCTCACGTCTACTGCCGAAAGGGCAATCCTCTGGCGAGGTTATAGCCGGGTGGTTGCCGGCGGGGGCGCACTTGGCCATGGCGTTTGGAAGCCTCTCGGCCGATCTCTTCGAGTCCTCCAGCAACCGGTCACCGGAGCCGGCGGTCCTCTTCTACGTGACCGACGACGACCGCGCTGGCGAGGAAGTCGAGCGGCTCATCCGAACAGCCGGCTTCGCACCGATGAAGGCCGGCGGGATCGAACAGTCGGGTCGACTCGAGGTCGGCGGGGATCTTCACGACCTCGTGGTCGGCCCTGCAGAGGCACGGTCATTGGCCGGTAAGGCCTGATCGCTTCGCGATCCTAGCCGGGGGCACCTCTTCGGTCAGGCCTTCGCTCAGATGGTCGTGACGACGCCGACCATCGCTCATCGCTTCACTCCCACCGCAGTCCCCTCGGTGTAGCGAATCGCCTCTCCTTCGACTGGAGTCACCAGGAACTGCTCGCGCTCGCCGCGATCCCAGGCCTCGCGCAGCCCTGGTGCGCCCAGATCGAAGTCGGGGCGTAGATTGCGCATGACTTCGCGCAAGTCGCGGTGGAGCTCTTCAACCGTGGGGCGCCCCCAGTACCAGTAGCCGTTGTAGATCGCGGAGATCTCGAGCCCAGGGGCGAGCACGAACGTGTGCGGGACCATCGGGTCGTGGACGGGGTCGGTGTACTCGACGATGTCGAGATCGTTCCGCACCGTTCGCTCCGGGTCAGAGAGGAACGGGAACTGCGCGCCGACGCTATCGCGGAACTCATTGATCTCGAGCTGGTTGTCGGTCGAGATCAGGGCGACGCGCGTATACCCGACCCGGAAGTCGAGGTATGCGTCGACCAGGTGGTGAAGGAAACGATGCTCCTTCGGGTCAAACCCGCCGCGTGAGAGGTGGAGCACCATCGGGTTCGAGCCCTGCAGGTCCGACAGACGGCGCACGGCGCCGTCCTGGTCGGGCAGTTCATAGTCGGGAAGGCGTGCCCCGACCTCAATGTCGCCGCGCATAATGGGCCTCCAATCGAATTCAGCTGAACTTCGTCGCGGGCCGCTCCCGCAGGATATGACCGCGGAGCGCCCGCTGGCCATCGGCCCCCAAGTACCGCGCCGCGGAGCTGACCGAGGCCTCGAGAGGGCTGCCGCGGCCTTTCCCTGCGCGGATCCGGTTGTTTCCTCCTTAAGCTGCCCCGTGCTTGCGCCTCGGTGGATCGCTTCGAGCAACAGGCGAGCGAACTCGTCCAACGCTTGGCGGACGACTTGGAGCAGCTCGTCTCTAGCCGGGGGATGCTCGTCGTGCGTCCCGTCCTATGAAATCCGCCGTGGGTGGAGGGCGATCAGTCCAGGTCTCGGTCTGAGTTTGAGATCTCCCCGGACGCACGCAGTCACGAAAAGGCGCCCGCCCGCCATGCCCGCGGGAACACGAATGCGGGTCTCGACGCGCAAATCACGCCGTACCTGGTCGTCGCCAAAAGCAGGCATGTCGTCGGACCGAGACGCAACCAAATGTCTTCGCTTTTCTTGGATATACTTCTCGGTAATGCGAACGTCGGCTCCCTCGCTCCTGCCGATCTTTCGCTCGGAGATGCAGGCGCGACTGCTCGCGCTCTTGCTTTTGCAGCCCGAGCGTCGCTGGACTCTTCAGGGGCTCGCGGAGGCGCTTGACGCCCCTCAGTCCTCAGTCCATCGTGAGCTGGCTAGGGCGCAGGCAGCAGGCGTAATCCGTCGTGATGACGGGGCGCGGCCGTATCTGTTCTCGGCCGCGACGGATGATGCCTCCTACGCACCGCTCGCCGAGCTGCTGCGACGCTCAGTCGGTGTGGAGAGCCAACTGCGCGCAAGCCTCGATCGCCCCGACGTTCATGCTGCGGCGATTTACGGCTCCTGGGCATCCGGCAACCGCCGACCGGACAGCGATATCGATGTCCTGGTCGTTGGCGACGCTGATCTAAGGGAGCTACGCCGCCTGCTCCGCCCAATTGGCAAGGACACCGGACGTACTGTAGATCTGACGGTCATGCGAGACGACGAGTTCCGCCACTTGCTCGCCGAGCGCTCGAGCTTCGCCCGGCGCGTGATGGAAGGTCCCATAACGTCCCTCGTGGGTGACCTGGCGAGCGTAGCGACTCAATGACCGAAGCCCGCGTGGAGAAAGTCCATGCAGACCGGCTCGGGGCGCGCACGTTCCTCTCTCAGGCGGAGAAATTTCAGCGCGACGCGGACGCGCCAGGACTCAGCTCGGAATCCCGGTCCGTGCTGCTCCACAACGCCGTGATCTCCGGGTGCGACGCGATCCTTCAGGCATCCGGCCTGCGGGTGACCTCGGGCGAGGGTTCTCACGTCGTGCGACTCGAAGCCGCGCTCGCAGAGATTGATCAAGACACAGACGACCTGCTTGAGCGCCTTGACGCGTCCCGGTCGAGAAGAAGCGAGGCG
This sequence comes from uncultured Solirubrobacterales bacterium, assembly GCA_963696615.1. GTDB lineage: Bacteria > Actinomycetota > Thermoleophilia > Solirubrobacterales > Solirubrobacteraceae > Palsa-744. Next base: position 554,790 of record CAVOKU010000003.1, on the reverse strand, counting down.
TCTTACGCGGCTGGGTTCGTAGCGGAGGCCAGCGTTGACGAAGCGCGCGAGGCGACAGCTGAGCTCATCGAGCTTGCGCGCGTTCTCGTCGGCGCGTGAGCCGGCTTGTCAGGGTTCCATTCGAGGTTCCGTTTTGAGCAAATCCAACCCCACCGAACCCGAGCTAACCCCAGCAAACACGGGTCCTCTGGTCCCACCTGACCCCCTTTGGCGACCTCATAACCCGAAGGTCGCGGGTTCGAATCCCGCCCCCGCTATTTTTCCCTGCAAATAGGCACTTTTTGAGCGTTTGTTAGTAGCGGGGTTGACGAGATTTCCGCAGGCTGTCAAACGGTATCCGCTCCACGCTGCCGGTGTCGAATGTCTCGCTCGGTGCGCAGCATCCAGCGCCGGGTCGGTGTTCGTGACTGGGACGGCGTCAGCGTCGCGCCAGATGCTCGTGCAACCCGCAACGGAGGACGCACGGCCCGTCCGCGTGCGTGCTCGCGGTATCCCAAGGCAGGGGAAATGGGCCGGCGCGTAGGGAGCTGGTCCGTGCGTGCGCCGAGCTACCGGTGCGGGCGGCGTCGCAACAGACCCGCTGTGAGCACGAGAAGGCCGACGCCGAGCAGCACGCGTCCGACGAGTGAACCGACTGTTGCCCACGCGCTGCCAGCGAGCATGCCCGCCAGCACGAAGGCCAGTGCCCAAAGCGCGCACCCGGCTGTCGTCAGCGCGATGAATGGCAGCACCGGCGTCCGCCGCGCTCCGGCGGGCAGGGATACGAACGTGCGCGCGAGCGGCAACAGGCGCGCGATGAACACGGCGCGAGCACCGTGGCGCTCGAACAGGCCGTCGGACCGCGCAAGCACTGCGCCTACGAACGGAACGCGCTGCGTGTGGCCGGTCGCGCCAACGCCGTAGGCGATCAGTGACCCGACGAGATTCCCAGCGGTCGCCGCGAGCACTGCGAGCGCGAAGCTCATCCACCCCTGATCGACGGCGAACCCAGAGAACAGCAGCGTGACCTCGCTGGGTACGGGGATGCAGGCGCTCTCGGGCACCATCAGCAGGAACACGCCGAGAACCCCGAACCGCGCGATCACGCCGGTCATGACGAGGGCCTCGGTGCGTGATGCCCAGGACAGCCCTCAGGCTGGCATGCAAGAATGACATCGCTGATAAGCATCCTTAGATGTTAAGTCTACTTATCTAATGCCCGCGCTGCGCCGCCCAACCAAGACCGCCGCCGACGCGCTCGTCACGGTCGCGCCGCTAGCGAGCCGCTGGATCGAGCGGCTGCTCGCTGGCCACGAGCCGCCGCTCACCGTCGCCCAGTTCCTCGCGCTGCGCGCCATCGCGGAGGAAGGGGTGTCGGGCTCGGAGCTCGCGCGTCGCGCCGGCGTCTCAGGACCGGCCGTCTCGCAACTGATCGCCGGGCTCGCAGACTCCGGCCTGCTCGCGCGCCAAGAGCTCACGGAGGATCGCCGCCGCCAGACGCTGACGCTGACCGCCCGCGGACAGAACACCCTCGCCTCCGCCCACCGACTGTTGACCCAGCGTCTGTCGACGATGCTCGCCGATCTCCCGCGCCCCGAGGCCGACACGCTCGCGCGTGCCCTACCTCAAGTCGCCACGATCCTGTCAGGAGCGCCGCCGCCGCGACGCCCGCAACCCCCGCCACTGCCCCGACCACCCGGGCACCGACGACCACCACCACGAGGATGACGACCCGTCTCGGTGGCTTCGACCAACGCACGACGGCCGCCAGACGCAGCACGCCGTCGAGCCTCGGGGCCCCAAACGGCGAAAGCTGCGTCACCGACGCGCGAGTCGTGAGACCCGTTTTACTGGCCATCGCTGCGTCTCACAATCGGGCTATCGTTGTGCGAGCGATGGCGAAGAAGCCGAGGTGGCTAGATGAGCCGGAGGAGAAGGACTATGCGGCGACGAGAAGCTATCTGTCGCTCCTGCTGGCGCCCGATGAGGTGAGCGACGCCGTGGCACTTTTGCGTAAGGCACCTGAGGGCGCCTGGCGAGCCAAGGACATCCTGCGCGCCGCGCGGTTACCCCTGCTCAAGCGCAAGCAGAGCAGTGAGGTGGCCGAGAAGCTCGAGCGCATAGCTGACGGCACACCGATCTCGCCGATTCTGCTCATCCACGACGGCCGCGACAGGTTGGAGATCGCAGACGGCTACCACCGTACGTGCGCGGCCTGCCTGGTTGACGAGGACTCTGAGGTTCCGGCCCGCCTAGCGCTCTTCAGCGCATTGGCCTCGCACCAAGCCCGTGACCCCGCCGCACCTCTTCCGCGTGCGACATCGGCGCGACGCGCCCGGGGAGGCGCTTCTCAGAGTCCGCGAGGGGACTAGGTTCCCAGAAGGCCAGCCCTCCAACACGCTCGCCTTTCGTTCATTGGGTAAGCCAGCGGGGCCGGTGCCCAAACGACCGGTCAACCCGAAAGCGCGGTATGGATCAGCTCTTGCCGGCGGTCTTCCTTCCGCCCTTGCGCCCCGCGGTGGCCTTCTGCGCTTTGGTCCCGCCTTGGCTGGCCGCGCGACGTTTGGTGCCGCTACCCGCACTCTTGGCGCCGCGTTTTGAGGCGCCGGGGCTGTTGGCGATCCTGGCGGCCCGTTCCTTGCTCATGCCCTTTTCGCGTAGACCTTCGTACTGTTTGTCGTTCTTCACGCTCGGGCCGTGGTTTTTGGCCATCACTGGCTCCTTCCGTCTTCGGTATGCCCGGCCGATACCTGCCCGCGACAACTCGAAATCTGCTTCGGAGGTCCGGCGGCACGGATATCGGCAGGATGATGGTGAGGGTCGCTTTGTTCGGCGTCGAGCTCGCGCAGGCGAGCGGTCGGCCTGATGAACCACAGCAGCGCGAACGGGATCGCGCCGATGCTCGCCGTGAGCGCGCCTGCGGTTACGCCGAATAGCTTTGTCGTGACGAGCAGCAGGCAGCCGCACATCGCAAGCGCGAGAAACGCGAGGCCCGCGATCACGACGCGGTTCGAGCTGAACACGAGGTGGTGCTTGTCGTCGTGACGGAACAGGAAGCGGTGCTCGGCCGAGGGCGCGATCGTGCACACGGCGGCGAGTGCGGCGAGCATGAGCGTGACGAAGTACACGGCTCGCTCGAAGTCCCCGCTGTGAGCGAAGCCGACGTTGAAGGGCACGATTAGCAGGAACGCAAAGAGAACCTGCACGCCGGTCACAACGACGCGCAGCTCGCCGGTGAGCTCCTCGAGGTTGCGGTCGAGGCGCTCGAGCGGCGTCTCGTTGCGCGTCTCGCCCTGCGCCTGCTGCGAGTCCGGCGTACCCAGCAACGGCACATCCGTTGAGACAGGGCCGCCTGCGTCGGCGCGGCGCACGCGCGGACTTCGCTCGCCACGGTCGGAGGGGAACGGCCCCCGCATACCCCGACCAGGCCAAGGCCGTGCTTGCCCTTCGGGTCTCGTCCGGGGCGAGCGTGAACGCAGCGCTCGCCCGGACGCTCGCTCGTCCCGCGAAAGCAGTTTCTTGAGACCGTGTGTGATAGGGGTGCGCAGGCGCACGAACGGTCAGTCAGGCCGTGCGTTCATTGATCGCGAGCGCCTCGTCTTGGCCGCTGTCGCTCGCGTCCGGGTCGATCGCCCGTGCCTGCGCGTGCTGATCGCGCGCAGACTCGGTCAGATGCTCAGCCTCGACCGCCCGTCGCTCTGCGGCCGCATGTCCCTGCCGCGCCTGAGCAGCGCGCTCCTCAGCTTCAGCCTGAGCACGCTTGGCTTGAGCAGCCTGCTCATCAGCCGAGGCGCGCGCACTTTCCGCTTGGATCGAACGGCTTCTGGCCTGCTGGCGAAGCTCGCCGGCCTGCTCACGACGACGTTCGTCACGCCTGCGGTTCGCGACGCGAGCGATGAGCGCGATGAGCAGTAGCACCACCACGGCACCAATTGCAATTCCGATGATCGTTCCTGTGTTCACGGTTTCCTCCTGTAGCTAGTTTTCGGGGTTCCGGGCGCCCCTGTGGCTAACGCAAAGACGTCTAGCCCGAGAAGGCGCGCGGTGGGTCCTCGTGCCGCTGGAGCCAAAGGCCGCGGAGAGTCCGCGACGTCTCAAACCGAGCCCGCTGCCGGTCAGCAGCAGGATGAGGACGAGAAGGATGGTGAGCACGGTCATCTCCCCCAACGCTTGATCGACTTGGCGCGTTCATGGCTACCCGCGCTCGTTGCTTCGGTTGTGTCCCTTTACCGTCTCGGCGACCCGGTCTACGGCTTTCTTCAGTGACGCCTTTGCCTGGTCGGCGTGTCCCTCGTTCTTCAGGCCTCGATCTCCGGTCAAGGCACCGGCAGCCTCCTTTACGCGTCCCTTTACTTGATCGATGTTCTTGTCGGTCATAGTCCCTCCTGGTTTGGGTTGTTGCCGGGCACGGTGGCGCAGCCCGCAGGGGGAGTCACTACGACGCTAGAGGCGCCGTTCGTCGTAAGGTCCGCCGGCTACTCGCCGTCGAGCGGTGGCCGCATTGAACAGCGACAGCACCACACCGACGATGCCGGCGATGATGAGGATCAGGCCGATCGTTGGCCGCGACACGCCCGACACCTGAAATGTGACGGCGTAGCGGATGATCGCGCCGACGGCGATGAGGAAAATCGATGTTCCGAGGGTCATAGCTAGACCCGCCCACCTCTGCGATAGCCGAATCCGCCGCCCGTCAAGAAGACCACGAGGGCTACCACCAGCAGCAGCCAAAGCAGCGGGCTTACGCCGACCCCGCCTGCGACGGCTGCGATTACCAGGACAATCAAAAGCAGCTCTATGAGCCCCATACGACCCTCCATTCCGTTGAATGCTCCTCAGCACACAAAGCGAGGAGAGAGAACACTCTTTCTATCACATAGAGAGCGCTCTTTCTAGTGCTACCCTTCTTATGCATGCTTGAAACCCACCGCCAACCGGCCGAGCCGGGGGTGAGCGCCCGCGAGCGGATTCTGGATGCCGCCTACGAGCTGTTCTCGCGAAGCGGCATCCAAGCAGTTGGGGTCAACGAGGTGACTGAGCGCGCCGGCGTCGCGACAGCGACGCTGTACCGGCACTTCCCCTCAAAGGATGCGCTCGTGCTCGCATTCCTCGACCTCCGCGAACAGCGCTGGACCAAAGACCTCATTGAGGCCGGGGCCATGCGTCGCGGCTCGAACCCCGAGGAGCGACTACTCGCCATCTTCGATGTACTCGACGAGTGGTTCCATCGCGACGACTTCGAGGCGGGCTCGTTCATCAAGGTACTGCTCGAACTCGGCCCTAACCATCCCGCAGGCGGCGCCAGCGTTCGGCATCTCGAGCAGATCCGCGCAATCGTACGCCGCCTAGCCGATGAAGCCGGCCTGCGCGATACCGATTCGTTCGCGCACTCGTGGCACATCCTCATGCAGGGCTCTATCGTCGTAGCAGCCGAGGGCGATGCGGACGCCGCGCGGCGAGGCAAGTCGATGGCACGCCAGCTCATCGATCAGTACCGATAGCGATTTCCCCGCAGTGGAATGATCCCGGAGTGGATAATCGACGCAAGCGCCGGATGGCGCAGAACGAGGCCCTGGCACGGCGCATAAACGACAGGATCGAGTATCAGCGTCCACGCAACGGAGATTTGGCCGACACCTTCATATGCGAGTGCGTCCGCGTGGATTGCGGTGGGGTACTCGACCTCTCGATCGGCGTGTACGCACGCGTCCGAACCCATCCGCGCCGGTTCGTCGTGCTCCCAGGGCATGAGGAAGCGGCCGTCGAGTCGACTGTCGAGGTCTACCCCAGTTATGTCGTGGTCGAAAAGCGCGGCGAGGCGGGACGGATTGCGGAAGCCGAGGCGAGCGGCTAGCCCAGCTCGGACTCGCCGGATGCGAGAGTGCCGGGCTGGCGGGGTCGGACACGCGCCGGCGCGCTCGCGTTCCCCTTGTTCGTGGTCGCATCGCGACGTCGTCCCTTTAGGAAATCCTTAGAGGCCGCGGGACTGAGCGTGAAACGACTGACTGGGCGGCACCGCTGCCCGCGGCCGAGGTACGCCTTCGCAGCACAAATAGACTGGAAATCGCCGTGTTTATGGCAGCTTGCGCACTTCCGTGATCTGGTAGATGCGGCCGCAGAGGTGGTTGGGAGCGTCGGGGATATGCGTACAGACCCCGCCCCCGCTACTCGCGGAAAGGCCCGCAGATGCGGGCCTTTTCGGCGATTTAAGACGCCCGGCGACGAGCCGACTCTGCGGGTCTTTGGGTAGCACTTCGGCCAGTTGCGGCTAGTGGCCGGGCTAGTCGAGAAGCTGTGAAGAACGAAGAAGGTCGAGGCAAAACGAAGGTTTTGGCGCGGCTGCTCGTCCGGACGCCGAAGCGCGCGTCAAAGGGGCGTCGATGGACTGGCGGAGGCTGTTGAGAGCAGCGGCGGTCTGGTCAGGCATCGGCACCTGGCGGACACGACAGGACTTCGTGGACGTTTCCACGCCGGCACTGAGCGCGCGCCCCACCGTGAGGCGGCGATACACGGACAGCCTCTCCGTCCCGGGCGCCCCCGCTGCCAGCTTCCATCGCCCGCGCGAGCACCTCTACCTCCTCAGCGCTGTAGTACGCGAGCGGGCCGGGCTTCGGAGCTGCGCGCTTGTCGGCTTCGGCGGCGGGGTTCTCGGAGAGGCCGAATGTGGCCTTCCTCATGCCGAAGCTGTAGATCGCGCTGATGACTTCGCGGACCTTGTTCACGGTGCCTGGTGAAACGCCCTCGGCGGCAACCGATGCCAGGAGCGCCTCCACGTCTCGCGTCGTGATCTCGCGGGCGGGTCCCCCTCAGGCCCGATTGCCGGGAGAAATGGTTGCGCTAGCCTCCGCACGCGTCCCATGACCGAGACCGTTCAACAGGGCCTTCTAGTGCTCGCCGACATCAGCGGCTACACGGCTTTCCTGGCGCGTGTGGAGCTCGATCATTCCCACGACATTCTTGCCGATCTGCTCGGGCTGGTCGCCGATGGGCTCTGTCCGCCGCTGGCGCTGGCCAAGCTCGAGGGCGACGCGGTGTTCTGCGTGTCGCCAGGGCGGGAGGCGATCGACGGCGCCACTCTGCTTGGCGCGCTGGAGTCGACCCACCTAGCGTTCGCCCGCCGCCGCCGCACGGTGGCGCTGTCGTCGAGCTGCAGCTGCGAGGCATGCAGGCGGACACCCGAGCTCGAGCTCAAGTTCGTGGCGCATTACGGCTCCTTCGTCGAGCACGATGTCGCGGGTAGCCGCGAGCTCGTCGGCTCCGATGTGATCACTGTCCATCGACTGCTCAAGAACACGGTTACCGAAACGCATGGGCTACGTGGCTACGCGCTCGTGAGCAACACCTGCGCGGAGGTCCTGGGGCTCTCCGATCTCCTCTCCCACGTGGAGCATTACGAGGACATCGGCGAGGTGGGCTGCGGGCTGGTTGACCTGGAGGCACACTGGCGCGCGGAGCAGTCAACCGGTCGTAACGTCGTTGCGCGCGAGGACGCTGCCCTGCTGTTCGAGGCAGACGTCGATGCGCCGCCGCAGCAAGTCTGGACCGCGATGACCGACCCGGCACACGGGATGCGCTGGCGTGTCGGGGTCGACGACATCCAAGAGCAGAACCCATCGAGCGGTCGCGGAGTGGGCACGGTCACCCATTGCGTTCACGGCCGCACGACGATCGAGCAGGAGATCATCGACTGGCTGCCCCCGCACCACTACACCTTCCGCGAGCACAATCCCGCCGGCGCCTGCGTTTGGACGGTGTCACTAGCGCCATTGGATGACGGCGCACGTACGCACATCGAGTGGCGGATCGCACTCCGCGGTGGCCGCCGGCAGGCGATGATGATGCGCGTCGCGAGTGGGCGGGTGCGCCGAGTGCTGCAGGAGAACTTCGATGCACTGCTAGCTCACGTCCGGGCGACCGCGATCGCCTGACTGCTTCGATCGAGGACGCCACAGTCCTGCCGCTTCGCGCGAGGCCCGAGTGTCCTCCGCACCTCGGCGCGGATTCCCTCTCCGTTCAGGCCGAGGCACGACCCACAGACCAGGCGTGGCCCCCGAACCCTCTCGGGGGCCACGCCAGTATCGTCCAGAGCGCTTCGATCCAAGCGCGCGCCGCGGTGTGAGCGGGTCTGCACCACATCGTCCATCGCGAGGCCTCCCACCAGGCCTCCAGGCTAAGTCTCGGACGACGGCCCCGGACTCGCTGCGAGAGACGCGTCGGAACCCGCTTTTCGAGCCCCGTACTCGGCGTTCAACCGCTACGCCGCCGGCGAGAGCCGTACCGGCAGCGTCTTGAGCTGGTTGACGAATATCGAGTCGACCATCGTGGGAGCGCCAGCGATCTCCATCGCCGGGTAGCGCTTGATGGTCTCCTCGAAGAGGATGCGCAACTCCAGTCGCGCGAGCGCCGTTCCGAGGCAGAAGTGCCTGCCGCCTGCGCCGAATGCCTGATGTGCGGGGTTGCGGGTCACGTCGAAGCGGTCGGGGTCCTCATAGACGGTCTCGTCGCGGTTTGAGGATACGTACCACATCACCACCTTCTCACCCTCTCTGATCCTCTGCCCGTGAAGCTCGGTGTCGCGGGTGGCGGTGCGACGAAAGTGCGCGAACGCGGGAAACATCCGCAGCGACTCCTCGATCGCGCCCGGGATCAGCGACGGGTCCTCCAGCAGCAGCTGCATCTGCTCGCGGTCTTCCATCAGAGCCCGCATCCCCGAGCAGTAGGTGGCCTTCGTGCTGTCGTTGCCCGCGGCCATCAGCAGGAAGAACCCCATCACGATCTCGTGGTCCTCGAGCCTCTGCCCGTCGACCTCCGCGTGCACGAGCACGCTCGTCAGGTCATCTGTCGGGTGGGCGCGGCGCTCGGCTATGAGCTTGCCGCAGCGCTCGAACAGCTCCGCACCCCTGGCCTCCGAGCCCCTCTGGACGCCCTCCGGGTTCAGATCGGGATCGCTCACGGCGAGCAGCGCGTTTATCAGCCGTGCCCAGACCGCGTCGTCCTGCTCGGGGATGCCCATGAAGCTGCCGATCACCCGCGAGACCACCGGCTGCGCGACATCGCCGACCAGATCACATGTGTCGCGCTCATCCAGTCCGCCCAGCACACCAGCCACGATTCCCCGGATTGCGTCCTCGTGCGCGGCGATCCGCTTGGGGGTGAAGCCCGCCTGGAAGAGAGCCTTCAAGCGGTCATGCCTGGGCGGATCCATGTTGATGAAGTTCGCTTGGCGCAACCTCAGCGGCGCAGCGCTGCCCATGCTGACGCCGGCGCGTTCAGAGGAGTAGGTGCGCCAGTCGCGGCTGACCACGTGCACATCCTCCGCCGTGGTCACAGACCAGAACCCCTCCTGCTTGGGCAGCTCGCTGACACGCGCGGTCCAGTGCACGGGGCACTCTCGGCGCAAACGCGCGAACAGCTCGTCGGGTGGGCCGTCCTGCCAGAGCTCACGCTCGCCGACCAGCACATCGGCCAGGTCGTTCTCGGCCGTCGTCATCGCCGCACGAGATCGTCGTCTGTGCTCACGCTCGGCGCAACGCCGCGCTCGATCGCATGCTGTTGGTGCGCTGGACTCATCTGCCGCGGATCGTAGAGGTTCCTGGAGGGGTGGCGACCCACGCCGTCTCCCCGGCCTGTGCGGCGCGGATGACATCCCCTGGCGCTAGGACGTCTGTTGGGTGGCCCACAGGTGCTGGAGCCCGTAGGCGCGCCATGGTCGCCACCGCGCAGCGGTTTCGGTCGCGTGTCTCTCCGTGCTCGGCTTGCCGAGTTGGGCGAGGGTCCGCCTGACGGCCAGGTCGGTGGGTAGGAACGCGTCGGGGTCTGCGAGTGCGCGCATCGCGATGTACTCGGTGGTCCAGCTGCCGATGCCGGGTATCGCGACCAGTCGGGATCGGACCTCCTCCCTGTCGCTTCCGACGTCTATCACGATCTCCCGGCTCGCGAGTCCCTTGGTGAGCATGTGCAGCGTCTGGCGGCGGCGGCGTGGGCCGGGAAGGCTTTCGGGGTCGGCGGCAGCGATGGCATGCGGGGATGGAAACAGGTGGCTCAGCGTGCCGTCGGTTTGGGGTAGCGGCTCGCCGAGTCGGCCGGTTAGCCGGGCGGCGGTCGTTCGTGCGGCTGCCACGGAGATCTGTTGGCCCAGGACGGCTCGAACGGCGAGCTCCGGGCCGTCGACGGCTCCCGGGACGCGCAGTCCCGGTGTCGTGCGCACGAGGGGCTCGAGGAGCGAATCTGCCTTCAGGTGATCGTCCACCTCGCTCGTGTCGACGTCGAGGTCCAGGAGGCGCCGGCACCGCTGTACCGCGGCGGTGAGATCTCGAAGGTCCTGAAGGCGAAGCAGGCACTCGATGTGGTCCTCGACGGGGGCCAGCTCGGCCACCGCGTACCCGCGGGGCAGGCGCAAGGTGCGTCTGTAGGCCTCGCCGGCGATCTCCTCGACGCCCGGGATGGCGCGGGCTGCGAGGTGGCGCAGCATGTGCTGCCAGTCGAGCGGCTCTCTGTATGCGAGGCGCACCGCGAGGGTGTCCCCGCCGACGGCGCTCTCCTGTGCCGGGTGGGCCTTGCGGCGCAGCTCGGTGGGCGTTCGCCCGTATGTGGCCTTGATCGTGTCGTTGAACTGGCGGACGCTCGAGAAGCCGGCGGCGTGCGCCACGTCGATCAGACGCAGATTGCCGGTCTGGATCAGCAGCCGCGCCGTTTGGGCGCGCTGCGCACGGGCGAGCGCGATCGGCCCGGCTCCGAGCTCTGCCACCAGCTGGCGGTGCAGATGACGCTCGCTGAAGGCCAGGCGCCGCGCGAGCCCCGCGACGCCCTCGCGGTCGACGACTCCTTCGGCGATCATGCCCACGGCCCGGGCGGCGACGTCGCCCCGCTGGTTCCATGCTGGTGAGCCGGGCGCGGCGTGCGGCTGGCAGCGCAGGCATGCCCGGTATCCGGCGCTCTGGGCGGCCGCGGCGGTTGGATAGAAGCGGACGTTCCTGCGCTTGGGTGTGACCGCCGGGCAGCTCGGGCGACAGTAGACACCGGTGGAGCTCACCGCTACGAAGAAGCGCCCGTCAAAGCGCCGGTCACGGCTACACAGTGCCCGGTATCGGGCGTCGAACTCGGTGCTCATGTTTCGAGTATGAACCGAAGAGGTAGCGGTTTTCGGCCATCGACGGCCGATGGTGGCTGTCTGATCTGCGCGAGACTTCGCCGCCCGCTCGCGGCAAACTCCGGCTCTACGGCGAGACGGTCACGGAAAGGTGACGATGAGCACTCCTCTGGGGATCGAGCAGGACTTCGCGGATCTGGATGGCGTGCGCATGCACTACGCACACGCCGGCAGCGGCCCGCTGATGGTGTTCTTGCACGGGTTCCCGCAATGCTGGTACATGTATCGCCACCAGCTCTCGCACTTCGGCGCCGACCATCTCGCGGTTGCGCCCGACTTGCGTGGATTCGGCCTCTCCTCGAAGCCCGAGCATCTACACGAATACGGCGCGTGGCCCGCGGCGCGCGACGTCCTCGGGCTGGCGGCGCATCTCGATCACGAGCGCTTCGTGCTCGTCGGACACGATTGGGGCGCTGCCACGGCCTGGTCATTCGCTTTGCACCACCCCGGCCTGCTGCAGGCCCTGGTGATTCTCGCCACCCCCCACCCAGGGACGTTCGATCGCGCCCTGCATGAGGACGCCGAACAGCAACAGGCCAGTCAGTACCTGCTCGGCCTGCGCCGCCCAGAGATCGCGCCCCTCATCTCTCGTGAGGATTTCGCCGCGCTCCGCAGCACCCTCGATCAACCGTTCATCGATGAGCGGGACCTAGAGCATTATCTGGAGAGCTGGCGCCAGCCGGGCGCGGTCGAGGGGATGTTGCGGTGGTATCGGCGAGAGGGCCTCGGCCCGCCACAGGACGGCACACCGGCACGCGGGAACTATGCCCCCGAGGTCGCTTCGCTGCGCGTGAGCACTCCCACCCTCGTGATCTACCCGACCGCCGATGTCTACACGCGTCCGCCGGCCCACGCGGGACTCGATGAGTACGTCCCGGAGCTCCTCTTCCAGGAGATCGACGGCGCGTCCCACTGGGTCGCCGAGGAGCACCCCGACCTCGTCAATCGTCACATCCGCGACTTCTTGGCGTCCCTTTGAGCGGGTGGGGCGCCGCTCACACCTCGATCGCGTCGCCGAGCCCGACCTCGACGACACGTGTGCTCGCACAGGTCACCCGCTCGAGCGCGTGGGGCACCGGCTCGTAGACGCCGTCGAGCGCGTAGCCGTCGTAGTGGATCGGGACCAGCCGCTCGGCGCGCAAGAGCTCCGCGGCGAGCGCCGCCTGCTCGGGCTCCATCACTCCCGGCAGGGGACTGGCCGGTTGTCGGTGCGGGAAGGTGAGGCGGGCGCCATTGATCGGTGCGAGCACGGCGTCGGGTGCGCCGAAACGCTCACTGAAGCGCCACCACCAGCAGTGGAACATCGTGTCGCCGAGGTGCAACACGCGCTTGCCGGCGGCCTCGATCAGCCAGGAGACCTGGGGGTCGCCGGCCCCATCGACGGCTGGGAGCGCGGTGAGCGTGAACGGCCCGACGCTCGTGCTCGTCCACGGTGCCGCCGCGCGGCGCTCGAGCCCGGCCGCTCCGAGCTCGTGGTCCGCCTGGGCGATCGCGAGCTGCTCGAGGCCGGCACCGCCGTAACCACTCGGCTCGAGCACGGGCGCGCCGGCCGTGACGGCGGCGGTGAGTGCGCCAGCGTCGGCGTGGTCGCGGTGTAGGTGGGTGACCATTGCCGCCACAGCGCCTGGCGCTGGCGCCACCACGTCCGGCAGCGGGCATTCTCGGGCCCGCTCGCCCAGCGCGGCGAACACAGCGCCGGCGTCCTCCAGCGGGTCGACCACGACACGCTCGCCTTCGGCTTCGACCTCGACGCCTGCCCAACCCAGCCACCTGATGCGCATGTCATGCCTCCTTGGCGCGCCGATACGGCACGACTGTCCGGTTAGTAGGGGCCCGAAGAAGAATATACAGAACGATCGTTCGTTCGGTAAGCTGTCTCCATCGATGTCCCGCCGCCTCGCCTCACAGGTGGACGCTGACCGCGCCCTCACCCTCCGCACTGCCGTGGACATCGCCTCCGTCGTCGGCCTGGAAGGCCTCACGATCGGCGGGCTCGCCGAGACGCTTGGCATGAGCAAGAGTGGTCTCGTCGGGCGCTTCGGCAACAAGGAGCGGTTGCAGCTTGCGACGCTCGACCTCGCGGTCGACATGTTCCGAGTCGCCGTCTACGAGCCCGCGGCAATCGAGCCGGCCGGGCGCGCACGGCTGCTCGCGATCTGCGACGGCTGGATTCGCTACATCGGCGAGCCCTGCTTCCCGGGCGGATGCTTTCTCACGACCGCCTCCGTCGAGTTCGACGCGCGCGAGGGCCCGGTCCACGACGCCGTGAAGCTCGCGCTCAACCGATGGCTGCGGGTGCTCGATACCGAGGCTGCGACCGCCGTGACGGCCGGCGAGCTCCCGAGTGAGACCGATCCCGCCGAGGTCGCGTTCACGCTCAACGCGCTCGCCGTCGGCACCAACTGCGACTACCAGCTGCACGGCGACGTGCGTTCGCTCGAGCGCGGCCGTCGGGCGATGGCGACCGTGCTCGCGTAGCCGCCGGGGTGGACTCCGGACTGCGAGCCGCGGCCGGCGAGCGGTGGTGAGCCCTCACGCCCCGTCGGAGACGGAACCGTCGTAGGCCGTCGCTCGCCGGTAGACGGCGAGAACCGCATCCACGTGGTGCTCCACGTCGAAGGCCTCTGCCACGCGCCGACGTCCGGCCTGCCCCAGCTCGCGCCCCTGCTCGGGGCTCTCGACGATGCGTCGCACGGCCTGCGCCCACTTGTCGGGTTCACCGGGCGCCAGCAGGTAACCCTCGCGGCCGTCCCGGACGATCTCCGGCGGGCCTCCCACGTTCGTCGCGAGCACCGGCACCTCGAGCGCCATCGCCTCGATCAGCGCCCGCCCGAAGGGCTCCTCCTGGGATGGCAGCAACAGGACGTCGAGCGCCCGTATCAGCTCGGGTACGTCCTCGCGCTCGCCGAGCCAGGAGACCCGGTCATCGAGCCCTGCGTCGTTGACCAGCCGACGCAGACCGGCGACGTAGGCTTCGTTGTCAAAACGTGTGGAGCTGGCGATGAACTTGGCTGAGCCGATCAGCAGCAGATGTGCGTCCACCTGCTGCTCGCGCAGCAGTCCCAGCGCTTCGATCGCCGTGTCCTGGCCCTTCCATGGACTCAGCTGGGCGAGCACTCCGAGCAGCACCCGGCGGGTCCCTGCGACGCCGAGTCGTGCCCGGGCCGCGGCGCGGTCGATACTGGCGGGGTCGAAGCGAGCGAGGTCCAGCGCGGGGTATACGACCTCGAGACGCGCGTTCGGGGCGGAGGCCCGCACCGAGTTCGCCGTGTAGTGCGAGTTGGCGACCACGATCGTTGCCGTCCTTGCGATCAGGCGCATGGTCGCGCTCGTCACCCTGCCGGGCGGCAGGCAGTCGCGGACGTTGACCACGCTCGAGGCGGGCGAGACGCGGGCGAGCCCGAGCTCGATTCCCGCCCGGATCGAGTTCCCGTGAACCAGGTCGGCGCGGTGCCGGCGAGCCGCCTGGTGAACCTGCAGTGCCGCACGGCTCATCTGCGCGAGCGCCCGCGGCGTGTGGGCGGGGTGCAACCGCAAGCTTCCGGCCGTGGCATTGATCGATGTGACAGGGATGCCGAGCTCCTGAACGGCCTGCGCCAGCCGCCCGGGTGGTGAGGCCACCTGGGGCTGCACACTGTCTGGCAATGCGGCCAGGAGGGTGAGCAGTGAGCGCTCGGATCCGCTGACCTCGGCGGTGTGGTTGACGTAGAGGACCCTCATGAGGCTGTACCTACCAGCTCGGGCAGGCCGGCGCCGACCTGTCCCGACGCGCACCGGTCAGGCGCCGTGTACGACGCTGCGTCTGCTCACCTGCGGTGGGCGTGCTCCCTACTGAGCCGCCTCAGGCTGTGGCGGCAGCTCGTAGATCGACTGCAGTTGCAGGTAGGCCATGAGGCCCTCGGGGCCGAGCTCGCGCCCGATCCCACTCCCCTTGACCCCACCAAACGGGGCGGCGGGGTCGATCGCATAGTGGTTTATCCCTATCGAGCCGGTCTGCACTCGCCTGGCCACGGCTTCACCACGCTCGTGATCCCCGGTCCACACGCTTCCGCCGAGCCCGAACTCGGAGTCGTTGGCGATCGCCACGGCCTGATCGGCACCCTCGTAGGGAATCACGGCGAGCACCGGCCCGAAGATCTCCTCGCGGGCGATCGTGAAGCTGTTCTCCACATCGGCGAAGATCGTGGGCTCGACGAACCAGCCGCGGTCCTGGTCGGCTGGACGACCGCCTCCGGCGACCACCCTGCCACCCTCGGCGCGACCCTTCTCGATGTAGCCCTCGACGCGGTCCCGTTGGCGGGCGCTCGCCATCGGTCCGATCTGCGTGTTCGGGTCCATCGAGTCACCGACCTGAAGCGCGCCCGCCAGGCCGCTGAACACTTCGAGCACCTCGTCATAGCGCGAGCGGGGGGCGAGCACCCTCGTGCAGTTGAAACACGTCTGGCCGTTGTTCAGCAGCGTGGCGGCGAACAGGGCCTCGGTGGCCTGGGAGAGGTCCGCGTCGTCGAGGACGATCGCAGCCGACTTGCCGCCGAGCTCGAGTGTCACGGGGCGCAGCAGCTCCCCACATCGTCGCGCGATCGTGCGACCGGATGCGCTGGAGCCCGTGAAGGCGATCTTGTCGACGTCCGGATGTTCCACCAGGTAGGCCCCGACCTCGCGGCCCGCGGGCACGATGTTCACGACGCCGGCGGGCAGCCCGGCCTCGACGATCGCCTCGGCCAGGATCAGGCTGTCGAGCACCGTCTCCGGGCTCGGCTTGATCACGACCGTGCACCCGGCCGCGAGCAGCGGCGCGAGCTTGAACATCGCAAGCGTCTGGGGGTAGTTCCACGGAACTATGGCCCCCACGACGCCCACTGGCTTTGAGACCACGTGGATCGTCCCCCCGAGCAGCCCCTGGCGATCCTCCTCCAAGCTCATCTGGCGGATCATCCCGGCATAGAAGCGCGCGAGCACGGCGGGGTAGACGGCCTCCACTTCGCTCGCCAGCGAGATCGGCATGCCGTTCTGCAGCGAGACGCGGCGCGCGGTCTCCTCGCCGCGGCCTTCGAGCGCCTCGGCGAGTCGCTCGAGCGCCTGCGCGCGATCCTCAGCCGACCAGGAGGACCATCCGCCCGGGTCCTCGAACGCGGCACGCGCCGCTCTCACCGCGACGTCGATGTCGGCGTTCGTGCCCTCCGGAACCGATCCGAGGAGCTCCTCCGTGCTGGCCGCGATCACGGAGATACGACCGGAACCTTGGGGCTTGATCCAGTCACCCCCGATGAATAGCTCGTCGCTGTCGATCGTCGTCTGCGTGCTCATGGGCTCCGTCCTGTGCTCGGGAGGTGACATGTCCAGATCAGGGTGCAGCTTGCACCGTACTCCCTCTGAACGCAACGCGCGAGACGGCGAGCACGCAGGGTCTGCTCCACGACGACGAACATCCCGGCGGGGCTGTCGATCGTTCGAAGCGTCGCATCGCTAGGCTGCAGGAGATGGACTCAGAGCGCGCACGCGAGCTGCTCGAACACGAGCGCGAGCGGATCGAGCAGGCGATCGCCGCCCTCGGCGAGGACGACGGGCAGGACGCGGTCGCCCAGCCCGAACCGGGCGACCTCGGCTCTGAGGAGCTCTACGAAAAGGAGCTCGACACGGGTCTGGCAGAGGACCTCGCGGAGCAGCTCGCTGCGATCGAGCGCGCCGAGGCGAGGCTCGCCGCAGGCACGTACGGCCGCTCCGTCGACAGCGGGGAGCCGATCCCCGACGCCCGGCTCGAAGCGCTGCCCACGGCTGAGCGTACCGTCGAGGAGCAGCAGGCCCGCGGTAGCTAGCGCCAGCTTCGCGGCGCCTCTGCGTCGGTCTCACAAACAACCACGCATCGATTCCGACGGGTCATTCCGACGGGGCATTCCGACGGGGAGATGAGGGGCCTCTGATTCAGTTGCGGAGTTCTACGGACGCGGAGTGCCGAGCGCGAGTATAGGGTCGTTTCAATGGTTGCACCGAAGAGGTGGCACCAGTGACCATGCTGGCAGCCATCGCCAATCTGAATCACCCGGCGCATGTCGTGCACTGGCATTTCTTTCAGATGTCGGTATCGAACATCGTCGTGATCGTGTTGATGCTCGTCGTCTTCGCGCTGGCGATCCTGCTCCCGTTCCCAGGAGCCTCACGCCGGCGCCGGAGTGCCTCGTGAGCACCGAATCGCCCGCCAA
This sequence comes from uncultured Solirubrobacterales bacterium, assembly GCA_963696615.1. GTDB lineage: Bacteria > Actinomycetota > Thermoleophilia > Solirubrobacterales > Solirubrobacteraceae > Palsa-744. The sequence continues at coordinate 537,462 of CAVOKU010000003.1, read as the reverse complement.
GCCGTCGTGGACGACCCGCACCCGTGAGGCCGCCGTCGGTGCCCTGCCCCCCGAGCGGTTGCTCCCCGACAGCCAGCCGACGTACGTCGCGTCCTGGATCTACGTGTTCGGGGTCGCGAGCATCGCCTCGTTGATGGTGATCGTCGGCTCGGGCATGATCCTCGCGCTGAAGGGGCCTGCCTGGTGGCACTACACGGGGATCGGGCACTTCTTCAACAGCATCCATCTGTGGGCCGTCGAGCTGTTCTTCTTCGCGATGGTGATCCACCTGTGGGGTAAGTTCTGGATGGCCGCCTGGCGTGGCGGGCGCACACGCGTGTGGGTCACGGGAGCCATCACCTTCCTCGTGGCGGTTCCCACCGCGCTCACCGGCTACGTGTCCCAGCAGAACTTCGACGCGCAGTGGATCTCCACGCAGGCGAAGGATGGACTCAACTCGGTTGGCGTGGGCGCCTTCTTCAACGTCACCAACTTCGGACAGATGTACAGCTACCACGTGCTGCTGCTCCCGGTCGCCGTGATCGCGATCGTGGTCGCACACGTACTGCTCGTGCGAAAGCACGGCGTGGTCCCGCCATTCGATCTCGAGGCGCGCCTCGCCACGTCCGCCGCTGAAGGCGAACCAGCGCCGGTGAGCGCCGACGCGGGGGAAACGCACGTATGAGGCGCCGCCGTGACTCCTCGGCGGAGGTGGAAGCCGCGTCATGGAAAGGCGCCTACGCGCCGTACGACCTGGTGAAAGAGCTGTTCATCGCCCTCGCCGTCGTCACGCTGCTGGCGATCCTGCTGACGGTGCTGTTCTCCTCGCCCGACGATCGCCCCAGCACGATCGCTCAGTGGTCGCGCGGGACGCCGGTCGACTTCCTCTCCACGGCGGCGGCCGAGCTCAACGGCGCCAGCGACACCGCGGAATACGGTCCGCCGTACAACCACAACGGCTCCGGCCAGCACGCCGCCTTCTTGTATCCCCAGAAATGGCTCGGCGTCAGTCATCCGATCGACACGGCCCAGGACTATGTGATCGACCCGCTGAGCACGATCCCGGGCAACCCCGCGTTGCAGAGTGCGATCGCCACATACCAAGCGGCGCCGGCCAAGACTCGGGCTGGCTGGGGTGAAGCCTACGCCGCGGCCCTGGAAAAAGCCACCACTGGGCCGAACGGATCGGTCAAGGTGCCGGCGGGCGAATATGGACCTGTCCCAACGATGTTGAGCGGCCTGCTCGGGCTCGCCCAGAGTGGAGGCCTGGACGGCGACCTGCTCACCAGCCGTCAGTTCTACCAGACCGACTACACCAAGCCGCTCCTGCTGATGGCCGATGGCGGGGTGCTCGAAAAACGCGCCGAAGCTCAGCACCTGCTCGGCGATCAGTGGGGGATGATGAACGAGACCGGCAGCTACCCCGGCCAGGTGTGGTTGTGGCTGTACACCCTCTGGTATCAGGTCGAACCCTTCAAGGCCTCGGAAAACGCCGACATCCTCGTGATGCTCGTGATGGCCGTCCTCAGCCTCGCGTTCATCCTGGTCCCGCTGATCCCGGGGGTGCGCAGCATCCCGCGGTGGATACCTGTCTACCGGCTCATCTGGCGCGAGCACTACCGCTCGCTCGAGGAGTCCGGCTCTTCGTAGCCAAAGAGCTCTCGGCGTAGCCGAGGAGCTCTCGGCGAGAATCGTCGCGCGACCGTAATAGTCTGTCGCGAGCATGTCCAGCCGGCGGGCTCAGTGAAGCGGGCGCTGTTCATCGGGCCCATCGGGCCCGCGCGATCGTCGTCGCCCGCGCTCGATGGCACGCCTGACTGAGCACGGACTTCGCCGCTCGGTCGGCGTCCCCGGGCTGTTCGCCACCGCCTACGGCAACGTGGGCTCGTCGATCTACTACGCCCTGGGGCTGGTGGCGGCACATGCGCTCGGGCTCACCCCGCTGGTGTTCATGTTCGCCGGCGGCTTGTTCGTCCTGACCGCCAAGACCTACGCCGAGGGTGCCGCGATGTTCCCCGAAGCCGGCGGCTCCTCCTCGTTTGCGCGGCATGCGTTCAACGAGGTCGTCTCGTTCTTCGCCGGCTGGGCACTGACGCTCGACTACATCATCACGATCGCGATCTCGGCGTTCTTCGTGCCGCACTATCTGGGCGCGTTCTTTCCCAGTCTCACGCACAATCCAGGCGACATCATTGGCGGCCTGATCACGATCGCGCTGCTGGCCACGCTGAACATCCGTGGCCTCGGGGAGTCGGCGAAACTCAACCTGTTCCTCGCGGTCGCGGATCTGTGCACCCAGATGCTGCTGGTCGGGGTGGGGCTGGTGCTGGTGTTCGACCCCGCGCTGCTGATCGATCAGGTCCACCTCGGGGTCGCTCCGACCTGGACCCAGCTCATCTTTGCGCTGTCGGTGGCGATGGTGGCGTACACCGGAATCGAGACCGTCTCGAACATGGCCGAGGAGGCGAAGGACCCGGGCCACGACATTCCCAGGTCGGTCAATCTGGTGCTGGTGGCTGTGCTGGGCGTCTATGCCGGCATCTCGGTCGTGGCGCTGTCGGCGCTGCCGGTCGTGCATCACGCCGGCCACTACTCGACGGCCCTGGGCACGACCTACGAGAACGATCCCGTGCTCGGCATCGTCTCCCGACTCGGCCTGCACGGCACGGTGCTGACGGTGGCGCAGGACTACGTCGGCGTGCTCGCGGCCACGATCCTCCTGATCGCCACGAACGCCGGGCTGATCGGTATCTCCCGTCTGTCTTGGTCGCTCGCCGAGCATCGCCAGCTGCCAGGCCTGTTCGCGCGGCTGCACCCCACCTACCGCACCCCCTGGTTCACGATCTTGTTCTTCTCGGTGCTCGCGGGGGTGCTGATCATTCCTGGCCAGACCAACCTGCTCGGCAACCTCTACTCGTTCGGTGCGATGTTGTCGTTCACCACCGCACATGTCGCGGTGATCGCGCTGCGCATCAAAAACCCCGACCAGGAGCGTCCGTACAGGATGCCGTGGAACGTCCGCCTGCGCGGCAGCTCGATACCGATGACGGCGGTGCTCGGGGCGATCGGCACGTTCGCGGCGTGGTGCGCGGTCGTGGCGCTGCATCCCGAGGCCCGCGCAATCGGGGTCCCCTGGATGGTCCTGGGGATCGCAGGTTACCTACTCTACCGCCGCCGCCAGGGGCTGGACCCGCGCGCGCAGTACCGCATCGAGCGCCCCACCCGTCCGGCGGACTTTCAGGCGATCGACTACCGAACCGCGCTGGTGCCGATCTTCGGCGAAGACGTCAGCGCCACCGCGCTGAGCAGCGCCGCGAAACTGATCGGCGAGGACGGCCTCGTATACGCGATCTTCGTGCTGCCGGTGCCCAGCCAGCTGTCCCTCGACGCGGGCCTGGAGGATGAGGAGGCGCAGGGACGCTCGGTGCTGGAGAGCGCACGCATCAAGGCGCGTCGCACGGGCATCAAGATTCACGCCGGCCTGATACGCACACGCAACCCCGGAGCCTCGATCGTCGAGGAAGCCGAACGAGTGGGCGCGGATGTGATCTATTGGTCGACGATCCACGCACCTCCCAGCGAGAAGCGCATCGGACCGACGGCGGCGTACCTGCTGAGCAAGCGTCCCTGCCGCGTCATCATCGAGACCGACAACCGTCCGTTGCGCACCGATCGAAAGCTCGCCGCCACCGCATAGGCGCCGTCGCGGAGAGACCGCGTCCGCGACTCACCCGATCTTCTCGAACGTGAGCCTGTGGTGATCGATCAGCTCCCGCTCGAAGCAGACCCGGTTGGCGCTCACGCCCGAGGTGAAGGCGAGACGGAAGTCTGCGCTCGCGAGCCACCGAGGGACCAGCGCGAGCTTGAGCAGGGTCTTCCTGGCGCTCCTGGCGCCGGTCCGTCTGGCCCACTCGCCAATCGTCTGGATGTAGTCCAGGCGACCGTTCGTGCTCGACACGAGCCGGAAGCTCTGCGCGGCGCAGCGTATGACCTGCTCCTCGGAGAGGGGAAGCCATGAGCCGGGAAACTGACGTTCCATGAGCGCGAGGTGCCAAGCGTCGGAGTCTCGTTGCGCGTGGATGTCGACCTCGTCCAGGGGGATCATGTTGCGTCCGAAGACCATCGTCTGCAGATAGAAGCGCCCCCCGGCGGGCAGCACGCTCGCGACCCGGGCAAAGATCGCACTGTAGAGCTCCTCCTGGAGTCCGGCGCGATAGTCATCGGCGGAGCAGAAGTGCTCGAACGCACCGAGGCTCGCGACGGCGTCGAACTTGCCGAAGCTCGCGCTGTCGAGCTGTCGTGCGTCATGGAGGTGGACGTCCAGGCCGTGCCGACGGCAGGCCGCCTGCTGTGCCCGGGACAGGGTGATGCCCACACCGGTGGCGCCCCGGCCGCGGACGAAGTTGAGCAGCGCTCCCCATCCGCAGCCGAGGTCGAGCACCCGCCGTCCGGGTTCGATCCCGATCTGTTCGGCGACGTACTCGTGCTTTCGCCGCTGCGCCTCCTCGAGGGCCAGCGAGAAGTCGCCGTCGTACTTCGCGCCGCTGAAGTCTGCGAGCTCACCGAGGCTCAGCCGAAAGACCCGATCGGTCAGCGAGTAGGTGAAGTCGATGTCGTGCCGGTCGGCGATGTTCGCGCTCCCCGTGGCGCGGCTCGCCACGCCCCCATCCTGCCAGATCCCGCGGGCGCCTTCGATCCCCGAAGGCCTGCCGACGAAGGGTCGCGGGCGTGCCTGAGCTCCTCTAACGGCGGCGGGCGGCTGCGCTGAGCGCGGGATTCGTCCAGCCGGCGTCCGTCGGGTTGATCGTCCTTCCCGGCGCCACGATCTCATCGATGCGGTCCAGCAGGGCGGTGTCGAGCGTCAGCGCCTCGGCGCCGAGCTGGGACTCGAGCTGCTCCATCGTCCGCGGGCCGATGATCGCCGCCGTCACCGCAGGATGGCGGATGACGAATGCGAGCGCCATGTGGATCAGCGAGACGCCGGACTCCTCGGCCAGTTGCGCGAGCGCGTCCGCGGCCTCGAGCTTGGCCTGGTTGGCCGGCAGCGAGAGGTCATACCGCTGGGGGATCATCGCGGCTCGCCGCGAGGTCAGATCCTCGGCTCCCTTGCGCCACCGCCCCGACAGCCAACCGCCGGCGAGCGGGCTCCAGACGATCGTGCCCATGCCGAGCTGCCGGCAGGTCGGCAGCACATCGGTCTCGATCCCCCGCGCCAGGATCGAGTAGGGCGGCTGCTCGCAGACGAACCGCTGATAGCCCCGGTCGCGGGCGACCCACTGGGCCCTGACGATCTGCGCCGCCGGATATGTCGAGGAGCCGATATAGCGCACCTTGCCCTGCGTCACGAGGTCCGAGAGCGCGCCGAGCGTCTCCTCGTGATCGGTCCATGGGTCCCAACGATGCACCTGGTAGAGGTCGATCCAGTCGGTCTGAAGGCGGGTGAGGGAAGCCTCGACCTCGCGCGTTATCCAGCGCCGCGAGTTACCGGCCTGATTGGGATCGTCGCCCATCGTGCCGTGGAGCTTCGTCGCGAGCACGACGTGCTCCCGCCGCCCGCCGCTGAGCGCCTTGCCGAGGATCTCCTCGGACTCCCCCCGGGAGTACACGTCGGCCGTGTCGATGAAGTTGATCCCGGCGTCGAGCGCTCGGTGCACGATGCGGATCGCGGCCTCGTGGTCGGTCTCTCCCCACGCCCCGAACATCATCGCGCCGAGGCACAGTGGGCTCACATGGACGCCCGTGCCGGCGAGAGTTCGCTGCTCCATCGCGCACACGTTATCGGCGCGTCGCGGTCGCCGACGTGGCGCCTGTACAGCGCGTCGAGGTCAGCTCGCCTTCCCCGCGAAGCCTGAGCTAGCCGAACTGGGTCTCGGGCCGCGTCTGGCGGATGCCGTCCACATCGACGTCGACCTTCTCGTCGTAGAAGGCCATCAGCCCGGCGATCCTCTGGCTCTCTGGGAGCGGAGTCGGATATGACCAGGCCAGGTTCTCGTGGACCGTGTCTCCCAGCCGAACGTTCCAGGCCTGGGCCGTCCCCTTGTACGGGCAATGGGTGAGCCTGTCGGAGAGCTCGAGCAGATCCATCCTGACGTGGGTCCTGGGCACGTAACAGCGAACGGGAAGACCGGTCTCGAACAGGAGCCGCGGGCTGGTGGACTCGGCGAGGGCGACGCCGTCCACGCTCACCACGACGAGTCGTGAGCTTGCCAGGATCTCCACGCGGGTGTATGGGTTGCGCGGGTGGGTGAACACCTCCTCGTCCTCCTCGAACCAGCCGTCCATCGCGTCCCACTCCAGGCGGATGGCGTCCCTGAGAGCCTCGATCGGCGAGTCCTGATAGCGAAGCGCGGCGCCCGCCGCTCGCTTCGAGCCGGCGTTGACGGCGAACGTCCGGCCCTGGCCTCTGCTCGGCGAGTGGGCGATCGCACCTTCGGGCTCGAGCAGCTCGGCACGCACATCCTCGGCCGGGAAGTAGTAGGCGGGGTAGCTGGGACCCTCCCATACGAGCAGCGGCCGGATCGTGTCCGCTACCAGCTCGCCGCCCAGGTAGGCCCGCACGCGCTTGGCTCCCTGCTCCACTCGCACCCGACCGCGCTGTCCAATGGCTTCTGAGGCGCTCGCCATGTTCATAACGTAGCGGGCGTCCGTGCGATCGCATCCGAGTTGCCAGACTGCTCGAGCACAACTTGGAGGCCGGCGGCCGAGAGCGGATCGCCCCAACACGCCAACAGCAGGGGAGATGAGCAATGTCCAGCTACACCCTCAAGAACCTCAAGGACGTCGAAGACGTCGCCGCAGGGAGTACCTCGGAGGTGGAGGCGCGATTTGCACGCAAGCATCTCGACTCACGTGACCTCGGCGTCAGCTACTTCCGCTACGGACCGGACTATCGCTCGAAGATGGGCCACTCCCATCGCGAGCAGGAGGAGGTCTACATCGTCACCTCCGGGTCGGGTCGGATCAAGCTCGACGACGAGATCGTCGAGCTTCGCCAGTGGGACGTCCTGCGCGTCGCCCCCGAGGTCGTCCGTGCCTTCGAGGGAGGACCCGAGGGCCTCGAGTTCGTCGCCGTCGGCAGCGCCCGGCCCGAGGAGGGAGACGGAGTGGCCGTCCAGGACTGGTGGACGGACTGACGATCGTGAGGGCACTCTCTAGCCGCCGCCGCTCGAGGGCGCGGGCGCGGCCGGGGCGCTGCTCGTGCTCGGCGGCGTGCTGCTCGAGCTGGTCGTGACGACGCTCCAGGTACCTACGTCCTTGATTCCCTGACCGTTGCTTTCACCGGGCTGCTGATCCTCGGCGAACGTGTAGAGCGGCGTTCCCTTGTAGGTCACCTGCACGGACCCGTCGGGACGCTTGACGGTCCCCAGTGAGCTGATTCCGCCGCTGGCGACGCCGCTGGCTGGCGCGATCAATGGGTGCCACACGCCGACACAGGCAGAGCCCGTGCAGATGAACCTGCCGTTCTGCTCGCCGCCGAGGTGATACAGCGTCATCCCGCTGCTGTCGACCAGGATCGTGCCGCGGTTCGAGGTCGAGGAGGTCTTCACGAGTGCGGCCTTCGGCGTGCTGCTCGTCTGCGCGGCGGGCTGCCCACCGCTGGCCGAGCTGGTCGTGTAGCTGCTCGAGCTGCTGCCACAGGCGGCGATCAGGAGCGATGCGGCGAGCGCGGGGACGGACAGCTTCAACAGATGGGACATGGTTCACTCCTGTCGCGGGTCGGGCGCCGCACTGGCGCGTGGGGGTCCTGCTCTACTGACTAGAGACGCCGCCGTCCAGATGTTCCTTCCGGCCCCCACCAACACCGCCAGGTCGGTGCCGCGGCTCGTCAACGTGACAGAGCCAACAGCGCGCCGAGGAAGGTGGCGATCCCCATCCCCGAGAAGGCGATCCCGCCGATCGTCGATCGATCGGCCCCACCCCGTGTGCGGATCTCCAATCCGGCCGATGTCACGTCGAGCGCGTCGATCAGCAGGCTGAGGGCGGCCGCCGGCCGGGCGAGCTCCCGCGAGCGCATTGCCGCGAGCGTCAAGCAACCCGTGACCAGCTGATGACCGCCGAACCCGCGCAGAAGCAGCCTCGGTTCGCTCAGCGCGTGCGTGTCCGGAGCGAAGCGTGCCGAGACCATTCTTTCGGGCGCCAGCAGGGAGCCCGCCCCGTACGCGACTCGCACGGCGCTGCCCACGAGCATCAGCGCCCGGGCCCCGCCGGGAGTCGTTGTGCCGGTAGCGCTTTTGCGATAAGACATGACAGATGTATCGGAGCAGATATGTAGGAGTCGCACAAGAGGTCTCGCCGGACCGGTCTCGACGATCCCATCGTGGGCGGCGATGAAGCTCACTCCGGGCTCTGCCCTGATGCTCGGCATGGTGGGACTCGGCGCCCGCTCCGGATACGCCATCAAGAAGGCCACCGACGCCTCGACCCGGTTCTTCTGGGCGACCTCCCTCGCACAGGTCTATCCCGAACTGGCACGGCTCGTGCGGAACGGTCTGTTGAGCCGCCGCGAGGACCCTCACGGCGCGCGGCCGCGTTCGGCCTACCGGCTGACCCAACGCGGCGAGAGCGCGCTGCTCGCCTGGCTGCGCTCGCCCCACGAAGCGCCGACTCAATTCCGCGACGAGGGGGTGCTGCGCCTGTTCTTCGCCGACGCGCTGCCGCCGGCAGATCAGCTCGCGCTGGTGCGCCGCCTGAGGCAGCGCGCTCGCGACGCGACCGAGCTCCTGCGGGGGGACATCCTCCCCGCGGCGCAGGCCCTCGAGGGGGAGGACGTCCACTTCCCGGCTCTCGTCGCCCGCCTCGGCGGTGACACCTATGCCTACGTCGAGCGCTGGCTGGCGCGGCTGGAGGCCGAGCTGGAGGAGTAGGTAGCCCGGCACAGTGCGACGATCGCGCGCTGCGCGTCGGGAAGCGGCCGCTTCGGCAACAGGCTGATAACACGACGCTCCCCAATCGAGGCGTAGGGTCGCAGACACGGGCAGATCCGCTAGGGTCCCTTCGGGAGCTCGGGGTTGGCTCCCGCGCGAGGCGGGCAGTTTGGCTCGCCGGAGGGTTGCGCTCCGTCAGATGAGCGCTTCGGGCGACATCGCCAGGCGATCGTCGTTCTGCGGATTGCCAGTCCGGTCTCGAGGGTAGGGGAGTTCGTGTACATGGTCGGAAAAGCGTTGGATCTGCTGCAGCGATCGAGCCTCGCACGGCGCCCGAGCAGGGCCTTGCTGGCCGCGCTCGGCGTCCTTCTGATCGCCGGTGTCGCGGTGGCGCTCGCCTCGGCCCAACGTATCTCCCCGACCTCGCTCCAGGTCGTTCCGGGTGTGGAATCGCTGTCCGCGTCGTGGAACGTCACGACCACGAACGGGCTTGCCGGCTTTCGCGTGCGCTGGCGCCCGAAGTCCTCGCCCGCGGTTCCCTGGAAGACGGTCGAACTCGGTGCGGGTGCCCGCTCCTACGCGATCACCGGCCTCAGCATGACGCGATATCAGGTGCGGGTGCGCGCGTTGGTACGCGCCCGCGTGCACCGGAACGCGTCCAGCCAGAACGGGACCAGAAGGCGCCGCAAGCTCGGCGGGGTCGAAATGGCGAGCGCGTACCCCCTGCCGAGCGCAGGCGGGGGCGAAGAACCTCCACGTGGGAAAGAACCGCCGACTGAAGAACCCCAGGGCAAGGAACCGCCCCACGAAAGAGAACCGCCCCACGAAAGAGAACCGCCCGGCGAAAAAGAACCGCCCGGCGAAAAAGAACCGCCCGGCGAAAAGGAACCGCCACCTCGGGAAGAACGCCCCGGCGAAGAAACCAAAGAACCGCCGAGCGAAGAACCCGCCGAAGAAGAAGAAGAAGAAGAAGATGAATCCTCCTCGGGTTGCAATCTGTACGCGTCTCCCAGCGGAAGCGACGCCAACTCCGGTAAACGAACCGCGCCGGTGCAGACGGTCCACAAGCTGCTCGAAAAACTGACCGCCGGACAGACGGGCTGCCTGACGTCGGGCACATACCCGGGATTCACCGAGCGCAGCGGTGAATCCCACGGTCGCGAAGGGGAACCTGTGACGGTCACCTCGACCGATCCGTCGGCTCCTGCCACCATCGCCGGGCGCATCGTCACGGAGCCCGGAGCCGACTGGCTCACCTTCTCTCATCTGGACATGGTCGACACCGAAACGATCTACCCGAGCGTGTCCGTCGGCTCGGCCCACACGTCGTGGACGTGGGATGACATCTCGGCTCCCAAGACGATCTGCGTCGCACCGACCGGGCCGGGCGCATTCGGCCCCGCAGAAGACACGCTGATCGAACACGACCGGATCCACAACTGCGGGCAGCCGTTCCTGTGCGACGAAGACAAATCACCGTGCAACCAGCCCCCACACGACGGCTATTTCATCCACGGCGTGTACGACGACGGGATCAACACGACGATCCGCAACTCCTACCTCTTCGACAACAGCTCAAAGGGCGTTCTGCTCAGAGGCGGGAAGGGAGCGGTGGTGGAACACAACGTCATCGACGGGAACGGATCCGGGGTGGTGTTCGGCGATCTTGGACCCGAACACGACACGGTCGCCTGGAACATCATCACCAACAGCGAAGGCCCTTGCGAAACGTGCCTGGAGTACTTCGGGATCTTCTCGGCCCCCGGGGTGGGGGCCGGGAACGTGGCCACGCACAACATCCTGTTCGGCAACGTCTCGGGCAACATCGGCCCCCACTCGAAGGTGGCGATGAGCCAGAACCTCGAAGTCGATCCGCTGTACGTCGACGGGCCCGAACACGAATACGCACTTCAGCCCGAATCTCCCGCGCTCGGCTACGGCCCGGAATAGACCCGTGGGCAGCCCCGATCTCGCGGACCGGGTGCCGGGCCGCGCCGTGGCTGCGCCCCGGCACCCTCGGGATGGTCTTCGCAAGGCGGGTTGCAAGAGTCCTGCGCAGACAATTCGGTTCAGTTTCTGGACTAAGCTGGCGCCACTTGGCAAAGGGTCGGCCAGCGGGCGAGCCTGCCGGGCGAGCCCGGGATGAGCAGCCAACCCCCGCCGAGAAGCGAAACTACGTCCCGTCTCCGAAGCAAGAAATCCGGGACGTCGGTGGAACGTGGGGACCCGGGGCTTGTCGAACCGGGTCCTCATTTATGTGTCGGCAGATTTGCGCAACGGGTTGAGCGCCTGCGAGCGGCCAGCGTGAACGAGCGTCGCGTAGGAGACTTGTGTCGATGAGCCCGCCCGACTCCCAGCTGCACCCTCTGGTCGACGGGTTCGCAGATGCCGAGACCTACGACAGGGGGCGCCCGCGCTACGGCGAGGACGCCGCGAGGGTTCTCGTGGAGGAGCTCGGTCTGGGCCCCACCGCTCCGGTGCTCGAGCTCGGCGCGGGAACCGGTCAGCTCTCGAGGGCGCTCGTAGCGGCGGGGATGGACGTGACCGCTGTCGAGCCACTCGCAAACACGCGCGAGCTGCTCGTGCGCGCCATCGGCGCGGACCGCGTGCGTGCAGGCGTGGCCGAGGAGATCCCATTGGCAGACCACTCGGTCGATGCCGTCCTCGCCGCGGATGCCTTCCACTGGTTCGACGAGTCGCGTGCGATGCCGGAGATCCGGCGGGTGCTTCGCCCTGGGGGTGGCGTGGCGATACTGCGGAGCATTCCCATGTGGGAGGCACCGTGGAGCGCGGAGCTCGGACCGATCCTGGCCGTGAGCCGCCCCGATCACCCCGCCTACGCCGGTCGCTCCCCCGCCGCGGCGCTCGAGCAGGACGGCTGCTTCGGCCCGGTCCGCGAGCGCACCGTGACCGACGAGCAGCCGACCGATCGGGCGCGGATCCTCGCCTACCTGGCGTCGGTGAGCTGGATTGCCACGCTGCCAGAGCACCGTCGCCGCGATCTGCTCACCCAGGTGGAGAGCCTGCTGGGCCGTCACGGCGTCACCGACGCCCAACAGCAGGTTCTCCACCAGATCTGGATCGCCCGGCTCGCCTAGCCTGCCGACATCAGCGCCACATCGTGCAACGGCTCCCGAGAGCCGGCGAGGCAGGCGAGGCTCTTTACGCGTGCCCCTCCAGGAAGCCGTCGATCATGCGGATCAGGATCGCCCGCACCTCGCCTCGCTCGAAGGCGAGGTCGTGGGAGAGGATCCACCAGGTCTGCACGTCGCAGATCGCGATCAGTCCGGCACGCACGCGGGCGCGATCTTTCGCTCGGAGTCCCTTCAGCTGGGGGGCGAAGGCGTAGTCGATCCAGTTGTAGTGAAACTGGCGACCGCCCTGGGAGAACATCGCGAGTTCGGGGGGCCCGCTCTGCCACGAGCCGATCCGCATCGCCCGCTCGCCCCAGTCCCGGTAGTGGTCGAGCAGGTTGTCGACCGCGCCCTCGACGTTCCCCTGGGGAGCGCTCCAGCGCTCGTCGACCAGCTCGGTGAAGCTGCCGATCAGCGCCTTCGTCAGCAGGCCGTCCTTCGAGCCGAAGTGACGCAGCAGCGTCTGCTTGGTCACCCCCGCCCTGGCGGCCAGCGTCTCGAGCGTCGCCTTCGTCCAATCGCCGTCGTAGAACTCCTCCACTGCGGCGCGGCACAGCGCTTCTCGGGTGCGCTGCTGGGCCTCCGCTCGTGCCACCTGCTTGTATGGGCGCTCGCCGGGGATGCTCGTCACGCTACTCAGCTCAATCCTGCAACGCCAGCGAGGCGGGCACGCGTGCGGCGAGGTAGCCAGGGACGGCAAGGATCGCGAGTGCGGCGAGGGCCACCATCGCAAGGCGCAACAGCGCAGCCGGCGCGGTCACCGAGTAGACGACCGGGAAGTTGACGGCGTCGGCGAGCGCACGGTCCGCGAGCTGCTGGCCGTAGAGGCCGAAGATCGCTCCCGTGCAACAGCCCACGCCGAGCAAGAGCCCGGCCTCCGTCTCGGCGCGATGTTGAAGGCGCTCGCACAATCCCAACCGCTCGAGCAACGGCGTCACCTCGCGCTGCGCCTCGCGCCAGCGCATCGTCTTGAGCAGCTTCAGCACGGCGTTGTCGATCGTGCTCACGCCAGGGAGCAGGTCGAAGTTCTGACGAATGAAGCCGAGCTCGGACAGCCTGAAGTGGGAGGCCTCTCGCTCGGACAACGAGGAGACGTCGCGTCCGCCGATCAGCACCGTGCCGCTGCTCGGCGCGAGCAGCGTGGCCGTCATCAGCAGCAGCGTCGTCTTGCCGGATCCGCTCGGCCCATACAGCGCGACCATCTCCCCGGCCTGAACCTGCAGCGACACGCCATCCACCGCTCGCACCACCTCGCCGCCCACTGTGGGGTAGTGCCTGGCGAGGTCGCGCAGCTCGAGCATCGGGTCCATGCTCCTCGCGCGCACCGTCGTCAGTCCGATGCGCTGCCGCTCGCGTGAACCGTGATGGCGCTGTTCGATCGCTGGATCGTGCCGCTGAAGCTCAGTCCCGATCCATGCGCGTGGGCGTAGCTTCCCGTTCCGTGACCGAGTGACATCGACCCGGAGAAGGTCGCGACAGTTCGCCCGTTTCGATAGCTCGCGCTCGCCTGACCGGAGATCCAGCCGTCGCGGGCGTGGATGCTCAGTTCGGCGGTCACGCGACTGGTGGAGATGGCGGTCAGGCGCACGTAGATCGTGCCGCTGAAGGTACCCGAGGCCGAGCCCTGCTCTTCCAGGGTGAAGCCGTGTTTGTGCACGAGATGAAGCCGGCCGGTCTCGCTCACGGAGATCGTTCTGGCGTTCGAAGCCGAGGACACATCGGCGCGTGTCCCGCCGAGCGCGGCGGGGGGGAGCGCGATCACCAGGGCAACGCTCGCCGCCGCGAGGGATGTGAGGCGCCTCGTCGCCCCGGGAGCAGCCTGTCGGAGGCTCATTGCGAGCATCTCACCGTCGCCTGGGCGCTGCCGCTGGAACCGTCGGCGAAGGAGAATTCACTCGCGAACGGCAGGCCTGCGGCCGGGCAGTGGGCTGGCACGAGGACGGCGTTGTTCTCGTGCATCCGCCGGCTCGGACCGATCGTGAGTGAGAGCGTCACGATCGAGGCGTCGGGCTCGTGGACGAGGGTGGGCACGGGAGGAACCGAAACGGTCATCTCTTCTCCGTAGGGGGGTTCGTCAGGCGCGAGCGCACCGGTGAGCAGCAGCCGCTCCTGGATCGGCGTCAGGCCTTCGCCGAGGATCTCGATCGTCGGCTGGGTGCCGCGCGGCGGGCCTACGAAGGCGGACAGGGAGATGTCCTCCTTGATGAGCTGGGAACCCTCGCGCGCCTCCGCAAGGGCGTGCCCGCCGCCAACCCTCGACTGTGCCGGGCAGCCTGAGGGCCCGTGCGAGCGCAGCCGCGCTGGAGCGCAGCTGCGCAGCCTCGGTATGTCGATGCTGAGGCCGGCGGGGAAGCGGACGAGCAGCCGCCGCACGGGGGAGGGCACGCCGGTTTCACCGCCCGCGTAGTGGAGTGCGAGGGTGAGGCTTGCCCGGGCACCGGGCCGGGCCGGCGAGAGGGAAGGAGCGAAGGTGGCGAGGGTCTCTTCACCGGCGGCAAGGGGCACCCCCACGGTCATCGTGGCGGCAACCACGCCGGCGACGACCGCCGGGAGCGCCAAGCGTGCACCGGGTGTCCTCGGCCTGCGCGCCCGGCCGCCAGCGAATGTGCCCCTCTCCACCTTCATGTTACCGACGGTATCGCAAAACTGTGAGGCCGTCAACATGCATGTTTCACTGCGGGCCTCACGGCGCCTGGGCGGTCAGGCCTGCAGATAGTGGCCCAGGGCTCTGCGCGCCGAGGGCAGACGTCGGCCCGCCTCGAGCTCGCGGATGGCGATCTCCGCGGTCATCGCGGCGAACAGCTGGGCTGCGGCCCGTGCATCGGGCCAGTCCATCGCCTTGAAGCTGGGTACAGCGGCCAGGGCGAAGCGCTCGTGACGCGCTGACATCGAAGCCGTCAGCGAGGGGTCGGAGCGCGCCTCCAGCGCGAGCGCCTTGACAGCGCGATTGGCAAGGCACATATCGAGATAGGCGGTCGCCCCGCACAGAATGCGCTGCCCACCGGCCTCGACTCCGCGCGTGGCCTTCGATACCGCCTCCTCGACGCTCGCGTGAAAGCGGGCATGGAGAGCGTCGACGAACTCCTGTCGGTCGGTGAAGTGCACATAGAACGTTCCCTTCGCCACGCCGGCCCGGGCGACGACGCGGTTGACGCTGAGGCCGGCGAGACCCTGACTCTCGGCCACCGCCACGCCCGCATCCAGCAACAGCTCGCGGGTGCGATGCCCGGTTACCGGAAGAACGGCTGTGCCCATCGTCCGATCATAGATGACCGCTCGGTCAGTACCCACATGACCGACTGGTCGGTCATGTGGTACGGTCCGCCGCATGGCGCTGATGCAGACCGCCACCGGTCCGGTCGCATACGACACGCAGGGCGATGGCGATCCGATCGTGTTGCTGCCCAGCGGGGCTCACGACCGCCACGACTACGACGAGCTGCGGGCGCTGCTGCCTCCGCGCTTCAGCTCGATCTCGATGGACTGGCCGGCCCACGGCGAGTCTCCGGCCGGCGATGGTCCCGCTGCCGTCGGTGTCTTCGCTGACGTGGCCGAGCACCTGGTCGAGCAGCTCGCGCCGCAGGGAGTCGTGGTCGTGGGCAACTCCGTGGGAGGCTTCTCCGCCGCACGTCTGGCGATACGCCGTCCCGAGCTCGTCAGGGGACTGGTGATACTCGACGGCGGCGGCTTCGCGGGGCGCCCGCCACACGTGCGCGCGTTCTGCGCGCTGATGTCCAGGCCATGGTTTCTGAGGCGCATCTACCCGGCCTTCTCGGCAGGCTACATGCGCGCCCGCACCCCCGCCGACAGGCGCGCCCGCGACGCCGCCATCGCGACCACACGCCGGGACCCGGGCCTGCGCGTGGTCAGCCAGCTGTGGCGCAGCTTCGCCACGCCCGAACACGACCTCCGCGAGCAGGCGCCGTCGATATCCGCGCCGACGCTGCTGATCTGGGGCCGGCGCGACCCGGTGATCCCAGCGCGCGTGGGAAGAGCGGCGGCGAAGCTGATCCCCCAAGCCGAGCTCGTGGTGCTCGACACCGGACACGTTCCCCACACCAGCGATCCCGCCGGCGTCGCCGCGCGCCTGGTTCCGTTCGCCGACTCGGCATTCGCAGGCGCTGCGTCGGCCGCAGCTTGATGGAGCCCCGCCGCTGGCGCTCGAAGGAGCGCCTCGAGCTCGATCTTCGCGGCGGTCGGATGGAGGCCTTCAGCCGCGGAGAGGGAGCCCCGATCCCAGATCGCCGTCTCCCGCGATCCTGGCCGGGTCGGCCGACTGGTGTTGAACTCCTGTGAGACCCCGTTCGACCCGTTTCCGCCACCGCCGTTCGACGGCCTGCCCGCCGCCGCGGCGGACGTCGAGACGCTCGGGAGCCTGCTCGGGGCACTGCGCGACCCGGCGATCCGCGCCACTCCCCTGGCGTTCGGTCTGCTCGTCAAGCACGGGCTCAGCGACGAGGCGTCGGACTCCTATGCGCTGCCCTGTGTCGAAGACGAGGCGATCCTCGCCGACACGGCTCGCGTGATGTCAAGCGCCCGCTCGGAGCCCGTGCACCTGGCTGGCGAAACGCTGATCGAGCGGTTCGAGCAGCCGGTGCTGCTCGTCTGGTCGTCCGAGGATCGGGTGTTCCCGCTCGCCCATGCCCAGCGCTACGCCGAGGCGCTCACCGGAGGCCGGGTGGTGCTGATCGAGGACGCCTACAGCTTCACGCCCGAGGACCAGCCCGCGCCGCTCGCCGACGCGATCGCGGGCCTGATCGCGTCGTAGCTGGCGCGCTCGCGCTACGCCGCTGGGACGGCTGTCTCGTGGCCTGCCGCAAGCAACACAAGCACTCAAAGCCCAAGCGCCAGAAATGCGAACGCGCCGCCCGCAAACACTACGGACCCCTCGAGAAGCACCCCGCCCGAAGAACTTCGCACAGGAACGCCCATTGAGAGGGATTGACAAAAAGACGTCCTAGCTACATAGAACACTTGGGGTGTCCGTTTCCATTCGAAGCGGACCCCCAACCATCCTCGGCACGGATTCCCTCTCCGTACAGGCCGAGGCACGACCCACAGACCAGGCGTGGTCCCCGATCCCTCTCGGGGGCCACGCCCCTCTTCCGGTCGATTCCCTCTCCGTGTCCCCGGTCGCTCTGCGAGTCGATTGTGCCTTGCTCTTCGCCCGCGGGCGTGAAGATCTGGAGGTCGGGCTCGGACCCAGCCACCGATCAGCGTGATGCGGGGAGTCTGGAGTCCTTCGCGCGCTCGGCGACGATCGCTGCGAACGCCTCGAAGCTGACCGTGGAGCGGGTCTCGAGCGCTCGCTCGTGCTCCTCTGCGTCGTCGAGCAGGCGGGCCCGCGCGTCCGGGCCGATCGCGTCGAGCGCTTCCTCAGCCATCGTCGGCTCCCTCAGCCACTTCTCGAGCAGGGCCCTGTCTGCCTCGGGATGGAACAGCATCCCCCATGCGGTGGCGAACCTGAACGCCTGGCAGGCGGTGCGCTCAGAGCTCGCGAGGGGCCTGGCTCCCGCTGGTACGGCGAACTCCTCGCCGTGCCAGTGAAGGACGGTGCTCGTCGGGGCGAGCGGGCCCAGCAGGGGATCGTCGGGG
The DNA here is from genome assembly GCA_963696615.1 of uncultured Solirubrobacterales bacterium. Classification (GTDB taxonomy): domain Bacteria; phylum Actinomycetota; class Thermoleophilia; order Solirubrobacterales; family Solirubrobacteraceae; genus Palsa-744. The sequence continues at coordinate 519,890 of CAVOKU010000003.1, read as the reverse complement.
GCATGGATCTCGATCGGATGCCAGCCGAGCTCGCGCTCGGGGGCTCGGACGACGGGAGCGCCGAGGGTGCGGGCGAGCAGCTGTGAGCCGAGGCAGATGCCGAGCAGCGGCAGCTGGGCCGTGAGAGCCGTTTCGATCCACTTCAGCTCCGCCCCCAGCTCCGGGAAGCGAGCGGTGTCGCTGACCCCCATCGGTCCACCCATCAGGACGGCGCCCGCGAGCGAGCGGGGATCGGGCAGCTGCTCGCCTTCGAGCGGACGAGCGACACGGAGAACGTGCTTGCGTCCGAGCGCCTCCGCGAGGCGGTGGGGGCTCTCCCAGTCGACGTGCTGGACCACCAGGACGGGCTTCATCCGCGCAGGCTAACGACGACCCGGGAGCGTTCGCTGTGCGGCTCCCCGCGATACTCCCCCGCATGTCATCCACCGTCACGGGCACGCCCGCCGCAGAGCCCTCGGCGGGGCGCACGGCGTGGGCGCGAAACCTCGGCGCGCCGGTCCGCGACTTCCTGCGGGCGGAGACCGGCGGGGCGGCCGTCCTCGTCGCCGCAGCGGCCGTGGCGCTCGTCTGGGCCAACTCCCCCTGGGGGCACACCTACGAGTCGCTGTGGACGACGAAGCTCTCGATCAGCGTCGGCGGGCACGCCCTGTCGGGCACCCTCCGGCAGTGGGTGAACGAAGGGCTGATGACGTTGTTCTTCCTGGTGATCGGGCTGGAGGCCAAGCGGGAGCTCGACCTCGGGGAGCTGCGCGAGCGCAACCGCCTCGCGGTCCCGGTGATCGCCGCGTTCGGCGGGATGGCGGCATGTGTAGGCATCTACCTGGCGATCAACGCGGGCGGCTCCGGCGAGGGGGGTTGGGGAGCGGCGATGTCGACGGACACGGCGCTCGCGCTCGGCGCACTGGCGCTGGTGGCGCCTGTCGGGGCGACGAGGTTGCGGGTGTTCCTGCTGACACTCGCGGTGGTGGACGATCTCGGTGCGCTGCTGGTGATCGCGCTCGCCTACAGTGGCGACATCTCGCTGGTGGCGCTGGGGGTCGCGCTGGCATTGTTCGGCGGGCTGGCGCTGCTGCGGTTCGCCGGATCCTGGCGCGATCCGGCGGCGGTCCTGCTGGGCATCGGTGTGTGGCTGGCGATGTACGAGTCGGGGATCGATCCCGTCGTGGCCGGACTGGCGATCGGGCTCGTCACGAGCGCCTACCCGCCCGCCCGGGGAGACCTCGAGCGCGCCACCGAGCTGACCCGGTCCTTTCGCGAGCAGCCCACCCCCGAGCTCGCGTACGTGGCCCAGCGCGGCCTCACGGCCGCGATCTCCCCCAACGAGCGATTGCAGTACCGGCTGCATCCGTGGACCAGCTTCGTGGTCGTCCCCCTGTTCGCGCTCGCCAACGCGGGCATCCGGGTAGACGGAGGGCTGGTGGAAGCGGCGGTGACCTCGCCCATAACGATCGGGATCGTTGTGGCGTATCTGGTGGGCAAGCCGCTGGGCATCCTCGCCGGCTCCTGGCTGGGCACCCGCAGGCGGCTCGGCGGCGCCCGCCTCGTGGTCACCTGGCCCGGCCTCGCGGGCACGGGGGTGATCGCCGGGACGGCCTTCACCGTGTCGCTGCTGATTGCCGCCCGTGCGTTCAACGGTGAGGACCTCGCCGAGGCCAAGCTCGGGATCGTGGCAACCGCGATCCTCGCTCCGGTGGCTGCGTTCGTGGTGTTCCGGGTGATCGCCCGCCTGCCGACCTCGGTACGTGCACGCCAGCTCAGGGGCACCGCCGAGCAGCTGATCGATCTGGCCGAGGATGTCGATCCCGCACGCGACCACATCCGCGGAGCCGCCGACGCACCGGTGACGTTGGTGGAGTACGGCGACTTCGAGTGCCCGTATTGCGGGCAGGCCGAGCCGGTCATACGGGAGCTGCTGGCGGAGTGGGGCGATGACCTGCGCTACGTATTTCGCCACCTGCCGCTCAGCGACGTGCACCCCTGGGCGCAGCTGGCCGCCGAGGCCGCTGAGGCGGCCGGCGCCCAGGGTGAGTTCTGGCGGATGTATGACGTGTTGATCTCACGGGGGGAGGACCTCACGCCGAGCAGCCTGCGCCGCTACGCCGAGGAGCTAGGCCTCGACGCCGAGCGGTTCGAGGAGGAGCTGCGTCGCCGTATCCATGCGCCCCGCATACGCGCCGATGTGGCCAGCGCGGACGCCAGCGGCGTCTCGGGCACCCCCTCCTTCTTCATCAACGGGCGCCGACACACCGGCGTCTACGACGTCGACACGTTGAGCGCGGAGGTGCGCGCCGCCCGCAACAGGGCGCTCGTGCGGGCCGTCGAGCCCGCGGGAGCCGCGGCGCGCTGAGGGGCCGGCGCTCGCGAGAAGCGACCCTCGCGGAGGAGTATCGTGGGATCCGTGGCCGTGGCAGAGGCCAGCAGATCGAGGGTCGCCCACAGAGGAGGCGCGATGGCGGGACAGTTCGGTGCGAGCGTGACGATCGATCGTCCGATCGAGGAGGTGTTCGCCTTCCTGGCCGACGGCGAGAACGACAGGAAGTTCAGTCCGCGGGTGCTCGAGATCGCCAAGACGACCGAAGGCCCCCCCGGCGTCGGCACGGTGTACGCCAGCACTGTCAAGGACGCGGGCATGACCACCAAGCGGGAGTTCGAGCTCACCGAGGTCCAGTCGCCGACGAAGATCCGCTGGCATGAGCGCTCCAAACATCCGGTTGTGGTGCCCGAAGGGGGCTATGACCTCGAGCCGGCGGGCACGGGCACCAAGCTCACCTTCTTCAACGTGCTCGAGGGCCACGGCATCGGGTCGCTGATCGCGGGCTTCGCGCTGCGGGCGGCGCGCAAGGACGCGGACGCGTTCGTGGGCCGGATCAAGGCAGCGGTCGAGGCCTCTTAAGAGCTCGGGCGCTCCAGCTGGGGCGGTCCGGCTCGCACGGCGGCAGGCCAGCGGCCGGCTCAGCCCGCCTCGGGGGCGCTCATCAGCGCCAGTGGCACGGCGAGCCCCGCCGAGCGACGTACCGTCGCGATGCGACGACCTGGCTGGACGGCGGGACGAGCCGGGCCGGCGTGCTCGCCGAGCAGCTCAACCGTGCGGTCGAGATCGGACACCAGCGCCGCGAGGCCCCAGAAGCGGGTGGGCCGTGCCCCGCCCCCACCGCGCTCGACGATGTCATACGGCTCCTGGATCACCTCGAGGATCTCCTCGCCCAGCCGGAAGAAGGCCTGTCGGGGGGCGCCAGCGGGAGTGGGATCCTCGCGGACCCGTCGCAGATCCAGTCCGGCGGCCTTCAGTGCATCGACGGTGCGGTCCAGCGACGGCGACATCGCGACAACGTGATCGATCGCCACGACCCCGTTCGGATGCTCGCCTGCGTCCGCGTCTGTCCTTGCGAGCGACGGCCGGTCCGAGCGGGTCGTGGACAGGCCGTCGAGCTCGACGGCCTCGATGTCCCGCAGCGACCACCCGACGATGCCGGTCCGGCCGTCCCCGTCGGAGACGAACCGCAGTCTCACCCCGCCGAGCCGGCAGACGCCGTCGACCAGCAGAAAGCCGAGCGCCGCCCAGCGCTCGCCGTCGTCGGCGATCTGCAGCTCGTCGATCGTGGGCGCCGGCATCCTCCCGCGATACCTAGCAGATCGGCGCGCCCGTGCGTCCCGCGCCGAGGCGAGCGCGAGCAGCTCCCGCGTACATCGCTCGATCGTGTGCCAGTCCTGGTTGGCTTCGCTGATCTCCTCGACGATTCGCTCGGCGAGGTCGGCGGCCCTGACGTTCGTATGTTCGGTGTACATCGAAGACCCTCCCGATGCGAACATGTGTTCGTATGTGAGCACAGAACATAGGACGGGCACATGTCGGAAGTGGCCGCTCCAGACCGCCTGTCAGGCCGTTGCCACAGCAACGTCACGCTCTTGTCACAGCGGTCCGCGACGAGGGTGCCCACCGGACGCGGATCGTCGCAGCGGGGTTGGCCGGGTGAGCTAGGGCTGGAGCCGTACGGGGAGGGTCTTGAGCTGGTTGAGGAACACCGATTCCACATAGGTCGGCTTACCCGCCGTCTCGATCTTCGGGTAGCGCTTCAGCGTCTCCTCGAGCAGGGTCCGCAGCTCCAGGCGGGCGAGGGCGGTGCCCAGGCAGAAGTGACGTCCACCCGCACCGAAGGCCTGGTGCTCGGGGTTGCGGCGGACGTCGAAGCGGTCGGGGTCCTCGTACAGGGTCTCGTCGCGGTTGGAGGAGACGTACCACAGCACCACCTTCTCGCCCTTCTTGATCTTGCGTCCGTGCAGCTCTGTGTCGCAGGTGGCGGTGCGGCGGAAGTGGGCGAACGCGGGGAACATCCGCAGCGACTCCTCGACTGCGCCCGGGATCAGGCTGGGATCTGCGAGCAGCAGCTCGCGCTGGTCGGGATTTTCCATCAGCGCCCGCATGCCGCTGCAGTAGGTCGACTTGGTGGAGTCGTTGCCGGCGGCGACGAGCAGGAAGAAGCCCATCACGATCTCGTGTTCGGAGAGTTTCTCGCCGTCCACCTCGGCGTGGACGAGCAGGCTCGTGAGGTCCTCGGTGGGGGTCTCCCGGCGCTCGGCGATCAGCTTCCCGCAGCGGTCGAAGATCTCGGCGACCGCCGCTTCGATCCCGCCCACGATCGTCTCGTGGGGATTCAGGTCGGGGTCGCCGGCGCCGAGGGTGGTGTTCATCAGGCGCGCCCACACCTCGTCGTCCTCGGGGGGAATGCCCATGAAGCTGCCGATCACGCGCGAGACGGCGGGCTGGGCGACGTCGTTGACGAGCTCGCACTGCTCGCGGCCGTCGAGCGTGTCGAGGACCCCGACGACGATCTCTCTGATCTCCTGCTCGTGGGCGGCGATGCGCTTCGGCGTGAAGCCCGCCTGGAACAGGGCCTTGATGCGATCGTGCTTGGGGGGATCCATGCCGATGAACATCGCCCGGGAGAGCTCGACCGGGAAGCCGACGCTGGCGGCCGTGACGCCGTCTTCGGAGGAGTAGGTGCGCCAGTCGCGGCTGACCGCATGGATGTCCTCCGGGGTGGTGACCGACCAGAAGCCGGCCTCCTCGGGAAACTCCGTCATCCCGGCGGTCCAGTGGACGGGGCATTGGCTGCGCATCTGCTTGAAGATCTCGTGCGGCACGCCCCGCTCCCAGACCTCGCGCTCGACCAGGAGCAGATGCTCAAGGTCGGTTGTGCCCGTCGCCGCCATCGTGACCTCCCGCCGGTCGTCGGAGAACTGCCTCGACGATCTTACCGGCGTTCACCGAAGGTGCGCCGCAGGCGGTTGACGCGGCGCAGCTCCTCGACGTCCTCGTCGATCGCGGCGAGCAGGCCCGTGTCCTCGCCGGCGCCGAGCAGATCGGGCTCGACGGTGCGGCGGACGAGCTCTCCGGCGATCGCGTCGACCCGCTGGGCACTCGCGCCGGGACGGGAGCTGACGGCGCGACCGAAGCCGTGGCCCTCGAACAGCAGGCCCACGCCGTCGTCCACCGACCAGCCTCCGGGGAGGGTGCCCTCGCGCACGGCGGCGAGCCAGACGGGCAGGCGCTCGGGCTCGCCGTCGGCATGGACGGTGAGCGAGCCCGGCAGCAGCCCCAGACCGGCGAGCGGCTCGGGGGGGCCGCTGGAGCGTGTGATGCCGCCCTGAAACCAGCACATCGCGCCCGCGCTGATGCCCGCCAGCACGATCCCTCGCCGCCAGGCTTCGATCAGCAGGCGGTCGAGCTGATGAGCCCGCCAGATCGCGAGCAGGTTGCGCATCGAGCCGCCGCCGACATAGACGACGTCCTGGGAGAGCACGATCTCGGCCAGCGGCCGGCGGGACTCGCGCAGGCGAAACAGGGACAGGTATTCGGCCACGCAGAAGCGATCGGCGAAGCGGGCGTGAAAAGCGTTGATCTGGGCGGTGGTGTCCCCCGAGGCGGTGGGCAGGAACAGAATGCGAGGCTCCCGCGTCGGCGTGGGGGCGCCACCGGTGGCGCTGACACCGGGCGCGGCGGCGGTGGCGCGCACGCGGGCGAGGGCGAGCGAGAGGACGTAATCGTCGAGCAGCGGATTGGCGGGCTCCATCGTGAAGCCGCCTCCGCCCATCGCGAAGATCGCGCGGTTGTGAAGGGGCACCTCCGAGGGACTCAAGCGGCTGCACCGATGTGAGCGTGGGGGCCGGACTCCGCGGCGGGGTCCGCGGCAGCTCGGGGACCCGGCGGGCTGGCGGTGAGATGGGCGACCTCGAGGGGGAACTCGACCACGGTTCTCCCTACGGGCTCCACGCGATAGGCGAGGCCGTCGTCACGGGAGCTGAGGACCCGCTCGAGCAGGGTGCCGCGGAAGTGCAGCGCGACGCCGTCATCGGCGGCGAAGCCGGGGCGCATGCCGTCGCCGACGAAGCGGTGATACTCGATCCGGCGCTGGGGCTCGGCGTCGTAGTGGACACAGTTCGAGTATGGCAACAGGCCCAGCCCCCGGATGCGGCGGGGACCGCCGTGAAAGGCCGACAGCGCCTCGGCGAACCAGCAAAGCGAACCCGCGGAGGGCCCGCACAGCACGATCCCCCGGCGCCAGGCGGCGCGCAGCACATCGTCCAGGCCATGAGCCCGCCAGGCGCCGAGCATGGACACCACGTTGCCGCCGCCGACGTAGATCAGGTCCTGGGCGAGCAGGTGGGTGGCGAGGTCGTCCTCGACGCCGCTGGTGCCCTGGTCGCGGCGGAACAGCGACACGTGGCTGGCGTCGCAGGTGGGGGAGAAGCGGCGATAGAAGCGCACCACGTAGTGATCGGCGTCGCCCGACGCGGTGGGCAGAAAGCACACGCGCGGGCGGGAGGCGCCGGTCAGCGAGAGCACGTAGTCGTCGAGGACCGAGGACGATCGCTCCATCGAGAAGCCGCCGCCTCCAAAGGCGACGATCTGCGGTGTGCGGTTGGAGGTCTGTGGGGTGGCTCGCATCGCGGTTGGAGGTCTCACAGGTCTAGCCCACGCTCCAGCGAGTGTGCGCTCGGGACGGCGTGGGGGATATGGACGGGCGTCCGAGATTCCGGGCGGCGGCGATGGACAGCCGCAGAGATGGCCCTGAGCGAATCTTTAGCTTGGTCACACGGTGCTCCTACGGCGGGCAGGGACCCTCCACCGGATGAATGCGAGCGAGCACACATTCTTGGGAGAGACACGCGAGCGCGAGCCCGCTCGGGCGCTGCTGGCGCCGGTCACCGCAGCCGCCGGCACCGTCAAGCTGCAACTGGCGGCTCTGATGGGACTGGCGGGGGCGCTGAACCTGTGGGCGCTCGGCCAGAACGGCTGGGCCAACACCTACTACAGCGCTGCGGTGCGGTCGATGAGCTCGAGCTGGCACAACTTCCTGTTCGGGGCGATGGACCCGGCGGGAGCGATGACGGTGGACAAGCCGCCGCTGGTGCTGTGGGTGCAGGCGCTCTCGGTGAGGGTGTTCGGCTATCACCCGCTCAGCGTGCTGGTGCCCCAGGCGTTGATGGGGATGGCGAGCGTGGCGCTCGTCTACGACCTCGTGCGAAGGCGGTTCGGCAAGCTCGGCGGGTTCGTCGCCGGGCTGACGCTGGCGCTCACGCCGATCCAGGTGGCGGTGTCCAGGCACAACAATCTCGACGAGCTGCTGGTGCTGTGCAGCGTCGCGGCGGTGTGGTGCACCGTGCGGGCGCTGGAGCGGCGGAGCATGGGCTGGCTGGTGCTGACGGGGGTGTGCGTGGGTCTCGGCTTCGAGACGAAGATGGCGGTCGCCCTGATGGTCGTCCCGGGCATCGTCGCGGCATGGTTGTGGGTGGCCCCCAACGGCCGCACACGAGCGCTCGGCGAGCTGCTTGGAGCCGGCGGGGCGATGGCGCTGGTCGGCGGGGCGTGGCCTGGGCTGGTCGAACTGACGCCTGCCTCTGATCGTCCCTGGGTGTCCGGGACGAGTGGCAACACCGTGTGGGAACTGATCACCGAATACAACGGGGTGGGGAGGCTCGACGGACAGACCGGGGGGCCTGGAGGGGGCCTCGCGGGCAGCATGTTCGGCGGCGAAGCGGGCGTCGGACGGCTGCTGAACTCGGCGCTCGGCGGTCAGGCCGGCTGGATGCTGGGGTTCGCCGTGGTGAGCGGGGTGGCGGTGCTGGTGGGCTGCAGACTGCGGAGATCCGATCGGCGCAGCGGCTGGCTGCTCGCAGTGGGAGGGGCGTTCCTGGTGACGGCAGTCGTCTTCAGCGAGGCGAAAGGGATCTTCCACCCCTACTACGTGTCCCTGCTGGCGCCGTTCGCGGCGGCCCTCACAGGCGCCGGGGTGAGCCAGCTGCGCAGGTCGGGCAATGGCACGCCGGTGCTGGCCGCGTGCGCTATCGCCGCGGGCGTGGCGAGCGAGCTGGTCGTGCTGCACCAGTATCCGGGCCAGCTCTCATGGCTCGGGCCGGTGCTGATCGTGGTGGGAGCGATGGCTGCGGTGTCGCTGTTGGTCCTGCGAGACCGCACGATGCGAACGGCGGCGCTGGTGGGTGCGCTCGCGGCGTTGCTGATCGCGCCCGGCGCGTGGGCGATCGACACGCTTGGGCACCGCGCCAATGGCACCTTCCCCGAAGGCGGCCCGGTCTCAGCACAGCGCGGCGGGCCGGCGGGGCTGATCGGAGGGTTCGGCCGGCGGCTGAGCGGTCAGCGAGCGACTCCCGGCGGCGTGCCCCTGTTCGGGCCGCGAAACGGCGCCGGTGAAGGACCGCCGGCACAGATCGGCGGCGCCCGGGTGGCCGGTGCTCCGGGCCCCGGCGGTGGCGGGCTCGCGCGGAGCGGGCCCGGTGGGCCCGCTGTGCGGTTCGGCGGTGGAGCCGGTGGGCCCGGTGCAGGCGGGTTCGGCGGCGCGCCGGGTGCGCCGCTGGGCAACCAGCAGACGATCGCCCAGGCGATCGCCTATGCGAAGGGCCACGGCGGCGGCACGGTGGCAGTGGCGAGCCAGTCGAGCGCGGCCTCGGCGATCGTGGCGAACGGCGGTGAGGTGGCCGGCATCGGCGGCTTCTCCGGACGGGAGAGCGACGTGAGCGTCTCCTGGCTTGCGGGAGAGGTGGCCAAAGAAGAGATCGGATGGGTCCTCAGCGAAGGCGGCGCAGCGGGCGGGGCGAGGCTGCCGGGAGACACCAGGCAGGGCTCTCGCAAGGCGCTGGCGGCGGTCGCCCAGGCGTGCCGGCGGGTGACCCTGGTGTCGAGCTCCGCCACGGGCGCGGGCGAAGCAGGCGACGAAGCGGGCGGCAGCGAAGGGGAGTTGTATGACTGCCGGGGGCGGGCCGCGGCGCTGGGCGCGCAAGAATCGAGTCGATGAGGATCCTGGTGGTGGACGACGATCGGGCGGTGCGAGACGCACTGCGACGGGCATTGACGCTGGCGGGGTATGAGGTGCAGATGGCGGGGGACGGGGAGCAGGCGCTCGACGCGGTGGTGCAGGTGCTCCCCGATGCGGTGGTGCTGGACGTGGGAATGCCGGGGATCGATGGTCTGGAGGTGTGCCGGCGACTGCGGCGGCTGGGCAACCGCGTTCCGATCCTGATGCTGACGGCCCGCGACGCGGTGTCCGATCGGATCGACGGGCTCGACGTGGGCGCGGACGACTACATGGTCAAGCCGTTCGACGTGGGCGAGCTGAAGGCACGGATCCGAGCGCTGCTGCGGCGCACGGCGGCTGAGGGGGGCGATCCCGACGAGCTGGCTTTCGCCGAGGTGAAGCTCGACCGCGGCAGGCACGGAGCGGAGGTGGACGATCAGCTCGTCGAGCTGACCCGCACCGAGTACCAGCTGCTCGAGCTGTTGATGATCAACCCCAACCAGGTGCTCACCCACAGCCTCATCTACGACAGGGTGTGGGGGTATGACTTCGGCCCCGCCTCAAATGCGCTGCGGGTCTACGTCGGTTACCTGCGGCGCAAGTTGGAGGGGGCGGGCGCGCGGCAGCTGATTCACACGGTGAGAGGGGTGGGGTATGTGTTGCGGGAGCCCTGAGCCGCCGAGCGGGTCGCGAGGGCGCCGCCGATGGTGGGGTGCGGGCCGGAGGCGGCCCGGCCGACTGGAGCGGTGGGGCCGATCCCGACAGGTGCCGCGATGACGCTGCGAACGCGGATCGCAGCAGTGGCGGGGGTGTCGGTGGCGCTGGCGGTGCTGGCGGCGGCGATCGGGCTGTATCTTGCCGTGCGGGCCGATCTGAGGGGGGAAGTGGACAAGGGACTGCGCGACCGCGCACAGCTGTTCGCCAACCCACCCGGCGGGGTGAACGGCGTGAACGGCGACGTCCTCAGGCGCAGCGGGGGTGTGGTCCTGCTCAAAGGCGCCGGCGGGAACGATCTGTTCGACTACGGCGCCAAGGGAGGCCCACCGGTGAAGGGCCAGGCTGCGCCCGGGCCTCAGCTGGCGGGCCCCGGGGCTAGCGGCGGCGGGTTCCCGAGCAGGGTCCGTCCCGCGCCCTTCGGGGGGGCGTCGGGATACGTGCAGTTCATCGAACCGAGCGGCCGGGTGCAGGTGCCCGGCGGGCAGGGGAGCAGCTCCGCAACGATCGCGATCGACGCGAGCGATCGCGCGATCGCCCGGCGGGGCGTCGGCAGCGCGCTCAGGGACATCACTGTCAAGGGGACGAGGCTGCGAGTTCTCACGGATGGAATCGGCGGGCGGGGAGCCGTGCTGGTGGCGAGACCGCTCGGGGAGGTGAACAGCGAGCTGAGCAAACTGCTGTTGATCCTCGCGATCGTCGGCGCCGCGGGGATCGCGCTGGCGGCTGCGCTCGGCGCGGTGGTGGCGCGTGTGGCGCTCGCGCCCATCAGTCGCTTCACCGCGCGTACGGAGACGTTGATCGCACGCAGCGCGCCGCAGGACACCGACGCCCCCGAGGGCGTCGCACTGGACCTCTCCCAGCGGCTCGAGGTGAAGGGCCGCGACGAGCTGGGTCGTCTGGCGGAGAGCTTCAATCGCACGCTCGACGCGCTCGAGCGCTCGATCGGGTCCCAGCGCCAGCTGGTCGCCGATGCAGGTCACGAGCTGCGCACGCCGATCGCGAGCCTGCGGGCGAACATCCAGGTGCTGGGCGAGGCCGAGCGACTGCCCGAGGCCGACAGGGAGGCCCTGCGGCAGGACATCGTCAGCGAGCTCGACGAGCTCACGGCCCTGGTGGGCGACGTGGTCGAGCTCGCCCGAGGGACGTCTCCGGACGGCCAGCCCGACGAGGTGCGTCTCGACATGATCGTGACGGCGGCGGTGGAGAGGACCAGGCGACGGATGGGAGAGATCCGGTTCGAGCTGGAGCTCGAGCCGGCCGTCATCACGGGCTCCGCCGATCGGATCGACAGGGCTGTCTCGAACCTGCTCGAGAACGCGGCCAAGTGGAGCTCGCCGGCCGGATCGGTCGAGGTGGGCCTCCACGGCGGCGTGTTGAGCGTGCGCGACCACGGCCCCGGTTTCGATGAGCAGGACCTCCCGCATGTGTTCGATCGCTTCTACCGGGCCGACCGTGCCCGCGAGCTCCCCGGTTCGGGTCTCGGCCTGGCGATCGTCCGCCAGGCCGCCGAGGCGGCGGGGGGCTTTGCGCGGGCTGAGAACGCCCCGGGCGGGGGAGCGCTGCTGACGGTCAGCTTCGGCGCGCCCCTGGACCTCGACCCGCCTGCAGAGGAGTCCGAGCCCCTGCGACCACAGGCCTCCGCGCCGGCGGCGCCGAAGGAGTCCAAGCCCGCGGAGCCCGAGGAGAGGAGGACATCGCCCGGCCGCGTCTAATACATCCGTTGGTCGTTTTGCAATTTCGCAACTTCCGCGCACGAGAAGGGTCATAAAGGGTGTGATCAGTGCCCTTGCGTCGATAGGGAGGTAGGCATGCGGTTTCCAGTTCGGCTTTCGCTCTTGGCAGTCCTGGCGGGAGTTCTCCTCGCGCTATCGGCGCCCGCGGCCCAGGCCGCGTTCGGCATAGAAAGCTTCTTTGCTGCGAACTGCAAGGAAGGGCACGAAACTTGCAAGAAACCCGCGAAACCCTCCGAAGAAAAAGAAAAGGCCGAAGAAGAAGGCTTTACGCAGGCCGCGGGTCATCCTCCGTTCGGGGTCACGGACTTCACTGTCAGCACCCACGTGATACAGACGGTCCCGTTCGAAGCCGTCGCACCCGATGGTCTCGTCACCCACGTGCGTACAGATGTGGCGCCGGGCGTGAGCACCAATCCTGAGGCCGTTGCGAAGTGCACGGCCGAAGAATTCGGTGACAAAGAACTGGCACCGGGCACCGGGGCCTTTCCGGAACCGACATGCCCCGGGGGCTCGATCATCGGCGTCAACAAAGTGGTCGTCCTCGTCGAAGCCGCCAAAGGCGTGTTTGCGAACGTGCCTCTCGAAGGAACCGTCTACAACCTCGTGCAGCCAAATGGCCTCGCATCAGAGTTCGGCGTCGCGCTGAGCTTGGAACCGCTGGGCAAACCGGGCATCTTCGCGCACACCCTGATCGAAGGCCACGTCGAATGGGCCAGCGACTATCACGATTACTTCGAAATCAACGTCTCACCTGTGCTTCCCCTCATCAGCTCGCGACTGGTCTTCAAAGGCAACATCGGCACAGGCGGATTCCTCACCAATCCGACCAGCTGCACGGGCATCGGACCGCAGACCACCAGCAAGCTGACGCTCAAATCTGCCGAAGGGGAAGTGGCCTCCCAGAGCTACACCACGCCGATCGGCACCGATGGGTGCAACGCCGTGCCGTTCGCGCCGACCTTCTCGCTCGCTTCGGGTTTGGGGGCTGAAATGGGTTCGGACAAACCTGACGGAATCACCACCGAAGTGGGTCTTCCCCATGACCCGAATCCGTCCCATCTGGACTCCTCCCAGTTGAAGGAAGCCACGATCATCCTTCCCGAAGGCATGACGCTCAACCCGTCTGCGGCGGCCGGGTTGGAAGCGTGCACACCGAAACAGGCGAGGATTCACAGCCTGACTCCGGGGACCGAATGCCCGAGCGGCTCCAAACTGGGTACCGCGACGCTCGAAGTACCCGGTCTTCCCGCGGGCTCGCTCACCGGCAATGTCTACCTCGGCGGCCCGGAATCCGGTCCGATCACCGGGTTCCCGACGCCCATGTACGTGGTCGCCGAATCCGAACGCTACGGCATCTCGGTGCGCATCAAAGGCACCGTGACTCCCAACGAAGCGACCGGACGGGTGACGGCGTCCTTCGTGGAAAACCCCGAACAGCCGTTCACCAACCTGACGCTGCATATGAAGGGCGGAGCACTCGCGCCGATCGCCAACCCACTCGTGTGCGGCACGGCCACGGCGCTCACCACCTTCACCCCGTTCACCGGCACGGCGGCACAGATGCCGATGAGCAGCTTCACGGTCGACAACGGCGCCGGCGGATCATGCGCCAACCCACTGCCGTTCTCGCCCAGCCAGAGCACGACCAACCAGGCTCCTGGCAATGCGGGCGCCAACACGTCGTTCGCGCTGAACTTCGAACGGCCGGAAGGTAATCAGTACCTCGCGCAGGTCAAGACGGTGATGCCGCCCGGCCTCGTCGGGAAGATTCCCGCGGTCACCCTCTGCCCGGAACCGCAGGCCAACAGCTCCACGCTGGAATGCCCAGCCGCGAGCCAGATCGGCTCGGTGATCGTCACCAGCGGATCCGGACCGACCCCGTTTGCGCTCAAAGGAAACGTCTACATGACGGGGCCCTACAACGGCGCTCCCTACGGGCTCAAGATCGCCGTGCCCGTGAACGCCGGGCCCTTCAGCCTAGGCAACGACGTCGTCCGCTCGACGATCAACATCGACCCGGTGACCGGGCAGGTGATCGCCACGAGCAACGTTCCCACGATCTTCAGGGGCATCCCGACGCGTCTGCGTGCGATCCATCTGGAAATCAACAAACAGGGATTCCTGGTCAACCCGACCAACTGTGGCGTGCTGGCGACCGCCTCCACGCTGACCTCCTCGTTCGGGGCGACGGCGCCCCTGTCGAGCCCGTTCCAGGTGAACAACTGCAACGCGCTTCCGTTCAAGCCCACGTTCGCGGCGTCGACCAGCGCCAAGACCTCCAAAGCCAACGGGGCGAGCCTGACGACCACGATCACCCAGCCTGCCGGCCAGGCGAACATCAAGTCGGTCATGGTGCAGCTGCCCAAGCAGCTGCCCTCGCGGCTCTCGACGCTGCAGAAATCCTGCCTTGAAAAGACGTTCGCCAACAACCCGGCAGAATGCCCGGTCACCTCGAAAGTGGGTGGCGCGACGGTGGTGACGCCGGTGCTGCCCGACAAGCTGACCGGTTCGGCCTACCTCGTCTCTCACGGTGGCCAGGCGTTCCCCGATCTCGACCTCGTGCTCAGCGCCGACGGCGTGAAAGTGATCCTCACCGGCAACACGGCGATCAAGAAAGGCATAACCACCACGACCTTCGCCTCCACGCCGGACGTGCCGGTCTCGAGCGTGTCGGTCAACCTGCCGGTGGGCTCGCACTCGGCGTTGACGGCGAACGGCAACCTGTGTGCCTCGAAGCTCGTGATGCCCACGACGATCACCGCTCAGAACGGGGCGACCCTCAAGCAGAACACCACGATCTCGGTGAGCAACTGCGGGGTACGGGTCGCGGGGCACAAGACGGTGGGCAAGACCGCCTACCTGACCGTGCAGACCTACTCGCCGGGGCGGATCAGCGGCAAAGGCAAGAACGTCGCGACCGTGTTCCGCAAGCTCAGCAAGGCGCAGAAATCGGCGAGCCTGAAGGTCTCGCTCTCCCACGCCGGTCAGAGCAAGCGCAAACCGCTGAAGGTCAAGATCCGGGTCGGGTTCGTGCCGAACAAGAAGGGCACGCCCAGCTCGGTGTCCTACGTCACCGTCGTCTACCGATGATCGACCCCCGCTGATCGGTCGACGCGCGACGTTTCCGGGGGCTGCGGGCCTGCAGCCCCCGGACATGTCGTAAATTGGGGGAATGGGCGATGCGGGTATGGATGCCTCGGAACCGCCATACGGGGGCGAGCGACGGGTCTTGGACGCTGGCGGGCCGCCGCACGATGAGCCACCGACAGTAGGCGCCGCGGACGCGATCGAGTCGGTCGATCCGCTGCTCGCGGGTGTGCGACGTCTGGCTCTGCTGGCGGACACAGCAACCGACGGGGAGGCGATCTTCCGTGGGCTCGCCCGCGAGCTCCTGCTTGCGCCCGGCGCTGACGAGATCCACCTCCATCACCTGCATGGGCCGCCGGGCGAGGACGAGCTGGTGGTCGTGTATCTGTTCGAGGGGGACGGACGTCTCAGCTACCTGATCCCGCGCTCCGAACGCCCTCCGGGGGTCACCTGGGTGGCAAGCTCGGGCCGCAGTTTCCTGGCGGGCGACGAGCGCGAGCTGGCGGCGTCCGCGCCCCGCCTGGCAGCGGCTGGGCAGGCGCGTTGCGCGCTGCTGCTACCGCTCACGGTTCGCCGCGACGTCGAGGCGGTGGCGATGCTCGTGCGTCGCAGCGGCGAGTCGTACGGGCCCGGCGCGGTCGAGCGTGCGATGACCCTCGTGGACCAGGCGGCGACGGCGCTGGCGCTCGTGCGGGCGCGCGCCGAGGCCGGCACGGACGCGGTCACGGGCTGCATGAACCACCGTGCGATGCGTCGCCGCCTGCAGGAGGAGATCGGCCGGGCCGCTCGCACCGGAAACCCGCTCTCGTGCATGCTGATCGACCTCGACAATTTCAAGCTCGTCAACGACCACTACGGCCACCAGGCCGGCGACAGCGTCCTGCGCGAGGTCGGCGAGGCGCTCGTGGGGGAGTTCCGCGAGTTCGACCGCGTCGCCCGCTACGGCGGCGACGAGTTCGTCGTGATCCTGCCCAACGCCGATCTGGAAAGCGCCGCGAGCGCCGCCGGGCGTGCACTTCAGCGGCTGCTCGCCGTCTCTGACCACGCACCGGACGCGGGGGTGGCGGCGTCGATCGGGGTAGCCCAGTGGCAGCCGTCGATGAGCGCTCACACACTGCTGCAGGCCTGTGACGCCGCGCTGCTGCGCTCCAAGCGTGAAGGCAAGGGCCGGGTCACCCGCGCTGCGAGCCGCACGCGCTGACCCCTCTGGACTGGCCGCCGGCGGGCAACTGACGTCTGCGAGACTGAAGGCGAACCCCCGGCTACGAAGGAGTCACATGTCGGAGAACACCTTCGGCGCGGCGTCGACGCTCGCCGTCAATGACCGTGAATATGAGATCTATCGCCTCGATGCGCTCGCTCAGCGCTTCGACGTGGCGCGGCTCCCCTTCTCTTTGAAGATCCTGCTCGAGAACCTGCTCCGCACGGAGGGCAACGGTTCCGTTCGGGCAGCGGACATCGAGACGCTCGCGAGCTGGGATCCCCGGGCCCAGCCCGGCAAGGAGATCGCGTTCACCCCCGCCCGCGTGCTGATGCAGGACTTCACCGGCGTGCCCGCGGTCGTGGATCTGGCTGCGATGCGCGACGCGATGGCGGCGATGGGCGGCGATCCGGCCCGCATCAACCCACTGGCACCGGCCGAGCTGGTGATCGATCACTCCGTCCAGGTCGACGCGTTCGGCACCCGGGACGCGTTCCGGTTCAACGCCGAGCGGGAGTTCGAGCGAAACCGGGAGCGCTACGCGTTCCTGCGCTGGGGCCAGGAGGCGTTCGAGCACTTTGCCGTCGTTCCCCCCGATACCGGCATCGTCCATCAGGTGAACCTCGAGTATCTGGCCCGAGTGGTGTTCGCCGATCCCGCCGCAGAGGGAGCTCAGGCCTATCCGGACACGCTCGTCGGCACCGACTCGCACACGACGATGGTCAACGGCCTGGGCGTGCTCGGGTGGGGGGTCGGCGGCATCGAGGCCGAGGCGGCGATGTTGGGACAGCCGATGTCGATGCTGATTCCCCGGGTGCTCGGGTTCAGGCTGCACGGCGCGCTGCCGGAGGGGGCCACCGCCACCGACCTGGTGCTCACCGTCACCGAGATGCTGCGCGAGCGGGGCGTGGTGGGGATGTTCGTGGAGTTCTACGGCGACGGGCTGACCGGCCTGCCGATCGCCGACCGGGCGACGATCGGCAACATGTCGCCCGAGTTCGGCTCGACCTGCGCGATCTTCCCGATCGACTCCGAGACGCTCCGGTATCTGCAGCTGACGGGGCGATCCCCCCAGCAGATCGCGCTCGTCGAGGCCTACGCCCGCGAGCAGGGCCTCTGGCACGAGCACGGCTCGGTGGAGCCGGCCTTCTCGGACACGATGGAGCTCGACCTCGGTTCGGTCGAACCGAGCCTCGCCGGCCCCAAGCGCCCGCAGGACCGCGTCCCTCTCGCGGGTGCCCGGGACTCCTTCCGCGAGGTGCTCAAGGGGTACGTGCCGAGCTATGACTGGCGTGACGAGGCCTCCGCCGAGAGCTTTCCCTCCAGCGACCCTCCCGCGAACGGCAGCGATCGGCCAAAGCCCGACGACGGCGGGCCGAGCTATGCCGGGCAGCGGGCTGGGGCACATGCGGCCGTCGCAGCGGCCCACGCCGTCCCGGTCACGCTCGCCGATGGAACCGAGGTCCGGCTCGGCCACGGCCACGTGGTGATCGCCGCGATCACCAGCTGTACCAACACCTCCAACCCATCGGTGATGATCGGCGCCGGCATTCTCGCCCGCAACGCCCTGCAGCGCGGCCTGCAGCGCCAGCCGTGGGTCAAGACCTCGCTCGCCCCGGGCTCGAAGGTCGTGACCGAATACCTCGACCGCGCGGGGCTCACCGACTCGCTCGAGCGGCTGGGCTTCAACCTGGTCGGCTACGGCTGCACCACCTGCATCGGCAACTCCGGACCCCTCCCCGAGGAGGTCTCGAGAGCGGTCGACGAGGGCGACCTGGCGGTCGTGTCGGTGCTCTCGGGCAACCGCAACTTCGAGGGGCGCATCAACCCCGACGTGAAGATGAACTACCTGGCCTCGCCCCCGCTGTGCGTCGCCTACGCCCTGACGGGGACGATGGATATCGACATCCTCTCCGAGCCGCTCGGGCGTGACCAGCAGGGCCAGGACGTCTACCTGCGCGACATCTGGCCCTCCGAGCACGAGGTGGCACAGACGATCGAGCGGGCGGTGCAGGCGGACATGTTCCGCAAGAGCTATGGCGAGGTGTTCGCCGGTGATGAGCGCTGGAAAGCGCTCGGGAGCTCCTCCGCGGGTGCCGGCCACCGCGACGGAGACCGAAACCGTGCCGGCGCGAGCGGCAGCGATCGCTTCGCCTGGCAGGCGGACTCCACCTACGTGCGTCAGCCTCCGTACTTCCAGGACATGCCCGCTCAGCCCGCCGCGGTGCAGGGCGTCGCCGACGCGCGCGTGTTGGCGCTGCTCGGAGACAGCGTCACCACCGACCACATCTCTCCGGCGGGCGCGATCAAGCGCGACGGTCCTGCGGGCCTTTACCTGCAGGCACAGGGGGTCGAGCCGCGCGACTTCAACTCATACGGCTCCCGCCGCGGAAACCACGAGGTGATGGTGCGAGGCACGTTCGCCAATATCCGCCTGCGCAACCTGCTGGCTCCCGCCACCGAGGGGGGCGTGACCCGGCATCTCCCCGACGGCGAGCAGATGTCGATCTACGACGCCGCGATCCGCTACGCCGAGGAGGGGGTGCCGCTGCTCGTGCTCGGCGGCGAGGAGTACGGCTCGGGCTCCTCCCGCGACTGGGCCGCAAAGGGCACCAAGCTGCTCGGCGTGCGTGCCGTGATCGCCCGGACCTTTGAGCGCATCCACCGCTCGAACCTGATCGGGATGGGCGTGTTGCCGCTGCAGTTTCCCGACGGCCAGAGCGCCGAGTCGCTCGGGTTGAGCGGGGAGGAGCTGTTCTCGATCGAGGGACTGGCGGCGGCGATGGCCGACGGCGGCCAACCGCCCCGCGAGGTCGAGGTGACGGCGCGGCCGGCGTCTGGAGAGCCGATCGGCTTCGCCGCGCGGGTGCGCATCGACACCCCCCGCGAGGCCGAGTACTTCCGCCACGGAGGTATCCTCCAGTACGTGCTGCGAGCGCTCCTGCCGTCAGGAACCGCCGAGTCGAGCGCCTCCCGGCAGGGCGGATGAGCGCCGAGGACGACAGCGGGTCCGTCCCGCAACTGCTGCTGGATCTTCTCTGCGCGCACGGGCCCTCGGGCTATGAGACACCCGCTGCGGAGGTGTGGCTGCAGGCCGCCGCCGGCTTCGCGGAGGTCAGCACCGACGTGCTCGGTACCCCGCTGGCGCTGGTCGCACCGAAGCACGGCGCCGCCCAACCGCCGCGACGTCTGCTCGTGATGGGCCACATCGACGAGATCGGGCTGATCGTCACCCACATCGACGACGACGGCTACCTGTGGTTCTCTCCCGTTGGCGGCTGGGATGCGCAGATCCTCGTCGGCCAGCGCGTCGCGCTCGCCACGCGCTCCGGCCAGGTCAGGGGGGCGGTGGGCAAGAAGCCGATCCATCTGCTGCGCGAGGAGGAGCGCAAGAAGGTCGCCGAGACGCGCGACCTGCATATCGACATCGGTGCTCGCGACGGCGAGCAGGCGCGGGAGCTGGTGCGCATCGGCGATGTCGCCGTGATCGACGCGGAGCCCGTCGAGGTGCTCGGCGGCCGCCTGATCTCGCGGGCGATGGACAATCGCATCGGCTCCTACGTGGCGCTCCAGGCCACCCGCCTGGTGGCCGCTGCGGGGGGCGCGGACTGGGAGCTGGCGGCGGTCGCGGTGGCTCAGGAGGAGATCACCTTCGGCGGCTCCCGCACGAGCGCCTTCTCGCTGCGCCCCGACGCGGCGATCGTGATCGACGTGACCCACGCGACCGATGCGCCGGGAGTCGAGGTCAAGGAGCTCGGCAAGCACGAGCTCGGCTCCGGACCGGTCATCACCCGCGGCTCGACGATCCATCCCAAGCTATTCGAGCTGCTGTTCGACACCGCCACCGCGGAGGACATCCCCTTCACCGTCGAGGCCTCCGCCCGGGCGACCGGCACCGACGCCGATGCGGTCCACCTCAGCCGGGCAGGCGTTCCCACGGCGCTCGTCTCGATCCCGCTGCGCTACATGCACTCACCGGTCGAGCTGGTCCAGCTCGACGACGTGCAGGCGGCGGCCCGCCTGATCGCCGCGGCCGCGCAACGGCTCGACGGCGAAGCCTCCTTCACGCGCTGAGGCGCTAGCTCGCGCTCAGCTCGGTGGCGGGCCCTATCTCATACGCCTTGCCGGGAATCGCGCCCAGCGCCAACAGCCGCAAACCGTCGGGCCCCGAGTAGATCTTGCGCCGCACATCGGGGCCCACCCGCACGAGCACGTCGGGGGAAAGATCGATCCGCTCGCCGTCGACCTCGACCTGGCCGGATCCCCGCATCGCCCCGTACACCTCCTCCTGGCCGTCCGCGCTGTGGTCGTGCTCGGGGTAATCCGCGAAGTTCGGCGGGAGGTCGATCACCTGGAAGCCGAACGAGCTCACACCGAGCTCCGCCCGCGCCTTCTTCATGGCCCCACCGTGGGAGGCCTCCATCTCGTCTATGTGTTTCGCTGTGTAGTCGCCCATGCGGGCCATCCTACTTCTTCGGCAGAGCCATCACGATGCCGAGCTGGCGCGACTGGATCAGCAGGGTGCCGTCGGGAGCCCAGATCGCGCCGTCCTCCTCGAAGAATCCTTCGTGGATCACGTTCGTGTGAAACCGCGCCAGACAGAGCTCGTTTGGATCCGGCTCGGCCACGTGGGGCAGGCTCATGCGGAAGTGCACGGTGAGGTCGACGGTCGGCGTCGTCGCCCGCTCTCGCAGGCGGATGTAGGGGGGCGAGAACAGCGCGTCGCTGAAGAACGCCAGCGACAGCGCGTCGAGCGGACGCGGTTCCGCCAGCCCGAGCCAGCCGCCCACCTCCATCGGAGCGTCGGCTCCTTTGAACGGGGCGACCCCGATGCGGGGCTGCAACACGATGTGATCGGTGAACATCGGCGCGCCGATCGCTCGCAGCGTCCCCGCCTCGCGCGCAGCGTCCGGCGGCGCCACCTGCGGCATCTGAAGATCGACGATCTCCTCGGCACGCCACGGCACCGAGAAGGCCGCCAGCGCCAGCGCCATCAACCTGCCCCGCTGCTCCATCCGCGCCGACAGCGTGCTCAGCGAGCGCCCCTCCCGCTCGACGACGACGCGGATGCTCACCGGCCCGGGCTCAGGCGCCCGCGCATAGTGGATCGTCAGCGAGCGAGGCGATCGCGCCGGCTCGGCCACGACCTCCCTCAGCGCCCGCAGCAGCATCGCCGCCAGATAGCCGCCATGCGGACCCCGTCCCGCCCGCCAATCGGGCGAGACCTCGGCGGCGAACGTCACACTCCGGCCCGTCCCGCCACCGGTCCCGTCGGATTCCTCCTGCAGCCGCCGCACCGCGGTGTCGCGGTCGAAGGTGCCCAGCTCGGTGGCGGTCCGCTCAGCCACGGACCAGCCGCTTGTAGGTGATCCGGTGGGGACGGTCGGCAGCGGCGCCCAGCCGTGCCCGGCGGTTCTCCTCATACGCGTCGAAGTTCCCTTCGAACCACGCCACCTGCGAGTCGCCCTCGAAGGCGAGCACGTGTGTCGCCACACGGTCCAGGAACCAGCGATCGTGGGAGATGATCATCGCGCAGCCGGGGAAAGCGAGCAGCGCCTGCTCGAGCGCGCGCAGCGTGTCGACGTCCAGATCGTTGGTGGGCTCGTCCAGCAGCAGCAGGTTCCCACCGGTGCGCAGCAGCTTCGCCAGGTGCACACGGTTGCGCTCGCCGCCGGAGAGCTTGCCGATCTTGGTCTGCTGGTCTGACCCCTTGAAGTTGAACCCCGCCGTGTACTGGCGGGAGTTGACCACCCGGTCGCCCACCTGAAGCTGGTCGAGCCCTTCGGAGATCTCCTCCCACACGCTCTTGTCGGGATCCAGCGCATCGCGGGATTGATCGACGTAGGCGAGCTGCACCGTGTCCCCGACCACGAGCGTCCCCGCATCGGGGGACTCCTCGCCGGTGATCATGCGAAACAGGGTCGTCTTGCCGGCCCCGTTGGCACCGATCACGCCGACGATGCCCGCGCGGGGCAGGTCGAAGTCGAGGTTCTCGATCAGCAACCGCTCGCCGAATGCCTTGCGCAGGCCGCTCGCCTCGAGCACCTTCTCGCCGAGCCGCGGCCCGGGCGGGATGTGGATCTGGACGTCGTCGAGCTTGACGCTCCGCTCCTCGGCGAGGAGCTCCTCGTAGCGGGCCAGTCTCGCCTTGGATTTCGTCCGTTTTCCCTTCGGGTTGGCCCGCACCCACTCGAGCTCGGCCGCGATCGTCCGTTGACGACCCTTCTCGGCACGCTCCTCCTGTGCCAGTCGGGCCTCCTTCTGCGCCAGCCAGCTGGAGTAGTTGCCCTCGTAGGGGATGCCTCTGCCGCGGTCGAGCTCGAGGATCCAGCCCGCGACGTTGTCCAGGAAGTAGCGGTCGTGGGTGACCGCCACGACCGTCCCCTTGTACTCGGCGAGGTGCTGCTCCAGCCACGCCACCGACTCGGCGTCCAGATGATTCGTCGGCTCGTCCAGCAGCAGCAGGTCCGGCGCTTTCAACAGCAGCCGACACAGCGCCACCCGGCGGCGCTCCCCGCCGGAGAGCCTGCCCACCTCGGCGTCCGCCGGCGGCAGCCGCAACGCATCCATCGCGTACTCGAGCTCGGTGTCGAGGTCCCACGCGTTGGCTGCGTCGATCTGCGCCTGCACTCTGGCGAACTCGTCCGCCGTGTCCTCGGAGTAGTCGGCGGCCAGCTCGTTGAACCGATCGAGCAGCGCCTTCTTGCCTGCCAGCCCCTCCTCGACGTTCCCTCTGACGTCCTTGCTCTCGTCGAGCGTGGGCTCCTGCGCGAGCATCCCCACCGTCGCGCCCGGTGCCAGCGCGGCGTCCCCGCGATACTCCTCGTCGAGCCCCGCCATGATCCGCAGCAGCGTGGACTTGCCTGCGCCGTTGTAGCCGAGCACGCCGATCTTGGCACCGGGGAAGAACGCGAGCGTGATGTTGTCGAGCACCGTCTTGTCCGGCGGGTGGAGCTTCGACAGGCGGTGCATCGTGTAGACGTACTGAGCGGACATCGCGCCGAGCAGGATATGCACTCCTTGCTCGCGAATCCGTGCAACCAGGGTTCGCCTGTGCAAGATCGCAGACATCCGTCTCAGCCGCTGGCCAGCCTCGCGATCGATCGCTAACGTTGTTTGGTCATGCCCACCACGGTGCTCGACATCGAGAAGCATCTGCTCCTGCTGGAGCTCGAGGCGCCGTTCGACAAGCGGGAAGTCCAGCTCGCCCGCAGGCGCATGGCCAAGCGCTGGCACCCGGACCTCGCGCCCCAGTCAGCCCGCTTCGAACACGAGCGCCACCTCAAGGCGATCAACGAGGCCGCCGACCAGCTGGAGCGCCTGGCCGAGACCTCCCGCGGGGGCCGCGTGTCGCGCAACGCCGTCCGCGCCAGCGCCGCCGCCGCGCGCCGCGAGCGCGAGGAGGCCGGCCGGCGCGCCTACGAAGCCGAGCAGCGCGCCCGCGCACAGGCGGCCGACCGCGCCAAGCATGATCCCTTCGCCAGCCGCGTCCCCGACCACTCGGTCGTGCACCGCTACGCCCGCTGCCTGTCCTATCCGGAGTGGGGCGTCGGCACGGTCGCGGGCATCTACTTCACCGGCGATCCGAGCGGTGAGGAGGAGGTCCAGCAGTGGGCCCGGGTGCGCTTCAGCCACGGCGTTCGCACAGTCCCGGCGGGCAGCATGCGCTTCGTGGACTTCTCCAAGCCCGACCAAGCGTCCGATCGCGTCGAGCGTTTCATGGTTGCCGCCCAGCGGGCGATGGGCGAAGGCGACTACGCGCTGGCGGCACAACGGCTGGTCTATGCCCGCGACGCAGAACCCCGCAACGTCGCGGTGCTGCGCCTGATGACGCTGGCGTTCTGGCAGTCCGGCAACCTCGAGGCCGCCGCCCGTTCGGTGCGTGACTGGGCACGCGCGGAGGACTCCCACCCTGCCGCCCACCGCTTCGCCGCGCGCATCTACGAGGACATCGGCGCGATCGACCTAGCCGAGGAGGCCGCCGAGCGGGCGGCCGACCGGGGCCCCGCCGACGCCAGCGCGTGGGAGCGCCTCGGCCGCCTGCGCCTGCGCCTGCTCGACCGCGAGGGCTCCTTGCAGGCGCTTCGTCGCGCCCAGGAGCTGGGTCCCAGCGAGCCGCTGCGCGAGCTGATCGCCCAGGCGCTGGCGCTGGAGCCCGGTGCGGTGCCCGTCGGCCAGACCTAGAGGACGTTGATCGCTCGGGCGAACACCAGCCCGATCGTGATCAACGAGACGATCGCCTGCAGCCCCATCACCGCCTTCGCCATCATGCTCAGCGGCATCGTGTCGGTGGGGGAGAACGCCGTTGCGTTGGTCAGCGACACGTACAGGTAGTCCATGAACTGCGGCCGCCAGCCCTTCGGCTCGACCTGGTCGTCTGACATCTGCGGGAACAGGAAGTCCGGCGGGCCGTCGTGCCCCGCCGCCCGCCGCCCAGGGCCGCCTCGGTCGAGCTCCCAGTACCACAGCCCGAAGATGAGGAAGTTGGTCAACCAGATCAGCACGCCCGAGCCGATCAACTCATGACCGTTGTCCACGTGGTGATGTACCAGGAAGTGGGTGAGCAGCCCCAGCGAGACGGCGTTGGCGATGCTCACGAACGCCGTCAGCCCGAGCGCCACCCGCCGCCGCCCGGTGTGCTCTTCTTCGAGCCGATGGGGGGTCACCGCGAACAGCCCCACCAGCAAGACCCCCTCGCACGCGGGCAGCACCCAGCTCGGGCCGATCGTCAGACGTTCGGGGAGCGCGAACTGCAACCCGATCGCCGCCAGCACCGTCAGTTGAGCCGGCCAGCGCGCCTCCGAGGCCGGCGGCGGTGGGTACTGACGGCCGATCTGTGCGACGGATTGCTGCGCCACCGATCCTCAGCGTACGGACCGCCTCGGCGGTACCCTGGCGGGGCGGATCGCACTTCCGCCCTGGGATCGACACATGGGAATCGAGAGCCCCGTACATCTTCTGTTCATCGCCGCTGTCGCCCTGATCGTGCTCGGCCCCAAACGCCTGCCCGAGCTCGCCCGCGCGCTCGGCCGCGGCATTCGTGAGTTCCGCGAGGCCCTCAACGGCGAAGAGGAGCACCCGGACCCGCCGCCGCAGGGCCGAGGAACGCCGACGGAGCGTTGATCCGTGGCTTCGTGCCCGGAGCCGACACGAGCGGCCCGTTCGCGATCGGCGCGCTCCGCGAGGTGGTCCCGGCCGACCCCCCGCGGGCTCGATCCGCCCCGGCCGGTACGGTCCGCCGGTGCGCCTGATCGTCGCTCGCTGTGAGGTCTGCTACTTCGGTCGCACCACGACGCTGCTGCCGGAGGCGGTCCGTCTGCTGATGCTGAAGGCAGACGGCACGTTCATGGTCTGGGCCGACGGTGGCGGGTCGAACGTCAAGCCGCTGAACTGGATGACTCCGCCGACCGTGCTGGAAGAGACTCACGCCGAGCCGAACCACACGCTCGAGCGGCTGATCGTTCGCAAGCACCGTGATGACGAGCGCTTGGAGATCGCGGTGGTGGAGGTTCTCGCCGACATCGATCACGAGCTAGACGCCGTCGCCTCGCTGGAGAAGGAGGGGATCGAGCGCGAACTGCAGAAGCTGCTCGCCCACGCCCCCGGATGGTGCGGGGAGGGCTTTCGCCTGGTCCGCCGCGAGTGGCCCACTGACATCGGCCCGGTGGATCTGATGTGCCGCGACGAGGCTGACGAGTGGGTGGCGATAGAGGTCAAGCGGATCGCCACGATCGAGTCGGTCGAGCAGCTCACCCGCTACCTGCACCGCATCCGCTTGGACCCCGCCCTCGCCAACTGTCGCGGTGTGCTCGCCGCGCGACACATCAAGCCACAGGCCCGCGTGCTCGCCGCTGCCCGCGACATCGACTGCGTCGAGGTCGACCTCGAGGTGCTTCGCGGCGAACGCGAGCCCGATCTCACGCTGTTCGCGGCCTGACGGCGTTCCGCCGCCGCCGAGTGGCCGGCCTCCGGTCCCACCTGACGGTGGCCCGGTCGCGGGGGAGGTCGGTGATGGTTACTTGTTTCTTCGCGTCGCGTATAGCCATGGTCATACGCTGCTCGCAAGAGGAGACATCCCCCGCGCGCCCTTCTGGGTGTTTGGCCGGCGGGGAGCAGATAACCTGCCCACATGCCCGAGTCCGCCACCGAGACCCCCCACGCCGCCGAGCAGTCCCAGGCGGTGCTCACCGAGCCGCGCGGAAACGTGCTGCTGATCACCATCAACCGCCCCGAGGTGCGCAACGCCGTCGACGCCGCCGTCGCCGCCGGTATCGCCGGAGCGCTCGACGATCTCGACGCCGAGGACTCCCTGTCCGTGGGCGTTCTCACGGGCGCCGGGGGCTTCTTCTGCGCCGGCATGGACCTGGGTGCCTTCGTTCGCGGCGAGTCCCCCTGGTTCGGCGACCGCGGCTTTGCGGGCATCGCCCAGCGCGCGTCCACCAAGCCCTTGATCGCCGCAATCGAGGGTTTCGCCGTTGCCGGCGGCATGGAGATCGCACTCGCCTGCGACCTGATCGTCGCCGCCCGCGGCGCAAAGCTCGGGATCCCCGAGTCGAAGCGCTCGCTCGTGGCGGCCGGCGGCGCTCTGCTGCGCCTGCCCCGCCGGATGCCCTACCACGTGGTGATGGAGCTGGCCCTCACCGGCGATCCTTTCCCCGCCGAACGCTTCCACGAGCTCGGCGTCGTCAACCGTCTCGCCGAGCCCGGGTCGGCGGTCCAGGATGCGCTCGACCTGGCCGCCTCCATTGCCCGCAACGGCCCGCTTGCCCTGAGCGCCTCCAAGCGGATACTCCAGGAGCAGTACGACTGGTCCACGGCGGAGATGTGGGAGAAGCAGGGGGCGATCTCCGGCCCCGTGTTCGCGTCCGAGGACGCCAAAGAGGGCGCTGCCGCCTTCAAGGAGAAGCGCGACCCCATCTGGCACGGCCGCTAGCAGGTGCCCGCAGCGGCATAGCCGTCACACGTCGCCTGCGGAATACTTGTGGGCGATGTCGCAGGTGAACGTGGAACTCGTCCGCAGGGGCGTCGATGCTAGGGACGTGGAGGCGCTCGTTGGGCTCTGTAGCCCGCGGTTTGAGATGCACGCGACCGGAGTCGTCGGCGAACCCGTCCACTACCGGGGGGCGGACGGAATTCGCCAGTACTTTCTCGACGTCGCCGAACACTGGGCAGCGTTTGACTTTCAGATCGAGCAGATTCACGACCGGGGGGACCAGGTGCTGGTGATCGGCAGGCGGACCGCCCGCGGACGAGCGAGCGGTGTCGACGTTGCCTCTCGAGAGGCGTTCGTCGTAGCGTTGGAGCAGGGCCGTATCACCAGCTTGCGGTCTTTCCGTGACCCTGAGCAAGCCCTGGACGCGGTGGGGCTGGCTGAGTAGCGGCAGCGAGCGCGTCAGCCGCCGCGCCGCTTGCGCCTGCGTTGGGCCATGATCAGGCGAAACCGCCGCCACAGCGCCGCCATCACCGCTCTCCCGGCGTCTTGCGCGGATACTGGGAGATCGGCACTCCCAGGTCGATCGCCGTTGTGACGATCCTGCTCTGTTCGGCAATGTGCGCCGCCGGGTATCCCTCGCCCGGGCTCGCCCGCTCGGGCCGTCCGATGTAGCCGAACCGGATGTCACGGGGCATGATCTGCATCAACCGCGGGAACATGTGCGCTCGCGCGCCCATGTTGCGCGGCTCCTCCTGCACCCACACCACCTCCTGCAGGTTCGGGTAGGAGCCGATCAGATCCATGATCTGACCCTCGGGGAACGGATAGAGCAGCTCCACCCGCGCCACCGCCAGGCCCTTGTGCGCGGGCCGGTCGGGGTGGCCAACCAAGTCGTAGTAGATCTTGCCGGTGCACAGCACCAGCCGCGTCACCTGCTCGGCTCGCACGCCCGGCTCGGCCAGCACCGGCTGAAAGTGGGTGTCCCCGGCGAGGTCCTCGACCGTGCTCGTCGCCTGGGTCAGACGCAGCAGCGACTTGGGTGTCATCACGATCAGCGGGCGTTGCTTTGCCACCCGCGCCTGCCGGCGCAACAGGTGGAAGTACTGCGCCGGGGTCGTCGGGCTCGCCACCCTGATGTTCCCCTCCGCCGCCAGCGTCAGGAAGCGCTCCAGCCGCGCGGAGGAGTGCTCCGGTCCCGAACCCTCGTACCCGTGCGGCAACAGCAGCGTCAGACGCGACGTCTGCCCCCACTTGGCCAGCCCCGAGACGATGAACTGGTCGACGATCACCTCGGCGGAGTTGACGAAGTCCCCGAACTGGGCCTCCCACAGCACGAGCGTCTCCGGCGCCTCCTGGCTGTAGCCGTACTCGAAGCCCATGCAAGCGAGCTCCGAGAGGGGGCTGTTGTGCAGCTCGAACGGCGCCAGCGCCTCCGGCAGGCTCTGGATCGGGGACACCGCCTGGCCGGTCTTGGCGTCGTGCAGCACCATGTGTCGCTGGCTGAACGTCCCCCGCTCGGTGTCCTGGCCGGTCAGACGCACCGGCGTGCCCTCGGTGAGCAGCGAGGCGAACGCCAGCGCCTCGGCGTGGGCCCAGTCGATCCTGGCGACGTGCCCGCCGTCGCTGTGTGCTCCTGTGCCGGCGGCCTGCGTGGCGTTCGCGCTGCCGAGCGCCTCCCGGCGGCGCTCGAGCTGCTTGACGAGCTTGGGATGGACGGTGAAGCCCTCGGGCACCCTCAGCACCTCCTCGCCCAGCTCCCGCAGACGCTCCGCGGGCACAGCGGTGCTCACATCGGGGCTGGGGGAGCGGTCCAGCTGGTACTCCCCCGTGCTCTCCTCAGCTCCCTGTTCGGCCGCCGCCTTGATCTTCGCCTTCAGCCGCTGGTGCAGGATCGTGAGGTTGTCCCACACGCTCTGTCCGAGCTTGTCGACCTCCTCTCGTGTGGTGACCCCGTCGGCGATCAGCCGTTCGGCCCAGAGCTCGGACACCCGCTTCTTGGATTTGATCTTGGCGTACATCTCCGGCTGGGTGTAGGCGGGCTCGTCGGACTCGTTGTGACCGAAACGCCGGTAGCCGATCAGGTCGATCAACACGTCGTGACCGAACTCCTGGCGGAACGCGAACGCGAGCTGCACCGCGCTCATACAGGCCGGCACGTCGTCTGCGTTGACGTGGATGATCGGTACGTCGAACCCCTTCGCCAGATCCGAGGCCCAGTGCGTGGAACGCGCATCGTCTGGGTCGGTCGTGAAGCCCACCTGGTTGTTCATGATCAGGTGCACCGTCCCGCCCACCTTGTACCCGTCCAGCGCCTGGAGGTTGAGCGTCTCGGCGACCACACCCTGGGCGGGGAAGGACGCGTCGCCGTGGATCACGATCGGCATCGCCGCGTTGGTGTCCTGCTGGGCGTGCGGCCCCTGCCGCGTGGTCTGGGCGGCCCTGGTGGCTCCCTCCACCACCGGCGACACGTGCTCGAGGTGGCTCGGGTTCGACTCGAGGTTGACCATGATCGTGCCCCCGTCCGGCAGCTCGTAGGAGCCCTGGGTGCCGTGGTGGTACTTGACGTCTCCCGTACCTCCCTGGGGGATCGTCGTCACCGCCTCGAGCGTCGAGGCGCCCTCGAACTCGGCGAAGATCGTGTCGTAGGAGCGCCCGAGGTTGTGCGCCAGCACGTTCAGCCGCCCTCTGTGTGCCATCCCGATCACGACCTCTTTGCCGCCGTGGCCCGCGCAGAGCTGGATCAGCTCGTCGAGCATCGGCACCGTCATGTCCAGGCCCTCGATCGAGAACTGGTGCTGGCCGAGGTAGGCCTTGTGCATGAACCGCTCGAGCGCGTCCACCTCCGTCAGACGCTTGAGCAGCGTCAACTGATCCTCGGCCGGGAGCGGCTTGCGATAGGCGCCCGACTCGATGCGCTCACGCAGCCAGACCCTCTGCCTGTGCGAGGCGATGTGCTCGATCTCGTAGGAGATCGTGCCGCAGTAGGTTTCCCTCAGGTGCGGCAGCGCATCCGCCAGCGTCTCCGCGGGCAGGTACATCTGCAGGATCCGCGCCGGGATCCGCGCCGTCACCTCGGGCGTCAACCCCACCGACTCGGGATCGAGTCCCGGTTCGCCCTCGGGCTCTGAGCCCAGCGGGTCGAGCCGGGCCGCCAGATGTCCGTGGCTTCGGAATCTCGTGACGAGCACGCTCGCGGCGTGCACCGCCGCCATCAGCTCCTCGCTGCCGGCGACCTGCTCGCCCTCGGCCTGCCGCGGGGCCGCCGCCGCACCCGCCTGTGGGGTCGCCGGGGTGGGCAGCGACGGCGCGGAGCCGAGCTCCACGCCCAACGCACCGAACACATCCTCGTAGAAGCCCTCCTCGCCCTGCAACCGCCGGTCGATCTCCGCCAGGAACCGCCCCGACTCGGCTCCCTGGATGATCCGGTGGTCGTAGGTGGAGGTCATCGTCATGACCTTCTCCGCACCGATCGCCTCCCCGACGTTCGCGAGGCCGGGGGGATAGGCGATGGTCCCGGTCGCCACGATCGTGCCCTGCCCCGGCATCAGCCGCGGGACCGAGGCGATCGTGCCGATCCCCCCCGGATTGGTGAGCGTCACGTTGGCTCCCTGCAGGTCATCGGCGGTGAGCGTGTTGGTGCGGGCCTTCTCCACGAGCGCGTCGTATGCGGCGAGGAACCCGTCGAAGGAGAGTCGCCCTGCGTCGGCGATCACCGGCACCATCAGCGTCCGCGAGCCGTCCTTCTTCTCGACGTCCACCGCCAGCCCGAGGTTCACCTGGCCGTCGTCGATCCGGTGGGGCTTGCCGTCGATCTCCGCGTAATGGCGGGCCATCACCGGCATCGCCTCCTGCGCCGCCCGCGCGATCGCATAGGCGATCAGGTGGGTGAACGAGACCTTCGAGCCGGCCGCCTTGAGCGCCCGCCGGCGCCCGTCGAGCATCGTCACGGTGAGCGTCCTGAAGCTGGTCGCCGTCGGGATCGACCGCGACTGCTCCATGTACCGGGCCAACGCCGCCGCGCCCCCCTTGAGCCGCTCGGATCCCGCCGGGATCCCCTCCCCTCCAGCCGCCGTGTCGGTGGTGGCCCCGGAACCGTTGCCCGCGGCAGCGTCGAGCACGTCGGACTTCACGATCCGCCCCGCGGGGCCGCTGCCGGACACCGAGCCGAGATCGACCCCCTCCACCGCCGCCGCCCGCGCCGCGACCGGCGATGCGTTGAAGCCGTTCTCGGGCTTCCCCGTCGCCGCGCCGTGGCTCGCCTGGGCTCCTCCGTTTGTCGCGCTCCCGTTGCCGCTCTTGCCGTCCTCGCCGGAGGCCTGTCGCTGCGGGGTGCCGCGGTCTGCGCCCGCGCCCGCATCCACCGTGATCCTGGCGATCACCTGACCGACCGTGACGGTGTCGCCCTCCTGCACCAGGATCTCGGTGACGGTCCCCGTGGCGGGGGACGGAAGCTCCACGTCGACCTTGTCGGTCGATATCTCCACGATCGTGTCGTTGAGCCTGATCGGCTCACCGACGCCCACGTGCCATTCGAGGATGGTGCCCTCGGTGACCGACTCGCCTGCTGCGGGAGTCACGACGTCGATCGTCTGCGGAGTCGTGCTGCCCGTTGCCATGTTCCTTTCACTCTAGCGCGGGCGCTGGGTGGACCTCACCGCCGCCCGAACCCCTTCCGAGAGCGCCTTCACATGTCCTTCACCGTGAGCTCGGAGCTGGTTGCCGGCGCTGCTCGCGGACGAACTCGTAGCTGCCGAAGAACGGCCCGATCCCCCCGAGCAGGGCCACTGCCACCGCCAGCCGCAGCGACACGATCCGCAGCCGCGCACACACGATGCAGGTCAACGACATCCCGATCCACAGGAGCCCGTGGGTCAGGCCGAGCGCGAATGTCACCGGCTCGGGCTTGCTGAGCGCGAACGCGCACACCAGCAGCGCCGTGTAGATGCACGAATGGGTGAACGACACCCACTTCAGCCGGTTGAAGGTGATCGGCCCCGCGCTCGCCACCGGGGCCGCGGTGGCGCTCACTCCTGCGAGAGCCACCGGGCCATCAGACGCAACGGCGCCTCGGCGTGGTCCGGCCAGCTGTCGATGTCCCTGGGCCACCAGGCGAACTCGTCGTGCTCGTGGTCACGCACCACCTGCTCATCCGCGCCCTCCGCGAGCCAGGCCTGCCCGACGAACATCACGAGCCCCTGAGGCAGTCGCAGCAGCGCCTCGCCCTGCACCCGCTCCGGCGCGACCGACCACTCCTCGTGCAGCTCTCGCACGAGCGTCTGGCCGGGGTTCTCGTCGAGATCGACCGCTCCACCCGCGCCCAGCGCCCAACGACCGGCCCAGGAGGCCACCCACTGGGCGCGCCTGCCTGCCAGCCAGCGGCCGTCGGCCGAGCGCGTGACACACAGCGCCGCCACGCTGTGGGAGGCGTCGCCGGCCACCAGACGCAACGCCCACCGCTGGGGCTGCAACTCGATCGCCAGCCCTCCGGGAGACTCGTCGGAGTAGCCCACCAGCCGCGCGGCCACGCCGTCGTGGCTGGGGGAGCCCCGCTCGCGCAATGCGGCGATCGCCGCATCCGCAGCCTCTGTGCACTCACGGGAGGGCTCGTAGTGATCGCTGCGCCACCTCGCGGTGACGCGCTCCAGGGGCCAGGGCCCTCGCGCGAGGATCTGCGGCTGACCGGCGGCGATCGGCTGTTGTCGTGTGGCCATGCTCCTGACAGGCTAGTGCTCCCGGTAGCGCTCCCGGCGCATCGGACGGCGAGCGTAGGGCAACGTACACTCGCTGCGGTGAACATCCGGCGACGCAAGCATTGGGGCTGGGGTTTCGAGGACCAGCAGCCGGACCCGCCCGCCGTGCGCCAGACGGCTGGCGCCCTGGCTGCTCATCTGGCGCCAGCGCTGGGAGATGTCGAGCTCGGGGAGGTCGAGCAGCCGGTGGCGCTGGCGGCGCTGGAGCTGGCCCCGCCGCGAGTGGCGCCTCCCCCGCACCTGGCAGACATCTGTCACAGCGACCTCCATGCCCGCGCAAGCCACGCCCGTGGCAAGTCCTACGCGGACGTGGTCGAAGGCCTCCGCGGCCGGTTCGACCATCCACCGGACTTCGTCGCCCGCCCCCGCGACGAGGACGACCTGGAAAGCCTGCTGGAGTGGTGCGCAGGTCACCGCGTCGCGGCGATCCCCTACGGTGGCGGCACCTCGGTGGTGGGTGGCGTCACCCCGGCCGTCGGTCCCCGGTTCGACGGCGCCGTCTCGGTCGACCTCGGCGAGCTCGATCGTGTGGTGGAGATCGATCCGGTGTCCTGTGCCGCCCGCATCCAGGCCGGCGCCAGCGGTCCCCGCCTCGAGCGCCAGCTGGCAGACCACGGCCTGACGCTGCGCCACTTCCCTCAGTCGTTCGAGCTCGCCACCCTCGGCGGCTGGATCGCGACCCGTGCCGCCGGCCATTTCGCCACGGTGCTGACCCACATCGAGGACTTCGTGGAGTCCGCCCGGGCGATCACCCCGGCCGGAGCGTGGGAGTCCCGCCGGCTGCCGGGCTCGGGCGCCGGGGTCAGCCCCGATCGGATGCTCGCGGGCTCGGAGGGCATTCTCGGCTGCATCACCGAGGCGTGGGTGCGGGTACAGCCGAGGCCGTCACATCGCGCGTCGGCGGGCGTGCGCTTCGCGCGCTTCGGCGACGGAGCCGAGGCGGTGCGGGCGATCTCCCAGGCGGGCCTGAATCCCGCCAACTGCCGTCTGATCGATGCCGCCGAGGCGCGCACCACGTTCGCCGGCGACGGCTCCCACGCGCTGCTCGTACTGGGCTTCGAGTCGACCGATCATCCCGTGCAGGCGGCGATGGACCGCGCGCTCGTGCTCTGCCGCGAGCACGGGGGGGAGGTGGGCGGCGGTGCCCGTCCCGGCGAGGGTGCCGGAGGCTCCGGCCAGGATGCCGTCGGCTCCTGGCGCGATGCCTTCCTCGGCGCCCCCTACATGCGCGATGTCCTCGTCGCGATGGGGGTGCTCAGCGAGACGTTCGAGACGGCGATCACATGGGAGCGCTTCCCCGCCTTCCACGCGCGGGTGACAGAGGCGGTGCGGGAGGCGATCGACGTCGCAGCCGCTCCGGCCGCACGCGGCGCCGGTCAGATCAGCTGCCGCTTCACCCACGTCTACCCGGATGGCCCCGCGCCGTACTTCACCGTGATCGCCCCCGCAAACCGTGGCGAGGAGATCGAGCAATGGGCCGCCATCAAGCGGGCCGCATCCGAGGCGATCATCCAGGGCGGAGGCACCATCACCCACCACCACGCCGTCGGGCGCGATCACCGTCCCTGGTATGACCGCCAGCGCCCCGATCCGTTCGCGCGGGCTCTGGCCGGCGCGAAGGCGGCGGTCGATCCGGCCGGGATAATGAACCCGGGCGTGCTGATCGATCCACTGACATGAGAGTCGCGGTCCTCGGTCCCGGAGGCGTGGGTGGGCTGATCGCCGCCGTGCTCGATCGGGCCGGCACGGAGGTGCAGGTGATCGCTCGGGAGGACACCGCTCGGGCGATCGCCGACCGTGGCCTGCGGGTGCAGAGTGTGATGTTCGGCGACATCGAGGCCCGCGTCGACGCTCACCCACGGCTGACCGAGCCGGTCGATGCACTGGTGGTCGCCACCAAGGCCGCCGGGCTGGACCGGGCGCTCGAGCGCATCGATGCTCACCCCCCGCTCGTGCTGCCGCTGCTCAACGGCCTCGATCACATCGCCACGCTCCGCGACCGCTTCGGGGCCGAGCCGGTCCTCGCCGGCACCATCCGCGTCGAGTCAGACCGGCCCGAGCCGGGCGTGATCGTCCACACGAGCCCCTTCCTGTTGATCGACATGGCCACCCGCTTCGTCGCCGCACTCGGAGGGATGCAAGCGCTCGCCCAGGCGCTGAAGGACGCCGAGATCCCCGTGCGGGTGCTCCTGCCCGTGTCAGACCGCACCGAGGCCGACGTGATGTGGTCCAAGCTCGTGCGGTTGAACGCCCTCGCGTGCACCACCAGCGCCTACGACAAGCTCCTCGGTGAGATCCGCTCCACGCCGGAGCTCCGCGCCGATCTCGTCGGGGCGATCGAGGAGGCATGCGCCGTCGGCCACGCCGAGGGGGCCGAGGACGTCGACCCGCAGAAGGCCCTCGGCGAGCTGGAGCTGGCCCACGACACCCTCGGCAGCTCGATGCAGCGGGACATCGCCGCCGGACGTGCCCCCGAGCTGGATGCGATTCCCGGGTCGGTGCTCCGCGCAGGAGCCCGCCACCGCCTCCCCTGCCCGACGATCGAGCGCCTGGTGGCGATGATCGCCGCACGTGCCGGCGTGCCCGCGCCGGTCGTTGCCGGCTGACCGACCCCTTGGCCCAGGAGGTCATGGCGGACGAGCTCGCTTCCGCCTACTCCGTCAGCCCCACCGCTTCGAGCGCTTCTTTGGGGTCGTTGAACCAACGAAAGGTGACCGCTCGACCATCGCGAACCGTCCAAACGTAGCCTTGACGCCACTGAGCTTCCAGGCCGCTGTCAGACGTGCCGCGTGCAATGCCGATCACCACGACGTCCTCGCCGGCGTCGACGAACCGTTCGGGCTCAACTTGAAAGTCTGGATAGACATCGCGAATCTTGGCCAGCGTGCCTCTGCTGTGGCGCGTTCCGGACTCCACCGCGTACGGTGGGTTCACGTACTCGAGATCCGGGTCGATCAGATGCCGTGCCGACCTACGCTCGCTCCACAGCCGGTAGATGCTGCGGACGATCTCCACGTTCTCCTGGGACATGGTTCGATCAGTATCACGCAGTGAGTCTCGCCGCCCGCCTCGGCGGCTGCCCTGAGCGCGCCTCAGCGCTCGAACGGCTCGGGCACTTCTGCGGGACGCGTCGGCGCAACCGCGGGGACGGACTGCGTGGCGACGGCCTCCACCGTCTCCTGCTCGCGCTCGCTCTCACCCTCGTCGTGCTGGCCGTCGCAGAGGACCCGGAAGTTGCCCGAGGTCTTCCCGTCGGCGTGAATCGCGATACCGGGGAGCACCTCCTCTCCCTCGTCGAAGCCCAGCCGCTCCATGTCGAAGTGGGCGAGCCCGATCCCGTACGCGGTGTGGGTCGGGTTCTCGCGGTCGTGAGCAGCCACCGCCTGTGCGAAACGCTCGAGGTTCTTGGCGATCTTGCCCGTGTCCGCCATCGCTGCTGTCAGGCTACATGGCCCGGGGTCGGGGGGCCAGCCGGCTTCGTCGGCTGGTAGAGAGCACCGTCACGAAGGGAGCGGGGACGAAACGCCCCCGCTCCCTTCCCCGACGAACGCCAGGTTCCGCTGCTCTGGCCGTCAAACATCTAGGTGGGCACGCTTTCAGGTTCAGTGCAGTCGTAACCGTTGTGCACGCCGGAGTTGTGGTTCTTGCAGTCGCCGTGCGTGACCGGCACCGGTCGGTGCAGGCCCGGCCCTTCCGATTCTGAGCCAGCTGCCCTCGCAGTGGCTCCCACCGACACGGACATCAACGCTCCGGCCACGAGGGCCAGAGCCATCCGTGTGGCGAGACGGCTATCTGTTCTCGAACTGTGTTGCATCTTCATGGGGCTCCTTGTCCCGACCCGAGATCGCTCTCCGGGTCGATAGGTTGGAGAGCCGGCAGCCGAGCTATCTCGTCACTGAGGACGAGACCCCTGGCTTTGCGCCCCCGCCTCGCGACGGGTTTGCCATGAATCGATCAGCTCAGTGGGGATGGATCGGGTCTGCGCACGGGCCCCCTGAACCCGCGGCTGCGGATTTGGACGCATTGTGCCCGCGCCGAGGTGTACGCCTGAGCCGCGCCGTTTGGTCTGCCGGCAGACAGCCGCTGTTAGAGTCGCCCTTCTAATCCCCGATAGCAGGGAGATCTCGATGGCACTCGGTTTCTACTTCGCACCTGAGTCGTTCACCAAGGAGCAGTACGACGAGGTGACCCGCCGGCTCGATGCGGCCGGCGCGGGCTCGCCTCCTGGGCGCTCATATCACTGTGCGTTCGCGGGTCCCAACGGGCTACACGTGTTCGACGTGTGGGACTCCCAGGAGTCCTTCGACAAGTTCGGCGGGACGCTCGTACCGATCATGACCGAACTCGGTACCTCTCCTGGTGAGCCCCGTGTCGCCGAGGTCCACAACATCATCGTCGGGTAGATGTCGCGCCAGAGACAGTCGACTGGGCAGCGCCCGTTCAGAGGCGAGGCTGCTCGATGATCTCGATTCTATACCCATCCGGATCCCTGACGAAGCACAGCCGCGAGCCGCCCTCGCGCACGGAGTAGGGGGGCTTCTCGGGCTCGATCCCCTGCTCGGCCAGGCGGGCGAGGGTGCCGTCCAGATCGTCGCTGGTGATCGCGATGTGGCCGTAGCCGGTGCCGAGCTCGTAGGAGCCCACGCCGAAGTTGTAGGTGAGCTCCAACCGCGGCATGTCGCCGTCGCCCGGCTGGTTCATGAAGACGTTGACCGCCTCGTCTTTGATCGGGATGCGCCCGATCTCCTGGAAGCCGAGGGCGTTGTAGAACGCGACCGACCGGTCGATGTCGGTGATGCGGTAGCAGGTGTGGATCAGGGACATGGGCTGAGTTTACGCCCGGCCCCGCCGATGCGATACCTCCCGGCGGACGTACGGCTCGGGTTCGCGGATAGACGTGATCGGCGTCGACGGCATCGGCGTCCAACCGGCGGCCGGCCCCCTGCCGGGCGCCCCCGGATTGGCGCTGCAGTCGTTGCAGCGCCTGCTTCCTTTCCCCACTTCAAAGGTCGCCGGCGCCAGTTCGCCGCGAAGGCTGACGGTCGAAAGGGTGCCCCACCTGTACAGCTCGATGGGCATTGCGACGTTCGACACAGGTGTCGAGGCGGAATGCCCCGCCCGTTTTCACAGCTGCCGAGCCGTGAG
Source organism: uncultured Solirubrobacterales bacterium (assembly GCA_963696615.1). Classification (GTDB taxonomy): domain Bacteria; phylum Actinomycetota; class Thermoleophilia; order Solirubrobacterales; family Solirubrobacteraceae; genus Palsa-744. Next base: position 482,013 of record CAVOKU010000003.1, on the reverse strand, counting down.
CACGATCACCGCGGCCATCCCCTCCGAACATCCCCAGCCGCCCGACGTCGCGTCAGGCGATAGGCATCGGGTAGGAGGGACCCGCGGATTGACAGCCGGGTCCCCGCCCGGCTAGGCTCGGGAGCCAGGCATGAGGGTGAGACCCACGACGCTCGGTGGCATCGTCGCGGCGATCGTTTTGGCGGGCTGTGGCGGTTCAGGCCACACGACCGCGGCGACCACCGCGACATCGTCCTCGACCGCCGCACTTCCGCCGGGCGCTCCTCCCGCGCTGCGGGGGGTGGCCGGTCGGGTGCTCACGGCGGGTGAGCTCGCAGGCTTCGCTCCCCAGGGCCGCAGAGCGCTCGGAATCAACGCGGCGAGCTGGACGCATGAGGAGCAACTGCCGCCGGCGCAGGGGGCATCCGAAACGGCGAGGTTGCAACGTCTCGGGTTCATCGCCGGGGTCCGTGAGAGGCTCACGCCGGCGGGTGGCGGCCCCGCGGAAGGGCTCTCGGTCGTCGAGCAGCTTCGAGCTGCGGACGCGGCGCGTGCCGAGCTTGCCGCCGAGGTCTCGCAGGTCCACGCTCACGGCCGTGTCACGGCATTCGCCGTACCGGGTATCCCGGGCGCGCGCGGCTTCGCTTCCTCCGGCGCGCAGAGCTCGGGCGTCAACGTCGCTTTCGTCGACGGGTCCTACTACTACCTCGTCGGCGCCGGCTGGCCCGCCGGCTATCCCCATCCGCCCACCCAGGCAGCCCTGATCGCGGCCGCCGAAAGCCTCTACCGGCGGGTTCACACGTGAGGGTGACTCGTGCAACGATGCCCGCATGATCGTCGAGAAGGCGACACATCCGCAGTTCTTGTCGAACACCTACCTGCTCGCTGACGGCGAGGGGGGACCGGCTGTGTTCATCGACGCGGGCGGCCCCGTTGAGCCGTTGATCGTCGCGGCGGACCGCCTGCAGCTGACGCCCACCCACATCCTGCTCACCCATCACCACTACGACCACGTGGCCGAGGTGGAGACGCTGCGCGAGCACTGGCCCGGGCTCGAGGTGCTGATCCATCCGCTCGAGCGTGACGGTCTCGGGGAGGTCGAGGCGAACACGATCCAGGCGGGTGAGATCCAGCACTACGGCAAGCTGGAGGTGCGTCCCCTGCACACGCCGGGCCACACCGCCGGGATGCTGTCCTTCCTGGTCAGCCAGCCTGGGGTCGCCCCCTCCGGCTCGTCAGGGAGCGCCGGCCCGGGCGGCTTCACGGGCGGCGAGGCGGTGGTGTTCACCGGCGACACGTTGTTCGCCAACTCGGTCGGGGGTGTGCGGGCGCCGGGCCACACCACCTACACCGACCTGAAGGACTCGATCATGGGCACCCTGATGGAGCTGCCGCCCGACACCGTGATCCATCCGGGCCATGCCGAGGCGACCACGGTGGGGCAGGAGTGGGAGTGCAACCCGTTCATCCGGGTCTGGCGAGGACTCGATCGGGAGGGCTCCCAGGCATGCACCGCGCTGGGCGAGCCCGCGACGCTGATCCTGCTCGGCGACGACTACGACGGGGGTAAGAAGGCGTGGGTGCGCTGGCCGGACGGTGGCGATGACATCGTCCCCGGTTCCAAAGTCCAGCCGGCCTGACCATCGACGGCCCGCAACCACGTCCACAACCACGGCCCGCGGCGAGAGAGCGCCTAGGATCCTGCCATGGCGCGTGAGAGCAACAAGAAGATCCCCACGTCACGCGTGCGCAGGACCGCGACGGTGGGCAAACTCGCCGCGAGTGAGGCGGTGAAGCAGTTCGGGACCCGCGCCGCCAACCTCACCCGCGGCGACGAGGCGGCGGAGAAGGCGCTCGCCAGGCGCCAGCTCGAGACCGCGAGGCAGATCGTCGCCGCCCTCGGCACGATGAAGGGCGCGGCGATGAAGCTCGGCCAGGTGATGTCATTCCTGGACGTCGGGCTGGTGCCGGAGGAGTTCCGCGAGGAGTTCCAGCAGGAGCTCGCCAAGCTGCGGGATGCGGCGCCGACTGTGTCGTTCAAGCAGATGAGGCGGGTGATCGAGGAGGAGCTCGAGGACTCGCTCGAGGAGGTGTTCGAGGAGTTCGACCCCGAACCTATCGCCGCTGCGTCGATCGGCCAGGTGTATCGAGCGTCACTCCCGGACGGGCGCAGGGTCGCGGTCAAGGTCCAGTACCCGGGCGTCGCTGCGGCCGTGCGCGCGGACCTGCAGAACCTGGACATGATCATGAGGCTGCTCAAGCGGATGACCCCCGGGCTCGACGCGAAGGCGATCGCCGCCGAGGTGAGGGAGCGGATCGGGGAGGAGCTCGACTACGAGCTCGAGGCCCAGAACCAGCGCTCGCTCGCCCGCATCTTCGAAGGCCACCCGTTCATCCTCGTACCCGGGGTGATCACCAGCCTCTCGCGCGAGCGGGTGCTGGTGACCGAGCTCGTCGAGGGGATGGGGTTCGAGCAGCTCAAGGACCGCTCTCAGGCCGAGCGGGATCGGCTCGGGGAGGTCATCTTCCGCTTCTTCCTCGGCTGTTTGTACCGCCACCGGCAGTTCTCCGGGGATCCCCACCCCGGCAACTTCCTGCTCCAGCAGGACGGCAGGGTGGCGTTCCTGGACTTCGGCCTGTTCAAGCGCATGGAGCGCGAGCCGGTCGAGCTCGAGCTCGCCTGCCAGCGGGCCGTATCCGAGGGTGACGCCGGCGAGCTGCACAGGCTGCTGGGGAGCTCGGGCTTCCTGCCCGAACCCGAGCGAGTCGATCCCGACAAGCTGCTGGCGTTCGTGAGGGAGGCGATCTGGTGGTACACGACCGTCGACGAGCCGGTGAAGCTGGAGCCGGAGATAGCCACCCAGGTGCTGATCGAGAGCTCCGATCCCCGGTCGAGCTACTTCGGCGAGATGCGCCACCAGGACTTGCGCCCCGAGCACCTGTTCGGACGACGGATGGAGCTGCTCACGCTCGCGGTGCTCTCCCAGCTGCGATCCTGCGCCAACTGGCACAGGATCGCCAGGGAGTGGATGTATGGCGAGGAGCCGGTGACCGAGCTGGGCCGCCAGGAGGCGGCGTTCTACGAGCGCACCGGCATCGTCGCCCGCGGCTGACGCCGGCTACGGCGACGCTCAGAGCGCCTGGATCTGCACGAGGCTCGTCGTTCCCGGCCGGCCCGAGGGCAGCCCGGCGGTGATGGCCACCCGCTGGCCCGGCTCGCACCAGCCCAGCTCGACCACCCGCCTGGCGGCGTCGGCGATCAGTGCCTCGGTCGTCTCGTGGCGACGCATCGACGCCGCCTGCACCCCCCACATCAGGCCGCACCGCCGCACCGTCTCTTTGCCGGGTGACAACGCGTAGATCGGCACCGTCGGGCGGTGGGCGGAGACTAGGCGGGCCGACCGCCCGGACAGGGTGGGGATCACGAGCGCGTCCAGCCGCAGCTCCCGCGCGGCGACACACACGTTGTGGGCGATCGTGTACGCGGGGTCGCTGTCCACCCGGCGCACCCGGGAGGCGTTCCAGTCCTCATACGGCGCCACCGCCTCGGCCTGCTCGGCGACGGCCGCCATCATCGCGATCGCCTCCACCGGGTAGGCGCCGATCGCCGTCTCCTGGGAGAGCATCACCGCGTCGGTTCCGTCGAGGATCGCGTTCGCCACGTCGGCGACCTCCGCGCGGGTGGGACGTGAGGAGGTGACCATCGAGTCGAGCATCTGGGTGGCGGTGATCGAGGGACGGGCGAGGTGCCCCGCCAGCCGCAGCAGCTGCTTCTGCACGATCGGCACGCGGGCGATCGGCAGCTCGATGCCGAGGTCGCCGCGGGCCACCATCACGCAGTCGGCCGCCCGCAGGATCTCCTCGGCCCGTTCCACGGCCTGTGGCTTCTCCATCTTGGCGATCAGCGGCAGGCGGGTGTGTCTGCGCACCAGCTCGACGTCCTCGGGACGCTGCACGAACGACAGCGCCACCATGTCCACCCCGATCGACTCGCCGTGTTTGAGCAGCTCGAGGTCGTGCTCGGGCACCGCCGGCAGCGTCTCCACCGGCCCCGGGATGTTCAGCCCCTGGCGCGAGGCGATCGTGCCGCCGACCTCGATCTCCGCCTCGACCTCACAGGCGGCCGCCCTCACCTCGACCACCCGCAGACGGACCGAGCCGTCGCCGAGATACATGATGTCCCCGGGCGCGACCGATTCGGCGAGTCCCGCCCAGGAGATTCCCATCCGCTGCGCGGTCCCCGGCTCTTCGGCGTCGTCGCCGCAGACGATCGTCAGCCGCTCGGCCGCTTTCAGGTCGGCCATGTCGTCCCGCAGCGGACCGATCCGCAGCTTCGGGCCCGGGAGGTCCTGCAGGATCGCGACCGGCCGCCCCGCCCGTCCGGCCGCATCGCGCACCCGCCTGAGCGTCTCGGCGTGCTCCTCGAGCGTGCCGTGGGAGTAGTTCAGCCGGGCCACGTCCATCCCCGCCTGCACCATCGCCAGCAGCGTCTCGGGCTGCCGCGAGGCGGGCCCGATGGTGGCGACGATCTTGGTGCGGCGCATGGTCTGCAAGGTAGCGGCCGGGACGCTCCTTCGCGGAGGCGGTCCTACCATCGGGGGATGCTCGGTCCGACGAAGCCGGTCCCCCGGGTGGGTGCCCACGCGCGGATCGCTCACTTCGGTGGCACGGTCGAGCCGGGCACGGTGCTCGCGGTGAGTGACGAAGGCCGACGTCTGCGCGTGCGCGGCGAGAGCGGCGAGACGATCGAGTTCGTGCTCAACCCCGCGACCGCCCGCTTCGTCGCCAGCGGGACCGCCCACGGACCGCGTCTGGAGCTGCCGGCAGACCCCGCTTGAGCCCAGCGGGCGGCCTTCGGGGCGAGCTATGGGGCCTGCACGTCGGGGAAGTTCTCGGCGCAGTGCTCGCGCAGCACGCCACGCACCCAGGCGCGCTCTGCCCCGCTAGCCGCCCGGTAGCGCGCGAGCAGCTCGCGCTGCCCCTCGATCGGGGCGTCCGCGATCGTCCAGCGGCAGGCGAGCCGCTCGAACAGCAGCTCCACCGCCCGCTGCCACGCGTCCTCGCGCGAGAGCGGGTTGCCCGCCAGCACCTCTGCGTACTCCCGGCGGGCGGACGCGGTCAGCGAGCCGCGCAGCGTCAGCACGTCGCCCTCGGCGTCGCTGTAATCGCTGCTGGGGGCGTGCATCCTCCCGGCGGGGGCGGTCCCCTGCGCCGCCCGACGGCGCGCCCGTCTGCCCATGCCGGCCTCAGGCGGGGGCGGGCGGGCCGTCCGGCGACGTCGGCTCGCTCGCGCCCGCGGCCTTCAGCAGCTGCCCCCGCACGTCCCCGCTGATCGCCTTCGCGTGTCCCGGCCAGGCGACGGCCGGCTCCATCTCGGCCAGCTTGCGCATGCTCCCGCGCGCCTGTTCGGTGTCGTAGTTGTACGTCTCCGCGGGCACGCTCGCCGGGCAGCTGCGGCCCCACATGTCGAGCGTGTAGAAGCAGTCGCTCACCAGCGCGAGCCGGTCGGACTCCCGCCACAGGCCGATCAGGCCGGGCGCGTGACCGGGGAGGTCGATCACCCGAAAGCCCGCGATCTCATCGCCCTCGCTAACCGTCCCCGAGATCTCCACCGGACCGCCGTCCCAGGCCAGCCGGTGAAGCGCTTTCTGCAGCTGTTTGGCAACCGGCGGCAGTCCCGCCAGGTCGGCTGGCCAGTAGCGAAAACCGCCGCTGCCCTGTGCGTCCTGAACCTCCTCGGGGTGGCACAGCACCGGCACCCCCAGCGCTGGAGCGACGCCGCGATGGTCGGTGTGTCCGTGGCTGAGCACGATCCGGTTGATGCCGCCGAGCTTCGCTCCGGCGCTGGCCACGGCCCGCGTCATCGTGCGGGCACCCGCGTCGAACATCGTCAGGCCCCCGTCGTCCTCGATCAGGTAGACGTTGCACCGGCCCGGCTGTCCCTGCACACACCACACACCCTCGGCGACGAGCTTCGCCTCACCGGTGCCGGAGAGCCCATCCACCAGACGGGTCTTGACGTTGAACGCACCCGTCATCCGCCGTTCCGCTGCGGACCCCTGCGGCGGCATCATGCCGAGCTGGCGGGGAAGCTCCATCGTGTCGGTGAACGCGTCGTTGGACACGATCAGCCCGTCGCGAACGCTCAGCATGTCCATCCCCTCGAGGGACATCCGGTGTCCCGTGGGTGCGATCCCGTTGAACGTCCCCGGACCCGCGAACGTGCCGGTCATGCGCCAGTGCACCACGCAGCGCTCGTCCTCGCTGGTGGTCGTGAGGATCTCCATGTTGAGGTCGGGCATCGCTTCCACGAGCCCGCCGATGAACTCCCGCACTCCCTCGGGCCCGACGAACAGGCCCTGGCCGCGCACCTCCTCACGTCCGTCAGGCGCCCACATCGCGGCGGCGCGCTCCACGTCGTGCTGGTCGATCGCCTCGAAGTACCGCCTGACCACCGCCTCGGCCTTGTTTCCGGAGATCCGCTTGCGCTTGCTCGCGGACGTCGCCTGCTGCACGCTGGCGGCGGCCTCCTGGACCTTCGTGGCCGCGTCGCTGCCGCCTGGGCTCTGCTGCTCCGCCATCTTGGTCTCCTTCTTCCCCGCCTTCGGACCTGCGAATCGGAATCCATCAGTCTAGGCACTATCCCCCGACCGCGCGAGAGCCGCGGGGCCGCGCGACGGTAGGCTCTGCTCAGTGGCCCGAACCGCAGCGCATAGATCGGAAGGGGCCACGCCGAGTGGCTCCCCGGGCCGTGGCGGGCCCAGGGCAAAACGGGAGCTGGGCCGGGGCGAGCGGGTGCTCCCCGGCGTCTTTCGCCTACGCCTGCCCCTGCCCTGGCCCGGCGTTCCGCACTGCAACGCCTGGGCGGTCAGGGCGGGGGAGGGGGTGGTGCTGTTCGACACCGGCATGCACCAGCCGGACTCGATCGTCCAGCTCGAACGCGCGCTCGCGATGTGCGACCTCACGATCGACGACGTCCGCCTGGTGGTGTGCACCCATGCCCACTCAGACCACTACGGCCAGGCGGCGACGATCGTGGAGCGCGCCGGGTGCGAGCTGTGGATGCATCCCGATCATGCCCACATGTCCCAGTGGGCCGCCGACCCTCAGGCGGCGCTGGCCCGGCGCCTGGAGGTGGCCCGCCAGAGCGGGGTCCCCGAGGAGCCGCTGCGCCGCTATGCCGAGCAACGGGCCAAGAACAGCGAATCGGGGATCGCCGCGGCGATCGAGCCCGACCGGGCATTGCTTCCCGGGGTGATGGTGCACACCGACCTGGGACCCTGGTCGGTGCACGAGACCCCCGGCCACGCGCCGTCGCACGTATGCCTGTTCCAGCCCGAGCGACGGCTGCTGATCTCCGGCGATCACCTGCTGGGGCGGATCTCGCTGTTCTTCGACTTCGGCTACTCGCCCGACCCCGTGGGCGAATTCATCCACTCCCTCGGTGTCGTGGAGAGGCTCGGCGCGAGGCTGTGCCTGCCCGGCCACGGCCGCACGTTCGCCGACGTGCACGCCCACATCGAGGGAAACCGCGAGCTCGTCGCCGAACGGCTGAGACAGACGCTTTCTGCAATCGGCGAGGACGAGCCCCTCACCGCCTTCGAGGTGGTGCCTCGGATCCACGGCGACCTGTCGCCGTTGAACGCCCAGTGGCTGCTCACCGAGACGCTCGCCTTCCTGGCCCACCTCGAGGCCACCGGCGCCGCGCGACGCCTGCCCGGAGAGCCCGAGCGCTGGACGGCGGCCGGCGCGGGGGCCTGAGGGGCCTTCTCCTACCGTTAGCCGACGATGCGAATCGATCAGATCCTCTCGGCCGGAGACGCCCCGGTGTTCTCGTTCGAGTTCTTTCCTCCCAGGACCGAGGAGGGCGAGAGCAACCTGTATGCGGCCCTGTCGGAGCTGCGCACGCTCGAGCCCTCGTTCGTGTCGGTCACCTACGGCGCCGGTGGCTCCACGCGAGCCAGGACGATCGAGATCGTCAAGCAGATTCGCGAGAACTACGGCCTCGAGGCGATGGCCCACTTCACCTGCGTGGGGGCGACCGTGCCCCAGCTGCGCTCCACGCTGGATGAGATGCTGGCCGCCGGGATCGACAACGTGCTCGCCCTTCGCGGCGATCCGCCCGCGGGCCAAGAGCAGTGGACCAAGACCGAGGGAGGCCTCGAGTACTCATGCGAACTGGTGCAGATGATCCACGCGGACTATCCGTTCGTGATCGGCGCGGCCTGCTTTCCCGAGACCCACATCCACGCGGTAAGCCCTGAGGCGGACCTCGAACATCTGGTGGAGAAGGTCTCCGCCGGAGCGGACTTCCTCATCACCCAGCTGTTCTTCGACAACGCCGTGTACCTCGACTTCGTCGACCGTGCCCGCTCGGCCGGAATCGAGGTGCCGATCATCCCCGGTGTGATGCCGATCACCCACGCCGGCCAGGTGGAGCGCATGGCCAAGCTGTGCGGAGCCTCGATCCCGCAGGCGCTTCGTCGCGACCTGGCCGACCGCGGCGAGGATCCCGAGGCGGTGCTCGACTTCGGCGTCGCCTATGCCACCCTGCAATGCGCCGAGCTGCTCGCCGCGGGGGCCCCGGGGATCCACTTCTACACCCTCAATCGCTCTCCCGCGACGCGGGCGATCCTGTCCGCGCTGAAGCTCGCCCGGCCGTGGCGATACACGGACGCGGATCGCTAGCTGTAGAACCTGAGCACGTTGTTCATCCGGTCCTCCTTGGAGGCTGGTGGTTGTCTAAGCCCCAGTCCCAAGGAGGAACCGAATGAAGCTGCACGCTAATGCGGCGTTGTCATTTAGGCAGCGCGAGCGGATGGTGCGTCGTGTTGTCGATCAAGGTTGGTCCGTGAACGAGGCTGCCCTCGCTGCCGAGGTCAGTGCCCGAACAGCCAGGAAGTGGGTCGCCCGGTATCGCGCTGAAGGAGCTGCGGGACTGTTGGACCGCTCCTCGGCGCCGATGGTTGTGGCAAACCGCAGCGATGAGCAGACAATTGAGGCGATCGCCGCCCTGCGGCGTTTGCGGTTCACGGGCCCGGAGATCTCAGAAGTGCTCGACAGGCCGCACTCGACGGTCTCGGGGATCCTCACGCGGATCGGGATGGGTCGTCTCGGCCGGCTCGGCCTGGAGCCCGCCGAGCGCTATGAACGAACGGTTGCTGGCGAGCTGATCCACATTGACGTCAAGAAGCTCGGGCGCATCCACGGCGGCTCAGGCAAGCGCATCACCGGCGAGAAGCGCAACCCGTATAAGACGCATGTAGACCGCGACGGTGTCAAACGCAAGGTCATCGGCTGGGAGTACGTGCACATCGCGATCGACGACGCCACACGCCTGGCCTACGCCGAGGTGCTCGATGACGAGAGGGCGACGACGGCGATCGGATTCCTCAGACGGGCTATCGCGTTCTTCAAGCGTCACGGCATGGTGGTCCGCGAGCTCCTGACCGACAACGGCTCTGCTTATCGCTCAGCTGTGCACGCGATCGCCTGCCGGACGCTGGGGATTCGCCACATACGCACCAGGGCGCGCAGGCCGCAGACCAACGGCAAGGCAGAGCGTTTCATCCGCACGATGCTCGGAGGCTGGGCCTACGGGGCGATCTATGGCTCGAGTACTGAGCGCACAGCGGCCCTTGACGGATGGCTATGGACCTACAACCATCGACGACGACACCAAGCCATCGGGCGACAGACACCCATCGAACGCGTGAACAACCTGCTCGGGTCTTACAGCTAGCGGGACTCGGTCGCTCCCCCTTCGATCTCCAGGCCCTCCGCCACCCGCGGGGTGCCGTCTGGGGCCTCGTAGCGGATGTCGACGGAGTCGTTCTGCCGGTAGGTGCCCACCCCCCAGGCGCCGAGCAGCCAGCGCCAGCCGCTGATCCTGTCCTTGCGCAGCTCTCGCTCGAACACCAGCGCCCCTTCGCGCACGCGGTAGTCGCTTCCCCGCTGCTGGTGGACTCCGTTGAGGTAGACCTCGTAGGGCTCGCGCACCTCGCGCGGTAGCCTCACCCTCGATAGCGGCGCCATCCCGCCAGATTACGCGGCCGCCCGGGCCAATACGCTGCGGCCATGACGCCGCCCACCCGCGACCGCGCGAGTGTCGCCTCGCCGCCCACCGTCCCGGTCTCCGGCGCCGGGGCGAGACACCTCCAGCTCCCCTATGTCGGCTCCACATTGCGCCTCGTGCCCGAGCCCGGACGCAAACGGGCCCACCGTCGCGGCGAGCGACTGTTCGTGCCCGCCACGGACGCCTGTCCGGCGATCGAGCGCTTCTACCGCCGTGCGGCCCGCAGCGAGATCGCGATCAGGCTCGACCGGGCGACCGAGCTCGCCGGGGTCAGCTATCGCGACCTGTCGATCCGCTCCCAGCGCACCCGCTGGGCCTCGTGCTCCTCGACCGGACACATGAGCTTCAACTGGCGCCTGCTGATGGCGCCGGAGTCGGTGCTCGAATACGTGATCTGGCACGAGGTCTGCCACCTGGAGATCCTCGACCACTCCCCGCGCTTCTGGGCGCTGGTCGCCAGTCGCTGGCCAGGCTGGCGCGAGGATCGCGACTGGCTGCGCCGTCACGGCGCGACGTTGATGACCTGAGCTCTAGCCGCGCTGCTCGATCGGCACGTAGTCACGATCGCGATCGCCGGTGTAGATCTGGCGCGGCCGGGCGATCTTCTGCTCGGAATCTCCCACCATCTCGAGCCACTGCGCGATCCAGCCGCTGGTGCGGCCGATCGCGAACATCACCGGGAACATCTCCACCGGCAGCCCCAGCGCCTCGTAGATCAACCCCGAGTAGAAGTCGACGTTCGGGTAGAGCTTGCGCGAGGTGAAGTAGTCGTCGTCCAACGCCCGTTTCTCCAGCTCCGTGGCCACCTCCAGCAGCGGGCTCTTGCCCCTCACCTCGAACACGTCGTCGAGGTATTTGCGGATGATCCGCGCCCGCGGGTCGTAGTTCTTGTAGACCCTGTGTCCGAAACCCATCAGCCGCTCGTCGCCGGCCTTCACGCCTTCCAGGAAGCCTGGGATGTTCTCCACCTTCTCGATCCGTTTGAGCATCCGCAACGCCGCCTCGTTGGCGCCACCGTGCAGCGGCCCGTACAACGCAGCGACGCCGGCGGCGACCGCCGAGTACGGGTCGACCTGGGTGGATCCGACCGAGCGCACCGCGCTGGTGGAGGCATTCTGCTCATGGTCTGAGTGCAGGATGAAGAGGACATCGAGCGCTCGTTCCAGCCGCGGATCGGGCTCGTACTTCAGCTCGGTCATCTTGTACATCATCGCCAGGAAGTTGCCGGCGTAGTCCAGGTCGTTGTCGGGATAGACGTAGGGCTGGCCCATGTTGTGGCGAAACGCGAACGCCGCCAACGTCGGCATCTTCGCAAGCAGCCTGATGATCTGGATCGCCCGAATGTCCTCGTCGCGAATCTGGTTGGCGTCGGGATAGAAGGTCGAAAGCGCGCCCACCGACGCCACCAGCATCCCCATCGGGTTGGCGTCGTAGCGGAACCCCTGCATGAAGTCCTTGACGTTCTCGTGCACGAACGTGTGGATCGTGATCTGGTGAACCCACTCCTGCAGCTGGTCGCGAGTGGGCAGTGCGCCATTGATCAGCAGGTAGGCGACCTCCAGGAAGGTGGAGTGCTCGCACAGCTGCTCGATCGGGTAGCCCCGGTGCTGGAGGATCCCCGCCTCGCCGTCGATGTAGGTGATCGCGCTGCGACACGACGCGGTGTTGGTGTAGGCCGGGTCGTAGGCCATCATCCCGAATTCGTCCTCGTTCACCTTGATCTGGCGCAGGTCCATCGCCCGAACCGTGCCGTCGGTGATCGGCAGCTCGTAGCTTCGGCCGGTACGGTTGTCCGTCACCGTCACCGTCTCGCGCGGACCGGCCTCTCCGTCGCCCGACCCCTGCGGTGGTGCCTGTGTCTGGGGCGTGCTCATCTCTTCTCCTATCTGGCGGGGGACGACAGGTCTGGCACGCTGTCGTACACCGATTATGCGACACGCCGCCCCCGCATCCGCCGCTGGCGCTCGTGCCGGGGCCGCAGGCCTTCCGGCGCCGTCAGGCGGGGGCGCCGCCGTAACGACTCTCGGTGGCCTCGACCTGGCCCTGATAGTGGCTGCCGAGCTCCTCGTGCCCGTAGGGTCGCAGCGCCGGAGCGTCGAGCGTCATGAACGAGAGCTGGGCGATCGCCAGGCCCGGATAGAGCTTGATCGGGACTCGCGTGAGGTTGTTGAGCTCGAGCGTCAGCGTCCCCTTCCAGCCGGGATCGCAGAACCCGGCGGTCGCGTGCACGATCAGCCCGAGCCGGCCCAGGCTCGACTTTCCCTCGATCCGGGCCACCACGTCGTCGGGCAGCTCGACGTGCTCGAGCGTCCGCCCCAGACAGAACTCGCCGGGGTGGATCACGAAGGGCTCCCCGGCCGGCGGCGTGACCTGCTCGGTCAACCCCTGGGGTGGGTCCCGCAGGTCGATCGCCGTGACCTTGTGGTTGTGAAACACGCGGAACGAGTCCCCCAGCCGCAGGTCGACGCTCGCTGGCTGCACCATCGCCTCGTCCCACGGGTCGATGGTGATGCGACCGTCGCGGACGAGCCGCATGATCGTTCCGTCGGACAGGACCGAGGTGGGAGATGGACCGGCTTGGCTCACGTGCGCGATTCTCGCACGCGTCGCGACCGCGGGCGCGACGGGCCTAGCGCGGCACGAGGCGTCCCCGTGCTGCGACGGTGCGCACGCGCGCAGGCGACGCCGGCGAGGGCTCGCCGTGAGGCCCCCGGCGGGGTGGGCGCGGCAGCCGCGCCCGCGGATGGTGGGGATGGAGCGGACGCAGGCTCGGCCCGATGCCGCCGTCCTCCTGGTCGCTCTCGCTCTCGGGGGTCTGCTTGACCGCCCAGCGCACGAGCAGGAACAGGGCCACGATCGGGATCTTGAGGAACAGCATCAGCCACAAGAACGTCCACGCGTCCACCCCCCGATCCTACTACCGATCGCGGCCCATGTGCCGATTGGCGCCAGCGGGCCGAGCATGGCCCCGCCAGACGCCCGAACGGCAGCCGTGGCGGGCTCGGCCGGTGAGCGGGAGAGGCAGCGTTTCCTCTTTCTCTCCTGGCCGCAGCGTGCTGCCATGGTTATACGCTCCTGCCAAAACGACAAGGACCCTCCGCCTACCACGGATCGCCCCGCGCCAGGAGTGAAGGGGGTGAGCAGGCCAGGGCCGGGGGTGAGCAGGTCAGGGCTGACTGTGAGCGCGCGTCTGCTGCTAGCGCCGAGCAGGCAGGGGGGCGCCGCTGAAGCTCGTGATCTCGTGCAGCTCGCGGACCCGGTCCTCGATCTCGCGATGCTCCAGGCGGGAGACCCGCTCGGTGCCGAACTCCTCGACGTTGAACGAGGCGAGCGCGGTGCCGTGGGCCATTGCGGTACGTAGGACATCGTCGTCGATCGGGCCGTCGTGGGCGGCGATCGTGCCGACGAACCCGCCGGCGAAGGTGTCGCCGGCGCCGGTCGGGTCGAGCACCGTCTCCAGCGGAAACGAGGGCAGGCCGAAGAAGCGCTCGGCGGTGAACAGGGCCGAGCCGTACTCACCCTGCTTGGCCACCACCGCGGACGGGCCCCACTCGATCACCCGGCGGGCCGCGCGGACGAGGTTCGGCTCGCCGGTCAGCATTCGCAGCTCGCTGTCGTTGAGGAGCACGCAGTCGACGGTCTCGATCACCCGCACGAGCGCATCGCGAGCGCTGTCGATCCAGAAGTTCATCGAGTCCAGCGCCACGAACCGGGCGCGGTCGCACTGTTCGCGCACCCCAAGCTGCAGTTCGGGCTGGATGTTGGCCAGGAACAGCACGTCGCAGGCGGCGGACTCCGCCGAGAGCTTGGGCTGGAAGTCGGCGAACACGCCCAGTTGGGTGTCGTCGGTATGGGCGGTGTTGAGATCGAAGTCGTAGTGACCGCGCCAAAAGAAGGTGTTGCCGCCCGCCACCCGCTCGACATCGGCGGTGTGGACGCCGGGGCGCTGCAGCTGGGCCAGCTCCGCTTCGCCGAAGTCCTCGCCGACTGGGCCCACCACGTGCACGTCGGCGAAGAACGACGACGCCAGCGAGAAATGCACGGCGGTGCCGCCGAGCATCCGCTCGCGCTCCCCGAAGGGAGTGCGGACCGAGTCGAACGCGATCGAGCCAACCACTGTGATCGACATGGCCGCGGACCCTATAGCCTGCCGCGGGATGCGCGCCGTGCAGATGACCGAGTTCGGCGGGCCGGAGGTGCTCGAGCTCGCCGAGCTGCCCCAGCCGCAGGCGGGCGAGGGGGAGGTCCTGATCGAGGTGAGCCGGGCGGGGATCAACTTCGCGGACACCCACACGAGAACGAACTCCTACGTGCAGCGGGCGACGCTGCCGCTGGTGCCGGGCGGGGAGGTGGCGGGCGTGCGGGTCGACACCGGCGAGCGGGTGCTCGCGCTGGTGGGAACCGGCGGCTACGCCCAGTACGCGACGGCGCCGGGGGAGCTCGTCTTCCCGATCCCCGACGGGCTTGACGACGGCACTGCGTTGGCACTGATCGTGCAGGGGACCACCGCGTGGCACCTGTACCGAACCTCGGGACGAGTGGAGGCGGGGGAGAGTGTGGTGGTGCACGCGGCCGCCGGAGGAGTGGGCTCGCTGGCGGTACAGCTCGGACACCCCCTCGGCGCGGGGAGGGTGATAGCCACGGCCTCCAGCGCCGAGAAGCGGGAGCTGGCGCTCGGGCTGGGCGCCGACGTCGCGATCGACGGCCGTGCGGAGGGGCTGAAGGAGCGGCTGATCGAGGCCAACGAGGGTCGCGGTGTGGATGTCGTCTTCGAGATGGCGGGCGGGGAGGTGTTCCAGGCCTCATATGACGCGCTGGCTCCGTTCGGGCGGGTGGTCGTCTGCGGGATCGCCTCTCAGCAGCCCAACCAGGTATCCACGGGATCGCTGTTGCGTCACTCCCGTGCGGTGGTGGGCTTCTACCTGTTTCACTGCTTCGGTCGTCCGGGCATGTTCGACGAAGCGCTCGAGGATCTGTTCGGTCGGGCCGCCCGGGGCGAGCTGCAGGTGATCGTTGGTCACACCTACGCGCTGAGGGACGCCGCCCAGGCTCACATCGACCTGCGTGAGCGGCGCACCACGGGCAAGCTGCTGCTCGATCCCTGGGCGTAGATCGCCTCCGTGGCGGACGGATGGGCCGGCGGATGTGGGCGGGAGGCGTTTGCGAGATAGGCTGACGCCGCGATATGAGTGAGAAGACCTTCGCCGAGCTCGGTCTGTCCGAGAGCACCCTGGCCGCCCTGCGAGACGTGGGCTACGAGTCGCCGAGCCCGATCCAGGAGCAGGCGATTCCCTCGCTGCTGGAAGGGCGAGACGTGATCGGTCAGGCACAGACGGGGACCGGCAAGACCGCGGCCTTCGGGCTGCCGATGGTCGAGCACGTCGATCCCACGGTCGAGGAGGTCCAGGCGCTCGTGTTGACGCCGACGCGCGAGCTCTGCATCCAGGTGTGTCAGGCCCTCAGAACCTACGGGGCGCGCAAGGGGATCGATGTGGTGGCGGTGTTCGGCGGCGCCCCGATACGCACCCAGCAGGCCCAGCTGCGGGGCGGGGGGCAGGTGGCGGTGGGCACTGTGGGGCGGGTGCTCGACCTGATCTCGCGCCACTCGCTGGTGCTCCACGACTGCAGGTTCGTGGTGCTCGACGAGGCCGACGAGATGCTCGACCTCGGCTTCCTCGAGGACGTCGAGAAGATCCTCGCGCTCACCCCCAGTGGACGGCAGACGGCGCTGTTCTCGGCGACGATGCCCCCGCCGATCCGCAAGCTCGCCGACCGCTACCTGTACGACCCGGTGACGATCGCCGTCAAGGCGGCGACCCTCACGATCGATACGGTCGCCCAGTTCCAGCTGCCGGTGCAGTCGAGGGACAAGGCCGAACGGCTGGTGGAGGTGCTCCGAGCCGAGCGGCCGGAGCAGGCGATCGTGTTCGTGCGTACGAAGATCCGTTGCGATCAGCTGTTTCGGACCCTCCGCGACCGCGGCATGAACGTGAGGGCACTGCACGGAGACATGACCCAGGGCGCCAGAGACGGCGTGATGCTGGCGTTCAAGAGCGGTCGGGTGCCGATCCTGGTCGCCACCGACGTCGCCGCGCGGGGCCTTGACATCTCCTCGGTCACACACGTCGTCAACTACGACGTGCCCACCTCTCCAGACATCTACGTGCACCGGATCGGACGCACCGGCCGTGTGGGCCGCTCGGGCCGGGCGATCACATTCGTGGAGCCCCGTCAGAAGCGGGAGCTGGAGGCGATCGAGCGCCACATCGGCACCTCGATAGAACCCTGGCGCCAGGGCGCGGTGGGCGCGCCGACCCCCGTGCTCGAGCGTCCGCGGCGACACTCCAAGCCCCAGGTGTCCGGGCGCAAGGACGTGGAGGAGCCCTACACCAAGCTGATGCTCGCCAGCGGCCGTCGTGCCGGGCTGCGGGTGGCGGACATCGTCGGCGCCGTCACCTCCTCGGCCGGCCTGGACGGGGAGTCGGTGCGAGACGTGCTCGTGCTCGACCGGTTCTCGTTCGTGTCGGTCCCGGCGGCCGAGGCCGACAGGGTGATCGAGGCTCTCAGCGGACGCAGCGTACGGGGACGGGAGCTCAGCTTGGAGCGCGTCGAGGGCTAGCTCGCCGAGGGGCGCTATCGTGGCGCGGCACCCGCAGCGAGGTCAAGCCGAGGAGGTCATGTGATGTCAACTGCCACGATCCACACCAGCGAGGGCACGATCGCCTTCGAGCTGTTCGACGAGGACGCCCCCAAGACCGTCGAGAACTTCCGCAAGCTGGCATCCGACGGCTTCTACGACGGCCTCACCTTCCACCGCGTGATCAAGGACTTCATGATCCAGGGAGGCTGTCCCCAGGGGACCGGCACGGGCGGCCCCGGATACACCTTCGAGGACGAGATCAACGCCCACAAGATCGTCCGGGGCGCGCTGGCGATGGCGAACGCGGGCCCCAACACGAACGGCTCTCAGTTCTTCATCGTCACCGCCGACGCCTGTCCCTGGCTGGATGGCAAGCACACCGTGTTCGGCCAGGTGAGCGAGGGCATGGACGTGGTGGACAAGCTCGAGGGCGCGACCACCGACGGCGCGGACCGACCGACCGAGCCGATCGGCATCGCCTCGGTCGAGCTCTCGCAATGAGCTAGCCTTGTTCGTCACGAGCTTTCAGCGAAGAAGGGGAGACTGAGATGGCGACCGTCGAGCAGCACGTCGAGCACGAGATACCCCACGCACACAACGGCGTCGCACACGCTGGTGAGGAGATCTCGGTCGAGAACCCCGCGACCGGTCAGACGGTGGGCACGGTGCCGGATCTCGGCGCGGCGGCCGTCGCGGAGATGGCTCGGCGGGGCCGGGCGGCGCAGCCGACCTGGGAGGCTTACGGCTTCGAGGGTCGCGGCAGGGTGCTGTTGCGGGCGCAGAAGTGGCTGTTCGAGAACCAGCAGCGGGTGATCGAGACGATCGTCTCCGAGACGGGCAAGACCTACGAGGACGCCGAGCTCGCCGAGCTCGCCTACGCGGCGAACGCGTTCGGCTTCTGGGCCAAGCACGCTCCCGAGTACCTCGCCGACGAGCGGGTCAAGTCCGGACAGATGCTCGTCAAGGGCAAGAAGCTGATCCTCCGCTTCGGGCCGCTTGGGCTGATCGGGGTGATCGGTCCCTGGAACTATCCGCTGACCAACTCCTTCGGGGACTGCATCCCGGCGCTCGCCGCCGGCAACAGCGTGATCCTCAAGCCCTCGGAGGTGACGCCGCTGACCTCGCTGATGATGGCCGAGGGGCTGCGGGAGTGCGGCCTGCCCGACGACGTGCTGCAGATCGCCACCGGCCGTGGCGAGACGGGCAGGGCGCTGATCGAGGAGGTGGACATGGTGATGTTCACCGGCTCCACCGCCACCGGGCGGAAGGTCGCCGAAGCCGCCGCCCGGCGGTTGATCCCGGTGTCGCTCGAGCTCGGGGGGAAGGACCCGATGATCGTCCTCTCCGACGCCGACCTCGAGCGGGCGGCGAACTTCGCAGCCTACTACTCGATGCAGAACGCCGGTCAGACCTGCATCTCGATCGAGCGGGTCTACGTCGAGGCGCCCGTGTTCGACGACTTCGTGGGACGTGTCGCCGAGAAGGTGCGGGCCCTGCGCGTCGGCCCGCCCGACGGGTTCGGCTCGGTGGAGGTCGGTGCGATCACCTTCCCGCCCCAGCTGGAGAAGATCGAAGCCCATGTCGCCGACGCGGTGGACAAGGGCGCCCGGGTGCTCACCGGCGGTCACTCCACGAGCCCCGGCGGGGGGCGCTTCTACGAGCCGACCGTGTTGGTCGACGTCGACCACACGATGAAGATCATGACCGAGGAGACGTTCGGTCCGACGTTGCCGATCATGAAGGTTGCCGACGCCGAGGAGGCGGTGAAACTTGCCAACGACTCTCCTTACGGTCTGGGCGCGTCGGTGTTCACCCGCGATACCGAACGGGGCGAGCAGATCGCCCGCCGCATCGAGACGGGCGCGGCGAACGTCAACGACGCGATGATCAACTACACGGCTCTGGAGCTGCCGATGGGTGGGGCGAAGGAGTCGGGCCTGGGCTCTCGCCACGGCGCGGGGGGGATCCGCAAGTACTGCTCTCAGCAGGCGATCGTGGTGACACCCAAACTCGCGTTGAAGCGCGAAATCCACATGTTCCCGTACAAGCGCCGCACCTCCCAGCTGCTGGCGGGGCTGTTCAAGTTCATGTACGGTCGCGGCAACCGCGACTAGGCGATCAGGAGGCCTGCTCGCGCACCCGCTGGTCGGAGTCCCGGCTCAGCGCCACCTCCAATAGGCGCTCGAGCTCGGGGATCGTCGTCTCCGCGCTCGTGTGGTGGACGGTGGCCATTCCCAGCTTCTCGGCGGGGGCGAGGTTGAAGGGCAGGTCGTCGACGTAGACGCACGCCTCGGCGGGCACGCCGGCCCGCTCGGCCCCCAGTTCGTACATCCGTCTGGCCGGCTTGCGGGTCCCCTCGAGGGCGGAGATGACGATCCCGTCGAACAGCTCGTCGAACAGGTCGTGGGGATAGCGGTGAACGCCCCAGGAGTTCGACACGAGCGCCGTGCGGATGCCGCCCCTGCGGGCCGCCCGGACCGCGTCGAGCATCGCCGTGTCGGGGACCACGCCTTTGAACAGCCCGTCGATCAGGCCGTCGGGCTCGACACCCAGCAGCATCGCGAACCGCTCCTCGAAGGCCGGCTCCTGCAGCTGGCCCTTCTCCAGTTCGATCAACAGCTCGCGAAAGTCGGGGTCCGCTTTGAACCGTCCAGCAAGCGTCTGGGGGTCGAGGCCCGACTCGACGCAGTAGGCGTGAAACGAGGCGAACAGGTTGCTGGTGAGCACCCCGCCCCAGTCGATCAACAGGCCGGTGCGTGGCTCAGTCATCGCCGAGGGCCACTCCTTCGGCCTGGTCGGCGAGCTCGAGCACGCCGTCTCCGAACTGCTTGAGGTAGGGGTCATCGGTGGCTCCCGCCAGGGCACGCTTGTAGTTGCCCTCCATGAACACCGTGGACTTCCACAGGGCGAGAGTCGTGTACCAGCGCAGGTCCGCCATCGAGCGGTCGGTGCGACGCTCGTAGAGCTCGATCAGCTCACGCCGACTGGGAAAGCCCTCCCGCCGGGTCACCCCGCCGAGGTACTCGCGCATGCCCCCCTTCGGGTCTCCGCCCTCGGTCCACATCATGCAGAGATACCCCAGGTCTGCGAGGGGGTCGCCGATCGTGGCCATCTCCCAGTCGAGCACCGCCCGCAGCCGAACGGGGGGCTCCGCCGCGAAGATCGTGTTGCCGAGCCGGTAGTCGCCGTGGACGATCGTCGCCGGGCCGGACTCGGGCAGGTGCTCGCCGAGCCATCCCCCGACCCGCTCCACGGCTGGGATCTCCCGCGTCTTGTTGATCTCCCACAGGCCCGTGAAGCGCCGCAGCTGGCGCTCCAGGTAGCCGGTGGGCTTGCCGAAGCCCTCGAGGCCCACGCGCTCCCAGTCGACCGCGTGGATCTCCGCGAGCGACTCGATCAGCTCCTCGCCGATCTGTCGGCGCAACTCGGGACTGTCGAGGCTGGTGGGGACGCTCGAGACGATCACCTCGCCCGCCACCCGCTCCATCACGTAGAAGGGGCTTCCGATGACGCTCTCATCTGCGCACACCGCGAGAACCCGGGGCACCCGCGCAGGGGTGTCCTGCAGCGCACGCAACAGCCGCGCCTCCCGCAGCACATCGTGGGCGCTCGGAGGCAGCGGCGGCCGAGGAGGGCGTCGCAGCACGACCTCGACCCCGCTCCGCTCGATCAGATAGGTGACGTTGGAGTGGCCCTCTCCGATCGGCTGGGCCTCGATCTCGCCCGCGCCGAGGCCATGGTCGTCCAGGAACGCCCGCAACGGCTCGATCACGAGCAGTGCAGGCCGCGAGTTGGCTGCGGCATCCGCGTGGGTGCGGACGACGTCGTCGGGGGCTATCGCGGTGGGCATACGTGCAAGCTATCCGACCCCGATTTCAGGCGCTCCCCGGCGACGTTCGGAGCGATCGACGGGCAGGAGCGCCCCCAAAGGGCGCGAAATCGCATCAGGACCGCAACCTAATCGACGCGAAGGTGTCTTAAGCGACCATGCTCAGAAAGCGACTCCCACCCATCCTCCCTGCGCTTGCCTGCCTCGCGCTCGCCTCCCTCGGCCTTCCGGCGCAGGCGCTCGCCTCTCATGGCGAGACCGTCTTCTTCGAGGGCTCAACCGACCTGCTCCACGCCTCCACCCGCTCCCACGCGATCGCCCAGATGCAGTCGCTGGGCGTCAAAGCACTACGGATCGAGCTCGCCTGGCATGACGTGGCGCCGGGCGCGAACAACGCGACCCGCCCCAACTTCGACGCCACCAACCCGGTCAGTTACGCCTGGGGCGAATACGACGCGCTGATCAACGAAGCCCAGCGGCTGAACTGGAAGGTCCTGCTCACGGTGACCTCCCCCGTGCCGCGGTGGGCCACCTCGAACGGGAAAGCGCCATATGTCACGAGCCCCAGCGACCTCGCCTTCGAACAGTTCATGACGGCGGTCGCACGCCACTACAACGGCCGCGTGTCGCTGTTCTCGATCTGGAACGAGCCCAACCACCCCGCCTTCCTGCGACCCCAGTTCAGCTCCAACGGCCAGCCCGCCTCGCCGCGTGTGTATCGGGGGCTCTACCAGGCCGGCTACCAGGGGCTCGTGGCCGGCGGCATCACCCATCCCCAGGTGCTGATGGGGGAGACCGCCCCGTTCGGCTACACCAAGGTGAACGTCCGCCGCGAAGGCTCCAGGGCGCTGCTCCACGACGTCGCTCCACTCGCCTTCCTGCGCGGGATGCTGTGCCTGAACAGCCAGTACAGGAAATCCGGGTCCTGCGGTCCGCTGCAGACGGCGGGCTACGCCCACCACGCCTACACACTTCCCGCCGGCCCCTACTACAAGCCGCCCGAGCACGACGACGTCACGATCGGGGTGCTCTCGCGGCTGACGAGCGCTCTCGACAAAGCCGCCCGTGCCCGCGCGATCCCCGCCCACGTGCCCGTCTACCTCACGGAGTTCGGCGTGCAGAGCCTCCCCAACAAGGAACTGGGAGTCTCGCTGTCCCGTCAGGCCCAGTTCGACGCAATCGACGAGCACATAGCCTGGAGCAATCCACGAGTGGTGGCGTTCTCCCAGTACCTGCTCAAGGACGACCCCCTCGGTGGACGGGCGGGATCGAGTGTCAACGGCGGCGTGATCGGCTTCCAGACGGGACTGTTGACGGTCGCCGGCAAGGCGAAGCCGCTGTTCCATAGCTGGCCGGTGCCCCTGACCGTGTCCAAGCGGGGCCGCCACGGATTCTCACTGTGGGGCCTCGTCCGCCCCGCGACGGGCGCCACGAAGGTGACGGTGCTCGTCCAGCGACGCGGCTCCCATTCCTTCCGGGTGTTGCGGACGGCGACCACCAACAGCCTCGGCTACTGGAGCTTCAACTCCGCAGTGCAGGGCGTCAACTGGCGCGTGCGGTGGGTCAGCCCCAGCAAGGTCAAGTACGAAGGATCCTCGATCGCCGCGTACTGACGCGCCCTGATCGGAGCCCCGGTGCCCTCCTAGGATGGGAGGGTGCCGGAGCTGCCGGAGGTCGAGATCACCGCGCGCCTGCTCGACCGCGCCCTCGCCGGCGCACGGATCGAATCGGCCGTGGCGCCGGGCATCAACGCCCTGAAGACGTTCGACCCGCCGCTGAGCGCACTCCAGGGCCAGACGATCGCGGGCGTGGGCCGACGGGGCAAGAACCTGATCGTCGACGTGTCGGGCGGCCTGGCGCTGCTGGTCCACCTGATGTCCGCGGGCCGTCTGCAGCTGTTCGACCGGCACGCCGGCCCCCGCGACCGCACCTCCAGGATGCTCGTCCGCATCGAGGGTGGCCGCGAGCTGCGGCTGCGCGAGTTCGGCTCCAAGCAGGCCGCCTGGGTAAAGCTGTTGCCTGCCGAGCAGCTCGAGGGCGACGAGGCCCTGGCGAAGCTGGGACCGGAGGCATGGCCCGTGCCGCCGCCGCTCGCCGAGACCCTCGCCGAGCCCCGCCCGCTGCACACGCTGTTGCGCGACCAGCGTACGATCGCCGGCATCGGCCGCTCGTGGGTCGATGAGATCCTCTGGCACGCCCGACTCTCCCCATACAAGCGGGGCAACGACCTCGACTCCGAGCAGCTCGCGGAGCTCACCGAGGCGATCGTCTCCACGCTCGGCGGGGCGATCGATCACTATCAGCAGACCCTCGCCCTGCCGATCCCGGACAAGCTGCCGATGCCGCTACAGATCCACCGCCGCGAGGGCGAGCCCTGTCCGCGCTGCGGGACCATCCTTCAAGCCGTTCACTTCGAGGACTACGTGATCGCATACTGTCCCGAGTGTCAGACCGACGGGCGGGTGCTGAAGGATCGCCGGCTGTCGCGGTTGCTGAAGTAGTTGAGCGAATCGACGACGGTGCTACCGTCCGCTTACAGGATGGTGAAACGAAGCGTTGCACTCGTCGCGCTGGCAGTCGCCGTCCCGGGCGCCTCAGGCGCTCTGGCGGCGCCGCTCGGACCGGTCTCGGTGCGAGTGCCCGCGAAGCCGATCGTCACCGGTAACGTCGCGATCACCTTTCGCCCGCGTGGTTCCCTGCCCCACGGCGGCTACTACTACGCGGTCGTTGTCCTCACCGGCTACGTGGGGTACTCGCTGCAGAAGCCACCTCCATGCGCGACCTCCAGCGACATGGGGCAGACCGTCTATGGCTTTCCCCATCGCCGCCGACCGGTGCGTCTGACGCTCATCTCCGCGCACTCGGCGGATCAGCGCTGGTGTCCCGGTGGCACCTATGAAGGTGCCGTATACGCCGTACCACACAAGCCACGATGTAGCAGCGCCAAGCCGTGCTCACACAAGAGCGCCGAATACGGCGCCTGCTGGGAAGTCGAAGGTAGGCCGGTGTGCGGCGTGGTCGTTCCTCCGAAGCCACCCCCGCCGGAACCACCGTCCAAAACGGAACCACCGCCCCAGGAACCCGGCCAGAAACAGGAACCGCCGACGACCTACTCCTATCCCGGGGGACTGCCGAAGCCGATCGACCATGCTTCGCGCGTCGTCGGTCGCTTCAGGCTGAGCTTCCCCACTGCGTCGGGCCCCTCGCAGTGAAGCGCCGAGCTCCTCGCTGACATGCCGCGTGATCCCTGGCCTTGACGCTCGAAGGCTGACACGCTGCGCTAGCTGTAGTTCCTGAGTAGGTTGGTCCATCCGGGCCCCCTTGAAGGCTGAGAGCTGCCAAGCGACTCAGTCCCAAGGAGGACACCGGATGAATCTGCACGCTAACGCTGCTCTCAGTCTGAATCGACGTCGGCTCTTGTGCCGGCGGGTAGTTGATGAGCGATGGACGGTGACGCAGGCGGCCACGGCCGCCGAAGTCAGCGTCCGCTGCGCCCGCAAGTGGGTGGGGCGCTACCGAGCCGAGGGCGAGCTCGGGCTGCTGGACCACTCCTCGGCGCCGTGCTCGATCCCGCATCGCACCAGCGATGAGCGGGTGCAGGCGATCGCGTCGCTCAGGCGGCTGCGGTTCACGGGCCCAGAGATCGCCGAGACGCTGGGAATGGCGCTCTCGACCGTCTCGGGGATCCTCACGCGGATCGGGATAGTCAAGCTCGGGCGCCTGGGCCTCGAGCCCGCTGTGCGCTACGAGCGCCAGACGCCGGGTGAGCTGATCCACATCGACATCAAGAAGCTAGGTCGAATCGAGCGGGGTGCTGGGCATCGCGTGACCGGAAAACGCCGGGGCAACCCGACCAAGACAGACACCTCAGGAGCCCGCCGGCGCCAGGTGGGCTGGGAGTACGTTCATATCGCCATCGATGACTGCACCCGCCTTGCCTATGCGGAGGTCCTCGGTGACGAAAAGGCGGTCACCGTCGTCGCTTTCCTGCGGCGTGCCATCGCGTTCTACGAGCGTCACGGAATGACCGTGCAGCAGCTGTTGACCGACAACGGATCCGGATACCGCTCGCTGGTTCACGCGATCGCCTGCCGAGCCCTCGGGATCCGTCATCTGCGCACCCGCGCCTACCGCCCACAAACCAATGGCAAGGCCGAGCGTTTCATCCGCACCATGCTTGGCGGCTGGGCCTACGGCGCTATCTACCGCAACAGCACAGAGCGCACAGCCGCCCTTGACGGCTGGCTCTGGCACTACAACAATCGAAGACGACACTCAGCCCTCGGCCACCAACCGCCCATCGCTCGCCTCAACGAGCGAACCAACCTGCTCGGGACTTACAGCTAGCTGACCATCGAATAGGAGGAGCGCAAGCGCTACTATTCCGCAGGTTGCAATCGATCCAGTAAACAGTCGAGTCGGACCTGCTCCGGCGCGATCGAGGTAGGAGACGAAGTGAACGATTTCGTTGGTGGTCTCGAGCGGGAGGCTCTGAGGGGCATAGCGCATCTCCTGCCACCCTCTTGGCGCAGGGTCGTGGATCTAATTGCCGCGCCGGTCCCCCCCACCCAGTCAGAAACCGTGGCGGCGCCGGCGAACCCTGCCGCGCAACGCCTGAGAGCGATAGATCACATCGTTGTCGTGATGCTAGAGAACCGCTCGTTCGATCACATGCTCGGGTACCTCTCGCTTCCGGTCGAGCTGGGTGGCAAAGCCCGAACGGACCTGGACGGTCTTCGCGGCCCAGAGATCAACTTCAACGTCCACGACGGCGCCCGGTTCTCGATCCATCACCTGGACCAGACGAAGTTCAAGGACGAGACGGAAGATCCGGATCACTCAGGCCGCTCGGTCGATGAACAGTTGGCAAGCGACTGTGGGGGCTTCGTGCGGAACTTCGCGCGCATCTCCGCGCAGCGTGCTCAGGAAAAAGGCGAGGAGACGCCCGAACCCGGTCTCGTGATGGGCTACTACGACGCCGACGAGTTGCCGGTTTATGAGCACCTGGCCTCGGAATACTGCGTGGTCGACCGCTGGTTCAGCTCCGTACCGGGTGCGACGTGGCCCAATCGTCTCTACTCGATGACCGGCCGTGCCGATGGCACCCGCGACGATCGTCCGCTACCGATCTACTCGTTGCCGAGCTTTGCGCGCCACCTCGACGAGCGAGACGTTGACTGGCGCTGGTACTCATTCGACCCTGCCACGCTACGCATGGCCGATCCCAAGTATCGACTAAGCAACCATAACCACTTCGCGTTTGTGGACTCCCGCACGCTCAGCGTGCAGGAGCGTGCCGTCGCTGCGCTTCTGGAGGAGGGGCCGTCATTCCTCGACGACGTCGCCAACGGGAGTCTCCCGCCGGTGAGCTGGATCGACCCGCACTTCAAGGACCCGGGAGTTCTCGGGCCGAACTCAAACGATGACCATCCCCCGAGCGACGTTCGCGCCGGGCAGGATCTTGTTCTGCGGGTGTTCCACGCCCTGCGGTCGAGCCCGAGCTGGGCGGGTACCTTGCTGATTATCACTTACGATGAGCACGGCGGGTTCTACGACCACGTGCCTCCGCCGCCAGCCGCGGATGACGAGCCGGAATTCCGTCGCCTCGGCGTCCGCGTCCCGGCAATCGTCGCCTCGCCACTCGTCGCCCCGGGCTCGACGTCATCGGCGCTCCTGGGAGACGCATTCCATTTCGATCACACGTCGATCATCAAGACGATCCTGATGCGCTTCTGCGAAGAGGACGGACGGATTCCGGCGATGACCAGACGTGTGCAGGCCGCTAACCACCTCGGCCATCTCCTCCTGGACGGCCCTCCGCGCGACTCCCCGCCGAACCATGCGGCCGTGGCGCGGCTGATGACTGAATGGCAGCAGAGATGGACGAACGCTCGCTTTGCCAACCCGGTCGCGGCCGGAGGCCCTCCGGGTAGTCTCACGGACTTCCAGATTGGGTTCTACGACGCCGCGCGCCTACTGCGCCACGCTGGACTACCAGCAGGGCAGCCCTGACAAAATGTTCACCTGACGACCGGGCGCAGAGGTGACGACCCCCCTGGATTCGATCGAATTCATCCCTCTCGTGAAGGCTTATCCGGCGCTCAGTCGCAAATACGGGGAGGTGTCTTGCGTCGCCGGCGTGGAGATGGCCGCGACGGGACCACGCTGGATCCGCCTCTATCCGGTTCCCTTTCGCTCGCTCGACGACGATAAGCGATTCAGTAAGTATCAGCCTGTACGCTTGCGGGTCTCGACGCACCGCGGCGACCTTCGTCTCGAGACCCGACGTCCTGACTTGGACTCGATTGAGTTGCTGGGTTCCCCACTTTCGTCGAGAAAAGCGTGGGCGCAGCGCCGCCGCTTTGTCGAGCCCCTCATGGTCGCCTCCATGTGCGAGGTCGCGCGTCGTCAACGGCGCGATGGCGTATCACTTGCTGTGTTTCGGCCGGGGCGGGTAGTCGACTTGAAGATCGAGAAAGCGAGCGTCGATCAGGCAAAACGCCAGATAGCGAAGGCCTGGTCAGCGCAGACGAGCCTTCTGGACGGCCTCGGGACGGACGAGCGGACAAACCAGGTTCGTGTACTGGAGCGGACGCCGTGGACGTTCAAGTACCGCTACGAGTGTGACGAGACGGGCTGTCGCACCCACACGCAGTCGCTAATCGATTGGGAGATCGCGCAGTTCTATCGGCGCGTGCGGCATTTCGATGACTGGCGGGAGCGAGTAAAGAGGCGCTGGCTTGAAGAGGTTTGTGGCACTGACCGAGACACGGCCTTCTTCGTGGGCAACATGCACCAACGTCCGATGTCTTTCCTGGTTCTCGGGGTGTGGTGGCCGCCGCGGCAACCAGAGCGGTTGGCGCTAACCGATCTCGGCGACGTCTAGACGGAGGCCCAGCTCGTCGTGAAGCGCCTCGACGATCACCGTGCGATGGCATGTCGAGGGATCGTGCTCGACGCACATCAGCGCGGACCGCTTATCGCTCAGTAGCGGAATGAGATCCTCGAGGGCCTCTCGGCACTTGCCCAGTAGGTGCTCCTCGTAGCAGCGTCGCCCTTCTTCGACGCGTCCGCTCTTATAGAGGTCTCGGAAGGGCTTTGGATTGCCCAGCGCCTTGACATGCACGTACTCGATGCCCACATCGGTCATCGCCTGAGCTAGAGCACTCTTTGCATATCCGCGCCGACGAGAAATCGGAAGCTCGCGGACATCGATCAGCCGCTCGACGCCCGCCGCTCGCACATGCCGCGCGAACGCTCGGTGATCCCTGTGTAGTTCGTAGCCGACTGAGCCGACCCACAGACGAGTCGCTTCCACGTCTCGGGGCACCGACAGGTCGACCAGCTCGAGGCGGGCAAGCACTTCATCGAAGCTGAGGACCTCGCCGAAGACAGCCGTGGTCAGCTCGGCAACCGACCGCGAATTCGATGTCGGCGTAACGATTCCCACGCCGCAATCCTGCCAGACACCGCGGGGGTATCCCCGGCGGCCATCCCCGGCCGTCTACGATCCAGCCGTGATCGAGCCCGGCGATCAGGCCCCAGACTTCGAGCTGCCCGACCAGGAAGGACGGCTGGTGAGGCTGTCGGACCTCCGCGGCCAGCCCGTCGTCGTGTACTTCTACCCGAAGGCCGCCACCCCGGGCTGTAGGACCCAGGCGTGCGGCGTGCGCGATCGTCGCGCCGACTATGAGCAGGCGAACGCCGTCGTGTTGGGGATCTCGCCCGATCCTGTCGACAAGGTCAAGAGGTTCCACGACAAGGAGGGGCTGAACTTCGCGCTGCTGGCCGACGTGGGCCACCACGTAGCGGACGCCTACGGCGTATGGGCGGAGAAGTCGATGTACGGGAAGACGTACTTCGGCAACGAGCGCACGACGTTCGTGATCGGCCCCGATGGTACGGTGGCTCGCGTGCTGCGCAAGGTCAAGCCGGCCGAGCACGACGAGCTGGTGCTGGCAGCGCTCGCCGACCTCGGGCTCCCGCGCCAGGCACGCTCGCCCGAGCCCGGCTAGGGCGGGAGTGCCGTGCCACCACGAGGTATGCCGAGCGCCCAGGTTGCCGTGCGCCTGCAGGCCCGGGCGCACCGCGAAGAGCTGCTGGGCATGCGCGACGGGGTCCTGCTCGCCCGCGTCGCGGCGCCTCCCGTGGACGGACGCGCCAACCGCGCTCTGTGCCGGCTGATCGCCCGCACCGCCGGCGTGGCGCCCTCGCGGGTCTCGGTGATTCGCGGCGAGCGCTCGCGCGAGAAGCTCGTGCGCGTCGAGGGTGTGGACCCGGCGACGCTCCAGGAAACGCTCGCTCGGGTCACCCGGCCTTGAAGCGCGCCGCCTCGTCAGCTCCGCCGGTGGCGTCGCCGGGGCTGTAGGAGTGGGCCCCGGCCCCCGCCAGCTTGCCGCCGGCGACGATCAGGTATTCCTCGCGGATCGGCCGGCCGTCGAACCAGCACTCGAGGATCTCCCGTGTGCCGGCGGCGTAGCGTGTCTGGGCCGAGAGGCTGGTGCCGGATGTGTGGGGCGTCATGCCGTGGTGGGGCATCGTCCGCCAGGGATGGTCTTTCGGCGCCGGCTGGGGAAACCACACGTCGCCGGCGTAGCCTGCGAGCTGGCCGCTCTCGCATGCTCGCGCGACGGCATCGCGGTCGCAGATCTTGCCCCTGGCGGTGTTGATCAGGTAGGCGCCGCGTTTCATCTTGGCGATCAGCCCCTCATCGAACAGATTCTCGGTCTCCGGATGCAGCGGTGCGTTGATCGTCACCACGTCGCACACTCCCACCATCGACTCCGCGTCGGGATGGAAGGTCGCGCCCAGCTCCTGCTCGACCTCGTCGGGAAGGCGATGTCGGTCGGTGTAGTGCAGGCCGACGTCGAACGGCTGCAGCCGCCGCAGGACGGCCGAGCCGATGCGTCCCGCCGCGACCGTTCCCACCTGCATGCCCTCCAGGTCGTACTCCCTGGCGGCGCAGTCGGCGATGTTCCAGCCCCCCTGTATGACCTGCTGGTAGGAGGGGATGTAGTTGCGGACGAGTCCGAGGATCATCATCACGACGTGCTCGGCCACGCTGATGCTGTTGCAGTAGGTGACCTCGGCGACGGTGACGTCGTGGTCGATCGCCGCCTGCAGGTCAACGTGGTCGGAGCCGATGCCGGCCGTCAGTGCGAGCCCCAGCTTGGGCGCCTTGGCGATCCGCTCGGCAGTCAGGTAGGCCGGCCAGAAGGGCTGGGAGATGACGACCTCGGCATCGGGCAGCTCGCGCTCGAAGACCGAGTCGGGCCCGTCCTTGTCGGCGGTGACCACCAGCTCGTGGCCCTGTGCCTCCAAGAAGCCCCGCAGCCCCAGCTCGCCGGACACACTTCCCAGCAGCTCGCCCGGGGTGAAGTCGATCGCCTGGGGGGTGGGTGTGGTCTGGCCGTCGGGATAGCGCTCGATCCGAGGAATGTCATCGCGCGCGTAACGCGGCGGGTAGCCGTCGACCGGATCGTCGTAAAGCACGCACAGAACCTTCGCCATCGTGACCTCCACCCTTTCGCGAGCCGTTTTGCGCGTAGGGCGGGCTCTCGCCCCCATACGCACCCCTAGACGGACATCGCCGATCTTACGCCTGGTGCTCGAGCGCCGCCACGGCGGCGGGCACCCCGGTGCCGGAGCTGGCAAAGCGTGGTTGCCATCCCAGCTCGCGCTTGATGCGTGCGTTCGAGGATCGCGCCGAGCGGGTCGCCGCGAGCACCGGGTCGCGGCCGGCGAGAAGCCGCGCCACCGCCGCCGGCAGGCGCCGCGGCGCACCTCTGCCAAGCGCCGTCGCGGTCCGGGCGACGAAGTCATAGAAGGTCACGGGCTCGTCGTCGACGACGTGGAAGAGGGCCTGCTCGGAGCCGTGCTCGGCCACCCCCACGATCGCGCTCGCGACGTCCTCGACGTGGACGACGTCCCACAGGTTCTCGCCCCGGCCGATCACGGCGAAGCGCCCTGGCGCCTTCAGCCGCTTGACGAACTCCGAGGCGAACCAGCCGCCGGGCCCGTACACGTGCGAGGGGCGCACGATGCCCCAAGGCAGGCCGGACCCGCGCACGAGCCGCTCACCTTCCTGCTTGGAGCGCCCGTATTCGGTCTGCACCGGCAGCTTCGCGTCCTCGTCCAGCAGCGCTCCACGCGCGTCGCCGGTGACCACCGTCGAGGCGAACACGAACCGCGGGCGCCGTCCATTGCTGCAGGCTCCCAGCAGCCGCTCGGTGCCGCCGACATTGACCTCGTGGATGCGCTTGCGGTCGCGCTGGGAGGCGATCTCGGCGGCGAGATGAACGACGCAGTCGGGCTGCTCCCCGGACACCGCCGCGGCCAGCGAAGCCGCGTCGGTGAGGTCCGCGGTGAGCGGGCGGACGCCAGGTGGCGCCGAGCCCTCCCGGCGCACGAGCGCGCATACGTCGTGGTCGTGGGCGCGCAGCTGCCCACACACCGAGCGCCCCAAGAAGCCGCTCGCCCCCGTCACCAGAACCTTCATCGGGCAAGCCTATCTTCAGTCCGACTCACGTCAACGCGAGGGTGATCAGGTTCTATGATCCGCCGCACCAGTCTGGACGGCAGGCGCGGAAAGGAGGTTGGCATGCCGAGGATCATCACGCTCGAGACTCCAGCACACGAGTTCGACGAAGACGACTGGCAGGAGGACGAGGAGCTCGGAGGCGAAGAGGAGGAGCTCGACCTCGACGAGTTCGACGACGTCGACGAGGAGGAAGCCGAGGACATCTGAGCCGCACGGCCCCCTGAGGGTGCGATCGCGCCGGTGGGGAGCGCCCCACGCGGACTCCCCGCCGTCTCGACAGTCGCCGTACGCTTGAGACTGTGCTCGCGCTTCCCGCATCGGCCTCCGTCGCCGACAGCCTGACGTCGTTCTTCGACGCCGTCGGGCAGTTCTTCTCCGATCTGGCCGCGGTCCACTGGGGGGCGCTGGTGCTGGGGCTGCTGTTCTTCGGGCTCAATCTCACGCTGCGCTCGCGGGCGTTCTTCCACAGCCTGCGCGCCGCCTACCCGGCGGTCACCTTCCAGTGGCGGCGCATCTGGGGGGCCTACGTCGCGGCGGTGGGCTTCAACAACGTCGTCCCAGCCCGCGGCGGAGACCTCATCAAGCTGTTCCTGACCCGCTCCTCGATTCCCGGATCGAGTTATCCGACGGTCGCGTCCGCGTTCTTCGTGGAGTCGATCTTCGACGTGTGTGCAGGGGCGCTGGTGCTGATCTTCGCGTTCACCCAGGGGGTGTTCCCCAAGCCTCCTGACTTCTCGAAACTGAGCTCGTTCGACATCTCCTACCTGGCTGAGCATTTCGAGTTCACGCTCTTCTTGATCACGGTTCTGGCGCTCGCCGGCGTCCTGGCCTTCGCGCTGCTCTCGGTGCGCCTGCGCGCGTTCTGGGCACGGGTGCGTCAGGGCGTCACGATCCTCTCCGACCGGCCCCGCTACCTGCGCGAGGTCGCCGCCTGGCAGGCGGTCGCGTGGATGTGCAGGTTTGCAGGCTTCTGGTTCTTGCTGGATGCGTTCCTGGTGGGGGGCTCGGTGCAGAACGTGCTGCTGGTGTTCGCCGTCAACCAGGTCGCGGGCGCGGTTCCGTTCACGCCCGGTGGAGCCGGCGTGCAGCAGGCGCTGCTCGTGAAGGTGTTCGCGGGCGCCGCTCCCACCGCCGTCGTCGCCGCGTACTCGGTCGGTCAGCAGATCGCGATCGCCGTGTTCACCGCGGTGATGGGCCTCGCCGCGGTCGTGTTCATCTTCCGCTTTCGCTCGTTCGGCGAAGTGCTCCACGCCGGCCGCGCCTCGCGCGAGGAAGAGCGTCTCGACGAAGCCCGCCGGGAGCAGGGGTACGGGGAGGCGCCGTTGGTGGAGGACCCGCCTACTGCAGCCCGGCGCGCGCCTCGCGCACGAGCGTGACGGCTTCCGGGAAGACACGGGCCATCACCGTTCTGATCTGCTCTGCCTGGGCGTCTGCGTTGCCCTGCAGGTTCACCCGCTCGACCGCGGCCACGGTCATATCGACGGCGAGCTTGATCGCGTTGTCCGCCCAGGCGAGTCGTTGCTGTCCCTGCATCTGCTCGGCGAACTCCGCGAGCCTGCGTTGAAGCTCCTCCGGATCACCGAACAGGTCGCCAAGACCGCCGCTCTCCATCAGCCCATCATAGACCCGTCGCCCGTGCGTCGGGCGGTGACGGAACGTCCGCGTCGGGCTGGCAAGTATTCTGCCCGCACCTGATGCCCAGCTCCCGCGAGATCTCCGAGCAGCTCGCCCACGAGTCCGAGCGCCGCTCGCGTTTGGGGGTCCCCGCGTTCGCGGGCGGGATCCTCTACTTCCTGAGCGCCATCATCGTCACCTCGACGCTCAGCGCGGCGCCGACGGTGGGCCTCGTGCAGGGCCTCACCCCGGCGCTCCGCGGAGAAGCCGATCCCGCGATCAGCCCCCGTACGGCCGAGGTCAAATACATCAGCCATCACGCGTTCGCCTTGATCGCCGCCAGCACGATCAAGGCGCTCTCGCTGCTCGCGCTGACGGTGGTGGTGCTGTTCCTGCTCGACGCAACACGGTTTCGTCGGCCCGAGACGTGGTCGGCGGCGCGACCGCTGGTGCTGATCGGTGGGGTCGGGCTGGCCCTGATCAACGTCGTGCACCAGGTGGTCGGCGCGATCCGTGCGCACAGCTTCGCCGTCGGACACGACTTCTCCAGCCACGCCGTCGATCAGGCGCTGACGAAGGGGGCGCTCAACGTCGGCACCCAGTATCTGGACCTGCTGGCCGCGCTGATGCTCACCGCCGGCATCGTCGCGGTGTCCGTGAACGCGATCCGCGTCGGCCTGCTCACTCGCTGGATGGGTGTGATCGGGATCTTCTCCGGGATCCTCATCTTCCTGCCGATCGGTGGGGCCACGCTGGAAATCATCCCCGCCTTCTGGATGCTCGCCCTGGGCATCCTGTACCTCGGTCGCTGGCCCAACGGCGATCCCCCCGCATGGCCCTCGGGCGAGGCGCGTCCCTGGCCCACCGCCGCCGATCGTCGCGCCGAACGCTTGGCGGGCGACTCCGGCTCGCCCGCCCGCGGCAAGAAGGCCGCCAAGAACGACTCCGCCGCCGCGTCGAATGCCGAGCCTGCACAGCCGGCGGCGGTGGGCGGGGGGAGCGGAAAACGGCGGCGCAAGCGGCGCGCCCGCAACTGAACCGAGGACCGGATTTCATTCGCCGTCCGAATTTCGGACGGTTTGTGAGAAAGCCGCGTCGGGAATCCTGGCGCACGGCGAGGTAGAGTGCGACCCGTGTCCGGCGGCTATGAGACGCAGAGCGGCGAGGCGCTGGATGAGCAGCTGGCCGAGCTGCTGGAGGTCGAGCGGTTCGACCCGCCGGTCGAGTTTCGCGAGCACGCCCTGCTGAGCGACCCGGCCGTGTACGCGCAGGCCGCCCGCGATCCCCAGGCGTGGTGGGCCGCCCAGGCCGGGCAGCTGGATTGGTTTGAGCCCTGGCACACCGTGCTCGACGCCTCCGATCCGCCGTTCTACAAGTGGTTCACCGGCGGCCGTCTCAACGTCTCCCACAACTGCCTGGATCGTCACGTCCTGGCGGGCCGGGGCGAGCGCGTCGCCTTCCATTGGCGCGGCGAGGACGGGGAGGAGCTCGAGCTCACCTATGCGGACCTGCTCGCACGCGTGCAGCGCTTCGCCAACGCCCTGAAGAGCCTAGGCGTGGGCAGGGGGGACGTCGTCGGCATCTACCTGCCGATGATTCCCGAGGTGGTCGTGGCGATGCTCGCCTGCGCGCGCATCGGCGCCCCCCACAATGTCGTGTTCGGCGGCTTCTCGGCCGAGGCGGTGCGTGAGCGGATGGAGTTCTCCCAGGCCAAGCTGCTGATCACCGTCGATGGGGCCGCCCGCAAGGGCAAGACGGCGCCGGTCAAGGACCGGGTGGACGAGGTCATGGGCGATCTCGCCACGCTCGAGCGGATCGTCGTGGTCAGGAGCAAGGGGACGCCGTGTCAGATGAAGGAGGGACGCGACGTCTTCTTCGAGGAGATCCTCGCCGCCGCCGACCCCGAGTGCCCGGCGGAGCCGCTCGACGCCGAGCATCCGCTGTTCATCCTCTACACCTCGGGCTCCACCGCCAAGCCGAAGGGGATCCTGCACACGAGCGGCGGCTACCTGGCCGGAGTGTCGGCGACCCACCGCTACGTGTTCGACCTCAAGCCGGACTCCGATGTGTACTGGTGCGCGGCCGACGTCGGTTGGGTCACGGGCCACTCCTACATCGTCTACGGCCCGCTCGCCAACGGCGCCACCTCGGTGATGTGGGAGGGCGCCCCGGACTACCCCGACAAGGGGATCTGGTGGGAGATCGTCGAGCGCTACGGCGTCACGATCCTCTACTGCGCCCCCACCGCGATTCGCGCCTGCATCAAGTGGGGTTCACAATGGCCGGAGCGTCACGACCTGCAGAGCCTGCGTCTGCTCGGCTCCGTCGGCGAGCCGATCAACCCGAAGGCGTGGCTGTGGTACCACAAGGTGATCGGCGGCGAACGCTGTCCGATCGTCGACACCTGGTGGCAGACGGAGACCGGTGGGATCATGATCACCCCCCTGCCCGGCCTGACCGCCACCAAGCCGGGATCGGCGACCCAGCCCTTCCCCGGCGTGTTCGCCGAGGTTCGGGACGAGTCCACTGGCGAGCCGATCGAGGAGGGTCAGGGCCTGCTCGTGCTCACCAGCCCGTGGCCGTCGATGCTGCGCACCCTCTACAAGGAGGAGGAGCGCTTCGTCGAGACGTACTTCAGCCGCTTCGGCAAGGAGACATACCTCGTCGGCGACGCTGCCCGTCGCGATGCCGACGGCTACCTGTGGGTGATCGGGCGGATCGACGATGTCGTCAACGTCTCCGGCCATCGGCTCTCCACCGCGGAGGTCGAGTCGGCGATCGTCGCTCACCCCGATGTCGCCGAGGCGGCCGTGATCGGCCAGCACGACGAGGACACCGGGCAGGCGATCGTCGCGTTCGTCACCCTCCAGGGAGACCTCGAGGGCGACGAGCAGACCGTCCAGGGCATCCGCGCCACGGTCGCCGAGCGGATCGGCAAGTTCGCCCGACCCAAGCGCATCATCTGGTCCGAGGACCTGCCCAAGACCCGCTCGGGCAAGATCATGCGTCGCCTGCTGCGCGACATCGCCGAGGGCCGGGCGCTCGGCGACGTGACGACGTTGCGCGATCCCGCGGTCATGGCTCAGCTGCAGGAGCGCGTCGAGGAGATCCGCTCGCAGGAGGACTGACCACGGGAGGACCGCCCC
Source organism: uncultured Solirubrobacterales bacterium (assembly GCA_963696615.1). Taxonomy (GTDB): domain Bacteria; phylum Actinomycetota; class Thermoleophilia; order Solirubrobacterales; family Solirubrobacteraceae; genus Palsa-744. The sequence continues at coordinate 446,190 of CAVOKU010000003.1, read as the reverse complement.
GCCCGCGCGGGCCACGCGAGCGCGAGAGGTCGCGCCCTCTGCGCGTTACTTGTGATGCCTGCGTTTCTTCTTGGCCGGCTTGATCACCAGCGTGCGCTTCATAAGGACGCTCGCCTTCCCGCTCGTCGTGTTGCTGAACGTGACGATCAGCGTCACTGGGAGCTTGTGAAAGCGTCCCAGCAGCCTGCGCCCGGTTCCGTTGAGCGCGATCGAGACCGTCCTGCGCGCGCCCGCGGGGATCGTGAACGTGACCTTGCCGACCGTCACCCGCTTGCGGTGCCTGCGCGCGCGCGCTGACAGCCCGACCAGTCGCTTGCCGCTGAGCTGCTCGGTGCTGGTCAGCGTGCCGAGGCCCTTGCAGCTCTCCCCGGGGCTCGCCTGACAGTTGACAGTGAACTTGACGCTGCGCGCGCTCGCCGCCGGGTTGCCGATCAGCGTCAGCTTGCGCGATGGCGCCCCGGGCGGCGGCACGTAGGTCACGCTCACCTGTGCCTGACCGGTGTAGCCGAACACGTTCGTGGCGGCGGCGGTGATCGTGTTGGCGCCGACGTTCAGTGGCACGCTCGCGCTCCAGCCGCCGGTCGGGGCGACCGCGACGCTCTGGCCGTCGACCACCAGCGAAGAGACGTAGGAGGCACCGCTGACGCTGCCCGAGACGGTTGCTGTGGGCTGTGAGACGGTGCTCCCGTTGGCCGGAGCGGCGATCGCGACGGTCGGCAGGTAGGAGGCCTGCGCCGCCGACGCATACCCTTCGATCTCACCGAGCAGGAACGCGTTGGAGTAGGTGAAGCCCAGTGACGTCGATCCGCTCGCGGGGACGGTACGGGTGTAGTGGAGCTCGAGCCAGCTGTAGTCCTGCGCTCCGTTGGTGGTGGCCACCACCGTCTCGCGTTCGGGCGGGTTGGAGAACGTGACCGCGCCCTGCGCGCTTTCCTCGCCGCCGTCGGGTACCGAGGCGGAGCCTTTGACGAAGAACGAGCCCGGGCCACCCGTGGTTCCGGTTAGTTCCTCGGAGACGGTGGTGTATTCCTTGAAACCTTCGCCGAGCCAGGGGAGGTTGAGCTCCCCGTCGTGTTTCTCGTGACGGAAGTCGTTCTCCTCGAGCATGTCGAGCTGGTGGGTCCTGCCGTCACTGGAGGAGAAGGACTGGGTCACCGCGCTGACCCGCCCGTTCTGTCCCTGGGCGATGCTCATGTGCGCCTGCACACCTGTCGCCACGAAGCTCGAGCACGAGCTCGCGGTGGGTGGGAACGTTTCGGGGGTCGGCGAGCAGGCGACGGCCGGCTCGCTGTCTTCGATCGTGAGGTTCCCGGTGGTCGGATCGAGCGAGTAGCTGTAGCTCACCGCCGGGAAGCCGGGGGCCTGCTGGCTGGTGGGATACAGCGAATCCGCGTTGCCCGCCAGGTAGGCGTTCACGCCGTCGACCTGGAGCTCTGGGCGGGTCGCTTGCGCGACGCCCAATTCCGCTTTCGGATAGCCGTTCTCCCAGTTGAAGAACGCGTTGCAGTAGTCGAGCGTCTGGCTGGCGAACGTGACCGGATCGTAGACATAGGAGTCGTCGATCGCGCAGCCGCCCAGCGAGTCGTAGTCGAAGGCGCCGAGCAGCTGGGCGCCGTATATGTAGTAGTCGCGGAGCTGGCCGTTGTTGGGACCACCCGCGACGGTGTAGTTCGAGCGCTCCCCGATCACGAGAGTCGGGCCGCTGAACGGAGAGGGAGTGCCCGGCGGATGGGCCCCTTTGTCTGCTTCGGGTACGGCTCGCAGCACGCACGCCTCATAGGCGATGTTCTTCAGCGTGGCCGTGGTCGAGAAGCCGCCCCCGGGCTGGATTTCCACTTTTTCCGTGAGCGTCTTGGAGGAGTTGCCCGCATAGCACGCGATGTTGACCTTTTCGCCCGCCGTGCCGTTGGAAGTGCCGGTGACGGTGATCGTGTTCGCGCCGGTCGCTTCGTCGGCGAGGAGATACGTCCCGGTCGGCGAGGTGACCTGCACGTTCGTTTCGCTGGCCGCTCCCCAGGCCGGAGCGGCGCCCACGAGCCAGCCTGCCGCCACCGCCATCACGAGCACCGTCTTGCGCCTCATCGGATCCCCCTTGTCGCGCCCAGCCCTGCCGCGTTCATTGCAGTCCGGCGTGCTCACCATAACGCCCCCTCCGGACTCGCCCGGGAGCGGGTCCGCCTGCGGCGCGTCACACCTTGCGATGCTCGGGCACCCAGCTGCCGTCGTCCTGGCGGCTGAAGTCCTGAAACAGCCCCGGCGCCTCGGCCAGCATGATCTGGGCGACCCGATCGAACACGAGCCGCAGCTCCTCCTCGGCGCCCTCGGCGGTGCGCATCTCGATCACGTGCCGCAGCGTGCGGGCGTTGGCGCTCCACACGATGTCGGTGCTCAGCCCGGTGGGCGCCAGTCGGCGCAGCGCCGAGGTCACCTCCTTCTTGACGTGGAAGGGCACCCCCTGCTCGTCGATGCCGAGCTCCTCCGCGGCGCTGATCTGGAACTCCTCGAGCTGCTCGACGATCGCCAGCACCTGCTCGCGCACCGGCTCCAGCGCCGGGGCCACGCGAAAGCCGATGTCGGTCAGACGCACGTAGCGAAGGCTCTCCTGGCTGAACGCCGATCCGGCTCGATGCCGGACCAGCTCATGGGTGAAGATCCTGCTCACGTTGCGCAGCGCGAAGGAGTAGCTGGCGTGCTCGAGCACGCTGCCGTGGGCGGAGCGCAGGATGTTGGCGAAGTACTCGCGCTGGTCGGCGCGGACCTTCGTCACGTTCGGGTTCAGCCCTGGCTCCCAGCTGCGGTAGCAGGCCCTGCCACCGAACTCCACCAGCAGCTCGCCGCCGTTGGGGGCGCCCGCGGACTCCTGCACCCGCCGCTGCAGCCAGGACTCGCCGCCCACATCCCTCAGGTAGCCGCCCATGCCCTCCAGGTCGATCGAGGGGCGAGCGATCAGGAACACGGAGGGCGTCGTCTCGTGCATCGGGCGGACGATGCTAGGGCCTCCTGCGGACGGCCAGGAAGCGTCCGAAGTGTGACCAGGAGGCGGCCCCCGACGTCCGTAGACTGCGCTGCAGTGGATGCCCCAGCCACTCAGGACGGCGCTCAGCAGATGATCGTCCAGGCCCGCGAGCTGGCCCGCCGTTTCGGCGCGGGCGAAGCGGCGGTGGACGCCTTGGCGGGCGTGACCGTGGACTTCCCCACCGGACGCTTCACCGCGATCATGGGCCCCTCGGGCTCTGGCAAGTCGACCCTGATGCATCTGCTGGCGGGCCTCGACCGACCCACCGCGGGGACGGTTCGCCTGGGCGGAGTCGAGCTCACCGAGCTCGACGATCGCGCGCTCACCAAACTGCGTCGCGACCGGGTCGGATTCATCTTTCAGACGTTCAACCTGCTGCCGGTGCTCAACGCGGAAGAGAACATCCTGCTGCCGGTCTCGATCGCCGGTCGCAGGCCGGACCGCGAGTGGTTCGATCGCCTGGTGGACACGGTCGGCATCCGCGACCGCCTCAGCCATCGCCCCGCCGAGATGTCCGGCGGCCAGCAGCAGCGCGTGGCGGTGGCGCGGGCGTTGATCTCACGTCCGGACGTGGTGTTCGCCGACGAGCCCTCCGGCAACCTGGACTCGAAAGCCTCCGGTGACGTGCTCGAACTGCTGCGCCACGCGGTCGACGACTTCTCCCAGACGGTGGTGATGGTCACCCACGATGCCCATGCGGCGTCGTTCGCCGACCGGCTGCTGATGCTCGCCGACGGTCGCGTCGCACACGACGGGGAGGCGGCGACCGCCGAGCAGGCGCTCGACCTGATGAAGGCCATCGGCTGATGCTCGCGCTGATGCTGCGCGGTTTCCGGGCGCGCAAGCTGCGTGTGGTGCTGACCGGCATCGCGATCGCCCTCGGCGTCGCGTTGATGGCGGGCACCTACATCCTCACCGACACGATCAACCACTCGTTCGCCTCGATCTTCCAGGCTGCCAGCCGCGGCCACGACGTGGTGGTGACGCCGGCACAGACACTGGGCCGGCGGGTTCGCTCGCAGGTGTCCCCGATCACCGAAACCACGCTGGCGCAGGTGCGGAGGACGCCGGGCGTGGCGAAGGCCGCCGGTGGGATCTTCTCGCCGGCGACCCTCCTGGACGTACACGGCAAACGGCTGAGCACCGGTGGAGCGCCGGCGTTCGTCGCCGCCCGTGTGCCGGCCCCGTTCGAATCGTTCTCGCCGGTCAGCGGCCGCGTCCCCACCGGCGCCGGCGAAGTGGCGATCGACGAGGCGACCGCCGAACGGGAGCACCTGAGGCTCGGCCAGCGGATGGTGGTCGCCGGCTCGGCGCTGGCGATGGGCTTCACGATCGTGGGCATCGTGAAGTTCGGCGGGGGCCAGTCCTTCGGCGGCGCAAGCTCTGCGCTGCTGACCCTGCCCGAGGCCCAGCGGGTCGTCGGTGAGCGGGGCGCCTACGACCAGATCGACGTTGCGGCGAGGCCCGGGGTTACGCCGAACGAGCTGCGCGCCCGTATCCGGGCGGTGTTGCCAGCCACGGTGGATGTGCGCACCGGCGCTCAGCAGGCGGCCAAGAACACGTCGGACCTGGAAAGCAACCTCGGCTTCCTGCGCACCTTCCTGCTGATCTTTGCCTACGTCGCGCTGGTGGTGGGTGCGTTCATCATCTTCAACACGTTCTCGATCACGGTCGCACAGCGAACACGGGAGTTCGGACTGCTGCGCACGCTGGGCGCCTCCCGCTCCCAGATCATGCAGACGGTCGTCTTCGAAGGTCTGTTGCTCGGCTTCGGCGGTGCGCTGCTGGGCCTGCTCGGGGGGATCGTCGTCGCGCCCGCGCTCGATCAGCTGTTCAAGGCGTTCGGCGCGGACCTGCCCGACAGCGGCACGGTGCTCGCAACGCGCACGATCGTCGTGTCGCTGCTGGTGGGGACGGTCGTGACCGTGCTCGCCGGGCTGGCGCCGGCGCTGCGGGCGACGCGGGTGCCGCCGCTGGCGGCGATGCGAGAGGGTGTCGAGATCCCCCGTCGCACGCCGCTGACGCGGGGGCGCTACGCCGTGCCGATCCTGCTGGCGCTGATCGTGGCGCGACTCGTGGTGGCGATCGTCACCGGCGAGGGCGGGGGCACGATCGCGATCGTGACGGCGCTCGGCGTGGTGCTGCTCTACGTGCGTCTGCGCCAGCGCACCCATGGCCCCCGGTATCGCCTCGTACGGGCGCTCGCGCGTGCGCTCGGCGCGCTCGTCGCCTGGCGTGGGATCACGGGGAGGCTCGCACGCGAGAACACGATCCGCCAGCCGGGCCGCACGATGGTCACCGCCGCGGCGCTGACCGTGGGGCTCGGGCTGGTGACGTTCGTGGCGGTGCTCGCCGATGGGACGAAGGCCACGATCGACCGGGCGGTGAGCCGCTCGTTCGCCGGCAACCTTATCGTCGAGAACTCCCAGGCCGGTCCCGAACAGGGAATCCCGGCGCTCGTGGCGCCGGCGCTGCGTCGGGTCGGCGGGGTGGCGAGCGTGGCGCCGATCGCGTTCACGAAGGGGAGGCTGAGCGGCAGCACGAGCAACACGACGGTGGCCGCGGTCGACCCGAGCTCCTTCGCGCGGGCATACAGGATCGAATGGAAGCAGGGCTCGCGCGCGACGCTGCTGACGCTCGGCGACACCGGCGCGATCGCGACCGACGGGTTCGCCAAATCCCAGCACCTGAAGGTCGGTCAGACGGTCTCGGTGCTCACCCCCACGGGCCGCAGAGTCTCGCTGCAGGTGCGGGGGATCGCGAACGAAAATGCCGGACTGCTCGGCAGCCTCACGATCGCCCTTCCGCTGGCGCGGACCGGCTTCGGCCAGCGCGAAGATGCGCTCGACTTCGTCTCCTACGTGCCCGGCGTCACCGATGCGCAGGTGCAGCCGGCGGTCGACAGGCTGCTGGCGAGCGCGTTTCCGCAGGCCCGTTCCCGCACCGCGGCGCAGTTCAAGCAGGACCAGGCCAACCAGATCAACACCCTGCTGACGCTGATCTACGTGCTGCTCGCGCTGTCGGTGATCGTCTCGCTGTTCGGGATCGTCAACACGCTGGTGCTCTCGATCTACGAGCGCACGCGCGAGCTGGGGATGCTGCGGGCGGTCGGCGCCTCGCGCCGGCAGATCCGCCAGATGATTCGCTACGAGTCGATCATCACCGCGCTGATCGGGGGTGTGTTCGGCCTGGTGATCGGGACCGTGGGGGCCGTGCTGGTGACGGCTCTGGCCCTGTCGGGCTCGGGATACGTGCAGTCGATCCCGGTGGGGACGCTGCTCGTGCTGCTCCTCGTCGCTGCGCTCGCGGGCCTGCTGGCGGCGCAGCTGCCGGCCAGGCGAGCGGCCCGCCTGGACGTGCTGCGGGCGCTCGCCAGCGAGTAGCCTGCCGTGTCGATGGCAGCCGGCGCCACCGCCACTCCCGCCGATCCCGAGCTCCAACAGACCGCGTGGGACCTCGCACCGCTCGTCGACGGCGAGGGCTCTGACGGGGTCGCGCGTCGCCTCGCCGATGCGCTCCAGCGCGCCCGCATGTTTGCCAAGAGTTACGCGGGCAAGCTGGACGAGCTCGACAGCGCCGGGCTCGCGCGGGCCATGCGTGAGCTGGCGGAGATCTACGACCTGGTGGGCCGCGCGGGTGCCTACGCGGCGCTCGACTTCTCCACCGACACCGCCGATCCCGCCCGCGGCGCGCTGCTCCAGCGCAGCCAGGAGCGGGGTACCGAGATCGAGACCACGCTGCTGTTCTTCGAGCTCGAGTGGGCCGCCCTCCCCGACGAGCGGGTGGCCGACCTGCTCGCGGGGGAGGACCTGGACTTCTGCAGACATCATCTGCGCAGCGTCCGCCGCTACCGCGAGCATCTGCTCTCAGAGCCCGAGGAGCGGATCCTCGCGGAGAAGGCGCTGACCGGCGTCTCGGCCTGGTCGCGACTGTTCGAGGAGCTCACCTCCGCGATCGAGGTGCGGCTGGGGGAGCCGGGAGGGGATCTTGGCCCGCGATCGGATGCGCAGTCCGTTCCCCTCGACCTCGCCCTGAGCCGCCTGGCGCTGCCGGACCGCGAGCTGCGGCGCACCACCGCCGAGGCGATCACGACGGCGCTCGCGCCGGGACTGCGAACGCGGGGCTTTCTGTTCAACACGCTGCTCGCAGACAAGGCCACCGACGACCGGCTGCGCAGCTATCCGAGCTGGCTGGCGGCGCGCAACCTCGCCAACGAAGCCAGCGACGAGTCCGTGCAGGCGCTGATCGAGGCTGTCCGCGGGCGCTATGAGATCGCGCGCCGCTGGTACCGGCTGAAGGCCCGCCTGCTCGGGGTCGAGCAGTTGGCCGACTACGATCGCATGGCGGCTGTGACCGACGACGAGGTCACCTACAGCTTCGCCCAGGCGCGGGAGATAGTGCTCGACTGCTACTCCTCGTTCTCGCCCCGGCTGGGCGAGCTGGCTCAGGGTTTCTTCCGCGGCCGCTACATCGATGCGCCGCTGCGGACGGCCAAGCGCGGCGGCGCCTTCTGCGCCTCGGCGGTCCCTTCCGTGCACCCCTATGTGCTGCTCAACTACACCTCCCGCCGACGCGACGTGCTCACGCTCGCCCACGAGCTCGGCCACGGCGTGCACTTCGCCCTGGCCGCGTCGCAGGGGATCTTCCACCAGAGCACCCCGCTCACGCTTGCCGAGACGGCGTCGGTGTTCGCCGAGACGATCGTCTTCGGGCGGCTGCTCGCGGAGGACGGAAGCCCGGACTCCCGCCTGGCGCTGCTCGCGGAGAACCTCGAGGACACGATCGCCACCGTCTTTCGCCAGGTGGCGATGAACCGCTTCGAGGATCTCGTCCACAACGCCCGCCGCGAGCAGGGCGAGCTGTCGGTGGAGCGCTTCGGCGAGCTGTGGGCCTCCAGCCAGCAGGAGCTGTTCGGAGACTCCGTGCAGATAACCGAGGGCTACCGCTCGTGGTGGTCCTACATCCCCCACTTCATCGGCTCGCCCGGCTACGTGTACGCCTACGCCTACGGTCAGCTGCTCGCGCTGTCGGTGTATGAGCGCTATGAGCAGCGCGGCGAGGAGTTCGTGCCTCGCTATCTGGAGCTGCTCGCCGCGGGTGGCTCGCGTACACCCGAGCAGCTGGGGGAGATCGTCGACGTCGATCTCACTGACCCCGGCTTCTGGGAGTCGGGCCTGGACCTCGTCGAGCGCCAGCTCGAGGAAGCCGAGGACGCGGCGAGCTCATCGGGGCGCGTATAGGCCTGTAGGCTGCCGGGCGATGAGGATCGCGCCCGCGCCCGACGATCCGCTCGAGCGGATCGCGATCGGCATGAACATGGTGCCGCTCCCCGCGGCCGACGCGCTGTACGGGATGACGGCGGGCCGGGTGCTCGGCGTGGCTCAGCGGCTCGGCATCTTCGCTCGGCTGCTGAAGGGCCCGGCGACCGCCGGGCGACTGGCGGAGGAGCATCAGCTGCAGGTCGCGGGCACCCGCCTGCTGTGCGAGAACCTCGCGGGGCTCGGACTGCTCGACCAGGACGGCCACACCTTCGCGCTGGCCAAGCGCTCCCGCAAGTGGCTGGATCCCGCCTCTCAGACCTACATCGGCACCTGGCTGGAACACACCGTCACCTACTGGGAGTGGTACGGCGACCTGGAGCGGATCGTGCGCGAAGGGGGCAGCTTCGAGATCCACCGCGAGCCCGCCGAGGACGCGGAGTACTGGCGCGTCTACATCACCGGCCAGTACGAGATCGCCCGGCTGTCGGCACGGGAAGTCGCGAAGGCGATCCGGCTGGCGCCCCAACCCGCGGCGCTGCTCGATGTGGCGGGTGGCCACGGCTGGTTCTCAGCCGAGCTGTGCCGCCGCCACGAGATGCTGAAGGCGACCGTGCTGGACCTCCCCGGCAGCGCCAGGGTGGGACGGAAGATCATCGCCGACGCCGGCATGAGCGATCGGGTGGAGCATCGCGAGGGGGACATGTTCGAGACCGATCTCGGCGGCCCCTACGACGGCGCGCTCGTGTTCGACATCATCCACCACCTCTCCGGCGAGCAGGTGGTGACCCTGCTCGGGCGGGTTCGCGAGGCGATGAAGCCCGGCGCCACGGTGGCCGTGCTCGACATGTTCCGCTCGGACGCAAAGCGCCAGCGGGCGTCCGCCGCGGCGCTCGGGCTGCTGTTTCACCTGACCTCTGGCGCGGACCTGCACAGCCCGCACGAGCTGGTGGGCTACTTCGCCGAGGCGGGCTTCGGCGCGCCCAAACGCACCAGGATCCGGCGCATCCCCGACCAGGACCTCTACCAGGCGCGGGCCGTCTAGGCCGGCGTGGGCGCCGTCGAGCGCGGCCTGTCTCGCCGGTCGGGTACGGCCTGCGACAGTCGTCCACCGCCCCGGAGCCACCGTGGGCGACTCTGCTAGAAACGTCGTGTTGGCCGCCCGGCTTCATCGATGCGCCGCTGCGCTGCTCGGAACCGCGCTCACGAGCGCCGCGTGCGCAGGGCCGGCCCAGGCGACGGCCAGCCACGAAGGGTGGCCTCGGATCGGCCATCACGAGGGACATCCGGACAACCGCAGCGGCACGATGCGGGGATGGCCCCACGTTCACAACATGCTGCTCGGGGGCGACGGCAACGACACGATCTACGCCGGAGACGAGGGGGACGTGATCTGGGGCGACTCCCACCCCGGCGGCCAGCCCGTGAGCCAGCGCGACCACCTGTACGGTGGGCCGGGGGAGGACTGGATCTACGCCAGTCACGGCTACAACGACATCTGGACCGGCGCCGGCAACGATCACGTCGCGCTCGTGTACGGCTACGGCACGGTCCACTGCAATGGCAGGGGATCGAAGACGCTGGTGATGCGCTACCTCCCCCAGAACCGCCACTGGAACCTCGTGGGCTGCTGGCACAAGGTGATCGACCGCTACCGCGCCTAGCGTGCGCGAGTCGCGTCCGCAACGGACGCCGGGCGTTCGGCCCGGCACCCATCTACAGCAGCCCCAGCGCGCTCCCGGTCCCCCGCACCAGGTCGAACAGCGGCCCCGGCAGGATGCCGAAGAAGAGGGTTCCGGCGCCTGCCAGCACCGCCACGAGCGTCACCTCCGGTTGAGGACCGGCGGGCGGCGGTGCCGACGATCCGCCCTCCGGACTCGGCGTCGGCTCGTCGAGCTCGGGGGACCCGCCTGCGAGCGCGGGCAGGCCGCCCGCGCCGGGAGTCTCCGGCGCGGGAGCCTCGCGCATCCACACCGCCGCCAACACCGGCAGGTAGTAGCCGAGAGAGATCATCGAGCCGATCACGATCACCACTCCGAGCCACGTGTAGCCGCCCGAGACGGCGGCATCGATCAGGTAGAACTTGCCCATGAACCCCGCCGTCGCGGGGATGCCGGCGAGACCCAGCATCGCCAGGGTCATCGGCCAGGCGAGCAGCGGCCGCTCCCGGCCCAGGCCCCGCATCGCCTGCACGCTGTCGCCGAGCCCCGTCTCGCGCTCGCGAGCGACGATCGGCGCGAACGCCGCCATGTTCATGAACAGATAGATCACCAGGTAGAACACGGTCGCCTGCACGCCCAGCCTGCTGGCGACGACCACGCCGGTGAGCATGTACCCGGCCTGCGCCACCGAGGAGTAGGCGAGCATCCGCTTCAGCGAGGACTGGCCCAGAGCGCCCACGTTGCCGACGACGATCGTGATGGCCGCCAACGCCGCCACCGCCGGTGCCCAGCTGTGCTGGGCGCCGATCAGGGCCACGTCGAACAGGCGCAGGAACACGCCGAGCGCGGCTACCTTCGTGGCGACGGCCATGAACGCGGTCACCGGTGTGGGCGCGCCCTCGTAGACGTCGGGGGTCCACTGGTGAAACGGCGCCACCGAGGCCTTGAAGCACAGACCCACGACGCACAGCCCCACCCCCGTCAGCGTCAGGGGGTCGCTCGCGAGCGTGCCGTTGGACAGGGCACCGGCGATCGCGTTGAAGTCGGTGGCGCCGGTGGCGCCGTAGATCAGCGCGAGCCCGTACAGCAGCGTGGCCGAGCCGACGGAGCCGACGATCAGGTACTTCAGGCCGGACTCCAGCGAATGCTCACGCCGCAGCTCGGTCGCGCACAGCACGTACAGGGGGATCGAGAGGAGCTCCAGACCGAGGAACAGCGCGACCGTGTTCTGGGCGGCCGCGAGCAGGGACATGCCGCCGATGGAGGTCAGCAGCAGCGCATGCCACTCGCCGTGTGCCGCTTCGCGGGCGGCCAGCGAGCGCCACGCCAGCAGCACGGCGCAGGCCCCCCCGGTGGCGAGCACGAGGTTCAGTGCGAGCGAGAGATCGTCGATCCGAAGCGCCCCCGAGACGATCGACTTCTGCGCGTTCCACTGCCAGATCGTCAGGCCGATGGCGGCACCCAGGGCGAGCAGACTGAGCGCAGGGACGCCCTGCTCGCGCGCCCGGCGGGGACCGAGCAGCCCGACGAGCAGCACGATCGCGGCGCCCCCCAGCAGCGCGATCAGGGGCGACAGCGCTGCGAAGTCCACGTGTGGCCCCTTCAGGTGGGCGGTGGCGAGGGGGAGCAGCGGCGGCCCGTTCATTTGAGGTATCCCACCGTCTGGGCGACAGGGCGGCCTTGCGTTGAAACGATGGGCCGCGTTTCGTCGGGACGGCGCTCGGCGTGAGCGCTCGCCGGTGGCGGTGCCGCGGCCGCGTGGGCTCGTGCAACCGCGCTCCTGGTCGATGATTCGCTGCGCCTGAGCGCCAGCTGGGGATACAGCGCCATGAACACGATCACCGCCACCAGTGGCACCAGCACCAAGCCGTCGCGGAGGGAGATCTCACGCGAGTCGACCGAGGGGCCGACGCGGTTGTGCATCGCACGGATGAACAGCCGCAGCGCATAGACGCTCGCCGCGATCACCCCGGCGAATGCGACGATCGCGATCGCGAGCTTGGCGTTGAACACGCCGAGCAGGATCAGGAACTCGCCGACGAAGTTGGCCGAGCCCGGCATCGCCAGCGTGGCGAGCGACACGATCAAGAAGATCGAGGCGAGCAGAGGTGCGCGAAAGGCGATGCCGCCCATGTCGCGCACGTCCTCCGAGCCCCCGGCGCGACGGCTGAGGACCGCGACTACGAACAGCAGCGGCGCGACCACGAGGCCGTGGTTGACCATCTGCAGCAGCGCCCCCTGTGCGCCCTGGGGGTTGAGCGCGAATATCCCGAGCGTGATGAAGCCGAGCTGAGCCACGGAGGAATAGCCGGCGATCAGACGGGCGTCGGTCTTGGTGAAGGCGACGGCGGAGCCGTACAGGATCGAGAGCAGGGCGATGATCAGCATCAGCGTCTGAAAGTGGGCGGCGCCGTCGGGGAACAGCGGCAGCACGATCGCCAGGAAGCCGTAGGCACCGACCTTCGAGAGGACGCCCGAGAACACCATCAGCACCTCGATCGGCATCGCCCGGTAGCCGTCGGGCATCCAGCCGTGGAGCGGGAACGCGGGCATCTTCACCAGGAAGGCGGCGGCGAAGAACAGGAAGATCCACTCCTGTGAGCCACGGCCGAGGTGATGGGCCTGCAGTTCGGAGAGCACGAAGGTGATGTGGCCCCCGTCCTGCTGCGCCGCCAGCACGCCGGTTGCGACCGCGGCGGCGAGCATCAACAGCGAGCCCACGAGCGTGTAGATGACGAGCTTGAGCGTCGCTTTGATCCTTCCCGGCTCGCGGCCCCAGCCGCCGATCAGGAAGTAGAAGGGGATCAGCATCAGGTCGAAGAACGCGACGAACAGCGCGAGATCCTGGGCCAGGAACGCGCCGAGCACGGCCGACTCGGCGAGCATGAGGTGAAACCAGAACAGCCGCGGGCGCTCCCACGTGCGCATGTTCGCCGCGATCGTGGCGGCCGCGAACAGGAGGGTGGTCAGCCCCACTAGGAACACGTTCAACCCGTCGGTGGCGAGCTTGTAGTGGATGCCCAGTTCGGCGATCCACACGACGTCGGTGACGTTCGTGAGGCCGTGGCTGGAGGGGGAGTAGTCGGCGATGTAGCCGATCGCCAGCCCGAGTGCCCCGAGCGAGCCGATCAGCGCGAGCACGCCGGGAACGCTCGGCGCCGGTCCGCTCCGGTCGGGTGCGTCCGGCTTCGCCGCAGCCGCGCTCTGCGCCCCAGCGCCGTCCGGGACCGTGCGAGCACGCTGCACCAGCGCGGAGATGAGCGCCCCGAGCAGCCCGCACGCGGCGGGCAGCCAGATCAGGATCGAGAGCGGTGGCATGGGTTCGGGGGTCCGGTCGGGTCGGGAACGGGGTCAGGTCTGGAGCAGGAAGTAGAGGCTGAGCGCCGCCACGCCCAACACGAGCAGGGCGGCGTAGTAGCGGACGAAGCCGCTCTGGACGGCGCGAACCGCGGCGGAGCCCGCGCGGACGATCCCCGTGGCGCCGCCGACGAGGGTGTCCTGCACGAACACCCGCTCGAAGGTGTCGCTCGCGAAGCGTCCGGCGGCGGCGGCGGGACGCACGATCAGCGCGTCGATCAGCTCGTCGAAATACCACTTGTGGGCGAGCAGCTCATACGTGTGTGCAAAGCGTGAGCGGAGCGCCGCGGCGGTGCCGGGTCGCTTGACCCAGATACGCCACGCGAGCGCGATGCCGCCGAGCGCCAGCAGCGTGCCGAGGGTCAGGCCGAACCACAGCAGGCCCGCTTTGGTTGGCTCTTCATACAGCTTCGAGCCGGCGAACGACGGCGCCAGGAAGTCATCGATGACGAAGTCGACTTTGGGGATCTGCACGAGTCCCGCGCCGACCGCGCCGATCGCGAGCACGGTCATCGCGACCTTCATCGGCAGCGCCCGCTCGGCGATCGTGTGGTGGGGGCCGGGGAAGCCCACATCGGTGTCCTCGACTTCGCCGGTGGCGGGGTTGGTGGGCTGTTCGGCGTGGTGGAGGTGTCCCTCTTCGAGCTCCCGCGCCTCCGCGACCGGCTCGCCGTGGAAGGCGCGGAAGATCATGCGGAAGGTGTAGATCGCGGTGAGGAACGCGCCGATGTAGCCGAGCACGTACAGCGCCCAGTGCCAGCCCCCGCGCTCGGCGGTGTCGAGCAGGATCTCGTCCTTCGAGAAGAAACCGGAGAAGGGGGGAACGCCGGACAGCGCGAGGCCGCCGATGATGAAGCACCCATAGGTGAACGGCAGCGCCTTGCGAAAGCCGCCCATCCGGTTCAGCGACTGCTCCCCGGCCATCGCGCCGATGATCGAGCCCGCCGCCATGAACAGCAGCGCCTTGAAGAAGGCGTGGGTCATCAGGTGAAACAGTCCCGCGGCGTAGGCGCCGACCGAGACGCCCATGATCATGTACCCGATCTGGGACATCGTCGAGTAGGCGATAACCCGCTTGATGTCGGTCTGCACCAGCCCGATCGTCCCGGCGATGAGCAGCGTCGCGCAGCCGATCACCGCGCCCACGTCCTGGGCGGCGGGGGCCAGTTCGAACAGGGAGTGCATGCGAGCGATCAGGTAGACGCCGGCGGTGACCATCGTGGCGGCGTGGATCAGGGCGCTGACGGGGGTGGGCCCCTCCATCGCGTCGGGGAGCCAGGTGTGCAGCGGGATCTGGGCGGACTTCGCGAACGCGCCCACCAGCAGCAGCAGGCACCCCGCGAGCAGGTCCCCGTCGCCGGCGTGGCCGAACGCGCCCGCGCTCACGGCGTGGAAGGTGCCGAGGAATTCCAGCGTGTGGGTGTGCTTGAAGATGAAGTAGGTCCCCAGCACCAGGCCCGCGTCGCCGACGACGTTGATCACGAACGCCTTGATCCCCGCCCGGGTGGCGGTGGTGCGGCGGTACCAGAAGGAGATCAGCATGTAGGAGGCCGCTCCCACGAACGCCCAGCCGACGATCAGCAGCAGGAAGTTGCCGGCGAGCACCAGCAGCAGCATCGAGAAGACGAAGAAGTTCAGGTAGGAGAAGTACCTGGCGAAGCCGCGGTCCTGCTCGAGGTAGGAGATCGAGTAGAGGTGGATCATGCTCGACACGCCGCTGACGATCAGGATCATGAACACCGATAGGGGATCCACCAGGATCGAGATACGGGCGTTGACGCCGACGGTGACGGCGTAGTTCCACAGCGAGGAGACGAGCTCACGATGCTCGGGGGTGTGCTCCTGCAGGGCGATCAGGGTGCCGACCGCGCACAGGAACGCAAGGAACACGGCGCCCGTACCGATCCAGCCGGCACTGCGGCCGGGCAGGCGACGGTAGCCCAGCGCGATCGTCAGCGTTCCCAGCAGCGGCAGCGCCAGCACCAACCAGGCGAGCGTGGTGGCGATCATCCCTGCAGCTCCCGCAGCTCGTCGACGTCGATCGGCAGCCGGCGGCGGTGGATCGCGACGATCATGCCGAGGCCGATGCAGACCTCGCAGGCGGCGACGGTCATCACCACCAGCGCGAGGATCTGCCCGTCGCCGTTGCCCCACATGCGCGAGAACGCGATCAGCGCGAGGTTGCCGCCGTTGAGCATCAGCTCCAGGCAGAGCAGCACCACGAGGGGATTGCGGCGTACGATCACCCCTGCGGCGCCGAGCGAGAACACGATCGCCGAGACGGCCAGATACCAGCCGATCGTCATCGCGAGCCGACCTCCTGCTCGAGGCGCTCCTCGGCGTCCTGCCCGATGCGCTCCTCGGCCTGCTGCTGCTCGAGGCTTTCGCTGGCCGCTTCGTAGGAGCGTCCCCCCACGCCCTCGATCATCGTGCCGCTGGTGCGGGGACGCAGCAGATCCAGCGGCCCGAGGCGGTCGCGATCACGCTCGTCCTCTGCGATGCCGCCGCGGCGGCGAGCGAGCACGACGGCGCCCACGGCCGCGATCAGCAGCAGGAACGACGCCGCCTCGAACACCAGCAGGAAGCGGGTGAGGAGCAGCTTGCCGATGTAGGCGGGCGTGCCGAACGCCTGGGGGCCGGGCGTATAGCCGGCGCCGTGGCCGCTCACGGCCTTCAGGCCCGTGCCCAGCAGCGCGATCAACAGCTCGATCGTGAGCGCCCCGGCGAGGATCGCGGCGGCGAGGCGCAGGTTTGCACCGGCCGGGCCGCGGCCGCGCATGCGCTCGCCGATCTGCATGATCCGTGCGCCCTCCTCGCGGCCGCCCACGTAGGCGACGACGAACACGTACAGCACCATCACCGCGCCGGCGTAGACGACGACCTGGACCGCCGCGACGAATTCCGAGCGCAACAGCAGGAACAGCACCGCCAGCGAGAGCAGGTGGCCGACGAGCGAGAGCACGCTGTAGAAGGGGTCGCGGAGCATCACCACCCCGAGCGCCCCCGCGATCGCGCCGATCGCGGCGATGAAGAACAGAAGCGAGCTCATCTAGGTCATTCGCCCTCGTTGCGCAGTGGCGTACGCTCGAGCGGCTCGGCGAGGAGCATCGGCTTGGTGAAGATCAGGTCCGAGCGGTCGTAGTCGGAGAGCTCGTAGTCGTGGCCCATCGTGATCGCGTCGAACGGGCAGGCGACCTCGCAGTAGCCGCAGAAGATGCAGCGGGACAGGTTGATCTCATACACCGCCGCGTAGCGCTCCCCCGCCGAGACCCGGTTCTCGGGCGTGTTCTCGGCGGCCACGACCCTGATGCAGTCTGCTGGACAGGCGGCCGCGCACAGCGAGCAGCCGACGCACTTCTCGAGGCCCGTGTCCTCGAAGCGGTGAAGCTTGTGGCGACCGCGAAAGCGGGGGTAGACGGGTGTCTTCTCCTCCGGATACTGCACCGTGACGGCGTCCTCGCGGAAGCGCCCCAGTGTCGTCAGCAGGCCGCGGACGGTCTCGCGAAAGGAGCGGTAGGTGCTGCGGGCCACCCCGGGGGCGGGGGCGCGGGTGACCTCGATCACGTCCTCGCCCGGGCTCCACGCGGTGAGGGGAAGGCGCGCGGCGGTTGAGGTCGGCTCGGGAGTGGGCTGCGGGCTCATCAGTGGGTCACCACCACGAGCACGGCCGTGACGAGCGCGTTGAGTGTGGCGAGGGGCAGCAGGATCTTCCAGCCGAGGCTCATCAGCTGGTCGTAGCGAAGCCTCGGCAGCGTGGCGCGGACCCAGATGAACAGGAAGGTGACGATCGCCATCTTCCCGAGCACCACGAACGGGTCCACCCAGCCGGGGGGGTGGATGCCGAACGGCAGCAGCCAGCCGCCGAGAAAGACGGTCGTCACGACCCCGGCGACGACGATCACGTTGAGGTACTCGGCGAAGTAGTAGGAGGCGAAACGGCCGCCTCCGAACTCGGTGTTGTAGCCGCCGACCAGCTCGGCGTCAGCCTCGGTGAGGTCGAACGGGGCGCGGTTGGTCTCGGCGAAGCCCGCGATCAGGAACACGAGGAAGCCGAAGAACTGGGGCACGATGTACCACATGCCCTGTTGGGCCTCGACGATGCCGGTGAGCGACAGGGTCTGGGCGGTGAAGATCACGCCGACGAGGGCGAGCCCCTGGGAGACCTCGTAGGAGATCAGCTGGGCGGCGCCTCGCATCGCGCCGAGGAAGGAGTACTTCGAGCCCGACGACCAGCCGCCGAGCATGATCCCGTAGAAGGCGATCGCCCCGAACGCGAACAGGTAGAGGGGGCCGATCGAGACGTCGATCCCATACAGGCCCACCGGGGTGCCGAAGATGTTCTGGACGTTGCCGAAGGGGATGATCGCGAACGCGGCCACGGCGGTGAGGATCGAGATCAGCGGAGCCAGCGCGAACAGGAAGCCGACGGACGTGGTGGGACGGAACTGCTCCTTGGTGAGCAGCTTGAGGATGTCCGCGAGCGGCTGAAACGCACCGTAGGGGCCGACCCGGTTGGGGCCGTACCGTGCCTGAAAGCGTCCGAGCAGCTTGCGCTCGGCGATCAGCACGACGGGCACGAGCTGGAGGCCGACGGCGAAGATCACGATGGCCTTGATGACCTGGATCCACCAGGCTTCGTAGTAGTCCACGACGGCCGGCGTCAGCACATCTCACCGCCGACGGTCGGTATTGCCATGGTTATACGGAGCGCGGGACTCCAATGCACGATGTTCATCCCCAAGCGCTTGCGAAGCGCGTGCGGGCGTGTGTTCGAGGCGTTCGGTATGACCATGGTCATACGGTCTGCTCGACGAGATAGGCGTCGGCGGCGGGGCGGTCCTGCCAGCGAACGCCTTTGCCGCCGATCTCCTCCAGGGTGAGGCCGGCGTAGAAGGGGACGCTCTCGAACAGCTGACGCGAGGCCATCGTGGCGCTCCGAACGCCCAGGTCGAGACCCAGGCGGGAGGCGAGGTCGGTGAGGACCTGCCACTGGGCTCGGGTCGATCCCGGATGAGCGACGGCCGGGCGAAGGCGCTGGATGCGCCCGTCGGGATGGACGATGGTGCCCTCCTTCTCGGCATAGGCCTGGGCGGGGAGGACGACGTTCGCGTGTGTGCGCAGCCCCTCGGTGAGGACGGTGGCGTGGGCGACGACGGTGGTGGCGCGTTCAAGCGCGCTCTCCCAGCCAATGTCCGCTCCGAGCTGCTGGAGAGGGTCCGTCTGCAACAGAAGCAGGGCGGTCAGCTCGCCCGCGGCGAGTCCGTGGGCGATGCCGCGTGCATCGAGGTGATCGTGTTGGGGGGAGACAAGTGGGCGCGTGCCCTCGCCAGCGTCGGCGGCGCCGGTCACCGCACTGGGTGCGCAGAGCCCGGGGCCGGCGTTCGGCAGCACGCCGGCCTCGCGCAGGCCGCGGCCGTTGGATCCGGAGGGGATTTCCAGCAATCCGGCACCGTCGGTGTCGGCCAGTGCAAGGGTGTCCGCCAGCTCCAGCAGGGCACGCGCGCGAGCGGGCCCCTCGGGGCCGTCGGTGAGACGCTCGGCCCACAGGATCACGATCTCCTCGCCGGCGTCGCGCAGTCGCTGAGCGAGCTCCTCGGGGCGCTCGCTCAGATCCTCGGCGCTCGCCGCCACCAGCGTCATGGCGTGGCGGCGTATGGCCTTGCGCAGTCGCAGGTCGAGAATCGGCGCGTCCACGATCGGGTCGGCCGCGAGCACCAGCACGGCGTGGGCGAACTCGAGGTCGCTCACCCGCGCCTGCAGGCGTGGGTCGCCCAGCGCGCGGTGGAGCTCGACGGGCAGCGCTCCCGCGGTGCGGGAGTCCAGATGGCCCGAACCCAGGCCCTCGCGCATCAGGCGCGCGAGCAGCAGGCCCTCCTCGCTGGTGGCTTCGCCGCCCACCAATGCGCCGGTGCGAGCGCCCGCGCGGCTCAAGCCCGCCGCGGCCTCCTGCAGGGCACGGTCCCAGCCGACCGGGCGCAGCTCGCCCCCGTCGCGGAGCAGCGGCTCGGTCAAGCGGGCGCCCTCCTCGGCGGCGCCGGCGGGCCCGCCGAGCGCCGGATAGGCGAAGCGGCCACGGTCGCACAGCCAGCCGTCGTCGACCTCGGGGTGCTCGCGCGCCTGGACTCGCAGCACGCGCTCGTCGCGGACGGTGAGCTTGACGTTGCACTGGGAGGGGCACAGGGTGCAGACCGAGCCCGCGTCCTCGATGTCCCAGGGGCGCGCGCGGAAGCGGTAGGGGAGCGAGGTGAGCGCGCCGACCGGGCACAGTTCGACGATGTTGCCGCTGAACGGAGCGACATAGGGGTGGCCGTCGAAGGTGGAGACGTAGGAGTGGGCGCCGCGCTCGAGCAGCACCAACTGGTGGTCTTCGGAGATCTCCTGGCTGAAGCGAACGCAGCGGTAGCAGAGGATGCACCGCTCGCGGTCGATCGCGATCGTCGGCGAGAGCTCGAGTGGCTTGACGAAGTGGCGCTTGGGCTCGACGAAGCGAGAGATCCCCGGGCCCCAGCCGAAGGTGATGTCCTGCAGCGGACACTCACCCCCCTTGTCACACACGGGGCAGTCGAGCGGATGGTTGATCAGCAGGAACTCCACCACCGCCCGCTGGGAGTCCTTCACGCGGTCGGTCTGGGTGTGGACGACCATGCCGTCCTTGACGGGGGTCGAGCAGCCGGTCTGCAGCTTGGGGATGCCCTCGATCTCCACCAGGCACATGCGGCAGGCGCCCACGGGCTGGCCCAGTTTGGGCTCGTAGCAGAACACCGGGATCTCGACGTCGCCGTGTTTTGCGGCGTCCACGAGCATCGAGTTCTCCGGCGCCTGCACCTCGCGGCCGTCGATCGTGAGCGTGATCGTGCGCGGCTCGGGCCGGGGCATCAGACGGCCACCGCCTGCGCCGCGGCGGGTGCGCTCAGACGGCGGCTTTCCATGTGGGCTTCGAACTCGTCGCGGAAGCGGGCGATCATCGAGCCGATCGGCATCGCCATCGAGTCGCCCAGGACGCACAGGCAGTGGCCGATGATGTGCTCCTGAACGCTGGACATCACCTCGAGGTCCATCGGGGTGGCCTCGCCCAGGTCGATCCGTTCGAGCATCTTCACGGTCCAGTTGGTGCCCTCCCGACATGGGGTGCACTTGCCGCAGGACTCGTGGCGGTAGAACTTCGCGACCTTCATCGCCACGTCGAGGATCGGGGTGGAGTCGTCGACGACGATGATCGCGCCGGAACCGAGCATCGAGCCGGCCTTCGCCATCGAGTCGAAGTCGTAGGGAAGGTCCAGCTCGGCGGCGGTGAGCACCGGCGAGGAGGAACCGCCGGGAAACCAGCACTTCACCTCGCGACCCTCCGGGGGCCCGCCGGCGAGGCCGTAGACGATCTCGCGGGAGGGGATGCCCAGCTCGATCTCGTAGTTGCCGGGCCGACGGACGTGACCGGAGACCGAGACGAGCTTGGTGCCGGTCGACGTCTCGGTGCCGAGCTTGGCGTACTCGTCGCCGCCCATGCGGATGATCGCGGGCACGGTGGAGAGGGTCTCGACGTTGTTGATCAGGGTGGGGCCCTGGTAGAGGCCCTGGTTGGCTGGGAAGGGGGGCTTCAGGCGGGGGTTGCCGCGCTTGCCTTCGAGCGAGTCGAGCAGGCCCGTCTCCTCGCCGCAGATGTAGGCGCCGGCGCCGCGGTGGACGACCAGCGAGAGCGAGTGGCCGGAGCCCAGGATGTCGTCGGCCACGTATCCTTGCGCCTTCGCCTCGGCAAGGGCGGCGTCGAGCATGTCGGCCTGGTAGGAGTACTCGCCGCGGATGTAGATGAACGACCGCGACGCCCCGGCCGCGAACGAGGCGATCACGATCCCCTCGATCAGGGCGTGGGGGTTCTTCTGCATCAGTTCGCGGTCCTTGAAGGTGCCCGGCTCGGACTCGTCCGCGTTGCAGACGAGGTACTTCTCGATCGATCCCTTCGGCAGGAACGAGACCTTCTTGCCCATTTGAAAGCCCGCGCCGCCGCGTCCGCGGATGGCGGAGGCTTCCAATTGCGCGAGCACCTCCTCGGGGGTCGTGGCGAGCGCCTCGCGCAGGGCCTCGTAGCCGCCGCGACGTTCGTAGACCGCCAGCGTGTTCAGGCCCGGCTCATCGATGCCGTCGAACAGGAGCTTGGTGCTCACGCGCTGGTGCCCTCTGCCGTCTGGGCGTCGCCGGGCCGTGCGCTGGGGTCGGCGCAGGGGCGGCGTGCGAGCTGCTTGTCGGGCAGCACCTCCCGACCGGCGCGAGCGTCGGCGAGCAGCTCCGCGACGTCGGCCGGCGTGAGCGGGCCGATGTAGACGCCGTCGAGGGAGACCATCGGGGCGATGTCGCACGCGCCCAAGCACTCGAACGCGCGGACGTTGAAGGCGGGGTCTTCGCCGGCCTGCTCGCGCACGGCGTCGTAGAGCTCCTCGGCGCCACGCAACGAGCAGGACAGGTTGGTGCACACGTAGAGGCTGTGCGGGCCGACCGGTTCGTTGTCGAGCATGTCGTAGAACGTCGCCACGGCCTCCAGCGATGCGGGTGTCACTCCCATCACGCAGGCGACCTGCTCGATCGCCTCCGGCGAGCACCAGCCATGCACGCGCTGGGCCGCCTCGAGGGCCGGAAGCGCCGCGGAGCGGCTGTCCGGGTAGAGGGCCATGTGGGCTTCGATCTCCCTGCGCAGATCCGCCGGCACTGCGGTGGTGGCGGGGTCCGGGATCGTGGCCGGCTCCTTCTCCAGGTCGGCGGGGCGATCCCAGCCGGGGGCGGCCGAGGGCGCTCGCGCGCCGGAGTGGGCGCTCATCGGTCGATCCCTCCGAGGATCGGGTCGAGCATCGCGACCGTGGCGATCAGGTCGGCGATGTAGCTGCCCTTGACCATGTGGGAGAGGGCCTGGAGGTTCACGAACGAGGGGTCGCGCATGTGTACCCGGGCGGGCTTCGACGAGCCGTCGGAGCGCACATAGCAGCCGAGCTCGCCGCGGGGGGACTCGATCGGGTGATAGACCTCGCCCGGCGGCACCCGGAAGCCCTCGGTGACGAGCTTGAAGTGATGGATCAGCGCCTCCATCGAGGTGGCGAGCTCGTGGCGTGGCGGCAGCGCCACCTTGCGGTCCTCGGTGATGTGAGGTCCCTCGGGCAGCCCGTCCAACGCCTGTTCGATGATGCGCACCGACTCGTATATCTCCGCCAGCCGCACGGCGAAGCGGTCGTAGTTGTCGCCCACCGTGCCGACGGGAATCTTGAACTCGAAGTCCTCGTAGGAGCTGTAGGGGTCGGCCTTGCGCAGGTCCCACGGATTGCCTGCCGCGCGCAGCAGCGGGCCGGTCACGCCGAGGCCGAGCAGCGTGTTGGCGTCCAGCGGGCACGTGTCGCGCAGCCGTTGCAGGACGATCTCGTTGGCGTTGAGGATCGCGCCGTACTCATCGGCGCGGCGCGGCATGATCTCCAGGAACTCGCGCAGCTTGCGCTCGAATCCGGTGGGTATGTCCTCGATCACGCCGCCCACCTGGAAGTAGCGGGTGTGCATGCGCTGGCCGGAGGACATCTCGAACAGGTCGAGGATCAGCTCCCGCTCACGCAGGCCGTATAGGAAGATCGACACCGCGCCGAGGTCCAGCGCGCTCGTGCCGAGCCAGATCAGGTGCGATGCGATGCGGTTCAGCTCGAGATGGATCACGCGCAGGTACTGCCCGCGCTTGGGCACCTCCACCTCGGCCAGCCGCTCCACCGCGCCGCAGTAGGCCATCGCATTGAAGTAGTAGGCCAGGTAGTCCATCCGCTCGATCACGGGGATGACCTTCCAGTAGGACTTGTCCTCGGCGGTCTTCTCGATCCCGGTGTGGACGTAGCCGACGACCGGTTTGAGGTCCCTGACCACCTCGCCCTGAAGCGTCACCAGCAGGCGCAGGACGCCGTGTGTGGCGGGGTGGTGGGGGCCGAAGTTGAGCGTCAGCAGCTCGTCGCGCGCCTCCTCCCCCCGCTCGGCCTCCTCGAGCTGCTCGTCGACGGGGGCGATCGTGATGCTCTGCTCGCGCCGGCGGTACTCGGACAGCGGCGGGTTCTCGGTCGGGCTCACTCGCGCGACTCCAGCCAGCTGGCCTCGTCGCGGGTGAAGATCACAGGTTCTCCGCCGAGCGGGAAGTCACGGCGCTGGGGATGGCCCTCGTAGTCCTCGGGCATCAGTATCCGGCGCAGGTCCGGATGGCCCTCGAACACCACGCCGAACATGTCGTAGATCTCGCGCTCCTGGTGGTCGGCGGTGGGCCAGTCCTCGGTCACCGACTCGACTATCGGAGCATCCGTGGGGACGCGGATCTTGACGGCGATGCGGTCGACCCGGCTCATGTCCAGCAGCTCGTAGATCACGCCCAGTCGCGGCTCGTCGGGGTAGTGATCCACGCCGTGCACGCTCGCCAGGAACCCGTAGCCCCGCTCCCGCAGCTGCCCGAGCACCGAGCGGATCCGGTCCGGCTCGATCAGGACCGTCGCGCGGTCGCGGAAGTACACGGTCTCGATCGCGGCGTCACCCAGTTCCCCCGCCAGCAGCTCCAAGCCCGTGGCGTCAGGCATCCGGCGCCGTCTCCTCCGTGCCGGCGGCGCCGTAGCGCTCCCACCAGCCCCTGTCCGGGTCGTCCTGCACGAGCTTGCGCAGCTTCAGGATCCCATGCATCAGCGCCTCGGGGCGGGGCGGGCAGCCCGGCACGTGCACGTCGATCGGGATGAACTTGTCCGCGGGCACCAGCGCGTAGTTGTTGAACACGCCCATCGAGCTGCAGCACGCGCCCATCGAGATCGCCCACTTGGGCTCCAGCATCTGGTCGTAGAGCCTGCGAATGATCGGCGCCATCTTGATCGACACCCGGCCCGCCAGGATGATCAGGTCGGCCTGACGGGGGGAGGCCCGGAACGCCTCGAAGCCGAACCGCGCGATGTCCATGCGTGGGCCGGCGGCGTGAAACTGCTCCATCGCGCAGCACGCCAGCCCGAAGGCGAGGGGGAAGAACGAGTTCGAGCGGGCCCATGCCACCGCCCGGTCCATCGTGGTGGTCAGGATGCGCTCCTGTACGTGGCGCTCGAGATCTGAGCCCTCCAGCTGCGCGGACTGGTTGGGCCCCTCGAGCT
Organism: uncultured Solirubrobacterales bacterium; assembly: GCA_963696615.1. Taxonomy (GTDB): domain Bacteria; phylum Actinomycetota; class Thermoleophilia; order Solirubrobacterales; family Solirubrobacteraceae; genus Palsa-744. The sequence goes on along the minus strand of CAVOKU010000003.1, from coordinate 421,772 downwards.
CGCCTCCGCGCAGCATCTGGCGCGCATTCAGTTGCTCCACGCGCAGCGGGCCCGATCCGTAGGGGTCCGATCGCGCGCGCTCCCCGGCGGGCCCGAGCGGGTCGCGTTTCACCTCCACTCGAGTGCTCCCCTGCGCCACACGTACACGAACGCGACGAACAGCAGTCCGACGAACGTGACGATCTCGGCGAGCGCGTAGGTTCCGTACGCGCGGAGCTCGATCGCGATCGGATAGAGGAACACGACCTCTATGTCGAACAGGATGAACAGCATCGCGATCAGGTAGAAGCTGATCCCGAACCGCATCCCCCGCTTGACCTCCGATGGCAGCCCGCACTCGTATGGATCCTGCTTCTGGGCCACTCGCCGGCGCGGGCCGATCGCCGAGTTCAGCACCGCGAACGCCAATCCCACCCCCCCGCCGAGCAGGAGGAACACGATCGCGGGGAGATAGCTGCGCAGCACGAGGCGCTGTTATATCACCGCTTGTGGCAATGTGTTACATAGTGACGATCGGCTCGAAATCGTGACGCAGGCGGTCGTCGCGGCGGCGATCGTGGTGGCTGTGTTGAATGTCGCCGCGGCTCTCCTCGGAGCATGGTGCTGGCAGCGTGCCGAGCCCCCCGAGGGGGCGCCGGCGAGGGCGTTCTGGGTACTGCTGCGGGTGGGCCAGGGCTCGGCCCTCACCCTGGCGATCATCGCCGGGTCGCTGGCGATCGCCGGCAAGTACTCCACCGACCACCTGTTCTACCTCTACGCGCTGCTGCCGCTGGCGATCGCGTTCGTCGCAGAGCAGCTGCGAGTCGCCTCGGCCCGGGCGATCCTCGACCAACGGAACCTGCCCGACGCCCAGGCCGTCGGGGCGCTGCCGGAGGCCGATCAGCGTACGATCGTCGCCGCGATCCTGGCTCGCGAGATGGGGATCATGACCCTGTCGGCCCTCGTCGTCGTGTTCCTCGCCCTTCGCGCGGCGGGGACGGCCCACGGGTTCTGAGTCCCGCGGAGCTGGAGGGCCGTGGGCCCGGTCAAGGGCGGCTGGAGGGAGTCCCTTCTCCTCGGACGCGGGGCTGGAGGCCCCGCGGAGCTGGAGGGCCGCGGGCCCGGTCAAGGGCGGCTGGAGGGAGTCCCTTCTCCTCGGACGCGGGGCTGGAGGCCCCGCGGAGCTGGAGGGCCGTGGGCCCGGTCAAGGGCGGCTGGAGGGAGTCCCTTCTCCTCGGACGCGGGGCTGGAGGCCCCGCGGAGCTATATATTCCCGCCGCAATGAAGCCAGCCCTCACAGCGATCGTCCTGCTGGCGTGTGCCGCGGCCCTGGGTGCGTGCGGCTCGCAGGGCATCGAGGTGCCCAAGTCGAGCCCCTACTACCGCGGAGCGGTGCTGTTCCGTGACCACTGCTCGGGTTGCCACACCCTCTCGGTGGTGGGAGCCGAGGGCTCGGCGACGAGCATCAAGGACCGCCTCAAGACGAATGGCCCCAACTTCAACATCCGCAAGGAGAACACCGAACAGGTCCTCTACGCGATCCGCAACGGCGGCTTCTCCGGGGCGATCATGCCGGAGAACATCGTCGTCGGGGACGACGCGAAGGAACTGGCGGCGTTCCTCGCTCAATACTCGGGCTCGCAGGCGCAGAAGGAGCCGTCGACCCCGATCAACCTCTCCACGAAGTAGATCTGCTCGGGAGTCCGCCGCGTGCTGGACCTCAAGCTGATCAGACGAGACCCCGAGGCGGTGCGTACGGCGCTTGCCCGGCGAGGCGACGAGGCGGCTGCGCGGCTGGACGAGGTGATCGAGCTCGACTCCAAGCGTCGCGTCCTGCTGCCGGAGCTCGAGGGGCTGCGGGCGGAGCAGAACGAGGCCAACACGCGTATCCGCGCGGCCGCAGACGGGGGCGAGCGTGAGCGCGAGATCGAGGCGATGCGCGCTGTCGCCGGGCGGGCGAAGGAGCTCGAGAAGGAGCTGAGCGAGGTCGAGCAGCGCCTCGAGGCGACGCTCGCGCCGCTGCCCAACCTGCCCGATCCGACAGCGGCCTCTGGTCCCGAGGACGAGCTCGTGCGGACCGTGGGCGAGCCGCCGGCGTTCGACTTCTCCGTTCGCGACCACCTGGAGCTCGCGGGGGAGATGATCGACATGGAGCGGGGGGCGCGGCTGTCGGGCGCCCGCTTCGCCTTCCTGCGGGGAGAGCTCGTGCTGGTCGAGCTGGCGCTCGTGCACTGGGTGCTCGAGAAGCTGCGCCGGCAGGGCTTCGAGCCGGTGATGCCGCCGGTGCTCGTGCGCGAGCATGCGCTGTATGGGACGGGCTTCCTGCCCGACACCGAGCAGCAGATCTACGCCGTGCCCGCGGACGAGCTCTATCTCACCGGCACCTCCGAGGTCGCGCTGGCCTCGCTGCACGCGGAGGAGATCGTCGACCGCGAGCGGCTGCCGCTGCGCTACGCAGGGTTCTCGCCGTGCTTTCGTCGCGAGGCGGGTGCGGCCGGTAAGGACACCCGTGGGATCTTCAGGGTGCACCAGTTCGACAAGGTGGAGATGTTCAGCTTCGTCTCCCCGGCGGACTCCCTCGAGGAGCACGAGCGCATCCTTGCGATCGAGGAGGAGATCCTGGGTGAGCTCGGGCTGTCATACCGGGTGGTGAACATCGCGGTGGGAGATCTCGGCGCCTCCGCGGCCAAGAAGTACGACTGCGAGGCCTACCTGCCGAGCCAGTCCCGCTACCGGGAGCTGACCTCCTGTTCGAACACGACCGACTACCAGGCGCGGCGTCTGAACATCCGGGTGCGCGGCGAGCGGGGCACGGAGACGTTGCACACGCTCAACGGCACCGCCGTGGCGGTGGGCCGTACGCTCGTGGCACTGCTCGAGAACGGCCAGCAGGCCGACGGCTCGATCGAGCTGCCCGACGCGCTCGTCCCCTACGGCGCCCCCGCTCGGCTCCCGTCTGCCGCGACCGGCGGCTAGCTAGGCGGACGTTCCCCGCTCACTACACTTCCCTGCCCTCGCAACCAACGGACAGGCAGGGGGAGCGCCACATGATTCGCACACGCATCGTCGTCCTCGCCACCACGGCCTCGATCGCGCTCGCCGGTGTGGTCACACCCGCGGCGGTCGCCGGCTCGCACTGGTCACGCGCCAGGTGCGCGAAGACCTACGACGGCTGGTACAAGCACCGGTTCGGCTCGAAGATCTCGCTGACCACGAAACAGGCCAAGGAAGTGACGGCCTACATCAAGAAGCTGGAGCGGGAACACCACTGCGTGATCGGCGGCTAGCGTCGCTCAGTAGCGACTCCCCAGCAGTTGGATGTGATCGGCCTCGGCGGCGCCCGGGAAGGGACGGATCAGGCCGAACCGTGCGAGCGTGGCCTGCGGCACCCCCTCGACCCCGGGCGTGTCGGAGGCTTCGCCACGCGTGTGTGGATCGTCGGCGAAGCCCCCAACCTCGACGGAATGCTGGGGGGAGCGGTAGCCGGAGATGCCGATCAGGTGCAGGTGCAACGCCAGGCCGAGCGCGTTCAGGTGGGACGCCAGCGTGGGCTCCTCGCCGACGCTGTAGTCGGTTCCGGGCGCCGGGAAGAAGCCGTATTCACCCTGCGGCGCGGAGCCGAAGCCGCTGACCGGACCGGTGTAGGCCAGCGCGTTGCCCGAGGCCGCCAGTTCTCGCGCCTGCAGCGTCGAGAGCTCGTGTTCAAGTGAGCTTTTGTGCGAGCTGAGGCTGCCCAGCTCGCTGCTCTTGCGGTCCCGGGCGCGGACGTACTGCAGCTGACGGTTGACGAGTGCGAGATGCAGCTGGTCCACCTCGTCGCGCTGGACGAGGACCGCCTGGGTCTCTCTGGCGCGGCTGCTCTCCAGGCTCGCCAGTCGGGCCGCCTGGGTGGTGACGGCCTGCTTCTCTTCGACGACCGCGGTGGTGGCCGACGCGTTCTCGCGCGAGATCGCATGGAGGTCGTCGATCCGCTCGATCAGGTCGGCGAAGCCGTGGGCCTCGAGGATCACGGTGACGATGTCCGGAGGCGGTGACTCGTACGCGGCGACCACCTGCGCCACCAGCACCCGGCGGTCATGTTCGAGCTGGACCTTCAGCTGCGACAGTCGCATCCTGGCCGCGTGGAGCTGGCTCTTGAGGCTCATCAGCACCCGGCGCTCGACCGCGAGGCTAGCTTCGAGCGCGTCCAGGCGCGTCTTGAGGTCATCGATGTTGCCCTGGAAGCCCTCGATCTGGCGAGTGTCCGCCCCGATACCAGCGTGAAGCTCTCCTTCGCGGGCTTGGGATTCAGCGATCCGAGCTTCCAGGGCGCCCGAGCTCGAGCCGTTCGCGGCAGTGCCGCCCACGAGCGCCACGCCCGCCAGCACGGCTGTCAACGTCTTTGCGCGAGGAAGCTGCATGTCGACGCCGCAAGCTAGCCCCATCCCCGCGTGAAGACAAGCGATTTCCTTCAGGTGCAGGAGGTCTTGCACGCTTAACTCCATCTGACATTAAGTAGATGTCTTCCGTTGTTACTCTCAAGCTGACAAGGAGTCAACGGAGGCGGGGATTCGACGGCGGGTTTGACCGTCCTGGGGTGTCCGCGGACGAAAGGGATACGTGGAGGACATCCAGCGGACACAGATCCTCGAGGCTGTGGCTGCCCTGGTCGCCGAACATGGCGTCGCCGGGGTCACGGTCGCCGAGGCGACCGCTCGAGCGGGGGTCTCGCGTCGCGCTGTGCAGGAGCGATTCCCCGACGTCGAAACCTGCCTGGTGGGTGCGTTCGAGCTTGGCCTCGAACGGGTCGAGGGCCGCATGACGCGCGCCTACACATCCGAGAGCAGGTGGCGCGACGGGGTCAGGGCCGCGCTCGCGGAGGGGCTGCGCTTCCTCGACGAGGAGCCCGCCTTCGCGCGGCTGCTGATCGTCCATTCGCTCAGCGACGGGCCCGAGCTCATGCGCCGTCGCGTCGAGACTCAGGCTGTCCTGCGTGAGGTCGTGGACCGCGGCCGCTGGGAACGGGCGAGCCGCCGTGCCGAACCGCCGCCGATCGTCGCAGAGGGAGTCGTCGGGGCGGTCCTCGCCGTGATTCAGACGCGCCTGCTCGCACAGGACGCGAGCCCTGCCGACGAGCGCTCCACGATCGAGCTGTTCGGGTCGCTGATGAGTTTGATCGTGCTCCCCTATCTGGGGCCGAGCGCGGCCAAACGCGAACTGTTGCGTCCAGCTCCTTCGCCCCGACGCGGCGGGGGCGGACCCGAAGGGTCGCCGTCGCACTTCGATGACTACGGTGTGCGGCTCACCTACCGCACCGGACGGGTGCTGAGCGCAATCGCCCGGTATCCGGGTGCCAGCAACCGCGAGGTCGCCGAGCGCGCGGGGATCGTCGACCAGGGGCAGGTGTCCAAGCTGCTGACGCGGCTGGAGCGAGCTGGGGTAGTCGCGAACCTGAACAAGGGAAAATCCCGCGGCGGTCCGAAGGCGTGGAAGCTGACGGAGCTCGGCGAGCGGGTCGAGCGGGGCACCGAGGAACGCTTCGGCTCCGACGAGCGCTTCGGCTCGACTCCTCGCACGCGAGATGTGATGGACTGAGCCCACAGGCCGCGGCGAGGAGCTCCCCGACGCTTTGGCGGCCGGGGTGTCGCCGGGCGGCGGAGGACACAGCCGCCGCCGCGAGCGAGGATCCGGGCTCTGCGTCGTACGCGCCAACCCTTAGGCTGAAGAGACGATGCGTCCGTTCGGCTTCCTGCTGGCCAGCGATCCCCCGCCGCGGCGGGTGGGGGTGCTCGTCGCGCTGGCCACCGTGGCGCTGTGCACGCTGCTGATCTACCCGCTCAAGCAGCTTGCCCCGGTGGTGTCGCTCGGCGTCGTCTATCTGCTCGCCGTGCTCGTGGTCTCGGCCATCTGGGGCGCGTGGCTGGGTGTGCTGACGGCGCTGGTGAGCGCGGCGGCGTTCAACTTCTTTCACCTTCCTCCGATCGGTCGCTTCACGATCAGGGACTCCAACAACTGGATCGCCCTGATTGCGTTCTTGCTCGCCGCGGGTCTCGCCAGCTCGGTGGCAGAGGTCACCCGTGCCCGCACTCGTGAGGCCCAGGAACGGCGCGTCGAGGCCGATCTCGCCGCCGAGATGGCACGCCTGCTGCTGCGCGGCAACAGCCTCGCCGAGGCGCTGCCGACGGCGGCCGCGAGGCTCTCCCAGGTCCTCGGCCTGCACTCCGCGGCGATCGAGATGGAGGCGCAGGAAGGCGACGAGCGGCGCGTGGCGTTTCCGCTGCGCGAAGGCACCCGCCGCCTGGGCACGCTGTTGGTGGGTCGCGACACGCCCGAGTCGAGCCTGCGGCGGCTGCAGGAGCGCGTGGTGCCGTCGCTGGAGGCGCTGCTCAGTGCGGCGCTCGAGCGCGAGGCGCTGCTCGGGGAGGTGGTCGAGACGGCCTCGCTGCGCCGCGCCGACGTCGTCAAGACAGCTGTCCTGCGTGCCGTCTCCCACGACCTGCGCTCGCCCCTGACGGCGATCGCCGCCGCGGGAGAGGCGGTTGCCCTGCCCAATCTCTCCCAGTCCGAGCGCGAGGAGCTCGCCTCGGTGATCGACCAGGAGACCCGTCGGCTGGCACGCCTGGTGGAGAACCTGCTCGATCAGTCGCGCCTGGAGGCCGGGGTGGCGGAGCCGCAACGGGCGTGGATGTCGATCGACGAGGTGCTGGCCGCCGCGCTGGAGGAGCTCACCCCCAGGCCCGAGGACTTCACGCTCTCGATCGATCGGGAGCTGCCGTTCGTGCGGGCAGACTCTGCCCAGCTGGAGCGCGCGTTCGTCAACGTGCTGGAGAACGCCCGCCGCCACTCGGGCGGGCACCCCGTATCCGTGCGGGCACGTGCCGTGCGCACCCACGGGGGTGCCAACGACCGCGTGATCGTGCGGATCGTCGACCGCGGACCGGGCATCCCCCCGCTCCAGCTGGAGCGCGTGTTCGAGCCCTTCTACCGGGCGGGGACCGCCCAGGGGGGACATCGCGGTTCCGGGTTGGGCCTGGCGATCGCCCGCGGCTTCGTCGAGGCCAACGGTGGCCGCCTGTACGTCGAATCGCTGCCCGGCCAGGGGGCGACGTTCGTGTTCGAGTTGCCGCTCGACCCCGTGGTCCCGACGCCGGAGGAGCAGCCGACCGTGGCAAGCGTTGGCGATGACCGCTGACGCGGGACGCGTGCTGGTCGTGGACGACGAGTTGCAGATCGTGCGCGCCCTGCGGCTGGTGCTACGCGAGGCCGGCTTCGAGGTGATCGCTGCCCAGACCGCCGCCGAGGCGCTCGACCGGGCCGCGGTGCGCCCGCCCCAGGCCGCGATCGTCGATCTCGTGCTTCCCGACGGTGATGGCGTCGAGGTGACACGCAGACTGCGCGAATGGAGCGAGATGCCAATCCTCGTGCTCTCGGCTGTCGGCGAGGAGGAGCAGAAGGTGCGCGCGCTCGAAGCGGGAGCCGACGACTATGTCACCAAGCCGTTCGGGGCCCGCGAGCTCGTCGCCCGGCTACAGGCCGCCATGCGCCGGGCCGCGGGGACGAGCGGTGCCGGACAGGAGCCGCGCTTCGAGGTAGAGGGCCTGACGCTCGACTTCGCCGCACGCACCGTCCACCGCGACGGTGAGCCGGTGCACCTGACGCCGATCGAGTTCGACCTGTTGCGGGTGCTCGCCCGCAACCGCGGCCGTCTCATGACCCATCGCGCGCTGCTCGTGGAGGTGTGGGGTCCCGGCTACGCCGAGGACGTTCAGACGCTGCGCGCCCACATCGCCCGCCTGCGCGGGAAGATCGAGCCTGAGGGGGCCGCCGGACCGCGCTACATCGTCACCGACCCGGGGGTGGGCTACCGGTTCGCTGTGTGAGGGCCCTCTGCGGGGTGAGAGCCCTCTGACCACCGGTGTCGTAGCGATACAGCTCCTGCGCCGGGAAGCCTCTCGGCGTGCCCACCCAGGCATGCCCACCGACCGAAACGTCTGTCGTGATCGGATCGCCGCCGCTTTTCCGCGGCACGGTTGGGCTGCCGACTGTCCGGACACGCGAGCACCGAGTCCTGGGGCGCGTCCGTCACGAAATCGTTATGACGTCGGTCTGGATCGTCACGGGACCGTGACACCCGAGCGTCAATAGTGCTCGTCATGGACGTAGTTGCCATAGCGCTCGGGATCCTCTCGTTCGTGATCCTGCTGTGGATGATCGCGGGGATCGATCGGATATGAGCTTCGTGCTGGCCACGATGAGCGCCGCCGACATCTTCGGCTTGGTGGTTTCGATCCTCGTCATCGGTTATCTCTTCTACGCGCTCATCCGCGGGGAGAAGCTGTGACGTTCTCCGGCTGGTTGACGATCATCCTGTTCGCGGTGATTCTGACCGCGCTCGCGATGCCGCTCGGGAGTTACCTGGCGAAGGTGTACACCGGAAAGAGGGTCTTCCTCTCCCCGATATTCGCCGGCCCCGAGCGGTTCCTTTATTCGATCCTGAGAGTCGATCCGGAGCGCGGGCAGGACTGGAAGTCCTACGCGAAAAGCCTGTTGATCTTCTCGCTCGCGGGCTGGTTGCTGCTGTATGTGATCTTGCGCACGCAGAACGCGTTCTTCGTGCCTCACGCGCTGAACCCGTTGGGCTATCACTCGGCGCCGTGGAACGTGACGTTCAGCACCACCTCGTCGTTCTTGACGAACACGAACTGGCAGTACTACGGCGGCGAGACGACGATGACCTACCTCAGTCAGATGATCGGGCTGACGGTTCAGAACTGGCTGTCGGCCGGTATCGGCATCGTCGTGGCGGTCGCGGTCGTGCGCGGGATCATCGGCCGCACCGGCAAGAGCATCGGCAACTTCTGGCAAGACCTCGTGCGCACGATTCTGTACGTGCTCACGCCGATCTCCGTAGTCGGTGCGCTCGTACTCGTATCGCAGGGAGTGATCCAGAACTTCTCCACCTACCTGACAGCCCACACCATCACCGGCTTGACTCAGTCGATCGCGATGGGGCCGGTCGCCTCCCAGGAGGTGATCAAGGAGCTCGGTACCAACGGTGGAGGCTTCTTCAATGTCAACTCCGCCCACCCCTTCGAGAACCCGACTGCGTTCACCAATCTCTTCGAGATGCTGCTGGTGCTGATCATCCCGGCGGCGCTCGTATTCATGTACGGGCGGATGACGAAGAACCGTCGCCAGGGCTATGCGATCTACGCCGCGATGATGGTGATGTTCCTCGGTGCGGTTAGCGTCGCCTACATTGCCGAGGCGCACGGCTCACCCGCCCAGCACGCAGCCGGGCTGCACACCCACGTCATCTCGGGTTCAGGCGGCGGCAACATGGAAGGTAAGGAGCAGCGCTTCGGAATCGCTGGGTCGGCGCTGTTCGACACCGTCACGACCGTGACCTCGTGCGGCGCGGTGAACAGCGCGATCGAGTCTTTCACCGGCATCGGCGGCGCCGTGCCGATGGCCAACCTGTCGGCCAGCGAGGTGATCTTTGGTGGCGTCGGCACGGGCCTATACTCGATGCTGTTGTACGTGCTTCTGGCCGTGTTCATCGGTGGGCTGATGGTCGGGCGCACACCTGAGTGGCTGGGGAAGAAGCTCGAGGCGAGGGAGATCAAGCTCGCGGGGCTGGGCATCCTGATCACGCCGCTGGCGGCCCTGTTCTGCACCGCGACGGCGACGGCGAGTCATGCCGGTCGTGCCTCGATCTCTGAATTGGGGAAGGGTCCCCAGGGCTTCTCAGAGACCTTCTATGCCTATCTTTCCCAGGCGAACAACAACGGCTCGGCGTTCGCCGGATACACGGGCTTCATACAGCCGAACGCCGGCAACCTCGGCTCCCACGGCGTGACGTTCGCCGATCTGCTGGGGGGCTTCGACATGCTGTTCGCGCGCTACGCGCCGATCCTGTTCGCGCTCGCCGTCGCGGGCGCTCTGGCGGGCAAGCGGGTCACGCCCGCCGGTCTGGGCACGATGCGCACGGATAACTCCACGTTCGTGGTGTTGCTGATCGGCGTGATCATCCTCGTCGGCGCGCTCACCTTCTTCCCCGCTCTGCTGCTCGGACCGATCGTCCAGGGCCTGACCGGACACCTCTACTGACATGCGCCGCGACGTCATCACAGCAGCGATCGCGATCGTCGTCTTCACGGTGCTGATCGGGCTGGTCTACCCGCTCGTGATCACCGGCGTCAGCCAGGTCGCGTTCCCGGGCAACGCCAACGGGCAGAAGGTCTATGTGAAAGGCAGGCTCGTGGGTTCGAAGATCATCGGCCAGAGCTTCGCCAAACCGGTCCTCGAAAAGAACGGCAAGCCGAAGGAAGAAGAAGAAGAAATCGTCACCGAACCGGACCCCCGCTACTTCCAGAGCCGGCCATCGGCGACCGAAGGTGGCGCCTACAACGCGGCCGCGAGCACGTTCTCCAACCGCGGCCCCAACGACAAGGCCACCGAGGAAGAAGACGCCGAAAACATCAAGGCGTACCTCGAACTCGAGAAGCCCTACGAGCCCGGTCTGACCGTGGCGCAGATCCCGGTCGACGCGGTGAACACCTCCGGCTCGAGCCTCGACCCCGAAATCTCTGAAGCGAACGCTCGCATCCAGGCACATCGTGTGGCGGCCAAGCGCCGGCTGTCGCTGAGCGTCGTCGACGGGCTGATCGCCAAGTACACCGACTCGCGGGGGCTCGGGTTCTCCGGCGAACCGGGAGTCAACGTGCTCGAGCTGAACCTCGCGCTCGACCGTCTCACCGGAGGAACGCACTGATGTCTGCACAGATCCCCGCAGCCCACGAGCGCCAGGCGGTCTCGCTGTTCCAGCGCGACATCGTCCGCCACGCGCTGATCGACAGCCTCAAGAAGCTCGACCCGCGCGTGCAGATCCACAACCCGGTCATGTTCGTCGTGGAGATCGGCTCGGTCATCACCACCATCACGTGGCTGATCCAGGTGTTCGGCGGCAAGCCGCTAGGCAGCGGAGGCGAGCCGGCTTGGTACACGTTCCTGATCGCGTTCTGGCTGTGGCTGACGGTCGTGTTCGCCAACATGGCCGAGGCGTTCGCCGAGGGTCGCGGCCGAGCGCAGGCGGACACGCTGCGTGCGATGCGCAAGGAGACGGTCGCGCGGATGCGCGACGGCTCCACCAAGTCAGCCTCGGAGCTGACACGCGGCGATGTCGTCGTCGTTACGGCGGGTGAGCTGATCCCCGGCGACGGATCGGTGATAGAGGGTATCGCCACCGTGGACGAGTCGGCGATCACCGGTGAGTCTGCGCCGGTGATACGCGAGTCCGGCGGTGACCGCAGCGCGGTGACCGGCGGTACCCGGGTGACCTCTGACGAGATCGTCGTGGAAATCACCCAGGAGCCCGGCCACTCGTTCCTGGACCGCATGATCGCGCTCGTCGAGGGAGCGGAGCGGCGCAAGACACCCAACGAGATCGCCCTGAACATCCTGCTCGCGGCGCTGACCCTGATCTTCATGATCGTCGTGGTGACGCTGCGGCCGTTCGGGCTGTTTGCCGGGACCCCGATCTCCGAGACCACGCTGATCGCGTTGCTCGTCGCGCTGATCCCAACGACGATCGGAGCGCTGCTCAGCGCGATCGGGATCGCCGGGATGGATCGTCTCGTGCGCCGCAACGTGCTGGCGCTGTCGGGACGCGCGGTGGAGGCCTCGGGCGATGTGGACGTGTTGCTGCTCGACAAGACCGGCACGATCACGATCGGCAACCGCCTTGCATCGGAGTTCATCCCGATGCCCGGCGTTCCCGAGTCCGAGCTGGCGGAGGTCGCGCAGCTGTCCTCGCTCGCCGACGAGACGCCCGAGGGCCGCTCGATCGTGGTGCTCGCCAAGCAGTACGGCATTCGCGAGCACGACATGGCCACGCTCAATGCCGAGTTCGTGCCGTTCACCGCGCAGACGAGGATGAGCGGCGTGGACGTCGACGGCAGGCGGCTGCGCAAGGGGGCCGGCGATGCGATCATCGAGCTGGTCCGCACCGAAGGCGGTTCGCCGCCGCCCGAGCTGCAGGCCGAGCTCGACCGCATCGGCAACGAGGGCGGCACTCCGCTGGCCGTCGCACGCGACAGCCAGGTGCTCGGCGTCGTCTATCTCAAGGACACGATCAAGGAGGGCATGAAGGCCCGCTTCGACCAGCTGCGCGCGATGGGCATCAAGACCGTGATGGTCACCGGCGACAACCGGCTGACCGCGGCCAAGATCGCCGAGGAGTCCGGCGTCGATGACTTTCTCGCCGAAGCCACCCCCGAGCGCAAGATGGCGCTGATCCGCGAGCAGCAGCAGGACGGCCGCCTCATCGCGATGACCGGCGATGGCACCAACGATGCGCCCGCGCTCGCCCAGGCCGACGTCGGCGTGGCGATGAACACGGGCACCCAGGCCGCCCGCGAGGCCGGCAACATGGTCGATCTCGACTCCAATCCGACGAAGCTGATCGAGATCGTGGAGGTGGGCAAGCAGCTGCTGATCACCCGCGGCGCGCTGACGACCTTCTCGATCGCCAACGACGTCGCCAAGTATTTCGCGATCCTGCCCGCCGTCTTCATCGGCACCTACGCGGCCAGCCCCGCTGGCAAGGGTCCGCTGCACGTGCTCAACATCATGGACCTGGGTACCCCCCGCAGCGCGATCATCTCGGCGATCATCTTCAACGCCATCGTGATCCCCCTGCTGATCCCGCTGTCCCTGCGGGGCGTGCGCTACAGGCCGATCGGCGCGAGCGCACTGTTGCGGCGCAACCTGCTGATCTACGGGCTCGGCGGGATCATCGCGCCCTTCATCGGCATCAAGCTGATCGACCTGATTCTCCACAACCTGCTTGGGGCCTGACACGTCGAGGGCGTCGGCCGTTCGGCGGATCCTGGTGTGTGACGAGCACGCACAGGCCGTCAGGGCCCTGCGCGTCGTCCTGCAGGAGGCGGGCTACAGGGTGGGGGACACTGGGACGCTCGCCGGGGCGCGACGTCTGCTCGCCCGCGATACCCCGGAGGCCGCGATCATCGACGTCGCCCTTCCCGACGGCGACGGCATCGAGCTGTGCGCCGAGCTGCGATCGTGGAGCACGATGGCGGTCCTCGTGCTGTCCGCGGCCGGCGAGGAGGAACGGAAGGTGCGGACGCTGCAGGCCGGTGCCGATGACAACCTCACCAAGCCGTTCTCCTCGCGCGAGCTGCTGGCGCGACTGGAAGCGCTGTTTCGGCGTGCGACCGCCGACGGCGAGGAGGCGGTCGTGTTCGTCAAGGGTCTCGAGATCAACTTCGCCGAGCACCGCGTGCTGCGCAACGGCAGGGACGTGGGCCTGACGCCGACCGAGTTCGCTCTCCTGCGCGCGCTCGCGCGCAACCGCGGCCGGTTGAGCCGCAGCAGTGCGCTGCTGGCGGAGGTGTGGGGGACCGGTTACGGCGAGGATCTCCCGCTGCTGCGCACCCATATCGCCAACCTGCGCCACAAGATCGAGGCGGGCGGTGCGAGCACGTGGCTGTACATCCAGACCGAACCCGGGCTCGGCTACCGCTTCTGCGACTGAGTATCGTTTGGTTCAGGTGAGCCGGGAAGCCTGGTCGGCGCGGCTTCAGCGTGCCCCGACTCTCGATGCTCCACAACCTTCGTCCCCGCCCCAGCGCCTGTGTCACCTCCGTGCAACTCCGCACAGGGGGTGGACGTGCTGTGAGACGGGTGATCTCACTGCCGTCGGCGTGGCGCCGGGAGGCGCTGCGCACGAACCTGTGGCTCGTTCCGTGCGCTGAGATCGCGCTCGCAGTGGTGCTGTTCGTAGGCACTCACGCGCTCGATCGGGCGGCGTACGACGGCTCGGTGCACTTCCCATCGTTCTTCATCAGCGGCAGCGCAGACGCCGCACGACAGATCCTCACGGCGATCGCCGCGGCGGTGATAACGGTGGTCACGCTCGTCTTCTCGATCACGATCGTGACGCTGACGCTCGCCTCCACCCAGTTCGGGCCGCGCATGCTGCGCAACTTCATCCGGGACCGCATCACCCAGTTCACGCTCGGCACGTTCGTGGCGACGTTCGTCTACGCGATCCTCGCACTCGTCTCGATCGGCCCCGGGAGTCGTGGTTACTTCGTGCCGCACCTGTCGATCACCGTCACGATGGCGCTCGTCCTGCTCGATGTCACCGTGCTGGTTCTGTTCATCAACCACATCGCCAAGTCGATCCAGCTGCCGCAGGTGATCGCGTCGATCGCGGGTGACCTCTCGCACGCGATCGACATCGAGGTTGGGGGGGCGCACGACGAGCAGGCCCAAGTCCGGAGTTTCGCTGGCGGAGATCAGCAGGCGTCTCGACGACGGCAGCGGCGTCGTGCGCGCCCCGAGCAGCGGCTACCTGCAGTTCGTGCGGATCGACGCGCTCGTCGTCGTCGCCCTGCGGAGTGGCGCGGTGATCCGCCTACGTCACCGTCCCGGCCACTTCGTCGTCGCCGGGCAGCCGTTGGCGAACGTGTGGCCGGCAACGGCTGCGCCCACGGTCGCACGCGCGCTGGGAGGGGCGCACGCCACGGGTCCGCACCGCACGCTCGCGCAGGACGTGTCCTTTGCCGTGGATCAGCTCGTCGAGATTGCAATCAGGGCGCTGTCGCCCGCGGTCAAGACCCGGTCACCGCACGGGCCTGCATCGATTGGCTCGGCGAGGGGTTGTGCAAGATCGCCAATCGCTGGCAGCCGAACACGGTCCATCGAGATGCCACGGGACACGTGCGGGTGATCACGGTCGCAATCACCTTCCGACGCCTCGTCGAGCGCGCCCACGAGAAGATCCGCCAGGCGAGCCGCGCGATGCCGGCCGTGATGATCCGCCAGCTCGATGCGCTCGGCAAGGTGATGGAATACGCGAGCTCCTCCCACCAGCGGGAGGTGCTGCTCGCAGAGGCAGAGAAGATCCTGCGTGTAAGCGAGGAGTCGGTGCAGGAGCACGCGGACCGCGCCGATGTACGCGCAAAGTACGACCACGTCGTGCGCGCGGCCGAGCTCGACGTCTTCGACGGCGCCTAGCCCTGAAACAGAGCCGCGTCGGCCTCGCGCACCGCGCGCCAGAGCGCGTCGTTCTGCCCGTAGACGTACAACGGCCCGGTGCCGTCGGTCAGCAGGCGCCCGGCGAGCACCACCCCGCGCGGCTCTACCTCGGGGCACTCGCGTAGGTCGCGCGCCAGCTCCAGGAGTGCCGGCGCGGCCGCTCGCACCTCGTGGCGAGCGATCGGTGCTCTTGCGCTACGCATCGCTCCCGTGCCGTTCCGGGCAAGGAGGATGACCTCTTCGAGACTGTCCGCGATGACGCCGCGGTGGCGCTTGCGCGTGAGCTGCGCAGCGCGCCGGGAGAGCTCAGGGCTCTCGCGCGGGTCGGCTCCCTGCGCGATCATCTCGTCGAGCCTACGCCAGCGGCAAAGCACGCACACGCGGACAGCAAGCGGGTGCGAGCGGCGCTTGTCGGCGCTCCCGCGCCGCGTGCCGTGGGCAGAAAGGTGCAGATGCTGCGATGACATGGCTCGTTCTCCCTGCTGCTCTCGCTCGTTGCTCAATTGTGCTCTCGCCGCCGTTACGCTCCCGTGACGATCGCCGTCGTCGCCATGACGATCTTGTGAAGTCGCGGGCGCCGAAGTCGCGCCTCGCTCTCTGCGCGGCGCTGTGCAGCACAATGCGCGGATGCCCGACGACCGCGGACACTTGAAGGTCTTCATCGGGATGGCTCCCGGTGTCGGCAAGACCTACCGCATGCTGCAGGAGGGGGCCGCCGAAGCCGACAGCGGCCGCGATGTGGCGATCGGCTACCTGGAGCCCCACGGACGCGCGGAGACGGTGGCCCAGGCTGCCGGGCTGGCACTCGTGCCGCGGCGCACGATCCTCTATCGCGGCCGGCCGCTGCAGGAGATGGACCTGCCCGCGGTGCTCGCCCGCAGGCCGGAGCTGTGCCTGATCGACGAGCTCGCCCACACCAACGCCCCCGGGGTCGAGCACGAGAAGCGCTACGAGGACGTCCGCGACGTGCTGGAGGCGGGCATCGACGTGTTCTCCACCGTCAACGTGCAGCACCTCGAGAGCCTCAACGACCAGGTCGCCCAGCTCACGGGCACCCGCGTGCGCGAGACGATCCCCGACGAGGTGCTGGCGATGGCCGACGAGATCGTGCTGATCGACCTCACCCCCGAGGCGCTGATCGGTCGCCTGCGCGCCGGCAAGGTGTACCCCGCCGAGCGGGTGCCCGCCGCGCTGAACAACTTCTTCAAGATCGAGAATCTCGCCGCGCTGCGCGAGACCGCGCTGCGACAGGTGGCCGAGGACGTCGAGGTCAAGCGGCTGGTGCGGGAGCCCGCGCCGAGCGTCCGTCGCGACGAGGAGGGGCTGGCGGCGCCGACCGACGCCGGACCCCAGCCGATCGTCGAGCGCCTGCTAGCACTCGCCACGCTCGCGCCCGAGTCCGAACGGGTGGTCCGCCGCGCGTGGCGAGCCGCGCAGCGCCTGGACGCGGAGCTGGACGTGCTGGTCGTGCGCCCGCCCGGCCGCGAGCCCAGCGCCGGCGATCGCGAGCGTCTGGAGGCGCTGCGCAGGCTGGTGTCGATGCTCGGGGCCCGCGTGCGGGTCGAGGAGGGCGAAGACGTCGCCGCGGTCGTCGTGTCGGTGGCCCGTGCCCTGGGCACCACCTACCTGATGATGGGGACGCCCTCGCCGCAGCGGGGCGTGGCTCGTCTGGGAAGGCCGGGCGTCGGCTGGTCCCTGCTCGGGCGCCTGCTGCGCGGGCTTCCGGGCGTCGACATCCGCCTCGTCGCCGACCCCGCCCAGCGTCCGCACGCCCGTGCCGACGAGGTCGCCGAAGACGAAGAGGCGTCCGTGTCCTCCGAGCAGGTACCGGAGTGAGCGCGGCGTAAACCTACTAGCATCACGCAACCCGCGGCCGCCGCGGGTGTTCCACCAGCGACATGAGACTTCCGCGACGTCCACTCCCGCTTCTCGCGCTTGCGCTGCTGTGCGGCGCCTTCGCGACCGCGTCCGTGCCCAGCGCGATCGGATCCGGCAAGCCCCGCGCGCACTCCGCGTCGTTCTACCTGACCGGCATCGGCGACGAGCAGACGGAGATGTTCGCCAATCCGCTGTGGCAGCGTCTGCACACGAAGATCGCGCGCTACATCGCTCCCTACGACGCGGCCGTGCGCTCCTACTCGCTGGACAAGGCGCGAGCGTGGATACGCGCCGCCGAAGCCAAGCACGTGCAGGTCCTGGTGGCCTTCTACCACTCCGAGTACACGCCCACGAAGATGCCGAGCGTGGCCACGTATCAGAAGGACGTGCAGAAGTTCGTGAAACTCTTCCCCCACGTCAGGCAGTACCAGTCCTGGGACGAGGCCAATCGAGGCAACGTGCCCCACTACTTCTCGAGTCCCTCGGGGGCGGCCGCGGCGATGTACTACCAGGCGCTCAAGCGGGTGTGCAAGGGGTGCACCGTGATCGGCCTGGACGTCCTCGATCAGCAGAACATCGAACCGACGCTCGCCTACATCTCCGAATTCAAGCGCGAGATCGGGCGATTGCGTACGGTGATGCCCTCGATCTGGGGCCTGCACAACTACTCGGACATCAACCGCCTGCAGAGCTGGCGCACCCGCGCGCTCGTGCGCGCGCTCGGAGGCCAGGTGTGGCTGACCGAGACGGGCGGCATCGTCCAGTTCGGCGGGGCCTTCCCCAACAAGCGCGGCTCCGGGCTGACGCGGGCGGCGAAGGTGCTCAAGTACATGTTCGCCGTCGCCGCCTCCCAGTCTCAGATCAAGCGCCTGTACATCTATGACTGGACCGGGGGCTTCAACTCGACCCGCTTCGACGCCGGTTTGATGAACGCCCACGACCAGCCCCGCCCGGGCTATGTCGCGGTCTGCCGCCAGCTGCACGCGGCGAAATGCACCAACGTCAAGCTGGCGAAGAACTGACCCGAGCCGGCCGCGGCCCGGGTCGGCGCGTGCTCCGCGGGCGCTCGTTGCGAAGCAGCCGCATCGCCGCCAGCGCGAGCAGCCCGGCGCCCGCCGCCAGTGGCGCGAGCGTGCGCAGGGGGTAGGAGCCGAAGCCCTTGTGCAGCGCGGTGGGATCGCCGGCGTGCTGGATGTCCAGCAGCCCCTGGTGATCCAGCCCGAGCACGGTCGGGCCCAGCGCCGCGAACACGCACCATCCCGCGAGCGCGAGCACGCCGAACGCCAGCGCTCGCCCGGTCAGCGCCAGCCGCGGGGTGGCCCAGGCCGCGAGCACGACAGCGCCTCCACCTGCGAGCAGGAACGGCCAGATGCCGCCCCAGCCACGGCCGAGCCCGTAGGCCGAGGCGATCGTGGGCTGGAAGAAGCCCTCCCGCAGGTAGCGCGCCCACACCACGACCTCGGTCTCGTACCCGGTCAGCGGATGGGTGATGGTGGCGCTCACCGTGGTCGCGATCGACACCGCCGCCAGGGCGATCGTGGGCCCCGGCCAGCGCTTCAGCGACAGCGCCACCGGGAATGCGAGGAACGGGAGCATCGTGGTCAGGAAGCGCGGACCCATGAAGCCGCCACCGAAGGGCAGGTAGTAGCCGGAGTTGTAGCCGACGTAGCAGAGGCACACACCGGCGATCGTCAACGCCTCGGCGCGCCTGGAGCGGCGATACAGCAGCACTGTGCCGAGCGCGCCGAGCACCAGCACCGGTGAGATCGTGAGCAAACCCCGCGAGTCGAGCAGCAGCGTGGCGAGCACCTTCAGGCTCGGCACCCCGATCCCGAAGAAGCCTTTCTGCTGACGGGGCACGTCGGAGTACGCCAGGTGCGTCCAGGAGCGAAACGCGTAGTGGTTGTAGAGCAGCAGCGGCACGACCCCCACCACGCCGCCCGCGACGTAGGCGCCGGCACGTGTCGCCACGCGCCACGGCGTGAGGGCGTCGCGGCGTGAGAGCAGATAGCAGCCGAGCACCGCCGCCACGAACAGCAGTGGGTACTCGGAGGCGATCGCGTAGCCCATCGCCAGGCCGGCGAGCCCCAGCAGCATCGGGCTCGGCGGCCCGTCGCGCTCGCGCAGCATCAACCAGAACGCCGCGAACCCGAGGAACGTCGTGAACACGTGGGAGAACAGCAGCGTCGAGAGTGGCAGCACCATCGTGCCGAGGCCCAGCGCTACCGCTGCCGCCGCGCCGTAGCCAGGCTCGAAGCGGTCGGCCACGCGCCACACCAGCAGCGCCAGCAGGAAGCCCGGCAGCACATTGCCCCACAGACCGATCAGGTAGATCATCTCGTCGTCGTCTCGCAGCGCCGGGGATTCCCGTGCCCAGCTGTCGGCGTTGACGAAGCCGAGCACGTCGTAGAAGGGCAGCGAGAACAGCGCCAGGCCGGGCGCGCGGGCGGAGTAATAGTGGCCCTCGTAGTAGGCCTTGTCGCCCGTGTTTGCCTGGTAGGGGTCGATCGTCGTGCGTTCGACGTTCAGCGAGCGGATCAGGTCGTAGTGGGAGGTCTGATTCCAGGAGAAGCTCTGGATCAGTGTCGCGTAGGAGAGGCCGAGCAGCACGATCGCCGCGAGCGCCAGCCGTTTGGCGGTGAGCGCCGCGCGGACACCGCCCCGCGATCGCGCCGCGGGGTCGCGGTCGGCCAGCGAAGGCGCCGCCGGGGCAGCGCTCACGAGCACGCTCCGCGCGGGTGCGGGCGGCGGGCACCCATCAGCTGCTTCCGTGCAGGGCCGCCGGGCCCGGACCGATTTCATAGATCACGACCGAGCCGACCTGCCGACGCCTGACACCGAGGCCGGTCACCGACTTGGCGGCCGCCGCGTGCACGTTCGGCGGCTCCGCCGTCTCGTAGCCGTGCAGGCCGGGCAGCTGTGGCAGATCCAGGTGCAGGATCGCGGTGCGGATGCCGTAGTAGCGCAGCTTCTCGATGCTCGCGCGGTCGGGGAAGCCGTTCATGCCCCCCCGCAGGTCATCCTCGGCCGGGAAGTCGAAGGTGGAGTTCCCGTCGGCGATCTTGGGGAAGCCGTCGGTTGAGAAGTACTGCCACACGCGATCGGACGCGCCATCGGTCGGGAGGTCGATGATCGGCCCCGGCAGCCCCACCTCGGCCCGGGCGGGCTGGGGCACCACGGGATGGCCGAGATGCCCGGCCCCTTCGCCCACGAGCCCGATCACGAGCACCGTTCCGGCGACGGCGGAGAGCGCGTACCGCGAGCGTCGCCTGCCCCAGCCCCCCACCAGTCCTGCCAGCAGCTGCGCACCCGCCCCGGCGAGCAGGGCGTAGAACAGCGTCGCCATCGTGAACACCCGACCGGGCACTCGCACCCCGTCCCAGCCCGGAGCGAAGTCGTAGAGCAGCCGGTAGGGATAGCCCGCTCCGGTCAGCCCGAAGCCGAGCGCGAGCACCGAGCAGACGACGATCCCCGCCGCCAGCCCGATGCGCAATCGCCGCGTGTAAAGCGGCGCCGCCAGGCCGATCGCCGCCAACACCAGCACGAGCCCGCCCGGGAAGAAGACGCTCTCGTTCTTGGAGTGCACGTGGTCGCGCGCGGTCGAGGTGACGCCGCCCCACACGCGGTTCTCCGAGGAGGCCGCGAACAGCGCGGCGGGGCCGGCGGAGTAGTTCTTGACTTCCTTGATCGTCCGTTTGGCGGTGGGGTAGTCGTGGGCGACCCTCAGATAGGGGCGGGCCTGGTAGATCGAGATGACTCCGAGCACGGCCACGCCGATGCAGGTGACGGCGATGAGCCGTCGCGCGGGCGCCGGGCGCCCGGCGCGCCACCACCATGCGAGCACCAGCAACCCGAGCACGGCGAGCAGGTAGCAGTACTGCAGCCCGAGCGTGAAGCCGAGGCTGACCTGCCAGGCCGACACCAGCCAGCCCGCCAGCACCAGCGCTCGCGAGGAGCGCCGGTAGCCCCGCAGCAGCAGGAACAGGGCCAGCGGGATGCCGCCGCTCGAGATCACGTGCAGATGCCCGGCCTCCGTCACCCGGTAGGGGGCATAGGCGAACGCGGCTCCCGCCGCCGCCCCGCCGATGCGACCGAGGCCCAGCTCTCGCGCAAGCAGGTAGGCGCCGATGAAGCACAACGACCACGCGAACAGGAACAGCAGGTTGTAGCGGACCAGCGCCGCCACGGTGCCCGACCCGAAGAACGCCGCTGGCCCGTAGCCGAGCAGCGAGTCCGAGAAGGCGAGGCTGAGTGGGTGGGGGTAGAAGGCGTTGGAGTCGAACAGGTGCAGCGGCTGGGTCAGCATCGCGTGGCCCACCCAGGCAACCTCCCACGCGGTTCGCACCGGGTCGCCGAGATCCGGCGCGATTCGGCTCGGCATGTGCAGCACCAGCGGCCAGGTCGTGATGACGGCGAGCAGGATCCCCCCGAGCGCCACGAGCGTCAGCTCTCGTCGTCCGAGCGCCGGCGACGGCGCCCAGGATGGGCGTCGCTCGGTGGCGGTAGGGGCCGAGGGCCGGTCCAGGAGCGCGCTCGCCATCGAACGGCGCAGGATACGCGAGCCGCCTGCGCCACAGCGGCAGGTCCCGCCGGCGCCTCTCGGACTGTCCGGAGGTCGCACTTGCGCAAGACTGTGGCGATGAGGGTGCTGGTGCTCGGAGCCGGGGGTGTGGGCGGCGCGTTCGCGGCGATCGCAAAGCGCCGGGAGGCGTTCGAGCAGGTGGTGCTCGCAGACGTATCGGCTCGCCGCGTGCGCGACGTGGTCGCTGGGCTCGGGGAAGCCGCGCGCTTCACCGCCGAGCAGGTCGACGCCTCCGATGGCGGGCAGATCGTGTCGCTGATCGAGCGGACCAAACCGGACGCGGTCCTGAACGCCTGCGATCCACGCTTCAACGAGCCGATCTTCGCGGCCTGCCTTCAGGCCCGGGTCACCTACCTGGATATGGCGATGACCCTGTCCAAGCCTCATCCTCAACGCCCCCACGAGCTGCCGGGGGTGATGCTCGGCGAGCATCAGCTGGCCCAGCACGAGCAGTGGGAGCAGGCTGGGCTGCTCGCGCTCGTGGGGATCGGCGTCGAGCCTGGGCTCTCCGACGTGTTCGCCCGCCACGCGGCGGATTCGCTGTTCTCAGAGATCCGCGAAGTGGGCGTGCGCGACGGCGCCGACCTGGTCGTCCACGGCTATGACTTCGCGCCCACGTTCTCGATCTGGACGACGATCGAGGAGTGTTTGAACCCGCCCCTGATCTGGGAGCGCGACCGCGGCTTCTACACCACCGCGCCGTTCTCCGAGCCGGAGACGTTCACGTTCCCGGAGGGGATCGGCGAGGTGGAATGCGTCAACGTCGAGCACGAGGAGGTCGTGCTGATTCCCCGTTGGGTGGGCTGCGAACGGGTGACCTTCAAGTACGGACTGGGCCAGGAGTTCATCGATGTGCTGCGCACTCTCCACAAGCTCGGCCTGGACTCGACCGAGCCGGTGACGGTGCGCGGCCAGCGGGTCGCGCCGCGCGATGTCGTCGCCGCCACGCTCCCGGACCCGGCGACGCTGGGCGAGCGGATGACCGGGCGCACCTGTGCGGGGACGTGGGTCACCGGCACCGGCGTGGAGGGCGGCGAGCGCTCCACCTACCTGTACCACGTGGTCGACAACGAGCTGACGATGCGCGAGTACGGATGCCAGGCGGTGGTGTGGCAGACGGCGATCAATCCGATCGTGGCGCTCGAGCTGCTCGACGACGGCAGCTGGCACGGCAGCGGGGTGCTGGGACCGGAGGCGTTCCCACCGCAGCCGTTCCTGGATCGCCTGGCTCAGCTCGACTCCCCGCACGGCATCGTCGAGCTCGCCTGAGGCCGCGGTGCAGGCTCGCCTGGGGCTCCGGAGCAGGCTCGCCGAGGCCAGGTTCGCCGCTCGGCCGGGCTCCTGACTGTCCACGGCGCACACGACAGTCCCTCGTCTGTGTGTGCGCCGTGTTCCCCGGGACAGGCGGCGTGCCCCCAGGCTCAGAAGTGCGCCGGCGCGTGCTCGACTGGCTGTTCGAGCAGGCCCGGCGGCGCCGTTTCGGTTTTGCGGGAGAAGAAGGTTCGGAAATACACCCGTGAGATCAGCATCAGCAGAAGTCCCAGCACGAGCCCGCCGACCCCTAGCCAGAGCGGCAGCGTGATGCCGAGGATCGGCTTGGTTTCGACGTTTTCGGTGTGGCCGTAGAAGATCATCGCCTTGATGAACACCCCGAACAGGATCACCCCGCCGAGCACCGGCGCGACCCCGATCAGCAGGAAGTTACGCGCGCTCTTGAGCAGATCGTGGCGGTAGTAGACGGCGCACGCGATCCCGGTGAAGCCGTAGTAGAAGCAGATCGGGAAGCCGATCGCGGTGATCGAGTCGAACAGGACGTGTTCGGAGAGCAGCAGCAACGGAACCGTGACGGCGATCGAGATGGCCCCCATCCCCAACGTCGAGACGGAAGGGGTCAGATAGCGTTTGTGCACGCGGCCGAGGATCGCGGCGACCGCTTTCCAGTGCGCCATCGAGAGCGTCGTACGGGCGGTCGGCAGGATCGTCGTCTGCGTGGACGCCGACGCGGAGGTCAGTACCGCGATGATCAGCAGCTTGTAGAGAACGCTGCCGAGCACCGGCTTGCCGAGCGCGCTCAGCACGTCTTCTTCGTTTGCCGCCAGGAACGAGGTCCCGTGAAACGCCTGGGCGGAGACCGACACGATCACGTAGATGAGCACGAGCAGGATCGTCGAGACCACCGCCGCACGTCCCGGGCCCTCGTTGGGGTCCTCGGACTCCTCGTTGACCGCGACCCCCGAGTCCCACCCCCAGTAGATGAACACCCCGAGCAGGAGCCCCACCACCAGTGTGCTGAAGTTCATCGCAAAGGGGTTCAGCCAGGACAGTGAGGGCTTGATCGAGCCGGTCGGGTGCTGGCTGTAGACCTTGACCAGCGCGACGACGGAGAACAGCGCCAGGATTGCTATCTCGGCGCCGAGCAGGAACTGCTGGATGCGTGCCGAGAGCTCGATTCCGCGATAGCAGATCCAGGTCATCACGGCGATCCAGATCACGGCCGCCGCGAGCACGGCGCCCTTCGAGTTGGCCGCCGCTTCCCATCCGAACAGCTTGAACGTGTAGATGCCCGCGATGTCGGCGAGCGAGGCCATCACGATCACGTCGGCGAGGAAGATCGCCCAGCCGTTCACCCAGCCGGTCGCCGGGCCGAGCGCGCGGGTCGTCCACGCGAACGTGGTGCCCGCGTCCGGGTCGGCGCGGTTGAGATATTTGTAGGCGAGGGCGACGAGCAGCATCGGCACGAAGGAGACGAGCAGCACCGCGGGGGCATGTACGCCGACGCCCGTGATCAGCACGATCCCGCCGAGCGTCGCCGCCAGCGAGTAGGCGGGCGCGGTCGAGGCGACGCCGATGACGATGTTCGAGAGGTAGCCGATTGCGTTCTTCTTCAGGCCCTTGTCCATCACGCCCGATGGCTCGGGAGTGGCGGGCGCGGCGGTTGCACTGGCCATTGGTGCTCCTCTCGAAGGTTGTGAGGAACGCTACGTCCTCAAGCCCGTTCGGGAAAGGGGCGCAATCCCCAAAACGTACTAGAGATTTTAGACGTTAAGTACAAATCAGATCTTGCTTGTTGAACGCGTAGCGCCTTGAGCTGGACATCCGGGCAGGGTACGGTTGTCCTGAGCGTCTAGCTAACAGGTCTGTTATTTCAAGGAGAGTGGGCGATGGCGGCTACACCGACCAGCACCGAACCGGGCAATCTGGCTGCCGGCGGGGCTGCCGGCCTCGGCGAGCGAGCGGGTGCACGGGATCCGGGCGAGGCCGCCCCCGAGGGTGCCGGAGCGAGCGAGCTGCAGACGCTTGCCAAGCGCCACCTGTGGATGCACTTCACCCGCATGGGCACCTACGAGGAGGGCGCCGAGGTGCCCGTGATCGTCAGGGGCGAAGGGTGCTACGTCTTCGACGAGCACGGCAACCGCTACCTCGACGGGCTCTCGGCCCTGTACTGCGTGAACGCCGGCCATGGCCGCGCGGAGCTGGCCGAGGCGGCCGCCCGCCAGGGCAAGGAGCTGGGCTTCTACACCAACTGGAGCTATGCCCACCCCCGCTCGATCGAGCTGGCCGCGCGGATCGCCGAGCTCGCCCCCGCCGGCTTGAGCCGGGTGTTCTTCACCTCCGGCGGCTCGGAGGCGGTGGAGTCGGCGTGGAAGCTCGCGAAGGCCTACCACGCCGCGCGGGGGGAGCCTCGCAGGCACAAGATCGTCTCGCGTTATCTCGCCTACCACGGCACCTCGATGGGCGCGCTCACCGCGACCGGCCTGCCCCCGCTGCGCGAACCGTTCGAGCCGCTCACGCCCGGCGGACGGCACGTCGCGAACACCAACTCCTACCGCTGGAAGGAAGACCGCGATCCGCTGTGGGCGGCCGACGCGATCGAGGAGGCGATCCTGTTCGAGGGGCCCCAGACGGTCGCGGCGGTGATCCTCGAGCCCGTCCAGAACGGCGGCGGCTGCTTCGTGCCGCAGGACGGCTACTTCCAGCGGGTGCGCGAGATCTGCGATCGCCACGGGGTGCTGCTGATCTCCGACGAGGTGATCTGCTCGTGGGGACGCATCGGCCACTGGTTCGGCTGCGAGCGATTCGGGTATGAGCCGGACATGATCACCACGGCGAAGGGCATCACCTCCGCCTACGCGCCCCTGGGCGCGGTGATCGCGTCCGAGAAGATCGCCGAGCCGTTCATGCACGGCAAGGCGATCTTCAACCACGGTTTCACCTTCGGCGGGCATCCCGTCGCGTGCGCGACCGCCCTGGCGAACATCGACGTGCTCGAGCGTGAGCGGCTGTGCGAGCGGGTGCGCGTCAAGGAGGGCAGGTTCCGGGCGATGCTCGAGAGCCTGCGCGACCTGCCGATCGTCGGCGACGTGCGCGGCGCCGGCTACTTCCACGCGATCGAGCTGGTCAAGGACAAGGCCACGAAGGCCACGTTCTCCCCCGAGGAGGCCGAGAAGCTGTTGCGCGGCTTCCTCTCGGGTGAGCTCTACCGGCGCGGGTTGATCTGCCGCACCGACGATCGCGGCGATCCGATCGTGCAGCTCTCGCCCCCCCTGATCGCGGGTGAGGAGCAGTTCGCCGAGATCGAGTCGATCCTGCGCCCCGTGCTCGCGGAGGCCTCGGAACGGATGGGACAGTGGAGCTCACGATAGAGGGCCTCATCGCAGAGCTCGCGCTCGAGCTCGTCAGCGGCGAGGAGGCGGCCAAGCGCCACGTCCGCTGGGTGCACCTGACCGAGCTCGTCGATCCGACGCCGTGGCTGAAGGGAGGCGAGCTGCTGCTCACGACGGGACTGCAGCTCTCGGGGCCGAAGCCCCAGCGGGAATTCATCGATCGACTCGTCGAACACGACATCGCCGGGCTCGGCTTCGGCACGGGCTTCGCTCACAAGCGGCTGCCGACGGCGCTCGTGAGCGCCGCTCGCGAGCACGGATTCCCCGTGTTCGAGGTGCCCTACGAGCTGCCGTTCATCGCCATCACCGAGCGTGTCTTCGCACAGCTCGTGGACGAACGCTACGAAATGCTGCAACGCAACACAGCCGGCGACGTGCTCGCCGAAGCGCTGACAGGTCATCTCTATCCGGAAGAGCTCGAGGCCAAGCTGCGCCCGTTCGGCATCCACGACCAGACGGCCGTGCTGGCGTTCTCGCTCGCCGATCCCGGGGTCGCGGCGTCGCTGTTGGAGAACGCTCTGGTGCGCGCCCAGGTCAACGGCCTGGTGGCGATTCGCAGCGGGGTGCTGTACGCGGTGATCGACATCGACGGCGTCGATCCGGACCCGCTCGAACTCGCCGGCCAGGTCCGCTCGGAACTGGCGGCCCGCCTGGGCCCCGTGAGCGCTGCGGCGAGCCGCCCCGCGGCGACACACTCCCTGAGACTTGGCTTTCACGAGGCCAGGTGCGCGCTGGAGGCTTCCCGGCTTCGCAACGGCGATACGCCCGAAACGGTCGCCTCCTACAAGGATCTCGGCGCGTTTCAGCTGCTGCTCTCCCTGCAGGACGACGATGCGTTGATGTCCTACTGCCGCGCCGTCCTCGGGCCGGTGGAGCAGGGCGAGGGCGAGTACGGCGAAGAGCTGCTGCGTTCGCTCGACGTGTTCATCGAGAACAACGGCCACTGGGAGAAGTCGGCGGGGGAGCTCTACTGCCACCGACACACGCTGCGCTACCGGATCAGACGGATCGAGCAGCTGACGGGACGCGATCTGACCAGCGCCCGCGACCGCATCGAGTTCTGGCTCGCGTTGCGGGGCAGGGAGCTGACACGATGAGGATCGGGGTTCCCACCGAGATCAAGCCCGACGAGTACCGCATCGCGATCACCCCTGCCGGAGTTCGCGAGCTCACAGCGCACGGCCACGAGGTGCTGGTCCAGGCCGGTGCCGGCGAGGGAAGCGCGATCGCCGACGAGCAGTTCACCGCCCAGGGTGCCCGGATCGTGCCCGACACAGAGGCCGTGTTCGACAGCTCCGAGCTGGTGCTCAAGGTCAAGGAGCCCCAGGCCCGCGAGGTCGCGATGCTGAGCGAGGGCCAGACGCTGTTCACCTATCTGCACCTGGCGGCAGAGCCGGAGCTTGCGCGCGGGCTGCAGCGCTCGCGTGCGACCTGCATCGCGTATGAGACCGTCGAGGACGTCGCCGGACGTCTGCCGCTGTTGGCGCCGATGAGCGAGGTCGCCGGCAAGATCGCCACCCAGGCCGGAGCGTTCATGCTGGAGAAGCCACTTGGCGGACGGGGCATCCTGCTCGGCGGCGTGCCGGGCGTCGCCGCGGCGACGGTGCTCGTGATCGGGGGTGGGGTGGTGGGTATGAACGCCGCCTTCATCGCAATCGGAATGCAGGCCGACGTGTTCGTGTTCGATCGCTCGATCGATCGTCTGCGCGATCTGGAAGTGGCCTTCGGCGGACGTGCGTCCACCGTGTACTCCTCCACCCTCGCGATCGAGGAGATGCTCCCCGCCGCGGATCTCGTGATCGGCTCCGTGCTCGTTCACGGCGGCCGTGCGCCACACGTGATCAGCCGCAAGCAGCTGGCGTTGATGAAGCGTCACGCGGTGCTGGTGGACGTATCGATCGATCAGGGCGGCTGCTTTGAGAGCTCCCGCCCGACCACCCATTCCCAGCCGACCTTCGAGCTCGACGGGATCACCCACTACTGCGTCACCAACATGCCCGGCGCCGTGCCGATCACCTCCACCTACGCCCTCACGAACGCCACGCTGCCGTACGTGCTCGCCCTCGCCGACAAGGGCCCGCAGGCGGCGATGGCCGACGATCCCGGCCTGGGGATGGGCTTGAACGTGCGCAACGGCGAGATCACCCATCCCGCCGTGATCGAGGCGCTCGCCGGGATCGAGCCCGACGCCGGCGGCGATAGCAGGGACGCTGCCATCGGCCTGGCGCCAGCTGAGAGGATTGGGATTTGAGCGAGCAGACCGGCATTGCGACCGCGACAGGAGGGCCCCGCATGGCGAGCACCATGGCCGCACTGAACAACTTCATCGACGGGGAGTCGGTCCCGTCCGAGGGCGGCGACGAGCCGGTCCTCAACCCAGCCACCGGGGAGGAGATGGCGCGGGCGTCGAAGTCGACCCCCGAGGACGTCGATCGTGCGGTGGGGGCCGCGCGACGGGCGTTTGGAGGGTGGTCGGCGGAGACGCCCGCGCGGCGCGCACAGGCGCTGCTTGACCTCGCCGACGTGATCGACGCCAACGCCGAGGAGATCGCGCGGCTGGAGGCGCTGAACGCGGGCAAGCCGATCGAGGCGGTCCGCAACGACGAGCTCCCGGTGATGGCCGACAACCTGCGCTTCTTCGCCGGCGCGGCCCGCTGTCTGGAGGGACGGGCGGCCGGCGAGTACATGGAGGGGTACACGTCTTTCACCCGCCGCGAGGCCGTTGGGGTGGTGGGGCAGATCACCCCCTGGAACTACCCCCTGATGATGGCCATCTGGAAGATCGGGCCAGCGCTTGCCGCAGGCAACACGGTCGTGCTCAAACCCGCCGAGACGACACCGATCACCACCGTGCGCTTCGCCGAGCTGGCATCCGAGGTGCTGCCCGCGGGCGTGCTGAACGTGCTCACCGGCCCGGGCGAGCCGACCGGCGAGGCGCTGATCGGCCACCCGGATGTCGACATGATCTCGCTGACAGGATCCGTGCAGACTGGAAAGCACATCGCCCGCACCGCCGCCGACAGCCTCAAGCGGGTGCATCTGGAGCTCGGCGGCAAGGCCCCGGTGGTGGTGTTCGACGACGTCAGTCTCGACGGCGCGCTGGAGACCATCGCCGGCACGGGCTACTACAACGCCGGCCAGGACTGCACCGCCGCCACGAGGGTGCTCGCCGAGGCGAAGGTGTACGACGACGTCGTGACAGGGCTCGCCGGCCAGGCCCAGGGGCTCGTGATCGGAGACACCCTCTCGCCTGAGACCACGCTCGGCCCGGTCAACTCTGCCAGACAGCGCGAACGGGTGCACGGCTTCTTGGAGCGCCGTCCCGACAGTGCGGAGATCGTCACCGGCGGCGAGGCGCCCGACCGGCCAGGCTTCTTCGTGGAGCCGACCGTCGTGGCGGGCCTGGAACAGGGGGACGAGATGATCCAGAGCGAGATCTTCGGACCGGTCATCACGGTGCAGCGGTTCGCCGAGGAGGAGCAGGCGATCGCCTGGGCCAACGCCACTCGCTACGGCCTCGCCTCCTCGGTGTGGACCCGCGACGTCGGCCGCGCGTTGCGGGTCAGCCGGGCGCTGCGGTTCGGTTGCGTGTGGATCAACGATCACATCCCGCTCGTGTCCGAGATGCCCCACGGCGGCTTCAAGGAGTCCGGTTACGGCAAGGATCTGAGCGTCTACTCGCTCGAGGACTACACGATCGTCAAGCACGTGATGGCGAACCTGGCCTGAGCCGGCGAGGAGCAGCTCGCCGCGACGGCGCAGAGCTCCGGCACCGTCGCCGATCCGAGCAGCAGTCGCCGGACCACTCCGTCAGCTAACGTCGCCCGGGTGACAGCCCCGTCCTCGCCCGACCAGGGCGATGAAATACCCGCCGAGCTGGAGCCCGAGCCAGGCACCGAGCCCGAGATCGAGCCCGACGCAGAGTCGGAGGCCCGATCCGATGCCGAGCTGCTGCAGCGCTACGACGTGCTGCACCTGCGTGCGCCCAACGCGGGCCCGTTCACGCTGTCGGGCACCAACACCTGGGTTCTCGGCCGGCGGCCCGCGTGGGTGGTTGACCCGGGACCACTGATCGACACCCACCTACGGCGCCTGCTCGACGCGATCGAGAGTCGGGGCGGGCTCGGCGGGGTCGCGCTGACCCACGACCACGAGGACCACGCCGAAGCGGTCGACGAGCTGCTGGCTCGCTGTCCCGCCCCGGTCGCGGCCGGGCGGGGCGACACAGACGTGCGGCTGGTCGAGGGCGAGCGCTTCGGCCCGTTCTACCCGGTTGCCACCTCCGGGCATTCCGAAGACCATTTCGCACTGATCGCCGATGGCGTGTGCTTCACCGGCGACGCGGTGCTCGGCGAAGGGTCGGTGTTCGTCTCTCCCCACCGTGCCGCGATGTCCGACTACCTGCTCGCGCTCACCCGCCTGCGGTTGCGAGACGACTTCAGGGTGATCTGCCCCGGTCATGGCCCAATCGTGTGGGACCCGTCGACCAAGCTCGAGGAATATGTCAACCATCGCTTGGATCGTGAGCACGCCCTGATCTTCGCCATCAGCCAGGGCGCCCGCACCGAACGGGAGCTCCTGGACGAGGTCTGGCCCGAGGTATCCGAGACGATGCGTCCGCTCGCGGCGGTGACCCTCGCGGCGCACCTGGACAAGCTCGACGACGAGCAGATCCTGCCCGACGGTGTCGAGCGCCCCACGTTCGAGAGCTTCGACTCGTGAGCACGCCGAGCGCCGCCGCCGGGAAGCCCGCGCAGCTGCGCTCGCCGGCGGCGCCCGGGCCCTCTCCGTTTCCGACGATCGGCGACTATGGCTTCCTCTCGGACTGCCACACCGGCGCGCTGGTCGCCTCCGATGGCTCGATCGAGTGGATGTGCCTGCCGCACTTCGACTCGCCGTCGGTGTTCGGCGCGATCCTCGACCGCGGTGCCGGCAGCTTCCGCGTGGGCCCCTATGGCACCTACGTGCCGATGGGCCGTCGCTACGTTCCCGGCACGAACCTGATCGAGACGACCTGGATGACGCCGCAGGGCTGGCTGTGCGTGCTCGACGGGCTCACGATCGGCGAATGGCACGACAACAAGCACGGCTCCAGCCACACGCGGGCGCCCACGGACTTCGACGCCGACCACCTGCTCGTGCGCTACGTGCAGTGCGTGCAGGGGCAGGTGCAGGTCGAGCTGCTGTGCGAGCCGATGCTCGAGTACGGCGCCAAGCCGGCCCAGTGGAGCGTGGTGGACACCGGCGAGGGGGGTGGCTTCGCGCTGGACGCGGCCGACGGCGAGACGGAGTTTCGCCTGTACAGCGACATGCACATGGGGATCGAGGGCAACCGGGTCCACGCCCGCCACACGATGGTGGAGGGCGAGCAGCGCTTCTGCGCGATCTCCTGGACGGAGGCACGCGGCGGGCCGCGCACCGCCGAGCAGGCGAAGGTCTGCCTCGACCGAACGACCCACTTCTGGCGCACCTGGCTCGCCGACGGCACCTATCCCGATCATCCCTGGCGCTCGCACCTGCAGCGCTCGGCGCTCACGCTGAAGGGCCTGACGTTCATGCCCACCGGAGCGCTCGTGGCCGCGCCCACGACGTCGCTGCCCGAGACGCCCCGGGGGGAACGCAACTGGGACTATCGCTACTGCTGGATGCGCGATGCCTCGTTCACGTTGTGGGGGCTGCATGCGCTGGGCCTGGACTGGGAGGCCGATGACTTCGTGCAGTACGTCGCCGATCTCGAGCGCGACGAGGACGGCGCGTTGCAGATCATGTACGGCATCACCGGCGAGAAGGACCTGGTGGAGTCGACGCTGGATCACCTGAACGGCTATGAAGGCGCGCGACCGGTGCGCATCGGCAACGGCGCCTATGACCAGCGCCAGAACGACGTGTACGGCGCCGTGCTCGACTCCGTGTACCTGCACTCGAAGCAGCGCGACCACATCCCCGAGCGGCTGTGGCCCATCCTCGTCGATCAGGTCGAATGCGCGGTGCGGGCGTGGAGGGAGCCGGATCAGGGGATCTGGGAGGCCCGTGGCGAGCCCAAGCACTACGTCAGCTCGAAGTTGATGTGCTGGGTGGCGCTCGACCGCGGTGCTCGCCTGGGGGAACGGCGCGGCGAGCAGGAGCACGCCGAACGGATGCAGGCGCTCGCCGACGAGATCCGCCAGGACATCCTCGAGCGCGGCCTGGACAAGCGGGGCGTGTTCCGTCAGCACTACGAGACCGACGCCCTCGACGCCTCGAACCTGCTCATCGGGCTCGTACGCTTCCTCCCCGCCGACGACGAACGGCTGCGTGCCACCGTGTACGCGATCAAGGAAGAGCTGACCGAGAACGGCCTGGTGCTGCGCTATCGCACCGACGAGACCGACGACGGCCAGCAGGGCCAGGAGGGGACGTTTCTGATCTGCTCCTTCTGGCTGGTCTCGGCGCTGTCGGAGATCGGCGAGCAGCGCGAGGCGGAGCACCTGTGCGAGCGGCTGCTCTCCTACGCCTCACCGCTGGGCCTGTATGCCGAGGAGCTCGAGGCATCCAGCGGACGCCACCTCGGCAACTACCCCCAGGCGTTCACCCACCTCGCACTGATCAACGCGGTGACCCACGTGATCGCCGCCCAGCAGGCTCAGTAGCCGGGCTCGCCGGGAAGCAGCACTCGCGCGACCTCGCCGTCGAAGAACACCCGCGGCTGCACCGGAAGCACCTCGCGCCCACGGGCGTAGTCCAGCAACGCCCCCACCGACGGGAACTCGTCCAGCTGCTCGAGATGCTTGATCGTGGGGAACACCAGCGCCAGCTCGCCCGAGCGGTGCGCCTGCAGGGCGCCCGCCGGGGTGAACCAGCCCAGATCGACGCACTCCTGCCCATCGATGCGCGGCTCCTGGCCCTCCGGCAGCGCAGCCAGGAAGAAGTGGGTGTCGAAGCGGATCTTCACCTCGGCCGGCGTGATCCAGCGTGAGAACTTCACGAGGCCGTCGGGGTCCTGCAGCGCGATCCCGGCCTCCTCGCCGAGCTCCCGGATCGCCGCCGCCCGATGGGCGCGATCGCCGTCGCCCTCGCCGGCGTCCACGGCTCCGCCGGGAAAGACCCACACGCCGCCCATGAACCTCGCTTCGGGCGTGCGCTGCACGAGCAGGATCTCCAACGCGCTCGCGCCCCCTCGCAGCAGGATCACGCTGGCCGCCTGACGGGGCGTCGTGGCGGGTCCGGCGTTGAGCTCCTCGCCCGGCGCCGGTCGGTCGTCGGGGACGTCGGAGCTCATCGGGCGACTCTACCCGTACCGCAGGGCGAACGCTAGTCTTTGCGCCATGAGCGCAACTCAGACGCTGCAGCGATGGATCTGTGAGTCCTGCGGCTACATCTACGATCCCGACGAAGGCGACCCGGACGGCGGCATCCCCGCCGGCACGGCCTTCGAGGACATCCCGGACACGTGGTTCTGCCCCGTGTGCGGCGCCCGTAAGAGGGACTTCGTCCTCTACGAGGACTAGTCGCACTGGCCGACTGGCAAAGGCTGCTGGCGCTCGATCGCGAGCGGGTGTGGCATCCGTATGGAGGCCTTCCCGCCGCGGGGCCCGGGCCGCTGCCGGTCGCCTCCGCGCGGGGGGTGCGTCTCACGCTCGGCGATGGGCGCGAGCTGATCGACGGCATGGCGTCGTGGTGGTGCGCGATCCACGGATACCGTCATCCCGCGCTCGACGAGGCGGTGCGCGAGCAGTTGGGACGGATGGCCCACGTGATGTTCGGCGGGCTCACGCACGAGCCGGCGGTGCTGCTGGCGGAGCGCCTGGTCGAGCTCTCGCCCGCCGGCCTGGAGCGGGTCTTCCTCGCCGATTCGGGCTCGGTCGCGGTGGAGGTCGCGATCAAGATGTGTCTGCAGTACCAGCGTGCGCTCGGCCAGGAGCGACGGACGCGGCTGCTGACCGTCAGAGGCGGCTACCACGGTGACACGTTCGGGGCGATGGCGGTGTGCGACCCGGTTGGGGGGATGCACAGCCTCTTCAGTGGCGTGCTCGCGGAGCACGTCTTCGCCGATCGCCCGCCCGCAGGCTTTCGCGCGGGGCTGAACGGGGCTTGGGCCCGCGCCGTGCGAGCACTGCTGGCGGACCACGCCCACGAGCTCGCGGGTGTGATCGTCGAGCCGGTCGTGCAGGGGGCGGGGGGGATGCGCTTCTACGCTCCCGAGTGCGTGGTGCTCCTGCGGGAGCTGTGCACCGAGCATGGACTGCTGATGATGGCGGACGAGATAGCCACCGGGTTCGGTCGCTCGGGGGCGATGTTCGCCTGCGAGCACGCAGGGGTGACCCCGGACGTGATGTGCGTGGGCAAGGCGCTGACCGGTGGCTACATGACGCTCGCGGCGACGCTCTGCACCCCGGCGGTGGCGGAGGTCGTCTCGGGCGGGCTCGGCGGTGGGCTGATGCACGGCCCCACCTTCATGGCCAATCCCCTCGCCTGCTCGGTGGCGCTCGCCTCGCTGGACCTGCTGGCCGACGGCGGCTGGCGCGAACGTGTGGCGGCGATCGAGGGGGGCCTGCGCACGGGCCTCGAGCCGGCACGAGAGCTGCCGGGAGTCGCCGACGTGCGGGTGTTGGGGGCGATCGGGGTGATCCAGCTCGCACACGACGTCGACGTCGCCGCCGCCACCGCCGCGGCGGTGCAGCGAGGGGTCTGGCTGCGACCGTTTCGCGACCTGATCTACACGATGCCCCCGTATGTGATCTCGCCACAGGAGCTGGCGGGCGTGAGCGCCGCGATGATCGCTGCCGCGGCGGCCGGTTGAGCTCTACGCGGCCGCGGCGATCGGCCGCAGGCCGCCGCCGGCGTGCTCGCGCCAGCGCCGCCAGGGCAGCGTCGCACCGGCGCGAGCGAGATCCTCCGCCGCCGGGCTGGGGACCCGCTCGAGCAGCGCCACCTCCACGTCGCCCAGCCGCGCGATCGTGTCGAGGTTGGACAGCTCGATCGCGCTCGGCTGCTCGTGCGACCAGGGGGTGAGCACGACCGCGCACACCCGCACACCCGCCGCGCGGGCAGCGTCGATCGCCAGCAGCGTGTGATTGATCGTGCCCAACCCCGGCCGGGCCGCGATCAGGACGGGCAGATCGAGCGCACGCGCCAGATCACGCACGGTGAGCTCCTCACAGAATGGGACCAGCAGGCCGCCCACGCCCTCGACGATCACCGTCCGTCCTCCATCGCCCGCGGCCCGTGCGCGGGCGATCACCTCGCCCGGCTCGATCCGCTCTCCCGCGAGGGCCGCGGCGAGGTGCGGGGACGTGGGCGGGCCGTATCGCAGCGGCGACACCTGCGCCGGGCTCATCCCGGTGATCGCCGCCAGCAGCTCGTGATCGCGCGGCCAGCGCTCCGGCGGCTCATCGAGGCCGGTGACGACGGGCTTGTGCGCGCGCACGGCCTCGCCGGCGCTCGCCATCGCCGCGAGCAGCGCCGCGCTGAGGACGGTCTTGCCCACACCCGTGTCCGTCCCGGTGACGAACAGGCCACGCATGTCGAGCCTCAGGACCCCTACGCCGCCCGCCGCACCGCGACGGGCTCGCGCTCGAGGTCGAACGGCGCCGGCCCGCCCGCCGGATGTGCGCTCGTCACCGCGACCGTCTCCGCCGGCTCCCCCCGGTCGTCGAGCTCGTCGCTTCGCCGATCACGCTCGGAGGAGGGCGCGCCCATCTCGGTGACGTCGAGCCCGAGCATCCGTGCCGCCCGGGCGAGCACACGCGCGGCACCCTGGAGCTCCTCCGCGGTGTGGGAGGCCATCGTCGCGAGCCTCAGCCTGGACGTTCCGGGGGCCACCGTCGGAGGGCGTATCGCCTGGGCGAAGACCCCCTGTCGCAGCGCTGCCTCACACAGGCTGACGGCCGCGCGCTCGTCGCCTGTGATCAGCGGGACGATGTGCATGTCGCCGTCGTCCATCGCAAACCCCTCGCCCCGCAGAGCGCCGCGGAGCGTCCGCGCGTTGGTGCGTACGCGACGCACCCGATGGGGGCGCGCTTCCACCAGCTCGAGCGACGCCAACGCCCCCGCGATCGCCGGCGGCGGAGGGGCCGTCGAGAAGATCAGGGGGCGGGCGACGTTGATGAGGTAGTCGACCGTCGAGTCGCTCGCACACGCATACGCGCCGTATGAGCCGAGCGACTTGCCCAGCGTGCCGATCACCACGTCCACGGCTCCCTCGAGCCCGGCAGCGGCAACGGCACCGCTGCCGCCCGGACCGAGGACCCCGACCGCGTGGGCCTCGTCCACGATCGTGCGGGCTCCGTACCTCTGGGCGAGCTCCACGATCTCCCCGAGCGGAGCGAGGTCACCGTCCATCGAGAAGACCGAGTCGGTGACGATCAACGCCGCGGCCGCCCCGTGCGAGCGCCCCCCCGTGCGGTTCGTGCCGTGGCGGCGCAGCAGCCACTCCAGGTGCTCGCAGTCGCGGTGGCGGTACACCACCACCGCGGCACGTGAGAGCCTGCAGCCGTCGATGATCGAGGCGTGGTTGAGCTCGTCGGAGAACACCGTGTCGCCGCGGCCTGCGAGAGCGCCGATCGCACCGGCGTTGGCGAGGTAGCCCGAGCCGAACAGCACGCACCCCTCGCTGCGATGGAACGCCGCCAGCCGCTCCTCGAGGCGACGGTGGACGGTCATCGTTCCCGACACCAGCCGCGACGCGCCGGCGCCCACGCCCCAGCGCATCGCCGCCTCGGCCGCCGCCTCCCGCACCTCGGGATGATCGGCGAGCCCGAGGTAGTTGTTCGAGCAGAGCATCAGCACCGGCCTGCCGTCGAGCAGCACCCGCGGCCCCTGCGGACCGCTGACCATCCGCAGGCTGCGCCTCAGACCGAGCTCCTCCAGTTCCTCAAGGCGCTGCTCGATCTCGTCCATCCCCACTCCTTCTCCGATCACTCTCCGCTGCCCGCGGCGAGCGCGCTGGGAGCCCGCTCGGGAGCCCCGTCCTGGCCGCCGGGCGCGCCTTCGGGGGATCGGTTCGGCGCCCCGTCGGGGCGGGGAGGCACGTTGCGCTTGGCCGCGAATCGCAGCTGTCGCGAGGGGTCCCACAGGCGGACGCTCAGTCCCCCTCTGGCGCGAGGCTCTTGCACGGTCGATTCCGTCAGGCCCGCGTCCGCCAGCAGCTCCTCGACCACGTCGGGCGTCTCACCGTCCAGCCAGCCGCTGCGGTTGTCGGGCCGCGGCCTGGAGCCGTTGTCGGGCTGGCGCGCGACGTTCAGGCCGAGCTCTTCGAACATCGCCCGGTCCTGCTCGGGCTCGCTTCCGAGCGTGGTCAGGAAGTTGCCCATCATCACGCCGTTGAGGCCCGCCTTGACGGCGAGCCGCTGCAGCTCGCCGAGGTTCTCCACGCGCCCCCCGCACAGCCGGAACAGCGCTTCGGGCAGGATCAGCCGGAAGATCGCGATCCACTTGACGGCCTCCCACGGGTCCATGTGGTCGCGGTCGCCGAACTTCGTCCCCGGCCGCGGGTTGAGCAGGTTGATCGGCACGCTCGTGGGGTCGATCGCCGCCAGCTCGAACGCCATCTCCACGCGCTGCTCGCGTGTCTCGCCGAGGTTGAGGATGCCTCCCACACACGTCTCGAGGCCGGCTTCCCGGACCGCCTGGATCGTGCGCAGCCGCCCCTCGTAGCGGACGGTGGTGGACACCTCGTCGTAGTAGCTCGACGCCGTCTCCACGTTGTGATGAACGCGCTGGATGCCCGCCTCCCTGAGCGCCTTCGCCCGCTCCGCGGACATGTGCCCGACCGAGGCGCACCGCTTCAGGTTGGTCTGCTCGGCCACCAGCCGTGCGCCCTCGAGGATCTTCTCGAAGTCCCGCTTGGAGAGCCCCTGGCCCTGGGTGACCATGCAGAACCGATGTGCCCCGGCGGCCTCCGCCGCGCGCGCGTGCTCGAGGATCTGCTCAGGGCTCATCATCGCGTGCATCGGCGTCTCCGCTTCGGCGAACCGCGACTGCGCGCAGAACCCGCAGTCCTCCGCGCATCCGCCCGACTTCGCGTTGACGAGCGAGCACATGTCGGTGGAGTCCTCGAACCGCTCCACCCGTGCCTCCCAGGCCCGCTGCACGAGCGCCTCGATCTCTGCGTGAGCCTCGATCTCGCCCAGCCGGAGAGCCTCCTGGCGTGTGATCAACGGCGGCATCGAGCACACCGTATGGGGCGTGGCGGACGGCAGCGAGGCCTATTCGTTCTTCCAGATCGGCGGCCGCTTCTCGGCGAACGCCCGCATCCCCTCGCGCATGTCCTGCGAGGCGAACGACTGCCTGCGCAGCTCGATCAGCTCCCGTTCGACCTCACCGCCGAGCTGCCCCTCGGCTGCCAGCAGGGCTGCGATCACGCGCTTGTTGCCCAGCTGTGAGCGGGGCGCGTTGCCCGCCAGCTCGACAGCCAGCGCGAGCGTCGTCTGCTCGAGCTGGTCCTGGGGCGCGACCCGGTTGACCAGCCCCCACGCCAGCGCCGTGGGCGCGTCGATGTGGCGGCCCACCAGGAACAGCTCCCGCGTGCGCGGCACGCCGATCGCGTCGATGAAGCGGCGGAGGCCCGTGTGGGAGTAGACGAGGCCCAGCTTCGCGGGCGGCATGCCCAGCTTGATCTGATCCGCGGCCACCCGCAGGTCGCACGCCAGCGCAAGCTCCAGCCCGCCGCCGATCGTGTGTCCCGGCAGGGCCGCCACCGTCGGCCAGGGGAACGCCTCCAACGTGTCGATCGCTTCGGTGAACGGATGCGCCACGAGCCGCTCGGCCCGCTCTTCGAACTCGGCGTCCGGGATCTCGCCGATGTCGTATCCGGCCGAGAACATCCCGTGGGCGCCGGTCAACACCACACAGCGAACCTCCCCGGTCGGGTCGGCCAGCTCGGTAAGCGTCGCGGTGATCGCGTCCAGGATCGGGTGGTCGAGCGCGTTGCGCTTGGCCTCGTTGGAGATCGTCAGCCGGATCACCCCCGCCGCCGGCTCGTCGATCAGCAGCTTGCCGCCTGCGAGCTCGCGTGGTTGGGCGCTCCGGGACACGAGAGGGACAGGCTATCCGAGGCTCCCGCGCGACGCGGGTGTCTCGGCCGGCCGGCGGGCTAGCGTCGCTCGAGCCTGAACACGACGGCGCGGCCGTATCCGGAGCCGCCCGCCGAGGGGTTCGCTCGGACGACCGCCATCGCGTGCAGGCGGCGACGCCTGGCGAGTGCTCGCCGGGCGTTGCGGGACAGCCGCACCGCGACCGTCGCCCGATGCCCGGGCGCAACCCGGAA
Organism: uncultured Solirubrobacterales bacterium; assembly: GCA_963696615.1. Taxonomy (GTDB): domain Bacteria; phylum Actinomycetota; class Thermoleophilia; order Solirubrobacterales; family Solirubrobacteraceae; genus Palsa-744. The sequence continues at coordinate 382,381 of CAVOKU010000003.1, read as the reverse complement.
GCTCGCCGAGTATCCGACCCGGACGCGTGTCGGCTGAGCCCCACGCCGTCCGTGGCGGCGCCTGGCGGACCGCACCGCGGTGAGCACCACACGACCGCTGCAGGATCGCCTCAGGCCGGCTGGGCAGATCACGGGAACGTCGGCTGCCCCGGCGCGGCTCACCGAGGCCTGTCCCGCCGCCACGGAGGCGCCGATGCCGAACACCGCCACGGCGTTGCTGCCGGTGGCGGCCACGTAGACCTGACGCCCGTCGGGGCTGATCGCGGCTCCCGCGATGCCGGAGAGCGAGGGCAGGCCGCTGCAGCGGCTGTCGCCGGTCTGGGCGCACGAGCTCTCCGAGAGGTTCCCCGTGGAGGGATCGCGTGAGAAGATCGCCGCCGAGCCGCTGCCGATCGCGTAGACCTGCGAGCCGTCGCCGCTCACGGCAACCACGGTGGCGTTCTCCAGGCCTGCGACGCCGGTGCACGGGCCAGACGGGTGGGAGGCTTCTTCTTCCTTTTCTTCTCCCTTTTCGCCCTTTTCTTGCCCTTCTTCTTCGCCTTCTTCGTGACTGGGCTCGGGCTGGAATTCGACACAGCTCCCGTCCGACAGCGCGCCCGTCGAGGGGTTGCGCACGAGCGTGATGAGCCGCGACTGGCCGTCTGAGGAGTCGAGCGCGTACAGGTTCTTGCCGTCAGGGCTGACGGCAAGGCTGCCGGGGGAATGCAGGAGCTTGCTCGACGTGCACAGCCCCTGGGGCGCGGAGGACATCAGACATCCGCTCTCGGTGAGGGCCCCGGTCGCGCTCTGTGTGAACACGTCCACGGCCGCGCTCGTCGATGCTGCGCCGTAGAGCTGCTTGCCGTCTGCGCTCAGTGTGAGGTCGCCGATGCCCTTCATCGCGGCGCCCACCGCACACGGTCCGTCATAGCCGTTCACAGCGATGCACGGATTGGCGAGGAATGCTCCGCTGACGGGCGCCGCGAACAGCGACGCCAGCGTCGGTTCGGGTTGGCTGGTGCTCGAGCCGCTGCTCGCGGGAGGTTCGCCGCCGCCAGAGCCGGGGGCGGTGCCCGAGCCGGAAGCGGGAGTCGGCGGGGCAGGGGCGGGGCGGGTGAAGGTCGAGATCGCGCCTTCGTTCGGTGCCGCCACGTACAGCGAGGAGTTGTCGGTGCTCACCGCCAGCGAATCGGAGCCGTTGAACAGGTTCGCGGGGGTGCACGGGGCTCCCGGACGAGGGGTCTGCTGAAAGCACCCGAGTCGAGTCAACGCGCCGGTCGTCGGGTTGCGGGCGAACGCCACCACGCTGGCGGAGCTCCCCGAGAGGACGAACACGGTCTTGCCGTCGGGGCTCACCGCTATCCCGTCGGCTCCGAGCAGCGAGGGCGTCGGGGTACATGCGCCGGTGGCGCCTTCACGGCCGTCGGTGCCGTCGGAGCTGAGGCATTCCTGCTCGGTGACACCGCCCGTCGCGGGGTCGCGTTTGAGCACCGCCACGGAGCCGAAGCTCGACGCCACGTTGCCCGCGGCCTTGCCGCCCGCGACGTAGACGTTGGCCCCGTCCGGGGAGACCGCCACCGCGGCCGCTCCCAGCAGCCCCTTGCCGGTGGCACAGCCCGCCGGCAGGCCTTCGCCGGTGCCGCCGTTGGCGATGCAGCCGGTCGGACCGCTGAGCGGGCCGAAGCCGCCGGCGGCGAGGGCGGGGCTCGCCCCCGTGGCGGCGATCGCCGCCGACGTCGCGATCGCTGTCAAGCATCTGGCGAGACGCTGAGAGGAGACCATCTCAGGCGCTCATCGACGGACGGCTCAGGAACTTGAGCTCCGCAGGGACGGTCGCGGAGCGCTACTCGAGCACCACCAGGGTGTCCCCCTCGTTGACCGCCTGGCCCTCCGCGCAGCGGATCTCCGCCACCGTGCCCGCGTCCTCGGCCTCCACGGGCATCTCCATCTTCATCGACTCGAGGATCGCGACCGTGTCTCCCTCCTCGATCTTGTCGCCCACCTCGCACTCGATCTTCCACACCGTGCCTGTGATGTGAGCCTCAACGTCGATCACTCGCGCACCTCCTGGATGTGTGACTGCGACAGCTCGCCCGTACCTCGCGCCGGCCGCGCACAATAGCCTCTGCCGCCGACCCCTACACAGCGCGGTCCCAATGAACCCGGACACCTTCATCGTCGTCGCGGCCCTGGACGAGGCCGACCGCATCGGCGCCACCGTCGCCGCGCTGGCTCGCGCCCTCCCCGGTGCGCCGGTGTGGGTGGCCGATGACGGCTCCACCGACGGGACGGCGGAGCTCGCACGCGCCGCCGGAGCGACGGTCGTTCGCAGCGAGCGGATCGTCGGCAAGGGGCAGGCCATGACCGCCGCCGTCGACGCGGCGCTCGACGTGGTCGGGCGAGCCCCCGGGGGCGAGCGGGAGGGTGGCCCGGAGCCGGTGTTGCTGCTGTGTGACGGGGACCTCGGCGAGTCCGCGGCACGACTCGACGCCCTGGTGGACGCCGTTAGAGGTGGGGCCGCGGACGTCGCCGTGGCGGCGTTCGTCAGGCGTGTCGGCGGGGGCTTCGGCCTCGCGCGCGGCTTCGCCCGCTGGGCGATCCGGCGGCGGTGCGGGCTGCTCACGTCCGCGCCGATCTCCGGCCAGCGTGCCCTGAGCGGGCGGGCGCTTGCCCGGGTGCTGCCGTTCGCGGGGGGATTCGGCATGGAGATGGGCATCACGATCGACGCCGTCCGGGCGGGCTTCGGCGTGGTCGAGATCGAGCTCGATCTCGACCATCGCGCCACCCATCGCTCGCTCGCCGGCTTTCGTCATCGCCAGCGACAGCTCGTGGACTTCGTGCGGGCGTACCGCGCCCGGGCATGACGGCGAGGGCGGCTACTCTCGGGCGCGGCCGATGATCCTCTCGATCGACCAGGGCACCACCGGGAGCACGTGCTTCGTCTACGACGAGGAAGCCCGGCCGGTGGCGCGGGGATATCGGGAGTTCCGCCAGCACTTCCCCCGGCCCGGCTGGGTCGAGCACGATCTCGAGGAGATCTGGTCGGTCACCCGGGCGGTGGCGCTGGAGACGGTCGCGGATGCGGGCGAGGCCGCGGGCAGGATCGCCGCGGTGGGGATCACCAACCAGCGGGAGACCGTCTGCGTATGGGACCCGGCGACCGGCGCGCCGCTGCATCGGGCGATCGTGTGGCAGGACCGGCGCACCGCCTCCATGTGCGAGCGGCTGCGGGCCGCCGGTCACGAGCCGCTCGTGCGATCGGCCACCGGGCTCGTGCTCGACCCCTACTTCTCGGCCACCAAGATCCGGTGGCTGCTCGACGAGGTTCCCGACCTGGCCGCCCGTGCGGCGGAGGGGCGGGCGGTGTTCGGCACGATCGACTCATGGCTCCTGTTCAAGCTCACCGGGCGTCATCTCACCGATTCCACCAACGCCTCGCGCACGCTCCTGTTCGACCTTCGCAATCGCCGCTGGGATCCAGAGCTGCTGGAGCTGTTCGACGTTCCCGTGCGGGCCCTGCCCGAGGTCCGGCCGAGCGTGGGGGTGTTCGCCGAGACGCTGCCCGAGGCGCTCGGTGGCCTCACCGTCCCCGTCGCCGGCGTGGCGGGCGACCAGCAGGCGGCGCTGTTCGCCCAGGCGTGCCTCGAGCCCGGTCTCGGCAAGAACACCTACGGCACGGGCTCGTTCGTGCTGCTCAACACCGGCCCCACCCCGCCCCAGCCCGCCGCGGGGCTGCTCGCGACGATCGCGTGGACGAGCGACCGCACCGCCTCCTACGCGCTCGAGGCGTCGATCTTCGTCACCGGTGCCGCCGTGCAGTGGCTGCGGGATGGCCTGTCGATCATCTCCTCCGCCGCCGAGACCGAGTCGCTCGCGGCATCGCTGACATCCAACGACGGGGTCTACTTCGTGCCCGCGCTCACCGGCCTCGGTTCCCCTCACTGGGATCCGCACGCGCGCGGCACGATCGTCGGGCTCACCCGCGGGTCCACCCGCGCCCACCTCGCCCGGGCGACGCTGGAGGCGATCGCCTACCAGACAGTGGACGCCGTGCGGGCGATGGAGTCCGCCTGCGGGGAGCCTCTGCGGGAGCTGCGGGTGGACGGGGGCGCCTGCGCCAACGCGTGGCTGATGCAGTTCCAGGCCGACGTGCTGGGCGTGTCGGTGGTGCTCGGCGCCACCACCGATACCACCGCGCTCGGCGCCGGGCTGCTGGCGGGCGTCGGCGTGGGCCACTGGACCGCCGCCGAGGTCGCCTCCTCCTGGCGCGAGCGCAGGCGCTACGAGCCGGCGATGGGTGAGTCCGAGCGCTCGGAGCTGCTCGCGGGGTGGGCGGACGCACTGTCGCGGGCACGCTCGCACGAGACGCGATCGCGGTCGGGCGAGGGTGAGGCGTAACCTTGCCCTCCGCTCGGGGGTAGAACCGCACAGATGACCGATCTCGCCCCGATGCGCGCCCAGGTCTACGCGGACCCCCGGCCGAAGGAGTACTTCGACCGCTTCCACGAGCGGGCCCGCACCCGGGAACCCAACTGGGTGTATGAGGCGACGCGGCTTGTGACCTCGCTGTACGCGTACACCCTCCTGCGGGCGCGGTCGATCTCCTGCGAGCAGGTGCCCGGCCGCGGGCCGGTGATCCTCGCCCCCAACCACTTCTCGTTCATGGACCACTTCCTGATGGGCTGCTACATCCGCCGGAAGGTCCGCTTCATGGCGAAGTCCCAGCTGTTCAAGTTCCCGATGCAGATGATCTACAGCCCGGGCGGGGTGTTCCCGGTCCGCCGTGGAGCCCGCGACGACGACACGTTCATCACCGCCGAGACGATCCTCCGCCGCGGCGGCGCGATCACGATGTACTGCGAGGGAGGTCGCTCCCGCACCGGGGACATGGCCCAGCAGGCCAAGCGGGGGATCGGCCGGCTGGCGCTGGAGACGGGGTCGCCGGTGGTGCCGATCGCGATCCACGGCTCCTCCCGCATCCGCAACTGGAAGCGACTGCGCTTTCCCCGCGTGACCGTCCAGTACGGCGAGCCGATGCGGTGGACCCCCGTCGAGCATCCCACCCGCGCACAGCAACAGGCCGTCGCGGACGAGATCCTCGCCGCCATCCGCCTGATGTACCGAGGACTGGACGAACACGGCCGCAAGGGCATCCTCAAGCGCGTCCGCGCCCAGGGCGCCGCCGGCAGCCACGCGCCGAAGGGCGCCGCCGTCGCCTGAGGGCGCCGCCGTACCGGCTGGACGCCACGTCGGATCCGAACCGTATCGTTACCCCTCCAATGGACTTCGCCGGCGAGGGGACAGCGACGTGAGCAGCAGGGTCGACGTCGGCGGGGTGATCCGAAGCACGTTCGAGATCTATCGCGACCAGTTCCCGGTGCTGATACCGGCGGCGGCGGTGGTGTTCGTGATCACGGGCATCCTCAGCGCGCTGCTGATCGCGGCGTCCCCCGGCCTGGGGCTCGTCGCCCTGATCCTCACCCTGATCGCCACGACGCTGTTCACGGGCATGGTGGTCGAGCTCGTCGCCGACGTGCAGGACGGCCGGCGGGACGCCACCGCAGGTCAGCTGCTGCAGGCGGCGATGCCCGTCATCGGACAGCTGATCCTGGTGGGGATCGTGGCGGGGATCGCCATCGTGGTGGGGTTCATCTTGCTCGTCGTTCCGGGACTGATCCTGATCACGATCTGGTCGGTGGCCGCTCCGGTGGTGGTGCTGGAGCGCCCCGGCGGGCTGCGGGCGCTCGGCCGCAGTCGCGAGCTCGTACGCGGCGACGGATGGAACGTGTTCGCGGTGATCCTGCTGATGATCGTGCTCGTCGGCGTCGTCTCGAGCGGCCTGCAGCTCGCGGCGGACGCCGCCAACGGGGCGTTCGGCCTCGGCGTGAGGGTGGTGCTCGGCATTCTCACCGCCCCGATCTCGGCGCTTGCCACGGCGGTGCTCTATTTCCAGCTGCGCGGGTCCGGCGGCGAGATGCCTGCGAGCGAGCCTCCCGGCTCGCCCCCGCCGGCGCTGCCCTGAGCCCGCCCGGCGAGCGGGAGCTGCTGCGGGCGGGACTGCTCGAGGGCGTCTCGGTGCTCGTCGTCGGGGAACCCCCACAGTCGCCCGAGGGTCGCCTGGCGGCAGCCGTGTGCGAGACGTGCGCCGCGGTGGGCGCCCACGTGTCGATTGCTCCCCCGGGCGTCGATCCGACGGCCGAGGCCGGTCCGCGGGACGGGGCCGCCGGGGCCGACCCCGGGGCCTCGGGGGACGGGGATACGGAGCTCGAGCGGATCCTCGCCGCCGCTCCCCGGGTGAACCTGCTCGCGGTCGACGGGGCCGGCCTGCTCGCGGGAGCGCTCGCCCGTGGCGGCGGGGGACCCCGGGCGTTGGGGACGTGCATGGCGTCGGTGTGGGAGGCGACCCGTGTGGTCGTCAACCGGGCCTTCCTGGCGGAGGGCGAGACGTCCTCGGCGGAGGGTGAGCGAATCGTCTACCTCACCCCGCCGGCGGACGGGGGAGAGCACAGCGACGCCGTCCGGGCGGGCCTCGAGAACCTCGCCAGGACCCTGTCGGTGGAGTGGGCTCGCCACGGCATCACGACGGTCGCCGTCGCCCCCGGCGATCTCGCCGAGGACGCCGCCGTGGCGGAGGCTGCTGCGGTGACGGCCTACCTCGCGTCGGCAGCCGGGGCCTACTTCTCCGGCTGCCTGCTGGACCTGCGAGGGGTGTGAGTCGCCGCCACGCCGGCGGCGCCCGCCACCGGGTGTTCCGGCGGCGGGGCTCGTCACGGTGTCAGCCTGTCATGCCTCCGAACAGTCCGCCGGTCACATGCAACGTCTGGCCGTGCACGTAGTTGGACCAGGGGGAGCACAGGAAGAACACCCCCCCGGCGGCCTCCTCGGGTGAGGCGGGGCGGCCGAGGGGGATCAGCATCGCGGCCATCCCCCGCATCTGCTCAGGGATGCCCAGCTGGATCTTCTCGCCGTCCTTTTCCATCGTGTTCTCGTCGACCTTCGCCTGGGTCAACCGCGTGTCGATGAAGCCGAACGCGACGGCGTTGACGTTGACTTTGAACTGGCCCCACTCCTTGGCGACCGTTTTCGTGAGGCCCACCACGGCGGCCTTGCCCGCCGAGTAGTTGGCCTGTCCGGCGTTGCCGAACGTGCCGGAGGTGGAGGAGATGTTGACGATCTTGCGGAACACCTCCTTGCCTTCCTCCTTCTCCTTCTTGGCGGGCTCCCGCAGATGGGGGGCGGCGGCGCGGATCACCCGGAAGGGCACCACCGTGTGGATGTCGAGCATCGCCTGGAAATGCTCGTCGGACATCTTGTGGACCGGTGCGTCGAGTGTGTAGCCGGCGTTGTTGACGATGATGTCGATCTTGCCGAACTCGTCGATCGCCTTCTGCACGAGCTGGTCCGCCGCGCCGGGCTTGGTGAGGTCCCCCGCGAACACCGCCGTGTCGCCTGAGATCTCGCCCGCCGCCTGTCTCGCCACGTCGCCGTCGAGGTCGTTGATCAGAACCTGTGCGCCGTGCTCGGCGAGCAGCTCGGCCGTCGCCCGTCCGATTCCGCGGGCCGAGCCGGTGACGATCGCCGACTTGCCGTCGAGTACTCCCATAGCCCTGGTTCTCCTCTCGTCATCTGACGTTGTCGGGCTGGGAGACTATCCGTCCGGCCAGGAAAGGCCTCGATCGGCCTCACCGGGGACGAGCGGCGGGGTTGCCGGGGGTGGGCGGCGGCCTCACCGGGGACGGGCCGCGGCGAGGCCGGGAGCAGGTCAGGAGGTGATGAGGACGCCGAAGTCCTGGGTGTAGAGCGCCCCGGACTGGCCTTCGGCGCGCGCCGAGGGGGCGGCGGGGAAGATACCGATCCCCGTTTCGGTGTAGCTGGTGTCGAGGATGTTGGCGCGGTGCTCGGGGGAGTGCATCCAGCTTTCCACGATCGCGGCCGGCGTCGCCAGCCAGAGGGTGCCCCAGGCGATGTTCTCGCCCACTTCGTAGCCGAGTTCCGAGCTGTAGATGTAGCCCACCGCCCGCATCCGATCGACGGGGGTGCTCCCTTCGGGGCCTTCGTGGCTGAAGTAGTCGTTGCGGGCCATGCTTTCGCTGTGGCCTTCGGCGCACTGTTCGAGCTTGCCGTTCGCCTTCAACGGCCGCTCACCGTTCAGGAGCCGTTCATGGTTGATCAAACACAGCGTGGATTCGCTCACCGCCGCGAGGTTCCCCGGGTTGGGCATCAGGCTCGTCCCGGGGCAGTTGCCAGGGACGGCGGCGGGACCGGTCTGAGCTTCCGCGGACGCCTTCCTCGTGGTGCGCCTGACGGGTGTGGTGTGACCCCCATGTTTGGGGTCGGACACGTTCACCGCACGGGTTCCGTGCCTGGCCGACCGCGTCGATGTCCTCACCCGCCGACCGTGCCGGTGGCGGGTCCCGATGCGATGGTGGCTGGAGGAGTGGCCCCGACCGCGATGGCGGTGGTGGGGGTGGGAGTGATGGGGGCCGTCGGCTGCGGTGTGGGCGCCGGCCCCCGTGGTGAACGTCAGCGACAGGACCACTGCTGCGAGCAGCGCCAGCAGGACGCCGACGTCGCTCGGGCGGATGATTCGGGTCGAGATGAGGTTGGGTCGGGCCACGAACCGGGAGATCGACCATTCCCCCCGACGGCCCTTAGGAGCCCGTCCCAGCCTGGACGGATTCCGAGGGGATGGGCAGTGTCGTGCACCTCCGAGGCGGGTTCACCGAGGCCTCGCTGCGGCCGATCGCTGTCCCGATCGGCCGTCCCCCGGCTCGCGGAGAGCTCGCTTCGCAGAGAGTAAGCAGCGCTACTGTTTACTTTGGAGTGCGGATTCGTTAGCGTTGTGACGCGCCTGAGGCGCCGTCACGAGCCCACGAGCATCCATACCGAGGAGATCCTTCCGCCATGGCCGCCACCGCCGAGAGCGTGTTGAAGCCCGACTTCCAGGCCGCACGCAAGCACTTCATCTTCACCGACGAGCACGAACAGCTGCGGGAGTCGATCCGCAACTTCGCGATCAAAGAGCTCGCCCCCCACGCTGCGGAGTGGGAGGAGACGACGTTTCCCGACTCCGTCTTCCGTCGCATGGGCGAGCTCGGCTTCCTCGGGCTGGACAAGCCCGTCGAGTACGGCGGCCAGGGTGGCGACTACTTCAGCGCGATGGTGCTCGCGGAGGAGATCGCCAACGCCAACTGCGGCGGGCTCGCGATGGGGATCGCCGTGCAGACCGACATGGCGATGCCGCCGATCCTGGTGTTCGGCACCGAGGAGCAGAAGCGGGCGTGGGCCGAACCGGCGATCAAGGGGGAAAAGATCCTGTGTCTGGGCATCACCGAGCCCGACGCCGGGTCAGACGTCGCCGGGATCAAGACCCGGGCGGTGCGGGACGGCGACGAGTACGTGATCAACGGCTCCAAGACGTACATCACCAACGGCCACCGCGCCGACGTGATCGTGCTCGTCACGAAGACCGATCCCGACGCGGGCTATGACGGCTTCACCCTGTTCCTCGTGCCGATGGACGCCCCGGGAGTGATCCGGGAGCAGAAGCTCAAGAAGATGGGCATGCACGCCTCGGACACCGCCCTGCTCGCCTTCCAGGATGTCCGCGTCCCCGCCTCGGCGATGCTCGGCCAGGAGGGCAAGGGCTTCTACCACATCATGTGGGAGCTCCAGGGCGAGCGCATGATCGGCGCCGCCGGCTGCGTTGCGGGCGCCCAGAAATGCTTCGAAGCGACGCTCGCCTACGCGAAAGAGCGGGAAGCCTTCGGCAAAGCGATCGGCCACTTCCAGGTGATCCGCCACAAGTTCGCGGAGATGGCCACGAAGATCGAGTCCGCCCGCCAGCTCGTGTACGTCACCGCCTGGCGGTTCGCCAACGGCGAGTATCCCGTCCGCGAGATCTCGATGGCCAAGCTCCACTCCGCCCGGGTCGCCTGCGAAGTCGCCGACGAGTGCATCCAGATCCACGGCGGCGCGGGCTACATGCGCGAGTACAACGTCGAGCGGGTGTGGCGGGACATGCGGTTGAACCGCATCGGCGCGGGCACCGACGAGATCATGCTCGAGGTGATCGGCCGCTCGTATGGGCTGTGAGCCACCCCGCATGCGGGGTGGCCGGCAGTGCCGCATGCGGCACTGCCCCGGGACCGCACATGTGCGGTCCCGCCGGTCGGCGCATGCGCCGACCGGAACATCGAGGGGACGTGGGGTGTGACTCTTGATTTTCGCTCACCGTGCGCCATGGTATTCACAGCACTCGCGCCGTATATACCTTTGTGATACCCACCTTCAAGATCTGTTTGCAAGAACCCGCCGTCACACCCCCGTCACACCTTGATCCAGCCCCCCTTCACCGACGAGCACGAGCAGCTGCGAGAGTCCGTGCGAGGCTTCATCGAGCGTGAGCTGACGCCCCACGCCCAGCGGTGGGAGGAGGAGCGGTGGTTCCCGGACGAGGTGTTCGTCAAGCTCGCCGGCCAGGGGCTGCTCGGGTTGAAGTACCCCGCCGAGCTGGGTGGCCAGGGTGGGGACTACCTGCACGAGGCGGTGCTCTGTGAGGAGATGGCCCGCACCGGCTCCGGGGGGACCGCCGCCGGGATCGGCGCCCACATCAACATCGCCACGCCCCCGATCTGGAAGTTCGGGACCGACGATCAGAAGCAGCGCTACCTCGTCCCGGCGATCAACGGCGAGCGGATCGGGGCGCTGGGGATCACCGAGCCGGGCGCGGGTTCGGACGTGGCGGGCCTCACCACCCGCGCCGAGCGGGTCGAGGGGGGCTGGATCGTCAACGGGGAGAAGGCCTACATCACCAACGGGGTCCGCGCCCACTTCATCGTCACCGCCGTGAAGACCACTCCAGAGGGGGGCCATCACGGCATCTCCTTCCTGATCGTCGACCGGGGCGAGGGGGTGCAGTCCGCCAAGCTGGACAAGCTCGGTTGGCACGCCTCCGACACCGCCACGATCAGCCTCCAGGACGTGTTCGTGCCGGAGGAGAACCTGCTCGGGGAGCTCAACGAGGGCTTCAAGCTGATCATGGCGAACTTCCAGTGGGAGCGTCTGGCGATGGCGCTGGGGGCGGTCGGCGCGATGGCGCTGGCGTGGGAGCGGACCGCGTCCTTCGCCCGGGAGCGCAACGCGTTCGGCCGGCCTCTGTCGGGCCACCAGGTGATCCGTCACCGTCTCGCGGACCTCGCCTCCTCGGCTTACGCCGCTCGGTGTGTCACCTACGACGCCCTGCGCCGGTTCGTCAACGGGGAGGAACCGCTGCGGGAGGTGACGATGGCCAAGCTCCTCACCCAACGAGCCTCGTTCGAGCTGATGGACGCGTGCCTGCAGATCCACGGAGGCGCCGGCTACATGCAGGAGTACTGGGTCGAGCGGGCCGCCCGCGACGCTCGCCTCGGGCCGATCGGGGGCGGCTCGGACGAGATCATGCGCGAGATCCTCTCCCGCGTGCTGGGGCTGTAGCTGCGGAGCATCCCCCGGCCGTCATGGCGACGGCGCTCGGGAAAGTGTCCAAACCTCTGCTTCCGCACTCAAGGCTTGCGTGTGGCGGGCCGATACGGCCCCGTGGACCACCGCCGCCACAGCCGGATCCTCGTCCTCTCCGTCGTCCTCGCGGGCCTCGCCGGAGCGGTGGTGCCCGCGTCTGAGGCCGCTGCCTCGTTCAGGCAGGGCCGGGGAGGCACCCACTGCGCCACGTCCACGAGCTATCGCGAAGGCAGCGCCAAACGGCCCACGGCCCGGTGCCATCGCCATCGCCGCCCGCCCGTCCACGTTGGGGCCTGCGCGAACGCCCGGCGGATGCCCACCCCGTCAGACCTCCACGCGATCCGGGTGGCCACCCTGTGTCTGGTCAACCGCGCCCGGGCCCTCCACGGCGAGGCGCCCCTGCGCGCCAATCCGAGGCTGGAGCGGGCCGCCCAGAGCCACAGCGACAGCATGGCGTTGGAGAACTACTTCGACCACGTCGGCCCCACCGGGCAGACACCCCTCGCCCGGATGCGGGCGGCGGGCTACATCCGGGGCTCCCGGATCGGCTTCGAAGTGGGGGAGAACATCGCCTTCGGGACGCTCTGGCTGGCGACCCCCCGGGCGATCGTCCACGCCTGGATGATGTCCCCCGGACACCGGGCGAACATCCTCGACCCCCGCTTCCGCGACACCGCGATCGGCGTGTCCCCACATCCCCCCGTTGCGCTCGCCCACGGCCAGCGGGGGGCTGTGTACACACAGGACTTCGGCGTGATCGTCCACGCTCGTATCGCCCGCTGAACCGACCCCGCGGACTCCCGCCGGCGTGCAAGAGTAAACAGTAGAGCTGCATACTTCCCGCACGTGGGGGATCCGGTTAGGATTGGCCGATGGCCGGCGATCCAGTTGTCTACGCCCTCGACGGGACGGGTGTGGCGAGCATCACGCTCGACGATCCAGACACCCGTAACGCGCTCTCGGCCGAGATGCTCCTCGGTCTCACCGCCGCCTTTCGTCGGGCCGACGAGGACCCCGACGTGCGTTGCATCGTGCTCGCCTCCTCCCACGAGAAGGTGTTCTCCTCGGGCGCCAACCTCGGGGGCTTCGCGGGGGAGGTGCCGCTCGTCCACAAGCACTTCGCGTCCGAGCACTTCGTGTCCCTGTTCAAGTTGATCGGCTCGCTGCACAAGCCCACCATCTGCGCCGCCCGGGGACACGTGCTCGCGGGCTCGCTGGGGATCGCCCTCGCGTGCGATCTGATCCTCGCCTCCGACCAGGCCACGTTCGGCACCCCCGAGATCAACGTCGGCGCGTTCCCCTTCATGATCATGGCCCTGATCTACCGCAACGTGCCCCGCAAGCGCGCCAACGAGCTGCTGTTGCTGGGCGAGCGGTGGGATGCCGAGGAGGCCCACTCGGCGGGCATCGTCAACCGGGTGATCCCCGCCGGCGAGTTCGACGACGCAGTCGCCGAATGGGCCGGAAAGCTCGCCTCGAAGTCGCCCCTGATCATGCGGCTGGGCAAGGAGGCGATGCGCCGTCAGCTGGACATGTCCCTGGACGACGCCCTGGACTACCTGCGGGCACAGCTCTCCCTGGCGCTGTCCACCGAGGACATCGTCGAGGGGGTCACCGCGTTCTTTCAGAAGCGCGAACCGGAGTGGAAAGGCCGATGAGCGCCTCCGACACGAGCACACCCGAGGCGAGCAGTTCGTCCCTCCTGCGGCCTCTCGTCGAGGATCTCCAGGCGCGGCGCGAGAAGATCATGCAGGGCGGCGGCGAGGAGAAGATCGCCCGCCAACACGCCCAGGAGAAGCTCACCGCCCGGGAGCGGATCGCGCTGCTGGTGGACGAGGGCACGTTCGTGGAGCTGGGGATCCACGGCCGTCCCCACTTCGCCCAACGTGCGATGGACGGCGTCGAGGCGCCCGCCGACGGGGTGATCACCGGCTACGGCAAGGTCGACGGCCGTCTCACCGCCGTGTGTGCGTATGACTTCACGGTGATGGCGGGCTCGATGGGGATGACCGGCGAGATCAAGGTCACCCGCCTGCGGGAGCTGGCGCTCACCAAGCGGATCCCGTTCGTGTGGCTGCTGGACTCCGCCGGCGCCCGCGTCCAGGAGGCCGCGGGGGCGATGTTCGCCGGCTCCGGCCACCTGTTCCGCGAGGAGGTGGTGATGAGCGGCGTGATCCCCCAGGTGGCGGCGCTGATGGGTCCCTGCGCTGCGGGCACCGCGTACATCCCCGGCCTCGCGGACTTCGTGCCGATGGTGAAGGGTCGCGGCTCGATGGCACTCGCCGGTCCTCACCTCGTACGGGCGGCGGTGGGGGAGGACGTCACCCAGGAGGAGCTGGGCGGCTCCCGCGTTCACTGTCGCCGCTCGGGCGTGGGGGACATGGAGGTGGGCAGCGACGAGGAGTGCATCCACCAGATCAAGGCCTACCTGTCCTACATGCCCCAGAACTGCGAAACGCCGCCCCCGGTGCGCCCGCCGAAGGACCCCATCGACCGCCGCGAGGAGGCTCTGCTGGACGTGCTCCCCGAGTCCAACCGCAAGCCCTATGACATGTACGAGGTGATCGAGTTGATCGTCGACGACGGGGAGCATCTCGACATCAAGGGCCAGTGGGCGAAGACGATCATCACCTGCTTCGCCCGCTTCGGCGGGCGGCCCGTCGGGATCGTCGCCAACCAGCCCAAGCAGCTCGGGGGCATCCTCGACAACGACTCCTCCGACAAGGCCGCCCGGTTCGTGAACCTGTGCGACGCGTTCGCGATCCCGTTGGTGTTCATCCAGGACGTCCCCGGCTTCATGGTGGGCACGAAGGTCGAGGCGGGGGGGATCATCCGCCACGGGGCGAAGCTGCTCCACGCCGTCGCCGCCGCCACCGTACCGAAGGTCACGGTGATCACCCGCAAGGCCTACGGCGCCGGCTACTACGTGATGTGCGGCCGTGCCTACGAGCCCGACCTGATCGTCGCGTGGCCGAGCGCCGAGATCAGCGTGATGGGCGCCGAGGGGGTCGTCGAGATCGCGTTCCGCAAAGCCGTCGAGGAGGCCGAGGATCCCGACGCCAAGCGGGCGGAGCTGATCGAGAGCTTCCGCAAGATCTTCAACGTCTACATCGCCGCCGGCAACGACCTGATCGACGACGTGATCGACCCTCGCGACACCCGCGCCACGATCTGTCGCGCGCTGGAGATGGCTCAGGGCAAGAAGGTCGAGCGCCCATGGAGAAGGCACGGGGTGGTGCCGGTATGAGCGCCGCACGCGCAGTGTCACGCGCCTGGATGGAGCCCATTCCCGTCGGGCGCGGGGTGGGCGGCCCCGCGGAGCGATGATCGACGACCCGGTCCTCATCACCTGCTCGATCTCGGGCGCGATCGCCAACCGGGACCAGTGCCCCGCGATCCCCTACACCCCCGCCGAGTACGCCGCGGAGGCGCGCCGGATCGTCGACGAGGGGGGGGTGATGATCCACATCCACGCACGCACCCCCGACGGCACCCCCAGCTACGAGATCGAGGACTTCCAGGCGATCACCGAAGCGATCCGCGCCGAGGTGGGGGATGCGGTGATCGTCAACTACTCGACCGGCACCATCGGCGTGCCGGTGGAGAAGCGGGTCGCCTACCTGCGCGCCTGCCGCCCTGAGGTGGCAGCCCTGAACATGGGCTCGATGAACTACGCGAAGTACTCCCGCTCACGCAAGGACTTCGTGTTCAAGATGGTGTTCGCCAACCCGTTCGAGGAGATCATCGAGCTGCTGGAGGCGATGAACGAGCTTCACATCAAACCCGAGCACGAGTGCTTCGACATCGGTCACGTCGGCAGCCTCGCACCGCTGATCGACATGGGCGTGCTCCACACCCCGCTGCACGTCGACTGCGTGATGGGCGTGACGGGGGGAATCCCGCCCACGGCCCGCAATCTGGCGGCGATGGTCGAGAACATCCCCGACGCCCCCGACGCCCCCGACGCCTCCGAGGGCTCGGTGCGCTCGCACTGGGGGGTGATCGGGATCTCCCGCGACCAATGGATGCTGGTGTCCGCGGCGCTCACCCTCGGCGGCTCGATCAGGGTTGGCCTGGAGGACAACCTGTACCTCCCCGACGGCACGATGGCGCGATCCAACGGCGAGCTGATCGCGAAGGCACGACAGATGACCGAAGACGTGGGCCGCCGGCCGGCGAGCGTCCAGGAGGCACGCACGATGCTCGCCATCCCTCAACGCCAGCGGGTGAGCAGCGGATGAGCCTGCCCCTGGAGGGCATTCGGGTGCTCGACCTGTCGCGGCTCCTGCCGGGTGGGTTCTGCTCGCTGCTGCTGGCGGACTTCGGCGCCGACGTGCTCAAGGTGGAGGACACCGGCATGGGCGACTACATCCGCTGGTCCCCCCCCTACGTGGAGGGCGTTCGGGACAGCGCCAGGTCCGCCCTGTTCCTCTCGCTGAACCGCAACAAGCGCTCGATCCGGCTCGACCTCAAGAGCGAGCCCGGCCGCGAGGCGCTGCTGGCGCTCGTGCGCGATCACGACGTGGTGCTCGAGTCCTTCCGCCCGGGCGTGCTGGACCGGCTCGGCGTCGGCTACGAGCGCATGCGGGCGGTCAACCCCGGCATCGTCTACTGCGCGATCTCCGGCTACGGCCAGAGCGGCCCCAAACGCGACGCCTCCGGGCACGACATGAACTACCTCGGTCTGGTGGGCCTGCTCGGACTCACGGGCGAGCGCGATGGCCCGCCGGTGCAGGCCGCCGGGCAGATCGCCGACCTCGGCGGCGGCGCCCTGATGGCGGCGTTCGGGATCATGGTCGCCCTGCGCGAGCGCGACGGCGGGCCGGCGTGGCCGGGCTCGCGGGAGGGCCAGATGGTCGATGTCTCGATGGCCGACGGCGCCCTGTCGTGGCTGGCGATGGTCGCCGGCGCCCACTTCGCCGACGGGGTGGTGCCCCACCGCGGCGATCTCCCGCTCGCGGGCTCGCTGATCTGCTATCGCCCCTACCGCTGCGCCGACGGCTGGGTCACGCTGGGGGCGCTCGAGCCGAAGTTCTGGCAGGCGTTCTGTCGCGGGGTCGATCGCGAGCAGCTGATCGCCAGCCAGTTCGACCGTCCCGGCTCCGAGGCCTACGTCGAGGTGCAGGAGATCTTCGCCGCCCGCACCCGCTCGGAATGGGAGGCGTTCGCGCGCGAGCACGACTGCTGTCTGGAGCCCGTGCTCGACCTCGACGAGGCGCTCGCCTCCGAGCTCGTGCGCGAGCGCGAGATGGTCGTCGCGATCGACCAGCCCGGCGCCGCGGAGCCCGTGCGCCAGCTGGGCGTCCCGATCAAGCTCGGCCGCACCCCCGGCGGGCACGGCCGCCTGCCCGGGCCGGAGCTCGGCGAGCACACCGAACAGGCGCTGCGCGCGGCCGGCTACAGCGAGCAAGCCCTCGCGTCGTTGCTGGAAGATGGCGCCGCCGCGGGCGTGGCCGACTCCCCGCCGCAGGGCGCGACCTTCAGGGCCTAGGCGGATCGCCGTGGGTGCCGCCGAGCGCACTCTGCTGAAGATCGGCGAGCTGGCCGACCGCGCCGGCGTGAGCCCGGGCACGATCCGCCACTACCTGCGTGAGGGCCTGCTGCCCGAGCCGGTCCGCACGAGCCGCAACATGGCCTACTACCCCCCCGACTACGTGCAGCGGATCGAACTGATCAAGCGCCTCCAGGAGGAGCGGTTCATGCCGTTGCGGGTGATCAAGGGGATGCTCGACGAGGACCCCGAGCACGTGCGCGCGCTGATCGAGTTCGAGGACCGCATCGTCGAGCGGGCGCTGGCGAACGCCGAGCAACGCGCCCGGGTCCCGGCCAAGGAGATCCGCGAACGGTTCGCGATCCCCCAGAACGTGCTCTCCCGGCTGGCGGAGATCGGCGTCCTCACCCCCGAGCGGGGCGGCTACAGCGCCGACGACGTCAAGATCATCGAGGCCATCAGCCGCTTTCGCGCGGGCGGCTACGACGAGGCGCTCGGCTTCACCGTGTACGACACCCTGCGCTATCGCGAGGCGCTCGAACCGCTCGTCCAGGAGGAGGTGCGGGCGCTGGTGGACCGCCTCGCGGGCGAGGTGGACCTCGAGCGGGCCCTGCAGATCGTGGAGGCCGGCGCGGAGCCGCTGCGGGAGCTGATCGGGGCGATCCACTCCAAGCTCCTGCTCGCCGAGCTCTCGCGCCAGAGCAGGCGCTGAGCCACTACCAGCGGGCGCGGTGGTGCTCCATCACGCCGAGTCCCCCCGCCAGCCTGGTGCCGCCCGGCAGCGTTCCGTGGAAGCTCCCGAAGGGGGCTGTGTAGTCGCTGCTCACCACCACCAGGTTCTCTGAACGCGACCGCTGCGCCTCGGCGAGGAACGTCATCGTGGAGCCGTCCGCCGCCACGATCTCGCTCAGGTCGCCGGCGAACCGCACCGGCTCGGTCTCCCGCGGCTTCCCCTCGATCCAGACGGCCCGCTCGCTGCCCCTGGATGGGTCGTTGACGCCCTCCACCAGATTCCACGCGACCGCCGACCCGCCCTCGTCCACGCCCACCCCCGCGCTCCACCGCCACTCGGTGTGCCTGGCGTGGTAGCCGGCGGTGTCGTCGATCACCGCCAGCGCCTGCACCGGCCGCGGGGACCCCCCGTCGAGCGAGACTGTTCCCCGCGCCGCCACCCCCGCCTGCTTGCGGGTCCACACCTCCCCGCCGCCGGCGTGGGGGCACCGCGCCTCGATGGCCCCACCTTCGCTCAGCTCGAGCTCGAGCGCCACCCCCCCGTCAGCGACCCGCAGTCGCCCGGCCCCCAACGCCACCGCGGCGTCGCGCCGGTGGAGCATCCGGGTACGCTCACGCATCCGCCCGTCGCCGCGTGTCAGCAGCGCCCAGAAGCTCTGCCTCGCCACGCCGACCTGGACGACGGCCGCACACGCCATCAGCTCCTCGCAGAAGACGCCCACGTAGCGCCATCGCTTGAGCGGTCGCCCGCCCCGCAGCACCGCCGTGTGACCAGATTCGGCCGAGAGCTCCGCGAGCCCCGCCCCACCCGTCGCTCCGCGGCCCATGCGAGCTATGCTTGGAGATGTTGACTGACTAGTCAATCTATGACTTTGATGGGACGCCCGACACAAGTGGAAGCCCTCCGTGCGGCGCTCACCGCGGGCGGAGGTGATGCATCATGAAGGTAGCGGCAGTCCAGCTCAACTCCACCGCCGACGTAGAGGCCAATCTCGCCGTCGCGGACCGCCTCACCCGCGCCGCCGCCGCCGATGGCGCGGAGCTGATCGTGCTGCCCGAGAAGTGGACCGCGATCGGACCGGACGAGGTGCTCCGGGCCGCCGCCGAACCGCTCGACGGGCGCGCCGTGGCTTGGGCGCGGGCGATCGCCGCCGAGCTGTCGGTGGATCTCGTCGCGGGCTCGTTCGTGGAGCGGATCCCGGGCGAGGAGAAGCTCGCCAACACCTGTGTCCACGTCTCCTCCGCGGGCGCGGTGCGGGCGGTGTACCGAAAGCTGCACATGTTCGACGTGTCGATCGACGGACGCGCCTACAAGGAGTCCGAGCTCGAGCTCCCGGGGCAGGAGATCGTGCTCAGCGAGACCGCCGCCGGCGTCGAGCTGGGCCTGGCGATCTGCTACGACCTGCGCTTCCCCGAGCTGTTTCGCATCCTCGCCGTCCGGGGCGCGCGAATCTTCGCGCTGCCCTCGGCGTTCACGCTCCCCACCACCCGCGATCACTGGGAGGTTCTCGTTCGCGCCCGCGCGATCGAGAACCAGGCGTTCGTGATCGCCGCCAACCAGACCGGATCCCACCCCGGCGGGATGCGCTCGGGCGGGCGCTCGATGATCGTCGATCCCTGGGGCGTGGTCCTCGCCCAGGCACCCGACGGCGTCCACCACGTGACGGCTGAGCTCGACCTCGGGCGCCAGCGCGAGATCCGCACCGACCTGCCCGCGCTCGCCAACCGCCGCCCCGACGCCTACTGCTGGCCCGAGACGGTCGGCGTCGCCGGCGCGGGAGGTCCGCCCCGATGAGCGCCGGACGAGCTCCCGTGGGTCGCCCCAAGCCCGCCCCGGACAAGCGCCGTCTGATCCTCGACGCCGCCGTGCGGGTGTTCGCGCGGCAGGGCTTTCACGCCTGCAGGGTGGCCGACATCGCCGACGAGGCGGGCGTCGCCTACGGGCTGGTCTACCACTACTTCGCCTCCAAGGACGAGATCCTCGACACGCTGTTCCTGGAGCGCTGGAACGTGATGCTCGAGACGATTCGCGAGGTCGACTCGCGCGATCTCCCGGCCCGCGAGAAGCTGCACGAGATCGCCTCCTTCATCGTGGACTCCTACAGCCACGACCCGGATCTGATGAAGGTGATCATCGTCGAGGTCACCCGCGCCGCCAACTCCTTCGGGCAGACCCATCTCGGGCAGATCCGCCAGGCGTACGAGCTGATCGGAGAGATCGTGATCGCCGCCCAGCAGGAGGGGACGTTCAAGCCCGAGATCGACTCTCGCTTCGCCGCGATGTCCTTCTACGGGGCGATCGAGCAGATGCTCACCGGCTGGATCTTCGACCTCCTCCCCCGTGGGGACGAGTACTACGAGCGGGCCAAGTGGCTCGTCGTCGAGACCGTCTGCGGCGGCCTGGAATGCGAGGGCGCCGAGGCGCGTACCGGTTAGGGCCAGGAGACGTCGGGCCAGCCCGACCCCTCCGGTCAATAGACTGCCCCCGGTGGAGAACGACGTGGTCAAGCGCCTGATGTGGTCGGGTCTGCTCGCCGGTGTGAGCGCCCTCTTCAGCGTCCTCGCCCACCGCGCCTCAGCCCAGGTGTGGCGGCGTCTGTTCGCCGAGGAGCCGCCGGAGTGAGCGGCCCCCCCGGCAGCGATCCCGGCGGTCCGCGGACGCAGGAGGTGCCGAAGGGCATCGCCACCGCGATCACCGAAGTGTCAGAGCGAGCGTCGGCGCTCGTCCACGAAGAGATCGAGCTGGCGAAGGCGGAGATCTCGGAGAAGGCCACCAGGCTCGTCAAGGGCGCGATCGTCGGCGTCGCCGCCGGCGTGTTCATCGTGACGGCGCTGTTCTTCGTGCTGGTGGGCCTCGCCTGGCTGCTCTACTACTACCTGCCCATCGGCAGCACCTACACCTACTTCTGGGGCTTCTTCGCGATGGCCCTGATCCTGCTCGTGCTGGGCCTGATCGCGGGCCTGATCGCCGCCAAAGCAGTCAAACGCGGCGCACCGCCGACGCCCGACATGGCGATCGAGGAGGCTCGGCTGATCCGCGACACCGTCTCCTCGAGCACGCCCGAGAGCACCGTCCCACCTGCCGCCACCCCGGCCGCCGCAGCCGCGTCCCCGGCCGCCGGCCCCGCACCCTACGGCGCGGCCGCTCCGGCTGCCGGCGCTCCCGCCGCGACCCCCCCACCCGGCGGACCCGGCCAGGGGGACAGCTGATGGCCCAGCGATCCCCGTCGGAGATCCGCAGCTCGATCGAGGCCAACCGCGCCGAGCTGGCCGTCTCGATCGGACGGCTCCGCGGCGAGGTCGCCCACATCGCCGACTGGCGCGGCCACATCGAGCGCCATCGCCAGGAGGTGCTCGTGGGCGCCGCCGTCGTCGGTCTGCTGGTCGGCCGGCGCATGATCCGCCGCCGCCGTCGCAGGCGCGGCTGAGGAGGCGATCGCCCGCCCCGCCGGCCGCTCGTCGCGGCGCTCAGGGCGACCGCACTCAGGCGAGCATGCGGCGGGGCACCGCGCCCACGCCGATCAGTCCCGGCCCGGTGTAGGTGCCGATCACCGGCCCCACCTCGGATGTGAACACCGGCTCGGAGCCGAAGATCTCGCGACAGCGCTCGATCAGTCGCTCCGCCTGCTCGGGCGCCCGGATGTGCTGCACCACCCACCCGTCCGAGCCCGCGTCGTGGAGCTCCTGGGCATAGGAGACCATCCGCTCGAAGGCCCGTCCCGCGGTGCGCACCCGCTCCACCGGGGTGATTTCGTACTCCAGCGAGAGGATCGGCTTGATCCGCAACGTGCCTCCGATCCATGCCTGGGCCTTGCCGACGCGACCCCCGCGACGTAGGTACTCCAGGGTGTCGATGCAGAACCAGATTTTCAAGACCTTACGCGTCTCGCGCACCCGCTCGACGACGGCCTGCATGTCGCCCCCGCCTTTGGCGGCGGCGCTGGCGGCGAGCGCGAGCAGTCCCATGCCGCCGCATGCGGTTTCGCCGTCGATCACCTCCAGCCGCTCGCCCAGACCTCGCTCGGCGAGCAGCCCATGGGCCTGCCGGGCAGCCTCGCAGGTGCCGGAGATGCCACCCGCGAGGTGGATCGAGACGATGTCCGAGCCCCGCTCGATCAGGGGCTCCCACACGGCCAGGAAGTCGCCGATCGAGGGCTGTGAGGTGCTGGGGAGTTCGGGGTCCGAGCGCAGGCGCTCGTAGAAGGCGTCGAAGCTCTCCATGTCCAGCTCACGCTGGGGCTCGGCGCCCTTCCAGCCCGAGTAGAGGCTCACCTGATGGATCTCGTGCTCGTCGGCGAACCATCGCGGCAGGTAGTTGGTGCTGTCGGTGACGACTGCGACGGGCCTCGGCATTCGGGCGCGGACGCTACCGCACCGGCGCGATCGCGCGGGCTGCGAGGTCAGCCGGGGCGGTCTCGAGGTCAGCCGAGGCGGTTCTCGATCTGGCTGAGCGCGGGCGCCGCCGGCTGTGGGTCCTCCGGCGCGGGGCCGACGGGCGGCTGCTGCTCGACCTCCACGCCCAGCACCTGAGCGAGCTCGCCGGACTCGTACATCTCCATCACGATGTCGCAGCCCCCCACGAGCTCTCCGTCGACGAACAGCTGGGGGATCGTGGGCCACTCCGAAACGGCCGAGAGCTCCTCGCGGATGCGCGGATCGGGCAGGATGTCGACGGCCGCGAACGGCGCCTGCAGCGACTGCAGCGCGGCGACCGTCCGCGCGGAGAAGCCGCACGCCGGAGTGTCGGGGGTGCCCTTCATGAACAGGATCACCCGGTGCTCGTCGATGGCCTGCCGGATCGCGTCCCGGATCTCGTTCTGTGCGTCCTCTGACATGGCTGCTCCTGGCTAGTGGGGGCTCTGCGGCTGGTGGGTGCTCTGGGTCTTCAACGACAGCGCGTGGATCCGCCCGCCGATCTCCGCACCGAAGACCTCGTACACGAGCTTGTGCTGCTCGACGCGGCTACGCCCCGCGAAGGCCTCGGCGGTGACGGTCGCGCGGAAGTGATCGCCGCCTCCGGTCCAGTCCTCGACCTCGGCCTCGGACCCCGGGATCGCCGCCTCGATGCGCTGTTTGATCTCCTCGGCATTGGGCATTGGGGCCTAGCTTAGAACACTCCCATGCCGTCGCTATACTTTCGAAAGCAATGGTCACGATCACCGACAGGGGCGCCGAGAAGGTCCACGAGTTCCTCACCGCCCAGGAGGCAGACGTCACCCTCGCCGGGCTGCGCGTCGGCGTCCGCGGCGGAGGCTGCTCGGGCTTCCAGTACCAGCTCGCCTTCGACGAGCAGCGCGAGGACGACACGGTGTTCGAGAGCCACGGCCTGAAGCTGCTGGTCGACAACGCGAGCCTGCCCTACGTGCGCGGCTCGGTGATCGACTACGAAGAGAGCCTCCAGGGGGCCGGCTTCAAGGTCGAGAACCCCAACGTGGTCGCCGCCTGCGGCTGCGGATCCTCGTTCCGCGTGGCCGAGCAGGAGCAGGTCTCAGCCGTCTGAGGCGCTCGCTGCGACCCATGCGGTCGCGGCCTTTCGGGGACGAGATACACGCCGGCGGTAGGGTGAACGCCCGCGTCTGAGCCGCCGCATCGGGGGGTTACGAACCCTCTTTGACATCGAGTCAGACCGTGTGCTACGGTCAGAGAGATACGAAAGTCGAGCGCCGTATGGGGCTGGCTCGCAGGTGCCCCCGGCAGACGCCGGAGGCCCACGCGGCTCGCGAGAGGAGATCGGTGGTCGAGTGTGGCGGTACGTGCCGAAGGCAGGTTCCACCCCGCTCGCGACGGACCCAACCATCCCATTTCCTCGAGGCCGGTTCGCAGGCGCGATGACGAGAGAACGATGAAGACCAAATAGTCAAACACCGTCGGGTCGTCGTCGACGAGGGGCGTGCAACCTTCTCGTCGGGGTCGACGCATGGAGGGCCGCTGGCTGGATACAGCACAGGGGCACGGACCGGCGTCGGGGATCAGTCCTGAGGGCGATTCAGCTCGGCTGCTGGCAACTATCAAGAGGGAAAAGGAGCAAATTTGATGCGACGCATCCGGATCGCGGGGCTCTGCCTCGTTGCAGTTTTCGCGTTGAGCGCGGTGATCGCCGGCAGTGCCTCGGCAAGCACCCCGCTGACGCTGAAGACAGCCAAAGGCACGCTCGCGCCTGGCGCCAAACTGAAGGCTTTCAGCTCGAACCTCGTGTTCTCGACGTCCGCCGGCAACCTGGAATGCACCGAAAACACGCTGCTCGGCTCGGTTGAAACCAACGGCGCCGCGAAGGACAAAGGCAAAATCACCGAAGAGTTCTCCACCGGCACCGGTGGGGGGGCCTGCAACACCACCACGTTGCTCGGGAAAGTCCTGATCAAATCCAACAACTTCCCGTGGCCGCTCGAACTGACGAACAAAGGTACGAGCAAGCTCAAAGGCAGCAAAAAGGTCGCGTTCGAAGGAAACTTCTTCGAAGCCAGCGTGAACTGCAACTTCGAAGCTGGGAAGGTCGCCACCACCTTCAAAGTCGGCGGACCACTCGAACTGGTCACCAGCAACCAGCAGTTCAAGATCAACAAAAAAACGAGCAACGCCCTGTGCCCGAAAGAAGGTCACTTGAGCGGCAGCTTCGTAGTCACCTCAGGCGGCGAAACAGTCGAATCCTGACTCCGATTCGATCGTCGCACGACGGCTGCCGCCGGGCAGCCGTCGGTGGGCCGGGCCGTCTCCGCGGCCCGGCCCACCGAGTTCTTCAGGAGCAGTCGCACGGATCGCGAAGAGCGGCGCGCTAGGCGGTTTGAGCGTCGGTGGCGCCGGGTAGGGAGATCGATGGGGCACCCTGGCCGCTCGAGACGGCGGGACCGAATCGATCCGACGCAGACGGTGTTGAAAATAAGGTACGCCCGATGTACGAGGGTCCAGGTGTGAGGGTGAAGAGGAAGATGGGGCAGGCAGAAATCAAACCGAGACTCCCGCGCCGGATCGCAGCTCTTGCAGTTTCGCTGCCGCTCCTGTTCCTCGTTTTCGCCGCGCCCAGCCTGGCGGCCGGCCCGGCGTGGGAACTGACGACGGTGCACGGTCCCACGAACGTGCCGCTCACGCCGCCGGTGAACGAGGTCCAGACGATCACGGTCAGCGGAGAAGGCGCCAACGCACCCAACGTCGGCGGGTTCCGCCTCGAATTCGAATTCGACGGCAAAGAAGCCCGCACGTCGAAGCTGCCGTTCGACGCGACAGCCAAAGAAGTCGAAGCGGCGCTCGAAGAAGCGTTCGAAAAAAAGTTCAAAACGCTCGGCAAAGGCAACGTGACCGTCGCCGGCGGACCTCAGGGCAAAGGGGAAGTCGCCTGGACCTACACCGTCACGTTCGTAAAAAAGCTGGGCGGTCGTGAAGTTGAAGAACTGCTCGTCGAAGAAGAAGAAGCGAGCGCCAAAGAAGAAAAAGAAGTCGAAAAAGAAGGCAAGGTGCCCGTCGAAGGGGCGTTCGCAACGGCGGTCGCGGCGACCGGCTCGCGCGACACGGTCATCTACAAACTGATCCCCAGAAATCTTTCGAGCGCTCCCACCAGCAGCGAAGTGACCGTCACCGACGAACTGCCCCCGGGGCTGCTGACGAAGGAAACCCCCGAAGGCGCGGGCTGGACGTGCAAAGCCAAAGAAAAAGAATCGGTGGGCGAAGAACTCGTCGAAGGGGAAGGCCACCGCGCCGTGATCTGCACGAGCGAAGTCGGCAAGGTGATCAATCCCGACTCGGACGCCAGCTCGATCACGCTGGAAGCGTACGTGGCCACCGAAGGCCCCGAACAGGTGCACGAACCCTCGCAGCTTCTCAACAGGGCGAGGGTGTCCGGCGGAGGCGCCGCGAGCGCCGTCACGAGCGAAGACACCGCGAACGTGAGCTCCACGCCGGTCCCGTTCGGTGTCCACAGCTTCACCGCCGGCAGCTTCGGCGGCGCCGGCCAGCTGGACACGCTCGCCGGTGATCACCCGTATGCCGCCACGACCACGTTCTTCCTGAACACCGACCCGCGGGCGGAACCGCAGGAAAAGGTCGTCCAGCCTGCGGTGCCCGGCAACATCAAGGACGCGGACGTGACGCTGCCCGACGGGTTCGTGGGGAACCCCCAGACGGTGCCCAGGTGCAGCCAGGCGCTGTTCACGGGAAGCCTCCCCGGCGGGCCCGGGGGCTTCTGCCCCGCCGTGAGCCAGGTCGGCACTGCGACGGTGTACCTGAACTCGCTGCGCTCGGCCGGCGAAGTGGTGGGCATCTACAACCTCGCGCCGCCGCCGGGGGTGCCCGCGGAGTTCGGCTTCAGCATCGCCCACAAGGTGCCGATCCGCGTCGACGCCCACGTCGTGCGCCGCGACGGCCGCTACCGCGTGACGGTGCTCTCGGCCGACGTCAACGAGGCCTATGAAATCTTCGGCGTCACGTTCACGCTGTGGGGCATCCCGCAGGACGCCTCCCACGACGCCGAACGGTTGGAAGGGCTGACGCGCGGCGTAAAAAACGAAGAACCGCCGAAGCCGTTCCTCAGCAACCCCTCCGACTGTCTCGCCTCGACGAGCAGCCCGCCCGCCGGCGAACCGCCGACCACGACGATCAACGTCGACCGGTGGGAGGCACCGGGCGCGCTCGACGGTGCCGGCGAGCCGCTGCTGGAAGACCCGCACTGGCAGCACACCGGGGCTCTCTCGCCGCCCCTCACGGGCTGTGACGGCCTGCAGTTCAAACCGTCGATCGGCTTCCAGCCGGCCCAGGCCCAGGGCTTCGCCGCCGGAAGCACCCAGGCCGACGAGCCCTCCGGGTACACGTTCACGCTGGGGATCCCCCAGGACGAATCGCCGACCGGCCGCGCTACGCCGGACCTCAAGGACACGACCGTCACCCTGCCGGCGGGGGTCGTCGTCTCGCCCTCGGGCGCCAACGGCCTCGAAGGCTGCAGCGACGGCCAGATCGATCTCGAATCGACCGAACCCGGATCGTGCCCGGCAGGGTCGCAGGTCGGGGAAGTGACGGTGGAAACGCCGTTGCTGGAAGGGCCCCTCACCGGACGGGTCTACATCGGCCAGCCCGAATGCTCGCCCTGCAGCGTCCAGGACGACGAAGCGGGCAGGCTGTTCAGGCTGTTCATCGAAGCGGAAGGCTCGGGCGTGAGGGTCAAGCTGCCGGGCACCGCCAAGACCGACCCGGCGACCGGACAGCTGACGACGACGTTCGCCAACAACCCCCAGGTCCCGTTCAATGCGCTCACGCTCACGCTCAAGGACGGTCCGCGCGCGCCGCTGGCCAACCCGCAGGTCTGCGGCACCGGGCTCGCGGCCACGGCCGAACTGACCCCGTGGAGCATCGGCGGCACTCCTGCGGGCAAGGAACTTGCGATCCCCGGCACGCCGCCCGTCGCGCTGAAGACGTCTCCCTTCGATGTCGTATGGGATGCCGCCGGCGACGGCTGCCCTGCCACCTACCCGTTCAACCCGGCCTTCCACGCCGGCACCGAAAGCTCGCAGGCTGGCGCCTACACCAACTTCGACGTGACGTTCGAACGCCAGGATCGCGAACAGGACCTCTCGGGGATCGCTGTCACCACGCCGCAGGGCCTGCTCGGCAAGATCGCAGGCGTCACCCGCTGCGCCGGCGCCCAGGCGGAAACGGGCTCCTGCCCCGCCTCCTCCCAGATCGCGACGGCGACCTCCGCGGCCGGCGCCGGGAGCACGCCGTTCGTCGTCTCGGGACCCGTGTACCTGACCGACGGCTACAAGGGCGCTCCCTTCGGCCTGTCGATCGCCGTGCCGGCGAATGCGGGGCCGTTCCATCTGGGCACCGTGATCGTCAGGGCCGCGATCCAGATCAATCCGCAGACCTCCGCGATCACGATCACCAGCGATCCGCTGCCCCAGAGCATCGACGGTGTTCCCTTCCGCCTGAAAACGGTCAAGGTCGACGTGACCAGGCCCGAATTCATGTTCAACCCGACGAACTGCAACACGCAGTCGGTCGCGGCGACCCTCACGGGCGCCCCCGTGCAAGCCTCCGAAGCGCCCGCCGGCGCGCAGGTGAGCGTTCCCTTCACGGCCAGCGGATGCTCCTCGCTGCCGTTCCACCCGGTCCTGTCCGCGAGCACGCAGGGCAAGACCAGCAAAGCCAACGGCGCGAGCCTGGTCGTCAAGGTCGCCCAGAAGGCCGGGGAAGCCCACATCCACAAGGTCACGGTGCAGCTGCCGCTGGCGATGCCCTCGCGGCTGACGACGATCCAGAAAGCGTGCACCGAAGCGCAGTTCAACGCCAACCCAGCCGGGTGCCCGGAAGGCTCGAACGTCGGCTCGGCGAGGGCGATCACGCCACTGCTGAACGCGCCGCTGGAAGGCCCCGCCTACCTCGTCTCACACGGCGGCGCGGCGTTCCCGGACCTCGTCTTCCTGTTGCAGGGCGAAGGCGTCCACATCGAACTCGTCGGCCACACCGACATCAAGAAAGGCATCACCTACTCGCGGTTCGAAACGGTCCCCGACGCACCGATCAGCACGTTCGAAACGACCCTCCCGGAGGGCCCGCACTCGGCGTTGACCGCGAACGGCAACCTCTGCACGCAGAGCCTGATCGCGCCGACCACGATCGTCGCCCAGAACAACGCCCAGGTCGCCCAGCAGACCAAGATCGCCGTCACCGGCTGCGGCCCCGCGGTCAGCATCGCCAAGACGAAGGCCAAGGGCAACGCGCTGCTCGTCACGGTCAAGCTCTCCCAGGCGGGAACCGTCAAGATCTCGGGAACGGGGTTGAAGGCGACCACCAAGCGCGGCCTGCGCGCCGGCACCCGCCAGATCACCGTGCCGCTGAGCAGGGCGGGCAGGGCCGCCAAGCGCCATCACCGCAAGATCAAGCTCCGGGTGAGCCTCACGGCGGGCGGGCAGACGGCCACCAAGACCGCGAGCGTGAAGGCGTAGGCGATGGGGATCGCCCGCGAACATCCTCTCCTGCGCCGGCGCCGTGGATGTCTGGCGCTGCTGCTGGGCACCGCCCTCGCGGTGCTCGCTCCATCTGCTACCGCCGGCGCCGCCGGAGGCTGTCCCAACGAAGCCGCCCGCGAACAGCAGGCCTCGACGTATCTCCCCGATTGCCGCGGCTACGAGCTCGTGTCGCCCACTCTGAAGAACGGCGAGGAAGTCCAGCCGGGGATCGTTGTGATCCGTCAGGTTCCCTTCCAGGCGGCCACGTCGGGCGCCGGCACGGTCTACGAGACCGACGGGGGCCTACCGGAATCGCTGTCCGGCGGGATCCAGCCGGCGTACCTGTCGAGCAGTCCCGCGGCCGGCTCGGCGTGGCAGAACTTCTCCCTGAATCCGGACAGCTCGCTCGGGCTGCTGGCGCAGGGCCAGAGCCGCAACACCGGTGAATTCCTCTACTACTCGCCGACGCTGTCGTGCGGCTTCGAGCTGAGCAACCTGCCGCTCGCGGGAGCGCTGCCGGCCGGCGAGAGCGAAGAAGAAGGCCTCTACAACCTCTACCAGTGGGACCGCGCGAGCAACGCCTACACGCTCGTCACCAACGTCAAGCCAGCGGTGACCCAGGCGACCGGTCAGTTCACCGTGATGGGCGCGACCGCCGACTGCAGCCACGTGATCTTCGAAGCCACCAACCGCTTCCTCGGTGCGCCCGAACACTCGCTCTACGAATGGAGTGCGGGCACGCTGCGGCTTGCCTCCGTGCGCCCCGACGGCACGCCGGCGCCGCTGTCGGGAACGCCGCTGTTCGGCGACTTCCAGCTGCACCAGATGTCCAGCGACGGCTCGAGGACGTTCTTCACCGCGGCCCCCGATGCCGGACCGGACGTCGGTACCGAAGCGGTGTTCCTGCGCTCGGGCGGAAGTACGACCGAGGTCTCCGCGCCGTCCGGCGGCGCCGCCCCGAAGGACACCGGCGCCAAGTTCCAGGCCGCCTCCGCGGACGGCGGGCACGTCTTCTTCACGGCGAACTACGGCCTGGCCCCGGCCTCCAGCACGGGACCGGCGAGCTGCCTGCTGAAAGCCGGCACGGGCTGTGACCTCTACGACTACGACGTCGAAACCAAACAGCTGACAGACGTCTCGGCCGACTCCAACTCCGAAGACACCGAAGGAGCCGACGTGCGCGGCGTCACGGGCATCTCCGAAGACGGCTCCTACGTCTACTTCTCCGCAGCGGGCCAGCTGGTGCCCGGCAAAGGCGCGACCGAGGCGAACAACAAGCTCAAAGGCGAAGCGAACCTCTACGTCGCCCACGCGGGCCAGCTCTCCTACATCGCCACGATCGGTGAATCGGAAGCGGGCGCATCGGGAGGCGTGGAAAAAGGTGGCCCCGAACTGGAAGAGGACGCGGTCGCCAGCTCCGGCGGGCACGGCATGCAGCGCTGGACCGCACGGGTGTCCTCCGACGGGCGTTACCTGCTGTTCTCCACCCGTAAGCAGATCACCTCCTACGACAACGTCGACGCGCACACCAAAGAACCCGACTTCGAGGACTACGAGTACTCGCTCGGCGCGGGCACCGTGACATGCGTCTCCTGCCACCCCGACGGCTCACCGCCGGTCGAAGCGTCGAAAGCGCCGTTCGGAGCGCTCGGCCCGTACTCGGAAGTGCGCGACCTGGCGATCCCGCGCCGGCTGCTGGATGACGGTCGCGTGTTCTTCGCCGCCTACGGCAGCAACTTCGTGTCTCAGGCTCACGCCGAAACGCTGCACATATACGAGTGGCAGCCGCCGGGCAACGGTGCCTGCACGCAGGCAGCCGGCTGCGTGAGCCTGCTCGACGGCGGCAGCGACCCCAGCGCGTCCTACTTCGAGGGCGCCAGCGCGGACGGGGAAAGCGTCTACGTCTCGAGCGATGGCCAGCTCGCCCCGCAGGACAGGGACGGCCTGCGCGACCTCTACGACGTCCGTGCCGGCGGCGGCATCCTCGCCACGCCGGAGCCGCCGCGCTGCTCGGGCGAAACCTGCCAGGGGCCCGGCGCGGGAATCGGCAACTCGCTCCGCGCAAGCGAATCGGGCGCCGGCGGCGGCAACCTGCCCACCACGATCCCGGCGCCCGCGGGCAACGGCGTGATGGGCTTCACGGCGCATTCGGTGAGCGTCAGGCACAAGGTCAAGGGCTCCTCGGTCACGGTGTCGGTCTCGGCGCCCGCTGCCGGGCGGGTGGCGGTGTCCGGAGCCGGCGTGGGAACCGTGAGCAGGAGCGCGGGCAGGGCCGGGGTGTACCGGCTGAAGGTATCGCTCACCGCCCATCAGAGAAAGCGCCTGAAGCAGGGTAAGCGCGTGAAGGTCAGGCTGCGGGTCACCTTCACCTCATCCTCGGGTGCACGCTCGGCGACCAGCACCACCGTTACGTTCACCTGAACGGTTGGCCGGCGGGCGCCCCGGCGCAGGGGTTTGCGCCGAGCGAGCGCGGGTAGCACAGGATCCGTGCGGAGAGGGCGGACGGCTTGCTCGCCAAACCGAGATGAAACGGAGAGATAGATGAGACGCATCAGCACCATGGCGCTGTGCCTGACCGCTGCGTTGGCGATCTTCGCGGTCGCCGCCAGCGGCGCCTCGGCGAAAAGCATCCTGATCGCCAAGACGGCAAAAGGACCGGTCAAAGCTGGCCAGGAACTCCAGGCTTTCAGCTCGAACCTGGTCTTCGCGACATCGGGAGGAAACCTCGAATGCACGAGCAACACGCTGAAAGGCGTGGTGGAAACGAACGAAGCGCCGAAGGACAAGGGCAAGATCACCCAAGAGAGCTCCACCGGTGAAGAATCGTTCGGCTCAGAACACAATCTCTGTCGCACCACCACCGTGCTGGGACCGGTGAAGATCAAAGCCAACGGGTTCCCGTGGCCCACGGAATTCACCACCAAAGGCACGAACAAGGTGAAAGGAACCAAAAAGGTGGCGTTCGAAGGAGACTTCGTGGAAACGGGCGTCAACTGCAACTACGAAGCGGGGAAGGTCGCCAGCACATTCAAGATCGGCGGCCCCGCGGAACTCGTCACCAAGAACCAGCTGTTCAAGCTCAACAAGAAGACGAGCAACCCGCTGTGCCCGACAGAAGGCCGGCTCAGCGGCAGCTTCAGCGTGACCTCGGCGGGTGAAGTCGTCGAATCGGAACTGGGAACCGCCTGAGCTGACGCCCCCAACCGGTCGCCAAGGAACGACCGTCCCCGGCCCGGCATCCGCCGGGCCGGGCGACCGTCACCCCGGCTCGTTCTGCAACGAGCGCCACAGGTAGCGGCAGGCGAGGCTGCGATAGGGTCGCCACGGATCCGCGAGTCGTTCGATCGTGGCGGCGTCGGGCAGCTCGCTCAGGCCGTATGCCCGTTCGATCGCGCGACGGATGCCGAGGTCGCCCACCGCGAGCACGTCTGGACGTTCGAGGTGGAACATCAGGAACATGTGTGCCGTCCACGTACCGAGGCCCTTGACCGCCACCAGCTCGGCGATCACCGCCTCGTCGTCGAGGTCGTCCAGACGCTCGAGCTCCAGCTCGCCCGAGAGCACGTGCTCTGCCAGCGAGCGCAGGAAGCCAGCCTTCGCGCGCGAGAGCCCCGCGGCGGCGCGGAGCTCTTCGGGCTCCTCGTCGAGGATCTCCTGGGGCGTGGGCGGGCGGCCGTCGAAGCGCGCCGTGAGCCGGCCGTAGATCGCCCGGGCGGCCTTCACCGAAAGCTGCTGGCCCACGATCGCCCGCACCAGGGCGCCGTAGTGATCCTCGGGGTGCGGTCGCCCCTCACGGGGGTCTGGCAGCGCGCCGACGGCGTCGATCAACTCGCTCAGCACCGGATCGACGCGACGCAGGTGGGCGCGACCTCGCCGCGGCGAGGCCCGCCTGCTGGCGGGCTTGGCCGCCGCCCTGTGCCGCCCCGCCGGCTTCGAGGCGCCGGTCGCTGTCGTGCGGCGCGCCACGGCTGCGCTCAGATCGCGGGCAGCGCCGCGGCGCTGATCGGCTCGCCGTCGAGCGCGCCGAGCGCGCGCTCCAGCGACATCCGGATGCAGGTGAAGCTGGGCGTGTCCCGGACGGTGTAGCGGGAGGCCTCGGTGGTTCGCAGCCGCTGCACCAGATCCAGGAACGTGCCCACATCGTCGGTGTCGAAGGCGACCACGAACTCCTGATCGTCCAGCCCGAAGCAGTAGGCCGTGTGATTGTCCACGCCGGGGTATTCGCGCCCCACCTCGATGTGACCCTGCATGATCCGCCAACGCTCCTGCGCGGGCAGGCCGTACCATTCGCGCGACTTCACGAACGGGTACACGAACACGTACTTGCCCCGAAACCCGCGCGGAGCCGTCCGCTCGTCTTCGGAGTACTCCGAGGACTTGCGCATCCCCAGGAACGAGTGGGGTATCTCGGCCCACCGCATCAGCCCACTCTGCGCCAGCACCACGTGGAACTCGTGGATGCGCTCCAGGTTCTCGGCCTCCGCGAGCAACATCAGCTCGGCGTCACCACGTGTGCCCATCAGCGAGAACGCCTGCAGCATGTGCCCGTCGGCGAAGTCCTCGCAGGCGGCCATCATCTCGCGCTTGTCCTGCGCGCGTCGGGCGGCGTCGAGCCTGCGCCACGCCGGGTCGAGCTTCAGGAAGGTGTACTTGACGAAGTGCCTGCTGGCCACCGCCGGATTATCGCAGGACCCCCGCGGCGCCCCGTCGGCACCGGCCGGTCGGTGGCGGTCTCCCATCGGCACCGGTGGATAGAATCGCCGCGTGCGGATCGCCTTGGTCTCTCCGTATTCATGGACCTACCCGGGTGGAGTCACCCGCCACATCGAGGCGCTCGGCTCAGAGCTCGACAGGCTCGGCCACGAAGCGCGCGTGATCGCGCCCTACGACCCCGACGATGGACTGTCGCGTCGCCTGCATCGCGGCGCCCGTCCGCAGCCGCGCGAGGCGATCTTCGGGGGACTGCCCGAGCGCTTCGTCTCGCTGGGGCGCACCGTCGGCATTCCCGCCAACGGGGCGGTCTCGAACGTCACCTGCACACCTCACGCCGTGCTCGCCCTGCGGCAGGAGCTGCAGCGGGGGGGCTATGACGTCGTTCACCTGCACGAGCCCGTCGTTCCCCTCGTATGCTGGGACGCGCTGCTGAGCGCCTCCCGCCTGCCGCTGGTGGGGACCTTCCACACCTACTCCGAGAACCAGCTCACCAACGGCCTCGCCGCCGTGCCGCTCGGCGGTCGCCGGCGGATGAACCGCATGCGGGTTCGCATCGCCGTCTCGGAGGCCGCCGCCTGGACGGCACGGCGCTTCTACGGCGGTCGCTACCGAATCGTGCCCAACGGAGTCCACCTCGGCGAGTCGGTCGCGGGGGTCGGCGTGCCCGGCGTCGAGGGCGGCGGCGAGGGGACCGCGGCGGGTCACCACGAGACCGTCGCACACACCGGCGCGAGAGCGACGCGGCCGCTGCGGATCCTGTTCATCGGCGCCGCGGTCGAGCGCAAGGGGCTGCCCGTGCTGCTGCGCGCCTTCGAGGCTCTGCGCGACCACGTCGATGCGACGCTGACGCTCGTCGGCGCCGCGCCGGAGGAGGTGGCGCACATGGCGCTCGACCATCGCGGCATCCATGCCCTCGGCAAGGTCTCCGAGCAGCGCAAGCTGGCCGAGCTCGAGCGGGCGGATGTGCTGTGCGCGCCCTCCCTGCACGGGGAGAGCTTCGGCATGGTGATCACCGAGGGGCTCGCCACGGGTACGCCGGTCCTGGCCTCCGACATCCCCGGTTACCGCGAGGTGCTGCGCGACCGCGTCGACGGTGAGCTGCTGCCGGCGGGGGATCCGCTGGCGCTCGCCGAGGCGCTGCGGGGATTGGCGCTGGAACCGGCGCGCCGCAGCCGGATGGCGGCCGCCGCGCGCGAGCGCGCCGAGCGCTACGCCTGGCCGCACGTCGCCACCGAAGTGCTCGACTGCTACGAGCAGGCTCTCGCGGTGGGGGAGCCCGCCACGAGGCTGGCGCGCTGTGGCGTTCGCCACGGCTTCCTGGCGGCCGACCTGCAGCCACCCGTACGCGCCCAGCGCCTGCCCTCGTTGCAGTCACGGCGATCCCGAGCAGACAGCTCGCCCGCGGGGGCCCGCGCGCGGGGGTTGCGCACGGTTCGTCGGCTCGGCCTGCTCGCCAGCTCGCTGGTCGGCGTCGCTCTCGCGGCGCTCGCCCTGCAACGGGTGGGCGTGACGAAGGTTGCAGCCTCACTGGTGGCGTCGAAGCCCGGCCTGCTCGCGGCCGGCCTAGCGGTGATGTGCGCCGCGATGTTCGTGCGGGCGCTGGCCTGGCACGCGATCCTCGTGGCCGCTCCGACGTGGCGCCGGGCCAAACGGCGCGACGCGATGCAGGGCACGTTCATCGGCGTGCTGATGTCGTCGACCCTCCCCGCCCGCCTGGGTGAGCCCTCGCGCGCCCTGATCGTCTCACGGCGTCTCGGGCGGGCGCGCGAGACGCTGCCGGTGGTGCTCGGCACGATGGTCTCCCAGACGTTGCTGAACCTGCTCGCGCTGGCGGTCCTCGGTGGGGTGTCGCTCTCCAGCATCAGCCTGCTCGACGGTCACGACCGCGCCCTGCTGCTGATCGCGCTGGCGCCGCTGGCGGCTCTGTTCGCGGTGCTGGTGGCGCCCGCGCTGATCCCCCCCGCCGCGGCCTCCCGGTCGCGGCGACTGCAGGCGCTGCTCGCGGCGCTGCGGCGTGCCGTGCTGCGCCTGCGCGACGGCCTGCGGGTGTTCCGCCAGCCACGCCGCGCGGGGCTGGCGACCGTGACCCAGCTGGGTGCGTGGGGCCTGCAATGGATGTCCTGCTGGCTGTTGCTGCTGGCTCTCGGCCTGGGCTCGCAGGCGGGCGCCGGCGCTGCGGCCGCGGTGTTGTTCGCGGTGAACGTGACCGCCGTCATACCCGCCACGCCCGCCAACGTGGGCGTCTTCCAGGCGGCATGCGTGGCGGTGCTCGCCGGCGCCTACCACGTCTCCACGCCGGAAGCGATCGCCTACGGCATCGTGCTGCAGGCGGTCGAGGTCGCGACCGCCCTGCTGATGGGGGTGCCGGCGCTGCTGGGCGAGGGACTCTCCTGGCGCGAAGTGCGCCTGCGCACGATCCACGCGACTCCCGTCAAGCTCGGACCGCTGCCCGACGCCCCCGCCCTCGCGCGCGCGGAGAGCTAGGCCATCGCCGGCTCGTCCTCCTCCTCCACGGCGCCTGCCGGGGGGTCCTCGTCGTCCAGCTCGGGCGGTCCGGCCGCATCGAACAGCGAGGGGTCGCGTGGCGAGCCCTTGATCACGTCGTCGGGTGAGCCACCCGGCAACAGGCGGCCCTGACGGGTGCCGAAGTAGATCGCCTGTGGGTGGTGGGCGATCAGTGCCAGCGTCGACTGCTCGGGATCCGGCGCGTAGCCGCCCTCGGTGATCGTCATCCCGATCTGCTCGAGGTCGAGCAGCCGCTGCACCTTCAGGTGCTCGCTCTGCTCGGGCACCGCAGGGTAGCCCCAGGAGTAGCGCCTGCCCTGGGTCGCGGGGATCTCGAGCATCCCGCGCGCCCGCGCATGCAGCCACTCGGCGAGACCCTCGGCGGTCTGCACGCCGAGGCCGTGCACGAACAGCTGCTCTGCGAACTCGCCTTCCGCCTCGAGCGTTGCCATCAGCTCGGTCACCTCTGCGCCCACGGTCACCGCCTGCAGCGCGATCACGTCGAGCTCCGCCGGCGGACCGCCGTCCACGGCGGGCCGGAAGAAGTCGGCCAGGCACAGCCTGTGGCCCCTGGGCTGGCGCGGGCACGTGAAGCGGGTGAGCTCGGTCTCGCGATCCTCGGGATCGAGCACGACGATCTCGTTGCCGAGCGCGTAGCAGGGGAAGAAGCCAAGCAGCGCTCGTGGATGCAGATAGCCCTGCGCGCTCCACATCCGCTGCAGGCGGGGGACGAAGTCCTCGCGCAGCAGCTTCTGCCACTCCTCGCCTTTGACCCCCCGGCCGCCCCAGTGCAGCTTGAACAGCACGTGGGTGTCGAGGTGGCTGTAGACCTCGTCCAGGTCGACCTGCTGCTCGCGCACGCCCCAGTAGGGAGGGGTGGGCACGGGCGCGTCGGTGCGGGCGGACGAGCGCACCGAGTCGTCGCTGAAGTCGAGCTGCTCCTCGGGCGCGTCGCCCTTGGCGCGGAACTCGGTCGCCCCGGAGAGCAGCTTCTCGACCAGTGCCCCGTGCGCGTCGTCGTCGATCAGCTGGTCCATCACCGCGAGCCCCTCGAACGCGTCCTTGCAGTAGAACACCCCCGGCTCGTAGACCTCCTCGGACTCTTTGCCGCCGGGGTACAGGGCGCGGTAGCCGAACGCCCGGTTGATCGCGGCGCCGCCGATCAGCACCGGGTAGCGAAGACCCTTGGCGTGCAGCTCCTGGATGCACGCGGGCATCTGCTTGGAGGTGGACACGAGCAGCGCGCTCAGGCCGATCGCGGTCGCATCGTGCTCCTGCGCGGCGTCCACGATCGTCTGGATCGGAACCTGCTTGCCGAGGTCCACGACCGTATAGCCGTTGTTGGTGAGGATCGTGTTCACCAGCGACTTGCCGATGTCGTGCACGTCTCCGAACACGGTGGCGAGCACCACGGTGCCCTTCGTATAGCCCTCGAGCTTGTCGAGGTATTTCTCGAGCTGGGCGACGGCCCGCTTCATCACTTCCGCGGACTGCAGCACGAATGGCAGGATCAGCTCGCCCGCGCCGAACTTGTCGCCGACCTCTTTCATCGCCGGAAGCAGCACGTCGTTGAGCGTGGGCACCGCCCCGATCTTCTCCACCGAGCGGTCGATCCAGGCCTCGACGCCGTCCTTGCGCCGGCGCAGGATGTGAAAGTGAAGCGCCTCCTCGGGCTCCATCCCCTCGGTCGGATCGGCGGCGCCCGGGCCGGCCGTGTCCTCCTCGCCTTTGGACTCGAAATGGCCGATGAAGCGCTCGAGCGCGTCCTCGCGGCGGTTGAAGACGAGATCGTCGGCCAGCTCCCGATCGGAGTCGGAGATCTCACCGTACGGGGTGATGTGGTTGGGGTTGACCATCGCCAGATCGAGCCCCGCCTGGACGCAGTGGTGCAGGAACACCGAGTTGAGCACCGCTCGCGCGCCGGGGGAGACACCGAAGGAGACGTTGGACACCCCGAGCGAGGTCTTCACATGGGGGATCTCCCGCTTGATCTGTCTGATCCCCTCGATCGTCTCCACGGCCGAGGGCTTCCACTCCTCATCGCCGGTCGTGAGCGTGAACGTGAGGCAGTCGAAGATCAACAGCTCCGGGTCCAGGCCGTGCTCTGAGCAGCACAGGTCGCGGATGCGCGCCGCGACCTGGACCTTGCGCTCGGCGGTCTTCGCCATCCCCTCCTCGTCGATCGTGAGCGCGATCAGCGCCGCGCCGTGCGCCCGGGCGAGCGGCGCGACGCGGTCGAGCTTGGCCCTGCCCGCCTCGAGGTTGACCGAGTTGACGATCGCCCGGCCGGGGATCTGCTGCAGCGCGGTCTCGATCACCTCGGGCTCGGTCGAGTCGATCTGGATCGGCGAGGGCTGGGTCAGCGAGATGCGCTTGACCAGCTGGCGCATCTGCTCGTCCTCGTCGGTTCGCTCGGTCAGCGCCACGCAGACGTCGAGCACATGGGCGCCGCCGGTGACCTGATCCTCGGCGATCTGCACGAGACCGTCGTAGTCGTCGGCCAGCAGCAGCTGCTTGGCCTTGCGCGAGCCCTGTGAGTTGACCCGCTCGCCGACCATCGTCGGAGCGGGTTCCTGCACGAGCGGGATCGCGGCGATCATCGAGGACAGGTGCGCTTCGCGCGGCTGCGGGCGCGCACCGACGGCGCGACCGCCCACACGCGCCACGATCGCGGCGATGTGCTCGGGGGTGGTACCGCAGCAGCCGCCCACGACGCCCACGCCATAGCGCTCCACGAACTCCTCGAGCGTGTCGGCGAGCGGCTCGGGGCGCTCCGGGAAGATCGTCTCCCCGTCGGGTCCCTGCAGCGGCAGGCCGGCGTTGGGGATGCAGGCGACGGGGACCGCGCAGAACTCGCCGAGGAAGCGGATCGCGTCGCGCATGTCCTCCGGTCCGGTGGAGCAGTTCAGCCCGATCACGTCCACCCGCAGAGCTTCGAGGGTGGTCAGCACCGCCGAGATGTCCGTCCCCAGCAGCATCTTGCCGCCGTTCGGCAGCAGCGACACCGAGGTGTGGATCGGCAGTGTGCGGCCCGTGCCGGCGAAGGCCTCGCGCGCTCCGAACACAGCGGCCTTGACCTCGAGGATGTCCTGGGCGGTCTCGATGATCAGGAGGTCCGCCCCGCCGTCGATCAGCCCCGCAGCCTGCTCGGCGAACACCTCGACCAGCTCTCCGAACCGGATCTGCCCGAGCGAGGGGTCTTCTGAGGCGGGCAGGAACCCGGTCGGGCCGATCGAGCCCGCGACGAAGCGGCTCTCGCCGGCGGCGCGCCGCGCGATCTCCGCCGCCTTCGTGTTGATCTCGACGGTGTAGTCGGCGAGGCCCCACTCATCGAGCTTCAGCCTCGACGCCTGAAAGGTGTCGGTCTCGATGACCTCCGCGCCGGCGTCGAGCATCGAGCCGTGCACGCCCTCGATCACGTCGGGGCGGTTGAGCACGAGCGCCTCGTGGCACTTGCCGGCGAGCCCTCCGTAGTCCTGAGCGGTCAGCTCGAACTGCTCGAGCGTCGCGCCCATGCCGCCGTCGTAGACGACGACACGTTCGCGCAACGTGTTCAGGTAGTCGCGCGCCATGCGGCCATGCTAGCCGCGCATGGCCGCCTGCGCCGGGCCTTACTTGATGAAGAGCATCTCCGCGTACTTGGGCAGTGGCCACAGGTCGTCGGCGACGAGCCCCTCGAGCTGGTCGGCGACTTCGCGGACGCCGTCCATCGCGGGGATGACGCGGTCGTGCATGTACGCCGCCCACTTCTCCGCGCTGGAGTCGTCCTGGTTGTCCTTCAGGTTGGCGTCCTCCAGCTTGATGATCTCGAAGTGGAGCTCCTTGATGAGCGGCTCGACCTCGCCGATCAGCTCCTCCAGCCCGGCTGCCTTGAGCTCGTTGAGATGCCTCACGGCGGCAGGGAGGATCTCCGTGCGGGCGATCGATGCCGCGGTCTCGGACTCGATGTTGATCTTGACCGCATACTGCTCGAGGAACACCTCGTGGCGGGATTCCAGCTCCCGCTTGGAGAGCACTTTGTACTTCTTGAACAGGGCCACCGTGCCTTTGTCCACC
Source organism: uncultured Solirubrobacterales bacterium (assembly GCA_963696615.1). Classification (GTDB taxonomy): domain Bacteria; phylum Actinomycetota; class Thermoleophilia; order Solirubrobacterales; family Solirubrobacteraceae; genus Palsa-744. Next base: position 342,475 of record CAVOKU010000003.1, on the reverse strand, counting down.
AGCCACGGCAGCGCGTCGGGGGTCGAGCGCAGGTTGTAGAGGCCGCGCTTCTCGGCCTCGGCGTGCCACTCGGGCGAGTAGTTGTCGCCATCGAAGACGATCCGCTTGTTGGCGGAGTAGCTCTCCTTGACGACTTTCGCCATGGCCTTCTCGAGGTTGGCCGAGCTGCCTTTCATGGCGGTCCCCAGCTTGCCGGCGAGGTCGTCGATCGCCTCGGCGACGATCGTGTTCAACACCGTGTTCGGCAGCGCCAGCGACATCGAGGAGCCGAGCGCGCGGAACTCGAACTTGTTGCCGGTGAACGCGAACGGGCTGGTGCGGTTGCGATCGCCCCCGTGCAGCGGCAGCGGCGGCAGCACGGGCGTGCCGAGCCCGAGGAAGGAGCCCGGTTTCGAGCGTTCGGCTTTGCCCGACTCGATCGCGGCGAACACCTTTTCGAGCTCCGCTCCGAGGAAGATCGAGATGATCGCCGGGGGCGCCTCGTTGGCGCCGAGACGGTGGTCCTGGCCGGGGGAGGCGATCGATGCGCGCAGCAACGCCTGATGGGTGTTGACGGCCTGGATCACCGCGGTGCAGAAGAACAGGAACTGGAGGTTCTCCGAGGGGGTGTCACCGGGGTCCAGCAGGTTCGCGCCGGTGTCGGTTCCCATCGACCAGTTGTTGTGCTTGCCCGAGCCGTTCACCCCCGCGAAGGGCTTCTCGTGCAGCAGGCACACCAGCCCGTAGCGGCGGGCCACGTTCTGCATGACCTGCATCGTCAGCTGCTGATGGTCGGAGCCCACGTTCGAGTTCTCGAAGATCGGAGCGATCTCGTACTGGTTGGGGGCGACCTCGTTGTGGCGGGTCTTGACCGGCACCCCGAGCTTGGCGAGCTCCTGCTCGGTCTCGAGCATGCACGCGAGGATGCGCTCGGGGATCGAGCCGAAGTAGTGATCGTCGAGCTCGTGGCCCTTGGGCGGCTGGGCGCCGAACAGGGTGCGCCCGGTCGTGAGCAGGTCGGGACGTTCGAAGTAGTACTGCTCGTCGATCAGGAAGTACTCCTGCTCGGGTCCCACGGTCGTGAACACCCGGTGGGCGCCCTCCGCGGAGCCCAGCAGCTCGAGCGCCCGCATCGCGGCGCCCGACAGCGCGTCCATCGAGCGCAGCAGCGGGATCTTGTGATCCAGCGCCTCGCCCGTCCAGGAGGTGAACGCGGTCGGGATGCACAGCAGGGCGCCGTTCGGGTTCTCAAGGATGAAGGCGGGGGAGGTCGGGTCCCAGGCCGTATAGCCGCGCGCCTCGAACGTCGCCCGAATCCCTCCGGTGGGGAACGAGGAGGCGTCCGGCTCGCCCTGGATCAGCTCCTTGCCGGAGAACTCGGCCATCGCGGTGCCGTCGCCGGCGGGAGCGTAGAAGGAGTCGTGCTTCTCGGCGGTGGACCCCGTGAGCGGCTGGAACCAATGGGTGTAGTGGGTCGCACCGCGCTCCATCGCCCAGTCCTTCATCGCCTGCGCCACGGCGTCGGCGAGGGAGGTGTCGAGCGCCTCCCCGTGCTCGAGCGTGCGCTGCAACGCCTTGTACACGTGCTTGGGCAGCCGCTGGCGCTGAAGGCTTGCGCTGAACACGTTGGCTGAGAACACCTGGTTGCCCGGCAGCGTCAGATCGGTGGAGCCGAGCGCGCTGCCGTTGGCGCTCCACTGTGCGGCGGTTACGTTCTGCTGACGGGTCCTGGGCATGGGCGGGGGGACTCCTCCTGTGGGTTGTTGGGCTGCCCGGCGACCGGGCCGCGTACGACCGCACACCCGCTGGGCGTACAGCCGGAATGAAATCGTAGTGGCGATCGCCCTCGCGGGCATCATCGCCTGGCAAAAACAGGCGGGGTCCCGTTTGGACAGCGGGCCAAGGAGCCACCGCGACGCCGCCCACCGCCGGTCGGACGAGTGGGCGAGCGGATCTCAGGGTGCGACGGGGTAGGTGCCCGGAGCGACCTTGCCCGTTTCCGGGTTCACGTATTTCGGGGGCGGCTGGCGGGCGATCGCCGCGGTGAAGTGTCCCTCGGGGATCGCGCCGGAGGGGAGCACGGCTTTCGCGTTGCCGGCGAGACCGGCGGCAACCCGGTAGTGGACCGTGTGCACCCCGGGCTTGATCGGCGTCACGAGCCAGCGGAACGTCTTCGTCTGGCCGGGGGGAAGCGAGCCCAGTGCCCATGTTTCGACGTAGGCTGTCTGGGCTCCCCCGGCGGGCGCCACCTGTTCGCTTTCGACTGTCCGCCGGGCCCCCGGACCCGGGCCTTTTTCGACGACCCACACGGGGCGCTGTTTGGAGGCCAGTTCGGGATAGTTGGACTTGTAGTAGAAGGAGTCGAGCGTGACGGCGACGTTGGGAACCGTCTTCACGCCCACGTTGCGCACGCTCAGCACGAGCGCAGTCGGACGCGCGACCGCCTGCACCGTCGGGAAGTGGGCATTGGTGACTCGCACGCGGAATGTTCCGCTCGGTTCCCCGGCGGTCTGGGCCGTACCTCCGCCGCAGCCCCCGACCAGCGCTGCGCAGGCGCCGAGAACCGCCACGGTGAGCATCTGAGACCCCCTCACAGCGTGGCCACGATACCAGCGGGGGTGGCGCGCCGTCATGGCATCGCGTAGAGTTTCCAGAGTCGTCCACGCCGCCGAGGAGAGGCAGACAACAGAGATGGTTCGCAGCGCAGCGGAGCGAGCATTCCTGCCGACCAGGAACATGCTCGAGGAAATCGGGGACATGATGATCCTCACGGGCCGGACGATCTGGTCCGCGTTGCGTCCCCCTTACCCCTACGGCGGGGAGTTCGTCTCTCAGTTCCTGTTCGCGCTGCGCCTGTGCTGGTTTCCGCTGCTGATCTCCACGGTCTGCATCAACTATGCGGCGCCGGGGCTGCAGGCGGCCAACTTCCTCACGATCTTCGGTGCGCTGGACCGTCTCGGCGGGTTCTTCGTGCTCGCGGCGATCCGTGAGATCGGCCCGAACGTGACAGCGATCGTGCTCGCCGGGGTCGCCGGCACGGCCATCACCGCTGATCTCGGCGCGCGCAAGATCCGCGAGGAGCTCGACGCCCTGCAGGTGTTGGGCGTCGATCCGATCAAGAATCTCGTGGTGCCCCGCTTCCTCGCGCTGATGCTGGTCACCGGACTGTTCGACATCTACGCGCTGCTGTTCGGGATCTTCGGGGGCATCATCGCCGAGCTCGTCAACGGCCAGCCGCTGGGGCCGTTCTGGGCGACGCTGTTCGCCAACGCCTCGACCACCGATCTGTGGGGCTCGGTGCTGAAGACGACGATCTTCGGAGCGATCATCGCGATCGTGTGCTGCTACAAGGGCATGACCGCATCCGGTGGCGCCGAGGGGGTCGGCCGGGCCGTCAACCAGGCGGTCGTCGTCACCTTCCTGGCGATCTTCGCGTTCGACTACGTCTTCACGCAGACGCTGCTGGCGACGCACCCGGGCATCCTGGTGATCAAGTGAGCGAGCCGCTGGCGCTGCCGCGGGAATGGGTCTCGGCGACCGGAGAGATAGCCGGCTTCACGGGCAACGTCGTGCGCGACGTGTGGGGCCTGCGGGTGTTCCGCTTCTTCGGCGAGGCACTGCGCCAATCGGGGATCCTGATCATCTCCTCGACGCTGATCATCTGGGCGCTGATGTTCATCCTCGGCCTGGAGTGCGGCATCGAGGGTGCGTACTTCACCGAGGCCCAGGGCGCCCCCGCCTACTCGGGCGTGTTCAGCGCCTGGTGTGACCTGCGCGAGATCATCCCCTACGCGTTCGGATACATGATGGCGGCGAAGGTGGGCACCGGGATCGTCGCGGAGCTGGGCGCGATGAGGATCTCCGAGGAGATCGACGCGCTCGAGGTGATGGGGATCGACTCGATGACGTTCCTGTGCGCGACCCGCCTCCTGGCTGCCTGGCTGGTATTGCCGTTCATCTATCTCGCCGGAATAGGGGGGGCCTTCCTGGCTTCGTATATCGCGGTGGTCCAACAGATCGGCTATGTCTCCTCGGGGGGGTATCTGCTGATCTTCTGGCAGTTCCAGAATCCGCCGGACTTCATCTACAGCCTCGTGAAGGCGATGTTCATGGCCACCGCGATCGTGCTCGTGGGCTGTTACTACGGCTACAACGCCAGTGGTGGGCCCGTCGGCGTGGGGACCGCCACGGCCAAGTCGATGGTGCTCAACCTGATCCTCGTGCACCTGATCGGGATGGTCGGCACCCAGGTCTTCTGGGGCGCCAATCCGCGAGCCCCGATCGGGGGCTGACGGTGGCCAGCGAGCCCACCACCACTCCCGAGAGCGACGGTCCGGAGGACCGCGCCCCGGTGCGCCAGGACGCGATCGAATTCATCGACGTCCACAAGACCTTCGGCAGCAACCATGTCCTGCGCGGGCTGAACATGAGCCTGCCCGAGGACCAGATCTCGATGATCATCGGCCCGTCGGGCACGGGCAAGTCGGTGTGCATCAAGCACATGGTCGGCCTGCTGTATCCGGACCAGGGAGACGTGCTCGTCCACGGTGAGTCGGTGCCGAGCCTCGCCGACGCCGACCTGTTCGAGATGCGCAAGAAGTTCGGCGTGCTGTTCCAGGACGGTGCGCTGTTCGGGTCGATCAATCTGTATGACAACGTCGCGTTTCCGTTGCGCCAGCACACGGAGAAGAGCGACGAGGAGATCGCCGAGATCGTCAACGGCCGCCTGCGCGAGGTGGGCCTCGGCGGCGAGGGTCAGAAGATGCCCAACGAGCTGTCGGGGGGGATGCGCAAGCGGGCGGGGTTCGCACGGGCGCTGGTGCTCGAGCCGGACATCGTCCTGTTCGACGAGCCCGACTCGGGTCTGGATCCCGTACGGACCGCCCTGCTGTGCGAGCTGATCAAGGAAATCCACGCAGAGAACGGCGGTTGCTACGTGGTGATCACCCACGACATCATGAGCGCCCGTCGGGTGGCCGAACACATCTCCGTGCTGTGGAAGGGCCAGATCGTCGAGTCCGGGCCCGCGGCCGAGCTGTTCGCTTCGGAAAACCCGTTCGTGCGCCAGTTCCTCTCCGGCGACTCGGCCGGGCCGTTGGGGATGGAGTAGCGAGCCTTCCGGATGCCTCGCCTGCCGGCGGGCGCGGCGGCGAGGGGGATTAACCTTCTCCTGTGAGCCCGGTCCGCCCACTCTCGGCACTGGTCGGCGCGGCGACCCGCCGTCCCCACCTGACCCTGGCGCTCGCCCTCGCGCTGGGCGTCGCGTCCGCCGCGTTGGCGCTGGGCTTGAGCCCGAGCGCCGCCACCAGCACGTTCGTGTCGAGTTCCAGCCCGCAGTACCGCGCGACCCAGAGCTACTACCGCAGCTTCGGCGAAGAGCCCGTCGAGGTGCTCGTCAAGGGCAATCTGCAAAAGCTGCTGCTGAGCTCGGACATCGACCGGCTGGTGGGGCTCGAGGGATGCCTGTCGGGCAACGTGCCGGCCAAGGCCCTCGGGTCCGAGGGCGGCCTGAGGGGGCCGTGCGGGCGCCTGGCGCGGGCGCGCACGGTGAAGGTGGTGCTCGGTCCCGGGACGTTCGTCAACGAGGCGGCCGAACAGATCTCAGAACAGCTTAGCTCCCAGACCAAGCAGGCCGAAGCACAGGCGCGCCAGGCCGAGCGGGTCGTCACCGCCGCGGCGCTCGCCCGCGGCCTGGGAGAAGCCGAAGCGCACAAGCTGGGCAAGCAGGCGAGCACGATCACGATGGCACGGTTCCGCGAGGGGATCGCGACGGTCGCGCTGCAGTACGGCCTGATCTCCAAGCCCGGCCTCGACGAACCGGGATTCGTCTCGACGCTCGTGTTCGACTCGAGCAAGACCGCGGGCACGCCCAAGCAGCGCTTCGCCTACCTGTTCCCGAGCCCCCAGGCGGCTCTGATCTCGGTGCGGATGAAGGCCGGCCTGTCCGCCGCCGCGCGCGCACACACCGTCGCGCTGATCCGCGACGCGGTGGCGATGAAGCAGTGGCGCCTGCAGAACGGCGAGACCTATCTGGTGACCGGGGAGCCGGCGATCGTCTCCGACCTGACGGGCTCGATCAGCCAGTCGATCGAGCTGCTTCTGCTTGCCGCGCTGGCGGTGATGGCGATCGCGCTCGGGCTCGTGTTTCGCAGACGTCCACGGCTGCTGCCGCTGGCGGTGGCGCTGCTCGCCGTGGCGCTCACCTTCGGCGGCCTGTCGCTGACGGGCTCCTCCCTGACGGTTGCGCAGGTCGCGGTGTTGCCGGTGCTGATCGGGCTGGCCGTGGACTACGCCATCCAGTTTCAGTCGCGCGTCGCGGAGGAGCTCGGCGAGGGTGCCCCCGACCGGCGCACGGCGGTGCTGGGCGCGGCGCGAAAGGGAGCGCCCACGATCGCCACCGCCTGCGTGGCCAGCGCCGTCGCCACGCTGGTGCTGCTCGGCTCCCCCGTGCCGATGGTGCGCGGCTTCGGGGCGCTGCTCGCGGTCGGGCTGCTCGTCGGGCTGGTGTGCGCGCTGGGCGCGGGATCGGCCGCGCTGGTGATCTCGCGCGGGCGCCCGCCACGCTCCCGGACGTCCCCAGTCTCGAGCCTGCTCGAGCGCGTCGGACCCGCCTGGCGGGGCGCGAGCGAGCTGCTCGCCGACAACCCGCTGACCCGAGTCATATCGCGTGCGGCGCTGGTCCATGCGGTCCGAAGGCCTGCCCGCGTGCTCGGCGTGGGGCTTGCGCTGGCGACGCTGGGATGGGCGCTCGGCTCGCAAACGACGGTGCAGAGCGACATCGCCAAGCTCGCGCCCCAGGATGTCGCCTCGCTTGAAAATCTCGGCACGCTCGAGCGCCTCAGCGGCGTCGGCGGCGAGCTCGACCTGATGGTGAGCGGGCGCAACGTGGTCAAGCCTTCGACGATCGAATGGATGAGCTCATACGAGGCCGCGATGCTGCGGCGCTTCGGCTACAGCTCCTCGCGTGGATGCGGCAAGGCGAGGCTGTGCCCCGCCTTCTCGCTGCCGGACCTGTTCGGCGGTGAACGCCAGCACCGCTCGAAACTGACCGCAGCGCAGGTGAGTGGCCTGCTGCGGGCGATCCCGCCGTACTTCTCCCAGGCCGTGATCGCACCCGACAGACGCGCGGCGACGCTCGCGTTCGGGATCAGGCTGATGGATCTGGACGAGCAGCAGCGGTTGATCGAAGGGATGCGATCGAGCCTTCACCCGCCTGCGGGGGTGAGCGCCCAGCTGGTGGGGCTGCCGGTGCTGGCCGCGCAGGCGAACGCCGAGATCGCCTCCCCGTGGCGACGGCTGCTGATGCTCCTCGCGGGGCTCGTGGCGGTTGCGGTCGTGCTGCTGCTCGCGTTCAGGGGCGACAGACGGCGAGCGCTCACCCCGCTCGTGCCCGTCGCGCTGGCCAGCGGCTGGTCGGCGCTGGTGGTGTTCGCGGTGCGGATACCGCTGAACCCGATGACGGTCACGCTGGGATCGCTCGTGATCGCCGTGTCCACCGAGTTCAGCGTGCTGCTCTCCGAGCGCCACCGCCAGGAGCGACTGGCTGGGCATGATCCCGAGCAGGCGCTGCGTCGCACCTACCGCCACACTGGCACGGCGATCGCGGCGTCGGGGGTGACCGCGATCGCCGGCTTCGGGGTGCTCGCGCTGTCTGACATCGCAATGCTGCGTGACTTCGGCCTGGTGACGCTGATCGACCTGAGCGTGTCGTTGCTGGGAGTGCTCGTGGCGCTGCCGGCGGCGTTGATGTTCTCCGAGCGCGAGCGGGGAGCGCTGCTCGGGCGGCCCAGCCTCTCGCTCGCCGGGCTCGGGCGCCGGCGCCTGCGCGGGCGGGCAGGTCATGAACCCGTCTGAGGGCGAGCCGGGAAACCACCCCTCCTACCTGCGGCCACGCCGCTACGGGCGCTATGTCGGGGCCCTCGCGCTGCTGATCCTCGCGCTGATCACCATCAACACGGTGATAACCAAGCCCAACGGCGCGCGCGGGGTGCCGGCGGGGAACCGGATCCCACCGTTCGCGGCGCCACTGGCCACCGGCAGGCTGGACGGCGACGTGAACGTGGCGATCCATCCCGACGAAGGTCCCGCGGGCAAGCGGCCCGCGTGTACCGTGCGGGGGCAGAGCGTGCTGAACATATGCGAACGCTATGAACAGGGACCGGTCGTGCTCGCGATCTTCGTCTACGCCGGCTCGTGCGAGCGGGTGCTCTCGGACATGCAGCGCATCGCCCCGGCGTTTCCCGGGGTGAGCTTCGCCGGGGTGGCGCTGAAGGGGGAACCGGGGGAGCTGCGCAAGCTGGTGCGAAAGCGCGGCCTCCGCAGCGTGCAGGTCGGCTTCGATCGCAGCGGCGTGCTCGCCGGCCTGTACAAAGTGGCGAGCTGTCCGCAGCTCACTTTCGTGCTGCCGGGAGGCGTCGCCGAGGGCAAGGCGCTGCTCACGCGACCCCCGCTGCAGGCGTTGCGCGCGCGCGTGGCGGGTCTGGTGGCGGCGGCCCGGGCGCGCGGCTGGAAGGGGCCGGGCCGATGACCGCGGGCTCATCGCTGCCGCGTGGAGAAGGCCGTGAGCCCTCACCGCCCGCCGGCGTCGACGCGCACGAGGCCGCCCTCGGCTGGCGGGCGCCGGAGGTCGAGCGGGAGCTTCCCCAGCTGCGGCTGCTGCACTCGCGCGCGACACTCGGTCGCGCCGGTGAGAACCGGCGCGCCTCGCCGCGGAAGGTGAGACGGCGTCTGGAGGAACTGTCAGACCGCTTCAGGGGAGCCCAGGCGGTCGGGGTCAGGCGCGAACCGGTGCCCACCGCCTACCGCGTCTTCTACCGTCAGATCGGCCTGGATCCGGAGGTCGCCCGCACGCCGATCGAGGCCGCCGTGCTCGACCGCATGCTCAAGGGCGGCTTTCTGTCGGGGAGCCTGCTCGAAGACGTCCTGCTGATCGCGCTGATCGACACCGGCGTGCCGATCTGGGCGCTCGACGCCGCAGCCGTGCAGGGCGCTCTCGGAGTGCGGCTCAGCCAGGAGGGCGAGCCGCTCGGCCGCGCCGGGGATGCCTGGTCGCTGCCCGCCGGTCGGCTGGTGGTGGCCGACGAATCGGCGGCGCTGGGGCTGCTGTTCGGGGACCTGGCGAGCGACTGCGAGGCCGGTGGTCGCACACGCGAGGTGGCGCTGTTCGCGGTGCAGGTCTCCGGCGTGCCCACGCTGTACGTCGAGGAGGCGCTGTGGATCTGTCGCAACGGCCTCGAACAGGCGGGTTAGTCGCTGGTAAGATCGCTGGCGGAGAAGATCGGAGGAGTGGCTGTGCAGCAGCTCACCATCGATGGCAGACCGGCCTTTGCCCCGGCCTCGGTCTCGGGGGCCGAGGAGCGGGCCGCCAGAAGGGCCCTGCGCGCGCAGGTGGCGCGGCTGGAGCGAGAGCTGGGCGCGATCGTCGCCGACGGCTTTCCCCACATCGCGCTGGACGGGCCCGTGGCGCGTCCGTCAGGTGGGGGGCAGCTGCTCGACCTGGGCCAGCTGGAGCGCACGCGTGACGAGCTCGCGGGCAGGATCCAACAGGCCCGCCGCGTGGTGTCCGAACGGGTGGAGCTGGAGACGCGCTCGCGGGAGCTGCTGCGCCGCATGAAGCAGGATCCAGCGCGCTACAAGTTCGTGCGCCTACCGGTCCGCGACCTGGGCGAGCGCGGTTGCGGCGTGTGGCAGGTGCGTCCCCGGCTCGGGCTGATCGGGATGCTCGCCGGCTGGTGGCAGGTCAAGCTCTCCTCAGGCTGTCCGTAAGGAAGGGGCTGCGTCCCGGCGCGGCCCGCATTTCCCTGACCGAGCAGTCCCGAGCGCCGCGCAGCATCCGGGCGAGCGTCTGACGCTGGCGATCGGTCATCGACCCGATCGTCTTCTTCTCGGAGATCGGCACCTGGGCGAGGAACTTGCGGCAGCGGGTCTGCCCCCAACGGCGCTGGCTCACCAGCAGGTCGGCCACCGCCATGTTCGACGCCTCCCAGGGGCAGTCGAGCAGCACCGCGGCGACGTCTGTCTCGCCGGTCGCGATCCGGCGCTTGAGCTCGGCGCGGGCGAGGCGGACCTTGTTCGCGCGTTCGAGCGCGCGCATGTACTGGGGACCGGCAGGGGCGATCGTCGCTGTCGCGTTCATGATGAGAGTCTCCCCGTCGCCCGCCGCAGCCCTGCGGTGAGCGACATCGATGCTTGACTTGTCGGACGTGTGCGCGCTCTCCGTGGCCGCCTGAACTCGGCCCGCGACAGAGTCGCAAAGGCCATCCGTCAGCTATATCTACCGCCCCGAAGGAGGGGCCTCTCCCGGTGGGTTGCCGTTGGGTTGAACCCAACGAACGGTCATGCAGAGCGCATCTGGAAGCTACGCCAGTGGGGGGCGTGCGGTCAACAGCGCGGGAACTGTTCGTGCGCTAGAAGCGACCTTTTTTTGACCCGATCGACTTGTGAAGATTTGGACAAGTCCGCAGGCGCGGTTGAGATGTGTAAGGAACGTAGACCGGGCGCCTCGGCCGGCCCCCGCCGTGCACTCCGATCGGGCTCGTGCGTCGCCCGGCCGGCCCCGCCGGGCTAGGTCTCGGGGCCGGGAAGCGGGCCGTGGTCGGCTTCGAACTCGCGCTTGACCGTGGCGAAGACCGCCAGCGCGCGGTCCAGCGTGGGGATGTCGTGGGTGGCCATCACGCTCGTGCGCAGCAGGGCCCCGCCCGGAGGTACAGCGGGATGCAGCGCGCAGTTGGTGAAGACCCCACCGTCGTAGAGAGCGCGCCAGAGCAGTGCGGCCTGCCAGTCGTCGCCGACGAGGATCGGCACGATCGGCGTGGCGATGCTCTGTCGGGGCGAGTCGGGGTCGGGTCCGGTGCGCACCGGCTCGCCGGTGAGGGTGCGGTAGCCGAGCGCGTGCAGGCCTTGGGCGAGATAGCGCGCGCGATCGAGCACGGCGGCGAGCAGCTCGGGCCCCTCCGGCGAGCGCACGATCCGCAGCGCCGCCAGAGCGGCGCCCAGCGCGGCCGGCACGGCCGAGGCGGTGAACAGGAACGCGCGTGAGGAGATGCGCACGTAGTCGACCACGTCGGCGGCGCCGGCGATGAAGCCGCCGCACGAGGCCAGGGACTTGGAGAAGGTGCCCATGCGCAGGTCCACGCGATCCTCCACGCCGAGCAGCTCGGCCACGCCCGCACCACGGGCACCGAGCACACCGGCCCCGTGAGCCTCGTCGACCATCAGCCGTGCGCCGTGACGCGAGCACAGCTCGCCGATATCCACCAGCGGCGCCACATCGCCCTCCATCGAGAACACCCCGTCGACGACGACGAGCGTGCCTCCGCCGTCGCCCTCGGCGCGCTGCAGCGCACGCTCGAGCTTGTCCAGGCGGTTGTGACGGAAGGGTCTCAGCTTCGCTCGCGAGAGCACGCAGCCGTCGAGGATCGAGGCATGATCAGCGGAGTCCACAACGGCCGTGTCGCCGGGTCCCAGCAGCGTTCCGATCGAGCCCACGTTGGCCTGATGTCCCGTGGTGAACACGAGCGCGTCCTCGGTGCCCATCCAGTCGGCGAGCTCGTGCTCGAGCTCGAGGTGCAACGGCGTGGTGCCGTTGAGCAGCCGCGAGCCGGTCAGGCCCGTGCCGTAGCGGTGCAGCGCCTGCTCGGCGCCGTGAAGCACGCGCTCGTCGGCGGTCAGGCCGAGGTAGTTGTTGGAGGCGAGCATGATCCGCGGCGCCCCCTCCATCTCGACCACCGGCATCGCCGGCGACTCGACCGTGCGGAAGTACGGCATCAGGTCGGCTTCGCGGGCGGCGCGCAGCAGCTCTTCGCGCTCGTGGCCCCGAATCTTGTCGAACACGTCTATCGATGTGGGCATATAGGGTCTGGCTGGTGGGAAGCTCTGGGCAATCCGGCGTCCAGGTCGCACCGGTTTCCGGCGGGCGCGAGCTGAAGGCGTTCATCGATCTGCCGTTTCGCCTGCATGCTAACCACCCCCAGTGGGTGCCTCCGTTGAAGCTCGAGCGCCGGCTGTTCATGAGCCGCCGCATGAACGCCTTCTTCGAGCACGGCGAGGCGCAGTACTTCCTCGCTCGCAGGGACGGCCGCGTGGTCGGGCGTACGAGCGCCCAGATCGACCATGCGTACAACGAGTTCCACGACTCGAGGTGGGGCTGGTTCGGGTTCTTCGAGGTGGAGGAGGATGCCGAGGCGGCGACCGCGCTGCTCGGGGCGGCCGAGCGGTGGCTGCGAGAGCGGGGCTGCGAGCGGATCGTCGGTCCCGCCGACTTCACGATGAACGACGAGAGCGGGATCCTGATCGAGGGCTTCGAGCTGCGACCGATGATCCGCCAGCCATGGCATCCCCCCTACTACCAGCGGCTGGTGGAGCAGGCTGGGATGAGCAAGGCGATGGACCTCTACATGTGGAACCTCGAGGTGACCGAACGCGACAAGGTGATGCCGGTCATCTGGGAGCTGGCCGAGAAATCGAGCACCGAGCACGGGATCCGTGTCCGTCCGATGCGCCGCCGGCAGCTACGCAAAGACCTGGACTTCTTCGCCGAGGTGTACAACGCCGCATGGTCGCGCAACTGGGGGTTCGTGCCCTTCTCGAAAGAGGATCTCGACGCCTATGCCCAGGAGCTGCACCTCGTGTTCGACAAGCATTGGTTCATGATCGCCGAGCGCGAGGACACGGGCGAGGTCGTGGGAATGGCGATCACGATCCCCGACGTCAACCAGGTGCTGGAAAGGATGAAGGGCAGGATCGTGCCGTTCGGATGGTGGCACTTCCTCAACAAGAGCCGGATCATCGACCGCGTGCGGGTCGGCTTTCTCGGCGTCAAGCCCGAGTACCAGCACACTGGAGTGGCGGCGCTGCTGTATCAGGCCCACTACGACGCTGCCGAAGCCCGTCGCCAGGATGGGGGCGAGATGGGCTGGATCCTGGAGACCAACACGGCGATGAACCGCGGCATGGAGGCGATGGGCGGGCGGATCGTCAAGCGTTACCGCATGTACGAGCGAGAGCTCTGACCAGCCCGCGCGAGGGGTCGGGCCTGCCGTTTACACTCAACCCCGTGTCCGAGACCGCCGAGACCGGCGAGATCGAGCCGGGCCAGATCGAGGACGTCGAGACGACGCTCGCGGTGCCGGTGGCATCGCCCGCGCCGCACCCCGGCGGTGAGTTCGTGCGCGAGCCGGGAGCCCGCGCGCTGATCCGCTCCGTCGCCCCGAGCGCCCAGACCGCCGCCGTGGCGGCGGGGGGGTTCGTCGCGGGCGCCGCGATCGCCGGCCTGGCCAAGCGGCGACGAGGCAGGGGATCGAGAGCTGGGCGCCGCCGCGCCGGCGCGCCCGAGGCCGGTCGAGCCCGCGAGCTGCTGCAGATCGTCGGCACGAGGTCGCTGCTGGTGGACGTGCACCTGCTCGACGGGCCCTCGACAGGTCGCTGAAGGCGGGACGCGCTTGCGCGGTGCGGTCGAGGTGCGCGTGCAGGTACGCCCGATGGGGCCATTCAGGCTGCCGCGGCGGCTGGGCAGGGACGGCGTGACACGGCGCCGCGGGGAGGTGATCTGCCGGCTGCTGCACAGCGCCGAGGGAGAGCCGGTCGTCGTGAGGGTCGCTCACACGAGCTCCGGCGAGGTGCTGTTCGGAGCGCGTGCGACGAGTCGCCACGCCGCCGAGCACGGGATCGCGCGGATGCGGTTCGCCACGGGGGTGGACGAGGACCTACGGGAGTTCGTCAGGAGATTCGCCCGCGACCCGTTGATCGGTCGCTCGCTGCAGCGCCGTCCCTGGCTGCGCGTCAGCCGCCGGCCCGAACCGTTCGAGGCGCTCGTGTGGGCGGTGTGTGAGCAGCTGATCGAGTACGAGCGAGCGGCGGCGATCCAGCGGCGTCTGGTCGCGCTGCTGGGGCGCGAGTGGTCCGGCGAGCACGGTTGGGCGCGGGGGCTGCGAGACTCGCCGTCGTCTGCCGTGCTGTTTCGGGCCGCGCCGGCGACGCTCGAGTCCTGCGGGCTGTCGCCGAGCCGCGCCATCGCCCTGCGGAGGGCCGCGGGGGAGGTTGCGCGGGGGCGTGTGGAGCTGACCGGCGAGACGCCCGAGCGGGGCTGGCGGCGGCTACGGGCGATCAGGGGAATCGGATCCTGGACGGTGGAGATGCTGGCGCTGTGCGGGCAGGGCCGCTACGACCAGCTGCCGGCGGGAGATCTGGGACTGCTCAAGCTCGTGGGTCGGCTGCAGAGCGGGGGAGACCCCTGGGCGCGGGCGAGCGAGGAGCAGGTGCGCGCGCTGTTCGCTCCCTACGGCGAATGGGCGGGGCTGGCGGCGGTCCACGCCGCCGGGCTCTGACGCCTGCCGGCTCTGGCTAGCGCTCGTCGGGGCGCCGGTAGCCGAGGCGGGCGGAGATCCGCGATGCGGTCGCGAGCAGGTGCGGCCCGAGCGCCTCGACCAGCTCTCGTGGGGCGATTGCCTCGGTGCTCGCGGACAGCCCGAGGGCCGTGGTCGCCTCGCCCGAGTCGTCGCGCACCGGCGCCGCGATCGCCTGCCGGCCGGTTCGCAGCTCCTGCCGGTCGACCGCCAGGCCGTCCTCGGCGATCTGCTCGAGCTCGGCGCGCAGCGCCTGCTTGCTCGGGAGCGTGTTGGGGGTGGCGCGCCGCAGCGTGATCTCGGCGACACGGTCGCGCTGCACACGCTCGGGCAGGTGGGCGAGCAGTGCCTTGCCCATCGCGGTGCAGTGGGCCGGCAGGCGCGCACCGGGCTGGAGGTCGTCGTCGAGCTCACGCTGGTCCCTGCGCCAGCTGCGCGCGCGATCGACGACCAGGATCTCGGTGCCGTCGAGCATCGCGAGGCTCGCCGTGTATGTGGTGCGTTGGCGCAGATCCTGCAGGAAGGGGCGGACCTGCTCGCGCAGCCCGGTCGAGCTCAGGGCGGACATGCCGAGCTGTGTGACCCGCAGTCCGAGGCGGTACTTGCGTGAGCTGCCCTGTTCCAGGTAGCCGAGCGCCTGCAACGTCGTCACATAGCGGTGGGTGGTCGAACGGCTCATGCCGAGCTCGGCGGCGATCTCGGCGATCCCCTGCACCGGTCGTTCGGAGGTGAAGCAGCCGAGGATCGCCAGTCCACGCTCGAGCGACTGCGAGTAACGGGGGCCACGCAGCATCGGCAGCGCCCAAGGCGCGTCGCGGTCGCTCTGGGCGGGCGCCCTGGATTTCATCCTCGCCATGGCTCCCTACCGGTCTTCGTTCATGCGAGCTCGATGTTGCTCTCGGGCATCCGCGAAGGAGTTCTGGATTGACGCGAACCGGAAACCCCTGAGGGTTTCCGGTTCGCCCACTGGCGAGACGAAAGCGGGACTCCCGACACAGCCGCCGCGCCTCACAGGAGCGCTTTTGGATGCTCCTTCTCGTGGGGATGAGGGGCGCGGTGTATGCGTCCGTAATCGCGCTGGCTCCAATGATGCCTTGCTACGGCCTCCGGCGCAAGGGGAAAATCGGATACTTTCGCCTTCCCGTTGCATGTGGGTCGATCGCGTCGGGCGGGGGAACCCACGAGGGACTCACATCTGCGCGACGATCACCGCGGCACCCGTGAAACGGCCGGCGCGCAGGTCCGCGAGCGCCTCTCCGGCACGCTCGAGTGGGTAGGCGCTCACCCGCGTGCGCACGGGCACCCGGGGCGCCAGCTCCAGGAACTCCGAGGCGTCACGTCGGGTGAGGTTGGCGACCGAGCGCAGCGCTCGCTCCTGCCAGAGGATCTCGTAGGGGAAGCTCGGGATATCGCTCATGTGGATGCCGCCGCACACCACCGTGCCGCCGGGCGCGAGCACCCGCAGCGCCTGTGGCACCAGGGCCCCGGCCGGCGCGAACACGATCGCCGCATCGAGCTGGGCCGGTGGCGCCTGCTCGGAGTCGCCCGCCCACGTGACCCCCAGCTCGCGTGCGAACTCCTGTGCGGCGTCGTCGCCGGAGCGCGTGAACGCGTATACCTCCCGTCCCTGGTGTGTGGCCACCTGGGTGAGGATGTGAGCCGCCGCGCCGAAGCCATACAGCCCGAGCCGGTGTGCCCCTCCGCACATGCCCAACGCGCGATAGCCGATCAGTCCGGCGCACATCAGCGGTGCTGCCTGGGCGTCGGGGTAGCCCTCCGGGATCGGAAAGCAGAAGCGCTCGTCGGCGACCGTGTACTCGGCCATGCCGCCGTCGATGTCACGTCCGGTGAAGCGTGCTCGCGGGCACAGGTTCTCGCGCCCGGAGCGGCAGTAATCACACTCTCCGCAGGTCCAGCCCAGCCAGGGGACCCCGACTCTGGCCCCGGCGAGTTGGGATGGACCCTGCACCACGGTCGCGACGATCTGATGGCCGAGCACCCGCGGTGTGTGCTCGATTGCCAGCTCGCCGTCGAGCAGGTGCAGGTCGGTGCGACACACGCCGCAGGCGTGAACGCGCAGCAGCAGCTGGCCCGGCCCCGGTCGCGGGATCGCCAGGCGCTGCTCGCGCAGAGCCCTGCCGACGCCATCGAACACCATCGCCCGCATGGTCTCCTGCGCGCCTGGCGTGCCGTCGGGCTGGGCCATCGCACCCAGTCAACCACACCCCGAGCACCGTCCCACGCCGGCGGCGGCGCCGGGTCGCGGCTAGCCGAAGAACAGCTCGGCGGTCTCGTACAGCGCGGGGTCGAGCAGCTTCGGCTCGCGCAGCGCCTCCTCGAGTGCCACCTCGGCGATCTGAGTGCCTCGCAGAGCCACCATCGTGCCGAAGCGCCCCCCGGCGACGGCGTCCATCGCCGCCACGCCGAAGCGGGTCGCCAGCACCCTGTCGTAGGCCACCGGTGTGCCGCCCCGCTGCACGTGCCCGAGGATCGTGACCCGCGTCTCGTACCCGGTCAGACGCTCGATCTCACCCTCGAGCGCCACGCCGATGCCGCCGAGGCGAGCGTGTCCGAAGGCATCGGTGCCGGCGGCCTCGCGCGCGTGCAAGGTGCCGTCACGCGGCGTGGCGCCCTCGGCGACGACCACGATCGAGAACCTGCGGCCGCGCTCGTGACGATGGCGCAGGTGCGTGCACACGTGCGCCAGATCGAACGGCCGCTCGGGCACGAGGATCGCGTCGGCGCCTCCCGCGATGCCCGCATGGGTGGCGATCCAGCCGGCGTGACGGCCCATCACCTCCACCACCATCACCCGGTTGTGCGACTCGGCCGTGGTGTGCAGGCGGTCGATCGCGTCGGTCACGATCTGCACGGCAGTCTGAAAGCCGAAGGTGACGTCGGTGCCGCCGAGGTCGTTGTCGATCGTCTTCGGCACCCCCACGATCGGGATGCCCTCACCGTGCAGCCGTAGTGCCACCCCGAGCGTGTCCTCGCCGCCGATCGGGATCAGCGCGTCCACCTCGCGTCGCGCGAGCGTCTCGGCGATCCGCTCCCCACCGCCCTGCCCCGGTGCGAACGGGTTCGTACGCGACGTGCCCAGGATCGTGCCTCCGCGCGGCAGGATGCCGGCGGTGCTCTCGAGCGTGAGCGCGATCGCATCGTCCCCAAGCACCCCCGCCCAGCCGTAGCGAAAGCCCACGAAGCCGCTGTCCTCATCGGCGAGCCCGCGGCGGACGACGGCGCGGATGACGGCGTTCAGTCCCGGGCAGTCGCCCCCGCCGGTGAGCAGACCGATTCGCATCGCTCGGCCCGCGCTAGTCCTCGCTGCGGGGCAGGACGAGCAGCGAGCAGCGGGCATGTCGCTGCAGGTAGTCGGCGGTGCTTCCCGCCACCAGGCGCTTGACCGGCCCGTACCCGCGCGAGCCGACGACCAGCAGCTGCTTCTCGGCCGCGAAGGCAGCGAGCTCCTCGCCCGCCAGCCCGAACACCGCGTGCGTATCGACCCTCTGCAACCGCGACAGGCGCTCACCGGCCTCGGCGAGCATCGTTTCGATGCTCTCGCCGAGCTCGGGTACGCCGAAACCCGTGAACGCGTAGCTCGGCAGGGACACGACCTCCAACACGCTCAAGTTCGCGTGTGTGCGGGAGGCCAGCTCGCGCGCTGCGGCTAGCGCCATCTCGCTCTCGGGCGACTCGTCGAAGCCGACGCCGATCGAGGCGATCGGAGCGGGCTGCTGGGAGTAGCCGTGGGCGGCGACCGCGACCGCGCAGGGAGCCCCATTCAAGGACGCACGGGTGTCGTCCCCGGCAAGCACCCGGTTGATCGGCCCGCGGCTGCACGAGCCGACCACCAGCAGATCGGCGTGCTGCTCCTCGGCGAGCCTGTGCAGCCCTCGCCCGGGCGAGCGGTCGGCATAGCTGATGAGCTCTGCCTGCACGTCCGCCTGGTCGCGCTCTCGCTCGAGCAGCTCGTGCGAGGCCTCGCGCCGGGCGCTCAACACCCCGGGCGATACCGCGTCGACCGGACGGGTCACGCCCGAATGGACGTTGGCGAGCGTCAACCTGCCCTGTGCGCCGAGGAGCTGTGAGGCGAGCGCGATCGCGTCGCGGCCGTTGGGACGTCCGTCCACTCCTGCGATCACGTTCTCGAACATCGCGTCTCCTTCGTCTCGGCACGAGGCGCCCGGCTCGCCCGCGATCGCCACACCGGCTCGCGGGGTGCCCCCACGCTACAGCCCCTCTCCAGGTAGGTACTCGTTGGTGAAGGGCGGCAGCCCGCCACTGGGATCGTGCGCCAGCAGTCCCTGGCCGTGCATCCAGGCGCCGAAGCTCGCCCACTCCGACGGTTCCTGCCAGCCGTAGGGCTTGCCCGACCGGACGGGCATCGTCGCCGCCAGCGTTTGACGGATCGATTCGAGCTGGAGCTTTCCTTCCAACGAGGGATTGGCCTTGAGCACCGCCGCGGCGGCTGCCTCAGGATCGGCGCGCACGTCGTGCTCCCCGCGGGTGAGGGCCTGCAGGAACGCGCGCAGGTCCTGGCCGCGCTTGCGGGCCTCGTCTTCGCGCACCACCAGCACGAGCTCGTCATAGCGCGGCACCCCTGTGCGGTCGACGGGGATCACGACCGGATGGCGGTGCATCAGCTGCAGCTGGATGCCCTCGTAGTTCCAGAAGCCGCCGAGCGTCGCGGCAACCTTGCCGGAGAGCATCGCGGGGACGAGGTTGAAGCCGACGTTCACTTCCTGCACAGACCCGGGATCGACCCCGGCGGCGCGCAGCGAGGTGCGCAGCTCGGCCGCCTGGTAGGGGATGCCGGCCGTGCCCACCCGCTTGCCGGCCAGGTCGCTCACAGCGCGCACGTGTGCGGAGGGGAGCGCGATGATCGAGGTCAGCGGGCGCTGCACGAGCGCGCCGATCGAGACCAGCTTGAGGCCCTGGTCGCGCGCGAGCAGCAGCTCCGGCTCGTAGGAGATCGCCATGTCCACCTTGCCGGCGGCCAGCAGCTTCAGCGGTTCGGCGGGGTCGGCCGGCGTCTCGGGCCGCACTTCCAGGCCCGCCGCGCGGAAGTCGCCGTGCGCGATCGCCGCATACAGCGGCGCGTGGTCGGCATTCGGGAAGAAGTCGAGCATCACCGTGAACGGCTTGGCGGCAGGCGCGGTGGTCGCGTTCTGCTTGGATCCGCAGGCGGACAGGGTCAGCCCGCACAGTGCCGCCGTGGCGGCGAGCCGCGCGGCGCGGGCGAGCTGACGCGACGCTGCCGGTCCGGTTCTCAACTGAGCTCTCCTCTCGATCGATGCGCCCACGGCGCCAGGCGGCGCTCGGCGAGTGCGAGGGTATAGAAGCAGGCGATCGCGAACACGAACAGCACGACGGTGCCCGCGTAGGCGCGATCGGTCCTGAAGTTCAGGTCGCTGACGATCTCCCGCCCGAGTCCGGGGTAGGGGCCGGAGGTGGGGGTGCTGGTCTCGGCGATGAACGCCCCGATCACCCCCACGGTGAGCGCGATCCGTGCACCGCTGATCGCCGCGGGAACCGCCGCCGGCAGCTCGGCGAGGCGAAACGCCTGCCAGCGCGTGGCGTCGAGTGTGCGCAGCAGCTTCAGCTCGTCGGGATCGACCGCTGCGAGCCCGTCGACGGTGGTGACCAGCACGGGGAAGAAGCAGATCAGCGTGATCACCACCAGCTTGGGCAGGATGCCGAACCCCCACCAGAACACGAGCAGCACCGCGATCACCGCGATCGGCACGGCCTGGGAGCCGACGGCCAACGGATACACCGCCCGGCGCAGCAGCGGCGAGAGGTGGATCGCGATCGCCAGCGCGAGCCCCACCAGCAAGGCGAGCAGGATGCCGAGCAGAACCTCCTCCGCGGTGGGCCGCAGGTTCGATGCCAGGAAGCCCGCGTTGTCCCACAGCGCACCGCCAACTTCGTGTGGCGCGGGCAGCACGAGCCGATCGACCCCGCCGAGGTCCACGTAGAGCTCCCACGCGCCCACCAGTACGATCAGCAGCAGCGCCGGTGCGAGCACCGAGACCAGCCGCGTTGGTCGCCCCCCGGTCATCGCCGACGCTCCTTGGTGGCGCCCCGCGAGCCCTCGCTGAGCACGGCGAGAGCCCGCTCGCGCAGCGCGACCACCTGGGGATCGGTGCGCGATCGCGGACGCGCCAGACGAACATCGAGCTCGCCCAGCACCCGACCGGGTCTGGCGGACAGGACGGCGACGCGGTCGGCGAGCACGATCGCCTCCTCCACGTCGTGCGTCACCAGCACCACCGTGCGGGGCTCGCGCTGCAGGGCATCGCTCAGCCACACGTGCATCTCCGCGCGGGTGATCGCATCGAGCGCGCCGAACGGCTCATCCAGGCACAGCAGCCGCTTGCCGGAGAGCAGCGTGCGCACGAACGCGACCCGCTGGCGCATCCCGCCGGAGAGCTCGTGGGGGTGGGCCTGCTCGAAGCCTGCGAGCCCCAGCTCGGCGAACAGGCCGGCTGCGCGCTCACGCGCCTGGCGACGCGGTACCCGCGCGATCCGCAGCGCCAGCGCCGCGTTGTCCAGCGCGGTCAGCCACGGCAGCAGCAGGTCTCGCTGGGGCATCAACGCCGCCGGTGCGCACGCCACGCTCCCCTGGTCTGCTCGCTGCAGTCCGCAGATCAGCTCGAGCAGCGTGGTCTTGCCGCATCCGCTGGGGCCGACAACCGCGAGCAGCTCGTTCTCCTCGGCGCGCAGCGAGAATCCGGCGAGGGCCGGCACCGGCGCTTCGCCGGGGCCCGGGTACGCCCGGCTGACCGCGTCGAGGTGCACCGCGGCGCGGCCGGTGTCTTCGCTGGGCGGTGTTGGACTGGGTAGGAGCCCTGTCTGCACGTCGCTCCCTTCGCGGGCATTACCCCACAGGTTCGAAGGGTCGGCGACGGGGCTGTGCTCCTGTGCGCCATCTCAGCCGGCCTTCCCGCCAGCCCCCCTGCTTGACTCTGAGCCGGATGCTAGCGCGCGGCGACGTGGCGACCTCGCGGCTACTGCGTCATCGCGATGCCGGGACGGGCCAGCGCCCGCACGAAGTCCTCGAGCTGTGCGGTGGTCCAGCACTCGAACGCGGTGCAGTACTGCTCGTAGGCGGCGATCACCGAGTCGCCGTAGTTCCAGTACAGCCTCGGCTCGGGGTTCAGCCAGAAGGTGCGACCGGCGCGGGCGGCGATCTTGGCGAAGATGTCCTCGCGCGGATCCCTGCCGTTGGTGCGTGCGTCGCCGAGCACGATCACGGTCGCCCGGGGGTGCAGGTCCTCGCCGATCTGCTCCAGCAGCTCCGACCAGACACGGCCGTAGTCGGTGTACCCGGATATGTCCGCCACGCCGGCGTCGCTGCCGATGCGCTCACTCACGGCTTTGAAGTTTCGCTCCCGTTCGAAGATGTCGGTCACCTCGCTGATCCGCTCGATGAACACGAAAGAGCGCATCTTGCGAAAGCTGTCGTGCAGGGCGTGGAGCACTGAAAGGAAGAACACCGAGGCCGAGGTCACGCTGGTGGACACGTCGCACAGGACATAGATCTCGGGCCGTTTCGGGCGTCGCGGCCGGTACTTGAGCACCACTGGCACGCCGCCCGTCTGAAGCGACGCGCGCATCGTGCGTCGCACGTCGACGTGGGCGTGATGCCGGTGCCCGCGCAGCTGGCGCCCCTGGGTGGCCAGGCGGCGGCGCAGCTGCGCCACGACGCGATGCACCGCCGCGAGGTCCTGCAGCGGGCCGGAGGGCAGCGCCCGGTCGAGCTCCCCCAGCGGGCGCGCCGGCGGCAGGCTGCCGGTGCGCTCCACCTGGGCACGCTCGAGCTCGCGTCGCAGCAGCGCCTCGAAGCGCCTCAGCGCCTCCCGCGGCAGCCCTTCGCGGCGGGGATCGCTCGTGGGCAGGTCGGGCTGGGGCTCGGCCCGCAGGCCCAGCGCACGCCTGATCCTCTGCACGTCCACCCCGATCACGCCGGAGCCCTCCTGGCGGCGGGCGAACGCGGCGATCGCGATCCGAGCGAGATCGCGCATCGCCCCCTCCGAGCCATCCCTCAGCGCAGCGGCGATCTGGGCGCGCAGGGCCTCGAGCTCTTCATCGGTGAGCTCGTCGAGGTCCAGGCCGCCGGCGACGCCCTCGTCCTGCTCCTGCACGCCCTCGCGCGCCGCTGCCAGCTCCACGGCGCGGAAGAAGAAGCGATCGAACACCAACTCGAACACGCGCCGGTCCTCCTGGCTCTTGGCGAGCGTCGCGGCCAGCGCCTCGCGGAAGTCCTCCTGATCGGTCCACTCGATCTCGCCCAGCACGGCGAACGCGTCGAGCAGCTCGGACGTGCCGATCGCGACGCCTTCCCGGCGCAGCTCCTCGCCCAGCTCCAGCAACCTCGCTGGAAAGCCCCGGGGCACTGCCGGCGCCTGCTCAGAGGGCATCGGCCGGCGCTCGGAGCTTCAGCCCGACGCGCTCCGCCACGAGGTCCATGTCGGTGCGATGCTTGACGATCACCGACATCGTCTCGGTGAACGTCTCCTCGTCGATGTCCTGCGCGCCCAGCAGCAGCAGCGCGCGCGCCCAGTCGATCGACTCGGCGATCGACGGCGGCTTTTTCAGATCGAGCTCGCGCACCATGCCGATCACCTCCACCAGCCGACGGGCAACCGTCTCAGGCAGCTCGGGCGCGTGCAGTCGCACGATCTCGAGCTCGTGCTCGAGCTCGGGGTAGTCCAGCCACAGGTACAGGCAGCGGCGCTTGAGCGCCTCGGTCAGCTCGCGCGAGTTGTTCGAGGTCAACAGCACGACGGGGTGGGTGCGCGACTCCACCCGCCCCAGCTCGGGGATCGAGATCTGAAAGTCGGAGAGCACCTCCAGCAGCATCGCCTCGAACTCCTGATCGGTCTTGTCGATCTCGTCGATCAGCAGCACCACGGGGCGCTCGGCGGCGATCGCGCTCATCAGCGGCCGCGCCAGCAGGAAGTCCTCGCCGAAGATGTCCTCCTGGACCTGCTCCCAGCCCGCGCCGTCGGCCTCCGCCTGGATGCGCAGCAGCTGCTTGCGGTAGTTCCACTCGTACAGGGCCTTCGCCTCGTCCAGGCCCTCGTAGCACTGCAGTCGCACGAGCTCCCGGTCCAGCAGCTTGGCCAGGGCCTTGGCCAGCTCGGTCTTGCCCACTCCCGCGGGCCCCTCGACCAGCACGGGCTTGCCGAGCTTTGTCGCCAGGAACGACACCAGCGCGGTGGACTCGCCGGGCAGATAGCCGACCGCGCGCAAGCCCTCGGCAATTGCCTTCACAGACGGGGGCGCCGCGGGCGAGCTCGACATCGTCCCCGCAATGATAGGCCCCGCCGCCTGTCAGTCCGGTTCTCGCGGCGGGTCCTCGAGCGAGAGCTGCTCCGTCGGCTCGACCGCGCCCACCCGGCGTCGCGCCGGCGCCTGCCGCGGATTGGCGGGCGCCGGGGGGTGACGGGGGCGCGGCTGCTCGCGCACGCGCTCTGCGGGCTCGGGCGGGGGGGCGCGTTCGGCCGCCTCGCGTGCGCTCGTGCGCTCCAGCGGCGGTTCGGGGTGGCGGGCGCCGCGCATGCGCGAGCCGGAGTAGATCATCAGGCCGGCCGCCGCCAGCGCGAAGAAGATCCCCCATTGCACCCCGACGTTCGCCGCGATCCCGTGGCTCGAGATGCCGGGCTTGTCGAACAGCCTGACGACGAGCAGCAGCGCCGTCCATCCACCCGCCGCCATCACCACGGCGCCGTCGCTTCCGGGCAGCCGGAAGTCGCGGCCCTCGGCGCGGGCAAAGAGCAGATATCCGACGGCGACGGCGACCAGCAGCACGGCCGCCTCGACGAACGAGAACACCTGGAAGGCGTTGAGATTTCGGCTCAGCAGTGGCGCTCCCCGGGTCGCGTTGACGACCGCGTTCTGCTGGTACCAGGGCAGCAGCATCGTCGCGAACAGCGCCACCGCGGCGCCGCCCGCAAGGTGCTGATCGGCGGTCAGCGCCCGCCAATCTCGCGCGAGTCGCGTCATGTCCTGCAGTCTAGGTCCGCTCAGTGCGCCCTGGCGCCCCTGGCCAGGGTGATCGTCCCGGTGGCGGTGGAGAAGTTGCCGGCGAGGTCCGTGGCGGTCACCGTGATCGAGTAGGCCCCGGCCTGTGCGGGGGTGACCCACAGCACCTTCGGCTTGCCGCGTTCCACCGTCGCGCTGTTCGTCCACACGGTGCTCGCTCCGCGCCTGACCGTGATCTTCACCGTGGAGATCTTCGACAGCGACACCTGTACGCCCGCCCGTGTGCTCGTCGGGAGGATGCTCGACATCAGCGAGACGTCCGGCGGCGTACGCAGATAGGTGGTGAATCTCTGCGCGGTGGTGCAGTAGACCTGATCGCCGGGGATCGCGGCGGAGGCGCGTGCCGGAGCCCTTGCGGCGGTGGCGCTCGTGCCCCCCGCGCTGCCGCCGGTCGGGGCGGGCGTGGACGTCGTCGGAGCCGGCGCGGGGGCGGGGGCGGGAGCCGGGGCGCTCGTCATCGGTGGGCCTTTGCGCGTGCGTTCGCACAGGTGCTGCAGGAATTCGGTGAGCAGTTCGTGGTAGTTGAGGTTCGATTCCCCGAACTGGTCGTACAGCGACCAGGCGCCGGTGTCGTAGTGGGGGACCTCGGCGCGCGCCTCGGCGTCGCCCGCTTCGAACAGCGCCAGCCCGAGCGGGTCTCTGGTGATCGATGTGTAGTCGTAGATGCCGACCAGCGACTGGATGAACCCGTTGAGGATCCTGTCGTTGGGCGCGTAGGTGTACTCGGCGTACTCGGCGCCGGCGCTGGTCTTGACGCGCACGCCCGTCGACGGGGAGGTCTGGAAGATGCCGAGCGCCTGCTGGGCGGCGGTCAGGTAGGTGGGTTCCTTGAAGCGTGACCAGGCGCGTGCCAGCACCTGCAGGGCGGTCCCCTGCGAGAGGCCGCTCGTCCAGGGCGGCCGTCCGCCGTCGAAGCGGAACATGTACTCCCAGGCGATCCCACCGGCGCGCTTGGTCGCGAGTGGGATCACTTCGCCCAGCAGCTGACGCAGGTTCGCGTTTTCGTGACCGGAGAGGTAGTAGCCGTTCGCCTCGCCGAAGGTGCCGAGCCACTGGATCTCGATGCCCTGGCCGGCGTAGTACTCCCAAACGATCCTGCTGCCCGGGAAGCTCACCCGCTCGCCGCTCGAGATCAGCGGTTCGGTGGTCCACCACTGACGATTGCGTTCCAGCGTCAGGAACAGAGCCGGCAGTCGCGAGGCGGAGAACCCTCCAGCGGCCGCGATCGCCTGAATGTTCGAGATCACGCTCCCCAGCTCGGTGCGGCGGGTGCCGGCGAGGCGCTTCTCCGAGCGCTGCGCAGCGGTGTAGGCGGTCGCGTACTGCTTGTGGGCGGCTTCGGTGATCGCTCCGCTGCGCTGCAGGCTCGCGAGCGCGCCGGTCACGCTCGGGCCGGCCGCCGACGCGGCGGCGGGAACGATCGCGGCGACGAGGAGGCCGAGAACCATCGGGCCGAGGCAGCGCCTGTAAGCGCTCCGGGCAGGCATCGCGCGGATGCTATGGACCGGCCCCGCAGCCGCCTGCACGGCGGCTTGCAGGGGGGAGGCTCGGCGTGGGTTCACGCCCCTTCAAACCGGCTGGCCGCGCATAGTCTCGCTGCGCCGGCCCGCGTCTACTCGCGGCCGACCTCCTGGTCGTCGGCTTCGAGCACGTCCTCCTCCTCGTCGTCGGCGTCCCCCTCGATCGAATGCTCGCCGCCCGGGTGGTAGGTCACCTGGAAGCGCTCGATCAGCTCGTCGCGGCGGTTCTCGTCGACCGGCGAGTCCTCGGAGATGAGCACCCATTCGGCGCCCTCGAGCTCCTCCATGTTGAAGATCTCGTGATCCATCTCGGGCGAGTCGTCGACGATCAGCAGCACCTCTGTCTGAGGGTTGAAGTACGTCCCGGGACGATTGGTCAACTCGTCCAGCTCGAACTTGCGATGCTCCGCCATGTGGCGTTTATACCCGACGGCGCCGAATGGCGAACGTCCACGCGCTCACGCGTCGAGCTCGGCCAGGGTACGCGCCACCTCGGCCTCGATGTCAAGCGGCTCGAGCCCCCGTCGTTCGCGCCGTTCGTTGCGTGCGACGACCAGTTGCAGCACCTCCACGGCGATGCCCTGGTCGCGCTGGTGGGCGGCCGCGGCGGGCTGCACCGCAAGCAGCCGCGCCACCTCGGCGTCCACGTCGAGCGCCGGCTCGCCGCGGCGCACGAGCCGCTCGCTGCGCGCTCCGACCAGCTGCCTGATTTCCTGCTCGCGCTCGGCCTGTTCCAGCTGCGGGCCGGCGACCAGCGAGCTCTCGCCTGCGAACGGCAGCTCCGCCTGGCCGGGGCTCGCTCCCGGCTGTCCCGGAGCACCGTGCGTGCGCCGGTTGCCGTCGCCCTCCCCGCCCAGGCCGCCCTCCCCGATCTGGTCATACAGGCTGCCCTTGCTCAGCAGGAACACGATCGACATCACGATCGACAGCCCCACGGCACCGAACACGACGATCGGAAACAGGCTCTGCATTGCCTGGATTGTTGCGAACTTCACGCTGGGCGGCTCGGAGCTTCGCGAGGGCGAGTTCTCCCATCGCCCGCTGTCGGCCGGTGCTCGGCGGGATGCGACCGTGGGCTCTCGTGCCCGTCGGGAGCGCTACCCTCCGTCCTGAGGAGTGATTGACCGATCAGTCAATCACAGGCCGCTTAGCAGACACCCTTAGGAGAACACGAACAGAAATGGTCGATTTCACGCTCACAGACGAGCAGAAGAACCTGCGCGAAATGGCCCACGACTTCGCCGAGAAGGAGATCCGGCCGGTTGCGTGGGAGTACGACAAGGACGGCACCTGGCCCGAGGACATCATCGGCAAGGCCTGGGAGGTGGGCCTGATGAACAGTCACATCCCCGAGCAGTACGGGGGCGCGGGAGCCGGCTACCTCGACGGCTGTCTGATCGAGGAAGAGCTCTCCTGGGGCTGCTCGGGCATCCAGACGTCGCTGGGCTGCAACGGCCTGGCCACCGCTCCGGTGATCATCGGCGCCTCCGAGGAGGTCAAGAAGGAGTACCTGGGGCGCCTCACCGAGGCGCCGCTGCTGGCCTCCTTCTGCCTGACCGAGCCAGACGCGGGCTCGGACGTCTCGGGGATGCGCACCACCGCCGTGAAGAAGGGCGACAAGTACGTCATCAACGGCTCGAAGTGCTTCATCACCAACGGCGGCTACGCCAACTGGTACACCGTCTACGCCAAGACCGACAAGGACGCCGGCCATCGCGGCATCTCGGCGTTCCTGGTGCCGCGCGACGCGGGCGTGGTGGTGGACAAGAAGGAGGACAAGCTCGGACAGCGCGCCTCCAACACCGCGACGATCTCCTTCGACGACGTGGAGGTCCCAGCCACCCACCTGATCGGCGAGGAGAACCGGGGCTTCAAGCTCGCGATGATGACGCTCGACCGCACCCGTCCCGGTGTGGCGGCGATGGCCACCGGGATCGCCCGGGCGGCGTTCGAGTTCGCCACCGACTACTCGCGCGAACGGGTTCAGTTCGGCGTGCCGATCGCGATGCACCAGGCGATCCAGTTCATGATCGCCGACATGGCCACCGACATCGAGGCTGCGCGTCTGCTCACGTGGAAGTCGGCCGTGATGCTCGATCGAGGCGAACGCAACACGCTCGTCTCCTCACACGCCAAGCGCTTCGCCGCCGACGCCGCGATGAAGGTCACCACCGACGCCGTCCAGGTCTACGGCGGCTATGGCTTCATCAAGGAGTATCCCGTCGAGAAGCTGTTCCGCGACGCCAAGATCATGCAGCTGTATGAGGGCACCTCCCAGATCCAGCGCCTGGTGATCGCCCGCGAAACGCTGCTGCCGCGCCGCGTTGAGGAGCAGCCCGAGGCCGTGAAGGCCTCCGAGGCGGTCCCCGCCTGAGCATCGCCTGATCCTTGCTGCTCGACGGCGGGCTCCGCACACACACTGCGGAGCCCGCCGTGAGCTCGACGTCGGCGCGCCGACGCGCGGTGCTGCGGGGGCTCAGCCGATCCGCAACGGGGTGCTGTAGGCCGAGCTCTGCGCGCCGTTGGTGACCCTCACAAGCACCCGGTAGGCGCCCCGGGAGACGCGCACGACACGGTCAAACCGCGACGTCGAGGCGTTGCGCGGGCGCAGGACGGTCCCGGCGACGAGCACGTTGCGACCGTGGCTGATCCTCATGATCCCGACCTGCATCCCGTTCGCGGCGGGCGTGACGATCCCGTAGATGCGGGCGTAGCCGCGCCGTCGGGTGCGGGCGACGTGAGCGGACACTCGCACCGAGACGCTCTCCAGGGCCACGGGGCTGATCACCGGCGGGCTGGTGGTGGCCACGACCCGGAACTGGCTGGCGAGGGTCAGCCCCAGCGCGGCGAAGGAGAAGCCGCCGGTGGTGGAGGTCAGCTGCGCGTTGCCGACCGTCTGGAAACCGGCGGTGAAGGGGAACTGGCTGACCTGCAGCACCACCGGGCGGCCGCCGTTGCCGGTGCCCGAGAGGGTGCCCTGCACGGTGATCGTGCCGCCGAACAGGACCGGATTGGGGGACACCAGGATCTGCAGCGAAAGCGGGACCTTCTGCGTCATCAGCGTGCGATCGGCGCCGTTGGAGGCGCCCTCGCTGTTGACCGCGACGAGCCGGTAGTGATAGCGCGTGAGCGGCTGCAGGCCGGTCACGGGCAGGCTCACCGAGACGGCCCCGGTGCCCGCGCCGGCGTCGGCGATCCCGGTCTGTGCCCCGTAGGCCCTCGTGGGGCCGTACTGAAAGTAGTAGGAGGTGTCGCTGCCGCGGGGATTGATCGATCCGGTCAGCGTGGCCGAGCTGTAGCTGACGGCCTCGGCGTTGCCGGTCGTGACGCCGGGGATCATCGGCGCGGCCTGCGCGACCCCGGCGGGGACGGTCATCGCGCCGAGCAGCACGAATGCGGCGATCGTCGCGAGTGCCTGTCTTGGCGTCTTGGGCTTCGGTGTGTGCAAAACGTTCATCGCCTCTCCTAGTTTCCGTCAGTATCTACCCTGCTTGGCATTCCCCTACCCCGGCAACCCGGGGCGAGCCACATAGGTGCGCCCGCACAGGCGCCGGCGGTGCCCCCGCTGTAGGCTCCGCGAGCCGCAGCAGCGATCCAGCACCTTCGAGCAGACTAGGAGAACGACAGCATGTCCGTGTTCAAAGCCGCCGTCGTCGGGGCCGGGACGATGGGCGGACAGATCGCCCAGACGATCGCCGCCGCAGGCGTTCCCGTCCTGCTCAAGGACATCGACGAGGCGCTCGTGCAGGCCGGCCTGGACGAGGCACGCAACGTGACTGCGGGACAGGTGAACAGGCTCGTCGAGAAGGAGAAGCTCACCGCCGAGCAGGGCCAGGAGCGGATCGCCGAGGTGCTGGGCAGGATCCACGGCACCACCTCCTATGAGGGCTTCGGCGAGGTCGACTACGTGATCGAGGCCGTCCCTGAGCGGATGGAGATCAAGCAGAGCGTGTTCGCCGAGCTCGACGCGGCCAC
Source organism: uncultured Solirubrobacterales bacterium (assembly GCA_963696615.1). Taxonomy (GTDB): domain Bacteria; phylum Actinomycetota; class Thermoleophilia; order Solirubrobacterales; family Solirubrobacteraceae; genus Palsa-744. Next base: position 312,609 of record CAVOKU010000003.1, on the reverse strand, counting down.
GCCGGGCCACGCGATCCTCGCCTCCAACACCTCCTCGCTGTCGATCACCGAGATCGGGGAAGCGACGCTACGCCCCGACAAGGTCGTCGGTTTTCACTACTTCTATCCGGCGTCGATCATGCCGCTGATCGAGATCGTCGAGGGCGAGGACACCTCGGCGGAGACCGTCACCACGGCCGTCACGTTCGCCCAGACGATCCGCAAGCAGCCCATCACCTGCGCCGAGGTGCCCGGCTTCGTCGTCAACCGGATTCTCAACTCCGGGATCTCCGAGGTGTGGCGCGCGCAGGAGGAGGACGGGCTCTCGATCAAGCAGATCGACGAGGGGCTGGGCAGCTCTGGGCTGGTGCCGGTGGGCCCCTACCACCTGGTCAACCTGCTCGGGCTGGACACCGTGCTGCACGTGGCGGAGCATCTCGCCGAGTCCTACGGTGACGAGCGCTTCTACGTGCCCCAGGGCATGCAGAGGCTCGTCTCCGAAGGCAAGCTGGGGGCCAAGACCGGCGGCGACGGCTTCTACGATCCGCAGGGCGAGCCCAACCTGCCCGGGGATGGCGAGCCGAACACCGACGAGCTGATCGAGCTGCTCTCGCTGAAGACGTTCATCGAGGCATGCCTCGTGCTGGAGGAGGGGGTGGCGACCCACCGCGACATCGACTTCGGGATGATGGCCGGCGCCGGGCTCGATCCCCGTCGCGGGCTGATGCCTCCCTTCATGCGGGCCGACAGCGAGGGCCTGGACAAGGTGCTCGAGCGGATGGAGAACGCGCAGGAGCGCTACGGCGAGCGCTTCGCGCCCCCCACGATCCTGCGCCGGCTGGTGGCTCAGGGGCGGCTCGGCCAGCAGAGCGGCCAGGGCTTCTACCCCTACCCCCAGGCCGACGGCGAGCAGCCGGGGGAGACGATCAAGCTCGAGACCCGAGGCGGCGAGGACGGCGCGCCGGCGGTGGCGATCGCCTGGCTGGCGAACGGGCAGATGAACTCGATCTCGCCCCAGGTGGTGCAGGATCTGGCAAAGGTGTGGGCGCACGTCACGGCGTCCGAGTCCCCGCCTGTGCGGGCGCTCGTGATCGCCTCGTCGAACCCGTTCCTGTTCAGCGCCGGCGCCGATATCAAGGCCTTCACGACGATGGACGAGGCTGGCGGGCGGAAGCTGCTCGAGAGCACCCACGCGCTGCTGCGGGAGATCGGCGGCGCCGGCGTGGCGACGATCGCCGCCGTCAACGGCCTCGCCTTCGGCGGCGGCTGCGAGCTGGCGATGGCGTGCGATATGCGCATCGCGGCGCGCACCGCGCTGTTCGGCCAGCCCGAGATCAAGCTCGGGATCATCCCCGGGTTCGGCGGCACCCAGCGGCTGCCGCGGCTGGTGGGTCACAGCAAGGCGCTGGAGATGAACCTGATCGGCGATCCGATCCTCGCCGAGGAGGCATACGAGCTCGGCCTCGTCAACCGCGTGGTCGAGGACCACGAACTGCTCGACACCGCTCTCGCCTGGGCACACCGGCTCGCCGGGCAGGCGCCGCTCGCCGTGGAGCAGATCAAGCGGGTGTCCGGTGCCGGCGACCTGGACGAGGGCATCGCCGCCGAGCAGGCCGGCTTCGCCAGCGTGTTCGCAAGCGCCGACGCGCGCGAGGGGATCTCCGCCTTCCTGGGCAAACGGGCGCCCCGGTTCGAGGGCAAGTGACGCCGGTCCGCGCCGTGGCGGGCACCTCGACCCGGGAGGTCGGCGTGCTGGCCGATCTCGTGCGGGCGGCCGACTCGATCGTGGCGCTCACCGGCGCGGGCATCTCGGTCCCCTCGGGCATACCCGACTTCCGCACCCCCGAGACGGGCATCTGGGAGCGGGTGGATCCGATGAAGGTCGCCCACATCGACTCGTTCAGGGCCGATCCGGTCGGCTTCTGGCAGTTCTACGGCGAGCGCTTTGCGACGCTCACCAGCAAGCGACCCAACGGTGCACATCGCGCGCTCGTGGCGATGGAGCGCAGCGGGATGCTGGACGGAGTGGTCACCCAGAACGTCGACATGTTGCACCGCAAGGCCGGCACCGAGGAGCTGATCGAGGTGCATGGCTCGATCGCCCGCTGCCGCTGCCCGGACTGCGGCGCCAAGGTCGATCGCGTCGAGGTGCCCGCGCGACGGCGCGCCGATCCACAGGGGGTGCCGCGCTGCGAGGACTGCGGCGGCGCCCTACGCCCCGAGGTGGTGCTGTTCGGCGAGATGCTCCCGCAGGAGGCGATCGCCCGCGCCCACGAGCTCTGCGCGGGCGCGGACCTGATCCTGTGCATCGGCTCCTCGCTGGAGGTCCAGCCGGTCGGCTCGCTGCCGCTGCTGACCCGTCGCCGGGGCGGGCAGATCGCGATCCTCACCGAGGGACCCACGCCCCTGGAGGAGCTCGCCGCGGTGCGACTTCGCGGCGACGTCGTGCACGAGCTCGCCGCGCTGACGTCGGCGCTGGGGATCGACGACGCCCGATAGGCCGGCGGTCCGCCGGTCAGGCCGGGGCAGCCTGGGAGAGGTCGCGCACGGGATCGATATCCCACTGGCGGGCCACCGCCAGCAGCTCCTCGTCCAGACCCCAGCGATCGGGGCGCTCCTGGCCCTCGTGCCCCGGGTTGGCGCCCTTCAGCGCCATGCAGCCGGTGTTCTCCCCGATCTCCCTGATCGCGAGCACCTCCGCGGGCGAGAGCGGTGACGGGTAGGGGGTCCCGGCCAGCTCGACGCGCTTGTCCTCGATCGGCCTGGCGTCCGCTCCCGGCTCCTGGATCAGCGTCGGGGCCACGCAGCGAACGGGCGCCTGGGCGAGGCACCACGAGCAGGCGAGCTGCAGCGTCGTCAGGCCGTGCGCACGGGCGTACGGGCGCATCCGCTCGAGCTTCTCCCTGCCCGTCTCGATCCAGCCGGCCGGCCGGAACGAGCGATGGTCGTGCTCGGCCAGCGCGTGACCGGGAAGCACGTCGTCGTGGAACAGCCCCCCGTAGTCGACCACGCGGGCGATCAGGCTCACGGCGTTTGCGGCGGCGGCGCCGAGCACGAGCTCACCGGGCCACGGCTCGAGCGGGTTGAGGATGATCATCGCCCAGTCGATCAGCTCGCCGTAACGCTCGAGACAGGCGATCAGATCGAGCGTGAACCCGTTCGCGGGGCCTGGCGCGACGCCGAGCCTGCGCGCCAGCCCCCGCTCGCGCAGCGACGCCATGCCCTCCCACACCGCCTCGCTGCGGTATCCGACGCGGTCGGGGTTGTGGAGCAGCAGCAGGTCGAACTGTTCGACGCCGCAGCGCTGCAGACTCCGTTCGGTGGCCATGCGTATGTACTCGCCATAGCCGTCCTGGCTACGCAGGCGCGGGTCGGTGAAGCGCGGATAGCCCCGTGCGCCCTCCCGCTCGCCGGTGTAGAAGTCGTGTCCGACCGCTCCCACCAGGCAGAAGCTGTCGCGATCGAGGCCCACCAGCGCTCGCCCGAGCAGGCTGTCAGCCTCGCCGGCGCCGTACGCGTCGGCGGTGATCACGGTGTCGATTCCTCCGCCTGGCGCAAGCAGCGCCCTCAGACGGGAGTCCTCCAGGGACTCGCCGAAGCGCATGTAGCGCCCGCCGCTCCAGGTTCCGATCGCGGTGCTCGTCGGGTCCATCGCGACCCTCACTCTAGTCGCCGGCTCAGGTACGGTCGAACCCCGCCGCAGAGCGCGCTCGCAGGGTGGATTCCAGCCGTCCCAGGGCGTGGCGGAGCGCCTCCTCGTCGAGTGCGACGGCCGCCGGGCGCTCGGGCGCGGGCTCACCGGCGTCTGCGGCGGCGCCGTCCGCGGAGAGGGCCGCGGCGGCGGCGGCGCTGACCCCCTCGTACAGGGAGGCGAGCTCGGAGGTCCGCAGGGGCAGATCTGCCCGCGCCTCTCCCGCGAGCTCCACCAGCGCGGCGGCGTAGGCCCGGTCGAGCTCCAGCGCGGCATGGGCGAGGCGGCCTTCGTCGAGATCCAGGCGGGCGCGGAGGGCGAGCTCCTCGCACAGCAGCGCGCGATCGCGCGCCCCGAGCAGCCTCGCCAGCCGCTCGTGGGGGCGCAGCGCGGCCGAGCGCCCGCCGATCCGGCGCCGACGTCCCCGACCGCCGTCCTGCAACTGGCCGAGAGGCAGCTCGACGGCATGGAGCCAATGGCCATCGGCGACCTGCTCGCCTTCGCCCCACCCGGCTCGCACGGTGGACGCCTGCAGGGGGGACACCTCGCGCACGTAGGGGTCGGCCGTGGCGATGCGCTGGGCGTGCAGCACCCGGTTGAGCACCTTCACGGCCGCCGGGACGTCGCGCGCGGGGTCGAGGTCCGAGAGCCATGCCTTCGCCTGGCGCTCGGCCGAGAGCGAGACCGGGTCGACGATCGTCACGCGGGTGGTGTCGAGCAGCGCAGGATCCGGCGCCGGCGCCACGGTGCGCTGGCGCGAGCCGCCGAGCCGGCGCAGCGCACCGGGGGGGCGGTCCGCGCGGCGGGGCGCCGGCTGTCCGGTCGGGCTCACCGTGCCCAGCACGATCACGTGCTCGGGCCGATCGTCGACCTCCGAGCGCATCAGGTACCGGCCGTCCGGTGGCCCCAGGGGCCAGGGAAACTCGAACTGGACGAAGAGGAACAGTCGCGCGGACACCTGTGCAACGTATTGTTCCTGCTTCCAGGCCGGGCCACCGGTGCGCTTATCCTTGCCGTCCCACCACTACCGAGATCCGGGAGTCCTGTGTCCGATCCGAGCATCACCGTCAAGAACCTCCGCGACCGCCTCGCCGGCTCGGGCGAGGATCGGCTCGGCAAGGCGCTGTCCGAGCTGCTCGACAATCCCCTGCTGACCGGCGCCATCGGCCGCGCGTTCGACGCCCGCGAGAAGGCCGCACAGGCCCAGGAGCTGGCGATGGGCGCGTTCAACATCCCCTCCGCGGCGGACATCGAACGGCTCACCCGTCGCCTGCGTTCGGTCTCCCAGCGTCTGGAGGGCATCGAGGACGGGGTCCACCGGCTCGACCGCACGTTGGCGGTGCACGGCGTCGAGTCGCGGCTGTCGAAGATCGAGGAGCAGCTGGGCACGCTCACCCGGCGCCTGGACAGCCAGCCGAAGCCCAGCCAGACGGTCAAGACGCAGGCCGCGAAAGCCCCGCGCGCCAAAGCCCGCCCGGTGAAAGCGCGGTCGGGCAAACCCACCGCGCGGTCGGGCAAGGCGAAACCCGCGGCCCGCAGGGCGAAACCCCGCAAAGCCTGACCTCGGCGGAGGGCTCAGGCCGGCGAGGCGAGCGCGGCGACCGCTGCAGCGCCCATCCTCTCCGCCGAGGAGAGCAGCGGATGATCCTCGATCCGAGTGCGCACACCGCCGGGGAAGGTGTCCGAGACGACCAGCATCGCAGCGACCGCCACCTGGCTGGCGCGGCCGAGCGCGAACAGCGTGGCGGACTCCATTTCGATCGCCAGCGCATCGGGGATGTGCTCGGTCGCGACTGTGGCATAGAAGAGGTCGACCGTCGCCACGGGGCCCGCGTGAGCCTGCGGCGCGGCCCTCGCGAGGGCGCCCGCGAGGTGGGGATCGGCGGGGACCCGATCCTCGGCGCCGAGTGCGCGGGACGTCCCGTCCAGCGGGATCGCCTCGCTTGCGATCACGAGCTCCCCGAGGGCGAGATCCGCGCGCAGCGCGCCACAGGTGCCCACCCGCACGAAGCGACGGGCCCCGATCGCGATCAGCTCCGCCAGCACGATCGCCGCCGAGGGCCCGCCGATGCCGGTGCTCTGGATCGTGAGCGGCTCTCCGTCGGCGTTGGCGGGACCGGTGTAGCCCCACAACCCGCGGTGGTGGTTGAACATGCGCGGCTCGGCGATCAGGACCTGGGCGAGCGCGAGTGCCCGCCCGGGGTCGCCGGGGAGGAGCACCCGCTCGGCCAGCTCGGCGGTTGGGCGCAGGTGGATGGGCTCGGTCGGGGCCACCCGCGCGGACTCTAGGGTTTCGTCGCCGAGTGTGACGCTCGGGCCCGGGTGGGAAGCCGGCTGTGGGCGCCTTAGACTTCCGCCCGATGGCAACTTCGAACGGCGGTCTCACCCTCGAGCAGGTGGCCGCGCGTGCGGGGGTGAGTACGGGGACGGTCAGGCGGTGGGTCCGCGAGGGACTCGTGCCGCAGTACGAGGGGCGCTGGACACCGGCGGCTGCCTCCCACGTGCGGATCGTGGCCAGACTGCGAGAACGGGGCCACTCCGTGCAGCGGATCAGGGAGGCGAGCCAGAGCGGCAGGCTGGCGTTCGGCTACATCGACGAACTGCTCCCCAGCACCGAGGCCAGATACACGCTGGAGGAGGCGGCCCGGGCGACGAAGCTCCAGCCGGCGCTGATCGAACGCCTGATGGTGACGATGGGGTTGAACGTGCTCTCCACGGACTCGATCTCCGAGCAGGATCTGCAGGTGTTCCGCTACGGCGCGGAGATCCTCGGGGCGGGACTGCCCCTGCCCGCGCTGCTTCAGATCGTGCGGGTGTACGGCCAGGCGATGGCCCAGGTGGCGGACGCCGAGGTGCGGCTGTTCCACCTCTACGTGCACGAGCCGCTGATGCGCGAGGGCGTCTCCGGTCTCGAGGTGGCCCGGGAGATGGAGACGATGACGCGGGAGATGCTCCCGTTCGCGGCGCCGTTCATCAACTATCTGCACGGCCGCATGCTCGGGTACTTCGTCGAGCAGGACGTGATCGGCCACATCGAGTCCGAGCTCACCGACGAGGAGACCACCGAGGAGGGGCGGATGCGGGTGGTGGTGGCGTTCGCCGATCTGGCGGGCTACACCAAACTGACCGAGGAGGCGGGCGAGGCGGAGGCGGTCAGCGCGGTCGAGCGGTTCGTCGAGCGGGTCGAGCAGACGCTGCCGATCGATGCCCGCGTGATCAAGACGCTCGGGGACGAGGTGATGATCGTGGGAGCCGACGCGGTCACGCTGACCGGCTGGGGGGTCGATCTGGTCGACAAGCTCCCGAAGAACTCGCCGGCGCCGCGGATCGGCATTCACTGTGGCACCGCGATCTATCGGGACGGCGACTACTACGGCCGCGAGATCAACCGAGCGGCGCGGGTGGTCGCGCGGGCGGCCGGCGGCGAGGTGCTGGTGACGCGCCCGGTGGTGGACGCCGCCGGCAGGCAGGACGGCCTCTCCTTCGAGCTGATCGGCGAGGTCGTGCTGAAGGGGTTCAACGAGGCGACCGAGCTGTTCCTGGCGAGCGCCCGGGGCGATTAGCGGCTGGTGCTCCCCTCGGAGCTGCAGGAGCGCGTACGCAGGGGCGGCCTGCTGGGGGACGGGTGGCTGCTGGCGATGATCTCCGGCGGACGGGACTCGGTGTGTCTGCTGGACGTGGCGGTCGCCGTCAGGGGGTCGGACAACGTTCACGCGTTGCATGTCAACTACGGCCTGCGGGGGCAGGCCTCCGAGGCCGACGCGAGCCTGTGCGAGGCGCTGTGCGAGCGCCTCGGGGTGGAGCTGAAGATCGTCGCGGTGCCCGCGCGGGAGCGCGAGCCCGGAAACCTCCAGGCCTGGGCGCGAGAGCTGCGCTACGACCGGGCGCAGCAGCTGGCCGACGAGCTGGATCGGCGCCTCGCCGGAGCCGGAGCCGGATCCGGGACCGCAGGAGCGGGCGAGGGTGCAGACACGATCCTCGCCACGGGCCACACCGCGAGCGATCAGCTCGAGACGATCCTCTACCGGCTCGCGGCATCGCCGGGGAGGCGGGCGCTGCTGGGAATGGCGGCGAGGGAGGGACGGTTGGTGAGGCCGCTGCTCGAGATCACGCGTGAGCAGACGGCCGCCTACTGCCGGGCGCGGGGGCTTCGGTGGCGCGAGGACGCGAGCAACGAGGACGAGCGTTTCGCAAGGGCACGTGTGCGGCGGAGGCTCGTGCCGGCGCTGCTCGCGATTCACCCGGCGGCGGGCGAGAACGTGCTGCGCACGTCCGCGCGGCTACGGGAGGAGTCCCAGCTGCTGGACGAGCTCGTCGCGCGAGAGCTGGGCGGCAGGCGGGCGATCGCGGTGGAGCGCCTGAGGGAGATGCACCCCGCCCTGGCACGGCTGGTGGTGATCCGCATGGCCGAGGACGCGGCCGGCAGCCACGTGCCGCAGGCGGGCAGACGCGTCGGCGAGATCCTCGCGCTCGCGCGGCGGGGCGGACCGGCGCAGGTGCACGTCGGCGGCAACGTCGGCGCGGTGATCTGCGACGGCGAGCTGCGAATGGTCGGGCTTCCCCCGCGAGACGGCCCCGGGCAGCGCGATGGCGGCGACCGGGGCGAGTGAGGGGCCCCGTAGACTCCGCCAGGTGACCGTTCACGCCACCAGCCGGGTCAGTGGCGCGCCGCTCGCCGGCCCGCAGGCCGAGGTCGGCGAGGTGCTCGTCAGTGCGGAGAGCCTGCAGGCGCGGGTGAGGGCACTGGGGGAGGAGATCTCCCGTGACTACGCGGGCAGGAGGCTGCTGCTGGTGGGTGTGCTGAAGGGGGCGGTGTTCTTCCTGAGCGATCTGATGCGATTCATCGATGTCCCGGTGGAGGTCGACTTCATGGCGGTGGCGTCGTACGGGTCGGCCACGGACTCCTCGGGCGTGGTGCGGATACTCAAGGATCTCGACGTGGCGATCGAGGATCGGGACGTGCTGATCGTCGAGGACATCGTGGACTCCGGGTTGACGCTCCAGTACCTGCTGCGCAACCTCGGATCGCGCGGCCCCCGCACGCTGGAGGTGTGCGCGCTGCTGACCAAGCCCGCCCGTCGCAAGGTCGCGCTCCAGGCCAGGTACGTGGGCTTCGAGATCCCCGACAGGTTCGTCGTCGGCTATGGCCTGGACTACGCCGAGCGCCACCGTAACCTCCCGTTCGTGGCGGTCCTCGAGCGGGAGCGCCACCCGCCCTCGACCGGCCCATGACAGCGGCGGAGTCGGCTTGTCGGGCGGGTGCGGAGCCACTCGGGCGGGCGCGAGCAGACCGGCTGGAGCGGACCGTAGCGACCGGAAAACCGGTACCTGCGTGGTACGCTAGGCAACTGGCGACGACGACGAAAAGCGGCGCCAGGAAACCGTGATATCGCCATGAGCCGTTCCTTCAAGAGCGCTGCGTTCCCGATCCTCATCGTGCTGGTTCTGGCCTTCCTGGCCGTGAAACTGGTCAGCCCGAGCTCGAACAACGCGCGCAAACACAGCTACGAGACGCTGGTCACGAAAGAGATCCCGGCCCACGAAGTCAAGTCGGTCGAGTTCAAGAACAAGGGCAAAGCGCTCGAAGTCGACCTCAAAAACAACGAAAAGTATGAAATCGGCTACGTCGAACAGGCTGCTCCGCAGCTGATCGGTCAGCTCGAAAAGGCGGGCGTCGGGTTCAACGTCGAATCGGAAAAGAGCAGCGTGCTGCTGTCGCTGCTCACGTACATCCTCCCGTTCGTGATCTTCCTGGGGTTCTGGATCTTCCTGATGAACCAGGTGCAGGGGGGCGGCAGCAAAGTCATGTCCTTCGGCAAGTCGCGGGCGAAGCGGCTGTCGGCGGACTCGCCGAAGATCACCTTCAGGGACGTCGCCGGGGTCGACGAGGCGGTGGAGGAGCTGCACGAGATCAAGGAGTTCCTGGAGAACCCGAAGAAGTTCCAGGCGCTCGGAGCGCGCATCCCGACGGGGGTGCTGCTGTACGGGCCGCCGGGAACCGGCAAGACGCTGCTCGCTCGCGCCGTCGCGGGCGAGGCGGGCGTGCCCTTCTTCTCGATCTCCGGGTCGGACTTCGTGGAGATGTTCGTCGGCGTGGGCGCATCGCGGGTGCGCGATCTGTTCGAGCAGGCCAAGCAGAACAGTCCGTGCATCATCTTCATGGACGAGATCGACGCGGTGGGCCGCCACCGTGGCGCGGGCCTCGGCGGCGGCCATGACGAGCGCGAGCAGACGCTCAACCAGCTGCTGGTCGAGATGGATGGGTTCGAGGCGAAGGACAACATCATCATGATCGCGGCCACCAACCGTCCCGACATCCTCGACCCGGCGCTGCTGCGACCGGGCCGGTTCGACCGTCAGATCGCCGTCGACCGTCCGGATCGCAAGGGCAGGGCCAAGATCCTCGAGGTGCACACCCGAGGCAAGCCGCTGGCGAAGGAAATCGACATCGACGCGCTCGCCGGGCAGACCCCGGGCTTCACCGGTGCGGACCTGTCCAACCTGATCAACGAGGCTGCGCTGCTGGCGGCACGGACGGGCAAGCGCGAGATCAACCAGGAGGAGCTCGAGGAGGGGATCATGCGAGTGATCGCCGGCCCCGAGAAGAAGACGCGGGTGATGAGCGAGAAAGAGCGGCTGATCACCGCCTATCACGAGATGGGCCACGCACTCGTCGGGCACTTCCTGGAGCACGCCGACCCGGTGCACAAGATCTCGGTGATCTCGCGCGGGCAGGCGCTCGGCTACACGATCTCGATGCCGCAGGAAGACCGCTTCCTGACCACCCGGGCAGAGCTCAACGACACGATGGCGATGACCCTGGGGGGGCGGGCCGCCGAGGAGATCGTGTTCGGTGAGATCACCACCGGCGCATCCAACGACCTCGAGAAGGTCACCCAGACGGCCAAGCAGATGGTGATGCGGTTCGGCATGAGCGACAAGCTGGGGCCGCGGGTGTTCGGACACGACCACGGCCAGCCCTTCCTCGGGCGCGAGTTCTCGACCGAGCCCGACTACTCCAACGAGATCGCGCGGGAGATCGACGACGAGGTCAGGCGCATCGTCGAGGGAGCCCACCAGCGGGCGAAGGACATCCTCACCGAGCACCAGCACGACCTCGAGAAGATCTCCGAGATCCTCGTCAAGCGCGAGACGATCGAGAAGGAGGAGTTCCTCGCGCTGCTGGACGGCAAGAGCGAGGAGGAGGTGTTCGGCGTCGAGGAGGACACCCCCCGGCCCGAGCTGCCCGCGCCGCCCGCTCCCGCGGACCGGCCCGAGCGTGAAACCCCGCGGGCGATCCCGCGTCCGGGCCTCGCCGGCGGCACCGCGGAGATCCGTGGCACCGATCCGGAGCGCCCCGAGCTGGCCTAGTGGTACGCGTTCGCGCGGTTCGTCGCGGCCGTTGAGCAGCTGGTGGGCTTCGCAGGATGACCGCGCCGTACAGGTTGATGGGCGTGGTGAACGTGACGCCGGACTCGTTCTCCGACGGGGGCAGCTTTCTGCGGGTCGACGCCGCCGTGGCGCATGGCCGGCGGCTGGTCGGCGAGGGTGCTCACTTCGTCGACGTGGGCGGCGAATCGACGCGGCCGGGAGCCGAGCCGGTGTCGGCGCAGGAGGAGCTGCGTCGGGTGGCGCCGGTCGTGGCGGGGTTGGCGCAGGTGGGTGGCGGCGCGCGGATCTCGATCGACACCTCGAAGGCGACGGTGGCCCGCGCGGCGATCGACGCGGGGGCGACCCTCGTCAACGACGTGAGCGCCCTGCGCGGCGATCCCGAGATGGCCGGTGTGGTGGCCGACAGCGGCGTGGACTGCTGTCTGATGCACATGCTCGGCGAGCCTCGCACGATGCAGCAGGAGCCTCGCTACGGGGATGTGGTGGATGAGGTGCGGGCGTTCCTGGAGCAGCGCCTGAGCTTCGCCGTGGGTGAGGGGATCGCCGAGGAGCGGGTGATGCTCGATCCGGGCATCGGCTTCGGCAAGCGGCTCGAGCACAACCTCGCGTTGCTGGCTCGGCTCGGCGAGCTGGCGTCGCTCGGACGGCCGCTCGTGGTGGGGACCTCGCGCAAGAGCTTCCTCGGGCGCATCCTGGCTGACGCCGCCGGGGAGAGCGAGCCGGTGGCGGTCGCACGACGTCTGCCCGGGACGATCGCCACCAACGTGCTCGCGCTCGAGCGGGGCGCGAGCGTGTTTCGCGTCCACGACGTGGCCGCCGTGGGCGCAGCGTTGGCCACGGCGGCTGCTACGTTGGACGCGCGATGGACTCCGAACGCGGCGAGGAGCCTGACAAGCTAGACGACGATCCCGTCGAGCCCGGCGGCGAAGGGCTGACCGGTGCCAACGGGGGCGCGCCGGAAGGCGGAGAGGGCCGGCCCGAGGACGGGTATGAGCCCGATGCGGACGAGTCCGACGAGGACGACGAGCTCGACGGCGAGCGCGAGGAGACGGGCGAGTCGGTCACGATCGAGATCTCCGGGCTCTCGCTGTACACCCACCACGGCGTCAGCGAGGCCGAGCGCGAGGTGGGACAGCGGCTGGTGCTCGACCTGCGTCTGGATCTGGGCGAAAGCGACGCGACGGTGACCGACTCGATCGCGGACACGGTCGACTACGACGAGGTGTGCCAGCTGGTCGCGCTGATCGCCCAGCAGCGCTCGCACAAGACGCTCGAGCGGCTGTGCAGCACGATCGCCGACCGGCTGCTGGTCGACTACGACCTCGAAGGCGTGTGGGTGAAGGCGACGAAGCCCGAGCCGCCGATCGCGCTCACCGTCGACGAGGTGTCCGTCGAGGTGTGGCGCGAAGCGGAGGAGTAGGGTGGCGAAGATGAACGGTGCGATCCTGTTCAGGGAGGCGGTGGAGCGCCGTGACCTCGGCTCGGTGCAGGAGCTGTTCGCCGCGGACATCGTCTTTCACAGCCCCGCCACGTTTCACCCGTTCGTCGGTCGCGAGACGGTCGCGCGGCTGATCGGAGAGGTGGCGCAGGTGTTCGAGGGCTTTCACTACACCGACGAGCTCCAGAGCGAGCGCACCCACGCGTTGATCTTCCGCGCCAGGGTGGGTGATCGGGAAGTAGAGGGCATCGACCTGATGCGCCTCGACGAGGACGGGCTGATCGTCGACTTCACCGTGATGGTGAGGCCGATCTCGGGGCTGCTCCCGTTCGCCCAGGCGGTGGGGGAGCGGCTCGCACTGGCCGGGCTTCAGACGACGCCCGCCTGAGCCGCGGCGAGCAAGCGCAGCGAGGTGGCGTCCCCCCGGTGACCGAGCGGATCGGACTGCTGGGGCTGGGCTCGAACGTGGGCGAGCGTCGCGGCTACCTGCAGGCGGCGGTGGATGCACTCGACGTGGCGGGCGTGCGGGTGCTCGGCTGCTCCTCGGTGTACGACACCGATCCCGTCGGAGAGGTGCCCGACCAGGCGAGCTTCCTCAACGCGTGCGTGCGGGTGCAGACGGCGCTCGAGCCGCTGCAGCTGCTCGACGTGGTCAAGGCGCTCGAGCGGGATCTGGGGCGCACCGCCAACGGGGTCCGCCATGGCCCGCGGACGATCGACATCGATGTGCTGCTGCTGGGCGACGTGCGGCTCGCCCACCCCCGCATGACCCTCCCACACGAGCAGCTGTTGCGCCGGCGGTTCGTGCTGATCCCCGCGCTCGAGCTGGATTGGGCGCTGCGCTCGCCGGGCGGCGAGACGCTCGCACAGGCGCTGGCGAAGCTCCCGCTGGGAGAGGGCGTGCGCTGGGCGGGCCCTCCGCTGAGCCACTCCTGAGTGGGGCATGAGACCGTCAGGTGGCCTGGCGCCCCTCGCCCCAGCTGGCCAGGCGCAGCAAGGTCGCGCCGTCGACGTTCCGGCCCGAGAGCACGCACAGGCGCCCGTCGCGCTGCCACACCACCACGGGCGTCCCGTTCTGGTGCAACAGCCGGTAGGAGACGCCGCCGTGCCAGCTCACCTGGCCGGCGGTGCGCAGGCTCGTGAGCAGCCCGGCCGGGGGGGTGCCAGCGACGATGGCGTAGCCGATACGGCGTCCGTCGGGCCCGGCGTAGAAGACGGTGGTGACCCGGTGGCCGCCAAGCGTGTCGGTGCGAGCGCCGGTGCTGCGCCAGCCGAACCGCTCCTTCCAATAGGGGAAGGGGACCCCGTCGGCGGCGATGTTCAGCTCTCCGCTGTGGGCGGACAGCTCCCGCGGGGCGCCGCTCGTCGCCGTGCCCAGGGTGAGCGCCGAGGCATCGCGGACGTTCAACGCCTGGGTGCCCCCGCCCCCGCTGAGAAGCGCGATCGCCACGCCCGCGACGGCGGCGGCTGCCATCGCCGCGAGCGTGGGGCGCAACCGCGCCCGCAGCTCGTCGCGGCTCGAGCGCTCCCGCGGCGCCACCATCGTGCGCACGTGCTCGTGCAGCCGCTCGGGCGCGCGCACGTCCACTGCGCCGATCAGGCGCGCAACGTCCTGGTGGTGGGGTGGGGGTGTGCTCTCGCGGGGCTCGCTCATCTGGCTCTCCTGGTCTCCAAGACTCCTTCCGAGCGGGTCCCTTCCCGCTTGGGCCGCACGTTTTGGGCTGCGTCGGCGGGGTCCTGCCCGGCCTGGCCCGCCTGCCCGGCCTGGCCCGCCTGCCCGGCCCCTTTCGCGGCGGACTCGGCGCTCTCCCCGGAAGCACCCGCGCCCTGCGTCTGCGGGTCCAGTCGTTGCGCCACCTCGCCCCTCGCCCGGAACAGGCGGGTGGTGATCGTCGCCTCCCGCACCCGCAGCGCCCGGGCGGCCTCACGATAGGAGAGCCCGAGCACGTCCACCGCCACCAGTGCCAGGCGAAAGTCCTCGGGCAGCTGGGCGATCGTGGCGTACAGCTCCTGCACCTCGATCGCTCGCTCGGGCCTGCCCATCGGGCGGGGGTCGGCGAGCACCACGTCGTCGAGCGAGGCGCCGGTCGCCGGGCGGCGGCTGGCGGTGCGTCTGGTGGTGTAGAAGGTGTTTCGCAACGCTCGCATCAGGTAGTAGAGGTCGTCCTCGCCCCGCACCACCCGGGGTCGGGCGAGCACCCGGGCGAACGTCTCCTGCACGAGATCCTCGGCATCCTCGCGGCTGCCGCACAGCGCCCAGGCCGCGCGGTACAGCCGGTCGACGTGCTGGGGCAGGGATTGCGGGTCGAGCGTTCTCATCGGTGTGCCGTTCCGCGACTGTAGCGCTGGAGGGCCCGCCAGGGGAGATCCAGCTCGCGGGGGACACCGCGGGAAGGATCGCCGCGACGCGGAGTCAACCCAGATGAGGAGAGCGCTGCGCGCGCGGGCCGCCGACCGACCACGGATGCCGCCCGCGCGCGCGCGCGAAGGCCAGGCCGAATCCGCGGGCCGGGCCGCCTCCGCAGCGGGGCATCGCGGCGGACGGGCGAGCGAGAAAGGCGGCTTGATCGAGGAATGTCGAGACTGCGCAGGCGCACCCCGGTGATCGTGCTGGCGGTGCTGGCGGCGGCCCTGATCGCGTTGCCGGTGGTGGCGGGCTCGGCGGCGAGCCCGACGGTGGAAGCCGAAAACAAACCCGGTGGGGGCATCTACAACGAAGAAACCCACGCTTGGACGCCGTCACAGGTATCGGTCGGGGAAGGCGGTGTGGTCACCTTCCAGAACACCACCGCCGTGGCTCACGGGGTGGAATGGCGCAGCGGCCCCGGCACTCCGAGCTGCAGCGTCGGGGTTCCGGTGGGCACCACCTCGGCGTCGTCGGCCACCAACTGGAGCGGCACCTGCACATTCGCGAAACCCGGCACCTACGTCTTCTACTGCACCGTCCACAAAGCGGCGATGACCGGAAGGGTCATCGTCAGCGGGAACGGCTCGGTCACCGCCGAACCGCCCCCTGGCACGCCCGAAAGTCCCTACTCCCCGCCGGGCGGTTCCCCTGGATCGCCCGGCGGCTCGGGCTCGGGCGGCGCCGGTGGCTCCGGCTCGCCGGGCGCACCCGGCCCGGTCGGCTTGCTGCTGGTGGGAGGGTCGAAGGCGTTGAAGCTGCCCGCCGTCCAGCACGGATCCTCGGTGCATGGCTCCCTCGCCGTCTCCCCGGCGGGCGCGGGCAGCCGGTTGGAAGTGGCGCTGTTCGCAACCGGCGGGTCGCTGGCGACGGTCCACAACCCCTCGAGGGTGAGGGTGGGGCGTCTGGTGCGAGCCTCGCTGAGGGCCGGCACGGCGTCCTTCTCGGTGGCTCTCGATGGGAGAGCTCGCCTGGCCCTGGATCGCCGTCACCGACTCGGGTTGACCATGCGCGTCGTGCTCGCCCCCGGATCCGGCCGCCCGGCGATCCTCTCGCGGGCACTCGTGCTTCACCGTTGAGCCGCCCGCCGGGCCGGGGCGGCGGGCCTGGAGGCTCCTACGTCGTCGGCGGGAGCGCCCTCAGGCTGGTGTGGGGGCAGCCGGGGTGGGCAGCCACTCGGCGGGCAGCACCCCTGGCTGCACCTCGCCCACCATCGGCGGGAACCACCTCGTCAACCCCGCGGCGGGATGGCTCTCGATCAGGGGCCGCAGGTCGCCGATGCTCAGCAGCAGGCGGATCGTGCTGCCGATCTGGAGGTCCGCGGCGTTGGGCTGCTCGCCGCCGATCACGCCCTGCTCGATCCAGCGGTCCACTCGGTCGAGCTGGGCCGGCAGGGCCGCGATGTCCGCGCTGGCGTTCGAGTCCCGGGCCTTGTTTTTGAACGCCATCAGCTTCGCCGTCAGCGGCATCGCCGGACGCATCAGGGGGCGGGGGAGGGGCAGTTTGGCGTCTCCGACGTAGGTCTCCATCGCCAGCGGGTTGCGCAGGAATGCCGCGTCGATGATCCGTCGCGGCTCGCCCTGGAGCACCTCCTCGCCCCATCGCTCGGCCTCCAGCACCTGCGCGTAGTGCTCGTCGCCGGGCGAGGGCAGCAGCGGCGGCTGCGGCGACAGCTCGTCGAGCCTGCGCATGATCGTCCGGGAGCCCACCATCCGCTCGCCGTCGATCCGCATCCCCGGGACGGTGGTGCCGCCGTAGCGCAACGGGCCGATCGCCATCTGGGTCATCGGCAGCAGCGACACCCGGTCGAACTCGATGCCCTTCAGCGCCAGCGCCGCTTCGACGGCCGCACAGGGGTGGGACCCCGGGAGCACGTACAGCTTCGCCTTCATCCCGTCACCTCCGGCTCGCACGACGACGCCATTGCGGTAAGGATAATGACCTTCCATGCTCCTGGTCGTCGACGTCGGCAACACCCAGACCCATTTCGGCGCGTTCCGCGACTCCGAGCTGCTCGAGCACTGGCGCTTCGCGACCGTCCGCCAGTCCACCGCCGACCAGCTCGGGGCGGCGCTGAGCAACCTGCTCGGCCTGCGGGGGCTGGGCTTCGAGGATCTCGACGCCTCGATCGTGTCCTCCACGGTCCCCCAGCTCGAGCCCGAGTGGACCGAGATGGCGGCACGGTATCTCGGCCACGAGATGCACGCGGTGGGCCCCGGCACCCGCACCGGGATGGCGATCCGCTACGACAACCCCCGCGAGATCGGGGCCGACCGGCTCGTCAACGCGGTCGCCCTGCGGGAGCGTCTCGGCAGCCCCTCGGTGTGCGTGGACTTCGGCACCGCCACCACCTTCGACGTGGTGTCGGCCGACGGCAACTACATCGGGGGGGCGTTGATGACGGGCATCGAGATCTCGTTGGAGGCCCTCTCCGAACGTGGGGCCCGCCTACCGAAGGTGGACCTGGCGCCCCCCCACACGGTGATCGGCAAAAACACGATCGACGCGATCCGCGCCGGGGTGGTGTACGGGTACGCGGGCGCGATCGACGCGATCCTCCGTCGCCTCTACGGCGAGCTCGGCGGCCGGGCGGGGGTGATCGCCACCGGAGGGCTGGCCCACCTCGTGGTGCCGTTCACCGAGGAGATCGCCGAGATCGACGACCTGCTCACGCTCACGGGCCTGAGGCTGCTCCACGAACGGAACCTCTGACGGCGGCCATAATCGAGGGGATGAGCCGTCGCGATCAGCTCACCGACCCATGGACCCTCGGCTCGTTGAGGGTTCCCAACCGCGTGCTGCTCGCGCCGCTTGCGGGGATCGGCAACTGGTTCGTACGTCTCCAGGCCAAGCGCTACGGGGCGGGGATGGCGTTCTCGGAGATGGTGTCCTCCCACGCGATCCACTACGGCAACGAGAAGACGTGCGTGGAGATGCTCCGGATCCACCCCGAGGAGCGTCACTCCGAGCCGGGCCGTCCGGCGGGGCCCGTGTCGATCCAGCTGTTCGGGGAGAACCCCCGGATCATGCGCTCGGCGGCCGCCCACGTGGCCCGTACGGGAGCCGACGCGATCGACATCAACATGGGCTGTCCCGTGCCGAAGGTCTGCAGGACCGGTGCCGGCGCCGGGCTGCTGGGCTCCCCCGACCTCGCCGTGGAGCTCGCCCGGGCCGCCCGGGAGGGAGGGGTCGAGGGCGGCAGGGAGCTGCCGGTGACCGTCAAGCTGCGGTCGGGCATCCGCCCCGGGGAGACCGACGGCTTCGGGCTCGCCCACCGGCTCGTCGAGGAGGCGGGGGTGTCGGCGATCGCCTTTCATCCCCGGTCGGCCTCGGTGCGCCACAAGGGAGTGCCCGACCACGAGCTCACCGCCCGCCTCGTGGAGTCGCTGCCCGCGCCGGTGATCCTCACCGGTGGCCTGTCCGACGAGCGGTCGGTCCACGAGGCTCACGAGGCGACGGGCGCCGCGGCGGTGATGCTCGCCCGGGGCTCGCTGGGGAACCCGTGGCTGTTCTCACGGCTCGTGGGCCGACTCGATCGCGAGCCCACCCAGGAGGAGGTGGTGGGCGAGCTGCATTGGACGATCGACCGTGCCGTGGAGCACCTCGGCGAGCCTCGGGCGACACGGTATCTGCGCAAGTTCTATCCCTGGTACGTGGCCCGGCTGGGGCTCGACCCGGCGGCGGCCAAGAGCCTCAGCGAGTGCTTGCAGACGGCGGACACCCTCACGGGCGCGAGGGCCATGCTCGACCTCGAGCGACTGCCCCGGACCCTCGCCGCCTAGCCTCTGGGAGGGTCGCGGGGGCTCGCGGGAGGGTCCCACACGGCCCCGCTATACTGCTGCGCCGCCGCGGCCTCGCGGCCCCGCAAGGCGCCGTTCTCTGTGCGGCTTTTCTGTGTTCAGCAGGCGATAAGACAACCCGCGATTCGAGGGTCACATGCCGAAGGACGTCATCCTCACCCCCGAAGGCCTCGAGAAGCTGAAGGACGAGCTCGAGGAGCTCTCGACGGCCAAGCGCCGGGAGGTGGCCGAGCGCATCAAGGAGGCCCGCGAGTTCGGGGACATCTCCGAGAACTCCGAGTACGACGACGCCAAGAACGAGCAGGCGATGATCGAGAGTCGCATCCTCCAGCTCCAGGAGAAGCTGCGGATGGCGACGGTGATCGAGGCCAAGGACCTCTCCACGGACGTGGTTCAGGTCGGCTCGGTGGTGCACGTCAAGGACGAAAAGACGGGCAAATCGGTGAAGTACACGATCGTCGGCTCCGCCGAGGCGAAGCCCCAGGAGAACAAGCTCTCCAACGAGTCCCCCGTGGGGCGGGCGCTGCTCGGACGCAAACGGAACGAGGTGGTCGCGGTGAAGGTTCCCCGGGGCCCCGCTCGCAAGCTCAAGATCACCAAGATCGACGTCGGCCTGAAGTAGGGGCCCACACCGCCTCGAATAGGCTTCCCGCGATGAGCGGAACCGAGGAGGGCCAGGACTCCCCGCCCCAGAGCGCCCGTCACGGCCTGGCCGAGCTGATCGCCGAGCGTCGCGCGAAGGCGGACCACCTCCGCGAGAGCGACGCCACCGCCTTTCCCTACTCGTTTCCGGACGTCGAGCCGATCGCGCCGATCCTCGACGCCTACGGACACCTCCAGCCGGGCGAGGAGACCGAGCACTCCCACCGGGTGGCTGGCCGGGTGTCCGGTCGTCGCGGCTCGGGCAAGGCCGCCTTCCTGGATCTGGTCGACCGCACCGGCAAGATCCAGCTCCACGCCCGCCTGGACGTGCTCGGTGAGGAGCCGTTCAAACGGCTCATCTCGCTCGACCTGGGCGACCTGCTGGGTGTCGACGGGGCGGTCCTCCGCAGCAAGCGGGGGGAGCTCTCGCTGCGGGTGGACTCCTATCAGGTGCTCGCCAAGGCCCTCCGTCCCCCGCCGGACAAGCACCACGGCCTCACCGACGTGGAGACCCGTCACCGTCGTCGCGAGCTGGACCTGATCGCCAGCGAGGAGTCCCGCCGCCTGTTCCTCGCCCGCGCCCGGATCATCACCGCGGTGCGGTCCTATCTGGACGGAGAGGGCTTCGTGGAGGTCGAGACGCCGGTGCTCCAGCCCCTCTATGGCGGGGCCCTCGCGCGGCCGTTCGAGACCCATCACAACGCCCTGGAGCGAACCCTGTACCTGCGCATCGCCACCGAGCTGTACCTGAAGCGCCTGCTCGTGGGCGGTCTCGAGCGGGTGTACGAGCTGGGCAAGGACTTCCGCAACGAGGGGGTCTCCACCAAGCACAACCCCGAGTTCACGGTGGTGGAGTTCTACGAGGCCTACGCCGACTACGACACCGAGGCCGCCCGTCTGGAGGCGCTCGCCCGGGATTGCGCCCGCGCGGTGGACTACGACGGCGAGCTCGACTTCGAGGTTCCGTGGCGGCGGGTGACGTTCTTCGGAGCCCTCGCCGAGGCCACCGGCATCGACCTCTCCCGGCCCGACCTGCGCGATGGTCCGGCGCTCCAGGAGGCTGTCCAGAAGCAGGGCCTGGAGCTGAACACGGAGGGGCACGCGTGGTTTCAGATCGCCGACGACCTCCTCTCGAAGTACGTGGAGCCCACCCTCCTCCAGCCCACGTTCGTGATGGACTACCCGGTGGAGCTGTCCCCGTTCGCCCGCCCCCACCGCTCCGATCCGGCCCTCACCGAGCGCTGGGAGGCGTTCGCCGGCGGCATGGAGATCGCCAACGCCTTCTCCGAGCTCAACGACCCCGACATCCAGCGTGACCGCTTCGAGGCCCAACGCCGTCTGGCGACGCTCGGCGACGAGGAGGCTCAGCCCTACGACGAGCTGTTCGTGGAGGCGCTGGAGCAGGGGATGCCCCCCGCGGGAGGGGTGGGCCTGGGCATCGACCGCCTCGTGATGCTCCTCACCGGCAGCGACTCCATCCGCGACGTGGTGCTGTTCCCGGCGATGCGCGATTGACCCCCGGGGAGAGGTGGGGGGTCCATTTGGTTTTTGAAGCGGCGTATAACCATGGCTATACGCGCTCCCCAAAACGGAACATACCCACGCGCTCCCCCGAGTGGCTCCGTCGGCCCTCCCCCAAGTGGCCCCCGAGCGGAGATCGAACTCGACTCGCGATCGGTGGGTGGGCAGGCCCGCATGCGGGCCTGCCGGGGGCCGTGCATGCACGGCCCCCAAGGTCGGCGCATGCGCCGACCTGACCAGGACTCAAGCGTGGGGTTCCCCGCGACGATTGACCGTCATGGGCCCGGGTAGCCGGTTGGTAGACTGCCTTGAGGCTTCTGAGACCACATAGAGCTTGAGGCGCCGTCCTCGCAGGAAGGATTCACACCATGTTCGAGCGATTTACAGAACGGGCCCGGCAGGTGGTCGTTCTAGCGCAGGAGGAGGCGCGGACGCTCAAGCACAACTACATCGGCACCGAGCACATCCTGCTCGGGCTGCTGCGCGAGGAGGAGGGCCTGGCGGCCCGGGTGCTGGAGAGCCTCGACATCACCGTCGAGCGGGTACGCGCCCAGGTGGTGCGGATCGTCGGCTCCGGTGAGGAGGTCACCTCCGGACAGATCCCCTTCACGCCCCGTGCGAAGAAGGTGCTCGAGCTCGCCCTGCGTGAGGCACTCTCGCTCGGGCACAACTACATCGGCACCGAGCACATCCTGCTCGGCCTGGTGCGGGAGAACGAGGGCGTCGCCGCACGGATCCTGCTCGACTTCGACGCCGACTCCGAGAAGATCCGCAACGAGGTCATCCGCATGCTCTCGGGCCCCGGCGGTCGTCGCCAGGGGCAGGGAGCCGGCGCGGGCGCGGGCGCGGGTCCCGGCCCGTCGGAGGGCAAGAAGTCCTCCAAGCTGCTCGACCAGTTCGGGCGCAACCTCACCAAGCTGGCCGCCGACGGCAAGCTCGACCCGGTCGTCGGTCGGGAGACGGAGATCGAGCGGATCATGCAGATCCTCTCCCGCCGCACCAAGAACAACCCGGTGCTGATCGGCGAGCCCGGCGTGGGCAAGACCGCCGTGGTGGAGGGGCTGGCCCAGCGGATCACCAACGCCGACGTGCCCGAGCTGCTCAAGAACAAGCAGATCTACACCCTCGACCTGGCCGCCCTGGTGGCAGGGTCGAAGTACCGTGGCGAGTTCGAGGAGCGGCTGAAGAAGGTGATGAAGGAGATCACCCAGAGGGGGGACATCATCCTGTTCATCGACGAGCTCCACAACCTCGTCGGCGCGGGTGCCGCGGAGGGGGCGATCGACGCCGCCTCGATCCTCAAGCCCGCGCTCGCCCGTGGTGAGCTGCAGACGATCGGCGCCACCACCCTGGACGAGTACCGCAAGTACCTCGAGCGGGACTCGGCGCTGGAGCGTCGTTTCCAGCAGATCCGGGTGGAGGAGCCCACGATCGACCAGACGGTGGAGATCCTCAAGGGCCTCCGTGATCGCTACGAGCAGCACCACAAGGTGCAGATCACCGACGACGCCCTCCAGGCAGCCGGCGAACTCGCCGACCGCTACATCTCCGACCGGTTCCTCCCCGACAAGGCGATCGACCTGATCGACGAGGCCGCCTCCCGGATGCGGATCAAGTCGATGACCTCCCCACCCGCCAACCGGGAGCTCGAGACCGAGGTGGAGACCACCCGGCGGGAGAAGGAGGCCGCGATCGAGGCCCAGGAGTTCGAGAAGGCGGCCGCCCTCCGCGATCAGGAGCGCAAGCTGACGAACAAGAAACGGGAGCTCGAGGAAGCGTGGGAAGCGGGCGAGTCCGGCGACCGTCCGTCGATCGGCGAGGAGGAGATCGCCGACATCGTCTCGATGTGGACCGGCATCCCCGTGTTCAAGCTCACCGAGGCCGAGACCCAGAAGCTGATGCGGATGGAGGAGGAACTCCACAAGCGGGTGATCGGACAGCACCCCGCGATCGAGGTCATCTCGAAGGCGATCCGTCGGTCCCGTGCGGGCCTGAAGGACCCCAAGCGGCCCACCGGCTCGTTCATCTTCCTCGGCCCCTCCGGGGTGGGCAAGACCGAGCTGGCACGCACCCTTGCGGAGTTCCTGTTCGGCGACGACGACGCGATGATCCGGATCGACATGTCCGAGTACATGGAGAAGCACGCCGTGTCCCGCCTGGTGGGGTCCCCTCCGGGGTACATCGGCTACGACGAGGGCGGTCAGCTCACCGAGGCGGTGCGTCGCAAGCCCTACTCGGTGCTCCTCCTCGACGAGATCGAGAAGGCCCACCCCGACGTGTTCAACATCCTGTTGCAGATCCTCGAGGACGGCCGTCTCACCGACGCCCAGGGTCGCACGGTGGACTTCCGTCACGCGATCGTGATCATGACCTCGAACATCGGCGCCGCGGAGATCGCCCGGAACACGCCGCTGGGGTTCGCGGTGTCCGACGACGAGACGGGGATCACCTACGAGGACATGAAGAACCGGATCATGGGGGAGCTGAAGAAGGTGTTCCGGCCCGAGTTCCTGAACCGGATCGACGACGTGATCGTGTTCCACAAGCTCCAGAAGGAGGAGATCAAGCAGATCGTCGAGCTGCTCCTGCTCCGCATTCGCGAGTCGATGGCAGAGCGGGAGCTGCAACTGGAGCTCACCGATCCCGCCAAGGACATGCTCGTCGAAAAGGGCTGGGACCCCGCCATGGGCGCCCGTCCGTTGCGTCGTGCGATCCAACGGTACATCGAGGATCCCCTCGCCGACTTCGTCCTGCGCGAGCAGATCGTCCCCGGCGCCACCGTCGTGGTGAAGCCCGCCGGCGAGGACGAGGAGGGCGAGGTGCGCCTGACGATCGTCAAGCCCAAGAAGCAGAAGACCCCCGTAGCCGTGGGAGCCGGGGAGGGCGCCGGTGGCGGCGAGGATCCCGAGCTGGTCGAGGATCAGGGCGAGCCCGACCCGCCCCCCGACGACCAGTAGGTGAAGCTCCCCATATCGACCATGACCGCCGCCCACTGGCCGGCGGTGGCCCGCATCTACCAGGCGGGGATCGATGGAGGAGACGCCACCTTCGAGCGGGACGTCCCCGAGTGGGAGCAGTGGTCCGCCGCCCGCTGTCCGGAGCCCCGTCTGGTGGCTCTCGGCGAGGACGGCGAGGTGGTGGGCTGGGCGGCCCTCACGCCCGCGTCCACCCGTCCCGTCTACCGGGGCGTCGCCGAGGTGAGCATCTACGTCGATCCCTCCGTCGCCGGCCGGGGCATCGGACGGACGTTGCTGGACGCGCTGGTGGAGGCGTCCGAGAGGGAGGGCTTCTGGACGCTCGAGGCCGGCATCTTCCCCGAGAATCGCCCCTCCGTGGCTGTGCACGAACGCTGTGGCTTTCAGCTGATGGGGGTGCTCCACCGCATCGGCCAGATGTCCGACGGGCGCTGGCGCGACGTGGCTCTCTACGTCCGTCGCAGCTCCGCGGTCGGGGTGGACTGAGGGCCGGAACGACTCGGCCGACCCGTCCCCGCCGGCGCGTAGGCTCAGCAGATGGCTCGCAACCCATCGGTCTTCGCCTGCTCTGAGTGCGGCCACCGTGCGCCTCAATGGCACGGACGCTGCCCGGGATGCGAGGCCTGGGGCTCGCTCGAGGAGGAGCGGCCGGACGGGTCCGCCGAGGGCTCCCATCCCCGCGGTCGGGCGGCCGCCGCGCCCGCGGCGGCACGGCTCCTGCGCGACGTCCGTCCAGGCTCCGCCGAGCGCCTCTCCACGGGCATCGGCGAGCTCGATCGTGTGCTCGGAGGGGGGCTCGTGCCCGGTTCGCTGGTGCTACTCGGCGGTTCGCCGGGAATCGGCAAGTCGACGCTCGCCAACATGGCCCTCGGCAACATCGCCCAGGCCGACCACGGCACCCTCTACATCACCGGCGAGGAGTCTGCCGAGCAGGTGAGGCTGCGCGCCCAGCGCCTGTCACCGAGCGCGCTGGAGGTGCCGATCTGCGCCGAGAGCGACCTCGACGTCGTGCTCCAGACGCTCGCGTCCCGGCGACCGGCCGTATGCGTGATCGACTCGGTGCAGACCCTTCGCGCCGCGGAGCTCGCGAGCGCGCCGGGAACGGTGGCCCAGGTGCGGGAGGCGACGGGGCGGATCATGGACCTCGCCAAGCGGCTTTCGGTGGCGGTGGTGCTGGTGGGTCACGTGACGAAGGAGGGCGCCCTCGCGGGCCCGCGGGTGCTCGAGCACCTGGTCGACTGTGTGCTCCAGTTCGAGGGCGACCGGGAGCGGCCCTACCGCGAGCTGCGGGCGCTGAAGAACCGGTTCGGCTCCACCAGCGAGGCGGGCCTGTTCGAGATGCGTGGGGACGGCCTGGCGGAGGTGCTCGACGCCTCTGCCCGCTTCGTCGCGGGCGCCACCCGCGCGCCGGGCAGCGTGGTGCTCGCGACGATGGAGGGCTCCAGGCCGCTGCTGGTGGAGGTGCAGGCGCTGGTCGCCCCCTCCGAGCTGGAGCAGCCCCGACGGGTCGTGTCCGGCCTCGACCGCAACCGTCTCGCGCTGGTGCTGGCGATCCTCGGCCGTCACGGAGGCGTCGGGAGCGGCGGCGCCGACGTGTTCGTCAACGTGGTGGGGGGAGTCCGCGTGGACGAGCCCGGGTGCGATCTCGCGGTGGCGCTGGCGGTGGCCAGCGCGGCCCTGGGGGTGCCATTGCGAGGGACACCACGGGCGTGTTTCGGAGAGCTCGGTCTCACGGGCGAGCTCCGCTGGGTGGGCCATCCCGAGCGCCGTCTGCAGGAGGCCGCCCGACATGGCCTGCACGACCCGATCGCCCCACCGGAGAGCGGCGAGGGAGCGGCCGAGGCCGCCACTCTGCGCGAGGCCCTGTCGCGGGCGCTCCCCGGCGCGCAGGGGCGCCCGACGAAGCTCGCGGCGTGAGCGCCCCTGGTCGTCGGGTGGCGCCGGGCGGGTCTCGCGAGCGGGCTGGCCCGGAGGCCAATGCCGTAGAATGGACCTTTGTGGCGCCACGATCCGGCGAAGAATTCGATATAGAAGCGCGACCGGAGCCGGGGCTGATGAGGGCGCTGGAGATGGTGGCGCCCGGTACCGCGTTGCGGGAGGGCATCGAGAACATCCTGCACGCCCACACCGGTGGCCTGATCGTGATCGGCGAGCCGGAGGATCTCAGCTTCCTGAACTCGGGCGGGATCAAGCTCGACATCGACTACACCCCCGCGTTCCTCTACCAGGTCGCCAAGATGGACGGCGCGATCATCCTCAACGCCAACGCCACCAAGATCGCGATGGTCAACGTCCAGCTGATGCCCGACCCGACGATCCTCTCCCACGAGACGGGCACCCGCCACCGCACCGCCGAGCGCGTCTCCAAGCAGACCGATGCGCTGGTGATCGCGATCTCCCAACGCCGGGAGGTCGTGTCGGTGTACGTGGACGGCGTCAAGTACATCCTCGCCGACATCCCCGTGGTGCTGGCGAAGGCCAACCAGGCGCTCGCCACGCTCGACAAGTACCGCAGCCGCCTCGACCAGGTGTCCACCCGCCTGACGGCGCTCGAGTTCGAGGGTGGCGCCACCCTCCACGACGTGCTCACGGTGCTGCAACGCTCGGAGCTCGTGACCCGCATGGCGGTCGAGATCGAGCGCTACATCGTCGAGCTCGGCAGCGAGGGGCGCCTGATCGAGATGCAGCTCGAGGAGACGATGGTCGGCGCCGCGGCCGAGAAGGCAGCGCTCGTGCGGGACTACCTGTCCAGCTACACCGACGAGGGGATCGCGCTCGCGCTCGAGGAGATCGGACGGCTCGCACACCAGGACCTGCTGGACTTCGGCAGGCTGGCCGAGCTGGTCGGATATGACCGCAAGCTGAACACGCTCGACTATCCCGTCTCGCCGCGCGGCTACCGCGTGTTGGGACGCATACCACGCCTGCCAAAGCTCGTCGTGACGGAAATCGTCACGGAGTTCGGGGGACTGGACGAGCTGCTGACCGCGAGCGACGAAGAGCTCGAGGCGGTGGAGGGTGTGGGGGAGATCAGGGCGAAGGACATCCGCGAGGGCCTGCGTCGGCTGCAGGAGATCAATCTCGTGGACCGTTATCTGCAGACTTGACAGGGCCGCCACCCCGGTCGGCCACAACGAAGGAGGACACCATTAGCGCGCAAGCAACCGAAGAGGCCCCGTCCGCAGTGTCTGACGCGGCGGCGGAGTCGCTGCTTTCCGAGCTCGAGGCCACGCGAGAAGTGGAGCTGATCGAGTTCGAGCTCGGCGACCACGTCGTATATCCCCATCACGGCGCGGGCAAGGTGGAGGGCAAGGAGGAGATGGAGATGCTCGGCGAAACGCGGGAGTACCTCACCATCAAGATCCTCCACAACGACATGACGGTCAAGGTTCCCACCGAGAACGCCGGTCTCGCCGGTCTCCGCCGGGTGATCGACGAGGAAACCGTCAAGAAGGTGCTCGACGTGCTCCAGGACGAAGTCTCGGAGATGCCCAAGAACTGGAATCGCCGTTTCAAGCACAACCGCGACAAGATCAAGACCGGCGACATCTATGAGCTCGCCGAGGTCGTGCGCAACCTGGCGCTTCGCGAGTCCGAGAAGGGACTCTCAACGGGCGAGAAGCAGATGTTCACCCGGGCGAAGAAGATCCTCGCCTCCGAGCTGATGTACGCCCTCGACAAGGACGAGGAAGAGGCCGAAGACTACCTCGACGAGCTGCTCGCGAGCTCCGCCTCGAGCAAGCTCGCGATGGCTGCGGACTAGCTCAGGGCTTTCGCGCACGCAGCAGGAACCCCACGGGGCCCTCCTGCTGCGTGCGCGGTGGCACCGGCCACACGAGGGCATCCCCATGGCCGTCGCTCTGATCGTCGCAGCCGGCCGTGGCGAACGGCTCGACGCTCCCGGCCCGAAGGCGATGGTGCCGCTCGCCGGCAGGCCGAT
Organism: uncultured Solirubrobacterales bacterium; assembly: GCA_963696615.1. Lineage (GTDB taxonomy): Bacteria > Actinomycetota > Thermoleophilia > Solirubrobacterales > Solirubrobacteraceae > Palsa-744. The sequence continues at coordinate 284,827 of CAVOKU010000003.1, read as the reverse complement.
GCTGGCGTGGACCATCGCCGCGCTCGGACAGGTCGCAGAGCTCGACCGAATCGTGGTGGCGCTGCCCGAGGGCGTGCCGCCGCCGGCCGGCACCGTCGGTGTGCGGGGCGGGTCCACACGCTCGGAGTCGGTCGCGCTGGCGCTCGCCGCCGCCGGTCCCGGCGACCCCGTGCTCGTGCACGACGCCGCCCGACCCCTCCTCGACCCCGAGCTGGCCCGCGCGACGTTGCGGGCCCTCGACGAGGACGACCAGCTCGACGCGGCGATCGCGGCGATCCCCGTGACCGACACCATCAAGCGGGTCGACCGCAACGTCGTGCGCGAGACGCTCGACCGCTCCACCCTGTGGGCGGTCCAGACCCCCCAGGTGTTCCGCCGCGCCGCCCTGGAGCGGGCCCTCGAGGTCCCGCCACAGACCCTCGCCGCCGCCACCGACGACGCCTGGCTGATCGAGCAGCAGGGCGGCCGTGTGGGGATCGTGCCCTCCAGCTCCCGCAACCTGAAGGTCACGACCGAGCTCGACCTGCGCCTGGCGGAGCTGCTGCTGGGCGACGGGCCTGCTTGAATCGAGCCGCCGATGCTGACCGACTACCACGTCCACCTGCGTCCCGACGATCTCGCCGCCGCTGCCGCCGCGCACTTCACCGCGGCCAACGTGGAACGCTACCGGGAGGTCGCCGAGCAGCGGGGCATCGCCGAGCTCGGCGTTTCCGAGCACATCCACCGCTTCTCCCAGGCGCTCGAGATCTGGAGGCACCCGTTCTGGGTGGAGAACGCCCGCGACGACCTGGAGGGCTACTGCCGCTTCGTTCGCGAGCACACCGACCTGCGACTCGGCATCGAGGCCGACTTCGTGCCCGGCGCGGAGGATCGCACCGCCAACGTCCTCGAGCCGTGCGACTTCGACTACGTCCTGGGCTCGGTCCACTTCCTGCGCGATCAGGCGGTCGACATGGAGGACTACGGCGTGTGGGGCGCCGGCCGCAGCGCCGAGTCGATCTGGCGCACCTACTTCCAGACGCTCGCCCATGCGGCCGAGAGCGGCCTGTTCGACGTCCTTGCCCACCCCGACCTCGTCAAGGTGTGGGGTCCCGACCGCCCGCTCCCCGAGGGTGACCTCCGCCGCTACTACGAGCCCGCGATCGAGGCGATCGCCGCCTCCGGGATCGCCGTGGAGGTCTCCACCGCGGGACTTCGCAAGCGCGTGGGCGAGATCTACCCCGCCGAGCCGTTCCTGGAGATGTGCCTCGAAGCCGGCGCGCCGATCGCGCTGTCCAGCGACGCTCACCGCCCCGAGGACGTGGGCGCGGACTATCCGCTCGCGCTGGAACTGCTCGACCGTTGCGGCGTGGGCGAGCTGTGCGTGTTCGAACACCGCTCCCGTCGCCTGGAACCGATCGGTGCGGCGGTGCGATGACCCGCGCCGGCATCGGCTTCGATTCCCACCGCTTCGCCCCCGGCCGTCGGCTGATACTCGGTGGGGTGCAGATTCCGTGCGACCGCGGTCTGGAAGGGCACTCCGACGCCGACGTCCTGACCCACGCCGTGATCGACGCCCTGCTCGGCGCGGCGGGCCTCGGAGACATCGGCGAGCACTTCCCCGACACCGATCGGCGCTTCGCCGATGCCGACTCGCTGAAGCTGCTCGCGACCGTCCTCGAGACCGTCGCCGACGCGGGCTTCGAGCTGGTCAACGTCGACTGCACCGTGGTGATCCAGACCCCCCGGCTCGGCCCCCACAAGCAGGCGATCCGCGAGCGTCTCGCAGCGGCGCTCGCACTCGACGCCGACCGCGTCAACGTGAAGGCCACCACCGGCGAGGAGATGGGGTTCGTGGGGCGTGGCGAGGGCGTCGCCGCGCTCGCCACCGCCGCTCTGCGCAGCCGCTGACACCGGCGCCGCTCTCTATCCTCCACGAACCCTCATGCGCGAGATCACCCTGCACGACACCCGCACCGGCGAGCTGCTGTCGCTACGCCCTCGCGACCCCGGCCGGGTGGGCATCTACGCGTGCGGTCCCACCGTCTACAGCCGCATCCACGTAGGCAATGCCCGTCCGTTCGTCGTGTTCAGCCTGCTCAAGCGGTTTCTCGAGCACGAGGGCTACGACGCCACGCTCGTCGTCAACGTGACCGACGTCAACGACAAGATCTACGATGCCGCCCGCGCACAGGGGGTCCCCAGCGGGCAGCTCGCCCACGAGATGACCGTCCTGTACGTGCAGGACACCGACGGCCTCGGGCTGGGTCGCCCCGACCACGAGCCGCTCGCCTCGTTGACGATGGGCCCGATCGTCGCCTACATCGCCGACCTGATCGCGGCCGATCACGCCTACGAGAGCGGGGGAGACGTGTTCTTCGCGGTGCGCTCCGACGCCGACTACGGCTCGCTCTCCCACCGCCGTCCCCAGGACATGGACCAGGGCGAGCACGTGGAGGGCTCCGAGCGCAAGCGCGACCCTCTGGACTTCGCCCTGTGGAAGGCCCGCAAGCCCGACGAGGACACCTTCTGGGAGTCGCCCTGGGGCGATGGCCGCCCCGGCTGGCACATCGAGTGCTCGGCGATGGCCGAGAGCCTGCTGGGCGTCGGCTTCGACATCCACGGCGGGGGCTCTGACCTGGTCTTCCCCCACCACGAGAACGAGGCCGCCCAGACCCGTGCCGCCCGCGGCTCGGAGCTCGCCCGGATCTGGATGCACAACGGCATGATCCAGTCCACCGGGGAGAAGATGGCCAAGTCGGTGGGCAACATCGCACCGCTCCACGACCTGCTCGCGCGCCACGGCCGAGACGCCGTCGTGATGTATCTGATCTCCGGCCACTATCGCCAGCCGCTGGCGTTCTCGCCGTCTGAGCTGCAGGACGCCGACCGGCGTGTCCACCGCATCCGCGACGCGCTCCGCCGCGTCGTCCCGGGCGAGGCCGGTCCAGCTGAGATGGGACACCACCGCGACGCCTTCTTTCAGGCGCTCGCCGAGGATTTCAACACCCCCAAGGCGCTGGCGTCGCTGTTCGAGTGGGTGCGCGACGCCAACCGCCGCGCCGAGCCCGTGGGTGACGGGGACCTGCGCGAGATGCTCGACGTGCTGGGGCTGGGCGAGCTTCAGCCGCTGGCGGCCGTCGCGGACGTCGCCGGCACCGACCCCGCGGCGGTGGCTCTGCTGCGCCGGCGCGAGCAGGCCCGCGAGCAACGCGACTTCGAGCTGGCCGACCGTCTGCGCGAGGAGATCCGGGCGCGCGGCTGGGAGATTCGCGACGGTCAGGGCGGCGCGGAGCTGATTCCCACCGCAGAGCGGTGATCCTCTACGGCCGCAACGCCGTTCGCGAGGCCCTGCGGGGCCGCCGGGCGGCGAGCGTCGGCGAGGTCTGGGCCACCGACGGAGCGGCGCGGGAGCGGTGGCTCGCCGACGTTCCGCTTCGTCGGAGCTCGGCCGCGGAGATCGAGCGCCGCTGCGCCAGCAGCGCCCATCAGGGCGTGTGCGCGGAGGCGGGGGGATACCCCTACGTCTCCGCCGAGGAGCTTCTGCAGGGAGCCGAACCGGTGCTGGTGGCGCTGGATGAGATCCAGGACCCCCAGAACCTCGGCTCGATCTGCCGCACGGCGGAGGCCACGGGCGCCACTGGCGTCGCGATCCCCGAGCGCCGCGCGGCCGAGATCACCCCGGCGGCCTGCAAGGCCTCCGCCGGCGCGGTCGAGCACCTGCGGGTGGCGAAGGTCCGCAACATCGCCGACTTCCTGGTGGCTGCCCGGCGGAAGGGATGCTGGTGCTACGGCGCGAGCCCCGACGCCATCGTCGCCTACGACGAGCCCGACTACCGCGGCTCGGGGGTCGTGCTCGTGCTCGGCAGCGAGGGCCGGGGCCTGCGCCCCCGCGTGGCGAAGTCCTGCGACGAGCTGATCGCGCTGCCCCTGCGCGGGCGGGTGCGCTCCCTCGGTGTCAGCGCGGCCGCGGCGGCGGTTCTGTACGAGATCTTGCAGAATCGCGACCGCCGACCTTGACAAGGGTTCATAACTGTGCGAACCTCGCGCCCAACATAACGCTGAACCTCAGGTTCAGATACCCAAGCATTGGCGCCAGGGGAGGAGTGCGCCACTGAGCAAAGTTCGGGCCATCCGGTCACCGGAGGACCCGAGAAAGGATCTGCTCGTGGCACTGAGAGTCCCTCGCAACCTTCACCCTGAAGTCAAGGTTGATGATTCGTTTCTGATCGCGCTCGCCAAGCAGGGCGACCGGGCCGCATACGACCGTCTCGTCAGGCGCTACTACGGCTTCGTGCGCCTGAAGGCCTCGTCCTACTTCCTGGCCGGAGGCGATTCCGACGATCTCATCCAGGAGGGCCTCGTCGGCCTCTACAAGGCGATCCGCGACTTCCGCTCCGACCGCGAGTCGAGCTTTCGCAACTTCGCCGAGCTCTGCATCACCCGTCAGATCATCACGGCGGTGAAGACCGCCACACGCAACAAGCACACCCCCCTGAACCAGTACGTCTCCTTCTCCTCCACCCCGGCCGCTGCGGGCGACGACGTGCCGACCCTCGACCAGATGCTTCCCGGTCCCACGGTCCACGACCCCGTCAACCAGGTGATCTCCTCCGAGGAGCTCCGCTCCCTCGTGGGCTGCCTGTCGACGGCTCTGTCCGAGCTCGAGGGACGGGTGCTCTCGCTGTACCTCGACGGATGCTCCTACGAGCAGGTGGGCGAGCAGCTCGCGTGCGACACCAAGACCGTCGACAACGCCCTCCAGCGGGTCAAGCGCAAGGTCGGCGCCCACCTGCAGGCCCGCGCCGTGGCTGCCTAGCCCTCCCCGGATCACACCGCCCCGCGGCGGGCCCACCGGCGGCGGGCGCACCGGCGGCGGGCGCACCGGCGAGACCGCCCCCGGGAGGCGGCCTCGCCCGCGTGCTGGACTTCCGAGGGCCTAGACCTGGCCCGGGCCGGGCAGGTTGCCGGGAAGCTGCGGCGTGAGCGTCGCAGCGGCCGACGGGGTGATTTCGATCGTGAACGGCGGGCTCGCGGCGCCCTGGTTTTCGGGATCGCCGGGGATCCTGATGCGGTATTCCTTCTTCGTCGCGCCCCCGAACACCGCGTCGGTGGTCGCGTAGGTGCCGGCTGCGGAGACGAGGCCCGTGTTCACGGTGTGGAAGCCCACGCCGCCCGGGTTGCGACGCTGCAGGTAGATCACGTGGCCGGTGTGGGCCGGCGAGACGGCGCCGGACACCGTGAAGGTCTGCCCCGCCAGCACCGTGCTCCCGGGGGACACGGTCGGGGGCGTGAGTGCATATTTCACGCCCTCGAACTGCACCGCCGAGCTCGTCCCGTTGCCCGCCGTCACCTTGTAGAAGGTGCTCTGCTGCGGCTGCTGGGAGAACGTGTAGTCGCCGCTGCCGTCGGCCATGCCTTTGGCGACCGCGGCGAACGCGGACGTGCGCGTGCGCGCCATCAACGTGACCGGCTGGCCGGCGCCCGAGGCGACTGTGCCGGTGATCGCCAGCGACCCCCCGAACAGGATCGGATCCGGTGCGCCGAAGAGCGTCAGACTCGGGTTCTGCGCCTGGGAGATCTCATACGAGAGGGGTTCGGACGGGCTGGGGGCGTTCACACCGCCCGGACGCACCACCACGCGGATGTTCGCGTCGCCGGGGATCGAGAACGTGTGGGGAATCGAGTACGTACCGTCCGAGGCGACCACGCCGATGCCGATCCGATGCCATTCTTCGCCGGAGAGCGCGCTCTCGCGCTGCAGCACCACCCGCGCGCCGCCGTCGGTGGGGCTGACGGTGCCGGTGAACGTGATCCTGCTGCTGAGGAGGTTGCGGCGACGTCGGCCCGTAAACAGCTGCGAGCCGTCCGGCGGTCCGGAGAGCGACACGCGCGCTTTGACCTTCAACGCACGGCTGGGGCTCTGTGCTCCCTCGGCGGTCGTGTAGTAGGTGCTGTTCGTCTGCGGCGAGGCCGGCGCGAGGTCATAGAACCCGTTGGCGTCCGTTGTCGCCGTGCCCACGCTGCTGGTGCCGGGCGTGCCCGCGGAGCTCTGATAGAGGGTGACCGTCTGGCTTGCGGCGCTGGTGGTGCCCTTGCACGTGAGCCGCCCGAACACGGCGACGGGGTCCCCGGTGGTGATCTGGCGGGGTTCGACGTTGATGCTCAGGCGGCAGTTGCCAGAGCCGGCCGCGCGCTTGCTGTGACGCTTGCCGGATCCGGCGCCCACGTGCCTGTGCGCGCCACGCACGGCGGAGGCTCCTGCGGGGATCACCGCGAGCAGGGCCGCCATGGCGGCGAAGGTCGGGACCAGCTTGGGTGTGCGCATCGAGACCTCTCCTCGTTGGTTTTACAGGCGATCGCGATCTCGCTGGAGGTCGCGCCGGACAGCACGAACCTATCCTGAAGTCGCCCTGTCTAACCCACCGATACCCGCCTCGATGCGGTCAACATCGCTTCGGGCGAGAATATTTAGACGTCTGTTCGAGCCTCCCCACCGATGCCCTCCCCACGACCGTCGGTGGCGTCGCCGCCGTTGCGCTCCCACAGCGCCGCGTTCAGGAACGCCGAGGCCACCACCAGGCGTCCGAACAGGTACAGCCACAGCAGCACCACCAGCGCGATCCCCAGCGACCCGTACACGGCGGACACCTCACTCGCCTTGTGGGCGATGTAGAGGACCGTCGCCAGGTGCATCACCTCGAGCCCCACCGCCATCAGCACGGCTCCGGGCACGAGCGCCCTCCAGGAGACCTCGGGCGGGTGGGGCAGGGTCATCGAGATCAACAGCCACGCCAGGAAGAAGGCCCCCATCAACGCGATCGTGACGAGGATCCCGCCGGGGCCGAGGCTCGAGCGGGCCCACGCGATCAGGGCCCACAACCCGATCAGCACCGCCAGCCAGCCGACGAAAGCGAGCGCGGCGCTGAGCGCTCGCGGGAATCGTTCGAGCGTGATCCCCCACGCAAGCGCGCTCACGGCCCTGATCGCCCGGGCGGCGGACACGGCGGCGAAGGCCAGTGCGAGCAGACCGAACACGGCGACACCGAGACGGTCGCCGCCGGACAGTCGCGAGGAGTCCGCGATCGTGTTCAGAGCCGCTTCGCGCACACCGAGCCCGTGCGCCACCGAGGAGGGCGACCCGGGGTCCTCGGTGCTCGCGTATCCGAGCGCGACCACCAGCAGCAGCACGAACGGCATCAGTGCCACGAACAGCCGGAACGCGAGCGCTCCCGCGAGCACACTCCCGCCCACCCGCCGGTCGCGCTCGTGGGCCCCCATCGCCGTGTCCAGCGCGCGGATGCGCGGACGCAGCTCGTCCACGCGCGCCGCCGCCCGCTCGACCTCCGCGCGCACCAGCGCCACCCCGTCGCTGCTTCTCGCGGCAAGACGTCGTGAGGAGGCCCGCAAGCCCCGCCTGGGCGAGCCGTCTTTGGGTATCGGGCCTTCCGTTCGGGCCATTGCGACCGAGCGCAGCGTAGCTCGGTGGGCACCTCGTGTGGCTGTCCTCGGCGTTCGCTAACGTGTACCCGCCAGGCTGTAACGTCTGTTACGAGCGGGGCCTGAGCAGGGCGCCACTCGTCGTGCGGGAACAGAGCACAGGAGGAAAACGATGAGCGTGTCGCCCTTGCGTCAACAGTCCGAACCCGACTCGATCGTCGAAGGCGCCGCACGGATGTGGTGGCTGGGACTCGTCGTCGGGCTGATCTCGGTGGCGGGCGGGATCGTCATGATCGCCTATCCCGGCCCCACGTTGGAAGTGGTCGCCCTGCTGGTGGGCATCGAGCTCCTGATCGGCGGGCTGTTCCTGCTCGTCGCCGCGTTCGGCGAGCGCACGGGCTCGCGCATCGCCACGCTGCTCGCCGGGGCGCTGGCGCTGATCGCGGGGCTGATCGTGATCCGCCATCCGGGCGACAGCGTGCTGGTGGTGGCGCTCGCCGTCGGGATCTATCTGATCCTCGCCGGCGTGCTGCGCCTGGCGGGAGCGGTGGAGGCGAGCACCGGCCGGGGCTGGCTCATCTTCGCGGCGCTGGTGGACATCGCGGTGGGCATCGTGATCGTGGCGTGGCCCAAGTTCGGCATCACCACGTTCGCGATCGTGCTGGGCATCGTGCTGATCGTGCGCGGGGCGGCGCTCGTCGTGATCGCCTTCACGCTGCGATCGCTCGACCGTGAGCTCAAGCGATCGCCCTCCGCCGCCCTTTGATCGGCGGGCGCGAGACGGTGCCAGTCGCATCGATCCTCGCGCGGTCGGCCGCTCTCATACAGGGGTCCAGGCAGGACACGCACCCTGAGAACTCGAACCTACGGGGGAGGCGAGCAAAGCGAAAGGAGTGAGGCATGTCAGCGACTGGAACGTACGAGGGCGCCGGAGGAGGCGCGCGGGGCGACGAAAAGGGGGTGGGGTGGATCACCTTCGCGGGGATCATGTTGATGGTCGCCGGTGTGTTGAACGTGATCTACGGCATCGCTGCGGTTGACAACTCGAAGTTCTTCATCCACGAAACCCAGTACATCCTCAGCGATCTCAAAACCTGGGGCTGGATCACGATCATCCTGGGCGCACTGCAGATCCTCGCGGCCTTCTCGATCTGGTCCGGCGGGGGCTTCGGGCGCTGGTTCGGCATCATCGTCGCCAGTGTCAGCTCGATCGGCGCGTTGATGTCGATCCCGGCCTATCCGTTCTGGTCGCTCGCGGTGTTCGCGGTGGATATTCTGATCATCTACGGACTCGCCGCCTACGGAGGACGGCAGGTCTAACCGCCGTCGAGATCGGATTGGGAGGAGCCCGAGGTGATCGCACGACACAGACGGTCGAGCGAGGCGCCGGCCGGCCGGCCGGCGTCGCCCCGGGTGCGTAAACCGTCCACGAGCGCCGCGTGTGCGGCGCTCGTGGCGCTCGCGATCACGTTCGCGGGCTGCGGCGAATCAAAGGAAGAACAGGCCAAGAAGACGGTCTGCAGCGCAAAGAGCGACATCCAGACCAGGGTCAAGACGCTGGAAGGGCTCTCGCCCACCGTCGCCTCGCTGCCGCAGATCAAGGACGAAGCGAGCGAGATCGCCACCGACGTCAAAAAGATCGTCGGAGCCGAGAAGGAACTCGCGCCCGCACGCAAGGCCGAAGTGCAGCAGGCGACGCAGGCCTTCGAACAGCACGTCTCCTCGGCGCTGTCGGAGCTCTCCTCCAGCCTGTCCCTGTCAGGAGTCGAATCGCAGCTGCAGGCCGCGCTGAAACAGCTCAAGAGCGGCTACGAACAGGCGCTGGCGCCGATCTCATGCAGCTGACCGACGCGGGAGCGCTCCGCAGGTGAGTGACGCGGACCCGTCGACCGCGCCCGCCCCAGCCGGTCAACCGGCGCTCGAGGGCCCGCAGCGCTCGGCGAAGCCCCCCGCGAGCTCCGACGGAGGGCGCGGCCCGCACGTGTGGCTGGTGCGCACGATGCTCGGCCTCGCGGCGATCCTGAGCGTCGTCGGGATCTTCGCCGTGTGGGCGAACCGGCAGCTGCTCGACACCTCCTACTGGGCCGACACCAACACCAAGCTGCTGGAGAACCACGCGATCCAGGAACAGCTCTCCACCTATCTCACCGATCAGATCTACGCCAACATCGACGTCGCCGGCGAACTGCGGGCGGGGCTGCCCAAGCAGCTCAAGCCGCTCGCCGGTCCGGCCGCGAGCGGGCTGCGCAGCCTCGCCGAAAAAGGCATCGTGCTGGCGCTCGAACGTCCCCGCGTGCAGCAGCTGTGGCGGACCGCCAACGAGATCACCCACAAGCAGTTCGTCAACCTGATCGAGAACAAGGGGAAGGTGATCAAGACGCCCGGTGGCGGCGCCGTGTTCCTCGACCTGCGGCCGATCGTCAGCGAACTCGCGACGCGGCTCGGCGCGCCGTCCTCGGCTGCGGAAAAAATCCCGGCGAACGTCGCGCGGATCAAAATCGTCAGCTCCAAAGCGCTGGAAGCGATGCAGGCCGCCGTGCGCGTGCTCAGGGGCCTGGCGATCGTGCTCCCCCTGCTGGTGCTGCTGTTGTTCGGCGGGGCGATCGCCCTCGCGCGGGGACGGCGCAGCCGCACGCTGTTGAACGTCGGCCTGGTGATGATCGGCGCCGGCCTCGTCACGCTGGTGGCCCGCTCGATCGTCGGCTCGCAGGTGGTCAACTCGCTCGCCACCACCGAGGCGGTCCGTCCCGCGGCCAACGCCGCGTGGTCGATCGGCACCAGCCTGCTGGTCGACGTCGCCGTGGCGATGATCTTCATCGGCGTGCCGGTCACCTTCGCCGGGATGCTCGGCGGACCCTCCCGCTGGGCGACCGCGACCCGACGCGCGCTGGCTCCATACCTGCGCGAGCGTCCCGACATCACGTTCGGGACCGTCGCGGTGCTGCTGCTGATCCTGTTCGCCTGGGGACCGATCGATGCGACCCAGAAACTGATCGGGATCCTGCTGATCACGGTGCTGTCGCTGTTCGGGGTGGAGATGCTCCGTCGCCAGGCTGCGGCGGAATTTCCCGACGCGGAGTACGTCGGCGGCGGTGATCTGATGCGCCACCGGCTCTCGGGCATGCGGGCATCGCTGGCGCGGGGCGGGGCGAGCGTGCGGGCCGGCGTCGCCCGCGTCGGCGACGGCGGCCCTCGCGGCGGGGGCTCTGGCGATGCGGTCGGTCAGCTCGAGCGTCTGGCGGCACTGCATGCCGCGGGCTCGCTGAGCGACGAGGAGTTCGCCGCGGCAAAGCGCGAGTTGATCGCCCATTAGCCTCCAGGGCACTCAGCGCCGGATCAGAGCAACGATCGCACGTACACGATGAGCACGGCCGTCGATCCCCCCGACACATCCGCCCCCGCCGACCCCGGCAGCGGACCGGCACGTCCGACACTCGTGCTCGCGGCGCTGATCCTCGTCGCTGCCGTCGCCAACCTGAACCTCGCCGTGGCCAACGTCGCGCTGCCGTCGATCGGCAAAGCGTTCGACGCCTCCCAGACCGGTCTGGACCTGGTGGCGGTGTGCTACTCGCTGGGGCTCGCCGCTTCGGTGCTCTACCTCGGCGCGCTGGGGGACCGCTATGGGCGCAAGATGATGCTGGTGCTGGGGATGGCGCTGTCGATCCCCGCATCGCTGCTGGCCGCGTTCGCGGGATCGATCGGTGTGTTGGTGGCCGGCCGTCTGCTGGGAGGCTTCGCCGCCGGGATGGCGTTTCCCACCACGCTCGCCCTGATCACGGCGCTGTGGTCGGGAGCGGCGCGCACGCGCGCGATCGCCCTCTGGTCGGGCATCGGCGGCGCGATCTCCGCGCTAGGCCCGATGCTGTCGGGATTCCTGCTCGAGCACTTCGAATGGGGTTCGGTGTTCCTGATCACGCTACCGCTCGCGTTCGTCGCGCTGGTGATGGCGGTGCGCTGCGTGCCAAGCCACGTCAACGAGACCGACAGCCCCGTGGACAACCTCGGCGGCATGCTCTCGGTCGTGTTCGTGGCGGCGACGATCCTCGCGATCAACTTCGCGCCTGTGCCGGAAAAGGGGACGCTCGTGCTCGGCCTGGCGCTGATCGCCGTCGCGGCGGTGGCTGCCTTCGTCGTGCGACAGCGGCGCGCCAGCAACCCGCTGTATGACCTGCACGTCGCCGGCAGGCGTGTGTTCTGGGTCGCCGCCTGCGCCGGCATCATCGTGTTCGGCTCGCTGATGGGCGCGATGTTCGTGGGACAGCAGTTCCTGCAGAACGTGCTCGGCTACTCGACCCTGGACTCGGGCCTGGCGATCCTTCCAGCGGCGCTGCTGATGGTGCTCGTCGCCCCCCGGTCGGCGAAACTGGTGGAGTCGCGCGGCTCGCGCTTCACGTTGCTGACGGGCTACGTCTTCTGCCTGCTCGGCTTCCTGACGATGCTCGTGCTCTGGGAAGACCACATCTCCTACGGGCCGGTGGCGCTGGGCTATGCCTTCGTCGGGATCGGCGTCGGCTTCGCGGGTACCCCCGCCTCCCACTCCCTGACCGGTTCGGTGCCGGTCAAGCGGGCCGGGATGGCCTCCGGCACGGCCGACCTGCAGCGCGACCTCGGTGGGGCGATCATGCAGTCGATCCTGGGCGCCCTGCTCACGGCCGGCTACGCCACGGCGTTCGCCAATGCGATCGCCAACGCGCCCAACAGCGCTCGCATCACCAACAGCGTCAGCAACGAGCTGGAGAAGTCGTTCTCCAGCGCCGCCTCCACCGCACAGCACTACCCCCACTACTCCTCCCAGATCATCTCCGCGGCGAAGACGTCGTTCCTCTCGGGTGCCGACTGGGCCTACACCGCCGGGATCATCGCGGTGCTGGGCGGGGCCGCGCTCGTCTTCTTCCTGTTCCCCCGCAAGCAGGAGGAGGAAAGTCTGCTCGCCGACTACCAGGCCCAGGATCTCGCTCCCGAGACCTGACGTTCTCAGCGTCGCACGGTCGCGGAGGTGCTGAGCACCTGTCCGGCCGCGCCGAGCGCCTGCACGGCGAGATCGCCCTGCGCGCCGGCGAACGGGATCGCGGTCTCGAATCCCGACCTCGGGACGGTGCTGACGGGCGCGAGCTGCGACGAATCGGCTCCCGCCAGCAGCCGCCAGGAGCTCACGCCGGTGGCGCCGTTCCAGCTCGCATACAGGGTCAACGCCTGCCCGCCCGAGGCGCCGACCGCGAGCGAGGGCGGGCTCGCCGGGGTGGCCGACCAGGGGAACGTGTAGGCGCGATAGGACTGGTCCGGATAGGGCAGCCGCGCGTCGAACAGCGTACCGCCGGAGGGCCCGAATTCGGTGAAGTAGGGCACTTCGCCCCAGCCCACGAACGAGCCCCCGCCGGACAGCTGCTGGTCGTTTCCCTGGCTGGCCGCGAGCAGCGGCGGGGAGTGAACGACCCTGCCGGTGAGCGACACGGTGCGGTGGTGCCAGTCGATCCGCTCGTGCACCGCACGCGACTGGGAGTGCTCCTTCGGCGTCGCGCCATCGTCGAACAGCGTCAGCGTGTGGTCGGGCTGCCAGCGGATGTCGTGCTGCCAGGCGGTGCCGGTGCCGGGCCCCATCCTGAAGCTCGGATAGCGGCCGCCGAGTCGCCACAGGATCTGGCCGTCGTCGTGATCGATCTCATAGCCCGCCCAGGTGTTGCGGGCCGAGATGATGAAGTTCCCGTCGCCGGAGGGGTCGAGCGAGATCGAGTTGATGTGGAAGTAGTCCCACGGCACCGCCGGTGAGGCGGGACTTGCGCGGTAGGTGTCGTTGAACGCCACGTGTCCGTCGGCGTGCCACTCGAACATGACGAGCCCGGTCTTGACGTCGATCTCCTGCAGGAGTGAGTCCTGCAGCGCTCCGTCGTGGGCCCCTCCGACCGAGGAGAGGTCGGCGTCCACGAGCGAGTAGGCGGTGATGAACGCCGACCCCTGCGGCGTGATCTGGATGTCGTGCAGGTCCGCCCGGTAGCCGTTGCCGGCGTTCACCGTGGCGACGTGGCGGTAGCCGGTGTCGTAGATCTCATCCGAGCCGAAGCCCACGCCGAGGCTCGCGATGTACCCCTGCCACCACACCAGCACCGGTTTCCCGCGGTAGCGCTCGACCTGCAGGTCCATCGCGGTTTCGCCCCTCGGCGCCTGCTTGAACCACACCAGCTGGCCGCCGCGGTTGAAGATCATCGGACCCCACTGGCCGTAGCCGTCGTTGGGTGCGATGAACACGTCGTCCGGTGAGGCTCCCGGCGAGCGGACGGTGACCGCGATCGTCGGCGGGTGCAGGCCGGGCTGGGACACGAAGCTCTGCACGGTCCCGGGCTTGGGCGAGGCCGGGGGGCTCATCGCCGTGAAGCGGAAGTGAAAAAGGTGGGCGACGGTGAACGTGGTGGCGGCGCGCCACACGTGGTGTCCGCTGGAGAGCACCGCCCTCACCTGGACGGTCTCCCCTTCGGTGAAGCCGCGGTTGGGCAGGAAGCTCGCGCCGGAGGCGCTCGCGTATGACTCCAGTCGTCCGCTGTGAGAGCCGCTGCGCGAGCCGACCACCCTGACCGCCCGGATGCCGCCGGGGCGGATGCCCAGGAAGCTGATCTGCGTGTACGGCGAGGCGTCGGGCGTGCCCGGCAGCGGAGAGATCGTGACCGCCTGCGCGTCCGCTGCGCCCGCAGCCGCCACGACCAGGACGCAGAGCGCCGCGAGCGCGTGGCGCACTATCGCCCCGTGACCCTCATCAGCACCGTCGTTTCGCCTGGCACCGCTGCGGCGATCGTCCCGTTGCTGGCGCTGGTGGTGCGGCTCCACAGGTTGCGCACGGAGTAGCTCTGTGCCGGCCCCAGCCCCACCGCGGCGGCGCTCGTGGCGATCGTGATCGTGTTCGGGCCGCGGTTGAGCAGCGCCACCGCACGCGAGCCGTCGCGCAGCGGCTTGACCCACACCTGTCCTTCGCCCTGGGTAAAGAGCAGCGTGCCCTGGATCCCGGCGGCGTCCTGGTCGATCGCGATCACTTCGCGGTCGGCGAGCGCCTGCAGGCTCGCCGGCGAGGCCTGGCTGAGATCGACGCTGACCATCAACGGCGCAGCCACCATCGCCCACATGCTCAGCTGGGTCCTGAACTGGGCCTGGCTCATGCCCTGGTCGGGGCCGAGGTAATCGGGGTCGTTCCAGTGTCCCGGCCCCGCGGCTTCGGGGTGGGTCGCGTCGGCGTCGAGGTTGCGCAGCACGGTGGAGAACACGACGTAGCCGGGGGAGCCGACGTCGGTGTCGGTGCGCCAGCTGTTGCCGACGCCCGGGCCGAAGGAGTAGGAGGCGAAGGCGGACCCGCCGAACGCCGGATTCCCTTTGTACTGCCCCGGTTCCAGGAAGTCGCAGATCGACAGCAGCATCGGCCGCCGCGGGGTGTCGTGCGCGATCGCGTTGTGGAAGGAGGTGTAGGCGGTGCGGGGGTTCAGGTTCTGGCGTACGCCTCCGCAGAAGTCGACCTTGACCGCGTCGAACCCCCACGCCGCGAACGTGTTCACGTCCTGCCGGTAGTGGCCGTAGCTGCCCTCGGTGATCCCCCCGCAGCCTTCGCGACCGGCGTCGGTGTACAGACCCACGCGCAGCCCCGCTTCGTGCAGCGTGGTGGTCAGCCATCTCATGCCGTGGGGCCACTGCGAGCCGCTGGTGACGATCTGTCCGTGCGATCCGCGCTTGCCCTGCCACCAGCCGACGTCCAGCCACACGAAGCGGTAGCCATCGTGGGCGAGCCCGCTGCTCACCAACGTGCTCGCCTGTTCGAGCACGGTCGCCTCGCTGAAGCGCGGACCGAACGCGAAGTAGCTGTCCCAGCCCATGTACGGGGTGGCGGCGAGCACCGCACCGCTGGCACCCGGTGGGCCCTGAGCGACCAGCGCCAGGCCCACACCGAGCAAGGTCGCGCATGTGCGGAGTATGCACGAGGGCGTGCTCAACGCGCGTGGCCCGCGCCGGAGCGGGCGTGGCGGGAGGCGGAACGGGTGCGGCGTGCGGCGTGGCCCGATGACGAGCGCAGCGTGACCGTCGCGGAGGCGAGGCTCGCCCTCAGCGTCCCGATCACCGTCCCGGTGATCGCCACCCTCACGGCCAGCCGGTGTCCCCGCGCCAGCAGTCGCCGGCCGGTCGTGTTCAGCTTGAGCACGATCGTTCCCGTCCGGCCCTGCTTCAGCCGGGTCGACGCCGCGGCGACCGTCACGGTCACGCGCCGCGGCGGCTTGCCGGCGCGTACCTGGGTGGCCGTGGCACGCGCCGCGATCGTGCAGCCGGCGGGCGCCTGCTTTGCGCAGGTGAGGGGAACGCTGATGGTGGTGGCGCTCACACGCAGCTTGCCGACCTTGCTCTCGCCCGTGGCGGCGAGCACCCCGGCGGCTGGCACCGCCACGAACGTGCTGCCCGCCGTCGCGCTGCCCGCGGCGTTGGTCGCGGTGACCCGGCACTGGAGATGGTGCTTGGCATCGGCATTGGCGATCACATAGCTCGAGCTCCCAGCGCCGGCGATCGTGGCGGAATCGCGCACCCAGGCGTAGGTGACCGCGGCGATCGCATCGCTGGGCACGCCCGAGTTGCACCGCATCCGCTCGCCCACGCCCGGCACGCCGGCGATCGACGGACGTGGGTGAACGACGCTCAACGGCGCCGGCGTCGTGAACGTCAGATCGGTCCCGGTGGCGGTGCCGCCACCGTTTGCGGCCACGATCCTGAAGTGGTAGGCGGCTTCGGAGAGGAGCCCCGTGACGCGAGCGCTGAGAGCCTGCGGCCCCGCCGTGGGAGACGGAGTGGTGGCGCATTCGGCGCTCTGGCCGTACGCCGCGGTGAGGCCGTATTCGAAGCGGCAGCGCGAGAGCATCCCGTCGCGCGGATCCACCGTGGCGGTGAGCGTGGCTTCGCTGGAGGTCACTTCGGCGGCGGCCGTCGTGCTCGCCAACGGGGACCCGACCAGTCCGGTCACGAACCGCCCGACGCTGTCGATCGCCACGCACAGGCCGCTGCCCAGACACGAGATCCCCGTCACAGCCGCGCCCGGGTCTGCACTCGATGCGCTCCAGGTGGGAATCGCGGCGGTCGCGTCGTCGCTGGCAAGCGCCTGACCGTGGTCGTCGACGAGCACGCACAGCCCCGACGTCGCGCAGGAGAGGGCCCCGGGCACGGCGCCCGGATCGACCTCGGTCGCGTTCCACGTCGGCGCCGCGGCCGCCGGGTTGGCGCTGGCGAGCGCGTTGCCGGTGCTGTCGGTCACCATGCACGGCAGCCGCGGGGAGCAGGAGACGACCCGCGGTTCGCCCAGAGGGTCGATCGCGCGGGTGCGCCAGGCCGCGCCGGGGGACGCCGGATCTTCGCTGGCCAGGGCGTTGCCGCTGCCGTCCACCGCCACGCACAGCGCTTCGGACGCGCACGAGACGGACTTCAGCGCGACCGCTCCATCGATGTTCGCCTTCTGCCACGACGGCGCGGCGGCACCCGGATCGCGGCTCACGAGCGTGTTGCCCGCCTGGTCGACCGCGACGCAGAGCGTGCTCGAGGGGCAGGCGACGCCGGTGAGCGCCGATGTGTCGATGGGCGTGGAATGCCAGCTGCTGGCGCCGCCCGAGGGGTTCGTGCTGGCCAGCTGTTCGCCCTCTTCGTCGACAGCCACACACAGGGCTTCCGAGGCGCAGGCAACCGCCGTCAGGACGTGGCCGGAGTCGATCGGAACCGGTTTGGACCACGACGGACTCACCGCCGCGGGATTGCGCGTGTTCAGAGCGTGCCCCGTGCGATCGACCGCCACGCACAGGCCTTCACCGGGGCAGGCGATCGCGCTCGGGCTCTGTCCGGGGTCGAACCCCACCGATGGGGACCACGTCAGCGGCGACGCCGCCCGCGCGGCGGTGGGGGCGATCGCGCCGGCCCAGATCATCAGCGGGATCGCCCACGCGAGAAAGCGCCGTGCGGGAGGTATGCGCCGCGCGGGCGCCGGGGCGCCGGCCCGGGGCGCCGGGGTGTCGGTGCGGACCGCCGAACGCCCGGGAGCCTGCACGTCACGATCGTCTTGGGGCCGCCTACCTCTCACGCGGTGTCCTTTGGGTTCGACTCGTCCGGCGGCCCCGGCGGGCCACCACTCGCCCCAACGCGTGAGGAGCTCCGGGGTTGCGGTGCGCGCGCCGTCGCTTTGAGAACGACGGCGCCCGGCATCCGCGCTCGCGTGGAATCAGACCCCCGCGTGGACGGTCTGCGGCTCGGTCACCGCGTGGCCGTGGCGGATCAGATCGGCGGCACGCTCGGCGACGGCGATCGTCGGAGCATTCGTGTTGCCGCGTGGAACGACCGGCATCACCGACGCGTCGACGACCCTCAGGCCCTCCAGGCCGCGCACACGCAGCTGCTCGTCCACGACCGAGTCGCCGTCGCCGCCCATCCTGCACGTGCCCACCGGGTGGTACACCGAGAACGTCGTGCTCGCCACGTGCGCCCGCAGGGCGTCGTCGCTGTCGTCGGCGGGGGTCGTGTAGGGCTCTGCGCAATACGGCTTCATCGCCGCCTGGCCGCAGATGTCGAGCGTCAGTCGCAGCCCCTCGATCGCCCGCGCGAGATCGTCGCCGTCGGAGTAGAAGCGGTTGAAGACGATCGGCTTGGCGGTCGGATCGTTCGAGGCCAGCCTCACCGAGCCGCGGCTGTGCGGCGTCAGCAGGCACGGCGAGGCCCACACACCGTGTCCCTCGGGATCGCTCATGCCCTCGTCGACCACGTGCAGCGCCGCGACGTGGAACTGGATGTCCGGAGCGGAGGCGTCCGCGGCCACGCGGGCGAAGCCGCCGGACTCGGCCAGGTTCGACGCGAACGGCCCGGTGTGGGTCGCTTCGTACTCCTGCAGCGCCGCCGGCTCCAGCGCCAGCAGCAGGCTCTCGGGCTCGGGCGTGGTCCACACCAGCTGGGTGCCGGCGTGGTCGGAGAGGTTCTCGCCCACTGCGGGCTGGTCGAGCAGCACCTCCACTTCGCGCAGCATCAGGTGTTCGGCCGGGCCTACGCCGGAGAGCATCAGCAGCTGGGGCGAGTTGTAGGCGCCTCCGCACAGGATCACCTCGCGCTCGGCCCGGAGCTCTTTGACCTCACCGAGCTGGCATACCTGCACGCCGGCCGCGCGAGTGCCCTCGAACAGGACCTTCTGCACCTGCATGTAGGGCATCACCGTGAGGTTCTCCCGTGCCATCGCGGGATGCAGGTAGGCGACGGCGGTGCTCGCCCTCATGCCGCCGCGCTGGGTCAGCTGGTACATGCCCACGCCATCCTGCTCGGCGCCGTTGAAGTCGGGGTTGCGCGGCAGGCCCGCCTGCTCTCCGGCGTCCACGAACGCGCGCGTGATCGCGTTGCCCGAGCGCTGCTCTGAGACCGGCAGGGGGCCGCCGGCGCCATGCCACTCGGACGCTCCGCGTTCGTTGTCCTCGGCCTTCAGGAAGTAGGGGAACAGGTCCGCCCAGCCCCAGCCGGAGACGCCCCATTCGTCGTAGTCGCGGTGGTTTCCGCGGATGTAGACCATCGCGTTGATCGACGAGGATCCGCCCAGGACCTTGCCGCGAGGCAGCGGGATGCGCCGGCCGAAGCACTCGGGCTCGGGCGCTGAGCAGTAGTCCCAGTCGACCTCGGTGCGGACGATCTTCAGATAGCCGAGGGGGACGTGGATGTTCTGATTGCTGTCGGGCGGCCCGGCCTCCAGCAGCAGAACCTTCACGTCGGGATCCTCGCTGAGGCGGTTCGCGAGCACGCACCCCGCCGAGCCCGCGCCAACGATCACGTAGTCGTACATCCGCGCTCCCTCCTCTTGTCTGGCAATTCAGCCAAAGATACCGCTCAGCCGCTGCCGCGCGCGCGTGTCAGGCGGGTTGGGGCATGGGATCGGTGCGCTCGCCACCGGGCGGGGCGGCGGCGTCCTCGGACTCGGACTCGCTCTGCCCGGGCGGCGTGACAGGCAGGCCGCCGCTCAGGAACAGGCCGAGCACACCGACGAACAACACCGAGGAGAGGGCGATCCGAAGGCCGTCGTAGCGGGCCTTGTTGTTCTCTTCGACGATCGCTTCGGTGGCCGTCGGGCTCACGTTCGCGTCCTTCAGCGCGCTTTCCAGCTGCTTGTCGGAGAGGAACGGCACGCCACCCTGCAACTGCACGGATGCCTGGTCGCGCACCTCCTGGGGGACGGCTGGATTGCTCTCGATGCCGTGGCCCAGCGAGGCGGTCAGCACGAGGATCAGCAACGAGCCGGCGAGCGCGGTCCCGAGCGATGCTCCGAGGTTGGTCGTGGTGTTCTGCAGCCCCCCGACCTCCGCCACCTCGGACTCGGGCACGGTCGACACCGCCACAGCTCCCAGCTGCGAGGCCAGCGCACCGATCCCCAGCCCGATCAGCAGCAGCGGCAGCGCCACGATGCCGGCGTCGGCGCCCGGTTCCAGCCCGGCGATCAACACCGCGGTGCCGGCCATGATCGAGAACGTTCCCACCCGCACGACGCTGCGCGGGGATGCCTTCGGCAGCGCCCGCGGCACGAGGATCGCCGTGGCGAGTAGACCCAGCGACAGCGGCAGCAGCCGCAGCCCGGTTTCAAGCGCGGACAGGCCGAGCACGACCGAGAGGAACAGCGGGATCGTGAAGAAGATCCCCGCCTGCATGTAGTACTGCACCCCGAAGATCGACAGCGCTCCGGTCAGCCGCCTGTTGCGCAGCTGGGCGCGGTAGACGAGCGGCTCCCGGCCGGCGCTCTCCACATGCGCCTCCCAGCGCAGCATCAGCCACAGCACCACCAGGCCACCGAAGATCAGCCACAGCACCGGGGACAGGCCCAGCAGCGACGGGCCGCCGGGCTTCGGCGTCACCCACCCCCAGCTGCTCGACCGCAGGAACCCGAACACCACCGCGGAGAGCCCGACGATCGAGAGCAGCGCTCCGACGAGGTCGAGCCGGCGGTGGCGCTCCGGCGGGACGTCGACGATACGGCGGGCGAGCACCGCGATCGCCAGCGCCACCACCACCTCGCCGACGAACACCCACCGCCACGACAGCGACGTGGTCACCGCCCCACCGATGATCGGCCCCGCCGCGACCGCGATCGCGCCGGCCGCCGCGACGATCCCGTACGCCTTCGTCCTGCGGTCGGGGGGGAAATTGCCCGCGACCAGCCCGACGACGGCCGGCATGATCAGCGCTGCGCCGATGCCCTCCAGTCCCGACCAGCCGATGATCAGCACGGTGAGGTTCGGCGCCAAGGCCGTCGTCAGCGAGCCGGCGGCGTAGATGATCGCGCCCACCACGAACATCCGTCGCCGTCCGAGCAGGGCTCCGAGCTTGCCCCCCGTGATCATCAACGAGGCCATCACCAGCGTGTACAGGGTGATCGCCGTCTGGATGCCGGTGACGGTCGTCCCGAGGTCGTGGGCCACCGAGGCGATCGACACGTTCATCACCGAGCTGTCGAGTGCCATCAGGAACTGCGCGGAGGCGAGCGTCCCGAGCACCATCCCCAGCGCCTTTGCCTCGTCGGAGTGCTGAGGGGCCGCGTTCATCGGGGCAAGTATCCCTGCCGAGGATCCGTCATGACCTGCCGGCTGGGGATACTGGCCGGTGATGTCGCGGCCCAACGTGGAGATCCTGCGGGCGTTCCTGGAGGGGTGGAGTCAGGAGGGGCCCTGGACCCAGGAGGCGTGGCAGCGTCGGAGCGTCATCGACATGTCGGTGTTCGATCCGGACGTCGTCTACGAGGACACGGTCCTGCCCGACCACGTCGGCGAGGCCTATCACGGCCACGAGGGCGTGGTCCGCGCGACGGAACGTTGGATCGAGGGGAACGAGTGGCTCCTGGTCGAGCTGGAGCAGATCCTCGTCGTCGGCGAGCGGCTGATCTCCATCCACCGAGTGCGATCGAGGGCACGGTACACCGGTCTCGAGTTCGAGACGCAACTGGCCTACCTGTGGACGTTCCGAAGCGGCAAGGTGATTCGTTTCCAGTCATATCTCGATCCGGCCCAGGCGATCGAGGCCGCAGAGACGGCGGGGTGAGGCTCGGATGTGTCAGCTCCCCCTTTCGGGGGGTCAGTGCCTGCGGCTCTTGGACGAGTCTGACATCGAGGTCCTGCACGAGCTCGTCGTGGGCAATCGCGACCATCTCGCGCGCTGGCTGCCGTGGGCGTCCGCTCAGAGCCTCCAGGACACCGCCGCGTTCGTCGCGAGGACCCGCGTGCAAGTCGCGGCCAACGACGGCTTTCAAGTCGCGATCGTAGAGGGGGCCGAGATGCTCGGGATGGTCGGGTTCACGGGCGTCTCGTGGCGGGATCGCGCGACCGCGATCGGCTATTGGCTCGCCGAGCCCGCGCAGGGAAGAGGCACGATGACGGCAGCCGTCGCACGGTTGGTGGACCACGCCTTCTCCACGTGGGGACTTCACCGAGTGGAGATTCGCGCCGCTGTGGAGAACGTCCGCAGCCGGGCGCTCGCCGAGCGTCTCGGCTTCAGCCAGGAGGGCATCCTGCGCGAGTGCGAACGCATCGGCGAGCGCTACGTGGACCAGGCGGTCTACGGGATGCTCGCCGACGGCTGGCCGGGGGGCTCGTGAGGTGAGGTGTCACCCGTCCTGCTGATGATCCGCTCGTCACCGGCCGATTCGCTCGGCTCGAGGCGTTTGCCGGTGCGAGCGCGACCACGGCTGCGGCGGCGATCACCACGCCAGATGGTTGTGCCAACCGCTGCAGGTCGATCCCTGCAACAGCCCATGTGCAGTCTTCTCAAGCCGGAGACGGGATTCGAACCCGTGACCCCCTGTTTACAAGACAGGTGCTCTGGCCAACTGAGCTACTCCGGCACCGAGCGCCGAGGGTAGCGCGTGGGCGGGCGCCAGATGGCCCGGGCGAGCTATGGCGTGTCGGCCACGTGGGCGGAACGCCGGGCGCCATGGGAGCTCGGTGGGGTGGAGCCGCTGATGCCCACGGTCGAGACCACGCCCGCCGCGCACATCGCGGCGATCGTGAGCGCCCGCAGGCGCCGGGGGTTGAGCCAACCCATGTGATGGGTCTGAAGCCAGCTTCGAAAGCCGGTTGCCGCCGAGGCTGCAGCCATCGCGCAGGCCACGCACATGCCCACAAGATAGCGACCGCATGCCGGGCCGGCGCGGGTCCGGACCGGTCGCGAAGGCGCCCGATGGGGCCGCCGGGGGGCTGTAACGCAGAGCCAACGGGCGGGTAACCAGATGTATGAGACAAGATCGCGTCAGCCCCGGTTCGCGTGCTCCGCGAGAGCCGAGTCTCGATCTGAACTGCTTTCGCGAGCACGCGCTCTCGCGCGGGGTCAATCCGGTGCTCTACCGGGTTCTGCGGGCGGTCCTCGTGCCGTTCTTCGTCGTGTACTTCCGCATGAGCCGGATCGGCCGCGAGCACCTGCCGCGCAGCGGTCCGCTGCTGCTGGCTGCCAACCACCGCAGCTTCGCCGACCCGTTCGCGATCGGGCTGCTCCTGCGACGGCCGGTCTACTACATGGCCAAGCGAGAGCTGTTCGAGAAACGCTGGCAGGCGCGCGTGCTGAATGCGCTCGGCGCGTTCCCGGTGGACCGCGGGGCGGGCGACCACGAGGCGATGGCCACGGCGCGGGCGATCCTCGAGCGGGGAGATTGCGTGGTGATCTTCCCGGAGGGCACCCGCACACGGTCCGGACCGCTCGGGCCGACCCACCGCGGCCTCGGCCGGCTGGCGCTTGAAACGGGCGCCCCCGTCGCGCCGGTCGCCGTGATCGGCACCGAAGACATCCGTCGCGGCTGGCGCATCCGGCCGCTCAAGGTGCGGTTGCGAGCCGGCATCCCGCTGCGGTTTCCGACCGTCGCCGAGCCGTCGCCCAAGCTCGCCGCGAGCGTCACCCGGCGCGTGTGGGCGTGCGTGGGGCTGCAGTGGGAGTGGCTCGGGGGCGAGCGGGCGTCGCGCGAGACGTTCGCCGCCGAGCCGGCCGATCGCGAGAAGGCGTGGGCGGCCTGATCGGCCGCGCCGACCTGGGGCTGCGGAAGGATAGTGTGCGATGAGTGGACGAGCAGCCGAACGGCAAGCCGAAGGCGCAGCTGGACGCGGAGTTCTCCGACCTCTATCGGGCCCATCTGCGCGACGTGTACAGCTACGCCTACTATCGCGTCGGCAACCATCACGACGCCGAGGACCTGACCGAGCAGACCTTCCTGCAGGCCTACCGTCACTTCGAGCGCGCGCAACGGGAATCCAACGGCCGGCCGTTGCGGCCGTGGTTGATTCGGATCGCTCACAACCTGGCGGCGAACCTCTACCGGGATCGCTCGCGCAAGCCGGCGTCCCCGATCGACGACACGACTCCCCTGGCGGCACCCCACACGACCGAGCAGCTGGTCGAGGGACGCGAGCAGGCCAAGCACGTGCTCGACGGTGTCAGCCGGCTCCCGGACGACCGCAGGGAGGCGCTGATCATGCGCTTCGCCCTGGGCATGGACAATCGCGAGATCGCGCGCGCTCTCGGTCGCTCCGACGGGGCCACGAAGGTGTTGATACACCGCGCGATCAAGCAGCTGGAGGAGCTCGTGGGAGAGCAGGGGGATAGCCGATGAGCGAAACGGCCCAGACGAGCTTCGAGAGCCTGCTGCGCGAAGCCCTCTCGCCGGTGGAGCCGCCCGCCGATCTCGTGTTGCGGCTGGAGACCGCGCTGCAGAGCATCACCGAGCTCGCGGCGGACGAGCTCGAGGCGTGGGAGCTCTCGGCGATGCGCGACCCCCGCAACTGGGCGCGGCCGGCCGCTGCGGTGGTGGCGGGCAGTGCGGCGGGCACGGCGTTGGTGGTGCTGCGCGCGCGTCGCCGGGCCGAGGCGAACGTGGCCCGCAGCGGCCTCGTGGGGGGCCTGCGACGGCCGATCTCCGAGGGCCCGGCGGGGAGGCTGCTGAAGGACCTCAGCCGCGAGACCCGGCGCCTGCTCGGCGACCGCTGAGCGACCGGCCTGCCGGTTCCCGGTCGACGCGTAGATAGGCTGGCGCGACGTGGCCACCTGCTATCGCCATCCCTCGCGTGAGACCGGCGTCTCCTGCTCGAACTGCGGGCGCTCGATCTGTCCTGACTGCATGACCCCCACCCAGGTCGGCATGCGCTGTCCGGAGTGCGCCAAGCAGCGGACCAAGACCGTGCGCATGCGCGAGCTGTCCACCGTGCCCCGCGTCACCTACGCGCTGATCGCGGTCAACGTGATCGTGTTCCTGACCGAGGGCAGCCTGACCTTCAACGGCGGCGTCGGCCTCGGGAGCACCGTCTATCGAGAAGGGGCGCTGCTCGGCAGCAGCGCCGACCCGGCCCTCGCCGGACAGGGCGTCGCCCACGGGCAGTGGTGGCGCATCGTCACGAGCGGGTTCCTACACGAGAGCTTCCTGCACATCGGCTTCAACATGCTGGTCCTCTACTACCTCGGCATGATGCTCGAGCCCGCTCTCGGCTCGCTCAAGTTCGGCGTGATCTACGCCGTCTCGCTGCTCACGGGCTCGCTGGGCGCGCTGCTCGTCTCGCCCCACGTGCTCACCGTCGGCGCCTCGGGCGCGGTGTTCGGGGTGATGGGAGCCGCGGCCGTCGAGATGCGGGCGCGCCAGATCCCGCTGATGCAGAGCGGCGTCGGGATGCTGATCCTCGTGAACCTGATCTTCAGCTTCACCCTGCCGGGAATCTCCTGGGCGGGCCACGTGGGGGGCCTGATCGGGGGGATCCTCGCAGCGCTCGCGCTCCAGCTCGGAGATCGCCACCGCTCGCGGGCGCTCGCGTTCGGAGCGTGCGCGGCGATCGCCGCGGCCGCGGTCGCGGGCTCGCTGGCGACGTCGAAGTCCAGCGAGGTGGAAACGATCGGCACCGGTCCGGTGACCCTGCTCAACACCGAACCGTAGGCCCCCTCGCCACGGCGGCCGTGCCGGCCCATGCCAGCGCGTCTCGAGCGAAGACGGGTCTGCTCTGGCGTCGAGTCGACCGGCCACCGAAAAGCGGAGTAGGGTTGCCACGAGGATGGACGTCAGGCGGCCGGCGCCGTACACGTCGGTGCCGTCTCACGCTTCGTCGCCAGCGAGCAGGAGGAGGCAGATCATGGCTGAGGCCGGACTTTTCATCGGATGGGGCGCCCCGATCACCGGACGGGAGGCGAAGGGGCTCGAGGTGTTCGCCGAGGCCCTTGCCTACTACGGCAAGGCCGAGCAGGACGGCCGTATCGAGAGCTCCGAGACGGTGCTGCTCAACCCCCACGGCGGCGACCTCGGGGGCTTCACCCTGGTCCGCGGCAGCGACGCGCAGATCGCTGCGCTGCGCACCGAGGACGAGTTCGAACGGCTGATCACGCGCGCCACGCTGATCGTGCAGGACGTCGGCGTCGTCGACGCGGCGCTCGGTGACGGCCTGCAGTCCTCGATCGGGGTCTACCAGACCGCCGTCACCGACCTGACCTGAGCGCTGGACCGGCCGAGCCCTGGTCGGCACGGCTCCAGTCGAAGAGATCGGGCCCGCCTGTCGGCGGCGGGTCAGGCTGTCGGCGGCGGGTCAGGCTGTCGCCGGCTCGCCCACCGGCAGGGCCTCGCCCGGGGCGTCGCGCACGCGATCGGGATGCAGGATGTGGGCCAGCAGCTCGAGGCCGTCGATCAGTCGGGGGCCGGGCCTGGAGAAGTAGGCCGACGCGTTCACCGCCACGATCCGCCGCGCCCCGAGCGCCATCAGCCGGTCGGCGTGCGCGATCGCCTCGGCGTGGGCTCGCTCCGCGTCATAGCCGCACGGCATCACCACGACCAGCTCGGGCGCGACGGCCCGAAGCTGCTCCCAGGAGGCGGTGTGGGACGGCTCTCCCGGTAGCCCCAGCACGTCCTCGCCGCCCGCCAGCTCGACCATCTGCGGGGTCCAGTGGCCGGCGACGTAGACGGGATCCAGCCACTCGATCGCCGCCACCCGTGGACGGGGCCGATCGCGCACGGCGAGCTTGACCCGGTCGATCCGCCGGGACGCCTCGTGCACCAGCTTCACGCCCTGCTCGCGGTGGCCGGTCGCCTCCGACACGGTGCGCACGTCGCCGAGCGTCTCGCCGAACGTCTTGGGGTCGAGCGCGAGCACACGCGGACACGAGGGCAGCTCGGCCGCGAGCTCGGAGACCTCCTCGTAAGAGACGGCACACACCGGACACAGCTCCTGCGTGACGATCAGGTCGGGTTCGAGCTCCGCCACCGCTTCGCGGTCCAGCTCGTAGATCGGCTCGCCACGCTCGGTGCGGTCGCGCACCGCGGCGTCGATCTCCGCTGGACCGAGGCCCGTGGGCAGGGCGTCGCGAGTGACCTGCGGCAGTTCCATCGCGTCGGGCGGGTGATCGCACTCGTGGGTCACCGCCACCACCTCGGGACCCAGCCCCAGCGCGAACAGCAGCTCGGTGGCGTGAGGAACGAGGCTGACGATGCGCACGTCCCCGACTCTACGACGAGCCGCCCCCCGACGGCGGCGCGCTAACCTCGCGCCTGCGGTGACACTGCTCAGCGACGCCGAGATCGACACCCACCTCGCCGCCAGCCGGTGGCACAGGCACGAGCAGGCTGCGATCGTGCGGGATCTCCAGTTCGCCGACTTCGCCGAGGCGATCGCGTTCGTCGATCACGTGGCCGAGGTGGCCGAGGAGCTCAACCACCACCCCGACATCCTCGTGCACGGCTGGAACAAGGTGCGGTTGACGCTCTCCACCCACTCACAGGGCGGTCTCACCGAAGCCGACTTCAAGCTGGCGGCGCGGATCGACGCGCTGGCCTGAGCGCGGGATCGCTCTGCGCTCTTCTGGGAGGATCCCTTGCTACCGTTGCAACGTCGGCACCAGATGAACGACGACGACGAACTTCCCCGAAGTAGCCGGGCCCCTGTGGGCGGCGCCCCGGCGTGAACGGGCTCAAGCTCACCCTCGCGGCCGTACTGGTCGGCGTGAACGCGTTCTTCGTGGTCGCCGAGTACGCGCTCGTACGCTCGCGCCGGTCCCGTCTGGAAATAATGCGCGACGAAGGGGCTCGCGGCGCGGGGCTCGCGCTCGAGCAGGTGGGGAACATCAACGAGTACATCTCCGCCGTGCAGATCGGCGTCACGATGACCTCGATCGCGATCGGGGCTGTCGGCGAGCCCGCGCTCGCCGAGATCCTCAAAAACGTGTTCGGCAACGTCGTCAGTCACGGCCTGGCGGTCGTGATCGCCGTGACGGTGTCCTACCTGATGATCACCACCGTCCAGCTGATCGCCGGCGAGATGGTGCCGAAGTTCTACGCGATCGACCGCGCCGAGACGGTCGCCCGGCGGGTCGCACGGCCGCTGCAGGCCTTCAGCACGGCGTTCCGACCGTTCATCGTCGGGCTCACCGCGGTCGCCGGACGGATCCTGCGGCTGATGGGCGTGGACATGAACCTCGAGCGCCGGGGCGGGTCTCCGGACGAGCTCAAGCGGCTGATCGCGGAGTCCTACGCGGGCGGCCACATCGACCCCGGCGAGGCGGGCATGCTCACGGGGGTCTTCCACCTGCACGAGCAGGAGGCCCGTCAGGTGATGACGCCGATCCCGGCGGTGGTCACCGTCGACATCTCCCAGGACGTCCGCACCGCGCTGCAGCTGTGCATCTCCTCGGGTCACACCCGGCTGGTGGTCACCGAGGACGAGAACCGCGATCGGGTGCACGGGCTGGTTCACGCGAGCTCGCTCGCTGACAGGCTGATGCGGGAGGGCCCCGACGCGTCGGTCGGACCGATCGTCCACGACGCCCCGATCGTGCCCGAGACCAAGCCCCTGGACGACCTCCTCGCCGACCTGCAGCGTCAGCGCACCTCGATGGCGGTGGTGGTCGACGAGTACGGTCGGGTCGTGGGGATCGTGACGGTGGAGGACATAGTCGAGGAGGTGGTGGGGGAGATCGCCGACGAGACCGACCCTGCCGCCGGCGAGGTCAGGCGGCTCGCCAACGGCGACTGGTTCGTGCGCGGCCACGTGGCGATCACCGACCTCGCCGACTACGGCCTCGAGCTCCCGGTCGACACCGACGCCTACAACTCGGTCGGGGGCTTCGTCTTCGCCGAGCTCGGCCGCCTGCCCCGGCGCGGCGACACGATCCACGCGGGCGGGTTCTCGATCCGGGTGGAGTCGGTTCGCGACAACCGCATCGACGCCGTCCGCATCCGCGCCACCCGCCGTCCCCGCCGGCGCGAGGGCGAACGGGCCGAGTCCCCCGCCGAGTCCTAGCTCCCCCGCGGTCGCCCCCGTCGCATACCCCAGAGGCGCCGCCTCCCCGGCCGGTCCGGCCCCAGAGACACGTCCGGCCCGCGGGGGGGTGCGGGCCGGACGATGTTGCACTGGGAGGAGGCGGGTGTGCATTGCGACTGTGTCGCACTAGCAAGTATTCCCCGGATGATGAACGCCACCTAAAAGTCAGCTCAGAGTTGATAAATCCTCATGTGAGGAAAGGCACACGGCGGTTGCCCGCCGCACGACCCGACGGCGCCGGTGAGGCGCTCAGTAGGAGTGGAAGCCGCGGCCGCTCTTGCGCCCGAGCGCGCCCTCGGCGATCAGCTGCTCGACCCGGGGGGGAACGTCCGTGCCGATCGTCTCGCCGATCGCCTTCGAGACATCCAGGCCGACGAGGTCCAGCAGGGCGAGCGGGCCCATCGGATGGCCGGCTCCCAGCTTCATGCAGGTGTCGATGCTGACCGGATCGAGGCCCGTCTCTTCGAGCAGCCTCACGGCGGCGAACAGGTAGGGGAACAACAGCCGGTTGACGACGAACCCGGGCACGTCCGGCACCTCGACGGGCACCTTCTCGAAGGCCTCGCACAGTGCCAACGCCCGACTGCGGGTGTCCGCGCCGGCGGCTGCCGGGAAGATCAGCTCGACGAGCTTCATCTTGGTGACCGGGTTGAACACGTGCAGGCCGACGAAACGGTCCTCGCGGCCGCTCTCCCGGGCGAGCCGCTCGACCGACAGCGAGGAGGTGGTGCTCGCGAGGATCGCCTCCGGCCCGAGCACCTCGTCGAGCTCGCCCAACACGGCCGCCTTGACGTCGTGATCCTCCACCACCGCCTCCACCACGAAGCCGCAGTCGGCGATGGCGTCCCGCTCGGTCACCACCTGCACGTGGTCGGGGTCGATCTCGGCACCCAGCCGCGAGAGCGTCCGCTCGACCGTCTGCCGGGCCCTCTCGGCCGAGCTGTCCGAGCGCGCCAGCAGCCTCACCGGCCCGTGATGTGCCACGGTGGCCGCCAGGCCACACGCGATCGCGCCGCTGCCAACCACGGCGATGCGCTCGTTCATTGCTTCCTTGCTGTTGTTGACTGACTGGTCAATCTATTGATTGATGCGCGCGATACAGTAAGGGATGAGCGGGACGTGCGTCCCTGTGGTCTGGACCTTCATCGTCACGAGCCGCCCGGCGGATCGGTGCAGGGCAGACCTTACGCAACACACTTCGAACCCAGACCGCCACCGACAGAGCGCTATCCAGGAGGACTCCCACCAATGAGGCAACCAGAGGGCCGCGAGGTCGTGATCGTCGAGGCAGTGCGCACGCCGATCGGCCGCGGGCACAAGGAAAAGGGCTACTACAAGGACACTCATCCCAACGAGCTGCTCGGCAAGGTCTACTCCGAGGCCATCTCCCGCGCCGGCATCGAGGCGAGTGAGGTCGAGGACGTGGTGGCGGGCTGCGTGCAGCAGTTCGGCGAGCAGGGCTTCAACGTCGCGCGTAACGCCTGGCTGCAGGAGGGGTTGCCGATCGAGACGCCCGCAACGACCGTCGACCGCCAGTGCGGATCCGCACAGCAGGCTGTCAACTTCTCGGCCGCGCTGATCGCCGCCGGGGTGCACGATGCCATGATCGGCGGTGGCGTCGAGCACATGGGCCACCTGCCGTTCGCCGCTGGCATGAAGACCCAGGAGGACTTCGGCTTCGCCTTCACCCCCGAGCTGATGGCCAAGCACAACATCATCGGCCAGGGGCTGGGCGCCGAGATGATCGCCGACCAGTGGGAGATCCCCCGCTCGGAGCTCGACGAGCTGGCCGTGCGCTCCCATCGACTCGCCCACCAGGCCACCGAGGAGGGTCGCTTCGAGCGCGAGATCGTGCCGTTCCAGGTCAACGGCGACACCTACGTCACCGACCAGGGGATCCGTCCGGAAACGAACCTCGAGACGCTGTCCCAGCTGAAGCCGGCGTTCAAGCCCGACGGCAAGATCACAGCCGGCAACTCCTCGCAGATCTCCGACGGCGCCGCCGCGGTGCTGCTGATGTCCGCCGAGAAGGCGAAGCAGCTGGGCCTGACGGCGAGGGCACGGATCGTCGATCAGACGACGGTCGGGTGTGACCCCGTGAAAATGCTCGAGGGCCCGATTCCCGCGACCCGCAAAATCCTGCAGCGCAACGGCATGTCGATCGACGACATCGACCTGATCGAGATCAACGAGGCGTTCGCCCCCGTCTTGGCGGCATGGCGGCGGGAACTCGGCCCGGACATGGATCGGGTCAACGTCAACGGCGGCGCGATGGCGCTCGGCCATCCGCTGGGCTCGACCGGTGCCCGTCTGATCACGACCCTCCTGCACGAGCTCGAGCGCTCGGACAAGGAGATCGGCTTCGTCACGATGTGCTGCGGCGGCGGCCTCGGCACCGGCACGCTGATCCAGCGCGTCTAGGGTCGAGCTGGACGGGCTGGACGGCCGCGCCGCATGCGGCGCGGCCGTCCAGGTCGGATGCGACCTCACCCTCGGGTTCGCACATGTGCGAACCCTGCCGAGCTCTCGCCCGTCGGCTGTCTAGCCCCCCTGCGGCCCTTCGCCGGTCCAGTTCACCGCGACCGGCGGGAGGGCCAGCAGCGCCTGCCAGGTGGCGGCTTCCGTCTTGCCGCTGGCGGGGATGCCGTGTGCGGCCTGGAACTGGGCGAGGTTGGCGGCGGTGGTCGCGTCGAAGATGCCGGTCGTCGGCTGACCGGGGATCGCGGTGGCGAGATGCTCCTGCATCCACAGCACGGGATCGCCCCTGCTGCCCTTCGCCAGTTCGCTGTATGAGGGGTTCGGGGTGACGCTGGTGAGGGGGCTCAACGGGGTGGCGAGCGCGGTCCAGCCGCTGCCTTCGGTCTCCTGCCAGTCCCACCACGACAGGCCGGTGGCGCCGTAGTCGAGCGCCTCCTCACGGAAGCGGACGAGGTCCGCCTTCGCGGGCTGGCTGTAGGTCTGGCCGAGGGGCATGATCGGGCGGCCGTACACCCTGTTCGAGATGTAGGTGTTGGCGAACACGGTGTCCACCGAGGTGCCGATGTCCTTCCAGTACATCTGGGGCGCGTTGAACTGGGCTCCGTTGGGACCGAGGAACACCGAGTAGGGGAAGGACGTGTGGTAGTAGACGTACGGGAACGACGCCAGCCCGAGGGGGTAGGCGCTGCCGATCTTCGCCCGCAGGTCGGCGATGTAGGTCTGAGCGGCGCCGTAGTGCCCTTCGTACTGGGCCTCGGCGTCGATCACCAGGCAGTCGGCGCCGGTGGCGACCGCTCTGGCGCCGAGGCTCGCCTCGCCCGCGGCGTTGGACCCGTACACGTACTGCCAGGCGCACACCCTCAGCCCGTTGGCGTGCAGCTGGGCCACGAGTTCGGGGCTGAACTGACTCCAGTAGTTGGTGGGGCCGTCGGAGCTCTTGACGAACACGGTGGTGACGCCGGCGGCGTGTGCCTGGGCGACGATCGAGGCGAGGTTGCCGCCGTTGGACATGCTCAGGTACCAGATCCACATGCCCTGGCCTTCGAACGCCGTGGCACCCGGACTTGCGCCCACGGCCTGGGGGCGGGGAGCGCTCGGATGGGGCGGATGCAGCGCGTGGTTGAAGATCGTGATCGGCCCGTAGGAGCTCGTGTAGCGGCCGTGGCTGAGCAGCACCTTCAACCTGCCGGAGTGGGCTCGGCTGGGGACCGTCACCTCGAGGCCGGCCGCCCCCATGTGGAGGTGGGCGTATGGCGAGGTGCGGCTGATGCTCGCGCCGGGGCTGCGGGGGAAGGCCACGATCAGCCCCTTCGCCAGCCCGGGTCCGGTCAGCAGCAGCGTGCCGTGAGCGGAGACCTGATGCGGATTGCCGCTACATCTGCCGGCGGGGATGCACTTCACGCTCGTGATCCGCACCGTCTTGACGTGACCGCTGGACACGGGCGTGGTCGAGCCGCCGCTCGTCGCCCCACCCACCCCGCCGGCCGCGGGTGTGCCACCCCCGTTGACGGCGGCGGCCGCCTGGGCGGCGAGGGCGAACATGGTTGCCACCCACAGCAGCGAGCAGGCCGTTGCGGCGCAGATCCTGGATCGCTTGTCGGCTCCTACTCGTGTCACACACACCCCTTCGCGCTGGTGTTAGCCGCTTCGCCGTCGCAAACAGACCGGCGGGATGGAAGTTGCGGGACCGGACCGCCCGCAAGAGTAACGCCAGACGGCGCCCCGGCGTCTCACCGCCCGTCGTGAGCGGCTGCTAGCCCCAGCGAAAGCCGCGCTCGGAGGGCGCCGGCGCGAGCGGGCTGGACGGCAGTCCGGCGGGCGGGGCGGGCAGGTTGAAGCCCGTCGGCGCAACGTCGTTGGGGGCGTCGGCGTGAAACAGGGAGGCGAGGTACTGGATGTGGCCGCGACCGACGCCGAGCTCGAACTGGCCGCCGCCGTAGTTGCCGATTCCGCGCTCGCGGCAGTAGTCGAACGTGTCGAGGAGGTTCTTCAAGCCGCCGAGTCGCGACGGCTTGACGTTGACTATCCGGGGCGGGTACTTCAGCGCTCCGATGTCGGCGATCGAATGGATCGGGGCGTCCCAGGAGAAGCGGTCGCGGTGGGCCGCCAGCACCGCGTCGGTCTGGGGCTCGAGCGCCGGGTCCTCGATCCAGGCGTGGGGCAGGGCCGTCACGACGCGCTCATACAGCGCGGGATCCGCCGGCTGGTCGACGATCGAGCCGTGGTAGTAGGCCTTGAAGTCGACCGACTCCACGGCTCCCGTGTCGGCCAGTCGCGCGATCAGCCGCTCGTCCCAGGAGCTGGTGGGGTCGAGCTTGAACCGAAGCCACGGGTACAGCTCCAGCCGGCGGGTCAGCGGCTCCAGGCTCGGGGGCTCTCCCAGTCTCAGGGAGACGACGAACCGCACCGGTCGGCAGGGGCGCCCGAGCGCCTCGTGCAGGGTCGTCCCCGCCTGTCGCAGCGCCAGATCCAGGGCTGCTGACTCGTACGCCCACGTGCGATAGAGCTTGGAGACCTCCCGCTGAGGGGGCTCTGGAAACAGCTCGACCGTCGCCAGCCGCTCGGCGAAGCTGGCGAGCGTGTAGCTCCCCGCCAGGGGCAGCACGGCGCCGGTCGCCTGCAGGATCTCGTGATCGACCGCGTCATAGGTGACGTCCTCTCCCTGTCCCTCCTCGCCGGCGCCCGCCAGCCGGATCACGGTGCTCTTGCGCTCGAACTCGCTCGACACGGTCGCCTCGAGTCCCTCGAGGTCGTAGCCGTCGATCTCCACGGACAGCTCGGCGAGCTGCTCCCAGGTGCTCAACCGCGCGCTCCCGGCCTCATGCGCCGCCCTCGTCGCGGGGGGGCTCGGACTCGGCCCGCGGCTCGCCCTCGAGTCGTTCCACGAGCTCGTCCAGGCGCAGCTCCTCGAGCGCGCCGGCGACCGCCTCGAGCTCTGCCGCGCACAGCTCGATCAGGGCCTTGCCCTCCTTCACCAGCTCGAGCGTCTCGTTGAGGCTCGCCTCGCCGGAGTCCAGACGCCTGATGATCTCCTCCACCCGCGCCGCCGCGGCCTCGTAGCCGAGCCGATCGCCGGGGCTCGCCGGGGAATGCTCGGTCTCGCTGCCGGGGCCGCTCATCGATCGTCGATCCTCGCCGGCACCACGTCGTCGGCGAATCGCAGCCGCACCTCGCCCTCCTGGCGTGCCTCGGCAGCGGTCACGACCGGCCGGCCGTCGTGGGACTGCACGAGCACATACCCGCGCTCGAGCGTGCGCTGGGGATCGTGTCCGGCGAGCGCCAGCGCCAGCCGTTGCAGCTCCTGCGGGCCGCGTGTGCGGCAGTGCAGCACCGCCGAGTCGCCCTTGCGCCTGAGCACCACGCCCCGCCGCACGGTCAGCTCTCGCTCGCCCCGCACCCCTCGTCGCGAGCCGGCTCGTACCTCGCGCAACCGCTGATGGAGCAGCGCCCGCTGCCGGCGCAGGTGAGCCGAGGGCGCACGGGAGAGCGTCCCCAGCGCCCGCGCCCGGGCGATCACGGTGCGCCGCCCCTGCGCCTCGAGCCGCGCCGCCGTGCGGGCGAGCTGCTGCCGTGCGTCGGTGCAGTCCAGCCCGACGGCCGCCTCTGCCGCATGGGTGGGCGTCGAGCAGCTGACCGCCGCTACCTCGTCGAGCAGAGTCCTGTCGGTGTGGTGCCCGACCGAGGCGATCACCGGCACCGCCAGCAACGCGACGGTGCGGCACAGCGACTCCTCGCAGAAGCACAGCAGGTCGGCCAGCGAGCCGCCGCCGCGGGCCACGATCGCCACGTCCACCTCGCCACAGGCGGCGAGGTCCTGCAGGGCACGCGCGATCAGGGGCGCCGCATGGCGGTCCTGCACCGGCGCGAACCCCCACACGATCCGTCCCGCCCAGCCGCGTCGCCGAAGCGCAGCCACGATGTCGTCGCGCGCCTTGCCGCGCTCGCCCGTGACAACGCCGATCGACCGTGGCAGCAGGGGCCTGGGCAGCAGCTTCTGGGGCACGAGCAGGCCCTCGGCGTCGAGCTGCTTGCGCAGGCGATCGATCCGGGCGAGCAGATCCCCCTCGCCCGCGACCCGCAGATCGGCGACCGCGAAGGAGAACCCGGGCGAGGAGGTGGCGCTGCCGGGATAGAAGTCACAGCCCCCCGCAACCACCACCTGCATGCCCTCGCCGGGCGGCTCACCGGTTCGCGCGACGATCGCCTCCCAGTCCTTCAGCCACGCAGCGCAGGGGATCGCACCCTGACCGTCGCGCAGCTCGAAGTACACACGCGCCCGCGACGGGCGCAGGTTGACCATCTCGCCCACCAGCTGCACCTTCGCGAAGGAGCGGAGCTTGCCTCGCAACGCCACGGCGTACTCCCCGACTCCGTACGGTCCGGGCAGCTCGCTGCCGGGGATGCCGCCGCCAAGGCCGGCCTCGGCCGTGGCGGCGGGGGTGGGGATGCCGGCCCTGGACACGAGTCCAGCATAGGGGCAGCGGATGATGCGAGAGGGTGACGCGAGCGCCCGTCGCGGGCCTGAGGACGCTCGGCGACGGCCCCCTCGGATTGGCTACGATCGGGATTCCATGAGGGTGCTCGTAGAACGTCGGTCCGGCGTCTGAATCCGTGGCCGGCTCGCGCAGCAAGCGCCGCGGTCGCGGCCGGTCACGCAAGGGTCGTCCGAAGCCCAGCCAGGCGGGCGCTCCCCCAGCAGGCGAGGCGACCCCGCCGAAGGGCGAGACCCGCGGCGAGGCAGCGGCGGCGACGGCCTCGCGCCGCGCCCAGCGCCCCCGCCGCAGCGATCGCGAGCAGCGGCCGTTCAGGGACCCGCTGTCGGTCGGCGAGCGCCCCCCGGCTCCCTGGCATCCGCTGCCGCTGTCCGAGCTCTTGATCCTGGTGGGAGCGATCGGCACGATCGTCGCCTTCCGCCGCGGGCACCCGAGCAGCGGGCCGCTGCTGTTCGCCAGCCTCGGCGCGGTGGCGATCGGCACCCTGGAGGTGACGCTGCGCGAGCACCGGTCCGGCTACCGCTCCCACACCCTGCTGCTGGCGTTCCTGCCGGTGCTGGTGTTCCACTCGGCGGTGCTGCTGGGGATCTCCTTCTTCACGCCCGTGCCCCGGCTGCTGAACGTGGCGCTGCTGGCGGTCGACGCCGCTCTGTTCGCAGTGCTCTACAAAGTCCTGCGCGCCCATTTCAAGGACGCGCGGGCGCGCGTGATCAGCCGGCGCTGAGCGAGGGCAGCGGCGGCTCGCCGGTGTCCGCAGCCTCGCCGCGGGTCTCGCCGTGGAGTCCGAGCTCTTGCAGACGGGCGATCTCCCGCTCGCCTTCGATCCGCGCGGGGTGACCCTCGGGCAGGTTCGCGATCAGAGTGGCGATCCGGTCGCGCAGCTGCAGCGCGAAATGGGGCGTCGAGGCACCCATCAGCCGGCGCACGTCCTCCACGGTCACCTGGTGGGTGTGCTCCTTGCGCAGCAGCTCGGGATCCTCGGCCTGGCTCATGTGCGTGGCTCGCGTCGCGGGAGGGGAGTTTCGGTCATTCGCTCGAGACGGCGGGCGCTTCGCTGCTCGTGCCCGAGCTGTGCGGTGCGATCTCGAGCATCGCGTCGAGCTCCGCCTGGGTGCTCGCCGGGATCGCGCTCTCGTCGCCGATCAGCCAGCCGTGATTGTAGACGCCCTTGACGGGCTGGGAGTTGGGGGCCGCCGGTTGGATGTCGGCGAGGTAGGACCGCAGCACCGCGGGAACCTGACCGCTCTGGTCGAGCAGCAGCAGCGGCGCGTAGTCGCCGGTCGCCGCCAGGATCGCGCCGGCCGGCCCGTCGAGCGGGCGGCTGTCGTCGGCGAACGCGAGTCCGTGTCCGGCTTCGGTGATGCCCCAGCCGAAGGAGCCGTCGCTGT
The DNA here is from genome assembly GCA_963696615.1 of uncultured Solirubrobacterales bacterium. GTDB lineage: Bacteria > Actinomycetota > Thermoleophilia > Solirubrobacterales > Solirubrobacteraceae > Palsa-744. The sequence goes on along the minus strand of CAVOKU010000003.1, from coordinate 247,777 downwards.
AGCGTGCCACCGCCACGGCGTTGCCCGCCGTGGTGGCTTCTTCGCCGGCCCGCGACTCGACCCGCTTGACCGCCCCGAAGTGGCCGAGCGCGGCGAGTGTGTGCGCTCCGATCGCCGTCGAGCCGACCGTGTAGATCGCGGGACTGTGCAGCGCCTTCAACTCGGTGGCGGTCGCCGCCGGGACGCCCTGGTGGTTGACCAGCAGGATCGGGGCGCCGCTCTGGGCCGCGAGGCTTGCGGCGGGCATCGCCAGGGCCGCCGGCCCGTCGGCCGCGACGACGATCACCCGACGGGGGCTTGCCCCCTGGGCGATCGCCAGCAGCTGGGCCACCGACGCCGCGAGGGCGTAGGGGTCGGCGAGCGTGGCCCCCCGTGCCCGATACCCCGGCGGCGCTTCGATCGACCCACCGAGCAGCAGCACCTGAGCTCCGTCCAGGGCGCTCGACCCCGTCGGATGGAGCGCGTTCAGCGCTTTCGCGCTGGTGGCCGGCAGCTTCCCGTCCTGGGTGTACAGCAGCGGTGCGCCGAGCGGCGCGCTCGCCAGCGAGGAGGCGGCCAGCGCCGCCGGCCAGTCGCCGGCGTCGACGATCGCCACCGCCTGCGGACGGGTGTCGGCAGTCAGGCCGGGGTAGGCCGCCCGCGCGATCGCGGCGGCATCGGCGACGGCGTCCGCGCCGCCCAGTCGCGTCGTGTTGCGGGTGGCGGTGGCGGCAGGCCCTGCCGCGCCGACCTTCACCGCGACGGTTTCCACGCCGTCGCCCTGCTCGGTCGTCGCGGACTTGCCACACCCCGCCAGCGCCAGCAGGACGCCCGCCGCCGCCATCGGCGCCACCGCCGAGCAGACCCGACGCGGCGCTTGCGGGCGGGGGTTCGCGTGGACGGAGAAGCGAGAAGACCCTGCGACACGCTCGAGCATGGGCGCAGACACTAGCGCTCGTATACTCGCGCGCCGTGGCCGCATCGCCTCCGTATGAGCAGCGCGACCAGCCGCCCGGTGTGCCGCCGCTCGCGCTCACCGGTGAGCGCACGCTCCCGGACGTGCCCGCCGAGAACTACTGGTTTCGCCGCCATCTCGCCGTGTACGAGTGGATCGCCGCCCAGGTGCGGGGGATGCGGGTGCTCGACATGGCCTGCGGCGAGGGCTACGGCTCGGATCTGCTCGCCGGCTCCGCCGCGCAGGTCACCGGGATCGACGCCAACCCCGACGCCTTCGAGCACGCCCGGCTGCGCTACCGCCGCGCGAACCTGCGCTTCGAGCGAGACCTGATCGAGAGCTTCTCCGAGCCCGCCGACGCGGTGGTGTTCCTGCAGACGATCGAGCACGTCCAGAACCCGGTCGCGGTGCTCGAGCACTTCCGCTCGCTGATCGGGGCCCCCGGCGCGGTGTTCGTGTCCACGCCCAACGTGCTGACGCTCGCGCCCCCCGGGGCCGCGCGCTCGGACAATCCGTGGCACGTTCACGAGTATCGGGCCGAGGAGTTCGAGCGACTCTGCAGGGGAGTGTTCGGCTCGGTGGCGCTGCACGGCCTGTTCCACGCCCGCAAGCTGCTCGTGCACGAGCTCGCGTTGCGGGCGGGGTGGGACTCGGTGCACGAGCGTCTGGGGCTCACACGGCCCTTCTACGATCGCTTCACCCCTGCGATCGCGGCTTCGGACTTCAGGCTGCGCGCCGCCGCCTCGGCGGACATGGAGCGGGCCCTGGACTTCGTCGCTGTGTGCCGGCCGTGAGTGGCGGCCGGCACCGCGGCGCGCTCGCGCTCGTCCTGCACACCCACATGCCCTACGTCGAGTCGTTCGGCACCTGGCCGTTCGGGGAGGAGTGGCTGTGGGAGGCGATCGCCTGCTGCTATCTGCCGCTGCTCGACCTCCTCGACGCCGGCGACGCGCCGCTGACGCTCTCGCTCACGCCCGTGTTGGGCGACCAGCTCTCCGCCGCCGGGGTGGGGGAGCGCTTTCGCAGCTTCATCGCCCACACGCGCCGGTTCACCCACGCCGAGGACGCGGCGGGGCTGCGCAGCGGGGGCCACCCCGAGCTGGCGCAGGAGCTCGAGCGTGCGTGGAGCTCAGACTACGAGCACGCCCTGGCGCGGTTCTCCGCCCGGGACGGGGACCTGCTCGGCGCGTTCGCCCCCCATGTCTCCTGGACCTCGGCGGCGACCCACGCCGTGCTGCCGCTGCTCGCCAGCGACGCCTGTGTGCGGCTGCAGCTGAGCAGCGGCGTGACCTCGCACCGCGATCGCTTCGGCACGGGCTGGCGGGGCGGCTTGTGGCTGCCCGAGTGCGCCCACCTGCCGCGGCTGGAGCCGATCCTCGCGGCGGCCGGGGTGCGCGGCACGTGCGTGGAGCTGACCGCGCGTTATGGGGCGTCCGCGGGTGAGAACCTGCGCCCGCTGCTCTCGCAGTCCGGGGTCGTGCTGTTCCCGATCGACCGCAGCCTGATCTCGCTGGTGTGGAGCGACACCGGCTATCCCGCCGACGGCATCTACCGCGACTACCACCATCACACGATCCACCACCACAACCCGTGGGCCAACGAGGGCGGGCCCTATGACTTCGAGGCGGCGTGCGCCCGCGCCCGCGCCCACGCCGCGGACTTCGTCACACGCGTCCGCGAGCGGCTCCGGCGCGACGGATGGGGCCTGCCGGGAGGCGGCCTGGCGGTGTGTGCCCTGGACACCGAGCTGCTCGGTCACTGGTGGTATGAGGGACTCACGTGGCTGCGGGAGGTGATCGCCGAGAGCGCCGGGCAGGGCCTCGAGCTCGTCGGCCTCGACGACGCGGCCGAGCGCTTCGAGCCGCTGCCCACGGGCGAGCTCAGCCCGCCCGGGGAGGATCGCGGTCGCTCTCGGGGAGCCGCGGGATGGGAGCGCTCGCCGGCCACGAGCTGGGGCAGGGACAACGACCTGTGCACCTGGTCGGGCCCCGATGTGGTCGAGCTCGCGTTCACCGCGCGGGCCGCCGAGCTGCAGACGATCGCCGCCGCACAGACGGGCGGCGTGGGGCCGGCGGCGGTGCGCGAGCTGCTCGCGCTGCAGGCGAGCGACTGGCCGTTCATGGTCGCCCGCGAGATCGCTGCGCCCTACGCCCGCGAACGGTTCGCGAGCCATCGCCGGGAGCTCGCCCGCGCGCTGCGCGAGGGAGCGCAGGCCGACTGTGGCGCCCTGCACGAGCTGGCGACACACGCCGAGCCCTCGCTGCTGCTGGCTCCCTGAGCCCCCTACTCCTCCCAGCGCAGCTGCCGTGGGGTCTCGCGCATGCGCAGGACCCGTGCGGGGATGCCGCCGACCACGGCGTTCTCGGGAACGTCGCCGGTGACCACCGCGCTGGTGCCGACGATGCTGTTGTGGCCCACCCGCACGCCGCGCAGGATGCACGCCCCGTAGCCGATCCACACGTTGCAGCCGACGCGGACGTCGCGCTTGTAGATCCCCTGCAGGCGGATCGGGCGCTCCACCTCGACGACGCCGTGGTCGAAGTCGATCAACATCACCCGGTCGGCGACGATGCACTCGCGGCCGATGTCCACGTGCTGATAGGCGGAGATCGTGCACTCCTGGCCCATCACCGTCTTGGCGCCGATGCTCACCTCGCCCTCGTGCACCCTGATCTTGGTGCCGTGACCGATCCACGCCCAGCGGCCGATGCGCAGCGTCGCGTGGGGGCCGATCTCCAGCTTCACCCGCGGGCACACGAAGCACATCCCGTCGGTCTTCAGCCTGCCGCGGTGGCGTAGCTTCAGCCAGCCCAGCCGCGCCAACAGCAGGGCGTAGCGGAGGTTGATCATGTGGTTGGCGCGCACGAAGCGCAACACGGCCAGTGGGCCGGAGCGGCGTTGCTCGGGAGCGCTGCGCACGGTCGCCGGGACGTCCTGGGGGCGGGCGTCCGCTGCGTGGTCTCTCAGCAGGGGCTCCATGGCGCCGAATCGTATTCCCCTGCGATGATTGCGCCCCGATGGCGGACACGAGCACCCTCGCCCAGCGCCTGCTCGACGGCGACCGCCGCGCGCTCGCGCGGGGGATCTCGCTGGTGGAGGACGATCGCCCCGAGGGGTGGGAGCTGGTGCGGGAGGTCTATCCCCACACGGGCGACGCCGCGGTGGTCGGCTTCACCGGTCCGCCCGGAGTTGGCAAGTCGACGTTGATCGGTGCCCTCACCCGGGCGCGTCGCGCGGCGGGACGGAGCGTGGGGGTGCTCTCGATCGACCCCTCCTCGCCCTTCACCCAGGGGGCGCTGCTGGGGGATCGGATCCGCCTCGGCGAGCACTTCCTGGACCCGGGGGTGTTCATCCGCTCGATGGCCAACCGTGGCGCGCTCGGGGGGCTCTCGGAGGCCGCCTTGCAGACCGCCCTGCTGCTCGACGCGGCCGGACGGGACGACGTGTTCGTGGAGACGGTGGGGGTCGGCCAGGCCGAGATCGACATCATCGACCACGCCGACACGGTCGTGCTCGTGCTGATGCCCGGCTCCGGCGACTCGATCCAGGCGCTGAAGGCCGGGGTGATGGAGATTCCCGACGTGATCGTGATCAACAAGGCTGACCATCCGCTGACGGACACGATGGTGCGTGAGATCCGAGGGGTGCTCTCGCTGGCCAACCTCGACCGCTCGCCGGAGGAGGTCCGGGGCCGCTGGCGGGTGCCGATCCTCAAGACGGAGGCCGCTCGCGGCGTCGGCATCGCCGAGCTGGTGACGAGCCTCGACGAGCATCGCGCCCACATCCTCGCCGCGGGCCAGCTGCAGGAGCGCCGTCGTCGCAACCTCCGCAGCGAGGTGCTGGCGATCGCCACCGCCCGCCTGCGCCGCCGGCTGGAGGAGGAACTCGGCGAGGACCCCGAGTTCGGCCGCCTGCTGGAGGAGGTCGTCGCGCGGCGACTGGACCCGGCCAGCGCCGCCACCGCGCTGCTCGAGCGCCCACACCCCGACGGCGAGGGCTGACCGTCGTGGCGCTCGACTACCTCAGCCTCGCCGACCGCAACTGGCCGCTGTTGCGGCGGCTGATGGCCGGTCATACGACGATCTACCGTGCCACCCACGGGCTGATCGGTCACCGCACCCCCGGTGCGCCGCCCGTGCTGCTGCTCGACCACGTCGGCGCTCGCAGCGGCAAGCGGCGCACCAGCCCGCTCGTATACGCCTCCGACGGGCAGAACCTCGTGCTGGTCGCCTCGAAGGGCGGCTATCCGAGGAACCCCGCCTGGTTTCAGAACCTCCTGGCCAACCCGGACACGACGGTGCAGGTGGGAGCGAGCCGTCGGGCCGTCCATGCCCACGTTGCCGACGCAGAGGAGCGAAAGCGGCTGTGGCCGCTCGTGGTGAGCGTCTACGGCGGCTATGAAACCTACCGGCGGCGCACCGAGCGGGAGATCCCGCTGGTGGTGCTCGAGCCGCGCGGGGAGCAGTCGGGCTAGGCCCCCAGGGCGCGGGCGATCACCATCTGCTGGACCTCGTCGGTGCCCTCGCCGATCGTGAGGATCTTGGCGTCGCGGTAGAACCGGCACACGGGGTACTCCTCGATGAAGCCGTATCCGCCGTGTATCTGCACCGCCTCCTCGGCGCAGCGAACCGCCAGGCGCCCGGTCTTGAGCTTCGCCTGGGCGGCGGTCAGCGTGAAGTTGCGCCCGGCGTCCTTCTCGCGGGCTGCCTTGTAGACGAGCAGCCGCGCCGCGGCGATCTCCGTGGCCATGTCCGCGAGCTTGGTCTGGATCGCCTGGAACTTGGAGATCGGCTTGCCGAACGCCCGACGCTCCTTCGCGTACTGCAGGGCCTGGTCGAGCGCTCCCTGCGCGAGGCCGACGCCCATCGCGGCGACGCCGATGCGCCCGATGTCGAGGATGTGCAGGAACTGCTTGAACCCAGACCCCCGCGGCCCCAGCAGGTTCGCGGCGGGCACCCGGCAGTCGCTGAAGGTGAGTGGCCGCGTGTCCGAGGCGTTCCAGCCCATCTTGCGGTAGGGCTCGCCCTGCTCGTAGCCGGGGGTCCCGTTGGGGACGATCAGGTTCGAGATCTCCCGGCCCTGACCGTTGGCCTCGCCGGTCACCGCCGTGATGCAAACGACCCCCGAGATCTCGGTGCCGGCGTTGGTGATGAACTGCTTGGCGCCATCGATCACCCACTCCTCGCCCTCGAGCCGTGCGCGGGTGCGGGTGTTGCCGGCGTCGCTGCCCGCCTCGGGCTCGGTCAGCCCGAACGCTCCCAGCCGCCGCCCGGAGCACAGCTGGGGCAGCCACTCCCGCTTCTGCTCCTCGCTGCCGAACAGGTAGATCGGCTGGGTGCCGAGCGAGGTGTGGGCGCACACCGTGATCGCCACCGAGGAGTCCACCCGCGTGAGCTCCTCCACCGCCAGCGCGTAGGCGAGGGTGTCCCCGCCGCCGCCCCCGTACTCCTGGGGGAACGGGATCCCCATCAGGTTGAGCTCCCCCAGCTTCTCGACGATCTCATACGGGAACGCCTTGGTTCGGTCGAGCTCCTCGGCGACCGGCGCCACCTCGCCCTCGGCGAAGTCCCTGACGGTCCGCCGGATCAGCTCGTGATCGTCGGAGAGGTCGAAGTCCATCGCGGGCATTCTCACAGAGCGCTCTGTCGGGGGACGCGCCGCATGCGGCGCGTCCGCCCAGGGCCGCATGCGGCCCTGGTGGTGGGGTCGCACATGTGCGACCCCATCGGTCGGCGCATGCGCCGACCGGTGCGCAGAGGGCGACTCGCCGGCTGGGAGGGAACGATCCGGTCAGCTATCAGCCGGCGAACGACCCGGCCAGCTCCACCAGCAGCCGCACGCCGTAGCCGGAGGCCCCCTTCGGCGCGTACGCTCGCCCCAGCTCCCAGGCCGAGCCGGCGATGTCGACGTGCGCCCACGGCGTCTCGCCGACGAAGTTCTGCAGGAACGCACCGCCCACGATCGTGCCCGCCTTGCGCGCTTCCGGAGCGTTGTCGAGGTCGCCGTAGGTGCCCTTGATCAGCTCGTCGTACTCCTCGTGGAGCGGCAGTCGCCAGACGATCTCGCCGGTGCGCTCGCCGGCCGCGAGGATCCGGGTGGAGAGCGCGTCGTCGTTTGAGATCACCCCGGCATAGGTGGAGCCGAGCGCGATGATCACCGCGCCGGTGAGCGTCGCCAGGTCGACGATCCGCTCGGCGCCGAGCTCCACGGCGCGACACAGGCAGTCCGCCAGCACGAGCCGTCCCTCGGCGTCGGTGTTGTTGACCTCGATCGTCCTGCCGTTGGCCGCAGTGACGATGTCGCCGGGCTTGACCGACCTGCCGCTGGGCAGGTTCTCGGTCGCGCCCACCACCGCGATGACCCGCACCGGCAGCCCCAGCCGGGCGATCGCGGCGATCGCCTCGAGCACCGCCGCGCCGCCTGACATGTCGAACTTCATGTCCGCCATTTTCGGCCCCGGCTTGAGCGAGATGCCGCCGCTGTCGAACGTCACCGCCTTGCCGACGAAGCCGAGCACCGGCGCGCCCTCCCGGACCCCCCCGGGAGGCTCGTAGCGAAGCACGATCAGCGCCGGCTCCTGCTCGGAGCCCTGGGCCACCGCGGCGAACGCCCCCATGCCCCGGCTCTCGATCTGCGCCCGTCCCTCGACCTCCGCGGACAGGGCGGGGATCTCGGCGGCGAGCGCCTTCGCATACTCGCCCAGTGCGCTCGGCGTGAGGTCGTTGGCGGGCCGGTTCTGCAGGTCCCGGGCGGCGTTCGCGGCGGCGGCCACCAGCTCCGCACGGGCGGCGAGGGCCTGGAGCTCCTCCTGGGAGCTCTCCGCCGAGGACACGGTCAGCCGGTCCAGCCGCCGGGGCGGGGGCTCCTCCTGGCCGGGGCGCTCGGGTGGGGGGGACTTGAAGGAGTCGAAGCGGTAGTCGGCGAGCACCGCGCCCTCGACCAGGGCGCCCGCGATCGTCGCGTCTGTCCCGGGTGGCGCCTGTACGCACAGCGCACGTGTGGAGATCTCGAGCGCACGCCCGTGCACGGCCGCGGCGGCGACCCGGGCGCGCTCGGCTGTGAAGTCCTTGCGGGCGCCCAGTCCCAGCAGCAGCCACCGCCTCTCGCCGGCGTGGGTGAGCGCGAGTGCCTTCAGGGAGCGCTTCGCCTCGCCCGAGCTCAGCAGCCGGCCGAGCTCGGCGGGGGCGTCGGCGGGCAGCTCCTCGTCGTCGAACAGGCCGATCGCGACGGTGTCTGCGTCGGTCTCACTGCCCGGCTTGGTGGTCGCGGCTACCTGCACGAATCCGGGCACGATACCCATCCCGCTAGCATCTTCGGCCTCTCGTCGTTACTCGAACCCCTAGGAGACCGCCCGACCATGCCCAAGACCGTGATCATCGGCGCCGCGCGCACTCCCATCGGCAAGATGGGGGGAGGCCTGTCATCGCTTGACGCGACCACCTTGGGCGGGACCGCGATCGAGGCTGCCCTGCAGCGCGCCGAGGTGGAGCCCGAGCAGGTCGATCACGTGGTGATGGGTCAGGTGCTCCAGGCGGGCCAGGGCCAGATTCCCTCGCGCCAGGCCCAGATCAAGGCCGGGATCCCGAAGGAGGTGTCCTCGGAGACGATCAACAAGGTGTGCGCCTCGGGGCTTCGCTCCTGCGTGATCCTCGACCAGGCGATCCGCGCGGGGGACGTGCAGGTCGGTGTCGGTGGTGGGATGGAGTCGATGTCCCAGGCGCCCTACCTGCTGCCGGGCGCCCGCTTCGGCTTTCGCATGGGCGACGTCAAGGCGCTCGACGCGATGGTCCACGACGGCCTCACCAACCCCTTCTCCGGCAAGCAGATGTTCATCGAGGCGACCGAGGTCTCCGACGAGCTCGAGTTCAGCCGCTCAGACCTCGATCGGTGGGCGCTGCGCTCGCACGAGCTCGCGCTGAAGGCGACCGACGAGGGGCTGCTGGCAGAGGAGATCGTGCCCGTGACGGTCAAGGGACGTAAGGGTGATCAGGTCGTCGAGATCGACGAGGGTCCCCGGCGGGACACCTCCCTGGAGAAGCTCGCCTCGCTGCCGGGGCTCGTCGGCAAGGAGGGCTCCCACACCGCCGGCAACTCGCCCGGTGTCAACGATGGCGCCGGCGCGTTGGTGGTGTGCGCCGAGGAGTGGGCCTCCGCCAACGGCAAGGAGGCGCTGGCGGAGATCGTCGCCCACGCGCAGAGCGCCAACGACTTCGCCTACCTCGCCACGACGCCCGCCACCGCCGCCAGGAAGGCGCTGGAGAAGGCCGGCCTGCAGCCGGGTGACATCGACCTGTGGGAGATCAACGAGGCGTTCGCCTCGGTGGCGCTCAACTCGGTGCGGATGCTCGGCATCGACGAGGATCGCGTCAACGTCAACGGTGGCGCGGTCGCGCTCGGCCATCCGATCGGTGCCTCCGGTGCACGCCTGCTCGGCGCGCTGGTGCACGAGCTGCGCAGGCGCGGCGGCGGCCTGGGCTGCGCCGCGATCTGCTCCGGCGGCGGGCAGGGCGACGCGGTGATCCTGCGCGTCTGAGATGACGGCGCCTGCGGGCGGAAGCGACATCGTGCGGGCGGCGGCGTTCTTCGATCTCGACAAGACGCTGATGGCGGGCTCGTCGGGCATCTTCTTCGCCCGCGCGGCCTACGAGTCGGGCATGATCAGCCGCCGCCGGCTCGTGCGCGACGTGTATGAGAACCTGCGCTTCCGCCTGCACGGCTCCACCGACGACCGCGCCGACGAGGTCCGCGAGCGGGTCGGCCGGATGATCGCCGATGTGCCGGTCCGCGACCTGCAGCGACTCTCCCCGCGGGTGCTCGCCGGCGTGCTGCCCCGACTGTATCCGCAGATGCTGGCCCGCGCATACGCCCACCAGGACGCCGGCCGGCTGGTCTACATCGTCACCGCCGCCTCCCAGGAGATGGCCGACCTGCTCGCCCACGTGCTCGCCTTCGATGGCGGCCTGGGCTCGCGTTCGGAGATCGTCGACGGCCGCTACACCGGCCGGCCCGCCGGCCCTTTCAACTACCGCGAGGGCAAGCTGATCTCGATGCGGGAACTGGCCGCGCGGGAGGCGATCGACCTGGAGGCCTCCTATGCCTACTCCGACTCGGAGTCCGACCTGCCGATGCTGCAGGCGGTGGGGTATGCGGTGGTCGTGAACCCCGACGCCGAGCTCCGCCGGATCGCGGCGAGCGAGGGCTGGGAGATCCTGCACCTCGATCGTCTCGGCCGGCGGCTGAAGATCCTCGCGGGGCTCGCCGGCGCGGCCGCGCTCGGGGGCCTGGGACGGGTCGTGGGCGTGCACGTGCGACCGCGTGGGGACACGCCGGAATAGTCTCCCCCGCGATGACCTCCTCCACCGTCCCCACCTCCCGTGCCGAGACCCACCGGGGCAAGATCCGGGTGGTCGTCGCCAAGCCCGGCCTGGACGGGCACGACCGCGGCGCCAAGATCATCGCCCGTGCGCTGCGGGACGCCGGCATGGAGGTCATCTACACCGGCCTGCACCAGACCCCCGAACAGATCGTCGAGACGGTGATCCAGGAGGACGCCGACGCGGTCGGCCTGTCGATCCTCTCCGGCGCTCACATGACGCTCGTGCCCCGCATCGTGGAGCTCCTGCACGAGCAGGGGATCGACGACGTGCTGGTCACCGTCGGGGGCACGATTCCCGCGGAGGACATCCCCGAGCTCAAGCGCCTCGGTGTCGCCGAGGTGTTCACGCCGGGCGCCTCGACCCAGGCGATCGTGGACTTCATCCGGGACGCCGTGAAGACTGATTGACTCGTCAGTCAACCGCCGGACCGAGTAGGATTCACCCCAACACAGCCCAAGGAGTAGCCCAAGAAATGAAGATATGCGTCCTGGTGAAGGAGGTCCCGGACGCCGCCGTCGAGAAGCGCATCGATCCCTCGACGGGGCGAATGGACCGCAGCGGGGAGAAGAACCTCAACCCGTACGACACGCACGCCATCGAGGCGGCCATGCAGATCAAAGAGGGCGGCGCCGTGCCCGTCGAGGAGATCGTGGCGGTGACGATGGGACCGGACAGCGCGGTCCGCGCGCTGCACAAGGCGGTCTCACTCGGTGCCGACCGCTCGGTGCATCTCTCTGACCCCGCCGTCGCAGGCTCGGACGTCGCCGCCACCGGCTACGCCCTGGCGAAGACGTTGCAGCGTGAGAGCCCCGACCTGGTGCTGCTCGGCCAGCAGTCAGACGACGGCGAGTGCTACACGATCGGTGCGGTCGTGGCCGAGCATCTCGGCATGCCCTCGCTCACCCAGGTGATCAAGATGGACATCGAGTCCGACGCGCTGCGGTGCGAGCGCCAGGCCGAGTACGGCTACGACACGGTCCAGGTCAGGCTCCCGGCGGTGATCTCCGTCGGCGATGCCATCAACGAGCCTCGCTACCCGTCGCTGAAGGCGATCATGGGGGCCAAGAAGAAGCCGCTGGAGGCCGTCACCGCGGGCGACGTCGGCGTCGAGGCCGACAAAGTCGGCGGCGATCATTCGGCGGCCCAATGGGTGGCCGCGAAGGCTCCGCCGGCGAAGGCCCCCGGCGAGATCATCGAGGACGAGGACACCGCCGAGACGGTCGAGCGGATCGTCGCCTGGCTCGACGAGCGCAAGCTCATCTGAAAGGGAGCGATTGACGAAATGGCGAAGAACATCCTCATCTACGCGCTGCACTACGAGGGCGCGATCAACAAGAACTCACTCGGGGCGGTGTCCGAGGGCGCGAAGCTGGCGGGCGAGCTCGGTGGGGAGGCCCACGCGATCCTCGTCGGCGAGAACGTGCCGCAGGATCTCGCGGCGTCGCTCGGCGCGTACGGCGCCAGCAAGGTGCTCCTCGCGGAGGGACCCGAAGGCCTGGCTCAGCCGGTCGTGGACGCGATGGACCGGGCGATCTCCGACGGCGGCTACTCATACGCGCTGTTCGGCGGCGGGCTGCTCGGCTTCGAGATCGGCGCCGGCCTGGCCGCCCGCCTCGGTGCCGGCGTGGTGATGGAGGTCACCGCGGTGCGCGCCGAGAACGGCGAGCTGATCGCCGAGCGTCCGATCCTCGGCGACTCGGCCATCTCGGAGATCAAATACCGCTCGGACGTGGGCATCATCATCGGACGGCTGAACGCGTTCGAGACGAGGCAGACCGGTGGCGGCCCCGCGACGGTCGAGCAGCTCGGCTTCGAGCTGAGCCCGCAGTCGACCCAGGCGACCATGCTCGTACGCGGCGAACAGCGCGGCGCCGACGTGGACATCGAGGGCGCCGACGTGCTCGTGGCCGGCGGCCGCGGGCTGGGTAAGGCCGAGGGCTTTCAGCTGTGCGAGGAGCTGGCCGGGGCGTTCGGCGGCACCGCCGCCGTGGCGGCCACCCGCGCCGTCGTGGACGCCGGCTGGTACCCGTACGCCGCGCAGATCGGCCAGACGGGCAAGACCGTCGCGCCCAAGCTGTACCTCGCGGCGGGCATCTCCGGCGCGATCCAGCACAAGGTCGGCATGCAGTCCTCGGAGAACATCATCGCGATCAACAAGGACTCCAACGCGCCGATCTTCGAGTTCTCCGACCTCGGGATCGTGGGCGATCTGAACAAGATCCTGCCCAAGCTCACCGAGGCGGTGAAGGCCAAGAAGGGGAGCTGAGCGGCGATGTCCTCGCACAACGGATCCAGCAACGGGAAGGTCGCGCCGGCCGCGTTCCCGCCTCCCGTCAACCCGCAGAGAGAGTTCATCAAGCACGGCCTCGACCCTGAGGACGAGCTGATCGAGGTGGGCGTGGCGATCGTCGGTGGCGGCACCGCGGGACTGGCGTGCGCGAACCGCCTGTTGCAGCTGCTCGCCGAGGACCCCGAGACGATGGAGCGCCTCGGCGAAGTTCCCGTGGCCGTGGTCGAGAAGGCGAAGGCCTGCGGCGGACACAGCATGTCCGGCGCAGTCGTCCGTCCCGGTCCCCTGGAAGAGCTGTTCGGAGATCTCAGCCGCGAGGACTGGCGCAAGGAGGGCTTCGCGTTCGGCGAGGTCGACAAGGAGGCCGTCTACATGACGCCCACCGCCAAGACCAAGCTGCGGATCCCCCCGCCGCCGCCGTTTCGCAACCACGGCAACGAGGTGATCTCGGTGGCGGCGCTCGCCCGCTACCAGCAGCGCATCGCCGAGGAGGCCGGCGCGTACGTACTCACCGAGACCGCCGCCACCCAGCTGGTCGTGCAGGACGGCCGGGTCGTGGGGGTGCGCTCCGGCGACAAGGGTCGTGGCAAGGACGGTGAGCCGCTCGGCAACTTCGAGCCCGGTACGGACATCAAGGCCCAGGCCACGGTGCTCGCCGAGGGCTGCTGGGGCCATCTCACCGGGGCCGCGATTCGCGAGTTCGACCTGGCCAAGGACCGCGAGCCCCAGGTGTGGGAGCTCGGCGTCAAGGAGGTGTGGAAGGTCCCCAAGCCGCTCGACCGGCTGATCCACACGGTCGGACCGTGGCCGCTGAGCGTTTCAGCCAAGTACGGGCAGATCGGCGGCACCTGGCTGTACCCGATGAAGGACGAGAAGACCGGCGACGATCTCGTCTCGATCGGCTTCGTGATCGACCTCGAGTACGCCGACGCCACCACCTCCGCCCACGACCTGCTGCAGAAGTTCAAGCTGCATCCCCTCGTGAAGGGGATCCTCGAGGGCGGCGAGCGCGTGGCCTGGAGCGCCAAGGCCCTGCCCGGCGGCGGCTACTGGTCGATGCCCAAGCTCTCCATGCCCGGCGCGCTGCTGGTGGGGGACGCGGGCGGGCTGGTCGACACCGTGTCCCTGAAGGGTGTCCACCACGCGATCCTCTCGGGCAAATTGGCGGGCGAGGCGATCTACGCGGCGCTGGCGCGGGGAGAGTCGAGCTTCGAGTCCTACGAGCAGGCGATCGAGGACTCCCAGACGGGCAGGGAGCTCTATGAGGTGCGAAACACCCGCCAGCCCTTCCAGAAGGGCTTCCTGGCGGGCGGCCCGCTGGTCAACCTGATGATCGCCTCCAAGGGTCGCTTCCCGGGTGGACGCTGGCCATGGCACCGCAACGACGCCAAGCCGATGTTCATCGGCAAGACGAGCGATTCCTATCCCAAGCCGGATGGCAAGTACACCTTCGACAAGCTCTCCTCGGTGTTCATCACCGGCAACGCCACCCGCGACGACGCTCCCAACCACATTCGCGTGCAGAAGCACGTACCGCGGGAGGTCGCCGAAACGTGGCGCTGGATGTGCCCCGCGGGGGTGTATGAGATCCCCGACGACGCGCCCGATCACGGTGCGGTGGACGTGATCGTCAACTACACCAACTGCGTGCAGTGCGGCGCCATCACGGCCAAGGGCGGCCGCCTGACGACGCCCGAGGGCGGCGATGGGCCGCTGTATCAGATCGTCTGAGCGACCTCCCCCCGCCATTCTCGTGCGCAACGGGCGGCGGCAGTGCGAAACACCTGCGCGAATGCCGTGTTATGGAGGTGTCATGCGTCTCACCTCCGCTACGACCGTCACCCACGGCAAGCGTCTGATCGCGGCACTCGTGTGCTGCCTGACGCTTCCGTGGGTGGCACAGAGCGCCGCGGCGGACGCCGGTGCGAGCATGCCCAGCACCGCCCAGCTGGCTGAAGGCAGCGCCTCCGCGGCGGTGGTGGAATGCGTCACCGCCGCCACTCCCGGCGAACGGTCGGTCACGTTCTCCGGCGAAATGACGGGGCTCGCAGGAGCGACCCGCATGTCGATGCGGATCGAACTGCTGGAGCGGATGCACGGCGAAGCCGGCTTTCACACCGTCGTCGCCCCCGGCCTGGGGGTGTGGCGCGCGGCCGATCCCGGCGTGAAGGTCTACAAGTACCTCAAGCAGGTCGCCAACCTGTCCGCGCCCGCGGCCTATCGCGCCGCCGTGGTGTTCCGCTGGCAGGGTCCCCACGGCCATCTGATCAGGCGCACCGAACGGCTCACCCGCTATTGCAGGCAGCCCCTGCCGACCCCGCCTCCCACCGAACCGACGACCCCCACCGCCGGCCCCCCGTCGACGGGCTGATCGCGCCCGTGCCTGCGGGCGTGCTCGGAGCCATCGGCCTGTCGCTAGAATGAGCCCTCGATGAAGGACAAGATCCATCCCAAGTACGTGCAGGCCCATGTGCGCTGCACCTGTGGCAACGAGTTCCTCACCCGCGCCACCCAGGAGGAGCTGCACGTCGAGGTCTGCTCGAACTGCCACCCCTTCTACACCGGGCGCCAGAAGCTCGTCGACACCGGCGGGCGCGTGGAGCGCTTCCAGCGTCGCGTAGCCAAGGGTCGCCTGCGCAGCGCCCAGGGCGCGCAGAGCAAGGTCTCCCAGTAGCGCCATGTCGGCCTCGTCCGCCCCGGAGGCGCTCGAGGAGCTCGACCTCACGCTCGACAGCGACGGCGAGCTGAACGCCCGGCGCGACGCGCCCGTCGGCGGGCAGGCGGTGCTCGAGGGCGTGATGATGCGGGGCATCTCCAACTGGGCGGTCGCCGTGCGCAAGCCCACCGCCGAGCAGCTGCGCGAGCCCCATCGCTCGCCCGAGGAGGCGGCTCTGGGCGAGATCGAGGTGAGCGCCTTCCCGCTGACCTCGGTGATGCAGCGCCACCGCCTGCTGCGCCTGCCGATCATTCGCGGCATCGTGGCGCTGGGCGGCTCGCTGGCGATCGGCTTCCGCGCGCTCGAGGTCTCCGCCAACGCCCAGCTCCCGCCGGCGGAGAAGAGCGAGCAGCCGAACCCGGGGGCCGTTGCCGATAACGGACACCGAGACGGCGAGGGCGCGGGCCAGGCCGACGAGCAGGGCGGCGGAGAGATTCCCGGAGCGGTGTGGGTGGGCACCATCGTCGTCGCGCTCGCTCTCGCGGTCGTGCTGTTCTTCCTCGTGCCGGTGGGGATCACCAGCCTGATCAAGGGCGAACTCGGCAGCTCGGTCCTGTTCTGGCTCGTCGAGGGGATCATCAGGACCGCGATCTTCCTCGGCTACATGCTGCTCCTCTCGAGGATCCGTGACCTGCGACGGGTGTTCGAGTACCACGGCGCCGAGCACAAGACGATCTCCTGCTTCGAGGCCGGCCTGCCCCTGACGCCGGTCAACGCCCAGCGCTTCTCCCGCCTGCATCCCCGCTGCGGGACGAGCTTCTTGCTGGTGGTGATGATCGTGGCGATCTTCGTGTTCGCCCCGATCGGGCTGCCGGCCTGGTACTGGCTGGTGCTCACACGCATCCTCGGCGTGCCGCTGATCGCCGGCATCTCCTTCGAGTTGATCAAGTTCGCCGGGCGCAATCGCAGCCGCCGTTGGGTGCGCGCCGTGATGTGGCCCGGTCTGAAGCTCCAGCTGCTGACCACCCGCGAGCCCGATCTGGACCAGCTCGCAGTAGCGATCGCGGCGCTGCGGGCGGTGCTCGACCGCGAGACCCCAGGCGCCCTCTCCGCACAGGAGTTGATCGGCGTGGAGGTCGTCGCCTAGCCCCGTCCGCGGCTGTCCCCGACCGTCGGCAGCCTAGACTGGCCCTCGATGATCGAGGACCTGGTGGACCAGATCGAGACCCGCTTCGCCGAGCTGGGCGAGCAGATGACCGATCCCGAGGTGATCTCCGACAGGGAGCGCTACGCCGACGTCGGACGCGCCTACCGTCAGCTCGAGCCGGCGGCCAGGCTGGCCGCGGAGTGGCGCCGCGCGTGCGACGACGCCGCCGGCGCGCAGGAGCTGCTGTCAGAGGACGGCGAGGACGCCGAGGTGCGCGAGCTGCTCGAGGGGTCCCGCGCGCGCATCGAGGAGCTCGAGGAGGAGATCCGCCTGGCGATGATCGAGCGCGACCCGAACGACGAGAAGAACGTGATCGTCGAAATCCAGGGCGGCGCCGGCGGCGAGGAGGCGGGGCTGTGGGCCGGGGACCTGTATCGAATGCTCACCCGCTACGCCGAGCGCCAGGGCTTTCAGACCGAGGCGATGGACATCGGTGAGGGCAAGTACACGTTCGCCGTCAAGGGCGACGGGGCGTATTCCGTGTTCAAGTACGAGGGCGGCACCCACCGCGTCCAGCGCGTTCCCGAGACCGAGTCCCAGGGGCGCATCCACACCTCCACCGCCACCGTCGCGGTGCTCCCCGAGGCCGAGGACGTGGATGTCCAGATCGACCACAACGACCTGCAGATCGACGTCTATCGCAGCTCGGGGCCCGGCGGGCAGTCGGTCAACACGACCGACTCGGCGGTGCGCATCACCCACCGGCCGTCAGGGATCGTCGTCTCGATGCAGGACGAGAAGTCTCAGCTGCAGAACCGCGAGAAGGCGCTGCGGGTGCTGCGCGCGAGGCTGTTCGAGCGGGCGCTGGCCGAACAGCAGGCCGAGCTGGCAGCCGACCGCCGCTCCCAGGTGGGCACGGGCGATCGCGCGGAGAAGATCCGCACGTACAACTTCGGCGAGCGACGAGTCACCGACCACCGCATCAAGCTCACGGTCCACAACCTCGACCAGGTGCTCGAAGGCCAGCTGGAAGAGCTCACCGCGGCGTTGCAGGCGGACGAGCGACGCAGGCGGCTGCAGGCCCAGGCTGCCGCCTCGTGAGCGCCACCGAGCCGCGCGGGCCGGCCCGCGGCACGCCGGCGCGCGAGGCGCTCCAGGGAGCGATCGTCGCGATCGGCGCCGGCGGCAGCGACACCCCCCGCCTGGACGCCGAACTGCTGCTCGCCCACGTGCTCGGCGTGACCCGAGAGCAGCTGCTCCTCGACGGCGAGCTGGCGGTGGCCGGCCCCGCCGTCCGCTCCTTCCAGGATGTCGTGCGACGCCGCGCGATCGAGCGCGAGCCCGTCGCCTACATCCTCGGCATACGCCATTTCCGCCACCTGTCGCTCGCCGTGGACCCGCGGGCGCTGATTCCACGGCCGGAGACAGAGCTGCTGGTGGAGGTGGCCCTCGCCGAGCTGGCGAGGGGCGCGCGTGTACTCGACCTGGGCACCGGCAGCGGCGCGGTCGCGCTGGCGCTCGCCCACGAGCGTTCGGACCTGCGCGTGAGCGCCAGCGACATCAGCGCCGAGGCGCTGGCGCTGGCCGGCGCCAACGCTGCACGACTCGGCATCGAGCTGCCCCTGATCCGCGCCGATCTGCTGGCGGGCGTGTCCGACGAGTTCGACGCGATCGTCGCAAACCTCCCCTACGTACGTGAGGACGAACGGGAGACGCTCCCCCCGGAGATCCTCCGCCACGAGCCTGCCGACGCCCTGTTTGCCGGACCCGACGGACTCGGGGCGATTCGCGCGCTGTTCGCCCAGCTCACACTGCGTGAGCGGGCGGGGACGGTGGTGCTGGAGGTCGGCGCGGGCCAGGCCGATCCGGTCAGAGAGCTGGCGCGAGCGGCGGGCTACGCGGCGACCCGCGCCGAGCCCGACCTCGCGGGAATCGAGCGCGTGGTGGTCGCCGGCCGGTGAGCGCCGCCGCGGTGACCGCCGAGGACGTCGATCGGCTGCGCGAGCGGATCGCCGCCGGCGGCGTGGTGCTGTTCGGCGCCGACACCGTCTACGGACTCGGCTGCGACCCCGAGAACGACGTCGCCGTGGCCGGCCTCTACGCGCTCAAGGGCCGCCCGCCCGAGCAGCCCGCTGCGGTGATGCTGTTCGCGCTGGACCACGCGCTCGAGCTGCTCCCCGAGCTTGGCCCCCGCGAGGGGGCGGCCATGCGCGCACTGCTGCCCGGACCCGTGACCCTCCTGCTGCCCAACCGCGAGCGCCGGTTCCCGCTCGCCTGCGGCCCCGAGCCGCGCACTCTGGGGCTGCGCGTACCGCGGCTGAGCGAGCGGCTCACCGCGCTCGCCCGACTCCAGCGCCCGCTGCTGCAGACGAGCGCGAACCTCAGCGGCGAGCCACCCGTGCGCAAGCTGTCGGACGTTGCCCCGAGCCTGCGCGCCGGAGTCGCCCTGGCGCTCGACGCGGGCGAGCTGCCGGGCGCCGCCTCGACCGTGCTCGACCTGCGCGAGTACGAGCACCAGGCGCGCTGGCGGGTCGTGCGGGAGGGACCGCTGGGGCGCGAGGAGCTGCAACGCGCGCTCGGCTCCTGCTAGCCTCAAACTTGCGCCGTCGCGACTGGCGCTGGGGTGGAACAGACCACCGGGGAGCGGCGGAGAGCCGCGCCGCGCGCCTGGGCACAGATATTTCCTCGCCTGCCAAGGAGAGCGCCATGTCAGACCCCAGCCCCGCCGATCTGCACCCAGACTACTTCGACCGTCCCCTGGAGGAGGTCGATCCCGAGGTCGCCGAAGCACTCCGTGGCGAGCTCGAGCGCCAGCAGAGCACCCTGGAGATGATCGCCTCCGAGAACTTCGTGCCACGGGCGGTCCTGGAATGCCAGGGGTCGGTGCTCACCAACAAGTACGCCGAGGGCTATCCCGGCCGGCGCTACTACGGCGGCTGCGAGTGGGTGGACGTCTCCGAGCAGCTGGCGATCGACCGTGCGAAGGCGCTGTTCGGCGCCGAGCACGCCAACGTCCAGCCTCACTCCGGCGCGCAGGCGAACACGGCCGTCTACCACGCGCTGCTGGAACCCGGGGAGACGATCATGGGGCTCTCCCTGGCCCACGGCGGCCACCTCACCCACGGCATGAGGATCAACGTGTCCGGACGTCTGTATGAGATCGCCGCCTACGAGGTCGATCGCGAGACCAGCCGGATCGACATGGACGAGGTCGCCCGGATCGCCCGCGAGCACCGTCCCAGGCTGCTGCTCGCCGGCTGGTCGGCCTACTCCCGCCGGCTGGACTTCGCGCGCTTCCGCGAGATCGCGGACGATGTCGGCGCCCTGCTGATGGTCGACATGGCCCACTTCGCGGGCCTGGTCGCCGCGGAACTTCACCCCAACCCCGTCGAGTACGGCGCCGACGTGGTGACCACCACCACCCACAAGACCCTCGGAGGACCCCGTGCGGGGATCATCCTGTGCCGGGCCGACCACGCCAAGAAGATCGACTCGGCCGTCTTCCCGGGCCAGCAGGGTGGCCCGTTGGAGCACGTGATCGCCGCCAAGGCGGTGGCCCTGAAGATCGCCAAAAGCGAGCTCTTCCGCGAGCGCCAGCGGCGCACGGTCGCCGGCGCGCAGGCGCTCGCCGAGCAGCTGCTCGGGACCGGCGGGGAGTCTCCCTCGCCCGGTGGATTGAACGTGCTCACCGGCGGCACCGACGTGCACCTGGTGCTCGTCGACCTGCGCGACCTCCGTCCAGAGCTGAGCGGGCGCGAAGCCGAGGACCGGCTGCACGAGATCGGGATAACCGTCAACCGCAACGCGGTCCCGTTCGACCCCCGGCCGCCGATGGAAGCCTCCGGGCTGCGTATCGGCACGCCCGCCCTGGCCACCAGAGGGCTCCAGCAGGAGGACTTCACCGAGGTCGGCCGGATCCTGTCCGAGGCGCTGCTTGCCGGGGACTTCGCCGCGACGGCCCCGGCGCTGAGCGAGCGCGTGCAGGCGATCGTCGCCCGCTATCCGCTGTACGAGAGCCTCAACGCGGGCGCTCCCGCGTAGCGGCTCGCCGCGGCCGGCGCGGCCGTCGCCGCGGGCGCAGATGACCTCGTCGCCTGCGATGCTGTGCGAGGTCGATGGCGCATCCGACACCACTCGACGCGTTCTACGCCTTCATCGTGGCCGCCGCGGTGACGGCTCTGCTGACACCGCTCACGATGCGCTTCGCAAGGGCGGTGGGAGCGATCGACGAGCCGCGCGAGCGGGGCCTGTCCGAACGTCCGGTGCCGCTGCTCGGCGGGCTCGCGATCTTCGCCGGCGCGCTCACCGCCGGGCTGATCTGGCTGCCGGCGGGGTACGGCCAGAACGACCAGCTGTGGCACGGGGTGCTGCTCGGCGCGGCGGTCATCACCCTCGTGGGGGCGCTCGACGATCGCTTCGACCTGCCGCCTGCGGTCAAGCTCGCCGGCCAGCTGCTGGCGGCGGTCGTGGTCGTGCACTACGGCGTCGCCGTCAAGGCGATCACGTTGCCGTTCGTCGGCAAACTGGCGCTCCCCAACGCGGGGGTCACGAACGCGGGACCGCTGCTGACGGTGATCGCGTTGGTGGCGATGATGAACATCGTCAACTTCTCCGACGGGGTCGACGGCCTCGCGGCGGGGGTGTGCGCGATCATCGCCGGCGCCCTGGCGGTGATCGCGTTCGACCTCGGCCGCGCCCAGCCCGGCGTGCTGGCGGCCCTCACCGCGGGGGCGGCGCTCGGCTTCCTGATCCACAACTTCCCGCCCGCATCGAGCTTCATGGGCGACTGCGGCGCGAACCTGCTCGGTCTGCTGATGGGGGTGATCACGGTCGAGGCGGCCGTGAAGACGGCGGCCGTCGTCTCCTTCGTGCTGCCCCTGATCCTCCTTGCCGTGCCGTTCCTGGACACCACCTTCGTCGTGCTCAAGCGCCTGAAGTACCGCCGCCCGATCTATGCCTCCGACAGCGAGCACTTCCACCATCGCATGGCTCGCATCGGCTTCTCGAGCAGACGCACGATCACCTATCTGTACGTGTGGACGCTGATGCTGGCGGGGCTGGCGCTGGCGCTGCGGTTTGTCCCCTACAGCGACCACCACGGCCATCTGCGCACCGGCTGGACGCTCGTGATGATCGCGCTCGCGCTGCTCGTCGTGGCCGCGAGCGTGTACCTCGTATACGTGCTGGAGATCCTCAAGTTCAGGCGCCTGGATGCGATCCGCCTGCGTCGCCTGCGACCCCATGCCACCCAGGCCGAGATCGAGCAGGACGTGATCCACCACTTCGAAACCGGCGAGTTCCAGACCGTCTCAACGTCCGAGGGTGGCGACGTGGGGGTGGTGGGGGATCACGTGGACCTTGCCGGGGCTGAGCACCGCGTCGGCCAGTCGCAGGTGGATCAGGATGGCGTAGGCGCAAAGCACGAGCGCGGCGATCCGCAGGCGCCGATCGCCGCTGACCGCGGCTAGCGGCAGCGGCCAGATCGCGTACCACGGCAGCAGCCACGCCGTCGACAGCAGCAGCGCGATCATCGTCCAACCGGCTGCGATGCGCCAGTCGGCGCCGCGCGCCGTGCGCCACAGGGCGAAGACCAGCACGAGCAGGAAGGCCCCCACGAAACAGTGCCGCCACCAGCTCGGAGTCCCGTGCAGCCCCACCAGTCGCGCGGTCTCCGCGGGGACGCTGTGAACCGCCACCAGCTGCTGCTGCTCGCCCACCGCGTTCAAGAAGCCGAGCGCGTGCGCGCCGAAGCCGATCAGCCCGACGGCTGCGAGCAGCGCCAGACCGGCGATCGCCGCCAGCGCCGCGCCCGCCCGATCGCGATTGCGCGAGGGCGCCAGCACCAGGAACGGCAGCACCACTCCGGCGGTGATCTTGATGCCGACCCCGGCGACCAGCGTCAGCGCGCCGGCGCGAAAGCGCGGGCTGGCTCCGGCGGTGAGCAGCAGTGCCCCCGCGAGGAAGGCGATCACCAGCGTGTCGTTGTGGGCGCCGCCGACGGCCAGCTGGAGCAGCACGGGATTCAGCCCCAGGAACACAGCCGCCGTGCGCGCGCAGCGTCCCATCCGTGCCGCCGCCCGCGCGACCAGCGCCACCGCCGTCAGGCTCGCGGCGACCGCTACCGCCTTCAACGCCCACAGCCCCCCCGCCAGCCCGAGCGGCGCCGTGGCGTAGCTGGCGAGCGTGAACAGCGGGCCGTAAGGGGAGTGCTGGTAGGGCCATCCGATGAACGGGAAGATCGGGTCGGTCGGGGCTTCGAAGGCCACCCGGGTGTAGGGGTCCAGCCCGTGCAGCACGCCCATGCGAGCGAACGCCATGTATCCGAACACGTCCTGGGAGATCAGCGGCGGACCGAGCAGCAGGATCACGTTGGCGGCGACGATCACCACGGCGATGGTGCGGCCCGAGAGCGCCCGGGCGCCGGCGAGCACCGCCAGGAAGCCCGCGCACATCACCAGCGTGTACACCTCGAAGCTGTCGGGCGTGAGGCCGAGTCCGAGGCCCGCGAACGGCCCTGCCATCCAGCTCAGCCAGCCTCCGCTGCGGCCGGGCACGAACACGGTTGGGTGACCGGCGGCTCCCGCGCTCACGCCGAAGACCCCCACCAGCACCGCCACCAGTCCGAGCGCTCCCAGCGCGCGCCGAGACCGTGCGGGCGCGCCTGCGTCCTGTCCCCGGTGGTGCGCCCCGATCTGTGCACTCCGGCGCCCGCGGGCGCCCGCGTATGTGGAGGTGCTCGCCTCGATGCGACCATTGTGGCGATCGGCCCGCTCGACGGGGTGCGCCTGCTGGACCGCTCGACGGGGTGCGCCTGCTGGACCGTTCGACGTGGTGCGCCCGCTGGAACGCTCGCCGCGGTCCGCAGGCCGTCCGCTCGGGCTTGCGCGCGTCGAGGCCCGTCCGCGTCCCCCTGGTGGCCCGGGCTGGCCGCAATCCGCCGGAGCAGCCAGATAAAGGCGCAGGGGGAGCCGTCTATTTTGCGGCGGCGGTATAACCATGGCTATACGCAGCTTGAAAAAGCAAATGCCCCCACCCCCCTTTACACCCCGCCCGAAGCGGGGCGAACGGCCATACGTTCGTCCAAGCCTCAACCGCGGGCCTGCAGCCGTCGTGTACTCCCAGTACGCTTTGGCGCGTCGGATTGCTCTCCCATAAGGCCTGTTTGCGTGCGCAGGCGCGCGCAACTGCAGGCAGGACCGCCCGCGGCTTGGGCGAAAGCTAGATCCAGCAGACTGATGCGACGTCGCCACCGCAAACCAGAGACGCGCCGCAGATCGGGCTCTCGCAGGGTGTTGATCCTGTCTGCCGACGTGGGCGAGGGTCACGCCGCCGCCGCGCGTGCGCTCGCACGCCAGGTCGAGGCATCCGACCGACAGGCAGATGTGACGGTGATCGACGGGCTCGCCGCGATGGGTCGCCTGCTGCAGCCGGTGGTCGAGGACGGCTACCGCGTGCAGCTGCGTTTCATGCCGTGGACGTACACGCTGGTCTACTGGATGCTCGAGCACGTCGCGCCGATCCGGTGGCTGGCGCGGCGGATGCTCTGCCTGTTCGGCTCGCGTCCGCTGGCGCGCACGATCGCCGATCACGATCCCGACGTCGTCGTCTCCACCTATCCCGCAGTCACGGTGGTGCTGGCGCGGCTGCGCCGCCGCCGTGACATCGACTGTCCGACGGTCGCCACGATCACCGATCTGACGGGGCTGTTCTTCTGGGCACAGCCGGGTATCGACATGCACCTAGTGATGTACGGGGAGTCGATGAGCCCGGTGGAGCGGATCGCCGGCGAGGGCAGCGCCCGTCTGGTGAGCCCGTTGATCTCCGCGGAGTTCCTGCGTGAGCGCTGCCCGCTGCAGGCGCGTCGCGGGCTCGCCCTGCCCGAGACCGGAAGGATGGTGGTCGTCTCCGGTGGAGGGTGGGGCGTGGGAGACATCACGGGGGCCGTGCGGGAGCTCTCGCGCATGGCCGAGGTCAGCAGCGTGGTGTGCCTGGCAGGTCGCAACGAGCATCTGCACAAGCGTCTGGAGCGAACGTTCGCCGGCGCTCACGGACCGGAGGCCGAGCGCGTGCGCGTGCTCGGGTTCACCGACCAGATGCCTCAGCTGCTGGCCGCCGCCGACGTGCTCGTGCACTCCACCGGCGGCGTCACCTGCCTCGAGGCGGGCGCCGCCGGTACGCCCGTCGTGTCCTACGGCCTGCCGGTCGGTCACGCTCGCCTGAACACGCGCGCGATGGCCGGCCTCGGGCTGGTGCGACTCGCCAACGACGTGGGAGAGCTGCGCGAGCAGGTGCGGGCGAGCTTCTCTGACGCCAGCACGGCGATCGCCGTGACGACACAGGCCGCTCCAGCGACGCGCGCGCCGGTCGCCGCCGCCGGGCTGGTGCTCGATGCGCCCAGGCGGGTGAGTCCGATCCCGTTGTGGCGGCTGCGGCTCGCGGCGTTCGCCACGCAGCTGACGCTGCTGCTGGGCATCGGCACCTGGATGATGTCCACCGACGAGGTGGCCGCGCTCGCGGCGAAGGCGTTCCACATGGAGCCGCTGGCGCGTGTCGACACCAGCAAGCGCGACGTCGGTCTGATCGTGCGCGTGCCCAGGAGCTCCGAGCCCGCGGTCGCAGCGATGCTCGCTGCGGACGGCGTGCACGCCTCGTTCGCCGACGAAGGCCGGGTGCCCGGCCGCACCGCGATCACCACGGTCAGAGCCGACGGGGACGAACCGCTGCCGGCGATATCGGACTCCGGATCGCCGTTGCGCTGGGTCAAAGCGCGCGGCACGCTGCGCTCGCAGGCACGTGCGATGGGGCTGCACCATCACTTCTACTTCCTGCAGCCCCGCGGCGGGCTCAGCCTCGGCCAGATCGTGCTCGCCCACACGACCGGCGCCAAACCGGTCAGCGGTGCCCGGCGCCTGAACGCGACGGGAGCGCCGCCTCAGCGCCCGGCTCGCGCCGGGGAAGTGGTCGTCGTCACGCTCGACGGCTCGGCGACCTCGGTGAGGGGGCTCGAGCGAATCGTCTCGCGGCTCCGCGGTGAAGGATTCGGGACGGAGCCGCTGGCGTCGCTGACCGGCTCCGTCGCCGGCGGCGGCTCCTCGCGGGGCTGAATTCCCGCGGTCGCGTGACGGTCGGCCTCGTCCTCGACGCGCTCGCCCGCCATCAGGGCCAGCAGCAGCGGCGAGCGAACGAGCAGCGCCGCGCCCGCGATCAAGACCGCCAAGGCACATGCGAGCGGCACCCCTCCGGCGGGGGTGTCGGAGAAGTGCTCACCCAGCAGCAGCGGCGCGAGCACGACGGGCACGACCGTCTGGGTCACGAACACGACGGGCGCCACCTGAATCGCCGGTCGGGACTGGAGCGCGCTCATCTCGCTCAGCACGCCCACGCCGGAGGCGGCCGCGGTCGACAGGCCCCACGCGACCGCCACGGCGAGATGCCCGTGTGAGAGATCGTCGGAGGCGAGCTTGGTCGCCAGGGCACTCCACGCGAACGCGAGTCCAGCGCCCACCATCGTCACCGACGCAGGCGAGCGATGTACGAGCTGCAGCAGATACGGGAGCAGGCTGGCGAGCCCGAGAACGACCAGCACCAGGGTGATGGTCAGCTCCTCAGAGGTGTGGGTCGTGCTGCGGGGCGGGGCGGCGAGGCTGATGCCGACCACGCCGATCACGATCGCCGCCATCGCGATGTGCTCCGAGCGCCCCGCGTGCTCGCCCAGCATCCGCTGGGCGACGAACAGCAGCACCAGCAGCCCGACCGCCATCGCCGGCTGTACGACCACGAGCGGTGCCAGCAGCAGGGCCACCACCTGCAGTGGCCAGCCGAGGATCGACAGGCCGGTCCCGAGCAGCCAGCGGGCTCGCCTGACCAAGCCCCAGACGAGTGCGACGCGCAGGTGCTCGTCCCGTGGGGATTGCTTGGCGTCGATCGCCTGGAAGGCGATCCCTAGGCTGTACAGCGTCGAGGCGCCGATCGCCGCGCAGATGCCGAGTATGAGGTCGACCATTTCCGCCCACGATCATCGCAGCCGCGCCAGCGCTAGCGCGGCTGCGCTGGCCGGGTTGGCGGTTGGGGGCTACATGCTCCCCGGGCTGGCCGGCGCCTGGCCGCCGCTGCGGCGACCGCTGGGGATCGAGGATCGCACCGCAAGCGGGCGGGGATACGCGCTCACCTTCGACGACGGCCCCCATCCTCAGGGAACGCCGGCGGTACTCGAGATCCTCGCCGCGACGCGGACGCGGGCGACGTTCTTCCTCGTGGGCGAGCAGATCCGGCGCAGTCCCTCCCTGGTGGGGGAGATCCTGGACGGGGGCCACGCGGTGGGCGTGCATTGCGATCGCCACCGCAACCTCCTGCGCCTCACGCCCGGGCAGGCCCGCGAGGACCTCACGCGTGCGCAGGAGACGATCGAAGGCGCCACCGGCGCGGCGATCGGCCTGTACCGGCCGCCATACGGCGTCGCCAGCGCGGCCGCGCTGGCGATCGCCCATGCACGGGGCTGGCGGACGCTGCTGTGGAGCCACTGGGGCAGGGACTGGCAGGCGAAGGCCACAGCCGAGTCGATCGCGGCGAGGGTGACCGCGGGTGCGGGAGCGGGCTCGGTGCTGTTGTTGCACGACGCGGACGACTACTCCTCGGCGGGCTCCTGGCGACGAACCGCGGCCGCGTTGCCGCGGGTGTTGGAGACACTCGCGGGCCGCGACCTGCAGCCGACCGACCCCTGAGGCTCGACTCTCGCACGTCGCCGATCGTGTCCGGCGGAGCCGCATGGGCAGGTAAGATCCTTGACTTGTCTAGCGCAGTCTCGATCGATCAGTACGGCTCCGCCGTGGCGGCGGCTCCGGCCGCCGTGGACCTGCAGCCACAGGCACCGGCGGTGGCGCGGGCACGCTGGTGGGTGCAGCTGCTCGTGATCGCATGGCTGTGCTGGGTCTACGACGCCGTCACGAACCTCGCGTCGCTACGGTTGCACAGCGCGCTGAGTCACGGCGAAGGGGTGTTTGCGCTCGAGCGTACGCTGGGCCTCGATCCGGAGCTGGCGCTGGACCGCTGGCTGGCCTCCCACCACACGCTCGGACTTGTTGTCTCCGACTACTACGACAACGCCCACTTCGTCGTGACCCTGGGCCTGCTCGCCTGGGTTTGGTGGCGGCGGGCGGACATATACGTGCCGCTGCGCAACATCCTGGTGCTGGTCAACGTGATCGGGCTGGCGGTCTTCTGGCTGTATCCAGTAGCGCCGCCCAGGATGCTCGGCCACGATGGTTTCAGCGATGTGGTCGCCTCCAGTCACGCATTCGGCTCGTGGCACACCGGCCCGTTGGCGTCGGCCGCCAACCAGCTTGCCGCGATGCCCTCGCTGCACATGGCCTGGGCGGCCTGGTGCACGCTCGTGGTGTGGCGGCTGTCGTCGCGCACGTGGCTACGGGCGGCAGCGCTCGTGTATCCGTGCCTGACAGCCTTCGCCGTGCTGGCGACCGGCAACCACTACCTGCTCGACGTGGTCGCCGGTCTCGCGACGCTCGTCGCCGCGATGCTGATCCAGGAAAGTATTCCCCGCAAAATCCGGCAAGCCCGCGTACCGCATGTCACAAACTTGTTACGAAGTCTTAGACCAGTTAGACTAAGAAAGCCGCCGCAGGCAGTCTGAAAGCGTTGCGAAAGCACCGCCACGTCAGGGCGAGCGAGCTTTCGCATCTATAGGGTGGCCAAACAGATGCCAGATTTCGAGGTCAACGAAGGCTACGTCGAGGCCGGCCACAACCGCGCCGACCCTCCGCTGGGCGATTCAGCCCGCGACGGGGACCCGTCGTTCCTCTCGCGCGAGGAGGAGCAGCTGCTCGACGACTGGCTGTGGTCCTGGTACGGACTTCCGCCGCCCTCGGACCCCGCCCTGCAGGTTCGGGCTCGCGAGGACGAGCCTCCAAGCGAGCCGCGGCACCTGCCCGAGGAGACCCCGATCGTCCATCGCGTGCGCGACGACGCCGAGGGGCACCTCTCCGAAGATCGTCACTCTCGCAACCGCCGTACCGAGGTGCGCCAGATGGCGCAACGCCGCTTCAAGGCGCGCCGTGCCTGTCCCTTCGGCTGGCGGGTGCGTGTGCTCGACAGGCCGACACGCAAGCGCCGGCGCCTGTGGACCGCATGTCACGGACAGCGCCCGAGCCCACCCGGACCGCGCTGAGTTGAAGTGGCCACCCTCCGCTACCTCGACGTGTGCCTCGTGCTCGCGACAGCCCCGTTCGTGCTGTTGGCGGGTCTGCCGATGTTCGGCTATCTCGTCGGCGCCTGCGCCTGGATCCTGACCCGCGGCGCTACGGCGCTTCTCCACGAGCGGGCGCTGCGCATCGGTGACCCGAAGCTCAAAGCGGGGCTCCACGTCGGCGCGATGATGGTGCGCGTGTGGATCATCGTGTTGGCTGTGATCCTCGCTCGCTACGCCGGCGGCAAGGAAGACGGGATCATGGCGGCCGGCCTGGTGCTGGCCGCGTTCACCGTGTACTTCGTGCTCTCGATCGTGCTGCGTGGAGGCCGGCTGGAAGGCAGGCCGAGCACGTCGTGAAGCTTCTCGCCAGCACCAAAGCGAAGCTGCTCGCGATAGCCGGGGTGTGGCTCGGCGGGGTGATCGTGCTGGTCGTCCTCTACGGCTGGCACACCGAAAAGAACACCAGCTTTCAGCCGCAGAACGAGTTCAAGCTCGACACCTGGGTGAACCTCGGGGTGTTCTCGATCAACAAGGCCGTGCTGTATCTGTTCATCGCCGCGACGCTCACGTGCGTGACGATGATCTGGATCGCTCGCCGGATGCAGCAGCGACCCAACAAGGTGCAGACGGCGATCGAGTCGATCTACCGGCTGATGCACGACAACATCACCGGCGCCAGCATGAGCGAGCAGATGGCGAGCAAGTGGTTTCCGTTCATCGGGGCGCTGTTCCTGTTCATCCTCTTCTCCAACCTGATCGGATACATACCGCTGCCCACCAACACCGAGCACACGATCAACGTGTTCGGCCTCAACATCCCATCCTTCTCGCTGTATGCCGCGACCGCGAACCTCTCGATCCCGCTCGTGCTGGCGCTGGTGGTGTTCGTCTCCTACACATACGAGGGGGTCCGGGCGAAGGGGCCGATCGGATATCTGAAGGGACTCGTGCCCGGCGGCGTGACGGGCTTCATGGCGGGATTCATCTTCTTCCTGGAGCTGCTGTCGAACCTGATGCGGCTGATGTCGCTCTCGATCCGGTTGTTCGCGAACATACTCGCCGGACATCTGATCATCCTCTTCATGGCCGGCGCCCTGGCGGTACTGCTGGGTATCGCGGCGCTCGGCTGGATTACGATCCCGTTCGGGATCGTGCTGTTCGCGTTCGAGGTCGGCTTGGTCGCCGCCCTGCAGGCGTTCATATTCGCGACCCTCACCGCCATCTATCTCGGCGGCGCGGTGTCCGAACATCACTGAGGCCGCACGCGCCGATCCCGGACGCGTCGCGAGAAGCCTCGACCCGACAACCTTCAAAGCCGAAATCGCCAAAAGGAGTGAATGTGCATATTGCCCTAATTACCCTGCTCGCCGCCGCGACTGAAGAAACGGCCAAGGCCGGCAAGTCGATCGGCCTCGGCGTGGGCGGGGGACTCGGCGCCGTCGGCGCGGGAGTCGGCATCGGGATCATCTTCGGCAAGGTGATCGAGGCCGTAACCCGCCAGCCGGAGATGCGCGATGAGATCACCCAGATCCAGTGGCTCGGGTTCGCGTTGACCGAGGCGTGCTTCTTCTACGGGCTCGTGGCCGGCCTGCTGGCCGCGTTCATCGTCTAGGGGGTTGGACGTGGTTCTCGCATCGTCGAACGGCAGCTTCCTGATCAAGCCGGGTATCGGCCTGATGGTGTGGACACTGCTCGTCTTCGGCGTGACGATGGTGCTGTTGGCGAAGCTGGCGTTCCCCCGCATCAGCGAGGCGCTCGGGCGCAGACAGAAGGCGATCGAAGACTCGATCGACAGCGCCGAGCGTACGCGTGAGGAGGCCGAGAAGCTGTTGCAGGAGTACCGCGAGCGACTCACGGCCGCGCGGGAGCAGTCCGACGAGATCGTCCACCGTGCCCGCCAGACGGCTGAGGCGCACGAGCGCGAGGCCAAGGAGCAGGCCCAGCAGCTCGCCGGGGAGGCCGCCAAACGGGCCCAACGTGAAATCGAGGCGGCGACCGAACGGGCGCTCGACGGGATCCGGCGCGAGGTGGCCGACCTGACCGTGATGGCCACCGAGAAGGTCACCCGCAAGGCGCTGGACGACGACGACCAGCGGCGGCTCGTGCAGGAGGCCCTCGGTGAGCTCGACTTCTCGAGCCTGTCCTCGGGAGCGAGCAGCAACTGATGGAGGAGCTCGCCCGCGTTTACGGCCGCTCGCTGTTCGAGGTGGCCGAGGAGCAGCACAAGCTGGACGAGCTGCGCGCGCAGCTCGGGCAGTTCGCCGACGCTCTCGATGTGAACCGGGAGTTGGCGGTGTTCTTCTTCTCGCCCTACTTCTCCACGACCGAGAAGCAGCAGGCGCTCGACCGCCTGATCGATGGTGCCGACCCCGCCTTCATGGGCTTCCTGAAGCTGCTGATCGAAAATCATCGGATGCCCGTGATCTTCCGCGTGCGGCGCGAGTACGAGCGCCTGTGGGCGAAGGCCAACAGAGAGCTGCCTGTGCATGTGACGAGCGCGATCGAGCTCGACGACACGACGACAGAGAGCATCGGCGCGAGCATCGGGGAGAGCACCTCCCGCAAGATTCGCCTGAGCACCGACGTCGACCCAGACATCATCGGCGGGATAGTGGTGAGGGTCGGCAACTCGATTCTCGACGCCTCGATCAGAAGCCGGCTGGAGCAGCTGCGCAAGCAGGTCGCCACCGCGGCCGCCTGACCCAATCGACAAGGAGCCTTTCGGAAGAGTTGACATGCAGATAAACCCAGACGAGATAACAAGCATCCTCAAGAGCCGCATCGCGGGACTCGACGCCGGTCAGGCCGAGCTGACCGAGGTCGGAACGGTGCTGTCGGTGGCCGACGGCATCGCGCGACTGCACGGCCTGGAGAACTGCATGTCCTTCGAGATGCTCGAGCTGCCGCACGGCGTCACCGGCCTGGCACTGAACCTCGAGTCCGACAACGTCGGCGCCGTGCTGTTCGGCGAGTGGGAGCACATCTCCGAGGGCGACACCGTCAAGCGGACGGGCCGGCTGCTGGAGATCCCGGTCGGCGAGGGGCTGCTCGGACGGATCGTCGATCCGCTCGGGCGACCGCTCGACGGCAAGGGCGAAGTGCACACCGCCGAGACCCGGCCCGCGGAGTTCAAGGCGCCCGGCGTCGTGCAGCGTCAGCCGGTCAAGGAACCGATGCAGACGGGCCTGAAGGCGATCGACGCGATGATCCCGATCGGACGCGGACAGCGCGAGTTGATCATCGGCGACCGACAGACCGGCAAGACGGCGATCGCGATCGACACGATCATCAACAACCGCGACACCGGCGTCGTGTCGGTGTACGTGGCGATCGGCCAGCGCATGTCCACGGTCGTGGCCCTCGCGCAGACGCTGCAGGAAAACAACGCCCTGGAGAACACAATCATCGTCGCCGCCGCGGCCGACGAGGCGGCGCCGATCAAGTTCATGGCGCCCTACGCGGGCTGCGCGATGGGAGAGTTCTTCCTGTACAGCGGCAGGCACGCGCTGTGCGTGTACGACGACCTCACCAAGCACGCCTACGCGTACCGTCAGATGTCGCTGCTGCTGCGCCGGCCGCCCGGTCGCGAGGCCTATCCGGGGGACGTCTTCTACCTGCACTCGCGCCTGCTGGAGCGGGCGGTGAAGCTCAACGACGAGCTGGAAGGGGGCTCGCTGACGGCGCTGCCGGTGATCGAGACTCAGGCCGGCGACGTCAGCGCCTACATCCCCACGAACGTGATCTCGATCACCGACGGGCAGATCTTCCTGGAGCCGAAGCTCTTCTACTCCGGAGTCAGGCCTGCGATCAACGTCGGGATCTCGGTCTCACGCGTTGGCGGCAACGCCCAGATCGGACCGATGAAGAAGGTCGCGGGGCGGATCAAGCTGGAGCTCTCCCAGTACCGCGACCTGGAGGCCTTCGCGCAGTTCGGCTCGGACCTCGATGCCGACACGCAGCGAACGCTCGCCCGTGGGGAGCGGCTGGTGAAGACGCTCAACCAGCACGAGCGTGCCCCGCTGGCGGTGGAGGACCAGACGATCCAGATCTACGCTGCCACGAACGGCTTCCTGGACCGCCTGCACGCCGAGCGGGTGGGCGAGTTCCTGATCGGCCTGACCGAACGGATGCACGCCCAGCACGGGGACGTGCGCAAGAAGATCGCCTCCGGGGACTGGTCGGAGGAGACCCAGAAGGCCGTGCACGACGCCGTCGAGGAGTTCGCCCAGGACTTCGGCTACGACCTCGACGAGGAGGGCCAGCCGTTGGAGGAGGGGGTCGCGGCCTGACCCGCGTCAATCGAGATGGCTCAGTCACAGCGCGACGTCAAGAACCGGATCGGTTCGGTCAAGAACATCCAGAAGATCACCCGGGCGATGGAGATGGTTGCCGCCGCCAGGCTGCGCCGGGCCGAGCAGCGGATCTCCGCGTTGCGACCCTACGCGGAGGCGCTGCGCCAGATGACCCGCCAGGCCGCTCGCGACGCGGGCGCCGAGGCTGCACGGCTGCCGCTGCTGAACGAGCGAGAGCACACCTCCACGGTGGGGCTGCTGCTGGTGACCGGCGATCGTGGCCTGGCGGGAGGCTTCAACTCACAGGTGATCCGGGCGGGCGTGCGCGCCGGCAGCGAGATCGCAGAGCAGGGGCTTCAGAGCGCGTGGTATGCGACCGGACGCCGGGGAGTGTCCTCGTTGACCTTCCGTGGACACGAGCTGAGCGGCTCCTACACGGGGTTCACCGACAAACCGAGCTATGGCGACGCACGGGAGATCGCGGGAGCGCTGATCGACGCCTACACCGCCGAGCAGGTGGACCGGGTCGAGCTGATCTACAACTCCTACGTCTCGCCACTCACCCAGAAGGTGACACGCGAGACGCTGCTGCCGCTGGCCCGCGCGACGATTTCAGGCGAGGAGCCGCCCTCGGAGGAGGGGCAGCAGCAGGGTGCCGGCGAGTCCGGTGCGAAAGCCCTGGTGGAGTACGAGCCCGACGCGGAAGAGATCCTCAAGCGACTCGTGCCAGACTATGTGGAGACGTCGATCTACCGTGCGCTGGTCGAGTCGGCCGCAGGCTTCTTCGGCGCGCAGATGACGGCGATGCGAAGCGCCTCGGAGAACGCCGGGGAAATCATCACCGACCTCACGTTGGAGATGAACCGCGCCAGGCAGGCCGAGATCACGCAGGAGATCATGGAGGTAGTGGCCGGCGCGGAGGGTCTCAGCTAGCGCGCCACACTGGGAGCGTTTACGACAAGCTTGAGCAGAGATAGGAGATTCGAAGACAAAATGTCAACCAGCACCACAATCGATCCCGCCGACGCTCCCCGCCGCGCGGAAGGGGGGGACGACGGCGCAGTCAAGCGCAACGTCGGGCGCATCGAGGAGATCCAGGGTGTCGTGATCGAGGCGGTGTTCGAAGACAAGCTGCCCGAGATCAACCACGCGATCACCGTCGCCCGGCCGGCTGCCGCCGCCGAGGAGGAGGCGGAGGGCATCAGCACCGAGGCCGGTGGGGATGTGCTCGTGTGCGAGGTCCAGCAGCATCTCGGCGACGACCGCGTTCGGGCGGTGGCGATGGACACGACCGACGGCCTGGCGCGGGGCAGCGAGGTGATCGACACCGGCGGTCCGATCACCGTGCCTGTGGGCGAGGCCACCCTCGGTCGGATCTTCAACCTGCTGGGCGAACCGATCGACCTCGGGGCTGATCTGCCCGACGACGTCGAACGGCGCCAGATACATCAGGACGCACCGCGCGTCGAGGATCTGATCCCCACGACGGAGATGTTCGAGACCGGCATCAAGGTGATCGACCTGCTCGCCCCCTACGCGAAGGGCGGCAAGGTCGGTCTGTTCGGAGGCGCCGGCGTCGGCAAGACGGTGCTGATCCAGGAGCTGATCCACAACCTCGCCAAGGAGCACGGCGGGCTGTCGGCGTTCTGCGGCGTGGGCGAGCGCTCGCGCGAGGGCAACGACCTGTGGCTGGAGATGAAGGAATCGGGCGTGATCGACAAGACGATGCTCGTGTTCGGCCAGATGAACGAGCCCCCCGGCGCCCGCATGCGGGTGGCGTTGTCGGGCCTGACGATGGCTGAGTACTTCCGCGACCAGGGTCAGGACGTGCTGCTGTTCATCGACAACATCTTCCGCTTCGTGCAGGCTGGCTCAGAGGTCTCGGCGCTGCTCGGCCGGATGCCCTCCCAGGTGGGCTACCAGCCGACGCTGGAGACCGAGATGGGCCAGCTGCAGGAGCGCATCACCTCGACCAAGAGCGGCTCGGTGACCTCGGTGCAGGCGATCTACGTGCCGGCCGACGACTACACCGATCCCGCTCCGGCGTCAGTGTTCGCCCATCTGAACGCCACCACCGCCCTGTCCCGTGCGATCTCCGAAAAAGGCATCTACCCCGCGGTCGATCCGCTCGACTCGACGTCGACGATCCTCAAGGCTGACATCGTCGGCGAGGACCACTTCCGTGTCGCCAACGAGGTCAAGGAGATCCTGCAGCGCTACAAGGAGCTGCAGGACATCATCGCGATCCTCGGCATCGACGAGCTCTCCGACGAGGACAAGCTGACGGTGCAGCGCGCGCGCAAGATCGAGCGCTTCCTCTCCCAGCCGTTCTTCGTGGCCGAAGAGTTCACCGGCACACCCGGCGCGTATGTGCCGATCGCGGAGACGATCAGGGGCTTCGAGGAGATCATCGAAGGCAAGCACGACGAGGTCCCCGAGAGCGCCTTCTTCTTGAAGGGCCCGATCGACGACGTGGTCGCCGACGCGAAGAGCAAATAGGAAGGCCGATGGCCCGCACCAAGTTCGAGGTGGAGGTTCTCACCCCCGAGGGGAAGGTCTTCACGGAGGAGATCGAGATGCTCTCGACCCGTACCAGCGCCGGCTCGGTCGGCATCCTGGCCGGCCATGAGCCGATGCTCGCCACGCTCGAGCCGGCGGAGCTGCGGCTGTATCGCTCGGAGTCCGATGTGGTCCGGTTCGCTCAGGACGAAGGCTATCTGCAGTTCGCCGAGAACCACGCCTTCGTCCTGGTGAAGGACGCGATCGCCCCCGAGAAGCTCGACCGTGCGACATTCCAGACACGACTCTCGGAGGCGCGCAAGAGCGCCGAGCAGGCCGAGCAGGGCAGCGATCAGCATGCTCGTGCGCAGCGTGAGGTGCATCGCTACGAGACTTTCCTGGCGATCGGCGAGTAGGCGCCCGTGCAGAGCGGCAGTCCCGCCACCGCCCACTTCTCCCGCAAGCGCCCGGGTTGGTTCACCAGCCACGTGTTCAACCCGATCGTGGCGCTGCTGACGCGGATGGGGCTGAGCCTGGCGGGATCGCGCGTACTGGAGGTGAGGGGCCGCAAGTCCGGGGAGCCCCGTCGCACCCCGGTGAACCTGCTCGCCTTCGACGGCGACCGCTACCTGGTGGCGCCCCGTGGGGACACACAATGGGCGCGTAACCTGCGGGCCGTCGGCGAGGGGCGGCTGCTGATCGGCAGACGCAGCGAGACGTTCGCCGCCCGCGAGCTCTCCGACGATGAGAAGCCGCCCGTGCTGCGCGCTTACCTGAAGCGGTGGCAGTTCGAGGTGGGGGTGTTCTTCGATGGCGTCAGTGCGGACTCGAGCGAGGAGGAGCTGCGGGGCGCGTCTCCCAAGCATCCGGTGTTCCGCATCGTTTCGAGCCGGCCCTGAGCAGTCCGATCGTGCAGACGCTCGCGGACCCGGTCACCGGCTAGCCTTCACCGCCTGATGAGCGCACCGCGCGAGCCAATCGGAGTGATCGGCACCGGCTACGTCGGGCTGGTCACCGCTGCCGGATTCGCCGAGCTGGGCAGCGACGTCTGGTGCGTGGATATCGACGCAGAGAAGATCGCACGGCTGCGGCGGGGCGAGATCCCGATCTACGAGCCGGGCCTGGAGGAGCTGGTCGCGGGCAACTCCTCGCGGCTGCACTTCGACACGGACCTCGGCGGGGCGCTCGCCCACGCACGCCTGTTGTTCGTCGCGGTCGGCACTCCCCCGACGTACTCGGGCGACGCCGACCTATCGGCGGTGCATCAGGTCGTGGACTCGATGCCGGCGTCCGAGGAGCATGCACTGGTGATGAAGTCGACCGTTCCCTGCGGCACGGGCGCCAACATCAGGCGGATCCTGCGGGAGGAGGGCAAGGCGTTCAACTACGTCTCGTGCCCGGAGTTCCTCAAGGAGGGATCGGCGGTCGCGGATTTCATGCATCCCGACCGGATCGTGATCGGCGACGACGGCGATTGGGCCGGCGAGGCCGTGGCGGAGCTGTATGAGCCGTTCGACGCTGCGGTGGTGCGCACCGATGTCGCCAGCGCAGAGATGATCAAGCTGGCTGCCAACGCGTTCCTGGCGACCAAGATCTCGTTCATCAACGAGATCGCCAACGTCTGCGAGGCGCTGGGTGCGGATGTCGTGGAGGTCGCTCGGGGGATGGGCCTGGACGAGCGCATCGGCCCCAAGTTCCTGCAGGCCGGCCTCGGCTACGGCGGCAGCTGCTTCACCAAGGACGTGAGCGCCCTGAAGCTGCTGGCGGGGAACTCCGGCTATCACTTCCAGCTCCTGAACGCCGTGATCGAGGTGAACGAGCTACAGAAGCGTCGCGTCGTGGCCAAGCTCGAACGCCAGCTCGGCGAGCTCGCGGGCAAGCGGGTTGCACTGCTGGGGCTGGCGTTCAAGCCCAACACCGACGACATGCGCGGTGCATCCTCGCTGGTGCTCGCCGCTCGTCTGCTGGCCGAGGGTGCCCAGGTGCGGGCATACGACCCGATCGCCGAGCAGGAGGCGCGCCGGCTGATGCCCCAGCTCGACTATGCCGACGGCGCGATCGACGCCCTCACCGATGCGGACGCGATGGTGCTCGTGACCGAGTGGCCCCAGTTCGTGGCGCTAGATTGGAGCGAGGTGGCTCGAGCGATGCGCGGAACCCTCGTGATCGACGGCCGCAACGCGCTCGACGGCGAGGCCGTCCGTGCCGCCGGCCTGACCTACGAAGGCATCGGACGAGGGCCTCAGGCCCGGTCCACCGAGCCCACACCCGCCCCTGCCGCGTCGGTCACAAAGGAGCCGACGTGACGTCGGCGATAGGGGTTAGGGCCGGAGGCCCGGTCAAGCGGGCCGGGAGGGCTCGCATTCCCATCAAAGGAGCCGACGTGACGTCGGCGATAGGGGTTAGGGCCGGAGGCCCGGTCAAGCGGGCCGGGAGGGCTCGCATTCCCATCAAAGGAGCCGACGTGACGTCGGCGATAGGACTTCCCCCATGCAGGCCGTGATCCTGGTCGGCGGGGAGGGGACACGCCTGCGTCCGCTCACCTCGACCGTGCCAAAGCCGGTGGTGCCGTTGGTGGACCGGCCGTTCATCGCGTTCATGCTCGAGTGGCTCAAGCGGCACGAGATCGACGACGTGATCATGTCGTGCGGCTTCCTGGCAACGAGCGTGCGCAATGTGCTCGGGGACGGGTCCAGCATGGGGGTGAGGCTGCGCTACGTCGAGGAGCCCGACCCGCGAGGCACGGCGGGCGCGCTGAAGTACGCGGAACGGCTGCTCGACGAGCGCTTCCTGATGCTCAACGGTGACGTGCTCACCGACATCGACCTGACCGGTCAGGTGGCTCAGCACGCGCGCACGGGCGCGAAGGCGACGCTCGCGCTCGCCCCCGTTCGGGATCCAAGTGCCTACGGGCTCGTGCACCTGCACGAGGACCGGAGGGTCAAGGACTTCCTGGAGAAGCCCTCTCCCGACCAGATCGATACCAACATGATCAGCGCCGGCGCGTATGTGCTCGAGCGCGAGATTCTCGAGCTCGTCCCCCCCGATCGAAACGTCTCGATCGAGCGGGAGGTGTGGCCGCGGTTGATCGGGGAGGGTCTGTACGGGTTCCCCGCCGACGCCTACTGGCTCGATATAGGCACCCCCGAGCGCTACCTGCAGGGCACCTTCGACATCATCGAGGGCAACGTGGAGACGGCCGTGCGGGCCCGGCTGGGCGAGAGCTGGCTGGCGATCGACCCGAGCGCCGAGTTGCACGGTCGGGCGATCCCGCCGGCGGTGATCGAGGCCGGGGCACACGTCGCGCCGGGGGCCCATGTGGGCAGCCTGGTGGTGCTGGCGCGCAACGTGCGCGTGGGAAGGGGCACCACGGTCGAGCGCTCGGTGCTGCTGAATGGAGCGGAGATCGGGGCGAACTGCACGCTGCGCGACTGCGTGATCGCCGCGGGGTGTCGCGTCGGCGACGGCTGTCGCATCGAAGGCGGGGCGGTGCTCGGCGAGGGGGTCACCGTCGGGGCGGAGAACACGATCGCCCGAGGGGCGCGTATCTTCCCTAATGTCAGTCTCCCCGACGGGGCGATCAAGTTCTAGACCGAGCGACCGTGCCGAGTTCACAGCACCTCGAGCGTCCCGGCCCCACCGGCCGAGCCAGCCACCCCGACCCCGACCGGTTCAAGAGCCGACAGCGACA
The DNA here is from genome assembly GCA_963696615.1 of uncultured Solirubrobacterales bacterium. GTDB lineage: Bacteria > Actinomycetota > Thermoleophilia > Solirubrobacterales > Solirubrobacteraceae > Palsa-744. The sequence goes on along the minus strand of CAVOKU010000003.1, from coordinate 208,689 downwards.
GGAGGCCAGCAGATGACCGACCCAGGCCAGGCGATCGCCACGTCGGCGGCCGATGAGCAGGCGACGCTCTCGCGTGAGGCGATCGCGCGGATCGACGAGTCCGGGCAGCTCGATGACGTGCTCGCCATTCCCGAGCACCTGCGCGACGCGCTGTGGCGGGTGGAGTCGGCGATCATGCCCGACTGGGACACCTCCTCCGGGTTGGTGGTGGCCGGCATGGGTGGCTCCGCGATCGGCGGGGCGCTTGCCCGCGCGGCGCTCGGCGATCACGCGTCGCGACCGATATTCGTGACTCGCGCCTACGGTCTGCCGCCCTGGACGATGCCCGACACGATGGTGCTGTGCGCGAGCTACTCGGGGGATACCGAGGAGACACTCGCCTGCTACGAGTCCGCGGGAGCACTGGGCGCCAAGCGCACGGTGGTGACGACGGGCGGACGTCTGGCCGAGATGGCCCGTGACGACGGCGTGCCGGTGATCCCGCTGCCGGGAGGCTTCCAGCCGCGTGCGGCGGTCGCCTACATGACGGTGGCCGCCCTCGAGATCGCTGCGCTCTGCGGGGCGGGCCCGCGATTGACCTCGGAGATCGACGTGGCCGCCTCACACACCGAGCACCTGGTGGCCGAGTGGGGGCCGGACTCCTCCGAGGACTCGCTCGCGAAGGCGATCGCACGTGGGCTGCTCGGCACCACCCCCGCCGTCTACGGCGCCGGTCCGACCGCGCCGATCGCCTACCGGTGGAAGACCCAGATCAACGAGAACGCAAAGCTCCCGTGCATGTTCCACGAATTGCCAGAGCTGGACCACAACGAGCTGGTGGGCTGGGAGGGGGCGCCAACCGTCGGGCGGTTCTCGGCTCTGTTCCTGGATGATTCGGACATCCACCCGCGGGTGAAGGCGCGGATGGAGCTGACCGAGCGGTTGATCGCCCCCTACGCAGCCGTGCGCTTTCGGCCCCAGACCCGCGGGCAGACCTCGATCGAGCGGATCATCTCGCTGGTGCTGCTGGGCGATCTCGTGTCGATCTACTTGGCGGTGCTGCGGGGGGTGGACCCGAGTCCCGTGCACGCGATCGACGAGCTCAAGTCAGCGCTCGCCGCCAGCTGACTCGGCCCGGCCCCACGGGCGTCGCCGCGTGCTGGCGGCGGACCGGCCCCTGGTAGGGTGGGGCCCATGACGACTGCAACCGCCACCCCGCCCACGACAGGCTCAGACTTCAAGGTCGCCGATCTCTCCCTCGCGGAGTTCGGCCGCAAGGAGATAACGCTCGCCGAGCACGAGATGCCCGGCCTGATGGCGATCCGTGCCGAGTACGCCGACGCCCAGCCGTTGGACGGCGCTCGCGTCACCGGGTCGCTGCACATGACGATCCAGACGGCCGTGCTGATCGAGACGCTCACTGCCCTCGGGGCGCAGGTGCGGTGGGCGAGCTGCAACATCTTCTCCACCCAGGACCACGCCGCCGCTGCCGTGGTTGTGGGTCGCGAGGGCACGCCCGAGAACCCCCGCGGCGTGCCCGTATACGCATGGAAGGGGGAGACGCTCGAGGAGTACTGGTGGTGCACCGAGCAGGCGCTGCGCTGGCCGGGAGCCGACGGGACGCTCGGAGCGGCCGGCCCGAACATGATCCTCGACGACGGGGGGGACGCCACGCTGCTGGTCCACAAGGGCGTCGAGTACGAGCGCAGTGGCGCCGTGCCCGATCCGGCGAGCGCAGAGTCACAGGAGTTCCAGGTGGTGCTGTCGCTGCTCGCTCGCTCGCTCGGCGAGGACCCCCAGCGGTGGGGCAGGATTGCCGCCGAGATCAAAGGCGTGACCGAGGAGACCACGACGGGGGTGCACCGCCTGTACGAGATGGCGCAGGAGGGGCAGCTCCTGTTCCCAGCGATCAACGTCAACGACTCGGTGACGAAGTCGAAGTTCGACAACCTCTACGGCTGCCGTCATTCGCTGGTCGACGGCATCAACCGGGCCACCGACGTGATGATCGGCGGCAAGGTCGCCGTGATCTGCGGCTTCGGCGACGTCGGCAAGGGCTGCGCGGAGTCGCTGCGAGGGCAGGGTGCCCGTGTCGTGATCACCGAGATCGACCCGATTTGTGCCCTGCAGGCGGCGATGCAGGGCTACGAGGTGAGGACCCTCGACGAAGTGGTCTCGAGCGCCGACATATTCGTCACCGCCACTGGCAACAAGGACATCATCACCGCCGAGCACATGGCCGCGATGAAGCACCAGGCGATCGTGGGCAACATCGGGCACTTCGACAACGAGATCGACATCGCCGGCCTCGCCGAGGTGGCGGGGATCAAGAAGATCAACATCAAGCCCCAGGTCGACGAGTGGGTGTTCCCCGACGGCCACGCGATCCTGATGCTCTCCGAGGGGCGGCTGCTGAACCTCGGCAACGCCACCGGGCACCCCAGCTTCGTGATGAGCAACTCCTTCACGAACCAGACGATCGCCCAGATCGAGCTGTTCTCCAAGAACGAGGCGTACGAGCTCGGCGTGCACGTGCTGCCCAAGCATCTGGACGAGAAGGTCGCCCGCCTGCACCTGGACGCTCTCGGCGTCAAGCTGACCCGGCTCAGCCCCGAGCAGGCCGCCTACCTGGGCATTTCGGCCGACGGGCCCTACAAGGCCGAGCACTACCGCTACTGATCTCCGCGGCCGGCCTGCGATTCGGTAGCTTGCTGGCCAGATGAGAGCGATGGTCCTGGCGGCGGGCCTCGGCACGAGGCTGCGGCCGCTCACCAACGAAATCCCCAAGCCGATGGTGCCCGTGCTCGACCGACCGGTGATGGCCCACATCGTCGACCTGCTCGACCGCCATGGGTTCACCGAGACGGTCGCCAACCTGCACTGGTTCCCGGATTCCATCCGCGAGTACTTCGGAGAGCGGCTTTCCTATCGCTATGAGCCGGAGCTGCTGGGCACCGCGGGCGGTGTGCGGGCGTGTGCGGAGTTCTTCGGCGAGGACTCGTTTCTGGTGATCTCCGGGGATGCCCTCACCGATATCGATCTCGGGGCGCTCGCCGCCAGACACCGGGATGCGGGCGGGGTCGCCACGCTGGCCGTCAAGAAGGTGCCCGACACGCGCGAGTTCGGCGTCGTGCTGCACGACCGGGAGGGGCGCATCACCGGCTTTCAGGAGAAGCCGAACCCCGAGGAGGCGCTGTCGGATCTCGGCAACTGCGGCATCTATGTGTTCCGGCGGGAGATCTTCGACTACTTCCCCGACCGCCCGTTCGTGGACTGGGCCCAGGACGTGTTCCCCACACTGCTCGCCAACGACGTGCCCTTTCACATCCACGAGATCGACGAATACTGGAACGACATCGGCTCGCTCGGAGAGCTCCGCCAGGGCACGTTCGACGCGCTTTCAGGCGAGCTGAATCTGCGGATCGACGGCGAGGAGCTCGAGCCAGGAGTCCTCGTCGCGGGCGCGACAGCTGTTCCCCAGGACGTACACGTGGACGCGCCGGCGTGGATCGGACGGGGCGTCCGGATCGGGTCGGGGGTGCGCCTGATGGGGCCGGTGGTGCTCGGCGACGGCGCCGTCGTGGGGGCGGGCAGCCAGCTACGCGAGACGATCGTCTTCCCGGGCACCGAGATCGCGCCGGATTCGATCACGATCGGGGCGATCTCCGGTCACGCCGGGATCGTCAAGAGCCTCCGTCCCCGCCTCTCCCAGCGTTGACGCGGAGGGGCCCGCCAAAGCGAGCCCCTCCACCGAAAGTGGGATTCTGACACTTGTCAGTGTAGCGTTTTGTCTCGGCCCTGTCAAGCGCGCGGTTGGGCCTCATAGGCGCCGAGGTTGTAGCGCTCCTCCCGCTGCTGCTCGCGCTCTGACTCCGAGAGCATCCTCACGAACAGCACCACGAGCGCGATTCCCATCACCAGCGACTGCTCCACCGCCATCACGATTCCCGCCAGCGACTGGTCCTCGAGCGCCGAGATGCCCCACACGCGAGCGTGGTGGACGTAGTAGGCGTACAGCGCAGTGGGGGCGAAGGCGAGCCCCATGCCGAGTGCGCCGACGAACAGCTTGGTGGCGGACATGTACGCCACGGGGCCGAGGCCGCCCAGGCGCAGGCGGGCGCGGATCGGCGAGAACAGGTGCCACCAGTACAGCGAGCCCGCGATCACGAACGTCATGTGCTCGGCCACGTGCACGACCGGATGGCCCAACGCGAGGTCATAGGCGGCGGGTACGTGCCAGATCCAGATCACGCCGACGTAGAGCGCGACGGCGAACACGGGATGCGCCAGCGGCCCGGCGCGCTGCTCGAGATCCCGTACGCCGCGGGTGATCGGCCGCAGGAGCACCTTCGTGAGGCCGAGGATTGCCAGGATCGGCACGAGATCGAGCAGCAGGATGTGCTGGACCATGTGCATGCAGAAGAGCTGGTCGGCGAGCGTGTCAAGCGGCGATACCAGCGCCACCAGCGCCACCACAAGCGAGCCGATGAAGCAGCACAGCCGCCACACCGGCGCGTCGGCGCTCGGCTGGGAGGAGCTCGCACGCACGTGACGCCAGCGCCTGAGGTAGACGCCGCCGAGCAGCGCGACGCCGAGCAGCGCCCCTGGCTCGAGCGACCACGAGAGGTTGGGGCTCATCGCCACGATTCTTCCACGCCCGCTCGGGGCGCTGCGCAAAAGCCCGAAATCGTCGGAGACCACGTTTGGCGCCGGTAGAATCGGAGCAGATTCAGCTCCACGCGGCAGGGCCCCCAACCCCCGGGTCACGGTGGACCCATGAGGCACCTGCTCACGACAGCGTCGGCACCAGCCGGCGAAGGCAACCCGAAGGAAACGGAGCCTGGGATGCAGATCGACATCAAGGGTCGCAACGTTCCGGTCACCGACGAGATCCGCACGCACGCGGAACGGCGGCTGGAGAAAGTGGCACGCCAGGTTTCCGACCTGGCCCGCCTGGAGATCGAGCTCTTCAAGGAGCCCAATCCCCGTGTGGCCGACTGCCATGTCGCCGAGGCCACCCTCTACCTGAAGGGGGTGACGCTGCGTGCCCGGGACACCTCCCCTGAGATGCTGCACTCGCTGAACCTGGTGATCGACGAGCTCGCCCGCCAGGTCAAGCGCCATCGCGACAAGCTCCGAAACCGCCGTGAGGCGCATGCCGCCGCGGACGACCGCAGGGCGGCGGCGGAGCCGCACGAGGCGACCGCGCCGCCAGAATCTCAGAGTTCGCTGTAGGGCTACCGGCCGATGCCGGCGGTTTGAGCTCGCCGTCGGCGGGTACACCACGGGCGATGCGCGTCCTCGTTTCCTTGCCTCGACGGGCGCGCTCGCGGCGGGGTTGGCGACGGCGACCCCGGGCGATGGCCTCGCGGGTCCCCTCGCCCTCCCTGCCGGCGCCGAGACCAGGCCCTCAGTTCGCCGGCTGAGCGCGGGAGCAGCCTCGCAGGCCACCCCCGTCGATAGCTATCCTTGGGCGGATGCCATCTCTGCTCGATCGCGCGCTGAACGTCGGCGAGGCGAAGAAGTTCAAATCCTATGAGAAGCGGGTCGCGCTGATCAACGCGTTCGAGGCCGAGCTCGAACTGGAGTCCCAGGAGGAACTGCGCGAGCGCATGGACGCCCTGCGTGAGCGGGCCCGCGATGGCGAGTCGCTGGAGGAGCTGCTGCCCGAATGCTTCGCGGTGGTACGCGAGACGGGCAAGCGGACGCTCGGCATGCGCCACTTCGACGTGCAGATGATCGGTGGCATGGTTTTGCACGACGGGTGCATCGCCGAGATGAAGACGGGTGAGGGCAAGACGCTGACGGCGACGCTCGCCGTCGTGCTGAACTCGCTCGCGGTGGGCGAGTCGGCCGTCGAGGGCGCTCCCCCGGAGAGCAGGGGCGTGCATCTGGTCACGGTCAACGACTACCTCGCCAGGCGCGACGCCGAATGGATGAGCCCGATCTACAAGTCGCTGGGGGTGTCGGTGGGGGTGCTGCAGAACATGCAGCCCTACGAGGAGAAGCAGCTCGCCTACTCATGCGACGTCGTGTACGGGACAAACTCCGAGTTCGGCTTCGACTACCTGCGCGACAACATGGCCAAGGACCTCGCCGAAAAGGTCCAGCGCGGCCATGCGTTCGCGATCGTGGACGAGGTCGACAACATCCTCATCGACGAGGCCCGTACGCCGCTGATCATCTCCGGCGCGCCCGAACAGGCGGCCGACCTGTATGGCAAGTTCGCGCGGCTGGCGCCGCAGATGGTGGCGGGCGCGACGCCCGAAGGCATGGACCCACGGATGAAGAAGCAGTTCCTCGCGGACTTCGACTACGAGGTCGACGAGAAGCACAAAACGGTGTCGATCACCGAGCAGGGAGTGGCGAAGGCGGAGCGGTTCCTGGGCATCGATCATCTCTATCGCGCCGAGAACGGGCACCTCGTCAACCACCTGATCCAGGCGCTGCGCGCCGAGGCGCTGTACAAGCGCGACGTCGACTATGCGGTGATCGACGGCGAGGTCAAGATCATCGACGAGTTCACCGGGCGCATCCTCGACGGGAGGCGCTGGTCGGAGGGGCTCCACCAGGCGGTCGAGGCCAAGGAGAAGGTCTCGATCCAGGAGGAGAACCAGACGCTGGCCACGATCACCTATCAGAACTTCTTTCGCCTGTACGACAAGCTCGGGGGCATGACCGGCACGGCCCTGACGGAGGCCACGGAGTTCATGAAGATCTACGAGCTGCCTGTGGTTCAGGTCCCGACCAACGTGGCGATGGTCCGCGACGATCGCAACGATCAGGTCTACAAGACCAAGGACGGCAAGTGGGCGGCGGTGGTCAAGGAAATCGCCAACCGCCACGCCAACGGCCAGCCTGCGCTGGTGGGCACGATCTCGGTGGAGGTCTCCGAGCTGCTGTCCGAGCGCCTCACCAAGATCGGCATCAAGCACACGGTCCTGAACGCCAAGCCCGAGCACGCCGCGCGCGAGGCGGAGATCGTCGCGGAGGCGGGCCAGCCCGGGGCGGTCACGATCGCCACCAACATGGCCGGCCGCGGGGTGGACATCAAGCTCGGTGGCAACGCCGAGCATCTCGCGCGACTGCAGCTCGCCCGCGAGGGGATCGAACCGAGTGCAGAAGGGTACGAGGCGCGGCTGGCCGCGGCCCAGGCCGAGCTCGAGCCGCAGGTGGAGGCCAATCGCGAACGGGTGATGGCGGCCGGGGGCCTGTTCATCTGCGGCACCGAGCGCCACGAGTCCCGGCGGATCGACAACCAGCTGCGCGGGCGCTCCGGCCGCCAGGGCGATCCGGGCGAGAGCCGCTTCTTCCTGTCCGCCGAGGACGATCTCGTGCGCCTGTTCGCGGGCGACCGGATCTACCGCATCCTCGATCGCCTCGGCGGGATCGACGACGAGGGCAACGAGGAACCGATCGAGGCGGGGATGCTCTCCAAGCAGATCGAGAAAGCCCAGAAGAAGGTCGAGGAGCAGAACTTCCTGATCCGCAAACGGGTGCTCGAGTACGACGACGTGATGAACGAGCAGCGCCGGGTCATCTACGCTTACCGCGACGGCGTGCTCGAGGGCCAGAGCATGAGTGAGGAGGCTCGCCAGGAAGTGGCGGCGGTGCTCGAGCGGACGGTGGCCCAGTACACGCCTGGCGACTTCATGGAGGACTGGGACGTCGACGGGCTGTTCACGGCCCTGGGGCAGTTCTTCCCGGTCGACCTGGACGAGCAGGACCTGGATCCCGAGACGGCCGACCGCAACGCGCTGACAGAGCGCATCACCGACTTTGCGATGGCGCGCTACGACGCCCGGGAGGCCGAGCTCGGCGAGGAGTTGATGGGAGCACTGGAGCGGTTCCTGCTGTTGCAGATCATCGACGAGCGCTGGCGGGAGCACCTGTACGACATGGACTACCTGCGCGAGGGCATCCACCTGCGCGGCTTCGCTCAGATCGACCCGCTGGTGGCGTACAAGAACGAAGCCTTCGAGCTGTTCGGCGATCTCATGAACACGGTCTGGGCCGACTACACCCGCATGATCTTCAACGTCGAGGTCAACGTCGAAGGCGAGAACGGTGGCGGACCCCCGCAGCCGGCCTTCGCCGCCGCCGGCAACGCCACGAGCGCCGGCAGGGTCTCCTACTCCGGCGGCACCTCCGCCGCTGGCGCCGGCGCGCTCGCCGCCGCGGCCGCGGCCGCCGAAGGCGGGGCGGGGATCGGCGCGGAAGTCGCCACGAACGCCGAGGGCGAAGCGCTGCTGACCCCGCCGGTGGAGCAGCGTGTGCTGGACGACGAGCACCAGGTCGGTCGCAACGACCCCTGCTGGTGCGGTTCGGGCAAGAAGTTCAAGAAGTGCCACGGCGCGTAGGACGGGCCGTGGCCCCGGCGCGGATGCGTCGTTTTCGGTCGCTCGCGTGCGTTGTCACGCCACCCTCCTGTGTCCTTGCCCCGCTTGGTCCACGGCCATCCCACGGGCCTCACATCGGAACGGCGGGCCCGGCGCGGATGCGCGCTCCTGATAGCGTGGCCCCATGTCCGCCACCGCCCCGAGCGAGTCCACGCCGCAGCGGCTGGCGGCGATCCGTGAGCAGCTGAAGCTGCTCGCGGACTATCTTTGACCCGGCGGAACTGGGTGAGCGGGCACAGGCGCTCGAGACGGAGATGGGCGAAGAGGGCTTCTGGGACGACTCCGAGCGAGCGGCATCGGTGTCGGCCGAGCATGCGCGGCTGACGCGACGGTTGGAGACGTTCACCACGCTCAGCTCCGACGTGGAGGACCTGGATGGGCTGGTGGAGATGGCGGCGGATGACGCCTCGATCCAGGGAGAGCTCGAAGAGCACCTCGCGGCGGTGGAGGCGCGGCTGGGGGAGCTCGAGGAGCAGCGGCTGTTCTCCGGGCGCTATGACGCTGGGAACGCACTGGTGAGCGTCAACGCGGGGGCGGGGGGAACCGATGCGCAGGACTGGACCGAGATGGTGCTGCGGATGGAGATGCGGTGGGCGGAGTCACGTGGGTTCTCGGTGGAGCTGCACGAGGCCAGTGCCGGCGAGGAAGCAGGCATCAAGTCAGCCACCTTCGAGGTCTCCGGCGAGAACGCCTACGGCCTGTTCTCGGCCGAGCGAGGGGTGCACCGGCTCGTCCGCCTCTCGCCGTTCGACTCGGCACACCGGCGTCAGACGAGCTTCGCTGGGGTGGAGGTCGCTCCCGTCGTGCCCGACGCCTCCGGGGAGGTCGAAATCGACGAGGACGACATCCAGGTGGACACCTACCGCGCGTCCGGAGCAGGTGGCCAGCACGTCAACAAGACCGACTCGGCGGTGCGAATCACCCACCGGCCGACGGGCATCGTCGTGCAGTGTCAGAACGAGCGCTCCCAGTCCTCCAACCGAGCGACGGCGATGGCGATGCTGCGGGCCAAGCTGCTGGAGCGTCAGGAGCGCGAACGGGCGGAGGAGATCGCCCGGGAGAAGGGGGACGCGCAGGACGTGAACTTCGGCTCGCAGATCCGCTCGTATGTGATGCACCCCTATTCGCTCGTGAAGGACCATCGCACCAACTTCGAGATGGGGGACGTGCAGCGGGTGCTCGACGGCGACCTCGACAACTTCGTGCGGGCCTACCTGCTGATGGCCGCGAGCGCGGCGACCGCCCGGTGAGCGACCGCGCCGAGCTGCAGACGCTCGTGGAGCGGGCGCTGCAGGAGGACGTGGGCCCGGGGGACGTCACCACCGAGGCCACGGTTGCGCCCGACGTCCGTGGGCGAGGGCTGGTGACCCAGAAGGGCGCGGGCGTGATCTTCGGGCTCGAGCTGGCAGAGCTGACGTTCCTCGCGCTGGACCCGGGGGCGGGGTGCAGGCGGCTCGTGGGCGAGGGGCGGTGGCGCGAGGAGGGCGGTCCAGTGCTCGAGATCGAGGGTCAGGCGCGAGCGCTGCTGACCGGCGAGCGCACAGCGCTCGACTTCCTCGGTCATCTGTCGGGGGTGGCGACGTTCGCCGCCCGGGCGGTCGCGATGACCGATGGCACTGGTGCGAAGGTGCTCGACACCCGCAAGACGACCCCTGGGCTGCGGGCGTTGGAGAAGGAGGCGGTGGCGGCGGGGGGGGCGTGCAACCACCGCTTCGGGCTCTACGACGCGATCCTGATCAAGGACAACCACATCGCGATCGCGGGCGGGGTGGCGAATGCGATCGAGCGGGCGCGGGCGGCGGCGCCGGAGCTGGCGCCCACGCTGGAGGTCGAGGTGAGGAACCCGCAGGAGATCGACGAGGCGCTCGCCGCGGGAGCGCCGCGACTGCTGCTGGACAACATGAACGAGAGCCAGCTGCGAGCCGCGGTCGCGCAGGTCGCCGGCCGAGCGACGTTGGAGGCGAGCGGCAACGTGACGTTGCAGACGCTCAAGGGCCGCGCGGAAACGGGGGTAGACTGGGTCTCGATGGGTGCGCTCACCCATTCCGCGCCCGCCCTGGACGTGTCCCTGAGCATGGAGGTCATGCCATGAACCCGCTGCCGATGGCCCCATCCAAGCCGGCGATCCCGCAGGCGAAGCCGGCACTCGCGCTCTCGGAGGCGGAGATCACGGCGCTCCAGGAGGAGGTGCGAGCGCTCGCGCGTGCTCGCAACGCGATCATCCTCGCCCACAACTATCAGGTGCCCGAGGTTCAGGATGTGGCGGACTACGTCGGGGACTCGCTCGGTCTCTCGCGCAAGGCAGCTGCGAGCGACAGCGACGTGATCGCCTTCTGCGGGGTGCACTTCATGGCGGAGACCGCGTCGATCCTGTGTCCCGAGAAGACGGTGCTGATCCCCGACCTCGATGCCGGCTGCTCGCTGGCGGGGTCGATCGACGCCGAGCAGCTCGCGGCGTGGCGAACGGAGTATCCGGGCGGCGTGGTGGTGATGTACGTCAACACGACCGCCGAGGTGAAGGCGCTCACCGACTACTGCTGCACCTCGGCCAACGCGGTGGAGGTGGTGCGCCACATCTACGCCACCCACGGCGAGGACACCGAGATCCTGTTCGGCCCGGACATGTGGCTGGGGGCGTACGTCGAGAAGGAGCTCGGCAGGCGGATGCACGTGTGGGACGGCGAGTGTCACGTGCACGCAGGCATCCGACCATCGGACATCGAGGCGACCCGAGCCGAACATCCCGGTGCGGAGTTCCTGATCCATCCCGAGTGCGGGTGCACCACGAGCGTGATGGAGTACGTCGCGGCAGGGGACATCGACGCCGAGGGCGTCCACATGTTCTCGACCGGAGGCATGCTGAAGTACGCCGAGCAGCTCGAGCGGGAAGCCAGCGGCATGCCCACAGGCGGCTCCGGGTCGCGGGAGGCATTCGGCGATCTCGCCCCCGGCGCCGGGGTCGAGGGCGGCAAGGAAGACGCCGGCGAGCACCACGAAGGCGCGCGCGAAGCGGTCGTGGCGACCGAGACGGGAATGCTCTACCCGCTGCGGATGGCGGCACCGGACGTCACATTCGTGGCCGCCAATCCCGAGGCCTCGTGTGTATTCATGAAGATGATCACGCTGCCGGGGCTGAGGGACTCACTGCGGGACGGCAAGCACGAGGTGCGGGTGGCCGAGGAGATCGCCGTCCGGGCGAGGGTGCCGATCGACCGGATGGTCGCGCTCGGCTGAGCCTCTAGAACTCGCTCGCCTCGTGCGGGCCGACGCAGGCGACGGCAAGCTCGTCCGCGATGCCGGCGGCGACCTCGCTGACCTCGGCGAACGTGACGTCGTCGAGCGCCGCGATGGCGAGGTCGGGATCGATGTCCTCGCCGAACACGATCGAGCGGTTCGCTCCGTAGCGGGCGACGGCGCCGGTGTTCTCGAACGCGAGCACGAGCCTGCCGGCGGCGTAGGCGCGGGCGCGGGCGACCTCCTCCTCGGTGGGGCCCTGCTCACGCAGCTCGCCCACGATCTCGCGCATGCGGGTGTAGGCCTCGATGCACTTGGCGGACTCGAGCCCGGAGCCGAGCTGCAGCACGGGGACGTCGGCGAACGCGTGGTCGACGGCGTAGACGGAGTAGCAGAGGCCGCGCTTCTCGCGTATCTCCTCGAACAGGCGGGAGCCCATCGAGCCGCCGAGGAGGGTGGCGTAGATCGACAGCGCAGCCCGTTCGCGCAGGTCGTGGACCTCGATCGGGGGTCGGTAGATCATGCGCAGGTGCGACTGGTTGGTGTCGCGCTGCTCGACCAGCGTCCCCGGGGCGAACGTGGGAGCGGGAACATAGGGCTCGGGTTCGGGCAGGGTGGGGAAGCGGGCGAAGCGGTCCTTCAGCTCGTCCTTGTCGGGCACCGACGCGACGTTGCCGACGAGGAACGCGCCGCCGCGGCGACCCGACCAGCGGCGTTCGCGGAATGCGACGATCGCCTCGCGGGTGAACGTACGGAGGTTCTCCTGCGGCCCCAGCACCGTGCGTCCGAGCGGGTGATCGCCGAACGCGGCCCGGTCGATCAGGTACTCGGCGACGGTGGAGGGCTGGTCGTAGGAGCGGTTGATCTCCTGGATCACGACACCCCGCTCGCGGTCGAGCTCGTCGGCGTCCAGGCGAGGCCGTCCGACGAAGTCGCTGAGGAGGTCGATCGCGGTGGGGGCGGACTCGGCGCGGACGGTGATGTGAAATGCGACCAGGTCGTGGCTGGTGTAGGCGTTGAGCACGCCGCCGAGGCGCTCGGCGGTCTCGTTGACCGCACGGTGGCTATCGTACTTCTCGCCGCCCTTGAACACGAGGTGCTCGAGGAAGTGGGCCATGCCGTTCTCCTCGGCGCGCTCGGTGCGGGCGCCTGCGTCGAAGGCGATCAGCACGGTCAGCGCGCGGGTGCCCGGAAGGGCGACGGTGTGGATCGGCAGGCCGTTCGCCTCGACCGTGATGGTGTCTATCGCTGTCATCGGCCCACCTTATCCGCAAAGCGTGCAAATCCGCTTGCATGCAGGGTTTTCGCTGGGCGGGGAGCCTCCGCGGCTGTACCCTCCCGAGCCATGCCGCCGAGTGTCAACTCTTCGACCAAACGGATGCGCCGGGGCGACGCGGCTCCGCCGGCGAAGGCCAAGCCGACCAAGCCGAGGCTGCAGGTGACGCTGCCGGCCGGGGCGGGGCGGATTCCCGCACCCGCACACGCACGGGCGCTGGTGTCCGACCCGCGCCCCTCGGGCGCCCGCGAGCGAACGGTCGCGCCCGACCGGCGGGAGACGGTGGTGGAGCTGCGGGGGGTGTCGAAGTTCTACGGCGCCGGCGACGTGGGCCTCGAGCGTGCGACCTTCGCGGTGTCGCGCAAGGAGCTGGTGTTCCTGGTTGGGCCGACGGGGTCGGGCAAGTCGACGATCATGAGGCTGCTGATCAAGGAGCTCGACCCGAGTGAGGGCACGGTGCGGGTGGCTGGGAAGGACCTCTCCCAGCTCAGCCGCAAACGGATCCCCTACTACCGGCGGAACATCGGCGTGGTGTTCCAGGACTTCAAGCTGCTGCCCAACCGGACCGTCTATGAAAACGTGGCGTACGCGCTGCAGGTGACGGGGGCCTCACGGAAGCAGATCCGGGCGACGCTGCCCGACGTGTTGCGGCTGACGGGGCTCTCGACGAAGCTGCACAACTACCCGCACCAGCTCTCCGGCGGAGAGCAGCAGCGGGTTGCGGTGGCGCGTGCGTTCGCCTCCCATCCGCCATTGCTGTTGGCGGACGAGCCCACGGGCAACCTCGACCCCGACACCTCGATCGGGATCATGCAGCTGCTCTACCGGATCAACCGGGCTGGGACCACCGTGATCGTCGCCACCCACGACCGCGAGACGGTCGACCGCATGCGCCGGCGAGTGATCGAGCTGCGGCGGGGCCGGATCGTGCGCGACGAGGCGACCGGGCTCTACGTGCGGGAGGAGAGCACGAACGAGCTCGGGGAGAGGCTCCGCGAGGAAACGCTTGCGGCGGCGCGAGGAGTGCTCGGACCCAAGCGATGAAGCCGGGGTTCTTCCTCAAAGAGAGCTTTCGCTCGATCCGTCACAACGCGGTGCCGAGCTTTGCGGCGTTCGCCTCGGTGCTGGTGACGACGCTCGTACTCGGTGTGTTCATCCCTGTGGTGCAGGCGACCAACGGGGCCGCCAACGACGTGCGGGGCAGGGTGCTGGTGGACGTCGATCTGAACACCAGCGCGACGGCCGCGGAAGAGGCGCGGGTGCGCCAGGAGCTCGTGCGGGCCCCGCACATCAAGAGCGTCGCGTTCGTGTCCAAGCAGGCGGGCTACGAACAGGAGCGCAAGCTCGATCCACAGGCGTTCCAGTTGATCGGCTACAACCCGCTGCCGGACATCTTCCGGGTGACGCCGGCGAGCCCCGAAGACGCGGGTCTGGTACGTGCCGAGCTCGACCAGTCGAGCCCGCTGGGTACGCGGCTGGTGAGCGATCCGGCGATCGCGGCCGTGCAGAATCGCCAGGCCGAGACGAACCGGATCCTCTCGGCGACGAAGGTGATCAAGTTGACGATGGCGCTGCTGGCTGGTCTGCTGGTGATCGCCTCGGTTCTTCTGATCTCCAACACCATCAGGCTGTCGCTGTTCGCGCGCAGGCGTGAGGTGGAGGTGATGAAGCTGGTGGGGGCCACCGACTGGTTCATCCGCTGGCCGTTCGTGTTGGAGGGGCTGTTCCTCGGTGCGGTCGGCGGGGTGGCCGCGATCGGTCTTCTGGGGCTGGCGAAGGTGACGTTGGTGGATCCGCTGGCGAACACGGTGAAGCTGATCTCAGCGCCCGACATGATTCCGTTCCCGATCCTGGTCGCGATCCTGATGGGCTGCGCGGTGGCCGTGTCGGCGGCGGGCTCGGGACTGTCGCTGAGGCGGTTCCTGCGCGTCTGAGAGGATCGTGGACACGGCGCGGGGGGTCGTCCTCGATCGTTCGTGTGCCCAGCACGCTGCGCTCACCGCGTCTCGGCCCCGCTTGATCGCCGACCGTCTCAGGCTGGCTGCGGCTTCACTACGCTGCCTGCCATGTCTTCGCGGCGAGGCCTCGTGTTCGTGCTGGTGGCACTCGTCGTGGTGGCGCTGATCGGCGGGGTGTGGCTGGGCGGCCATCCCGAAGACCTGCCCGCGTTCGCGCGCAAGGCGCTCGTGGCGAACGGGGAGACGAGGGTCGTGCAGGAAGCGATCGACCGGATCTCGAGCGACTACTACCGGGTCGTTCCCGAGAGCCGGCTGACGAACGGTTCGATCGGAGGGGCTGTGCAGAGCCTCGGGGACCGCTTCTCCCACTACCTCAGCCCGAAGGAATTCCGGGGCTTCGACACGCCGCCGAGCTTCACCGGGATCGGGGTGGAGGTGCAACCGTCAAAGCGGGGGCTGCAGATCGTGAGGGTGTTCGACTCCTCGCCGGCGGCGCGGGCTGGGCTGCGGGCTGGGGAAACGATCGTGGCCGTCAACGGACGATCGATCGCGGGGATGTCCGAGGAAGCCTCGCGGGGGCTGATCATGGGCCCTCCGGGAACCGACGTGACGCTCTCGGTGGGCCGGGAGCACAACGGTCGCCGCGAGGTGAAGCTCACGCGGGCGACGATCTCAGAGCCGGTGGTGGCGTCGGCGTCGAGGACGGTGAACGGGACCAAGCTAGGCGTGGTGGCATTGGCGACGTTCAGCGAGGGGGCGCATGGGGAAGTGCGCGAAGCGGTTGAACACGAGCTGCGTTCCGGGGCGAAGGGGATCGTGCTGGATCTGCGCGACAACGGCGGGGGGCTGGTGGAGGAGGCGCAGCTGATTGCGAGCATCTTCATCGAGCACGGCACGATCGTCACGACCAGGGGTCGCACCCAGCCGACGGAGACCCTGAGCGCGGTGGGGGACGCGATCAAACCGTCCTTCCCGATGGTGGTGCTGGTGGACGGGAACACGGCCTCGGCGTCTGAGATCGTGACAGCGGCGCTGCAGGATCACCAGCGGGCGACGGTGGTCGGCACGCACACGTTCGGCAAGGGGGTGTTCCAGGAGGAGGAGCCGCTGTCCAACGGAGGAGCGCTGGACATAACCGTGGGGGAGTACTTCACGCCGAACGGACGCAACCTCGGTGGGGGCGGGATCAAGCAGGGGGCGGGAGTGACGCCAGAAGTGCGCGTCGCGCATGGGGTCGACAGCCAGCACGGGCTGGAAGTCGCGCTCGATACGCTGGCGGCAAAAGCCAAGTGAGCTTCACGCTCGTAGCGACGGTTCAGAAGCGGGGAAGGTTTTGGGCGGCGGAGCCGCATTTCCCGCCGCCCCGCTCCGTCGGTGACGGCTCGCCGTCCCCCGGCGGGCGACGTTCGGGCGGTCGCGTCGTCCAGGGGGGCAGAGGATCGCGCAGGATCGTGCTCGCCTCCAACCGGGTGAACGGCCCCCAGGGCGGCAGGGCGGGCCCCGGGGACCTCGTGCTGGTGCGGATCGCCGAGCGAGCGGGCGAGGGCAGGGCGCAGATCGTGCGGGTGATCGGCAGACCGGAGGTGGCGCGGGACGCGATCGAGGCGTTGCTGCTTCACCGGGGGCTCGCGCGGGAGTTCTCCGTGGAGGTGGAGCGCGAGGCCGAGCGCGCCCGGGAGCGGGGCCTGAGGGAGGCGGCGGGAGAGGTGAGGCGAGGAAGCAGGCGCGACCTGCGCGACTTGGCGACGTTCACGATCGATCCGGCGAGCGCCAGCGACTTCGACGACGCGATCTCGGCGGAGCGGCTGGACGGGGGCGGCGTGAGGGTGTGGGTGCACATCGCCGACGTCGGCTCCTACGTGCCGGAGGGATCGCTCGTGGATCGGCAGGCGCGGGAGCGGGGTACGAGCGTGTACGTGCCGGGGACCGTCGAGCCGATGCTGCCGGAGGCGCTCTCCAACGACGCCTGCTCGCTGGTGCCAGAGGCCGAGCGGGCGGCTGTCACGATCGAGCTGGACCTTCACGGCGGGGAGGTGCGTCGGAGCGCGTTCTATCGCTCGTTGATCCGCTCCGACGCGAGACTTCACTACGAGCAGGTGGACCGGATCTTCGAGGGCGAGGAGCCGGTGCGGGACCCCTGGGGAGCGCCGCTCGGCGCCGCACGCGAGGCGGCGGCGGTGCTCGGGCGGGCGCGGGAACGGGCCGGGGGGCTGGTGGTGGACTCGCCGGAGCCTGAGTTCCTGTTCGACGGCGAGGGCCACATCAGGGAGATCGCGGCGCGAGAGCAGACGGAGTCCCACCGGCTGATCGAGCACCTGATGATCGCGGCCAACGAAGCCGTAGCAAGACATCTGGCGGCGGGTTCGGTGCCGTGTCTGTATCGCGTGCACGAGCGTCCTGAGCCGGCGCGGGTGGAGCGGCTGGTGGCGCAGCTCGAGTCGCTGGAGATCCCCACGCCGCCGGTGCCCAGCCCGCTCTCGGCCTCACAGGCGGCGGAGCTGATGGGAGAGATCTCCCAGGGGATCGAGCGTCATGTCAGCGCCGCGCTGGCTCGTGGCGGGGGTGGGCGTGGCCCCTGGGGCGGGTGGATCGCGCTCTCCTCGCTCGTGTTGCGGTCACTGAGGCAGGCGTACTACTCGCCGGTCAACGTCGGCCACGCGGGGCTGCGATCGGAGTGCTATTGCCACTTCACCTCGCCGATTCGCCGGTATCCCGACCTCGTTTGTCATCGCGCGCTGCTGTCCAGCATCGGCGGCCCAGAGGGCGCTCCGCGAGCGAGCGAGCTGAGCGCCCTCGGCGAACGGACCTCCGAGCTGGAGCGGGAGGCGATGTCGATCGAGCGGGCGGGGGACGATCTCGCGCGGTGCTTTGCGCTCGAGCAGACGCTGTACGAGCAGGGCTGGAACAGGTCCTTCCAGGGAGAGGTGGCGGGGCTCATCTCGGCGGGGGCGTTCGTCGCGTTCGGAGGCTCTCGCGGGCCGCTGTACGAGGGAATGGTGCCGGTGCGGCGGATGCGGGCAGGCTCGGCTGCGGGCGGGGGAGAGCGAGCGGACTGGTGGGAGCTCAACGAGCAGGAGACGATCCTCTGCGGGGAGCGGTCGGGAGCCGTCGTGAGGCTGGGGGACGGGATCACCGTGGGGGTCGCGCGGGTGGACACGGTGCAGGGACGGGTGGATCTGATCCCGGTCGGTTGAGCGCTCCCAACACGGGACTGGCCGAGCGCGACCGTCTAGGCTCGCGGGACGATGGCGAAGGGCGGCAAAGGCAAAGGCAAGCGCAAGATCGGCGCGGGAGATGTGGCCTCCAACAGGTATGCGTCCTACCGGTATGAGCTGATCGAGCGGATCGAGTGCGGGCTCGTGCTCGAGGGCACCGAGGTCAAGGCGCTGCGGGAGTCGGGTGCACAGCTGAAGGACGGCTACGCGGCGATCAAGGACGGGGAGATGTGGCTGCACTCGGTGCACATTCCGCCCTATGGACCGGCATCGCGTGAGAACCACGAACCCGAGCGACCCCGCAAGCTGCTGCTGCATCGCCGGGAGATCGATCGGCTGGCGATGAGGGTGGCTGAGCGTGGGCTGACGATGGTCCCTACGCGGATCTACTTCTCCGGCTCACACGCGAAGGTCGAGATCGCGCTGGCGCGCGGCAAGGATCTGTACGACAAGCGTCAGACGATGCGCGAGCGTGAGAGCAAGCGGGACATGGAACGAGCCGTGCGGGAAGCCCGTCGCTAACGGCGGCTGTCTGCCTCGGGCGGCTGGGTCGCGTACGTTAGAGCGAGCGGAAGCTGTGGGCGCCGCTGGAGAGGATGTGGGACTCGTGCATCCCCAACGCGAGGATCACGATCAGTCCGATGTAGACGGCGCCCACGAGCATTCGGTTGCGAGGAGACACGCGGTAGTAGGCGGCCTGCTCCAGTGAGCGGGTCTTGCGCGCCTGCCAGCGCCGCCAGGTCTCAAAGCCGGCGAGCAACACGATGATCAGGATGATCGGGTTGGGGAAGGCGAGCGCCACGGCGAGCAGGACGGCGAACCCGGCGAACCACATCCACGGCGCCATCGCCGCCATCGCGCGGCCACCGTCCAGGGGCACCACCGGAAGCAGGTTGAACAGGTTCAAGAAGAAGCCGAGGTAGGCGAGCGCGCGGAGCATGTCGCTGTTGACGGCCTCCGCGATGGCGAGGCAGGCGGCTGCGCCGAGCGTGCCGAGCACGGGGCCCGCAAGGCCCACCCGCGCCTCCGCCAGGGCGTCGTCGCCGAGGGACTTGGAGAAGATGGCGGCTCCCATGAACGGGATGAACATCGGCGCGCTCGCCTTGATGCCCTCGCGGCGCAACTGGATCACATGGCCCATCTCGTGGATGAACAGGAGCAACACGAATCCCGCCGCGAAGGTCCAGCCGAAGAAGAGGCTGTAGGCGGCGACGGACACGAGGGCGGTGCCCGCGGTGCCGATCAGCTTGATGTTGGGAAGGAGCAGGATCAGGCCCTTGATCGCGGCGAAGAACTTGGCCACGAGCGCCGCGCCCGCTGCCACGACGCTGCCGATGCGCTTGCCGAGCGGTCCGGTGCGCTCCCGCAGGGGCCGTTGCTCGCCGAATGGGTTCTCCCGCTCCGGCAGATCCACCGACTTCGGCGCCGCCGCCTCGGGGAGGGCGTGGGTCGGGTAGTCCTGGGCCGGCGCAGGAGCGGGGGCCGAACCGGGCGCGACCGGGGGTCGCCCGAGGGAAAGGTCGTGACTATCCACAAACCCATTGTGGCAGGGCGGATAAGGGCTGCATAACGGCTCTCGTCGCGGTGCCGAGGCGGGCCTCCAGGTGGGCCGCAGGCGTGGCCGGGAACGGGGCGAAATCCTTTTTCTCGGAGGATGCGGGGAGTTGCTCAGAAGGGGCTTGCAAACCCCTTCGAAGAGGCGTAAGTTGGACACAGACGCGGAACCGAGCCGCAAAGAGCGAGGCCACTGAGGTGTGAGGCCGCGCCACCCAACTGCAGAGGGCTTTCGGGCCGGATGTGGAGGGTTCCTCGAGCGGCCCGGGACCGCGTCGCTTTGCGTTGTGGACACATCCCCGCCTGATTCTCCGCGGGCAGCGCGCAAGCCTCACCCCAGCGCTCGCGAGTGCGATCGTCCTCACGGCCCGTCGACGTCGCGGCGGGCGGGAGCAGACGGAGGGCTACAATTGGGGGAAGCATCCAGGGGACGACAGGCTTCGACGCGGTCGGCTCGTGTGGATGGTGGCGAGTCGAGGTCCCGGGCGGCCTCGTAAAACACCCGGGAAAACCATAAGTGCGGACTCACATGAGTACGCCCTCGCTGTCTAGCTAGAACCTAGACACGAGGTCTCGGGCCCCGCTCGCCTGCGGCGGGGAAGGCCGGGATCAGAAGCAGGCTCACCCGGTGCGGTCCGTCTCCGCCAAACCAGGGAAACCGCAGGAGACTGGTCCCCCGCAACCCGGCCGGCGAGGTGAGCGGGGGATGAGATCAGAGCGCCGGCTACGCTCGTAGAAGCCATCCTCACGCGATCGCGGACGTGGGTTCGATTCCCACCGTCTCCATTGCTCCCCGTCTTTTGGGCTTGGGGGCGCTACGTCCCGTCGCGGACCCAGCGGCGCGCGATCTAATCGGACCCGGCCGCCCGCTACGACTGTTCGTGGTCCCGAGCGTCGTGCTGCTCCGGACTGCTGTCCCAACTCGCTGAGGAGGATGAGGGTCTATCCGTCGAACGACTCTCCGGAGAGCGGCAGGCGTTGGACGCGCAAGCCGGGGGATGCTACGCAGCGATTACTTGCGGACGCGGAACCGGAGGATGGTGACGCTGTGCGACCGAGTGGCGCTGACTGGTTCCAGGTCGATCCGGGGGAGGCCCGGCGGCGAGAAGCGGACGCCGTCTCCGAGCAGTACCGGCAGCACGTACGCCAGGATCTCGTCGACGAGGCCGCGCTGCAGGCACTGGGCGGCCACGTCGGCGCCGAGGATCTCCAGGCTCTTGCCGCCCGCGGCGCTGCGCGCCGTGGCGACCGCCTCCCCGATGTCACCGGTGAGGTACGTGATGCCCGGATCCGGGGGCTCCGGTGGCCGATGGGTGAGGACGAACACGGGTCCGGAAAAGGGGTAGTCGACGCTGCCCGGCTTCTCGGCCTCCATCCTGTCTCCGACGTCTGAGGTCCGCCGGCCGACAAGCATGGCGCCGGTGGCCGCCGCGATCTCCTGGAACTCGTCCGGCCCGACGAAGTCGGCGAGCTGGCGACCAGCGCCCCAGTCCATCACTTGGCCGGCAGCGGCGATGAAACCATCAAGCGACATACACCTGTTAACGACGACCTTGCCGTGTCCGGTGCTCGTATCTCCCACCCTGTTCCTCCGAAGGCTTTGGGATGTTTTCGTGACCCCGTCGATCCGCAGCCGCAGCCGCCAGTACCGAAGGGCGAGCCCATCCTAGCCCCGCTGGCTGGCGACATCACCGGACGGTTCCTGCCGACGGCGGGCACCAGGTTGCCGGTGACCGCATTGGATCACTGCGCCGGAGAGCCGGAGGGCCGCGAGGACCTCCTCGAGCGTGGGAGCAGTGGGGGAGCGTCTGGCCCTCGGATCATGCACGCGAGGCCCTTGACTTTTGCGCCCGGATGAGGGAAGAGTGTGTGCGACCCGACGGGAGCATCCTCGGTCGAAGAACGGCCGGGGGGCGACCGGGAAGGGGCACGTGCCGATCTCTTCTGCAGCGCAGGCCCGCAGCGTCGGTGTTCCCGTCGTCGCTCCTCGCGCTGCGGGGGTCGACGAGAACGCGCCGCCGCGTTGTGGCGCCAACCAACGGATGGAGGCCGAGATGAGCAGCGTCGACGTGAGCAGCGAAAGCGCGACGGGCAGCCCGCCGGTGCAGGCCGGGGAATTCAAGCTGGAGGTGGTCCTCGTGCCCGTCTCCGATGTCGATCGGGCCAAGGAGTTCTACGAGAGCCTCGGCTGGAGGCTCGACGCCGACATCGCCCGCGGTGAGGACTTCCGCATCGTCCAGTTCACGCCCCCGGGCTCGCGATGCTCGGTCCAATTCGGCACGAGCCTGATGTCGGCCGCGCCCGGTTCGGCGGAAGGGCTGTACCTGGTCGTGGCCGACATCGAGGCTGCGCGCGACGAGCTCCTCGGGCGCGGTGTGGAGGTGAGCGAGGTGTTCCACGAGGGAGCGCCGGGCGCTCGATTTCATGACGCCGGCCGCGTGTCCGGACCCTCGCCCGATCGCAGCACCTACAACTCGTTCGCCACCTTCAGCGATCCGGATGGCAACGGCTGGCTGCTCCAGGAGATCACGACACGGCTTCCCGGTCGCTGAAGGGAGGGCTCTGATGGCCACGACATATGAGTCCGTGAAAGACCTCGCGCAAGCGCTCAGACGCGCAGCCGAGGCGCACGGCAAGCACGAGGAGCGAACGGGCGAGGCGGACCCGGACTGGCCGGATTGGTACGCGCTCTACATGGTGCGCGAGCGCGCCGGCGAGGAGCTGCCGACATGAGCCGCGACTATGACGTGATCGTGCTCGGCGGCGGCTCGCCGGGCGAGCACTGTGCGGGCGCTCTGGCGGAGGGCGGCCTGCGCGTGGCCGTCGTGGAGCGCGAGCTAGTGGGAGGGGAGTGCTCGTACTGGGCTTGCATTCCGTCGAAGACCCTGCTGCGGCCTGGCGAGGCGGTCCAGGGGGCGTGCGAGGCCGCCGCGAGTGCCGAGGTCGATGTGGAGGCGGCGCTTGCGTGGCGTGACTTCATGGTCTCCGACTATTCCGACGCCGGACAGGAGCGCTGGCTGGCCGACCACGGCATCGACCTGCTGCGCGGCAGCGGCCGGCTCGCCGGCCCGGGCGTCGTCGAGGTCGAGGGCGTGCGGCACACCGCTGACCACGTGGTCCTCGCGAACGGCGCCGATCCGGTCGTGCCGCCCGTTCCGGGCCTGCGCGAGCTCGACGACGTTTGGACCAGCCGCGAGGCGACGTCGATGAAGGCCATTCCGCGCCGCCTGCTGATCCTGGGTGGCGGGCCCGTCGGGGTGGAGATGGCGCAGGCAGTTCGTCGACTCGGCGGCGAGGCGACAGTCATCGACATGGCCGAGCACGTGCTCGCGCGGGAGCCGGCGCCGCTGGGCGAGGCGCTCGGCGAGGTTCTCCGGCGCGAGGGCATCGAGCTGGTCCTGTCCGCGAACGCGACCGCCGCGCGACGCGAGGGCGAGGACTACGTCCTCGAGATCGACGACGGGCGCGAGCTGCGTGGCGACCGGCTGCTCGTCGCCACGGGCCGGCGTCCGCGGGTGCGCGGGCTTGGCCTCGAGACCGTCGGCGTCGAGCCGGACGCCCACGGAGTTCCGGTCGACGCGCACCTGCGCGCGGCGGAGCGTCTGTGGGCGATCGGCGACGTCAACGGCCTCTGGCCGCTGACCCACGTCGGCAAGTACCAGGGCGAGGTGGTCGCCGCGAACATCCTCGGCGAGCGGCGAAAGGCCGACTACGAGGCCGTTCCTCGCGTCGTGTACACGGACCCGCAAGCGGCGGCCGTGGGCGCCTCCGCCGGCCGTTTCAGCGCCATGGTCTCGCTGTCGGAGGTGTCGAAGACCGCCACCTACACGCGCGCGTACGCCGAGCAGAACGGCTTCCTGACGCTCCTCGGCGACGGTGAGCGACTGACGGGCGCCTACGCGCTCGGTCCCGAGGCGGGCGAGTGGCTGCAGCAGGCCACGCTCGCGATCCGCGCGCACATCCCACTCGACGTCCTGGCCGACACGATCCAGCCGTTCCCGACGTTCTCGGAGATCTACGTCGCCGCGCTGAAGGCGCTCCGCGGCGAGATCGCCGCAGCGTCCAAGGAGGTCGGCGCGGGACCGCCGATGGCGAGCTGAGGAAAGGAGAGAGGGTGACCACCGCAGCGGACGCCCAGCCCAACCGGCGCGAGGCGGAGCTGGTCGGGCAGACCGTCGACGAGGGGCGTCCCGCGCTCCAAGCGACATCGCCCACCGGCGGCGCGTTCCCGGACTACGGCTGGCGCACGAGAGTCACACGCTCAGCTGCCCGTCATCCAGCCGTCGTGCCGCCTCCGCAGCGACCCGCTCGGGACTCTTGCGGTGGGTGTCGATCACGTGGTCGTCTTGCCAGCGCCGGGCGGTCCGGTGAGGATCAGGACGGGGCAGGCAGATGACGTCGTCCTGGCACGGGCGCACCTTGGACGAGTTCGTGATGTCCCGTTCTCTATGAGCTCGTCCGGCGTGGGCTCCTCGCCGGGAAGCCTCTCGGGCCAGTAAGCACATCAATTATGAAGTGTTATGACTCCATATCGCTCTAAGACATCGGAATTGATGGTCTAAATCCTCCAGAGCGTGCTATGCTCTGCATCAGATTCGATGATTTATAGCTGTATTGGTCCTCAAAACATCAGAACTGATGAATCTTGACGAGATCACCACCGACGCCGCTGTCCTCGCTGAGCTCGGCCGCAGGCTTGAGCGCCATCGCCTCGAGCGCAACCTCACTCAAGCTGAGATGGCTGCCGAGGCGGGCCTCGGTCAGGCGACGGTGCAGCGTGCGGAGCGGGGCAGGTCGGTGCAGATGACCTCGATGGTCAAGCTGCTGCGGACGCTCGGACTGCTCGACGGGCTGGACCGTGCGATCCCCGCGTCGATCGACTTCCCGATCGCCCAGCTCGAGCGCGAGCAGCGCGGGGTTCGACGGCGTGCGAGCGGCGGCCACGGGGGTCCCTCCGCCGAGTCCGCCCGCGAGCCGTGGACGTGGGGCGACGAGTCAAACGCGGGCAGCAGTTGACCGTCGCGGCGGTGACCTTGTGGGGCACTCGCATCGCTGCGGTCTCGATCGGCCCGAGCGCACGCTATGCGACGTTCCAGTATGACCCGGCGTTCGTCCGCAGTGGCATCGAGATCGCGCCGATCCGGATGCCGCTCCGCGCGCAGCCCTACAGGTTTCCCGGCCTGCCGGAGGACGCGTTCAGCGGTCTTCCCGGGCTGTTGGCTGACTCCCTGCCCGACCGCTGGGGCACGGCGCTCGTCAACGCCTGGTTGGCCTCTCAGGGGCGCGAGGAGTCGAGCTTCGACGTCGTCGAACGGCTCTGCTACGTCGGTACCCGCGGCGGAGGCGCGTTGGAGTTCCAGCCGGCCAACGAGCCGGCCGTACCCAGCGACGCGGACCTGCACCTCGACGCACTCGTGCGTCTGGCCAGCGAGATTCTCGCCGAGCGCGCAGAGTTTGTCGCGGAGCTGAGCGAGAACCCCGACGAGGAGGCGATGAAGTCGATCCTCGCCGTTGGCAGCTCCGCCGGCGGTGCGCGTCCGAAGGCGTTCATCGCCTACAACGACGCCACCGGGCAGGTCCGCTCGGGACAGGTGGAGGTCGGCGAGGGCTTTCGCCAGTGGCTGTTGAAGTTCGACGGGGTAGCGCGCGCAGGCGACCACGGCCTCACCGACCCGCAGGGCTGGGGCGCGGTCGAGTACGCCTACTCGAAGCTGGCGGGGATGGCCGGCATCGACATGAGCGAGTGCCGGCTCCTGGAGGAGAACGGCCGCAGGCACTTCATGACGCGTCGCTTCGATCGCCCCGACGACGGTGGCAAGCTACACATGCAGACGGTCAGCGCGCTGGAGCACGTCAGCTACAACGAGCCTGGGGCTTACAGCTACGAGCAGGTCCTGCTGCTGATCCGTCGGTTGGGCCTCGGCACGCCGGTCGTGGAGCAGCAGTTCCGGCGTATGGTCTTCAACGTCGTCGCTCGCAACCAGGATGACCACGTCAAGAACATCGCCTTTCTCATGAACCGCGCGGGGGCCTGGTCGCTGGCTCCGGCCTACGACGTGATCTGGGCGTGGCGGCCCGGCAATCGCTGGCTTGACAGTCACCAGATGTCGATCAACGGCAAGCGCGACGGATTCACCGTCGCCGACCTGCGCGCGGTCGCCGGCGTGGCGGGTCTCAGGCGGGGCCGTGCCGAGGCGATCCTCGCTGAGGTCCTCGACGTCGTCATGGGCTGGCGCGAGGTCGCCGACGAAGTCGGAATCGATGAGGAGATGATCGATCAGATTGCCCGCTCGCACCGCCTGACGCTACCGAGATCGCCGCGCAGCGGCTGATAGCGCCGCTGACGCTACCTCGTCGTCGCCACCGCCCACATGCCGATCGCCTCGGCGCTCCACTGCCTCCAGGTCATCTGCAGCGTCTGTCCCCAGCTGACCACGAGCGGCCCCCGGGGGGTGAAGCCGTCGACCACGACCTCGTGGAGGCCTTCGGACACTTCGTACTGCGCCAAGGCGGCCGGATGGCCAAAGCTGAGCTCGACGATCAGTGCCCGATGTGCGCGAACCGCCGCCCGGGTGCTCGCCGGCGTGGTCGGGTAGGGCGAGAACCGCGTGGCGAAGACCTCGGCGATCCCCTGCCCTCGCCAGTAGGAGAGGAATTGTTCCTGGGTCAGCCCTGCGCCCACTTCTTCTGCGTCGTTACCGGTCGTCGCGACCGTGCCATCTCCTTCGGCGGTCGCGAATTCATACCCAAGCCGAGTGGGATCTGGGACCACCCCGAGCATGATCTCCTCCCAGTGGGCCGCCGCTGCGAACGTGCAGTCCCCCAGGTTGGCGGGATATTCGTTGCCGTACGTCGGATAGCGCCTGTAGATGGGCCCGTAATCGCAGCTCGGGGAGGGTCTGCACCTACGGAGGTTCGCGACCGGGGGTCGTGGCGATGGGTGATGTCCAGTCAGGCGGGGGCGGGCCGCCGCGTCCTGGGTGCCGGCGGCAAGCAGCGCCGAGCAGACGAGCAGGCCCGCCAGCCCTCTTGCGAAGGCGTGCCGACGCCGCCACTCCCGAGCGGTGCTAATCGCGCTGGCAGATAACGTCCTGCTCCCCCTTCACCCGTCCCCCCGGAGATCGAACTCCGCCCCGTCGCCTCTCGGCCACGAGGGTATCAAGTCTTCGCGCAAATAGCGCGCTTTATTGTCAACCGTGGCGGGTGGTGTCGGTGGTGTCGGGCTCAGCGCGGCGTCGAGCCGACGACCGCCTGTCGACAGGCGGTCGGCCGCGTTTCGTGAGAACCGCACGAAGGTCGTGGTGACCTCACGCCCGGTCTGCGTCGAGGAGCTCCTCTACATGGCGCGGGCCGGGTCGGGGCAGCCAGCTCGACAAGCTCGAGGCCCTACTCGCAGGGTGAGCCGAGATGCGTCTCGCCAGAGGTCGGCTACGCCGGGCGCTCCGCGAAGAGGGTCGAGACGTCGGTGGCGGGACGGCCGTTCGCCGTGAGCTCTCGCACGCGACCGGTGTCGGGGTCGAAGATCATCGCCCTGATGCCGTCGCGGTGCTCGAGCTCCGCGCTGGACCGCAGACGCGCGAGCCCCTCACATAGAGCCTCCTCGAGATCCTCGAATGCGCCGACCTGCCAGCCCGGCCTCGCCCCGTCTGCCGCGAGAGTCGACGCAAAGTCTGCCTCCGATGCCCCGTGCAGGCCACAGTCATCGTGCATCAACACGATGATCTGGTTCGTGTCCAGGAGCCTCTGTGAGACGGCCAGCGAGCGCACCGCGTCGGCTGTGACGAGCCCCCCCGCGTTGCGGATGATGTGGGCGTCGCCGAGCTGGAGGCCGAAGATCGCGTACGGATCGATCCGAGCGTCCATGCAGGTGAGGACGGCGAGCCGCTTGCGCGGCCGTGGTCCAGCGGCGGGGGGCTCAGGCGGTTCTGGTGACGGAGGTGAGCTGGGCATACTCGCGACCGGGTCGGCGACGACTCGCCATTCTAGAGAGGGGCCGGCGGCGGGCGCCGGCGCTCAGGTCGCTTGTCGCTGCGCTGGTCGCTCCGACCGGGCTGGGACCTGGGGCGTCTATCGCTCGCCGAGCAGATGGCGCCGCAGGAACGCGAGCTGGTCAGCGACCAGCGCCTCGTGCTGGGGGCCGTCGTAGATGTCGAAGTGATCGACGCCCGGATACATCCGCAGCTCGCCGAACGGAGCGCGGCGAGCCGCTGCGATCGCAGGTCCCGGCTTGGCGACCCGGTCGGCCTCGCCGACGCACACCAGCCACGGGCAGTGCAGCCTGGCGGCATGGCGAGCCGGGTTGTACGGGCGACCGATCAGCCAACGGGAGGACACGCGATTGCGCCAACGGGAGTCCTCGCCGGTGGCGACGACCTCTCGCCAGCCCGCCTCTGCGCCGGGAGCATTGATGAACGCCGCCTCGTGGGGTGCTCCCACGGCCGGAAGATGCTCGTCGCGCACCGCGGCGCGCAACATCCGCGCGGCGACGGCGGCGGAGGAGCGGTGCGCCTGGCGCACCATGTCCAGAAACGGAACCTGGCTGATGACCGCCGCCACACGACAGTCCGCTGCTGCGGCGGCGAGCGCGTTGCCGCCGCCCATCGAGGAGCCGAACGTAGCCACGCGATCAGGGTCGACGCCCGGCAGGGACCGAGCGCAGGCGATCGCCGCGCGCCAGTCCTCGAGCTGCAGCGTGGGATGGAAGCGGTCGCGTGCGCCCATGCTGTCGCCGAAGCCGCGGTGGTCGAACACCAGCGCCGCTACACCCGCTGCGGCGAATCGCGCGGCGAACGGTCCGAGGCGGTCACGACGCGTTCCGGAGAGGCCGTGGGCCATCACCACGATCGGCGTCGAGCTCCGATCACTCGCGGCGCGGTAGAGCCACGCCGCGCAGGAGTCCTGACCCGAGTGGAAGTTGAGATCCTCGCGCATACCCCTATCAACGAAAGGGCTCGCACAAACGTGAGGCGGTCGCTTGATTCCAGCGCCTCCATCCCCCGGCGTGAAGGGTGCCACGAAGCTCCTAGGCGCGCGTCTGCACGGTGGTGTTGTGGGCGTCGACGGGCTTGCCGCAGTGGCGGCACACCAGGATCGGATCTGGGTCCTTGCCGCATGGCTCGTGTCGGAGCGCGACCGGCGTGGCCCCGCCCGACTGAACGTGATGATTGGCCCAGGTGAGCATGGAGACGATGGCGGGGTAGAGATCCAGGCCCTTGTGCGTCAGGCGATACTCGAACCACGGCGGATCGGTGCGGTACTGATGACGCTCGAGGATCCCGTCCGCCACCAGCCGCTTGAGTCGATTGGTGAGCACCGTGCGGGCGATGCCGAGGTTGCGCTGCATGTGCCCGAACCGGCGAACCCCGTAGAACGCCTCGCGCAGCACGAGGAAGGTCCAGCGATCGCCGACCTCCCTGAGGGCGAGGCCGACCGGGTCGTCGTCGGGCGGGGGTGGCTCTGCCGCGGGCATCGGACCTCCTCATGGTCTCGCATCGACTACTAGTAGCGATCTTATCCGTTATCTGCTTGAGCTGCTAGTAGCTAAAACGTACCATCGGGGAAATGGCCCGCTCCAAAGGAGACCCACATGGCCCTTCAGTCCCCTCCCGGCCCGGCTGAGCTCGGGTTCGAGCAGCTCATCCTGACCGTCGAAGACGACCTGGCCCGCATCACGCTCAACCGTCCGGCGGTTCGCAACTGCCTGTCGATGCGCCTCTCCGACGAGCTGATCAGCGCACTCCGCTTGGTCCAGGCCTCCGAGGAGGTCAAGTTCCTGCTCCTCACCGGCGCGGGTGGCACGTTCTGTGCCGGCGACGACATCACCGAGATGCCCAGTTGGGGCGACGCCAATCAGGTGATGCGGCGGGTGCAGCTCTACCAGGAAATGGCGAACACGCTCGAGGAGCTAGACAAGATCACGATTGCCGCCGTCGAGGGGTTTGCGGTGGGCGGCGGCCTGGAGCTGACCATGGCCTGCGACTTCGTGATCGCCTCCGAGGAGGCCCGCTGGGGAATGCCCGAGGTCGACGTCGGGATCACGCCCGGATGGGGTGGCACCACCCGCATGGCTCGCCTGATCGGGCGCCGGCGCACGAAGGAAGTAAATCTGCTCGGTGCGCTGATGTCCGCATCCCGGGCTGTGGAGCTGGACCTCTGGAATGTTGCGGTTCCCGGGGAGGATCTCCAGGCGGAGGTCGATCGGCTGCTCACGCTGCTGCGGACGAAGAACCAGCAGGCCGTGCGCCAGCTCAAGTTCATCATCAACAAGAACGTCGAGGCCGATCTCTACACGGCTCAGGGGTTCGAGAAGCTCTCCGCCGGCCTGACCGGAGCCGTCAACGGAGGGTGGCGGATCTCCGACGCTGACCAGGGCGCGGGCATCGGTGGCTTCGCTACGAAAGGCGAGCTGTGGCGGACCCGCCGCAGTCTCGCGATCGACTTCTGGAGCCGTTGAGGACCACCGTCCGGCCATCAGCCGCGGACATCGCGACCGGCCTCACCGCTTCGACGGCAGCGACCGCGCGTAGGCCACTCCCCGCGTAACCCATCGCTCGAGCTGGCGCTTGGTGCGCAGTCCCTCGGCATCGACCCGCAGCCATCCCTCCATCATCCGACCGCGCATCTCGAAAGGGCCGGCGTAAGGCTTGCCTCGCAGCGCTTCGGTTTCGGTGGGGTCGCATCGGAGCAGCACGCCGCCGCGTCCGCTGACGCTCACCGACATGTTGCCGTCGATCAGGAACGCCAGGCCCCCGAACATGCGCTTCTCGACGACGCCGGCCTCGGCTGAGAGGAGCTCGCGGATACGGTTGGCGAGATCCTCGTCGTATGCCACTCGCGAGATTGTCGCCGATCGACCGGCCTACTAGAGCGGTGAGAGCATGACGCTGGTGTCGGTGCGGATGGTCGCCCGTTCCTCCGCCCTCAGTCCTTGAGAGAACTCGTCCACCTTTCGCCTCGGGCCGGTTACCGTGAAGCCCACCTGCGTGGTCAGCAGGTGGGGGTGCTCCACGATCTCACAGTCGACCCCGAGCTCTTGCGCCCACGCGAGCATGGTCTGCTCGAGTTCGGCTCGGATCAGCTTGCCGGAGCTCACGACCAGTGTGCGGGTCACGACTGCCTCTGCGTCACGGCGAGCTCCGTCCCGGGTCTGTTGCTCCGGTTCGGCTGGAGGAGGATCGATCTGCCGCCATTCGTCGAGCTCGTGATCCCAGTGGCTGATGCATATCGCGCCGGTGAGCCCGTCGTTGCGCAGGGCGCTCTCGATCGCGCTGCGCGCCGTGTCGAGGTCGGCTCTCTTTCCCGCGTACACGAACATGCGCTTCCCGTCGTGTGTGAACACGACATCTCGAGGCATGCCTGCCTGCACCTCCTTGATCAGCGGGCCGCGGAAGCGCCCCACGAGCGTGTGGAGCGCGTGTCGCGAATCGCCCTGGTCAAGCTCTGCCTCGAGCCGCCAGTCCTGTTCCACCGAGTCGCCGGGCGCGTCTGTTTCCATCGCTCCCGGAGCATAGACCCAAGCAACACGCGCGGCTCCGCTGACGCCGGCACGACTCGCGGCTCGGTTGAACCTCTCCCGCGGCTCACAGAGCTCGCCGACGCGGCGGTCATCGGCCAGCTCCTGCACGACTTCAACAGCGAGTTCGGCGATCCCACGCCCGGTGCGGATCGGCTCGCCGTCCGTATCCGGAGCCTGCTGGCCGAAGAGCAGGTCACGGTGCTTCTCGCAGGAGCGGGGCCGGACGGGCTCGCCGTGCTGCGGTTCCGCCCCGCAATCCGGAGCGAGGCGCTCGAGTGCTATCTGGCGGAGCTCTACGTGGTCCCGAACCTACGCGGCAGGGGACTGGGCCGGGCATTGACGCAGGCCGCGATCGCACACGCTCGGAGTCGGGGCGCAGACCGCATGGATCTCGGTGCGGGCGAGCGCGACCTCGTCGCCCGTGTGCTGTATGAGAGCCTCGGATTCGACAACCGCGCAGGCAGGCCCGACGGCCCCGTCAACCACTTCTACGAGCGGGAGCTGTGAGTTCGCCCCCTGCGCGGGCTCGCACCGGCGCCGGGGACCGGTCTCACAGACGGGTCGCCCGGGTAGGGGCCCGGACGACCCGTGCCGGTAGCGCCTCTATGGACGGTGTCCGACGCGCTCAGGCAATGACGGTCATCGGCGCTGCGAGCGTGATCTTGTCGGTCGAGCTCAGCCCCGATTCTTCCAGCGGTCCACCGAAGGACGTTGACAGCACGTCCGGCGGTTCCGCGAACAGGTTGGCTATGACCTGTTTGCCGTTTTTCTGTTTGAACGCGAGCGTGAAGTGTCCTGGTGGTTTCACCATTTTGTTCACCGGCGTGATCTTGCCGATCACCGACCCGACGACGAATGCCCGCGTACCGGGAGTGCAGGTGAATTCCATCAGCGGCGCGCCGGTCGCCGTGGAGAGATCAACACCGACTTCCTTGATTGCCGGGTTCACGATGTAACCGGGCTTTCCGACGAGCTGACTCGTGACTATTTCTCCCGTGAGCCCGTTGGGGCTGTTGCAGGGGACTTTTTTGAGTTCGCAACCGGTGAACCCGATCGTCACCGTCAACGCGTTGGGTCCGATGATTTCTCCCACGTTCGTGTCAGCAAGACACTTGATCTTGATTTTCGAGATGGTTTGAAGCGTGCTTTTGCCGCTTGCGGATTTGAACGGATTGGGAAACGGTGGGCTGAATTCGGGTGGCGCCGCCGAGGCCGACGAGGCGATCATCGCTCCTGTCGCAAGCATTGCCACGAGCCCAAGTCCGATCCTGCGTGTACGTCTCATCCGTGCTGCCCCTTTCTCGCGTGATGAGCAGGGCGTCCTAGCCTCCTCTGTTGGATCTCTCGACCCCCGTCCGTGGATTGCGCCGCTCCGAGCCCAGCTGCGGCGCCGCCGCCAAGTATCCTCCCCCGACGCGCCGCCGAAGGGCTTTCTCACTGGATCTTTACGACTCGCTCTCCGACGAGAGCTCGGTTTCGATCGCGCCGCGCAACGCGCCCAACGCGCCCGCCCTCGCGCGGAGCTTGGTCGCAGCATGGGCCGTCGCGTCCAGCTCGGCGAGCGCGCGGGCCGCGGCGAGGCTCTCCGCCCCCAGCTCGGACGCGGCCAGCACGCGGTCCAGGAAGCCCGCCGTCATCGCCTCGGTCGGGCTGTACATGGTGGCGTTGACCACGGTTCGGTCGAAGTAGGCGGGGTGCAGCCGCTGACGGGCGATCTCGATCGCGAACAGCGGCACCGTCAGGCCGATGCTCACCTCGTTCAGG
The DNA here is from genome assembly GCA_963696615.1 of uncultured Solirubrobacterales bacterium. Classification (GTDB taxonomy): domain Bacteria; phylum Actinomycetota; class Thermoleophilia; order Solirubrobacterales; family Solirubrobacteraceae; genus Palsa-744. The sequence continues at coordinate 175,795 of CAVOKU010000003.1, read as the reverse complement.
CCGATCTTGAACGGTCCTTCGACGCCGAGCCTGCAGTCGGCCGCCAGCAGCAGGAAGGCGCCGGCCGGGAACGCGTGGCCGGTGCACGCTGCGAGCACGGGTCTGGGGAACGAAAGCACTCGCTCGGTCAAGGTCGCCCCGAGCGTGAGCATCTCCACGGTTCGCTCGCGGCCCTCGGCGAACACATTGACGTCGAATCCCGCCGAGAAGCACCCGTCTCGACCCCGGAGCAGGACCACGCAGCCATCCTGCATGGCGCGGTCGAAGGCCTCGTGCAGCGCCTGAAGCATCGCTATCGAGAACGCGTTGACCTTCCCGTCGTCCATCGTGATCGTCGCGATCGCATCCGTGCGCTCATACCTCACGGGCTCGCTCACTGGGGCCTCCTACTGATCCGGGTGGGGTGGAGCGGCATATCGTAACAACGTTCCGAAACATCGGTGCGAGGCCTGTCGGCGCTAGAGTGCAGCGGCGTGCCGAGGGTCAAGCAGAGGACACCCCAGCTGCGTGACCGGTTGCTCTCGGTCGCGGTCGAGCTCCTCGCCAACGAGGGGGTCACGGGATTCACGACGCGCCGGATCGCACAGGCGGCGAACACCTCCACCCCAGCCGTGTATGAGCTGTTCGGCGACAAGAGCGGCCTCGTCCGGGCGGTCTTCTTCGAGGGGTTTCGCCACCTGCGCGCCCGCCTCGACCGGCTCGCCGAGTCCGGGGACCCCCGCGCCGACCTGATCGATCTGATCCAGGCCTACCGCGGCTTCATCCGCGAGAACCCCGTGCTCGCGGAGGTGATGTTCTCGCGCCCGTTCACCGACTTCGCGCCCGGGCCGGCCGAGGTCCAGGCGAGCGGCGCGGTGAGGATCTTCATCGTCGAGCGCGTCCGGCGCGCGGTCGACGCGCGCCTGCTCGACGGCGATGCGACCGACATCGCCCACGTGATGGTGTCGCTGCTGCAGGGTCTCGCCGCAGCCGAGAACGCGGGACGACTGGGCAGCACGCGAGAGTCCGTCGACCGTCGCTGGGCGCTGGCCGTGGACGGGCTGCTGGATGGCCTCGGCCGCGCCCGGCGCGAGGCGTCGCCCGGCTCAGCTCGCCGGGTGGGGCTCTGAGCGTGACGGGAACGGCTTGGGACGGCTCAGTCTCATCGCGCGACGGATCGGTTCCGGGAGATACCAGTTCCACCGGCCGAGCAGCTTCATCGCCGCCGGCACGAGCAGCGCACGCACGATCGTGGCGTCCAGGAAGATCGCCGCGGCGAGGCCCAGGCCGAACTGCTGAAGGCCGACGAAGCTGCCGGTCATGAAGCCCGAGAAGGCGGCTATCATGATGATCGCCGCCGCGGTGATGATCCGTCCCGTGTGCTCGAGCCCGTAGGCGACCGCACGCTCGTTGTCCTGGGATCGATCCCACTCCTCGCGGATGCGCGAGATCAGGAACACCTCGTAGTCCATCGAGATGCCGAAGATCGTCGCGAACAGGAAGATCGGTATCCAGGCTTCGATCTGGGGAGATGAGTGAAAGCCGAGCCCCGATCCAACTCCGTGCTGGAAGACGAGCACCAGCACGCCGTAGGCGGCGCTCACCGACAGCAGGTTCATCAGCACCGCCTTCAAAGGCAGCACGACCGACCGGAAGGCCCGCAGCAGCACCAGGTAGGTGATCACCAGCACCGCCGCCACCAGCCACGGGAAGGCGCCGTATGCCTTGTTCACGAAGTCAACGCCGAAGGCGGGGGCTCCGGTCAGCAGCACGTGGTTGGAGCTCGGGAACCTCGCTTGGGGGATGTATTTGCTGCGGATCGCGTGCACGAGGTCGGCTGCCTGGAAGGTGCCCGGTTCGGTTCTTCCCGCGGCACGGATCTGCAGCGTGCGCGAGTTGGCGTCCAGCAGTCCGGCCTCACGGTTGACCGCCGCCGAGCTGAGCACGGGCGCCTGGATCGTCGCTGCCTCGATGCGCGGGTCGGCGCCCAGCTCGCGCACGAGACGCAGCTCGGCCGCCACCGTCGCCGGCGCGGTCGCCCCACCCGGGTGGCCGGTGTCGATCACCACCTGATGGGGCGCCAGCGGCCCCGGCCCGATGCTGCCGGTGAGCAGGTAGAGACCTTCGCTGGCCTGCGTTCCTCGCGGGGTGCCGCGATTGTCGCCCCCCGTGAGGTGCAGGTGCAAGGCGGGGATCGCGAGCGCCACCAGCACGCTGACCGAGGCGACGAGGTACATGACCGGACGGCGCATGATCGAGTGGGCGAGCTGTGACCACAGGCCGGGAGCGCCGCTCGAGCGTCGCTCGAGCACGCTGCGGGGAATCACCCGCAGGCGGTTCACGCGGGTCCCCATCAGCGACAGCAACGCCGGCAGGAAGGTCGCCGAGGCGGCGATCGAGACGAGCGGTATCAGCACTGCCCCGGCGCCCATCGAGCGCATGAACGGCACGGGCATGAGCAGCAGCAGCGCCAGTCCGATCGCCACCGTCAGCCCGGAGAAGAGCGTCGCGCGCCCCGCCGTGGCCATCGTCGTCTCGAGCGCCTCGACAGGGGCTTCGCCAGAGCTCAACTGCTCGCGGTAGCGGAACACCACCAGCATCGAGTAGTCGATCGCGATCGCGAGCCCGATCAACGTGACGATGTTGGTCACGTACTGAGCCATGTTGCCGAGGTGGGCGACGACCCACACCAGGCCGAGGGTGGTGGGCAGCGTGGCGAGCGCGAACGCGAACGGGACGAGGACGGCTCCCAGCGTGCCGAACATGAACAGCAGCACCACGATCGCGATCGGCACGGCGATCCGCTCGCCCTGACCCAGATCGCGGTTGTACACCGGCGCCAGGTCGTGGCTGAGCGCCGGAAAGCCGGTCAGGTAGGAGCGCTCGCCGGGCACCCCACCGATTGCTCGCCGCATTCGTTCGGTGTAGTTTTTCGCGTCTGCCCCCTGCAGCGGAGTGGTGATCTGCACGTAGGCCAGACGGGCCCCGGCCGGTCGCAGGGGCCCGGCTTTCCCGAGTGGCACCTGCCGCGCCGCCCGTTCGGCGGCGGCCTCGGCGGCTCCGGGGTCGAGCGCGCGCCCGCGCGCCTGCACGACCAGCGTGAAGGAGCCGTCGCCGCGCTGGTGAAAACGGGTGCGCAGGATGCTGAGCCCCTTTTCGGCGTCCGATCCGGGAACGCTGAAGCGGTTCGTCAGGAGCTTGCCGACGTTCGCCGTCGCCCAACCTCCAAGCACCAGCAGCACCAGCCAGCTCGCGAGCACCGATCGGCGGTGGGCCACGACGAGACGCGTCCACCGGACCATCGCCCGTGGCGGTGCTGCTGAGGAGTCCGGCTCGGACGACTGAGCCATCGCGCCTCATCGTACCCCGGACCTCATCCGCCTGTTCGTTGCCGCCGGGGGCGCTCGAGATCCCGTGGCCCGAGACGGCACCGCGACCGCTCGACTCAGTCCGCGGCACCTCGTCCAAGCGTGAGGCTGAGCACGAGCGCCAGCACCCCCAGGGGGAGCAGCACCTGCCCCAGGACGGAGTTGACTGCGCTCCAGGCGTCGCCGGCGAGCAGGCCCGCCGAGACCAATGCCGCCGCCCACAGCGCGCAGCCGATCGATGACAGCGCGATGAACGCGCCCAGCGGGACGCGTTTGGCGCCCGCGGGAAGCGAAACGAACGTACGCGCGAGCGGCAGCAGTCGCGCCAGCAGCACGGCGCGCACGCCGTGGCGCTCGAGCAGCCCCTCCCAACGGCCGACGACCGCGCGTGCGGGGCCGATCCGGTCGAGCAGCCGCGAGGCCCCGAACGCATACGCGAGCAGCGATCCGAGCATGTTGCCCCCGGTCGCCGCCATCACCGCCAGCGGGAAGCTCATCCAGCCCTGGTGCACAGCGAAGCCCGCGAAGAGCAGGGTCACCTCGCTGGGAACCGGGATGCACGCGCTCTCGGGCACCATCAGCAGAAAGACGCCGAGCGCCCCGAACTGCTCGATCACCCCGGTCATCGCGCCGGCCTGCCGGTGCCGGGCGGCCGGCGCCGGTCGGGGCGCCCGTGACCGGGCCCGGCGCGGGGGCGCGGACGCGAGGGCGCCGGCGGGGGGCGGCCTGCAGGGGGCGGCGGCAACACCGGCGGCCGGGGGCGGCGGTAGCCCAGCGTCGCCTGCACGCTCGACGGACGCCAGCGGGCGCCTCCGCGTGGTGTCGCCACACCGTCCGCATTGAGGGCGTCGGCGATCGCCTGGAGGCTGAGGCCGCGCTCGCGCATCGTGGCGATCTGCGCGCTCAGATGCGGAGCCAGCGCCGCGAGACCGGGGCGTCCTCGGGGCGGGCGGTCCTCGCTTGGCTCCCGCTCGCAGCGCTCGAGCTCTCGCAACACCATCGCTGTGCGCCGGCCGGTGGAGGAGCCGCTGTCCAGATCGACGTCGACCGCGACGAGGCTCGCACCGACGGCATCGAGCCAGTCGAGCAGCTCGACGAGCTCGCGTAGTGAGCCCGCCGCATTCCCGAGGCGCTCGACCGCGAGGGTATCCGCCTCACCCACGGCGATGCACTCGAGCGCCTCCCGCAGGCGCCCGCGCCGCGAGCCCTGCTCCCCGCGCACCAGTGCCACGACGTCGACATCGAAACGTCCCGTGTCGAACTGCGAGGCTCCGTCCGGCTGCTCGTCGGACGCGGGTAGGTATGCGATCGCACGACGGCGCATGTCTCAACCATACGCTAAAAGTTTGCGTATGGCTGAGCGGCGCGCACCCCACCCGGCACCCGCCGCCGCACCCTCTGCGAGCAGGACAGCTAGTCGCGAGGCATGTAGGGGGCGAGCTCGCGCCGCGCGATCGAGAGCTTGTGGACCTCGTCGGGCCCGTCTGCCAGACGCAGCGTGCGCAGGTGGGCGTACGTGGAGGCGAGCGGGAAGTCGTCGGACACGCCACCCCCGCCGTGTACCTGGATCGCGCGGTCGAGCACCTTCAGTGCGATGTTGGGCGCGGCCACCTTGATCGCCGCGATCTCGGTGCGTGCGTGGCGATTGCCGACCGTGTCCATCAACCAGGCAGCCTTCAGCACGAGCAGCCGCGCCATCTCGATCTCCACGCGGGACTCCGCGATCCAGTCCTGGATGTTCGCTCTCGATGCGAGCGGCTGGCCGAAGGTGCTTCGCGACACGGCACGCCGGCACATCGCTTCGAGCGCTCGCTCGGCCGCCCCGATCGAACGCATGCAGTGGTGGATCCGGCCTGGACCGAGGCGGGCCTGGGCGATCATGAAGCCGTCGCCCTCGCCGGCGATCAGGTTCGAGGCGGGGACGCGGACGTCCTCGAACAGGATTTCGGCGTGACCCTCGTGGTCCTGGTAGCCGAACACCGGCAGCCCGCGCACGACCGTCACGCCCTCGGCGTCGAGCGGCACGAGGATCTGGCTCTGCTGGCGGTGGCGGGGGGCGTCGGGCGCGGACTTGCCCATCACGATCATGATCCGGCAGTGGGGGTGAAGGGCGTTGGAGATCCACCACTTGCGACCGTTGAGCACGTAGGAGTCGCCGTCGCGGTCGATGCGCAGCGCGATGTTGGTGGCGTCCGAGCTCGCCACATCGGGCTCGGTCATCGCGAACGCCGAGCGGATCTCGCCGTCGAGCAGGGGAGCCAGCCAGCGCTCCTTCTGCTCGTCGGTGGCGAACTGGTGCAGCACCTCCATGTTGCCCGTGTCCGGAGCGGAGCAGTTGCACGCCTCCGAGGCGATGTGCGAGCGCCCGAGCACCTCGGCGAGCGGCGCGTACTCGCTGTTGGACAGGCCGGCGCCGTCGCCGGCGTCGGGTAGGAACATGTTCCACAGGCCCCGCTCGCGGGCGAGCGACTTCAGCTCCTCCATCACGGCGGGCTGGTGGTGGGGATCGCCGGCCTCGCGCAGCTGTCGCTCGTAGAGCTGCTCGGCGGGGTAGATCTTCTCCTCCATGAACGCCTCGAGGCGCTCTTTGAAGTCGATGCAGCGCTCGCTCGGCTGGAAGTCCATCTCTCCTCCTGGTGGTGGCAGCGGCCCTCGAAGTTAGGATCATCCCCGATGAGCCCGAAGGGGATCAGCTACCGCGACGCCGGTGTGGACTACGAGACCCTCGACGAGGGCAAGCGCCTGGCGATCGCGATGGCGCTCTCGACCTCCTCGCTGTTGGGCGCCGGGGGCGCCACCGCGCTCGACGCATCCCGGGGCGAGCCCGCGTTCGCCTTCGAGCTGGCGGGCCGGACGTTCGCCCTCGTGGTCGAGGGGCTCGGCACCAAGTCGGTCATCGCCCGCCAGGTGGCTGAGCAGCAGGGCCTCAACAGGTTCGGTGAGGTCGCCTACGACGCGGTCGCCGCGATCGTCAACGACCTGTGCTGTGTGGGCGCCCTGCCGCTTGTCGTCAACGCCTACTTCGCCACCGGCTCCTCGCAGTGGTACGCGCGGTCGGAGTGGGCCCGGGCGCTGGTCGAGGGCTGGCACCGGGGCTGCACCGATGCGCGGTGCACCTGGGGCGGGGGCGAGTCGCCGTCGCTGTCGGGCCTGGTCGATGCTCGCGAGATCGAGCTGGCGGGCGCCGCGGTCGGCGTCGTGCCCGAGGGCACCGCGGCGCTGCTCGGTCAGGAGCTGGGACCCGGCGATGAGATCGTGCTGGTCGCCTCCAGCGGCATGCACGCCAACGGCGCGTCGCTGGCGCGACTGATCGCGGACCGGCTGGAGCACGGCTACGCGACGAAGCTGGCGAGCGGGACGACGCTCGGCGAGGCGCTGCTCGTGCCCTCGCTGATGTACGTCGACCTGGTCCGGGCGCTGCTGGGGAGCGGCGTTGCGCTCAAGTACGTGAGCCACATAACCGGACACGGACTGCTGAAGCTGATGCGCCCGACCAAGCCCCTGCGCTACCGCATCCGGGAGCTCCCGCCCGTTCCCGAGGTGCTGGAGTTCCTCGTCGCCGAGGCGGCCATGAACGTCGCGGAGGCCTACTCGACCTTCAACATGGGGGCCGGGTACGCGCTGTACTGCGCAGCGGGAGCGGCTCAGGAGGTCGTCGAGATCGCCGCCGGGATGGGTCTGGGAGCGTGGCGGGCGGGCACGGTGGAGCAGGGCCCGCGCGAGGTGCTGCTCGAGCCGGTGGGAGTGCGGTTCACGGGCTCCGAGCTCGAGCTCTCGGCCTGAGATCGCCGACGCCGGCGGGCCGAATCGAGTCTAAAGGTGAGCTGCAGGGTTATGGCTCGCCACCACTGACCATGTACGCCCCGGCGCCGTGCAAGGACCGCTCCACGGTCGCCACGGTCTTGAAGGTGCCTCTCGCTCCGGGTAAGGTTGCAGGTGCAAAAGTCGCCCTGTTCCCCGGCGTGGGTCGCCGGGGATCTCGATGTCGCCGGACCGGCATGGTTCCGGAGCTACCCGGATCGAGGCGGACCTGTCCATCAAAAAGAGGAGAGAAAACCTGATGCGCAGAGCATCCACCTGTCTGGCCTTGCTCGGCCTTGCCGTTCTCGGCCTGCCGGGCGTCGCGTCGGCAGCGCCGACCGTCACGCTCGTGGCTAAGGCCGTACCAATCCCCGGCTTCCCCCACACCGGCAACATCCTCGGTGCCGGCGCGGCCGTGGAAGCGAAATACACGATCAGCGGAACCGAATTCACGGGCGGCGTTCCGTCCCCGCTGACTCACGTCAACTTCTACCTACCGTCCGGTACGAAACTGCACCCGTCCGGGTTCGTGACGTGCACCGCCGCGACGCTCGAAAACGTCGGGCCCAGCGGCTGCCCGAAGAAGTCCCAGGCGAGCCCCGTCGGCAGCGCCGGCGTCGTCGACGTGATCGGTGGCGAACCGGTGACCGAGAACGCGACGCTTCAGGCGTTCTTCGCGCCCGGCGGCGGTCTGCAGTTCTACGTCAACGCGGCTTCCCCGATCTCAGCCCAGCTGATCGCCTCGACGGGAAGCTTCGGCGGTGCCTCGGCTCCGTTCGGATACAAGTTCTCGGCCGCGGTGAAACTGATCGAATCGGTCCCGGGCGCGCCGCCCGTCTCGACCACCTCGATCAACATCAAGGTCGGCTCGGCGTTCAAGCAGGGCAAGAAGACGGTCTACTACGGCACGCTGCCGAAGTCGTGCCCGAAAGGCGGCTTCCCCGTGAAGTCGGAACTCACGTTCCTGAGCGGCGAAACCGTCTCCGTCCCATACAAGGCGCCCTGCCCGAAGAAATAGCCGCATGTGAATGACCAGCGGCGGGTAGTTCTACGCCGAGAAGAACGCGATAGGGGCGGCCCCATCAATCGCATGGGGTCGCCCTGATCGCTGTTGAAGGCGAGGAAGGGCAAGAGGGTTGAAGCGAACCAGCAGGTGGAGGAGAGGCACGGTTAGCAGTTCCAGGAGAGGCAGGGTCGCCGTCGGCGCCCTCTCCGGCCTGCTGCTGGTCGCGGTCGTGCTGTTGACCACCTCGGCGGGCGGCAACAGCGGCAGTTACTCCGTGCGTGCGATCTTCGATGACGCCGCCAACATCATCCCGGGCGAGGACGTCAAGATCGACGGCGTCAAGGTCGGTGTGGTGGGAGCGGTCACCCCCACGCCGCAGCAGAAGGCGGCGATCGTCCTGAAGATCGAAAACCCCGGCTTCAAGAACTTTCGCACCGACGCCAGCTGCACGATCGAACCCGAGGCTCTGATCGGGGAGAAGTTCGTCAACTGCCTGCCGACCCAGCCGCGGGCAGTGGGCACGCCACCGAAGCCGCTGCTGCCGAAGATCCCCTCCGGTCACGAAGGCGAAGGCGAATACCTGCTGCCCGTGACCAACACCTCGAGCCCGATCGACACGGATCTGCTCAACGACATCAACAGGCTGCCCGTGCGCCAGCGGTTCACGCTCATCGTCAACGAACTCGGCGCGGGCCTGGCGGGGCGCGGAAGTGATCTCAACGCGGTCATCCGCCGGGCCAACCCCGCGCTGCGCGAACTGGACAAGGTGCTCGCCATCCTCGCGAACCAGAACAAGCTGCTCGCGAAACTGGCGGTCGACTCAGACGAAGCGCTGGCACCGATTCCCGGGGTCAAAGATCGGATCACGAACTTCATCGTCGAAAGCGACAAGGTCGCCCGCGCGACCGCCAACAACCGTGGAGCGCTCGCGCAGAACCTGGCCGATTTCCCGCCCTTCCTCGAACAGCTCGGTCCGGCGATGGAACGCTTCGAAGGCTTCGCCAACCAGACGATCCCCACGTTCACGGCGCTCAAAACCGCCGCACCGGGAATCAACGAGACCTTCACCCAGCTGGCTCCGTTCTCCAACAGCTCGACCAAGTTCCTGCAGAGCGTCGGCACGAACTCGAAGATCGCTGGCCCGGCTCTCGCGTCGCTGCAGCCGCTGCTCGCGAAGGTCAAGAAGCTCGGGGTCTCCGCCAAGCCGTTCAGCGCGAGCCTCTCCGAACTGTTCACGAGCCTGCGCAACACGGGCGGTCTCGAGCGGATCCTCGACTTCATCTTCCTCGGCACGGGCAGCACCAACGGCTACGACGCGCTCGGACACTTCCTGCGTGCCGAAGCCGGCGCCAACCTCTGCATCACCTACGCGATCGAACCGAAATCGGGATGCAACTCCAAGCTGTTCTCGAGCAACGGAGCGACGAGCACGGCAAGCACCGCGAGCACGGCAAGCACTGCGAGCACGGCCAGCGTCGCCCACCGCGAAGCCGCCGGCACCAGCCTCGTGATGAAACGCACGCTAGCTGTGCTCAAAGGCTCGACGCCACAGCAGGCAATCGCCAGGTATCCCGGCTCCGTCTCGGCCGCTGGCGCATTCACGAGCGCGGGCGGGAGCGAAGGCGCGGCCGGCTCGCAACCGGTGGGCGGGTCGAGCGCCGGCACGACCTACTACCAGCCTTCGGCGGAAAGCGGCGAAGCCAGCGGCATGTTGCTCAACTACCTGCTCGGCAACTGACATGAGAGCTCGACTGAGGACATCCACGCGCATGGCGATGCCCGTCGCGGCGGCTCTGGCGCTGGCGCTGGCGCTGGCGCTTGCGGTACCCGGGGCGGAGGCGAGCGAACCGACCACGAGCACCTCCACCACCGCGTCGGAAACCACGACGCCGACGAGCGCGCCCACCGAGACGACCACGACGGGCACGGGCTCGACCTCGACGCCCGCCCCTGCGCCGTCGACCGCGCCCGCCCCGGCGCCGACGGCACCGCCGTCGGGCTCGGAGACCGCTCCCGAAGCGCCCCAAGTGGAGCATCAGCACGTGCAGCACGCCACGCCAGGCGCCCACCGCGGGCGCTCCCACGGCCGCAAGGGCAAGGCCGGTAAGGGCAAGGGAGCCGGCGGCGTTCAGGCGGGCGGGGGGGTCCGCGCCAAGCATCGAGCGCCGTCGCCCTCCACGTTCACTCCTTCGCTGCCGCTCGGGCTGGGGTCGGTCTCCGGGGTGCCCAACTTCTTCGTCGAAAGCTTTCAGATCCCCCCGTTCCTGCTGCCGATCTACCAGGCGGCGGGCACCGCCTACGGGATCCCCTGGCAGGTGCTCGCGGCGATCAACGAGGTCGAGACCGACTATGGGCGTGACCTCAGCGTCTCCAGCGCGGGTGCGGAGGGGTGGATGCAGTTCCTGCCCTCCTCCTGGGCCCAGTACGGGGTCGATGCCAACGGAGACGGCTACCGGGATCCCTACAACCCCGCCGATGCGATCTTCGCCGCGGCGCGTTACCTGAAGGCGGCGGGGGGGAGCACGAACATCAAGGCGGCGATCTACTCTTACAACCACTCGCAGGCGTATGTGAGCTCGGTGATGCTCCGCGCCCAGCTCCTCGGCGGCACGCCGCCGGAACTGCTCGGTGCGGTCACCGGGCTCACCGAGGCGCGCTTCCCGGTGCATGCTCCATCGCACTTCTCCGACGGCTTCCCCACCGTCGGCACGGGCCGGCCCGGTCAGAGCCGCACGCTTGCGGCCACCACCATCTACTCCCTGGCCGGCGCCCCGGTGATCGCGGTTCAGGATGGACGCATCGTCGGCCTCGGCGACTCGCCCACGCTCGGCCGGTACGTGTCGCTGCGCGACGCCTACGGCAACGTCTACACCTACGGTCAGCTCGGCACCGTGGCCGGCGTGTATCCCGTGCTCGAACCGCGTGACCACACCAACGTGAGCACCCGGATCGTCTCGCCCGGGCACGTCGCAGAACCACCGCCGAGCGGTCCTGCCACAGCCGGCGCGCAGCCACGCTCGCCGCTGTCCCCCGGGGCGATCGTCTCGGGCCTCGCCCTGGGCGCGGCGGCCTCGCTGGAATCGGCGCCCGCTCCCGCCCTGGTCACGCCGAAGCCGGCGCTGGTCAACCCGCACCCGTTGCGGCGCACCACCGGCAACGTGAAGGTGTTCAGGTCGGGCCAGAACGACGTGTTCCTGCATCCCCTGCGGGTCGGCGTGCAGGTGATCGCCGGCACCGTGCTCGGCCATCTCGGCTCTCAAGGGGCGACCGTCAACCCGACCGCAAGCACGAGCGCCGGCGGCCAGGGGGCGCAGATGCTGTTTCAGATTCGACCGGCCGGTGCCGGGGCGCCGTCGATCGATCCCAAGCCGATTCTCGACGGTTGGGTGGCGTTGGAGAACACCTCCACGTTCAGGGCCAAGGGCGAGAACCCGTTCCTCGCGACCTCGCCCACGGCGGGACAGGTGCTGCTCGCGTCAAAGGGACAGCTCGAGCAGCAGGTGGCGCGGGACACCAGTATCCGCATGCGCAGATGCGAGCGCGCACAGGTGCAGACCGGCCGCGTCGACCGGCGGCTGCTCGCCGCGGTCGAGCTGCTGTCGGTGTCCGGGCTCAAGCCGACGGTGACCGGGCTGACGTGCGCCGTGGGGTCGCCGGCGAGCGCGGGCAACGCACCAGCCGCGCTGAACTACGCGTTCAAGATCACCGCCATCAACGGAGTGCCGATCGCAGGCCACCAGGGCTCCGGCTCGATCACCGACACCACCGTGCGCAAGCTCCTCACGCTGGAGGGCGCCAACAGGCCTCAGCGGATCGTGAGCTCCACCGCCTATCCCGGCGCCAAGGTGGCGGTCACGAGCCCCAAGGCGCGTGACTACATCGCGATTTCGTTCGGTCCGCCGGGCGCGGCCGGTGCACGTGCCGCGGGCGCTCAGAGCTCCGCGCTGAGCCCGGCCGAGTGGACCAGGCTGATCGCCCGTCTCGGTGAGATCCCCGACCCCAACGTCTCCGGCGGGCCCTCGTCCGCGGCGATCGCGGATGGCCATGCCGCCGCCGGCGTGCGGGGCAAGGAAGGCGAAACCGGTGGCCGCCACTAGCCCTCCCAGCACGACCCCGCCGCCGCCTCCCCCTTCCGATGGCGTGCCGCCGCCCAGCGGCGGCACGCGTGCGCTCCCGCCGCGAACCGCGCGGGGGCTCGCTCTCGGCGCGCTCGCGGCGGCGGTGATCGTGGTCGCCTACGTGGTCCTCTCCGGCGGAGGCGGCGCCGACTACCACCTCGAACTCAAAGAAGCGGGCCAGCTGGTCCGCGGCGATCAGGTGCAGGTCGGCGGCGTTCCCGTGGGAAGCGTCACCAACATCGAACTGACGCACGACTTCAAAGCGCTGATCACGATCCACGTCAACGGGTCGCTCACGCCTCTGCACGAAGGCACCGTGGCCCAGATCAGGGTGCCCTCGCTGACGGGCGTGGCCAACCGCTTCGTGGAACTGACCCCCGGGCCGAACAACCACGCGGCGCTCGCCGACGGCGCGACGCTGCGGGGCGGCGAGACCAAAGAAGTGACCGACCTCGACCAGCTCTTCAATACGCTGAACCCGAAGACCCGCAAGGGTCTGCAGGAGTTCATCCAGGGCTCGGCCGAACAGTACGCCGGCGCGGGCCGCGACCTCGGCCTCTCGGCCGAATACTTCGGTCCCTCGCTGAAGGCCACGGACCACTTCTTCGCCGAGCTCGTGCGTGACCAGTCGACGTTCTCGCACTTCCTGATCGAATCGGCGAAGGCGCTGACCACGATCGGTGCGCACAAGCAGCAGCTCAGCGAACTGGTCGAACACGCCAACCAGACCTTCCAGGCGATCGGCTCCCAGCAGGCCAACCTGGCCGCGGGGCTGCGCCTGCTGCCGGTGACGCTCAGGCAGGGGAACCAGACGTTCACAGAACTGCCCTCCACGCTGGGGGCGCTGACGCAGCTGATCAACGCGTCCAAGCCGACCACGAAGACGCTGCCCGTGTTCTTCAGCAAGCTGCGCTCGCTCGTGACGACGGCCACTCCCGTCGTCGGCAACTTCGCCCAGGCGATCAGCCTGCCCGGTCCGAACAACGACCTGACCGACGTGCTGCTGGCGTTGCCCCAGCTGGCCAAGTCCCTCACCACGGCCTCCCCCAACGGCGTCAGGGCGCTGCGCGAATCGGTGCCGATCACCGCGTTCTTCGGTCCCTATTCCCCCGATCTGGAGGCTGGGCTGCGTACATTCGGCGAGACCACCGCCTACTACGACGCCAACGGCCACTACGCACGGCTCAGCCCCGTGGCGCCGTCGTTCAAGCTGGGGGCGAACGAAAACCTCACGCCCTCGAGCGCACAGGAAGCGCTGCAGGGGCTTCAGACCGGCCAGCTGCGACACTGCCCGGGCTCGGCCACCCAGCCCTCCGCCGACGGCTCGTCGCCGTTCACCGACAACGGCCAGCTCGGCTGCGACCCCTCGGAGACGCCCTGATGGGACCACGTCGCCGAGGATCTCTGGCCGGAAGCCCGTTGCTGATCGGGGCGGTGACGACGCTGATCATCGTCGTCGCGGTGTTCCTCTCCTACAACGCCAACAACGGCCTGCCGTTCGTGCCCACCTACGACATCAAAGTCGTGCTCCCGGAAACGTCCGGCCTGCAGAAAGCCAACCAGGTGCGGATCGCGGGCACGCGGGTGGGGCTCATCAGCAAGCTCGAACCGCACCAGGACCCCCACACCGGGCGGGTGACGGCGATCGCCGACCTGAAGCTCGAAAAAAAGGTCGAACCGCTGCCGGCCAACACCAAAGCGGTCGTCCTATCGGTCTCCACGATCGGCCTGAAGTACCTCGAACTGGAAAAGGGGACCTCCAGCCGCCCACTGAAGCCCGGTGGCACGATCCCCGTGACCCAGACGCGCGAACCGGTCGACATCAACGAGCTCTTCAACATGTTCGACCCCAAGACGCGAAAGGCGATCCAGCAGAGCACGATCGCGTTCGGCACCGGCCTCGCCGGACGGGGGCTCGGCCTGAACAACACGATCTCCGAACTGCGCCCGCTCGTGAAGAACGCGGTGCCGGTGCTGCAGAACGTCGCCTCCCCGCAGACGAAATTCGGCAACCTGTTCCCCGCGCTCGACCGAGTCGCCTCCCAGGTCGCGCCGGTGGCCAACCAGCAGGCGGCGTTCTTCAGCGACGCCGACACCTTCTTCACGGCGTGGGCGAGCGTCGCCCCGTCGCTCGAAGCCACGATCCGGGGGGGGCCGGCGGCGCTGCAGCAGGCCACCCACTCCTTCCAGACGCAGGCGTCGTTCGTGGAAAACACCACCGAGTTCATGCGGCTGCTGCGTCCCAGCGCAGAAGGGCTGCAGACCGTGGCGCCTGAAGTGGGACACGCGTTCAAGGTGGGCGCCGTGAACCTGGCCGCCGCCACCGCACTGAACAACGGGCTGGCCGAATCGGCGCAGGCGTTCGAGCGCTTCGCCAAGAACCCGATCGTGACGCTCGCCCTGGAAGACCTCACCCAGACCACCGAACTGGGCATCCCGCTGCTGAGCGGGCTCGCGCCCGAGCAGGGCTACTGCAACTACCTGACGCTCCTGTTCAGGAACGTTGCGAGCCTGCAGGCGGAGAACGTCGGCATCGGCACGCTCTCGCGGGCGTTCCCGGTGCTGGCACCGAACGGACCCAACAGCGAGGGCTTCCCGTCCTCGGCGCCGGCGAACGGGCCATCGATCGAACGCGAAGAAGGACGCGCCGGCCAGCCCGGGAAAATCGTCAACAACGACCATCTCCACGTGAGCCCCTACCCGAACGTCGCGGGTCCCGGCCAACCGCGCGTGTGTGAAGCGGGCAATGAAACCTACATCGCGGGCAAGACCGTGATCGGCAACCTGCCGCTCGGCAGCATCACCAACAACCGCGAACTCACCACGCGCGAAGAGAATCTCTTCGGCCAGACCTACCCGAGCTCGACGCTGCAGGCGCTTGGACTCAGCAAGGGGAAGAAGTGATGGCTCGCCTGCGCTGGTGGCGCCGCCACGACGAAATCCCGGTGGTGGAGCTGCGCCGCTCGAACCCGATCCGCGTCGGGATCGTGTTCCTGGTGATCCTCGCGATCGCGGTGTACTTCGGCTTCACCAAGCACGTCCCGTTCAAACACGGCTTCCGCCTCTCGGGCGTGTTCAGCACGGCCGTGAACGTGCACTCCAAGTCGCCCGTGCGCGTCGCCGGCGTGGACGTCGGCAAGGTCACCTCGATCCGACGCGAAGGCAGTGTGGGAGTGGTGAACATGGAAATCGAATCCAAAGGCCTGCCGATCCACTCCGACGCCACGCTCAAGATCAGGCCGCGAATCTTCCTGGAAGGCAACTTCTTCGTCGAAATGCAGCCCGGCAGCCCCTCGGCCGGCACGCTGTCCTCGGGCGCCACGATCCCGATCACGCAGACATCCGATCCCGTGCAGCTCGACCAGGTGCTCGACGCGCTCAACAGCGACACCCGCCAGAACCTGCAGCTGTTCCTACAGAACTACGGCGAAGCATTGACGCACAAGCCCGACGCCGCCGAAAACGCCGAACAGGATCCCGACGTGTACGGCCTGAACGCGGCCCAGGCGCTGAACAAGACCTACCATCGCAGTCCCGCGGCGCTGCGCGGCTCGGCGATCGTCAACCAGGCGATCAGCGGAACCGAACCGCACGACCTCTCCGAGCTGATCGCGGCGATCGACAAGACGACCTCGGCGCTGAACGTGCACGAGCAGCAGCTCAGCGAATGGGTCCCCAACTTCAACGCCTTCTTCGCGTCCTTTGCGCATCAGTCGGCGAGCCTCAGCACCGCGGTCGCCCACCTGCCCGGCGCCCTGCGCAGTGCGGATGCCGCGTTCACCTCGCTGAACGCGGCCCTTCCCCCGACCCGAGCGTTCGCCGAAGCGCTCACCCCGGGCGTGGAACAGACACCCGCCACGATCAAGGCCGGGTTGCCGTGGATCGAACAGCTGAAAGCGACGCTGGCGCCGGACGAGCTAGGCGGGGTGGCGAAGGGACTCCAGGAATCGGCGCCGACGCTGGCGAAGTTCATCGGCGAACAGCCGGCCTTCTTCAAGCAGAACGACGAATTCAGCCAATGCCTGAGCAAGGTCTTCTTCCCCGCCGGGAACGCGAAGATCCAGGACGGCGCGAGCACGTCGGGCGTGGAAGCGTACAAGGAGTTCTGGTACGGCCTGGCGGGTCTCGCGGGGGTCGGGCAGAGCTTCGACGGCAACGGCCTGATGGCGCACTTCCTGATCGGCAACAGCGGCCAGACCGTCCGCTCGGGCCCCACGTCGATCCTCGGGACCAACCTGAAAGGGTTGCGTCTGCTCGCGCACTCGCCGCTGCCCCCCCAGGGGACGCGCCCGGCCTACCCGGCCGAAGAGCCGCCCTACAAGCCGCTGGTGCAGTGCAGCACCCAGGCGCTGCCTGAATTCAACGGGCCGCTCTCGCAGGGGCCTGCGGACGGGAGTGGACCATGACCCCGGGCGAGCGCCACGAGGGCGGCCTGGGAGTCCGCGAACAGATCGAGCGCTACCGCACGGCGTTCCTGGCTGTGGTGACGATGATCGTGCTGGCGGCGCTGGTCGGTGGCTACATCCTCGCGCACGAGAACCTCAAGCTCCCGGGCTGGGTGCCGGTGTTGGGGCGCAACTACTACAAGCTCAAGGCGGAATTCATCACCGCCCAAGCGGTCACTCCCGGACAGGGTCAGGCGGTCACCATCGCCGGCGCCAAGATCGGCGAAATCGCCAGCGTCGATCTGAAGAGCGGCGTGGCCACGGTGACGATGAACGTGGTGCCCAAGTACGGCAGCTGGATCTACCGCAACGCCACGTTGCTGTTGCGTCCCAAGACCGAACTGAAGGACATGACGATCGAGGTCAATCCCGGCTCGGCCAGCACGGGGCACATGCACAGCGGCGAAACCGTCCCGCTGTCCCAGACGGCCCCGAACGGCAACCTCGACGAACTGCTGGCGGGGCTCGACGCCGACACCCGCGCCTACCTGCAGGAGCTGCTCGCCGGTGCCGGCCAGGGGCTCAAGAACAACGGCCTGAACCTCTCGGCGACGCTCAAGCGCTTCGATCCCACCGCGCGCGATCTGCAGCTGATCGCCCAGCAGCTGGAAGTGCGCCACAAGAACATCGCGCGCTCGATCCACAACTTCAAGCTGCTGACGGAAGCGTTCGGGAACAGTGACAAGGCCCTCGCGGACTCGATCCAGGCGTCCAACGCGGTGTTCGCCACGTTCGCCCAGGAGAGCCAGAGCGTGGAACGCACGCTCCACCTGCTGCCCGGCGCGCTGACCAAGACCGAACACGGTCTGGGCAAGCTCGCGGCCGCGTTCGACGTGGTCGGGCCGACGCTCAAGGAGCTGCAGCCGTTCGCCACCTCGCTCGCCCCCGCCCAGAAGGCGGCTACCCAGTCGTTCAAGAAGACGACCCCGATCCTCAAGAACGAAATCGGTCCGTTCGCACACGAAATCCTGCCCACGATCGACGCGATCGAGCCCAGCACCAAGCAGCTGGCGGAAGCCTTCCCGCAGCTGACCGCGAGCTTCGGGGTGCTCAACGAATTCTTCAACGAGATCGCCTACAACCCGGGACGCAACCGCGGCGGCTTCCTGTTCTTCCTGGACTGGGCGGCCCACAACCTCAACAGCGTCGTCAGCTCTGCCGATGCGCACGGGATCCTTGGGCGCAGCCTGCTGTACCTGAACTGCGAAGTGCTGCCGCTGCTGGCGCCCGCGGCGAAAGTCAACCAGACCGTGAACATCACGGTGGCGCTGCTGAATCCGCCGACGCGAGCCGCCTGCCAGGCTGCGGGGATCCTCAAAGGCGCGACGACCTCGAGCGCTCATGCGCCGTCCAAGAGCTCGTCCACCGGCGTGTTCTCGGGTCTCGCCTCCAACCCATTCGGGTCCGGCGGAGGAGGTCGATAGGCGATGCAGAAGCGCGCGCCCACGCTCGGCAACATTCTCGTGATCGTCCTGTTCGTGCTCAGCTGCTTCGGGCTGCTGCTGTTCCTGTGGGAGTCCTTCGGCGGTCCCGTGCCACTGAAGCCGAAGGGGTACCGCGTGACGGTCGCCTTCCCCCGTGCGCTGGCGCTGGCCGAACAGTCGGACGTGCGGATCAGCGGTGTGGACGTGGGTCACGTGGTGGCGATCAAGCTCGGCAACGACGGGCTCACCCACGCCACGATCGAACTGGCCAGCAGGTACGCCCCGATCCGCAGGGACATGCACGCGATCCTGCGCCAGAAGACGCTGCTGGGGGAGACCTACGTGCAGCTCGTGCCCGAGAGCCAGACCGGCCCCTACCTGGCCGACGGCGGCCAGCTGCCGAACAGCCAGGTCGAACCCTCGGTGACGCTCGACGACATCCTCTCGGCGCTGACCCCCAAGACGCGGAGGTCCTTCCAGGTGTGGATGCAGTCGGTCGCCCGGGGGATCACGGGACGGGGCGAACAGATCAACACCGACTTCGCCGAACTCGAACCGTTCGTCGAACATGCCAACAAGCTGGTGGGCATCCTCGCCTCCCAGGAAGGCGCGGTGACCGACGCGATCAAGTACACCGGCGAAGTGTTCGACGCCCTCGCGGGCCGCGACAACCAGCTTCAGGGCCTGTTCGTCAACGGCGAACGGACCTTCCACGCGGCGGCCGAAAGCAGCGCCGCGTTCGCACAGGCGTTCAGGGAGCTGCCCTCCTTCGAGCACAACTCCCAGGTGGCGCTCAAGGAACTCGACAAGTTCGCCGCCAACGCCAACCCGTTCCTGGAAGAATTCCGCCCGACCGAGCGCCAGCTGGCGCTGCTGGTGAACGCCGCCAAGCCGTTCGCCCCCAAGTTCAACAGCTTCCTGACCGCGCTGGGACCGCTCACGAAGGCGGCCAAGACGGGTCTGCCGGCGGTCAAGCAGGAGACCGAACTGACGATCCCGTTGCTTGAAAACGTGCGACCGGTGCTGCACAACTTCGACCCGTTCCTGCAGCTCACCGGAGAGTACGTGCCCGAGCTGCAGGCCTTCTTCGCGAACTTCACGGCCGCCACCCAGGCCCACAACCTCAACTCCAACACCGTCAACCAGGGCCCCCAGCTGCATTACCTGCGGGCGATGCAGGTGTTCGGTCCGGAAAGCCTCACCGTCTACACGAAACGGGTCGGCACCAACCGCGCCAACCCGTATCTACAGCCGGGCGCCCTGCGTGCACTGGGCAACGGTGGGCTGCAGGTGTTCGAAGGCGGCTCCTGCGCCTTCTCGGCACCGTCGGTGAGCGGACCCCCGAACGAAACGATCTCCCAGACGCTGATCGAACAGCTGATCGAGTTCCACATCGCCAATGCCCCGGAAAGCGCCAACGCCGTGCCGGCGCCGGCGTGCAACCGGCAGGGGCCGTTCACGTTCAACGGCCAGACCAGCCAGTTCCCGCACGTCACCTACGGCGGCAAATAGGCGGCGCGGAGGGCCGCCGCGCCCGCGACGGCGCGGCTCGGGCCGGGTGGCTCAGGCGTGCGCTGAAGCCGCCCGTGTCAGGCGACCGACGCGGAGGAGGCCGCGGCGCTGAGGGCCTGCTCCTGGCCGATAAACGGCATCAGCGTGAAGTAGAGCAGGTCGGGCAGCAGGTTCGGGAGCTCGGCGGTGTTGCCTTCGAGCACGTGGCGGTGCAGGATCGCGGCGATCCCGCCGACGATCGCTTCGGAGGCCTGGGGAGGCAGGTGATCGGTGTCCACGGCCTGGGCGCGCCCTTCCTCGAGCGCGGGCACGAGGCTGGCCACGGCCGAGCGCATCCGCGCGATCGCGGGTTCGCCGGCGCCGAGGTACTCGACCAGGGCGACCCGCGCTCCGTCGGGGTGGCAGGCGAGCGCCACCAGCAGCGTCTGCAGCCCCAGGCGCACGCGCTCTGACCACAGCACCTGACTGGCGATCCGTTCGCGCACGATCCGCCGGAGTCCCCCGATCAGCTCGTCGAGCACCGCGAGCAGGCAGTCCTGCAGGCTCTCGAAGTGCTCGTCGAAGACGGGCCGGGGAACGTCGGCGAGCTCCAACACCTGATCGATCGTGGTGCCGTCATAGCCATGTGCGGCGGTGGTCTGCACGAATGCATCGAGCATCCGCTGGCGGGGGTTCGGCTTGTGGCCGTTGTTCCCCCCCAGCCGGAGGGCGTCTTCGATGGCCAGCGTCCACCATGCCGGCTGGGCCGGCATGTTGTCCAGTGACTTCGATCCGCCGTGACCGTTGCGGCGGGAGTCCGGCATTCAGGTCTCCTCCCGATCGCTCACAAGAGGACACCAGGGCGACTGCCGGGCCCAAACGGCCACGGCTGTCACCTCTCCCGCACCCCCTACCGAGCTATAAACCACCTATGACGCAATATCGTATAGTACCGGTCCCAACTGTCAAGTGTTGGGACCAGGTGCGCGGCAAAAAGTCTAGCCCCTAAACCGGGGAGACTTCGCCTGGCAGCCGCGAGGGCGATCGGTTGTACACGCGGGGGCGGGCCGACTAGTATCCGTGTGGTGGAGATGGATGATGGCGTGCGAGAGGGCTTGGAGGAGGGCACGGACTCCGGCGACGCCGGCGTGAGCGAGGGCGGGGGAGGCGGACGGCTCGTCGATCGTCTGAATGAAGCGCCGGTGCGTGAGCAGTCCAGCGATCACTTCGAGTACCACTCCACCGAGGTGGACCTGCTCGGGGAGGCCGACGACGAGCGGTGGTCGATCCGCTGCCTGGACGTGCACAAGCGGTTGGGCGGCGTGTCGGTGCTCAACGGGCTGAACGTGGCGATCCCGGACGAGACCATCACGGTCGTGCTGGGCCCCTCGGGCACGGGCAAGAGCGTGCTGATCAAGCACCTGATCGGGCTGATGTTCCCCGACTCGGGCGACATCATCGTCAAGGGGCTGTCGGTGCCGACCCTGACGATGCCCGAGCTGCTGGCGCTGCGGCGCCGGATCGGGGTGCTGTTCCAGGACGGGGCGCTGTTCGGGTCGATGTCGGTGTTCGACAACATCGCCTTCCCGCTGCGCCAGCACACCGACATGGCTGAGGCGCAGATCTCCGAGGTCGTCAAACGGCGTCTGTCGGACGTGGGGCTGGCAGAGGCGATCGACTCGCTGCCCTCGCAGCTGTCGGGGGGCATGCGTAAGCGGGCGGGCTTCGCGCGGGCGTTGGTGATGGAGCCCGAGGTGGTGATCTTCGACGAGCCCGACTCGGGCCTGGACCCGGTCAGGACGGCACTGCTGTGCGAGTTGATCCAGGAGATGCACTCGATCCACGGCGGTACCTACATCGTGGTGACCCACGACATCGCCTCGGCGCGGCGGATCGGTGAGTACATCGCGCTGCTGTGGCGGGGGCGGATCGTGGAGGCGGGGGACGCGGAGCGGATGTTCTCCTCGGAGAACCCCTTCGTGCGCCAGTTCCTCAGCGGGTCGGCGGAGGGGCCGTTGCGGATGGATTGACGTCGGTTCGACCGTATGCGAACATACGTTCGCATGGTCGTCTGCGTCCACATGCCCCGTTTCGAGCTGTCCGTCGCCCTCGGCGGCGGCTCGGCGTCGTCGGCGAAGCCGGACATGGGGCACGGCGATGTCGCGGCGGGCGGCGGTCGGGCTCTGCCGGGGCAGGCGCTGGCGCTCGCTCCGCAGGCCGGCGGCGAGCAGCGCGTGGGAGAGGTCTCCGGAGCCGCCGAGGCGTGCGGCGTCGCACCTGGGATGGCTCTCGGAGAGGCGCTCGCCCGCTGTCCGGAGCTCGTCCTCGTGGCGCCGGATCCCGTGGGTGTGGCGGAGGCCTGGGAGGGGATCCTGTGCGGTCTGGAAGCGATCGGGGCGGCAGTCGAGAGCGAGCGGGCGGGTCTGGGGTATTTCACAGCCGACGGCCTGCGCGGGCTGCACGGGACGGACACCGCGACGATCGCCGCGGCGCAGCGGGCCGCTCGCGGCGCCGGTCGATCCGCGGCCGGCGGTGGGTTGCCCGCGCGCGTGGGGGCGGGCCCCACCCGCTTCTGTGCGCTGGCGTGCGCCCTCGCCACGCGCTCGAAGCGTCCGTTCGTGGTGAGCGAGTGCGACGCCCCTCGCTGGCTCGCCGGTCGCTCGATCGCACTGCTCGGCCACCGCCGGGAGACCGAGACTCTGGTGGCGTCGCTGGACCGGCTCGGCGTGCGTACGCTCGGCGAGCTGGTACGGCTGGGGGGTTCGCTGATCGCCGATCGCTTCGGAGCGGCGGGGGTGCTCGCGCATCGGCTCGCCCGCGGCGAGGACACGCCGCTGCGGGTGCGCCGTGTCGAGGAGGGGCTGCGGGAGACGATGGGAGTCGGCGACGCGAGCTCTGGTCTGGCGCTGGAGCGCGTCCTGGGCGTGCTCGTGGACCGGCTGCTGGCGCGCTCAGAGCGCCGGGGACGGGCCCTGCGCGCGGTGACCCTGTCCGCGCGTCTGGTCAGCGGTGGGGCCTGGCGCGAGCGGGTGGTCTTTCGCCAGGCGCTCGCCGACCGTGAGCGGATCGGGCTGGCGCTGGCGGCCCGCCTGCCGCTGCTGCCGGCGCCGGCAGCGGCGCTGGGACTGGCCGTGGAGCGCTTCGGCTCGGCATCCGGCGATCAGCAGGAGCTGCGGATGGGAGGCCCCGGCGACCCCGCCGCCCGGGCCGTCCGCGCCGCGCGGCTGCGCGAGGCCGTGGGCCAGGTGCGGGCGGTGGCCGGCCGGGACGCGGCGCTGCGGGCGGTGTGCGTGGATCCGGACTCGCGGGTGCCCGAGCGCCGGGTGCTGCTGACCCCGCTGCCGGGCTGACGTGGGCGGTGGGCGCATGGACCTCCGTCGATGAGACCGGTGGGCCCCAGTCCGGGCATCGCGGGGCGCCCGCGCGGCGGGCCGCGACCACTGAACCTGCCTCGCCCCGCCTGCGTTCGCTGGGGCGGGGGCGCCCCGGTTGAGGTGAACGGGGAAGCGATCGAGCTGGTGCGCGAGTCGTGGCTCGTCGAGGATCGCTGGTGGACCGATGCGCCTCTGCGCCGGCGCTACTGGGAGCTGATGGGCGAGCGGGGGCGCAACGTGGTGGTCTTCCATGACCTCCATGCGGGCGGCTGGTTCGTGCAGGGTTCCTGAGGGATGGGGGCGGAGATGCTCACCGTCAGGCCAGGTGGGGCCTGAGGATGGAGCGGTCGACTCCCCCATACGCGGAGCTGCACTGCCATTCGGCGTATTCGTTCCTGGACGGCGTCTCGCTGCCCGGCGAGCTGGCGCGGCGGGCGGGCGAGCTGGGCTATCGGGCGCTCGCGTTGACCGACCACAACTCGGTGTCCGGCGCGATGGAGCTGGCGCAGGTCGCGGGTGACTGTGGGGTGAAGGCGATCCACGGCGCCGAGCTCGATCTGGTCGACGGGCGGCACCTCACCCTGCTGGTGCGCGACGTTCGAGGCTGGCGCAACCTCTGCCGGATCCTCACGTTCGCCCATGCTCACACCCGCGACGGATCCCCGCGGCGGGAGCGCAGCGAGCCGCGGGTGGAGCTCCGGACGGTGCTCGACCACGCCGAGGGACTGCTGTGCCTGAGCGGTTGTGCGCAGAGGTCGGCGCTCGGCGGCGGCGTGCGCGACGAGTCGACGGCCAGGCGGCTGCTGGACGCATTCGGGCCCGACGGCCTGCGGGTGGAGCTGCAGCGACCCTATGCCCGCGACGACCGCGCCCGCAACCGCGCGCTGATCGCGCTCGCCCGGCGGCTGGGGGTGGCTTGCGTGGCCACCGGCAACGTGCACGCCCACGCCCGCTCCAGGGCCGAGCTGCAGGACGCGTTCGTCGCGCTGCGTCACCGCACCACGCTCGAGGCCTCCGAGCCGCTGCGCCGCGGCAGCTTCAGCCACGTGCTCAGCTCGCCGCAGGCGATGGCCAGCCGCTTCGCCGACCATCCCGAGGCGGTGCGCGAGACGCTGCTGCTCGCCGAGCAGCTGTCGTTCGACCTCGTCGAAGACCTCGGCTACCGCTACCCCGGCGCCGAGGACGGCGACGCGGCCCGCAAGCTGGCGGAGCTGTGCGATGCTCGGCTGGAGGGTCGCTACGGAGCGAGATCGTCCGGAGAAGGGCTCGTCTCACCGCACATGCGCTCCCAGGCGCAGGAACGCCTGGAGCAGGAGCTGCACGTGATCGAGGAGCTCGGGCTGGCGGGCTTCTTCCTGCTCCACCACGACATGCTCGAGCTGGCCCGGGAGGTCGCCCGCGAGGTGCGCGGGCCGGACTCCGTGCGGGCGCTGCTGGCGCCCGGGCGCGGTAGGGGCTCGTCCGTCTCCTCGATCGTCTGCTACCTGACCGGCCTCTCCCACATCGACCCGATCGCGAACGGGCTGGCGCTCGGGCGCTTCCTGCACGAAGACCTGCGCGGATTGCCGGACATCGACCTGGACTTTCCCCGGGACATCCGCGAGCTGCTGATCCCACGGGTCCTCGAGCGCTACGGCCGCGATCGGGCGGCGCTGGTGGCGGCCTTTCCCACCTTCCGCGTGAGGGGGGCGATCCGGGAGCTGGGCAAGGTGCTGGGCCTTCCCGCCGGCGAGATCGAGCGGGCCGCCCGCGTCGCCGATCACCTCGGTCCCGGCAAGGAGCTCGACATCGCCGGGACGGCGCACAGCACGAGCGTCGGGACGGGCCGGTCGGGACGCTGGCGCTGGCTCGAGCGCCTGGCGGGAGAGGCCTACGGCCTGCCCCGCCACCTCTCCCAGCACTCGGGGGGGATGATCGTCGCGACCAGGCCGCTGATCGACTGCTGTCCGGTCGTGCCCGCCGCGATGGAGAACCGGCAGATGGTCCAGTGGGACAAGGACTCCTGCGCGGACGCGGGCTTCCTGAAGATCGACCTGCTGGGCCTGGGGATGCTCTCCGCGGTGGAGCGCTGCGTCGAGGAGATCGCGCGCACCCGCTCGCAGCGGATCGACCTGTCGCGGATCCCGTTCGACGACGAGTCCACGTTCGAGGCGATCCGTGCGGCAGACACGGTCGGGGTCTTTCAGATCGAGAGCCGCGCTCAGATGCAGTCGCTGCGCCGGACACGCCCGGAAAGCCTCCAGGACCTGACGATCCAGGTCGCGATCGTGCGACCCGGGCCGATCCAGGGAGGCGCGATCAACCCCTACATCGAGCGTCTACGGCGCCGGCGCGAAGACCCCGCCTACGCGATCCCCTACGAGCACCCCACGCTCGAGCCGGTCCTGCGCGAGACGTTGGGCACGATCATCTTCCAGGACCAGGTGATGCAGGTGGCAGAAGCCTTCGCGGGCTTCACCCCAGGCGAGGCGGAGGGGCTGCGCCGGGCGATGAGCCGCAAGCGCTCCCACGAGGCGCTCCAGGGTCAGCGCGAGGACTTCATCGCGGGCGCTCGGCGCCATGTCGGCGCCGAGCGGCGCACGGCCGAGCGGGTGTGGGAGATGGTCGAGGGCTTCGCCGGCTTCGGCTTCCCCAAGGCCCACGGCGCCGCCTTCGGGCTGCTCGCCTACCAGTCGACCTGGTTGCGCGTCCACTACGGCCCCGAGTTCCTGTGCGCGCTGTTGAACGAGCAGCCGATGGGCTTCTACGCTCCCGACTCCCTCGTGCACGAGGCCGAACACCGCGGCATCCCCGTGCTGGGACTGGACGTCAACCACTCCGAGGTGCAGTGCGCGGTGGAGCGGGGCGGCGTACGGCTGGGTCTCGGCTACGTCAAGGACGTGCTCGCCAGCGAGGTGCGCGAGCTCGTGGCCGAGCGCGAGCGGGGCGGTCCCTACCGTTCGCTGGAGGACCTCTCCGGGCGCTCGGGGGCGGGGCAGAGGACCCTGGCCCAGCTGGCGTGGTCGGGGGCCTGCGACGGTCTCGTGGGGGGGAGCGTCCATACCCAGACCGCCGACACCCGCAGGCGCCAGGCCCTGTGGCAGCTGGGACTCGCCACCCCCGCCGCCATCGAGGCGGGCGGCGAGAGGACCCAGCTCGCGCTGCCCCTGCAGCTGCCCGACGCTCCCCGACTGCGGCCGCTGGGGCGCTGGCAGCGGCTGATCGCCGACTACGCCACCAGCGGCGTCACCGTCGGCGATCACGCGCTGGCGATCCTGCGGGGGCGGTTGTCGATCCCGCTGCTGGCGACCAGCGCCCAGCTCGGGCGGCTGCCCCCGGGCTGTTCGGTGTCGGTCGCGGGACTGGTGATCGCCCGCCAACGTCCGGGAACCGCGAAGGGAACGATGTTCCTGCTGTTCGAGGACGAGCACGGCACGATCAACCTGATCGTGCCCGAGCACGTCTATGAGCGCCACCGTCAGCTGGCCCGGGCCGAGCCGCTGCTGCTCGCACGCGGGCGGCTGGAGCGCAGCGAAGGTGTGATCAACGTGATCGTGTCCGAGCTGGCGGCGCTGGAGCGCTTCCTGGCGCCCACCGCCGAGGAGCAACGCGACCAGGCGCGTGTGCACCGGCTGCCGATGCCCGAGCCGGCCTCCCCGGGTGAGGCCGGCTCGGTCGGAGGGGACGAGCCGCTCGAGCAGGAGCGCGCCGGCGAGGTGGGCTCGGGCATGCGCGCCGTGGTGCCGCCGATGCAGAGCTTCGCCAGGGGACGCCGCCGGTAGGGCCTGCGGCGGGCCGAGCGTTGCTAGGCTGGCGCGCGTGCGACTGCGCAAGCTCGGCGCCAGCGACCTGGAGGTCTCGGAGGTCAGCCTCGGCTCGTGGCTGACCTACTCGGGCGGGGTCGAGCGCGAGCAGGCGAAGGCGTGCGTGCAGGCGGCGTTCGACGCGGGCATCAACTTCATCGACACCGCCAACATCTACGGTCGCGGCGCCGCCGAGACGCTGCTGGGCGAAGCTCTCGCCGGGCACGAGCGCTCCTCCTACGTGCTCGCCACGAAGGTGTTCTTCCCGATGTCCGACACCGACCGGGGGCTGTCGGCGGCCCAGATCCACAAGCAGATCGACGCCTCCCTGGAACGTCTGCGGACCGACCACGTCGACCTCTACCAGTGCCACCGCTATGACGATCAGACGCCGCTGGAGGAGACGATGGCGGCGCTCACCGAGGTGGTGCGGTCGGGCAAGGCGCGTTACATCGGCTTCAGCGAGTGGCCCGTGGCGAGGATCGAGGAGTCGCTGGCCCTGCCCGGCGTCGAGCGCTGGGTCTCGAGCCAGCCGCAGTACTCGATGCTGTGGCGCCTGCCCGAGGCCGAGGTGATCCCGCTGGGCGAACGAGAGGGCATCTCCCAGATCGTGTGGTCCCCGCTCGGTCAGGGGGTGCTGACGGGAAAGTACCTCCCCGGTCAGCAGCCCCCGGCGGACTCTCGTGCCGCCAGCGAGACGATGAGCGCCTTCATCGATCGCCTGATGGAGCCCGCGGTGCTGGAGGCCGTGCAGCGGCTGGTGCCCGTCGCCGAGGATGCCGGGCTGACGATGCCCCAGCTGGCCCTCGCCTGGGTCCTGCGCCAGCCGAACGTCGCCTCGGCGATCGTGGGGGCCAGCCGCCCCGAGCAGGTCCATGCCAATGCGTCGGCCTCGGGCATCGAGCTCAGCGCCGACACGCTCGCCGCGATCGACGCGGCGCTGGGCGAGGTGATCGTGCGCTGAGCTCGCCCGACCCGGTCCGGGGCCGCGAGGCCTCGGGGGGCCACGTCGGTCGCCGGCGAACCAGCCCTCAGCCGGCCTTGACGGCCGACACGTCGAGCAGCAGCTTCACCTTGTCGCTGACCATCAGGTTCCCCGACCCGAGCGCCGCGTTGAACCTCATCTCGAAGTCCGACCGGTTGATCTGGCCGCCGGCGGACAGTCCGATCCGCTCGTTGCCCTGAGGGTCCTGCTCGGTCCCCTCGAGCTCTCCCCGCAGCGTCACGTCTGCGGTGACTCCGTGCAGCGTGAGTTCACCGTCGATCTCGAACTCGTCCTCTCCGGTCGTCCTGACAGCGGTCGAGTTGAAGCCGATCTCGGGGTAGCGGTCGACCTCGAAGAAGTCCGCCGAGCGCAGGTGCTCGTCGCGCTGGGGCTCGCGCGTGTCCACGCTCGCGGTCTGCACGGTGCCGTGGACGCTGACGCCGGAGGGACCGGACTCGAGGGTGCCCTGAAACTCCTTGAAGACCCCTTTGACGGTCGCGATCCCGAGGTGCTTGACCTGGAACTCCACGCTCGAGTGGACGGGGTCGATCTCCCACACACCGGTGGGTAGGGTTGTCTCGACGGGGGTTGCGACGGCGGGCTGTGCAGACATGTGGAGCTCCTTTCGCGGGTGACACGGGCAGTGCCGGCCACCGAACAATTAGTTGTCTACGCAATTATAGTAGTTGCGTGCGCAATAACTAGAGGGCCCGCAACGCACGCTCGGGGACCGTCACCGCGGCTGCACCACCAGGCTCTGAAAGGCCCGTCCCACCGGTCCGCCGTCGTCGTGGAGCACGCTCTCGCTGGTGCCCATGCCCCCGGTGCGCAGCAGCGTGCGGGAGTCCAGGCCGATCCATTCGCCGTGGGGCGGGCGCCACAGATGGATCGTGAGGTCGGCGTTGATGAACAGGTACTCCGCGAACGGCAGCTCCGCGCTGACCCCGTTGCCGAAGTCCGCCGTCGCCGCGAGGTGCACAAGCGGGGTGGGCTCCTCGCCGGGCAGCAGCGGCCGGCGCAGGCGCATCCACACCCGCGCGGGTCCGGGCGTCGCGGGCTCGTCGAGCCAGCTCATCTGCATCCCGGTGGTGGCGAACGCGGCGGTGGTGTCCCCGTTCAGGGAGAACAGCCGCACGGCGCCCTGCTCGGGGCCGGGAATGCCGGGGGCCGGGTCGGGTCCGCTGCGGGGCAGATCGCCCGGCAGCGGCTGGATCCTCAGTGCGCTGGCCCGGCAGACCGGATTCCCGCCGGCGGTCACCTCGGCGGTGAGCTCCTGCACGCGTCGGCCGTCGCGCACGATCTCGGTGGCCACCCTCAGCTCGGCGAAGGGAATCGGCTTGAGGAACTGCACCCGTAGCTGCGCCACCGGGAGCTGCTCCCCCGGCTCGGTGCGCTCGATCGCCCTTGCGATCAGCGCCGCGGGGGCACCTCCGTGCAGCGCGTGGCGATCCCACGGTCCGCGGGCGTGGTCGGTCGGCGCGTAGAGCCCCTCGCCCTTCGGGGTGAAGATGCTGTCGGCCATCGTGCCGCGACCCGGCGGCGGTCAGCCGCCCGGGAGCTGGGCGACGAACCGGCTGAGCTTGTCGGTGTCCCGCAGCGGCGCGCCGTGTCCGAAGCACACCAGCGCTGGGCGCAGCTGCGCCAGCCGCCGCGCGGACTCGCGGTTGCGGGCGGGGTCGGGGGTGAAGATCTCGGGCGGCTCGTGCAGCCCGGGGATGCCGGTGATCACGTTCATGTTGTTCAGCACGTCTCCCAGGATCAGCGTCCGGTCGGACTCCCGCCAGTAGGCGACGTGGCCGGGGGAGTGTCCGGGGGTCTCGAGCACGGTGAACCCCGCCACCTCGTCCCCCTCGCTCAGCGCCCGTGCCACCGGGTGGGGGGGACCCGTCCAGAAGCGCTCCTGCAGGCTGTTCAACCAGCCGGGGGCCTGGCTGTTCCTGACCCCGCCCGGCGTCTCCATCGCGGGCACGTCGGCCTGACCGCACCACAACGGGATGGCGAGCCGCTCGCAGATCGCGTGACTGGAGCCCTGATGGTCGGGGTGGGCGTGGGTGAGGGCGTGTGCGCTCACCGTCCTGCCGGCGATCTGACGCATGATCCGCTTCTCTGCCTGGCGGGTGGCGGCGTCGATCAGCACGTCTCCGACGAGGTACACGTTGATCGCGTTGGGCGGCCATCCCTTCAGCAGGTACACATCCGGCGCCAGCTGCTTCATCTTCAGATCTCCAGGGTCGGGGCGGGCGGTTCTCGGGTGCCGCCTGTGAGCGCAGAGACTATCCCCGCCGCTGCTCCCAGGAGAACCCCTTGACCGCGAAGTACAGCCCGAACGCCCCCCACAGGCCGATGACCGCCAGCGAGGAGAGGTTCTCGCCGAGGCTCGAGCCGGTCACCATCGCCCCCTCCAGCCCGTCGATCAGGTGCTTGAGGGGCAGCGCTTCGGCGATGTCCCGCAGGAAGGTGGGCACTTCCTTGACGTCGTAGAAGACCCCCGAGATGAAGATCACCGGCAGGAACACCGCGTTGACGTAGGCGGGGGTGGACTCGAAGTTGGGGATCACATGGGCGAACGCCACTCCCAGCGAGGCGAAGCACACCACCCCCGCCACGACGAACACGATCAGCTCAGCCCAGTCCTTGGGCCA
This sequence comes from uncultured Solirubrobacterales bacterium, assembly GCA_963696615.1. Lineage (GTDB taxonomy): Bacteria > Actinomycetota > Thermoleophilia > Solirubrobacterales > Solirubrobacteraceae > Palsa-744. The sequence goes on along the minus strand of CAVOKU010000003.1, from coordinate 145,380 downwards.
GCCGGTGCCGAAGAAGAGCCTCCCGGCGACCACCACGATCGCGATCTGCAGGGCCGCGTTGGTGACGGCGTTGGCGGCCACCCCGCCGAAGTAGGAGCCGGCGGGCAGGGGGGTGCCCCTGATCCGCTTCAGCACGCCCCGCTCGCGCAGGTAGACGATGTTGTAGGCCAGCGCGGTGAAGGTGGTCGCCATCACGCTCATCCCTGCGATACCCGGCACGAGCCGGTTCAGATCGTGCTGTCTGCCGTGGAAGATCGCGCCGAAGAACGCCAGGAACAGCAGCGGCAGCAGGAAGTTGAAGAACGCTGCGCTGGGGTTGCGCCAGAACATGTGGCGCTCCAGCCGGTACTGGCGCCAGGTGAGGGTCAGCGCGTCAGCCATCGGCGGTCAGCTCCAGGTACACGTCCTCGAGCGTGGGCCGCCCCACGCTCAGCTCCTCCAGCCGCTCGCCTCGGTGGAGGGCCTCGCTCGTGAGCTTGTGCAGCAGCCCGGTGGGGTCCTCGGTCTGGCGCTCGTGGTGCTCCCCGGCGGCGTCCCGCCAGGTGACCCGGTAGGAGGTCGCGCCCACCCCCAGCTCCCGCGGCGGTCCGATCGCGAGGACCCGCCCGTCCTTGACGATCGCCACCCGGTCGGCCAGCGCCTGGGCCTCATCGAGGTAGTGGGTGGTGAGCAGCACCGTCTTGCCGAGGTCGCGCAGGCTGCGGACCGTCTCCCAGGCGCTCCGTCGCGCCTCGGGATCGAAACCGGTGGTGGGCTCGTCGAGGAAGATCAGCTCGGGGTCGCCCACCAGCGCGAGCGCGAAGTCCAGTCGCCGCAGCTGTCCGCCGGAGAGCTTGCGGCTGCGCACGTCCGCCTGCTCGCGCAGTCCGACCAGCCCCAGCACCTCCTCCACCTCGCGGGGATGGGGATAGAAGCTCGCCCAGTGGCGCAGCGCCTCGCGGGGGGAGATGTGTCCGTAGATGCCTCCGCTCTGCAACACGATGCCGATCCGCCGTCGCAGCGCCAGCGGTCGGCGGGCGGGGTCGTGGCCGAGCACCGACACCGTACCGGCGGTGCGCTCCCGGTAGCCCTCGAGGATCTCCACGGTGGTGGTCTTGCCGGCGCCGTTGGGGCCCAGCAGGCCGAACACCTCTCCCCGGTTCACGGTGATGTCGATCCCCCGCACGGCCTCGTACTCGCCGTAGCGCTTGTGCAGGTCGCGGACCTCGATCGCGTTCTGTCCGAGTGCGCTCACCCTCGCGTCACGACCGCGGGTGGAGGGTTCCTACCAGTGGACGCCCCGCGTGAGCGTCGCCATCGCGATCTGCTCGAACGAGGCTCGTTCCTCGACATCGCGGTGGCCCTTCGACGCGGCGGAGTCGGGGAACACGCGGTAGGCGAGGTGCAGGATGCGGTCCACCGCCTTCGGCGAGAGCGCGTAGGCCACCTCGCCGAACGTGCCCAGGCGGGTGCCCATGTGCTTCGGGCGGGAGCGCAACGCTTCGCAGATCATGTCCGCGGCCTCGTCCGGGGTGATCGCGGGGAACGCGTCGTACATCTTCGTCGGCGCGATCATCGGGGTGCGCACGAGCGGCATGTGGATCGTCGTGAAGGTGACGCCATCGCCGATCACCTCCGAGGCGATCACCCGCGTGAACGCGTCCAGGGCCGCCTTGGAGGCGACGTACGCCGAGAACCGCGGCGGGTTGGTCTGCACGCCGATCGAGGAGATGTTCACGATGTGCCCCGATCCCCGTTCGCGCATGTGGGGCAGCAGGCCGATGATCAGCTTCACCGCGCCGAAGTAGTTGAGCTGCATCGTCCGTTCGAAGTCGTGGAAGCGCTCGTAGCTGAGCGAGATCGACCGTCTGATCGAGCGACCGGCGTTGTTCACCAGCATGTCCACGTGGCGATGGTCGGCGAGCACCCGCTCGATCAGCCGCTCGACGGACTCCATGTCAGAGATGTCCGCCGCGTAGACGTAGGCGGTGCCGCCCGCCGCCACGATCTCCGCGCGGGCTTCCTCGAGCTTCTCGACGTTGCGCGCCACCAGCAGCGGCACGCCGCCGGCGGCGGCGACCTTCACCGCCGTGGCCCGTCCGATCCCCGACGAGGCGCCGGTGATCATCACGTACTTGCCGTCGAGCGCCGCCTGGAGGGTCCGCCGTTTGGCGAGATCCGGATCCATCCTGCGCTCCCAGTAGTCCCACAGGCGCCCCGCGTACTCGTGCAGCGGCGGCGGCTGCTCGAGCGGGGTGCCCTCGAGCGCCTGCTGGGCCTCACGGTTGTCGAACCGGGGCACCAGCTCCATGTGACTGAGCACCTCCTGGGGGATGCCCAGGTCGCGCAGCAACAGGTTCTTGGCCTGACGCAGGGGGGGCAGGGCGAGCGCCAGCTGCAGCGGCCACTTGGGCAGCGGGTCGGTGAGCCGTTTGTCGATGCTGATCTGCACCCGCGGTGCGTGGGCCGCCGCGGCCAGCTCGTTGATGAGCTCGTCCACCCGCTGGCGGCGGGGGTCGGTGAGGTGGAAGGCCTTGCCGTCGAGGTCGGGCTCGTGGGCGATGTGCTCGAGCGCCCCCGCCACCCAGTCGACCGGCACGACGTTGGTGTTGCCCAGGTCCGGCCCCACCAGCGGCGCCCACTCGGGCACGAGCTGGCGGGCGCGTTGGATCGCCTTGAAGAAGTAGTAGGGCCCGTCGACCTTGTCCATCTCGCCGGTCCTCGAGTCGCCCACCACGATTCCCGGCCGGTACACCCGCCACGGTACGTAGGGCTGCTCTCTGACGATCTGCTCCGCCTCGAACTTGGTGCGGTGATATGGCGAGGGCAGCCGCTGGCCCTCGTCGAACATGTCCTCGGAGAACGTCCCCTTGTAGGTGCCCGCCACCGCGATCGAGGAGACGTGGTGCAGGTGCTCGGCCTCCACCGCCCGCGCCAGTTCCACCGCGTGGGTCGTGCCGCCGACGTTCACCGCGGTGTTCTGCTCGGGCGGGGCGGTCATGTCGTAGATCGCCGCGAGGTGGAAGAAGTGCTCGATCTGGCCCCGCAGCTCGTCGACCCTGTCCTTGTCCACCCCCAGCAGCGGTTTGCGCAGGTCGCCGATCACCGGCTCCACCCTGCTGGCGCCCGCGGGCCCGGCCGCGCGCCACTGGGAGATCAGGTCTTCGAGCTTGCCCAGGGAGCCGTCCCGCACGAGCACGTACACGGTGCCCTGGCGTTTGTCGAGGAGTCGCTCAACGAGCCTGCGCCCGATGAATCCCGTCGCACCGGTGACGAAGTAGGCCATCAGTCAGGTGAGCATATCCATGCTTGCAAGCCCCGGTCCATCATGCTCCCGATCCTGCACCGCCCCGTCCCTCGCCGGCGGCGAACCGGGCGGCGCCCCGAGCGCCCTCTTCGAACACCTCCGGCCCCGACCCGGCCTCGAGCGCGAGTCCCTCCGCGAGGGGCATGCCGAGTCCCTCGATCGCGGCCCGACGGTCGGCGAGCATCGTCCGCTGGGGGAATCGGGCGAGTCCCTCCGCCAACGCCAGCGCCCGCTCCAGGTGTGCGCCGGGGGGCACGAGCTCGGTCACGAGCCCCATCCCCAGCGCCTCCCGTGCGTCGATCAAACGGCCGGTGAGGATCAGGTCCAGCGCCCGCCCCAGGCCCACGATCCGGGGCAGCCGCTGGGTCCCTCCGTCGATCAGGGGCACCCCCCAACGCCGCTCGGGGTAGCCGAGCGTCGAGTCCTCGGTGGCGATTCGCAGGTCGCACCAGAGGGCGAGCTCGAGGCCACCCGCCAGGCAGAAGCCGGAGATCGCCGCGATCGTCGGCTTCGACGGGGTCAGCCGGGAGAAGCCCATCGGCCCCTCCGCGGAGAGCAGCCGCCCCGCCATCGTCTCGGTCGACTTCAGGTCAGCACCCGCGCAGAAGGAGATCCCGCCGGCTCCCGTCAGCACCATCACCCGCGCCTGCTCGTCGGACTCGAACCGCAGGTAGGCCTCGTGGAGAGCCGCTGCGGTGTCGCCGTCGACGGCGTTGCGTCGATGCTGGCGGTCGATCGTCACCACCGCGGCCGCCCCCCGGCGCTCGAAGCGGACGGCCTGGTCCTCGCTCATCGGCCGCGGTCGCTGCTCGTGCGGCCCCGTGCGACTACCAGCCGCCGTGCCACTCGACTTCGCCGAGCTGCTTCTTGGCCGCCTTGCGCGCTTCCTTGCGCTTCTCCAGCCGCCACTGGATCATGCTCATCACGAACACGAACGTGGGGAAGAACACGATCAGGATGAAGCCCGCGTTGGTCACGACCTTGTCGTTGGTGGCGCCGTAGAGGCCCCGACCGTCGTTTTCGGCGAAGGCCGCCGGGGCCGCCGCCAGCAGCAGCACCACCGACGCCACCGCCGTGCCGGCGAGGCGCCCGTAGATGCGAGATCCGAGGCCCGTCATGGTGGCGGATCCTACCGCAGCACCCTCATACCATGCCGCCTATGGCGGTGATGATCGCATCGGACCTGCACAAGGACATGGTGGGGTCCCCGCTGCTGCGGGGCGTGTCCTTCAAGCTCGAGCGACGCGAGCGGATGACGATCGCCGGGCGCAACGGGTCGGGCAAGACGACGCTGCTGCGGATGCTCGCGGGGGAGGAGTCGATCGACGGTGGCGCCCTCACCCTCGCCAAGGGGGCCCGGGTGGCGCTGCACGACCAGCGTCCGCCCCGCGATCGGGACCTGCCGCTGCGGGAGTACGTCATCTCCGGCTGCGAGGAGGAGCTGCGGATCGAGACGGAGCTGGCCCAGCTCGAGCAGCGGATGGGCTCGGGCGGGACCGACGAGCAGATGCTCGAACGCTACTCCCGCGCCCAGGCCCGGTTGGAGACCCGGGGCGGGTACCTCTGGCGCGACCGTGCCACCGTGATGGCCCGGGGGCTGGGCTTCGCCGAGGGGGATCTCGACCGCACGCTGGATACCTTCTCCGGAGGCCAGCTCACCCGGGCCTCGCTCGCCCGGGCGCTCGCCACCGGCGCCGATGTGCTGCTGCTCGACGAGCCCACCAACCATCTCGACATCGAGTCGCTGGAGTGGCTCGAGCAGACCCTCGTCGGGCTCGACGCGGCGATCGCCCTGGTCGCCCACGATCGGTGGTTCCTGGAGGCGGTGGGAACCTCCGTGCTGGAGCTGGAGGCGGGCCGCTCCCGCTTCTTTCCCGGCACCTGGCACGCTTGGCGCAGCGAGCAGGCGGCGCGTGCGATCGCGCTCGGCAAGGCGATCGACAAGCAGCAGGCCGAGATCGCTCGCATGGAGCGGTTCATCGAGCGGTTTCGCTACAAGGCCACGAAGGCCCGCCAGGCTCAGTCCCGGGCGAAGAAGCTCGCCAAGATCAAGCCGATCGAGCGAGACCCCAGGGATGGCCAGGGGCTCCAGTTCACGTTCAAGCCTCCCGCCCGCTCCGGCCGTGTCGTGTTCGAGCTGCTCGACGCCCGCATCGAGATCGGCGAGCCGCCCCTCACGCTCTTGGAGGACGCCGAGCTGTGGCTGGAACGGGGCGAGCACGTGTCCCTCGTGGGCCCCAACGGCTCGGGCAAGACGACGCTGCTGCAGACGCTGCTGGGGCTGCGCGACCCCGCCGCGGGGCGGCTCAGCGTGGGCCACAACGTGACCCTCGGTCACCTCACCCAGCACGCGGAGGAGCTAGGCGCGGGCGGGCCGCCCGGCCAGACGGCGCTGGCTGCGGCCCAACACGCCACCGGTCTCACACCCAACAAGGCCCGTGCCCTGCTCGGACGGTTCCTGTTCTCCGGCGAGGAGGCCGAGAAACCGCTCGCCGGCCTCTCCGGCGGCGAGCGTCGCCGGCTGGCGCTGGCGATCCTCGTTCACTCCGGTGCGAACGTGCTGATCCTCGACGAGCCCACCAACCACCTCGACATCGAGAGCCGTGAGGCGCTCGAGGACGCCCTCCGGGCATTCACCGGCGCGATCCTCCTCGTCTCCCACGACCGCGCCCTGCTCGACGCGGTCGGGACCCGCACGATCGCGATCGAGGAGCGCTCGCTCCACAGCTACGTGGGCGGCTGGCCGGAGTACGTGCGGGTGCGCGAAGCCCGCGCGGACGCCCCCGCCGGGCCGCCCGCCACCCCGCGCAGCGGCCCGGAGCGAGAACTCGCGCCGCCGGGGAGGACCGAGGCCAAGCCCAAGCCCAAGCCCAAGCCGCGGCCCAAGCCGGAGGGGCCGTCGAAGAACCGGCTCGCCGCCCAGGCCGAGGCCGAGCGCGCGATCGAGCAGGCCGAGGCGGCCCTGCGGGAGCTCGAGCAGGAGCTCTCCGAGCCCGCGGCGTGGGCCACCCGGTACGAGTCGGCCAAGTCCGAGGCCCGCCACACCGCCGCCCGGCGTGCGGTGGAGCAGGCATACGCCCGTCTCGAGACGCTGATCGAGTGACCTAAGATCACTGCGATGGATCGGTTCAAGACGGCCCGCAACATCGCGATCGTGCTGGTGATCGCAGCCGCCGTCGACCTGCTCCCCAACGGCGGCCGCGCGGCCGACACGTTCGCGGCCGTGATCTACATCGCCTTCGGCGTGGCGATCGGGTACCTCGGGCTGCGGCTGTACCGGGAAAACCGCGTGGCCCTCCACAGCCTCGGCGACCTCCACCGCGGTCTGCTCTACTACGCCATCGCCCTCGGCCTGCTCGCCTTCATGGCTCGCTCCCGCATGTGGGGGACGGGGTTGGGGGAGCTGCTGTGGTTCGTGTTGATCGGCGCCGTGGTGTGGGCGCTCGTCGCCGTGTTCCGCCGCTGGCGGGCTTACTGAGGCCTGGAGGCCCTTGTGGAGCGACGCCATACAAGCACCATGGGCGCGGTGCGCACACGCTTGTGAGAGCTGGTGCCGGCGACGTATATGCCGCTGGCGGGACGCGCGTGCGCGTCCCGTGCAGTGCCGCATGCGGCACTGCCAACGTCAAATGGCTCGCGAATGGGCTGACGAGGGCACCTCACATCGGACGGCGCCGGCTATGCGGTCAGCTAGCGTGACCTGACCGACCGTAGGGCAGCGGCCGAGACGACACGCTCCCCCAAGACCGACGCACCTTTGGCCAGGTAGACGCCCTCCGGCCATCTGAGAATTGCAGCAGACGCAGCAGCAAGCGCGTGACAGGGCCATGGGAGCGCCGCCTAAACCGAGGAAGCGACCCGTCCGGGCTGTCGACGACGCTGGTGAACATCTCTAGTGGTCGTACCCAGGTCGTGGTCGGATCGTCGAGCGAGCAGTAGACCACCAGCAGCTCGTCCGTCTCAGAGTGCCGGCCGACCTCAAGGACCTCGTACTGGCCCCCCTTGAAATGCCGGTACAGCCCCGGCTCGGGAGTTAGAGACATCGAAGGAGCCTCCCGCGTCGTCACGGGGTCATTATGCCTGGACATCCGGCGGTCGAAGATCTCTCAAGTCGCTCGTGCCGAGATAACCATCATCCCGGCGTTCGTACGCGAGAAACGCTGCAATCGAGGCCACAACGGTTAGAGCGATCAGCACGACGGTCCAGATCCCGAACGAGACAAAGACGCTGGCGACCACGCCGCTCGCGAAGAGCAATGGGAGAGCCAGGGCCGTCGTGTCAATCAGACGACGGCGATCCTCTCGTCGGGCGAACTGATCAAGCACCTGATCTGCGTTCTCGATCTCGCCCACGCGCATCTTGTCGAGGTCTCGCTGAAACCGCGCCAGCACTTCCGTGCTCTGGAAGCGCACCTGATCGACGATCTCCCGCTGTATCGCCTCGTGGGCATTGGCTCGGCCGAGGCGCTCTTGGAGCTGCTCGACGCGCGCATCCCTCCACCAGAGCGACGGACCGCCTTCGTCATTGATGTACTTGCTCCGGAGTTCGGCGTCTCCGTAGCTGCGTTCGGGTGGGCTCGGCAGCGGGACAAGCATGAGCTGACAGACCGAGAAGTACGGAGCAATCCGAACCCTATAAGGGCCGACATTGGAGAGCTGCAGCGGCATGAAGCCCTGCCACCCAGGGTTGATGAAATCGCCCGTGCAATGAACCGAGAGACCGAGGCGTGCGAAGCTCGACCGAGAGACCGAGGCGTGCGAAGCTCGACCGGCCCTCGATCTTGCCCGCGCAGTTGGCGGGCATACGGAAGCTCTCATAGATCCGTCCCATGACCGTCTGGCCGGGCTTGATGACTACCGACTGGCCCTCGGTAACGTCAAATCGCTTCCAATCACGAATCGGGTCGAGAGCGTGGATGCTCGAGCGCCGTAGATCGATCGTGATCTCCCTCCATGGCATGAGCAGCCGCCATAGACGCCTCCGTCGCCGTGGCTTCCAGAAGACATTTGAGATCCGAAGATCGATCGAGCATGGCTGGATCTGACGTTCGGGCTCAAACGGATGCTCTAGGTCTGGACCTGTGATTTGCAGGTCGCCGCTCAGTGCCTTGATTTCATGGTCAGCGAGATACATCGGAGGGAGCATATTGGCCTAAGCGTCCAACTGCTCGAATTGGATCATCAAGCCGATAGCCGCGCTACTCCGTCTGTTCCGTCGCTGGCTCACAGTCTGGACGCCTTTCAGCGGCCTAATTCTTGAAGCTCGAGCCCTGCCCACCGGCTCGGTGGCGTGGCGTCCATCGGAACTACACGAGCGGCGGCTCCTATCCTCGACGTGATGGCCACCGAGACGGCTGCCGACACGACGACCCCCGAGGAGAAGCCGGCCAGCAGCCTGCTCGCACAGCGGCGGGCGCTGCCCGACCAGCCCGGTGTGTACCTGTTCCGGGACGCCTCGGGGCGGGTGATCTACGTCGGCAAGGCCAAGTCGATCCGCAAGCGGGTGGCGTCCCACTTCGCGCGCACGAACGTGCCGAGCAGCCCCGGCCACCGCGAGATGATCGCGAGCACCGCCCAGGTGGAGTGCGTGGTGGTGGCCTCGGAGTCCGAGGCGCTGCTCACCGAGCAGGGGTTCATCAAGCAGTACCGGCCCCGTTTCAACATCCGCCTGCGCGACGACAAGTCCTATCCGTTCATCGCGATCTCCCTCGAGGAGGACTTCCCGCGGGTGTACTTCACCCGCGAGCGCCACCGCCCCGGGCGGGCCTATTTCGGGCCCTACTCGAACGCCAAGCGGGTGCGTTCGACGCTGGAGGTGCTGGGGAAGGTGTTCATGTTCCGCACCTGCACCGGCCCCGAGCCGGGACGGCGCAGCGGCAGCCCGTGTCTGGACTACTACATCAAGCGCTGCTCGGCTCCCTGCGTGAGCTACGTCTCCAGGCGGGACTACAGGGCGAGCATCGAGCAGGTGAGCGACTTCCTGTCGGGCCGGTTCGTGGCGATCGAGCGGGACCTCGAGGAGCGCATGCGGGTCGCCGCCGCGGCCGAGGAGTTCGAGCAGGCCACGGTCGAGCGAAACCGGCTGCGGGCGGTCCACTCGCTGTTGGAGCGTCGCCGCGTCGCCAACGCCTCGTCGGGTACGTTCGACGCGGTCGCCGTGGCCGTCGACGGTCGCGAGGCGAACGGCCAGGTGTTCCAGGTGCGTGACGGCGTGCTCAGCGACCGCCAGTCGTTCTACCTGTCCAACGAGACCGAGCGCGATGTGGCGGAGGTGGCGTCGGAGTTCATGCTCCAGTTCTACGCCGGCCACCTGTCGATCCCGGCGCTGATCGTCGTCCAGCGGGAGCTGTCGGGGAGCGATCCCTCGGCGCTCACCGCGGCGCTCGCCAGCCGCCGGGAGGGGCCGCTGGAGATCCGCCCTGCCGAGCGGGGGGAGAAGCGCCGGATCCTCGAGCTCGCCGAGCGCAACGCCCGCCTAGCGCTCGACCAGGAGCGCCTGCGCGCCGAGCGCCGTCGCCAGAGCCGCGTGGACGCCCTGGAGGGCCTCCAGGAGGCGCTCGGGCTGGACGCGCCGCCGGTGCGGATCGAGTGCTTCGACATCTCCCATCTCGGCGGCGAGCACACGGTCGCCTCGATGGTGGTGTTCGAGGGGGGCGCGCCGAAGAAGTCCGACTACCGCCGCTTTCGCATCCGCTCCCTGGACACGGGGGCCTCCGACGACTACGCCGCGATGGCGGAGGTGCTCGGGCGGCGGTTCGCCCAGTGGGAGACCCAGGTGGACATCTCCCCCCACGACTCCGACTACGACGGGAGCTTCGCCTCCCTGCCGAACCTGGTGGTGATCGACGGGGGCCGGGGGCAGCTCGCCGCCGGGTTGGGTCCGCTGCGGGGCTTTCGCGAGCGGGGGGTGGTCGTCGTGTCGCTGGCGAAGCGGATCGAGGAGATCTTCCTGCCCGGACGCCGCTCGCCGCTGGTGCTCGACCATTCCACGCCCGAGCTGCAGCTGCTGCAGAGGGTGCGCGACGAGGCTCATCGCTTCGCGGTCACCCACCACCGGGTCCGCCGCGACCGGGCGATGCGCAGCTCCCTGCTGGACGACCTGCCCGGGATCGGGCCCGCCCGCAAGCGTGCGCTGCTCGCCCACTTCGGCTCGCCGGAGGCCGTCGCGGCGGCTGCGCGGGAGGAGCTCGAGACGGTTCCCGGGGTGCCCGCGAAGGTCGGCCGCGAGCTGTACGCCAGCCTGCACCGGGCGGGATAGTCCGTCCAACGCGCCACAATGGCGTGGCGATGGCCGTCATCAGGCCCCTCCGTCCGCTGCGCTCGGCGAACAGGCCGGTCGAGTCGAGCTTGCAGGATCTGGTCGTGATCACCGGCTTCTCCGGAGCGGGGAAGTCCACGGCGATGAACGTGTTCGAGGACGCGGGCTACTTCTGCGTGGACAACCTCCCGCCCGAGATGATCCGCTCGCTGCTCGACCTGTTCGTCCACCGCGGCTCGAAGGTGGAGCGCGCCGCCGTCGTCTCCGACGTGCGGGGGGGCGTCTACTTCGAGGCGCTGCGGGAGGTGGTCGACGACCTCGAGCGGCTGGGGCTGACCCACCACGTGCTGTTCCTGGAGGCCAGCGAGCAGACGCTGGTGAACCGCTACAAGGAGACACGCCGGCGCCATCCCCTCGCGCCCGAGGGCAGCATCGCGGCGGGCGTCGCCGCCGAGCGGGCCCTGCTGGAACCGCTGCGGGGCCGCGCGGACCTCGTGATCGACACCACCGGCATGTCGGTGTCGATGCTCCGCGGGCGGATCGCCGACGAGCTCCTGCCCAACCAGTCGGTGTCACGGCTGGCGGTCACGTTCATGAGCCTCGGCTTCAAGCACGGACCGCCACGCGACGAGGACCTCGCGATCGACGTGCGCTTCCTGCCCAACCCCCACTACGAGCCGGAGCTGCGGGCGCTCACGGGCCACGACGAGGAGGTGGTGCGCTACATCGGCCGCGACGGCCGCCTCGACGAGCTGTACGTGCGCCTGCACGCGCTGCTGGACTTCCTCCTGCCCGAGTACGTCTCCGAGGGCAAGTCACACCTCGTGATCGCGATCGGCTGCACCGGTGGCCGCCACCGCTCGGTGGCGATCGCCGAGCACCTCGCCGCTCGCTATCGCGACCACGACGATCTCGAGGTGGCCGTCTCCCACCGCGACATCGACAAGGCCCACCGCCGCTCCTGAGCGGCGGTGGAGCGGATCCCACAGCCCGGCATGGACGCTGACCCCCCGATCGAGGCGTTGATAGCCTCCCCCGGCGCGCCGGGGGGTGGAGTCGCGTTCCGTCCTGCCGGCATCGTTCAGATTCGCTCCAGGAGGCAATGAATGCCCGTACGGGTGGGTATCAACGGATTCGGTCGCATCGGTCGCAACGTGTTCCGTGCCGCGATGGCGCGGGAGGACGCCAGGAGCATCGAGTGGGTCGCTGTCAACGACCTCACCGACTCCCGCACGCTCGCGCACCTGCTCAAGTACGACTCGATCCTCGGCCCCTACCCGGGTACGGTGTCCGAGCGCGGCGACAGCGGACTGGAGGTGGACGGCGCCGAGCTGAAGGTGCTCGCCGAGCGCGACCCGGCGGCGCTGCCCTGGGGCGAGCTGGGCGTCGAGGTGGTGATCGAGTCGACCGGACTGTTCACCGACCGTGCGAGTGCGGCCGCCCACCTCGAGCAGGGGGCGAAGAAGGTGATCATCTCCGCGCCGGCGACCGACCCCGACGCGACCGTCGTGCTCGGGGTCAACTTCGACGAGGTGTACGACCCCGCCGCCCACGACGTCATCTCCAACGCCTCCTGCACCACCAACTGCCTCGCGCCGGTGGCGAAGGTACTCAACGACACCGTCGGCATCAAACATGGGTTGATGACCACGATCCACGCCTACACGGCCGACCAGCGTCTCCAGGACCTGCCGCACAAGGACCTCCGCCGCGCCCGCGCCGCCGCGATCAACCTGATCCCCGCCTCCACCGGCGCGGCGAAGGCGATCGGCCTGGTGATCCCCGAGCTCAAGGGCAGGCTCCACGGCTTCGCCGTGCGGGCGCCCGTGCCCACCGGCTCGGTCGTCGATCTCACCGTCGAGTGTGCCCGTCCGAGCACCGTCGAGGAGGTCAACGGCGCGCTCAAAGCCGCGTCGGAGGCGGGGCCGCTGGAGGGGCTGCTCGCATACACCGCCGATCCGATCGTCTCCACCGACATCGTGGGCTCCCCCTTCTCCTCGATCGTGGACTCCTCGCTGACAGCGATGATCGACGACACGATGCTGAAGGTGGTCGCCTGGTACGACAACGAGTGGGGCTACTCCAACCGGCTGGTCGATCTGGTGCAGAGGGTGTTGTGATCCGGTGAGGAGCCTGGACGAGCTCGACGTGCGCGGGCGGCGGGTGCTCGTGCGGGTCGACTTCAACGCGCCGCTCGGCGAAGGTCCCGACGGGACCCCGATCGTCGCGGACGACACCCGCATCGTCGCGGCGCTGCCGACGATCGAAGAGCTCCGCGCGCGGGGCGCCCGGCTGGTGCTGGTGTCCCACCTCGGCCGCCCCCACGGCAAGGTCATGGCCGAGCTGTCGCTCGCGCCGGTGGTGGCGCGGCTGTGCGAGCTGACCGACTTCCACGCGACGCTCGCCCCCGCCGTCGTCGGGCCCGAGGTCACCCGGCTGGCCGAGGGGCTCGCCGACGGCGAGGTGCTGGTGCTCGAGAACGTTCGCTTCGAGCCGGGGGAGACCGCCAACGACCCCGAGCTGGCGCGGGCCCTGGCGGAGCTCGCCGACGTGTACGTCAACGATGCGTTCGGCACCGCCCACCGCGCCCACGCGAGCACCGAGGGCGTGGCCCACCTGCTGCCCAACGCGGCGGGACGGCTGCTCGAACGGGAGGTCAGGACGTTGACCGAGATCCTCGAGCATCCCGCCACCCCGCTGGTGGCGGTGCTCGGCGGCTCGAAGGTGGCGGACAAGATCGCGGTGATCGACCGCTTCCTGGACCTGGCCGACGCGGTGCTGATCGGGGGGGCGATGTGCTTCCCGTTCCTGGTGGCCAGAGGCCACGCGGTCGGCGCCTCGCTGTGCGAGGACGAGGACGTCGAGCACGCCCGCGTCGCGTTGGCGCGGGCCGCGGAGTGTCCGCCACCGGCGCACGTCTCAGCCGGCCGGCGATCCCCGGGCGGCTCGGACGGGGGGGACTCCCACGCGACGCGTCTGTGCCTGCCGAGCGACCTCGTCATCGCCGAGCGCCTGTCCGCCGATGCCCCCGCACGGGTGCTCGCCGGGGTGGACGTGCCGGTCGGCTGGATGGGCCTGGACGTCGGCCCCGCCACCCGTGCGGGCTACGCCGCCGAGATCGCGGCCGCCGGCTCGGTGTTCTGGAACGGCCCGATGGGGGCGTTCGAGCTGGCGCCGTTCGCAGCCGGCACCCGCGCCGTGGCCGAGGCGGTCGCCGCCGCGCCGGGCACCACCGTCGTCGGGGGCGGGGACTCCGCCGCGGCGCTCGTCCAGTTCGGGCTGGAGGGCTCGGTCGATCACCTCTCCACCGGCGGGGGCGCCACGCTCGAGCTGGTCGAGGGCAATGTGCTGCCCGGCCTGCGGGCGCTGGACGGGGCGGGAGTGGCGTAGCGGTGGCCCGCCGCACCCCGCTCGTGGCGGGCAACTGGAAGATGTACAAGACCGAGTCCCAGGCCGAGGAGTACATCCAGGCGCTGCTCCCCCGCGTCTCCGCCGTCGCCGACGTGGACGTGGCGATCTGCGTGCCGTACACCGACCTGCGGGCGATGGTCGATTCGGCGCGCGGCTCCCGCGTTCAGGTGTACGCCCAGAACATGCACTCGGAGCCCGAGGGCGCCTTCACCGGTGAGATATCGCCGGCGATGCTCTCCGAGCTGGACGTCCAGGGAACCGTGCTGGGGCACTCCGAGCGTCGCGAGCTGTTCGGCGAGAGCGACCGGGCGCTGGTGGCGAAGGTGCCGGCCGCGCTGGCGGCGGGCCTCGCGCCGATCCTGTGCGTGGGGGAGACCGAGACCGAGCGCGACGCCGGGGACATGCAGCGCAAGCTGCGCCAGCAGGTCCGCGACGACCTCGCCTCGGTCCCCGACGAGCAGCTGGCGGACGTCGTGATCGCCTACGAGCCGATCTGGGCGATCGGCACCGGCAGGGTGGCCTCCCCCGAGCAGGCCCAGGAGGCGATCGCCTTCATCCGGGCGCTCGTCGGCGATCGTGACCCCGAGGCGGCGGAGCGCATGCGGATCCTCTACGGCGGCTCGGTCAAGCCCGAGAACGCCCCGGAGCTGCTCGCGCTGCCCGACGTGGACGGCGCGCTCGTCGGTGGGGCCTCGCTGCAGGCCGACTCGTTCGCCGCGATCGTCGCCGCCGCCGTTCGATGACCCTGCCCGCGGGACCGAGCACGCTGCCGGTGGCGCAGACGTGCCTGGTCGTGCTCGACGGCTGGGGGCTGGCCGAGCCTTCACCCGGCAACGCCATATCGCTCGCGCGAACCCCCGTGTTCGATGAGCTGTGGGCGGAGCTGCCCCACACCACCCTCGCCACCTGTGGGCGGGCCGTGGGGCTCCCCGACGGCCAGATGGGCAACAGCGAGGTCGGCCACCTGAACCTCGGTGCGGGAGCGGTGGTGCGACAGGACCTGGTTCGCATCGACGACGCGATCGCCGACGGCTCGTTCGCCGCCAACCCGGTCCTGCGCACGGCGCTCTCGGGAGCGCGGGTGCACCTGATCGGGCTCGTCTCCGACGGGGGCGTGCACTCCTCCCTCGACCACCTGCTCGCGTTGATCGCGACGGCGCGCGAGACGACATCGCCGACGGCCCCCCCCGAGGTGATCGTCCACGCCTTCACCGACGGCCGCGACACGCTGCCCCACGCCGGCGCGGCCTTCCTGGCCCAGCTGGACGCGACCGCCGGAGTGCGGGTGGGCTCGGTCGTGGGCCGCTACTGGGCGATGGATCGCGACCGCCGCTGGGACCGTGTCCAGCGCGCCTATGACCTGCTCGTCCACGGCCGCTGCGACCATGCCGCCGGCGGCGGCGAGGAGGCCGTCCGCGCCGCGTATGAGCGGGGCGAGACCGACGAGTTCGTCGAGCCCACCGCGGTCGGAGCCGACGCGAGCATCGCACCCGGGGACAGCGTGATCGCGTTCAACTTCCGTCCCGACCGCATGCGCGAGCTGACCCGCGCGCTCGCCGAGCCCGGATTCGCCGAGATCGACCGCGGCGGCGCCGATCCGGTGGCGAGGTACGCGACGATGACCGAGTACGAGGAGGGCTGGCCCTACCCGGTGATGTTCGCGCCCGAGCGGCCCTCGACCACGCTCGCCGCCACGATCGCGGCCACCGGCGCTCGCCAGCTGCACGTCGCCGAGACCGAGAAGTATCCCCACGTGACGTACTTCTTCAACGGCGGCGTGGAGGCTCCCCAGGCTGGGGAGCGGCGCGAGCTCGCGCCATCGCCGCGGGACGTGGCGACCTACGACCGCAGGCCGGAGATGAGCGCCTTCGAGGCGGCCGCGGCGTTCGTCGCGGCGTGGCGGGAGGACCGCCCCCGGTTCGGGGTGATCAACTTCGCCAACGCCGACATGGTCGGCCACACGGGTGTGATCGCCGCCGCCGTCAGCGCGGTCGAGGCGGTCGACGAGTGCCTCGGGCGGGTCGTGACCGCCGTGCACGAGTCGGGCGGGGCCTGCGTGATCACGGCCGACCACGGCAACGCCGACCACATGCTCGAGCCCGACGGCAGCCCCAACACGGCCCACTCGCTGAACCCCGTGCCGCTGATCGTGACCGTCCGCGACGGCCTGGCGCTTCGCGGCGAGGGCGGGGTGCTCGCCGACGTGGCCCCGACGGTGCTCGAGCTGCTCGGGCTCGACCAGCCGGCGGCGATGACCGGGCGCTCGCTGATCGCTCACGGGCCCGGCTAAGATTGCCGCGATGTCGCGGTCGCTGAAGCTGCTGAGCGGGTTCTTCCTCGCCTCCGGGGTCAACCACTTCGTGATGCCCCGGGCCTATCGGGCGATCGTGCCGCCGCGCACCCCCGGCGGCGCCGCGCGGGCGGTCACGGTCACCGGGGTGGCGGAGATCGCGGGCGGCATCGGCGTGCTGATCGCCCCCACCCGGCGTCTGTCGGGGCTCAGCCTGATCGCGCTGCTCGCCGCGATCTTCCCCGCGAACCTACACATGGCGCGCAACCCCGAGCGGTTCCAGCGCATCCCCCGCGCCGCGCTCTACCTGCGCCTGCCGCTGCAGCCGCTGATGATGCTGTGGGCCTGGCGGGCGACCCGCGGATGAGCTTCACACGCCCCTGAGATCGCCCCCCGAACTGCTATGTTCGATGAAGCAGTGTCCTAGTAACGATTGCCATCATGTCAGCCGCAACCGCAGTCAAGATCGCACCCGGGGAACAGGAGGCCCTCAGCGACGCTGAGGTCCACGCGTGGCGCGGGTTCCTGCGCGCTCACGCCTGTCTGGCGAAGCGACTCGACTCCGAGCTGGAGCGCGAGCACGGCCTGCCGATGACCTCCTACGAGGTGCTCCACCACCTCGACGACGCGGGCGCGGGGCGGATGCGCATGTGCGACCTGGCCGAGCAGGCCCAGCTGTCGCGCAGCGGTCTCACCCGGCTGGTGGATCGGCTCGAGCGGGAGGGGCTGATCGAGCGCTGCTCCTGCCAGCACGACGCGCGCGGCTCCTACGCCTGCCTCACCGACCTGGGCCGCGAACGCCTCGCCCAGGCCCGCGGCACCCATCTGGCGGTCGTGAGGGAGCATTTCTTCTCGCGCTTCTCCGAGGCCGAGCTGGGCGCGCTCGCCGGCCTCTGGGATCGCATCGCGCCGTGTCACAACGGCAACGGCAGCTGCTGAGCAGCCGCCGGGATCCCGCTTCGAGGGCGCCCGGGGGGCGCTTTTTTTTGTTCCGTCTCCCCGCCTGGGCAGTTGATATGAAGTGGCTCAGATTTCATAAGTTGAGATAGGTGGCGCGATGGGCGCCCTCGTGGCGTATGATCGCCGATCGGCGGGACGCGCTCTTCCGGTGGGAGCAGGCAAGGATGTTGCAAGGCGTCGCGGAGTGCCCTGCCTCGTGCTCGCGCCCGCGGGCAATGCCTTCGCGGGCTCGCTCTGTGACCCAGAACCGAAAGGATCAACTCCATGTCTTGTTGCTTCACGCGCCGTCCGCTGAGGGGCGTGCTGCTCGCGTCCCTGCTGGCGCTCGCCGGCCTGGCGTCGTCAGCCGCCGCCCAGGCATCGGCGCTGCCGACCGTCTCGATCGCGATCAGCCCCTCCTCGGCGACGGTCACCGGTGCGCTCGAATCCGGTGGCGTCAACATCGTCTCGACGGACACCGGGGTCAAGGAAGCCTCGGTGATCGTGTTCCTCCTGAAGCCCGGTGTGACCGTGGCCGACGCCGAAGCGTTCACAAAGGAAAAGAAGGCGTCGAGGGACCCCAACAACGCCTCCAAGCTCGGCTCGATCGTGTTCGACACCGAAGCGAGCCCCGGTCAGAAGAGCGAAGCCCAGACCAACCTTCAGCCGGGTCAGTACGTCCTGCTGGTCGGCGCGGGCGAAGGCGAAGCGAAGCTGCGTACGAGCTTCACCGTGGCGGTCGCCAAGGCCCCCGCGACGCTGCCCACGCCTGCAGCCAAGATCCGCACGATCGAGTTCGGGTTTCGCGGGCCGACGACGCTCCACGACGGCGAGCTGGTGGGCTTCGAAAACGAAGGCTTCTTGGTCCACATGGACATCGCCGCGCCGGTCAAGAACATGAACGCCGCCAAGCAGGCCGTCAAGGACCTGCTGGCCGGCAAGGAAAAGGCGATCGAAAAGCTGATCGTCGGCCCACCGGTGACGTTCGCCGGTCCGGTCTCCAACGGGGCCTACCAGCAGGAGACGGTCACCGCCAAGCCCGGGGTGTACGTGCAGGTGTGCTTCATGGAGACACAGGACGGACGTGACCACGCTCTGCTCGGCATGGAGCGGATCATCAAGATCACCAAGTAGGCGGCGCTTCCGATCGCGGCCCGCTCGCTGCCGGGGCGGGCCGCGATCGGCGGATGGCGGTCACGCGCCGGGCGCTCCTCGTGCGTCTAGGTGTTCCGCCTCGACTCGTTCCGAACGCGACTGATTGGTGGCCGGTTGCCGATGCCGCTGTGGTTCCTGGTGGTGTTGTAGTGGGTGAGCCAGATGGGCAGTGCTGTGGCTCGAGCGTCTGAGCTGCGATAGCGCTGTCCGTAAGCCCACTCTCTTGCGAGGGTCTGCTGGTATCTCTCAACCTTCCCGTTGCGCTTCGGCGTGCGCGGCGGGATGAAGCGATGAGCGATGCCGTGGTGGATGAGCAGCTCACGTAGGCTGCGATTCTTGGCGTAGGAGAAGTGGTTGTCAGTCTGCAACCGTCGGGGTCTGATCCCGTGGGCGGCGTAGAACGCGAGCGCACGGTTCACGAAAGCTGTGACAGTGACCGCTCGCTCGTCGGGGAGGAGCTCGGTATAAGCCAGGCGCGAGTGGTCGTCGATCAGCGAGTGTGCGAACTCCCAGCCGACTCGTGCCCGCTTCTCTGCACCGCTGCGGTAGCGGTCGCCTGTGACGCGGTGCCCGGGGCGGCTAAAGCGCGCGAAGCGCTTGACGTCCATCTGCAAGAGATCACCGGGACACGGCCACTCGAAGCGGCGAACCTCCTCGCGAGCAGCGGCCGGGCGTCGTGAGAGCCCTCGGCGAGACAAACAGCGCGAGACCGTCGCGTGCGCCATCCCGAGCTCGCAGGCGATCAGCCGTGGCCCCCACCCGGTGCGCCGGCGCGCCTCGCAGACGCGGTCGTGCACCTGCTCTGAGCAGCGTGTGGGCTGATGGTGTGGCACCGGGGAGCGATCTTGCGCCCATGCTCCCGAGCGGCGCTCCTGCTCGCTCGCCTGCCGGTAACGATCGATCCAATACTGCACCGTCGAGACCGACACGCGCCGCCAGGTTGCAGCCTGGCGGCGCGTCATGCCCTCCATCAAGCACTTCTCGACCAGCTCGACACGCTGCCAGCGGGGCAGCCACCTACGCTTGTCCTGCATCCGGGTCCTCCTCGGCTCATGGATCTTTGGAAGGACCCACAGCCTCGGCTGCGACCCGGATGCCTACCCAGCCGTTCGGAACCTCCCGAGGCGCGTCATCTAGGGAGCTCCCGGCTCGGTACGGCCGGCGGTGGACCCCGACCGCGTGACGGCCTCGCCCTGATCGGCCGCGGCGGGCTCGTGCGCCTCGGCGATGAGCTCATCCTCGGCGGCGCGCTGGTGGCGCTGGTGGCGGCGGTGTGCGATGAACACGCTGACGGCGGCGAGCACCACCCCGACCAGGCCGTACAGTCCGAAGGTGCTGATCGCATTGCCGGCGGCATTGCCGAGGAAGTAGGCGAGCAGGCCGATCCCGGTCGCCCAGCAGATCCCGCCGAGGGCGTTCCACACCACGAACGAGCGCCACGGCATCCGCGTCGCGCCCGCCAGCCACGACGCCCACACCCGCAGTCCCAGCAGGAAGCGGCCGAAGAACACAGCCTTCGGGCCGTGACGTTCGAAGAACGGCTCGCCCAGCTCCAGCACCCGTAGCCGCTCGCGATGAAACCGCCCGGGCCGTTCCAGGATCCAGCGGCCTCCCTTGCGACCGATCAGGTAGCCGATGTTGTCGCCGACGATCGCCGCCGCCGCGGCCACGACGATCACGAGCTCGATCTGCAGCTTGCCCTGGGAGGCGAGGATCGCCGCCGTGATCAGGCCGGTCTCGCCCGGGACGGGGACGCCGCTGGACTCCGCCATCACCA
Organism: uncultured Solirubrobacterales bacterium; assembly: GCA_963696615.1. Lineage (GTDB taxonomy): Bacteria > Actinomycetota > Thermoleophilia > Solirubrobacterales > Solirubrobacteraceae > Palsa-744. The sequence goes on along the minus strand of CAVOKU010000003.1, from coordinate 125,264 downwards.
CGAGGAACAGCAGCGGGTAGCCCGCGACTTCGACGAGGTGGCTGACGTTGACGATCTCAGCGAGCATGAGTGGGGCGGGGGAGCGGCGGATCGCGCAGCAGTCCCCTCCTTGACCTTAGGATCTCGCGGCAGTGCCCGCCTTCACGATCACGGCTCGCGACCCCCACTCGCGCGCCCGCGCCGGGGTGCTCAGCACCGCCCACGGCGATGTCCGCACGCCGGCGTTCGTGCCGCTGGCGACGAAGGCGACGGTCAAGGGGCTGCTCGCGCAGGAGGTTGCCTCGCTCGGCTACGAGATGGTGCTGGGCAACACGTTTCATCTGCTGCTCAACCCCGGCCCCGAGCTGATCGAGCGCTTCGGGGGCCTCGGGCCCTTCATGGGCTGGCCGGGCCCCACGATCACCGACTCCGGCGGGTTTCAGGTGTTCTCGATGGGGCACGGCACGGTCGCCGAGGAGATCAAGGGCCGCCCCCGCGGGCACGCCGTCGAGCGGGAGGGCACGGTGATCGAGATCGGGGAGGCCGGCGTGGGCTTTCGCTCCTACGTGGACGGCGCCGTGCGGTTCCTCTCGCCGGAGGGCTCGATGGCGGTGCAGGCGGCGCTGCGCTCGGACATCGCGCTGGTGTTCGACGAGTGCACCCCCTATCACGTCGATCGGGAGTACACCCAGCGCTCCACCGAGCGCACCCACCGCTGGCTGGAGCGCTGCCTGCGCTTCCACGCCGAGCACGGCCCCGCCGAGCAACTCGTCTACGGGATCGTGCAGGGCGGCGTCTACGAGGACCTGCGCCGCTCCTCGGCCCAGGCGGTGCTCGCGAGCGCCGCCGACGGCGTCGCGATCGGCGGCTCGCTGGGAGCGGAGAAGGCGCAGATGCACGAGGTCGTCTCCTGGACGACCGCAGAGCTGCAGGGGGAGCAGGCAGAGCAGCGGCCCCGCCACCTGCTCGGGATCGGCGAGGTGGAGGATCTGATCGCCGGAGTCCAGCTCGGGATCGACACCTTCGACTGCGCGATCCCCACCCGCCTGGGGCGCCACGGCACCGCGCTCGTGCCCGACCCGGACCGGCGCTGGCGGCTGGACCTGACGAAGGCCCCCGCCCGGGAGGCCGCTGAGCCCCTGCTGCCGGGCTGCCGCTGCCCGGCTTGCGCGACGGGGCTGTCCCGCGCCTACCTGAGCTATCTCGCCCGCGCCGGCGAGCTGACCGGAGCGCGCCTGATCACGATGCACAACCTCGCCTTTCTCGCATCCCTGATGAGTGACCTGCGCGGGGCGATCGCCGCCGGGAGCCTCGATCGGGTCGCGCGCGCCTGGCGTTCGGGGCGGCCGCCTGCTGCATCGGGTGCGGCCTGAGTGGCACCGCTACTTCGTGTTTTCGCTCACCAGCTGTTTGAGCGCGAGCGAGGCTTCTTCCACGTCGCTGTAGACGACGTTTCGCAGCACGACCTTGGTCGAGCCCGGAGCGGTGATCACGACGATCGCCGCGATCACACCAGCGAGCGCCAGCAGGCTCAGCAGCACCACCCCGAGCCGTCTCGGTCCGCTGCCGGCGGGCCGGGAGGCCACCGCCGCGCCCTCGCGCGGGCTCGCACCCGCGCTCCTCCCAGGCCCCTGGCGCGGGCGCCGCGGTGAGACCGCTGCGCTCGCCGGCGCGCCGCCGCCGCCGCCGCGTGCCCCGCCGGTGAGAACGCTCGTGGCCTGGGTGGCCGGCGGCGAGCCCGTCCCACGATCGGCGCCGGCCGGCTCCAGGGGAGAGATGCCGTCGGCGCCGTCGCTGATCGCGCGGCCCATCTCCCGGGCCGTCTGGTAGCGCTCGCGGGGGTCGAGCGCGAGCGCGACCGCGACCGCCTCGGCCAGCTCCCGGCTGACCGCCGCGACGAGCGTGTCCAGCAGCGGCGGCTCCTCGCGCTGCTGCTTGAGCGCCAGCTCGGTCAGCGAGGTCGCCTCGTAGGGGAGCCGCCCGGAGATCAGCTGGTAGGCGACCACCCCGAGCGCGTACAGGTCGGCGCGGGGTCCCGCCTCCTCGCCGCGGGCCTGCTCGGGCGCCAGATACGCCGCGGTGCCGAGCACCGAGCCGACCTGGGTGATGCTCGACTGCTCGGTCGCCTTGGCGATGCCGAAGTCGGCGAGCTTGACCTCGCCCTCGCGCGAGCGCAGCAGGTTGCCGGGCTTGACGTCGCGGTGGACGACCCCGTGTCGGTGGGCGTAGTTCAGGCCCGCACACGCCTGTTCGACGATCGCCACCGCCTCCTCGACGTCGACCCAGCCGTCGTCGCGCAGGATCTCCGCGCAGGAGGACCCCTCGATGTACTCCATCACGATGAAGTGCCTGCCGCTCTGCTCGTCCAGGCCCGAGTCGAACACCTGCACGATGTTGGGGTGCACGAGCCTGGCCGCGGCCTGCGCCTCGCGCTGGAAGCGCGACACGAACGTCGGGTCCTCGGCGAGATGCTCGGCCAGCAGCTTCGCGGCGACCCGTCGTTCGAGGCGCATGTCGAAGGCGAGATGCACCGTCGACATACCTCCGAAGCCGAGCCGGCCCTCGAGGCGATAGCGCCCCGCGATGATGTCGCCGTCGCTCATTTGCCCGCTTCCTGGCCACCCGCCTGGGCGCCGCCCGATTCGCTCGCTTCGCCTTCCCGGCTCGTTCCCGGGGGGCCTTCGCTGGGGGCGGCCGTTCCGCCTCCCGTGCTCGGCGAGGAGGGCGCGCTGGGCGTCGTCGCGGTCGTGTGGGTGGTGGTCGGGGTGGTCGTCGGTGTCGTCGCCGTCGTCGTCGGCTCGGTCTTGGTGGTCGTGGTCGTGCGCGCGGGGGTGGTGGTCGTGGTCGTCTGCACCAGCGGTTGCGAGCACAGCACGAGCGCCCGTTCGCGCAGGTTCCTGATCCCCTGTTGCAGGCGCTGGTGCAGTCCCGCGTCGATCGAGGGCAGCGCGGCGAAGTCCTGCTCGGTCTTGTTGATCGCCGCCGTCGTCGCGTTGCAGTTGCCTCCCGCGGCCTGGGCGGCCTGGGCGACCGCTTCGAAGTCGCTCTGCAGCGGCCCGGCGTTGGCCACCGGGATCAGGCCCTTGCCCGAGCCGCCGCAGGCGACGAGCAGGGCCGGCGCAGCTCCGAGCAGGCCGGTCAGCGCGAGCGCCAGAATCCTCGATCTGAGTCGCCCGCGGTGAGTGCCGTTCGCGTACACGGTCACTGACCGTACTCCAGCCGCTCGGCGAGCGAGTCCGGCAGGCGCGCTCCGCGGATCGCCGCGGCGGCGCCGGCGATGTCGTACTCGGTGCGCTCGAAGGACGCCGTCTGGCCGTCCAGGTCGAGCAGCAGCCAGGAGGCACGCGGGTCGCCGTCGCGCGGCTGGCCCACGCTGCCGGGGTTCAGCAGCCACTCGCCGGCGGCGATGTCCAGCTCGGTTCCCGCGCGCCGCGGCTCGCCGGTCGCCAGCTCGCCCGGCTGGCGTACGAACGACAGGGGCACATGGGAGTGGCCGATCAGGCAAACCCGGTGGGTCTGCTCGTCCATGCACAGCTCCGCCAGCAGCGCCGAGAGCACGTACTCCCAGATCGGGTCCCGCGGGCTGGCGTGGTAGAGGCCGACGTGGTCCTCCTGGCCTTCGGGACGCAGCCCCGCGAGGAACTCCATGTGCTCGGGGGAGATCACCTCGCGCGTCCACTGCACGGCGATGCTCGCCCCCCGCGAGAACTCCTCGAGCGACACCTCGCCGGTGACCGCGAGATCGTGGTTGCCCGCGAGGCACACCGCCGCATGCTCGCTGGCGAGGCTCACGCACATGTCAGGATCCGCGCCGTATCCCACCAGGTCGCCCAGGCACCACAGCTCGGAGGCGTCGCTGCCGGCGACCGCCTCCAGCACCGCCTCGAATGCCTGCCTGTTGCCGTGGATGTCGGAGATCACTGCGACCTTCATCGCTTGCAGGGTAGGAACACCGCATGTCGGCAGTCGTTCCACGCTTTCGTGCGCCGGGCGGGAAACGCCACGGTGCTTGCAGGACGCTCACGCCGCCGACGGTTGCGCCCAGCGCGCTTCAGGTCTCGGCGTCGCCGCCCTCGCTGCCACCGTACTCGGGCAGGTTCTTGATGCCCTCGCGGGTGCGCCACTTGGAGTAGTTGTCTTCCATCGCGTCGATCAGCTCGCGCATGAAGCGGGGCGAGATGTTCACCCGCGAGACGACCACGCCCGGCACCTCCTCGGCCTCGACCTCGTGGTCGACGCGGGCGAAGGTGACCGTGAACTCGTAGTCGGAGTGGCTCACGTTGGCGAAGTTCGCGTATACGCCTCCCATGATCTCGGGAGAGAGATGGATGTTTATGTGGCGCTCTGCGCCGGAGTCTTGGTCGTTCACGAAGTTAGTATCCCAATCTGTGAGTCTTATACAGGTGGCAGTCACGAAAACGCCGGTGGACGTCCTGCGCGACGTCGTGCTGGCGAGCGTGGAGGCGGCCGCAGCACCCGCCGACGCCACCGATACGGGCACCGGCTCCGCTGTCAACCGGACCGGTGCAACCGACGGCGACCGCTTCGACGCTATCACGCTGGAGCGCCCGCCCAGGCCCGAGTTCGGCGACTACTCGACCAACGCCGCCCTGCTGCTCGCACCGACGCTCGGGGTCGCACCGCGGGAGGTGGCCGAGCGTCTCGGCGCCGAGCTCGAGCGCCGCCTCGGCGAGGATCTCGAGCGCTTCGAGGTCGCGGGACCGGGCTTCGTGAACCTGTTCCTCGCGGACTCCTGGCTGCTCGACGCGCTCGCCGGCTGCCTCAACACCGGCAAGGAGCTCCGGGCGGGCGGGACGCCCTCGCCCGAACGGATCCTGGTCGAGTTCGTCTCCGCCAACCCCACCGGGCCGATGCACGTCGGCCACGCCCGCAACGCCGCCTACGGGGACTCGCTCGCACGCGTGCTCGCGTTCCACGGACACGTCGTGGCACGGGAGTTCTACGTCAACGACGCGGGCTCCCAGATCCGCAAGCTCGGCGAGTCGATTCGGGCGCTGGCGCGAGGCGAGGAGCTCCCCGAGGACGGTTATCGGGGCGAGTACGTGCCCGAGCTCGCGGCGAGCCTCCCCGACGCCGCCACGATGGACCCGGCCGAGCTCGGGCGGGCCGCGGTCACGGTGATGATGGGGCGGATGCAGTCCTCGCTGGCGGCGTTCGCCGTCGAGGGGTTCGACCACTGGCAGTACGAGTCCGACCTGCACGTGCCTGCCGAGGATCCCCCCGGTGCGACGGGTGCGCCGCTGAGCGCCGTCGACCACGCGCTCGCGCTGCTGGGCGAGCACGGTCACACCTACCGGCGCGAGGGGGCCCTGTGGCTGAGAACGACCGACTACGGCGACGACAAGGACCGCGTGCTGGTGCGCTCCTCCGGCGAACACACCTACTTCGCCTCGGACATCGCCTACCACCTCGACAAGCGCGAGCGCGGCTATCAGCGCCAGATCGATGTGTGGGGCGCCGACCATCACGGCTACACGGCGCGGATGAAGGCCGCGTACGCCGCCCTCGGCGGCGATCCCGACGAGCTGGAGCTGCTGATCATGCAGCTGGTCCATCTCGTTCGCGGCGGCGAGCGGGCCCAGATGTCAAAGCGCGCCGGCGAGTTCGTGACGCTGGACGAGCTGGTGGCGGAGATCGGCACGGACGCGGCACGCTGGTTCTTGCTGTCCCGCTCGCACGACACCACGATCGACCTCGACCTCGACCTCGCCCGCAGCCAGTCCAACGATAACCCCGTCTACTACGTCCAGTACGCCCATGCCCGCATCGCCTCGATGCTCGCCAAAGCCGGCCCCGCGCGGGTCGAGGCCGCGCTCGCCCAGGCGCTGGACGCCTCCGCACCGGGAGGCGAGCCCGGCGGCGCCCTGCACCCGTCCGAGCGGATGCTGATCGAGAAGCTGCTCGCCTTCCCGGGCGAGGTGGCGGAGTCCGCCGCGCGTCGCGCGCCCCACCGGATCGCCGCCTACGCACTGGAGCTGGCGCAGGACTTCACCGCCTTCTACCGCGACTGCCGCGTCGTGGGCGCCGAGCCGGCCGCGGCGGAATCGCTGCGCCTGGCTCTGTCGGTGGCCTCCCAGCGCACGATCGCGCGCTGTTTGAACCTGCTCGGCGTGAGCGCCCCCGCGCAGATGTGAGGCCGGCCGCGACGGCCCGGCTCAGCGGTCGAACCGAGCCAGGTCGGCGTCCAGCCGGGCTCGCTCTGCCGGGCTGAGCGGGGGCGCGGTGGCGACGCCCTGCGCCACGCGCTCTCGCGTGCGCCTGCGCCAGCGCGGCAGCAGCAGCACGAGCATTCCCAGCAGCGCCACGATCGCCACGAGCGGCACCAGGTAGGCGGTCAGGTCGAAGCCGTGCGCGCTGGGGAGCGCGAGCACCGCCGGTCCGTACTGGCCCACGAGCGCCCGTTCGACCTGCGACTGGCTGTCCCCTTCGGCGATCAGCCCCCTGATGTATGCCCGCTCACGGTCGGCCTGGACGGACTCGGCCACGTTCAGCGGGATCTTGCAGGTGACGCACATCACCCGACGTTCGATCGTCGGCAGGGACGCGCTCGAGGCCGCCGTCGCGGCGCTCGCGGCGACGCCCATGATCGCGCCGGTCGCCAGCGCCGCAGCGAGCACCACGGTGCGGTTCATGCCGAGCCCTCGGCGAGCTTGACCGCCCGGTTCAGGAACGCTTCGTCGATCTCCCCCCGGGAGATCGCCACGATCTTCCCCGAGCGATCGATCACAAAGCTCTCGGGCAGCTGGTCGGTGCCGTAGGACCGTGCGAATTCGCCCGTCGTGTCGCGCAGGCTGGGGTAGGTGACGCCGTGGTCGCGCACGAATCCCTGCGAGTCCCCGGAGGCGTCGAGGTAGGTCACGCCGAGCACCGTACCGTCGTGGCGCAGCAGCTGCTGTTGGGCCCGCTCCAGCAACGGCGCCTCCGCCTGGCAGGGCTCACACCACGACGCCCAGAAGTTGAGCACCACCACCTTGCCCCGGTAGTCGGCGAGCGAGCCGTGGCCGCCGTGGGCGGTCCTCGTGCCACCGGCGGAGGGGGAGCCGGCGGCCAGCACCGGCAGCGACCGGGCGATCTGCGGCGCCGGCGGGTACTTGCCCTCGGCGACCGCCTGATCGAGCGTGCGGCTGGCCGACTGGGCGGTGACGCCATACACCAGCAGCCCGATCAAACAGGCCCCCGCGAGCGATATCAGGATCGGCGCTGCCCGGCGTCGCACGCCGTTCAGCATAGATCGCCGAGCGCGTAAGATTCGCGGTTGTGCGGTGGTAGCTCAGTTGGTAGAGCGCGAGCTTCCCAAGCTCGAGGTCGCGGGTTCGAGGCCCGTCCGCCGCTCTCATCGGGCCAGCAGTGGCGGGCGATCCGCCTCTCAGGCGTCCGCTGAGGTGCCCTTCAACGACTGGAGCAGCGGGCCCCCCGCTTCGTGCGGGCGCGTGCTGGTGGCCGCGCCCGAGCACGCCGACGTGAGCTACACACCAACCGCCCCCGTCCGGGCCGGCGGAGGGCCAATGACGCCTCCCTTCCACGCCTACTCCGTCAGTCCCACGGACGTCAGCCCTTCGGCTCGCCCGCCGGCGTAGAAGTCGACACGATCGACCCGTCCGTCGTGCACGGTCCAGATCGTGGCACCCATGAGATCGACCTCCGGCGCGTCCGGCTCGGTTCTGGCGTAGTCACGGACGACCACGACGACGCGCTCCCCGAGGTCGATCAGCTCCTCGATCTCAGTCCGGTAGCTCGTCCACGGGGCGAGCCAGTCGAGCCAGCCGTTGCGCAGGCCGTCCAGCCCCGAGTAGGAGGCTGGCTGAGCGCCAGGGAAGTGGAAGGAGGACACGAAGGCAGGGTCGAGCAGGTGCGCTACGGCGTCAGCCATTCGTGCATTCCCGGCATCGTTGGTGAACAGCTCCACGACGTTGACCTCCGGGCGGGGCTGAAGCGAGCGGACCAGTTCCACGTTCTCCTGCGACATCGCCTACTCCGCCAGGCCGAGGGCAGTCTGCGCCGCCTGCAGGTCGGGGTATCCGCCCCAGGAACGCTTGATCTTGCCGTCCTCGACCTGATACGCATCGACCGACCGGACCTCGACCGCCATCCCGTCCTGGGTCCGCGCCTCCCAGCGCGAGACGCAGATGACCCAGGGGTCGGCGTCGATGTAGTCGAGGACCTCGGCTATGAGCGAGTCAAACGCCGCTTCCCACTGCTCGGCGAGCCGTTTGAGCGCGTCGATGCCGTGGACGACTTCGGGCACATCGGGAGCATGCATCCGGTCGCGCCATTCGATGTCGGGATGCACGAGCGCCGTGGCCGCATCCGTGTCCGCTGCGTTGAAGCAGGCGATCCACCGCTGCACCAGCCCGACGTTCTCGGGCGACATCGCCCGCCCAGTATCCCGCTTCTTGCGCCGGTAGACGATGTCGGCGTTGGGCTGGAGAGGGCCATCACACCGACGGGGGCCGTGCACGCTGCTGTGCGCCAGGACGCGCTCGGGCGGGCAATGCAGACGTCCGGCGGGCTGGGGACCGATCACCCTCGGCGGGGCCGCTGCAAGCTTCACGGCGGCTCTACGCCCTCCTCTTCGCAAGCGCTGCGCTCGCGAGGAGGACTGCTCGACAAGGCGCCGCTTGACAGCACGAGCGCTGCGCCGGTGCTCAGGACGCGTGCAGGCCCTCGAGCTCGTCGGCGCCGCCGGCGGCGCCGGGGGCGGCAGCGAAGGCTGCCTGCAGCCGCTGCGCCGCCTCGCGGTAGGAGGGATCCTGCAATACCTCGGTGACGGCGTGGCGGATCTCGGCGACGCCGGCATCGACAGCGATCGCAAGGCCCGCGCCGAGCTCCTGGACCCGCCGGGCGTTGGTGTCCTGGTCTCGTCCCATCGGCATGCACACGAGCGGGACGCCGTGGGCCAGCGCCGCCATCACGGTCCCCAGGCCGGCGTGCGTGATGACCAGCGAAGCTCGCGGCAGCACGATGTCGTGGGCAGCGAACGGGCGCGCGGCGACGTTCGAGGGCACCCGCAGCACGTCTGACGCGAGCGCGTCGCCGAGCGTGATCAGGCCATGCACCTGCAGCTCTCCGAGCGCGTCGGCGACGCGCTGAAGTGGCTCCTCCTGGTGCTGGTAGGTGGTGCTGAAGCTCACCAGCACCAGCGGCCGGTCGTCCGCCGGCAGGTCCGGGGCGGGCGTCTGGGGCCCGTCGTCGAGGATCGGACCGATGTACTGGACACCGGCCGGGAGCGCCGGATGGGGGAGGTCGAGCGCCTCGATGCTCGTGACGAGCACGAGCCTCATCGGCTCGAGCAGCTCCGCGTAGGCGGACACCGGAGCGAGCCCCAACCCGGCGCGGGTGTCGTTGACCGCGGGCATCATCATCGAGAACGACCGTGCGAGGATGCCCTCCTCGCTGGCGTGATCGAGCATGTGGACGAGCGCCGCGGCCGGCACGTCCGAGCGCTCCGCGGCGGCCAGGCCGCCCGCGAGCATGCAGTCCACCACGATCGTGTCGGGCTGGACCCGGTCGATCGCGTCCGCGACGTCCGCGGCGGTGTCCCCGCCGGAGAGCAGGCCGAGGAAGGCCGGCGCCTGTTCCTCGATCGATTGGCCCGCGATCCATCCCGGCACTCGCTCGAACGCGCAAAACGAACACCCCCGCTGCTCCACCTGCGCCGCGAGCGAGCGCTGGCCGGCGAACGTGACCTCGTGACCGCGCGCCGCGAGCGCGCCCGCGATGCGCAGCGCCGGAACGAAGTTGCCACCCCCGTCCCAGGTCACGAACAGAAACCGCTGCGAGCCATCTCGAGCGCCTGCCACGGCGTCACCATAGCCGGCGGTCCGGCAGCCGGGGCGACCGACTCGCCTGCCGGACCGCTCTGATTACGGCCGGGCTTCGAGGATCAGGTTGAACGGCGTTTCCGCCGCCCGGCTGACGCTGCTGAAGCCACCCTGCTGGATCACCTCCGCGAGACGTGCCTCGCCCGCCTGGGCGCCGAGCGCCAGGCCGACCTCCTGCGAGAGCGACGCCGGGGTGCAGATCACCGTCGAGGCGCCGTAGAAGATGCGTCCCACCGGGTTGAGGTTCTCCTCGACGCGGTCGCCCGCGAACGGCTCCACGATCATCCAGGTGCCGTCCGGCGCCAGCGTCTGCCGGATATGGGCGGAAGCCCCCACCGGATCGCCCATGTCGTGCAGGCAGTCGAACACCGCCACCAGGTCATACCCTTCGCCGGGATAGTCCTTCGCGGCGGCCACCTCGAAGGTGACACGGTCGGACACCCCCGCTTCGCTGGCCGCCTCCCGCGCACGCTCGATCGACGCCGGGTGGTAGTCGAAGCCGTAGAACCGCGAGTTGGGGAACGCCTGCGCCATGATCACCGTCGAGGCTCCGTGCCCGCAGCCGACGTCGGCGACCTTGGCGCCCCGCTCGAGCTTCTCCTGCACGCCGTCGAGCGCTGGGATCCACTCGCTCACGAGGTTGGCGCGGTAGCCGGGCCGGAAGAATCGCTCGGTGCCGCTGAACAGCCGGTGGTCGTGCTCGTGCCAGCCCATCCCCTCGCCGGTGCGGAACGTCTCGAGGATCCGCTCCTCGTCGGCGTACAACGAGGCGATCGAGTCGTATACGCCGAGCACGTAGAAGGGACTGTCCTCGTCGGCCAGCGCCAGCGCGTGCTCGTCGGGCAGGGTGTAGCGGTCGCTGGCGGCGTCATAGCTGACGTATCCGCCGGCGGCCTGGTTGCCCAGCCACTCGCGCACGCTGCGCTCGGCGACACCGGCGCGCTCGGCGAGCTCCTTGGAGGTGAGCGGGCCGGCGCCGGCCATCGCCTTGTAGAGCCCGAGCTTGTCTCCGATCACGAACAGCGGCGCGCTGATGACCGCCCCCATGTCGGTCATCACCTGCCCCATGAACGCTTCCAGCCTGGCCTCGTCGATCGCGGTATCGGGAGAGCCCATCTGCAGTCACCTCCGGATTCTGTCGTGGCGTGTGTGACATCGGTTTCTAGCACCATCGCTGCTGTGCCGAACATGCGCCGACGCGGCCTCGCCGGCTCGGTGAGACGGTGCCCCACGGGCATCGCCGTGGGCCTCGCAAGACGGCAGGGCCGGCGAGCCGCGCCCCCTCCGCCGTCTTTTCCGGAAGAATCCAACCGATGCACGTCACCGCAAAGGCCGACTACGCCGTTCGCGCCGTGGTCGAGCTCGCCTCAGGCGACCGCGACTCGCCCCGCAAGGTGGACGATCTGGCGCAGGCCCAGGGGATTCCGGTGTCCTTCCTGGAGAACATCCTCACCCAGCTGCGCTCGTCGGGGATCGTCCGTAGCCAGCGCGGCCCCGAGGGCGGCTACTGGCTGGCCCGCCCCCCCGAGGACGTCAACCTCGCGCAGGTGATTCGCGCCGTCGAGGGTCCGCTCGTCGGTGTACGGGGCCTGCGCCCCGAGGAGATCTCATACAACGGCTCGGCCGAATCGCTGCAGCAGGTGTGGATCGCCCTGCGCGCGAACCTGCGCAAAGTGCTCGAGCACGTCACCCTCGCCGACGTCGCCTCGGGCAAGCTGCCCGCCGACGTGCGCGAGCTCACTCGTGAAGAGGAAGCCTGGCTGACCCGCTGACCCGCTGACCCGGCTCGCTCACGGTCAGGGCCAAGGTCGAGCGCCTGCGCGGGCGGACGCTCAGGCGAACACCCGCGGTGCAGGCAACCGCACCGCCAGGATCTGGCCCTCCCGCAGTTCGAGCTCCTGTGCCCGCTCGCGGGTGACCTGCGCCCAGATCTCGCGGCCGTCGTGGAGCTTGAGCTCGACCCTCACCTCGAAGCCCAGGTGCACCACCCGCTCGATCAGCGCCTCGGTGCCCTCGCCCTCCACGTCGGACAGGATCTGGATGTCGTGGGGGCGTAGGAACGACGCGTCCCCGAGCCTGTTCACCGGCCCGATGAACGACATCACGAACTCGTTGCGCGGACTCTCGTAGAGCTCTCGCGGCGTGCCCGTCTGCTCGATCCGGCCTTTGTTCATCACCACGATCTGACGGGCGACCTCCATCGCCTCCTCCTGGTCGTGGGTGACGAACACCGTCGTCACGTGGATTTCGTCGTGCAGCCGCCGCAGCCATTCGCGCAGCTCGCCCCGCACCTGCGCGTCGAGCGCCCCGAACGGCTCGTCCAGCAGCAGCACCCGTGGCTGCACCGCCAGCGCTCGCGCGAGCGCCATCCGCTGCAACTGCCCGCCGGAGAGCTGGGACGGGTAACGGTCGGCGAGGCCGTCGAGCCTCACCAGGCCAAGCAGCTCGCGCACGCGCGCGTCGATCTCGGCCTTCGGCCGCTTGCGCACCTTCAGCCCGAAGCCCACGTTGTCGTGCACGGTCATGTGCTTGAAGGGCGCGTAGTGCTGGAACACGAACCCGACGTCCCGCGTGCGCGCAGGCGTGTCGGTGACGAGCTCCTCGCCGATCTCCACCTCGCCCACGTCGGGCGTCTCCAGCCCTGCGATGATCCGCAGCAGCGTCGACTTGCCGCTCCCGCTCGGCCCCAGCAGCGCCATCAGCGCGCCGTCCTCGACCCGCACACACACGTCCTCGAGCGCGGTGAAGTCACCGAATTTCTTGCTCACGTTGTGCACCTCGATCGCCACGAGCTGTCACCTCCCTGTGGTCACGGTGTGGTCATGCTCTCCCGGCGGGTTCGCCGGGTCAGCAGGTTCATTGCCACCAACGTCCCCAAGGCGAGCAGCGCCAACACGATCGCCGCCGCATACGCCCCGGTGATGTCGAAGTTCTCGAAACGGTCCTGCACGTACAGCGGCAGCGTCTGGGTCTGGCCCTCGATCCGGCCCGACACGATGCTCACCGCACCGAACTCTCCGAGCGCCCGGGCGGTCGTGAGCACGACCCCGTACACCACACCCCACCGGATCGCCGGCAGCGTGATCCGCCAGAAGGTCTGCATCGGCCCCGCCCCGAGCGTCGCCGCCGCCTGCTCGGCGTCGGTTCCCAGCTCCCGCAGCACCGGCGCGGTCTCGCGCGCCACGAACGGCAGCGACACCACGGCGGTCGCGATCACCATGCCCGGCACCGAGAAGATGATCTGGATGCCGTGTTCCGACAGCCAATCTCCGAACCAGCCGGTCTTGCCATACACCAGCACCAGCGCCAGCCCCACCACCACGGGTGAGATCGCGAACGGCAGGTCGATCACCATGCCCAGCAGCGTCTTGCCCCGCATCTTGCCCCGCTCCAGCAGCAGCGCGATGCCGATCCCGAACATCGTGTTCAGCGGCACAGCGATCGCCACGATCTCGATCGACAGCCAGAAGGCTTTCACGGCGTTGGGCGCCGTCACCGCTTCCCACACGGGCGTCACGCCGTGTTCGAAGGTGCGGTAGAAGATCATCACCAGCGGCGCCAGCAGCAGCAGCCCCAGGTAGCCGAGCGCGATCGTGCGCACCCCCAGCCGCCGCGCCCGCGCCGCCCGGGCGCCCGGGCGCCGGCTCGAGCGACCGCGGGTGGACCTCCCGAGCGGTTGCGGGGCCGGACGCCCCGCCGAGCCGAGCCCCTGTGTGAGCGCGTACCCGCCCGGATGCGCGCCAACCGGATCAGACATGTCGGCTCCTGCGCCGGGAGAAGACCGACAGCGCTCCGAGCACCACCAGCGCGAACAACATCAACACCACCGACACCGCCGCCGCGGCCGGCAGGTTTTCGTCCTGGATCTGCCCGAACACGTACACCGATCCCACCTCCGTCTTGAACGGGAGGTTGCCCGTGATCAGCACCAGCGAACCGAACTCTCCCACCGCCCGCGCGAAGCTGAGCGCGATCCCGGAGAGGATCGCCGGCGTCAGCGTCGGCAGCACCACCTTGCGCAGCACCGTGAACGGCCCGGCCCCCAGCGACTCCGCCGCTTCCTCCATCGAGCGGTCCGTCTCGATCAGCACCGGCTGCACCGACCGCACCACGAACGGGAGCGTCACGAACAGCAGCGCCAGCACCACCGCCGCGCGGGTGAACGCGACGTCGATGCCCAGCGGGCTGCCCTTCCCATACAGCGCCAGCAGCACCACCCCCGCGACGATCGTCGGCAGCGCGAAGGGCATGTCGATCAGTGCGTTCACGTAGCGCTTGCCGGGGAACTCGTCGCGCACCATCACCCACGCGATCACCGTGCCGAACACCGCGTTGATCACCACCACGATCGCCGACGCCGCCAACGTCAGCTTGATCGCCGCCTGCGCCTCGGGGCTCGTGACCTCCCGCCAGAAGGCGCTCAGCCCGCCGTTGCCGGACTTCGCCAGCAACGCCGAGATCGGCAGCAGCACGAGAATCGACAGGTACACCCCCAGCAGCCCCCTGCCGAGCACGCCCGCCGCCCGCGCGGGCGCCTGCCCTCGCCGCAGCCGGCCGATCAGGCCCGTGGCGCCGGACGGCAGCTGCGCGCCGCCGCCCGCGCCGGTCGCGCCCGCGGGCGCCGGGGTGGGAGCGTTATTTGGCAGTTGACACTCCCAACGACTGCTCGATCTTGGTGACGATCCCGGTTTCGGGTTCGAAGAACAGCTTGGTCACCTTCTTCCACCCGCCGAGCGATTCGATCGTGAACAGGCTCTTGGGGGTCGGGAACTCCCCCGGTTCGGCGACCCCGGGGATCACCGGCCGGTAGCCCTTTTCCGCCCAGATCTTCTGACCGGCGGGCGACAGCAGGTACTTTTCGAATGCCTTGCCGCTCGCGCTCGAGCCGACCACCGCGAGCGGGTTCTGGATCAGGATCGTCGCGGCAGGCACGACGTATTCGATCGACGCCCCCTTCTTCTGGTCGGCGATCGCCTCGTCCTCGTAGTCGATCAACGCGTCCCCCCGCCCGGCGAGGAACGTCTGCAGCGCATTGCGGGCGGAGCTGTCCTGGCTGACGACGTTCTTGAAGAGTTCCTTCAAATACGCTTCCGCTTCGGCCGGCGTCTTGCCTTCCTTCAGCTGCGCTCCGTACGCAGCCATGATGTTCCACCGCGCGCTCCCGGACGTGAACGGGTTCGGCGTGAGCACCTGCACGCCCGGCTTGACCAGGTCGTTCCAGCTGGTGATGTGCTTGGGGTTGCCCTTCCGCACGATGATCACCGCCACCGAGCTGGTCACGAACCCGTGCGTGGCGTTCTGGTTCCAGCTCGACGACACGAGCCCCGCCTTCACCAGACGTTCGACGTCCGGTTCCAGGGAGAAGTTGACGACGTCCGCGTGCAGTCCGTTGACCACCGCCCGACTCTGTTCGCCGGAGGGTCCGAAGGACTGGCTGAAGCTCACCCCCTTGCCTTCGGGAGTCGCCTGGAAGGCCGGGATCAGCTTTTCGTAGGCCCCCTGCGGGGTCGAGTAGGCGACCAGCGCGACCTTCTTTTCGCCGCTCGAGGAGGAGCTGCTGCTGCCACACGCCCCCAAACAGAGGGCGATCGCGATCGTGGCGAGAACGCCAAACGGCATGCGTATAGACATCGGTCACTTTCCTTATCGACAACGTGCAAGTCCAGCTCGACCAAGCATACACCACAAAGTCGGTCAGTAATAGCTAATTTGTGAGGCGTCGGGGGTGTGTGGGCCGCGTCGCGCTCGGCTTGGCTAACCTTCCATGGACCGGCCCACCGAACGGGCCGGAGCCGACGCGCCACCTTGCCCCCGGCGCGCCCCCCACCCGAGCAAGGAGATCCCCGCCAGATGTCAGCTGCCACGACGTCCGTTGCCAACCCCGAGACCGGCTCCGAGGACGCCACCCCAGCCCCCGAGATGACCGCCGACGCCGCCGATCAGGCGACGTTCTCGCTCGCGCTCACCCAGGACCAGAAGGACATTCGCGACTGGGTCCACGGCTTCGCCGCGGGCGTGATGCGTCCCGCCGCCCACGAGTGGGACGAGAAGGAGCAGACCCCCTGGCCGATCATCCAGGAGGCCGCCAAGATCGGCCTGTACGGATTCGAAGGGCTCGCCCAGTTCTTCGCCGATCCCACCGGCCTGACACTGCCGATCGTCAACGAGGAGCTGTTCTGGGGGGACGCCGGCATGGGCATGGCGATCATGGGCACCTCCCTGGCGGTCGCAGCCGTCTTCGGCCAGGGCACCGGCGAGCAGATCGGCGAATGGATCCCCCGCTGCTTCGGCACCCCCGAGGACGTCAAGGTGGCGGCCTTCTGCTCCTCAGAGCCCGACGCCGGCTCGGACGTGAGCGCGATCAGGACCACCGCCAAGTTCGACGAGGCCGCCGGCGAGTGGGTGCTCAACGGCCAGAAGGCCTGGGCCACCAACGGCGGCATCTCAGACGTCCACGTGGTGATCGCCTCGGTCGATCGTGAGCTCGGCGCCCGCGGTCACGCCGCCTTCGTCGTGCCGATGAGCGAAGCGAAGGGCATCTCCCAAGGCGCGAAGGTCTCAAAGCACGGGCTCCGCGCCTCTCACACCGCCGACGTTCACCTCGACGACTGCCGCATCCCCGCCGGCCACGTGCTCGGCGGCAAGGACAAGCTCGACGAACGCCTCGCCCGCGTCCGCGAGGGCAAGCGCTCGGGCTCCCAGGCCGCGATGCAGACCTTCGAGGCCTCCCGCCCGACGGTCGGCGCCCAGGCGCTGGGCATCGCCCGCGCCGCTTACGAGTACTCGCTGGACTACGCCAAGGAGCGCGAGCAGTTCGGCCGCAAGATCGTCGAGAACCAGGCGATCGCCTTCACCCTCGCCCGCATGAAGCTCGAGATCGACGCAGCCAGGCTGCTCGTGTGGCGTGCCTCCTGGATGGGCCGCAACCAGGTCCCGTTCGAAAGCGCCGAGGGCTCGATGTCAAAGCTCAAGGCCGGCGAGGTCGCCGTGTGGGTGACCGAGCGCGCGATCCAGGTGCTGGGCGGCAACGGCTACACCCGCGAGTTCCCGGTGGAGCGCTTCCACCGCGACGCGAAGATCTATGACATCTTCGAGGGCACCGCCGAGATCCAGCAGATGGTGATCGCCCGGGCGATCTCGGGCATGCACATCAAGTAGCCGGTCCCGCGGCTTCGAGGGCTTCGCCCTGATCGAGATAGAGGCGCGCACGAGAGATCCTGCCGTTGCGAAAGTCGAAGATCGTCGCCGTCGGTGCGCCGACCGTCACACCACTGCCCCTCCCACGCGCAGTGAAACGACCGAGCGTGAGCACACGGTCACCGAGATCGCGGTACTCCTCGACGACCGAATGAAACTCATCCCAGCTTTCGGCGAGCATCGCGAAGTACCGTTCAAGACCCTCACGTCCCCGGAAGTCGGCACCCGCATCCAGCAATCGCGAGGACAACGCCGGTTCCGGGGTACAGAGATCGAGCAGCCCGTCGATGTCGCGCCGGTTGAAGGCATCCATTCCTCGCTTGGCGATCTCCACGTGCTCCCGTGCCATCGCCTACCCCCGCTCTCCCGCTAGCCGTTCGGCGGCAGTGCGAGCCTCGTCGATGTCGCGGTAGTCGAGCACCCGCACGATCCTGCCATCTGCCCATTCGTAGACCCATGCACCCCGTTCTCGAACCTCACCGCCACCGCCTGCGAGTCGGCCTCGCATGGTGAACACGGCGAGGACAACCCCATTGCCCAGGTCCCGACCCTCGTCCAGATCGATTTCCCAATCGCTGTACACGCCCGCGAAGTCCCCCCACAGGCCCCGCAGCGCAGCGTGGCCTTCGAACCTGCCCCACCACGGTGTCTCCCACACAGCATCGGGGGCGTAGAAGGCCAGGATGGTGTCCCAGTCTCTGGGCGTGATGGCGTCGAAGATGACGCGCACATCGCCCATCAGGTCGGGTGTGGCGGACTCCTCGGACATCGTGCGGGGAGTATCCCTCAGGCCACGATCCGTATCCAGCAGGCGGTGATCGCCCGGGCGATCACCGCCATGCACTCGAGTAGCCCCTGCTCATGGGTGTCGAGCGGCTGCTGATGGACGACGCCGCCCGCTAGGGGATCGCTTCGAATTCGCCGGTCGCACTCAGGCTCTTTCCTCCGAAGATCGAGGCCGCCTTGCCCGAGGCGATGTTGGCGAGACCGCCGCCGACCCAGGAGGATTCGCCTTCCGCGGTGTTCGACAGCCCTCCGCTGACCGAGGCGCCATCCGCGAATGGGCTGCCCGACGAGGCGGTGTTGCCTCGACCACCGCTCACCGACGTGCCAAGTCCCGTGGCTTTGTTGCCTTCACCGCCACTGACCGTGGAGCTTTCGCCACTCGCGGTGCCATTGAAGCCGCCGCTGATCGAGGAGAAGAAGCCCGAGGCGATGTTGCCGGCGCCGCCGCTGACCGAGGAGTACTGACCGCTCGCGGTGTTTTCGATGCCGCCGCCGGCCCACGAGAGCAGTTCTGCGGCCTTGTTCCCGACCCCGCCGCTGATCGAGTCGCCCTGGGGTCCGCTGGTGGTGTTCCCGACGCCGCCGCTGATCGAGTTCTCGGACTCCCCGCCGGCGACGTTCCCGCCGCCGCCGCTGACCGAGTTGGCCCGCGCGACGTCAGAGGTTTCGTTGCTCTCGCCGCCGCTGATCGAGTCGGCCTCGCCGGCGGCCTTGTTGCGGTCTCCGCCGCTGACCGAGTCGAATTCGCCCGTGGCCTGGTTGGTGGCGCCGCCGCTGACCGAGGCGTACTCGCCCGTGGCCTGGTTTTCGACGCCTCCCGTGACCGAGCTGAACTCTCCGCTCACGGTGTTGTCGTAACCGGCGACGATGCCCGCCGAGGATGTGAAGCTCTGTTCCTGGCCGAGGATCAGGTCGTGCGAGCCCGTCTGGGTCTTGCCCGAGTTCTCGTCATAGCCGATCACCAGGTTGCCCGCGCCGTTGATCGAGGTGGTTTTGCCGGCGCCGTTCACGATCTGGACGTTGACGCCCGAGAACTGGATCGTCGGCTTGCCGCCCACGCCGCTTCCCACGTAGGTGATGTGCGGCAGGATCTGCTGCAACGCCGCCGCCTCTTCTTCGGAGGGCAGTTCGGTCTGCGTGTATTTCGGTTTGCAGACGCCAGCTTTCGGCGTCTTGACAGCCGCGCCTTCTTTTTCGGGCACGCATACCTTCAGCCCCGCCAACGCCTGCGTGGCGACGAACGCCATACATGCCAGCACGGTGAGAACGCCAAGCGCGGCACGCGTGCCGATCCTTACGAGATACATCGAACCCCTCCGTCCGTCTGTCTGACGATCGCAGCGCAGACGCCCCACACAAGGCATCCCCGGCGTCCCGCCGCCCTGTACTCGAAAGACTAGAGGGAGAACTCGCCCAGGGCGGGGTTCGCCCGAGTGCCGGTGGCTAGGCGGGCGAGGAGCCGCCGTCCGCCGCGTAGCCGAGCTCGGTGAGCGCCCCGGCGGGCGCGGCTCCCCGGCGCGAGCGGCGGGGGCGATGCGGCCCGCT
The DNA here is from genome assembly GCA_963696615.1 of uncultured Solirubrobacterales bacterium. Lineage (GTDB taxonomy): Bacteria > Actinomycetota > Thermoleophilia > Solirubrobacterales > Solirubrobacteraceae > Palsa-744. The sequence continues at coordinate 105,915 of CAVOKU010000003.1, read as the reverse complement.
TCGACTGTCCGCGTCGCGAACGGCCCAGCTCAGCCGCTCGATCAGCTGCCTCGCCGAATGATCGTTGCTGAGGTGCACGGCATGCACCCTCTCGTCCAGCAGGATCGAGGCGCCCTTCTCATCACCTTGATCGGCGGTCACGATGATCCTGGCCATGTGATTCTCCCTTCTCGACTGAGCCGACCCACAGTGCTGCGGCCACGACGACAGAGCTGTGAGCCTACCCGCGGATCGCCTCCTTCTAACCGTCGACTGGACGAGTGTCGGGGGGCAGACACGCCGACGCCGCACCGACACGCTCCTTCACACGACCAGAAGAGTGCCCAAGGTCGTGGAACGTGTCGGTCGCGGACGGCGCCGTTCCCCGGCGATGGGACCTATTTCGATTTGCATGCGGCCAGCGCCGCTTCCTTTGCGCTCGCCGGTACGGGTGAGGCGTTGACGATTTCAGTGCACGCTTCTTTGGCGGCCTTCTGGGCGGCTTCGAGGTTGCCGCTCGCTGCTTTGTTGCAGATGTCTTCGATTTTGCTCTTCACGCTCGCCGACAGGGTGGGCGCCGAATGGACACTCGACTTGCACGCCGCCACGGCCTCCTGCACCGCGGCGCTGCTCGGGACGCCGGCGGGCGTGCTCGGCGTGCTGGTGGACGACGAGGATGTCGCGGCTGAGGCCGGAGCGCTGGGCGCGCTCGTCGAGCTGCTCTGACTGCTGGATGTGGTGCTGCTGCTGCCGCAGCCCGCGAGCAGGGCTCCGCCCACGAGCGTGACGCTCAGCAGAGCGAACAGTCTTGCGGTCATTTTCCCCCCTTGTTTCGGAGTCGACGCTCGCCGCCGGCCAGCCAGGCTGGGCGCCCTTGAGATCGATCCAACGTACACGCGCGCGCGGCGGAAGGCCCGCGGTGCCGGGCGGGGAGTGCCCGGGGGTCGCGCGCGGTGGCGTCCTTCGCGCGACCCCCGGGGGGCGGGCCTACCAGGCCTGGTCGGTCCCGCAGCGCGGACAGGCGACGGTGGTGGTCACCGGAGCGGCGAAGACGAGGCCGCACTCGCAGGTGTAGCAGGCGTTGTCCATGGGCCCGCCGGCCCGACGGATGCGCTCCACGGGCTCGTGCATGGTCGCCGGAGCGGGGGCTGCAGGCTGTGCGGCGGCGCTCGTCGACGCGGCGCGCTTGCGTCGGCGCCGCGGCGAATGGCGTTCGCTCAGCAGGGGGGAGAGCAGATTCGTGGCTCGCATCATCTTCCACCCCTTAAGACTCCTGGCACACCCGAATGTTTCGCTCATGCCCGCACGGTTCCTACCTGCGAACCGCGACCGGAGTGCAGCGCAGGCCACGAAGGGCCTTCACCGGCGGCGTACAGGCCGGCGGGGCATGAGATACTGAGCCCCGATGAACCCCGCACGCAAGCGAACGGTGCGGCTGGCGGTCGCGCTCACCGCGGCCGTGGTGCTCGCCGCGGCGCTGATCTACACGAGCTTCAGCGCCGCGTCGCCCGCGCTCACACCGAGCCAGCTGGTCCACCAGGCCCAGCCGGGACGCAGCTATCAGGTCACCGGCACGGTTGTCGGAGGCTCGGTGCGTCGGCTCGGCGGCACCATGGACTTCAGCGTCGAGGATCGCGTGGGAGGGACCCGGGTCCCGGTGGCCTACACCGGCACCGTCCCCGACCCCTTCCGCGAAGGGCGTGAGGTGATCGTCACCGTGCAGAAGCAGGGCGGCGAGTACGTCGGCGAACGCGATTCGCTGATCACCAAGTGCCCCTCCAAGTACAAGGTCGCGCCACCGAGCGAGAAGCAGAACTACTGATGGCGATCCTCGGAAGCGCCTGCCTGGTGCTCGCGCTCGTGGTGTGCGCCTACGGGATCTGCGCCTCGCTGTACGGGGTGCGCACCGGCCGCACCGAGTGGTCTGACTCCGGCCGACGCTCGGTGTACGCGCTCGCCGGCGTCCTCACGCTCGCCTTCGCCGTGCTGGAGATCGCGTTCCTGCGCAACGACTTCTCGTTCAACACGGTCGCCGACACCTCGAGCACGACCACACCCACCTTCTACAAGGCCGCCGCCGTGTGGTCCTCTCAGGAAGGCTCGCTGCTGCTGTGGGCGTGGCTGCTGTCGATGTGGTCGAGCCTGGTGCTGTTCCTGACCCGCAGGCGAATGCGCGACGTGGCCGCCTACGCCACCGCGATCCTGCTCGGGCTGGGCGGGTTCTTCGTCTCGCTGATGATCTTCTACGCGAACCCGTTCCAGACGAGCTCGCCCGCGCCCGCCGACGGAGCCGGCCTCGATCCGCTGCTGCGCTTCCCGACGATGATGATCCACCCCCCGATGCTCTACTCGGGGTACACGCTGTGCACGATCCCGCTCGCCTTCGGGATGGGCGCGCTGCTCGCCCGACGGGTCGACGCGGAGTGGATCAGGGTCGTGCGCAGGTTCGCCTTCGCCGCCTGGCTGTTCCTCGGCATCGGGATCCTGCTGGGCGCCCGCTGGTCCTATGCCGAGCTCGGCTGGGGCGGCTACTGGGGCTGGGACGCCGTCGAGAACGCCTCGCTGATGCCGTGGCTGACCGGCACCGCGTTCCTGCACTCCCTGATGATCCAGGAGAAGCGGGGAATGCTGAAGGTGTGGAACGCCTCGCTGGTGCTCGCCACGGGAACGCTGGCGATCATGGGCACGTTCCTGGTGCGCAGCGGCGTGCTGAACTCGATCCACGCCTTCGGCGGGCAGACGCTGGGCGTGCCGTTCGTGTGCCTCATCGCCGCACTGATCGCCGGCTCGATCTACCTGGTGGTGACCCGCCGGGACATGCTCCGCAGCGAGCATCGCCTGGACTCCCTGCTCTCGCGCGAGTCGGCGTTCCTCGCCAACAACGTGGTGCTCGTGGCGCTGTGCTTCGTGATCTTCTGGGGGACCTACTTCCCGCTGATCTCAGAAGCCCTCACCGGCAAAGCCGCCTCGGTGGGTCCGCCCTGGTTCGACCGCTACACGGTGCCGCTGGCACTGATCCTGGTGCTGCTGAGCGGCATCGGACCGGTGATCGCCTGGCGGCGGGCGACGCTCGCAAACGCCCGCCGTAACCTGCTCGGCCCGGCCGTGATCGCCCTGGGGACGCTCGCCGTGCTGCTGGTCGCGGGCGTATCGGGCAAGCCGGGCGCCCTGGCGATGTTCGCCCTGGCGGCGTTCGTGCTCGCCTGCGTCGGCCAGGAGCTCCTCCGCGGCGCACGTGTTCGCCGCGCGATCGCCGGCGAGAGCCCCCCGGTCGCCCTGTTCGCGCTGGTCAGCCGCAACCGCCGCCGCTACGGTGGTTACATCGTGCACGTCGGCATCGCCGTGATGTTCGTCGGCGTCGCCGCCTCCTCCTCGTTCCAGCACGCCAACGAGCCGACGCTCCAGGTCGGGCAGTCAGCGAAGGTTGGCGCATACACGGTCCACTACGTGCGTCCCACAGCGACGATCACGCCCAAGCAGGACGCCGCCCACACCGGCGCGACCCTGAGCCTGGGCGCGGTCCTGGCGGTGAGCAGGAACGGCCGGCACGTCGCCACCCTGCGACCGAGCGAGGGTTACTACGACTCGGGCGAAGCGAGCCAGGGCTCGGTCGGGCACCTGATCGGCGGCCAGCCGGTCAGTCACGTGAGCATGAGCGCCGGTGTCACCCGCGACGTGTGGAGCGCGATCGCACCCAACATCGAAACCCCTCGGCTGAAGCGGATCCTGGAAGTGGCCAACCGCACGATCCCGATCGTGCGACCCGACGAGGGCCTGATCGCGATCGCCGTGCTGGCGCGCACCTACCTGCAGCATCCGCCCGCCGCCCAGTTTCACTTCATCGTCTCGCCGCTGGTGATGTGGATCTGGATCGGCGGCCTGATCGTGCTCGGCGGCGCGCTGATCGCGATCTGGCCCGCGCCGGCGAGCCTCCGCCGGCGTGTGGCGGTGCGCTCGCTGACACGCGCCGGCGCCCAGCTGGAGGCCGCCCGTGAAGCCAAGTACCGCGAGCTGCGAGACCTCGAGCTCGACTATCGCACCGGCAAGCTCTCAGACGAGGACTACACGCTCACCGACGCCACGCTGCGTGTGGAGGCGCTCGACATCCTCGATCGCCTCGACGAGCTCGACGAGCTGGCCGAGGCCCACGATCGCGAGCCTGCCGCCCAGCCGCCGAACGGTGCGCCCCCGGCCGGGGAGGATCGAGGAGCCGAGGCCGCCGAGGCGTCCGCGGCCGATCAGGACGGCGATGAGGCCGCGCGTCCGGCTATGCCCACGGGCGCTTGAGCAGCACGATCGAGTTCACGAAGAACAGGACCGCAAACGCCACCGTCCAGCGGTTGAGGTTGCGCTCGACCATCGAGCCCCCTCCCAGCGGTCCCTGACCGCTACCCACGCCGAAGGCCCCGGACAGGCCGGAGTCTTTGCCGGAGTGCATCAACACGAGGAACACCAGCACCACGCTGATGCCGACCTGCAGGACGGAAAGGATCGCTTCCACGCACCGCAGAGTAGCGTGCCGGCGCGGCTCGCGCGCGAGTGCTGACGCGTGCGACTAGTGGCCTTTGAGGTTTGGTTGGACTTGTAATGCCATGTCAGGCGGCGATGCGCTGGCGAGCCTCGAGTGCGGTGAGGCGATGGTTGCGGTGATCGCCGTTGCGGTAGGTGATGTGGTGGGCGAGCGCGAAGTTGAAGGTGTCCCAGTCGAGGTAGTCGGCGTTGCTGACGACGAACTGGCTGATCGCGGAGAAGTGACACTCGACGGGGTTCAGGTAGCTGGCGTAGGTCGGGGTCGCGACCAGCTGGATGCGGTTGGCGGCGGCGTAGGCACGGATGTCGGGGGTCCAGTTGGCTGAGAGGTTGTCCTGGATCCAGTAGATCGGCGTGCGCGCGGGGTAGCTGTGGCGGATCTGGGTCATGAAGGCGAGGTTGTCGCTGCCGCGACGGCGCGGCCTGAGCCGCACGCGCAGCCGATCCGCGTGTACGTCGAAGGCACCGAAGACGTAGCGGGTGCCCTGGCGGCGGTTGTAGTCGGCGCGCTGGCGCTCGGGGCGCCCCTTGCGCGCCCAGCCCGCCCCGGCCGTCGGGCGGAGGCTGACGGGACCCATCTGGTCGAAGCTGACCACCGCCCCGTCGGGCGGCTTCTCGCACAACGCAAGCACGCGCGCCGCCTTGGCCTCGTAGTCGGGGTCGGGGCTCGCCTTCCACGTGCGTGTGCGCTGGAAGGACAGGTTCGCTTCGGCCAGCAACGCGCCGAGGTGGCGCGGGGAGACCTCAACGATGTCCTCGTGGGCGAGGTAGCGTGACAGCCGTGGCAGCGACCAGCGCGTCAACGGCACCCCTTGACTGTCGGGACGGGCACCGGCCACGCTGACGATCCGCTTGCGCTGCTCAGTCGTGATCCGGCGGGGACGCCCGCCCCTGTAGCGAGGGCGCAGGCTGTCCATCCCCCGCTCGTTGAACTCGTGGATCACCTTCCGTACCCAAGAAGGGTCGGTGCGCCACATATCGGCGATCTGCGACGCCGACATCTTCACGTTGGAGGCCAACAGAGCAGCTGCGCGCTGGCGCGTGCACTGATGCTTGGCACGCTTGGACAAACGCTTCAAGCGCACCGCCTCCTCGTGCAACAACGGCCTGACAAACACTTCCGGGGGACGCATCACCACCTCCACAGTCGAGATGCATCCAGATTCGCCATCCACCGCGAGTTTCCGGTCCAACCTTTCCTCAAAGGCCACTAGACGAGTAGTGCCACGGTGTCACGCGGTGTAGCAGGCGAGGGAGCGGGTGGGGCGGCCGAGTTGGTGGTTGAGTGCGATGCCGGCGGCGAGTGCTGCGAAGCGAGTGGCGAGACGAACGCGGAGGTTCTCCAGGGTGCGGGCGCCGTGACGCTCGAGCGTGAACAGGTCCTTGCATGTCCAGAAGATCGACTCGATGCGTTGGCGGATCGGTGCGAGGTGTGGCCCGCGGCCGGGCTCGTCCTTGCGGCGGGGGCGCATGATCTGGGCATCGAGTGTGGCGAGTTCGGTTTCGAAGTCCTTGCCGCGGAAGTTCTTATCGCCTATCAGGATCAGCATCTGGGCGCTGTGGCGCTCACAGCGCGCGACCAGTTGCACGCAGACACGCTTCTCGTCGATCTTTGGCGAGGTCAAGGCGAGTGCCCTGGGGGTGCCGTCCAGGGCGAAGATGGCGTGCAGTCTGAACCCCCAGAAGTGACGGCTGTGGCTTGCGCAATAACCGTAGTCGGCAGCGTTGGCGAGCGCGTCGCCGAGACTGGAGGCACCACCACGCTTGACGGTCTCGCGGCTTCTGGCGCACTCCACCGGCGTGGAATCAACCAGCAAAAGATCGCTATAGAAACCGGGGCTATGCGCGGCGAACGTGCGGATCAACGCCTCGATCGCACCCGACAGTCGCAGTCTGCGCTTGTGAAACGCGGTCCGCTCGGGCAGATGCGGGAACAAGTGACCAAGCTGGCGCCGAGCAGCCCGCAGGAACCGCGCGTCGGAAGGAATACCCATCATCGCTTGGGCGATGCACAGCGTGATGACCTCCGCGTCGGAGATCCTTCGCCTGGCGTTTCCCGGCCTCTCGGGCAGGAAATCGTCCACCGTGCAGTAAACAGCGATAAGCAGCAGATCGAGGTCGGCGTCCATCGAGGCCCCCTTGGGTCAGCGCTGGCAGTGAGCACCGCCGACTTCGATCTGCCTGCCTACAACCCCTCCCCACAACCCACGACCACACCCACGGCCGTGGCACTACTCATCTAGGGGCAGGGCACGGTGGCCGTGGCGTTCGCCGTCTCGTTGTCGGCAAACGTCGCTTCGGCGACGAATGGGAAGCCCCCCGAGGGGCAGCTGTGCGGCATCACGATCGAGCCTCCGGCCGTGTGGGCCTTGGGGCTGCGCCGGATACCGCCAACGGTCACCGAGACCGACACGAACGAGGCGTCCGGCTCGTACATCAGCGTCGGGATCGGCGGCACGGTGGTGAGCGTCCTCCAGCCGAAGGGTGCTTTGTCGGTTTCCAGGATCTCGGTGCTGATCGCCGTCTGGTCCAGCGGCGTGGAGCCGTGGCCCCACAGCTCGAACGTCGGCAGCGCTTCCCTGGTCGGCCCGCGCAGGATCGAGATCGACGCCTGCTCGGGCACAGCCTGAGAGCCGGCGTGGACGATCAGTGACGCGTGCCCACGACCGATCAGCGCTCCCGGACAGCCGGAGGGACCGCTGCGCCGCAGGCGCGCGAGCGGGCAGACCTTGACGCCGTTCAGCTCGATTCGCAGGCCGGCGGGCAATCGCACGGCCACCTGACGCAGCGGCGGCGGCACACCTTCTTCGCCACCCGCGAAGTGGAACGCGATCGTGAAGGACGTGGTGGCCCCAAGCCGGTCGGGCAGGAACGAGGGGTGGACGCCCACGCTCGCCTGTTCGCCCTGCGCCGCGGGCACCGCCACCGCGCAGAGAGCGAGCGCGGCTGCAGCTGCCGCTGCCGCCCGCGCCCGCGCCACTATTTCTTCGGACACGGGATCGTGTGCTTGGCCTTGACGGTCGAGCCGTCCTCGAAGCTGATTTCCGTGGCCACCGGCCAGCCTCCCGCCGGGCAGGTCTTGGGCGTGACGATGCCCTTCACGTGGAACAGCTTGCGCTTGCCGTGCACCGTCTTGTAGTACGCCACGTTTTTGGCGCCGAGGGTGAGGAAGCTTTCGGTCGCCGACGCGTCGGAGGCTTCCGGGAGCACTTTGATCAGCGGCACGTCGAGGCTGAAGCCGAGGCCGTAGGGCTTGGGCTCCTGGATCACCGATGCTTTGAACACGAGCTGGATCGACACCGGGGTAGATCCGTTGAGGTAGATCAGCAGTTCGAGGTGGCCGGGCTTGTTGTTGCCGAGGAAGAAGTCGAGCGTGAATTTCTCGTTGACGATTTCTTTGGCGATTTCGTACGCCCCTTCGCCACCGCCGAAGCCCGCCTTCGAGTTCGTCGGGCATGCCTGCGGGCCGATGTTTTCGAGCTGGGCCGCGCTGCACACCCCTGTGCCCTGCAAGTTCAGTGTCAGACCGGCCGGCCCCAGCACGTTGACGTGGGTGATCGGCGAGGGCACCGGGAGGTTGGTCGAGCCGATCCTCGCCTTGCCGAATGCGTTCGTGGGCACCCCGAGCCGATCGGGCGAGAATCCGGCTTCGGTGATCGTCACGGTCTCTTCGGCCTGGGCGGCCGTCGCGATGCCGAGCAGCAAGGCGCCGCCGAGCACTAGCACGGCGATTGCTCGAAGTCTGAACATCCTCGTCCTCTCCTTAGTCCCTGGTGCGTAGGCCGGCGGGCGACCCCATCGGCATCCTGAGTCCTAAACCCTCGAGCAGGAAGAATAGACCGGTCTGGGTCGTTCCGCCTCAGATCTCGCTACGGTCCCGGACCACCGCAAGGGCCCTGGCCAGATGGAGGTCGGCCAGCCACGATTACGAATCCTTTACTGCTTCATGCTTGTCTGCCGATATGAATTGTCGGTAGCGTACCCGCGATAGCGGGTCTAGAACCGCCGACCGACCTGGGATGAGAACGGGAACAAACGACGATGAGACTCCTTCGAGGCCGCCGATGAGCGGCAAGCATCGACCCGCACCGCGCCGCCCGGCGTGGCGCACGGTGCTCTCTGCGCTGGCCGGCAGCGGTCTCACGGCGGCCGGCCTGGTCGGGCCGCTCTCGGCGGCGCTGGGCGCCGAACCCGCCTCCACCACGGCCACCGAAACCGGTCAGCCTCCGGGCACGACCACGGGGATCGAAGCCGGCGAAACGACGACCTCCACCACGACGGCCGAAGGCGCGACCACGCCGAGCCCGGCACCCGCTCCCGCAACCACGACCACGAGCAGCACTCCCGCCAGCACCACCAACCCAGCCACCACCACCGAGCCGGCCACCACCACTCCCGTGACGGTGCCCTCGGCACCGGGCAGCGGCCGCAGGAAGGCCGGGTCACAAGGCAAGCAGACGACTGCGACCAGGCCCACCAAGAGCGCTGCCTCCGGTACATCCGGGCCGGGCGGAGCGCCCGCCGCCGGCAAGAGCGATCCCAATGCTCGGAACAACGTGGCGCTTCCGCCGCAGCTGGTGGCCGGCCAGGCCGGGGCGCTGGCGGCGATGCTGCGCAGCTCCGCCGTGTCCACCCAAGCGCTGGACTTCTACCGCATCCCGCTGTTCCTGCTGCCGATCTACCGCGCCGCCGCGGCCCAGTACGACGTGCCCTGGCAGATCCTCGCGGCGATCAACGAAATCGAGACCAACTACGGCACCGACCTGTCGGTCTCGAGCGCCGGGGCGGTCGGGTGGATGCAGTTCATGCCGCAGACCTGGCTGGAATACGGGGTGGACGCCCTGAACGCCGGCTACGCCGATCCATACAACCCGGTCGACGCGATCTTCGCCGCAGCGCGCTACCTCAACGCCGCCGGCGCGGCCCAGAACCTGAGCACCGCGATCCTGGCCTACAACCACTCCCAGGAATACCTGGAATCGGTGATGCTCCGCGCGAAGCTGATCGCCTCCTATCCGGGTCCGGTGATCGCGACGCTGACGGGCCTGGTCGACGACCGCCCACCGATCACGGGCAAGCAGCTCGGTGTGAGCGCTCCCGCGGCGGTGCAGCTGCCATCCCACTCCAGCGCGACCGCGGGCGCCAGCGCTGTTCCCGCCACGGCGCAGAGCGCCGGCGCAGCCGGCCCGGCAGCGGCCCCCGCGCCCGCGAACGCCGCGGGCTCCGCCACCGGTACCTCCCCGCAGCCCGCACAGGTGGTGGACATCGCAACCGAACCGAACGCCCGCGTCGTGGCGGTCCAGGACGGACGGGTCGTCAAGCTCGGCAGCTCCCGCAAGCTGGGCAGGTACGTGGTCCTGCAGGACGTCTACGGGGACGAGTTCACCTACTCGAGGCTGGGCTCGATCACCACGGCCTATGTCCCGCCGCGGTGGGAGTCCGCCGCGGAGGCTGCCGCGCGCCACACGGGCCACACGTCTATCGCCGCGAGCAGCCCTGCAGGCGCCGCTCGCGCTGCGTCGGATTTCGCTCCCGCCGGGGGAAAGGTGCGCGTGTATGCCCATCCCGGGAACCCCGACGAGCTCCTCGCCCGAGCCAGGGCCGGCTCGAGGCGACCCGCCGGTGGCGCGGGCCTGCCGCTGCATCAGGGGTCCGTCATCGCCCAGGGCACGGTGCTGGGCCGCGTCGATGCTCCCGCGGGGGCGCAACACGGCCACCTGCGCTTTGCGATCAGGCCGGCCGGCGACGCCACCACGATCGACCCGCGCGCGATCCTGCAGAGCTGGCAGAACCTCGGCGTGGCGCTGCATCCGCAGGGCTCGAAGGGCCAGTCCAGCCTGCTCGGCGCCACCGCCAGCGACGTGTTCCTGTTGTCCAAGAGCCGCCTCGAGCGCGAGGTGCTGTCCGATCCGGGCATCGCGATGTCCTCGTGCTCCCGTCAGGAAGTCGCGGCGGGCAAGGTCGATGCGCGCGCCCTCGCGGTGCTCGCCTTCCTCTCACGCAGCGGGCTGAAGCCCGCCGTCGGCACGCTCGCCTGCGGCGGCGGCGCTTACGCCGCGTCGGGCTACGTCTCGCCCGGGCACTCCGGCGACGCGGTCGCGATCGTGGCGATCAACGGGGTGCCGATCGCCGGCCATCAAGGCGCCGGGTCGATCACCGACACCACGATTCGCACGCTGCTGACGTTGCAGGACGAATTCTTCCCTGCCCGCATCGTGAGCCTGATGCACTATCCGGGCGCGCCCACGACGATCGCGAAGGCGGATCACGGCGACTACCTCGAGGTGGTCTTCTCGCGCTCGGTCAGCCCAGCCGACGCCCATGCCGCCGTCGCGGGACGGAGGGCTCGGTCGGCGACGATCGCTGGCCTGAGCTCCTCCCAGTGGGAGCAGTTGATCGCGCGCGTCGCCGCGCTGCCGGTGCCCAAGGTCTCGGCCAAGCCGAGCTCCGCGGCGATCCTCGACGCGAAGAGCGCCCAAGCCGCCGGCGGCGGCTCGGGCTCCTCCTCGGGCTGAGCCGCAGGCGCTGGCGCGCAGCTCAGCGCGTCGGCGAGCCCCCCGGCTTGGCGCCCGGCCGCAGTGCGCCCCTCAGCTCGCTCGCGCACTTCATCTGAGCCGCCTTGAACTGGGCGCTCTGGGTATTGATGCCCTTGGTGTCGAAGATCGGCCCGGTGCCCGAGGTGTTCGGCGCTGGCACCTTCACGCCGTTCTCACGCAGGCATTCGGCGAACTTGGCCAGAGCAGCCTTGAAGGCCGGGCTTTTCAGACGTGCCCCGCCGCCGAAGAAACGCCCCTGTCCGAAGCCGACGCCACCGCACTTGTGCACCGCGGCTTCGTACTGCGCCTTGGTCATCCCCTTCGGCAGCTGCGGACCGCTGCCGCTGCCGAGCAGCCCCCGAGGCGGGCCGTACGGGCCCCCGCCCGGACGTACCCTGGGCAGCGTGATGCCCTGCTTGTGCAGGCATTCGCGGACCTTCGAGAAGCGCGTACCGCCGGGTCCCGCCGGGCCCGCTCCCGCGCCGCCCGGCCCCGTTCCACCGGGTCCGCCGCCGCCCGGCTGGGTGGCGGTCGCGCCGCCCGCTCCCGCGCCCTGTCCGGACTTCGTGCTCGACGTGCTAGACGACCCGCCAGCGCCGCCGGAGGAGGCGCCCGCTCCCGCCGCGCCACTCTGGCCCTGTGCCGTGGCCGAGGCGTTCGTGCTCGTCGACGAGCTGGAGCTGCCGCACGCGGCGAGCCCGAGAGCAGCGAGCACCGCGACGAGCATCGTGGCTGCCGTGCGCATGCCTGATGAGATCCGGATGAGATGCATGGGACTCCTCTTGTCGATCGATCGTAATGCTGCCATCAGCCCTTGCCGAACAGCGCCGGTTCGCCGCCTCCTGCGCCGGCATCCGCACCCGCGCCGCCGCCACCGGCTCGGGCGCGGAACCCCGACGTGGCCCCGCCGAGCAGGCCGCCCAGGCCGGCACCCGCTCCAGCGCCCACGCGGATCGATTCGGCGTCGATCGCTCCGTTCGCGGCGCTCGGGCCGGTCACCAGGACGGATTCGCCCGGGTGGATCGCCTTGACGGAGGACGTGACGGTCTTGGTAACGGTCGCGGCGCCGGATGTCGAGACCTTGACGGTGTTGCCTTCGACGGTCGTCACATAGAGCGTATGACCCCGTAGGAACGCCACCTGGCCGACGATCCCACCGCGACCGCCGCCGGCCCCCGCGGCAACCGCAGCGCCGGCGCCGGCGTTCGCCGAGCGCTGGCCCGGGCCCGCCAGCCGTGAGGCGAAGCCCGTCGCTGCTGCGGCGGTGCTCGAGGTGGAGGTTTGGCTCTTCTCCACGAGCACCCCGGCGATGAAGCCGCAGGTGAGCAGCAGCACGCCGAGCAGGGCAAGGGGGGCGGGCGCCAGCAGGCGCCGTCGCGGGCGGGGCGGCAGCTCCTCGGTCGCGTCGAGCCAGTCGCCACCCTCCTCGGCGGGCTCGTAGGCGATCGTCTCGCCGGGGGCGGCCGCGACCGTCTCGGCGGCGATCGGCTCCCTCGTGGATTCCTGGTCGGACATGGCTGGCTCCTGGTCGTGTATCGCTACTCGAAGCGAAGTGCCTCGATCGGTCGCATGGCGGCGGCGCGTCCGGCGGGGTAAGTGCCGAAGAACAGGCCCGCGAGCACAGCGGCGCCGAACGCGAGGAAGATCGAATAGGTGGCGATCGCCGGGTGGACGCCTGCGATCTCGAACTGGCTGCCGAGCACACCTACGAGCACGCCCGCGAGCCCGCCGATCAGCGACACGAGCACCGCCTCGGTCAGGAACTGGGTGAGGATGTCGCTGCGACGTGCGCCGATCGCCTTGCGAATGCCGATCTCCCGGGTGCGCTCGGTGACCGACACCAGCATGATGTTCATCACGCCGATCCCTCCTACCAGCAGCGAGATCGCGGCGACCTCGCCGAGCAGCGTCGTGAACACGTCGCTGGTCGAGCTGGAGGTGGACAGCAGCGAGCCCTGGTTGATCACCTGAAAGCCCGGTTCGGCCGTATCGGTGACCTTGTGTCGCTGCTCGAGGATCTGGGTGACCTCCCCTTCGGCGGCATCGAGCGCCGACTGGGACTTCGCCTGCACGGTGATCGAGTCGACCGGGCCGAAGCCGGTGAGCGAGTCTTCCACCGTCGAGATCGGAGCGATCACGATTTCGTCGAGATTCGACGTACCGTTGGAGCCCTTCGAGGCCAGCACCCCGACGACCTGGAAGCTCGTTCCGTTGACCCTCATCGTCTGGCCCACGGGGTCTTCGCCACGGAACAGTTCTTCGACCACCGTCTGTCCGATCACGGCGACGCGACGATGGTGGCTGACGTCCGCGCCCGTGATCGACGTGCCCTCCCGGACGACGTAGCTGTGCGCGCTCAGGTAGGAGGGCGTGGTGCCCACGAACGTCGTCGGCTGAAAGCTCGTGCCGCCATGGACCAGCGTCGCCGAGGCGGCGTTCACGACGGGCGAGGCGCTCTGCACGTCTGGCGCCTCGGTCGGGCTCTGCAGGGCGGTGGCGTCCTGCTTGGTCAGCGAGATGCTCACCGAGGAGCCGGCCTGTGAGCCACCGCGAAAACCACCGGTGGTGACCAGCAGCACGTTCGTGCCGAGGCTCTCGATTCGTTCCTGGACCGCCTTCGAGGAGCCGTTGCCCACGGCCACGAGGACGATCACCGACGCCACGCCGATCGTCATGCCCAGGATCGTCAGGCCCGAACGCAGCTTGTTGGCCGCGATCCCGCCCCACGCGATTCTCAGTGTCTCGCGCCCGATCACGGCCTCGCCTGCGGTGATGAGGGGCGGTTGGTGGCGGCCGCGGGCGCGGCCGGTCGTTCAGGTGGCGGTGGCCCGACACGCGGTCCGGGGGTCCCGACTCTGGCGGGGCGGGTGTCCTGCACGATCTCACCGTCGCTGAGCGTGATGATCCGCCTGGCCTGTGCTGCGACATCGGCCTCGTGGGTGATCAGCACGACCGTTCGCCCGCCCGCGTTGAGCCGGCGAAAGATCCGCAACACGTCATCGGTCGAGCGTGAGTCGAGATTGCCGGTGGGCTCGTCGGCGAGCATCAGGGAGGGGTTGGTGACGATCGCCCGGGCGATCGCGACACGCTGCTGCTGGCCCCCGGAGAGCTCGGACGGCAGGTGGTGCAGCCGGTCGGCGACCCCCACGGACTCGAGCGCCCGCGCCGCCCGCCGGCGACGCTCGGCGCGGGGGAGGCCGGCATAGGCCAGCGGCAGCTCCACGTTGGCCAGCGCGCTCGTGCGAGGCACCAGGTTGAAGCTCTGAAAGACGAAACCGATCTTGCGGTTGCGCAGGTCGGCGAGGTCGTCCTGGTCCATCTTCGCCGGGTCCATGCCGTCGATCAAACAGCTCCCGTCCGAGGGCAGGTCCAGGCAGCCGAGGATGTTCATCATCGTGCTCTTGCCGCTGCCCGAGCTGCCCATGATCGCGACGAAGTCCCCTCGCTGGATGCTGACAGTGACCCCACCCAGCGCCCGCACGGCGATCTCGCCGACGTGGAATGTCTTGCCGACGTCACGCATCTCGATCACCGGTGGTCTCATGGCCCACCCCTGAGCGCGCCACCGCCGCCGCCGAAGAAGACGGCTCCGCCGCCGGCTCCGGCACCGCCCAATCCGCCGCGACCCAGTCGAGCGGCCAGGCCGGAGGAGCCGCTGCCGCTGCCGGGCTGGGCTGCGGGCAGCGCGACCCGTTCGCCCGCCTTCAGCCCGCTGAGCACGATCGTGGAGCTGTCGCCGGCGAGGCCGGTGACCACGCGTCGAGGCGCCTGCCTGCCGTCGCTCACAATCTCGACGGTGCCTGCGGTGATGGCGCTGGTCGGCACGTTCACGCCTTCGGCCTGCTTGACTACCACTTCGGCGGTCGCGCTCATGCCCGGCCTGACTGCGGGATCGAGCTGATCGAGGGCGAACGTGACGTCGTAGCTGACCACGCCGCTGTTGCTGGTCGGCAGGGTGGCGACGTGGATCACGTGCGCCGCCAGCTTGCGCCCTTCCAGCGCTTCGATGGTCACCGTGGCCGGCTGGCCGTCGCGGACGCTGCCGACTTCGGACTCGCTCAGCGGCACCACCAGCTGCATCGCGCTGAGGTCGCTGAGCACCGCGAAGGCCGCGCTCGAGGAGCCAGACGAGGACCCGCCGGCAGCCGAGCCGCCCGCCGAGGAGGCGCCCGCGCCCGCCCCCGTCCCCGCAGAGGCACCTTTGCCCGAGGAGGAGCCGCCACTCGAGCTCGACGCGGCGGCGGCCCGCGTGGTGCCAGTGGCGGAGACCTCTTCGCCGACCTCACCCGCGAGCGAGACGATCGTGCCGCTTTCCGGCGCGTACATCCTGGTGTCCGCCACCGCCTGTTCATCGCCTTCCACGGCGAGCCGGTCGCTGCGCACTGCCGCCCTGGCGGAGGCTATGTCGGCTTCCCGCGTGGCCGCGCTCGTGGTCGTCGTCGCGGCGGCGCCTGTCTGCCCGGACGTGCTCGAGGCGCCCCGTCCGGAGGCGTCCTGCCCGGAGGAGCCCTGTCCACCGGTCCCCTGTCCGGAGGAGGAGCCCTGCCCAGAGGACGCTGGCGCGGAGGTTTCGCCGCCGTCTTCTTCGACCTGGGCGAGGTTGGCCTCGGCGGCTTTGAGCGTCGCCCGCGCCTGCTCGAGCGCGACTTCCGCGCTCGTCGGATTCAGTTCGGCCAGCAGTTGCCCCTCTGCGACCTGCTGGCCTTCGGAGACGTCGATCGCGCTGACGACGCCGCTGGTCTTGAAGCCGAGATCGAGTTCGCTGGCGGCGCGGACGTTGCCGGCGCCGGAAACCGTCGACTGCACGACGCCCTCCGCGACCGTGACGGTGCGCTCTGAGGCGACGGACTGCGAGGGCGGACCCACGACCAGCACGGCAGCGGCGATCGCCCCGGCGGTCAGTGCGCCGAGCAGGTATACGAACCGGGAGGGCCGCGTGCGTGGGGACATCTCGCCACAGCGATCTTGCGTGGGGCGCCTAAGAGGGCGCGAAGACGGATCTAAATTCCAGCTAATCCCACCCTGTGGAAGGTCGGCGACGTCTGCGGGCGGTCCGGATCATGCGCGATGATGAGGCCCATGTCCAGCTATGGCGGAATCGACCTCGGCGGCACCAAGATCCAGACGGTGATCGTCGACCAGGGCTTCGAGGTGCTCGGCTCCAGCAGGCAGCCGACGCCGACCAGCGGCGGCCCTGAGGACGTGGCCGAGGCGATGGCCTCGGCGCTGGGAGAGGCGGCGCAGCAGGCCGGGATCGATCCCGGCGAGCTCGCCGGGATCGGAGTCGGCTCGCCCGGCACGATCGAGGACGGCAACGTGTCGAGCGCCCGCAACCTGCCCGGCTGGGAAGGCACGTTTCCGCTGGCGAGGACGCTCGAGGATGCGCTGGGCGCCGAGGTGAGGGTCGGCAACGACGTTCAGGTCGCCACCGACGCCGAGCTGAGGCTTGGTGCGGGCAAGCCGTATGGCTCACTGCTCGGGGTCTTCTGGGGCACTGGCGTCGGCGGCGGTCTGATCCTCGATCGCAGACCCTGGACGGGGAGCGGCGGCGCCGGCGAGATCGGGCACGTGGTCGTGGAGATCGACGGTGCTCGCTGCACCTGCGGGCGGCGCGGCTGCATGGAGGCCTACGCCGGACGTGCATCGATGGAAGCCCACGCCCACAAGCTGCACAAGGAGCAGGGCCGCAAGACCGACCTGTTCAAGCTGATGCACAAGCACGACCGCGAGCGCCTCACGAGCGGCATCTGGGCCCGGGCCCTGGAGGCCGAAGACGAGCTCGCGGTGGAGATCATCGACCGTGCGGTGCGCGCACTCGGGGCCGGGGTGGCCTCGGTCCTCAACGTGCTGGACGTAGAAGCGGTGGTCCTGGGGGGCGGGCTGGGCGTGCGTCTCGGGGAGTCCTACGCCAAGCGAATCGCCGACGCGATGCAGCCCCACCTGTTCGCCGACGATCGACCCCCGGACCTGCACGTCGCGGCGCTCGGCGACCTCGGTGGCGCGATCGGCGCGGCATTGCTGCTCGAGCCGGAGGCAGGCCAGAGCTAGGCCCGAGCGCGCCTAGAACCCGCCCAGCGTGACGAGCACCAGCACCACCGACAGGGTGGACGTCACCAGCACCGTGACGCCGGTGGCGAGGTTCAGCAGCGGGCCGGTGCGCCTCTCGCCCATCACATGGGCCGAGCGCGACAGCCTCCAGATGAAGAACAGGTTGATCGGCAGCAGCAGCCCGTTGACGACCTGTACGCCGACGAGCAGCGCGATGACCGGGACGCCCGGGGTCATCGCCACGGCTGCGGCGAGGACGATCATCGCGGTGATGACCCCGACGAACACCGGCGCCTCCTCCCGTCGGCGTCCGATCCCCTTCTCGTAGCCGAGCGACTCCGAGATGACGTACGAGGTCGCGATCGGCAGGATCGCGGCGGCCAGCAGGCTCGCGCCCAACAGCCCGATGCCGAACAACGCCTCGGCGTAGCGCCCGGCGAACGGGTTCAACGCGCGGGCGGCGTCGGCGGCCGAGCCGATTTCGTGGATCCCGTGCACGTACAGCGTCGCGCCGGTGGCGATGATGATGAAGGCGGCGATCACGTTCGCGAACACGGCGCCCGCGACCGCCTCTCGCTGCTCGTGGCCGAGTTCGTCCTCCCGCACGCCACGGTCCACCACGGCCGACTGCAGATAGAGCTGCATGTATGGGGTGATCGTTGTTCCCCCGGTGGCGATCAGCAGCAACAGGAAGGTCGGTTCGAGGTGCACCTGGGGCGTGACGAGAGCGTGGCCGACCGATCCCCAGTCGGGGTGGGCGAGGATCGCCGCGAGGGGGTAGGCGAAGAACGGGATCGTCAGCCACACGAAGATGCGCTCGGCCGAGCGGTAGGAGCCGCGCACGATGATCAGCCAGATCGCGACGGCGGCGATCGGCACAGAGACCTGCGCGGGGATGCCCGCCAAGCCGAGTGCGGCGCCGATGCCGACGAAGTCCGAGATGCAGATGCCCACGTTGGCGATCAGCACCGCGAGCGTGGCGAGCACCGACCAGCGGATCCCGTACTCCTCTCGCACCAGCTCGGCGAGGCCCTTGCCCGTCACGACCCCCATCCGCGCGGCGAGCATCTGCACGATCGCGAGCGAGATCGTGATGAGGACGATCGTCCACAGCAGCCCATAGCCGTACTTCGCTCCGTCGGAGGAGTAGGTCGCGATCCCGCCCGCGTCGTTGCCGGCGTTGGCGGCGATCAGGCCGGGGCCGAGGAGCCCCAGGAACACGAACAGACGGGTGCGTCTAGCGCTGAGCCGAGCAGGCAGACGCGGCCGGCCACGGGTGGCCGAGCGGACACGACGCATGACGGACGGTACTCGGACCGCCATCGAACTGGCCGCCTGTGGTGCTCATGGCGCCAGTCTATTCGCCGCCTGGTGCGGGGGCCATCGCCGGTCGGGTTCTTGCGCTTTGCGCCGCCGGGCGCAGTGGCGTGGAATCTCGCCGCGCCGGCGGGTCAGTCCTCCCCCAGCAGGCCGAACCGCCGGCGCCAGCTGCGGGGGAGCATCGCCGCCAGCACGTCGTCGACGGTGACGACGCCGACCATACGCTCGCGCTCGTCTACGACGGGGATCGCGGTGAGGTTGTAGTCGGCCATCAGCCGGGCCACTTCCTCGAACGATGCGCCGGGGTTCAGGCACGGGCTCTCGTGCTTGACGAGCTTCTCCAGCCGCCGCCCCGGCTCGGCGCGCAGCAGCTCGCTCACCGGGATCGTGCCCTCGAGCGATCCGTCGGATGCGCTGACGAACACCGCCGTCAGCTGCTCGGAGGGGACCTTGCTGCGACGGATGGCCTCCAGCGCATCCCCTACGGCGGTGGTGTGGCGCAGCAGCACAAAGTCGGGACTCATCAGGCCGCCGGCCTCGTCCGGCTCGTAGCCGAGCAGCGCCCTCACCTTGACGCGGTGGCTGACGGGCAGCAGCGTCAGCAGCGGCTCGCGTCGATCCTCGTCCAGCTCGCCGATGATGTCGGCGGCGTCGTCGGGGGCCATCCGCGCGAGGATCTCGGCGACCTGCTCGTCGGGACGATTCTGCAGGAACTCGCGTTGGTGCTGGTCGTCGAGCTCCTCGTAGACGTCGGCCTCGAGCTCGCGGTCGTCCTCGCCGACGGCCTGGATGATCTCCTCGCCCTCGCGCCGCGACGCCGCCTCGACGAGGTCGGCGATCTGCGCGGGATGCAGCTTGGCAAGCTTCGGGTGGGGGATGCGCAACCGCACCGTCGGCACGTGGCCGACGAACGGCTCCACGCTCGCCCAGTCCAGGAACTCACCCGTGGCGATGCGCACGCCGAGCGGCTTGGGCAACAGCCGCCGGAGGCCGCCGCGGGGGCCGGTGTCGACCCCGACCACGCGCCACGCGCCGGCGACCAACGCGAGCTCGATCTCGTTCGCCCGCACGAGTCGCGCGCCCTCGACGTTGATCAGCTGGCGGTCGAGCACGTCACGCTTGAGCAGGACCTCCTCGGGGCGGCGCTCGAAGTGGCGCAGGTCGAGCTTGGCCTTGCGCAGCACGACGCCCTGCGGACCGATGTCCGAGACGCGCTCGATGCCGAGGTAGGACGTGCGTCCCGCGACCGTCGCCAGGAAGCCCGTGATCGGCGGGTAGCCTGCGCCCCCGAGCCGCACGATCACGTCGCGCACCCGGCCCAGCCGCTCACCGTCGCTGTCGCGCAGCGGGCTGCCCACCACCCGGGAAAGGTGCAGGATCGGCGGAGCCTTGGCGGCCGGCGTTGCCACGTGGCCTCAATCCCCGGCGAGGCTGGTGGGCAGGGGTTCTCCAGGTGGCGGCGGATCGTCGAGCATCAACTGCGGGACGGTGACCGGGTGCAGCCCGCGCTTGCGCAGGCCCGCGATGATCGCGGGCAGCGCGGCGATCGTCTCCGAGCGATCGCCGCCGCCGTCGTGCATGAGGATGATCGCCCCCGGGTGGGCGCCGGCGAGGGCGTTCTCGACGATCGCCTCGACGCCCGGGAGGGTGTAGTCCTCGGTGTCTGTCGACCACAACACCATCAGCAGTCCCAGCTTGTGCAGGAGCTGGTAGGTGGTCGCGTTGAACGAGCCGTACGGGGGGCGAAAGAGGTGGGGGCGGGGACCCCCCAGCAGTTCTATGCGTGCCATCTGTTCGAACAGCTCTTCGTACTGATCGTGCGCCGACAGCGAGGCCATCATCGGATGGGTCTCGGTGTGGTCGCCCACGACGTCGCCGGAGCGCAGCTCGAGCTGGGTGCCGGGCGAGAAGTACTGCTCCTGCTTGCCGATCGCGAAGAAGGTGGCGTGGACGCCGTACTTGTTCAGCACCGCCACGAGCTGCGGCGTGTACGGGCCGGGGCCGTCGTCGAAGGTCAACGCGACCTCGTTGCCCTTCGCTCCGCCGGTCCGGATCGCGGGCGTATAGGAGAGCACGTGGTCGACCGCCCGTTCTTCGGCCTGCCCGGTGAGCGCCCGTGTCTCGGCCGCTGTTTGTTTGGCGACCGCGTGGTGGCTCACCGCGGCCTTCGTGGCAGCGTCCGAGCCGCCACCGTGAGAGCTCAGCGCGGCGACCGCCAGCGCCACGAACGCGACCAGCACGATCGCCGCGACCGTGCGCCGGCGCCGGTAGATCTGCCGCTGACTGATCGTCTGCTGCTGGCGAGCGCCCATCGCGGGAGAGTTTATGTTGGCAGAACGATGATTCCGTTCTCGCTCTCGATCGCGCTGCTCTCGCTCGTGCAGGGCGCCGTTGTCGCGCTCCCGCGGGCGCTCGGCCCGGCCAGCTCGCCGAAGTTGCTCGAGCGGCTGGGGGGACGCCGCTGGGCGCTGATCCCACCCGCGTCGGTGATCGGGTTCGTGGCGGTGACGGCGGCAGCGGAAAGCGCCAGCGCTCGGGGACTCACCTACCTGGCCCTGTGCGCCGTGCCGCTACTGGCGGCGCTCGCGCTCGGGTGGCTCGCGCACGGGGCCCGGCCGGCGCGGGCGCTGCTGGCGCTTGCGCTGTTCGCGCTCGCCTGGGCTGATCGCGGGGGTCTCGCGGGCGAGGCCGGGGCGCTCGCCCTGACGGCGCTGAGCTGTGTCTCGTTGGGGGTGCTGCTGACAGCGGTGACCCCGCCGCGCTGGCTCGCGGCGGGGATCGTTGCGATGGCGCTGGCCGACACCGCGCTGGTGATCTCCGACCTGCTGCAGAAGCCTAACCGCGCCCTGAACGCCGCTCACCCGGCGGCGGGGCTGCCGCGATTGCAGAGCGCCGTGTTCGGCTCGGCGGTGATGGGTTA
Organism: uncultured Solirubrobacterales bacterium; assembly: GCA_963696615.1. Lineage (GTDB taxonomy): Bacteria > Actinomycetota > Thermoleophilia > Solirubrobacterales > Solirubrobacteraceae > Palsa-744. The sequence goes on along the minus strand of CAVOKU010000003.1, from coordinate 84,582 downwards.
CGGCGATCTGTTCGTCGCCGCAGTGCTCGGGGCCCTGCTGGCGAGCGCGATGGGCACTCGCCAGCAGCTGCGCGGCGCCGCGCTGACGGCGCTGCTTGCGGTCTGCTTCGACCTGCTGTTCCTCTATGTGAACGAGCTTCCCGCGACCGTGCCGCCGGCGCTCACGCTGCTCGCTCTGATGGCTCGTCACGGCCTGCCGAAGACTCGCCGGGGGGAACGATCGGCACCGGTCGAGGCTCCGGGGAGCCGTCGGGCTGGCGCGGCGAGACATCCGGCGGGTCGGGCTCCAGCCGCGCGGTGAGCGCGCGCACGCCGGACTGAACGGCGTCCGGCGCCGCGATCTCGCGCTCGGATGCGGCGCCCGCCTGCTCGATGCGTCGCAACTGCGGCACGACGCGGTGGTCGAAGGAGCCGACGGCCTCGTTGTACGCGGACACCGCAGAGTCCAGCCGCCGCCCCACCTGGGCGAAGGGCTCCAGGAACCGGCCGATGCGGCTGTGCAGCTCGCGCGCGGTCTCGGCGATCTCGCGCGCGGACTCGGCGATCAGCTCCTGGCGCCAGCCGTAGTGGACCGCCCGCAGGAGTCCGATCAGGGTCGTCGGCGTCGCCATCAGGACCTGCTGGTGGACGCCGTACTCGATCAGGGCGGGGTCCTCCGCCAGCGCGGCCTGGTAGATGCCGTCGGAGGGCACGAACATGACGACCAGCTCCGGGCTGGAGTCGAACTGGCGCTGGTAGCCCTTCGAGGCGAGCTTGGTGATGTGCTCGCGCGTCTGGCGGGCATGGCGGGCGAGATGCCGCTCCCGCTCACCCTCGTCGTCGGTCTCCAGCGAGGCGAGGTAGGCGTCGAGGGGGACCTTCGAATCCACCACGATCACCTTGCCGCCCGGGAGCCGCACGAGCACATCGGGGCGCAACATGCCCTCATCGGTCTGGATCGTGGTCTGCTCGCGAAAGTCGCAGTGCGAGAGCATCCCGGCCATCTCGATCACGTTGCGCAGCTGGATCTCGCCCCAGGAGCCGCGCGTGTTGGGGCGCTTGAGTGCCGAGACGAGGTTGCCGGTCTCCTGACGCAGCGTGCCGACGCCGTCGTTCAGTTGGCGCACCATCTGCGCCAGCTCTCCCTGCGCCTGACGGCGCTCGCGCTCGAGCCGGCCGATCTCGTTCTCCATGCGTCCGAGCCGCTCCTGGACCGGCTGCACGAGTCCCTTGATCTCCTCGGCGCGCCGGGACATCTCCCCCGATGCTCGCTCCTCCTCTGCCCGGCGGGCGTCGACCAGTCGCTGTGCCAGCGAATCGCCGGTCTGCTGCAGCACGTCGACAGACAGGGCCTTGATCTCATCGCGCAGGTGCTCGCGCTCGCGCAGGCGGCGCTCCTCCTCGCCTGCCTGCCTGGCGTCGGCGCGCCCGCGGCGTCCGCGGCGCTCGATCGCAAGGGCGATCGCGGCGCCGATCAGCAGTCCGATCATGACGAGCAGCAGGCTCACAACCACTGAACGATCCCAGCGGCCGCGGACGGATCGATCGCGGCATGGCTTTCCGTAGTATCGGCTCGTGCTCGAGACGGGCCCAGGGGCCACGCTGCGACACGGCTGGGCCGACGGCGGCGAGGTGCGCCTGCACTATGTCGAGTCGGGGCCGGTCGACGGCCCGCCGGTGATCCTGCTGCACGGGTTTCCCGAGTTCTGGTACTCCTGGCGCCGCCAGCTGCCGGTGCTCGCCGCCGCCGGCTTTCGCGCGGTGGCCGTGGACATGCGCGGCTACAACCTCTCCGAGAAGCCGCACGGGCGCAGGGCCTACACGATCGATCGGCTCGGCGAGGACGTCGTGGCGCTGATCCGCTCGCTGGGGTGCGAGCGCGCCGACGTGGTCGGTCACGACTGGGGCGGCATCGTCGCCTATGCCGCGGCGATGCAGAGCCCCGAGCGGGTGCGGCGGCTGGTGGTGCTGAACGCACCCCACCCCGCGCCGATGATCGCCGGGCTGCGCTCGCTCGAGCAGATCCGACGCAGCTGGTACATCCTCGTGTTTCAGCTGCCGCTGCTGCCGGAGCTGATGATGCGGCGCAAGGACTTCTCCTTCGCCAAGCGCTCGCTGCGCTCCGGTGCGAAGAGAGGCTCCTTCAGCGACGAGGACCTGCAGCGCTACGCGCACGCGTGGGCAAGGCCGAGGGCGCTGACGGGAATGCTCAACTACTATCGTGGCCTGCTGGCGCGCAGCCCGCGGCGGGCGCTCGCGCGGATGCGGCCGATCACGGCGCCGACGCTCGTCATCTGGGGCGAGCGGGACCGCTATATCGGGATCGAGCTCGCGCGGGCGCCGCTGGAGCTGGTCCCGGACCTGCGGCTGGAGGGTGTCGCGGAGGCCTCGCACTGGGTCCAGCACGAGGCGCCCGCGCGCGTCAATCGCCTGATCCTCGATTTCCTGGGCGGCGGCGACGCACCCGGGGAGCGGTCGCGGCCCGGCGATCTCGAGCGCCGCGCCGAGGGGGAGAGGGTCGGGAGGCCTCCTGAATAAACCCCACTTGACATGGAGGCAGACCCAGGCTATGGTGGGGGTCCGCTTCCGAGCGTAGCTCAGCTTGGAAGCGTTTCACAAGAGAGGGAAAAATCGATAAGACCGGGCGACGCGTCGCGGAACTGTCTGCGGGCGGTCCCGCTCGTACGAGGAGGATTTAGATGCAAGCCACGCACGGCTTGGTTGCTTCGTTCCGTTCACGCACCCGTCTGATCGGGTGCCTGATGGCGATCGCCCTGACGCTCTCGGCGTTGGTGTTCGCCTCGGCTGCGAGCGCGAAGGCACCGATCAAAGAAACGTACCTGGCGCTCGGCGATTCGCTGGCGTTCGGCTACTCCCAGCAGCTGTTCAACGAAAACGAAAAATTTGGAGAGCCCCCCACGGCGTTCGAAAACGGATACGCCAACCTCTACTTCAACTTTAGAAAACCAAAATCCGTCGGTTCCCAGCTCGTCAACAACGGCTGCCCGGGTGAGACGACGGACTCGATGATCGGCAACGGGCCGCTCGGTGCCGCGCTCGAAGCGGGAGCCGGTGCACATGGTGAATCGCCCTGTGCCTACCACAAAGCCGGGCTGCCGCTGCACAACGAATACGGTGGTACGAAATCGCAGCTGGAAAGCGCGCTCGAAGTGATCGGCACAGAGGCGGCCGCCGGCACGCCCGTGACGACGCTCTCGCTGAACATCGGCGCGAACGACGAGCTCCACCAGATCGGCAAATGTGAAGCCGAAGTGAAACACGAATTCGAAACCGAAGGCAAAAGCAAATACGGCGCTACGCCCACAGCCGCGGTGAAAGGCTGTATCGAAGCGCACTTCGCCGAACTGGTCACTCACATCATGACCAACATCGGAGCCTCGCTGTTCGCGATCCGCGACGGCTCGGCGTTCGGTGGCATCAACTACACGGGCAAGATCGTCGTCCAGGGCGGCTATGACCCGTATGGCAACGTGTTCGGCGAAGGCGAACTTCTGCCCGAATCGAATGCACTCGCCGAAATCGTGAACATCCAGGAGCAGAAACTGGTTGAAAAACCAGAATTCGCCGCCTGCTACGCGAACCCGCAAGGGACGTTCAACCCGCGTAACAAGCACGAACCCAGCAAGCTCCAGAAGTTCACCAACATGGCTAACTTCACCGAATTCGAAGGCAAAAAAAATGGGCCGGACATCCACCCGACCCCGACGGGCTACAAACAGCTCGCGAAGATCATGAAGAACGTCTGCGGCCTGTAGGCGGCAGCTCCCGCTGATCGCGGGAACGCAGGCGCGAGGGGCGCGCGGCCGAGGCCGGGCGCCCCTCGTCGTTTCAGCTCGGCCATTCGCCGGGACGCCCCTCCAGACGGGCCGCCGCCTCACCGAGCACGCGCAGCATCGCCGGCGCAGCCGGCACCAGACGCGCACCGGCCGGCGTGGCGGCGAGCACCCTGCGCGCGGGCGGATCCGGCGAGAGGGCGCGGATGTGCACGTCCTCGCGCACGACCGAGAGGGCCAGCCGGGGGATCAGGGCGACGCCGACCCCGGCCGCAACGAGGCCCTGGACGGTCTGGTAGTCGTCGCTCTCGAAGGCGACGTTCGGCTCGAAGCCGGCAGCGTGGCAACAGCGCACCACGTGCCGCGCGCAGGGGCTCGCCCGCGAGGTCTGCACCCACGCTTCCTCGGCGAGATCCTCCAGGCGCAGCGCCCTGCGCGAGGCGAGTGGGTGCTCGCCCGGCAGCGCCAGATACATCGGATCCTCGATCAGCTCGGTACGGGTGGTCTCCTCCTGCAACGCCAGCTCGTCGGCGAACTCGAACAACAGGGCGAGGTCGAGCTCGCCGGCCCGCAGCCGCGGCGCGATCTGCTCGGGCTCGCCCTCGGCGAGGGTCAGCTCGACGTCGGGATAGGAGGCCCGGAAGGTGGCGATCGCGAGCGGCATCAGGGTCGCGCCGGCCGTCGGAAAGGAGGCCATGCGCAGCCGCCCCCCGCGCAGGCCGGCGATCGACTGCAGGGCGGCCTCGGCGGCGTCGAGGCGGGCGACGATGCCGTCGGCGTGGCCGACCAGCGTCTGACCGGCGGCGGTGAGGCTCACCCCTCGGGGATGGCGCTCCAGCAGCGCCATCCCGGTCTCTGCCTCCAGCGCGGCGATCTGCTGGGACACGGCCGACTGGCTATAGGACAGCGCGTCGGCTGCGGCGGAGATCGATCCGCGGTAGCCGACCTCTTTGAGGACCCGCAACCGACCGACGCTGAGCATAAGCAGAACTTATAGCAGAGATCATAAAGATCATTGGAACTGATGGGAGGTGGGTGGCACCATGACGGTGAAGGCAAGTCCCAACATCCTCATCCCCCCGCACCCACACAGGAGAAGTCATGCCAGCAAAGATCATCGTTTCCTATGACGGCACAGCCCACGAGGACGACGCCATCGCCCTGGGCGGGGTGTTCGCCCGCGCCGGCGCGGAGGTCTCGGTGGCCTATGTCCGCCACGCCCAGGACCCCGATCGCGAGAGCGAGACGCTCGCCCAGCACGAGGCCCAGGCACTCGTGGAGCGCGGCGCCGAGCTGCTCGGCGTTCCCGGCGTGGGCAAGCACGTCGTCACCGACCGCTCGACCCCCGCAGGGCTGCGTGCCCTGGCCGAGCAGATCGGCGCCGACGCGATCGTCTTCTGCTCTGACTCGCACACCGCCAGGAACCACATCACGATCGGCAACTCGGCCGAGCGCCTGCTCGAAGGAGGACCGGTCGCGATCGCGATCGCGCCCGCCGGTCTGGCCGAGCAGGACGGCGGCAGCGTGCGCATGCAGCGGGTCGTCGCGGTCGGCGAGGTCGGCGGAGACGGCAGTGCGCAGGCCACCGCCGAGGCGCTGAGCCGCGCTCTGGGCGCCGAGGTCGTGCCGGTCGCCGACGAGACCACCGACCTGCTCGTGATCGACTCTCGCACCGACGCAGAGCCGGGTCAGCTCCTGCTCAGCTCCTCCGCGCAGCACCTGATCGAGATCGCCACCTGCCCGGTGCTCGTGATCCCGCGCGGGACCGTGCTCAACCTCGGCGGGACCCCCGCAGCCGCGCTGGCCTAGATGTAGTTCCTGAGTAGGTTGGTCCATCCGGGCCCCCTTGAAGGCTGAGAGCTGCCAAGCGACTCAGTCCCAAGGAGGACACCGGATGAATCTGCACGCTAACGCTGCTCTCAGTCTGAATCGACGTCGGCTCTTGTGCCGGCGGGTAGTTGATGAGCGATGGACGGTGACGCAGGCGGCCACGGCCGCCGAAGTCAGCGTCCGCTGCGCCCGCAAGTGGGTGGGGCGCTACCGAGCCGAGGGCGAGCTCGGGCTGCTGGACCACTCCTCGGCGCCGTGCTCGATCCCGCATCGCACCAGCGATGAGCGGGTGCAGGCGATCGCGTCGCTCACAGGCGGCTGCGGTTCACGGGCCCAGAGATCGCCGAGACGCTGGGAATGGCGCTCTCGACCGTCTCGGGGATCCTCACGCGGATCGGGATAGGCAAGCTCGGGCGCCTGGGCCTCGAGCCCGCTGTGCGCTACGAGCGCCAGACGCCGGGTGAGCTGATCCACATCGACATCAAGAAGCTAGGAGAAGTGACACTCGACGGGGTTCAGGTAGCTGGCGTAGGTCGGGGTCGCGACCAGCTGGATGCGGTTGGCGGCGGCGTAGGCACGGATGTCGGGGGTCCAGTTGGCTGAGAGGTTGTCCTGGATCCAGTAGATCGGCGTGCGCGCGGGGTAGCTGTGGCGGATCTGGGTCATGAAGGCGAGGTTGTCGCTGCCGCGACGGCGCGGCCTGAGCCGCACGCGCAGCCGATCCGCGTGTACGTCGAAGGCACCGAAGACGTAGCGGGTGCCCTGGCGGCGGTTGTAGTCGGCGCGCTGGCGCTCGGGGCGCCCCTTGCGCGCCCAGCCCGCCCCGGCCGTCGGGCGGAGGCTGACGGGACCCATCTGGTCGAAGCTGACCACCGCCCCGTCGGGCGGCTTCTCGCACAACGCAAGCACGCGCGCCGCCTTGGCCTCGTAGTCGGGGTCGGGGCTCGCCTTCCACGTGCGTGTGCGCTGGAAGGACAGGTTCGCTTCGGCCAGCAATCGAATCGAGCGGGGTGCTGGGCATCGCGTGACCGGAAAACGCCGGGGCAACCCGACCAAGACAGACACCTCAGGAGCCCGCCGGCGCCAGGTGGGCTGGGAGTACGTTCATATCGCCATCGATGACTGCACCCGCCTTGCCTATGCGGAGGTCCTCGGTGACGAAAAGGCGGTCACCGTCGTCGCTTTCCTGCGGCGTGCCATCGCGTTCTACGAGCGTCACGGAATGACCGTGCAGCAGCTGTTGACCGACAACGGATCCGGATACCGCTCGCTGGTTCACGCGATCGCCTGCCGAGCCCTCGGGATCCGTCATCTGCGCACCCGCGCCTACCGCCCACAAACCAATGGCAAGGCCGAGCGTTTCATCCGCACCATGCTTGGCGGCTGGGCCTACGGCGCTATCTACCGCAACAGCACAGAGCGCACAGCCGCCCTTGACGGCTGGCTCTGGCACTACAACAATCGAAGACGACACTCAGCCCTCGGCCACCAACCGCCCATCGCTCGCCTCAACGAGCGAACCAACCTGCTCGGGACTTACACCTAGAGCACGGTTCGGCCGCGCGCTCGTGCGAGCAGGTAGCGCACGAGCGCGCGGGCGAAGTCCAAACCGCCGCCGAGCAGATGGCCCGGTGGCCCGGTCCAGAGCCAGGTCTCCAGCCGACGTGACGGGCCCGGCTGCGCCCAGGCGCTGGCGCGGTCGTGCGATCTCCGGGCACGGGATGCTGAGCCTGTCGTCGTCATCGGGCTGCACGGTATCGTGGCGGTGATGGCCGCCCCTACAGAGGTGCAGACGACCGTCACCGAGCTCCAGGAGTCCCGCGTACGGGTTGACGTGCGTGTCTCCGCGGCGGCGGTCGAGGCGCACGTGCAACGCACCGCCAGGCGCCTGGGTCGTGAGCTGAAGCTGCCGGGATTCCGCAAGGGCAAGGTCCCGGCGCCGCTGGTCCTGCAGCGAATCGGCCGCGACGCCGTGCTCGACGAGGCCGTCCGCGACGGTCTCGGGGGATGGTACGCGGCGGCGGTGCGGGTTTCGGAGATCGTTCCCGTCGGGGATCCGAAGATCGACCTCGGGGAGCTCCCCGCTCAGGGCGCCGAGCTCGAGTTCTCGATCGAGATCGGCGTGCTGCCGACGGCCGAGCTGGGCGAGTACCGCGGCCTCGAGGTTCCACGACGCGAGCCGCTGGCCGCCGAGGAGGACGTCGAGCGTGAGGTCGAGGGCATGCGCGATCGCCTGGCGCGCCTGGACACGGTCGATCGGGCGGCCGCCACGGGTGACTTCGCGGTGATCGACTACGTGGGGCGTCTGCCAGCCCCCGAGACCTCCGCGGGGGCTGGTCCCGGGGCGACGGAGCTCGTCCCGTTCGAGGGGGGCGAGGGTCGCGACCAGCTCGTGGAGCTTGGCGGTGGCAGGCTGATACCAGGCTTCGAGGAGGGTCTGCTGGGCGCCCGCGCCGGCGAGACGCGCACGGTCGAGGTGACCTTTCCCGCCGAGTACGGCGCCGAGCAGCTCGCGGGCAGGGAAGCCACCTTCGAGATCACCGTGAAGGAGGTCAAGCGCAAGCAGCTGCCCGATCTCGACGACGACTTCGCGGTCGACGCGGGATTCGACGACATGCAGGAGCTGCGCGAGGACATCCGCAAGCGACTGCTGGAGCTCGACGAGGGCAGGGTGAACGAGGAGTTCCGCGAGGCCGCGCTCGACGCCGCGGTCGCCGAGGCGCGCGTTCCCGTGACCGCCGAGCTCGCGCAGGCTCGGGCCGCGGAGATGTGGGAGCGGATGCTCCACTCGCTCGCCCATCGCGGCATCTCGCGGGAGACCTACCTGCAGATCAGCGGTCGCGCGGAGTCCGAGATGCTCGCCGAGCTGGTTCCCGACGCCGAACGCGCACTGGCCCGAGAGGCGCTGCTGACGGCAGTCGTGGCTGCTGAGCGGATCGAGCCGAGCGAGTCCGAGCTGCTGCAGGCGCTGGCGCCCACCGCCGAGCGCGAAGGCGTCCCGGCCGAGCAGCTGCTGCAGCAGTTGCGCGACGCGGGCCGGCTGGGAGAGGCGCGCGAGGATCTCGCGGCGCGCCAGGCGATCGATCTGATCGCCGAGCAGGCCAAGCCGATCGCGCCCGAGCGCGCCCAGGCGCGCGAGAAGCTGTGGACCCCTGAGAAGGAGCAGCAGAGCGAGCCCGAGCGCGCCGGTGCGGGAGCAAAGCAGGGTGAGGCCGGCGGCGAGTTGTGGACGCCGGGCTCCTAGCTTCAGGCCCGCCGTGTACTACGCTGGGCTGGACCCGTGAGGCGCACACCGCGGATGGACGCCGAGGACCCGTAGCGTGAGACCTGAAGGAATCGAGCGAGCAAGGGAAAACCTAAGCGAGAGCCATTCATGAGCCCACTAGTCCCCATGGTCGTCGAGCAGACCTCTCGAGGCGAGCGCGCATTCGACATCTACAGCAGGCTGCTCAACGAGCGGATCATCTTCCTCGGCACGCCCGTCGACGATCAGATCGCCAATCTGATCGTCGCCCAGCTGCTGCACCTGGAGTCCGAGGATCCCGAGAAGGATGTGTCGGTGTACATCAACTCGCCCGGCGGCTCGGTCTACGCGGGCCTGGCGATCTACGACACGATGCAGTTCATCAAGCCCGACGTGCAGACGATCTGCGTCGGCATCGCGATGTCGATGGGCGCGCTGCTGCTTGCGGGAGGCGCGGAGGGCAAGCGCATGGCGCTGCCGAACGCGAAGATCCTGATCCACCAGGTCTCCTCGAGCTTCCAGGGCCAGGCCACGGACATCGAGATCCACGCCAAAGAGATCATCGACGTGCGTCGACGCCTCGACGAGATCATCGCCAAGCACACCCACAAGCAGCTCGACGACGTCCGCAAAGACACCGAGCGCGACTACTTCATGAGCTCCGAGGAGGCGAAGGAGTACGGCATCATCGACCGTGTGATCTCCGAGCACTAGGCTCGGAGCGCGGGTCGGAGGTACGGCAGGAGGATACCAATGGCCAGGCCAACGGATTCCAACGAGCAGCTCCTGTGCAGCTTCTGCGGCAAGTCCCAGCGGCAGGTCAAGAAGCTGATCGCCGGGCCCGGCGTCTACATCTGCGACGAGTGCATCGACCTCTGCAACGAGATCATCGACGAGGAGCTCTCGGCGCCGCCGGCCTTCGATCTGGAGAACCTGCCCAAGCCGCGCGAGATCTACGACGTGTTGGACGAGTACGTCGTCGGCCAGGAGGCCTCCAAGCGCACGCTGTCGGTGGCCGTCTACAACCACTACAAGCGCGTTCAGATGATGCAGTCGGGCGACGAGGAGATCGAGCTGCAGAAGTCCAACATCCTGCTGCTCGGCCCCACCGGGTGCGGCAAGACGCTGCTCGCGCAGACGCTGGCCCGCATCCTCAACGTGCCGTTCGCGATCGCCGACGCCACCGCCCTGACCGAGGCCGGCTACGTGGGCGAGGACGTCGAGAACATCCTGCTGAAGCTGATCCAGGCGGCCGACTACGACGTCAAGAAGGCCGAGACGGGGATCATCTACATCGACGAGGTGGACAAGATCGCGCGCAAGGCGGACAACCCCTCGATCACGCGCGACGTGTCGGGCGAGGGCGTCCAGCAGGCGCTGTTGAAGATCCTCGAGGGCACCCAGGCCTCGGTCCCGCCGCAGGGCGGGCGCAAGCATCCGCACCAGGAGTTCCTGACGATCGACACCACCAACGTGCTGTTCATCTGCGGCGGCGCGTTCGCCAACCTCGACAAGGTGATCGAGCGCCGCATCGGCCATCAGGGCATCGGCTTCGCCGCGGCGATCGAAGCGAAGGCCGACAAGGACACCGGCGAGGTGTTCGAGAGCTGCCTGCCGGAGGACCTGATCGAGTACGGGCTGATCCCCGAGTTCGTCGGTCGGCTGCCGGTGATGAGCGCGGTGCATCAGCTCACCCGCGATGACCTCGTCTCGATCCTGACCGAGCCGCGCAACGCGCTGGTCAAGCAGTTCCAGCGCTTCTTCGCGTTCGACGGCATCGAGCTGGTGTTCTCCGAGGACTCGCTGACGGCGGTCGCCGAGCGCGGCCTGGAGCGCGAAACCGGCGCTCGCGGTCTGCGCTCGATCGTCGAGGAGATCCTGCTCGAGGTGCAGTTCGAGCTTCCCTCGCGGCGCGACGTCAAGAAGTGTGTGGTGACGAAGGAGACGGTCGAGCGCGGCCTGACGCCGACGCTCGTGACCGAAGCGGCGCCCGAGGAAGCCTCCCCCGGAGCCGAGCTCCGCGAGGAGTCCGCCTGAGCGCTCCGGCGCGACCGCGAGCCGCGTGCTCTCGCGCGGGTCGGGGCGAGTGTGGCGGGGCGCCAGGCAATCTGCGCCTCCCACCCGCGCTCGCTACCATCGCGCTGTGGCCAAGCAGAAGGCGCAGGAGTCTCAACTGAAGCGCGGCGTCAGGGCCGTGCCCTGGACGACCCTGCTGCAGGGCGGCGTGATCGTCGGCAGGCGCTGGACGGCTCTCTCGGCGAAGGAGCGTGCCCGCGTGACCGAGCTCGTGCGGGCCTCACGCGGCCGCGTGAGCAACCTCAGCGGCAAGGAGCGGCTCGAGCTGCGCAAGCTCGCGCGCAAGCTCGACCTCGCGGGCATGAGCCGGGAGCTCGCCAGGCTGGCGCGCATCAAGCGCTCACGCAAGCGCAGGCGCCGTTGATGGCCATCCGCCGCGTCGCGGCTGTGCGGGACGGCAGCTGAGCAGCGATGCGGGGTGAGCGCAACAGACAGGACCTCGACGAGCTCTCCACCCATGAGCTGCACGATCGGGCGGTGCGTCGCGCGGAGAGGCATCTGGACGTGAAGTTCTTCTGGTCGCTGCTCCAGATCATCCCGAGCGCGGAGGCGCTCAGCGGGGATACGGGCGAGGCCGACTACGACATCCAGTCCTCCAAAGGCCTCATCTACGACGCCGTGCACAGCGGCGATGGGCGTCTGGCGGAGGTGATGAGGCCGGTGTTCATCGAGTACCTGCGCAAGCATCCGGACGCATAGGCTCCGCGCGACGCCGCCTCTGTAGAGCAGCGAGATGGACATGCCCGAGCATTCACCACGAGCCGCCGACAGCGCGGGCCCGGTCTCTGGCTGGACCCCGCAGCGAGCCGAACGCCACCTGCGGTCGCTGGAGCTGTTCGGGATGCGCTTCGGCCTGGACCGGATGCGCCGGATGATGACCGCGCTGGGCGCGCCCGAGCGCGCGTTCGAGTCGATCCACGTGCTGGGGACCAACGGCAAGTCCTCGACCACCAGGATGATCGCCGCGATCCTCGAGCGCCACGGCGTTCGCACAGGCGTCTACACCTCCCCCCATCTCGTCTCCTACCGCGAGCGCCTGCGGATCGGCGGGCGCGACACCGACGCACAGGCCTTCGCAGCCGCGATCGGCCGCGCGGTGTGGGCCGCCGAACGCGTGGATCGCACCCTCGCCGGCGAGGACCACGTGACCCAGTTCGAGCTGCTCACCGCCGCGGCGCTGTCGGAGATGGCCGAGCGGGAGGTCGAGGTCGCGGTCGTGGAGGCAGGTCTGGGTGGCCGTTATGACGCGACCAGCGTGGTCGTGGCGCCGCTGACGGTCCTCACCAACGTCGCGCTCGAGCACACCCGCTGGCTCGGTCCGACGCTCACCGACATCGCCGAGGAGAAGCTGGCGGTGCTCAGGCCCGAGGGAACGCTGGTGCTGGCCCCGGAACTCGCGCCCGAGGCGGTGGCGGTGGCCGAGCGTCTCGTCGGCGAGCGCGACGCGCGGATCGTGTGGGCCGAGGAGCCGCCGCCACCCGCGGCTGATCCGCAGAGAAGGTCGCCGTTGGGGGTGGCGGGCGCCTTTCAACAGCGCAACTTCGCGTTGGCCGGCGCCGCGGCCCGGGCCTGGCTCCGATCCGCGGGGGCCGTGCTCGACGAGCAGACGCTGCTTGCGGCGGCGCGCGACGTGCGCGTGCCCGGGCGGCTGCAGCTGATCGAGGGCGAACCGCCGATCGTGCTCGACGGAGCGCACAACCCCCACGCGGTGGCGGCGCTGGTGGAGGCGCTGCCCGCGGTGCTCGGCGGCGGCAGGCCCGCGCTGGTGATGGGAGTGCTCGAGGACAAGGACGCCGCGGCGATGTTGAGAGAGCTGCTGCCCCACTGTGAGCGCGCCTGGTTCACGGCGCCGAAGAGCCCGCGGGCGCTCTCACCGGCGGCGCTGCAGTCGCTCGCGCGCCAGCTCGGCTTCGAGGCGGTCTGCTGCGAGCCGCAGCCCGAGCGGGCCCTGGCGCAGGCGCGGCGCTGGGCGAGCGGGCATCCAGAATCCCGGGCAGAGGACCGCATGCCGAGAGCCGTGCTCGCCACGGGCTCGGTCTACCTGGTGGGCGAGCTGCTCGACCTGCTCGGCGGCGAGGACGAGGCGCGATGAACGACGATGGCCCCTCGGTGCTCGCGATGATCGGCGCGGTCGCGCTGATCGTGGCGCTCGTGATCCTGGTGTTCTTCGCCGCCGGTTACGGCTTCGGCCAGCTTTTCCTGTGAGCGCGCCCGCGGGCCGGGGTCGGGGGATCCGCGAGCGCTCGCGCGGCCGCGCCGCATGCACCCTCCCAGGTATACGCTCCCACCGGGAAAGACTCTAAACTCACCCAGCCTGAGCTCGCATGGGCGAGCGGCAAGGTCACCCTATGCCTCCCTTCGCATACTTCGGGATCGAAAGCAGCGGCCTGAACCTGGCCATCGACCTGCTGATCGTGTTCGTTGTGGTCCTGTACCTGGCGCTGATCTACTGGACCTACATGGACGCGCGCCGGCGGATCGTCGATCCGATGCTCGTGGGGTGTGCCACGGCGGCGTCGCTGTTCCCGTTCGTGGGGACAGTCGTCTACATGGTGCTGCGCCCGCCGGAGTATCTGGAGGATGTGCGTGAGCGCGAACTGGAGGTGCGTGCCGCCGAGGCGCGCCTGCACGATCTCGACCACTCGCTGTGTCCGCACTGCGACTACCGGATCGAGCGCGACTTCATCCGCTGCCCGAGCTGCCTGCGCAAGCTCAAGGAGCGTTGCGTGAGCTGCCAGCGACCGCTCGACCAGGCATGGGCGATCTGCCCCTACTGCGAGACCGAGGTGCCCGGCGCGGTGCCTGTGCGCCGCCGCCGGCGACGGCGCACCGTCGAGGACGAGCACGCCGACGTAGGGCGAGCGGTGATCGAGAACGAGTCCTCACTGCCGGGCACGGCGATGCTGGACCCCGAGTCCGGGCTCGGCCGCGATGCCTCCACGGTGGCCACTCCCGAGCCGGCCCCGTCGCGCTCGCGCAGCAAGGGGCGCGCCCCCGGCCCGCGCCCCACCTCCTGACCCGCCGCGACTGCGCCCGCTGGATCTCGCACCAGTCGCAGACACCGCTGATCGCCTGCAATCCGACCCCACCCAAAAGGACGACATGGACCGAACTCTGATCCTCATCAAGCCCGACGCGTTCGCTCGCGGACTGACGGGCGAGATCATCGCCCGCTTCGAACGCAAGGGCCTGCGCACCGTCGCGCTGCAGGGGATGACGATCACCCGAGATCTCGCCGAACGCCACTACGCCGAGCATGCCGAGCGCCCGTTCTTCGGGGAGCTCGTGGATTTCATCACCTCAGGGCCGCTCGTGGCGATGGTGCTCGAGGGCGAGGAGGCGATCAGGGCGGCGCGTCAGGTGATCGGCGCCACGAACCCGCTCGAGGCCGCCACGGGTTCGATCAGGGGCGACTTCGCGATCGCGGTGGGGCAGAACATGGTGCACGGCTCGGACTCCCCGGAGTCCGCTGCGCGCGAGGTGGCGTTGTTCTTCCCGGAGCTTCGCTGAGCATTCCCACGCTCGTACTCGCCTCCCGCTCGCCCCAGCGACGGGCGATCCTCGAACGCCTCGGCTTGTCCTTCAGGGTGTGCCCCGCCGACGTCGCGGAGCTGGAGCGGGGCGAGCCCGAGCAGGTCGTGCGCGCGAACGCGCTGAGAAAGGCTCGCGCGGCATGGGCGATGGAGCCCGAGGCGGCGAGCGGACCGGAGCGGATCGTGCTGGGCTGCGACACGCTCGTGTCGCTGGACGGCGTGATCCATGGCAAGCCCGCCGACGAGCAGGCTGCCCGCCGCACGCTGGAAGCGCTCGCTGGCGCCACGCACGAGGTGCTGAGCGGGCTGGCGCTGTTGAGCGCGCGGGCGGGCGGCGAGTCCGGGGGCGCCGAGGCGGAGGGACCCTCACCGCGTGAGCAGGTCGCGGTCGCCCGCACGAGCGTCAGCTTCCGTGCGCTGGATCGGAGCCTGCTGGACTGGTACCTGGGCCGGGGCGAGTGGCGTGGGCGGGCCGGGGGATACGCGATCCAGGGCGCCGGGGCGGCGCTCGTCGCCGGGATCGAGGGGGACTACGAGAACGTGGTGGGGCTGCCCGTCGCGGCGCTGCTGGATCTGTGCCCCGGTCTGCTCGAGCGCTGAGCCGGATCGCGCCGTTCCGGGCGCCGGGACAGCGGCGAGTCCGCGCCTGAGCATCGTCGCTCCGGGCGCGTACGGCCACGGTGAGAAGCTGCAAATCGGCTGGCATCCGTGGAGGACGGGAAGGGGTGTTCGCTAGACTTGCCCGCGGGCACACGTTGGCCGCCGGGCTCGCTCCACACCCGGGAGCGAAGCCGAGATCCGCGCTCCAAGGCCGGATTCGCGCTCGTGCGCGGACAGGGCTTGCCAGACCTAAGCGATGAGCATCTTCACCTACCTGACAGGCTTCGGCGGCCGCGACATGGCGGTTGACCTGGGCACGGCGAACACGCTCGTCTACGTGCGCGGTCGCGGGATCGTGCTGTCCGAGCCGAGCGTCGTGGCGATCGATTCGCGCACCGCGGAAGTTCATGCCGTGGGGATCGAGGCCAAGCGGATGCTGGGGCGCACGCCCGGCACGATCCAGGCGATCAGGCCGCTGAAGGATGGGGTCATCGCCGACTTCGACGTCACCGAGGAGATGCTCAGGCACTTCATCCAGAAGGTGCACCAGAACCGGTGGGCGCACCCGCGGGTGGTGGTGTGCGTGCCCTCCGGCGTGACGGGCGTCGAGAAGCGGGCCGTCGAGGAGGCGTGCCTGTCAGCCGGGGCCCGCACCGCTTATCTGATCGAGGAGCCGATGGCGGCGGCGATCGGCGCGGGGCTGCCGGTGGGCGAGCCGACGGGCTCGATGGTGGTGGACATCGGCGGCGGCACCTCAGAGGTGGCGGTGATCTCGCTGGGCGGGATCGTCGTGTCGCAGTCGATCCGGGTCGGAGGCGACGAGATGGACGAGGCGATCATCAACTACGCCAAGCGCGAGTACAAGCTGTTGATCGGCCAGCAGACAGCCGAGGAGCTGAAGCTCGAGATCGGCTCGGCCTGCGCGATGGCCGAGGAGCTGCAGGCGGAGATTCGCGGCCGCGACATGGTCTCGGGTCTGCCGAAGACCGTCGTGCTGACCAGCGAGGAGATCCGTCAGGCGCTGGAAGAACCGCTCAACCAGATCATCGAAGCGGTCAAGGAGACGCTCGACCGCACGCCGCCGGAGCTTGCCTCGGACATCATGGACCGCGGCATCATGCTCGCCGGCGGGGGCTCATTGCTGCAGGGCCTGGACGAGCGCCTGCGGGAGGAGACGCAGATGCCCGCGCATCTCGCGGAGTCACCGTTGACCTGCGTTGCGGTGGGCTCCGGGCGGTCGCTGGAGGAGTTCGAGGCGATCCATCGCGCCAACCGCAACTCCCGCAACCGGCGGCGCAGGTGAGGTCTCCCGCGATCGCGGGCCGTCTCTCGCGCGCGCTGTCTGCGCGTGTCGCCGCCTGTCGCGCGAGGCACGGGTACTCTGTCCGATGAACGCTTGCGAAGGCTCTGAATCGTGTACAAGAAGACGGTCCGGCGTCGACGTGCGGTGCTCGCGCTGCTCGTCGTGCTCTCCCTCATCCTGCTGACCGCATACTTCGGCGAGGCCCCCAGCGGGAGCCTGCACTCGGTGCAGCGCGGTTTCCTGACGGTCATCTCGCCGATCCAGGATGGCGCCAACAAGGCGCTGAAGCCCGTGCGTGACATGTTCGGGTGGTTCAGCGACACGCTGCACGCCAAAAGCCAGAACGCCCAGCTGCGCAAGCAGGTCGACAAACTGCGCCAGGAAGTGGTCGCCGAGCGGATCGATCAGCAGTCCTACCGCGAGCTGCTCGGCATGTTCCACCTCGACGGCCAGCTGAGCGTGGCCGACTATCACCCGGTGGCGGCGACGGTCGTGGGCAAGTCGCCGAACATCTGGTACTCGACCGTCACGATCGACAAGGGGACCGCCGCGGGCGTGCGCGTGGACGACCCGGTGATCAACGGCGAAGGTCTCGTCGGCAAGGTCACCCAGGTCGCGTCGGACGGCGCCCAGGTGAGCCTCATCACCGACAGTTCGATGGGTGTGAGCGCCCGCATCGGCGCGACCGGGGCGACCGGCATAGTGCAGCCGAAGGTGGGCGATCCCAACGATCTGCTGCTCGAGTACCTGCCCGCGAACACGGTCGCGAACCCGGGCGACTACGTGTACACGTCGGGTACCGTCGCCAGTCCGGACGACTCGCTGTACCCGCGCGGCATCCCGATCGGCCAGGTGACCTCGACCGACGAAGAAAGCGCGTACGAGGCCGTCAACGTGCACCCGCTGGCCAACCTGCGCAACCTCGATGTGGTGCAGGTCCTGACCGCCGGCGCAGGAGCGCTGCCGACGCGCCTGAGCAGCCTCACCACGAGCCTGCCGGCCGGCCATCAGGCCGAAGCCGAAAACGGCGCGACGGGACAGCTCGCCTCGACCGGGAGCCCCCAGGGATGAGCGACCTCGGCGTCACACGCGGGCTGGTGGTGCGGATCGCGGTGCTGTCGGTGGCGGTCGTGTTCTTTCAGATCGGGGTCGTCTCGGAGGTGCCCGTGTTCGGCGTCACGGTCGACCTGTCCCCGCTGCTGGTCGCGTTCATCGGCCTGCTGTGCGGCTCGACGCTCGGAGCCGCGAGCGGGTTCGCGGTGGGGTTCCTGGTCGACCTCGCGCTCGTGCAGACGCTGGGGCTCACCTCGCTGGTGCTCACCCTGATCGGCTACGGCAGCGGACGGTTGCGCGAGCTGCGCGACCCCCAGGCCGCCCTGACGCCGCTGCTGGTCGGCGCCGCTGCCGCCGCGAGCGCGCTCGTGGGCTACTCGTTGATGGAGTTCATGCTCGGCGTCGACGCTCCCGTCAGCCTGGAGCTGGTGCGTCAGATCGCGCTCGGGGTGCTCGTCGACACGATCGTCGCGCTGCCGATGTGGGCGCTCGTGCGCCGTTGTCTGATCGGCGGCCTGCCCGGAGACCCGCGACGGCGCCGGCGCCGCGCCTACACGACCGGTGGGTTGAGTCCCCTGTCCAGGGCATGAGCGCGATCCAGCGTTTTCGCCCCGGCGATCCCGGCGGGGGAGCATCCTCGAGCTCGGGCCGGACGGCGCCCACGTCGCCGCAGATGGCGTTTCGCGTCGCGGTCCTCGGCGCGCTGGCGGCGGTGATGTTCGGGGTGATCTTCTTCAGGCTCTGGTACCTGCAGGTGCTCTCCGGCGAACAGTACGTCCAGCAGGCCAACGCCAACCGCGTGCGCGATTTGCCGGTGCCGGCGCCGCGCGGGGAGATCCTCGACCGCGAAGGCAAGCCGATCGCCGTGAGCCGGGTGACGAACGCGGTGCAGATCGTGCCCTCCGCGCTGCCTCCGGCGGGGCGTCCGCGGCTGGCACTCTACCGCCGTCTCGGCGCTCTGCTGGGCCTCAGCGCGCCGCACATCGAGGCGCTCGTGATCAAGGGACGCACCGCGCTGCCCTACGCGCCCGTGACGATCAAGACCGACGCCGGCGTGGGCGTGCTGACCGAGTTGGCCGAGCGCCAGAACGAATACCCGGGGGTCGTGCAGCAGCCGGTCTCGATCCGCTCCTATCCGTACGGGCAGATGGCCGCCCAGGTGCTCGGCTACGTCGGGCAGGTCTCCGAAAGAGAGCTGAAGCTGCGCGCCTTCCAGGGGGTCAAACAGGGAACCACCGTCGGGCAGGAAGGGCTCGAGTACTACTACGACCGCTACCTGCGGGGCCGCGAGGGGGTGCAGCGGGTCGAGGTCAACTCGGCCGGATACCCTGAGGCGAGCAAGCTGCAGCCGACGCCGCCGAAGGCCGGCTACAGCCTGCGCCTGACGCTCGACCTCGGGCTGCAGCGCGAGGCCGAAAAAGGGCTGCTGCAGGGGATCGAACAGGCCCGGGCGGGAGGCAAACCGGCGACCGCGGGGGCGTTCGTGGCGCTGAACCCGAACAACGGCGAAGTGCTGGCAATCGGCTCATATCCGACCTTCAACCCCAACAAGTTCGCCAAACCGCTCACCGAGAGTGAATACGCGGCGCTGCAGGGCAAGACCGGCGGCGGCGAAGAATCGCCTGCGCCGCTCACCGACCGCGCCGTCAACGGCACCTATCCGACCGGCTCGACGTTCAAGCCGATCACCGCGATGGGCGCACTGGAAGCGGGCGTGATCAGCCCCAGCGACGCGCTCGGCGCCGGGCAGTGCATCCACGTCTCCACCGAGCAGTTCTGCAACGCCGGCCACGCGGAATACGGCGCGCTCGACCTCGTCAACGCGCTGCGGGTCTCCTCCGACACCTACTTCTTCGAAACCGGCGAGCTCGCCAACAGCCACGGCAACGTGATCCAGAACATGGCCCACGAGCTCGGCGTCGGCGAGAAGACCGGGATCGACCTCCCCAGCGAGATCACCGGGCTGGTGCCCGATCGGGCGTGGCGGGCCAAGGTCGCAGCCGAGGAGCTCGCCTGCGAGCACCGCCGTCACGTGGAAAGCTGCGGCATCTCCGATGGCCGTCGGTGGAGCGTCGGCGACAACATGCATCTCGCCGTCGGCCAGGGCGACCTGCTGACCGATCCGCTGCAGATGGCGGTGGCGTACTCGACGCTCGCCAACGCCTACACACACGGCGGTTACGGATCCGTCGTGCAGCCCCACCTGGGCACCCAGATCGACGAAGCCAACGGCGGGCTCGTGCAGACCTTGAGCTTCCCGGCGAGCCGGCACGTGCATCTGAACGACTCCGACCTGAACCTCGTGATGGAAGGCATCCACGACGCCGCCAGCCAGCCGGGGGGCACGTCCTTCGACGTGTGGAGCGGCTGGGACCAATCCCAGCACCCGGTGTTCGGCAAGACCGGCACAGCCGAACACGCAGGCAAGGAAGACCAGTCCTGGTACATGTGCTACGTGGGCGATCCCAGCCGGCCGATCGTGATCGCGGTCACGGTCGAGCAGGGCGGCTTCGGCGCGGAAACGGCGGCGCCGATCGCGCGGCTGATGGCCTCACAGTGGTTCGGCAAGCCCGAGCAGTTCGTCGCCGGCACCTCGAAAACCTTCTGAGCATCAGCTATCGATGAGCCCTTCTTCCTCCGCCGCCCCGCTCTCATCCTCGGTGATCCAGACGCCCGAACGCACCGAGGAGCCCAGCGCACGCATGTCGCTGCGGCTGCCGCTGGACCCGGTGCTGACGCTGGCGGTGGTGGGGCTGGCGATCGCGTCGATCACGACGCTCGGCGGGGCGACCCGCAACCTGATCCCCGGAGACCCCGGCTACTACGTAAACCGCCAGGCGATCTACCTGGTGCTCGGCGGCCTGCTGATGGTGGCGCTCTCGCGCCTGGACTACGGCCGTCTGCGCCAGCTGAAAAACGGGCTGTACGCGCTGCTGATCTTCAGCATCCTGGCGGTCCTCGCGGTCGGTCACTCCGCCAAAGGCTCCCAGCGCGCGATCAGCCTGCCGTTCTTCTCCTTCCAGGCGTCTGAGCTCGGCAAGGTCCTGTTGATCCTGTCGCTGTCGGCGTTCGTCGTCGACCGCGCCAGACGGCTGCAGGAGCGCGACACCACCGCGCGGGTGATGCTGGCGGCGCTGGTGCCGGCGATGTTCGTGATCGCCCAGCCAGACCTCGGCTCGGGGATGGTCTACATGGTGATCGCGTTCGTGCTGCTGCTCATCGCCGGGACGCCGTGGCGCCAGCTGGCGGCATTGCTGGCGCTGGTGGTGGTGTCGATCACGATCGTGCTGGTCGCCGCTCCGGCGGCCGGGGTGCACGTGTTGAAGCCCTACGAGACAGAACGGCTGACGGCGTTCCTGCACCCCTCGACGAATCCCCAGAAAGAGGGCTACCAGCAGGAGGAGGCGAAGATCGCGATCGGCTCGGGGCAGAAGACCGGGCGCGGGTCGAGTTCCACCCAGGTGCCGCTCGGCTACGTGCCCGAGAGCCACACCGATTTCGTGTTCGCCGCCGTCGGAGAGCAGTACGGCTTCCTCGGCGCCGGACTGGTGCTGTGCCTGTATGGCCTGCTGATATGGCGAGCGCTGCGGATCCTCACGACGGCCAAGGACCTGTTCGGGGCGCTCGTCGCTGCCGGAGTAGCGGCTATGCTGATGTTTCAAGTGTTCGTGAACGTGGGAATGACCATCGGGATCATGCCCATCACCGGCGTCACGCTGCCCCTGATGAGCTATGGCGGCTCGTCGGTGATCACCACCCTGCTGGCCGTGGGTCTGCTGCAGTCGATCTACGTCCGTTCTCGCGCCTCGGCTGCGCTCAAGAGCCGAGCGCCGATCTATTAGACACATGACAAGACTGGATTTGAAAATTGAAAAAGCAAGTGCTTGTGAGCGTGGACCGCGCGGAGACGCGCGTCGCGCTGCTGGAGGCGACCGGTACGCCGGGCGCCGCGAAAGCCCCCTCGAACCGGCGCCGGCGCAAACGCGACGGCAATCCGGGCGCCGGCTATCGCGTAGCTGAGCTGTATCTCGAGCGCCGCGGGGGGCGCTCGATCGTAGGCAACATCTACAAGGGCAAGGTCGACAACGTGTTGCCGGGCCTGGAGGCTGCGTTCGTCGATATCGGCCTGGAGAAGAACGGCTTCCTGCACGTCGACGAGATCGTGCTGCCGGGGGTGGAGATCGCCAAGCGAGGCCGCGGTGGCGGCAAGCACAAGATCTCCGGCCTGCTCAAACCGGGCCAGGAGATCGTCGTGCAGGTCATCAAGGATCCCCTCAAGACGAAGGGGGCGAGGCTCTCGATGGAGCTGACGATCGCAGGACGCTACATGGTCTACGCGCCCACCGGGGAGGGCGTCGGCGTCTCTCGGCGCCTGGAGGACGCAGAGCGTGAGCGCCTGCGCAAGCAGACCGCCAAGCTCGACCTGGGCGGTGGCGGGGCGATCATCCGGACCGCGGCGCACGGCGCCAAGCGCGAGGACTTCGAGCGCGAGCTCAAGTACCTGCACAAGCTGCACGAGGTGTTGGTGAAGCGTGTGCAGGAGACGGAGGCTCCCGACCTCGTCTTCCAGGAGGCCGACCTGTCGGTGCGGGTCGTACGGGACATCTTCTCCGCCCACTTCGAGCGGGCGATCGTGGACGACGAGCAGCAGTACCACCGGCTGGTGTCGTTCTTCACGCGAACCGCCCCCGAGCTGGTCGAGCGGGTGGAGCTCTGGGAGGAGCCCGACAGGCCACTGTTCGAGGCCTACAAAGTCGACCAGGCGATCGAGGGCGTGCTCTCGCGGCGGGTCGATCTGCCCAGCGGCGGCTACCTGATGATCGACTACGCCGAGGCGCTGACCGTGATCGACGTCAACTCGGGCAGCTTCATCGGGCGCGGCAAAGGAGCGGCGCTGGAGGACACGATCACGAAAACGAACCTCGAGGCCGCCGAGGAGGTCGTCAACCAGCTGCGGTTGCGCGACATCGGCGGGATCATCGTGATCGACTTCATCGACATGGCCCGCTCGCGTAACCGCGACGCGGTCATGAAGACACTGCGCAAGTCGCTCGACGAAGACCGCACCAAGACGTTCACCGCCGAGATCTCCAAGCTCGGGCTGGTCGAGATGACCCGTCAGAACGTGACCGAGGGAGTGCGCGAGATCATGAGCCGGCCGTGCCCCACCTGCGAGGGGGAGGGTGTGATCAGGAGCGAGGAGACGATCGCGATCGAGTTCGAGCGCAAGCTGCGCGACGTCGCCGCCGAACATCCCGACGCGCAGGCGCTGCTCGTGCAGATGAACCCGCGCGTGAGCACCCAGTTCACCGGACACGGCTCACGTGTGCTCCATGCGCTGGAGGCGGAAACGGGCAAGTCGTTCCTGTTCGAGGGCTCCGAGGGGCTCGCGCTCGACCACTTCGCGGTCACCTACGTGGGCACCCGTGAGGAGGTCGAGGAGCGCGCGCTGCCGTTCCGCCAGGGCGACGAGGTGCTGGTCGAGATCGTCGAGCCGCACATGTACGACGTGGACGACGCGGTCGCGAAAATCGACGGCTACATCATCTCGATTGCCGGCGCGGCCACACATGTGGGCGAGAAGCGGATGGTCCGCATCGACCAGGTGGGGCGCACCGCCGCGAGCGCGCTGCTGCTCGACGAGTCCGGCGAGGTCGTCAAACCGGCGCCACGCAGCGCCACGCCGACGCGCGCGCGACGCAGCAGGAAACGTACCGGGGCGGCCAAGTCGACCGCCACGAAAGCCGCCCCCAAGGAGTCGAAGGAGGAGCCCACCGACGAGCCGGCCACCGAATCGCCCAACGGCGTCGTGCCCGCCGACGCGGTCGCGGCGGAGGACGCGGCGGACGAGGCCTCCGATCAGGGCGCGGAGAGCACCGGTGATGACATACAATCCAAACCTCGGCGTCGTGGCCGCAGGGGCGGGCGACGCCGTTCGGCTGCAAAGGCCAAGGCGAGCACCGAGTAGCTGGCCCGCGGGCCGAGGTCAACATGTACGCGATCGTCAAGACAGGTGGCAAGCAGTACCGCGTCGAGCGCGGGCAGCGGCTCGTGGTCGAGCGGCTCGCCGCCGCCGAGGGCGAGAGCGTGTCGCTGCAGCCGATCCTGTACCGCTCCGAGGACGCTGTGTTCGACCGGGCCGGCCTGGAGAAGGTGCAGGTCACCGCAAAGGTGATCGCGCACGAGCGTGGCGACAAGCTGCGGGTGTTCAAGTTCAAGCCCAAGCGGGGTTACAAGCGTCGCACCGGCCACCGCCAGGAGCTGACGCGGATCGAGGTCACCGAGCTTGGGCTCGGCGGCGGGTCGCGCAGCAAAGCCAAAGAGACGGCTGCGGCAAAGCCCGTACCTGCGAAACAGTCCGCCGAGAAGCCCGCAGCCGCGAAGCCGCCCGCCGCCAAAGCGACCACGGCGAAAACGACCGCCGCCGACGCTCCCGCCGCCAAAGCGACCACGGCGAAAACGACCGCCGCCGACGCTCGCGCCGCCAAGGCGACGGCGGCGAAACCGGCAACCGCCAAACGCCCATCGGCGAAAGCGACGAGCGCCAAACCGCCCGCGCAGGGAAAGGCGGCGTCCAAACCGAAAGCCGCCAAACCGAAAGCCTCGGGGCCCAAAGCGAGCGAGGGCGACACACCGGCCAAGGAGGACGGCAGCGATGGCTCATAAGAAGGGACTCGGATCGAGCCGCAACGGGCGCGACTCCAACGCACAGCGCCTGGGCGTGAAGACGTTCGCCGGCCAGACCGTCTCCGGCGGAGAGATCATCGTGCGCCAGAGGGGCACCAAATTCAAGCCGGGTGAGGGTGTGGGCATCGGCAAGGACGACACGCTCTACGCCCGCAGCGCCGGAATCGTGCAGTTCACCGCCGGCAGGCGGGGACGAGTCGTGAGCGTGCTGCCGGACGCCGGCACGCGCTGAGCCGCGCCCACCGGCCGGCTCGCCGCCCCAGCACGCGCGCGCGGGCCGGTCGGCGGTGCCTACAGCGGCTGGGCGGTGGGGCGGATCAGCATCTCGTTGACGTCGACATGGGGCGGCTGGGAGATCGCGTAGATGACCGCCCGGGCGATGTC
Organism: uncultured Solirubrobacterales bacterium; assembly: GCA_963696615.1. Lineage (GTDB taxonomy): Bacteria > Actinomycetota > Thermoleophilia > Solirubrobacterales > Solirubrobacteraceae > Palsa-744. The sequence continues at coordinate 60,099 of CAVOKU010000003.1, read as the reverse complement.
CTCGTCGAGCAGGGCCTCGCTGGGGCGGTTGTCGAAGAACGGCGTGTCGGTGATCCCGGGCTCGATCAGCGTGACTCGCACGCCGGTGCCGTTGAGGTCCTGCCGGGCCGCCTCCCCCATCGCGGTGACCGCGTGCTTGGTGCAGGAGTACAGCGAACCGGGCAGCGCTCGCCGGCCGGCGACGCTCGAGGTCAGCAGCAGGTGCCCGCGTGACTCGGTCAGGGCGGGAACCGTGGCCCGGATCGTGAGCGCGGCGCCGTAGACGTTCGTCAGCACCATCTCCCGCCAATGCTCGGGGCTGTCGTTGAGGAAGCCGCGTGGACCGCCGAAGCCGGCGTTGGCGAAGGCGGCGTCGATCTGGCCGAAAGCATCCAGCGCTTCTGCCGCCATGCGCTGCTGGTCGGCCCACTCGGTCACGTCGCAGCGGACCGCGAGCGCCTCGGCGGGGCCGCCGAGCTCCCGTGCGAGCTCCTGCAGGCGGTCGTGCGAGCGCGCCGCGAGTACCACCCGCCATCCCTGCGCGTGCGCCTGACGGGCGGTGGCGGCGCCGATTCCCGAGGATGCGCCGGTGATCAACAGAACACGCTCGGTGGGCTGGTCGGTCTCGTCGCTCATGCGGCAGCGCTCCCTTCGTGGCGGTTGGATGAGAGCTTCATCTAGGCACATCCTCGCGTCGAACGTTCGCGGGAGCGAGTGCTGTCACGATTCTCGCCATGCACGACCGCGCGAGGATCCACGTCCAGGCAGGGGCCGGCGGGAACGGGTGCATGAGCTTTCGGCGCGAGGCGCACGTGCCCCGCGGCGGTCCGGACGGCGGCGATGGCGGGCGCGGCGGCGACGTGGTGCTGGTGTGTGACGAGTCGCTGCGCGACCTGCACGGGTTCCGGCGTCGAGCCCACTACCACGCCGGTCGGGGCGGTCACGGCGAAGGGGCGCTGCGTCACGGCGCCGACGGTGAGACGCTGACCATCCGCGTACCGCCCGGCACCGAAGCGCGGGGAGAGGATCCCGACGATCTGCAGGGACGTCGCTGGGAGCTGCTCGCCCACGGGCAGCGGGCCAGGATCGCGCGGGGCGGGTCCGGGGGACGGGGCAACAAGCGCTTTGCGACTGCAACCCGCCAGGCGCCCCGCTTCGCCGAGCGGGGCCTGCCCGGCGAGGAGGGGTGGATCGAGCTGCAGCTGAAGCTGCTCGCCGACGTGGGGCTCGTCGGGTTGCCGAACGCCGGCAAGTCCTCGCTGCTCGCACGGCTGACGAGAGCGGCGCCGAAGGTGGCGGAGTATCCGTTCACGACGCTCTCACCCGTGCTCGGAGTGCTCGAAGATGAGACCGAGCGCCGCCAGCTCGTCGTCGCCGACATCCCCGGTCTGATCGAGGGCGCGAGCGAGGGCGCCGGACTCGGGCACGACTTCCTCGCCCACGTGGAGCGGACACGTCTGCTCGTGCACGTTCTCGACCTGGCGCCGCAGATGTCATCGGGGGAGGGTGCGGACCCGGTGGTCGATCACGCGACGATCGAGCGGGAGCTTGCCGCGCACGACCCTCGCCTGGCGGATCTGCCGCGCGTGCTCGCGCTCTCGAAGGCGGACCTGCTCGCCGCCGAGCAGGTCGAGGAGGTGCGGGCGCGATGGCAGCAGAGGCTGGGCCCGGACGTGCCCGTGATCGCCACCTCCAGCGCCACCGGAGCCGGCGTGAGGGAGCTCGGCGAGCTGCTGTTGCGAATCGTCCCCGATGCCCTGCCCGGAGCGGCTGTGGCGGCGCCCGGTGCAGGCTCGAGCGCCCAGGAGGGGTTCCTGGCGGGCCCGCCCGCCGACGAGCAGGAGCTCGCCGAGCACATGGTGTTCAGACCGGCGGGGGCGGGACGGGGCTACACGGTGCAGCGGCTCGGTGAGGGCGCGTTCGCGGTGACCGGACGGGGGATCGAGCGGCTGCTGCAGCGCTATGACATCGACAACGAGGACGCGCTCGCATATCTGGAGGAGCGGCTGCGCCGGATCGGGGTCGTGGAGGCGTTGGAACAGGAAGGTTTCGAGCCGGGCGACGATCTGCAGATCGCCGGTATCCCGTTCGAGCTGGACCCGGACGCGTCCGCGTAGGCTCTGGGTCGTGAGACGTGTCGTCATCAAGCTCGGCTCGAGCGTCGTCGCGGACGCCGAGGGGGAGCTGCGCGGCCAGGCGCTCGCCCAGGTCTGTGACGCCGCCGCGGCGATGCACGGCCGCGGCGAGGAGGCGATCCTGGTGACCAGCGGCGCGATCGCCAGGGGCATGCGGACGATGGGCCTGCCGCAGCGTCCGAGCACCGTCGGCGAGCTGCAGGCGGCGAGCGCGGTCGGCCAGGGAAAGCTCTACCGCGTCTACGACGAGCTGCTGCGTGAGCGCGGCGTGACGAGCGCGCAGCTGCTGCTGACGTTCTTCGACATGAGCGCCCGCACCCACTACCTGAACGCCAGGCAGACGCTCGAGAAGCTGCTCGCGTGGCGCGTGATGCCAGTGATCAACGAGAACGACACCACCGCGACCGACGAGATCTCGTTCGGCGACAACGATTTCCTCGCGGCGCAGGTGGCGGTGCTGATCGGCGCCGACGAGCTGGTGCTGTTGACGGACATCGACGGCCTGTACAGCGCCGATCCCCGTCTGCGCGAGGACGCCCGTCTGATCGAGCACGTGAGCGACTTCGCCGCCCTGGAGGGTCTCGAGGTCGGCCACACGACCTCGCCGCTCGGCTCGGGGGGAATGCGCTCGAAGGTGGTGGCGGCCGATATGGCCACCGCCGCGGGAATCGCCACGACGATCTGCAACGGCCTCGTTGCGGGGGCGCTCGAGACGGTCCTGAGCGGCGGCCGGGCGGGTACGCGGTTCGAGCCGCGGGAGGCCCGCTACAGCAGCTTCAAGCTGTGGCTGAAGTACGCCAAGCCGGCACGCGGCAGGCTCGTGGTCGACCGCGGTGCGGCGCGGGCGGTGCGCGAGGGGAGCGCCAGCCTGCTGCCGGTCGGGGTCGTCGCGGTCGAGGGGGACTTCGACGCCGGCGACGCGGTCGAGATCGCCCTCGGTGGCGAGGGTGCGGTGTCCGGCAGGCCGATCGGCAAGGGCATCTGCAACTACTCCGCGCACGAGCTGGTGCAGGTGATGGGCCTGCAGTCCCAGGCCGTCCGCGAGCGGCTCCCTCGCGCCAGCGAGGAGGCGGTGCACAGGGACTATCTCGTGCTGGACTGAGCTGCCACGCGACGCCGGCGGGAGCAGGCGCGAGCAGGTCTATGCTTGTGCGATGGCGAGCACGATCGCATCGGTCCCAGACATCTGCCGCACGGCCAAGCGGGCCTCGCGCGAGCTTGCGCAGCTCGACACCGCCCGCAAGGACGGGGCGCTGCGCTCGCTCGCGGATGCGCTGATCGAGCGCACCGACGAGGTGCTCCAGGCCAACGAGCTGGACATGCAGGCTGGTCGCGAGGCGGGACTCGGTGACGCGTTGCTGGACCGCCTGCTGCTGGATCGGGGGAGGCTCGAGCAGATCGCGCAGGCGGTGGAGCAGATCGTCGCGCTCGGTGATCCGGTCGGTGAGGTGATCGACGGCCGGCGCCTCGCCAACGGTTTGGACGTACGCAAGGTGAGGGTGCCGCTGGGGGTCATCGCCGTGGTCTACGAGGCGCGCCCAAATGTGACGATCGACGCAACCGCGCTGTGCCTGAAGTCGGGCAACGCGATCGTGCTGAGAGGCTCCTCGGCGGCGGCCCATTCCAACGCGACGCTCGCCCAGATCGCCGCCGAGGCGGCGGTGTCGAGCGGCCTGCCGCAGGGATGCGTGAGCCTGGTGGCCGGTGGCGGGCGCCAGGAGCTCGCCGAGCTCGCCACCCAGACGCACAGCGTCGATCTGATCATCCCCCGCGGCGGCGAGGGCCTGAAGGCGGCGCTGCAGGAGGTGGCGACGGTCCCGGTCATCTATGCGGCCTCCGGCAACTGCCACGTCTACGTCGACGTCGGGGCGGACCTGGACGAGGCGCAGGCGATCGTGCTGAACGCCAAGACGCAGCGTCCGGGTGTGTGCAACGCAGCCGAGACACTGCTCGTGCACGAGGCGATCGCGGACGTGTTCCTGCCCCAGATCGCAACGGCGCTGCAGGAAGCAGGGGTCGAGCTGCGTGGCGACGATCGCGCCCGGGTGCAGGCGGCGCGGGAGGGGGCGATCGGCGAGGCCGACGAGGAGGACTGGGCGAGCGAGTACCTGGCGCCGATCCTGGCGATCAGGGTGGTGGACTCGCTGGGGGAGGCGATCGAGCACATCGGGCGGTACGGCAGCGGGCACTCCGAGGCGATCGTCACGCGCGACACCGACGCGGCGCGCACCTTCCAGCTCGCGGTGGACGCGGCGTGCGTGTACGTGAACGCCTCCACCCGGTTCACCGACGGAGGCGAGTTCGGGATGGGCGCGGAGATCGGCAACTCCACCCAGAAGCTGCATGCGCGAGGGCCGATCGGGCTGCGGGAGCTGTGCACGTTCAAGTACCTCGTTCAGGGCGACGGACACGTCCGCAGTTGACCGTCGGTGGCAGCTCTCCGGATCGCATCGTCGGCCCGCGCAGGCTCGGTGTGCTGGGAGGGACGTTCAATCCTCCCCACCTCGGTCACCTGGCGCTGGCCCGACATGCCCTGCAGGAGCTCCGGTTGGATGCTGTGGTGCTGATGCCGGTGCACGCCAGCCCTGCCAAGCGCGCGCCCGGCATGGACCCGGGGCCGCGGCGGCGCCTGCAGATGTGCCGGCTGGCGGCGGCGGACACCGCGGGGGTCGAGGCCTGCGCGATGGAGATCGAACGGGGAGGGGTGTCCTACACCGTGGATACGCTGCAGGCGCTTCATGAACGAGATGGCGAGGTCGAGCTGACGTTCATCGTGGGAGCGGACACGGCTCAGACGATGGACAGCTGGCGCAAGCCCGAGCGTGTGCTCACGCTGGCATCGCTGGCCGTGGCGGACAGGGACGGGCAGGAGCGCGCGGGCGTGGCGGCGACTGTGGCCGGCCTGGCTCCCGCGGCGCACCCGCGGTTCCTGCACATGGCCAAGGTGGAGGTGTCCTCCTCGCAGGTGCGCGAGCGGGTCGCCCGGGGACTTCCGGTGAGTGAGCTGGTGGGTGAGCGGGTGGCGGGCTACATCGCCGAGCACGGGCTCTACCGCAACGACGCGGGCGGAGCCGGGCGATGAACGCCGAGCCGCTGCTCGAGGCGATCGTGGGCTACGCCGCGGACAAGAAGGCGGGGGACCTGGTCGAGCTGGACCTGCGGGGCGTGGTCGGCTACACCGACTGGTTCGTGGTGTGCTCGGGCAACACCGAGCGCCAGACGAAAGCGATCCACGACGGCATCCTCGAAGGATGCAAGCGCGAGCACGGCACGCTGCCCCGGCGGGTCGAGGGCGCGTCGAAGGGAGACTGGATCCTGATGGACTATCTCGACGTGGTGGTGCATATCTTCACCCCCGCCACGCGGGAGTACTACCGCCTGGAGGAGCTGTGGGGCGAGGTGCCCGTGCGCGTGGCGAGCGATCGCAGCTCGACCGGCAGCTAGCCCGCCGCAGCCGGTCGCCCCGGCACGCGACTTGCGCGCTCGTCAGGTGTTTCACAGTTAGAAGATGGTGACAGCCGCCGGTTTCACCTCGCACTGAACCCGCTGGCCACGAGCTACCTGGCACCTCCTGTCAACCAGAGGAGAGTCGAGATGTGCAGAGATGCAAGTGGCCGCCGCGGGCGCCGAGCCTCCGCCTGGCTGGTGTGGCTCGCGCTTGGGACGCTCGTGCCGGCGGCGAGCGCGCCGGCAGCACCGACCGTGAAGCTCGTCGCAAGGGCCGTGCCGATCCGGGGGTTCCCGGGAACGGGAGACAAACTCGGCGCCGGCGCGGCGGTCGAAGCCAAATACACGATCCACGGCAGCGAAGCGCCCGGCGGCGTGCCGTCGCAGATCACCCACGTCAACTTCTACCTGCCTGCGGGCACGCGGCTGCACCCGCAGGGGTTCCTCACCTGCAGCGCGCTCAGACTGGAAGATCTCGGCCCGAGCGGGTGCCAGCGGCGCTCGCAGGCCAGCCCGCTGGGGAGCGCCGGCGTGGTCGACCCGATCGGTGGGGAACTGGTCAGGGAGCACGCGACGCTGCAGGCCTTCTTCGCACCCGGAGGGGGCCTCCAGTTCTACGTCAACGCCGCTTCCCCGATCTCGGCGCAGCTGCTCGTGGCGAGGGGGAGGTTCAAAGCGGCGAGAGCTCCCTACGGGCCGGAGCTCAGCACCGACGTCCAGCTGGTGCAGTCTGTGCCCGGTGCGCCACCGGTCTCCACGGAATCGATCAACATCAAGGTGGGCGCCGCTTTCCGCCGTCACGGGCGGACTGTCTCGTACGGCACGATGCCCAGGCGCTGCCCCCGCGGCGGCTTCCCCGTCAGGTCGGAAATCACGTTCGCGAGCGGTGAGACGGTGAGCACCACCTACCGTGCGCCGTGCCCGCCCCGGCGCCGCGGCCATCGCTAGCGGCGGGCTCGCGCGGGACCGGTCTCGCACGCCCCCGTACCGGCGTCCACGCCGGGTCGGGGGCGCCGAAGCTTGCCAAGATGGGTGGATGAGCGCCCCCACCCAGAGCCGCCTGCCGCATTTGAGCGCCGTGCTGCGCGACGGCGAGCGGGTAACCCCGCTGGAGCTGTTCTTCGACCTCGTGTTCGTGCTCGCGCTGACGCAGTGCACGACGCTGATCGTGCACACCCCGACCTGGGTGGGGATGGTCAAGGGCCTGCTCGTGCTCGGCGTGCTGTGGTGGTCGTGGGTCGGCTATGCGTGGCTGACGAGCGTGATCGACCCGGAGGAGGGATCGGTGCGACTCGCGATGTTCGCGGCGATGGCCGCCTTTCTCGTCGCCGCCCTATGCGTACCGGGGGCGTTCGGCTCCGAGGCGGTGCTGTTCGCCTGTGCCTATGCGGTCGTGCGAGGGGCGCACATCGTGCTGTTCATGCTCGCCAGCCGCGAGGATCCCGACCTGCGCCGGCCGGTGCTCGGTCTGGCGGCGAGCACGGCGGTCGGCGTGGGGGTGCTGTTCGTGGCCGCCTTCACCGCCGGCGCCCTGCAGCTCGGACTGTGGGGCCTGGCGATCTTGATCGACACCGCCGGCCCATATCTGTTCGGGGCGGACGGCTGGAAGTTGGTTCCCGGTCATTTTGCAGAGCGTCACGGTCTGATCGTGATCATCGCGCTGGGCGAGTCGATCGTGGCCGTCGGGGTGGGCGCCCGCGCGACGATCGGAGCGGGCGTGGTGGCGGTGGCCGTGCTCGGCATCGTGGTTGCGGCCGCGTTGTGGTGGGCGTACTTCGACGTCGTGGCGATCGTCGCGGCCAGGCGGCTGGCGCGGGCGCCCGAGGGCCGCGAGCGCAACGAGATCGCGCGCGACTCCTACTCCTATCTGCACTTCCCGATGGTGGCTGGGATCGCCCTGATCGCAGTGGGTATCAAGTTCACGCTGGAGCGGGTCGACGATCCGCTGGCGCTCGTGCCCGCGGTCGCACTGCTCGGCGGCGGGGCGACGTACCTGCTGGCGCACGTCGCCTTCCGGCTGCGCAACATGCGTACGCTCAACACCCGACGGCTGGTGTGTGCGATCGTCCTGCTCGCGGTGGTGCCGCTGGGCGTCACGCTGCCGGCGCTGGCGACGCTCGCGCTGCTGGCGGCGCTGCTCGCCGGCCTGATCGCCTACGAGGCGCTGCGCTACGCGGAGGTGCGCGACCGGGTGCGTCACCAACTCGCGCGCGAGCCGCTGCCCGAGCCGCCCGGCGAGCCGGCCCAGGCCGATGCGGTGACCTCCTAGCCGCGGCGGTGGCGCCTTGCTCCCGGGTGGGGAGGCGGCTTGTAGGTGACGAGCAGGCTCGTCACCTGGCTCGAGAAACCGCCGCCGGCCGGCAGGAAGGCGACCCTCAGCGTCACACGCAGGCGCCTGTGGCGCTTCAGCAGCGCGAGCGCGTGGTGGGTGGGCTTCAGCGTCAGCGCGATCGTACGCGGCGATATGGCGGTGTAGGAGGCAGACGCGGTGCCGTATGTGACGGTCTGAGTGCGCCGGATCCGCTTGCTGGCCCGTTTGACCGTGGTGGTCAGCTTGAAGGTCGCGCGGACGCTCAGCTTGCCCTTCCCCGGCACGTGCAGCTTCAGCGTGAGCACTCCGGCGCGCTGCACCCGCGCGCTCGACAGCCTGACGTTCAGTCGGGCGCCGCTCGGGGGTTTCTTGGTGAGGGGTTTGGGCAGCGCTTTGGTCGGACACACCAGCTCGAAGGCGGGCACGGCCACCGGTCCGAGCTCGGCGGCGCCGATGTCCACCACCGCCGGCCCGAGCATCGCCCCGACGAAGCTGACACCGGGGGTGCAGGGCGGCGTGAAGCTCTTGGCGGCCAGGATGCGTGACCCGCCGAAGAAGTCGGTGCTGAGGCCGCCGGGCACCAGCGCATTCGAGCCCGCGTCGAGCGTCGGGCTCGAGCCCGTCTCCTGAACCTCGGGGATGCCCGGGCCGGCGACGTCTTCGAGCAGCGGGTCGGCGCAGATGTTGCCTTCGCCTGAAAGCGGCGAAGCCCCTTCGCACACATCGGAGAAGGCCGCGCTGAGTGAGCCGCCTGGACCGGTGAAGCCGCCCAGCTCGGCGCCGCCGCTGTCGCCGTGGAGGATCGTGTTCGCAAGCGTGAGCTGGTCGCTCGGATGTCCTGCGATCCCTGCGACCGCGCCGGCGCCGGCCGGGGAGACCGCGTTGGCGGTGACGGTCGAGTCGAGCACCGCGAGATGGTTGGCGAAGCCGCTCGGCGAGCCGCAGCCGACGTAGATGCCGGCGCCCTGCGCGCGCGCAGGTTCCTCGCTGCCGGAGTCGAGGATCGTGTTGGCGGCGAGCACGTCGTCGATCAGCCTGCTCGAGGGAGATTCGCTCTGGCAGCCGCTGTTCTCCACGCTCAGGCCGGCGCCCCAGCTGACACCGGTCCCGCTCGCGCCCGGCAGCGCGTTGCGCGTGAAGCGGTCGCCCGTGCTCGTGAGCGCCACCCCAAGCGTCGTCTCGCCGCCGCCGGAGTAGGAGGCGCTGCCGTCGGCGACGACCTGGTTCGAGTCGAACACGTTGCCGCTCTGCGTGACCGCGGCGACGCCCAGGTCATCGTCGTTGGCGATGGACAGGCCACCTCCGTCCGCTGGTTGTCCGTTGGGGGGCGTCGCACTGTTGGCGCTGAAGGTGTTGCCGGTGAGCGCGAAGCTGTCGAGCCTGCACTCGATCAGCAGGCTCATGCCGCCGCCCGCGCCGACGCTCGTGCCGCCACCGCCGGTGCCGCCGTCGAACAGCGAGCGCTCGATCGTGACAGAGCCGCTGGATCCCGAGCAGTTCATCGGGTCATCGGCGACTTCCACCGGCGAGGGCTCGTGTGTGCTGTTCGCGGTGAAGCTGTCCTCACTGAGCGTGAGCGCCCCGCCCTGGTGGCGGATGTGCAGTGCGCCGGCCGTGCTGTGTTCGAAGGTGAGGTGAGAGAGCGTCATGCCGGCGATGTCTTCAGAGCCCGACGTCCTCAGCTGCGCATTCGAGCCGGACAGCCCTTCGGCGTCGAACCCCGACGTCGTGCCCGGGGCGCCTTCCAGCGTGAAGGCGCTGCCTGCGGGGAGGACGTAGGAGCCTTCATTCGAGCCCGACGCGCCGCACATCCCGTTGAGCAGGAGCACGTCCCCTTCGCCGCCGTTCGGCTGTGCGGCGACTTTTTCGATTTCCGCCTGCAGGCCGGTGCAGTTGGTTGTGAAGGTTTCCGCGCTCGCGCTCGCGCTGACCGCGCCGGCGAGGAGCAGGCCGGCGGCGAGCAGCGCCGGCGAGAGCTCTCTGAGAAGTGTGCGTTTGTGCGGCACGGGCGTCCTCCGGGTTAGGGTCAGGCCTCGAGGCCGGCCGAGCGAGGCTTGGCGAGCGTGGTGACTGCAGGTTTACCGATCGTACTATCGTTCCGCGCGATGGGAGAGAGCCGAACGTGAGCGCTTCATCGCAGATGCGCCGGGCCACGAGCGCCGACGTCCCGCAGCTGGCGCAGATCCTCGCGCGGGCCTTCATCGACGATCCGGTCGCGGAATGGGCATGTGCCTCCGAACGGCTGCGCCCGGCGATGCTCGAACGCTTTCACGGCGCCCGCGTTCGTCAGCTGCTGGCGCACGAGGAGGTGTGGATGAGCGGCGACGGCACCTGCGCTGCGCTGTGGGCGCCTCCCGGTCATTGGCGCACGACCCCGCGCGAGGACCTCGAGCTTGCCCGCTGCGTGGTGCAGCCGCGCCTGATCGCACGGCTGCCGCTGGTCGTGGGGGGCCTGCTCAGCATCGAGCGCAACCATCCACGCGAGCCGCCCCACTGGTATCTGGCCGTGCTCGGCACCGATCCGCCGGCGCAGGGCCAGGGCCTGGGCTCGGCGGCGTTGCGCCCGGTGCTCGAACAGTGCGACGTCGACGGCGTGGGCGCATATCTCGAGTCCTCGAAGGAGCGCAACATCGACTTCTACGCGCGACACGGCTTCCAGGTGATGCGCGAGACGCGTCTGCCGTTCGGACCGCCGGTGTGGCCGATGTGGCGCGACCCGCAGGGCTAGCGCCGGCCGAGCTCGCCGGCCGGAGGAAAGGGGCCGCTAGGATCGATCGGGCGGCCGATCAGGGGCCGTTCCCAAAGGAGGGTGCCGAGCACATGGGCGAGGCGATTCTGGCAAGCGAACTGGTGAAGACCTATCCGGGCGGGGTGACGGCGCTCGATGGTCTCAGCCTCGAGGTGCAGAGCGGCACGATCTTCGGCCTGCTCGGCCCGAACGGTGCGGGCAAGTCCACCACCGTGAAGATCCTCACGACGCTCACCCGGCCGGACTCCGGCTCGGCACGCGTGGCGGAGATCGACGTGCTCGCAGATCCCGACCGCGTGCGTCGCTCGATCGGGGTGGTCGCCCAGAGCTCCGGAGTCGATCCCGAAGCGACCGGTCGCGAGAACCTGACTCTCGCCGGGCAGCTCTACGGGCTCGGCGGACGAGGACTCGCGGCGCAGGTTCGGCAGCTGCTCGAGCGCTTCGGCCTCGCCGAAGCCGGGGATCGTCTGGCGCGCACCTACTCCGGTGGCATGCAGCGCAAGCTCGACGTCGCGATGGGCCTCGTCCAGCGCCCGGAGGTCCTGTTCCTCGACGAGCCCACGACCGGCCTCGATCCCGAGGCGCGCGCCGACATGTGGCAGGAGATCGGCCACCTGGCCTCGGAGGAGGGCCTCACGATCCTGCTCACCACCCACTACCTCGAGGAGGCCGACCGGCTCGCGCGGCGCCTGGCGATCGTGGATCGCGGACGGGTCGTGACCAGCGGCACCCCGGAGGAGCTCAAGGGCCAGCTGCGCGGGGACGCGATCCAGATCGAGCTCGGCGACGCGGGCGCCAACGGCCGCGCGCCGGGGCTGCTCGAACGCGTGCCCGGGCTCAGGGACGTCTCGCTCGACGGCCGCTCGCTGCGGGCCCGTGCGGACTCGGGGGCGGTGGCGTTGCCCGCGGCGCTGGCTGCGCTCGAGGAGGCGGACGTCAGGGTGGCTTCCGCGACGGTCTCGAGACCTTCGCTCGATGACGTCTACCTGCGCTACGCCGGCCGCGCCTTCAGCGAGGCCGATGACGCGCGACATCCAGACGGAGGGGAGTCCTGATGAGCGCCCTCGCGCCCGTCGCCGGCCGGAGCGGTCACGAGCACGAGGAGCAGTCGATGAACGCCGCCGCGACCGTTCTCGCCGCGCCCTGGCACATGACCCAGCGCAAGCTCAGGGCGCTCGTCCGCCAACCCTGGTACCTGGCGATCACCCTCGTGCAGCCGATCATCTGGCTGCTGCTGTTCGGGGCCCTGTTCAAGAAGGTGGTCGACATCCCCGGCTTTCAGGGCGGCTCCTACATCGACTTCCTCACGCCCGGCATCGTCGTGATGACGGCCCTGTTCTCCTCGGGATGGAACGGGATGGGCATGCTCAACGATCTGGAACGGGGCGTGCTCGATCGCTTTCTGGTCTCGCCCGTCAAGCGCTGGCCGCTGATCGCCGGGCCGCTGATACAGCTGTCGATCGTGGTCGTGATCCAGTCGCTGATCATCGTCGGCCTGGGTCTGCTTGTGGGCGCCAGCTTTCCCGGAGGCGTCGTCGGCGTGCTCGTGCTGGTGCTCGTCTCGGTCCTGCTCGGCGCGTCCCTCGGAGGAATCTCCAACGGGCTCGCGCTGCTCGCGCGCAAGGAGGAGACGCTGATCGCCGCGGTCAACTTCATCGTGCTGCCGCTGACGTTCCTCTCGGCGACGTTCATGCAGGAAAACCTGATCCCGACGTGGATCCAGGAAGTCGCCCGCTTCAACCCGGTCAACTGGGCGGTTCAGGCCGGTCGCAGCGCGCTCAGCGCCAACGTCGACTGGGGCCTGGTGCTCTCCCGGTGCGGCTATCTGGTGGCGCTGACGGTCCTGTGCGGCTGGTTCGCCACGCGCGCCTTTCGCTCCTACCAGCGCTCGATCTGAGCCGGGTCTACCTTTAGCCCGTGACGGTGATCTCTGATCCGGGGATGGGTCGCCGGTGAGCCCCGAGGGCCATGCCGGCGGCGATCTGCCCCAGCACGCCTGCGAGCAGACGCTCGCGATCGGCGACGAGCTGCGCGGCTATCTGTTGCGACCCCTGAGCGAACCGGCTCTGAGCACGCTCGAGGCGATCGAGCGCGGTCCGATCGCACCCGCAGACGCGATTTCGGTCGCGGAGCTCGACAGGCTGACCGATCCTGGGCCCCTGGCCGTGGAGACCGGCTGGTGCACGCTCCCCGACGGCGTCGGCTACGTCGCCGTGCGCACGCTGATGCGCGGGGTCAGCGGCGAGATGATCGACTGGTGGTTTGACTGGCACCCGCGCGACTCGATGCGCTACCGCATCTGGCACCCGCTCGCGCACATCCGCAACTCGCTGGAGCCCTCCCCATGCGTCGAAGCCAAGCGCCACTGGGGCGCGGTGCATCACCCCGTCGAGGACGTCGGCACCGGCATCGTTCACGCTCGCATCGCATTCTGCAGGCCGACGCAGCTGGGCTTCTGCACGGACTCACTCGAGGATCGACGCGTCGCGACGATCGTCTGCGGACTGGTGGGAGACGATCGTCGCCGCGTGTGGCACACGACGATGGCGCACGTGTTTCTGCGCGAACCCGACGGGGTGGCGCTGCGCAGTCGCTTCTGGCTCGGCGGGGCGCTGCGGCCCTACCTGCCGAGACCGCTCGCCGGAGCGGGAACGTGGTTGATCAATCGTCGCCCGGTGCGTCGACTGGCGCTCCCCCGGGGACTGCCGCGCGCGCTCGCCGAACACTGTGCCGAGGAGTACGCCAACCTGGCCGCACTGCTGCCCGAGCTGCATCGCCGCTTCTCCTAGAAGCGGCGCCGCCGCCGGGAGGCTAGGCTGGGCGGCATGGTCGCCACGATGCCGAGCACCGAGACGCCGCTGCCGCAGCTCGAGGGGGTCACGCATACGACCGTCATCGCGCGGGGCGTCCGCTTCCACATCGCCGAAGCCGGCGCGGGTGAGCCGGTGCTGCTGCTGCACGGATGGCCGCAGAACTGGTTCTGCTGGCGCAAGATCCTGCCGCTGCTGGCAAACGGGCGGCGGGTGATCTGCCCCGACCTCCGCGGCTTCGGCTGGAGCGAGGCGCCGCCGGGGGACTATCGCAAGCAGACCTTCGCCGACGATGTGGTGGCGATTCTCGACGAGCTCGAGCTCGAGCGTGTGGATCTGATCGCCCACGACTGGGGCGGCTGGGCCGGCTTCCAACATATACCCGCCCTGGGCCGGACCGCCATCGCTCGGGTCCGCCCTCGGACTGTGGCGGCTGTGGTATCAGGCGATGCTCGCGACTCCCGGCGTCGGCCCCGCGGTGCTGTGTCACACCGACTTCGTCAGTCGCCTGATCACCGCCGGAGCCGTCCATCCCGACGCGTGGACCCCGGCCGAGCTCGAGCCGTTCACCGAGGTGCTACGCCAGCCGGCGCGTGCCAGCGCCTCGATGCACCTGTATCGCACCTTTCTGCTGGGCGAGCTGCGCCCCTACATCGCGCGCGCACAGCGGGGACGACGCCTGCGCGTCCCCACGCTGCTGCTCCACGGCACGAGGGATCTCGCCATCGACCATCGACGGTTCGGCGAGTGGCCGCTGTGGGCCGACGACATGGCTGTGGAGCTGCGCCAGGATGCCGGCCACTTCATCGCCGAGGAGCTCCCCGAGGTCGTTGCGGACCGCGCTGGCGCTCTGTTCGCCGGCGCGCGTCCCGCCGCGATCGCAGGCTCTCGCTCAGCCTGAGCTCGATCTGTTCGAGGTCGCCGAGCGCTCGCTCGCTGTGGTCCGCGCGGCGCCGGTGCATCCACGCGTAGCCGCCGGAGAGCGCGCATGCAAGCAGCCCGATCAGCGCCGCGATGCCGACGATCGCCAGTCCGGGGGCGATGGCGAGCGCCACGGCCGCGAGTGCCAGGCCACAGCCCAGGTCGAGCGCGAGCAGGCGCCGTCGTCGCGCGCGCGCAGCCTCCGCGCGCCGGCGGTGGATGGAGGCAGGAGGGCCGAGCCCCAGGGCCTCGAGCCGGTGGACGTCTCGGGCGCCGGTCACGCGAACGCGGTCGCTCACAGGGGCAGCCTCCTGAAGATCGGTCGCGGCAGCAGGCGCAGCAGCCCCATCACCCAGCGCAGGCTCGACGGGACCCACACGGTGGCGGATCCTCGCTGCAGGCCGCGGACGGTTGCGCGAGCGACGGCCGGGGGATCGCTGGCCAGCGGCGGGACCGGCAGCCCGGCGGTCATGCGGGTCCTGACAAATCCAGGACGCACCACCAGCACGCGCACGCCGCTGCCCGCAAGCGCGTCGGCGAGCCCCTGGGCGAGCGCGTCCAGGCCCGCCTTCGAGGCGCAGTAGACGGCGTTCGACGCGCGGGCGCGCTCGGCGGCGACCGAGGAGAGCACGACGATCGCGCCGTGTCCCTGCTCGCTCAAGGCGCGCGCGCTCTCCATCAACAGCGAGCCTGCCCCCAGCGTGTTGACGCGCAGCACCTGCGTGGCGGCGGGGACGTCGTCTGGCAGGCCGCCGCCTTCGCCCAGGATCCCGACCGCAAGGATCACGAGGTCCACCACCCCGAGCAGCTCGAAGGCCCGCTCCAGAGCCGCGCGATGATGTTCGGGCTCGCACGCCTCCAGGGCCACCGTCTCCACGCGCGCGCACCCCGCCGCTCGCAGTCCCGCCGCCGCGCTGCCAAGCGCCTCGGAGGTCCGCCCGGCAAGCGCCACCTCGCGATCGCGACACGCGGGCAGCTCCCGCACGATCGCGCCGGCGATCTCCGAGCTGCCGCCGAGCACCAGCACCCGGCGCGCCGCACCGGCGGCGGCGTCCCGAGCGCCGCCATCCGTCGCGCTCATCCGCTCAGCTCCAGCCGGCGGGCCATGTCCGAGCGCATCGTCTCACCCGGATCGATGCGCTCGCGCAGCGTGCGAAAGTCCGCCAACCGTGGGTACATCGCGGCCAGCGTGTGGCTTCGTGCACGGGCGTCCTTGGCCAGATAGACGCGCCCGCCCGCGGCCACGACCAGCTCGTCGGCGTCGTCCAGGCCACTGCGCAGCCCCGGCGCATCGGCCGGCAGGTCGATCGCGAGGGTCCAACCGGGCAGCGGAAACGACAGCATGCCCCCGCTCGCCGCGCCGAAGCGCTTCAGCACCGCCAGGTACATCGGCAGGTGCCGCGCGCGCAGAAGCTCCACCACCGCGCGCATCGTCTGCTCGTGGCCGTTGGGAACCGCGAACTGGTACTGCACCAGCCCTCCGGGGCCGTACAGGCGGTTCCAATCGCCGAGCACGTCCAGGGGGAACAGCTGGGCGCTCATGCTCAGCGTTCGACCGCGCTCGCTGCGCGGCGTCGAGCGCCAATGCAGCGCGTTGAACGCGCGCACCGTTGCGGGCCGCAACAGCCCCCGGGGAAAGCCCCGTGGAACCCCGACCCGGGGGTGCATCGGGAAGGGCGGGGCGCCGCGGGGGCTGGCTCCCTGCCTGCCCCGCAGCTTGCCCCGCCACGGTCCCTGGCCCGCCCTGCCGTTCGAGTGCTCGCCCGGGACGGGGCCTTCCTCGGAGCGGGTGACGATCGCCCGCCCGAAAGCCGGACCCTCCGCGAGCAGGTCCACCCAGGCGATCGAGTAGCGCTGGCTCGTCTCGCCTGCCATCAGCTCGAGTGCGTCCTCGAAGGTTTCGCTGCGATCGACGTCCGCCAGCGCGAAGCGGGAGCGCATCGGGATCGTGCGCAACACCGCCTCGGTGATCACGCCGGTCAGGCCCATGCCGCCGACGGTGGCGTCGAACAGCGCGGCGTCCTGCTGGCGGGAGACCGCGGCGGGGCCGCCGGCGGGGGTACAGAGCGTGAACGAGACGAGGTGGCGGGCGAGGCTTCCATCACGCGGATGGTTCTTGCCGTGCACGTCGCTGGCGATCGCCCCGCCGACCGTCAGATGGCGCGTGCCAGGCACCACCGGCAGCGTCAGACCGTGTTCGGCCAGGTGCCGCAGGAGCTCGGCGAAGGACGTCCCGGTACCGGCCCTGACCTCGCCGCGGTCGCGGTCGAGTGCGAGGATGCCTCCCACGCCGGTGGCGTCGAGGACCGTGCCACCACCGTTCTGCGCGGCGTCTCCGTAGCTGCGTCCTGCACCCCGCGCGATCACGCCGCCCCGCTCGGCAGAGGCCGCGGCGAGGGCTTCGGCGATGCCCTCGGCGCTGCTGGGCCGCACGATTCGCGCCCGGCTGGGGAGGATGCGCCCCCAACCGCTCAGCAGCGAGCCGGACTCAACCGACGACATAGACACCGCACACGAACACGGCGGCCCAGGCCGCGCTCATGCTCAGCAGGAAGCCGTCGCCCAGCACGAGCTCCTCCGGCGCGTACCCGTCGCCGCGATCGAGCAGCAGCGCATAGCGCAGCAGCCACAGCACGAACGGAACGACCGTGAGCTCGTACCAGGACAGATGGGCGTGGTGGGAGCGCTGGAAGGCCCACAGGCAGTAGGCGGTCGTCGTGACGGTCGCCGCCAGGCCGATGACGAACCGCAGGTAACGCTCGGAGTAGACGCGCAGCGACGCCCTGACCGTCTCGCCGCGCTCGCCGTCGCGTAGCTCGGCATAGCGCTTGCCGGCCACGAGGAACAGCGCGCCGAAGGACGTCACGAGCAGGAACCAGCGCGAGACCGTGACCGACGTGGCGACACCGCCGGCCAGCGCGCGCAGCACGAAGCCTCCCGCGACCGCCGCGATGTCCGCGACCGCCACGCTGCGCCACCACAGCGTGTAGCCACCCGTGAGCAGCAGGTATGCCAGGCCGACGCCAGCAAGCCACGGACGCACCAGCAGGGCGATCGCGAGCCCGCCGGTGGCAAGGGCCACGGCCGCCGCGACGGCGACGCCGACGGGAAGCTCCCCGCTGGCGATCGGTCGCGTGCGCCGCCGAGGATGGCGGCGGTCCTCCTCGCGGTCGCGGACGTCATTGAGCAGGTAGGTGCTGCTCGAGAGGGCGCAGAAGGAGACGAACGTGAGGAGCAGCTTCCCCGCGACCTCCGGGCGCAGCAGGATGCCCGCCGCGGCGGGAGCAGCGAGCACGAGCAGGTTCTTGATCCACTGGCGCGGCCGGCACGCCCGCACCAGGGCTCGGGCGAGAGCCCACCAGCGCAACAGCGCCGACGGGAGTGCCCGGCCTCGCACGCCGCGCGGCCGGACCGCTGCGTCAACCGGCTCGATGGCTCCCAGAGCTCCAGGCGGAAGGACCGAATGAACCCCGGCTGCAGGCTGGGCGGCCGCCGGTACCCGCTCGCCCGATCGCAAACGCGCGCAACATTGTCCGAAAGGGGACTACAGCTAAATGAGTGCAGCCTCTCCATCGGGTGAAAATGCTCTTAGGAAGGCGCTCGCGGGCGGGAGCGACGCGGCGCTGGACCTACGATCATCTCGATGCGGTCCTCCGCGGCCACCGAGCCAGCCTCAGTCGACGTCCGCGTGCCGCCGGCTCGCAGCCGTGGTCCGCGCGTGCGAAGGGTGCTCCTCGCAGGATGCCTGCTGGCGCTCGTGCCGGTGCTCGGCTCGTATGCGCTGACGATGCTCGAACCCTCCAACTCGAGCCTCGGCATCCGCTCGGTCGAGTGGATGCGCGATCACGGAGCGGCGGGACTGGTCGCGAACGTCGAGTCGCTCTACTACTCGCTAACCGCTCCCGCGAAGGGCGGGCCGGCGCTGCGCGCGCTGCCGCGGGTCGGGATCGCCGCGCAGCCCTCGAATGCGCACGCGGGCGGGTCCTCCACCGCCGCGAACGCGATCGTCGACCGGCCGCCGCGCATCGCGCCGCTGACCCAGCCCGCTCTCCCGGGCGAGGGCGTCTGGCGGGCAACCCGTCCGGGTGAGAGCCGCAGAGATCCGCCGCTGCTGGTCACCACGTTTCGCAGCAACCCCGCCGAATATCCGCGTCTCGTCGCCGGCGTTGCCTGGATCAACGCCTCGCGCACCCAGATCTCGCTCTACCCGGGGCGCCTGGAGCCCTCGGTCCAGCTGCCGTCACGCGGGGCGATGGAGGTGCCCGGCCGGTATCGACACAGGCTGCTGGCGACGTTCAACAGCGGTTTCAAGCTATCGGACTCGCGTGGGGGGTGGGCTCTGCACGGCCGCACGTACTCGCCCATGCGCGAAGGGCAGGCGACCTTCGTGCGCTATACCGACGGACGATACGACGTGGTGGCATGGCAGGGCGGTCCAAGCGTGCCCGCAGACGTCGCGTTCGCGCGTCAGAACCTCCCGCTGATCGTCGATCGCGGCGATCCCGGCGCGAACCTCGCCAATGGCGCCGAATGGGGCGCGACCGTCGGCAACGCGGTGCGGGTGTGGCGCTCCGGGCTCGGCGTGGACCGGCACGGAAACCTGATCTACGTGGCCGCCAACGATCAGACGGTGGGCAGCCTCGCGCACATCCTGATCCACGCCGGCGCGGTGCGAGCGATGGAGCTCGACATCAACTCCTACTGGATCAGCTTCAACACCTACGCCGCGCCGGGCGGGTTCGGCGCGGGGAAGCTGCTCACCGAAACCGAACGACCGGCCACGCGATACCTGAGCCCCGACGATCGGGACTTCTTCGCCGTCTACCTGCGCTGAGGCTCCCAGGCGGCCGCCTGGAGTCGCGAGCACGACGGCCACGGCCGCCGCCGCCGGCGCCCGCGTGGTCAACCGGTCAGGGCCCGCCGATAGCGGAGCGCCTACACCTCCAACGCGCATCACGGGCGGTCAGGAGCATCTGACCGGGCCGAAGGCAGGAGGCCCCGCGAGGGGACTGCGGAGCCTCCTGCGATTCGGTGTCAGGAGACGACGAACGGCGACGTGCCCGTCACTTCGATCTCCTTCAACCTGTTCTTCTTGCTGCATGGTTCTCCGGTGCCGGTGAACACCGGAGTGCCCGACACGGTGCTCGACATGCTCGAGCCGGCGAACGGACCTTCGGTCACGCTGCCGCTCAAGCTGAACCCTGCCCCGGGGCTGCCCGAGACTGTCAGCGCTCCGAGCGAGTTCCCATGTCCGTGACCCCACTTGAGGATCGCCGTGCCGGTGGCGACCGCGCCTTCGCTGCTCACCGATGAGCACGTGACCGCGGTCGTCGTCTTGAGATGGACGACGTACTTCGCCGAAGCGCCTGCGCTGCCGCTGCATTCGCCCAGAGTCCCCTTGACCGTGATGTTCTGGACTTTCGCCGTTTCCCCGATCCCCGGCGAGAGCTTTGCCAGCCCAGTGTTCGACGAGCACGTCGTCCCTTCGACTTCGACCGCGTTTGCGGGAATCGCGGCGAAGCCGGCCGCCACCATCGCTCCCAGCACGACCAACGTCAGCTTCGATATGACCCGGTGCATCGCGCCCTCCTCGTAGCCTGTTTGGAACGCGCCCTCGCTCGTGGCGACGACATCTAATGGAACGCGGGTGAGACGAAGAAGTTGGAAGGAGACGGTGATCGGCCGCTACCTGTGCGACGCGGGTTCCCCGTGCGGCGCGGCACCTGAGGCGCGCTCGCCAACGAGAGTTGCCGCAACGGCTCCACCCCGGTGGTTGCGGCCCGGCAACCAGTGTCGATCGCCCAATAATCTTGTTGTGAAACTGGTTGCAAAAGACTACCATCGCGCCCAAGTGGATCTGAGCCCTGTGATCCAAGCGACGGCCACCCGAGAAAGGGGACACCGATGCCCGTGCCCGACCCCGAGAACCTCCATCGCCGCTTCGCCGAGCTTGCCAGCGCCGGCGACCTGGAGGGAGTGCTCTCGCTGTACGAGGAGGACGCCACGTTCGTTGACCCCGACGGCTCGCCTGCGAGGGGCATAGCGGCGATCCGCGAGCGCCTTCGGGGATTGCTCACGATCTCGCCGCAGATCGATCCGATCGACAGCCGAGCGGTGCTCGCCGGAGACATCGCGCTGATCGTGAGCCGCTGGCGCATGAGCATCGACACGACCGAGTCCGACCGGACCGCGTTCGAGGCCTCGAGTACCGAGGTGGCACGCCGCCAGCCCGACGGAAGCTGGCGCTACGTGATCGACGACCCCGCCTCGTCGACCGCCTCGCGTGCGCCCGAGTCGCCCGGCGCCGGCTCCTCGTGAGCCGGCTCACAGCCTCGAGCCACGCGGCGGTCAGGCTTTGATTTCCAGCGGGCCGGCGAAGGAGAGCGTGTCGGTGCTGGAGAGGCCCGTTGCCTCGAGGGGCCCTCCGAGGACCGAGGTCTCCAACACGTCCACCAGGCCGGCTTCGAGTTTCGTCGGTTTCTGTTTGCCTTTGCTCTGCACGAACTTGAGCGTGAAATGCCTGGGCGGTTGAATCAGCTTGTCGACCGGTTTGATTTTTCCGATCACCGAGCCCGTCACGACGATCTGCAGATCTTCGCCACAGGTGAAGTCCATCAATGGCGCACCCGGCGATGCGAGGTCCAGGCCGACCTGTTTCTTGGCTTTGTTGATGTAGCCGAGCGTTCCGGTCAGCACCGAGGTTTCGATTTCGTTCGCGGCGCTCGAGGAGCGGCACGGGATTCCGTTGAGCATGCAGCCCGTGAACCGCATCTCGACCGTCAGCGTTTTCGAGCCCGTCACCTGTCCGGAGTTCACGCCCGCGGTGCACGTGACCTTGAGCCCTCCGACCGTTTCCAGAGTGCTCGCCGTCAGTTTCGATTCGAACCCGAGCGGCATCGGTCCCACGAATTCCGGAGGTGCCGCCGATGCCGCCGACGCGCCGATCGCGCCGAGCATCGCCACGAGGACTGCGCACAGCGACAAACGCCTGAGGTAGTTCACCAGAGCCTCCTTCGGCCCGCGCTCGTTGGGCCGCGTCCGTGTGACCGGCCACTCCGACGCCGATTGATGGCGCGGCCTCCTCGGCGGGGCGGCGCCGCCGCTCGACACTCGCACAAGTGGCCCTGCCAGTCAAGGCCACGACCACGATCGTAACGGCGCTCGTCGGTGGGGAGGTCCGCGCCGTGCGGTGGTTGCGCCCGGGCGCCCCGCGACGCGTGTGCTATCAGATTGATAGCGCGTGATATCGTGCAAACGTGGCCGAGGACCGAGTACCGCTCTTCGTCAGGCTGCCCCGCGAGCAGGCGGCGGCGCTGGACCGGCTCGTCGATTCGACAGGTCGTCGCAAGCAGCATCTCGTGAGCGATCTGCTCGCAGACCAGCTCGCGGTGGGTCATCTCGAGATCTTCGAGAGTGCGGGCGCCGAGGAGGTGCTCACCCTGCAAGAGGCCGCTGCACTCCTGCGATTGCCGGTCGAGACCGTCAGGGCGAGCGCGGTCGCCGGCGATCTGCCGGGCAGAGCGTTCGGCGAGGAGTGGCGGTTCGTGCGGGCGGCACTGCTGACCTGGCTCGCCGGCGAGGAGACGCCGGCGCGTGCCGATGAGACCACGGAGCGGGGCGACGGTGGCTAGCGTCGTGGGCCGTCCGATCGTGCTGGTCCCCGGAGCGTGCCTCGGTGGCTGGGTCTTCCAGGAGGTGACCGCTCAGCTTCGCGCTCGCGACCACGACGTTCACCCCGTCACACTCACCGGGCTGGGCGAGCGGGTGCATCTCGCGCACGCCGGGGTCGATCTGGAGACGCACGTCGAGGATGTGGTGAATCTCCTGGACTACAACGCGCTCGAGGACGCGGTCCTGGTCGGGCACAGCTACGCCGGGATCGTCGTCACCGCCGTCGCAGACCGTCGGCCCCGGCGACTGAACGTCGTCGTCTACCTCGACACCTCTCCGCTCCCCGATGGGATGGCGATCGTCGACGTGCAGTCACCCGCGCAGCGCGAGCAGCAGCAGCGCGCGGTGCAGGAGCACGGAGAGGGGTGGCGGTGGCCCGTCCCCGACCGCGACACCCTCACAACCGGAACGTTCGGCAGTACGAGCGGCCTCAGCGAGGAGCATCTGCAGCTGATCGCCGAGCGTGGCACCCCGCAGCCGTACGCGACGATGACCTCACCGCTGCAGCTCGCACACGGGGAGCCCCCGGGCGTGCGACGGGCGGCGATCTTCGGCGCCGCGGGTGGGATCACGGTCGAGCGCATACGTGAGCTGGTCGCGCAGGGGGACCCCCGCACCGCGGCCTTCGCCGGCAGCGATTGGGAGCTTCACGAGCTCCCAACCGGCCATTGGCCGATGCTCTCGCTGCCCGGCCCGCTCGCAGAGCTGCTGCACCAGCTCGCCGATCGGGCTGCCGATCCGGCTCTCCGGCGAGAGCTGGATGAGCTCGTGGGCGAGACCCTCGACGAGCTTTGAGCGTACCCACCAGCGGCCTTCTCGATGCGGGGTCGTGGCGGTCTGACTGCGACGTCGTGGTCCTGCGCGCACTGGGCCTGCTGCTGACCAATTGGTCGGTGAGGGATGTGCACGGCTAGACTCCGGCCGCGACCACGCTGCGCCAGCCACGCGCACGCTGGACCATTCGCGCGCGCAGCGGCGGGGTGGGCGGTCGGTGGGGGCGGGGGTGTCGATGACCGGATGGTCTGACGCCGACGATGCGATCGTCGGCGGCGATCTGACCGCTGCGCTCGCGTACGTGACCCCCGCCGGGGGGGCCGTCGTGACGCCGGTGGCTCCGATCGGGCTGCGTGACCGGGACGCCGGCACGATCCAGTTCACGACCTCGCTGGGGTTCGGGCGCAAGCTCGAGCGCATCGAGCGCAACCCGCGCGTGGCGCTCGCCTACCATGCCCGCGAGCACGGCTTCGCCAGCGAGCCCCGCTACGTGCTGGTCCAGGGCACCGCCACCTACGACGCCCAGCCCGATGCGAGCGTGCTCGCGGAGCGCGTCCGTCCCGCGTCGGCGCGCTTCATGGGACCGCCGGCGAGCGGCTTCTTCTGGGACCGGTGGTTGAGCGCCTACTACGGCGATCGCGTGCTCGTCACGGTCCAGGTCGAGCGGATCCTCTCCTGGCCGGACCTCGCGTGCACCGGGGAGCGCACCGTCGCCGGCACCCAACCGCCGGCCGGCGATCCGCCCGCGCAGACGACCCCCGAGAAGGGGACGGGACCGCGTGTGGACGCGGCACGCGCCGCCACTCGCCTGCGGCGCCTGGCGCACGTGCTCCTCGGCTACACAGGAGCCGACGGCTTCCCGCTGGTCGTGCCCGTCGGAGTCGGTGCGGTCGGCGCCGAGGGGATCGACCTCTCCGGGCCGCTGCCCGCCGGTGGACGCCGCGCCGGCGTGGTGGGGCATCGCTACGAGGCGAAGCTGATCGGGCTCGAGACCCGCCAGTACACGGGGTGGCTGCAGGACGGCGTGTACGCGCCCCACACCGAGAGCGGCTTCCGTGCGCCCGCGAACAAGACGCTCCTGCTGCTCGCCAACGGCTTCATGGCCAGGCGCGGGCTCAGGCGCGCCCAGACGGCCGGGCGCTGACGGTGGCCGCCAGGACGCTTCGGCGCCCAACCGGCCGGGCGCACGGGCACGAGCGCGCGGGCCGCGTCGCGGCGCATCGCTCCTTCGACCCACGGCGGGTGGGGAGTCTCGAGTGCGATGCGTGGGTGACGTACTACCGCCGCGAATGGGTCGCCTTCCTGCGTGCCGCCATCTCGCTCACCCGTCACACCCTCGGTCTGCCGTGGCCCGCCACGCTGTGGGGAGCCTGGCTCGTGTTGCGCGCCAACCAGCTGTGGGCGCCCTACCCCGACGACGACCCGGACCGGGCACGCCGCGCAATGGAGCGCTTCTACCGGCTCTTGCGCCGACGCCACGGCGAGCGGTTCGACCCGGGCGAGTCGGCGCGGCTGGAGGTCGAGTGGTGGCGTGTCCACCGCCAGCACCAACACCGCGAGCCTGATGTCCACGAACGGGAGCTGATCGCGGGCGATCGCGGCGCTTTACGCATACGTGTACGCGGTGGACGAGGCTGCCGTCCACCTCGCCGCCGAGCAGCGGGCACTCGCCATGCGCCACTCAGACCAGTGGGTGCAGGAGGGGTGCAACCTGCATAGCCCCCTGGTGAGTGAGGAGCGCGCGGCGCTCGTGCGCTCCTACGCGGCCCTGCTGGCTGCCATCCACCGTCCCTGACGGCCCCCTGCGAGCCGGGTTGTCGAGGCGCTTGCCATCCGTCCTTCGGACGATGGAGCTAGCCGGGCTCGAACCGGCGACCTTCGCGCTGCCAGCGCGACGCTCTCCCAGCTGAGCTATAGCCCCAGGTGGGCCCATCCTATCGCTTCGTCCGCGGGGCTACCCCGGGGGCAGGAACTCGGGCACGTCGAGGTCTTCGTCGCCGAGCTCGGCGCGGCTGCGGGAGCTGCCGCCCGGCCCCGCCTGGTCGAGCCGGGCGGTCATGCTGCCGTGGGCGAGGCGCACGTCTCGCAGGAGGCGCTCGGCGTTGTTGCGCAACGAGGAGGACAGCTCGCGGAGGTTGCGTGACATCTCTCCGCCCTCCCGCAGCACCTCCCGGGCGGCGAGGTGGGCGTCGCCGACGATCTCCCGTGCCTGGGTGCGGGCGACCGCCCGGATCTCCTGTGCTCGCTCCTCGGCCTCGGAACGATCCCGTGCGATGCCCTCGCTCGCCGCAGCGCGCAGACGGTCCGCCTCCTCGCTCGCCGCGGCGCGCAGACGGTCGGCCTCCTCGCCCGCGTGGGCGCGCAGGCGGGCGTCCTCGGCGCGGGCGTCCTCGAGGATGCGCTCGGACTCGTCGCGGGCGCGGGCCACGATCGCCTCGGCCTCTTCGGTGGCCGTCGCGAGCGTCTGCTGGGAGCGAGCGTGCTCGGCCTGCACCACCCGCTCGGCCTGTGATCGAGCCTCGCCGAGCAGCCGCTCCGCCTCACGATGGCCCTCCGCGGCGGCGGCGAGGGCGTCGTTGCGGGTGGCCTCGGCCTGGGCGCGGGCAGCCTCGAGGATCTCCTGCGCCTCCTCCTCGGCGGCGCGGACCCGGTGCTCCGCCGCCCGGTCGGCCTCGGCGATCCGCTCACGGGCGCGTGCCTCAGCCTGCTCGCGCACCTGGACGGCCGTCTGCTCGGCGGCCCTCACTATCCCTTCGACGCGCGCCGAGGCGGCGTCGGGTGAATCGCGTTCCATCCCGTACCTCGCTGGTGGTCGAGACTCAAATCTACCGGTCCCCGAGGGTTGCGCAGGCGATGGCAGAAACTGTTGGGAAATCGTCCTTGCGGACAAGGCCGCGATGGTCCATGATCGTCGCATGCACCGCCCCCATTCGCCACGGAACGTCGTGATCGTGGTCTACGAGGACGTCCAGAGCCTCGATCTCACCGGTCCCCTGGAGGTGTTCACGGGCGCCCAGCAGCTGATCGATGCCACCGGTCGTCGCGACCGCGGCTATGCGGTCACCGTCGTCGGTCCGTGCGGCTCCCCGTTGAGTACCTCCAGTGGCCTGGTGATCGCACCCCACGCCTCGCTCGCGCAGGCACCCGCGTCGATCGACACCCTGATCGTGTGCGGCGGCGAGGGCGCCGACCGGGCCAGCGCGGAGGGGAGCCTGGTGGCCTGGTTGGCGGGCGTGGCGCCGAGCATCCGCCGGGTCGCCTCGGTGTGCACGGGCGCGTTCGTGCTCGCCGCTGCGGGTCTGCTCGACGGCAGGCGGGCCGCGACCCACTGGGCATCGGCGGCGGAGCTCGCCCGACGTCATCCCCGTGTGGTGGTCGACGCCGACCCGATCCACCTGCGTGACGGCAACGTGTGGACCTCCGCCGGAGTGACCGCCGGGATGGACCTCGCGCTGGCGATGGTGGAGGAGGACCTAGACCGCGACGCGGCGCTCACGATCGCCCGCCATCTGGTGCTGTTCCTGCGCAGGCCGGGCAACCAGTCGCAGTTCAGCGCGACCCTCGCCGCCCAGCAGCCCGAGCGAGAGCCGCTGCGGGATGTGCAGCGCCACGTCGTCGAGCACGTCTCCGGTGAGCTTTCCGTGCAGACGCTGGCGGACATCGCCCACATGAGCCCACGCAACTTCGCCCGGGCGTTTCGCGCGGAGACCGGGATCACGCCCGGCCGCTACGTCGAGCGGGTGCGCCTGGAGGCCGCTCGACGGGCGCTGGAGGACACCACCCGGCCGATCGGGGCGATCGCGTCGGCGTGCGGGTTCGGCACCGCGGAGACGATGCGCCGCACCTTCCTGCGCACGTTGGGGGTTGGCCCCGCCGAGTACCGCCGCCGCTTTCACCCCGCCGGTGAGGACGCCGGCACGTTGGCCGCGTGAGACCACGACGAGAGGAGCATCGACCATGGACATCGCGATCCTGATCTACGACCGGTTGACCGCGCTCGACGCGATCGGCCCGTATGAGGTGCTGAGCCGGCTGCCCGGCGCGAGCACGAAGTTCGTCGCCGTCGAGCCGGGTCCGGTGAGGACCGACAACGGCGTCCTGACGCTTCTCGCCGAGCACTCGCTCGCGGATGTGAACGAGCCCGACATCGTGCTGGTGCCCGGCGGACCCGGCGAGGTCGCCTCGCGGGCGGGTGGGCCGGCGCTTCAGTGGCTGCGGGACGTGCACGAGACGACCACCTGGACCACCTCGGTGTGCACCGGCTCGCTGATCCTCGCCGCGGCGGGCCTGCTCGACGGCAAGCGGGCGACGAGCCACTGGCTGGCGCTCGAGCAGCTCCGGGCGCTGGGCGGGGAGCCCACCTCCGAACGGGTGGTGTTCGACGGCAAGATCGTCACCGCCGCCGGAGTGTCGGCGGGGATCGACATGGCGCTCTCGCTGGCCGCCAGGATCGCCGGCGAGGAGGTGGCTCAGGCGATCCAGCTGGGGATCGAGTACGACCCCCAGCCGCCGTTCGACGCGGGGTCCCCGGCCAAGGCGCCGGCGGCGATCGTCGAGGGGCTGCGGGAGTACTCCCGCTTCAACTGATCGCTCGCGAGCGGCGCCGCCCGGGTGCTCCGCTACGGTGACCTCCTCAGAATCCCGACCAGGAGGGCTACCGGTGGCTTCATCCGGCGAACTAGGCATCTTCACACCCAACGCGGGCGCCCGCTCGGAAACGGTGTCGCTGCTGCTCGGACAGGTGATGTTCCTCGTGGCGGTGGCGCTCGGGTTCTTCGCGCTGGGCACCTACGTCGGGCGGAACCTCTCCTACGGCACCGGACTGGTGTTCGAGCTGGTGGCGATCGCGATGCTGTTCGCCCAGGCGTTCGTCAAACCGCTGCGGGTCGGCACGCTCGCGGTCGGCTGGCTGTATGCGCTGGCGTTGCTGCTGGGCATCGGGCTGGGACCGGTGATCAGCTACTACACCACCTACGACCAGACGGTCCTCTACCAGGCCGCCGGCGGCACCGCCCTGACGGTCGCCGGCATGGGGGCGTTCGGGTTCGCCACCTCCCGCGACCTGGTGCGGTGGGCGCGGCCGCTGTTCTGGGGCTTTCTCGTGGTGATCCTCATCAGCTGGCTGCTGGTGCTGTTCGCGGCCGGGGGGAACATCATCCTCAGCATCGCTATCTACCTGTTCGCATCGGCCTTCCTGGCGATCAACTTCCAGTACCTGCGTCGCCACGCCAACGCCGATGACGCGGTGTGGATCGCCACCGGGATCTTCATCAACGTGATCAACATCTTCCTCGCGCTGCTGCGCATCTTCGGCAGTCGCTGAGTGACGGAATCCGCCAACGCTTGGAGCCGAGGTAACCTCAGCTCCTCGATGTCAGAGCACCAGTACGACCCCCGCGAGATAGAGCCCCGCTGGCAGGAGCTGTGGGCGCTGGAGCGCACCTGGGAGGTCGACAACGAGGGCCCCACCCTCGCCGCGGGGCGGGGTGCGTCGAGCACCGAGGAGGAGCTGCACAGCTCCTACGTGCTGGAGATGCTCCCCTACCCCAGCGGGGAGCCCCACATCGGCCACCTGAAGGTGTACTCGGTGGGCGACGCGATCGCCCACTACCACCGGCGACTCGGCCGGCGGGTGCTCCATCCGATGGGCTATGACTCGTTCGGGCTCCCCGCCGAGAACCACGCGATCAAGACGGGCGTTCCCCCGCGGGAGTCCACCGAGCGCTCGATCGCCTCCTTCCGGCGCCAGTTTCACTCCTGGGGCATCTCGATCGACTGGTCCCGGGAGCTCGCCACCCACGAGCCGAGCTACTACCGCTGGACCCAGTGGATCTTCCTGCAGCTGTTCGAGGCGGGGCTGGCCTACCGCAAGGAGGCGGCGGTCAAGTGGTGTCCCAACGACCAGACCGTCCTCGCCAACGAGCAGGTCGACGTCGAGGGCCACTGCGAGCGGTGCGGGGCGCTCGTGGAGGTGCGCCAGCTCGAGCAGTGGTTCCTGCGGATCACCGACTACGCCGAGCGGCTGCTGGGCGATCTCGAGGAGATCGACTGGCCCGAGCACGTCAAGACGATGCAACGCAACTGGATCGGTCGCAGCGAGGGGGCGGAGGTGACCTTCCGCTGTGAGGAGCTGGGGATCGACTACCCGGTGTTCACCACCCGTCCGGACACCCTCTTCGGGGCGACCTTCTTCGTGATGGCGCCCGAGCACCCCGACGTGCTGCGGCTGGTGGCCGGCACGGAGCTCGAGCAGGAGGTGCGCGACTACGTCAGCCACGCGATCACCGAGTCCGGCGAGGAGCGGGGCAGCGACGAGAAGCCGAAGACCGGAGTGTCGCTGGGACGAACCGTCACCAACCCGGTGAACGGCGAGCAGATGCCGATGTACGTGGCCGACTACGTGCTGATGGAGTACGGCACCGGCGCGATCATGGCGGTCCCCGGTCACGACGAGCGCGACTACGCGTTCGCCCGCGCATTCGGCCTGCCGATCCGTCGCGTGATCGAGGGCACCCCCGCAGACGGGGGCGACGAGCAGGGCCTCCCCTACGCGGGCGAGGGCCCCCTCGTGAACTCCGATCCCGAGTTCGACGGGATGGGCAACCGCGAGGCGCTCGCCGCGATCGTGCAGTGGCTCGACACCCGCGGCAAGGGACACGCGTCGGTCAACTACCGCCTGCGCGACTGGCTGATCTCCCGTCAACGCTACTGGGGCTGTCCGATCCCGATCGTCTACTGCGAGCAGTGCGGAGCCGTGCCGGTGGCCGAGGAGGACCTGCCGGTGGTGCTCCCCGACGTCGAGGACTACGCCCCCCGTGGCCGCTCTCCCCTCGCCGCGGCGGAGGACTGGCTCAGCACGAGCTGCCCGGACTGCGGCGGCGAGGGCCGCCGGGAGACGGACACGATGGACACCTTCGTGGACTCCTCCTGGTACTTCCTGCGCTACTGCGACGCCGCCAACGACCGCGCCGCGTGGGATCCGGCGGTGCTGCGGGAGTGGATGCCCGTCGACCAGTACATCGGCGGGGTGGAGCACGCGATCCTGCACCTGATGTATGCCCGGTTCTTCTGCAAGGCCCTGGCGGATCTCGACCGGCTCGACTTCCAGGAGCCGTTCAAGGCGCTGTTCACCCAGGGGATGGTCACCAAGGACGGCGCGAAGATGAGCAAGTCACGCGGCAACGTCGTCTCGCCCGCCTCGATCGTCGAGCGCTACGGCGCGGACACCGCCCGCGCCTACATCCTGTTCATCGGCCCCCCCGAGCAGGACGCCGACTGGTCCGACGAGGGCGTGGAGGGGGTCCACCGCTTCCTGTCCCGTCTCTACCGCCTGGCCTTCGAGGTCGCCGAGAGGCTCCACACGACTCACTCGGGGGAGTCCCCGCCGCATGCGGCGGGGCCCGGGGACGCACATGTGCGTCCCCGCCAGCCGGCGCATGCGCCGGCTGGAACAGAGGCCGATCGCGTGGGCGGGGGGGACCCCGACCTCGATCTCCTGCGCAAGACCCACTGGGCGATCGACAAGGTCTCTGGAGACCTGCGCCGGTTCGCCTTCAACACCGCGATCGCCGCCGTGATGGAGCTACTCAACGAGGCGTCCCGGCTGCGCGAGCAGGCCGGCCCGGACACCCTCGGCTTCGCGCTGGCGAGCGGGGCCTCGCTGTTGTTCCCGTTCGCCCCCCACGTCAGCGCCGAGGTGTATCAGCGGCTCACCGGCGAGCGGGTGTGGGAGCAGCCCTGGCCCCAGGCCGACCACGCGCTGCTCGAGCGCGACGTCTACGAGCTCGTGTGCCAGGTCAACGGCAAGCTCCGCGACCGGGTGCAGGCGGGCGCGGACGCCGGTCCGGAGGAGCTCAAGGAGCTGTGCCGGGCGGCGCCCAATGTGCGCGCCCACGTCGACGGCAGGGAGATCGTCAAGGAGATCGTGGTGCCCGGCAAGCTCGTGAACCTCGTCGTCCGCTGAGGTCGCCCCCGGCGGTCTGCCTCAGCCGGCCTTCGCATATCCCCGCAGCCCGCCGAAGTCGAGCAGCACGCAGGGCTGATCCCCGACGATCCACGCGTCGTGTCCGGGGGGCATGTGAAAGACGTCCCCCGGCCCCACCTCGAGCTCCTCGCCGCCGTCCATCGCAACGTGCATCCGACCCTCCAGCACGTAGCCGATGTGCTCGACCTGACAGCTGTCGGTTCCCGACAGCGGCTTGACGTGCTCGGACCAGCGCCAGCCCGGCTGGAACGTCCCCCGGCCGATCGCGTTGTCCCCGAGCTGAACCAGCTCGACCTGCCCCTTGTCCCCCGAGAACGGCCGGACCTCGTCCGGCGTCTCGAATCGTTTCGCCTGCAACTTCGACATGTGTGCCTCCTCGTTCGAGCGCGACCCACAACCGGCCACGCGGAACCGAACCCTAGTCCTCGTCGCCGGACCGTGGACGCTTCATCGGCGACCGTGGGTCCCACATCTAGACTGCGGGCGGTGGCTCCCCTCAAGCCTGCGTATCTGATCCACGGCGACGATCACGGCGCGATCGCCGAGCGTCGGGCGGGCCTGAGGACGCTCGCCGAACGGGACATCGGGGAACAGAGCGTGGAGATGCTCGAGGGCGACCGCGCCACTCCCGCCGGCGCGGCGGGGGCGCTCGCCACGATGACGCTCGCGATCGGGGGCCGGGTGATCCTCGTCGAGGGGGTGGAGCGCTGGAAGCAGTCCGACGTCGAGGAGCACCTCCTGCCGGCGCTGGCGGCGATGCCCCCGCAGACCACGATCGCCCTGTTCGCCTGCGAGGAGGGCCGCGTGAAGGCGCCCGAGGCGGTCCACGAGGCGGTCAGGCGAGCGGGCGGCCAGGTGGTCGCACAGGGGAACGTGAAGCCGTGGGAGCTGCCCAGGTGGGCCCGCGCCCAGGCCGCCCGCGCCGGCCTGGAGCTCGACGCCGCCGCGGCCAAGGCCCTCGTCGGCCAGGTGGGGGAGCGCCAGCAGCGGCTGCTCCGCGAGCTCGAGAAGCTGGCCCTGGAGACGGCAGCGTCCCCCGAGTCGCCCGTGGGAGTGACGGTGGGGGAGATCGAGGCTCGCGCCGCCCACTCCTCCGAGCAGCGGGCGTTCACGCTCGCCGACTGCCTCGTCGCCGCGGACCCCCGCGAGGCGACCCGCGCCTATCTGCGTCTGCGGGGGCAGGGAGAGCGGTTGTCGGGGCTCACCTACCTGATGGCCTCCCGCCTGCGGGAGGCCCTCGCCGCGGCCGTGCGCCTGCAGGCGGGGGAGTCCGCGGCGGACGTCAGACGGGGCCTGCGCATGCCTGCCCGTGCGGCCGAGCGGTTCCTCGCCGACGTGGCTCGCACCGATCCCGACCGACTGCGCTCGGCGCTGGCGACGCTGGCGGACCTCGAGCTCGACACCCGCGGCGGCTCGCCGCTGCCCTCAGCCCGCTCGGGGGCGTCCAACCTGGACGAGGACACCCTCGCGCTGGGGGCGATCGCGACGATCACCGGCCGAGCACCCGCATAGCGCGGCGGGCGCCGTCGCGCAGCCCGCCGAGCGATCCGCCCGCGACGCTCTAGGAGGAGGCGCCGGTACGAACCCGGGCGGCGCGGGCCTTCTTGCGGGCGCCGGTGTTCCTGTGCATCGCGCCCCGCTTGACGGCCTTGTCGATCGTGCTCTGCAGCAGCCGATGCTCGCCGGAGGCGCGCTCCTCGTCGCTGTCCTGAACGGCGGCCTCGAGGCGACGGAAGTAGGTCTTGATCGCGGAGGTGTAGCGGAGGTTCTCCAGCCGCTCGCGCTCGGTGCGCAGGATCCGCTTCTTCTGTGAATGGATGTTCGCCATCTTTGGAGCGCCGTACTATAGCGGCCTTGTCCGAGATCTCAGGACCCGAGGAGCCCGACGCCCCGGAGCCGCAGGAGCCGGACGAGCCGGCCGAGCCGCCGCTCGCGTTGGGCGAGATCGCCGGCATGCAGGACGCGAGCTTCGGCGAGGAATACGCCGGCGCCTTCGCCGCCGAGCAGGTCGCCGAGCACGCCGCCGCAGAGGAGGCCGCAGCCGAGCGGACGGCGGGCGGGGAGGGGGCGAGCGGGCAGGCGCGGGCGGCGTCGCGGGGTGGGGGAGGGAGGGTTGCGCTCAACACCGCCATCGTCTCGCTGGCGACGGGCATCTCGCGGGTGTTGGGGCTCGCGCGGGAAATCGTGGCGGCAAGCTTCTTCGGCACCAGAGGGCCCGCGTCGGCGTTCACGATCGCCTTTCAGATTCCCAACCTCGTCAGCAACCTGTTCGCCAACGCGGCGCTGTCGGCGGCGTTCGTGCCGGTGTTCACCGACCTGCTCCAGCAGGGACGCAAGCGCGAGGCGTTCAGGCTCGCCTCGACCCTGTTCTGGATCATCCTGATCGTCCTCGGCGCGATCACGGCGTTCTTCGTGCTGGCGGCCGGGGTGATCATGCCGTTGTTCACCGGCCCGACGTTCAACGTCCCGCTCGACGATCTCACCGTCGGGCTGTCCCAGGTGCTGTTCCCGGTGGTGCTCCTGATCGGGCTGATCGGTCTGCTCGTGGGGGTGCTCCAGTCCTACGAACACTTCACGATCCCCGCGATCGCCCCCGCGGTGTGGAACCTCGTGATCATCGTGCTGCTGGTGGTGCTGCGCCCCCACTTCCACGGCGGCTACGAAGACGGCCATCAGCTCTACGCCTACGCGATCGCGATCCTCGCGGCGACGTTCGTGCAGATGCTGATGGTGTTCGGGGCGCTCGGCCGGATCGACTTCCGCCTGCAGTTCTCGATCGACTGGCACGACCCCCGCATCCGTCAGGTGTTCGTGCTGATGCTGCCGGTGACGATCGGCCTGGGCATCGTCAACCTCGACCAGCTGATCAACTCGGTGTTCGGCACGCTCGTCTCCGACGAAGCCCCCCGGGCGATCGACAACGCGTTCCGCATCTACATGCTCCCCCAGGGGCTGTTCAGCGTGGCGGTCGCCACGGTGCTGTTCCCCACCCTCAGCCGCATGGCGGCCCGCCGGGAGGTGAGCAGCATGCGCCGCACGATCGGCATCGGCATGCGCCAGATCAACCTGCTGCTGATCCCCTCGGCGGTGTTCATCCTCGTGCTCAGCACCCCGATCGTGCGGCTCGTGTTCGAACGGGGGCAGTTCAACGGCCACTCCACCGAACTCGTCTCCGAAGCGCTGTTCTGGTTCGCCTTCAGCCTCCCGTTCGGCGGCCTGAACCTGCTGCTCACCCGAGTGTTCTTCTCCGTTCAACGCCCCTGGATCCCGACCCGCCTGGCGGCGCTGAACATCGTGATCGACATCATCGTCTCGATCGGCCTGTACAAGCCGTTCGGCATCGCCGGGCTGATCATCGGCACCGTCGCCGCCAACGCGGTGATGACCGCCCTGCAGTTCAGCCGCCTGCGGGTGGGCTTCAACGGCAGCCTCGAAGGCGCCCAGACGACGATGATCACCGCCCGCATCCTGCTCGCGTCCGGCCTGCTCGGCGTCGTCTCCTGGGTGGTGTGGCGGCTGCTCGAGGACATCCTCGGCCTGTCCCTGCCCGCACAGATCGTGAGCGTTGGCGCGGCCGGCCTGGCGGGGCTGTTCGTCTACACCCGGGCGGTGTTCGCGATGCACGTCCCCGAGGCCGATCAGGTGCAGCGGCTGATCCGGGCGCAGCTGGGACGGGCCTAGCGCCGGCGTCGCGGCCGGCGTCGGCGGCGCGAGCACGAAGCGGGGCGGACCGACGGCCCGCCCCGCTTCACCCGGTCATGGATCACCACTGAACTGCTACGTCCCAGGGCTCGTGTCGAGGCCTGGGCGGCTTGACACTCCCGACCACCCGGACAGGCCGCCGGCCCTGGGGCCGGCGCGTAGCCATGGCTGGGCCTTCAGAGAAGACCCCGGTCGAGTGGGCGATCCGCCGGACCGCCAAGGCTAGCGTCTGAGGGCGGCTCCTCGTCCCCACACGCGCACCCTTCTAGAGTTCCACCCGCCCATGGATCAGGCCCACATCCGCAACTTCTGCATCGTCGCCCACATCGACCACGGCAAGTCGACCCTCGCCGATCGCATCCTCGAGCTGACCCACACGGTCGATCCCCGGGCGATGCGCGCGCAGGTGCTCGACTCGATGGACCTCGAGCGGGAGCGGGGCATCACGATCAAGGCCCAGGCGGTGCGGGTGTTCTACACCGCCGCGGACGGGGAGATCTACCAGCTGCATCTGATCGACACCCCCGGCCACGTGGACTTCACCTACGAGGTGTCCCGCTCGCTCGCCGCCTGCGAGGGGGCGCTGCTGCTCGTCGACGCCTCCCAGGGAGTCGAGGCCCAGACCGTCGCCAACACCTACCTCGCCGTGGAGTCCGGCCTGGAGCTGATCCCCTGCCTGAACAAGCTCGACCTGCCCGGCGCCGAACCCGAGCGGGTGGCGGGCGAAGTGTCCGAGCTGATCGGGGAGTCGCCGGACTCGATCATGCGCATCAGCGCGAAGACGGGGGAGGGGATCGCCGAGGTGCTCGAGGAGCTGGTGCGCCGCGTCCCCCCACCCGCCGGCGACCCCGACGCGCCGCCGCGGGCGTTGATCTTCGACTCCGAGTTCGACCAGTACAGGGGCGTGATCGCCTACATCCGGGTGGTCGACGGCTCCTTTCAGAAGGGCGAGCCGATCCGCGCGATGGCGGCCGGCACCGAGGCGGAGATCGACGACATCGGCTTCTTCTCGCCCACGATGACGCCGGTGCGCCGGTTGTCGGCCGGCGAGGTGGGCTATCTGATCACCGGCATCAAGGACGTCACCCAGTTGCGGGTGGGCGACACCCTCACCACCCGTCCTGCCGCCGGCGGCTCGGGCGGAAGGTCCCGTCGGGAGGAGGCGAGCGAGGCCCTGCCCGGCTACCGGGAGGTCAAGCCGATGGTGTTCTGTGGCCTGTTCCCGATCGACTCCGACGACTACCCGGACCTGCGCGACGCGCTGGAGAAGCTGACCCTCAACGACGCCGCGCTGTCGTGGGAGCCCGAGACCTCCGACGCGCTCGGCTTCGGCTTTCGCTGCGGCTTTCTGGGGCTGCTCCACATGGACATCGTGCGCGAGCGTCTGGAGCGGGAGTACGACCTGGAGCTGCTCGCGACGATGCCCTCGGTGGAGTTCGACGTGACCCTCGCAGGCGGCGAGGAGGTCGAGGTCCACAACCCCTCGGACATGCCCGACCCGGGCACGATCGCCGAGATCCGCGAGCCCTACATCAAGGCCCAGCTGATCGCCCCCCGCGAGCACGTCGGCGCGATCATGGAGCTGTGTCAGGAACGTCGGGGCGAGCACGCCGGCATGCACTACCTCTCGCCCGAGCGGGTGCAGCTCACCTACGACCTGCCGCTGGCGGAAATCGTGCTGGACTTCTTCGACCAGCTGAAGTCCCGCACCCGCGGCTACGCCTCGCTGGACTACGAGCTCGACGGGATGCGCCCCTCGGACCTCGTCAAGCTCGACGTGCTCCTCGCCGGAGACCCCGTGGACGCGCTGTCGATGGTGGTCCACCGCGACAAGGCGTATGAGATGGGCCGCACCCTCACCGAGAAGCTGCGCAAGCGCATCCCCCGCCAGCAGTACGACGTGCCGATCCAGGCCGCGATCGGCTCCCACATCATCGCCCGGGAGACCGTCAAGGCGTTTCGCAAGGACGTGATCGCCAAGTGCTACGGCGGCGACATCACCCGCAAGAAAAAGCTGCTGGAGAAGCAGAAGGAGGGCAAGAAGCGGATGAAGCAGGTCGGCCGCATCGAGGTGCCCCAGGAGGCATTCCTCGCCGTGTTGGAGCTCGGCGAGGAGTAGCGCGACGCGGACGACGGCGGCCCGCCGTCTGCCCGGTGTCCCGCTCACGCCCCCACCGTCGGATCAGGGGGGGTGAGCCGCGACACCGCCAGCGAGCGCCGTCGCCTGTTCCTGCTCGCGCGGGTGATCGTCGCGCGTCACTATCGCCACCCGCTGACCGTCGCCGCGGTCGCGCGGGCGATCTCCACCTCGCCGCGAGGGCTCCAGCGCGCCTACGCCCAGTTCGGCTACTCCTTCCGGGAGGACCTGCTGACGCGGCGCATGTCCGTCGCGGCCCAGCTGCTGGCCGAGCAGCGGGCGATCGCCGTCGGCGACGTGGCGCGGATCGTGGGCTATCGCAGCGCGGCGAGCTTCGCGGCGGCGTTCCGCCGCCGCTACGGCGTGGCACCGGCGGCCTTTCGCCGGCCCGCCGGGCGCCACGCGGCTAGGTGTTCCGCCTCGACTCGTTCCGAACGCGACTGATTGGTGGCCGGTTGCCGATGCCGCTGTGGTTCCTGGTGGTGTTGTAGTGGGTGAGCCAGATGGGCAGTGCTGTGGCTCGAGCGTCTGAGCTGCGATAGCGCTGTCCGTAAGCCCACTCTCTTGCGAGGGTCTGCTGGTATCTCTCAACCTTCCCGTTGCGCTTCGGCGTGCGCGGCGGGATGAAGCGATGAGCGATGCCGTGGTGGATGAGCAGCTCACGTAGGCTGCGATTCTTGGCGTAGGAGAAGTGGTTGTCAGTCTGCAACCGTCGGGGTCTGATCCCGTGGGCGGCGTAGAACGCGAGCGCACGGTTCACGAAAGCTGTGACAGTGACCGCTCGCTCGTCGGGGAGGAGCTCGGTATAAGCCAGGCGCGAGTGGTCGTCGATCAGCGAGTGTGCGAACTCCCAGCCGACTCGTGCCCGCTTCTCTGCACCGCTGCGGTAGCGGTCGCCTGTGACGCGGTGCCCGGGGCGGCTAAAGCGCGCGAAGCGCTTGACGTCCATCTGCAAGAGATCACCGGGACACGGCCACTCGAAGCGGCGAACCTCCTCGCGAGCAGCGGCCGGGCGTCGTGAGAGCCCTCGGCGAGACAAACAGCGCGAGACCGTCGCGTGCGCCATCCCGAGCTCGCAGGCGATCAGCCGTGGCCCCCACCCGGTGCGCCGGCGCGCCTCGCAGACGCGGTCGTGCACCTGCTCTGAGCAGCGTGTGGGCTGATGGTGTGGCACCGGGGAGCGATCTTGCGCCCATGCTCCCGAGCGGCGCTCCTGCTCGCTCGCCTGCCGGTAACGATCGATCCAATACTGCACCGTCGAGACCGACACGCGCCGCCAGGTTGCAGCCTGGCGGCGCGTCATGCCCTCCATCAAGCACTTCTCGACCAGCTCGACACGCTGCCAGCGGGGCAGCCACCTACGCTTGTCCTGCATCCGGGTCCTCCTCGGCTCATGGATCTTTGGAAGGACCCACAGCCTCGGCTGCGACCCGGATGCCTACCCAGCCGTTCGGAACCTCCCGAGGCGCGTCAGCTAGGCGTGGACCGGCGGGATCTCCTGCGCCGGTGGCCCGCGCCGGTGGCGGCGACGCTCGAGCGGCTCGGTGCCCGGCAGGGTGATCCGCATCGTGGTGCCGCCGCCGGGCGCCCGCTCGGCGGTCACCGCGCCTCCGTGCTGGGTGACCACCTGGCGCACGATCGCCAGGCCGAGACCCGAGCCGGGGCGCCCCCGCGCCTCCGCGCCGCGGTAGAAGCGGTCGAACACGTGCGGCATCTCCTCGGCGGGGATCCCCGGCCCGTGGTCGCGCACGGTCAACTCGTGGCGGGTCAGCTCGATCTCGACGGGCTCGCCGGCGGGGCTGTACTTGATCGCGTTGTCGATCAGGTTGGACACCGCCCGCTCGAGCCGGGCGGCCACGCCGGCCAGCAGCACCGGTTCCAGCGTCGCGTGCAGCGACGTCGCCGGGGAGTCGCGGCGGGCCCGCTCGATCGCTTCCTCGACCACCAGGTCCAGGCGCACCTCCTCGGTGTCGAGCCGCTGCTCTTCGCCGCGGGCGAGGTCGATCAGGTCGTTCATCAACAGCGTCAGCTCCTCGATCTGGGCGACCACGTCGTCGAGCAGCCGCTGGCGGTCGCGCTCGTCCATGCTCCGGGCCTGCTGCAGGATCTCGATGTTCGTGCGCAGGCTGGTGACGGGCGTGCGCAGCTCGTGCGAGGCGTCGGCGACCAGCTGGCGCTGGGCGCTGACCGACGCGTCGAGCGCCGTCATCGAGCTTTCCAGAGCGTCGAGCATCGCGTTGAAGCTGATTGCGAGCCGGCCGATCTCGTCTTCGCCGACGGGGGAGATCCGCCGCGACAGGTCCCGGGTCTCGGTCACGTGCTCGGCCGCCCGGGTGAGTCGCTTGACCGGCAGCACCGCCGCCCGTGCCACGAGCCGCCCCAACAGCGCCCCCAGGGCGATCCCGCCGAGCAGGATCAGCACCAGGATCAGACGCAGGTGGCTGAGCAGTTCGTCGACTTCGGTGAGCGGCTGGGCGAACTGCACGACCCGGCCCGGCGCGAAGTACTCGGCGAGGATCCTCAGCCTGACCCCGTTGACGGTGCCGTCGCGGAAGAAGCTCCGGCCGTGCCCCGCCGCCAGCGCCCGCGTCCTGGGGCTCACCGGCAGCGTCACGTTTTTGGCGCCGGAGCGGAACAGCACCCGTCCGTGGGCGTCGACCAGCTGCTGGTAGCCGCGCACCTGGTTGGGGCGGGGCAGGACGTTGCTGAGCGCGTTGCCCGGTCCGCCTTCGAACAGCTGCTGGGTGGTGGAGCTTTTGTCCTGCAGCGCGTCGAGCAGCCTGTCGCCGTGCTGGCGCGCGGGGTGGCGCTCGATCACCCGCAGGTTGTCCACGCGATGGAGCAGCTGCGCGTCGACCTGGCCGCGCAGCTCGTTCGCGGTGAGCACGTAGGTCAGCACCGATCCCAGCACCACCGCCACCGCCACCGCCGAGGCCGATGCCAGCGCGATCCGCCGCCGGAGGCTCACGTGCTCGCCCGCAGCACGTAGCCCACGCCCCGCACGGTGTGCAACAGCCTGCACTCCCGCCCCGCCTCGGTCTTGCGTCGCAGGTAGCCCATGTACACGCCGAGCGAGTTCGACGTCGAGCCGAAGTCATAGCCCCACACGTGTTCGAAGATCGCCGAGCGCGTCAGCACCTGGCGGGGGTGGCGCAGGAACATCTCCAACAGCAGGAACTCGGTCCTGGTCAGCGCCAGCACCCGATCTCCGCGCCACGCCTCGTGGGCGAACCGGTCCAGGCGCAGATCCTCGAACTCGAGCACCCGCTCCTGGGCGTCCTCCTCGTCCTCGCCCGTGCGCCGCAGCAGCGCCCGCACGCGGGCGAGCAGCTCCCGCAGCGCGAACGGCTTGACGAGGTAGTCATCCGCGCCCGCGTCGAGGCCCGCCACGCGATCGTCGACGCCCTCGCGGGCGGTCAACATCAGCACCGGCGTGCGATCCCCTCCCCGGCGCAGCCGGCGGCACACCTCCAGCCCGTCGACCCGCGGCATCGAGATGTCGAGGATCACCACCTCGTAGGGGTCGGCGTCCAGCCGCTCGAGCGCCTGCTGGCCGTCCATCGCCTGGGAGACCTTGTACCGCTCGAGCGCGAGCGCCCGCGACAGCGCGCCCTGCACCGCTGGCTCGTCGTCGACGACGAGGATGCGAGCCGCTTGGTCGGCCATGATGAGATTAAAGCGGAGCCGATCGAGGTAGAGCGAGATCATGGATGTGAGCGCAGACACGGGCCCCCGAGGGCCGGCCGAGGAGGATCGCGTCGCGGTCGCCGCTTCCGACGCCGCGATGTCCGCCAACTCGCGGACGTTGCGCAACAGCCTGATCAGCCTCGCGATCTTCTTCGCGCTGCTGGCAGCGCTGATGCTGGCGGTCCCGGGGCTGCGCTCGGCGGCGGACCGGATCGGCGACGCCAAGCCCGGCTGGGTGGCGATCGCGGTCGTGTTCGAGCTGCTCTCCTGTGCCGGCTTCGTGCTGCTGTTCAGCCTCGTGTTCGGCATGCTCGGCCGGCGGCTGGTGTCGCGGCTGTCGCTGTCGGAGCTCGCCGTGAACTCGGTGGTGTCGGTCAGTGGCCTGGCCGGGATCGCGCTCGGCGCCTGGGTGCTGCGCAGCCGCGGCGTGTCGGTCGAGCGGATCGCCAAGCGCTCGGTGCTGATCTTCATGCTCACCAGCGCCGTCAGCGTGCTGGCGACGCTGGTGATCGGCGTGCTCATGTATCTGGGGGTGCTGTCGGGCTCGCGCAACCCGCTGCTGACGCTCCTGCCCGCCGGCGCCGCCGCGCTGGCGATCGCGGGCACGCTCGCGGTGGCCCACTGGGCGGGACGCATCGCCCGCACGAGGCTCGGCTCGGAGGGGCGCATGTTCGTCGCGCTGACCGCTCTCAGCGCCGGCGTGTTCGATGCCCTCGCGCTGATCCGCTCCCGCGACTGGCGGGTGCTGGGGGCTGTCGCCTACTGGCTGTTCGACGTGGCGGTGCTGTATGCGAGCCTGCTCGCCTACGGCCTCACGCCGTCCTTCTGGGCGGTGACGATGGCCTACCTGGTGGGGCTGATGGCCAACGCCCTGCCGATCCCCGGCGGCCTCGTCGCGGTCGAAGGAGGCCTGTTCGCGATGCTGCTGCTGTTCGGCGTGCGACCGGGCTCGGCGGTGCTCGCCGCGGTCATCACCTACCGCGCGATCTCGCTGTGGATCCCGGCCCTGATCGGCTCGCTGGCGTTCCTCAGCCTGCGCCGCGAGCTCTCCCGGCCGATCGGCCCCCCGGTCGCGAGCTCGTAGGTCCGCCGCGCGCTCAACCGGACTCCCGCTCGCGCACACGCGAGCGGGGCTGCACCCGGGAGGGATGCGAGGCGGTGCCGAGTCGCAGGCTGCCGGCGAAGGCGAGCGCCGCGGCGGCCCGCTGGCAGGGGTGTCCGGGAAGGTTCGCCAGCAGCCGTCTGAGCTCCGGGCCCTCGGGCCCGAACAGGCCGGGGCAGTAGACCGGCCGCGGCAGCGGCGTGGTGAGCGAGCCGCGGGCGTTCAGCGGCAGCAGCGATAGGGCGGCCTTGCGGGCGTGGGCGAAGGTGTCGGAGAACACGTCGATCGCCACCCGGCCGCTGTAGAGCTCGATCGAGTGCCCGCCGTCGTACACCGTCGCCGGGACCCCTCTCAGCACGAGGTTGCGTTGCGGCCCGAGCGCCGCGTTGCCGTGCAGCCGGTAGATCACCGTCGTGACCTGCAGCGGCAGCGTGCACGAGCCGCCCCCGAACAGGCCCTTGCCGCGCACGCAGTCGCCGTAGTAGACGCTGTCGCCGAGCGTGCCGTTGTAGCCCCGCCGCCCGTCCGCCGCCACCAGCCGCTGACCGTCGAAGCTGCGGCCCACCCAGTAGGTGCGGTAGTAGGGGAACGTCCTCGCTTCGGCCAGCTCGCTCGCGCTGATCGGCCCCGGGTGACCGGTGGCGCCGGCGCAGCCGGCGGCGAACGCCACGGCCGATGCGGCCGCCAGGGCGACCCCTGCTCGTGTGATCGTCTTGGACGTCATCATCTGCGCGTGCCGATTATCGAGCCGTTGCGCTCCACAGCTACTTCTCGGCCGCTCACCGGTTTGAACGGACACAGGCCGTGGCCCGGTGGGGTAGCGCACCGGGTCCCGGCCGGTCTTCCCGCCCGCCTGCCGATCGCGGCGTTGCTCGCCCTGGGGCTGGCCCTGGTGTGGCTCATCGTCGATCCGCGCACCCCGGACCTCGCGGCCCAGCTCTACCGGGTGGGACTGTATGAACATAACGGTTTCGCGGTGTTCGACGAGCACTGGTACGCCGGCCACAGCCTGCCCGGATACGGCCTGCTGTTCGCCCCGCTCGCCTCGGTGCTCGGCATGCGCGTGGTGGGGGCGCTGTCGGTGATCGGCTCCGCGCTGCTGTTCGAACGGCTCGTGCTGGGGGCGTACGGCCGCGAGCTGCACGTGCGCCTCGGCGCCTGCCTGTTCGCACTCCTCGCGGTGGGGGACATCTGGAGCGGCCGTCTCACGTTCGCCCTCGGTGTGACGTTCGCGCTCGCCTGCGCGCTGGCCCTCTCGCGCAGCCGAGCGGCGGTCGCGGCGATCCTCGCCGGGGTGTGCGCCGCCGCGAGCCCCGTCGCGGGGCTGCTGCTGGCACTGGCCGGCGTCACCTATGCGCTTCACCTGCGCTCCGTTCGGGTCCTGTGCACGGTCATCCTGCCGGTCGGCCTCGTGCTCGGGGCGTTGCAGCTGCTGTTCGGCGAAGGCGGCTTCGAGCCGTTTCCCAGCACCTCCTTCCTCGCCACGGCGCTCGTGACGGTGGCGTTCCTCTACGCCGTGCCCCGCCGCGAGCGG
Source organism: uncultured Solirubrobacterales bacterium (assembly GCA_963696615.1). Classification (GTDB taxonomy): domain Bacteria; phylum Actinomycetota; class Thermoleophilia; order Solirubrobacterales; family Solirubrobacteraceae; genus Palsa-744. The sequence goes on along the minus strand of CAVOKU010000003.1, from coordinate 17,156 downwards.
CTGCTGCGGCTCGGCGCGATCCTCTACCTGCTGGCGTGCGCACTGGCGCTGGCGATCCACACGCCCCTGGGCAGCAACATCGAGCGCTACGCGGTGCTGCTCGCCGGGCCGCTGCTGCTGTGCTCGCCGGCGCCGCTCGGCGGGCGCGAGCACGCGGTCGGAGCGGGGGCGCTCGCGCGCTCAGGGCAGCCGAGGGGGGCGGGCGCGATCGCGGCGCTGTGCGTGATCGTGGCGTGGAGCGTGTGGGGGCCCGTGCGGGAGACCGCGGCCGTGGCGGGCTCATCCGCCACCTCGGCTGCCTACTACGCGCCGGTGGAGCGCTACCTGCTGGCGCACGGCGCCAGCCTCGAGCGGACCGAGGTGCCGCTGACCCGCTCACACTGGGAGGCGGCGTTTCTCGCGCCGGGCCTCTCGCTCGCACGGGGGTGGGAGAAGCAGCTCGACGAGCGCTATGACCGAGTGCTGCTCGACGGGCAGCTGACGGCGGGCTCCTACTACCAGTGGCTGCGCTCCCGGGCGGTCTCCTACGTCGCGCTCCCCGACGTCCCCCTCGATCCCTCCAGCGCGCAGGAGGGGGCGCTGATCCGGGGCGGGCTGCCCTACCTGCGGCCGGTGTTCAGCGATCATCACTGGCGCATCTACGCGGTGCGGGGCGCCGAGCCGATGCTCGAAGGCCCCGGCCGGCTGACCGCGCTGGGACACGACTCCTTCGCCCTGGACGCCCGCGCCGCCGGGTCGTTCCTGGTGAGGGTGCACTACAGCCGCTACCTGTCGCTGAGCAGCGGCGAGGGCTGCGTGCAGAGCGCCCCGGGCGGCTGGACCCGTGTGCGCGCCCGTGGCGCGGGCGCCGTGGTGGTGGCGGCCGGGTTCACCGTGCAGCGGGCGCTCGACGGCGGCAGGTCCTGCCGGCGCTCCTAGCTCGTCTAGCCCCCGGTGGGGGCGAGCGCGTAGAGGCCGGTGTAGCCGGTGACGTAGAGGTCGGTGCCGTCGCTGACGACCGGGTCGAAGCCGCCCGTGGGCATCAGGAAGACGCGCTTTCCGGTCGACACGCCGAGACCGTAGGTGTGGCGGCTGGCGAGATTGGCGAAGTACACCACCCGCCCGACGATCGTGGCCGATCCGGAGATCCTGCCGCCCGCGTCGTAGTGCCACTCGATGTGGCCCGAGCGGGCGTTCAACGCGTAGAAGACGCCGTCGTAGGAGCCGACGTAGATCGTCGGGCCGAGCCCGGGCGCGTTCATCACCGCCGGGGAGGCGTACACGTAGGCGCCCGTCTGCACCGCCCAGTCCAGGCGGCCGGTGAAGGCGTCATAGGCGTAGACGCGACCGTCGGTGTTGCCGAGGAACACCCGCCCATACATCACCGCGGCGGTGGAGTAGAAGGTGCCGCTGCCGAGCAGCGCGCCTTCGGAGCTGCTGTCCCACAGGCGCCTGCCCCGGCTCTCGCCGACCGCCTGGACGTGGCCCGAGTAGTCCCCGAAGTAGAGCACCCCCCCGGACAGGCTCGGGCTGGCCTTGACCGCCCCGGCGGCGTGGTAGGTCCACACCACGCTGCCGTCGTGGGCGTTCAGCGCGTAGACGGTGCCGTTCTGGGAGCCGAAGAAGACCCGGCCGCCGTCAACCAGCGGGGAGGACTCGCTCGCGCTGGGCAGGTCTCGCGACCACAGCGTCCTGCCGGTCTTGTAGTCCAGCGCGAAGATCGCCCCCTTGCGGACGCCGTCGCTGCGGGCCAGCACGGTCGCGTACACGACGTTGCCGACGGTCGCGGGGGTGGAGGCCGACAGCGAGCCGATCTTGCGCCGCCACAGGGGGAGTCCGGTGTACTTGTCGACGGCGCTCAACACCCCGTCGTCGGCGAGCTGGAAGATGTGGTTGTCGCGAATCGTCGGGGGGAACTCCAGCAGCGAGCCGAAGTTGTGGGCCCACCGCACCCGGAAGGGCGGGAACACCTTCGTCGAGGCGGGGAAGAAGCGGGTGTGGTTCTTGGTGTAGCCGTAGAACGGCCACGCGAACCGTTCCGGACCGTGCTTGGGCAGGGGCGGGCTCGGCTGGGGGATGAAGCGGGCATGGGGGTGGTAGATGCTGCCCGTGCGATCGCGTTTGTACAGGTACACCCCGAGCGCGAGCGCGCCGAGCAGCACCACGAGCCCCGCCGCGATCCAGCGCATGCGCCTGCTCACCGACGGACCGGCCACGAGCCTATGATCGCGTCTATGTCAGACAAGGCACGATCAGCCGTGTTCGCCCCGGGCCTGCTCGACGGCTGTGTCGCGCTGGTGACCGGCGGGGGCACCGGGCTGGGCAAGGCGAGCGCGATCGAGCTCGTTCGCTGCGGCGCCGCCGTCACGATCGTGGGCCGCCGCGAGGAGGTGCTGGCCGACGCCGCCCGGGAGATCGAGGCGGAGACGGCGGCGGACCCCGACACGATCGGTTGGGTGGCGGGCGACGTGCGCGAGAGCGCCGAGGCGAGCCGGCTGGTGGCCGCGACGTTCGAGCGCCACGGCCGTCTTGACCTGCTGATCAACAACGCCGGCGGACAGTACTTCACCCCGGCGGAGGCGATCGTCGCCAAGGGCTGGCGGGCCGTGTGGCGGCTGAACGTGGAGGGGATGCTGAACATGTCCGAGGCCGCCCTCGTGGCGGGGCTGGGGGAGGGGGGCGAACGCGCCGGCGCAGGCACGCCGGCCGCTGGCGCGCCGTCGGGCTCCGGCGGGGCCGCCCGGCGGCGGGGCACGATCGTCAACGTGACGCTCTCCCCCCACCACGGCATGCCGGGGATGGCCCACTCGGGGGCGGCGAGGGCGACGGTGGAGGCGCTCACACGCGAGCTCGCCGAGCGCTGGAAGGGACACGGGATCGCCGTGACGGCGGTCGCCGCCGGGCACTTCGACACGGAGGCGATGGGCAAGTACCCCGACACCGTGCGGGCGGGCATGGGCCGTTCGGTGCCGTTCGGACGGCTCGGACGCCCGCAGGAGCACGCGTGGCTGATCGCCCTGCTCTGCTCGCCACTGGGGAGGGCGTTCGCCGGCTCGACGATCACCCTCGACGGCGCCCGGGACAACTGGTTCGGGCCCTGGCCCCCGCCGGGCCTGACCGGCGAGACGGGGGAGGTGCCCACCGAGGCGCGGCGATAGGATGGAACGCGGGCTTGCGGGCGAAGTGTTGTGGTTGCACAGAAGCCTTCCAAGCTTCTAGGGCGGGTTCGATTCCCGTCGCCCGCTTGCAGTGCCACGGGGAGTGGCGCAGTCTGGTAGCGCACCCGGCTGGGGGCCGGGCGGTCGCAGGTTCAAATCCTGTCTCCCCGACTCAAAGAAGCCCTGCTAATCACCTAGTTCTGAACGCGTCGTGGCTTGGATCTGGGCGAGTATGTGTTCTATATGTGTTCTATTTCGCAGCTAGCTGGCGCTCGACGATATGCGGAGCAACGGGTCCAGCCTGATCACTGGTGTACGCGAGTGGTCTCTCAATGAGCGGCGCTGCGTCTCTCTTGCTTCCGTCGCCGTGGACGCGTCTCGCGCGGCCATCATCCGGGTGCATAAGAGCGCTTATCGAGCATTCCGCACATCGTCAATGCCGCACTGCGGCGGTAGTTCGTCTTTCCCGGGATGGCGGCGTCCAATCGTAAGTCGCACGCTCGCGCGGCGCGAGACGCGAGAACTAAGGCGGTCTTGGCCGCTAGCTCGCCCTCTCGGCTGATCGAAGGCTTATGCCAGATCGGAGCGTCGGCCAGCGTCAACGCTGGGTGGACGGCAAGCTCAGCCTGCCCGGGCTTGGTCACCTCGATCAGCGCGTGCCGCTCCGTCTAAATCGACCAAAGCGGGTCCGCCATCCCCATCACCACCTGAAAAGGCGATAAACGTCTCGTTGCGGACGGCCTCGACGGCGCGATCGTCATCGACCCAAAGGGCGATGCGATGCTGCGCTCCGAGCTGGAACGCGGGGCACACCACCGGCATGCGCGGTTTCTTGAGTGGACGCCGGAAGGGCCGCTCGCTTACAATCCCTATGCGAAAGGGGGCGATACCGAGATCGCCGACAAGGCGCTTGCTGGCGAGACCTTCACCGAGCCGCACTACCTGCGCCAGGCCCAACGCTACCTCGGGCACGCGATCCGTGTGATGCATGCCGCGAACGTCACCGTCACGCCGGTCTCGTTGATGGCGCACCTTAGCCCGCGCCAGCTCGAAGTCACCTCCCGGACGCTCGAGCCGAAGAACGCGGGTGCGGTGGAGAGCTATCTGGACTCGCTCGGTGAGCGACAGAAGCGCGAGCTGGCCGGTATCCGTGACCGCCTGTCGATCCTCGCCGAGTCTGACACGCGCCGCTGGCTGAACCCCACCGACAAGGACACCGCGCTTGACCTGCGCGCCGCCGTCAACGCACGCGCGGTCGTGTACTTCCGTCTGGATGCCGACCGGCGTGCGTTGCTCTCACAGATGCTCGGCGCAGCGATCATCGCTGACCTCGTGACACTCGTTGCCGGCGGCCAAACACGCCCGGTAGCGACAGTAGTACTGATCGATGAGTTTGCGGCGGTCGCGGCCGAGCAGGTCTCGCGCCTGTTCGCCCGCTCCCGCTCAGCTGGTGTCAGCCTGATCCTCGCCGCGCAGGAGCTCGCCGACATCAAAAGCATCCGCGAGGGCCTGTGCGAGCAGATACTCGGCAACATCGAGACGCTGATCGCGCACCGCCAAAGCGTGCCCGAGTCAGCCGAGCTGATCGCGAACATGGCCTCCACCCGCCCCGCCTGGATCACCACCCAGCAAACCAACGAGAATCCGATCGGCGCCGGACCAAGCGGCAAAGGCGCCCGCCGCCGCGGCTACGAGTACCAGCTACACCCCAGCGCTATCAAGCAACTCCCCGTCGGCCACGCCGCCGTCCTCACACCGGCACAGCACAACCACCAACAATCACACGCATCCACCACCCACACGAGGCCCACAAGTGAACACCCACCAAACCCACGACACCCCCACCACACCGCCCCGCGCACTCGACGGGCCGCTGCTACGTCCCGACCAGGCCGCAGCTCTGCTCTCGGTGAAGACCAGCTGGGTCTACGACGCCGTACGCACCGGCACACTGCCCTGCATCCGCGTCGGAGGTCACATCCGCTTCACCCAAACCATGCTCGAAGCTTGGCTGCAAGACCGGTAAGCCACGCCCACCCAAGGTAAGAAGGGCAGCATCGAGGGGTCGGCCCGAGGTCGCCTCGTAGGGCGCCCAAGACCGTTCGTACCGATGTCGGCGTCGAGGGGTTGCCGCGGCGAGGTCGCCGCCGCTACACGCACCGAAAGCGGCGGCTCACGCCGCCTTTGCCTCATAGCACTCGGCTATATGAGCGCCCCGGACTTCACAGTCTGAAAATGCGTCAATCGCACAGGCCATTTCTCGACGGTCTCGCAAAGGAGCATCGCCATCATTTGCTCGGAGCGGATGCCGAGTCAGTTTGCACCAGATGAGTTGGGTGGCGGTTCGGCGTCAGCGGGAGATGCTCTGGCTCCCGTCTCAGCGAGGAGCAGCCCCCGCTGCGCCTCCGTCGCGCTGGCCGTCGCTGGGACCTGAGCGTCGCCGTAACCGGATCGTCAGGCGGGCGCGATCGGTTCGCCCAGACTGTCTTTCGCGCTCAATCGACCGTCCGTGACACGGCTCGAGAAGACTCGTGGGACGGCGGGGGGAAGAAGCCCAAAAACGGCTTGGCTAAGCCCAAAAAGCAGAGTCCGCCGAACCTGCTAGACGGGGGTAACCGCCCTCGGCGATGACCTCAACTGCGGTCTCGATCAGACGCTCACGTAGGTCTCGCGAATCGCGGAACGCCCCGTGCTCACCGGGCTCCGAACGAGCTGCGCCGAGTGTGGACCGTGCAGGACCCGCATGGCTACGCAGAGTTCCGCCGTCCATCGTGACCTCTCGCTTTCCCTCCATCATCCCCTCACCTAGCTCCCTCCACCTCTCCTGCTCTCACAACTTGTCACTGCTACCGGCGTTGCTTAACGCTTGGCCGGACTACTTCCCCTAGACCAGCACTGCTATGCGTGGGAAATGAGAACAGATCGGGCGGACTTTGTCAAGCCCGTGACCACGAATTAGGTGCAAAAGAGCGAGTTACCCCCGTCTAGCAGGTTCGGTGGTCACTCGCTGCGGCATCAGGCAAAGCGAATTTACTGAACTTTTCACCACCGAGCAGGACTGTATTCTGGCGGCCTTCGAGATCGGCCTCGAGCGCATCTCGACCACGGTCGATGAGGCGGCTGGCCGCGAGCCTGGGTCCTGGCTCGATCGCTTGCGCGCGGGCGTCGTGGGGTTCCTTGGATTCCTGGACGACGAGCCAGCGTGGGGACGTCTGCTGATCTGCGAGCCACCGTTTGCCGATGGCGCGCTGGCTCTGCGTTGCTCGGCGAGGGTGCTTGGAGTGCTGACGAGCCTGTTGGATGACGGTACGCCACAGGCCATCGGTGAGTTCATGCCTGAGCCGCAACTGACCAGTGAGCTTGCGGTTGGCGGCGCGGTGTCAGTGATCCGCACTCGGATGCAAAACAACCAGGCCGGAAGGCTGGTGGAGCTCGCGCCGCAGCTGATGTCTTTCATCGTCCGCCCGTACCTGGGGCAGGCCGCGGCGAGTGGAGAGCTCGCCGGCCGGCGTGAGCCGGCCGGCCCGTCCTCATCGGAGACGGTAGAGCTTCCACTGCGTCTACCGCACCGCACAACGCTGGTGTTGCGTGCGATCGCGCACTCGCCCCGCTCGAGTAACCGTCGGGTGGCGGAGCTGGCGGGACTGTCCGATGAGGGGCAGACTTCAAAGCTGCTAGGTCGGCTGCGTGACCGTGGCCTGATCGAGAATGTTGGTCTCGGTCACGCGTGGGGAGAACCGAACGAATGGCTGCTCACCGCATACGGGCTGCACGTAGTCGCGCGCATTGGCCGCACGTCGAGAGCGGGCGCACCGATGTACCGGGCGCGCCAAGCGAGGAGATCGACGTGACCTACCCTCGGCGGCTTCGTCGCGCCTCATATGACATGCGAGGCACCTCAAACATTTGTGACTGTGGCGCTGCGAGGACGCTGGCGGCCCCGCGCGCCGAGGACAAGCGTGCATCCGCGCTGGCTCTAATGGCTAGTAGCGGTGCGCCGAAGCAACGGCAGGCCAAAGAGCAACGATGCTCGAGAGCCGGCCGACTATCACCGAGAGGAAAAGGAGTAGTGGACACGTGAGACATGTAAGGATGCTGGGGCTCTGCCTCATCGCCACGTTGGCGATCGCAGCAGTTGTGACGTCGAGTGCGTCGGCTCTGCCGGAATGGGGTAAGTGTGTAAAAACTGGACCAGGCGGCAAATACAGCGACGCAAATTGTACAGTCAAAGCCAAAAAAGGTGCCGGGGAATATACCTGGAAGAAGGGTGCCGAACTCGCCCCTGTGCCTTTTGCTGGCGAAAGCATTGGTAGTGGAGGCGTTCTCTCGACAGCGGCGAGGGAATGCGTAGGAGGTACTTATTCCAGCCAACGGGTAACGCGCGCGAAGTGCCTAGAAGGCGGCGGGGAAGAGGCCGAAGCTGGGTACCAGTCAGAAATCAAAATCGAATGCAGCAAAGAGAACAACACGGGCGAAGCAGTCGGCAAGAATCAAATCGCAAACGTGCATGTGACGTTCAAAGGCTGCCAAATATTCGGATCAGCACCGTGTACGGGCTATGAAGAAGGTCTGGAAGAAGGAGAAATCAAGACCAAGACATTGAAGGGCACACTCGGATACCCCGAACCAGAAGGCAAACAAAAACATGAAGCGGCTGTACTTCTGGAACCAGCGGCCAAAGGGAAACCGTTTGCGGAATTCTCATGCCTCGGAGGTTTCGTCAAGACAGTCGTAGGAGTGGGCAATAAGAATGAAGGCGCCGTCTATGAAGACGGATACCCACCGGCGGGTTCCGGCAAAGAGCATCACGGTGGGTATGACGGCATAATTTCGCCGATCACGCCCGTCAACACGATGACTACCGAATATACCCAGGTGTACACGGTCGATTACGAAAAAGAGGAAAACATCCCGAATAAACTTCAAGGTAAGCACATCTCTTTGCTTGAAGACTACCTAGAACTTGGAGCCGAAGTCAGCTTGCAGTGGGGTGCGGCTGGCGAGGAAGTCACAAATGTGAACACAGCCACAGAAGCAGGTGAGATTAAGGCATAGTGAGCCGCGTCAAATAAGCGAGGTTGCGTGTGGGGCCAACGGGCGGCTCCACACGCAACTCATAGTGGCAGTCGAATAGTAAGGGGCATCGGAGAGAGGTATGATGAGGATGCTGGGGACAGAGTGGGTGCGAGGCGACGCGCAGCGAGAGCGTCCGATCAGGCGGCTTGCGTGCGAAGTGCTGGTCTGCTGGCTTGCGCTGGTGCTCGCGGCGTTTGCGTTGTGCGCTGGTGTGGCGCCGGCCTCGACCGGTCATGCGTTTGTCTCGAGCGTCTCGGAAGCGCCGTTGGGCACCAAACTGTTTGCGCCGGCCTCGTTGGCGCTCGATCGCGTCGGCGGGCGGGTGTTCGTAGGCGATCCACTGGCCGGCGTTGTTGACACATACGGCTCCTCTGGGGAATTTCAGACGCAGTTCGGCGGGGGCGCGATAGAAGCGGTTGGGGTCGCGCTCGATGAATCAAGCGGCGACGTGTACATGGCCGAACCCGTCAATGACGCCGTGTTCGCGTATGAGCCCGACGACAAAGGCGGCTACACGCAGCTTGCAAAGTGGTCGGGAGCGGCTTCGCCTGGCAAAGCGTTCGGTGAAGTCACGGGGGTAGCGGTGGATAACTCCAAAGGCCCCTCCTCGGGGGACGTATACGTGCTGCAGGCGAAGGGTGTGGGCGCCGAAGGCGGGGTGGCCGATGTATTCAAGCCGAAGCCCAACCCAACGGAGGGCGAAGGCGAAGAAGGCGTATTCCTAAGGCGTCTCTCGGCCGGGAAATTGGAAGCGCCCAACGGGATCGCGGTCAGCGCGGACACGGGCCGGGTGTTGGTGGCCGACAGCGTCAAGGGGGCGGTCTTCGCTTACAGCCCTTCGGGCGTCTTTGAAGAAAAACTGACTGGCAAAGGCTCGCCGTACGGTTCGTTTAAGGGCAAAGAAGAAGAACTGGGCAACGTGGCGGCCGTAGCCGTGGATGAAGCCTCGGGCGATATCTATGTTGCTGAAGCAGAACGTCGCGTGGTCTCCCAGTACAGCTCGGGCGGAGCGTGGCAGGGCTGGATCACCAGCACGCCCGCGGGAACTTTGGGCGAACCGCGTGGGGTGGCGGTGGGGCCTGAGGGCGATTTGTACGTGGCCGACGCGGGATTGGGTCTAGTGGATCGCTTCGGCCCGGGCGTGCTGGTCCCAGACGTGGAAACGGGCAAGGTCGCCAAATCCGGCTTGACGCGCACGAGCGCGCTGCTCTCGGGAATGATCAACGGCGATGGCGGACCCGCGAAATACCGTTTCCAGTACGGAGAAAGCGAAGCTCTGGGCTCTGAGACAGCGACGCAGCCCTCTGGCTCGGGGGAAGAAAAAGTCTCAACCCAGATCGAAGGGTTGCATGCGGGACGGACCTACTTCTTTCGGATCGTGGGGGAAAACGAAAACGGCGCCAACTACGGGGTCGTCCACGAATTCACGACCCCGCTGGCAGTCGAAGGACTCGCAACGGGTCCGGTCAAGGGCCTAGGACCGGAAGGCGTGACGCTTACAGGGGAACTGACCCCGGGCGGATTTGATGCACACTATCGTTTCGACTGGGGCACGACCAGTAACTATGGCAATACCACTCCCGCGGCCCCGGGCACGGACGCGGGCTCGGGCGCGAGCGTCGTGGAAGCCGAAACGGGCCTGTCGGGTTTGACGCCGAATACGCTTTACCACTACCGTATCGTCGCCTCCAACAGCTTCGGCACGACTTACGGGGCCGATCAGAAGTTCACGACCTCCGGTCCGCCACGAATAACGAACGAACCGGTCACGGGTATAGGCCAGACCGAAGCAACGATTCATGCGCAGATTAACCCTGACCAGCTCGCCACTAGCTATCACTTCGAATACGGCGAGAGCACGGACTATGGGACCGAAGTTCCCTCAGGGGGGGAAGGCATCGGCTCGGGCGCGAGCGCGGTGGCGCGCTCGGTGCTACTGACGAGTCTGAAGGTCGGGACGACCTATCACTACCGCGTGATCGCCAACAACGAAGCGGGGACAACCACGGGACCGGACCAGACGTTCACAACTGTCCCGTCCGCCCCGGTCGATGCAACCTATGCGACCGGGGTTACCTCAAGCGAAGCAACGCTTCACACGCTGATCAACCCGTTGGGTCACGACACGCGTTATTACTTCCAGTTCGGTACGCAGAGCTGCAAGGCCGTCCCCGCTGCCTGCACGAACAGCCCGGCGCCGCCTGGGGAGGACATCGGTGCGGGCAGCGAAGATCTCGCGAGAAGCCTACCGCTCGCCGGCCTTGAACCCAACACGACCTACTACTACCGTGTGCTCGACTCAAACTCGCTGGGCGAAACGCAGGGTACCGAGCATACGTTCACGACCCCGCAGGAATCGGGCGCCTTCGCGCTGGCGGACGGTCGTGCGTGGGAGATGGTCTCCCCACCAGACAAGCGGGGGGCGCCGGTCGAAGGGTTGACCCGCGAAGGCGGGCTGATCATCGCCTCCGAAGACGGCGACGCCCTGACCTATCTACTCAACGGGGCGCTCGGGGACGAAGCGCAGGGCAACCGAAGCCCCGAATGGCAGCAGGTGCTCGCCACCCGCGGCACAAGCGCCTGGAGCTCGCAAGACATCGCGACGCCGAACACCAAAGCGAAGGGCGCGACGCCCGGTCAACCACCGGAGTACCAGTACTTTGCTTCCGATCTGGCGCTGGCGCTGGTGCAGCCCACGGAACTGGGAACGAGCGCGGAACCTCCGCTGGCACCCGAAGTGACACAGGCGACGGTCTACCTGCGCCACAATGTGACGGGCACGTTCTCGGCGCTGGTGAGCGAAGCGAACACAGCTCCAGGGACGCAGTTCGGTGGCCAAGTCCAGTTCGTGTCGGCGACGCCGGACCTGAGCCATGTCGTGATCAAATCCAGTGTCGCGCTGAGGGGAGCGGGCTCTGCTCGGGGCCTGTACGAGTGGTCCGCCGGTCAGCTTCGACTCGTGAGCGTCCTGCCCGATGGGAAGCCCGCGACGGGACTGGCCGAACTGGGCTTCTTCGGGCGGGTGCTTGGGCACGCGATCTCCGATGACGGGTCGCGAATCTTGTGGACCGTGAAAGCGGAAAACACCGGCAGAGGCCATCTGTTCCTGCGTGACAGCACTCGTGGGGAAACGGTCCAGCTCGATGCTGCGCAGAGCGTCGCTGAACCGCAAAATGCCTCGGCGCAGTTCCAGAGCGCGAGCAGCGATGGCTCGCGAGTGTTCTTCACCGACAAGCAGCGGCTGACGGTTGACTCCACGGCCGAACCGGGACAGGCAAGCGGCAAGCCCGATCTATATGAGTGCGAGATCATCGAAGTCGCGGGGAAGCTAACGTGCAGCCTGAAAGATCTCACGGTCGATCACAACGAAGGCGAGCACGCGGCGGTTCAGAACTTTATTTTCGGCGCGGGCGAGGACGGGTCGAGCGTCTATCTGATCGCGCAGGGCGTGCTCGCGGGCAACGAGAACGGCAACGGTGAATCAGCCGCGGTCGCGAAGAACAACTTGTACGAGTTGCACTACGACGGCTCGCAGTGGTCCACGACGTTCATCGCGACGCTTTCCGGAGAAGATAGCCCGGAGTGGGAAGGCAACAGGATCGCGAATACGGCATATTCGACTATGCGCGTGTCGCCGAACGGACGGTATCTGGCATTCATGTCGGCGGCGCCGATCACTGGCTATGACAACGTTGACGCCAGCCCGGCCGCGAAAGGCGCGCGCGACGAGGAGGTCTTCCTGTACGATTCCTTGACGGCGAGTCTGCGCTGCGTCTCGTGCAATCCTTCACGGGCGCGGCCAGCCGGGGTGCTGGACACCGAAAGAGCCGGTGAAGGCCTAGGGTTGCTCGTGGATCGCCGCCTGATCTGGGGAAGGGAAGGTCAGGAACGCTGGCTGGCAGGGAACATCCCGGGCTGGACGGCGCAAAGCCTCACGAGCGCTGTCTTTCAGTCGCGTTATCTCTCAGACGAAGGGCGCCTGTACTTCAACAGTCCCGACACTCTGGTGCCGGCGGCGAAGAACGGCAAAGAGAACGTCTATCAGTACGAGCCTGCGGGTGCGGGCAGTTGCGAAAGCCTCTCGGGTGGTTGCGTATCGTTGATCTCAGGGGGGAGTTCTAATCGTGAATCGGCGTTCATCGAAGCCACGCCGGATGGACGCAGCGTGTTCTTCGTGACCGAGGGAAAGCTGCTGTCTCAGGACACCGACACCGCGTTTGATATTTATGATGCGCGTGAATGCAGCCAAGCCTCGCCGTGTCTGACGCCGCCTGAACTTCCAGCACCGGGTTGTAGCGAAACGGATACTTGTAGACCGGCGCAGCCGGCCCAGCACATCCCGGGCGGACCAGCGGGCAGCGCGACTCTCTCGGGGCCAGGCAACATCGTCTCCCGCACGCCGGTGGCCAAACAGGAAAGCCAGGCAAAAAAAGTCTCCGAGCCGCTCACCCGCGCGCAGAAGCTCTCGAAAGCGCTGAGGAGCTGTCGCAAGCGGCACGCGCACGCAAAGAGGGAGCGCAGAGCCTGCGAACACCAGGCCCGCAAGCGCTATGGCAGGCACACCGCCAAGCAGCTCAAGAAGAAGGCCAAAGCGAGGAACACGAGCCGCGGGAGGGCGAGGGGATGACGCAGAGATCGAGGTTGCAAGGGCCTGTGTTCGCCTTGCTCATCGGAGTGTTAGTGCTCACGTTGGTGGCGGTAGCCCCCGCCTTCGCAGAAGCACCATGGTGGCAGATCAGCTCCGAAACGTCGCCAACGAACCTTCCGCCCGGAGGGGAAGGAAACATCTTCGTCGTCGTGAGCAATCTCGGCGACGCTGCGATCGACGGCAACAAAGAAGCGGCGGCGATCACCGACAAACTCCCGACGGGGCTGATGGCTACGGCGATAACCGCTGCGGCGGGCAGGAACAAGACCCCGCTGGCATGCTCGCTCGCTACTTTGCGGTGTACATTCGGCGGAACCCTTTACCCATACGAACAGATCACTGTGAACATCGCGGTGAAGGCGCCCCAGCTACCGGGCACGGCCACTTCGCTGCCCGTCGAGACAGACATCGAAGGCGGTGGGGCGGCGAAGGCCTCCAGAACGCTCCCGATCCCTGTCAGCGGCGAATCTGCAGGGTTTGGCATGGAGGGCTTTGAACTGGCGCCATTCAACGAGGACGGCGAGCCAGCCACGCAGGCTGGCTCGCATCCCTTCCAGCTGACCACGACGTTGGTGCTCAATCAGTCAGGGCAGTCGCAACGGTTGCCAATCGAGCTGACAAAGGATTTGGGCTTCCACCTTCCGCCGGGGCTAGTCGGCGACCCGAACGCCGCTGCACAGTGCACGATGGCGAACTTCTTCGCGCTGGTGAGCGAAGCGAACCTCTGCGCAGCGGACTCCGTGGTGGGGGTCGCAACGGTGACCATCAACGAACCTAAGATCTTGCATGTCGTCACCAAAACGGTTCCGGTGTTCAACCTCGTTCCGGCGCAGGGCGAGCCGGCGCGCTTCGGCTTTGAGGTGATCGGCAAGGTCCCGATCGTGATCGATACTTCGGTGCGCTCCGGGCGCGACTATGGCGTGGACGTGAGCGTCGAGAAGGCCACGCAGACGGCCGGACTGCTGAGCAGTCAGGTGACCTTCTGGGGGGTCCCGGGCGATCCGCGCCACAACAACGCCAGGGGCTGGGAATGCGTCGCGGGCGGAGAGTTCGCAGCCCAGGTCAAAAAGACTTGCCCCGCCACCACCGAACTCCCCGAAGAACCCTTCCTGACTCTTCCGACCTCCTGCGCCGCAAGCCCCGCTGCGGAACCGATCATCTTTACCACCGAAGCCGACTCCTGGGCAAACTCCGGCAGCTTCCTAGGCTCTGAGTATGAGTGGATGACCACCGAAGGCCAGCCCTTGGGCTTCACTGGCTGCGGCCAGTTGCCGTTCAGTCCGTCGATCGACGTCACACCCGAACAGCATTCGGTGAGTACGCCGAGTGGTCTGTCTGTTGAGGTCAAGGTTCCACAGCAGACGACGCTGGAAGCAGACAAGCTCGGTGAGGCGGATGTTCGCGATACGACGGTCACGCTGCCTCAGGGCGTGGCGTTGAGTCCGTCGGCTGCCAATGGTCTTGAAGGCTGTTCGGAGGCCCAGGTCGGCTTTACGGGCTTTGACCAGGCTTCGCAGACCAACCAGTTCGATACGGCGCCGGTGGCGTGCCCGGATCGGTCGAAGGTGGGGACGGTCCATATCAAGACGCCCCTTTTGAGCCATGAACTTGAGGGTGCGGTGTATCTGGCTTCGCCGGCTGCGAACGGGGAAGCGGGCAAGAATCCGTTCAATTCGCTGGTGGCGCTGTATCTGGTCGCTGAAGATCCGGTGTCGGGGGTGCTGGTCAAGCTCGCCGGGGAAGGCCAGGTCGATGAAGGCACGCTGCGAATTTCTACGACGTTCCGCAATGCGCCGCAGGTGCCATTCGAAGATTTGAAACTCGATCTGTTCGGTGGCCCGCGGGCGTCCGTGACGACACCGGCATTGTGCGGGAGCTATGCGACTGAGGCGGTGTTCACGCCGTGGTCGGGTACGGGGCCGCTAGCCGTCACGAGTCCAGGCGAAGACCTCTGGGTGAGCTCGGGTGTGGGCGGGAGCGCGTGTCCTGGCGGGTTGGGCTTCGCTCCGGGGTTCAACGCGTTTAGCCAGAGCACACAGGCGGGCGCGTTCACGGGGTTCAATCTTGAATTGGCGAGGCCGGACGGTGATCAGGCGTTGAGTAGCGTGTCGGTGCATCTGCCCTCGGGTATTGCGGCGATGCTCTCCAGCGTAACGCTGTGCGGCGAGCAGCAGGCCGCGGCGAGCGCCTGCCCGGCTGACAGCGAAGTAGGCCACGCAATCGCATTCGCGGGCCTGGGCTCGGAACCGTTCGTGCAGGAAGGCGGGCGGGTGTTCATCACGGGCCCGTACGGCGGCGCTCCGTTCGGCTTGGAGATCGTGGCGCCAGCGAAGGCTGGCCCGTTCGACCTCGGCTTCGTGACGGTGAGGTCGAAGCTGTCTATTGATCCGCACAATGCGTCGGTGACGGTCGTGTCGGATCCGCTCCCGACGCAGATTCGGGGCATCCCGCTGCAGCTCAAACGGGTCCTCGTGATGGTCGACCGTCCGAACTTTGAGTTCAACCCGACGAACTGCGACCCGATGCAGATCACGGGAACCCTGACCGGCGATCAGGGTGCCAGTGCGAACGTCGCCTCGCCGTTCCAGGTCGGTAACTGTGCCGGTCTGCCGTTCCACCCGTCGTTCACGGCGACGACGACGGGGCAGAACAGCAAAGCCAACGGTGCGGGTCTGACGGTGACGGTGGGTTCGTCGTTCGGTCAGGCGAACATCGGCAAAGCGATGGTTGTGCTACCGAGCGCGTTGCCGTCGCGTTTGACGACGATCCAGAAAGCCTGTGTGGATCACGTCTTCGACCAGAACCCCGCGGCGTGTCCGGAAGGCAGCCTTGTGGGCTTGGCGACGGTGCATACGCCGGTGCTGCGCAACCCGTTGTCTGGTCCTGCGTATTTGGTCTCTCACGGTGGTGCGGCGTTCCCCGACCTCGAGTTCGTGCTGCAAGGGGAAGGCATCACGCTGATCCTGGACGGCCAGACAGCGATCAAAAAAGGCGTTACCTCAAGCACCTTCCAGAGCGTCCCTGACGCGCCGGTGGACAACTTCGAAACAGTGCTTCCACAGGGGCCGCATTCAGCGCTGACGACGAATCTGCCGTCGAAGGCGAATTTCAGCCTGTGCGGGCAGAAGCTCGTGATGCCCACGACGCTGACGGGCCAGAACGGTGCGGTGCTAGTACAGAACACGCAGATAGCCGTTCAGGGCTGCGGTGCGGTCAAAGGCGTGAAGAAACGTCAGCTCTCGCGAGCTCAGAAGCTGAGCAAGGCGTTGAAGGCGTGCCGCAAGCGTTACAAGCACAACAAAACCAGGCGCAAGAGTTGCGAACGCAAAGCCCGCAAGCTATATGGGCTGCACAAGAAGAAGGCCAAGCGTTCCGTCAAGAAGGCCGCTGCGAGGCACAGCAGTATTGCTGTCCGGCGGCTTGGGCGTTAGAAGGCAAGGCTTTGGGATGGGCGTACCGTGTGACGTTCGGCCTGGGGTGGTGGCCGTCGTTGTGTGCGGTGTGTTCGTCCGTTATGGCTTCGGACGGGCTCCGTTTCTGTGGAGCCGGGTTCGAGGAGGTCCTCGGCGCGGATTCCCTCTCCGTCTAGCCGAGGTTCACGACCCACAGACCAGGCGTGGCCCCCGACTCTCACCGGGGGCCACGCCCACCGCGGAGCATCCGCACTCCAACACGCCGCGAATGGGAGCTTGCGCGCGTGTACAAAGGGCCTTGACCGCCGGTCCGGCGAGGTAGCGACAAGCGGGTAGCCCGAGCTGGTGCAAACGGGGTCCGCGGGCCTCGGTGGGGCGCTCGGGACAGCCGGATGGGCGATCCTGCTCGGGCTGTGGGACGGGTGCGGAAAGGGTCGAAAGATCGGCTTTGCTAAGCCAAAAGAGCGGGTCCGCCGATCTGACTAGCTGACGTGCCCAGGAACGTTGCGAACGGGATGAGGTAGGTCCGGGCCTGCCGAGAGGGTGTGGGTGTCAAAGCTCACGACCGTCTCGGAGGCCCGGAATGCAACGCGCTAACGCTCCACTGACCCCGATCGGCAGGCTGCGGATGGTGCTGCTGGTCGAGGAGGAAGGATGCACGTTGCAGGCGGCCGCGAATGCCTGCAACGTGGCGAAGTCGACGTGCTGGGGGTGGGTGCGCCGCTGGCGTCAGGCGAGCGAGCGGGATCGCGTGACGCTCGCTTGCCTAGAGGACCGGTCGATCGGGCGGACCTCGGGCCCGCCGAGGAGCCCGAACTGGTCAGGGTGCTCGGGATGCTCGAGTTGCAACGCCGCCGGTTCGTGCGCGACCGCACCCAGGCA
>CAVOKU010000002.1:0-289780 GCA_963696615.1 uncultured Solirubrobacterales bacterium | reverse complement strand
CGCGAGCTGTATGTGCGTATCGGCGATCCGGTCGCGGACCGGATGTGCGCCGTGCTCGGTTCCATGGCGCCGCCAGATCAGCAGATGGTGTCGGTGCTGGCGCTGGCGCACACCCTCAAGCGAGAGGGAGCACGGCGGGTCGTCGCGCTGCTCCCCTACTTGGGCTATACCCGCCAGGACCTTGCTGGTCCCGGTCAGAGCCTGGGCGCCGCCTGGGCCGGGGACCTGCTCCGAGCGGTCGGCGTCGATCAAGTGGTCACGATCGACATGCACAGCCACCGAGCGGCGGCGTGCTTTCCGATGCCGCTCGACTCGCTGTCGCCCGCTGCGCTGTTTGCCGACGTACTCATGCAAGGTGACCTGACCGACGTCAGCGTCGTGGCGCCCGACGAAGGTGCAGTGGAGAGGTGTGAGGCGGTCATCCGTGCGGCCGGCATCCGCGCGCCAGTGGCGTGCCTGCGCAAGCGGCGTGACGCGAACGGCGTCACGCACAGCTCCCTCGCGGGCACGATCACCTCGCGGGTCGCGATCGTGGATGACATCCTCGACACCGGCGGCACGCTCGTGTCGGCGTGCGCCGCCCTTCGGCGGGCAGGGGCGCGGGAAATCATCGTCTGCGTTACCCACGGGCTGTTCACCGGCCAGCGCTGGCGTGAGCTGCCCGCGCTCGGCGTGCGGCGCATCTACACCACCGACAGCATCCCCGCAGCCCGTGAGCACGCGGGAGGCATCGTCAAGGTGCTCCACGTCGCAGGACCCATCGTCGAGGCCTTCGCGGCGATCACGGACAGTCGCCCCCAACAGAGCATCGCGCCGGCGCGCGCCGCGAGCTGGTCCTCGCTCGTCGAGGAGATCGAGGGTCCGGCGCCGGCGGAAGCTCCAGCCTGCCCATTGAGATGGAATAAGGCCGGCCTCTGAGTGACGGCTTGGACGGCTATGAGCCCGCACGCACCATCACCGTCAGTGCGCTCGTCTCCTTGCGTAGCGATTGCGGCGTGTCTACCCACCGCCTTGAGGGGGAGTTGAAGCGCGTGACGAACAGCCCGATCGTGCTCAACCGACGCCTGCGTGAAGTCGTCACGCAGACCCTCGCGAAGGGCGATCTCACCATGAGCGAGATCGCGATTCGCTGTGGGCGAACCAAATGCGAGCGCCGCGGCAACGTCAGCGGCGAGACGAGTTTGCTCGCCCGCCGGATCGGCCAGCTCCCCGAGGGGGGCGAGTCTGAGCCCTCGCGCTGGGTACACAACGACGTGCTCGCCTCATCGCCCGTGAGGGCCTTGGCGTCAGGCCCCGCGAGGCTGAACTCGCCTAGCGGCAGTGCCCTTCGCTCAAGTCCGCTGCATCCGGTCGTCGAGCATCGCTTTGCGTCCAATGCGCGGCGACCCGGAGTCGCGGAGGGCTGTCGCGAATCGTCCCGAGCGCTAGCGCAGAACCCGGTCGTCGAGACGCTCGGTTTTCCGGCGAAGGGAGCCCTTTGGGCGCAGCCGTGGAACGAGACCCCGTCCCTCGGTCCGGGGTCGGGTCAGTGCGTGAGCGGAAAGAGCATGTCGAAGCCGTACACGCTCGCCCTGGGCCCGAAATGCTCGACGTAGACCTCGGTCCAGACGGTGCGGCCGAGGTAGCGTTCGGTAATGCGATAGACACGCTCGCCGTCTTCGATGCGGGTCGGCTTCAGACGGTGGCCGTAGTAGTGCATGAGACGGGCGATCGCACCGCTCGCGAAGATGTGGATCCCGTTTGCCAGGCGCCACGTGCTGCGCGGCGAGATGATGAACATCCGCACACGCCCCCCTTGGAGGGCGATGTCGAACTGGCCGTGCGGGTTCTTGGGCGGGAGGGCCTCGTAGCTCATGCCCCGATTGGGCATCTCGCTCACGGGTGCTCCGAGGCGCCCGATCACCTGGGCCCGGGTCATTCCCAGCCTGGCCCCCGCGACACCCCGGCCGACGACGATCACCCCGCCGTAGATGCCCTTGGCGCGGGGAGCCGCGGCAACAGACGCCGTGGTGAGCAGGGCCGCGAGGACGAGCACGGCGATGAGGCCGCGCGAGGCCTCAAAATGCAGCCTGTCAACAGACATGGCTCGAGGTTAGGTGTCCACCCGCCGCCCGTCATCGGTGTGCGGCCCGCATGCGCCGGCGGCGGACTACGCAGTGGCGAGAGCGGCCCGCAGGTGCCTGAAGCGCATCGTGCTCGCATTCGGTTGTCTGGACGGCCGGAACGACTAGATGCCGAGGATCTGCTTCTTCTTCGCTTCAGAACTCGCGCCCGGGACCGCCGAGCTGCGCGCGAGCGCCGGGGTCGCTTGTACAGACATTGCCACGAGCGCAGGCGAGGAGCTCGTGCAGCGCGCCGACCGTGCCATGTATAGGTCAAAGGAACGGGCACAGGTCCTGCCGGTCCTTGCCGAGGACGCGGCCTGAGCGGCCTTGTCCTGGTCAGCCCGTCCGTAGGCGCCGTCGGGACCGGCTCCGCGCCCATGGCTGGTGACGCAAGACAGTCAGTCCGCGCGGGCGCGCAGGAACACTGCCACGGTCTCGGCCTGCCCCTCGAGCTCGGGATGCTCGGCGACCAGTTGGTCGATCGCAGCCTGCATCTCGCTCTGGGCTCCTGCTCGCGCGATGCGCAGCACCCGCCAGCTGAGCGTGTGCAGCGCCTCGGTGTAGCGTTCGGCCGCCTCTGGCGCGAGCTCGGCGACCAGCACGTCTGTCAGCTCCTCGACCATCGTGGCCTGCGTGAGCATCGTGAGCGCCACCTCCTCGCGGTCGCTCGGCGCGAGCGCGGCGAGCGCGGCCTCCTGCTCGCTCTCTGACAACCCGTCGATGCGTTCCGCGACCTCGAGGATGCGCTCGTCGTGGACCGGCGAGCTCACGGCTGCCCCCGCCGCGCCAGCGTCACGAGCACCGCCACCGCGATGAACACGACGACGGCGCCCTGCAAGGGGTTCCGCCAGCGACAGCAGCGATGGCCGCGTTCGCGATCAGGGAGCCGCCGTGGCCCCGCTTCCAGGTCCGCGACGCCCAGACGTGAGACCAGCCGGTCGGATAGTCCTCAGGCCGCGTTCGCCACGCGGGTGTCGCAGGTTGGGACATCGGTCGATCGTACTCCTGCCACTCACCCGACGCCGGGCCGATATCGAAGCGCCGCGCTCGGGCTGACTGGCAAGTGAATGACAGTCAGCGGCGGTGAGTAGCGTTCTGGAGCGCTCCTGAGCGGTGAGCCCAGGCCGCCGTGCTCACACCCGCTCGCTTTCACACGCGGGCGAGGCCATGGTCGTCGACGCCTTTGGACGGCTAGGATCCCAGATCGGGTGAGCGACAGGGGAGGGCAGATGCCGCTGAAGGTCGTAGGAGCTGGCGTGGGACGGACGGGCACAGCCTCACTGAAGCTGGCGCTCGAGCAGCTGCTCGGGGGTCGCTGCCACCACATGCTCGAGATCATCGGCGACCCCGCTCAGGTGCCAGGGTGGACGGACGCGATCGATGGCCGCGATGTGGATTGGCAGAAGCTGTTGAGCGGCTACGTGGCACAGGTCGACTGGCCGGGAGCCTCCTTCTGGCGTGAGATCTCGGCTGCGAATCCCGATGCGCTCGTGTTGCTCTCCACGCGCGACGCCGATGCCTGGTACCGCAGCGCTTCCAACACGATCTTCCACGTCTTCGAGAAACCGCCGCCTGGGCTCGAGCAGTGGTTCGCGGCGGTCCACAAGATGTTCAGGGAGCGGTTCTCCGACGATCTGGGAGATCCCACCGCGATGATGGATGCGTTCGAGCATCACAACGCCCAGGTACGCGCAGGCGTTCCCGCAGGCCGGCTGCTGGAGTGGACTCCGTCAGATGGCTGGGAGCCGATCTGCGAGCGGCTGGGCGTGGCTGTCCCGAACGAGGCATTTCCCCGCACCAACAGCACGAATGAAACGCGCGCACTGTTGGGCATGCCGCCGCTGCCGCAAGCCGGGGAGCCCGCGGTCGGCTGAAAGGACGGCTCCGAGCCTCACAGGGATCGCACACGGGGGAGCGCCTAGAGCTACTGGCGGCGCGAAAGGACCACGACCGGGATCTCGCGGTCGGTGCGGGTCTGGTATTCGTCGTATGCCGGCCACACCTCGGTCATCAGCGACCAAAGGCGGGCGCGCTCAGCACCCTCAGCGGGGGCCGCGCGTATCTCGACCGTTTCGTCCTTGACCTCGATCGTGGCCTCGGGGTTGGCGATCAGGTTCTCAAACCAGGCGGGATGGTCGGGCGCGCCACCCTTGGACGCCACCACCACCCAACGGTCGCCATCGGTGAGGTGGATCAACGGGGTCGTCCTCTGCTCTCCCGACCGGCGCCCTTCGGTGGTCAGCAGCAGGATCGTCGTACCGCGCCAGTGATAGCCGTGCTCGCCGCCGGTCTCGCGGTAGACCCGCACATGCTCGGCACCGAACAGTTGATCGTCAGACTCGCTCATCCTGGCGGACTCTAGCGCCCTCAACTCCCCGGAGCGCGCGCCGGTATTTTGCGAGGGTGCCTGCAGAACGGTCGAGCGCTGGGAGGCGCTACGTAGTCGTCGACGTCTTCACGGACACGCCACTCCAGGGCAACCAGCTGGGCGTCTTCACCGACGCGAGCAACCTCTCCCTCGAGCAGATGCAGCGGCTCGCGCGCGAGCTCAACCTCTCAGAGACGGTGTTCCTCCTACCGCCCGAGAGTGAGGGTGACGCGCGGGTCCGGATCTTCACCCCGACCAGGGAGCTGCCGTTCGCCGGCCATCCCGTGCTCGGCAGCGCCGTCGTGGTGGGAACGACACGCGGCGTCGACGAGGTGCGACTGGAGACCGGGCTCGGCACGGTCCCGGTGAGGCTCGAGCGAGAGAGAGGCGAGGTCACGTTTGGATGGATGGAGCAGAGGATTCCGTCTTGGCGCCCTTACGAGCGTGCGGCCGAGCTGCTCGCGGCACTCCGGGTCGGCGCCTCGGCGATGCCGGTGGAGGCGTATCCCAACGGTCCCGTCCACGTCTATGTCGGGCTCGAGAGCGAGAGCGCTGTGGCAGACCTCACGCCCGACATGCACGCACTGCGTCAGCTCGACGGCGTGGCCGCCAACTGCTTCGCGGGTGCGGGGCGGCGCTGGAAGACGCGCATGTTCGCGCCCTCGCTCGGCGTTGATGAGGATCCGGCGACGGGCTCGGCGGCTGGTCCGCTTGCGGTCCATCTCGCCCGGCACGGTCGGACCGCCTTCGGTGCGGAGATCGAGATCCGCCAGGGCGCGGAGATCGACCGCCCGTCGGTCCTCTACGCACGCGCGGAGGGATCGGCAGAGCGGATCGAGGGTGTCGAGGTGGGCGGCTCGGCAGTGATCGTCGCCCGCGGCGAGTTTCTAGGGGCCTGACAAGCGTTCGCATAGAATGCGGGGACGATTCGTTCCGAGGCGACCAGGGGAGAGGCGGAGAGGTGAGACGGGTATGGATGCTTGGTGTTGGCCTGTTCGCGCTGTTGGCGGCGGCTGCTGCTGTTATCGCCTCGAGTGCGTCGGCGAGTCCGGAATGGGGGGAATGTACGGCGCAGGCCGGCGGCAGGTACGTTGACGCGGGTTGTCTGATCAAGGCGAAAAAAGCGGGCGGCTCCTATGAATGGAAGAAGGGCAAGTCGCTTGCGGCTGTGCCGTTCTCCGGAACCAGCGTTGGCAGCGGCGGCGTGCTGTCTGCTGACTTTCTGATCTGCGAAAGCGAACGACGGGAACCCCCGGGAGATGGATGCAAGGAAGGCGAATCGGCGGCCGAAGGGTTCGGTGTCGCGATGGAATGCGAAATCGAGGAAGACTCCGGTGAAACGTTGGGGACGAAGCGCGTCGCAAACGTGACGGTGGTCCTGCGCGGCTGCCTGCTGTTCGGTGCGGTGACGTGTTCCAACACCGAGACACCAGGCACGATTCGCAGCAATCCCCTGCGAGGAACCCTTGGATACATCTCAAAGGCCGAACGGGAGGTGGGTCTGCTGCTCGAGCCCGCCACAAAGGGGGGCGAGTTCGTCAAGTTGGACTGTGGCGGGCTGGTGACGGTGGTGGTGGGCGTCGGCAATGCCACCGAAGGCGCAGCGTACTCACCGGAAGCGACCGGCGGCTACGACGGGACGATCGCACCGATAACGCCCGTCAATACGATGACCGACGAATTCACGGTGGTCGACACGATCAACGAAAACCTGGAAAACCTCCCGACCCACTTCGAAGGCAAACACGTCGAGCTGCTCGAAGCGTATCTGGTGAACACGAGAGAACCGAACAACAGCTCGAAATGGTCCAAGGTCGGTCAGGAAGGGACGAATGTGAACTGCATGGCATCGCAGATCGAGATTCGAGCGACTCACGTCGGGGTTCCCGCGGGCGCTGGGGCACACACGCTGCAGGCTGGCGGTGGCTGTTCGCAGCCAGGGGTTGGCGGGCAGCCCTAGAGTTCCAGCGCGGCCAGAGACCGGACACGCCATGGTGGCGACGCCGGCAGCCGCCTGAGAGAGCCGGAGGATGTCGCGTGACGCGCTTGCCAGCAACGGTCGAGCCGCCCGCAAGACAGGGCGATCGCCCTATGACATCCCCTCCTCGGGCGCTAGTTGACGCGCCTCGGGAGGTTCCGAACGGCTGGGTAGGCATCCGGGTCGCAGCCGAGGCTGTGGGTCCTTCCAAAGATCCATGAGCCGAGGAGGACCCGGATGCAGGACAAGCGTAGGTGGCTGCCCCGCTGGCAGCGTGTCGAGCTGGTCGAGAAGTGCTTGATGGAGGGCATGACGCGCCGCCAGGCTGCAACCTGGCGGCGCGTGTCGGTCTCGACGGTGCAGTATTGGATCGATCGTTACCGGCAGGCGAGCGAGCAGGAGCGCCGCTCGGGAGCATGGGCGCAAGATCGCTCCCCGGTGCCACACCATCAGCCCACACGCTGCTCAGAGCAGGTGCACGACCGCGTCTGCGAGGCGCGCCGGCGCACCGGGTGGGGGCCACGGCTGATCGCCTGCGAGCTCGGGATGGCGCACGCGACGGTCTCGCGCTGTTTGTCTCGCCGAGGGCTCTCACGACGCCCGGCCGCTGCTCGCGAGGAGGTTCGCCGCTTCGAGTGGCCGTGTCCCGGTGATCTCTTGCAGATGGACGTCAAGCGCTTCGCGCGCTTTAGCCGCCCCGGGCACCGCGTCACAGGCGACCGCTACCGCAGCGGTGCAGAGAAGCGGGCACGAGTCGGCTGGGAGTTCGCACACTCGCTGATCGACGACCACTCGCGCCTGGCTTATACCGAGCTCCTCCCCGACGAGCGAGCGGTCACTGTCACAGCTT
Organism: uncultured Solirubrobacterales bacterium; assembly: GCA_963696615.1. GTDB lineage: Bacteria > Actinomycetota > Thermoleophilia > Solirubrobacterales > Solirubrobacteraceae > Palsa-744. Next base: position 282,479 of record CAVOKU010000002.1, on the reverse strand, counting down.
TCGTGAACCGTGCGCTCGCGTTCTACGCCGCCCACGGGATCAGACCCCGACGGTTGCAGACTGACAACCACTTCTCCTACGCCAAGAATCGCAGCCTACGTGAGCTGCTCATCCACCACGGCATCGCTCATCGCTTCATCCCGCCGCGCACGCCGAAGCGCAACGGGAAGGTTGAGAGATACCAGCAGACCCTCGCAAGAGAGTGGGCTTACGGACAGCGCTATCGCAGCTCAGACGCTCGAGCCACAGCACTGCCCATCTGGCTCACCCACTACAACACCACCAGGAACCACAGCGGCATCGGCAACCGGCCACCAATCAGTCGCGTTCGGAACGAGTCGAGGCGGAACAGCTAGTCTGCGCTCATGAGCGTTTGGGGAAGAGTCTTCGCCGCCGGCTATGACCGGATCATGGCGGGCACCGAGAAGGCGACGCTGCAGGGCCACCGCGAGGCTTTGATCCCGTCGGCGAGCGGGGATGTGCTCGAGATCGGTGGTGGCACCGGCGCCAACCTCCCCTTCTACGGGGAGGGCGTGGCGAGCCTGACCCTGACCGAGCCCGAGCGGCCGATGGTGCGCCGTCTGGAGCGGCGGCTTCGTGAGCGCTCCTCGGCTGCCATGGTCCTTCGCGCGCCCGCGGAGGACCTGCCGTTCGAGGAGGAGAGCTTTGACTTCGCGGTGTCCACCCTCGTCCTCTGCACGGTCGACGATCAGCCACGCGCCCTGCGCGAGCTGCACCGCGTGTTGAGGCCCGGTGGGCGTCTGCTCTTCATCGAGCACGTGCGTTCGCAGGATCCGCGGCTGGCCCGCTGGCAGGACCGCCTGAACGGCCTGCAGTTGCGGATCGGCCACGGCTGCAACTGCAATCGCCCGACCGTCGAGACGATCGACGCCGCGGGCTTCTCGATCACCGAGCTCGTGCACGACGTCCTGCGCAAGGCGCCGCCGATCGTACGCCCGATGGTGGCTGGCGTGGCCGAGTCCAACGGCCAGCTCGCCTAGCAGACTTCTCTCTGCAGCTGCTCCCGTTCGCGGGCGAGCAGATGGAGCCGAGTTTCGCCGGTAACGCCATCCTCGAATGGGATGATTTCTCGATCGTAGGCCCCGTCCTCAACGCGGCGTCTCAATATTCTCGCTCGTTTTTGGCGGCGGTATGTCGGTAACCGAGAGCCATTACGCCACTAACGTCGTCGATCCGGACGGCGCGGACACAATGTCTGTCTTTCGCCAATGAACCCGGCTGCCGTCTCCTCGCATGCCAGCCGACACTGTCGGGCGGCCAAGGCACCGCTCTCGACCCATGTGGAGCATCCAGCTCTGAAATGACCGGATGAGGAATCAGGCTGGCGCCCCCGGCCGGTGCTCGGAATCGCCGAGGACAGCTGTGGGCCTCTGATCGCCGAGCGACGAGGGACGCCACGGCCCGTTCGGTCGTCTTGATGCGGTGCGCAGAGCTGCGCCGAGGGGGTTCGCTGTTCGCTACGCGACCCGGCGTCGGCCGTGGGACTCTTGCGGGATGGGGACCAAAAAACGGCTTGCCTAAGCCAAACTCCCGGGGTCCGCCGACTCTGTCAGACGGGGGTAACCGCCGTCGGCGAGGACCTCGACGGCCGTCTCGATGAGTCGTCGCCGCAGCGCTTGCAGGTCCCGATCGGGGCTGTGCTCAGCTGGGTTTGGGCGACTCGAGCCGGTGCCGTGATTGGCGCCAACCGCTTGGTCGCCCAGAATTCCGCCGCCCACGATGACCTCTCCGTTTCCCTCAATCATCCCCTCACCTCGTCCCTCTCTGTACCCCTCACGATCCGGCATATACGTAGCTTCACCAGAGCGTGACCCGCACGCCCTGGACGTTCGCGAGTCCACAGCAGACCGAACGACGTCTGAGCGAAGCTGGCTTCACCGCGATCCGGTGCTGGCTGGAGCAGCGTCCCACCTATCCGATGGACGTGGACACGTTCGTGCGCACCTCCATCCTCGCGGCCCACCTCGAGCGTCTGCCCGAGGACCGCAGAGAGCCTTTCGCGGCCACCGTGGTGGCGGGGGTGCGTCCGCCGCTGAAGTACGTGCGCCTCAATGCCTCAGCCGTGCGTGGACCGGCTTGAGTCAGATGTGTGGCCGACCAGAAACCCCCTCCGGTCGGCCACACGCGTGTCACCTCTGGTGATATCTCGACGGTGAGCCGAAGCCCTGGCCGTCGGTCAGCCCATCTCTAGACTTTGTAGGCTTCCCAGAGTTCCTCCAGTTCGTACCCTTCTCCGAAGTCGCAGTAGAAGCCACCTTCGGTGTATCCGCCTTTGACTTTCAAGCCGACGAGTACGCACTCTTCATTGAAGCCCTCGTCGTAGTAGAAATAGGTGAATTTATTTTTTTTGTATTTCACTATGTACCCGCCGTATCCCGGATCGCCATAGAATTCCCAGGTTTTGGCTTTGCTCCTCACGACGAAAGGAAACTGGGAAGGGCATCCTTCGAACTCTTCTACCAGCGTGCCACAGTAATAGTAGACTTTGGCGCCTTTGATTTTCGGCAGCGTCAACGGTTTCGCGTGCGGACCCGCTGGCCCAGTGGCCCCAGTTGAGGAGGGCGCCGCTACCGCAGATGTCGTCGCCAATGCGAGGCTGGTGATCGCGCATGCGGCGACCGCCAGCAACGTGCGTGAAACTCGCTTCATGTCTTCCTGCCTTTCTCCTAGTGATGCCACCCCCGACCGGGTGGTCGCTGCGATCATATGGGACCGGACGGCTTGCCGTGGCCAGATTGAGCGACGCGTCACACGATCGTCACAGAAGCTGCGGACAAGGAGATGCGGGTGGCGATCGCCCCAGAAGCGTCCAGAATGGTCTGATGTCGCGTCGTCGTATCCCAGCGCTTGCAGCGGCCACGGCATCGGCGGCGCTCGCGGCGTGCACGCTGGGGCCCCTCGTGGACCGAGCGGTGGCCGCCGGCGGGGCGTTCATCCGGGTCAACCAGATCGGCTACCCGGCAACGGCGCCCAAGCGTGCCTATCTGATCTCGCACCGCGACGAGGCGGGTGCGACGTTCTCGGTGCGCTCAACGGGCGGCTCGGTCCTGTACAGCGCGAGCGTTGGACCCTCGCTGGGCTCCTGGAGCTCACGCTTCGCTCACGTCTACCCGCTCGACTTCGACGCGGTACAGAGCCCGGGCAGCTACACCCTCTCGCTCGGCGGTCACGCGCCGGCGTCCTCGCCGGCGTTCGCGATCGCACCGGCGGCGGCGCTCTATGAACCGGCGATCGTCAACGCGCTCTCCTTCTACCAGGACGAGCGCGACGGCCCGGAATTCGTGCCCTCGCCGCTTCGCTCGGCGCCTGCCCACCTCGACGATCAGGCGGCGAGGACCTATCTCACCCCGAAGGTCAATGGCGAAGGCGAATTCAAAGGAGAACCGACGAGCCTGGGACAGACCGTCGACGCCTCGGGCGGCTGGTGGGACGCGGGCGACTACCTGAAGTTCGTCGAGACCACGACCTACACCGGGGACCTGCAGCTCATCGGGGTGCGCGACTTTCCAGCGGCGATGGGCGCCTCCGCGGCGCGGTCGAGCTTCACCGAAGAGGCGCGGTTCGGGGTCGAATGGCTGCTGCGGATGTGGAACGAGGAAACCCGCACGCTCTACTACCAGGTGGGGATCGGCGCCGGCAACGCCGACACCGCCGGTGATCACGACATCTGGCGGCTGCCTCAGGAAGACGACCAGTACGGCGGAGAAGATCCCCGCTTCCGTTTCATCCGCCACCGGCCCGTGTTCAGGGCCGGACCCCCGGGCTCGCCCCTGAGCCCCAACCTGGCGGGGCGCGACGCCGCCGCGTTCGCGCTCTGCTTTCAGGTGTTCGAGCGCACCCGTCCGGAGCTCGCCTCGCGCTGCCTGCTGGCGGGCGAGCACATCTTCGAACTCGCCGACACAGATCCTCGAGGGAGGCTGCTCACGGCGATCCCGTTCGGGTTCTATCCGGAGAGCGAATGGCGCGACGACCTCGAGCTCGGTGCCACCGAGCTCGCGATCGCCTTGTCCTCCGCCACGAAGCTCCCGGCGGGCCTCGCGCACGTGCAATCCGGCTACTACCTGGAAGCCGCCGCGCGATGGGGGGGCGCGTACATATCGCACGCCGGCGCAGGCGAAGGGCTCAACCTCTACGACGTCAGCGGTCTCGCCCACTTCGAGCTCGTGCGAGCGCTCCGCCAGGCGGGTCACCCGCCCGGGCTGCTCGTAACCGAAGCGCAGCTGATCGCCAACCTGGGCGAGCAGCTGCAAGCGGCGGTCAGGCAGTCCGGTCGCGACCCGTTCGGGTTCGGCTTTCCCTGGGCCGCGGCCGACACCGCCTCCCACGGCGACGGTCTCTCGGTGATGGCCTCCGAGTACGACAGCCTCACCGGCGAGACCACCTACGCCACCCTCGCCGAGCGCTGGCTCGACGACGTCCTCGGCGCCAACGCGTGGGGCTCGTCGTTCATCATCGGCGATGGCGACACCTTCCCCGACTGCCCCCAGCACCAGGTCGCAAACCTCGTCGGCTCGCTGGACGGCTCGCCGCCCGTGCTGGCCGGGGGGGTGGTCGAGGGTCCGAGCGAGGAAGCGAGCAGGGGCAGGCTCAGCGGGATGCGCAGCTGCCCGGCGGGGAATCGCCAGGCGTTCTCGCGGTTCGACGGCGGCGGCGCGATCTACAGCGACAACGTGCAGTCGTTCAGCACCACCGAGCCCGCCATCGACCTGACCGCCTCCTCGATGCTGGCGTTCTCCTGGCAGGCCGCGGGCGACGCGCCCACGCTGGAACGAGGCCGAACTCCTCGGTCGCCTGCCTGAAGCTGAGCTCGGTGGCGCCGTGGGGGCGGTTGCGGACGATGGGCCGGTCGAGGCTCGGTCCGGGGTGCTCGACGTCGTCTTATCCGTTCCTTGTTTTTGTTTGTGGGTGTGGGTTTTGGGGGTGTTGGACGGCTGGTGGTTGACGGTTGTGAACCTCGTTCTTGCATGAGGGTTGACATTATGGTAAGGTGCGTTTTATAGGGAGGCTGGTTTGCTCTGAAGGGTTGGGGCGGGTTGGTTTCTTGTGCGGAGGTTGGGGAGAGGTTGGAGGTGTTTTCAGGATGGCGTCTGGGAGCATTCGCGAGCGCAATGGACGGTTTTATGTCCGGACGCGTGTGTTGGTCGTTGATCCTCATTCCGGTGATGCGCGTTGGAAGCAGGTGGAGAAGGCTGCGGGGTCTTCTCGTCGTGGCGCGGAGCGGATGTTGCGTGGCTTGCAGGGCGATGTCGATGATGGCCGGTATGTGCCGTCGAGTATCACGGTGCTCGAGCTTGGCCGTAAATGGCTGTTCGAGCATGTGCAGCCCAATTTGAAGCCGGGTGCGGCAGCGAACTATCGCGGTACCTTTTATAAGCATGTAGCGCCGTCGTTGGGTGCGGTCCGGGTTGATGATCTGCGTCCCCAGATGGTCAAGGCGTTGTTGGGTAGGAAGCGTGCGGAGGGTCTCAGCGAGGAGACGGTCTCAAAGATTCGTCGCCATATTCACGCGATGTTCGCGTTCGCGCAGGACGCGGGGCTGGTGAGTGTGAATCCGGCGAATGCGCCGCGGATGCGGGGGCGCAAGCAGCGTCGCCGTCGCGCGCGTGGTACCGAACTGTCTCCGATGCAGGTCAGGCGTTTTCTGGAGGAGTGCAGCCCTAGGTGGCGTCCGTTCTTTACCGTTGCGTTGGACACGGGTCTGCGTCGTGGGGAGCTGATCGGGTTGCGTTGGGGGGACATCGATCTGTTGGATCGCATCCTGTATGTGCGGCGCAGTATCGGTGCTTATGATGATCCGGTCGCGGCAGAGGACGGGACTGCTGAGCACGCGCTGTCGACGAAGACCGAGGCCGGGGAGCGCCTGGTACCGATCCTTGATGGCGCCCAGGCAGCCCTGGAAACCCTGTACCGCGATGCTGCTGATACCGATGATGAGGCGCCCGTTTTCGCGACTGTTGAGCGCAAGCGCGGCCGTGATGGCGTGATGCGCCCCACCGGACGGCCCCTATCACCACGGATGGTCACCCGCGTGTTCCGCCGCTACGCCGCCCGCGCTGGGCTACCCGTCAGCATGCGTCTACACGACCTGCGTCACACCGCGATCACCAACGCCATCAGCCAGGGCGAGGACATCCTCCTGGTATCCGCCTTCGCCGGACACGCCAAGACCTCGACCACCGTCGACATCTACGGCCACCTCATGCCCGACCGCGTCCGCGAAGCCGCCCACCGCATCCAATCCATCAGCCCACCAACCACACCAACCACCACACCCACAAACAACACACCACAGGCACCCGAGCCGGGCGGGCTCGCGCCGGACATGCTCGATCGCGACACGCTCGACTCGGACGTGCTCGATCCCGACACGCTCCTTCCGGAGACGGTCGTTCCGGAGACGCTCCTCCCGGAGACGGTCCTCCCGGACACGCCAGCACTGAGCCCGATCGAGGAGCCGGCCCTCGTGCCCCGTCGCACTCAGCGGACGAGCACGGGAGCGTATGCGCGGGTACGACTGCTGAGCCCGTGGGATGAGCCCGCCAGCGATACGTCCACGGCGGTCCAGCCGGCGAGCCCGCCGAACCTGCCGCCGCTCGCGGCCGGCTCGCCACTGAGCGCGCCGTGGGCAGGCTGCTAGCCGGCTCCCGGGTCCTGCACGCGGGCGGCGAGGATCGCGACGTCGTCTCGCACGGCGTCGTCGAGCACCGCGAGTCCGACGAGGGCGTCGATCATGTCCTGGGGGGTCCGGGTGGAGGCGTTTGCGAGCTGAGCGATCATCTGCTGGGAGGTGACGAGCCGCTCGGGCGCGTGGGCCTCGGGCAGCCCGTCGGTGTACAGCGCCAGCGAGTCGCCCGGTTGAAGCGTGGTGGAGGCCTCCCTGATGACGGGGTCGGCGAACACGCCGAGCAGGGTGCCGTGCTCGCCGAGCTCCTCGACGCCACCGCTCGCCCGTGTGAGCAGCGCCGGGGGATGACCGGCGGCGGCGATCGTCAGCTTGATCTCAGACTGCGACGTCTTCTCGATGTGAGCGAGGATCATGGTCGCGAAGCGCCCGCCGAAGTCCTGGTCGAGCATCGCCTCGTTGACCTTTGTGAGCACGGTCGCCGGCTCGGCGCCTTCGCGCGCGTAGGCGACCGTCGTGTGGCGCAGAAAGGCCGTGAGAGCGGCCGCCTCGGCTCCCTTGCCACACACGTCGCCGACCACCAGCCAGCAGCCGCCGGTGACCGCGACCACGTCGTAGAAGTCTCCGCCCACTTCGTTGCCGGCGTCCATCGGCCTGAAGTAGCTGGCCAGCTCGAGGCCCGGCACGTCGGGCAGTCGGGCGGGCATCAGGCTGCTTCGCAGCGTGTGCGCGACGTGTGCGCGCTCGGCGTACAGGCGGGCGTTGTCGAACGCGAGCGCCGCGCGGCCGGTCAGGTCTGCGAGGACGTCCAGCTGTCCGGTTTCATAGCGCAGGTCGCTGTTGACGTGCAGGAAGGAGACGGTGCCGAGCGTGCGGCCGCGGGCGACCATCGGGAACACCGCCACAGAGCGGTACCCGACGTTCTGCATGAACTGCTCGTGCTCGTCACTCTGGGCGACCTGTCGCAGCTCGGCTGAATCGCTCAGATCGTGCACGACGCACGGCCTGCCGGTGCTCAGCGCGCGGGCCACCGGATGGCTGCCATGCAGATCCAGCGAGTAGATCTCTCGCATCCGTTCGACCTCTTCGCCGATCGCTGGATCGACGGACGCCGCAACCGTCGTGGTGATCCCCTGCGACTGATCCACCAGATCGATCACGCACAGCTCGGCGAGCTGCGGCACAGCCGTGTGGGCGATCCGCCGCAGCGTCTGCTGGGGATCGAGCGAGGTGTCGAGCTTGGCGGTGGCGGCGATCAGAAATTCAAGGCGCCAACGTTGGTCGCGCATACGTTCCAGCGCCATGTGCACGACCGCCGACCCGAGCAATGCGAGCACGATTCCGACGCAGGCGATCGCGCCGAACGACGTCGAGACGTCCGTGTAGGCGAGCGGAGCCAGAAATGCGAGCAGTCCTGTGAGGGACACGAGCAGAAACCGGTTGCGTGGCTGAAACGCCGCCGCGTGACCGATAGCAAAGAAGTAGAGCAGTCCGAGCGGGCTGCTCGCCCCTCCGGTGGACGCACACAGGAACCCGACCAGCACGACCCCCCACACGTCGGCGGCGAAGGCCAGTGAGAGTGACGCATGCCCGCGCGCGACGGCGATCATCAGGCCGGTCGCGGTGATCAACGCCGTGACACCCACGGCGATCACGCCGGCTTCCGAGCTCACGTTGGGGAGCAGCGCCGAGGTTGCCGTGAGGGCGGCGCCGACCGTGTAGAGACCCGCGGCGCTGACCACCGCCGCGCGCGCTTCGCGCTCGCTCATCCCCTCGACCCCATTACTCGGCACCACTCCCGGCTGCGCCACTCTTGAGTCCCCCTTTTCGCGGCTCCTCGATGGAGCCGTCTGCTCCTTCCCTGCTCGCCGGGCCCGCCCACGGCTGGTGTCTGATCGTTGACGTAATCGTATGCGCCGCGGGGCGGTGGTGCGCCCGTCGAGGGGCAGCGGGTGCGAACGTTGCATCATCGGTGCGTGCGCTTTCTGGATCGCCGTGACGCTGGACGCCGACTCGCCGGCGAGCTCGTCTCGCTCGAGCTCGACGATCCGGTGATCGTGGCGCTTCCCCGCGGCGGCGTGCCCGTCGCGTTCGAGGTCGCCACCCGGCTCGGTGCGCCGCTGGAGATCCTCGCGGTGCGCAAGCTGGGCGCCCCCGGCAACCCGGAGCTGGCGGTGGGGGCGATCGCCGAGGAGGGCATCGCCGTGCTCGACCAGAGCACGATCGCGCGGCTGGGGATTGCGCCCGCGACGCTGGACGCGGCGATCGTGCGGGAGTCCGCTGCGCTTGCGGGACTGCTCGAGCGCTACCGCGGCGCCTGCCCCGCGGTCTCGCTGCGGGGGAGGGTCGTCGTCCTGATCGACGATGGCGTCGCCACCGGCCTCACCGATCTCGCCGCCGTGCGAGCCGCGCGCAGCCGTGGGCCAAGCCTGATCGTGGTGGCGGTTCCGGTGGGCGCGAGCGAGTCGCTGGCGATGCTCGGCCGGGAGGCCGATGGGGTGCTGTGCCTGCAGGCTCCCGACACGCTGTTCAGCGTCGGCTCCTGGTACCGGGACTTCGCGCCGGTGTCGGACGTCGAGGCGCTCGCGTTGCTGGCTCGCGCACGTCGCTGACGCTCGCCAGAGGCCCCGTACACTCGCCGCGAGCCTGTGCGCCATGCGTCACGGACCGTTGCCCGAGTCCGCTCGCGCGAGCGCCGCGTGAGGATGCTCAGGCGGCCGGGAATCGCGTTGCCCACGGCTCACGCTGGACTCCCGCGCCGTTGATCACGTAGGACAGCAGCCGATACCAGCCGGCGATGACCACGAGCTCGAGCAGCTGGTCGTCTGCGTAGCGAGCAGACAGATCCGACCACAGCTCATCAGAGACCGTGCACGAGTCGTGCAACTCGTCGGCGAGCCGCACCAGCAGCGCGTCTTGCGCTGACCAGACGGGGTCGTCGCAAGCCCCGATCGCGGTGGCGGCGATCTGCTCGTCGCTGAGACCGAGCGGTTTGGCGAACGCAAGCGAGTGGACACCCCACTCGTACTCGGCGCCGGCCCGGGCGCAGGTGCGATGGATCACGATCTCGCGCTCTCGCGGCGCGACGCGGCCGTGACCGAGGATGCCTGCTCCCAACGGACGCATGCGGGATGCGAGATCCGAGTGGACCGCGAGCGTGCGAAACAAGGCGAGCGGCTCGACCTCCTCGCCGGGTGGCATCCACTTCGCGAGCAGCTCCTGCGTCGCCGGCTCGTACGGGGGCTGCAATGGGGCGATGCGCGGACCAGGGCTTGGCATTCGACTATCCTTCCGCTTTGAAATACAGAGCAAACGATGTTAGCTTCGAATTCCAAAGCACGCAAGCGCGGTACGCCGCTCCCGGGGGCGCCCGTGCGGGGCTCGCGCACAGGCAGACCGACGATGGCGCTGCTGGACCTGCTCGGACGCCGCTGGGCGCTGAGGGTGCTGTGGGAGCTTCGCGACGGCAGCTCTCCGACCTTTCGCGAGCTCAAAGCCCGTTGCGGCGACGTGTCCTCGAGCGTGCTCAACGACCGTCTGCGGGAGTTGCGCGAGGCGGGAATCCTGGCCGGCCGGGGCGAGGGGTACCGGCTGAGCTCACACGGTCACACGCTGCTCGCGGCGCTCTCACCGGTGGACGGGTGGGCGCGGCGGTGGGCCAGGCGCAGCGGGCGCCCGCCGAACAGCTGAGCGCTACCAGCAGGGCTCGAAGGTCTTGCCGTTGAGCGCGAGGTTGTAGCGGGCGCCGAGGATGCCGAGCGCTTCATCGGCGGCGCAGAAGCGTTTCGGGGTGAGGCGATACTCGGCGTTCAGCACGGGCTTGCCCGCGGCTAGGTAGGGCTCGTAGTCTTCGCATTCGCGGTACTGGTTGCACTGCTCGGTCAGCGCTCCGTCGAAGTACGGCTCGAGCTGGTCGGCCTGTTCGCCGTCGTTCTTCTGTAGAACCGCCATGCCGAGCGAATGGACCTCCTCGGCGATCCACTCGTTGTAGGCGAGCTGCTGTGACGCGGTTATCGGAAAGCCGGTCTTGTTCGCGTAGCCTTCGATGTTGTCCGGCTCGACCGCGTCGAAGCCCTTTTCCCTGCACATCTGAAAGCGCGCCGTCATGATCGGCTCGAGCACCGCGAGCTGGCGGATGTCGAGCCATTTCTCACCCGGCCAGCCGTTCGAGCGGCCGAGCACCGAAGCCGGGAAGGACCGGTAGTCGGGGCGGAACTTCTCGGCCGTACCGGCGTCGATGTAGCAGATCACGTGCCGTCCCCGGCCGTGCAGCGCCGAGATCTCGCCGGCTTCGTTTTCAAAGCCGTCGATGTCGTACGCGGCGACGGGCTCGCCGTTGTCGATCTTGCCCTGCAGCTGCCAGTACCACGTCAGCTCTTGTGGAGGGACCCACCAGCTCGTCTGCGCGCCAGCGCCGCCGGCCGAACAGGCGAGCCACACGAACGTGACGACCCCCGCCACCAGCAGCGGCGCGCGGATCAGACGGAAGCGTCTGGGCGGCAGGCGCGGCACCGCTACGGAGTCTAGAGCGCGCCGGTGCGGGGGTGGGACGCTAACGGTGAAACCAGCGGGCGCGACGGCTCGAGCCGAAATCCTGCTTCTCTCGCACGAGCGCGGCGGACGGCGCCTGGAACGTCCCCGTCGGCTTCGGTCCCGACAGGAAGTCGACGTCGACACGACCGACCCGACCGGAGCCGAACTCGATGTAGCAGGAGCCACGTCCTTCATAGGCCCCCGGTCCCTCGCCACGGTTCGCGCCGGCGATCAGCGACGCCGCGACGATGCGCGCGGCGCCCTCGGCGAACACGCCCGCTTTCGGCACGCCGATGTCCGCGACGTCCCCGATCGCATACACGCCCGGGAACCGCGTCTGGAGCGTGCTCGGGTCGACCGGCACGTACACGTCGCCGGTCATGCCGCTGTCCGCGACGACGTCGGGGGCGCGATGCTTGGGAACACCGAGGAACAGGTCGTAGGGCATCTCGGTCCCGTCGTCGAGCACGGCGACGTTGCGCGACCCGTCCAGAGCGCTGATGCGCCGGCCGGGCACGAACGCGATGTCGCGCTCGGCGAACGCGGCTTCCAGGGCGCGGGAGGTCTCCGGCGACGGAGGGACAGGGGTGCCGAGCGGAATCACGAATGAGATCTCACAGTCCTCGCGCACACCGCGGGCAGAGAGATAGTCGTGCAGCAGCAGCGCCGCCTCGCTCGGAGCCGGGGGGCACTTGAACGGCGCGCCGCAGACGCCGATCATGGCGCGGCCCTTCGTGAATGTCGGCAGCATCGTCGCCAGGCGCTCCGCGCCGGCCACCGAGTAGAACTCGTTGCCCGCCTCGGCGAGGCCGGGCGTAGCGTCCATGTCGTAGTCGGCGCCGAGTGCCACGACCAGATACTCGGCCTCATGCGTGCCACCGTCGGTGACGACGCGGCGGGACTCGGGATCGATCGCAGTGACGGTCTCCTGCAGGAAGCGGACTCCCGGCATCGCCAGATCACGGTAGGGGAGCCGAACCGCCTCGGCCGCCGTGCGGCCGAACATCACGTCGAGCTTCGAGTAGCCGAAGACGAAGGAGTCGCTCCTGTCGATCAGCGTCACCTCGACGCTGTGGCCGAGAGCCTGCGACAGCATCGTCGAGAGCTCGAGGCCCCCGAACCCCGCTCCGAGGATCACGATGCGAGTCGTCACACGCCGATCCTACTCGACCGACGGTCGCCGTCCGGCTGGCTCGTGCCAGCCGTCGCTAGCCGGTCAACCCGGCGATGCCGTTGCGCAGCAGAGCCGCCGCGAGCAGGACCAGGATCACCGCGGCGATCGTCCTGGCGTTGCGCTCGAGCCACGCCCGCATCCGTCTGAGCAGCCGCTGGGTCGGCTCGCGTGCGACGGCCAGTGCCAGGAGGGCAAGCGCCAGGGGGAGCAGCGAGATGAGCGCGAACGCGACCCACTTGACGATGTACTGGGTGGCGCTCGGGTTGGTCTCCGAGATGTCCTTCAGCGCGAGCGGGATGAACGCGCCGGGATTGGCGAGCGTGGCTCCGGCGGCGACGATCGCGATCACCGGTGAGGAGGCGACCTTGCTCATCTGATCGATCATGCTCGCCACTTTCTTGGGGTCGCCGGGCCTGCGCAGGAATCGAACGACGACGACCAGCACCAACACGCCGGCGACCACGTCGATCACGGCTACCCACGTCTTGGGCGTGCTCGGGTCCGGGGACGCGGCGACGTTGCCGAGCACGAACGCCGCGACCACGCCGATCACGAGCGTGATGCCGAGCGCGCCGAGATAGAACCACAGACCGGTTCGCATCGGCCGCTCTCCCACCACCAGTGCCAGCACCGACAGGAACAGCGTCGTTGGCGAGAGCATCGCACCGAGCGCCACCAGGGCGAGCTCGGTATCGACCGAGGTCACCGCACCGATCCGACGCAGCGAGCAAACAGCGACGGGCCCTCACCGGCCGCCGTCGCGGGGGGCTGGGCCGTCCAGCCCCCCGCGATCCGCTCAGATCTCCTCGGGCTCGCCGAGGACCACGAGGCCATGAATGCAGATCAGGCAGATGGCAAATATTCCGAGCGACCACCAAGGATGCGCTCCGCCCACGTCGAGCAATGCCCCGATCGCGCCCAAGGAGGCCGCGATGATCCCGATCACACGGCCGTAGGCTCGGCCGGCGAACAGCGAAAATGAGGCCGTGAGCTCGATGATGCCGAGGATGATGGTGATCCAGCCCCACGTGTGGAGGCTCGAGAAGACGTACTGCGTGTCATTTGCAAAGAAGGTGGCATTTCCAACGGCGGCGATGCCGTAGACGATGTTGAGGATCCCCGCGATCATCAAGAAAATGCCCACCAACAATGCGCTACCCGCACCTCGCATTAGTTCCCCTTTCGTGACGGACCGTTGAACAGTACAAGCCGGAACGGCTCGATCCCTACGCAGCGAACCCGAACCGTTTGGCTTCTTGTGGGGCCTAGAGGCCCTTCTCTGCGGTGATTCGCCCAGACTCGACCGCCTTCGTCAGGGCCTTGTAGTCGCGCTCGTTCTGCTCCGCGTAGGCCTGGGAGAACTCGACGATGGCGCGGTCGAAGGTCGAGCCTTTGCCGAGGTAGGCCGCGATCGCGATACGGTCGCCGCTGCGCGCATGCGCCCGAGCCAGCGTCCAGCCGCACAGCCGCCCGTAGGCGGCGAGACCCTTGGGGATCATCTGCTCGATTTCCGCGGAGCCCTTCCAGTCCTTCAGCTGGCGCGCGTAGAAGTCGCGAGCCTGGCCGTCGAGTCCCTCCTCGACGTGGAGCCAGCCCAGGAAGATGTCGCTGGCGGCCTGCATCAGCCGTTGCCCGGTGACGACCCGCTCGCCATGGTTGTCGAACTCGCTCGGTGCCAGGAAATCCTCGAGCACCGAAGCCTCGGCCTCCTTCAGCTGCAGGAACAGCGGGTCGCTGCCGTCGCGGCCGAGCAGCAGCGCGATCCACGCCCGCGTGCCGACGCTGCCGACACCGACGACCTTGCGTGCGAAGTCGGTCAGGCGGAACTCCTCGAGCAGCACTCGCCGGTCGTGCTCGAGCGTGGCGCGGTAGGAGCGCAGCAGTTCGTGCAGCCCATCGAACATTTCGTCGCGTTCGCGACCCTCCGCAAGATCCTCGAGCGGGACGATCAGCGGCGGTTCGGCGACGATCCGCGCCTCGCCGTCCACCACATGAGTCAGTTTGGAGAAGGCCGACATGCTGTCCTTGGTGCGGGCCTTCGCCAGCGACTTCTCGCCTCGCTTGACGGTCCTGGCGTGCAGCTGGGAGCCCAGCTCCCGCAGCCTGGACTCGATGTCGAGGTGGGCATACCAGACCTCGAGGTTCTTCATCGCGGCGAACTGCGCGATCGCCGTGCGGTACTCCTCCACCGTGTCGAGCACGATCCGCTCCTGGTCCTTGACCGGGAAGCCGTTGGACTGGGCCGCGATCAGCATGCTCGCGGCAAGGCGCTTGACGTCCCACTCCCACGGCCCGGGTAGCGTCTCGTCGAAGTCGTTGAGGTCGAACACCAGCTGGCGCTCGGGTGAGGCGAAGACGCCGAAGTTCGACAGGTGGGCGTCGCCGCAGCATTGCACCGTCAGACCGGAGTGCGGCGTCGTCGCGAGGTCGCTGGCCATGATCATCGCCGCCCCCCGATAGAACGTGAACGGCGACACCAGCATCCGTCCGTAGCGGATCGGAACGAGCTCCGGCACCCGCGTCTCGGCCTGGCGCTCGAGCAGCTTCGTCGGGTCCGGGCGACGCTGGGCCGGCTCGAACAAGGCGTGGCTCGAGCGGGGCGCCCGGGCTCGCGCGGCCTTGCCGCGAGCCGCCCGCTCGGACACGCTCAGGTGCGGGACCGCCGAGACGGCATCGCTCGAGGCACCGTGCTCTGCGCCGGCCGTGCCGTTGCTCACATTCGGGCGCGTCGCCGGCGGCTCTTCGGAGGAGGCGACTGTGGAGGAAGACATCCGGTCAACACCTGGGGGCTGCGGGGACGCGAGGCGGCCTGCGGGGGTAGGCGGCCGACTCGCGTCCGTTCCGCCCGGGGAGTTGCACTCGAGTGTCGTTGCTCCCCCGCCTAGGTCTAGTACCGCCAAGCACGTCTGGATCACTCCAGGCAGGCCGGCGGCACGGTTGCGCGCTGCCGGCGCCTAGCATGTGTCGAGCTCGGTGCGCAGCTTTCTCAAGCCGAGTCGCATGCGGCCCTTGACCGTACCGGGCGGCAGCGTGAGCTGGCGCGCGATCTGCTCGTGGGTCAGTCCGTCGAAGAAGGCGAGCCGGATCACCTCCTGCTGGCTTGGCGGCAACCGCGCCAGCAGCTGCGTGAGACGCTCAGCTTCGACGCGGGCGGCGAACTCCGCCGGCACGTCGTCGTCGGCGGGCTGCTGCTCGAGCCGAGCCGTTCCCTCGCTCAGCCGTGCGGATACCGATCGGCGGCGAGCGAGATAGATCGCCCGGTGGCGGACGATGCTCATCGCCCAGCGGGCAACCGGCCCACGAGCCGGCTGGTAGGTCGTGCGCGAGGACCACATCGAGATGAACGCGTCCTGTACGGCGTCCTGTGCGCACTCGGTGTCGTGGCAGACGAACAGGGCGGTGCGATACGCGCGGGACGCGAGGCGGTCATACAGCTCGCCGAGCGCACCATGCTCCCCCGCCTGGACCTCCTGCATCAGCGCGGCGTCGGTCGTCCTTGCGGAGATGCGGGTCACGGCCCGGCCTCGATCGGCGCGAGGAAGAACAGCTCGCATGCGATTTCCGGCGAGGTCTGGTTGGCGCTCATGAACGCCACCACCGGACGCAGCGTCAAGCCCTCGACCGCGGCGCTGAACGCATCCTCGCGGTCGGCCTGGAAGGCGACGCGCCCCTCGATGACCTCGTGCGAGCCGCCGGCGGCGACGAGATCCCGCTCGGAGGAGGTCAGGATGTCCTCGAGGATGCAGACGACGACGTTGTCGTTGATGTAGGTGCTCGCCGTCGTGCGGTCGTTGCCGTAGACCTCGGCGTAGAGCCTCACCATCGCAGCCGAGATCGCGCGGGTGAGATCCTCTCCCGACGGTAGAGCGCGAACTTCCGGCACGAGCGCCTCGGTTCTCTCGGCTCTGTGGATACCCGCACGGACATGAGCGGAGAAGAAGCCCGGCGCATTGGTCTCCCGGCACATCCACTATATGACCTGACGGGCCACCGTGAGCGGCGACGCCCACGGGCAGGAGTGATCCAATAACACCCGAAGGTGCTAAGCGAACCATGCCAGACGAGACTCCGCGAGATGAGACTCCCCGAGCCGAAGGCGTAGGCACGGGCTCCACCGGCGACGCTCCTGCGGCCGGCGGGGCTGGCGCTGCCGTCGGCGCCCCAGCTGCCGGTGGGGCGCATCGCATCTGGGTGAGGGTGATCCTCGTGCTCGCGACGGTGCTCGCGATCCTGTCGATCTTCGCGATCTGGGCCAACCGGCAGGTCATGAACCCCAGCAACTGGTCGAAGACGAGCACCGAACTGCTGCGCAAGCAGACGATCCGCGCCGCAGTGTCGGGCTACCTCGTCGATCAGCTCTATGCCAACGTCGACGTGCCCGCCCAGCTCAAGTCGGGTCTGCCCACGCGGCTGCAGCCGCTGGCGGGCCCGCTCTCCGGCGCGCTGCACAACCTGGCCGAACAGGGCGCCGAACGGGCGCTGGAGATCCCGCGCGTGCAGGACGCCTGGAGCAAGGCCAACTATGTCGCCGATCAGGCGTTGGTCACGATCGTCAAGGGCGGCGGCTCCCGCGTGCAGATCAACGGCGGGACCGTCTCGCTCAACCTGCGCCAGATCGTCGCCGACCTCGCCCAGCGTCTCGGTCTGCCGTCTGGAGTCGCCGAAAAGCTGCCCGCCTCGGTGGCAACTCTGAAGGTGGTCACCTCCGACCAGCTCGGACTGGTGCGCAACCTGGCCAAAGCGCTGCATGCGCTGGCGCTGCTGCTCACGATCCTCACATTCGCCCTCTACTTCCTGGCGATGTACCTGGCCCGCGGTTATCGACGCCGCACGCTGCTTTGGGTCGGCTCGAGCCTCGTGTTCGCCGGCCTGTTCGTGCTGCTCGGTCGAAAAATCGGGCAGGGCCAGCTCGTCTCGGCGATCACCAGCGACGCCTCGATCGAACCCGCCGCCAACGACGCCTATTCCGTGGCCACCTCCCTCTTGGTGCAGGTCGCGAGCGCCTCGATCATCATCGGGATCCCACTGATCCTCTCGGCGTGGCTCGCCGGTCCAGCCCGCTGGGCCCTCACCGCGCGGCGCTTCTTGGCGCCCCACTTCCGCGATCATCCCGGTCTGGCCTACTGGATCGCCGCGGGGCTGCTCGTGCTGGTCTTCATCTGGGGTCCGATCCCCGCCACCCGCAACCCGCTCGAGATGCTGCTGTTCACGATCCTCGCGCTCGTGGGAGCGCACGTCCTGCGCGAGCAGATTGCCACGGAGTTTCCGGACGCCCATCCGATCTCGCCTCCGAAGCCGACGCCGTGACGGCGGCGACCAGCCGGCAGGAGTGACGCCCGCCGGGGCTCGCGTTCGGGCGGCCCGTCACCGTCAGTGACGCGCAGTGGCGCCTCTCACCGCGGGAGCGCGACCGGGTCGCGGACGAAGACCGGCTTGGACCCGGCGCCGAGGAGCTTCTCGGCAGCGCTCGCGAAGGGCAGCAGATCGGTCTGGAAGAGCTCCGGGTCGATCCGTCCGCTGGAGAGGAGCGCAAGCACCGCGGGGATGAGGGGGCGGGCGTTGCACAGCGACGTGCGGAGGTGCACGCACTTCAGGTGCATCGCGAGCAGCGGCATGGGGACATCGGTGAAGTGAAAGGCCATGCTCTCGCAGTGCCCGCCGGGGGCGGTTGCGAGCACGGCGTTGCGCAGGGCGGTCTTCGAGTCGCTGGCGTTGAGCGTGATGCCGTATTCATGCTCGTCCGGCGAGAAGCGCTCGAGCGTGCTCGTCTCAGCCCCGAGTCGCTCGGCGAGATCCAGGCGCACCTGGTCGCGATCCACATAGCGAACGCGTCGCGCCCCACATGCGCGGGCGATGTCCGCCGCGAGCAGGCCCGTCGTGGACGTGCTCATGATCAGCACGTCCGAGCCCGGACGGTCTCGCAGGTGCGGTGCGACCGCCCGCCAGGCGTCGGCCAGGTTGTCACCCGCGGAGACCGCCTGCAGCGGCGTGACGCCGGGGGGCAGGCGCACCAGCGAATGCCCGGCGAACGGGACGCGAATCAGCTCGGAGAACATGCCGCCGTGATCGGGTCCGATCGGCATGCCGTAGACGGCGAGGCCGTCCGCGGCGGTCGCGCGACAGTAAAGGGGCACTCCCTCGGTGCAGCGATCGCAAAGCCCACAGGAGACGTGGTAGGGGACGACGACCACATCGCCGGGCACGACCTCGCTGACGGCGTCTCCGGTCTCGAGGACTTCGCCGACCCCCTCGTGGCCGATCGGGTATGGCTGCTGGGTTCCCGGGACCGAGCCGCGGAGGATGGCTTGGTCGACGTCACACGTCGTCACCGCGATCGGGCGCACGAGCGCATCCGTCGCCGCGATGATCCTCGGAGCCGAATCGTCGCGCCATTCCACGGCTCCGGCGCCGTCGTAGTAGAGGGCCTGCATCGCGCTAGCGATCCGCCGGCGCGCCGGCGGATCGCTCGGGCCGGAGCGGCGAGCGGCGCTCGACGAGGTCCACGTGGCCGGTGTCCACGCCGTAGTCTTGTCCGGGCTGGTGGCGCTCGGCGAGCCGTCGGTTTGGCTCGAGCAGCTCCTCGACGGGGTTCATCGTGCGCCTCCCTGTTTGGCCGCGGTTGAGGTGGGGGATGCGAGGAGCACGTCGGTCTCCTCTACCATTTTGCGTAACGACACTACGCATCTTTGCATAGTGTCGTTACGGATGCCCATGGCGACCCAGGACGAGAGAACCAGAGCAACCCGCAGGGCCCTCCTGGACGCGGGCCGCTCGCTCTTCGCAGAGCGTGGCTATGCCGCCGTGTCGGTCACCGAGGTGGCGAGCGAGGCGGGCGTCACGACCGGCGCCCTGTATCACCAGTTCGGCAGCAAGGAGGCGTTGTTCGAGGCGATCTACTCCGAGCTCGTGCGGCGGGTGTGGGGGCAGGTGCTCGACGCTCGCGCTGCCAGCAGCGAGCCGAGCCTGCTCGCGGACTGCGAGTCCTACCTGGAGACATGCGCCGATCCGGCGTTCAACCGCATCACCATCGAAGGGCCCGCGGTGATCGGTTGGGATCAGATCCTCGACGAAGCCCAGGCGATGATCCAGGCCAGCCTGACGGCCGCACGGCAACGCGGCGAGATCACCGACGTGCCGATCGCGTCGCTCGCGCGAATGCTGGCGGCAGCCCTCAAGGAGGCTGCTGTGATGATCGCCACCTCCGACGATCCGGCCGAGGCCCGAGCGGCGGCCAAGGCGGGCGCCCGGGAGCTCGTCCGTGGACTGCAGAGATCCTGACCGCCTGCACGGCGTTGAGATCGCCGAGCCGAGGCTCGTGTGCTGCTGGCCGGACGCCGATATCTACGGCGTGGGTCCCTCCCTGGAGAAGCTCCGCCTGAACAAAGCGCTGATGGCGTTCACCGCGGCCGCCATGTATGGGGCCGCGGCCTTCGATGGCTCGATCGAGGGCTTCCTCCCGGGCGACCCGGGCTTTGCGATCGCTCCCGTTCTCGGTGCCATCGCGATCACCACGGTGCTCGTAGTGATCGGCCCGCGGCTTCCCCGTCGGGCGCTGGCGCCGCTGGGACCGCTCGGAGTCGTGCTGATCGCCTACGCGCTGAGCGCGACGCCCGGTGCGGGCGACGGGGCTGTTCTGTACATATTGCCGGTCCTGTGGAGCACCTTCTTCTTCGGCCGTCGGGGAGCGATATCGATCGTCGCGTGCGTTGGCGTGGCCCACGCGCTGACGCTGTTGGCGCTGCCGGGTGCAAGCAGCTATCCCGGCCGGTGGGTGGACGTGATGGTCTGCGTGTCGGTCGTGGCCGGGGTGATCCTGGCGCTCGTGCACCGCAATGACCTGCTGCTCACCCAGCTGGCGGGCGAAGCGCGGACCGACGCGCTCACCGGCTTGCTGAACCGGAGGGGCTTTGACGAGCGTGCTTCGCTCGAGCTTACACGCGCCAGGCGCGAAGGCCGGTCGATCGCCGTAATCGCGCTGGACATCGACTACTTCAAGCGCATCAACGACGAGTGGGGCCATGAGATCGGCGACCGGGTTCTCGCGCGCATTGGAGTGCTCCTGGCCGCCGAGTCGCGGGACATAGACGTGGCTGCGCGCTTCGGCGGCGAGGAGTTCGTCGTGCTGCTGCCCGACTGCGAAAGCTCCGAGGCCGAGCTGTTCGCCGAGCGTGTGCGGCGGGCGCTTGCAGCGGAGCACTCTGCTGGACTGCCGACCGTGCGGGTGAGCGCCGGGGTGCTCGCCGCGGTGGCGCCCGCAAGCATCGAGCTGATGCTGCAGGGCGCGGACTCCGCGCTCTACAACGCCAAGCGCGCCGGTCGTGATCGCACGATCATCGCTGCCCACCAGCACGACGCATGCGCCCCCGAGCACGATCTACGCGCCCCCGCTCTCCGGTAGCGAGGCTTCGGCTCCGATCAGGCGGTGTCGCGGTAGGGTGCTGTCGGTGGTTCTCTACACCTGCACCGACGGCAAGGCCTTCGGCGGGTTGCCCGGGCCGATCGCCCATCCGTGTGGAAAGGCGGCAAAGGCGCTCGACGACTCCGGACACGTGTACGAGCACAGGCAGGTGAAGGGGGGCAGTCTGAAGCTCTGGACCTGGCCGAGCCGCGCGCGCGACCGAGCCGAGATCGAGAAGCTCAGCGGGCAGCGGGCGGTTCCGATCCTCGTGCTCGACGACGGAGCGGTCATCACGGGATCGGGCGGGATCGTGGAGTGGGCGCGTGAGAACCCGCCGCAGGCCGACGCGGCCGCTCGGTAGTGCGGTAGCTCAGCCTGTCCTCGAGCGGCTGGCCGAACTGCCGCATACCATTGAAGCGTGAACGACGTTCCCACCAGCCTGCCCGGGCATGAGCTCGTAAGCGCAGGACTCCGCGACCTGTCGGTGGGGCGTGAGAGCGAGGCGTCGCTGCTCGTGACGATGGCCGCTCCACGGCTGCGTGCGCTCGGGCTCGACGTGCCGGCCGGGCCATCGGATCCGTCTCATCGTCTGTACGGGCTGCTCGCCGAGCACGAGGGAGCTCACAGCCGCTACAACGCGCTCGTGGGTCGAGTCGTCAGCTTCGCACGGGCGGCCGAGCATGCGTCCGCCGGTTGACGATCAGCGGATTCGAGCACTCGCCCGCGAACTTGGCGCGGTCGCCCACGACCCGGTGCGTATCTACTTGACGGGTGGATCCACGGCGGTCCTCGAGGGCTGGCGTGAGGCGACGATCGACGTCGACCTGCGCTTTGAGCCTGAGACTGACGAGCTGTTGCGCGCGATCCCGGCGTTGAAGGAGCGTCTCGGAGTCAACATCGAGCTGGCGTCTCCACCCGACTTCATCCCCGAGCTCCCACGCTGGCGCGAGCGCAGCCCGTTGGTCCTCAGCGAGGGCCGAGTCCAGGTGCATCACTTCGATCTCTACTCGCAGGCGCTCTCGAAGATCGAGCGCGGATTCGAGCAGGATCTCGCTGACGTTCGGGTCATGATCGAGCGGGGCTACGTCGAACCTCTCCGTCTACGGGAGCTCTTCGGGGAGATCGCACCTGAGCTCTATCGCTATCCCGCGATCGACCCAGCGGCGTTTCGCAAGAAGCTCGATGCGGCCCTCGCGTAGGTCGAGTAGCTGGGCGCTACGCGAGGGTAGCTGGGATAGGCGATGACCCGGCGGCCTCAGCCGCGACGTGTAGGCGGCGGTCCCATGTCGCGAACACGCCCTCCCGTACCGTGGTAGCTTCTTGCTTGGGGGGCAGGGAGTTCGTCGTGCCCGCACCAACTCTGGGAGGCATCATGAGGAGTTCCGTTGCGCGTGTCGGTAGGTCGATCTCGATCGGGGTGAGGCGCCCTCCGTGTCGGCGGGCGTCTCGTACCGGCATCGTCGCGGCTCTCGCACTGGCCGCTTTGGTGCCGGCTGCGCAGGCTTCGCTGCGGGCCTACACATGGGGCAAGAACAGCGGTGGTGAACTTGGCAACGGCACGATGACACCAACCAACGTTCCGGGCGCGATCTCGCTCTCGAAAGTCAAGAGCGTGGCGGCCGGCGACACCTTCTCGCTCGTGCTGCTCAGCAACGGCACGGTGAAGTCGTTCGGCGTCGGCTACAGCGGCCAGCTCGGTAATGGCAAAGCCGAAGTCAGCGATGTGCCGGTGACTGTCAGCGGCCTGAGCGGGGTCAAGGCGATCACCGCAGGGCGCTCGTCCGGGTTGGCATTGGAGACGAACGGAACCGTGTGGGCGTGGGGCTCCTATGAATACGGTCAGACGACCAATCAGTATGAAAACACCTTCACGCCCGTGGAGATCCTCAGCGGCGTCAAGGCGATCTCCTCCGAGGGCGCCCATGACCTCGCGCTGCTCAACAACGGGACGGTTCTGGCTTGGGGACGAGACGGCAACGGAGAGCTCGGCTTGGGCAATACCGAAGAATACGTCGTCGCCAAACCGACCGCGGTGCCCGGGCTGACCGGGGTGAAGGCGATCGGCACGGGCGAGTACCACAGCCTGGCGGTCCTCGGCAAAGGCACGGTGGATGCGTGGGGTGACAACGAAAGCGGGCAGCTCGGCAACGGCAAAACGGCCGAAGCGGTCGTCGACACACCCCAGCCGGTGCCCGGCCTCAGCAAGGTCAAGGCGGTCGTGGCCGGAAGCTACTTCAGCCTCGCGCTGCTTTCCAACGGCACCGCCATGGGATGGGGTCAGAACGCCAATGGCGAGCTCGGCGACGGCGAAATGGGAGTCAACGTCGACAAACCGGTCCCGGTCAGCGGCCTCACCGAAGCAAAGGCACTTGCCGCGCACGAATCGTGGGCGATGGCGCTGCGCAAGTCCGGCGGCGTGATGTCGTGGGGGTCTGACTACGAAGGCGAGCTCGGCCTGGGTGGGGGCTCGGGGACCGACGTCCCGACCTCGATCGGCGGTCTGTCTGGAGCCAAGGCGATCGCAGCGGGGTTCGGTTTCGGTCTCGCCGTCGCGCGCTAGCTGACGCGCCTCGGGAGGTTCCGAACGGCTGGGTAGGCATCCGGGTCGCAGCCGAGGCTGTGGGTCCTTCCAAAGATCCATGAGCCGAGGAGGACCCGGATGCAGGACAAGCGTAGGTGGCTGCCCCGCTGGCAGCGTGTCGAGCTGGTCGAGAAGTGCTTGATGGAGGGCATGACGCGCCGCCAGGCTGCAACCTGGCGGCGCGTGTCGGTCTCGACGGTGCAGTATTGGATCGATCGTTACCGGCAGGCGAGCGAGCAGGAGCGCCGCTCGGGAGCATGGGCGCAAGATCGCTCCCCGGTGCCACACCATCAGCCCACACGCTGCTCAGAGCAGGTGCACGACCGCGTCTGCGAGGCGCGCCGGCGCACCGGGTGGGGGCCACGGCTGATCGCCTGCGAGCTCGGGATGGCGCACGCGACGGTCTCGCGCTGTTTGTCTCGCCGAGGGCTCTCACGACGCCCGGCCGCTGCTCGCGAGGAGGTTCGCCGCTTCGAGTGGCCGTGTCCCGGTGATCTCTTGCAGATGGACGTCAAGCGCTTCGCGCGCTTTAGCCGCCCCGGGCACCGCGTCACAGGCGACCGCTACCGCAGCGGTGCAGAGAAGCGGGCACGAGTCGGCTGGGAGTTCGCACACTCGCTGATCGACGACCACTCGCGCCTGGCTTATACCGAGCTCCTCCCCGACGAGCGAGCGGTCACTGTCACAGCTTTCGTGAACCGTGCGCTCGCGTTCTACGCCGCCCACGGGATCAGACCCCGACGGTTGCAGACTGACAACCACTTCTCCTACGCCAAGAATCGCAGCCTACGTGAGCTGCTCATCCACCACGGCATCGCTCATCGCTTCATCCCGCCGCGCACGCCGAAGCGCAACGGGAAGGTTGAGAGATACCAGCAGACCCTCGCAAGAGAGTGGGCTTACGGACAGCGCTATCGCAGCTCAGACGCTCGAGCCACAGCACTGCCCATCTGGCTCACCCACTACAACACCACCAGGAACCACAGCGGCATCGGCAACCGGCCACCAATCAGTCGCGTTCGGAACGAGTCGAGGCGGAACAGCTAGCCGCGGCGACCGGTCGGTGCGAGGTTCGAGGGGTCTGCGGCGCGTGGCCCCGAGGGGACCCTCGACCTCGACGAGGCCACGTTCGTCACCGGCGAGGATCGATCAATCGCCGCCTGTCGAGGGGCCCATCGGGGCTGAGGACTTGGAGGATGGCGAAGGCTCAGCGGTGGTGTCGGGGTGCCGCGCGAGCGCGGGCACGTGCTCGTCCTGGAGGGCGTGGCGCCAGCGGGTGAGGATCTCATGTACCGAAGCGGCACCGATGATCGGATCGGGGGGCGCCGGCAGCTCGCTGGGATAGAGCAGGAAGGGGCGGGTCTGGGGGCCGCCCACGCCCCCGTGGAATGAGATGAGCTCCTCGAAGGCGCAGCCCTCGTCGAGCTGGGGGTCGTAGAAGCTGTTGACCATGATGTCCGCGACGTGCTCGAAGGCGTCGGTGCGCCTCAGGTGCGCGGATGCGGTGCTCGAGAAGGCCGCGAGCGGATCCTCGCCGTCGACGCGACCGGTGGCCAGGTGGATGGTGCCGCGCGGGCCGAGGACGACCGGCCCGTGCTCGGCTGAGTGCACGAGCAAGAAGCCGATGTGGGGGTGCCCACGCAGCGCTTCGAGCAAGCGGGGATGGCGCCGCTCGATCTCCTCGAGCGTCAAGCGTCGCGGGTCTTCCATCAGGTACACGAGGCCGAGGTTCCCGGAGCCAAGCACGACCACGTCACGACCGCTGAGGTCATCCTTTGAGCCCTTGCCCTCCGACGGGGCCCGACCCGTGGCCTCGTTGAGAGCCTGACCGACGACGGCGTCGTTCTCGTCGCCGCCGGTCAGTGGAGACACCGTGCCGGTCTCGAGCGAGCGCTCGATGAGCTCGTCGAGGCCGTAGCCGTTGCGCTGCTTGAAGGTGGCGCCCTGCGTCTGGCCGTGATCGGAGAGGACGACGAGCTTGTAGGGCCTGGGTGCGTAGCGACGCGCCCGCGCGATGCGCCCGAAGTGCTCGTCGAGCTTGTACAGGGCCTCCATCGTGTCGGTGCGCTCGAGCCCCGAGTGATGGGCGACCTCGTCGTAGCTCGAGAACGTTGCGTAGACGGCGGGCCGGCCGCTCATCATGTCCGTGAGCACGCTGAAGACGATCAGGTCGCGCACGACCACGCACAAGGCAGCTCGCAGGAACGGGTAGTACCCGCCGCGGTGACCGCGGGGTCTGATGTCCCGCCGGCGCTGCCGTGTGGCCGCGAGCAGCTCGAGGATCACCTCCCATCCGAACAGGACCAGCGCTCGCGTCACATTGAAGCCGTTGGCCAGGAACGGACGGTATCCCGGGTTCGCCTGCTTCTCGGCCTCCATCCGGCTGACGGTGAGAATGACCTCGTCCGCCTCCCCGGAAAGCAGGTTGCCACGGCTCGCGCCCCCGTCGACCAGCAGCCCGCGGCCATCGGCACGGCGAGCCTCGACCTCCGCGCAGTCGGCGGGCGCCGAACACGTCATCAGCCGCCCCGTCTCCTTCTCGACCCAGCGAAATGCGGGGATGTCCTCGTTGGAGCCGAGCAGGATTCCGGCCTGGCTGGCCCCGGTCTGCGAGGAGAGGTCGGTCTCCCACTCGACCAAGCGATGCGTGCCCTCCTCCAGCCAGCGAGCCAGATTGGGTGCGTGGCCGTCGCGCATCGCGCGCTGCAGCACCGGAAGCGCCAGTCCGTCGATCTCGAGGTACACGATCCCCGGCGCATCGGTTGACGTCGGCGTGCCCTGTCGACGCGCGATCCGACGGATGACGCGGAGCGTGTAGGTGTCGTCATCATCGGCGCCGAAGATCACCTCGAGCACCACGCTCGCCGCAGCCATCACCAGTGAGGCCAGCAACGCGTCACCGAACGTGTGGACCGTGATCGCACTGGGAGCAACGTCGGAGACGATCAGCAGCGTGAGCGCGTCGACGAACAGCACCAGCACGAAGCCCAGCGCCAGGGTGAAAGGCAGGCGCAGCGCAGCCACAGCCGGCGGCAGCACCGCGTTGAGGAGCGCGATCAGAGCAGCCGCGCCCAGCGCGCCACCGAAGCCCTGAACGCTCACGCCGGGCACGACCTCCGCGGCCACGAGCACCGCGATAGTCGCCACCAGCCACGACACGAGCACACGTACCAGCCGGAATCGCGGTGCCTGTGGGCTCCACTGCACAGCCTCCCCGTACTGCGAGTCCAACGGCTGCCCCGTCATGTCCCGCTCGCAGGCAACCGGCGTGTGCTGGCCCGCGGTGCCACCGGGCCTTGGGGCGCGTCGCAAATGGTCCAAAGCAGAGCTCGTCTCATCCGGTCATCGTCCTCGACCTCACCGGTCGCCTCACAGCCGATCGTGCCCACCTGCATGCCGGTCATCCTCGCCAACATGAGCTGGCCTCTCTCCTCCTGGCCGCCGTCGCCGGGCGACGACGCTATCGAAATCGGCTCGGACGATAGGCCGTCGGGGTCACGAACGCGCGTCGACATGCCCGCGTTGCACGGCTCACCCGATCACGTCTCACTCGTCCTGATCGCTTCTAGCGCGGCCTCGAGCGTGGGATAGAAATGCTCGCGATCGAGTGTCTCCATCAGGCCATAGCGCAGGGTGAGACCCTGTAGCCGGCCACGCATCTCGGCGAACGCCAGGTGGATCCCGGCGGCATTCAGCTCGTTGTCGAGTTGCTCGAGCATCTCCGCGGCGGTGACGTCGACATCGGTGATCGCCTCGCATTGAAGGACCACCCACCGTGGCTGGCTTTCACTTACGAGCTTGCGGATCTGCTGGCGAAACGAGCCGGCATTCGCGAAGAAGAGGGGTGCCTCCCAGCGGTACACGACCACGCCCGGGATCTGCTCCGCGTCCGGATGCGAGTCGAGGTCGTGCCACCCCTCGTCCCCTTCGAGCCGGCCCAAGACGGCCCCATGCGGCCACCAGTTGCGCCTGAAGAAGAGCAGGATCGCCAGGGTTACGGCGACGACGATACCCTGCAACACGCCTAGCAGCATCACACCCGCAGTCGCGACCAGGGACACCGCGAAGGCGCTCTTGCGTACCCGCAAGTAGCGGCGCAGGATGACCAGGTCCATCAATGACAGCGCGGCGACGATCACGACCGCGGCCAGCGCGGCCTGCGGGAGGTCGGCAAGCAGCGAGTTGAGAAACAGCAGAAGCACCGCGACCAGAGCGGCCCCCACGACACCGGTGACCTGACTCTTGGCCCCTGACTGTTCGGCCACCGCTGTTCTGGAGCCGCTGGTCGACACTGCGAAGCCCTGGAAGAACCCTGCGGCGATATTGGCCGCGCCCATGCCGATCATCTCCTGGTTGGGCTCGACCTCATCTCCCCGCCGGGCCGCAAAGCTCGTTGCGGTGGCGATCGTGTCGGTCAGAGACACGAGCGTAATGCCCAGGGCCGCTATCAGCAGGGGAACGACGTCGCTGGCGCTGGTCCACGGGAACGTGGGCGCAGGGATTCCCCGTGGCAATGCGCCGACCGTTGCGACACCTTCATCGGCGAGTCCTAGCACTGCCGAGACCACCGTGGCGCCGACCACTCCGACGAGCACCGCGGGCAGGCGCGTGGTGATGCGGGGTAGCGCCAGCAGCAGGATCAGGACTGCGACGCCGACGACGAGCGTCGCGGTTTGCGTCTGGTCGACGTTGTCAACGAACGCGCGGAGCTCCGCAAGGAACGAGTCGGCATGTGCCGAGAAGCCGAACAACTTCGGCAGCTGCCCGACGATGATCGTGACGGCGAGACCGTTCATGTATCCGACTTGCACCTCCTTTGACAGGAGGTCGGCGACGAAGCCGAGCTTGCCGAGTCCGAGTCCGATCTCGGTGAGTCCCACCAAGACCGCCAGCATGCCCGCCAGCGCGACAGCGGTCGCAGGATCTCCGGTTACGAGCAGTGGCGTGATCGCGGCGAGGATCAATGGCGAGATCGAGGAGTCCGGTCCGAGCACGAGCACTCGTGAGGGCCCGAACACCGCGTAGCCGATCAGGCATGCGATCGTCGTGTACAGGCCGGTGACCGCTGGAAGGCCGGCCAGCTCGGCATAGGCCATCCCCTGCGGAACGAGGATCGCAGCCAGCACGGCACCTGCCACCAGATCCGCTCGTACCCACGCGCGCTGATACGTGCGTGCGACACGAACACCGGGCACCCAGCGTTCGACCGGACTCGAACCGGGGGCGGTCATCGAGTCGCATCCTCGTGCGGGCGCGGGGTGCGTGGTCGTTGGCGAACCCACTGCGCCAGGCATGCCGCGAGGACGCCGGAGCCGATCCCGATCACGGCACCCGCCGCGACATCACTCGGGTAGTGAACGCCGGTGTGCACGCGTGAGTAGGCAACGGCGCCCGCGATCGGGACGAGCACAGGCGCGAGGATCGGTAGCTCCTGGCAGGCGCCGGTGGCGAACGCGAACGCGGCGGCGCTGTGACCCGAAGGAAACGACGTCGAGAGCGGCATCCGGATGAGCGTCGGCCGCGAGCCTCCCAGGGGACGACGCCGGCGCACGAGCAGCTTGGCAGGGCCGTTTGCCACCGCCGCAGCGATCGCTAACGCGACGGCCCCTTGTCCGGCGGCACTTCGTCCGCGCCGGCCTCCGCATGCGGCGAGCCCGCCCGCGATGAGAAGCCACAGTCCGGAGTAGTTCGCCGCCCGGGTGATCGCGACGAGGGCACGATCCCGTGCCGGCGAGCGAACACGGACAGAGCGTCTCATCAGGCGGTCATCCAGGTGCTGCACGCGTCTCAGTGCCGGCTCCCAACTCAACAGGCTCACGTGACCGTAGCCTCCCGCATGGAGCGCGCCACGAATGTTGCCCAGCCCGTCCCGAGGAGGACGCCGGCGAGCACGTCCGCGGGATAGTGAACACCCAGGTAGACGCGTGACAGGGCGACCACCAGGACGAGCGTCAGCGCCAGGGCGCCCGCAACTCGCGTGAATCGTGGCGATGCCCCTGCCGCCGGCAGCACCAGTACGAGCGAGAACCAGAACGCGCTCGCCTGTGTGGCATGCCCCGAGGGGAAGCTCGAGCCGCTCACGGCCTGCAGGTGCTCGACCGGTGGGCGCGGCCGGGACACCAGCAGCTTGACCGCGTCTGAGATGAGCATCGCGCCGGCGAGGCTCGCAGCCACGGCGAAGGCCTCTCGGACCAGGCCGCCACGGACGAGCACCACGCAGCACGCGAGGGCGAGCGGGACCAGCACGAATGCGCTGCCCACCCAGGTGACCAGGCGTGCTGCGGCGATGAGGCCCGCCGAGCGTCCCTCGGCGATGTTACGCATCGGTTCCAGTTCGCCTGACCCGACCACCGATGTCCACAGCGCTCCAGCCGCCCAGCCGACCAGCACGAACACGAGCAGACCGAGCACGAGGCGCGTCGCCGGAAGCCTCACCTGCCGGCAGCCACCCGCAACAGCGCCCCCAGGTTGTCCGTGGTCAGCGCCGCGGCGCGGGCGGCCGGTGCGAGTCCGACTCCCCGGGGCAGCCGCACCCGCAGCGCCCCGGGCAGAGACGTGAAGCGCAACGGCGGTTGCAGCACGAGCGCCTCTCCGTCGAGGCCGACCTCCACGGGGCCACCGGAGCGGACCTCGAACTCCGGGCTCGACCAAGACAGCAGGCCGGGAAAGCGATCCGCCTGCCCGACCATCTCGAGTGCAACGAGCTTCGACACATCCGCGGCCGTGCGCACCCGCGCGGCTACGACGCCGAGCAGGCCCGTGTCGATCCGCTCACGCGTGCCGGCGCCAGCCAGGCTCGTGAGCTGATACGGGTTGTTGGAAACGAGAACGAGCGGCGCGTCCGCACAGCGGCTTCCATCTGGCATGGTGAACTCGAGGTCGATCGGCTCGGCGTCAGGGCCGAGCAGGTCGGGCAGCATGCCCGTCCAGGTCTCGATCTTTGCGTCTCGGTAAGCGTCCGATTGGACGACCTTCGCGTACACACCCACCGACGCATTGTTGACGAAGACACGGTCGTTGACACGCGCAAGATCGATGCGCCGCTCGACTCCGTCGGTGAAAGCGTCAAGCGCGCCGAGGACATCGTCGCGGTCGAGGCCGAGGTCAAGGGCGAAGTGGTTCCGGGTCCCTGCGGGAACGCAGATATGAGCGGTGTCGCGTCGCGCGGCGACCGTTGCCACAAGGGCCTGCGAGCCGTCGCCTCCGGCCATCCCGACCACCTGCGCGCCCCGTGCGATGGCGCGTTCTGTGAGCTCGAGGAGGTCATCGCCGGATTGCAGGACGATCGGCGTGATGCCTCGCCGCCGGGCTTCTGCAACGAGATCAAAGCGCTCCGCCTTCCCACCCCCGGACCTCAGGTTGATGATCAGCACGGCTGGGACAGCGGCGCCCACCGGCACGAGCGCTGCCGCGGACCTTCGAGCCGCCGCCTCCCCCGTCTTCCCCAAGGCATAGCGCGCGGTCACTCCAAACACCGCCAAGAGCACGAACAGCGCCACCAGCACCAGCAGTCCCTGCCAGTGGGTCGCCAGCACCACTATCAGGCCGGCGCCTGCGAGCGTTGCCAGCGCCGCGCCGGCAACTCGTCGCGGGCCACGACGAGTCAACGCGAGCCATATGGCCCCGCAAGCCCCAAGCACGAGTACGACCGCCAGCGCGGCAATGGCAACGTCACCGGCCAGCGCGACCGCGGCCATCACCACGATGGCGACTGGCGTGAGGAGTGCGAGCACCGCGGCGACGCGTGACAACCACGGCGGCTGCGCCGCCAGGTCGCGTCCCGGACTCGCGGGGGTCACCTGCACGATCGGTTGATCTTCCCAGGCGCCCAGCAACAGCGGTGTGCCGTGCATCTTCATTGTTCGTGGGCCCGCTGAACCAGAAGCTGCCGTCGCCGCCCTCGTGGGCCGGCGCCGATCTGGCGATCTGCAGTTGAGCGGCCTGGATGTCTAGCGGCCGTGAGGGCCACCGGCTGTCAGGCGTGAGCGGAGAAGAACGACTGATCCCGCTATCCGCTGTGCGGAGCCTGATCGCACCCCCGCGCGGCCCTTGACCGGAGCCTGCGATTAGGGAAGGATGCGACATGCGAGCTGCCGATCAAAGGAACGGCCGGCAGCCAATGTAGGGCATGCGACCGGCGGTGGGGCGTGAGCCGCGGGCCCGGCCCCTGAACGAGGAGTGGTCATGGCTACATCTGCGGATGCCCTGTCTGTCGACGATCAGCTTGCCCAGTCGTTTCGCGGCGCGCTCGTAGGTCCCGAGCACGTGGACTTCGACAGTGCGCGGATGGTCTGGAACGGGATGTTCGATCGCCGTCCCGGCCTGATCGCGCGCTGCAGCGGCGCCGCCGACGTGATCGCGGCGGTGAACTACGCGCGCGAGAACGTATCGGCGGTCGCCGTTCGCGGTGGTGGCCATTCGGCCGGTGGATACGGTACGTGCGACGACGGGCTGGTGATCGACCTCTCGCCTATGAAAGGAATCCGGGTCGATCCGCATGCGCGAACCGTGCGCGCAGAAGCCGGGCTGACATGGGGCGAGTTCGACCACGAGACACAGGCGTTCGGCCTCGCGGTCACCGGCGGGCGCTTCTCAACTACGGGCATCGCCGGGCTGACGCTTGGCAGCGGCAGTGGCTGGCTCGAGCGCAAGTGTGGCCTGACGGCCGACAACCTGCTCTCGGCTGACATCGTCACGGCGGACGGCAGCCTGCTGACCGCGAGCGCCACCGAGAACGAGGAGCTGTTCTGGGGCCTGCGAGGAGGCGGGGGCAACTTCGGAATAGTGACGTCGTTCGAGTATCGCCTGCATGAGATCGGCCCGATCATCTACGGCGGCATGCTCGTCTGCGCGCTCGATCGCGCAGGCGAGGTGCTGGGCTTCATGCGCGACTACATGCCCGACGCCCCCGACGATCTCGGCGCCGCCGTCGCGTTCGTGAGCGCGCCACCCGAGCCATTCGTGCCGCCCGAGATGCATTTCCAGCCGGTGCTCGGGGTCGTGATCTGCTGGACGGGCTCGATCGAGGAGGGTGAGCGAGTCATCGCGCCGATCCGCGCGGTCGCGCAGCCGCTGATGGACATGGTTCAGCCGATGCCCTACACGGCGTTGCAGAGCCTCCTCGACGGGGGTGCACCTCCCGGCACGCGCGCCTACATGAAGGCCGAGTTCCTTCCCGATCTTGGCGACGAGGTGATCGAGAAGGTCGTCGATCACGGCAGCAGACGTGCGGGTCCGATGGCGCAGCTGCTGATGGAGCCGATGGGCGGGGCGATCAGCCGGGTGGGCGATGAGGAGACGGCGTTGGGCCGCCGGGACGTACCGTGGTGCTTTCACGCGCTGGCGATGTGGATGGAGCCCGACGCCGAGGCCGCCGAGGCCCACACCGCGTGGGCGCGCGGCCTGGCTGCGGATCTGAAGCCGCACGTCATCGATGGGGTCTACCTGAATTACACCTCCGACGAGGGAGAGGACCGCGTCCGCTCGAGCTACGGTGATGAGAAGTACGCGAGGCTGGTGGCCCTCAAGGACAGGTTCGACCCGACGAACCTGTTCCGCTTGAATCAGAACGTCAAGCCGTCGAACGGGAGCCGCTAGGCGCAAGCGGGTCGCGAATCTAGCGCAGTTGCATGCGCGTGGAACGCAAGCTAGGGTCCGCGTATGCGCTCGTCGGGTGACAGGCTGCCGTGCCGTGTGCGTATTCCAGGCGCCGCCGCGGCACGTCCTGGGCGGGGCGCGCGAGTGTCGACCGCGCGCCGCCACTTGCTGGCTGCGGCGCCGGGCCGGCGACTCGCGCTCGTTGCAGGCGTGGTGATGCTCGCGGCGCTCGCCGGGCCAAGCGGCGCAGTCGCGGCGGAGGGGTGGTCCTCGCCCACCCTCGTCGACCCCACGTTCCAGGCCAGCTCGGTGTCGTGCCCTTCCGAATCGTTCTGTGTCGCCGTGGACCGTGCCGGGGAAGCGTGGCGCTACGACGGCAGCTCCTGGATCGGGCCCACGCGAATCGACGCGGGCCACGATCTCCAAGCGGTCTCCTGCCCCACGACGTCGTTCTGCATGGCGGTCGATCACGAAGGGTACGCGGTGAGCTACGCCGGAAGCTCGTGGAGCGCGCCCAGTCAGATCGATACGCACCGCGAGCTCAGCACCGTGTCGTGCGCATCGTCGTCCTTCTGTGCGGCGTTCGACAGTGGAGGCCATGCGCTCACCTACGACGGCAGCTCCTGGACCGAACCGACCCTGGTAGACGGCGGCGGGATTCCCGAGTCGGTGTCGTGCCCGACCTCGAGCTTCTGCGCGGCAGTGGACGTCAACTACCACGCGCTGATCTACAAAGCCGGCTCGTGGGGCACGCCGGAAAGCGTCAGCCCGCAGTTCCTGCGCTCGGTCTCGTGCGCGTCGGAAACCTTCTGCGAGGCGGTGGGTGACGGCGGCTACACGCTCGAGTACAACGGGGCCTCGTGGAGCGCAGCGAGCGTCGTCGACTCGAAAGCCGGGCTCGTGTCCGTTTCCTGCCCCTCCTCGTCGTTCTGCGCCGCCGTCGACGGTTCGGGGAACGCGCTCACCTACGCCGGGACTTGGGGAACCCCGGAACCGACGGGAGCCCGGTACCTCGAAGCGGTGTCGTGCGCCCCGGGGTCCTTCTGCGCGACGGTGGACGGAGTCGGCGACGCGTTCACCTTCGACGGCGGTCTGTGGCTGCCGGGCGTCGCGGTGGGCGGTTCCGGGCTCGCGGCGGTGTCGTGCTCGTCCTCCTCGCTCTGCTTCGCAGGTGACTTCGACGGCTCCACGAGCACCTACTCGGGCTTCGCCTGGAGCGCGCTCAACCACACGGACAATCACGGCGAACTCTCATCGCTGTCGTGCTCGTCGGAACGACTCTGCGTGGCCGTCGACGGCCACGGATACGCGTTGACGTTCAACGGAAGCTCCTGGAGCACGCCGGTCCACGTCGATGCCCGCCCCCTTCAATCCGTGTCGTGCGCCTCCTCCACGTTCTGCATGGCGGTGGATCGCGAAGGCTACGGGGAAAGCTACGCGCTCACCTACGACGGCAAATCCTGGAGTCCCCCCGCCAAGATCGACGCGCTCGACGCGATCACCTCGGTGTCGTGTCCCTCCTCGAGCTTCTGCGCCGCCGTCGACTTCCAGGGGAATGCGGTCACGTACAACGGCAGCACCTGGACCGCGCCAACCCAGATCGACGTCGAAGGCGGGCTTCAGGCCGTATCGTGCGCGTCAGCCACGTTCTGTGCGGCGGTGGGCGACTACGGCCTCGCAGTGACCTATGACGGCAGCACCTGGAGCAAGCCCGCGCGAATCGACGTAAGCGAAGAAAGCGAACTCTCCTCGGTCTCCTGCCCCTCCGCGAGCTTCTGCGCCGCCGTCGACTACGAAGGGAACGCGGTCACCTACGACGGGAGCGCCTGGAGCGCCCCGAGCCGCGTCGATGCGGAGGGTGGCCTGGACTCCGTGTCGTGCCCGTCCTCCTTGTTCTGTGCCGCAGTCGACGGATCCGGCGACGCGCTCACCTTCTCGGGCTCGCTGCCGGAAACGCCGCCTCGAACGCCGACCGGCGGCGCCACGGGGGCGCAGGCCGCGGCGCCGGCGCCGCGGGCGCCGATCCTGAAGGGCAGGCCGCACGTCAACGCGCACACGGGAGAGATCACGCTGGCCTACGAATTCCCGGAGACCGGCCGGGCCCAGGAGGAAGGCCGCGTCCGTTCAGGCGCAAGCCTGGCGCGCGCCCACGCGGCAGGCCGTAGCGACGCGGGCGCTGCGCTCCTCGATTTGCAGACCGCGCGAACGACATCCCGGCATTGCCGGCGCGGTTACGTCCGCAAGCACGGCAGATGCGTCAACAACGCACCCGTGCGCTACGGAGGCTCGCAGCTGGCGATCGGCGCCGCCGGCGTCCACAAGCTCTTCATCAAGCCGAGTGCGCGGGTGCTGGCGGCGCTGAGGCACGGCAAGACGCTGAACGTGTCCCTGACGCTGCTGTTCACGCCCGCTGGAAGCTCCGTCCGTTTCAAGGAGCCGGCTGTCGCGACGGTGCATCTCCTGAAGCGGAGGAAGCGCCACGCCGCTGGACACTGAGCTGTGCCCGCACCCCGCGCATCCGCGGGTCTGCCTCACGCATGACACGGGAAACGTTGCCACGGCTTTGCCACGAGGTCAGCGTTGCGCTTGCAGCTCTTCGGCCGATGGCACGACGATTGGCCCGTCTGGTGGCTGCGTGAACCGGATCGGGTTTCCGAAGGGATCGCGTAGCGCGCAGTCGGTGCCGTAGAAGCGCTCGGTCGGCTCCTGCGTGAACTCGACCCCGGCTCCCAGTAGACGCTCGTAGGTGCCACGGCAGTCGTCGGTCTCGAAGATCACGCCGCCGCCGGCGGCTCCCTTCGTCACGAGCTCACGGATCTGCGCGGCCGTGGCATCGTCGTACGCGGGCGGTCCCGGGGACATCAGAACGAGCTCGACATCGGGCTGTTCGGGGAGGTTCACGGTCAGGAAACGCATGACGCCGAGGTCGGCGTCGGTGTGGACCACCATGCCGAGCTTGCCGACGTAGAAGTCGAGCGCCTCGTCCTGGTCGAGGACATGGATGAAGGTGTGGCTGATTCGTTTGAGCATGGTGGACACGTTAGATCCCAGCCGCGACGCCCGCTTCTCCGAAACTGCGCTTTATCCCGCAGGGCGCAGCCACGTCATCGCCCAGCAGGCGGGAATCCGCAGCGCGGCCCCGTTGCTGGCGAAGCGCGCACGGTACGCCGTCGGCGGCTCGCCGACGATCGCACGGAACGTGCGACTGAATGTGCCGAGGCTGTTGAACCCGACGTCCAAGCAGATCTCGGTCACCGGGCGGTCGGTCTCGCGCAGCAGCTCCATCGCACGCTCCACCCGGCGACGTTGCAAGTAGCGATGGGGCGTCTCTCCGAACGTCGAACGGAACTGGCGGCTGAAATGCGCCGGCGAGACGTGAGCGACTCGTGCGAGCGCCGCAACCTCCAGCGGTCGCGCAAACGACCGGTCCATCGCGTCGCGAGCCCGCAACATCCTCCGATTGCGCTCCTCCACCACACGCGACATCGACACAAGCGTAGGACCGTCGCGCCGCGGCCAGGCCGTCGGTGGATACGGGGATCGCTCGTTGGCCGAATGCGCCCAGGCGACACCACTCAAACCGTTCGCCACCGTTCACGGGCGTCGCTCGGTTACGGGAGCGACGCCTCCCAGCGCGAGATCGTGTACGGGACCCCGGTGGGTCCTCCCACCATGAAGATCGTGGTGTCGTCGGCGGTTGCTCGGGCGGCGCGGAGCAACGCCGGATCGCGCACGAAGACGATCGTCCCGGCCGGCGCGTCGATCTCCTCGCCGTCGACCGTGAAGAGCGCGTGTCCGGTCATCACGGCGAAGAGCTCCTGGTGGCCGTTGGTTTGGTTCTCCTCGTCGTCGGCCTCGTGATGCTCCTCGATGATCTCGTCACCGGCGTTGCCAGTCGCAGCGTTGACGCCGAAGGCCTCGACGTCGAAATGGCGACGGATGAGATGAAACGCGCCGTCGTTGATTTCCGGGTTCCCGGGGTCGACCTGGGCCAGGGTGTCCACGGCCGCCAGGCGGACGGAGCCGTAGGGTGCGGTGCGGGGATCGCTCATGGCGCCGATACTGCCACATTCGCGGTCCGTCCCAGCCGATGTACCCGTCGCCCCGGGCAGCGCCGGGGCTCCGCGCGCGTCGCTGGACTGCGCGCGACCAATGGACCCCCGTTCAAAGCGCCCCGAGCTCGGGGATGACCTGCTCGCCGACGATCCGAACCTGCTCTCCCAAATCGGGTAAGCCCTCGACCTCCATCCCGGCCCAAGCCTTCAAGGTGAACGGATCCGTGAACGACACCAGGGCGTGGTTGAGGCCCGGGGGAGCATAGGTCTCCGTCAGCCACCGCACCCAGTCGTCCGGGGTGCCGGCCACCATGATCCGATCGGCAACCTCCTCCGGAGTCGCTTCAAGGGCGCCCTGAACGTCGCCCGCTGCGAAGGCCTCGTTGACCGGCGTAACTTGATCTGGCTCGATCCCGTGGCGTTCCAGGAGCGCTGGCGGCATCGACGGGATGTAGAACGCTGCCAGGATGCGCCCCGCGCGGCGGGCCACCTCGCCGTCAGGTGCGATCGCCCCGAGCAGGGAGTCGCCGAGATCGAGGCCATCGGGGCTCCGGCTGGCGCGCTCCACTCCCGCCCGAAAGTGCTTCACCGCGTAGCCCAGCGCCTCCGGTGAGTACGCGCAGGCCGTATGCAGGCCGTCGGCGATCTCGCCGGCCAGCTCCATCGACTTGGGGCCCCCCATCGCGCCGATCTTCAGCGGCAGGTGCTCCTGCACGGTCCGCGCCGAGGTTGTGACTGCGGAGTAGCTGTAGAAGTCGCCCTGGAACTCGATCGACCCCTCGTCGAGGACGATACGCATGACGTGGTGGGCCTCGCGCAAGCGAGCGATCGGTCGTGTTCCGCGCCACTCGACGCCGTATTGCTCGAGCATGGCGATGTTGCCGATCCCGAACACGACCTCGGCCCGACCGTCGCTCAGCTCGTCGAGTGTGGCTGCGAGCTGAGCGACGTAGGTCGGCTCCCGCATGTAGATCGGCGCGACGCAGGGGCCGAGTCGGATCCGCTCGGTGCGTTGGGCGAGGGCGGCAAGTAGCAGCCACGCATCCTTGTGGTAGATCTCGTCGGCGCTGTAGCAGGCGTGGTAGCCCAGCCTGTCGGCCAGCGCAGCCGCATCAAGCAACTCCGGCGCCGGCTGCTCGGGCAGCATCTGGAAGCTGAGAAGCATGCGGGGGTCAGCCTAACTCCTGCGGGTTCGAGCGCGGGAGTGCCGTGTTGACCATGAACGGCACGACGTTCAGCCCAGGGAGAAACCACGAGAGGGCAGCCGCCGCTCATGCCGGCGAAGCTCCGGTGTGGCGCAGCTGCTCGAGGCCGTCGAGGATGAGATCCAGCCCCCATGCGAACTCGACGGCGTTGTCGTACCCGGACTCGGGGAGCTTGGTAGCGACCTCGACGAGATAGGGGTAATCGTCAAGCGAGCCGGTCGTCTCCGTTCTCCTCTGCGCGGCTTCTCCAGCACTGTCGGGGGTCTCGAACGCCAGGTCCTTTTCCTGCAAGGCGAACCCGTAGATGTAGGCGTCCTGGACCGAATAGGCGTGGACCGCCATCTCGAACGGGAAGCCAGCCTTCCGCAGGCAGCCCATCACCGCGTTGTGGTTGCGCAGGTTCGCCGGCCCCGGGTGTCGCGACTCCATCATCCCTATCGCCCAACTGTGGCGTTTCAGGGTCTCGCGCGTGGAGATCGCCCGGCGCCGCATGGCGGACCTCCAGTCGAGGTCCTCGGAAGGAAGTTCGATCTCGCTGAAGACGATGTCGACCATGCCATCGAGGAGCTCATCCTTGTTCGCAACGTGCCTGTAGAGCGCCATCGGCACGACGCCGAGCTCCTGTGCGAGCCCCCGCACGCTGAATGCTTCCAGCCCGGCCTCGTCGCTGAGGGCGACGGCGGCCTGCAGCACACGAGCTCTGCTCAGCGGTTTCCGGGTGGTGTTCCTCTGCCGTGTCATTGCACTTGACAAAGTGTACAGCGTACACGTATAGTCCCCACAGAGAGTGTACGCCGTACACCTTACAGAAAGGCCTTCTCATGAACCCCGACGCGCCCTATCCCGTCCAGTACTCGGTCGACTACCCGGACCGGCCGCTCAACCGCCTGAGCACCTTCTTTCGCCTGTTCATGGCCATCCCGATCGCGATCGTGCTCGCCCTCATCGAGGGTGGCGGCTACGCCTACAGTGGCGGCAGGGCCGCGGGGGCTGTCGGCGCTGCTGGCCTGGTCGTGCTGCCCACGCTGCTGTTGATCCTGTTCCGCCAGAAGTACCCACGCTGGTGGTTTGCCTGGAACCTCGAGCTGATGCGGTTCTCCGCCCGCGTCGGCGTCTACCTGGCACTGATGGAGGACCGCTATCCCTCCACCGACGACCATCAGGCGGTGCATCTCGAGTTCCCCTATCCGGACGCGCGCAACGACCTCAACCGCTGGCTGCCGCTGGTCAAGTGGCTGCTGGCGATCCCGCACTACGTGGTGCTGTTCTTCCTCTACATCGCCGCGTTCTTCGTCGTAATCGCCGCCTGGTTCGCGATCCTGTTCACCGGTCGCTTCCCGCGCAGGATGTTCGACTTCCTCGTCGGCGTGGGCCGCTGGACCAACCGGGTGATCGCGTACGCCCACGTGCTGGTCACCGATCGCTACCCGCCGTTCCGCCTCGCGCCGTAGATCGGATTCGGCGCCGGTTCAAACGGGCGTTCTCCAAGAGGCTGCTCATCGACGACGAGGACACCGTCTCCGCGGAGCTGGCCGAGCCGTTCGAAGTGATCCTCGGAGACGAGCTGCAACGGGCCGTCGCGGAGCGGGTTCCCGAGGCTTCGAGCGTGCTCCCGAGGCGGCCGGTCGTGGCCGTGCTCGAGATCAAGCGGCTCGGCAATGGTGTTGTCCAAAGGGCCGTCATAGGCGTCTTGGCCGCCGCGGATCGTGCCCTCACGGTGGCTTGCGTGCAGGGTGCCGTCGAAGACCGCCTTGGCCGGCCGGTCTCCAAGGACTCGGTCCGCAGCTGCCTGTCGAGCGGCGCGCGGGGTGCGGACGCGAGGTTCGAGCGCACGGCTCCAGGCTGCTACCGGCTCGTGCGCCCGACGTGAGCCGGGTCGCAGGCTGCCAAGTCGGGCGCGGAACGTGGGCATCCGGCCCCTGGTCACCGCGTCGGGGACACCGTCTCGAGTATCAGGTGTACCCTGGCGTTCGCTAAGAGTGAGCCATTCACCAACCGAGGGCGAACTATGAGCGCCACACTGCAATTCGACGAGGACGCCTCCCGGCGCGTGGAGAGGATCTACACCACGCCCGATGTCGTCGAACAGCGCCAAACGATCCTGCGGGCACTCGCGCTCCAGCCCGGCGAGCGCGCGATCGACATCGGCTCGGGTCCTGGTCTACTCGCGTGCGAAATGGCCGTTGCTGTCGGGACCGGCGGGCGGATCTGCGGGGTGGACGTCAGCGAGAACATGCTTGCCCTCGCCAGGGCGCGCAGACCACCAGCTGGCAGCGGCCCGATCGAGTACCAGGAAGCTGGCGCGCACACGCTCCCCTACGCGGACGCGAGCTTCGACGTCGCAGTCTGCACACAGGTCTACGAGTACGTCGATGATGTTCCCGCCGCGCTGCTGGAGCTAGGGAGGGTGCTGCGCCCGGGAGGCCGGGCGCTCGTGCTTGACACCGACTGGGACTCGATCGTATGGGCTTCGAGCAACAACGAGCGCATGGACCGGGTGCTCGCCGCGTGGGAGGAGCACCTCGTTCACCCTCACCTGCCGCGTACGCTCACACGGCTGCTGCGCGATGCTGGACTGGAAGTCACCGACCGCCAAATCGTGCCGTTGTTCAACGCCGGCTATGACCCCAACACCTACAGCGCCGGAATGCTTGAGCTGATCGCCACGTTCGTACCCGATCGCAACGGCGTGAGCGAGACCGAAGCCACAGCATGGGCACAAGACCTGACCGAACTCGGCCCCAACTACTTCCTCAGTCTCAACCGCTACCTTTTCCTGGCCCACAAGCCCGCCTGACGACCGGGCAGGTAGCCGTCACAGAGGAGCAGGAGAATCGGGCAAGCGTCTCCGCAGACGCACAGCTCGCTTGCGCTCAGGCCGAGGAGCAGGGGAATCGAGCAACTCAACGCGGAGAGTCGCTTGTCCACTACGACGCCGAGGCGGACGTCGCCTGGGTTCGCTTCGAGAGCTAGTGGCCTTTGAGGTTTGGTTGGACTTGTAATGCCATGTCAGGCGGCGATGCGCTGGCGAGCCTCGAGTGCGGTGAGGCGGTGGTTGCGGTGATCGCCGTTGCGGTAGGTGATGTGGTGGGCGAGCGCGAAGTTGAAGGTGTCCCAGTCGAGGTAGTCGGCGTTGCTGACGACGAACTGGCTGATCGCGGAGAAGTGACACTCGACGGGGTTCAGGTAGCTGGCGTAGGTCGGGGTCGCGACCAGCTGGATGCGGTTGGCGGCGGCGTAGGCACGGATGTCGGGGGTCCAGTTGGCTGAGAGGTTGTCCTGGATCCAGTAGATCGGCGTGCGCGCGGGGTAGCTGTGGCGGATCTGGGTCATGAAGGCGAGGTTGTCGCTGCCGCGACGGCGCGGCCTGAGCCGCACGCGCAGCCGATCCGCGTGTACGTCGAAGGCACCGAAGACGTAGCGGGTGCCCTGGCGGCGGTTGTAGTCGGCGCGCTGGCGCTCGGGGCGCCCCTTGCGCGCCCAGCCCGCCCCGGCCGTCGGGCGGAGGCTGACGGGACCCATCTGGTCGAAGCTGACCACCGCCCCGTCGGGCGGCTTCTCGCACAACGCAAGCACGCGCGCCGCCTTGGCCTCGTAGTCGGGGTCGGGGCTCGCCTTCCACGTGCGTGTGCGCTGGAAGGACAGGTTCGCTTCGGCCAGCAACGCGCCGAGGTGGCGCGGGGAGACCTCAACGATGTCCTCGTGGGCGAGGTAGCGTGACAGCCGTGGCAGCGACCAGCGCGTCAACGGCACCCCTTGACTGTCGGGACGGGCACCGGCCACGCTGACGATCCGCTTGCGCTGCTCAGTCGTGATCCGGCGGGGACGCCCGCCCCTGTAGCGAGGGCGCAGGCTGTCCATCCCCCGCTCGTTGAACTCGTGGATCACCTTCCGTACCCAAGAAGGGTCGGTGCGCCACATATCGGCGATCTGCGACGCCGACATCTTCACGTTGGAGGCCAACAGAGCAGCTGCGCGCTGGCGCGTGCACTGATGCTTGGCACGCTTGGACAAACGCTTCAAGCGCACCGCCTCCTCGTGCAACAACGGCCTGACAAACACTTCCGGGGGACGCATCACCACCTCCACAGTCGAGATGCATCCAGATTCGCCATCCACCGCGAGTTTCCGGTCCAACCTTTCCTCAAAGGCCACTAGGACCCGAGCACAGTCGTGGCTGAGGCGACCGACTCAGGTCTACGCGAACTCGATCCGAGCACTGGGGAGATCGTTGGGCTGGAGTTCTGGGAGGCGAGTAGCAAGCTGCCGGCCGACTTCCTTCGGATGCTTCCGCCGCCGCAAGTCGAGATCGCGGCCTAACCTCGGCGAGTTCGCTATGGCCTGCTGCGTCAGTCAAGCAGGCTTGCCTTCGGCGCCCGAGTCGGCGTCGACAGGAAGGGGCACGACTGGCTATGCAAGAGGCGGGACGGGAACGAACCCCCAACACAGACCCGGCTGCCCTGGTTGACGTGCTGCTCGATCCCGTAGGCCGCCGAACACGGCAACAAGCGCTCCAGGCCCGCTAGGGCATATCGCCACTCCGCGGGATGGTCGCGGGTCGGGAGCGGCACGGCGAGGCTGCGTCGTGGAGGCCGCTACGCCGCCTGCGAGAGATCCGCCTAGCTCCTGCCTCAGCGCGTGAGCGGCTCTCCGGGAAAGCGCACGCCGAAACGCTCGATCAGGCCGGGAACGCTCGAGGGGTCCATCTCGAGGGCGTAGCGCTCGCACAGCTCGCTGAGAGTCGATGGGTCGGCCTGCGCGACGCCACCGAGGTCGACGAGCTCGGCGAAGAAGCGCTCGAAGCCGGCCGGCGCGATGATCTCGAGGATCCGGCACGGCTCGTCCCCGGCGTTCCAGAACGTGTGCCACTCGCCGCGGGGCTTGAGCACCAGATCGCCTGGGCCCGCCTCGAGCACGTCCTCGCCGAGGAGCGCTCCCATGCGGCCCTCCAGCACGTAGCTGTACTCGTCCTCGCGGTTGTGGCGGTGCAGCGGCGCGGCGAGCGCGCGCGGCGACATGGGGTGCTCGACGAGGGAGAAGCCGCCGTCGGCCGTCTCGCCGTCGAGCATGAAGCGCACCCCGATGCTGCCGAGGAACCCGGCCTTGCCGTCTGTCGGCCCGACTACGCGGCTCGAAGCGGTCTGCATTGCTTCCTCATTTCATTGGACAGTGATGTCGCGTCGACTATACAGGCGCCTGAGCGCGTGTCAAACTTGAGCGGACAGCCATGGCCGACCAATCCCGCCCCTATCGCATGAAGCGCCGTGCGGTGTCCCAGGCACAGACCCGCCGGCGCATCACCGAGAGCGCCGTGGAGCTGCACGGGACGCTCGGGCCCTCGCGGACGTCGATGAGCGCCGTCGCGGCCCACGCGGGAGTTCGCCGCTCGACGCTCTATCGCCATTTCCCTGACGAGGCGGCGCTCTTCGACGCGTGCACTGCGCACTGGGCAGCCGCCAACCCGCCGCCCGATCTCGCGGCCTGGTCGATGGTCGATGACCCCGAAGAGCGCCTGACGGCTGCGCTCGGCGAGATCTACGCCTTCTATCGGCAGACCGAGGCGATGCTCGAGAACCTGTTCCGCGACGAGGGTGCCGTGCCGGTCGTCCGTGAGCGCTTCGCCGCCTTCCGCGGCTACTTCGCAGCGGCGCAGGACACGCTCATGGCAGGCCGACAGCTTCGAGGAGCCGCCAAGCTCCGTACACGGGCTGCCGTCGGCCACGCGATCGCGTTCTCCACCTGGAGGTCACTGGTGCGCGAGCAGGGGCTCGACGATGCGGCCGCGGCCGAGCTGATGAGCGCCCTCGTGGGCGCCGCCGCGCATCGGTAGCTGCGCGAGCGTTCGTCTGGCTCGCCGACATCGGGGCGGCGGGCGGTAAGTGGGGTGATGGACGCGATGCCAGACATGTGGGACAGCGTCGCGCCGGGATGGCAGGTCAGCGCCCAGTTCGTCGACGGACATCTCGCGCTCGCCATCGAGGCCCTGCTCGATGCGGCCGGGATCGGCGAGGGCGATGCCGTCCTCGATCTCGCTGCCGGCCCCGGCGGCGCCGGTCTGGCCATGGAGACGGACGCCCAAGAGGAAATCGCGCAGCGCGCGATCAGCGCCGGCGCGAAGGCCTCGCGCCGCGAGGGAGATGAGATCGTGTTCTCCGGCTCGGTACTGATCGGGTCAGGACACACGCCGCGGCACTGATCGACCATCGCCGGTCGGGGACCCGATCAAGAATGCGCTCGAGCGGACACTACTCAAACCCTCGAGAAGGCCTTGAGATTGTCCTTGGTGCGCCGAGCGAAAGGGCACGGAGTGGCGAGCACCGCGACCAACGGTTGGTCGAGAAAGTCCTCAAGATCCTCGAC
Source organism: uncultured Solirubrobacterales bacterium (assembly GCA_963696615.1). GTDB lineage: Bacteria > Actinomycetota > Thermoleophilia > Solirubrobacterales > Solirubrobacteraceae > Palsa-744. Next base: position 237,933 of record CAVOKU010000002.1, on the reverse strand, counting down.
TCTAAGGTTCGCGCGCTCGCCTTCGTTCCGAGCGAGCGTCAAGATGATGGGCCCCTCGTAGGCGAAAGCAAAGCGCCGCGCGAGGCGCTGCCTGAGATTGGAGCCGCCATGACCACGGATTCATCAGCCAACAAGACTCCGTCCACAGGACAACGCCGCTCGCGCGTGAACCGCATCGGCCGCCGGTGGATCTACCCCGTACAGCTTTCTCCACCGCTCAACCCGGCGCTGCTGAAGCATGCCGAGGAACGCGCCGAGAAGGGGCAGAACCGCCTCGCGGACCGGATCACCGCGTTTGCGGGCTCGATGGCGTTCGTCTACGTCCACGTCCTCTGGTTCGCATGCTGGATCGGGTTCGGCGTCGAGCAGTATCCGTTCGGGCTGCTGACGATGATCGTCTCGCTCGAGGCGATCTTCCTCTCGACCTTCGTGTTGATCAGCCAGAACCGGGCGGAAGCCAAGCGGCAGGTCCTGGCCGACCATCAATGGAGCACGGTGCAGGAGGAGGATCGCCAAAACAAGGAACTGCTCAAGCTCTCCAATCAGCAGGACCGCCAGAACAAGGAGCTGCTCGACCTCTCCAACAAGATCCTGACGCTGACCAAGGACGTCCGTTCGGTCGCCGAAAGGGCTCGCGAGAACAGCGAGCTCAACAAAGAGCAGCTGGACATCTCGAGGCGCACGTTGGCGCTGACCGAGGCGGTCCACGCCCACGCGGGAGGCGCGGGTTCGGGCGACTCCGGTTCGCGGTCCGGCTGACCCGTCGCCCGCTCGATTCCTTCGAGCGCCGCCAGCAGCCGCGGAACGCCCGCGGCATCGGCGCCCGACCGTGGCCAGGAGGATCGCCTTGATCGTATGCAGGCGGTTCTCGCGGCCGACTCGAAGACCTCGTCGATCACCTCGAGCCCGTCCCTCATGGCCGTGCGTTCGATGATTTCGCGCCCGACTGCCGTCGGCTCTCAGCGCACGCGCGAAGACGGCCCCAGCAGGCGAAGCTCGCGCGCCCGCTCCACAGCTTCGGCCCGGCCGTGCGCACCGAGCTTGGCGTAGATGTGGCGAAGATGGGTCCTAACGGTATTGGTCGAGACGAACAGCTCCGAGGCGATCTCGGGCGCCTTGAGGTTGGTCGGCAGATAGCGGACGACGCGCAGCTCCGCCTCGCTGAGCTCGTCCGGTGGGAGCCCGGGCTCGCCGGGATCGCGGGCCGAGCCGCCGCCGAGCACGTCGAGGATCTCGGCAATGAACGTCGCGTGGGCTGTGCGATGCCCAGGGTGCTCGCGAAGCGCCTCCTGGACGGGGACGATCAGGAACGGCAGGATCAAGCTTTCCGGTTCGGCGAGCTCGAGCGCTCGCTCCAGCGACTGCTCACGGGCGCCCGCGTCGCCGAGTTGCGCCCGCGCCAGCGCGTCGAACAGCAACGCGTGAATGGCCGCCCACTTGCGGTGGAGCGCCGGTGAGGTCTGCTCGATCACGGGTGCGAGCAGCTCGATCGCGGGCTCGGGCCGATCCAGCGCGAGCTCCACCGCAGCCGCCGGAATGCGGGCTTCGGCCCGCACCAGATCGTCCTCGGCGATACGCCGGAGGGTCTCCTCCGCGGCCTGGGGCTCGCCGAGACGCAGCTGCGCGAGCACCATGCGCATGCGCAGATCCATCGTGAGCGCGTGCTGGCCCGAGAGGATCGCCTGCATCTTCTCTGCGCTGCGGAAAGCGTCGAGTGCATCTGACAGGCGGCCCTGTCCGAACCGCAGCAGCCCGCGGGCATGATGCGCCGCCAGCTGTGTTCCCGGCGAGACTTCGGGGCGTAGGGCCCGTTGGGCGAGTGCCAGCCTTTGCTCACCCTCGTCGAAGCGACCGAGCCAGGCGAGCGAACCCGCCCCCACGGCATAAGCGAGCGCGGTCACCGGATCGGCGTCGAGCCCATGGACCTCGGCCACCGCTGCCGCCTGCTCGCTGAACCGCAGGGCCTCGGACGCGGACAGTTCGCTGAACGGTGCCGCAATCGCCAGATCGGCCAGACAACCGATCTCGAGATACGGGCGCCCGATTCGGCGTGCCAGGGCGAGCGCCTCCTCCAGGTGGGCGCGGGCGTCATCCACCTCGAGCGCCCACAGCTCGGCGATGCCGAGGCTCATCGTCGACAGGGCGCGGATATCGTGGCTCTGCTCGAGCGTGCCGGCGGTCTGGATGAGCAGCGCGCGCTCCAACGCGCGCATCGCCGCCCGTGTCCCTTCGAGGTCGCCGCGGCGGCTAGCGAACCGGAGTTCGACGCTCGCGAGCTGCATTTCGAAGCCACCCCGGCGCTCCGCGGGCACAGTCGCTGCGACTTCTCGTGCAGCCGCGATGTACATCGCGGCGTCATCTGTCGCGCCGTCACGCAACCGGACGTCGGCCAGCGCGAGCGCCAGCTCGGGGTTCGCGGCGCCGAGACGGGCCGGAAAGGCATCCAGCAGCTCACGGACGGTCGCGAAGCGGCCGTCGAGGATCAGGCCGACCTGGTTGATCGTCAGCAGGCGGGCTGCGTGCTCCCAGTCGTGCGCCGCCTGGGCATGGCGGATGGCCTCAACCGGATCCCCGTTCTCCTCATGCCACCCGGCCGCCGCTCGGTGCAGGGGACCGATCGTCTCGGGGGCGATCCGACGCTGCTCGAGCTGCAGCAGGTCGGCGAAGAGATGGTGGTAGCGAAACCAGGACCGCGCCACGTCCAGCGAGCTGACGAAGGCGTTGGCGTCCTCGAGCTCCTGCAGGATGCGCTCCGAGCCCGACGCCGCGGTGAGGCAGTCGGCCAACGGGCCGCTCACGCGGTCGAGGATCGACGTGCGCAGAAGCAGTTGGCGGACATCCGGCGGCTGGCGCTCGAGCACCTCCTCCAGCAGGTACCGGGCGACGGTGCGCTCGCTGCCGGAGAACTCGGTCACGAACCGCTCCGGATCCGGGTGGTGTTCCAGCGAGATCGCGGCCAACCGTAGGCCCGCCGCCCATCCCTCCGTCCGCTCGTACAGCAGCCTCGCGCTGTCGTCCGAGAGGGCAAGGTTTGCGTCCCGGAAGAGCGCCTGGGCCTCCTCGCGCGTGAAGCGCAGATCAGAGTCCCTGATCTCGGTCAGCCGGCCGGCGAGCCGAACACGATGAAGGCCGAGCCCTGGATCCTCGCGGCTCAGCAGGAACACCAGGAGCTGCGACGGCAGCGCAGCGAGGAACTCCTCCAGCCACCGCAGCGCGCCGGCCGAGCGAAGCTCGTGCAGGTCGTCGATCACGAGCGCCGCCCGATCTTCGAGCGCGCCGAGGTCGCCGAGGAGCTTCTCGACAAGCGCCTCGCCGCGGAAGTTCGGGGCCGGATCGACCCGCTGCACGATCCCGCCCGCGTCGGCGAGCGCGGCGTTCACGGCAAGCCAGAACCGCTGCGCGTCGTGCTCGTCGCGCTCGACCGAGACCCAACCGGTGGCGTCCGTCAACCCCCCGGTCTCGATCCACGAGCGCACCAGCATCGTCTTGCCGCTGCCCGCGGGCGCGCAGACCAGCGTCACCGTGCCGGGCGCGGCCGCGGAGAGGCGATCGAGCAGCATACCCCGATGTATCACGCCGACTCCCCGCGGTTTCGTGTCCGAGTCCCCATCGTTGCAGCGCCCCTTGTGAGCCTGGACGCACGATAACCGACGCTCGGGTACCCCACGCGAGCCTCGGTTAGGCGTCTGACCCCCGGAGCGGCACGGATCACTTTCTCGGGATAAACGCCGATGTGTCCCGTCGGCGGGAGCGGCGCGGTGTGCCCGGAGGGCGGGCCGGAGGAGGGTCCGAGCCCCCGGCCGCGGACCCGCAAACCGGCGGGGCAAGGTCGCGGATATCAGCGCGGCAGCGCTTGACCCGACGGGTTCCGTCGCGCCCGTCGCGGCGCAGTGCGAACGCGATGCATGCAGACGCCAATCACGCAGAACGCGTGATGACCGCTCACCAGGCGCAGCGGGAGCGTGTTCACCTCATCAACGAGACAAAGGAGCGATAGATGTCCACGCACCAAGGTGCACTCGATTCCGTTGGCCTCAAGGCTGACCGCAGCTCTCCGCCGCTCACGCTGGAGGACCCGTACCGGGGGTTCATCTCGCGGGTGGCGCGCTACTGGTGGGTGGAGCTCGCCGTAGGCGTGCTGTGGGTGGTGATCGCCGCGGTGGTGCTCAAGTTCGACCACGCCTCGGTGGCCACGGTCGGCGTCCTCACCGGTGTGATGTTCCTGCTGTTCGCGGCGGAGGACTTCGTCCTCGCAGCAACGGACCCGGGCGCGACGCGCTGGCTGTGGGGGCTGTTCGGGGTGCTGATGAGCGTGGCCGGAGTTGTCGCCCTGATCGAGCCTGTCGCCACGTTCTACGACTTCGCCGAAATTCTGGGCTTCGTGTTCATGCTGATCGGCGTGATGTGGATGGTCCGCGCGTTCTACGAACGGGTCATCGACGATCTGTGGTGGCTGACCTTGACGAGCGGAATCCTGATGATGGTCATGGCCTTCTGGGTAAGCGGCCAGTTCTTTCTGACGCGCGCGTACACGCTGCTCGTGTTCGCAGGCATCTGGGCCCTGATGGCCGGCATCACGGCCATCGTGCGGGCATTCCAGCTTCGCCGGGTGGCCTCCGGTGTCTGATTTCGGCCGCGGTACGCAGCAAATCACGAATGGAGGTTCTACGATGCCCGACGACCAGACGATCATCAAGAGCGTAACGGCGGCCCTCGAACGCGACGCTCGCGTGGACCATCCAGCGGAGATCGCGATCTCCTGCCAGGCTGGCTGGGTCGCGCTGCGGGGGACCGTGGCGACGCCGCGTCAGCGCAGAGTCGCCCAGGAGATCGCCGAGTCGGTCCCCGGAGTGCGGGCCGTCGAGGTCGAGCTGCGCGTGGACCTGCGTGATCACTGGCAGGACGACGAACTCCGCGGCGCGGCGCTCCGGGCGCTGATTGCCGACGGCGGGGTCCCCGCCGACAGGGTGGAGGTCTTCGTCTCTGAGGGATGGCTGACGCTTCACGGCGAGGTCAAGAGCCAAGCGGCCAGCGACGCAGCGTTCGCGGCCGTGTCGAACCTGCAGGGGGTGGGCGGAATCACCAACGAGATCAAGGTGATCACGGCCGGTATCGACGGCTGATCACGGTGCTGCCGCGGCGCGGCCGCCGGTCGCGCCCGCTCGCCTCGTTCGCACCGGGCACGGCATCCAGCGGCCCGGAGGGCGCGGAGGGCGATCACGCAGTTTGCGTGATGACAGTTCAGCTGCGCGACGGCGATGCTCAGAAGGCAGGCGGGCTGCAGCGACCCCGATACGAAGAACAACAATCGAAAGGCAGAGACATGACTACGACATTGCTTAGCGAGACCAACGTGATCGCCGTGAGCTTCGCGGACAACGACTCGGCCTACGCCGGGCTCGCCACGCTCAAGGAGCTCGACTCGGACCAGCAGATCGAGCTCCGCGGCGCGGCGGTCGTCGAGCGCGACGCGGACGGCCGGGTGACAACCAAGGACACGGCCGGCAAGGAAGAGTGGGAAGGGACCGCGGCAGGCGGGCTGATCGGGCTCCTGATCGGAGTCCTCGGCGGGCCCTTCGGCGTGCTGATCGGCGGGGCTACCGGAGTGCTCGTCGGCTCGCTGTTCGATCTCGAAGACACCGAGCACACGGAGTCGGTCTTGGCGGCACTCTCACAGGAGATCCGCCCAGGACAAGACACGCTGCTCGTCGAGCTGCGGGAGCCCGGCGATCACCAGATTGTGGACGGCGTCATGGAGAGCAGGTCGGGAAACGTGCTCAGGCGGCCGGTGGCGGACGTCGAAGCGGAGATCGCCGCCGCCGAGCAGGCACAGCACGAGGCGCGCAAGAAGGCGCGCAGGGAGCTGCGCTCCGAGCGAGAGGAGAAGCACAAGGAGCACGTGGCGGCGAAGGTCGCAGAGCTGAAGACTAAGCTTCCTGGCCGTCACGAGAAGGCGCCGGCGGGCACTTCGAGCTAGGAATGCGAAGCGCGCCCCGCGATAGGCGGCGGCGCGCTACCGCTCGGCTCGGACTGCGCCGAGCGGTAGCCGCGCCGCCTCCGGGCGAAGTGAGCCAGCGGCTCTTAGCCGGCTCGCCGGTTGCGGGGTGTGCGCCGCGGTGCGTCGCGACGGCTACTGCACGAGCATGACTGGGCGCACGGGGCGCGTTTCCGCGAGTAGTGAGGGCAGAGTGCTCCTCTCCACCGGGCCCCGGACGGCCGAGGTTGGCTCCGCGACCGATCGGAGCGCCATCCGGTTCCTCGCGCGGAGCTCGGGGCCATTTGGTTCATGCGGGTTTGGCGTGGTCTGCGTGCCCGATCCGGCTCTGGGCAGCGACGAGCAGTTCGACCAGGTCCCCGAGGCTGCGCATGTCCGCACCCGTTCGTTCGGCGATACGGGCAAGCCTGTAATGGGGGGTGTTGACATGCACGTGCAGGATCTCTGTGCCGATGCTGACCCGCGCGCGGTCCAGGGGGCGTTGTCGGCCCGGGGGGCGTTGTGGATGAGCGAGCCCGGCCGGGGGCGGCCGAGGTACGACTTCGAGACGACTCAGCCGTGCTGGTGCGCCCGGTCGAACCGGACGACAAGGAGCGCATCCGGATGGGGTTCCACCGCCTGGGACTGGAGTCGCGCCACCGGCGCTTCCTCTCAGTGATCCCCGCACTGAGCGTTCCATGCTGCACCTCGCCGAGGTGGACCACCACGACCACGAGGCGCTGATCGCGCTCGACCCCGGTTCGGGACACGGGGTGGGGCATCGCTCGGTTCGTCCGCACGGCGGCCGGGCGTTGCCGAAGCGGCGGTCACGGCTGCGGACGACTGGCAGGGCCGCGGCCTCGGCACCAAGCTGCTCGAGCTGCTCGCCGCCCGCGCGCGCACGGAGGGTGTCTCGCGGTTCAGCGCCCTCGTGCTGGCGACCAACACCGACATGATCGACCTGATGCGGCGCCTAGTGTCGATGCAGGTGGTGGGGCGGGACGGAGCGTCGGTCGAGCTCGAGGCGGAGTTGCCTCCGGCGGGCCTTCACGCCGGTCTCCGGGAGTTACTCCGCGAGACCGCGGACGCGCGTTCTTCCGTGGAGCCGGCGCGGACGCTGGCAGCCGTCGGCGCTCGCCGGCGACGTGTTCGCCCATCTCGTTAGGAGTCAGAGTCCCGCTTGGGCTGATCGGGTATCACGACTGCTCGCCGCCGGACTTTGCAACGCGAGCGCCGGGCAACCGTGCGGATGGTGGGACACCGGGATGCATCGTGGAGATGCGAACGCGTAGGGCGGCCGGCCTGATCCTGAAGTGCAATGGTGGCTCGAGGGTGATCGGCTCCCCATCAAGCCCCGCAGCGACGGGCTCCGCGACGGTCGGGGTGAGCGCCGGTGCGGTCCATGCCCGGCCGGGACCGCGGCTGGGATCGGGGGACGCATCAAGAACGACTATCCCCAGCCGGCCGCTGTCCAGGGCGGCGCGCGTTCCCGGCACCGATGGAGGCTCCAGCGCATACGGGTTGTTGGACACCAAGAGGACCGCGGGGTTCAGATGATCGTGGCCGAGATCGTCGGTGACGCGTAGCGTCGGCGGTGGCGGAGCGCTCGGGCCGAGGACCCCCTCGGCTGTCTGCACCAGCGTGCGCAGCTTCGCATCCCGATAGCCCGTGCGCTGGACGGCAGCACCGTAGATCCCGATCGAGGTGTTGTTCAGGAACAGGCGTCCGTTCGCGTCGCCGAGATCGACCGAGCGCTCGAGTGCATCCGTGAAGGCGTCGAGCGCTCCGACCAGGTCATGGCGCGCCACGCCCACGTCACGAGCGAAGTGGTTGCGCGTGCCCGCGGGAACGCACACGAACGGCAGCCCATGATCGGATGCGGCCGCGGCGACAACGCCCAGCGACCCATCGCCGCCCGCCATCCCGAGCGCATCGGCGCCGTCCGCGACCGCTTCCCGGACCAGGACTTCGAGGTCCTGGCCTGGTGCCAGAACCACCGGCTCAACCCCTCGCGCGCGGGCAAGGTCGGCGAGCCCGGCACGCGCGGCCTTGCCTCCGCCGGATGCCGGGTTGATGAACAAAACCGGCTGTGTGGTTGCCGCGACGGGGACCCATCCGGGAGGCGACGAGCGCGTCATCGGCATGCTCACGGCGGCGGTGACTGGGAGCCAGCGCATCCGCGCGGTGCGTCGGCCGTCCTTCTCATCCCTTCGAAGTGTGTAATCGGCTTGCCGTTGTAGGTCCGGTGGTGCCGCTCGGGACTCGAGGTCGGTCCCTGGCGGCATCCAAACCGCTCACGCGGCGGAGCGCTCGCTGGCTTCGATTCTTGCCAGCTCGGCGTCGAGCACCGAGTACTCTGCCTCCTCGATTGCGGCGTATGCGAATTCAACCGCGAACACGGCGTCCGCGGCCTTCCGGTCGGCGCGGTGCTCGGCGTGCTCCACGTCGTGCTCGGCCCGTTTGGCATCGATGCCTTCTCGCATCTTCGCGAGGTGCTCGTTCCACGTCCGCTGCAAGTCGTGCCACCAGACGGAGAGCTGGCTCTTGTTCGTCTCCGCCGACTCGCGCAGCTTCTCAGCTTGGGCCTGAGCGGACGCCCGTGCGGCCGCGACGTCCGCGTCAAGGTCGCTCTTGGACTTCTCCCGCGCGGCTGCTGCGTGCTCCTCGGCCTCCTTGGCGCGAGCGGCGAGCGCGGTCAGATTGCCCGATAGAGCCGTCAACTGGTCCGATAGAGCCATGTCAGCCTCCCTTGAGCCATGCTGTGTAGGAATCTGAAAGCCAACATTGACACGCGGCGGCCCGCTCCGGCATCCGTACTTGCCCGAATCGTCGCGGAACACGCGCGATGCGGCAACGCTCGCGTTCAGCCTGCCCACGCGTCAAGGTCGGCGCCGCTTGAGAGAGCGACGCGTGCCCGCACGGCCGCGCTGAGCTGTCAACGCGGCCGTGGCGCGCCTGGGTGTCGGCGCCGCTCGGGCAATCAGAGGATGACGGCACCGGTAGCCTCGGCTGTCTCCCGCGCCTTGTCGTTCGTTCCCGCGCCGGAAATCCCCAAGGCTCGCAAGAGATCGATCGAGATCAGTCGCACCTGACCCACGAGCATGCCGGTGGCCAGGTCGGGTTCGCCGGAGGTGAGGGCGGCCGTTGCGTGACGGTCGGCGGAGGATGCCTGCTTGGCGGCCTCCGTGGGCGGAGCCGAGCCCCTCAGGAAGCGGGAGGTTCCGCTCACAGAGTCGGCGAGCTCATGGATGGCGAGCATGAGGGTGGCCGGGAGCGCCGTGTCGCGCTCGGCCGGCCCCAGTGCGGCTCGCGCGAGAACCCGAGCGTTCCGTACCGCGTGGTCAATGTGGCGCGCCGCGCCCTCGATGACTACGAGCCGCGCCTGTGCGTCGCGTCGCCGCCGTGTCAGCGGCACTGTCTCGCGGGCGGCGGTAAGAGCGTCGTAGAACGGGGTCAGGTCGATCGTGCGCACGCGCTGCAGCGCGGCCTGCGCGCCCGCCAGGTCGTGCCGGCGCAGCGCCGCCTCGACCAGCAGCAGCGCCTGTCGCAACTCGCTCATTATCGGAGCGAGGGGTCCCGTCACCATGCGCATCGGGTCATTGGGAGCGCAGACGAAGAACGCGACGCCGACGAAGCCCCCGATGAGGGAGTCGATCAGCCGGCTCCCGTCGAATCCACCCGACGGCGGCTGTACGGCGATGACGAAGATCGCCGTGATCGCGGCCTGATTGGCGAGCAGCTGTCCGCCGCCGGTAAGGACCGCTGCTGACATCGCGAGGAACAGAACGACGATCAGCTGCCACGTTCCGCTGCCGATCGCCAGTGCGAGTGCATCGGCGACGCCGATACCGAGCGCCACCCCCACCGCGACCTCGACGGCTCGGCGTACCTGTTGGCCGGCAGAGAGGCCCAGCGTCAGGACGGCTGCGACGGGCGCGAAGACCGGCTTGGGATGGCCCGTCAGTTCGCGTGCCACCAGCCATGCAGCGCCCGCGGCCACGCTCGCCAGTGCCACGGCGCCTATCCGGCTGCGCAGCTCCTCGGCTCTGGAACGAAATTGCTCGCCGAACAAGCGCTCAGGCGGTTCGGCTCGCGGTCCGGGCTCGCGAGTCCGCCGACCTGCTTCTGCCGTCGGCCAGCGCGCCGGCGAGGGGCTCCAGCACCTCGCTCAACGTCACGTCGGGGTCGGCCTGGGAGGCGACGAAGGCGCCATCGAACGCGGCGAGCGCGAACCGTGCGAGCTGCGCTATGTCCGACGCGTCGCGGTCGTCGTCGAACGCGATCGCCAACCGAATACGGAGCCGGCGCAGCGCCTCGGCCCGCACGCGCCCCACGACGGCCCCGATCTCACCGGCATCTCCGCCCGGAGGCTGCGCGGCGAGGGCGATCAGCAGACGCAGGAAGTTCGGGTTGCGATCGAGCGCGCGAATGGTCTCAGCGATGAATCCGGCGATGTGCTCTTCCGGCTCGCCACGGGGTACACGGGCTTCGTCGAGCTCCGCGAAGAAGCGTGCTGCGCCCCGCTCCATCACGGCTAGCAGGATGCCGCTCTTGGAGCCGTAATAGTGGTAGACGGAGCTCATCGGCACGCCGGACTCCTCGACGACGTGCGCCAGCGTGGCCGCCTCGAATCCGTGGTCGGCCATGACCCGCTCGGCCGCATCGAGAACGAGCTCGCGCGAGCGCAGGCCGCGTCTGTTCGGCGTGACTTGAGTCGTCGGATCGATTGGCCGGAGATTAGCAAGATTGGAGTTGACACTCCAAATCATATCTTGTAGTGTCGGCTCCAATTCTTGCTGTGAGCCGCCGAGCGGTCGGCAGGCTCGGCCCGAAAAAGGGGACGTGATGGGACGAGACGAGTCTGTACGGGTGCTGGTCGTCGGCGGTGGGGGCGCGGGCCTGACGGCGTCGATGCTCCTGTCCGGGCTGGGTGTCGATCACCTGCTGGTCAGCGCGCTTCCGGAGACCTCGATCCTTCCCAAGGCGCATGTCCTGAACATGCGCACGATGGAGATCCTCGAGGATGCCGGTGTCGCGGCGGAGATCGAGCGGCGCAGCACTCCTCCGGAGCAGATGGCAGCGACGGCGTTCTATGCGGGGTTCGCCGGGGGCGAGGGCTACGGGCGTGCGATCTCCAAGCGCGAGTGCTGGGGAGCGGGCGGCGCGGATGAGCACTGGGCCGCGGCGAGTCCGTGGCATCAGCTGAACCTCCCGCAGATCCGTCTGGAGCCGATCATGCAGGCCAAGGCGATGGGGCTCGCGCCCGGCAGAGTCCGCTTCAACCACGAGCTGATCGCCCTCGAGCAGGACGGGGACGGGGTGACGGCGACGATCCGCGACCGCGCGAGCGATCAGGCCTACGAGGTCCGCTGCGCATACCTCATGGGCGCCGACGGCGGACGGACGCTCCCCGGGCTGCTCGGAATCGAGTACGAGGGTCTGGGCGTCGTCAGCAAGACCGCCACGATCCACATGAGCGCGGACCTGTCGAAGAACGCGCGCGACCCCGACGTGCTGCTGCGCTGGATCCTCTCCCCGCAGGCCGGCTCGCTTACGACGCTGGTGCCGATGGGGCCCGACCACTGGGGGCCCGAGTCCGAAGAGTGGGTACAGCACATCTCATACCCGCTGGAGGACCCTCGCGAGCGGACCGATGAGGAGATCGAAGCCGACGGCCGCAACGCGCTCGGCCTCCCCGACCTCGACTGGCAGGTCCACAACATCCGGACCTGGTCCGTCGAGGCGGTGCTCGCGAGATCCTTCCGCGACCGCAGGGTGTTCCTCGTGGGCGACGCAGCCCACCGTCACCCGCCCACCGGCGGACTCGGGCTCACGAGCGGGATCCAGGACGTGCACAACCTTTGCTGGAAGCTCGCCTCGGTCCTGGACGGCCACGCGGGCGAAGAGCTGCTCGACAGCTACGAGCCGGAGCGCCGCTCCTCGGTCGCGCGCAATGCGCAGCGCTCGCTGGAGAACGCCGTCAACCACTTCACGATGGTCGGCACCCTCGAGCTCTCGCCGGACAAGAGCACCGAGGAGAACTGGGCGTCGCTCTCGCGCGTCTTCAGCGACGATCCTGCGGACGCGCCCGTTCGCGAGGAGATCCTGCGGCTCGCACGGGCGTCCTCGATGGAGTTCGGCGAGCTGGGCGTCGAGTACGGCTACGTATACGACTCCGACTCGATCGTGCCGGACGGCACGCCGGCGCCCGAGTCACCGGACGAGGTGCGCATCTACACGCCCTCGACCCGCCCGGGATCGCCGCTGCCGCACGCATGGCTCGACGACGCGGCCGGCAACCGCCTGGCGATCAAAGACCTCGTCCGTCCCGGCCGTTTCCTGCTCATCGCCGGCGAGGACGGCGACGCCTGGTGCTCGGGCGCGCGGGAGCTCGCCGAGACCCACGACATCCCGCTCGACGCGGTCCGGATAGGCCACATCGACGGCGACTACTTCGACCCCCGCTGCACCTGGCTGCGCCACCGCGGCATCAGCCGGGACGGGGCCCTGCTCGTCAGACCGGACCGGTATGTGGCATGGCGAAGCCTCGGTGGCAGCGAGGACCCACAGGCGGCGCTGTTCGCCGCGCTCGGGACCGCTCTCGCACGCCAGCTCGCGCCGGTCGCAGTGTGAGCGCCCCGGGGCAGACCGCGATCGAACAGACCGCAGGAGAAGAGATGCCAGGTGAAGACCATCGGGGTGCTCGAGGTGCTCGGCGCGATCGGCGTCGTGCTCCCAGCTGCGACCGGTGTCGCGCCCGTGCTTTCCCCGATAGCCGCATGCTGCCTCGCGCTGACGATGGTCGTGGCGGCGACGGTGCTCATCCGACGCGGAGAACCGTCGCACGTGCCGCTCAACGTCGTGATGCTCCTGCTCGCCGTCTTCGTCGCGATCGAACGCTTTTGAGCCAGGACGAGCCAACGGTAGTCATGACCAGACTGATAGTCTCATCAAAATTGACAAACTCCTCGACTCCCGCTAGGGTCGCCGCATGTCCAGGGACACCGATACGTGCGAGATCGACGTGGCGATCGTCGGCTACGGCCCTGTGGGCCAGGCGCTGGCGGGGTGGCTCGGGGCAGCGGGGCATCGCGTCGCGTGCTTCGAGCGCTTCGGCGAGATCTACCGGCTCCCGCGCGCGGTGCATCTGGACCACGAGGTCATGCGACTGCTCGGGCGCCTGGGCGTCGCAGAGGCCCTCGCTCCGGAGATGCTGTCCTTCGACGAGTACCACTGGTTCGGGGCGGACGGCGAGATGTTGATGGTGCTGCGGCCCGAGAAGCCGTCGATCTCGGGGTGGGAGCCCGACTGGCTGTTCTTCCAGCCCGGCCTGGAGGAGGCTCTCGACGAGCGAGCCCGAGGGCATGCTGGCGTCACCGTAGAGAGAGGGTGGTCGGCGGTGGGGCTCTCCCAGGACGACGAGTCGGCGGCGCTGACGCTGCGGCGCGTCATCGAGGACGAGCCGGGCCGCGCGATGCCGACCGACGAGCTCCGCACCGTGCGGGCACGCTGGGTGATCGGAGCCGACGGCGCCAACTCGCTCGTGCGGGACACTCTGGCGATCGAGCGCAAGGATCTCGGCTTCCAGGAGCAGTGGTTCGTCGTGGATGTCGTGCCGCACGACATCGCGGCCCTCGATTTGCCTACGGCCTGCCAGTGGTGCGATCCACGCCGGCCGACCACGCACGTGCAGAGCGGTGTGGGCCACCGGCGCTGGGAGTTCATGCTGCTGCCCGGCGAGCGCGCCGAGGACTTCGACGAGACCCGCGCCTGGGAGCTGCTCTCGCCTTGGTTCACCCCCGCCGACGGGCGGTTGCTGCGTCACGCCGTCTACGAGTTCCGCTCGATGGTCGCGCACAGCATGCGTCAGGGGCGGGCCTTGATCGCCGGCGATGCCGCGCACCTCACCCCGCCGTTCCTCGGTCAGGGGCTGTGCGCCGGCCTGCGCGACGCGGCGAACCTGTCGTGGAAGCTCGACCTCGTGCTTCGCGGCGTGGCCGATGAGCGCCTGCTGGACACGATCGCGGCCGAGCGCCAGCCCCAGAACGAGTGGATCATCGCGTTCGCCGTCGAGCTCGGCAAGGTGCTGTGCGAGCTGGACCCCGAGAAAGCCGCCGAGCGCGACCGCACACTGCGCGCAGCCGGGCCGCCCCCCGCGCTCGGCCTGCCCGCAGTCGCCAGCGACGCGCTCCCCGAGGGCGATCCGCTGGCCGGGACGCTGTCGCTGCAGGGGCGCTCGGAGATCGCGGGGCGCGAGGGGCTGCTCGACGACCTCGCCGGCGGAGGCTTCACGCTGGTGTGCCTCGGCGCGCCCGACGCTGCGCTGGACGAGGCTCGACTCGGGGTTCTCGAAAGCCTCGATGCGCGCGTCGTGCGCATCGGCGCCGAGGCCCGCGACCTCGACGGGCGGACGACGGCCTGGCTGAAGGACAGCGATGTGGTCGCCGTCCTCGTTCGCCCCGACCTCTACGTGCACGGGAGCGCCCGCAGGGCGGCCGATATCCCCGCCCTGATCGACGACCTGCGCGACCGCCTCGGAATGGCAGGCGCGTGAGAACAACAGCGACGACAGGAGACCGATGTCCGACACCGCAGCGATCCCCCCGAAGTTCCACCACTTCAACCTCAAGACGACGCGCCTGCAGGAGATGATCGACTGGTACAGCACGGTGGTCGGCGCGGAGGTCCTGTTCCAGGACGGCCAGGGCGCCTGGATGTCCAACGACGAGGCAAACCACCGCATCGCGCTGCTCGCGTTCCCGGGTTTCGTCGACGATCCGGAGAAGGGCACGCGCACGGGGATGCACCACAGCGCATTCGAGCACGACTCCTTCGAGGAGCTGAACGCCACCTACCTGCGGCTGCGCGACGAGGGAATCGAGCCGGCGATGTGCATCGATCACGGGATGACCTTCTCCTACTACTACGCCGACCCCGACGAGAACTTCGTCGAGTTGCAATGCGACAACTTCGGCGACTGGGCGAAGTCGAGCGAGTACATGCGCACCAGCGAGGTCTTCCACGCGAACCCGATCGGCGTGTTTGTCGAACCCGCGAAGGTCGCCGAGGCCGCCGGGGCCGGTGCCACCCACGCGGAGATCCATGACCGCGCGATGGCCGGCGAGTTCGCCCCCGAGCAGGCGCCGATCGAAATCCCCACGGAGGGCTGAGATGCGCCTGGTGACCTTCGATCGCGGACAGGGGCCTCAGGCCGGCGTGCTGCTCGGCGAGGAGATCGTGCCCGGCACGGCGCTCGACGCGGGCGCGGACAGCGTTCGCGGCCTGCTCGAGCTCCACGACGCCGCGGGGCTCACCGCTCTGGGCGAACGCGCGTCCTCGTGCCCGACACGCTTTTCCCGTCCGGAGGTGCGCCTGCTCGCACCCGTTCCCGACCCCGAGAAGATCATCTGCATGGGTCTGAACTACCGCGACCATGCCGAAGAGGGCGGACAGGAGATCCCCGAGCACCCGCGCTGGTTCGCGAAGTTCGCCAACTCGCTGATCGGCGACGGCGAAACGGTCCTGCTGCCAAGCGCCCACCCCGACTTCGTCGACTACGAGGCCGAGCTGGCGGTCGTCATCGGTGCAACGGCGCACGGGGTGACGGAGTCCAGCGCACTCGAGCACGTGGCGGGCGTGATGCCCTTCAACGACGTCAGCGCACGCGATCTGCAGCTCCAGAATCCGCTGTGGACGAGCGGCAAGGCCGTCGACACGTTCGCCCCGTGCGGGCCGGCGCTCGTGACGCTCGATGAGGCCGGCGACCTGCAGAACCTCTCCCTACAGACCCGCATCGACGGGGAGGTCGTCCAGGAGGGCAACACGAGCGACATGATCTTCAGCGTGGCGGAGATGATCGCCTGGCTCTCCCGCACGATCACGCTGGTCCCCGGCGACATCATCGCGACGGGCACTTCTGCCGGCATCGGCGCCCTCAAGGGGATCTTCCTGCGCGACGGCAACACGGTCGAGGTCGAGGTCGAGGGACTCGGCACGGTTGGCAATCCCGTCCGGCTCGCCGGCGCGTGAGCACCGCTACCGCGACAGTCACCGCTGGCGCTCTCGCCCCGATCCCCGATCTGCGATATGGCCTTCAGCGCTAGCGCATCGCGTGCATCGGCCGGACGGCAGGCACGCCGGCGCGAACAGACGCGTGCAAGCCTGGTGCAGGCCGCTCGCACGCTGTTCGCGCGGCAGGGGGTGGAGGCCACACGGATCAATGAGATCACCGAGGAGGCCGACGTCGGCTTCGGCTCCTTCTACAACTACTTCGACTCCAAGGAGGCGATCGTGACCGCCGTGCTCGAGGAGACGGTGGCAGCCCAGGGCGGGGCGATCGAAGCCGTCACGAAGCGCCTCGAGGACCCCGCCGAGGTGGTGTCGGTCGCACATCGATACCTCGTCAATCTCGCTCGCACCGATCCCGATTGGGGGAGGCTGCTCGTAAGCCTCGACGCTTCGCACAGCGTGATGCTCGCCGCACTCGGGCCCCACGCCAAACGAGACCTGGACCGCGGGATCAGGTCCGGCCGCTTCAACGTCCCGAGCAGGCGGGTCGCCCTGTTCGCGGCCGGTGGGGCGCTACTCGCCGTCATGCGTGCAGTCCTCGACGGGCAGGCGCCTTCCTCGGCGGACCGCCACCACGCTGAGGGCATTCTGCGGCTCTTCGGCGTTCCGTCCGAGCAGGCACACGAGGTGGCGCGCAGGCCGATGCCAGCACTGGAGGGGGACGCTCCGTGATCACGACTTGGCGTCACTGCGCATCCGGGTCGCCTGCACCGGCGCTGGATCTCGACCTGTACGAGGACGCGGCGCTCCGGGACTCCCGCGACGTCTTCGCTCGGATCCGCGACGCCGGGAGCGTGGTATGGCTGCCACGGCATCGGATGTACGCGATGGGGCGCTTCGATGACGTGCGATCCGCGCTCCGCGATGACGAGCCGAGCGGCAGGGGGGTCGCCGCCAACCGGCCGATCAACCTGCTCGGCCGCGAGACCACGCTGTTCAGCGACGGCGACACGCACGCCCGCCGCCGGTGGGTTCTGATGAGGTCTCTCGGCGCGAGGGCGCTCGAGGCGATCCTGAGGCCGCTCATCAGCGAGGCCGCGGCCGTGGTCGACGAGCTCGTGCGGCGCCGGCAATTCGAGGCCGGCGCCGGCTTCGCCGCGCGCCTGCCGGTGAGCATCGTCGCGAAGCTCGTCGGGGTGCGCGGCGGCAGCGACCGGATGCTCCGCTGGGCGGCGACGTTCGAGGGGCTCGGACCGCTCAATCGCCGCGCGTTGCGGTCGCTGCGGCATTCACTTGGCCTGTTCCTCTACAGCCTGCGTCTGCAACCCGGTGCTGTGGCGCCGGGGAGCTGGGCGGCCTCGGTCTTCGAGGCACAGCGATCGGGCGAGCTCAGCGGTCGAGAGGCGCGCGCCCTGATCAATCGATCGAATCACAAACCGCGCAGCCCATCCGCTGCGCAACAACGCTGCAGGGGATGGTCCGGCTGCCGGCGACGTTCGAGGTCTGTGGATGATCGATATGCGTAACTACACATACCAGGAGGGACCCTGAATGCTCAACGACGACCTGCGCGCCTTTCTTGACACCTGCCCTGTGGGTGTGCTCGCCACGCGGGCTCCCGATGGAAGTCCGCGCCAGTCGCTCGTCTACTTCGTCCGCCAAGGCGACCGGCTTCTCATCTCGACACTCGGCGACCGACTCAAGGCGCGCGACGTCGCAACCACCGGGCGCGCGTCCCTCTGCGTGATGGGCCATGCGCCGCCATACCCCTCAGCGACCCTCGCCGGGCCGGCGGAGATCCTCACTGAGGGCATCGGCCCCCCGACCGCCGCGATCGCGCAGCAGATCACCGCCGCCAGCGAGCCACCAGAGCCGATGAGCGACGCCGAGCTCGCCGAGGCCGGCCGCGTGATCCTCGCCATCGAGGTCGAGCGGGTGACATCCGCCAACTACATCCCCGCCCTAGGCGAGGCCTCCGACACGTAGCCGTGAGCGCCTCCCGTGCCGTCGGCACTGTTGCGTTCGGTAAGCGACGCGACGGATCGAGGCGCCGTCAGCGGTTTGATCAAGGCGACTTAGGTCGCCGCTCAATGCGCTCGAGTGGACTCGAACCACCATGCCGTCCAGGCGGTTAGGCGAGCACTTCTACTGCACACTCGACACCGCTGGCTCGGGAGAGACGCGCGTCGGCAGTGACGAGTGCGACGTCGAGTGCCTCGGCGAGCGCCACGTAGGCGGCATCGTAGGGGGTGAGGTTGTGGCGTAGCTCCCAGCAGCGAGCCAGCAGAGCAAGATGTGGCGCCCGCCTGAGCGGGAGATCGGCGAGATCGCCAAGCGCAAGGGACGCTCTGCGCTCGTCCGCCAGCGTTCGCCTCCAGACCGAGGCGACCTCGAGGTCGATGATCTCCGGCGCTGCTAGATCCTCGCCCCTGAGCCGCGCGCGAGCGGCGTCGCCGTCGGCGGCGTCGTCGCCAAGGGCTGGCGCGAGCACGCTGGCGTCGACGACGATCACGATTCGTCGCGATCGGCGCGAATCAAGCGGGCGGCGTCGCCGAAGGTCGTTGAGCCGCCCGCGCGCCCCCCTGCACGATCGAGCAATTCATCAAGCGACGGGCGACGGGCGTCTGCAACCAGACGGCCCAGCAGATACTCCTGCAGCGATTGGCCTGCAGCTGCTGCCCGTTGACGCAGGACGGCGTGCACGTCGGCTGGTACATCCTTGATCTGCACGCTCGGCATCCATGACAGCATAGCGCCATTCTGGCGCCGATAAGTGCGTTATGGCGCTTACGTGGGGTGCCTGCACGCCAGACGCTCGGATCTCGTCCAACCGGGGACGGGTGAGCGACTTCCACCGTCGTGTGGTGCTCGCCTCCGCGCGAAAGGGGCAGCGAGTGGTCGCTGTGGGAGTGGCCGCTCTTGTGCAGATTGCTTTCCCTTTACGCCGGGTCGTTGGTCGGGGTGGTGATCGTGTAGAGCTGCGTGAGTAGGCGACGTAGCTGACCGAACTTTCGCGGTCCCAGCTGTTGTTCCCAGTCGCCTTCGACCTCTTGGACGATTTCGTAGATTGCTTTGGTTGCAGCATGGCCTCTGGGGGTGAGGCGGACGCGCTTGGAGCGTTGGTCGTTGCCGTCGGTTTCGCGGGTCAGGTATCCGAGCTCCTCCAGTTGCCCGAGGAGGTAGTTGAGCGCCTGCTTGGTCATGCGCGTCTGGGTCGCGAGTTCCGAGGGGCGCTGGTTCTCGGGGCCGGGGTACCGCCAGACGTCCACGTGCGCTGCGACGAGGTCGGTGAAGCCGCGGTCGTGTAGGCCGGCGAGCATTCGCTGGCGCACCGTCTCCCATGGGACTCGCAACAGCGCCCCGATCAGCGGCGGCGGCGGTAAAGGCCCAACATCCGGCTGAGTAAAGCCGCTTGACAGACTCATGGGCCAAGTATACACTGGTCAAGTCGCTTGACTCAATGGGCTTTGCCCGAAAGGAGCCAGATGTACAGGACCACCGAAAGGAGCCAGCGTGTGTAAGACCATGGACAACGACACGATCACGGTCGGTGAATTCGGCGTGCGCTTCCTGGTCGAGGCCGGGGATTCGAACGGGAGCGCGTCGGTGTTCGAGTGCTACGTCCCCGCCGACTCGCGGATGCCGGCGCCCCACAGCCACGACGGGTTCGAGGAGACGATCTACGGGCTCAAGGGCATCACGACCTGGACGATCGACAGCGAAACGGTCGACATCGGGCCCGGCGAGGCGGTGTGCGTGCGGCGCGGACAGATCCACGGGTTTGAGAACCACGGCGACATTGACGCGACGTTCCTGGCGATCGCGACCCCGGGCGCGTTCGGCCCGGCCTATTTCCGCGAGATCGCCGAGGTCCTCGCCGCCAGTGCCGGCGGCCCCCCGAATCTGACCGCGATCGGTGAGGTAATGCGCCGCCACGGCCTCACCCCCGCCCAACCCAGGGATTCGATCTCGACCCGACAGGAGCAACCCAGATGAAGATCGTCGTCTTCGGAGCCACGGGGATGATCGGCACTCGCATAGCGGCTGAGCTCGAGCAGCGCGCCCACGCCGTGACGGCCGCGACCCGTGCGACCGGCGCAGATGTCACTGATCCGCAGTCGGTCGCCGGCGTTTCCGCCGGCGCCGACGCGGTGGTCAGTGCGGTCTCGGCGCGGGGCGTGAGCTACACACTCGCCGACGTCGCCCCGGCGCTGGTCGAGAGGCTGCGTGAAGCGGGTGTGCGCAGGCTCCTAGCGGGGTTTGAGTAAGCCACCTCTGTTCCTAAGCGGATGCACTTGGTGGGACAGCTCTCAAACCCCTCTGAACCTCTGGAGGCGGTGCTGGGATGGATTTCTGACGCGTCGGCTAGGCGCACGCGGGAGCCACTCGGCCCGCTACATGCGACGAAGCGGCTGGGTAACGGGTGGTCCAGAGGGCGCTCTTCAAGGCAGTGAGGTCGGCTGGTCGCCCGATGGGTGTCCGTGAGGCGCAGGTGGCGGTCGAAGCTCTGCTCGGCCATAGCGTTTCCCGCGATTCTGTCAACAGCTGCCTCTCGACCGGTGCCCGTGGTGTGCCGCCCAGCTTCGAGCGCGTCTCGCCAGGCCGCTACCAGATGTGCGTCCGCTGAGGATCGTCGCCTCCGAGATTCTCTTCTCAGCCATGACGGGCGGCGCCGGCAGGGTCAAGCGGCGCCGGCAGTGGGGTCCGTATGGCCTCCCGGTCCGGGGATTCTCAGCGGGCGGGTCTAACGGCAATCACGAACGGTGATGGCGATGGCGCAACACGAATGACGCTCCCGCGTCGCCGCCCGGCCTTCGGGTTATCGACCGGTTCCTGCCGGGCGCTGGGCGCTGACACCTCGCGCGACGCGGAAGTCCGCGGCGACCTCGCGTGTCGCCGCCTCGGCTCCGAGCGGAAATACGTGAAGCGCATCTACGCGCGAGATATGGGCGAGGCTGGCCGCCAGTTCGCGCGCTAGGTCGATGCCGCCGCCGCTACTGATCTGCGCCAGAGCCTGCTGAGGAATCGCGACCCCTGGTAGGGCGCAGGCGCGCTCCGCCATGCGCGCGCTGCGGAGCAACGCGACGCTCGCGTAGAACCGCACGCCCGCGAGGGTCTCCTCGGCGGCCGAGAGGAACGCTTCGAAGTGCCCGAGGTCGAAGATCATCTGCGACTGCACGAAGGTTGCTCCAGCGGCGATCTTGCGCCGCAGGAGCCGCAACTCCCGGTCGACGTCCTCGGCGAAGGGATTGACGACCGCGCCGACCGCCAGCGGATTCGGGGCGCTCCACGGCGACGCGCTCGCAATCAGCTGTGTGGCGGTCATGTCGCCCACACGTTCGATGTCAGGCACCGGGTCGCCCTGCATGCAGAGGACCGCCTCAGCGCCGAGCGCCGCCGCGCCCACCACCTGGGACTGCAGGGCAAGCCGGTTGCGATCGCGGCAGGAGACGTGGACGATTGTCCCCACGCCCTGCTCCCGCGCGAGCGCCACCGCAGCAAGTGGCGACATCCGCGGCTGCCCGGCGTGATTGTCGGTCAACCCGACGACATCGACGGTGTCGGCCAGAACGGCGATCCGGTCGCTGACGCGCGCCCCATCGGCCTGGGCCGGCAGCGAGATCTCCGCGGACGTCAGGGCGGTGAGCGACACGATCGCTGAAGTCTAGCCCGTCGGTCCCGCGGGCCGACCCATGCGTTATTCGAGGATTGGGGTCGCCCGAGCCGGGTTTGAGTAAGGCGACTTCCTTCCTCGAAAAATGCGCCCGAGTGGACTCGAACCACCACGGACCAACTGGTCCACAAGGCCCTCAACCTTGCGCGTCTACCAATTCCGCCACAGGCGCAGAGGGGGCGAGTATAGCCCCGGCCTCCTCCGCGCCGGGCCCGGGAATCCTCGCTGAGACCGACGGTCCTAGCCACGGATGCCCTCGCACGCCACCTGACGTGCCGCGAGAGGTGGCGCCTTGCATCGATCCGATGGGAACGCTAGTCTGCGAACACATGTTCGTTGGAGTCCCGAGTCCACCCGAGCAGGGAGCAGACCAGACATGGATCTGACCAAGCGTCAGCAGGAGATCTTCGACTTCATACGCAAGTACTCGGCGAAGTACGGCTATCCGCCCACGGTGCGCGACATCGGCAAAGCGGTCGGCCTGGCTTCGTCCTCGACCGTTCACGCCCATCTGGCGAACCTCGAGAAGATCGGGCTGCTGCGTCGGGACCCATCCAAGCCGCGCGCGATCGAGTTGCTCGACCGGGCGGTTGGAAGCGCTGTGGACAGCGTCCGTGGAATCGTGCGGCCCGGCACCTTGCCGCTGCTCGGTTCGGTGGCAGCAGGGGAGCCCGTGATCGCCGAGGAGAATGTCGAGGAATACGTCTCCGTACCCGCTCAGGCGGGCGGCGGCGACGGTCAATATCTCCTGAAGATTCGAGGAGAATCGATGAAGGACGCCGGGATCCTCGAGGGCGACTACGTCGTGGTGCGCTCACAGGACACAGCGCGAGACGGAGATATCGTCGTCGCGCTGCTCGGCGAGGAGGCGACCGTCAAGCGGTTCTTCCGTGAGTCGGACCACATCAGGCTGCAGCCCGAGAACGAGACGATGGAGCCGATCCGCAGCAAGGACGTGAAGGTGCTCGGACGCGTCGTCGGCCTGCTCAGGAGCATCTGACCCGAGCACGGGGGTGCAGCGCTTTACCGGCGCCCTCTGGCGCGCTACCGTTAGTCGGGCAGGCCAGGCAGCCGCGAGTGTCGTGAGACACTCGAGGAAAGTCCGGACACCATAGGGCGAGGTGGTCGAGCGATCGACCCGGGGAAACCCGAGGGAAAGTGCCACAGAAACATACCGCCGACGTGCGCCGTCCCACGTGAACGGCGCACGGGCAAGGGTGAAATGGTGCGGTAAGAGCGCACCAGCGTCGCGGCGACGCGGCGGCTGGGTAAACCCCACCCGGTGCAAGGTCAAGACGGACCGCTTGTAGGTGACCCGCCGAGGTCCAGGTAGACCGCAAAGATGGATGGCTGCCCAACGACAGAATCCGGCTTACAGGCCCGCTAAGGAAAACCCCCGCGTTGCGGGGGTTTTCTATTGAGGCAGGTCGAGCGGTCGGTGTCACCGCGCAGTGCTCAAACAGCCAGCAGGCTGACCCCGAGCAGCGCGAACGCGATCCCCGCGAACTGAAGACGCGAGAGGCGCTCGCCCAGGATCGCAAGGGCGAGTGCGACGGTCACGACCGGAAACAGCGATCCGCACACCCCCACGACGGAGAGGTCGCCGTGATCGGCGGCGAGCGTGTACAGGAACGAGCCGGTCAACAGCAGCAGGCCGGGCAGCGCGAGCGCGAGCAGCACCCCCGGGCGGCGTGGGGGGCGGGGATCGTGCCGGCGCATCCCGATCACCACGGCGACCGTCGTCACGATCACCACCCGGGCCAGCACGAGGGCCCACCAGCGTCCGTGGGTGGTGGCGGCGGGGAGCGCCACGAGCAACAGGCCGAATCCCGCGGCGGATATCAGCGACCACGTCACGCAACGTCTGAGGTCGTGGGGCGAACCGGTCGGACCGAGCAGCGGCTCGACGTCGGAGGCCTCCGGCGAGGAACCGGGTTGAAGCTCCACGGCCTGGGCCGCTCCGCCCGGACGGCGGGCGACGAGGATCACCCCCGCGACTGCCAGCGTCAGACCCGCGAGGCGCAGCGCGGTGACCGGATCGCCCGTGCTCAGCCCGACGATCGCCGGCACGACTGCGCCCGCGGCGTTGATCGGCACGACGACCGACACCGGGCCGAACCGCACCGCCTCCATGAAGGCGACGAGTCCCAGCGCGTTGCCCGCACCTGCGGCGATGCCGAGCGCGAGCCCGCTCGCCGAGGGAGCGGCCTCGGCTGAGAGCGCCAGGGCGAGCACCGCCGCCAGGCACGCGGCCACCTGGCCGCAGGCGAGCACCACCGCCAGGGGATGGTGGCGCAGCAGGAACGGACTGAGGAAGTTCGCGACTCCGTAGCACAGGGAGGCCGTCAGGGCGAGGCCGACGGCTAGCATGGCGTCCGAGGACGCTCGTGCGGTCCCGCTCCCACGCGGCCAGCCTATCCGGGTCGAAGTGAAGTGGCCGAGCCGGTGGGCTCGATGCCGTCCGTCACAGGCGATCGTCGACCGCGTCGCGTTTTCAATCCTGCATACTTCCCGCCGGGGAGGCCGATACCGTCGCCGGCGAAGTGTGCAGGCGCAGTGCCGAAGGGCGGATCGGCCCCGAATCTCGAAGCCAGGAAATGGAAGGAGCAGGCGATGCCAGCCGCACGGAAAGGGACGGGCAGGAAGCCGGGCGCAGGGAGGGCAACAGCCAAGACCTCCACGGTCAGGGCCGAGCGGAGCAGATGCGAGAAAAACGGCCGCACCGTCGACAAGGTCGCCAGATCCCTCGAGGCCGCCCAGAAGGAGCTCTCATCGCTGAGCGGGAGCCTCGGAGGCTCCGGCGACGTGCGCAAGGATCTGGGCAAACTCCTGAAAGATGCCAGTCGTGAGGTGACCAAGCTGAGCAGGACGTTGCGCCACGACCTGGAGCGTCTGCAGAAAGATCTCGCCGCGGGCTCCGCCAAAGCAGCGGGAGCGAGCATCTCCACACGCGCTGCGAAAAAAGCCGGCGGATCGAAAGGCGCTTCGCGCAAAACCAAAGCCTCGCCTCGAGCGAGCAAAGCTCCGGGCCGCAAAACGAAAGCGTCGGGGAGCGCCACCAGGACAGCCGTCCGCAGAAAAGCCAAAGCCCCCACCAAAGCGAAAGCCGCGGGGTCCTCCGCCCGCGGAAAAGGCGGCCGAGCCAAATAGGAGGTGGGCCGCCGCTCGCTCGCGGACCGCTCAGCCGCGCTCAGGCGGGAACAGCGCTGCGGCCGCTCTTTAGCTCGTCCAGCGCCGCGAGCATCGCGTCGAGCTCGCAGTCGATCTTCGCCGGCCACGGTTTCGGGGGGTGGTCGTCGAGGGTCTTCAGCCCGTTGCCGGTGATCACCGCCACCACCGTGTCGTCCGGTGCAAACCTGCCCTCGGCGGCGAGTTTCTGGAGCACCGCCACCGTCGTGCCGCCGGCCGGCTCGGTGAGCAGTCCCTCCGTCGCGGCCAGCAGGTCGATGCCCGCGAAGATCTCCGGGTCGCTGGCGAAGCCGCCCGTACCTCCTCGTTTGAGGACCGCGTCGATCACCAGATAGCCGTCGCCGGGCGCGCCGATCGCCAATGAATGCGCGGCGGTCTCCGGCTTGACCGGGTGGACCTCGGCCTCCTCGGCCAGGATCGCGCTGGCGATCGGGTTACAGCCGCTGGGCTGCGCGATGTGGATGCGGGTGGAGTCGGTCTCGGCGAGGCCGAGCAGCTGCAGCTCGGTGAGTCCCTTGTGCATGCGGGAGGAGAGCGTGCCCCCGGCGGCGGCGGTGATGATGTGATCCGGACCCTTCCACCCGAGCTGCTCGACGATCTCGAACGCCGCGGTCTTGGCGCCCTCCGCATAGAACGGACGGAGCGTGATGTTGGCGAACTCCAGCCCCGTCGCTTCGGCGATTTCGCGGCAGCGGCGGTTGACTTCGTCGTAGTTGCCCTCGACCTGACACACCTCGGCACCGAGCGCGCGACACGAGCGGGCCTTCGTGTCCTCGAGGCGGTTGGGGTAGAAGACGTACGCGGGCACTCCGGCCTTCGCCGCCAGCGAGGCCACGGCGGTGCCGACGTTTCCGGTCGACACGCAGCCGACCTCGGAGCGGCCCAGCTCCAGCAGCCGTGCGATCGACATCGACACGACCCGGTCCTTGTAGGAGAGGCTCGGACGAGAGGTCGAGTCGTCCTTGAGGTACAGGTTCGACAGCCCCAGCTCGGCGCCGAGCCGGTCGGCGTGGATCAGGGGGGTGTAGCCCGCGTAGCGGCCCACACGCGCCTGCGCCGCAGCGTCGACGATCGGCAGCAGCTCCTCGAAACGCCAGATGTTCAGGGGACGCTCGGAGCGGGGAACCTCCTCGAAACGACGCGCCGCGAGCTCGTAGTCGTAGGAGATGTCGAGCCCCTTGCCGCAGTCTGGGCAGGCGAACACCGCCTCTGCGAGCGGATAGCTGTTGTCGCAGCGGTGGCACACGAGGCCGGTAGCGCACGAGCGCGTATGCTCGCCCGGCGCGCGACGGATGGGGGCGGATGGGTTGGCGGATTCGCTCATGCGGTGACCTGGGACGATACGACGGGCCACGGCGCGTGCGTTGAGTCATCGTTGCCGAACGCGATCCAGAGCTCCTCTGCGAGATGGGGCGCGAGCGGTCCGAGCATCTGCACGAGCACCCCCAGCGCGCGAAGCAGAGCGTCGCGGTCCGGCGCGCTCAGCGCGCTGGACTTCGCGAGAACCCTTTTCTCGTAGTCCTTGATCCGATCGAACAGACGCATGACGTTGCGTACCGCTGTGTGCATCTCGAGAGCAGCCATATCCTCAGTTGTCTTCTGGACCGCAGTGTCGCACCATTTGTCAAGACGCGAGCGCAGATGCTCGGTCTTGTCTCCGAGGGGCACCTCGGTCCCGCCGCCCGTGTCCTTCACCCCCGCAAGAGCGCGCCCATTCTCGGACGCGCTCTCCGCACCGGCCGCCGCGAGCCGGGCTTGGGTGAAATCCCACACCTGGGTGAGGAAGCGGTGACAGCGCAGCACTGCCGAGTCGCTCCAGTTCAGCGAGCGCTGGGGGCGGGCCGCGTACAGCGTCGCCAGGCGAACCGTGTCCGCCCCGTACTTCGCCACCAGCTCGTCGGGATCGACGACGTTGCCCAGGTGCTTTGACATCTTGCGCCCGTCGCGGATCACCATCTCGTGGAACAGGCAGCCCGCGAACGGCTCGCCCTCGGCAAGGAACTCGAGCGGGCCGATGTCTCGCAGCGCCTTCGTGACGATGCGCTGGTCGAAGACGAAGTTGCCGCTGTCCGAACCCGCCACGACCCGCTCTGAGGGAAGCCACGCGCGCAGGTCCTCGAGCGCCAGGATCTCCTCGAGCGCGCCGGCGCGCGCCTCGGGGGGAACGCACGCGGGCACCCACAGCCAGAGTGCGTCGAAGTGGCAGTCCAACGTGTCGGTCTCGCGCCGTCCCGGGCCGCCGCAGCCCGGACACTCGGTCTGCACGAAGTCCTCCCGCTCGGCCAATGGGTTGCCCGCGCCGGTGGGCGTGATGTCCAGCGGCAGCAGCACCGGCAGCTGCTCGCGGGGCACCGCCACCGCGCCACAGTCTCCCGCGCAGTAGACGATCGGGATCGGCGTCCCCCACGAGCGCTGGCGGGAGATCGAGAAGTCGTTCGCGCGGTAGCGCACCGCCGGGCGGGCTCCCGGCAGGCGCACAGCCCCCGCACCGTCCACGGCGTCGCCTCGCCCCGCCGGCTCCCCGAGATCTCCGATCTCGATCGAGAGCCGCTCGGCCAGCAGCGCATCGCTGCGCTCGCGCGCGGGGATGCCGAGCACCGCCGTGGCACCGAACCGTCCGTCCACGACGGGGGAGATCAACACCGGCAGCCGCTCGTCGCCGAGCGGGGCGGGCAGGGTGTGGCCGGTGTCGATCACGGGGATCGCCTCGGCGTCCCGCTCACCGCGCTCGAGGCCCCCTGAGCGCAGGTCCTCCAGGCGCTCGCGCACGGACTCGTCGGCGACCCAATGGTCGACGTCGGGGTGCTTGGGGGAGAGCAGCACGAACCGCGCCAGCTCGCCGGCGTCGGCGTGCGGCGTGAACACGGTCAGGGTTCCGCCGTGATCGGAGGGCCCGAGCTCGAGCTCGACACCGTCTGTGCGGCCGAGCACGAAGCGCTGGCTGGCGAGCGCCACCTCGTCCCAGATGCCGCTCTCGGCGAGCTCCCCCAGGCGAAGGTCGTTCTCCTGCAGGTAGGAGCTGATGCGGAGGTTCCACTGGGGACGCTGGATCAGGCGGACCGGGTTGTGGCAGCGCCAGCACGATCCGTTCTCGACCTGGATCGTGGCGAGCGTGGTGTGGCAGGTGTCACACCAGTCGACCGCGCCCGTGCCGCGGTAGACGAGTCCCGCCTCGAGCAGGGTCACGAACAGCCATTGCGACCAGCGGTACATGCTCGGATCGGAGCTGAGAAAAGCGCGGTCCCAGTCGAACGAGTAGCCAAGTCGCTGCAGCTGTCCGGTCATGTGCTCGGAGCACCGCGCGACCCAATCGCTGGGGGACACCCCGCCCGCGATCGCCCCCAGCTCGGCCGGGAGCCCGAACGCGTCGAAGCCGAACGCGAACAGCACGTCCTCCCCGCGGGCCCGCCAGAAGCGGGCGTACGCGTCGCCGATCGAATACGAGCGGACGTGACCGATGTGGATGTTGCCGGACGTGAAGGGAGCCGACGGCTTGATGTAGCGGCGTGGACGGGCCGGATCCAGGGGCGGCGTGGCGAACGCACCACGCTCACGCCAGGCCGCCTGGCGGCGAGCCTCGGTCACCTGCGGGTCATACCTCGCGGTTGCGCGCTCGTTCATGGCAATCGAGGATATCCGAGGCGATCTGGTCCAGTGAGCCGTTGCTATGCTCAAAGTCACTTGGCTGAGTTCGCCGACAACCGCTCGATGGCCCTTCGCCAACCCCCTTTAGGCCCCGCCCTGAGCGGGGTCTTCTCGTCCGCGGCGACTGCGAGGATTGATCGATGGAGGTAGAGATCGGGCGCGGCAAGACAGCCCGCCGAGCATACGGATTCGATGACATCGCGATCGTGCCCTCCAGGCGCACTCGCGACCCCGATGACATCGACATCAGCTGGAAGCTGGGGCCCTACCAGTTCGAGCTGCCGATGCTCGCCTCGGCGATGGACGGGGTCGTCTCGCCGGAGACGGCGGGCATCGTCGGTCGCCTCGGTGGCCTGGCGGTGCTCAACCTCGAGGGGATCTTCACCCGCTACGAGGACGCAGACGAGCAGCTACAGCGGATCGCCGAGCTGCCCAAGGACGTGGCCACCCGCGAGATGCAGGACATCTACCGCGAACCGGTCAAGCCCGAGTTGATCGCGCAGCGGATCGCCGAGGTCAAGCAGCAGAAGGTGGTCGTCGCGGCGTCGCTGACGCCGCAGCGGGTGCGCGACCACTACGAGCTGGCGCTCGAGGCGGGCCTGGATGTGCTCGTGATCCAGGGAACGGTGGTCTCCGGCGAACACGTCTCGACGGTGTCCGAGCCCTTGAACCTCAAGGAGTTCATTCCCAGCCTCGACGTGCCGGTCGTCGTGGGGGGCTGCGCCTCCTACCACACCGGGCTTCATTTGATGCGCACGGGCGCCGCGGGGGTGCTCGTCGGCGTCGGTCCCGGAGCGGCCTGCACCACGAGGGGGGTGCTCGGCATCGGCGTGCCCCAGGCGACGGCGATCGCGGACGTCGCGCACGCACGCTCCACCCACATGTTGGAGACGGGGGAGTACTGCCAGGTGATCGCCGACGGGGGAATGCGCAACGGCGGTGACGTCTCGAAGGCGATTGCGTTGGGGGCGGACGCGGTGATGATCGGCTCGCCCCTGGCCCGCGCGTATGAGGCGCCCGGCAGGGGCTTTCACTGGGGTATGGCCACGTTTCATCCCTCGCTCCCCCGAGGCGCGCGCGTGGCAACCACCCAGAACGGCACCCTGGAAGAGATCCTCGTCGGTCCTGCCCGCGAGAACGACGGCACGTTCAACCTGTTCGGCGGGCTGCGCACCTCGATGGCGACCTGCGGACACAAGGACCTGGCGGAGTTCAACCGCGCGGAGGTCGTGATCGCACCGGCGTTGCAGACGGAGGGCAAGGCGCTGCAACGCGACCAGGAGGTCGGCATGGGTGCGGTGAACGGCAAGGCGGCCGCGCTCGTCAACGACTGACCGGCAGCGCCGGCCGGCACCGCGACACCCCGAGACTTCGCCTATGATGGTTCGCCGCGCCGCGCGCTGACGTGCGGCCTTTTTCACGTTATGAGCACAGCTGCGAGCAAGACATACGTCGCCAGGCCGACCGACCGCGAACGCGAGTGGCTGCTGGTGGACGCCAACGGCAAGACCCTCGGGCGGCTCGCAACCCAGATCGCCGACATGCTGCGTGGCAAGCGCAAGCCCGCGTACACCCCCCACATCGATACGGGGGACTTCGTGATCGTGATCAACGCCGAGAAGGTGGCGGTCACGGGGAACAAGCGGGCCGACAAGCGCTACTACCGCCACTCGGGGTATCCGGGCGGGCTGCGCTCGAGGACCTTCGAGGAGATGATCGCTCGCAGGCCCGAGGAGGTGATCCGGCTGGCGGTCAAGGGGATGATGCCCCGCAACAGACTCGCCCGCAAGCAGCTCACCAAGCTGAAGATCTACGCCGGACCCGAGCATCCGCACATAGCCCAGAAGCCTCGGGCGCTGGAGATTGAGAGTTAGACATGGCCGACGAGAACATTCCCGACGCCGGCGGCGAGGAGCCCCCCGCGACACCCGCGACGCCCGAGGAGCACGCGGTCCCGACCGAGGAGGCGACCGAGATCGCCGGGGCGGCCGAGGACGCTCCACTGGAGGCGCTCCAGGAGGCGCAGGAGCGGGGCGAGGAGGGCGTGACCCCCGAGCCCGAGGCGTTCGAGCCGGTTGCCGGCCACGCGGTCCCGACCGAGGAGGCGACCGAGATCGCCGGGGCGGCCGAGGACGCTCCGCTGGAGGCGCTCCAGGACAGCGAGCCTGCCGCGCAGCAGCCGCCCGCCGAGGCGCAGGCGACCGAGGCCACGGCGAGCGAGGCTGGCGCGGGCGAGGAGGAGCCCGAGGGCGAGGCGCGGGAGGCCGCGCCGCGGGAGAAGCCCGCAGTGCCGGGCGCCCATCT
The DNA here is from genome assembly GCA_963696615.1 of uncultured Solirubrobacterales bacterium. Lineage (GTDB taxonomy): Bacteria > Actinomycetota > Thermoleophilia > Solirubrobacterales > Solirubrobacteraceae > Palsa-744. The sequence continues at coordinate 207,139 of CAVOKU010000002.1, read as the reverse complement.
CGAGGTGGACATCGTCCCCGAGGGGGTCGATCCGCTCGGCCGCGAGCAGCAGGCCACCGATCCCTACGCGGTCGAGGTCGAGGGCTACGAGCAGGTCGAGGTCTCCGAGGCGGATGGCGGCGAGCCCGACGGGGAGCTGGGAGACGAGGCGCTGCCAGAGCCGATCTCCACGGCGGCGATCGATCTCGCCTCCGGCGCGAGGTATCGCGCGACGGGCAAGCGCAAGACGGCGATCGCGCGCGTGACGCTGCGGCCGGGCAGCGGCACCTACCTCGTCAACGGCCGCGCGTTGGAGGAGCACTTCCCGCGCGTGACGCTGCAGCGCAACATCCGTCAACCGCTCGAGACGGTCGGCTACCAGGAGCGCATGGACGTGGTCGCGCGACTGCACGGCGGCGGGATCTCCGCGCAGGCTGGAGCGCTTCGCCACGGGGTGTCGCGGGCGCTGCTCGAGGCCGACCCGAACCTGCGGGGCGAGCTGAAGCGACGCGGCTTTCTGACACGCGACTCGCGTGCGAAGGAGCGCAAGAAGGCGGGGCTGAAGAAGGCCCGCAAGCGTCCCCAGTTCTCAAAGCGCTAGCCGGATCCGGCCCACGGCCGAGCCACGCGTCGCAGAGATGAGTCGTCGCCTGTTCGGCACCGACGGGGTGAGGGGGATCGCGGGCGAGCTCCTGAGCGCCGAGCTCGCGCTCGCGCTCGGCCGGGCGGTGACGCACCAGCTCGACGCCGCCCGTCCCCAGGTGCTGCTCGTGCGCGACACCCGCGAGTCCGGACCGATGCTGGAGGCGGCCCTGGCCGCGGGAGTCTCCGCGGCAGGCGGCGACGTGCTGCTCGGCGGCGTGCTGCCGACGCCCGCGGCGCCGCTGCTGATCGCCCGCTACGACTTCGACCTGGCGGCTGTGATCTCGGCCTCCCACAATCCCTACCGTGACAACGGGATCAAGTTCTTCGGCGGCGACGGGTACAAGCTGTCCGACGAGCTCGAGCTCTCGATCGAGCGCGAGCTCGAAGGCGCCCCGGCACGATCGACTCAGATCGGTCGCATCCGCGAGCTCAGAGGCGCCGGCGAGGACTACCTGAGAGAGCTCCACACCCGCTTTCAGGCGCTCGACCTGGCCGGCCTGGATCTGGTGATCGACTGCGCCAACGGGGCCACCAGCGAGGTCGCCCCCGAGATCTTCGGCCGCCTCGGCGCCGAGGTCACCGTGCTGGCGAACCTGCCCGACGGGCGCAACATCAACGATGGGTGCGGCTCGACCCACATGCAGGTCCTCGCCGAGCGGGTGCGCGAGGGGGGACACACGCTCGGGTTCGCGTTCGACGGCGACGGTGACCGCGTGCTCGCCGTCGATGGCGCGGGAGATGTGGTCGACGGCGACGAGCTGATCGCGCTGGCGGCGCTGCATCTGCGCGACGCCGGGCGCCTGCACGGCGACGGGGTGGTGGTCACGGTGATGACCAACTACGGCTTTCACACGGCCATGGCTCGACGCGGGGATCGAGGTTGCGAGCACGAAGGTGGGGGACAGGTACGTGCTGGAGGAGCTGCGGGCACGCCGCTGGACGCTCGGCGGCGAGCAGTCCGGCCACCTGATCGAGCTGGGGTTCAACCGCACCGGCGACGGGATCGCGGGCGCGCTGCTCACGCTCGAGGCGCTCGCCGGATCGGACCTGCGCGAGCGCAGTGCGATGGCGCGGCTTCCCCAGCGCCTCGTGAGCGTCCCGGTGCGTGATCGCGAGGCGCTCGAGCGGTGCGAGAACGTGGGCGAGGCAGTGCGAGCGGCCGACGAATCGCTCTCAGGGCGGGGTCGGGTGCTGGTGCGCCCGAGCGGCACCGAGCCGCTCGTACGGGTCATGGTCGAGGCTCCGACCGACGAAGAGGCCCAAGACGTGTGTGAGCGGCTGGTGGCGCTGGTGCAGCGCGAGCTCGGCTGAGACGACTGGGAGACCCCGCCCAGCCCCGGCCGGGGCAGGAACCACTGGTATCTTCGACGGAGTGTGCGGCATCGTCGGCTACGTCGGTAATCGCCCGGTTCGCGATCTGCTGCTGGCCGGGCTGAAGCGGCTCGAGTACCGCGGCTACGACTCCGCTGGCATCTCCGTGATCGAGGACGATCGCATCGAGGCGGTGCGGGCGGTCGGCAACCTCGACGCCCTGCAGGCCAAGCTCGACGCGCAAGACTCCGATGCGGCCAGGTCCCACAGCGGATCAGCCGTGGCGGTCGCGACCAAGCCGGTGCACACCGGCATCGGCCACACCCGCTGGGCAACCCACGGACGCGTCAGCGAGGAGAACGCCCACCCCCACTACGACTCCCGCGACCGCCTGCACGTCGTCGTGAACGGAATCGTGGAGAACTACATGTCGCTCAAGGAGCGGCTCGCCGCCGACGGCGTCGAGTTCACCTCGGAGACGGACGCCGAGGTGATCGCCCACCTGATCGCCAGCCACGCCAACGGCGACCTGGCGGCCGCGGTTCGTGCGGCCTACAGCGAGCTCCAGGGGCACTTCGCGTTCGTGGCGATGAGCCTCGACGAGCCGCAGCTGCTCGTCGGAGCGCGGCGGGAGTGCCCGCTGATCGTGGGTCGCGGCGAGGGCGAGCAGTTCGTCGCCTCGGCGGTGCCGGCGTTCCTTGCGGAGACCCGACAGGTGCAGTTCGTCGAAAACGGCGAGATCGTGGTGTTGCGTCCCGAGGGGGTCGTGATCACGACCCCCGACGGGGAGCCGGTCGAGCGCGCGGTGCAGACGGTCGACTGGGACGAGGACATGGCCGAGAAGGCCGGCTACGAGACGTTCATGCTCAAGGAGATCCACGAACAGGCCGACGCGGTCGCAGAGACGATCGCCGACCGCACCGCCGGCGGGGAAGGCGTCGACCTGGATGAGGAGGGAGCGCTCGACGAGGCGATCCTCGCGGGCGTGAAGCGGATCGTGATCGTCGCCTGTGGCACCTCCTACCATGCCGGCCTGATCGGGCGTTACGCGATCGAGGAGTGGGCGCGACTGCCGGTCGAGATGGACATCGCCTCGGAGTACCGCTATCGCAACCCCGTGCTCGGACCCGGGGACCTCGTGATCGGCATATCGCAGTCGGGGGAGACCGCCGACACGCTCGCGGCTATGCGCATGGCCCGCGAGCGGGGTGCCACCGTGCTGGCGGTCACCAATGTGGTGGGCTCCCAGGCCACACGCGAGGCCGACGGGGTGCTGTTCACCCGCGCCGGCCTGGAGATCGGCGTGGCGGCCACGAAGACGTTCCTGTGCCAGGTCGCCGTGATCTACCTGATCGGTCTGCGCCTGGCCCAGCTGCAGGGCCGCCTCGCTCCCGAGCGGGTGGCGGAGCTCGTCAGCGAGCTCAAGCGGCTGCCCCACTGCATCGCCGAGACCCTCGAGCTGGTGGTCGAGCCGGTGGCCCGCGTCGCCAGCGAGCGCTTCCGTAGCGAGTTCTTCCTCTACATCGGCCGCCACGTCGGGCTGCCGGTCGCGCTCGAGGGTGCGTTGAAGCTGAAGGAGATCTCATACATAGCCACCGACGCCTACGCGGCGGGGGAGATGAAGCACGGTCCGATCGCGCTGCTGGACGACTCCACGCCGGTGGTGAGCGTCGCCACCGACTCGCCCGTGCTCGACAAGCTGGCGTCGAACATGCAGGAGGTCCGCGCCCGCGGGGCGCACGTGATCGCGATCGTGACCGCCGGCAACGAGGAGATCGCCCGACACGCCGACTATGTGATCGAAGTGCCGGCGGTGGACTGGATGCTGCAGCCGATCCTCGCCGTGATCCCGTTGCAGCTGCTCGCCTACGAGATCGCTCGCAGGCGCGGACTGAACGTGGACCAGCCGCGCAATCTCGCAAAGACGGTCACGGTCGAGTAGCCGAGCGGCCCTGCCGTCGCGATCCCGGCCCGCGGACCGATTAGCATCGCTCGTCGTGGAGAAGCTTCCAGACTGGGCGATACCCCTGCCCGACGCCGAGCTGATGCGGTCCACCGACCGCTGGGCGATCGAGCAGCGCGGCGTGCCCTCGCTCGACCTGATGGAGCGCGCCGGCGCGGCCGTGGCGCGCGCGGTCGAGGTGCTCGCGCCCGACGGCCCGGTGGCGATCGTGTGCGGCAAGGGCAACAACGGCGGCGACGGCCTCGTCGTGGCGCGGCTGCTGCGAGACGCGGGTAGGGCGGTCGCGGTCTTGTGCACCGACCCTCCGCAGGAGTTCACCGGCGACGCTCGCGCCAACCTGGAGCGTCTGCCGGGTCCCGCCCCGCGGGAGCTCGGCGAGAACCCGGACGGGCTCGCCGACGCGGCAGTGGTGGTCGACGCCGTGCTCGGCACCGGCTTCGCCGGCGAGCCCCGCGGAGCGCCCGCAGAGGCGATCGCGGCGATCGTCTCCGGCGGTGCACCGGTGGTGAGCGTCGATGTGCCCTCCGGTGTGGACGCTTCCACCGGAGCCGTCACGGGAGTCGCGGTGAGCGCGCGCATCACCGTCACGTTTCACGCTGCCAAGCCCGGCCTGTGGATCCATCCGGGAAAGGCTCACGCGGGCACGGTCGAGGTGATCGACATCGGCATCCCCCGCGGCGGTCCCGCCGAGGGACGGGTGGGATTGATCGGCTCGCAGATACTCCCGCTGGTTCCTCGCCGGGGGGCGAGCTCGACCAAGTTCTCCTCCGGCCACGTGCTCGTGGCGGGCGGCTCGCGCGGCCTCACCGGCGCGCCGCGGATGGCCGCGCTGGGAGCGATGCGCGCAGGAGCGGGCTACGTCACCGCGTGCGTGCCAGCCGGCCTGCAGGGGATCCTCGCGTGCGGGCCACCAGAGGTGATGACCCGTGGCCTGCCCGACGCAGACGGCGCCCTCACCGTCGAGGGCGTGGAGGTCGTGCTGCAGTCGGCCCGCAGCGGCGGGTCGCTCGTGCTCGGTCCGGGCATCGGGCGTGGTGAGCACGCGGTCGCGTTCGCCCGCTCGTTGGCGCGCAGCGCCGCGATGGCGCTGGTGCTGGACGCCGACGGCCTCAACGCCCATGCCGCCAGCTCGCTGGGGGCGCACAGCGAGGGACATCTGCCCGACCTGGCTCGGCGCGAGCACCCGACCGTGCTGACTCCCCACGGAGGGGAGCTCGCGCGGCTGCTCGATCTCGACAGCGATGCGATCGCCGCCGAGCGCCTGCACCATGCCCGCCGCGCCGCGGAGCTGGCGGGCGCGGTCGTGGTGCTCAAGGGCGACGACACGCTCGTGGCCGATCCTTCGGGGATCGTCGCAGTGAGCAGGGGCGACAGCCCCGCGCTGGCGACGGCGGGCACCGGAGACGTGCTCGCCGGGGTGATCGGCGCTCTGCTTGCCCAGGGTATGCCGGCGTTCGAGGCCGCCGCCGCGGGCGTGCTCGTGCACGCCAACGCCGGCCGCCTCGCGGCCGACCGGCAGGGAGCGCCCGAGGGGGTGATGGCATCGGACGTGATCGCCGAGCTGCCGGCGGCTCGCGCTGGCGGCGGGGAATGGAGCGAGCGGCGGTGAGCTCGCTGCGGGCGGTGGCTCGGGTGGACCCCGCGGCGGTGGCGTGGAACTGCGAGCGGCTGCTGCGCGAGCTGGACGGCGCTCAGCTGTGCGCCGTGGTCAAGGCCGACGGCTATGGCCACGGAGCGATCGAATGCGCCCGCGCCGCGCTCGCCTCCGGGGCGAGCTGGCTGGCGGTCGCCACGGTCCAGGAGGCACAGGAGCTGCGCGACGCCGGCATCGCCGAGCCGCTGCTGGTGATGGGCGCGCTGGGCGACCCCTCTGAGCTGCAACGGGCGGTCGCCATGTCCGCGGACGTGGTGCTGTGGCACGAGCGCTCGATCGCGCTGGCCGCCGAGGCCGCCGAGGCGGCGTCGCTGCCCGCCCGTGTCCACGTGAAGCTCGACACGGGCATGGGCCGGTTGGGCACGCGCGATCCCGCCCACGCATCGCGCGCGGCGGCTGCTGCGGCGGCCGCGCCGAATGTCGTGCTCGCGGGTGTGATGACCCATTTCGCGACGGCGGACATCCACCGCGACGAGGGCTTCTTCGATGCGCAGTTGAGCGCTTTCACGCGCTGGGTCGAGGAGATCAGAGCACTCCATCGCGACGTCCTCGTACACGCCGCCAACAGCGCCGCGGTGCTGCGCGACCGCCGCGCCCACTTCGACATGGCTCGCTGCGGGGTTGCGCTCTACGGCCTGGACCCGTTCGGCGAGGACCCCTCCGAGCAGGGCCTTCGTCCGGCGCTCGAGCTGAGCTCGGTGGTGAGCGAGGTGAAGCTCTGCGCCGCCGGGCAGAGCACCGGCTACGGGCGCCGCTTCGTGGCCGACTGCGACACCTATCTGGGCGTGCTGCCGATCGGCTACGGGGACGGATGGCGCAGGGGCCTGTCGGGCGAGGCCGACGTGCTGATTCGAGGGCGCAGGTATCCGCTGGTGGGCACGGTGAGCATGGACAACGTCGCGGTCGACCTCGGTCCCGATCCGGCGGCTGCGGGGCTGTGCGGAGCTGAGGCGGTCCTGATCGGGGCGCGGGACGGGCAGCGGATCACGGCCGAGGAGCTCGCCGGACGACTCCACACGATCAACTATGAGATCACCTGTGGCCTGTCCGCGCGGGTGACCCGCGCCTACCGTTCCCAACCGGCGCTCGCGCGGTGAGCGGAGGCGCTCCCGTCGAGGTCCTGCAGGCGCTCGAGCAGGCGCTCGCACGCACGCCCGCCTGGCTCGTTGGGGGCGTCCCCCGCGACCGCGCGAGCGCCCGCGCCACGGCGGACGTGGACGTGGTCGTGGAAGGCAGCGCCCCCGATGCCGCACGCGCGCTCGCCCGTGCCGCGCCGGGAGCGGCATGCTTTGAGCTGTCCGCCGACTTCTCCGGGTGGCGGGTGGTCGCGCGCGATCGCTCCTGGCAGGTGGACGTGCAGGCGCTCCGCGGCGGCTCGCTGGAGGCGGATCTCGCGATGAGGGACTTCACCGTCAACGCGATCGCCGAACCGGTTGGCGGGGGTGCGCCCGTGGATCCGCTCGGGGGGCTCGCCGATCTCGCCGCGGGGCGTCTGCGCATGGCCGGGCCGCGGGCGTTCGAGGAGGACCCGTTGCGGGCGTTGCGCCTGGTGCGGATGTCGCTGGACCTCGGCCTGGAGGCCGACGCCGACACCGTCCGTGGTGCGCGGCGGGCGGCCGGCGGTCTGGGTCAGGTCGCAGGCGAGCGGGTGTTCATGGAGCTGCGTCGCATCGTCTCCTCGCCGCGGGCGCTCGAGGGACTGGCGTTGATGGACGCGCTCGGGTTGACCGCGGTGGTGCTGCCTGAGCTCGATGCGCTGCGCGACGTTCCCCAGAGTCGTTTTCACCACCGCGACGTGCACGGCCACACGCTGGAGGTGCTCGAGCGCGTGATCGCCCTGCAACGGGACCCCGCCGAGGTGCTCGGTTTGCCCGAGCACGAGCAGGAGGTGGCGGCGCTGCTGGCGGAGCCGCTGGCGGACGAGCTCACTCGCGGCGAGGCCCTGCGTTGGGGGGCGCTGTTGCACGACGCCGCCAAGCCGCTCACCCGCGCGGAGCGCGAGGACGGGCGTGTGACGTTTCTCGGCCACGACCTGCGGGGGGCCGAGCTCGCACGTGCGACGCTGCACCGCCTGCGCGTCTCCGAGCGCCTGCGGGGGCACGTCGCCGCGCTCGTGCGCCATCACCTGCGCCTCGGCTTTCTCGTGCACGAGCCGCAGCCCCTCGCGCGGCGGACCGTGTTCGCCTACATGCGCGCCACCGCTCCCGTCGAGGTGGACGTCACCCTGCTGTCCGTCGCCGACCGACTGGCCACCCGCGGGGCCGGCGCGGCCAAGTCGATCGACGCACACCTGCGCCTGGCCAGGCCGATGCTCGCCGACGCGCTGCGCTGGCGCGCGCAGGGGCCACCGCAGCCGCTGTGGCGCGGCGACACGCTCGCGGCGGCGCTGGAAATCGAGACCGGCCCGGCGCTCGGCCGGCTGCTGGAGGAGCTGGCGGCAGCCGCGTACGCGGGCGAGATCGCGACGACCGAGCAGGCGCTCGCCCACGCGAAGGCGTTCCTGCAGCGCGCTCCCGCGACCGGCTCCTAGACCGACGCGCGCGCCGGCGCGGCTCATGCCCGCCCGGGCGGGCATGAGCGGATCCAGGCGATTCTCTACCCTTCCCAGGCGATGTCTGACCCGGACTGCATCTTCTGCAGGATCCTCGCGGGCGAGCTGCCCGCGACGATCGTCGACGAGGACGAGCGCACGATCGCGTTCATGGACATCAACCCCGCCACCCGCGGCCACGCGCTGGTGATCCCGCGGGCGCACTCGGCCGACCTGCTCGTGGTCGCGCCCGAGGATCTGAGCGCCACGGCGGCCGCATCGCGGCGGCTGGCGCAGCGGATGAAGGAGCGGCTGGGAGCCGACGGCGTGAACCTGCTGAACTCCTGCGGCGCGGTGGCATGGCAGACGGTGTTCCACTTCCATGTCCACGTCGTGCCCCGCTACAGCGGCGATCCCCTGCAGCTGCCGTGGGTGCCCGCCCCCGGCGATCCGGTCCAGATCGCTGCCGCCGCGCAGGAACTCGCGGGGGAGGGGCGAACATAACTAACCGCACCATTGGAGCTGCGGGCGTGTTGATGGCGCATATGAAACGTGTATTCACCGCGATAACGGGGGCCCTCGCGCTGCTGCTGGCACTGCCGGCGTTCGCGCCCGCGACCCTCACCGAAGTCGGCGTGATCGGCAACACCACCCCGGAAACCGTGCCGAGCTGCCCCGGCAGCCCGTGCCTGGCGGTCAGCCGCACGACCGGCTTTCAGGTCAAGGTCGGCTCATCGACCAACCTCCTATCCGCGCCTCGCGAAGGCACGGTCGTCGCCTGGACGATCACGCTCGGCAAGCCCAACGCCAGCCAGATCAAGTTCTTCAACGCCCACGAGGGCGGCCCGGCGAGCGCGGGGATCGCGATCCTGCGTCCACAGCGCAAGCCCAACCTCAGCTACAAGCTGATCGCCCAGAGCCCGGTCGTCAAGCTCGAAAAGTACTTCGGCAAGACCGTCCAGTTCCCGCTCGCCACGACGATCAACGTGAACAAGGGCGACGTGGTCGCGCTGACGGTGCCCTCGTGGGCGCCTTCGCTGGCGCTCGGCTTCACCAATTCCACCTCCTGGCGTGCCGCGCGGTCAAAGGCGCAGTGCTCCAGCACCTCGAGCCAGACCGCTCAGACCCAGATCGGAGTCCCGACGCAGTACTACTGCCTGTATCGCACGGCCCGTCTGACCTACAGCGCGACGCTGATCTCCACCCCCTAGCGGCGGCGCGATCCCCGCCTCCCGGCGGACCCTGAACTCCACGCCGTGGCAGCGGCGTGGGGTCAGCGGACCGACGACCTGCCAGGCGCGCGCGGCTACGGAGCGCCCGAACCGCCGGTCGCGCCAGCGCCGCCGGTGGCTTCGCTGCCGCCTTTGCCGCCGCCTTCTTCGGTGGCTTTGCCCGTCCCGCCGGCGGAGGTGCCGCCGGCCGCTTCGCTCCCACCTTCGCTGGCGCTGGTTCCACCCGATTCCGAGCTGGATTCTTCGGCTTCACCGGACGAGCTGGCTTCGCCTTCGCTGCTCGAGGTCTTCGATTTCGCGGTCGACGTCGTCGAGGTCGTCTGCGCCGCTTCGCCACTTGTGTCGGTGGGCGGAATGATGTTGGGCGTGCTCTTCGGCGCCACGTCGGAGGTGTTGCTGGAGCCTCCGCAGGCGCTCAACAGCAGCGCGCATGCGATCGCGGCCAGGGTCGCCGCCGGTGCGACCGAGCGACGCGTACGCTCGCCGCTCACGCGCCGGCGCCCGCAGCCGCCGCGCCGAGCGGCCCCATACGCCGGCCACACGTCGGACAGTCGTTGAGGTCCTTCTGGGCAAGCTGCTCGCACCAGGGGCAGAACCGCAGGTTCTCGACAGCCCACGGCAGCTTCGAGCTCGATGGAGCGAGCGGCAGCACCACGCCGACGACCTCGAGCTCCTCGCCGTCGTCGCGGTCTGTGTAGATCTCCCCGGGCCCCGCCTCGATCACGACGTCCCGCCCGCTGGCGGGGTTGCGCAGACGGTAGCGCTGACCGGTGCTCATGGGCGAGACTCTACCGGAGCCCACCCACGCCGCGCGCGGCCGCGGGCGGATCGCTCGCGCCGGTGCTTCCGGGGAGCGCTGGCCTAGTGTGCGTGCCGGTGCGCATCCTCATCTTTCACGGCTACCTGCTCGCGGGGACGGGCTCGAATGTCTACAACGCCCGCCTCGCCGCAGCTCTGGTGAGCCTCGGCCACGAGGTGCACCTGCTCTGCCAGGATCGCCATCCCGAGCGCCAGCCGTTCGTGGACGCGGTCGGTGGATGGGAGGGCGGCGCGCTGCGGGTACGGGCGCTGCCGGGCCGCGACGGGCAGCGCGCTCGCTGCACCGTCTACCGGCCGGAGATCGGCTCGCTGCTGCCGGTGTACGTCGCCGATCGCTACGAGGGCATGCGGGCACGCACGTTCGCCGAGTGCACCGACGAGGAGATCTCCGCCTACCTACAGGCCAACGTCGCCGCTGTGGTGGAGGTGTGCGACCGCGTGTCGCCCACGATCGCGCTCGCCAATCATCTCGTGATGGGTCCGGCGATCCTCGCGCGGGCCCTCGTCGCCTCCACGCGCGGGGGGTCGATCCCCTACGCCGTGAAGGTCCACGGCAGCGCCCTGGAGTACACCGTCAAGCGCGATCCCGAGCGCTTCCTGGGCTACGCCCGCGAGGGGCTCGAGCCGGCGCGGGCGGTCCTCGTGGGCTCGCGCCACACCGCGGTGAGCCTGTCGGACGCGCTGGGCGATCCTGCGCTCGAGCTACGCACGCGGCTGGGTCCACCGGGCGTGGACGTCCAGCAGTTCACACCGCGCGATCCCGTAACGGCGGCCGCGGGCCTGCGCCGCCTGAGCATCCGGCTCAGGCGCCAGGCCGACGGGGCGCCCGTGCCGGCGGGCGCGAGCGAAGGGGCCGACGCGTTCGCTCGCGACGACTCCGCGGCGGCGAGCGCGTTGGAGCGGCTGCAGCCAGACCGCGACAGGCTGGTCGCGTTCGTCGGCAAGCTGATCGTGAGCAAGGGGGTGGATCTGCTGATCGGCGCGTGGCCGCTCGTGCTCGAGCGGGTGCCGGAGGCGCGCCTGCTCGTCGTCGGCTTCGGCGCCTACCGCGCCGGCCTGGAGGCGCTGCTTGGGGCGCTCGCCGCTGGCGATCTCGACCGCGCCCGCGAGATCGCCCGGGCGGGCAGGTCGTGCGAAGCGCAATCTCCGGACCAGGCGCGTGAGCCCCCGCGCGCGGTGGCGCCGCTGGGACATCTGCTGGCCTTCCTCGACGGGCTCGAGGGTCTCGGGCGCAATCGCTACCTGGACGCTGCCGCCGGCCTCTCGGAGCGGGTCGTGCTGACAGGTCGCCTCGACCACGAGGAGCTGACCGAGCTGCTGCCCGCGTGCGAGGCGATGGTCGTGCCGAGCACGTTCCCGGAGGCGTTCGGCATGGTCGCCGCGGAGGCGGCGGCGTGCGGGGCGCTGCCGATCGTCGCGGCTCACTCCGGGCTGGCCGAGGTCGCCCAGGCGCTCGCGCCGGCCGTGCCGGCGACGGTCGCACCGCTGCTGTCCTTCCCGATCGACGATGGGGCGGTTCGGGCGCTGGCCGCTCGAGTCGTGGCCTGGCTGGGGCAGGACCCCGAGGTTCGCGACAGGGCGCGGGCGGGACTCGTGCGCACCGTACGCGAGCGCTGGTCGTGGCAGGGGGTGGGCCGCGGCGTGATCGCCGCAGCGCGGGGCGAGCTGGACGGCCTCGCGAAGCCCTGATGGCCGGGGGTTTGGATAGAGTTCCCGCGCCGATGTCCCCGTTGCACAGCCAAAAGCATCGCCGTGTCCCCATGCTCGGCTCGTTCGCCGTCGCCGGTTGCGTGCTGCTGGCGCTCGCCGGATGCGGCGGGGTCAAGCAGGGCGAGAATGCGGACCTGATCGCCGGCAAGCAGCAGTTCGTCGCCAAGTGCGGAGCCTGCCACACGCTCGCCCGGGCGGGCACCAAAGGCACGGTCGGCCCCAACCTCGACGAAGCGTTCCACGAGGCCGTCGGCGAAGCCCACGGACGCAGCGCGATCAGGGGCATCGTCGAATACCAGATCCAGCAGCCCAACCCGTTCGGCGCGATGCCCAAAGACCTCGTCACGGGCGCCGCCGTCACCGACGTCGCCGCCTACGTCGCCGCCGCTGCAGCGACTCCGGGCAAGGACACGGGGCTGCTCGCGACCGCCGTGAAGACGCCGGGATCGGGCAAGCCCGTGGCCGAGGCGGGCGGGAAGCTGACGATCCCGGCGAACCCCGAAGGACAGCTCGCCTACACGGCCAGCAAGGCCACGGCGAGCGCGGGCAAGGTCACGATCGAAATGCCGAACATGTCCGGTGTCTCGCACAACATCGCGCTCGAAGAAGGCGAAGGCGGCGAAAAGCCCGCCGGCAAGCCGGTACTCGGCGCGAGCCAGTTCACGACCAAGGGCACCGTCTCGGTCACGCTCAGCGTGAAGCCGGGTGTCTACACGTTCTTCTGCCAGGCTCCCGGCCACCGCGCGGCCGGGATGTTCGGCACCCTCACCGTCAAGTAGGCCCTCCGCAGGCGGACTCGTCCTGCTCCGCACGGTCTGGTCGGGCGCGAGCGCTCCTACAGCACCGCGCGCAGGATCAGCACCACGGCGATCAGCACGGCGAACACCGCGACCACGTAGAGCAGCAGCCGGAACGCCTCCTCCTCGCTGCGCAGCGGGTTGAACACCGTCGCGGTCCCGCTCCCGGGGCTAGAGGATGTAGACCGTGAAGTAGACGACGATCCACATGATGTCGACGAAGTGCCAGTAGACGCCCGGCACGTTGACGCCACGGTGCTCCTCGGGCGAGTAGTGCCCGCGGAAGGATCTGATCGTCACGAACAGCAGCAGCAGCAGGCCGATGAACACGTGCGCCCCGTGCAGGCCGGTGAGCGAGTAGAAGATCGTCTGCTGGGCGGCGTCCTGGGGCGCGAAGCCGATGTTGGCGTACTCGTTGATCTGGATGAACAGGAACGTGCAGCCGAGTAGGAACGTCGTCAGGATGCCGGCCTTCAGCCCCCAGTGGTTGCCCTTCTTGATCGCCGCCTCCGCCCAGTGCAGCGTGAACGAGGAGGACACCAGGATGGCCGTGTTCACACCCGCGACCTCGACCGGCAACGTCGTTCCCACCGCCGGCCACGGATTGCCCTGCGCGACCCTGATGAAGAAGTAGGCGGTGAAGAACGCCCCAAACACCATCACCTCGGAGATGATGAAGAGCAGCATCCCCAACAGCTGGGGCTCCGCCCGCGAGCTGCGGTTCGCCGGGGGTGGACCGTGGTGGTCGTGCTCGTCGTGGCCGACGGCGCCCGCCGAGATGCTGGCTGCCTCCATCTCGCCGATCCTCCTCTACGCCGCCGACGCGGCGGTCGTGGGGGCGTCCTGGACGTTCACGACGACGTGCTCGATCGGGACGCGGGTGGCGTGACGCACCCGCTCGATCAGGTCCGCCCGCAGCCACCCCGAACGCTCGTCGGGAAGCGTGGATATGACCAGATCGTCCACCCGGAACAGCTCGAGCGCGTTCATCGTGGCGGTGTAGGGGTCGGGGTCGCCGATCATCCCGGAGGAGAGCAGGCCCGCCTGGTCCAGACGGCCCAGCATCGCCGCCAGGCGGGCTCGCGCCTGACGGGGCGCGTTGCCCGTTCCGTCCTGCTGGGGCACGACGGCGATGAACAACCGCTTACGGCGCTCGGTGCCCTCGCCGGCCTTTGCCTCGAGCCGGTCGATCAGCTCCTCGCCGGTGGATGTCTTGTTGGCGATCACGAGCGTCACCCCGAACGGCAGGCCTTCGCGCTCGATGTCGGTGACGACGTGCTCGACGGGCAGGCCCGAGGCGTTGTGGATGCGCTCGATCAGATCCCGTCGCAGCCACCCCGACTGGGTGACGGGGTGGGTGGACACGATGATCTCGTCGGGTCTGCGCGCGGCGATCGCGTCCATCGTGGCCAGAAACGGATCAGCGTCGCCGACTTCGCCCGTCGCCTGGATGCCCTCTTCGGCAGCGCGCGAGAGCGCCAGATCGACCCGCACCTGGGCGGCGTCGCGCACCGCCTCGTCGTAGATCACGAAGCCCGCCGTGGGCTTCGTCTGGGGCACCACCAGCCGGAAGCTGGCGTTCTGAACCGTCTCCGCGCGCGCCTTTGCGAGCGCGAGCAGTTTCTCGCCGCCGAGCGTGCGATTGGCGACCACGAGGATCTCGGTCATGGACACACTCCTCCCACGGTCACTCGCTCTTGGACATAGCGGTCGCGCCCGGCGCGGCGGGCGCTCCTGCGCCGACCGGAGCGGGCTTGAACAGGCCGTGGACCGCTCCCGGCACGCCGTACTCGTACGGGCCGCCCACGACGGTCGGAACGCGATCGAAGTTGAACACGGGCGGCGGCGAGCTGACCTGCCACTCGAGCGTCAAGCCACGCCACGGGTTGGCCGCCGCGCGCGGGCCCCCGCGCCAGCTGGTGACCATGTTGTAGACGAAGATCAGCGTGCTGAGGCCGAGGCCGAAGCTCATGATCGAGATGATCAGGTTCAGGTCGGCGAACTTGGTCGCGTACGTCGCCACGCGCCTGGGCATCCCCTGCAGACCGAGGATGTGCATCGGCCCGAATGTCAGGTTGAAGAAGATGAACGTGCTCCAGAAGTGCCACTTGCCCAGCCGCTCGTCGAACATGCGGCCGGTCATCTTCGGGAACCAGTAGTACACGCCCGCGAAGATCGTCATCAGCGAGCCGCCGAACAGCACGTAGTGGATGTGGGCGACGATGAAGTAGGTGGCACTGACGTGGATGTCGAACGGGATCATCGCGAGCATCACCCCGCTGATCCCCCCGAGCGTGAACGTCGTCAGGAACCCCAGCGCGAACAGCATCGGCGTGTCCAGGTGCAGCACCCCCCGCCACAGCGTCGCCAGCCAGGAGAAGATCTTGATGCCCGTCGGCACGGCGATGATCGCGGTGGTGACCGCCATCGGGATCCTGATCCAGGCGGCCATGCCGGAGGTGAACATGTGGTGTGCCCACACGGTGAAGCCGAGCAGCACGATCGCCAGCAGCGAGAACGCCATCATGCGGTAGCCGAAGATCGGCTTGCGCGACTTCACGGCGATGATCTCGCTGATGATGCCGAACCCGGGCAGCATCATGATGTACACGGCCGGGTGGGAGTAGAACCAGAAGACGTGCTGGTACATCAACACGTCGCCGCCGGCGCCGGCGTTGAAGAAGTTGAAGCCCAGCGCCCTGTCGAGCATGATGAAGAACTGCGAGGCGGCGATGAACGGCGTCGCGATCACCACCAGCAGCGACGTCGCGAAGTTGGCCCACACCAGCAGGGGCATCCTGAAGAAGCTCATCCCGGGGGCCCTCATCGTGATGATCGTCACGAGGAAGTTGAGGGCGGTCATGATCGAGGATGCGCCCGCGAACTGGACCCCCATCGAGAAGAACATCTGCCCGACCGGCATGTCGGTGGAGAGCGGGGTGTAGGCGGTCCAGCCGTCGGCGAACGCTCCGCCGGGCGCCAGGAAGCTCGCCAGCATCATCGTGCCCGCGACCGGAAGCAGCCAGTAGGAGAGGGCGTTCAAGCGCGGGAACGCCATGTCGGGTGCGCCGATCATCAGCGGTAGCACGAAGTTCGCCAGGCCCGCGAACACCGGGATCACGAACAGGAAGATCAGCAGCGTGGCGTGCACCGAGAACAGCCCGTTGAACGTGTTCGCGTCGACGAACTGGGCGCCGGGCTGCGCGAGCTCGGCGCGCATCAGCATCGCCATCAGGCCGCCGATCAGCAGAAACACGAACGAGGTGACCGTGTACTGGACGCCGATCACCTTGTGGTCGGTGTTGATGCGGAAGTAGTCCTTCCAGCTGTAGGCGCCGTGGCCGGAGTGGTCCTCCGCCCGGGTCGGCCGTCCCGCCGCCCAGTAGAACCAGTAGTCGAACCCGCCGATCCCGATCAGGAACAGCATCGGCACGGTGAACAGCGAGACGGTCAGGATCGCTTCGCCGTCGATGAAGTGGTGGAAGGTGCCGTGTCCCGTGCTCATGCGCACGATCCACGTCACCCCGAAGGCGAGCAGGACGCCGAGCGGCATCATCCACGCCGCGCGATAGAAGCCCGGTGCGCGCAGTTTCGCGCCCAGCGAGGTGCCGCCCTGCGAAGGGCTCGCGTGACCGGAGTGGACCGGGCCGGGTGCGGGGACCGTCGTCGCCATCAGCGTGCTCCCTGGAGACTCATCGCGGCGCACATTATCCCGTAGCCGCCCCCGTGACGGCGCCGGGCGCCCGGGGCCTGCTCTCCTCGCCGGTGGAGGCGGTGGCTGTCGGCAGCCCCGACCGTTGCTGGCTCTGCAGCCACGACCGGAACCGCGCCGGCGGCACCACGTGCACGCTCGAGCGCATCAGTGCGTGACCGGCGCCGCAGAGCAGATTGCACACCACCGGATAGGTGCCGACACGGTCCAGCGTGGCCCGGTAGTGGGTCGTGATCCCCGGCACCACGTCCTCCTGCAGGCGGAACGCCGGGATCCAGAACGCGTGGATCACGTCCTTCGAGCGCAGGTTGAAGTACACCGTGTCGCCCTCGGGGAGGTACAGCTGGTAGCTCTTCAGCGGCGCTCCCCCCGTCACCGACGGGGGATATTCATACGTCCAGAAGAACTGCTGGCCCGTCACCCCGATCTGGACTTCGGGCACCCCCGCTGGCTTCTTCTCGTTGTCGTGGAGCACCACGAACGAGTAGGACACGAGCCCCAGCAGCAGCAGCGCCGGTATCGCCGTCCAGAAGACCTCCAGCCGGGTGTTTCCGTGGATCGGCAGCCCGTCCTGCAGCTCCTGGCCCGGGCGCATGCGGAACTGCCACACCGAGAACAGGATCACGCTCACGACGAGCACGAAGATCGGCACCGACGCGATCACCAGCACGTGGTAGAGCCGGTCGGTGTTCTTGGCCTGCGTGGAGGCCGCCACCGGGAACCAGTGGATCACGAAGCTCAACACGATCCCGATCGCGGTGGCGAGCACCGCCGCGACGAGCGCTCCCACGATCGCTCGCCGACTAGGCATTCGCCAGCCTCGTGACTGTGCACGCGCCGTCGCCGGCCGCGGCCGGATCGGCCGGGATCGGTGGCTGGCCAGCCGTCTTGGTCGCGATCGCCTCCTGCACGAGGCGAGATCCTAGTGCCTGGAGGCGATGCGATGCGCGGTGGCGGGGCCTGCTTTTACGGGCCGGAGCCCCTGCGCCCACGCGAGTTTGCGAATGGCGCTTGACCGAGCGCGGATCGGGTACTACATTGAGGCAATCGTTGCAAGTCTTCGGGGTCGTGTATCCCCGGCAAGCGCGAAGGGAGCCGTCCATGCAGGTCCGCGAAGGTATGAGTCCCGCGATTCTCACGGTCGGCCCGGGTCACACCCTGCGCGCTGTCGCACGGCTGATGGCCGACCGCCGCGTCGGCGCTGCCGTGGTGCACGATCCCGACAGCCACGGCCCGGGGATAGTGACCGAGCGCGACATCTTGACCTCGTTGGCCGCTGACCAGGACCCCGACCGGGAGCTGGTGGCCGACCACCTCACGCGCGAGGTGGTCTACGCGTCGCCCGAGTGGTCGCTCGAGGAGGCGGCCTCGGCGATGGTGCGGGGCGGCTTTCGTCATCTGATCGTCGTCGATCGCGGAGAGACCGTGGGGGTCCTGTCCGTGCGCGACGTCGTCCGCTGCTGGACCGAGGACGGAGCGATCTGCCCCGTTCCCGCCAGCGCGGCGGTGGGGTGAGGGGCTCCGGGGGGCCCCGATAAGGGGTTTGATCGCACGCGGAGGGGGGCCGCGTGCGACACCCCGTGCCGGCGATCGACGCTGTCTGGTCTGTTGTGACCGTGCGGCCGCGAACGCTGGGCGAGAGGCGCCGGGCGCAGCTACCGGCGCGCCCCTACTGACGCGGGAGCTCGTCGACTTCGCGACGAGTGTCTTTGATCCACCGCACCACACAGCCGATCGTCAGGATCACGCCGATCACCGTGAGCGGGAACATCGTCGTGACGCCCACGAGTGCGAGCGTCACTCCCACCGCCGTGAGCAGCGGCAGGATCGTCGGTCCGGGAAGGTGGATCTCCTCGCCGACCGGCGGTGCCTCGGGCTCGAGCGGCGTCATGAGACGTAGATCGCCGCCACCACGAAGGTGATGCCGAACATGAACATGCAGATCGCCGCCACGACGATGCCGGTGGTGATGTTCTTGCGGGCCAGTCGCCGGTTCATCGGGCGCAAACAATACCTCTTACGGTGGTCCGCACGCCGACGCAAGAGGAGCGCCGAACGCTCGGTCAAGGGCGCCGGGAGGGCGCCCTACAGGCTCAAAGGCGTCGGCTGGACGTCGACGCAGGCTGCGGAGCAAGAGGGCCGAAGGCCCGGTCAAGGGCGCCGGGAGGGCGCCCTACAGGCTCAAAGGCGTCGGCTGGACGTCGACGCAGGCTACAAATGCACGTCGGCCACCATCGCGCAGAACAGCAGCGCGAGGTATGCCAGCGAGTAGAGGTACAGCCGCAGGGCTGAGCGCCGGTCGGCGCGGCGCAGCAGCCGGTAGGCACCGCCGATGAAGCCGAGGCCGAGGGTCATCGACGCGACGAGGTAGACCGCGCCGAACCCCCCGGCGCAGAACGGCAGCTGGGTGACCGCGTAGAGCAGCACCGTGTAGAGCAGAATCTGGCGGCGGGTCTCGTCCTCGCCCCGCACCACCGGCAGCATCGGCACGTCCACCTTCGCGTACTCGTCCTTCATCAGCAGGCTGAGCGCCCAGAAGTGGGGCGGTGTCCAGAAGAACACGATGAAGAACAGGATCACCGCGGTGCCGCTGATCGAGCCGGTCACCGCCGCCCACCCGACGAGTGGCGGAACCGCGCCGGCGGCCCCGCCGATCACGATGTTCTGCGGGGTGCGTCGCTTCAGCCACATCGTGTACACGAGCACGTAGCCGAGGAAGCCCGCGAACGACAGGCTCGCGGCAAGCACGTTGACGGTGAGCGAGAGCTCCAGGAACGACAGCGCCGCGAGCGTGCAGCCGAACAGCAGTGCCGCCCCCGGCGCCACCCGTCCGGAGGGGATCGGCCGATTCGATGTGCGCGCCATGCGCGCGTCGATGTCGCGGTCGAACCAGTGGTTCACCGCCCCGGCGCCACCCGCGGAGAGGTAGCCGCCGAGACACGTGAGGGCGACCAGCAGCGCCGAGGGGTCGCCCGCCACGTACATCGTGGTGACCGTGGTGAGCAGCAGCAGCGACTGCACCTTCGGCTTGGTCAGCTCGACGTAGTCGCTGACGAGCAGCCTCGCCCGCGGAGCGACGCCGAGCGCGGGTGCCGCGATCGTCGGGGCGGTGGCGCCGGGCCGGGTGCTCATGCTCACCCGAGCCTACCGCGCGACGAGGTCCGGGGAGCGCCCCGCGGCGCCATCAGACCCCCACCTGGGTGGCCCCAGCGGGGACGGTCGCGCCACCCGGAGCGGGCACCGCTGCGCCGCTGCGCCGCTCGACCTCTTGACGGATGTCCTTCATCGGTTCGAGCGACCGCACCAGCGGGATCACGTCGAAATTGTTAGCGGGCGGGGGAGAGGTGGTGAACCACTCCAGCGTGTTCGCCTTCCACGGATCCGGGCCGGCGACCGCGCCGGCGCGCAGGCTGTGGGCGACGTTGACGATCGTCACCACCACGCCGGCGGCGAGGATGAAGGAGCCGATCGTGGAGATCAGGTTGTACAGCGCGAGGTTGCCGACGTCCGGGTACTCGTACACCCGCCGGGGCATCCCGTCCAGGCCGATCACGTGCTGGATCAGGAACGTGGCGAGCACGCCCACGAACATCAGCCAGAAGCTCAACTTGCCGAGGCCTTCGTTGAGCATCCGGCCGGTCATCTTCGGGAACCAGTAGTAGATCGCCGCGAAGATCGTGAACACCGAGCCACCCACCAGCACGAAGTGGATGTGGGCCACCACGAAGTAGGTTTCGTTGACCTGCCAATCCACCGGGAACACCGCCAGGAACACCCCCGAGATCCCCCCGATCAAGAAGATCGCGATGAACCCGGCACAGAACAGCAGCGGCGTGCGGAACTCGATCGTCCCTCGCCACAGGGTCGCGATCCAGTTGAGCACCTTCACGCCCGTCGGCACCGCGATCAGGAACGAGCTGAGCATCACGAAGATCAGGATCGCTTCAGGGATCGGCGCGGTGAACATGTGGTGCGCCCAGGTGAGGAAGCCCAGGAACGCGATCGCCACGGTCGACGCCGCGATCGCCTTGTAGCCGAAGATCGGCTTGCGCGCGAACACCGGCAGGATCTCAGACACCAGACCGAACCCGGGCAACACCATGATGTAGACCTCGGGATGGCCGAAGAACCAGAACAGGTTCTGCCACAACAGCGGCGACCCGCCCTGGGCGGGGTCATAGAAGTGCGTGCCGAAGTGACGGTCGGTCAGCAGCATCGTCACGGCGGCGGCGATCACGGGCATCGCGAAGATGATCAGGATCGCGTACACGAGGATCGCCCACACGAACAGCGGCAGCCTGCCCCAGCTCATGCCCCGCGCCCGCATGTTGGCGATCGTGGCGTAGAGGTTGATCGCGCCGAGGATCGAGGACAGGCCGGTGAGGTGGATCAGGTAGATCCACGCGTCCTGTCCGCCCCCGGGCGAGTACAGCGCGTTGGACAGGGGCACGTAACTGGTCCAGCCCGCTTCCGGCGGGTTCCAGAAGATCGATGCGTAGAAGACGATCCCTCCGGCGAGCAGCAGCCAGTAGGAGAGCGCGTTCAACCGCGGGAACGCCATGTCCCGCGCGCCGATCATCAGCGGCACGAAGTAGTTCGCCAGCCCCGCCATCATCGGCACGATGAACAGGAAGATCATCGTCGTCCCGTGCATCGTGAACAGCTGGTTGTAGATCTGGGGCGTCACCAGCGTGTTGTTGGGCGCCCCCAGCTGCAGGCGGATCAGCAGCGCCTCGACGCCCCCGAGGCAGAAGAACACGAACGTCGTGACCATGTACATGATCCCGATCCGCTTGTGGTCGGTGGTCGTGAACCAGCTGGTCCAGCCGGTTCGTTGCGGCTGCACGCTGTGGGTGACGATCTCGGGTACTGGGGCTGCGACGGTGGCCATGTGGCGAACTGATCTCCTGGTGCTCGCTTAGGGGTTTTCGACCTGTCCGGCGCCGATCTGCTTGCCGAGCTTGGCCCGCGCCACCTTGGCGGCGGCGTTCGCTTCGGCGATCAGCTTCTTCTGGTAGGACAGCCAGGCTTCGAACTGGGCGGGTGGCACCGCCTTGACGGTGGCGATCATGCGGGCGTGCCCCCGTCCGCACAGCGCGGCGCACTGGCCGCGATAGATGCCCGGCTTTTCGACCTTCATCCAGGTGTAGTTGTGGTATCCCGGCACCGCCTGGAACTTGCCGCCGAGCTGGGGCACCCACCAGGAGTGCACGACGTCGGCCGAGACGATGTTCAGCGTGATCGTCGTTTTGGTGGGCACCACCATCTCCTCGTAGGAGTAGGGCGCGCCCAGGCCGTCCGGTTCGTTGGCACCGGGGTAGATGTACTGCCAGATGTACTGCCGCCCGATCACCGTGATGTTCAGCGATTTCCCGTTGGGGGGGAGCCGCCGGCTGGCGTTCGCGTACAGCTCGCCGCTCGAACCGACGGCGCCTTCGGCGTCGGAGTTCGGGGGGTTCTGGATCGAGCTGAGTTTCACGAAGGTGATCACCGCCACCACCACCAGGATCGCCGCCGCCCCCGCGGTCCAGCCGATCTCGAGACGGGTGTTGCCCCTGATCTGCGCCGGCGTGGCGCCCCTGCGCGCCCGGAACTTGACCAGCGCGTAGCAGAGCGCCCCGATCACCGCGACGAAGATCACCAGCGCGATCACGAGCACGATCTTGTACAGGGAGGCGATCTCGTTCGCGTTCGGCGAGCCGCCCGACTGGGGCGTGAAGAAGGCGAACAGTGCGGGGAGCGGGTGGCCCAAAGCGGGCGGGATTCTATTCACGCTCGGAGGGGAAGCGCTTGATGACGTTTGCCACGAGCCGCCCCACGCCGGGGCTAGCTGCCGGAGAAGCGGGGCGGGCGCTTCTGCACGAATGCGAGCGCGCCCTCGACGAAGTCCTCGCTGCCCGCCATCTCCTGCTGGATCTCGGCCTCGAGCTCGAGCTGCTCGCCCATACGCGAGTAGAGCCAGTTGTTGAGCTGTCGCTTGGTGCCGGCGTAAGACCGCGTGGGACCGCCCGCGAGACGAGCGGCAAGCTCGTGGGCCTGGCTCATCAGCTGCTCGTCTGCCACAACCCGGTTGATCAACCCCCATTGCAGGGCCTCCTGCGCCGCCAGCCGCTCGCCCAGCATCGAGAGCTCCATCGCCCGCGCCATGCCCACCCGGGTGGGCACGAACAGCGAGGAGCCCCCGTCGGGCACGAGCCCGATATTCACGAACGCCAGCAGGAAGTACGCGCTCTCGGCCGCGAGGATCAGGTCGCAACACAACGCCAGCGAGCAGCCGATGCCGACCGCCGGGCCGTTCACCGCCGCGATCACCGGCTTGGGCATCTCCCGGATGGCCACCATGATCGGGTGGTAGATCTCGGTCAGCGTGCTGTACACGTCGGGCCGCCCCTCGGCGGTCGTCTGACCGCCGCTGACGTCTCTGAGATCCGCGCCGGAGGAGAAGCCCCGGCCGGCGCCGGTGATCAGCACCGAGCGCACCCCGTCATCCTCCCGCGCCCGGCCGACCGCCGCGTGCAGGTCCCTGCCGAGCTGGGCGTTCCATGCGTTCAACGTCTGCGGCCGGTTCAGCTCGATCGTGGCCGCCCCGTCGGCGACCGTCACATTGACCGTCTCGAGTTGGCTCGTCTGCTCGCTCATGTGGCTCCCCTTCCTGCTCGGGTGGTATACGCCTGCGGGCGCGTGTTGATCCTATGGTGTGCGCATGGGACGACCCCTGATCGGCATTTGCGCGGCGCTCGAGCGCGCCCGCTGGAGCGTGTGGGACCAACAGGCGCTGCTCGTGCCCCGCAGCTACGCGGACGCGGTTCAGCGAGCCGGCGGCCTGGCGCTCGTGCTGGCGGTCGATCCGGCGCTGACCGAGGATCCCGGTCAGGCGCTCGACCTCCTCGACGGGCTGATGCTCGCGGGAGGGGCCGACATCGACCCCTCCTGTTACGGAGAGCCTCGCCACAGCGAGACGCTGGACATCGTGCCCGAGCGCGACACGTTCGAGATCGCGCTGACCCGCGCGGCGATCGACCGCGACCTGCCGCTGCTCGGCATCTGCCGCGGGATGCAGCTGATCGACGTCGCCTGCGGCGGCACCCTGATGCAGCATCTGCCCGAGCGCTTCGGCCACCACGAGCATCGTCGCGTGGTGGGCTCCTTCGACGGCTCCGATCACGACGTGAGGCTGGTCGAGGGCTCACTCGCCGCGCGAGCCGCGGGCGAGACCGTCCACGCCACCAAGTCCCATCACCACCAGGCCGTCGATCGCCTCGGTGAGGGACTGCTCGTCAGCGGCGTCTCGGCGCTCGACGACGTGATCGAGGCGATCGAGCTGCCCGGCCGGCGCTTCGTCCTCGGCGTGCAGTGGCACCCGGAGGCGGACGACGGGAGCCCAGTCATCGGCGCCCTGGTGGACGCTGCCGCCGTCTCCGCACGCCTGTAGCTCAGGGCGTCCGGCTCAGCACAGGACGGACACGTAGAACGCCCTGTTGACCGCTGTCCCATTCGGTTCGTGGGTGGTCAGCCGCAGGATCGCCTTTTCGGATTCTTCCACCGGTGCGATCGACACGAAGCCTTCTTCGCCTTCCTTGCCGGACACGCTCGCCAGCGGATAGCACTGGAAGACGTTCTGTGCCCAGGTCAACGTGTAGGTGCCCGCACCCGTGTTTTTGGCGCTCGTCAGACCACGGTCGCGGATCGGTTCTCCGGTCGCCGACACGTACGCGACCAGCGTGCTCGCAGGTTCCCCCGCCACCCCTCGCTGACCGCGTGGACCTTCCGGCCCGCCGACCCCCTGCGGTCCCACCGGCCCCATCGCACCGGACGCTCCGGCTGGCCCCCGCTTGCCCCGCAACGTCTTGAGCACCTTCGGATTGATCTGCTTGGTCGAGTTGATCAGGTAGTGCCTGGCCGCCAACGCGCCCCCACTCATCGCGAGCACCAACGCGAGGGTTGCGGCCACGTTGGCGTAGCTGATGTGCCTGCGCAGGAAGGCGCCCATCCCTGGACTGTAATGCGTACGCCGCCTCGCCGAGTCGGTTCCGCCGGTCCCCCCCGAGCGGATAACCGGCCCGTGCGGAGCCGGTGATGTGCCGATCGCCCTCATATACTGCCGCCCGGTGCGGCGGGCGAGCGCGATCCGAGCAACCGCCTGGGCGATCGTGGCGGCGGGCGTCGCGGCGCCGCTGCTGCGCAAGCGTCTAGATGCCCCGCCCGCGTTGATGCAGAGTGTCGCGTTCGCGGCCCCGTTGGGACTGTCGGTGGCGATCCGCCGCTCCCGCAGGCGCGACGTGGCGGTGTGCGGCCTGCAGATGTGGGCCTACGTCGCGGCCTACAAGACCCCACACGACGACGAGACGGGCCAGGCGGCGAAGGTCCACATCGACTACCCGATCGACATCGACCGCGTGCTCGGACTGGGTGAGCTGCCCACCGCCCGTCTGCAGCGGGCCCTGGCTCGAGTGGATGCCCTCAGCGGGACGCCCGAGTGGAGAACACTCGACAAGGTGCTCGTGTGGACCCACTGGGTGTGGTTCATGGTTCCCCACACCGCCCTCCTCTACGTCCTGTTGCGCAGGCCCGACCGCTTCCCCCGCGCGGCGGTGCTGACCTACGCCGTGTTCGACCTCGGCGCGAGCGTCTACTGGCTGGTGCCGACCGCTCCGCCGTGGTATGCCGCGACCGTCGCGGGCCGCATGACCCGTCACGTCCGGGACGTACGCCGGATGATGGTGGAGTACGGCGAGCACTTCTGGAGAGACGGCTGGGGCCCGCTCTACAGTGTCTTTGGAGGTAACCCTCTCGCCGCGATGCCCTCGTTGCACTTCGCCACATCCCTGATGGCCGCGCTGCTGCTCGCCGAGACGGGCCCGGTTGCGGGCGCCATCGGCTTCGGCTACGCCGCTGCGCTCGGCTTCGCGCTGGTCTACCTGGGCGAGCACTATGTCGTGGACCTGCTCGCCGGTGCCGCCCTCACGGGCGCGGTCAGACGGGCGGCCCCCCGCGCCGGCCCCGTGCTGGCCCGCTTCGCCCGAGCGCTCGCCGCGCTCGAGGCCCGGGCTCACGAGGCGGGGTCCTAGGCGTGGCGGGGGGGAGCGTCGAGATCGAGCCGCCCGAGGGCGGCCATGAGGAGCCGCCGGAGGGCGGCCACGAGGACGTACACGAGCGCCAGCACGCGCAGGAGGAGATGCCACGCATCCTCGTCACACGCAGGCGGGCGCTGCTGTTTGCCGCGTTCGTGATCGTCTCGCTCGCGTTCCTGTACGTGGTGCTGCCCCAGCTCGCCGTGGTCAAGCACTCGCTGGCCCGCCTCAACGACGGCGACGCCTGGTGGATCGGGGTGGCGATCGTGGTCCAGATTCTCTCGATGGCCAGCTACATGGCGATCTTCCAGGGAGTCCACGTGCCGCCCGGCTCGCCGATCCGTTTTCGCGAGACCTACCTGATCACGATGGCCGGCCTCGCCGCCACGCGGCTGTTTGCCGCCGGCGGCGCCGGCGGCGTGGCCGTCACCGCCTGGGCGCTCCGCCGCTCGGGGATGGCCCGCCGGGAGGTCGCCCAGCGGATGGTCGCCTTCCTGGTGCTGATCTACGGCGTGTACATGGTCGCGATGATCGTCTGCGGCGTAGGCCTCTACACGGGCCTGTTCCCCGGCCAGCACCCGTTCGCGATCACGATCGGTCCGGCGATCATCGGCGTGGTGGTGATCACCGTCTTTCTCGGCCTCGCGTTCGTGCCCGAGGATCTGGAGCGACGCCTGGGCATGGTCCAGACGCCCGAAGAGCATCGCTGGGCCCGCTGGGCCAGGCGTCTGGTCGCCGCGCCGGCGTCTCTCTCCAGCGGCGTCCACTACGCATGGAAGCTGCTGCGCCATCCCGAATGGGCGATCGTCGGCACCCTCGGCTGGTGGGGGTTCAGCATCGGGGTGTTCTACGCCTCGTTTCGCGCGTTCGGCGAAGCCCCCCCGACGGCCGTCCTGATCCAGGCCTACTTCGTCGGGCTGCTCGCCAACCTGCTGCCGCTCCCCGGCGGCATCGGCGGCGTGGACGGCGGCATGATCGGAGCCCTCGTCGCGTTCGGCGTGAGCGTCGGCCTCGCCGTCCCAGCCGTGCTCACCTATCGGCTGTTCGCCTTCTGGCTGCCGAGCATCCCCGGCGCGATCGCCTACTTCCAGCTGCGCAAAACGGTCAGCCGTTGGGACACCCACCCCAGCGAACTCGAGCAGATCTCCCACGCCCTCTCGCAGGGCTCGGTGGCCGCGTGAGCTGTCCGGCCGGGCGGTGGGGCCCGCATTCGACGCCTGCCACGGGTGGCGTATACGCTTGCGCGGATCCCCCGTCGGGGCTATACTATACAAAGTAAAGTAAGCGAAATGGAGATCGCATGAGCGACGTCGAGAACGTGATCATCGTGGGCAGCGGCCCCGCCGGATACACGGCGGCGCTGTACACGGCTCGTGCCAACCTGAGCCCCCTCGTGATCGAGGGGTTCGCCTGGGGCGGCCTCTTGCAGCAGACCACCGACGTCGAGAACTACCCCGGCTTCCCCGAGGGGATCATGGGCCCGGAGATGATGGCCAAGCTCCGCGCCCAGGCCGAGCGCTTCGGCGCCCGCCTGCTCACCGAGCAGGCCGACCGGGTCGAGCTGGCGGACGAGCCCGGCGGTGTCCACCGCGTGTGGGTCGGAGACGTGGAGCACCGCGCCAGGACCATCGTGCTGGCGATGGGCGCGGAGCACAAGAAGCTCGGCGTCCCCGGCGAGGAGGAGCTCGGCGGCCGCGGGGTCAGCTACTGCGCCACGTGCGACGCCGCCTTCTTCAAGGACGCCCACACGGTGATCGTCGGCGGCGGGGACTCCGCGATGGAGGAGGCGATCTTCCTCTCCAAGTTCGCCGACAAGGTCACAGTCGTGCACCGTCGCGAGGAGTTCCGCGCGTCGAAGATCATGCTCGACCGCGCCCGCGCCCAGGAGAACATCGAGCTGCTCACCCCGTACACCGTGAGGGAATTCCTTCCGGGCGAGGCGGGAGCCCTCGCGAAGGCGGTGCTCGTCAACCCCCACTCCGGCGAGACCCGAGATCTGGAGATCACCGGCGCGTTCATCGCGGTCGGCCACGAACCGCAGTCCGAGCTCGTCGCCGACCAGGTCGACGTCGACGACGAGGGCTACGTCCGCGTCGACGGACCCTCCACCAGGACCAACCGGCCGGGCGTGTTCGCCGCGGGCGATCTGGTCGACCACACATACCGCCAGGCGATCACCGCCGCCGGCTCGGGCTGCCAGGCCGCCCTCGACGCCGAGTGGTACCTGCGCGACACGCCCGAGGTGCCCACCCCCGAGGGCATGCCCGTCGGCGACCTCGCCGAGGCGCAGTGGGCCCCCGCGGCCGACGCCTCCTGAGCCGTCGCTCCAGCCGCGGGCCCGGTCAGCTCAACCGCGGCGTGAGTGCGCCCTCGAGCTCCAGCAGGAACCGCTTACGGTCGAGTCCCCCGCCGTATCCGCCGAGGTTCCCGCCCGACCGCAGCACCCGATGGCAGGGAACCACGATCGGAATCGGGTTCGACCCCAGCGCGTTGCCGGCCGCCCGCGCCCCCCGTGGGCTGCCCGCCTCGGCGGCGACCTCCGCGTAGCTGAGATGGCCCCCGTAGGGGATCGCCGCCGTCATCTTCAACACCCTCCGCCCGAAAGGTCCCGCCACGAGGGTCCAGTCGACCGACAGCTCGAACCGGCGACGCTCCCCGGAGAAGTACTGATCGATCTCACGCCGCACAGGGTCCAGTCCGGTCGAGGACTCGACGATCCGCGGTGACAGCTCCCGCGCGAGTCGATCGAGCATGTCCTCGACGTCCTCCTCGGGGAACGCCAGCCGCACGATCCCTCTGCGGGTGACCGCCGCGTGCAGCGTGCCGAACGGGGAGTCCACCCCGCCGTACTCGACGTCCGCGAGGCCGTCGGCGACGATCCGCGCGCTCGCCCGCTTCGCCGCGGCGACCGCCCCGGCAGCGGTGTCAGGGCTCGTGCCCGGTCCGCTCCTGAGCCTCCTCTCGATCCGTGCACTCATCCGTGCACCTCCTTTCGCAACTTGACCAACCCCTCGTGCAGCGAGCGACGGGCGGCCTCCTCCGAGCAGTCCATCAGCCCCGCGATCTCACGGTGTGAGAGGTCCGCCTGGAATCGCAACACCACCGCCGACCGCTGTCTCGGGGGCAGCCCCCGCACCGCCTCCCACAGCTCGGCGTCCCCCGTCGCGGGACCGCCGCCGGCGCCGCTGCCGCCGCGCGTGTCAACGACCGCGTCGATCTCCGCCACCGCCACCGCCCGGCGGGCGTTGCCCCGATGGGCGTCGATCGCCTTGCGATGGGCGATCGTCAGCACCCACGCCCGCAGGTCGGAGTTCGCGCGCAACCGCGGGTAGGCCCGCAGGGCTGAGATGAACGTCTCCTGAAAGCAGTCATCGGCCTCGTCGACGCCCACCGATGCCACCAGGAACCGCCACACGTCCTCGCGGTGCGCGTCGAGGAAACGCTGAAACGGAGGTAGCCCGCGGCTCACGTCGATAGAACGGATGCGCCCGCCGGAATGTGAGGCCCGCCGCCCGCTCAGCCGCTCGCCGGGTAGTCGAAGAAGCCCGCCCCCGTCGTCCGCCCCAGACGGCCCCACTGCACCAGCCGCCGCAGCGCCGGGGCTGCCCGGTAGCGCTCCTGACGGTACTCCTGCCATAGGCCGTCGAGCGTCTCGAGCACCGTGTCCAGGCCGATCTCGTCCGCCCACTCGAGCGGGCCTCGCGGGTGGGCCAGGCCGAGCGTCATCCCGGTGTCGATGTCCTTCGCGCTCCCGACGCCCCCGCCGAGCGCGAACGAGCACTCGTTGATGACCTGACACACGATCCTGCCCAGCACCAGCCCGGGCCCGTCGCCGACCCACACCGTGTGCTTGCCGAGCGCCCCGAAGAACCGCTCCGCCCGCGCCACCGCCGCCGGGGAGGACCGCTCGCCCCGCGTCAGCTCCACGATCTTCGTCCGCCGGAGCGGTGCGAACGCGTGGAACCCCACCGCGTCCCCGTCGGGATCGAGCGCCCCCAGCGACCCCGCCCCGCACAGCAGCACCCTGGGCGAGTAGAGCTGCTCAGGCGGTGGTGGGTGCAGCGCCTCTGGCCGGCCCGGACGACCGGCCGCCGACGCGGTGGCTCGACGCTCCGCCAGGGGCTCGGCGGGCGCTCCCGTCCGCCGTCGCAGCTCGGAAGCCGGATGCCCGCCCCCCGTCCCACCCCTCGGCGGATCGCAGTCGACCGTCAGTCCCGCCAGCTCGCCCGGCTGGGTGCGCTTGGAGCTCACCTCGTAGCCGGCCGCCGCCGCCTCCTGCCGCAGCTCGAGCGCCAACGTGCTCTCGCCGAGGATCGCCACCACACCGTCCCCCCGCTCGCCCGCCGGCGGGCCGGGATCCTGGGGGCGATAGGGCTCCGAGCCATAGTCGTAGTAGCCCCTTCCCGTCTTGCGCCCGTACAGACCCGCTGCGACCCGCTGAGCCTGGATCGGCGAGGGACGCCACCGCGGCTCGCCGAAGCTCAGCTCGTAGAAGCTCTTTGACACTGCGAACCCGGTGTCCACCCCAACCAGGTCGCTGAGCTCGAACGGCCCCATCTTGAAACCGCCTCCCATCCGCACGATCCGGTCGATCGTCTCCACGTCCGCGATCCGCTCGCCAAGCAGCGCCAACGCCTCCAGCCCGAACGGACGGTTGCATCGGTTCACCAGGAATCCCGGCCCGTCGCTCGCCCTGATCGTGTCCTTGCCCATCGCCTGCCCCGTGTCCTCGGCGAGCGACAGCGACCGCTCGTCGGAGAGGACCCCGGCGATGATCTCCAACAGCGGCATCAACGGCGCGGGGTTGAAGAAGTGCATCCCCACCACTCGCTCCGGGGTGGCCAACGACGCGGCGATCGCGGTGATCGGCAGCGAGGAGGTGTTGCTCGCCAGCACGCACTCCCCGCCCACGATCTCTGCCAGCTCCCGAAACAGCTCGTGCTTGAGCTCGAGCCGCTCCGGCGCCGCCTCGATCACCAGCTCGCACACCGAGAAGGAGCTCAGCTCGGACACCGCCTCGATCCGCTCGCTCGCCGCCTGCGCCTCGGACTCGCTGATCCTGCCCTTCGCCGCTTCCTTGTCCAGCCCCCCACGCGCACGCTCCACTCCCTTCTCGAGCGCCTCGCCGAGAGGGTCCTGCAGCAGCGTCCTGGCGCCGGACCGGGCGGCGAGCTGGGCGATCCCGGAGCCCATCGTCCCGGCGCCCACCACGCCGATGATCCCCGCCGCCGCCATCCTCAGCTGGGAACGAGCGCGTTGATGCCGGTCATCGCCCGCCCGATGATCAGCTTCTGGATCTGGCTCGTCCCCTCATACAAGGTGGTCACCCGCACGTCCCGGAACCACCGCTCGACGGGGTGGTCGTCGACGTAGCCCGCTCCCCCGTGCACCTGTATCGCGGTGTTCGCGCATTCCACCGCCGCCTCGGTGGCGTGCAGCTTGGCGATCGACGTCTCGGTCGTGTTCGGCCGGCCCTTGTCCTTGAGGAACCCCGCCCTCCACACCAGCATCCGCGACGCGTCGGTCTTCAGCACCATGTCGGCGATCATCGCCTGCACGAGCTGAAAGCTCGCGATCGGCCGGTTGAACTGCTCCCGCTCCTTGGCGTATTTGACCGACTCCTCCACACATCCCTGGCAGATGCCCACACATCCGGCCGCCACCGAGTAACGCCCCGAGTCGAGCGCTGACATCGCCACCTTGAAGCCGTCTCCCACCTCCCCCAGCAGGCCATCCTCGCCCACCTCCACGTCATCGAGCGCGATCGATGCCGTGTCGGAGGCGTGCAAACCCATCTTGTGCTCGATCGGCTGCGGTTTGAACCCCGGCTGGTCGGTGTCCACCAGGAAACATCCGAGCCCGCGATGACCCTTCTCGGGGTCGGTCTGGGCGAATATCAACGCGAGCTTGGCGTAGTTGCCCATCGAGATCCACATCTTCGCCCCGTTGATCACCCACCCGGAGTCGGTCTTCCGTGCCCGCGTACGCTGGTTGGCGGCGTCCGACCCCGTGTCCGGCTCGGTCAGCCCGAAGCATCCCAGCCACTCGCCCGAACAGAGCTTGGGCAGGTAGTGACGCTTCTGCTCCTCCGTTCCCCATCTCACGATCCCCGAGCACACCAGCGAGGTCTGCACCGAGATCACCGTCCGGATCGCCGAGCACCCCCGCCCGATCTCCTCCACCACGAGCCCGTAGCTGAGGTAGTCGAGCCCCGCCCCTCCGTACTCTCGCGGGACGATCGCGCCGAGGTAGCCCTGGTCGGCGATCTTCTTCACCAGCTCGGTGTCGAAGCGGTGCTCCCGCGCGTTCACCTTTGCCTGCTCGACGATCTCCCGGTCGGTGAACTCCCGGGCTGTCTCCTTGATCAAACGCTGCTCGTCGGTCAGGTCGAAGTCCATGTCGCTCCTCTGTCGGTGGCTTTGGGGGCGGGGGAGGGGTTGGGTGTGGGGTCGAGGTCGGGGGTAGCGGTCGGGGTCGGGGGCGGGGTGGAGGTGTGGGTGGCGGTGTAGGTGCCGGTGTGGCTGGAGGCGGAGGTGGGGGGCATATCTCTTTTTTGACGCTGCGTATAACGATGGTTATACGGCCAGCAGCTTGGGCGTACGCCAGGGCCCGCTCACCCGCTCCTCGATCTCCTGGGCGAGCCCGTCGATGGGCAGCCGCTCCTGGGCGAGCGAGTCCCGCTCGCGCACCGTCACCGTGCCGTCCTCGACGCTCTGGTGGTCGATCGTCACGCAGTAGGGAGTGCCGATCTCATCCTGGCGCCGGTATCGCTTGCCGATCGACCCTCCCTCGTCGTACTCCGCCTGCACCTTCTCCCGCACCGCCTCGTACACCTCCCGCGCGAGCTCGGGCTGGCCGTCCTTCTTGACCAGCGGCAGCACCGCAGCCTTGACGGGGGCCAGCCGGGGGTGCAGCCGCAGCACCGTCCTGGACTCCCCCTCGATCGTCTCCTCGTCATAGGAGTCCACCAGGAACGCCAACGTCGCCCGATCGGCCCCGGCGGCGGGCTCGATCACGTGGGGTACGTACCGTTCTCCGCTGCCCTGGTCGAAGTACTCGAGCTTCTCCCCGGAGTGCTCGGCGTGCTGGGTCAGGTCGAAGTCCCCCCGATTGGCGATCCCCTCGAGCTCCGACCACCCGATCGGAAACAGGTACTCGACGTCGCTGGTGCCCGAGGAGTAGTGCGACAGCTCGTCCTGCTCGTGCGCTCGCAACCGCAGGTGGTCGGGTCGCAGGCCGAGCTCCACGTACCACCGCTCCCGCTCGGAGAGCCAGTGCTCGAACCACCGCTGCGCGTCGTCCGGCGGCACGAAGAACTCCATCTCCATCTGCTCGAACTCCCTCGTCCGGAAGATGAAGTTGCCGGGGGTGATCTCGTTGCGGAAGGACTTCCCCACCTGGGCGATCCCGAACGGGGGCTTCTTGCGCGAGAACTGAAGGACGTTCTTGAAGTTGATGAAGATCCCCTGGGCGGTCTCCGGCCGCAGGTAGGCGGTCGCCCCGGACTCCTTCACGGGGCCGATCGTCGTCTCGAACATCAGGTTGAAGTCCCGCGCGTCGGTGAGGTCGCACTCGTCGGCCTCGCCCGGGTGCTTGGACGGTTTGCGCCCGCACTGCAGGTCGGAGAGGTGGTCGGCCCGGAAGCGCTGCTTGCACGTACGGCAGTCCACGAGCGGGTCGGTGAACCCGGCGAGGTGGCCGCTGGCCTCCCACACCTTCGGGTGCTGGAGGATCGCCGAGTCGATCGCCACGATGTCGTCACGCTCCTGCAGCATCGCTCGCCACCAGGCGTTCTTGACGTTGTTCTTGAGCAGCACCCCGTAGTGGCCGAAGTCATACGTCGAGCCCACGCCCCCGTAGATCTCCGAGGAGGGGAACACGAATCCGCGCCGCTTGCACAGCGCCACCACCTTCTCCATCGTGACCACGTCGCTCATCTCGCCGGATGCTATTGGACGCCGCTGGCCGCGGCCCGGGGCGGCCCGTGCCACCCAACTGCGCTCCCCGCCGCACCCCCCTCGGGGATCTGGGCTTGTGACGTTTGGAACCCGATTTGACATGAATTTCGCCCGAACCCTTGACAGACGCTAAAAACTATGTTTTTCTTCAGGCAATGCACGGTAGCCATCCAAGCGGGAATGACTCCCTTCGGGGCGACTCGGTCAGCAGGGGACTGCGAGCCGAGGCCTGCTCGAGCGCCGCTACCCATACCTCTCCGGTGGCGCTCGAGCAGGTCTCGACACAACGTTCGGTGCGGGCCTCCCTCATCAGGGTGCCGCGGTCCCTCAGGACTGCGGCACCCAGTCTGCCTCGTCGCTGGTCTACGTAGCTTGGGCAACCCGCTCGGGCATCGTTGCATGCCTCACATCTCGGAGCACTAGGGTCGGTTCGCCAGGCGACCGGCCCAAAGTGCTGCTCCGGATCCTATTCCCAGGCAACCCCTCTCGAGCGGTCAGAATCGCCGCCGCTGTTGGTGTCCGTGCCGCGTATGGCACGTCCGCTGCTCCCGGCCGGGGGTTGGGGCGCGCCACTAACATCGCGCCCGTGCCCCGCTTCTTGATCGTCGGTGGCGGCTGCCGCGGCAGGCGTCTCGCGGCCGAGCTCCTCCAGGGCGGCGATGCGGTACGCATCACCACCCGCGACGATCGCTCCCGAGGGGCGATCGAGCGGGTCGGCGCCGAATGCTGGACGGGCACCCCCGACCGTCTCGCCACGCTGAGGGGTGCCCTCGACGGGGTCACCGTCGCCTGCTGGCTGCTCGCCACCGCCACGGGCGACGAGCGCCAGCTGCGCGCGCTCCACGACACCCGCCTGGAGTTCTTCCTGACCCAGGCGATCGACTCGACCGTGCGCGCCTTTCTGTACGAGGCGCCGTCGGCGGCCACGTCGGTCCCGCCCGAGGTCCTCGCTCACGGCGCGCCGCTCGTCGCCGCCGCGGGGGAGCGCAACCGAATGCCCGTCGCCTTTCTGCGGGCCGACCCAGCCGCGACGGACGAGTGGCTGCGCGAGGCCCACGCGAGCATCTCCTCGCTGCTCGATCCGAGCCGTGAGGAGCCTCCGCTCTCCGCTCCGGGGCCGAGCTCTCCCGGCGCTATCCTGGGATAAATCCCCGAAAACCGATCGGGTATAAGACTGATCGGCAACGACCCCCAGGAGGCTCTCATGTCCGCATATGCGAAGGACGTGCTCGTCGAGCCCGAGTGGCTCGAGCACCACATCGACGACGAGTCGATCCGCATCGTCGAGGTCGACGAGAATCCGGCCCTGTACGTCGAGGCCCACATCCCCGGGGCGATCGGGCTGGACTGGAAGGAGGATCTTCAGGATCCGGTCCGCCGTGACTTCCTCGCCCCGGAGGCCTTCGGTGAGCTGTTCGCCCGCCACGGCGTCTCCGACGAGCACACGATCGTCCTCTACGGCGACCGCAACAACTGGTTCGCCGCCTACACCTACTGGTATCTGAAGTACTACGGCCACGACAAGGTACTGCTGCTCAACGGCCCCCGTGAAAAGTGGATCGCCGACCGTCGCCCGACGAGCACCGAGGTCCCCTCCCATGCTCCCGCGAGCTTTCGCGCCCAGCCCGGTGACGTTGCGATCCGGGCCCGTCGCGATGAGGTGCTGGCGGCGATCGACGCCCCCACCCGCCTCGTCGACGTGCGCTCCCCCGCGGAGTTCGCCGGGGAGATCATCTCGCCCTCGGGCTACGAGCAGGAGGGCGCCCAGCGCGCCGGCCACATTCCCGGGGCCGCATCGGTGCCGTGGGCCCAGGCCGTCAACGACGACGGGACGTTCAAGTCCGAGCGGGAGCTCCGCGAGCTCTACACGGGCAAGGGCGTCCTCGACGGCGAGGACGTGATCGCCTACTGCCGCATCGGCGAGCGCTCGGCCCACACGTGGTTCGTGCTCCACGAGCTCCTCGGCCACGACCACGTCAAGAACTACGACGGCTCCTGGACGGAGTGGGGGAGCCTCGTCGGGGTTCCCGTCGAGGTCGGCGCCTGAGTCGCGCCCGCCGGGAGCTGGCAACCGGCGCGCGAACCGGGCGCCCCGAACGTATCTCAGTCGGAGAGCGGGCGGAGGGGCAGCAGCTCCTGCGCCCGCTCGAGCAAGCTGTCCAGGATGCGGGCTGTGGCACCCCAGATGAGATGGTCCTCAACGACGTAGGCGTCGGTCTGGAACGCGAACCCACGACGTTCGATCCGCGTCCGCGTCCGTCCCTGCCGCAGCGCGGCGAGCGGCAGCTCGAGCACCTCGTCCACCTCACGCGGTGAGATCTCCCACGCCAGCCCCGTCGGGATCAGGCCGACGAACGGGTGGATCACGTAGTTGGTGACGAACGTCGACACCGGCGGCAGCTCGCCGAGCGCGGTCACCTGCGAGGCCGGAAGCCCGATCTCCTCCTCGGCCTCCCGCAGCGCGGTGGCACGCAGGTCGGTGTCCTCGGGGTCCATCCGCCCGCCGGGAAAGGAGATCTCGCCGGCATGCCGGCGCAGGTCGGCACGGCGCCTCGTGAGGACGGCGTGGGGCTCCCGGTCGTGCGGCGTCCGGAACAGCGGCACCAGCACAGCCGCGGGTATCTGTGTGCCGCCGGCGTCTATCGGACGGTGGTCGAGGCGCTCACGGCGTCGCCAGGTGCACGCGCTCGACGCGTTCGGAGAACATCACCTCGCCGTCCAGCGCACGGTGCACCGGGCACTTGGCGGCGATCACCAGCAGGCGCTGGACCTGCTCCTCGGGCAGATCGTCGGGCAGACGCAGGATCAGCTCGAACTTGGTCGGACACCCTCGCTCGGCGGCGGTGTACTCGACGTCCACCTCCACGTGGCCCACATCCCATCCCTTGCGCGTGGCGTACATCTCCATCGTTATCGCCGTACAGGAGGCGAGACTCACCGCGAGCATCTCCTGCGGGTCCGGTCCCGCGTCATCTCCACCGCTCTCCAGGGGCTCGTCGACGGTCAGCTGGTGCTCCCGCACGTGCACCGTGTGCCTCAACGTCCTGTCCTCGCGTCGTGCCGTCGCTTTCATGCCGGCCACCTTTCTCCTCGCTCATCGATCAAACGACTAATCCGATCGACCCCTCCACTCAAGCTTCCCCCCTCAATGTCAATGGTACTCCCGCGTGAGTACCGAAACCGATCAACCGTTGCTTGCGCAACGACTCAGACGAGTGGGTTCAGCAGCAGGCCAGTCAGAAGCTTCGGGTAGAAGAACGTCGACTTGGGCGGCATGTTCTCGCCGGCCGCCGCCACGTCCCTGACCTGGTCCACCGGCGTCGGGCGCATGAAGAAAGCCGCCTCGTAGGTTCCCGCCCGCACGAGCTCCACCGCCTCCTCGGTCGACCGCGCGTAGAACAGCCCGTCCAGGTGCGAGATGTCCTCATCGCTGAGCCCCAACGGACCCTTCAACAGCAGCGCCTCCAACACGCCCGTGTCCAGCCGGCGGTAGGCCTCGGGCCGGCCGGCCAGCGCCCTGTCTGCGATCGCCTGGTCCTTCAGCGTGAGGCGCAGCGGCCGTCCCTCGCGATGGTCGATGTAGCCGAGCTCCAACGGCGTCCTCGCGCCCGCCGCCTGTGGCGTGGGCGCGATCTGCTCGATCGCCACCTCGCTGATTTGGAAGTCTCGCTCGAGCGCGTCGGCGAGCACGGCCCGTCGATCGTCGTCGAGCGCGCCGATCAGCCGGTGCGTGGGGAACACCGTCAGCCCGGGGTCCTCCAACGCCACCAAGCACATCAGGATGTAGCGGTGCTCGCCCTCGCCGCCCTGCTCCTCGGCATAGGCCTGCATCGTCTCGTAGCGGTGGTGCCCGTCGGCGATCAACAGCTCCGAGCCGCTCGCCGCCCGTTGGACCGCGGCGATCGCCGCGGGGTCGCTCACCCGCCACAGGCGGTGGGAGGTGCCCTCGCCGTCGGTCACCGCTCCCCAGGGGGCGCCCTCGGTGGCGGGCTCGAGCGCCCTCCACGCCTCCCGGTCGGGGTCGGAGTAGAGCGAGAAGATGGGGGAGATGTTGGCCTGGGTGGCTCTCGTCAGCCGCAGCCGGTCCTCCTTCGGTCCGGGGTGGGTCCGCTCGTGCGGACGAACCCGTCCGGGGCCGTACTCTTCGATCCGCACCCGACAGAAGAACCCCCGCCGCGTGCGTCGCTGCCCGTCCGGTCCCGTGTAGTCCTGCTCGTGCGCCCAGATCGCCGGCTGCTCGTCGCGCACCAGCGCGCCGTCCCGCTGCCAGTTGCGCAACAGCTCAGCCGCGGCCTGATAGGGGTCGGGATCGCCCTCGGGCAGGTCCACCGCGACGACGTTGTAGGGGGACCGCTGCAGCAATGCCGCCCGCTGCCGGCGGTCGATCACGTCATACGGCGGGGCTGTCACGTCGCCGAGCGCTCCCACCTTCGCGAGGTCGTAGTGCAGCGCGCGCAGAGGTTGGACGTCGGCCATGGCGGTGGCGGAGGCTAGCAGCGGCGGCCGGCGGCCGGCTCACGGCGGTGTCGCCCGGCGTCTACTCTGTGCTCAGCGGGGCGTGGCGCAGCCTGGTAGCGCGCGGCCTTTGGGTGGCCGAGGTCCCCGGTTCGAATCCGGGCGCCCCGATGCAGCTTATTGTCTGCCAAGACGGGCGGACAGGAGCGCACACGGGCGAAAAGCCCGTAGCGGCTCGGCCGTCGGAGGGGGTGTTCGCCCTATGGGCGGAGTGTTGCCAGCGCCGACGGCTCGGAGCACCGACGGCTCGGTGCGGGTGCTCGCCGGCAACGTCAGGGTGGCATCGCTGCCGGTCACCTGTGTGGGACGGAGTCTGATCGGCGGGCAGCTGCCCGCCCAGAATGGGCTCGCGACGTTGTACGCCACCACGAAATCAACTCTGGACGTTCGCCCCAATGAAGAATCTGCATCTGTACGGGAGGCCGTCGCGGATTGGACTAGATGAGTAGTGCCACGGCCGTGGGTGTGGTCGTGGGTTGTGGGGAGGGGTTGTAGGCAGGCAGATCGAAGTCGGCGGTGCTCACTGCCAGCGCTGACCCAAGGGGGCCTCGATGGACGCCGACCTCGATCTGCTGCTTATCGCTGTTTACTGCACGGTGGACGATTTCCTGCCCGAGAGGCCGGGAAACGCCAGGCGAAGGATCTCCGACGCGGAGGTCATCACACTGTGCATCGCCCAAGCGATGATGGGTATTCCTTCCGACGCGCGGTTCCTGCGGGCTGCTCGGCGCCAGCTTGGTCACTTGTTCCCGCACCTGCCCGAGCGGACCGCGTTTCACAAGCGCAGACTGCGACTGTCGGGTGCGATCGAGGCGTTGATCCGCACGTTCGCCGCGCGTAGCCCCGGTTTCTATAGCGATCTTTTGCTGGTTGATTCCACGCCGGTGGAGTGCGCCAGAAGCCGCGAGACCGTCAAGCGTGGTGGTGCCTCCAGTCTCGGCGACGCGCTCGCCAACGCTGCCGACTACGGTTATTGCGCAAGCCACAGCCGTCACTTCTGGGGGTTCAGACTGCACGCCATCTTCGCCCTGGACGGCACCCCCAGGGCACTCGCCTTGACCTCGCCAAAGATCGACGAGAAGCGTGTCTGCGTGCAACTGGTCGCGCGCTGTGAGCGCCACAGCGCCCAGATGCTGATCCTGATAGGCGATAAGAACTTCCGCGGCAAGGACTTCGAAACCGAACTCGCCACACTCGATGCCCAGATCATGCGCCCCCGCCGCAAGGACGAGCCCGGCCGCGGGCCACACCTCGCACCGATCCGCCAACGCATCGAGTCGATCTTCTGGACATGCAAGGACCTGTTCACGCTCGAGCGTCACGGCGCCCGCACCCTGGAGAACCTCCGCGTTCGTCTCGCCACTCGCTTCGCAGCACTCGCCGCCGGCATCGCACTCAACCACCAACTCGGCCGCCCCACCCGCTCCCTCGCCTGCTACACCGCGTGACACCGTGGCACTACTCGTCTAGGGATCGATGGTCGGCTCGTGACTCCAAGACGGATTGCTCAAATCCTTGATCGCGATGTGGCGGCTGAGCAGCTCGATCTGGCGGCGCGTGCCGGTGCCGAGTCCGTGCCTGGTGGCGTTCAGACACCCCGCCGCCATCGCCAGGCGCAGGGCGACGTCGAGCTCCTGACCGTTCGCCAGGCTGGCGCCGAGTGCGGCGAACATAGAGTCGCCTGTGCCCCGTGGCTCCAGGGTCTCCACGCGGGGGCCTGCGAGCTCCAGCATGCATTCGCGGGCGCCGTCGAGCACCAGCGCGGGCTCGTTCGCGCGCGAGATCAGCACCGTTTCGGCGCCGTCCTCGTGGAGCGTGTGCAGCGCCTGCTGAAGATCCTCGATGCGAGAGCTGCGAGCCACGGCCTCGGCGAGCACCTCCTCCTCGCTGATCTTCAGCACGTCCAGGCCGCCGACCAGCGCAGCCTTGAGCGATGAGCCGGCCAGATCGGCGATCACCCGGACGCCGTTGGAGCGCAGGTCGCCCGCCAGTCGACGGTAGATCTCGCTGTCGAGCACCGTGGGGGGGTCCACGCCGGTGAGCAGCGCCACGCCTGCGTCCAGCGCCGTGCTGAGCGTGAGGCCATAGAGCTCGTCGGCCTCATGGCGGGACAGTCGATCCGACTCGGTGCGCGCGAGCTGCTCGCGTGCGGCGACGTTCCTGCGAGCGTGGATGTACACCCCGTTGGGCGCATTGCATTCGACGCTCAGCAGCTCGACGTTCTCCCTCGCGATCAGCCCGCTGAGCACCGCGCCCGACTCGCCGCCAAGAGCGCAGCAGAGCGATACCTCGGCCCCGAGGAGAGCGGCCATCCGGGCTACCCAGAATCCCTGTCCGCCGGCGTGCAGGTGGATCTCCTGCGCCGGCGTGTCTGCCGCCTCGACGGTGATCGTCAACAGTGGCGAAGGGGCGAATACCACGAGCGAGGCGCTCATCGCTGGACCGGGGGCGGTTTGAGCAGCACGCTCTTCAGGCTCACCGTCGAGGCGATCGTGAAGCGGGGATCGACGCCGTGCTCAGATCCGTCGAAGTCGTGGGTTCGTACCGCCACCGCCTGGGACGCTAGCCGGGCGAGAAGGGCTGCATGGTCGCGGTGGCCCTTCGCGATCGGCCCGCCAACATGCGAGCGGCCCCGAACCAGCAGCCGCGCCGCGCCGTCGACCGCGCCACCAGCGATCAGCGGCAGCTCGTTCGTGTCGCTGTCATCCGAGAGCCCGGCGCTCGAGCCGTTTCCTGCTGAGACGAGCAGCCTCATCATCGCCACACCATTCTCCGCTCATGCGGCCCCCATGTCATCCGCGTCCGCCACGGGCACAGATCCGCGATCGTCCGTAAGCGACACTCCAATCATGATGGACCGGCGGTGTGACGGCCGGCTCTCAGTAGTACGCCCCCCAGGTCACCGGGCATCTCCCGGACGCGCATCGCGCGGGGACCGGAGAGGATCCTCTTGTGGTGTTCGTCGATCGTCAGGATGCCGGTGTTCGACTGGCCGCGGAGCTTGCGCCGCTCGCCCGGGAGCGGCCGGTGATCGTGGCGTTGCCACGCGGCGGCGTGCCCGTCGCGTTCGAGGTCGCCCGCGCCATGGGGGCGCCGCTCGACATCCTCGCCGTACGTAAGCTGGGGGCCCCGGGGAATCCGGAGCTGGGCGTGGGTGCTGTCGCGGAGGACGGAACTGGGGTCCTCGACCCACGTTCAGCGGGACGCCACGGCATGACGGAGTCAACGCTCGATACGACGGTCGCGCTGGAGTCGCGCGAGCTGCGCCGCAGGGTGCAGCGCTACCGCGACGGGCGGCCCTCGATCGCGGTGCGTGGGCGAACCGTGATCATCGTCGACGACGGCCTTGCAACCGGTCTGACCGACCTCGCAGCTGTCCGCGCGCTGCGCAAGCGCGGCGCTCGCCAGATCGTAGTCGCGGTCCCGGTGGGTTCGCAGGAGGCGGTGTCGATGCTCGCCGAGGAGGCCGATGGGGTTGTCTGCCTGGAGGTGCCGCCCCAGCTGTTCGGCGTGGGCATGTGGTACCGCGATTTCACGCCCGTCTCCGACGAGCAGGTGGTGGCACTGCTGGCCCAGGCGGGCGGTGCCGAAGCCGCTCCGGCGCCGGCGGCGGAGGAATCCCGCCCGGCAGGAACGTCAGGACGCTCTGCCGACGGCGTGCCCGGGGTGAGATGAACCGTGCCGTCGCCGCTGGCCCTCCCTATCGGTGAGGACGCGGCGCTCGAGGCCCTGCGCCTCGACGCCCGGCCGTTGCGTGGCGGTGACGCCGACTACGACGCCCTGCTGGAGCTGGTTGGTGATGCACGCCTCGTGCTGCTCGGCGAGGCCAGCCACGGCACGCACGAGTTCTACCGTGAGCGCGCGCGGATCACCCGCAGGCTGATCGAGGAGCGCGGGTTCACGGCCGTGGCGGTCGAGGGCGACTGGCCCGACGCCGACCGCGTCAGCCGCTACGTGCAGGGCGACGGCGAGGACGCCGACGCCGAGGAGGCCCTCCGCGGGTTTCAACGGTTCCCCACCTGGATGTGGCGCAACGCCGAGGTGCTGGACTTCGTGGGGTGGCTGCGCGCCCACAACGAGCGGCTCAGGAGCGACCAGCGTGCCGTCGGCTTCTTCGGCCTGGATCTATACAGCCTGGGAGCATCGATGGAAGCCGTCATCGCCTATCTAGAGGAGGTCGATCCGGCGGGCGCACTGCGGGCCCGGCGCCGCTATGAGTGTCTGCACCCGTTCTCCGGGGATAGCGCGGGTTACGGACAGGCGGTGCTGCTGGGCGTCAGCGAGCCCTGTCGGCGACGTGTGCTCGAACAGCTCGTCGAGCTCAGACGTCATGCCGGCGCCTACCTGAGCGAAGACGGCCTGGTGGCCGAGGATCGCTATTTCCTTGCCGAGCAGAATGCGACGGTTGTGGCGAACGCGGAGGAGTACTACCGCACGATGTTCGCCGGCCCGGCGCCGTCGTGGAACCTGCGCGATCGTCACATGGCCGACACCCTCGACCAGCTCCAGGTGCACCTCGCCCGCCACGGAGGCGCCGGCAAGGTCGTCGTGTGGGAGCACAACTCCCACGTCGGCGACGCTCGCTTCACCGAGATGACCCAGCGCGGCGAGCTGAACCTCGGGCAGCTGATGCGCGAGCGCCATGCACACGACGTGGTGCTGGTGGGCTTCAGCACCTATGCCGGCACGGTGACAGCCGCCGCGGAGTGGGGCGGGGAGGCCGAGCGCAAGCGGGTGAGGCCCGCGCTGGCAGACAGCTACGAGGCGCTACTGCATGCCACGGAGATCCCCGCCTTCCTGCTGTGCCCCCTGGGCACGAGCGCCAGCGGGCGTGCTCTGCGCGAGCCGCGCCTGCAACGTGCGATCGGCGTCATCTACCGGCCCGAGAGCGAACGCCTGAGCCACTGGTTCGCCGCGTCCGTCTCACAGCAGTTCGACGCGCTGGTGCACATCGACATCACTCGCGCAGTGGAGCCGCTCGAGCGGGCCGGCGGCTGGGAGCTCGGGGAGCCACCCGAGACCTATCCCACCGCATTGTGAACTCCCCCAACCGGGGTGAACTCACCCAACCGAGACCTATCCCACCGCATTGTGAACTCACCCAACCGGGGTGAAACTCACCCAACCGGGGTGAACTCACCCAGCGGGGCCCCAACCGGGCCGTGAGTCAACCGGGCCGTGAGTCGAGCACCTTGGTTGGTTGGAGTCGAGCACCCTGCTCGTCTACCAGTGCAAGAGTGATGCGACCTCGCCGTGCGCCCGTAGCGCGTCGGGGTCGCGGTGAACGATCGTCACCGGGATCGACTGCTTCGCTGCCCGCGCGACGAGGTGCTCGACACCGTTCACTGCCAGTAGTGGCGCGCCGTCGAGTGGGCAGACGCCGTCGTTTGCCGCGTAGAGGCGGTCACAGCTTGGGCAGAGGCCCGCCGTCAGCTCCGCTCGGTCGGCGAGCAGGAGCATCTCGACGCGTCCTTCTTGGAACGTCGAGAGCACCTCGTCCAAGCCACACACTGCAGGACCCCCCCTTCCCAGCGCCCGCTCGAGGCGGACCATCAGAGCTTGCTCCTGCTCGCGTTCGGCCCGCTCGATCACCGGCCCCACCGCCTGCGCTATGTCGCGCCCCGGCGAGTGCTCGAGATTACGCGCGACCACTCCGGCGAGGCGATCGCGGAGATCCTGGTGCAGGCACTTCTCGAGCACCGGCCAGAGCTCATCGGCGGCGACGATCACGACGTGATCGAACGGGTGGCGCCGGTGTCCACGCAGCAGCAGCTCGGCAGCGTGCCGCGCGTGCTCGGAGACCTGCTGCTCGATCCCGCGCTGGAGGTTGGCCTGTGCCCAGCCGCCCTGTGCGTGACGTCGATGCAGCTCGTCGCCGAACGCCGCGAACTCGATCAGCCCGTCGCGGCCACCGCGGAGCAGGCGCGCCTCGCGCCTGCTCAACACGGCTACGCCCCAATCCTCGCTTGTGAGCATCGCTGCGAGCGGCTCGAGCCAGGGCACCGAGTCGATCACGACCAGCGGCTCCACCGGCTCGGGCACGGTCAGCACCTCCAGCACGCCCGCTGTGGCGCACGAGAAGATCGCGAGCCCGCGAGCGCCCTGCGACAGCTCCGGGTGCTTCCGCACCGCCTCGCGCACGTGTCTGACGTCGAGCTCGTGCACGCCAACGCCAGCGAGCAGCGCCGAGAGCTCCGCGTCGCGGGCCGTCGGGGTCGGGAAGCGGCTGGGGTCCAGATCGACGTAAACGCTGAGAATCGGGTTGCCGCGGGCTTCGATACGGCCCACTCGCTCGAGTGTGCTCGTCGAAAGGGCAGCTGCGAGGCCCACCCGCCCGTTCGTCGGCTCGGTTGCCGGGCTCACCGGTGATCAACTCCTCGAGT
Source organism: uncultured Solirubrobacterales bacterium (assembly GCA_963696615.1). Taxonomy (GTDB): domain Bacteria; phylum Actinomycetota; class Thermoleophilia; order Solirubrobacterales; family Solirubrobacteraceae; genus Palsa-744. Next base: position 162,860 of record CAVOKU010000002.1, on the reverse strand, counting down.
CACTTGCATGTGGCGACGATAGGGCGCTCACTCGTTCGCGCCATCGTGGCGTTTCCACCGGTCGCAGTGGGTTTCTACGCTACGCGCGGTTGGCTGCCGCGCGGTCCGCAACGATTGGCGGACATCCGTGCCGCCTACGGAGAAACGCGACGGCTTCCTGCCGGTGTCCGCACTCGACTGCGCCGAGTAGCGTCAGCGGCTGAGGCTCGATCGAACGGACTTGACCGTGATGAGTGACACAGGAACCAATACCGCAGTCCGACGGTCGCGAGCTCGCAGGAAGGGAGCTGTGCCTGATGGCCTCCCCAGCGGTCGGCACGGGCACGCTGCGTCGGTTGGGTGAGCTCGACACCGGCGGCCATCCCGTATTGAGTGTCTATCTCGGCGCCGACCACCCGGGCCCGTCGCCCGCGGCCGCGGGCGAGCGGGAACTCGACGCCGTGGTAGCTGATGTCGAGCGGCTGAGAGTGAGGTCCGACGTGAGTCGCCTTCACGAGACGCTGCGCTGCATGGCGCCGTTAGCACACGGAACCCAGAGCCTCGCTCTGTTCTCCTCGGCGGAGGGAGCCGCCTTCGCTGCCGTGCCGCTGCCCAGCCCTGTCGAACCGATGGCGGTCGTCGACTCGTCGCCGTGGCTCGAGCCACTGGCTGGGGTCGTCACTGCCGGAGACAACGGCGTCGCTGTCGTCGAGCGGGGCACGACGCGGCTGTTTCGAGGCACCTCACGAATGTTCGTCGAGTTCGCGACGCTCCACGACGAACCCGACCGCGAGCACGCTCTGGGCTGCCGCTCGCAGCTGGAGCATCCTTGCTGCCAGGAGGAGCACCTCGTCGAGCAGGCGCGGCGTGTTGCCGAACTGCTTCTCCGTGCCGATCGCCGTCGTGCCTTTGACCAGCTGGTGGTTATCACCTCCGGCGATCTGTGGCCTGTGGTCGAGACGGCCCTGCACGATGATCTGCGCAGACGTCTCACCGGGCTCGTGGAGCTCCACCTCGGTGACGCGACCCCGCGGGAGATCGCTCGCGCAGTCGCCGAGTATTCTGGCTCGAGAGCATCGCGCCCGATACGTAGTTTTCCCCCCGGCGACGGCGGCTTTACTCGGCTGGAGCGGCGCCCGTCGATGCCTAGTCTCGCGCAATGACCACCAACTCCTCTCTGATTCTCGGCTACGACCGCACCGACAGCGCCCGCCAGGCGGCGATCTGGGCGGCGAACGAGCTACGTCCCGGCGGGACGCTCGTGATCGTTCACTCCTGCCGACCGCTCCACGCCCCGGCTTCGCCGCTCTCCACCCCCCAGGAACGACACGACTTCGGGCGGGCGATCATCGACGAGCTGTTCCTGGAGGACACCGAGTCGCTGGCGGGCATCGACATCGAGACCGAGGTCTCAGACCACGATCCCGTCACGGCCCTGGTCGAGGCTGCACGCCGCCACGGCGCCCGCGGCATCGTCGTCGGCTGCGAGCAGCACTCCCGTCTGCACAAGGCTCTCGGCACGGTCACGAGCGAGCTGCTGAAGACCTCGCCGGTTCCTGTCACCGCCGTGCCGTTTCCCGTTTCGATCCCCGCGCCCGCCTCCTCAGGCGGTGCGACGGCGCAGGGTCAACGCCCCTAGCCCGAGCGCCACGACCGTCGACCCCACGACGACAGCTACGTCAACCGTCATGCCGCCGCCCAGCGGTCCCGTGCGAGTGGCGCGCGCAAGGGCTGTGTACGCGTAGGTCAGCGGCAGCGCCCAGGACACCCCGTACAGCGCTCCCGCCATCTCGTGACGGTCGACGAACAGTCCGCACAGCAGCAGTTGGGGAAAGATGATCGCGGGCATGAACTGAACGGCCTGAAACTCGGTTTGCGCGAACGCGCTCACGAACAGCCCCAGTGCCATGCCGAGCACGGCATTGCCGACCGCGAGCACCCCCACCAGCCAGGCCCCGTGCGGTGCGTCGAGACCCAGTGCGAGAAACCCGACGAGACACACGACCGTCCCCTGGAGCACGGCGAGGAGACCGAACCCGATCCCGTAGCCGGCCAGCAGGTCGGCCTTGGACATCGGTAGCGTCATCAACCGCTCGAGCGTGCCGGTGGTGCGCTCGCGGAGCATCGCGATCGAGGTGATGAGGAACATGATGATGAACGGGAACAGCCCACACATCGGGGCCCCGATCGCCTGGAAGGTACCCGGCCGACCCTCGAACACGTAGCGCATCAGCACGAGCAGCCCCACGGGCACCAGGAGCAGCAGCGCAACCGTCCGCGGGTCCCGTCTGATCTGCCACAGGACGCGTCGGGCGGTCGCCAGTGTCACGCGGGCGCTCACGACGACGCCCGCTCGATCACCGCGAGGAACGCTCGCCCGAGATCCTGCTCGCCGGTCCCCACGCGCAATCGTTCGGGAGTCGTCTCCTCCAGCAGCGCCCCCTCCCGCATCAGCAGCAGCGCGTCGCACTCGCGGGCCTCGTCCATCACGTGACTGGAGATCAGTAGCGTGGTCCCCCGGTCCGCCAGCTCGTGGAAGGTGCGCCACAGCTCGGCCCGCAGCACTGGGTCCAGGCCGACGGTCGGCTCGTCGAGCACCAGCAACTCGGGACTGTTGAGCAGCACGCTTGCAAGCGACACCCGCGAGCGCTCGCCGCCCGACAGCGATGCCACCACCTGCCGCTCGCGACCGCCGAGGCCCACCGTTGCCATCACCTCGGCGATCCGCTTCTCACCGACGCCTACGACGGCCGCGAAGTACCGGAGGTTCTCGCTCACGCTCAGATCGTCATAGACCGACGGCGCCTGCGTCACGTACCCCACCCGCCGGCGCAGCTCGGGAGCGCCCGCCTCGACGCCGAGCACCGTCACCCGTCCGCCACCGACGACCTGCACGCCCACGATCGCACGCATGAGTGTCGACTTGCCGCACCCGCTGGGACCCAGGAGACCCGTCACCGATCCGCGCCGAACGCGCAACGAGACACGATCGAGCGCTGTCCGTCCTCCGCGCACGACCTGCAGGTTCTCGATCGCGACCGCCGCATCGTTCACGCGGTGCACAAGTTAGCGCCGACGCCCGCCGGCTCCCCGCGACCGTGTGGTGGGACGCCTGGTCGGAGACCTCGGCTAATGCATCGGTTGCGGCTGCGCGGCGAGATGGGAGCTCTGCAGGAAGGCTTCCGCGGCGTCCGCGTCCAGGGGACGGGAGAACAGGAACCCCTGGCCCTGATCGCAGTGTTCGCGCTGCAGCGTCTCGAGCTGCATCCGGTCCTCGATGCCCTCGGCGAGCGTCTCTATGTCGAGCGTCTTGCCGAGCTGCACGAGCGTGTGGATCAGCGCCGTGGACTGTTCGGAGGCGGCGATGTCACCGATGAACGAGCGGTCGATCTTCAGCGCGTCGACTGGGAACTGGCGCAGGTATGCCAGCGAGCTGTAGCCCGTGCCGAAGTCGTCGATCGCGATGCGGACGCCGATCGTCTTGAGCAGGTGCAGCCGCCGCGCGGTGGCTCCCGGATCCCGCATCAACGTCGTCTCGGTGACCTCGAGGGTGAGCGACGCAGGCTCCAGCTTGCTGTCCTCGAGCGCGCTGCGGACATGGTCGATCAGCTCGTCGTCGTCGAGCTGACGTGCCGAGACGTTCACCGCCACCCCGATTGCGTAACCCCGCTCATGCCAGATCGCCGCCTGCCGGCAGGCCTGATCGAGCACCCACCGGCCGATCGACACGATCAGTCCGCTTTCCTCGGCGACCGGGATGAACTCCTGCGGCGAGAGGACGCCCCGCGTGGGGTGGCGCCAGCGGATCAGCGCCTCCACGCCGATCACGCGTTCGGATTGGAGATCGAAGGTCGGTTGATAGAGAAGGAAGAACTCGTCTCGTGCCAGCGCCTCGGCGAGGTCCAGCTCGATCGTCAAGCGATCCTCTGCAGCCGTCTGCATCACGGATTGGAACAGGACGTATCGGTTCCTGCCGGCGGCCTTCGCCTCATAGAGAGCGAGGTCTGCGTCGCGCAGCAGATCGTCGGCAGTCTGGCGTAGGCCCGTCGCAACTCCGACGCTCACCGTGAGAGAGAGCTGGCGGCCGACCTTGCCGTTCATCTCGTACGGATGGCGCAGCACGTCGAGCAGACGTTCGGCGACCAGGTCGGGGCCCCCGTCCAGGGTGGCGCCCTCCACCAGGACGACGAACTCGTCTCCACCCAGACGGGCGGCCGTGTCGCCCTCGCGCACCACGCTCGAGAGCCGCGCGGCGACGATCCGCAACAGTTCGTCGCCGGCCCCGTGTCCGAATGTGTCGTTGACGTGCTTGAAGCCGTCCAGGTCGATGTACAACGCCGCCACGGGCAATTGCTGACGGCGCGCCCGGGCGAGCATCTGCTCGGCGCGGTCGAGCGCGAGCACACGATTGGGAAGGCCGGTGAGGGCATCGTGGAGCGCTTGGTGGCGGAGCTGCCCCGTCTTCAGAGCGACCATGCCCAGGGCGCGCTCGCGCGAGCGAGTCAAGGCGAGCGCCAACGCGAACAACAGGACGCTGACGAGCACGCCGCTGCCCAGCACCAGCAGGGCCTGCACGCCGGCGGACAGTCCGCTCGCGGCGCCGGATCCGGTCACCTTCACGCCCCACGTTCCATCGATCCGCGCCGCGCCGAAGTGCGTGAATCGGCTGGACGTCGACGCTGCGCTCGCTCCTCCGATCAGTTCACTCCGCTGGCCGGGGTTGCGGTGGTACAGCGCCACGGCGACGCCATGATGGTCGCCGATCGCCGACCGGACCAGCGTGGGGATGTCAAACGAGCTCGACACCCAGCCGAGGATCGCCGCCCTACGCTGGGGCATCGTGGCCACGCTCGCGCCGGGCCTGTAGAAGGCGGTTTCGATGAAGAAGTTGCTGACGCCTTCGGCTGCCACCGGGTACACGAGCGGCTGTCCGCTGTCGGCGAGCGACTGTGTGAGAGCCGCCTGGGAGGTGCCCCCGGTCGCATATGCGCCGATCGCCGAGCGCGGGTTGCACCAGTCCCCCTGCAGCAGCCGGGCGATGTTCGCGCGGTAGGGAGCCTCCGTGCTGCCGGCCGCCAGCAGGCAGTAACGAGCGCGACCGTTGGCGGCGACTGGTTCGATCCGGCCTCCCACGAGCGCCCGAAAGGCGGGATCCGAGTTCCGCTGTGTCTGAAAGGCGAGCAGCCTTGCCGCCGGCACCGACTCGACAACGAGTGTTCCGAGCCCTCCGATCTGTCGTTGCTGGCCTTCGATCTGGGTGAACCAATCGTTGAAACCGGTCGCGTTGAGACCGGGCTGCATCGTCAGCACGCCCCGCAGGGTCGAAACGAAGTCGGTGTCACGGCGCAACTGCATCTCCAGCGTCTCCGTGACGTCAGTCGCGGTCGTCTGGAACGCCTGCCGTTCGTGGCCGTGCACACTCGAGCGCCACGTCAGCGCGCCAGCGATCGATGCGGCCACGCCGAGCACGAGGATCGCGCCGGCGAGGATCATCCAACGCCGCCTGCTTTCGCCGCGGATCGGCCGCGTCGCAGCGTCGGAGTCCGGTCGTGTGACGGCGGGGACAGACGTCATACCGTTGGATCGAACAGCTGCGTCGATACGAACACAGTGGTTTGTCGAGCAGATGCTCCGTAATCTTCCGAGAGCCTGCGCCTGCGTTGCCTGACACACTCACGTTCATGGCGAATCACGACGCTCCCTCCAAGCGGTCTGGACCGCTCTACTTCAGCCATCCGGCGTGTCTGGAGCACGACCCGCGAGCGCTGCTGCGCGAGCACCCCGACACGCCCGAGCGTCTGCTCGCGATCGAGGCCACCTTGGCCGCCCGCGATTGGCTGGGCTGGGAGCGGCGTACGGCTCCCGCGGCCCAGGAGGCTCAGCTCGAGCTCGTGCACACCCCCCGTCACGTGCGGCAGATCCGGGAGCTGTCACTCGCCGGCGGCGGCGCGATCGACGCGGATACCGTCGTGGGGGAGCCCTCCTACCGGGCGGCCCTCCACGCCGTGGGCGGTGCCTGCGAGATGACCAGGGCATTGATGGACGGGGAGGCGACCGTGGGGTTCTGTGGCGTGCGACCGTCCGGCCACCACGCCGAGCCGGACCGGGCGATGGGCTTCTGCCTGTTCAACAACGTCGCCATCGCCGCGGAGTTCGCGGTTCGCGAGCTGGATGCGCGACGGGTGTTCATCCTCGATTGGGACGTTCACCACGGCAACGGCACCGCCGAGGCGTTCCGTCGTCGCTCGGACGTCCTGTTCGCGAGCATCCATCAGTCGGGCATCTATCCCGGCACGGGCTCGTCCAGCGATGTCGGCTCGGGACCGGGGGAGGGGTACACGATCAACCTCCCGGTGCCGGCCGGCTCCGAGGAGGAGCTGTGGCTGTCGCTGATCGAGCACGTCGCCGTCCCCGTCGCCCACGCATTCGAGCCCGATCTCGTCCTCGTTTCCGCCGGCTTCGACGCCCACCGCGCCGACCCGCTGGCCGGCTGTCGCCTGGAGACGGGCTCCTTCGCCGAGATGGCCCGCCACGTGCGCGAGCTGGCCGCGGTGCGGGGCCTGCCCCTCGGCGTGATCCTCGAGGGAGGCTACGAACCCGTGGCGCTGGCCGAATGCGTCCAGTGCACCCTCACGGCGCTCGATGGCGACGAGCCCGCGACATCGGCCGCCCCCGAGCCGCTGCTCACCTCACGCGCGGCCGCTCACGTCGCCCACTACTGGCCCTTGTGAGCCGCCGCGGCATGCCGTAGTTTCCCGCGCTCGACGGCGGACCGGCGCGGATGCACCCGACTCTCGCTCCCGCCAAGCTTGATCACCGTGAGCACACCCCGACCCAGCCCCACCCGGTCGTCCGTGAGCGGCGATTCGGATCACGTGAAGCTCGTTCGCCTTCGCGACGGAGCGACGGTGACGGTTCGACAGGCCACCACCGAGGACGAGGGCGCGCTGCGCTCCTTCCTGTCCGGGCTGTGCCTGGAGGCCCAACGCCTTCGATTCTTCACCGGCGCGGCGAACCTGACTCAGGCAGCGCACCTCGCGGCGGTCGTGGACGACAGGCACTTCGGACTGATCGCTCACGACCAGGCCGGCATGGTGGTGGGCCACGGGATCTTCGTCCTGGTCGACGAGACCCGCGCCGAAGTCGCCGTCGAGATCGCCGATCACCTTCGCGGTCGCGGTCTCGGTACGGTCCTCGTCGAGGAGCTGGCCGCCGCCGCCGAGCGGCGCGGGGTCACACGTTTCATCGCCGAGGTGCTGCCCGACAATCGAGCCATGCTCGACGTCTTCCGCGACGGCTTCGATGCGCGCATCACCCTCCACAACGGCACCGACGCGGTGGAGTTCCCAACCGCCTCCTGGCGGCTGGCCCACGAGCGCTTCGCCCACGAACCGATGGGGAGGAGCCGCACCGGCGCTCGCGCCGTCGACGGGCCGGCCGGCGGCTGAGCCGCCTCCCCCTGACAGACGGGATGGAGGGGCCGGGCGGGTCCGGGTGCTCCATCCTGTCTAGCTCGAGCCCGCGCTCTGCCTCTGGGCGTGGGCAGCGTGCCGCGTTGAAAGGCCGAGCTGCGCGGCCTTGTCGTGGAGCTGCTCACGGGCGTCTGGGTGGGCCGCACGCTCGATCAGCAGGCGAGCCTGGGCGCGTTGACTTCGTCCGAACAGGAGCGCACACCCTTGCTCGGTCACCACCGCGGAGTGCTGAAAGGAGGTCGCAGGGTCGGTCAGCCGCGGAACCACCGTCGAGCTGTCACTGGTCTGATGCCAGGAGCGCAGCGCGATCACCGCGTGTCCCCCCGGAGAGTGGAGAGCGCCCTCGACGAAGTCGGGCTGGCCGCCGAAGCCGGAGTAGAGACGCCCGCCGATGTGACTCGCGCCCGCCTGATCGAACAGATCGACCTGCAGGGCGGTGTTGACGGACACCATTCTCGGGCGTGCGGCGATGCGGGAGGGATCGTTCGTGGTCTCGGTGCGGGCCATCCTCACCCTCGGGTTTCCGTCCACCCAGCGGTAGAGCTCGGGGGAGCCGAACATGAACGAGCACACGATCGCGCGTGACGGATCGAGCGCCCCATCGCGATCGAGCGCCATCACCCCGTCGCTGATCATCTCCGACCAGATCGCGAGCTCGCGGCGGCCGGCGAGGGCGCGCAGCGTCGCGTCGGGGACCTGGCCGATGCCCAGTTGCAGTGTCGCCCCGTCCTCGACGAGCTCGGCGACGAGCTCGGCGATCCGCTCGGCGTGCTCATGCCCCTCGCCCACAACGGGCGAGGGCAGGTCATCCTCGACCGCGATCGCGAGGTCGATCAGATCTTCGTCCAGCTCGCCGTCGCCGAGCGTGTATGGCATGCGCGAGTTCAGCTGTGCCACCACCAGGCCGCCACGGGCGCGAACCCGCTCGACCGCCGCCACGAGGATGTTCACCTCGATGCCCAGCGAGACCTTTCCTCCTCGCGGCCGGGATGCGTGCAGCAGCACCACGTCGGGAGGACGGATCGTGGCGAACAGCCGCGGTACGAGCGAGAGGCGCATCGGCAGGTAGTCCAGCCGCTCACCCCCGTCACGCATGCCGGGCCCCACGAAGGGCGTCTCGAGGACCACGCCATCCCGCGAGGGCAGCGGGGGCTGTGCCGCGAGCATGAACAGCCGGTAGCGCTCGACCGATCGCTCCAGCGCGCTCAGCAGCGTCCGTGGCGTGGCCAGGTTCCCGCTCGCGATCGCCCGCGGCTCGAGCGGTGCCAGCGCACCGAGGGCGTCCTCCAGCTGCGACTCGGAGATCAACCGCACGGGGCAGACCCTTCACCGTCTGTCGCGCCCACGCGGCGTGGCTCCCGCCGCGACGGGGCGAGCGCGAGGTCGGTGTTCAACTGCCGCGGCATCCCGCCTACGCGGCGGCGCTCACCGGCGCCATCACTCTGGCCGCCAGGTCCACGAGGCGGCTCGAATAGCCCCACTCGTTGTCATACCAGGCGATCACCTTCACCTGGGTGTCGTCCACCACGCTCGTGAGCGCGGAGTCGAAGATCGCCGAATAGGAGGATCTGACGATGTCGCTGGAGACGATCGGATCGGTGCTGAAGGAGAGGATTCCCGCCAGCGGACCGTGCTCGGCGGCATCCGCGAAGGCGGCGTTGATCTCCTGCACGGTCGCGGCCCGTTCCGTCTCGACCGTGAGATCGACGATCGAGCCCGTCGGCGTCGGCACCCGGATCGCAATGCCATCAAGCCGTCCGTCGAGCTCGGGGATCACGAGCCCGAGCGCCTTGGCGGCCCCGGTCGAGGTGGGCACCAGGTTCACTGCGGCGGCCCTTGCCCGCCGCAGGTCCTTGTGCGGCGCGTCGAGGAGGTTCTGATCGGCGGTGTAGGCATGGATGGTGCTCATCTGACCGTGATCGATCCCAACGGTGTCCATCAGCACCTTGGCGATGGGCGCCAGGCAGTTCGTGGTGCACGATGCGTTGCTGAGGATGTGGTGGCGGTCGGAATCGTAGACCTGCTCGAAGTTCACACCGATGACCACGGTCGCGTCGACGGGCTCGTCGCCCTTCGCCGGCGCCGAGATGATCACCTTGCCCGCGCCCGCGTCGAGGTGTCCGGCCGCAGCTGCCCGGGTTCGATGCCGTCCGGTCGACTCGATCGCGACGTCGACACCGAGCTCGCGCCACGGCAGGGCCGACACATCCGGCTCGGACAGCACCCGCAGGGGGCGCCCCGCCAGAACCAGCTCGCCCTCTCGCGACTCCACGGGATCCGGGAAGGCCCCATAGACCGAGTCGTGGCGCAGCAGGTGAGCCAGCGTGCCGGCGTCGGTGAGGTCGTTGACGGCGACGACCTCGACCTCTGCCCCCCGCTCGCGTGCGATGCGAAGAACGCTGCGCCCGACGCGGCCGAAGCCGTTGATGGCGACTCGAATGGGCATCTGCTGGCTCCTCTGATCGTGTGATACGCCCACCCCGGCTCGTGACGGGGGACAGTGGTTTCACGCTACGCACCGTCGAGGGCCGCGTCATGAGTGACGAGCACGATCCAGGGGGGGGATAACTACGGATGGTCTTCAGTGGGCGGCCCGGTGGCGATCGATGGCCGCGAGGGGTTGACTTGTCGGTGTGAGCAACGCGATCCGATCCCGGGAGCGATGAGCAGATGAGCGCCACGGAGACCGACGCTCGCGCTCGGATCGAGGATCCGGTGCGGATGTTCACGAGACTTGGCCGCGAGGATGTCGACTACGCCGGCGGCAAGGGCGCCAACCTCGGCGAGCTCACTCGCGCGGGGCTTCCCGTGCCGCCGGGCTTTGTCATCGGCGCACCCGCCTACGCCTCGTTCTGTGCCGACACGGGCCTGCGTCGGCGCCTGAGCGAGCTGCTCGACGGCCTCGACGTGGAGGACACCGACGCACTCCAGGCCGCCGCCGAGGCCGCACGCGCGCTGTTCGACCAGACGCCGGTACCCGAGCCGCTTGCGCTGGAGATCCGCTCGGCCTATCAGCGCCTCGCCGGTGAGGATCCCCAGACGTCGGTCGCGGTGCGCTCCTCGGCGACCGCGGAGGACACGGCCTCGACTTCGTTCGCGGGAATGAACGAGACCTTCCTGAACGTCAGTGGCACCAACGCGGTGATCGATGCGGTGCGCCGCTGCTGGCGCTCGCTGTTCGGCGCCCGCACGATCTACTACCGTGGCCTGAACGGCTTCGCCCAGGCCGAGATGGACATCGCGGTGGTCGTGCAACGCCAGCTGGCATCGACCCGTGCAGGGGTGATGTTCACGGTCAACCCGGCCACCGGTGCGCGCGGCGAGCTGGTGATCGAGGGGTCCTTCGGTCTCGGCGAGGCGGTCGTGTCGGGCTCGGTATCACCCGACCGCTACGTCGTGGACAAGTCCACGCTCGCGATCCTCCGTCGTGAGGTGCATCACAAGGACCTGGTGATCGAGTACTCACCGGACGGCGGCACCCGCCAGCGGTCGCTCTCCGAGGAGGAGGCTCTGCGGCCGGTCCTCGCCGACGAGGAGGTCACCGCGGTGGCAGAGCTCGGCCGGCGCATCGAGCAGCACTATGGCTCCCCCCAGGACACCGAGTGGGCGTTCGATCCCGAGGGCGCACTGTGGATGCTCCAGAGCCGTCCGATCACCACGCTCCACGACGAGATTCCCGCGGCCGCCGCGGCGGCCGAGCCCTCCGAGCCGCGAACGGTGCTGTTGCGCGGGCTGGGCGGCGCCCCCGGCAGCGCCGACGGCGCTGCGCGGGTGCTCGTCTCGCTCGCCGAAGCGGCGAAGCTCAACGACGGCGACGTGTTGGTCACTCACATGACCGCCCCCGACTGGCTGCCATTGCTGCGTCGCGCCGCGGCGGTCGTCACAGACTCAGGTGGCATGACCTGCCATGCCGCGATCGTCTCGCGCGAGCTGGCGATCCCCTGCGTGGTGGGCACCGGCGAGGCGACCCACCGCCTCCGCGACGGGCAGATCGTGACCGTCGACGCGACCCGCGGCCTGGTTCTCGAGGGTCCCTCGCACAGCGAACCGGCGGGAGTCGACGACGGAACATCGCCAGCAACAGCCGAGGCCGGGCGAAGGACCGCGGCGGCCCCTGTCACCGCGACGCAGATCCTCGTGAACCTGTCCGAGCCCTCCCAGGTGCAGCGTGTCAAGGATCTCCCCGTCGACGGGGTCGGGCTGCTGCGTGCCGAGATGATGGTGCTCGAGGCGCTGGCGGGCGATCATCCTCGCACGCTGCTGCAGGAGGGACGGGGGGACGAGTTCGTCGCACGCATGGCCGACGGCCTGAGCGTCTTCGCAAGCGGCTTCGCGCCGCGGTCCGTCACCTACCGCACGATCGACTTCCGCACAAACGAGTTCTCCGGGCTGCGCGGGGGGGAGCGCTTCGAGCCGCACGAGTCCAATCCGATGATCGGCTATCGCGGCGCCCTTCGCTACACCCGCGAGCCGGACATCTTCAGGCTCGAGCTGGACGCGGTGCGCAAGGTGTGGGACGGCGGGCAGCACAACCTGCACGTGATGCTGCCGTTCGTGCGCACCGCCCGCGAGCTGCGCCGCTGCAGGGAGCTGATCGGGCAGTCCGGACTGCTCGACCGCCCCGGCTTCGAGCTGTGGGTGATGGCCGAGGTGCCCTCCGTGCTGTTCAACCTGGGGGAGTATGCCGCCCTCGGGGTCACAGGCATCTCGATCGGCTCAAACGACCTGACGCAGCTGTTGCTCGGCGCCGACCGCGACAACGAGGTGCTCGCCGAGACCTTCGACGAGCGCGATCCCGCGGTCACGGCCTACCTGCGTGAGCTGATCCCGCGGGCGCACGAGCTCGGGCTGCGCACATCGATCTGCGGCCAAGCCCCGTCGGTGCACCCCGAGTACGCCGAGCTGCTGGTGAGGGCCGGGATCGACGCGATCTCGGTCAGCGTCGACGTGGTCGAACGGACGAGGGCGCTGGTGGCGGCCGCCGAGCAGCGTGTGCTGCTCGACGCCGCGCGCGCCAGTGGTCGGGCGGGGCGCGTGGCGGCTGCGCGCGACCGAGGGTAGGCGATGTTCGAGGTGCGCATCCACGGCCGCGGTGGCCAGGGTGTGGTGACCGCGGCGGAACTGCTCTCGCTCGCGGCGTTCGACGAGGGTCGCTGGGCGCAGGCGTTCCCGAGCTTCGGCTCCGAGCGGATGGGCGCTCCGGTCGTGTCCTTCTGTCGCATCGACGACCATGAGATCCGCACGCGAGAGCCGGTGATGGAACCCGACGCGCTGATCGTCGGAGACCCGACGCTGCTGCACCAGGTGGACGTGTTCGGCGGCATCAGGAGCGATGGCTTCATCCTGATCAACACGGCCAAGAGCTTTGCTCAGCTCGGCCTCGACGGGTTCGTCGAGGATCTCGGCTCCGAGCGGCTGCTGACGGTCCCTGCGTCGAAGCTCGCGCGCGAGCACACCGGACGGGCCGTCGCGAACGCTGCGCTGCTCGGCGGCTTCGCGGCCCTCACCGGCATGATCTCGCTCGACGCCGTGGCGAGGGCGATTCGCGAGCGCTTCAAGGGCGCACTCGGGGAGGGCAACGTGGCCTCAGCGCAGGCGGCGCACGACTGGGTCCGCGCAGAGATGGGGGAGTTGACCGGTGCTTCGCCAGATTGAGGGCTCGCGGGCGGTGGCCGAGGCGGTCGCCCTGTGCCGGCCGGAGGTCGTCTGCGCGTACCCGATCTCGCCCCAGACCCACATAGTCGAGAACCTCTCCCAGCTCGTCAAGAGCGGCGCGCTGGCGCCCTGCGAGTTCGTGAACGTCGAGTCCGAGTTCGCCGCGATGTCGGTGGCGATCGGCGCGTCGGCCACCGGCGCGCGCTCCTACACGGCGACCGCGAGCCAGGGCCTGCTGTACATGGCCGAGGCCCTCTACAACGCCTCCGGGTTGGGCCTGCCGATCGTGATGACCGTCGCCAACCGCGCGATCGGCGCCCCGATCAACATCTGGAACGACCACAGCGACTCGATGTCCCAGCGGGATTCGGGCTGGATCCAGCTCTACGCGGAGACCAACCAGGAGGCGCTCGACCTCCACATCCAGGCCTTCAGGCTCGCCGAGGAGCTCTCCACGCCGGTGATGATCTGCATGGACGGCTTCATCCTCACCCACGCCGTGGAGCGCGTCGAGATGCCCGCGCAGGAGTCCGTCGACGCGTTCCTGCCGGCGTTCGTTCCGCGCCAGGTGCTCGACCCCGACGAGCCTGTGTCGATCGGTGCGATGGTCGGCCCGGAGGCGTTCATGGAGGTGAGGTACCTCGCACACGCCAAGCAGATGCAGGCACTCGAGCTGATCCCCCGCATCGCCGCCGACTTCAAGGACGCATTCGGGCGCGAGGCCGGTGGGCTGCTCCGCACCTACCGCGCCGAGGACGCGAAGACGATCGTGGTCGCGCTCGGCTCGGTGTTGGGCACGATCAAGGACACCGTCGATGAGCTGCGCGCCGAGGGCACGCGGGTCGGCGTCGTCGGGATCACCTCGTTCCGCCCGTTCCCTCTGCAGGCGCTACGTGCGGCACTCGGCCACGCAGAGCGCGTGGTCGTGCTGGAGAAGTCGCTCGCCGTCGGCATCGGCGGCGTCGTATCGGCGAACGTCCGCATGGCCCTCGCCGGCATTCAGCTACACGGCTACACGGTCATCGCCGGCCTCGGCGGCAGGCCGATCACGAAGGCCTCGTTGCGCAAGCTGTTCACCGACGCGGTCGCCGATCGGCTCGAGCCGTTGACGTTCCTGGACCTCGACTGGGACGTCGTGAACCGTGAGCTGGAACGCATGAGCGCCTCGCGTACCTCCGGGCCTCATGCCGAGAACATCCTGCGCGACGTCGGGCCGGTGGCGGCGGGCCCGGTATGAGGGGGTGTCCACGCACATGAACGCGCCAGCCGTCCGCTTCTACCAGACCGGTAGCTTTGCGGTCGGCAATCGCCTGCTCGATCCCGAGCAGCGATCGGTGCAGGCCGACGAGCAGCGCACCAACTCGATCACCTGCGGCCACCGTGCCTGCCAGGGGTGTGGCGAGGCGCTCGGCGCGCGCTACGCGCTCGACGCCGCGATGCGCGCCACCGACGGCCGCATGATCGCGGCGAACGCTACCGGCTGCCTGGAGGTGTTCTCCACGCCCTACCCCGAGACCTCGTGGCGGATCCCCTGGATCCACTCGCTGTTCGCAAACGCGCCAGCCGTCTCGACCGGCATCGCCGCGGCCCTGCGGGCGAAGGGCCGCGAGGACGTGCGCGTCGTCGGCCAGGGCGGCGACGGAGGAACGGTCGATATCGGCATGGCGTGCCTGTCCGGCATGTTCGAGCGCCGCGACGACGTGCTCTACATCTGCTACGACAACGAGGCGTACATGAACACCGGCGTGCAGCGCTCGGGCGCGACACCGCCGGCGGCCCGTACGGCCACGACCCAGGCGGTCGGCCCCGAACCGGGCAACGTGTTCGGCCAGGGCAAGAGCGCGCCGCTGATCGCGATGGCCCACGAGATCCCCTACGTCGCGACGGCGACGGTCGCCGAGCTGCGGGACCTAGAGTCGAAGGTCCACACCGCGATGGAGATACGCGGCCCGCGCTACCTGCATGTGTTCGTGCCCTGCCCGCTCGGCTGGGGTAGCGCCTCGAAGGACACGATCCGGATCGCCCGCCTCGCGAAGGAGTCGGGCATCTTTCCCGTCTTCGAGGCACGCGACGGCGAGCTCAGCGGCGTCTCGGAGATCCGCCGGCAGGTGCCCGTCGAGGACTATCTGCGACCGCAGCGGCGCTTCGGGCACCTGTTCGAGCCCGAGTTGCGAGTCGACGTGATCGCCCGCATCCAGGCGGGCGCCGACCGCAACATCCGACGCTTTGGCCTGCTCGGCACCGGCGGGGCGGCCTGATGGACAAGCCGTTCGCGATCACCCTCGACGTCGGCTCGAGCCTGGCCAACAAGACAGGGTCATGGCGCGAGGAACGCCCCTTGTACGTACACAGGCTGCCGCCCTGCAACCATGCCTGCCCGGCCGGCGAGAACATCCAGCAATGGCTCTACCACGCCGAGTCCGGGGACTATGAGAGCGCCTGGCGAGAGCTCGTGCGCGACAACCCGCTGCCGGCCGTGATGGGTCGCGTCTGCTATCACCCCTGCGAGAGCGCCTGTAACCGCGGCGAGCTCGACGAGGCTGTCGGAATCCACGGAGTGGAGCGCTTCCTCGGCGATGAGGCGATCCGCCTCGGCTGGCAGCTGGCGCTCGACGCAGGGCCGAGCGGCAAGCAGGTGCTGGTCGTCGGAGCGGGCCCCTCCGGGCTCTCGGCGGCCTACCACCTGACCCGGCTCGGACATGCTGTCACGATCCGCGAGGCGGGGCCAATGGCCGGCGGGATGATGCGCTTCGGCATTCCGCGATATCGGCTTCCCCGCGAGATCCTGGATGCCGAGGTGCAGCGCATCCTCGCGCTTGGTGTGCGGCTCGAATGCGAAGCGAAGGTCACGAACATCCTCGGGGCGATGCGCGATGGTGGCTTCGATGCCGCGTTCCTCGCAGTCGGTGCGCACATCGGCCGGCGCGCCTACATCCCAGCCGGCGAGGCCGCCCACGTGCTCGACGCCGTCACGCTGCTGCGCAGCATGGAGGGCCAGGAGCGCCCGATGCTCGGCCGGCGGGTGGTGGTCTACGGCGGTGGCGACACGGCAATGGACGTCGCCCGCACGGCCAAGCGGCTCGGGGCGAGCGAGGCGGTCGTGGTGTACCGCCGCACACGCGATCGCATGCCTGCCCACGACGTCGAGATCGAGGAGGCCGAGGAGGAGGGTGTGATGATGAAGTGGCTCTCCACGATCAGGCGGGCCGAGCAGGGCAAGCTGCTACTGGAGAAGATGGAGCTCGACGAGAGCGGCTTTCCCCAGCCGACGGGCGAGCTGGAGGAGCTGATGGCCGACTCGCTGGTGCTCGCGCTCGGCCAGGAAGCAGACCTGTCGCTGCTCGACGGCGTGCCGGGTCTACAGATAGAGGACGGAGTGGTGCAGGTCGACGCACGCATGATGACCGGCCATGCCGGCATCTTCGCCGGCGGCGACATGGTCCCCGCCGAGCGCACCGTCACGGTCGGCGTCGGCCACGGCAAGCAGGCGGCGCGCAACATCGACGCATGGCTGCGCGACACCGCGTTCGTGCACCCGCCCGAACCCGAGCTCGCGAGCTTCGACAAGCTCAACGTCTGGTACTACGCGGAAGCCCCGAAGACCGTCGCTCCCCGTCTCGACGCGATCCGCCGGCAGTCGAGCTTCGAGGAGGTCACGCAAGGCTTGGACGAAGCCAACGCCCTGTTCGAGGCCCGTCGGTGCCTGAGCTGCGGCAACTGCTTCGGCTGTGACAACTGCTACGGCGTGTGTCCGGACAACGCGGTCCTGAAGGTCCTCGAGGGGGATGGCTACGCATTCGATCTGGACTACTGCAAGGGCTGCGGCATCTGTGTCGAAGAGTGTCCCTGCGGAGCGATCGAGATGATCCCCGAGACGATCTGAGTCGCCGCGGCGATCCAGGTTCTGCCTTGATCAGTTGGTGCCCGACCGCGCGGCCGACCAGCCCGGTGCGGGGGTGCCGCGGCGGCGTGCGCCGAGCCTGGGGCTGATGAAGCTCTCCCCGGCCGCCGCCCGCCGGACCGCCTCGACCAGCTCGCCCTCGGCGGCATCCTTGAGCACATAGCCGAGCGCTCCCTCGCCCAGGGCCTGCCGTGCGAACCCCGGCTCCTGGCGCATCGTCAACACGACGATCTGGGTGGCGGGGGATTCCTCGCGGATGGCGGGGATCGCCTCCAGGCTCGAGCCCCCCGGCATGTTCAGGTCGAGCACGAGCACCGCGGGATGGTGAGCGCGCACGCAACGTCTCGCGCTCTGGATCTCGCCGGCTTCGGCGACGACCTCGAAGCGCGGCTCGTCGTCGAGCAGCAGCCTCAGGCCGCTGCGAGCCACGGCGTGATCGTCGGCGAGGACGATCGGTATCGTCGCGGAATCGCGGGTCTCGGGAGCCCCACCGCCGTCGAGGCCTATGAGTCGCGCCATCGTCTTCGCGTCCCTCGCTCAGATCGCGGCGGGGTCGAGTTCGGTGCGCTGCATCGCCTCGACGGCGCTCTCGACGGCGACCGGGGCGTTGCGGGCCAGGACCAACAGCGAGCAGCGGGCGTGGCGCTCCAGATAGCTGGAGGTGCTGCCGAGCACGAGCCTGCGCATCGGTCCGTAGCCGCGCGAGCCGACGAGGAGGATGTCGAGATCGTCGCCGAACCGGGCGAGCTCTTCGCCGGCCAGGCCGTACACGGCTCGGCCCTCGACGCCGGGCAGTCTGTTCAAGCGGCTGTTGGCCTCGTCGAGCATCAGCTCGATGCTCTGCCCCGTGGCGGGCGGTATCAGGCCGGCGAAGGCCGAGGAGGGCATCGAGACCACTTCGAGCGCATACACCGTCGCTCTGGTGGGCACGGCCAACCTCCGCGCCATCGCCAGCGCCGCGACGCTCTCGGGCGAGTCGTCGTATGCCACCCCGACCGTGGCGATCGGGGCAGGATTCCGGGCGTAGCCCGCCGCGGCGATCGCGACCGCGCAGGGCGAGCCGTTCAGCGCCGCCCGCGTATCGTCGCCGAGCATCGCGCGACCGAGCAGGCTGCGGCTGCAGGCGCCGACCACCAGCAGGTCGGCGCCCTCGCGCTCGGCCTGTTCGTGCAGGCCTCGGCCCGGGCTCGCCGCCGCGATGCTCACGAGCTTCGCCTGGACGTCGTCGCGCTCTCGCGCAAGGAGCTCCTCGGAGGCGCGGTGCTCCCGCAGGGCCACATCAGAGCCGACCGCGTGCACGAGCTGCGACTCGCCGCCCCGCACATGTGCGAGCGTCAGCGTGCCTGCCGGGTCCGTGAGGTGACGGGCGAGCGCGATCGCGTCGCGACCGTTGCCCCTGCCATCCACGCCCACGAGGACGTTCTCGAACATTGGGTCTCCTTAGGTCTCAGATGAGCATCGCCGCAGGCAGCCAGCCTCACATCCGGGCGCACCGCGGCTCCGGTCTCGGGTTTCTACGGAAAACGTGGCCGGGTGCAGCGGGCGCGGCTCAGCCGGGCGCGGGTGCCGCCGTGCGCCGTGGGTGCCGGCCACCGTGCTGGCGCTGGCGGCGGCGCGCGGAATCGACGATCTCGCACACGTCCGAGGGGCGCTCGACGAGGTGGAGCACTCCGAGATCTTCCGCAGCGATGCGTCCGTCCGCGAGCACGCGAGAGCGCAGCCACTCCAGCAGGCCGTCCCACTCGCCCGCCCCCAGCATGATCACGGGAAAGTGACGGATCGTTCCGGTCTGGATCAGCGTCAGGGACTCGAACAGCTCATCGAGCGTTCCGTAGCCTCCCGGGGCGATCACGAACGCGCTCGCATATCGCACGAACATCACCTTGCGGGCAAAGAAATGACGGAAGCGCAGGCCGATGTCCAGATACGCGTTCAGCTGCTGCTCGCGTGGGAGCTCGATGTTGCAGCCGATCGACAGGGCTCCGGCTTCCCGGGCGCCACGGTTGGCGGCCTCCATCAACCCGGGGCCGCCCCCTGTGATGACCGCATAGCCCGCGTGCCCGAGGCATGCCCCGACCTCGCGCACCAGCGCATAGTCGGGGTGGTCGCGGGGCGTGCGGGCCGACCCGAACACGGTCACGGCCGCGTTCACGCGAGCCAGCGAGGCGAAGCCGCGAGCGAACTCGGCGGCGATGTCGCGAACCCGCTCGGCGTCGGCGGCGCGCACCTCGGCGGGCTCGTCTCCGAGCCACAGCAGCAGCTCCTCGTCGAAGGTGAGCTCGCCTCGTCGCGCATCGTGTCCCTGTGTCACCGGTCAAGCGTACGTTGCCGGCGAGGCAACCGAGCGGCCCGGTCCTTGCAGGCGCGCGTCGCGGCGACGTAGCAGCCAGCGGCGCAGCTCGTCCGCGCCCCACACGAGGAAGGGGTAGGGGAGCAGCAGCGCGAGATCGTGCACGGGGAGCGCCGCGGTACCGAGCAGCGACTGAAACGGCGGTGCGTACACGAACGCAGCGGCCAGGAGCAGCTCGGCGGCGATCGCGTAGAGCAGGTAGCGGTTGCTGAACACGCCGATCGATCTCAGCGACGCGCGCCTGGTGCGCACGGCGAATGCGGTGCCGATCTGTCCGGCGATCATCCCCAGGAAGGTCATGGTGGTGGCCTGTAGGTAGGCGTGATGGAGGGGATGATCGGCGCCCACGGGATCACCCGGATGCCAGCCCGCTTCGGTCAGCACGACGAAGAAGCCCGTGAGTGACAGGGCCGCCACCATCACGCCCAGGAAGAGCCAGGCGCGGAGGAGCATCCAGCGCTGGATGACGCCCTCCGAGCGAGGCCGCGGCGGCCTGTGCATGCTGCCCGGCTCGATCGGGTCGCGACCGAGCGCGAGCGAGGGAAGCGTCTCGCTGCCGACGTCGAAGGCGAGGATCTGCAGCACGGTGAGCGGAAGCGGAATAGCGCCGCCGGCGAGCGCGAACACGAGAAACGGCACCACCTCGGGGGTGGCGTGGGCGAAGATGTACTGGATGAACTTGCGCACGTTGTCATAGACCTGGCGACCCGCCTCGATCGCCACCACGATCGTCGCGAAGTTGTCGTCGGTCAGCACCATCGTCGAGGCCTCCCGTGCGACGTCGGTGCCCGAGCGGCCCATCGCCACGCCGATGTCCGCCCGGCGCAGCGCCGGTGCGTCGTTGACGCCGTCGCCGGTCATCGCCACGACGTGGTCCTCGCGGCGCAGGGCTTCGGCGATCAGCAGCTTGGCCTCCGGCGAGGCGCGGGAGAAGACGAGCTCCTCACCGCCCGCGAGCAGCTCCTCGAGCTCACCCTCGCTGGTGTGATCGATGCGGCTGGCGTCGATCGCTCGCGGGGAGTCGCCGCCGACCCCGACCTGGCCTGCGATCGCCGCGGCGGTGAGGGGATGGTCGCCGGTGATCACGATCACCCTGATGCCGGCGGTGTGGCAGCGCGCGACGGCCGCGGCGACCTCAGCGCGCGGAGGGTCCAGCATCGTGATGACGCCCAGGAAGCAGAGCTCCCGCTCGGCGCGCTCCCGCGCGGGAGGCTCACCCTCCAGGGGCATCGCGCGGCGTGCCAGCGCCAGTACACGCAGGCCTCTGCGGGCGAAGTCCTCGATCTGACGCCGGGCGCGCTCCCGATCGCTCGAGTGCAGCGGCCGCAACTCGCCGTCTGCCGACATGGTCGAGGTGCAGCGCGGCAGCAGCGACTCGGGTGCGCCCTTGATGTGCAGCCAGCCGTCGGTTCCGTCGGCGTCGAGCGTCGACATCAGCTTGAGCTCGGGATCGAAGTTGTACTGGTGCGAGCGCCGCTGCTCGCGACGCTCGGGCGTCACGTCCGCCCCGAGGGCCCGGGCCGCGATCAGCACCGCCACCTCGGTCGGATCTCCCACGGCTCCCTCGCCGTCGTCGAGCTGAGCGTTGTTGCACGCGGCGGCGGTGTCGGCCAGGACGCGCAGGGCCGCGTCATGCAGGTCACCGGTCCTGGGTGGCTGGCCGGCGTCATCCAGCGTGACTTCTCGGTTCGGCGTCCAGGCCGCGATCGGGCGCATGCGGTTCTCCGTCAGCGTGCCTGTCTTGTCGGTGCAGATCACATCGGTCGATCCGAGTGTCTCGACGGCGCTCAGGCGCTTGACCAGCGCGCCTCGGCGGGCGAGCGCGCTCACCGCAACGGCGAGCGCCAGCGTGATCACCGGCAACAGTCCCTCGGGCACGTTGCCCGCGAGCAGCCCCACGGCGAAAACGACGCTGTCGCGCAACGAGAGTCCCGCGCTGAAGATCGCGATCGGGATGAACGCCACCGCCATCGTCAGGGCCACCGCCGCGATCAGCCAGGCCACGCGACGCACCTGGCGCTCGAGCGGGCTCGGCTCCTCTTTGATCCGCTCGGTCAGAGACGCGATGCGGCCAAGCTCGGTGTGCATCCCCGTCGCGAACACGATCCCCCGCGCCTCGCCGCCCGTGCAGGTTGTCCCGCTGAACACCAGGTCTCTCGCGTCCAGTCGCGCGACGTCACGATCGACGAGGTCGGCCGCCCTGAGGACCGACATCGACTCTCCGGTGAGCGTCGACAGATCGACCTCGACGGCACCGGACAGCAGGCGCATGTCCGCCGCAATTCGCTCCCCCTCCTCCAGCAGCACGATGTCGCCGGGCACGAGCTCGACGGCACCGACCATCTTCGGCGACTGGTCACGCAGCGCCCTCACCCGCTGGGGCATGTAGCTCGCCAGAGCCTCGACGGCGCGCTCGGCCTGGAGCTCCTGCACGAACGCGAACACCGCGTTCAGCAGGATCACCAGCAGCACCGCGATGGCCACGGTCTGGTTGCCGACGGCGAGCGACAGCGCCGTCGCCAGCCATAGCAGCAGCGCCAGCGGGTGAGTCAGCTGCCGCAGGAGCTCTTTCGGCCACTCGCGCCCGCCGCGCCGGCGCAGCTCGTTGGGGCCGAACTGGACGAGCCGCCGCTGCGCCTCGGTCGTCGACAGCCCCGCTGGGGAAGCGCGCAGATCGCGCATCAGCAGTCCCACCTGCTCGGTCGGGTCGGGCGCCACCGCCGGCGAACTCTGCTGCATTGGCTGCCACGCTAGGCGCTCGCTCGCCGTGAGTCATCGGATCTGAGCCGCGGCGGGACTAGGTAGAAAACCCTGACGGCCGTCTCTCCGTAGGAATTACCGACGCGGTCGCGATTCTTCTGCGGATGAAGCGTCGCCCGCGTGGTGCGATCTTCGAGTACGCCACAGGCTGCTGAATCGGAGCGTCGATCCAGGTCTGCCGTACACCCGGCTTCGGCCAGAAAGGAGCACGAATGTTCGACAAGATCGTCGCCGGCTACGCCGGTGACCAAGCGGGACGGGACTCGATCAACCTGGCGGCGACGGTCGCGGCGCTGTTCGCCAGCGATTGGACGATCGTGTTCCCCTACCAGCCCCTGCTGAGCTCGGTTTCGGCCGACACCGCAGAGGAGCGGGTGATCGGAGAGGTCTCGTCGCTCACGGCCGGGATCGAGGGGCTCCGCGCACCTGCATGCCATTGGACGCCGGCGTCCTGGCCGATTCATGGCCTGCACGAGCTGGCCCTGTATGAAGAAGCCGACCTGATCGTGTTCGGCTCCGCCCGGGAGGGTCTGGCCGATCATCTCCACGTCAGCCTGATGGAACGCATGGTGCACGGTGCGCCCTGCGCGGTGGCCGTAGCTCCCCCTCACTACGGCGACGTCGCCGCGAAGCCGTTTCTGCGCGTCGGTGTCGGCTTCTCGAGCTCCGAGGAGGGCATCTCGGCCCTTCACCTGGCACGGTCGCTCGCCGCCCGCACCGGGGGGTGCCTGGAGGTGATCGCCGGCGCCGGCCTGGAGCCGGCGTTGGCGAGCTACGCCTACTCCTCCCCGTCTCTGCCGGAGGTCGAGCGCCAGATCTACGAGGACACCAGGCACACGCTGGAGCAGGCCACCCGGGAGCTCGGCGACGAGGTGGCGCTGCAGCTGGAGACGATCAGGGGCGAGCCCGCCGCGGTGCTGATCGAGCGCTCCGCCGAGCTCGACATCCTGATGCTCGGCTCGCGCGCCTACGGCCCATTGCGACACGCCCTGATGGGCAGCGTCTCCGCCCGCGTGATGCGCGAGGCTCGCTGCCCGGTGCTGACCATGCCGCGGGGTGCGGCTCTCGCCGAGTCGCCCGCCATCGCGAGCGCCACGACGCCCGACTAGCGCGCGCTGGCGTGAGCGGCCGTGGACCGCGCAGGCCTCCCAACGCTCGCGATTATGTGTCCACCGACCGGTGCAGGGGGGACACGATGGGCGTAGCTGCGGGCGAGGTCACGCGGTGGGAGTCGCTGCGAGTGGCGGCGCCCCCGGTGCTCGCCGCGCTGGGCATCGCGATCGGAGGCCTGCTCGCGGTGATCTCCGGGACGGGGCCCGCGGACGCGGTCTGGGCGGCGACGGTCGCCTTGATGCTGGTGCCGCTGAGCTGGTCGGTGGCGGGCTCGTTGATACATGGCGATCTCGGCGTCGATCTGATCGCGCTGCTGGCGATGGCGGGTGCGCTCGCCCTGGGCGAATACCTGGCGGGTGCCGTCGTCGCGCTGATGCTCGCGGGCGGAAACGCCCTGGAGGCGTTTGCCTCCGGTCGCGCGCGACGTGAGCTGACGGCGCTGGTGGAGCGTGCCCCGCGCGTATCTCGTCGGCGCACCGACAGCGGCTGGGAGGAGGTCCCGGTCGACGCGATCGACGTCGGCGAGATCCTGCTGGTGCGTCCCGGCGAGGTCGTCCCCACCGACGGCGTGGTCGTCGGCGAGCGGGCCGTGCTCGACGAGTCGAGCCTGACCGGCGAGCCCTTGCCGGCCACCTACATGCGCGGGCATCCGGTGGCGAGCGGGACGGCGAACGCCGGCGATGCGTTTGAGCTGCGCGCCACCCGCCGGGCCGGCGACAGCGCCTATGCCGCGTTGGTGGCGCTGGTGCGCCAGGCGGAGGAGCGCAAGGCGCCGTTCGTGCGGCTGGCCGACCGCTATGCCGCGTTCTTGCTGCCCGTGACGCTCGTCATCGCCGGTGGCGCCTGGGCGATCAGCGGCGATGCGGTCCGTGCCCTGGCCGTACTCGTGGTGGCGACCCCATGCCCGCTGATCCTCGCGGCCCCGATCGCGTTCGTCGCAGGGCTGTCGCGGGCGGCCAACGCGGGCGTGATCATCAAGGGGGGCGCGGCGATCGAGCGTCTCGCAGCCGCCCGAACGGTGCTGCTCGACAAGACGGGAACGCTGACGCTGGGAGTCCCGGCGGTCGAGCGGATCCTCGTGCTCGACGGAACCGCCCGCCGCGAGCTGCTGCGCCTGGCGGCTTCGCTGGATCAGCTCTCAACGCACGTGCTCGCGGAGGCGATCGTGCGCCAGGCGAGCAGCGAGGGAATCGCCCTCGCCCGTCCGATCCAGGCGCGCGAGTCCCCGGGCGAGGGGGTTGCCGGCATCGTCGACGGCCGTAGGGTCGTGGTCGGAAGTGCCTCGCTGATGGCCGCCCACGGGGTCGTCGTCCCGGACCCGCCGACGCTGCCGCGTTCGGTCGACGGCAGCGCGATGGTGCTGGTGGGTCTGGACGCCCGACTCGCGGGGGTGATGGTGATGAGCGATCGCGTGCGCGCGGACGCCCACGAGCTGATGCGGCGCTTGCGCGCCATCGGCATCGCTCACGTCGCGATGCTCAGCGGTGACGACGAGCAGGTCGCCCAGGCGGTCGCCGGGCAGCTGGCCATGGACCGCGTTTACGCTCGCCAAAGCCCCGAGGACAAGCTCGCGATCGTCGAGCGCATGCGGCGCGATCCGCGGCTCGCGCCCGTCGTGATGGTCGGCGACGGCATCAACGACGCGCCTGCGCTGGCGATGGCCGACGTGGGAATTGCGATGGGCAGTGCCGGTGCGACGGTCTCCTCGGAGACAGCCGACGCCGTGATCACGGTGGATCGGGTCGACCGCGTCGCCGATGCGATCGCGATCGGACGGCGGACCGTGCGGATCGCGCGCCAGAGCGTCCTGTTCGGGATCGGCCTGAGTATCTGCGGCATGGGCCTCGCGGCGGCCGGGTGGCTGGTACCGGTCGCCGGCGCGATCGCCCAGGAGGGAATCGATGTCGCGGTGATCCTGAACGCGCTGCGCGCCCTGCAGCCCGGTCGCTGACACGCCTCCGGAGTTGGAATCATGGGCGGATGCCCCCGCCGCAGCCGCTCACGTCCAAGCAATACGAGAAGGAGTTGCTGCGACTCCAGACCGAGCTCGTGTACATGCAGGAGTGGGTGGTCGCCAACGGCGAGCGGCTCGTGGTGGTGTTCGAGGGCCGGGACACCGCCGGCAAGGACGGAGTGATCAAGCGGATCACGTCCTTCCTGAATCCCCGTACGTGTCGCGTGGTGGCGGTGCCCACGCCCAGCGAGCGGGAGCGCTCCCAGTGGTATTTTCAGCGCTACGTGGCGAATCTGCCAGGCGCCGGGGAGATCGTGCTGTTCGACCGCAGCTGGTACAACCGCGCCGGTGTGGAGCACGTCATGGGCTTCTGCACCGAGTCCGAGTACGAAGAGTTCCTGCGCTTCTGTCCGGCTTTCGAGGAAGCCCTTCAGAACGACGGGATCATCCTCGTCAAGTACTGGCTGTCGGTCAGCGACGCGGAGCAGGAGCGCAGGTTCAAGAAACGGCTGGCAGACCCCCGCAAGCGCTGGAAGTTCAGCCCGATCGATCTCGAGGCCCGTGCGCGTTGGGTCGACTACGCCGAAGCCAAGGACCGCATGTTCGTCTACACCGACACCGAGTCGAGCCCCTGGTACGTGGTGGAGGCCGACGACAAGCGCACCGCGCGTCTGAACCTGATCAGCCACCTCCTCTCGCTCGTTCCCTACGAGCACGTCGACGGCGCCAGAGGGGTGAAGCTCCCGCCGCGTCAGCGTCGCAAGTATCTGCGACCGCCCAAGCGAAACGAGCGCCTTGTCCCTGCGCGCTACGTGGTCGGTCCCGAGTGAGCCGGCGGCAACGCACCGACCAGGTCCCCCGGTGCATGCCAGGCGCCCTACCCGCCGAGACAGGCCGGGTCAGGCTGCCCGGCGAGCGGCTCAGCCGGCGGTGAGGACGGGGTCGGGCACAGCGGTGAGGACACGCGTACGACGGTGCTCGTGCCGCCGAAGGGGCGGCTCGTCCAGGCCACGGTCCACGGGCCGAGTGCCTTGCCCGGCGGGTGGCTTGCAGGATCGAACGTCGGCTGCGCGTCGAACGCCTGCTCGCTTGGGGAGATCTGCCCCGGCGGGCCAAACGCCCGACCGGCGAGATCGACCGCGCCCAACACGGCGCCGGGCCAGTAGCCCGGGGGCTCTGCACGGACCCATGTGACGATCGCTCCGTTCGGCCCGGTGGCCGCGGCGACATCCCTGGCCGGCTGGTCGAGGGGAGAGATCGCCTGCGGTGCTCGGAATCGGAGTCCCCGCGGATACGCGACCTTGACGACGCCGACGGTGAGCGGCACCGGCACGCCCGGCGCCGCCTGGGCGAGGAAGACGATCATCGGTGGGCGAGCGCCGATCGCGATCACGCTCGGGGCGAGGCTGACCCCGGACGGTCCACCCTCCAGACCCGTTTGGTCGCGCTCCAGCAGCTGAGCGCGACCGAAGCGCGACTGCCCCGCCTGTTGGATCGCTGCGCGGGTGAAGCCCGGGGACACGCAGCCGCCGGAGCAGAGCTGAGTCTCATACCAGGCGACGACGATGCGGCGATCCTGTCCTACGAACGGCGTCACGTCGTTCTCGGTTCCGCCCGCGGCGGGCCCGAGATCCTGGAGCGGCCCCCACGCCCGGCCGGCGCGACGGACGCGCGCAAGCATCCGTCCCCATTTGTTGGGGAAGGCGACCACCATGTCGCCCCGCGTGCCGATCGCGTCCGAAACCTGCTCGGCCTGCGCACGACCGGCGATCACCTCGGGCGCGCCGAACCGTCCGCCGGCCGCTCGTGCGCTGGCCCACACCACGCGATGCTGGCCGTGAGCGTCCGCCGCGATCCAGGCGAGAAGCAGTTCGCCCCGCGCGTTGCCGGTAAGGCGCGCACGGCCGTCGTACACGACGGCGCCGCGAATCGGCTGCGGCGATCCGAACCGCCCCGTCACGCTGCCGAGGGCGACCTCCGGTGTGTCCCGGTTGAGCCCGGCGGGCACGAGGATCAGCTGCGCGAGGTGACCGCCGCCGAGATCCACGAGCGGCCCGCTGGCGTAGCTTCGTGGCAGTGGGCGTTCAGGCCCGAATGGCCGACCGGCCGGCGCCACGGCGTAGCGCGCCCGGGGCGCTCCGAATATGCCCTTTGCGGGAACGAGGTCCGAGTACGTCCAGGAGAGGAAATCGCCCGTGGGACCAGCGGCAAGTTGCAGATCGGCGATCTGGTCGTGCGCCGCCGAAACGCTCACCGGCCGTGACCATTCGGCTCCGGCGCCCGCCACCAGAACCGCGCCGGCAACGAACACCGCCACGAATGCCGACCCGCACAGGCGCAAAAGCGTAGACAGACCCATGCCCTCACGCTAACCGGGTCGGAGTCGCCGTACCTACCGAAGGATGCGCAACATGATCGGTGACAATCACGGACGCCGTCCGCCGGGCAAGTGCTCAGGGGCAAAGCCCCGCCTTGGCTGCGGTATTAACCGGATCCCTCGACGCGTCGTGTGCGGGACGCTCCGGTTGCCGCCAAATGGCAACCGCAAAAGGAGCCGAGCAATGACCACGGTTGAGCCGAGCATCATCGAGCGCAGCACCGAAAAGGCGCACATCTGGCTGAACGACGTCGCCGAGGAGCTCGGCGGCCAGGATCACGTGTATGCGTATCGCGCTCTGCGCGCGGTGCTGCATGCCCTGCGCGACCGGTTGACGGTTGATGTGGCGGCCAACCTCGCCGCTCAGCTGCCGACCCTGATCCGTGGGATCTACTACGAGGATTGGGACCCCAGTCGCACGCCGCTTGCGATCCGCGACGTCGATCCCTTTCTCGACCACGTCGCTCGGGAGGGTCGGATGGCCGGCGAGACCGAGGCCTCGCTCGCGGTGGCGGCCGTGACGCGCGTGCTGCGAGCGCACGTCAGCTCTGGCGAGATGGACCATGTGCTCGCGGTGCTGCCTGAGAAGCTCAGGGTCCTGATCGAGGCCTGAGCGCGAGTAGATGCAGACCTCCGGCGATGCCCGTGCGGCTCCAGGCGCACCGGGTGTGGCGATCTTCGCGCCCCATCCGCTGCTGACGGTGACGCTCGAGCGCGAGGGACCCGAGCGAGAGCAGGTGCACTTCCATCCGGGTGGACAAGGTGTGTGGGTGGCGCGAATGGCCGCCTGTCTCGGCGCCGATCCGGTCCTCTGCGGGTTCCTGGGCGGCGAGACCGGCGAGCTGCTGGGCGCGCTGCTCGGAGCGCTCGCCGGTGAGCGCCGTCTGGTGGCGACGGCATCGGCAAGCGGCTGCTACGTGACCGACCGCCGCTCGGGCGAGCGCCAGGTGCTCACCTGTGCGTTGAGCGACCCCCCCACTCGACACGAGCTCGACGAGCTCTTCTCGATCACCTGCGCGGAGGCGATCGCCAACCGGTTGCTCGTGATCACCAACCCGCTTCCAGCGGAAGCGCTGCCGCTCGAGATATACGGCGATCTGGTTGCCGACGCCCGCGCCAGCGGCTGCCGCACGCTGGTGGATCTCTCCACGCCACGTCTGGACAGCGCGCTGCGTGGGGAGCCGGACCTGGTGAAACTCAACGACTGGGAGCTGGCGGAGTTCGTCCGCGGGCCGGTCTCCGAGCCTGACCAGTTGCGCACGGCGGTGCAGCTGCTGCGCGACCGCGGCGCTCGGGCGGTGGTCGTAACCCGTGGCGAGCTGCCTGCGCTGGTGGCCGCTGGCGAGCGGGAGTGGTGGTTGACACCCCCGCGCCTGACGCGGGGGTTTCGCGAGGGTTGCGGCGACGCGATGATGGGCGCACTTGCCGCGAGTTGGGCCCGAGGCGAGAGCCTGGAGCGCTCGCTGACGGTCGGTGCCGCCGCGGGGGCGGCTAACTTTCTGCGGCACGGGTTGGGCAGCGCCTCCCGTGAGGTGGTCGAGCGGCTCGTGGACAGCGTCGCGCTCGAGCCGCTCAAGGCAGCGGCGTGACGGGGTCTCCTCGCGTGATCGCGCGCGGGGCGGCGTCGACCATCCATGCCATCCGCTCGGCGCTGCAGACGCTCGCCAGCCGCGCGAACCCGGCGGCGAGGCGCACAGGACGGCCCCCGTGGGAGGAATGGGCATCGCTCCCGAGCAGGTGCACCAGTCCGTCGCTCGCCAGTGCCAGCACGAGGTCCCCTGGGACCGCGTCGGCGACGAACTCTGCGGTCCACTGGATCAGGCAGTCACGATGAGCGAGGCGCTGCAGGCGCTCGTGGAAGTCCGCACCCGCGTGACGCTCTGGGTGGGCGATGATCGCGCCGAAGCCTCGACGGGCGAGTCGTTCCACGAGCGCATTCAGGTGGTCGTCGAGCGGCCCGGGGGCGGGCTCCACCAACAACCAACGTCCCGCGCCCGCGAGTGTCACCGAGCGCAGTTGCGTGTCGGTGAGACGGTCGGCCTCGACCTGGGCGAGCTCGCCGCCGGGCACGACGTGCACGGCCACCCCCTCGTCGGCGAGCGTCTGCTGCACGGCATCGACGCGTGCGGCGATCTCCTCGATGCGTACGTCATGGTCGGCGCGGATATGTGGCGTGGCGCAGATCGTGCGGATCCCATCCTGCTCGGCCTGGCGGGCCATCGCCAGGCTGTCCTCGAGGTCGACCGCGCCATCGTCGAGGCCCGGCAGTATGTGGCAGTGGAGGTCGATCACGCCATGTGTCGTTCCTTCACGCGGGTAGGTCGAAGTGAGTCGCACACTCGTCAACGGGTGTGCGCCGGCGCATCGAGGTTTCGCCCGAAGACTGTCCGGCGAGGACGGTCCGTGCCCGGGTGGGTGCGGAGTCCATGCGCTGCCGTGGCAGCCGGCGCACCTGCTCGACCAGCTGGGCGTTCTCGACGCGAAGCCGGGCCGCCTGTCGGCGAGCGGCCGCGAGCTCCGTCGCGAAGACGGGCAATATCGAACGCAGGTTCTGCAGGCGATCCAGCAGCTGCTCCCGATCCGTCTTGCGATGCGCCTGCGAGGGCATGCGGCCTCCGATCGACTTCGTGTCAGCCTCGACTTCGTGTCAGCCTCGACTTCGTGTCAGCCTCGACTTCGTGTCAGCCTCGACTTCGTGTCAGCCTCGACTCTTCGTGTCAGCCCGGACTCGGATGCTCGCGCCCCCGACCGAGTGGCGCATCCGCAGATCACCCGGTCCATTCCGGCGGGTTTTCCACATGCGGCCGTGACCGCGGTGTGGGCTCGCCGAGGGACCCCTCGGGAAGCTGCGGATGACGCGCCATGGCTGAAGACCTAGCTTGTGCGCATGGATGACGGGATCACCGTGCCGAGGCAGTCGCTTGCGATCGAGGACCGGAGCAGCTCGGCCTTCCTCGACGTCCTGTGCGCAGTGGACGGTACCCGCAGGAGCTACACCGCCGTGGAGCAGGCGGCGGCGCTCGCGGGACCTGATGGTCGCCTGACGCTGCTGGCAGTCACCGCTCCCGCCGGCGCCGGCGCCTATCGGTCTGCCGCGATCGACGCCACGCGTGTCACCAGGGTGTTGGATCGAGGGACGCGGATTGCCGAAGATGCCGGCGTCAGCTCGACCACGGTGGTCGACTCCGGCGCGCCCCCCGCCCGGGTGATTCTCCAGGCTGCCGCCCGCCACGATCTGCTGGCGCTCGGGGCCCCCGCGATGTCCTGGGTAGGTGCGATGCTCGTGGGCGGTGTCGCATTCGAGGCGTTGCGGTCCGCCGCGGCCCCCGTGCTCATCGCCCGACAGGCGAGCGGGACACGGCGGTTCGCAGATCACATACTGGTGGCCAGCGACGCGCTGGATGAATCGGATCGCATAGTGGAGATCGCCGGGCGTATCGCGTTGGGGATCGGGGCCAGCGTTACCCTTCTGCACACCGATGGAGTCGAGTCTGCTGCCCGATCCCGCCGCGTCGAGCAGCAGTCGCACACGCTCCAGTCGTTGCTCCCCGATCGGAGCGAGACCGTCACCGAGTCCGGCGACGCCGCAACTGCGATCGTCGCCGCCGCCGGCGGGTCCGGAGCTTCGCTCATCGTGATGGGCAATCGCCGCCGTCACGGCCCGCGGGCGTTGGCAAGCGTGAGCAGACGGGTGGTACACGAGGGGCCGTGCTCCGTGCTGGCCGTTCCTCCCGCGAGCCCCCCGGAGTAGCGAGGCACGTTGAACGACGGGATGACCGGCTCGTCCGCTGCTCCCGTCGGTGACCCTTCATCGGGCGGCGACCCCGCCCTGCTGCGGGCGCTTGCAGGTTCCGCGATGTACCCGGGACACCCGCAGGTCTCGACCCACGAGACACACGCCTCATGGGTCTTCGTGGCCGGCGATCGCGCCTACAAGATCAAGAAGCCTGTCGCACTGGGCTTCCTCGACTACAGCACGCTCGCGCGCCGGCTGAGCGCCTGCCGGGAGGAGGTGCAGGTCAACCAGGACCTCGCTCCCGGCATGTACCTCGGGGTGCGGGCGATCGTGCCGGCCGGTGAGGGATTCCGGCTCGTGCACGAGGATTCCGAGGGAGCCATCGAGTACGCGGTGATGATGCGCAGCTTCCGCGAGCGGGACACCCTGGCGGGACTGATCGAGGCGGGCTCGCTCACGCGCGCGGACATCGTTGCCGTGGCTCGCCGCCTGGCCGCCTTTCATCGCTCGGCCACGGTGGTGGAGGACTGGAAGCCAGATCGACTGCTCGCTCGCTGGCGGCGCAACGTCGACGAGCTGCAGGGCACCCCCCATCCGGCCGAGTGGCGTGTGGACGTGGTCGCCGGATTCGCCGAAGGGTTCGTCGACGCCCATGCGCAAGAGCTCAGGCGACGCGCGCTGGAAGGGCTCGTGCGCGACGGTCACGGCGATCTGCGCTGCGAGCACGTGCTCGCCAGGCCCGAGGTCCGTGTGGTCGATCGGATCGAGTTCGACCCCGAGCTGCGCCAGTGCGACGTGGCCGGCGACCTGGCGTTCCTGGCGATGGATCTCGAGGCTCACCGGCAGCGCTGGGCGGCGCGCGCGCTGTTCGACTCCTACCGCGACGCCGGCATGAGCCCCGGGCCTGAGTGGCTGCGTTCCTTTCATGCTGCCCACTGGGCGCTGGTGCGAGCCAAGGTTGCGGTGATAGCGGCGGCCGAGCACGACGGGAAGGGAGCCGCCGAGCAGCTGGCGCTCGCGCAACGGCTCTGGTCGCTATGTGAGCGGCTGTGCTGGCGGGCCAGAGTGCCGCTCGCCGTCGTGATCTGCGGTCCCGCCGGGAGCGGCAAGTCGGTGCTGGCGGCGGAGCTTTCGCGACGTTCGGAGATGGCGGTCGTGAGCTCCGATGTGGTGCGCAAGCGGCTGGCCGATCTGGAGCCCTCCCAGGCGGCTCGGCCGGAGCACTATTCGGCGCACTTCACGAGCGCCACCTACGCGCAGTTGACCAGCGATGCACTTCAGGCGCTGCGCCACCGGGGCAGGGTGATCATCGACGCCACCTGTCGCTCGCGCGTCGATCGAGCCCCGCTGCTCGGCGCGCTGCAAGGGACAGGTGCGAAGCTGCTGGTCGTCCGTTGCCAGGTTCCCCTCGAGCTGGCTCTGGAGCGTGCGGCGCGGAGGCTGGGCCAGCCACAACGCGTGTCCGACGCGACCCCGCAGATCGCCGCAGAGCAGTTTCGCTCCTTCGAAGAGGTCGACGAGCTCGCCGACGACAGCGTGCTGGCGCTCGACGCGACCCGGACGCTGGATGCGCAGGTCGCCGAGCTCGCGCTCGCGGTCGATCGCCCGCGCCGCGGCCCGCGCCGCGATCCGTAGTAACGCGCAGCCCGGCTGAGGAGAGTTGCCGATGTGTGCAGAGGTCGCCGGATCTAGCGTCCGGTAGGACATCGATCGCACGGCAACGGAAGGAAGGCATCGAGATGAAGGCTCTCGTTTATCACGGCCCCGGCGAGCGAGGCTGGGATACGGTGGACGATCCCACGATCATCGATCCGACCGACGCGATCGTGCGAATCGACAGCTCGACGATCTGCGGCACCGATCTTCACATCCTCAAAGGGGACGTGCCCGAGACGACTCCGGGGACCGTGCTCGGCCACGAGGCCGTGGGGACCGTCCAGGAGGTTGGTGCAGGGGTGAGCACCGTAGCTCCGGGCGACCGGGTGCTGATGTCGTGCGTGAGCTCCTGCGGGCGCTGCCGCTTCTGCCGGGAACGCCGCTACGGACAGTGCCTGGGGGGCGGGGGCTGGATCTTCGGGCACCTGATCGACGGCCTGCAGGCCGAGTACGCCCGCGTGCCGTTCGCCGACAACTCTGTGTACCGGGTTCCCGAGCAGCTCACCGACGAGCAGGTGCTGTTCCTCGCCGACATCCTGCCGACCTCGTTCGAGGTGGGCGTGCTGAACGGCATGGTCTCGCCCGGAGATGTCGTGGCGATCGTCGGCGCCGGGCCGATCGGACTGGCCGCGATCCTGACCACGAGGCTATACACGCCCGGGCGGATCGTGGCGATAGATCTGGCCGACAGCCGGCTGGAAAGCGCCCGACGCTTCGGCGCGGACACGACGATCAACAATGGCCGCGAGGACGCTGCCGCGCTGGTCATGGAGCTGACCGACGGGCTCGGGGCGGACGTTGCGTTCGAGGCGGTCGGCGTGCCCGAGGCCTTCGAGCTCTCGGCGGAGATGATCCGACCCGGCGGACGCGTGGCGAACATCGGCGTTCACGGCCGCTC
This sequence comes from uncultured Solirubrobacterales bacterium, assembly GCA_963696615.1. Lineage (GTDB taxonomy): Bacteria > Actinomycetota > Thermoleophilia > Solirubrobacterales > Solirubrobacteraceae > Palsa-744. The sequence goes on along the minus strand of CAVOKU010000002.1, from coordinate 129,009 downwards.
GGCGACGTTGCACCTGGAGAAGCTGTGGATTCGGGACGTCACCATCACGACGGGGCTGGTCGACACGTTCAGCATTCCGCAGCTGCTGCGGCTGATCGCCAGCGGCCGGCTGGATCCGTCTCTGTTCGCGACACACCGCTTCCCGCTCGGCGAGACGATGGCCGCCTATGACACGTTCGCCGACGCGGCGAGCTCGGGTGCTCTGAAGGTCGTGCTCCAGGGCACGAACGGCAGCTCGCCGAACGGCACGACGAGCCGGGCAGCGGCGGTTGCGTGAACGCAGCGACCCGCGCGCTCGGCCCTGGACGGCGGATGAACCGGACGGGACGCGCCGGAGACCAACCGGGCATGAACACACCGACGACTGGAGACAGAGACCATGGCAACTGTTGAGAAGCCCATCACCTTCGAGGCGCCGGGGCGGCCGGGATGCCCCGTTCAGTGCAAGGAGCGATACGAGAACTTCATCGGCGGCCACTGGGTGGCTCCGATCGATGGGGAGTATCGCGAGAACCTCACACCCGCGACGGGACGAGCGATCTGCGAGGTCGCACACTCGGGTGCCCAGGACATCGAGCTGGCCCTGGACGCGGCCCATGCCGCCAAGGTTGCCTGGGGCGAGGCGTCCACGACCGAGCGCTCGAAGGTGCTGAACGCGGTCGCCGACGCGATCGAGGAGAACCTCGAGATGCTGGCTGTCGCCGAGAGCTGGGAGAACGGCAAGCCCGTGCGTGAGACGCTCGCCGCGGACATCCCGCTGGCGGTCGATCACTTCCGCTACTTCGCCGACGTGATCCGCGGCGAGGAGGGCAGGATCTCTGAGATCGACAAGGACACCGTCGCCTACCACTTCTCCGAGCCGCTCGGAGTGGTCGCACAGATCATCCCGTTCAACTTCCCGTTGCTGATGGCCGCCTGGAAGATCGCCCCGGCGCTCGCCGCCGGCAACTGCACGGTCGTCAAGCCTGCCAGCCCGACGCCGTGGTCGATTCTCAAGCTCGCGGAGATCATCGGAGACATCGTTCCGCCCGGCGTGCTGAACATCGTCAACGGACCCGGCGCCGAGACGGGAAAGGCGCTGGCGTCCAACAAGCGGATCGCGAAGATCGCGTTCACGGGCGAGACGGTGACCGGCAGGCTGATCATGCAGTACGCCGCCCAGAACATCATCCCGTCGACCACCGAGCTCGGCGGCAAGTCGCCGAACATCTTCTTCGAGGACGTGCTGGCGGCAGACGACGACTTCCTGGACAAGGCGGTCGAGGGTCTCGTTCTGTATGCGTTCAACAAGGGCGAGGTCTGCACCTGTCCCTCGCGGGCGCTGATCCAGGAGTCGATCTACGAGGAGTTCATGGGCCGCTGCCTGGAGCGGATCGCGGCGATCCGCCAGGGCCATCCGCTGGACCAGAGCACCCAGCTCGGCCCGCAGGTCTCCCAGGCCCAGCTCGAGAAGATCGAGAGCTACGTGCAGATCGGACGCGACGAGGGGGCCGAGCTGCTGATCGGCGGCAATCGCAACGTCCTCCCCGGCGAACTCGCGGGCGGCTACTACCACGAACCGACCGTGTTCAAGGGCAGCAACGACATGCGGATCTTCCAAGAGGAGATCTTCGGTCCGGTGCTGGCGGTGACGACGTTCAAGGACGAGCGCGAGGCGCTTCAGATCGCCAACGACACGATGTACGGACTGGGCGCAGGGGTTTGGAGTCGCGACGGCGCCCGCGCGTTCCGCATGGGCCGTGCGATCGAGGCCGGCAGGGTGTGGACCAACTGCTACCACCTGTATCCCGCCCACGCTGCCTTCGGCGGCTACAAGGTCTCGGGCGTCGGCCGCGAGAACCACAAGATGATGCTCGACCACTACTCCCAGACCAAGTGTCTGCTCGTCAGCTACGACCAGGGTCCGATGGGGCTCTTCTAGGAGCGGTGCGAGCGGCGCGGCGAGGGTCGCCGTCATGACCGCCAACCTGACGGCGACCCCTATCGCGCTCGAAATGGTCGAGCGACTCGCCGCCCAATATGGACGGTTGGCCTTCTTTCAGTCCGGCGGGTGCTGTGACGGCAGCTCGCCGATCTGCCTGAAGGACGGAGAGCTGCCGCCGGGCCCGAACGACTTGCTGCTCGGCACGGTCGCGGACACCCCCTTCTACGTGGACCGCGATCAGTATGAACGCTGGGGTCGCCCGTCGTTCCTGTTGGACGTCAGGCCCGGGCCCGCCGAGGGCTTCTCGCTGTCGCTGCCGGATGCCCACTTCGTGACCCGCTCGCCGGGCCCTCCGGATCGCTAGAGCAGGCCGGCGAGGGCCGCGGAGAGCTGGAGCGCGACCGCGCCCCAGGGAAAGCTCTCGCCGCCGAACACGTATGCGGCGGCGGGCCGGGGGATGGGCGCGCCGTCCGGGTCCTCGCCGGAGTCATACAGGGCGTCGTCTTCGGGGTGGAGCGAGCTGCACCCGGCCTGTCCGCCGGCGCGGGCCAGGAGCTCGTAGTAGAAGACGTGCTCCGGATGCAGCAGCCTCATCAGGCGGTTCACCAGCCACGACGCCTTGTCCGCCTGGTCGCGCTCGCCCAGCATCACGAGGTGTCCGTCGTGGTCGGTGCAGCTGCGTGCGCCGACCTCGGTGAGCCAGATCTGCTCGCCGGCGCCGCCGTGCGGAAGATGGGCGAGGAACGTCAACGCCGGCGCGGCGCTTCGGTGTTCGACCGAGCGATAGGGGTGCAGCCCCCAGATCGTCGGAGCCGGGTCCAGGTGCGCCACGTACTCGTCCTCGTAGCCGCCGAGCTCGGGAGCGTCTTCGAAGTTGCCCGCCACGACGGTGCAGCTCGCGCGCGCGGCGCATACGGAGCTGGCGGCGTTGGTGTAGAGGGCGCCATCAATCGCCGAGACGTGTCCCTGGTTGTTGGGCTCGTTCCACGGCTCGAGATAGCGCACCGGGTGGCCCAACGCGCTCGAGCGGTCCAGGATCCCCCTCAGCTGGGCTTCGTAGTCCGCTGCGGAGGAGGGGTACGCGCCGGTGTAGCTGGTCAGCGCCACATCCGCGATCAGGTGAAGCGAGGCGACGTCCTTCAGCCACGCTTCGAACCGCTCGCGGTAGCTCCTTCCCGTGCGGGTGCGGTCGCTCATTGCGTTCCACTGCACGACATAGCGCGCCAGCCGAATGTGCCCGCCGGTCACCCAACTGCTCGCGAAGAAGCTCGCGAAACGCTTGCCGGCGGGCGTGTCACTCCAGGCGGCGATGTTCTGGTCGGAGATCCCGTCAACGTAGGTGGTGGCGGCCGCTGCCGGCGTGCAGGAGACGGCGACAAGCCATAGGGCGAGCGCGCACGCCCAGGCGGCCGACGAATGCCGGCGGCGCTCGAGTGGGCGGCGGCGGCGCACACCCCGATAACAGCTCGCGCGCGCGGCCGACTCGCCTCAGCCGAGCACGAGCTCGGCCGCGGCGCGCATCGTCGCCGCATCGCCGGAGATGAGCAGGGTCGTGACGATCGACTCGCGCCACCGGGCGAGGTCGTCGCGGATCTTCTCGCGGGTGCCGATCAGTGCCATCTCTTCGATCAGCTTGCGCGGCACCTTGGCCGCGGCGTCGTCCTTACGCCCGGCGAGGTAGAGCTCGGCGATCTCCTCCACCTCCGCCTCATAGCCCATCCGGATCGCGACGTTCGCGTGGAAGTTGACACCTTTGGCGCCCATGCCGCCGAGATACAGGGCGTAGAAGGGGCGCAACGTGTCGACCGCGCCCTCGAGGTCCTCGGAGACGATCAGCGGCACCGTGGCGGCGACCTCGAAATCCGCGGCGGTGCGCCGCGCTCCGGGCCGGGAGAAGCCCTCCTGCAGTGAGGCGTCGTAGAGATCCTGGTGTGCGGGCGAGAAGAACAACGCCAGCCAGCCATCGCAAAGCTCGGCGCACAGCGCGATGTTCTTCGGTCCCTCGGCGCCGAGGTAGATCGGGATGTCCCGCCGCAGGGGATGGATCGAGGACTTCAGCGGCTTGCCGAGACCCGTCCCGTCCGGCAGGGGCAGGGGATAGTGAGGACCCGCGTTCTGCACCGGCGCCTCGCGTGCCCAGATGTCGCGGAGGATGCCGATGTACTCGCGCGTGCGAGCGAGCGGCTTGGCGAACGGCATCCCGTACCAGCCCTCCACGACCTGCGGGCCGGAGACGCCCAGCCCGAGGATGAACCTGCCGCCCGAGAGGTGGTCGATCGTCATCGCCGCCATCGCGGTCGCTGCGGGCTGGCGCGCTGACATCTGCACGATCGCCGTGCCCAGCTGCAGACGCTCCGTGGAGGCGCCCCACCAGGCCAGTGGGGTGAGGCAGTCGGACCCGTATGCCTCGGCGGTCCACAGCGAGTCGAACCCGAGCCGCTCCGCCTCGGCGATCGACTCGATGATGCCCGGCGGCGGCCCCCCGGCCCAGTAGCCGGTGTTCAGTCCGAGCTTGAGCGTCCCCGGCGCCGCCATTCGGGGCAGGTTACCGGCGCTCACCGTCCAGCGCCGGTCGGCGCCTCGGGTGCGCCTGAGGTCGGGTCCGCTCGGCGGGCGCGTTCGCTTTCGGTGAGGAACGCGTGCAGCCGCTCGTTGTAGGGCGCGCCCGTGGCGGGGATCGTGTGACGGCGCCCGGCGATCACCGCTCGCTGAGCTCCCAGTCTCGCTGCGACCGCGTCACAGACAGCCTCGAACACGGGGGAGTGTCCGCCCGAGATGACGAGCTTCGGAAACATCGCCTGAGCGAGCAGCTCCCAGGGCGGATCGGCCTCCCAGGGGGGGCGTTCGCGCATCAGCAGAGCCGCGCCGCGTCGCAGCTCAGCGGTCAGCGCCGGCGGGGTGTCGTGGGTGGAGCCGACTCCGCCACGAAACGCGCGCAGGAAGTCCTCGGGCGCTAGCGTTGCCCCGCGCTCGTACAGAAGCTCGCCGTGCGCGATCTGATCATCGACCAGCGGATCGCCGGCCGCGACCGTGAGGCAGCCCGGCTCTGAGACGGTGAGCGAACGCACCGCGTCGGGACGCAGCGCGGCTGCGTACAGCGCGATCACAGCGCCGTACGAGTGACCCACGAGGTGAGATCCGTCGCCGAGCAGCTCAGCCATCGGCGACGCCTCGGCCTCGAAGTCCCCGCGCGGCAGCGGCGGGCTGCCCGCGAAGCCCGGCCGGTTGGGCAGGGTGAGGGCCCAATGATCTGCCAGCGGCAGCTGGTGGCGCCACGTGCGCTGGGCATCGACGACGCTCCCGTGCACCAGCAGCACAGGTCGGCCCGCGCCGATCCGGTCCACGTCGAGATCTGCTGCCCTCATGGCGACATGTTCGCGCAGGCTGACATTTTCGCGCTCGATCAGCTTTCGGCGTGGCCGAGGAGCTTTTCGGCCTGCTCGAGGGCCCGTGAGCGTCCAGCCACGATCAGAGTCGCCGACCAGCATGCCCTCAGCTGTGGGACGGCTGCTCACGGCCTCGCGAGGCCCGCCCGGTCAAGGCATTCGGCCAGCGTCAGGCAGTCGCAGTGGAGCCCCTCTCGGAGGATCGTCCGGAGCGTCCTCGCCTCGGCGATCGTCTGCTCGATCTCGGGCAGCTTGCGCCTGGCGAGCTCTCGCCAGATCTCGGGCGGGGGTGTCCGATCGGAGAGCCCTTCGAGGATGACGCGCGTCTCGGCCAGCGTGAATCCGGCCCGCTTGATCAGCACGATCAGCGATACCTGGCGAACCGTCTGAGGGTCGTAGCGGCGCTTGCCGCCGACCCGGTCGGGCGCTGGCAGCAGCCCGGTCGTCTCCCAGTAACGGAGCGTCGAGTCGGCGACGCCGGTCCGGCGAGCGACCTCGCCGATCGCCAGTGCGGCATCTCGCTCACCGATCACTTGACTTAAAGCTTACTTGAGGTTGTAGACGTTGGCGTGTCCTTCATCGATCAAAGGAATTCCGCATGCACACGACGCCCATGCCCCAGCCGAAATCCAAGCCTGCAGGTGTCTCTCCGGATCATCCCAGCTGTTCGATCGAGGTCGCGGGAACTGAAGATCGAGCCTCGCGACTGCTCGGCGGCGTCCTCGATGGTGGCTGTTGCTCCGCAGACCAGGAGGGAGCAGAGCCCCAGACGCCCATCGGCGGCGCTGCCCGATACGCCCGGGCCATTGGCGGCGTGTTCTTCCTGGGAGTCGCCGGCGCCCTGGCCACGCGGCGACTCCCCGGCGCGATCGCGCTCTGGCCGGCTTCGCTGGTGGCGACCTGGTTCGGCGTCTCCCATCTGGTCGCCGGTGCGATCGGCTACCAGGGGTGCCCCGAGCTGGGGGCGATCCCCAGTGTGATGCTCGGCCGTCGCGTCGGGACGAGCTGTGACCTGTGGCGAGGGATCGACGGGTTCCTCGAAGGATCTGGGCGGTGAAGCCGGCGGCTACCATCGGCGCTGGCGATGCCGACGTCGGAGCCCGGCTGGCGCGCATCTCCGCGCGCCGCCCCTGGCGCACTCGTCCATCGAGCTCGAAAGGAGCACATCATTGGATTGGAGGCCCGAGCTGATCGCCGTACCCGTTCTTCAGCGATCCCTATCGCAGCCGCTGGTCGGTGCAGCAGGTGCCCGTCCGGCGATCGCCGATCGGGCCGTCCCGTCGCCATAGTGGTTGCCGAGACCCCGGTTGGCCTCGCGCGCGGTGCGCGGTCCGAGCCACGAGAGGTAGGGTCTCGTCGATGAGCAACCACGCGCTGCTCCTCTCCTGGGAGTATCCGCCCGTGATCGAGGGCGGCCTCGCGCGCCATGTCCGCAAGCTCGCCGAGGCGCTGGTGCGGCGTGGGGTGTCGGTCGACGTGCTGACTCGCTCCGGCGGCGGCGAGGGCAAAGCAGGCCGGCGCGGCGAGGCGCTGACGGTGGAAGAGCGGGCCGGGGTCACGGTGTACCGCATCCCCGAGCCCGGCTGGCCGCGGGATCTCGATCGCTTCGTCGCGTGGGTGGGTCAGATGAACGACGACATGCTCGCCGCCGGCCAGTCACTCGCCGAGGAGCACGCCTATGACCTCGTCCACGGTCACGACTGGCTCGTCGCTCCTGCCGCCGCTGCGCTGTCTGAGCGCCTCGATCTGCCTTACGTGACGACGATCCACGCCACCGAGCATGGCCGCCATCAGGGCTGGGTCCAGGACCAGCCCCAGGCGCACATCCACTCCGTCGAGCGGTGGATGGCACAGCGAGCCGACGCCGTGATCGTGTGCTCGCACTACATGCGAGGACACGTCGCCGACATCTTCGACATCGACGAACGCCGGATCGCCGTCATTCCCAACGGCATCGACCCGGGCGACCTGCAGCCCGTGGAGGACCTGCGCGCCCTGCGGCGAGAGTTCGCCGGGGAGGATGAGCAGCTCGTCCTGCTGGTGGGGCGACTCGTCTACGAGAAGGGCTTTCAGCTGGCGCTCGACGCCCTTCCCGGCGTGATCGACCGCGTCGGCAGGGTGCGCTTCCTGGTCGCCGGCTCGGGTACCCACGAGGCCGACCTGAAGGCTCAAGCTGGGCGACTGGGCCTGACCGATCACGGTGTGTTCCTGGGGTGGATCGGGGACGACGCCCTTCACTCCCTCTATCGGATCGCGGACCTGTGCGTCGTGCCTTCGATCTATGAGCCGTTCGGCCTGGTCGCACTGGAGGCGATGGCCTCCGGATGTCCGTGCATCGTCGCGGACACCGGTGGCCTGCGCGAGGTGGTGCCCTCCGGCGAGCGCGTCGGCCTGCGCTTCAACGGCGGCGACGCGGAGCACCTCGGCGTCATGATCGAGCGCCTGCTGGTCGACGGGGAGCTGCGCGACCGGCTCGTCACGGAGGCTTCCGAGCACGTCCTTCGCTACGACTGGGACGACATCGCCCAGCGCACGTCGGGGGTCTACAGTGCGTTGTCCGTACGCAATCAGGAGGGAGCTGGAAGGGGATGACCGAGGTGCTGCAAGGCTTGATGGGGGACGATTTTCCGCTGACCGTCCATCACATCCTGCACCGGCTGCGGGCCTGCCATCCCCACGGCGAGGTGGTGACGCTCGGCGACGGCGGGGTCACCGGGCGCACCAGCTACGGGGAGAGCGCGGAGCGCATCGACCGCCTCGCCCAGGCGCTGCGGCGACTCGGCGTGGAGCCGGGCGACCGGGTTGGCACATTCGCCTGGAACAACCAGCGCCACTTCGAGCTGTACTTCGCGATCCCCTGCATCGGAGCGGTCCTGCACACCCTCAACATCCGCCTGTTCGAGGAGCAGCTCACCTACATCGTTCGCCACGCCGAGGATCAGGTCATCTTCGTCGACGACTCGCTCGTGGGTCTGCTGGAGAAGCTCGCTCCTGAGCTGGACTGCGTCCGCAACTACGTCGTGATGGGAGATGGCGACCCGGGGGCGCTGCCCAACGCGCTCAGCTACGAGGAGCTGCTCGATGAAGCCGGTCCCGGAGGCTTCGACTATCCGGAGGTGGGGGAGCGTCAGGCGGCGGCCCTCTGCTACACGAGCGGCACGACCGGCGACCCGAAGGGGGTGCTGTACTCGCATCGCTCGGTGAGTCTCCATTCGACAGCGACCCTGATGCGTGACGGCGCGGGCCTGTCCCGTGCCGATCGCGTGCTGGCGATCGTGCCGATGTTCCATGCCAACGCTTGGGGGCTGCCCCACGGAGCCGCGCTTGCCGGTGCGGATCTGATCCTGCCCGACCGCTTTCTCCAGGCCGAGCCGCTGGCCGGTCTGATCGCCACCGAGCGACCCACGCTGGTGGGATGCGTGCCGACGATCTTCGCCGACCTGCTGCGCTATGCCGACTCCCACCCCGACGTCGATCTGTCCTCGGTCTCCAACGCAGCGTGCGGTGGCTCGGCCGTTCCACGTGAGCTGATGAAGAACTTCGAAGAGCGCCATGGCCTGCGCATCTTCCAGGCGTGGGGGATGACCGAGACCAGTCCGGTCGCCACCTACTCTCGCCCGGACGAGCTCGGCGAGCACGACGCCGCCTACTGGAACGATCGCGCCAAGCAGGGCAGGCCGCTGCCGTGGGTGGAGCTGCGCCTGACCGCGGAGGACCGCTCTGAGGTCCCCTGGGACGGCGAGTCCACGGGGGAGATCGAGGTGCGCGGGCCGTGGGTGGCAACCCGCTACTTTCACGGCTCCGCCGACGACGAGAAGTTCAGCTCCGGCTGGCTGCGCACAGGTGACATCGCGTCGGTCGATCCGCGCGGGTACGTGCAGATCACCGACCGTTCGAAGGACGTGATCAAGTCCGGCGGCGAGTGGATCTCCTCGGTCGAGCTCGAGAACGAGGTCATGGCCCACCCCGACGTGGTCGAGGCCGCGGTGATCGCCAAGCCCGACGAGCGCTGGTCGGAGCGACCGCTGTGCTGCGTAGTCGTGCGCGACGGCTGCTCGATCGGCGCCGAGGAGCTGGCCGAGCATCTGCGCGGACGGGTGGCGAAATGGTGGATACCCGACGAGTTCGCTTTCGTGGCGGAGGTCCCGAAGACCAGCGTCGGCAAGTTCGACAAGAAGGTCCTGCGGTCACGGCTCGCGGAGGGCCAGCTCGAGGGCCGGGTCATGGTCGCCTGACGGCGGGGTATCTTGGACGTGTGAATCCCCGGCCGAGCAATCGCCTGGCGCGCGTGGCGCGCGACGGCCTGAGCCGGCCCGGGTTCTCGCTCCTCGGAGCACCGCTGACGCTGGCGCTGTGGCTGGCGCCGCTCACCTCGGCGGGCGGCCCGCCGGTCAGTCCGCCGACATCGCCCGGGGTCGAGCCCGCGCCCAGCCAGACAGTCCGTTACCGCCCCGTCGGCTGCGTGCGGCGGGGCTCAACGGTCGCCTACACGCACGGGCCCCGACGCAAAGAGGTCGCCCTCACGTTCGACGACGGTCCCTACGCGCTGACACCCAGCTTCGTGCGGATGCTGAAGGCCAATGGTGCGGTGGCGACGTTCTTCATGATCGGGGAGCAGGTCACCTCCGGCTTTCAGTCCACGCTGCACGAGGAGCTTCGCGACGGCGATGCGCTCGGCGATCACACCTACACGCATCCGGACCTGGTGACCAGCGGTGGCGTCCAGGGCCAGCTGCAGCGCACGATCCAGGCGATCCGTGGCGACAGCGGCTACACGCCGTGCGTGTTCCGCCCGCCCTACGGCGACTATGACGCCTCGGTGCTGCGCACCGCCGCCTCGCTCGGGCTGGCAACGATCATGTGGGAGGTCGATCCAAGCGACTACACGCTTCCGGGATCCTCGGCGATCGTGCAGCGCGTGCTCGGCCAGGTACGGCCGGGGTCGATCGTGCTCTCCCACGACGGTGGCGGTCCGCGGGGTCAGACGCTCGCCGCGTATCCGACGATCATCCGTGCGTTGCGTTCCCGGGGCTACCGCTTGGTCACGGTTCCCCAGCTGCTGGGCTTTCGGCCGGTCTATCGTCGGTGCGTGCGCGCGTGCGACGGCGCCGCGATCGCCGGTCGCCCGCCGCCGGGTGCGATCGTCGAGCCTGGATGAGCCGGGTCTCGCAGGGGATCGGACGTGGACGTCGAAACGTCTGGGTACCGGGCTAAAGTTCTGCGCGGAAATCGCGCGTTCTGGGGCATTGTTCTATCGCGGAATCGCCGTGTTGCCGATATTGCCCCTAGAATCGCGGCGATGAACACAAGTAAGGCCGGCTCCAGCACAGGGCCTACCGCGCTCATCAGACGAACAATCGGAGGTTGGCAATGACACGGACCGATGTAGGCATGAAGTCGACGACCAGCCGCCGCACGTCGCTGCGCGGGCTGCTGGCTCTGGCTGTGACGCTGCTGCTCGCGGTGGTTCCGGCCGCGCCGGCGATTGCCGCCACGGCCAACAGCGAAGGACTGTCGGGCTACAAACACGAAGAAACGGCGAAACAGGAAACGCAGCCGTCGAAAGAAAAAGCGCCAGCAAAAACGAGCAGCGAACCTGAAACCACGCCGTCCCCGTCGACCACCTCCTCGGCGCCGAGCACCACCACGGCGGCTCCGAAAGAAACCAAACTGCCGTTCACCGGCTTCGATCTGCGGTGGAGCATGGGCTTCGGTCTCCTGCTGATGGGCGCGGGCGCGTCGATCGTTCTCGTGCAGCGTCGCCAGCGTCGCGGCAACGGTCGCTGATCGAGGGCCCCAGCTCGTGAAATGGCCGCCGGCGAAGGCCGGTGGTCATTTCCGGTGCGCGCAGCCCGCGAGTCCGTGCGCGGCTGTGCCGGCCGTTCTCATACGGCGATCAGGTCCAGTTCGCTCAGCCGCAGGGTTGCCCGCGAGGCGCGCACACGCTCGCCGCGAAGCTCGATCACGTGCTCGTGCTCGAGCCTCAGCAACACCTCGGCAAGATCCGTCTGCTCGGGAGCGCCTAGCTCGGCGGCGAGGTCCCCTCGCGACCACTCGGGTGCGTGGTCGGAGCTGATCGTCATCAGGATCACTGCCCGTTCGAGCTGCCGCTGCTTGTGGCCGCGAACCATCTCGTGCTGGTCGCGCATCGAACGCTCCTCCTGTGTTCGGATTGGTGGTCGCCGGTGGTCGGCGGGAGCCGACCGTCTCGGCAGGCGGATGTGACTGATAGTCCATAGACTAATAGTCCTCAGGACGGAAAGCTGTGGACATGCCCGCCAGATCCTCAGAGCACGCCGCGTTCGGCGAGGCGATCCGCGCGCTGCGCAACAGCCAGGGGATGTCCCAGGAAGGTCTCGCCCTGCGGTGTGGGCTGGATCGCACCTATATCAGCGGCATCGAGCGTGGCACCCGCAACCCGAGCCTGACGAACATCCTCAAGATCGCCGCCTCCCTGCAGACTGGTCCGGTGGAGCTGTTCACCCTGGCGCAGCGCTTGCAGGACCGGCGGGCGACGCTCGCGTGAGCGATGTCCGCTGAGAAGCGTCCCCCTCGGTTGCGGGACTACGCCAGCAAACGAGACTTCGATCGCACGCCCGAGCCGGCTCCGCGACGGGGCCCGCAGAAGCCCACCAGAGGGCACCACCGATCGCGTTCGTCACCCGAGGAGGAGCGTCCGCGTTTCGTCGTGCACGAGCATCATGCGCGCCGGCTGCATTGGGACCTTCGCCTCGAACATGGCGGCGCGCTGATGTCGTGGGCGATACCCAACGGCATACCCCAGGATCCGAGCGAGAACCGCAAGGCGATCCACGTCGAGGACCATCCGCTGTCATACATCGACTTCGCGGGAGAGATACCGGCGGGCAGCTACGGCGCTGGACGGGTCGCGATCTGGGATCGGGGGCGCTACACGCTGGAGAAGCTGGAGGACGGCAAGCTGGTAGCCGTGTTCGACGGAGAGCGAATGCGGGGCCGCTACGCCCTGTTTCGCACCGGCTCCGCCAGGAACTGGATGATCCACCGCATGGACCCGTCGCCGGCGCGGCGCGCGGCGATGCCCGAACACGTGCACCCGATGCTCGCGAGCCCCTCCTCGTTGCCCCGCGAGGACGGGGGGTGGGCATATGAGGTCAAGTGGGACGGCGTGCGGGCGATCGCCCACAGTCGGCCCGGGCGCCTGCGGATCGAGTCGCGCAATCTCAACGAGGTGACCTCTCGCTATCCGGAGCTGCGGGCTCTGAACAGGGCGCTGGGCGCGCGCGAGGCCGTGCTCGACGGCGAGGTGGTGGCGTTCGACGAACGCGGGCGGCCGAGCTTCGAGTTGCTGCAGCGACGGATGCATCTCACCTCGGACAGCGCGATCCGCCGGCTCTCCCAGGAGGCGCCCGTCACCTATCTGATCTTCGACGTGCTGTACCTCGACGGCCGTCTGCTGACGGCGCTGCCATATCGCGAGCGGCGCGAGCTGCTGGACGGGCTGGAGCTCGACGGGGACACGTGGCGGACCCCGGCCTTCCACGAGGGGGGCGGGCGGGAGCTGCTGGCGGTCACCGCCGAGCACGAGCTGGAGGGCGTGATCGCCAAGCGGCTCGACTCTCCCTACCGACCGGGGGCTCGCAGCCGGGAGTGGTTGAAGGTCAAGAACGTCAACCGTCAGGAGCTCGTGATCGGTGGATGGCTGCCGGGAAAGGGAAATCGCGGAGGGCACATCGGTGCGCTGTTGATGGGCTACTACGAACGCCAGGCAGATGAGCGCGTCCTACGCTACGCAGGGCGGGTGGGCACCGGCTTTGACGAGCGCGAGCTGCGACGGCTGGAGGCGCAGCTCGCTGCCCGCGCTCGGCGAACGAGCCCGTTCGCCGCCGTGGGTGTGCAGCCGCCACGCCAAGCACGCTACGTGGAGCCCGAGCTCGTCGCAGAGATCGAGTTCTCTCATTGGACCCGCCAACGAGTGCTGCGACAGTCCTCATACAAGGGATTGCGCACCGACAAGCCGGCGGAGGACGTGGTGATCGAGACGACGACGGCCGCGAACGGCCCCGACCATGATCGGCGAGCGGGACGAGCATCCGACGATCACTTGCGGGTGGGCGGTCGGGGTTCGCCGGAGGCGTCATACGAGGTGGTGCACGAAACCAAGCGCCACACCGAGATCGAGGTGCAGGGGCGCACGCTGCGACTCTCCAATCGCGACAAGGTCCTCTACCCCAAGGCGAACTTCACCAAGGGACAGGTGATCGACTACTACGTGGCCGTCGCCCCGGTCCTGCTAGCCCACCTCGCCGGTCACCCCCTCACGCTCAAGCGTTACCCCGACGGCGTCGAGGGCCCTCATTTCTACGAGAAGCGCTGTCCCCGCCATCGGCCGGAGTGGGTGAAGACCGCCCCGGTGCGCAGCGAGCGTCGTGGTGAAGTGATCGACTACTGCCTGGTCGAAGACCTGCCGACGCTGATCTGGACCGCGAACCTCGCGAGCCTCGAGCTACACACGAGCCTCTCGCTCGCCGGCGATCCGGATACCCCAACCGCGGTCGTGTTCGACCTCGATCCCGGGGCCCCCGCCGGACTGCGGGAGTGCTGCCGCGTGGCGCTGCAGATCAGGGAGCTGTTCGATGCCTTCGAGCTGAGGACCCTCGTGAAGTCCTCCGGCTCGAAGGGCCTGCAGCTGTACGTGCCGCTGAACAGCGCCGTCTCCTACGAGCAGACCAAGCCGTTTGCCCGCGCCGTGGCAGAGCTCCTGGAGAAGCGCCATCCCCGGCTGGTGGTGTCTCGCATGACCAAGCGGTTGCGCTCGGGAAAGGTGTTGATCGACTGGAGCCAGAACGACCCGCACAAGACGACCGTGTGCGTGTACTCGCTGCGCGCCCGCGAGCGCCCCACGATCTCGACGCCGCTTGCCTGGGAGCAGGTGGAGCGGGGGTCGCGGCGTCGCAGCGAGCCGCAGCTGAGCGCCGAGCCGAAGGCGCTGCTGGAGCGGCTCGCCGCCGAGGGAGATCGGTTCGCCGAGCTCCTCAGCCTGGTGCAGTCCCTCCCCGAGATCGGGGCGGGTGGCGAGCGCGGGCCTCACGAGCACCCCGGCCGGGGAAGCCCCCGTGCCAGAGCAGGCGCCGACGAGACCGAAGCAGGTGCTGCGACGCCAACTCCGGCAGCGACGAAAGGCAGCAGGCGTGGCAGGCCCGGTCCGCGTGGGCAAACCCGCGAGCAGCTCTACCGGGAGGCCCGCAAGCTGAACGTCGAAGGGCGCTCGAGCATGAACAAGGCCCAGCTGCAGCGCGCCGTGGACCGCGAGAGGGGGCGCTAGCCGAGTGGCGGTGGGCTCTCGCGGCGGCTGGCCCCGCGGTCTCGGCGTGTTCGCCGAGCGCCTCAGGCCAAAGGTATGAGGACGTAGACCCGCGCCGGCGGGCTCGGCTCCCACGAGAAGACCGACCACGTCCGGCCCCGATACCTCACGGTCCCTCGCTGAGGGATCTGCGACGGCCCGGAGCCCCCGGCAATTCGGGTCGAGCCGGAGCGCACGTAGGCAAAGCCGCCGGTCGTACCTCGCAGGACATCGACGAGATCCTGGTAGTGAGCCGTCAACGGCTTGAAGCGGGCTGCGACGTGCCTCGCGATGTTGCCCCACTCTGCGACCCGCACGGCAGCGCAGCTCGCGCTCGCGACGGCGGGCGTCGGCTTGGGAACGAACAGACCGATACGAAGGGCGCCGTCGGGGAAGGCACGGGCGCTCAATACGCGCGTCGTGAACGCATTGCCGCCCACGGTGACGGATGCGCCATCGCTCACCTTCGACGGTGCGGGCTGAAGCGTCCCCATCAGGAACGAGCCGTTGCTGTACAGGTCGACCGGCACGCCGATGAATCGGCTGACCAGCTTCACATAGCCGACGTCGTCCTGCACCGACATCACGTAGGTTCCGACCGTCCTGCCCCTCCATCTCAGAGGGCCGGACACCGGAGCGATGATGTCCGGTCCGCCGACATCGGCCAGGACATGTCCTGCCTTGACCACCCGTAGCCGCACGATGTGCCAGTGGGGGGTGTAGACGATCGCATGCACCGCGGAGTGCACGGCCGCTTCGTTGTTGCTGGCGAGTGCACCCAGGAGCGACCGGGCGGATGTGATGTGGGCGACATCCGCGCTCACCTCGTGGCTGTGGATCTCTGCCGTATAGATCCCCTGCGCGACGGTGGCGTCGACGGCGGCGATCGTGGCTGCGCTCGCCGGCCCGCAGGGAGACGGCACGGCGCTTGATTCCGCGCCGGGTATGCCGGCACCCGCCCCCAGGCTGGCGGCGGACGCGGCGGGCTGGGGCCGCTCCGGACCGGGATCGGCGTCGAGCGTGGCGCCCGCTGTGGCTCCCACCGCGACGGTGGCGGCGACGCCCAACACGAGCCGCCGCGCGGTCAGATGATCTCCCGCCCAGGACATCGCTCGAGTGTGACGCGCTGAACTAAGCGTCGAGTCAGCGGGGCATGAGAGCTACCACATGTACGCCTGGGTGCTGCTCGCCACCGGCCGAACGCCGCCACCGGCGCCCGTATCGGGGTCGCTGCCGGCGCCGAGCTGCGCTCTCGCCCCTACGAACAGCACCATCAGCGTTGCGAGCATCATCACCGTGAGCGGAAACGCTCGCAACAGGGGCCTGCTCTCGCGGGACCGCGGGGTTTGTTGCGGGCGTGGTTCGGCCCGTCCGGTGGCGGCTCGCTTTCGCGTCGGTGCTGTCGGCGGATGTCCGATGGTCGCCTCCTGGTTCTCGAGGACGACAACATGATGCACCGGCTCGCTATGTGGAGGTTAACGTCGCTCGAAAGCGTGGCTAATGAGTGGCGAACAGCTCCTGAGCCAAGCGATCGGGCGAAGGAGGTCCGCCGGGTTCGGATGCCGCGTCACGGGTCCCCAGCTCACGCGAGCGCCTTCGAGCAGCCCCGTCTTCCTGACCTGACCTTCAGCGCACCGTGATGTGTGCCTTAGATGGGTGGGCGACACTGTCTCTTGCGCGTTTGACCTCACTACTTACAGGAGGACGAGCATGACCAGCGAGAACCGCGACCGTCCAGATCGGTGTGGCCGTTACCGGTCGCTGAGCAACTTCTACCTCGCCGATGCCCGTCGGATCGCCTCGCGGGAGCGAGATCTCGGGCTCTGGTGGCGCGTTGGAGCCCACGGTCCGATGTATCGCGCGGCCTGGGTGGCTGACACAGGGGAGCTCTACGTCGTACGGCTGGGGCCGGCTGAGGATGGGACCGGCCAGGTCGACGTGCTCGGCAGCGCGAACGACCGCAACGACCTCGAGCGGGCGCTCGCCGGTTGGCGCGATATCTGCCGTCAGCCGGACTCCATGACCTGGCTGCGCCACCGCGCGGCGACCCTGGACCAGCCCGACATGCCTCGCGTCCTGTCGCGTGAGCTGACGGATTTCGCGCGTACGGGTCGTCGTCTGCAACAAGCCAAAGCAGCCGTCGACCAGACGAACGGACGAACGCACGACGCTCGGCTTCGGTGTCCGCCGAGCCGCTCCGTGCCAGCGAGCAACGACCTCTTCACCCGGCGGGGCAGGCAGCTCAGCACGCAGCGCTCGGCGACGGGCCTCGATGAGCCGCTCCCGGGACGCGCCACCTCGACCGGTGGATTTGCCCGTGTCAAGTTGATGGCCCTGGTCGGCGCCGTCGCCGGTGTGACGGCCCCGGCTACGGCGCTGGTCCTCGAGCTCGTGGGAGGGTGAGCGGGAGAGTGCCCCTTCCTAGACAGTATGGGCGGCGTCTTCCTCAGCCGTAGCTGAAATCGTCGACGCTCCCGCGCATCGTATGGCGCGGGCTGGTTACCGCATCGATGGAAAGGGAGCGTCGACGTGACTGAAGCTATCTGTTTTCGGGCTCGACGTGCATGCGCGAAAGACGGCGGCGGCGGCTGTGCAGTTGGGCTCTGGTGAGGTCTTCAAGGCGCAGCTGCCGGGGTCCTCAGCCGCTGCGATCGATTGGCTGCGCTCGCTCCCGGGAGAGGTGCGCGCGGTCTATGAGGCCGGCCCGACGGGGTTCCAGCTCGCGCGAGCTGCGCGGGCGGCGGGCGTTGAGCTGATGGTCTGCGCGCCGGGTGCGATCCCGCATCAGCCCGGGGACCGGATCAAGACCGACACCCGCGACGCGCTGAAGCTCGCCAGGCTGCATGCGGCCGGCCAGCTGCGAGCGGTGCTGGTGCCGTCGCGCGAGCTCGAGGCGTTGCGCGACCTGGTGCGCGCCCGCGAGGATTTGCGCGGCGACTTGATGAGCGCCCGCCACCGCATCGGCAAGCTGCTGTTGCGCCAGGGGCTGATCTGGCCGGGACCCGGTGAGGCATGGGCCGATCGCCACCTGAGGTGGCTGGGCAAGACCCGCTTTCAGCAGCCGCTCTTGGAGGTCGTCTTCGGTGAGTACCTGGCCCACCACGAGGTGCTGCTGGCGCGGCGAGAGCGCTTGGATGCGCTGATCGCCGAGCAAGCGCTGGAGGGTCCGTGGGCGCCGACGGTCGCCCGTCTGCGCTGCCTGCGCGGCGTCGACACCTTGACCGCGGTCGGCCTGGTCGCCGAGATCGGCGAGATCGCTGCCTTCTCACACCCCAAGCAGCTGGCCAGCTATCTCGGCCTGGTCCCATCCGAGCAGTCCTCCGGGAGCAAGCGCCGGCAGGGGTCGATCACCAAAGCCGGCTCCGCGCACGCTCGCAGGTTGCTCGTCGAGGCGGCCTGGCATTACCGACGCCAGCCCAGCGTGTCACTGACACTCAAGCGCCGCCAGAAAGGTCAGCCGCCTGGCGCGATCGAGACCGCGTGGCGCGCACAGCTGCGCCTGCATCGCCGCTGGTCACACCTCGACGCCTCGCGCGCCAAGAAGCGCACGACCGTCGCCGTCGCGGTCGCGCGCGAGCTGGCGTGCTTTGTCTGGGAGATCGCCCGGCAACCCGACTAGCTCACAGCACATCCCGTTCGGTGTGGGGGTGGCGGCCGGCGCCGCGTCACACGGGGCCCGCGACGCGGCTATGAGCACCGACCACGGTCGGCGCGCTCGATCCTAGACAGCGGCCCAGGCGCAGCGAAGCACCGTCTTGAGGTATCCAGCCCTCGCATATCAGCGTGACTGCCCTCGCAGCCCGACCGCCACCCGCACCTCGAACCACAGCCCGCAAGACGAGCCCCCAGCGCAGCCGGGCCGCGGTTAGCGCCGCCGACTTGACAAACGGCCGCCCATATCAGCCGTGCGGGCACACCACGGCGCGGCCGTCGATACGGCCCGCGCGCAGCCGCTCGTAGACCTCGGCGACCTTGGCCAGCGGGTAGCGTTCCACGTGCGCGTGGATCTTGCCGGCCGCAGCCAGCTCGAGCACCTCGATCAGCTCGATCGCGCTGCCCCAGTAGGTGGTCGAGATCGCGCACTCGTACGGTTGTGAGAAGAACGACAGCCCAAACGTTCCGCCGGCGAGGCCGACGATCGTCACGTCGCCCTCGGGCCGGCCGCACTGGACGGCAAGCGCGATCGTCTCGTCGTTGCCGACGATGTCGAGCACCAGCTCGGCGCCGCGCCCTGCGGTGATCTCGCGAACCGCCTCCGCGGCGCTCGAGCCGGCCTCGACGGTGACATCAGCCCCCACCTCGGCGGCGAGCGCGAGCTTGTCGGACGAGATGTCTACGGCGACGATACGCGCGCTCGAGGTCGCGCTCAGGATCTGGACGGCCATGTGACCGAGCCCGCCGAGGCCGATCACCACCGCGGTCGACCCGGGAGTGAGCTTGTGCAGTGAGCGCTTGATCGCGTGGTAGGGGGTGAGCGCCGCATCGCTCAGCGGAGCCGCGTCGCGCGGATCGAGGTCGCCGAGCGGCACCAGCAGGCGCGCCGCGGGGACCAGCAGGTAGTCGGCCATCCCGCCGTCCAGGCCCAGACCTCCGCCCATCACGCCGGTCTCGGCCTGACGCTCGCAGTAGTTCTCGCTGGAGCGCCGGCAGGCGCGACAGCGCCCGCAGCCCCACGGACCGTAGACGGCGACGGCTTCGCCCACGCGGACAGCGTCGACGCCCGCACCGGTGCGCTGTACCCAGCCGGCGTTCTCGTGGCCGAGCGTGAACGGCGGCTCGAACGGCATCTGTCCCGCCGGCCAGTCCATCAGATGCAGGTCCGAATGGCAGGCGCCCGCGCCCGCGACCTTGATCAGCACCTCGCCCGGGCCGGGTTCGGGCACGGCGACCTCGCGGAACTCGGCCGGCGCTTGCCAGGCGAGGAGCTGAAACGCGCGCATCGTGCGTGGGGTGCCCGAACCTTCACCGACGCGTTCAGGAGCCATCTCTTGCCCGGACGATGGCCAGTGGCAGCTCAGAGCTCGCCGGGGCCGCCGATGTGTGCTCGGTGCGCTTGCGCGTGTTGTGGGCACGCCGCCGGCTGGAGGGGTCGCCATACAGCGAACGCACCACGTCGGCCTCCACGTCCACCTCGCTGCGAAGGCGCCCCCCGCTCCACAAGCTGGGAGATGAGAGCGTGTGGGAGGCGGAGGGCACGTTCATGGGAGAGGGACTGCTATGTATGCCCGGCACGGCACGACGCGTGGACATCAGCCGGCCCGGCGATTTGACTGCACGACGCAACCTAATGTCAAGCGCTCGGGCGTGCATCAGCAGACTGCCGCGATGTGCGAGCGGAAACTACGGAGCCGAGCGCGGCAGCATCCCGATGGCGAAATCGCCGACTGCCGCGAAGATCTGTGGGCAGCGCGAGGATGGATCCAGTGACACGGACACGACATCCGCGACGTACCGGTGCGGTCAACTCGATCGTCGAGCTGCCGTTCGGGCCGGCGGATGGCGATGTGCGTTTCGCCGACCGCCGCGACGCGGGACGCCGTCTGGCGGCCCTGCTCGCTGGCTATCGTTTCGAGAACCCGGTCGTGGTGGGGATCGCGCGCGGGGGCATGCCGGTGGCGGCCGAGGTTGCAGGCGCGCTGCAAGCGCCGTTGGATCTCGTCGGCGTGCGCAAGGTCGGTGCACCTGGTAACCGCGAGTATGCGATCGGGGCGCTCGCCGAGGGCGAGGTGAGCGTGATCGACGAGGACGCTGTCCGGGGGCTGCGGTTGGACCCTGCCGAGCTCGAAACAGCGGTGCAGCGGGCACGGCAGGAGCTCGTCGAGCGGCTCGCTCGCTATCGCGCGATGCGGCCCAGGATGACGTTGAAGGGGCGCACCGTGGTGCTCGTCGACGACGGTCTGGCGACCGGCCGCACCGCCGAGGCAGCCGCGCGTTCGCTGCGCGAGCATGGCGCGGCGCGTGTGATCCTGGCGGTACCCGTCGCAGCGCCGAGGTCCGCCCGCGCGTTACACAGGTGGGTGGATGACGTGGTGTGCGTGGAGGTGCCCGCCGACCTGTGGGCGGTCGGCTACTGGTATGAGGACTTCAGCCCGGTCTCCGACGAGGAGGTTACGGCTCTGCTGGTGGAGCACGCCCAAGCGGCCGCAAGTCGGGTCGCGATCGAGGCGGCCCCGGGAGTCGTGCTGAGTGGGGACCTGGCCGTGCCACCGGGTGGGTGCGCACGGGGGGTGGTCGCGTTCGCGCATGGCTCGGGCTCCAGCCGGCTCAGCCCTCGCAACCACCAGGTCGCACGAACGTTGAACGAGGCCGGCTTCGCCACGCTGCTGTTCGACCTGCTGACGGCGGGCGAGGCGGGCGACCGCGCCAACGTGTTCGACATCCCGCTGCTCGCACGGCGGCTCGTGGCGGCAACGCACTGGCTGCGCCGCCACCCGAAGACGGCCCAGTTGGCCATCGGCTACTTCGGCGCGAGCACCGGCTCGGCCGCCGCGTTGCTCGCCGCAGGCCAGCCGAGCGCCGGAGTGGGCGCGATCGTCTCACGCGGCGGACGCCCTGATTTGGCCCAGCCATGGCTCGGGGAGGTGCTCGCGCCCGTGCTGTTGATCGTGGGTGGCGCCGATACGGCCGTGCTGGAGCTCAATCGTCAGGCGCGACGGCAGATGCGCTGCGAGAGCGAGCTGGCGGTCGTGTCCGGCGCGACGCACCTCTTCGAGGAGCCCGGCGCGCTCGATCGCGTCGCACGGCTCACCGTCGACTGGTTCACGCGGCACCTCCACGAGGGCTCACCCGCAGCTGACGGGCAGGGCGCGACGCTCGTCTGAGCAGCGGCGGGCGCTCGCCATGGCGTGGAGGGGGGCGGCGGGATTAATACGGAGCGCGCAGAGGGTCCTCTCCCGATGCGCGCCGCGAGGTCGCCCCATAGCTTCGGGGGCGCTATCTACCAATCGCATGACTGGAGGAAAATCATGCCAGGAGCACTCTCACGTCGGGAACCGTTTGCCGAGCTCGGCGAGCTGCGCGGCCGCTTCGATCGAATGTTCGACGAACTGGTCGACGGCCGTCAGCGCGCTTGGAGGCCTGCGATCGATGTGGAGCACGACAACGGCAATCTCGTGATTCGCGCCGACGTCCCGGGGATCAAACCCGAGGAGGTCAAGATCGAGGTGGAGGATGACTTTCTCACGGTGTCAGGGGCACATGAGGAGCGCAAGGAGGAGAAGGACAAGCACTTCCTGCGGCGCGAGCGCCGGTATGGCTCCTTCTCGCGCTCGCTGGCGCTGCCGACAGGCGTCGACGCCAAGAAGATCAAGGCCAAGACACACGATGGTGTCGTCGAGGTGACGATCCCCATGCCGAAGGAGGACAAGAAGGAGACGATCACGATCACGCCGACCGCCGCGTGACCTGATCTGGGAAGGACGGCCGGCCGGTACACCTGGCGGTGGCCGGTGCTCCGCTGCCGTACTGGCCCAGACCAGACGGACCAGCTCGACGAAAGGAGGAAAGCATGTCCACACGTATCGTCTTCGACGGTGGCAGCGAGGTGACCGTCGCGCAGGAGGAGACAGAGGTGGTGCGCGCCGTGCGCCGAGACCACCCCAACCCCGTGACGCTTGAGAGCAGCGCCGGTCGGCCGCTGCACGTCAACTGGGACCACGTCGCCTTCATGGAAGAGGCACTGGCCTCTCCCGCGGGCGTCGAGTGAGGTGTGGGTCGGCTCGGGCCGAGCCTGGCTGAACCCTCCTGGGCGTGGCCGTGGGCAGCCTACGTGGTGTTCGTGGTCGTTGCGATCAGGAGGGCCGCTCGGCCGGTCACGAGATTACACGGGAGTACCTTCCCCAGGATGGGCCCCCCGTTCGCCGCGGGCATGAGCGCCAGCGTCGCCACCGAGAGATCGCGGCTGCGCGATCGGTGGCTCGCGGTCACCGTGGGTCTGTGCGCGGCGGGGCCGGTGCTCGCCTCGACGCTGCGGGCGTTGCTCGAAGGCTGGCTTCCCGCCGGAGACCAGGCGATCATCGCCACGCGTGCCTACGACGTCTTCACGTCGAGGACGCCGCTGGTGGGTCAGCACTCCGACGTGGGGACTCTCACCCACCACGCGGTCTACAGCCTGGGGCCGATGCTGTTCTGGCTGCTCGCGCTTCCCTCGCGCCTGGCAAGCCCCTGGGCATTGACGCTCACGATGGGGGTGCTCAACACCGCGGCGATCATCGGGTCCGTCGTGCTCGCCCGACGCCGGGGCGGGCGGGTGCTGATGTTCATCACCGCGGTCGCTGTCGTCTTCATGTCTCGCTCGCTGGCCACCGAGGTGCTCCACGACGTGTGGAACCCGTCGGCCGGCCTGTTCCCGTTCACGCTGCTGATGTTCCTGTGCTGGTCGCTGGCGTGCGGCGAATATCGCCTGCTCCCCCTGACGGTGATCGTGACCAGCTTCGTCGTCCAGTGCCAGTTCGCGTTCGTGGCGCCCTCGCTCGCCATCCTGGTGGTCGGACTGATCGGCCTGGCTGTGTCGCGCCGGTCGGTCCGCGCCGAGGAGAGGCGCTCCAGCGAGCGTCGCGATGTCTGGCGGTGGGCCGTCGCGACGTTGCTCCTCGCGGTCGTCTGCTGGACCCCGTCCGCCATCAACCAGATCGAGGGGAACCCGGGCAATCTGACAGCTGTCGTCAGAACCGCCACCACGAACCGCTCGACACTGGGTCCCCTCGTCGGGTGGCACGCGGTCGTGGACGCGGTCGGCATTCGCCCGTGGTGGCTTACGAACCCTGCTTCGCCCTGGGAAAGGAAGAACGAAGTCCGCACCGCGGCGAGCGCCCTCGCGAGCGTGTCCACGCTGCTCGCGTTGTGCGCGCTGATCGTCATCGCTGCTGCGGGTCTGCTGCGGCGTCGCGTCGAGCTGTGGGCCGGCGCCCTCATCGCGCTGGCGCTCTGCGCCGGCCTCGCGGCTGTCGCTGCCGCGACGCCCACCACGCGTCTGCTCGCGGCCACCCTGGGCTACACGATGTGGTTGGGGTCGCCGATCGGGATGTTCGTGTGGGTGGTGCTCGCGTGGGCGCTGGTCGACATGCTCGCCGGGCTCGAGGCGGGGCGGAGGCTCAGCCCGGCGTGGGTCTCCGCCGCGGGTGTCGGCGCCGTCGTGCTTGCTGCGGCGGCCGTCGCCGCAGCGGAGCGACCCGACGAACACGTGCTCGAGTACCGCCCGCTCGGCACGCTGTTCGCAAGCCTGGGCAGGGCGATCCCCGACGGACGGACGGTCCGGCTGGTGGGATCTCTCAGCAATGTGACGTTCCGCTTCAAAATGGCGGCGCGATACGCGATGGTGCGACGCGGGATCAGGCCGCTTTCGCCCGGTACCGATGAACGGCTCGGGAGCTGGTACGAGCTGCACCACCATCACTACGACTGCTCCGTGTACCTCGAGGACGGCAACACCAGCCCCGACCGCCTCGCCGTGTCGATCGCGAGCTTCGTGTACCGCAGACGCTACCCCGTGAGCGTATGGGTCTCGCCCGCCGGCTGCTCGACGAGCGGCGCAGCGCGGGTGCGGCGCAACTGCTCTCCGAGCACGGGGCGACAGTCCTCCACGATGCATGGCGCACCCACTACCACTGTGCGTTCCCAGCCTACGCGTCGGGCACACACGTGGGTGACGAGCTGTGGGTGGGCGCGCAGAACCCGCTGGAGCTGCGAGCAATGTCGGGAGATCCCGACGCTCGGACTTCGCCGTTTTGCGCGGGAGTCACCGTGCTCATGCCGCTCGCCGCCGGATGGGCGCCGCCGAAGCTCTGCCGAGACCCGGGTCCTCCGACGCGGGTCGCGTTTCTGAGTGGTGGCGCGTGCGTGGCCGCGGTGGGCTCGGCTCCGGCCGGGAGCCGGTGGGCGCTGGTCTCGCCCGGCGTCTAGTGGCCTTTGAGGTTTGGTTGGACTTGTAATGCCATGTCAGGCGGCGATGCGCTGGCGAGCCTCGAGTGCGGTGAGGCGGTGGTTGCGGTGATCGCCGTTGCGGTAGGTGATGTGGTGGGCGAGCGCGAAGTTGAAGGTGTCCCAGTCGAGGTAGTCGGCGTTGCTGACGACGAACTGGCTGATCGCGGAGAAGTGACACTCGACGGGGTTCAGGTAGCTGGCGTAGGTCGGGGTCGCGACCAGCTGGATGCGGTTGGCGGCGGCGTAGGCACGGATGTCGGGGGTCCAGTTGGCTGAGAGGTTGTCCTGGATCCAGTAGATCGGCGTGCGCGCGGGGTAGCTGTGGCGGATCTGGGTCATGAAGGCGAGGTTGTCGCTGCCGCGACGGCGCGGCCTGAGCCGCACGCGCAGCCGATCCGCGTGTACGTCGAAGGCACCGAAGACGTAGCGGGTGCCCTGGCGGCGGTTGTAGTCGGCGCGCTGGCGCTCGGGGCGCCCCTTGCGCGCCCAGCCCGCCCCGGCCGTCGGGCGGAGGCTGACGGGACCCATCTGGTCGAAGCTGACCACCGCCCCGTCGGGCGGCTTCTCGCACAACGCAAGCACGCGCGCCGCCTTGGCCTCGTAGTCGGGGTCGGGGCTCGCCTTCCACGTGCGTGTGCGCTGGAAGGACAGGTTCGCTTCGGCCAGCAACGCGCCGAGGTGGCGCGGGGAGACCTCAACGATGTCCTCGTCGGCGAGGTAGCGTGACAGCCGTGGCAGCGACCAGCGCGTCAACGGCACCCCTTGACTGTCGGGACGGGCACCGGCCACGCTGACGATCCGCTTGCGCTGCTCAGTCGTGATCCGGCGGGGACGCCCGCCCCTGTAGCGAGGGCGCAGGCTGTCCATCCCCCGCTCGTTGAACTCGTGGATCACCTTCCGTACCCAAGAAGGGTCGGTGCGCCACATATCGGCGATCTGCGACGCCGACATCTTCACGTTGGAGGCCAACAGAGCAGCTGCGCGCTGGCGCGTGCACTGATGCTTGGCACGCTTGGACAAACGCTTCAAGCGCACCGCCTCCTCGTGCAACAACGGCCTGACAAACACTTCCGGGGGACGCATCACCACCTCCACAGTCGAGATGCATCCAGATTCGCCATCCACCGCGAGTTTCCGGTCCAACCTTTCCTCAAAGGCCACTAGCGATCGTCTTTCTCGCGCAGGGCCGCCTCTAGTGCGGTGCGTAGATTGCCCCTGAGGCCTGCGCGGTGCCAGCGCCGGTTCCACTCCTGTTCGATGGCTGCAATTTGCGTCAGCGCCGTCTTGACTCTCGCGCGTCCCTCGCTGGTGAGCTGCACGAGCCGTGCTCGCCCGTCGGAGGGGTCGGGGATCCGTTCGACGATGTCGCGATCCTCGAGCTCTGACACGAGTTGTGCCATCGCCTGATGGGTGATCCCGGCACGAGCTGCCAGGACGGTGAGTCGTGCTCGAGTTGGTCTACGGAATCGAATCCTTGTCGCTCTACCAGGCTCTCAGCAAGACATAGGGCCATCGAGGTGTCGTCTGTCCACGCGCCGGCCGGGAGGTCGTGAGGTCCGCCACCGACCATGTCGGTGACCGGCGAGAACGTGCCGGGCATCTTGAACTCGACGCTCGTACCGACGGCGTCACCGACAGCCAACCCAACGAGAGCCCCACGGAAACGCTCACGAGCCAGTCCGGAAGTGCCCACTTCGTCGACCGCCTGCCACATCCTGATCCATCGGTCGTTTCGTAGACGAACTAGAGGAGACCCTCATGCACCCTTCGTTGCCGTTGCTCCCGGCCGCGCTCGCTTTTCGATGTGCGTCTGTCACGTCGACTCTCCGTTCCTGGGCGCCGGCCGGTTGTGCGAACCACCGCTCCGATAGCGGAGGGTCGCCAGGGGCCGACTGTCCAGCAGCGGCAGGCGATTCGACCGCACGCAGCTTGACCGATTCCGCCACCAGGTCGCCTGGTGTCCTTATCGGCCGTCTGAGCCCTCCGACGCGGGTGGCGTCCAGGTGCAAGATCTCGGCAAGAAACACGATCGGGGAGGGTTTGAGTACGGAACCTCTGTTACGTCGCCAATGCGGATGAGAGGACTCGAACCTCCACCTGGTTACCCAGACACGGACCTGAACCGTGCGCGTCTACCAATTCCGCCACATCCGCATGCGGTGGGAGCGAACATATAGCACCGGGCTCCGCGCGGATCCGCCGTGTCGGGCATCGCCCGGCAGGACGGCCGCGATCTCGGCCGGCTCGCTCTGAACGCTTTGCTAGCCTCGGTCCCGCAATCCCAGGCCGCCATCGTCTAGGGGACTAGGACGCCGCCCTCTCACGGCGGTAACACGGGTTCGAATCCCGTTGGCGGTATGGCGTTTGGCCCCATGTTTATGGGGCCTTTCGCGTTCTAGGGGCGGGTGCGCGCCAGTAAATGCGCCAGTCCCACAACAATGGTGCTCTCCACATACCGCGCATGACGCAGGCGGCGAAGGTAGGCTGCCGTCGATGCCCGACGCAAAGGATTCGCTTGAGCAACGGGTTCGCCGACAGCGGGCGGAGATCATGGACTCCTTCTCGGACGATGAGCGCAATGTGCTCAGGAACAGAGGCTGACTCTTTATGACGGCGGACCGGCGGCAGCGGCGCCCACTCGGTCTGAGCGTCTCAGGGGATCGACGCCCTCCTGCCGGGCTCGCCCGGTGCGAACCGCCCGGCCGGTGACGCTGAGCCGCACGAGCCGGTAGAGCGTGCCGTCATGGGTCCTACGGCGGCGATGCGACTCGCGACCCTGCGCGCCACGAGCAGCCCGGCGAACTCGTCCACCGGCGCGGGGATCGGCAGAAGGGCGCTCCCACCAACGCGCCCCGTCATCCCCTCCTCGCGAGAGCGGTCGCGACGAGTGCGAACGCGACCAGCGCGAACAGGACGGTCGTCGAGCCGCTGATGAGCCCGAAGAACACCGCGATCGCGAGCGTCCCGGCGATCGAGCCACCGTGCTTGCGCTGCCATTGCTTCCGAGCCAACGGTACTCGGCGCGGGTAGCGAAGTGCTCGGGCTGGGGGCGTGTCGTCACGGCATCGCCTCCCTCGCGCCGTCACGCGCTCCGAGCGCCGGATCGTAAGTACTAGGCGGCCCGTCGGACGCGGGAGCGCTGATCACACCCTCCGCTTCCGAGGCATCACCATCGCTGCTGCCGGCGGCTAATGGACGCTCCTCGCCAACCCACGCCGGCACACTCGGAGCCTCGGCGCCCGCGTCGTCGGCGCTCTCTGGCTTGGTGCGCAGTTTCGGCGCCGGCGCCTGCCATGCCTTCAGCTCTTGTACGAGATCTCGATAGAACTCGACGGCCTGTGCGCTTGTCTCGCGTACGAACGATCCCTCTGCCCGTCCGCGCTTCTGCCCCATCGGTTGAGAACGCGCGAGCACAAAGGCACGCGGTGCTCGCTTGGGGTCTGGCGGGTAGTACAGGGCCTTCGGGTCCGAGCGGACGTCGCCGAGGCACGCAGCCGTCGTCACGCGCGCGTTTGGGAAAGCGGCTTCGATGCGTAGATCGTCTGGGGCGTCCTTGACCTGGCGCATGAGCCACGTAAAGCGGGATCTCAGGCCCCCTTCCCGCGGTGCGTCGATGGCGACGCTAGTCACCGTCTGGCGGGCCCGAAGATCGGTGCGGATCTCGAGCGGCCCAACCGCATCGGGGATACGCAGTGTGGAGCGCAGCTGACCATCGCTCACGAGCGACTTAGCGGTCTCATCGATGCGCGCCGCGGTCGTCTGCTTGCGGGGCCGCACCAATGTGACATCCGCTCCCAACTCCTGAGACAGACTGAGCGCAAGATAGTTCGTGAACTGCTCCCAGCGTTCAGCCACATCCTGCGCACCAGCGTCGGCAGGCCGAAGCGTCCCATCGTGAGCGGACTTCCGAACTCCGACCCAGCTCGCGCCCATGTCCTCAAACCCAACCGCACCCGAGCCATCGCTTTTCAGATAGTGGATCAGCTCCCGAAGCACCCACTCCTGGTCCGAATCGGTGATGCGGTGATAACGATGCTGCACCACTGCGTCGGTGAGCACTCGCCACCACGAAAGGTGCCAAAGGGACGTGGTGCGCAACTTGCGACCGTCCACATTCACCGGCGACTCGTCGGAGGTCGAGGTGATCTGAGTCGAGATCGTCAGGACGCCATCGAAGCCACGTTCGCGCGCAACGTCGAGATAGCCGGCCACCTGGTCATCGCCAAGACGAGCTGAGCCAGTCTTGACCTCAACCAAGCACGTCCACGTCCTGCCGCCCCGTCGGCAGACGATTGCTCCGTCCGGGATCACAGTCTTGCCGGCGGCGTCCTTGAAGCGGACCTCGGCGAACGTCTCGATCACGGGAGACTTCGGAGCTCCCAGCTCTTTGAGGAGAGCGTGACCGAACTCCGGTACGCCATGCATGACCGCCAAGAGACAAGACGTCGCACGCTTCTCCTGCTCCTGCTGCGTGCGCATGCCATACGTTGGCAGGAGGCGCGCATGTCGCCAATCCGACGGCTCAGAACACGCCGGCACGGATGCAAGCCCCTTAGCGGCCATCGGTGGCGAGCCTACACGAGACCGATCAATGAGCGCAAGGGCATTTTGCCGGCCGCTTCCCGTCGGGAATCCGATCAGATCGGGAGCAGTAGACGGTCTCAGCTCTTCGGTAGCTTTCGGGCATGTGGCATCTGCCAGGCAGCGCGATCCTCGCAGCCCTAGCTGTCCTAGTCATCGCTGGCTGCGGCGACACGGTCATCAAGGTCCAGCCGACACAGACGGTCACTAGTCGATCCGGGCAAGCGCTGTTTCCCTACCGTGTCCCCTCTAAATCGATGGCGCCGACGCTGCAGCTCGGAACCGTGGTGTTCGCGCGGAGCGAAGACGTCACGCCGAAGGTCGGCCAGATCGTGATCTTCCACCCGCCCGAAGGCGCCGTGCAAGAGCAATGCGGCCCGCTGCCGCACGAAGTCCAAGTGGCCACGCAGGCGTGTGCCGCCCCCATTGCCAAAGCGGAGACGATCAGGTTCGTCAAGCGTATCGTCGCCGGCCCGGGCGACGTGATCTCGATCCGCGACGGGCACTTGACCCGCAACGGCAAGCTCGAGAGCGACCCCTACATCAGCTCGTGCGGCTACAAGCCGGAGTGCAACTTTCCTGTGCCGATCCCCGTTCCGGCAGGGCACTGGTTCATGATGGGCGACAACCGGGGCGAATCCGACGACAGCCGATTCTGGGGGCCCGTGCCCACCTCTTGGATCATCGGCGACGTACTGTGGTGCTCGACCATCGGGCATCCCTGCGAATGAGCGATAACGCCTCGAGCGTGCCTCCTGGAGCGACGTGGAACCACGGCTGCGAGCAGATGCTTCAAGCCATCGCCGTCATGCGCGAGCACGAGGGCGAGCTCGACAAGGTTGCCCGCGATGAGCTGCGATGGATGGAAAAGCGGCTGCGAAGGATGCGTGAGCAGCCAGCGACCAGCATCGCAGGAGCACCGGCGGGGACCCGAGCAGTCCGGCGGCGAAAGGACGAAAGCCGCGAGGAATGCGCGCAGCGAGAGCCGAGGTAAACCCCCCGCGCAGGTCGTCGTTCACACAGCGACCCCGTGATGGCGGCCCCGGGTGCGCTGCCACGAGTCCGCAGCACGCGGATTCACCCTCGCCAGATGCTCACGTTCAAGCGCGAACGCTGCCTTCTCCAGACGCCCGCGCATTTCCGGGAACTCGCCGCACTTCTCGATCGCGTCCCGAGGCGAGACGAGCGCCTTCGACACCTTGTCGTCCTCGTCAGGCTCAGTCTCGTCAGGGGCAGAAGCACCGATGCTCATCGCCGCGAGTACCTGCCGCACTGCCGGGTCGTCGGCGTGTTGGCGCAAAAGGACCGCCGCCTCCTCGACCGAGTCAGCAGGGGACGATGTTGTTGTCGAAGCCATTGTGTTCCCTTCCTTTCGTACATGGTCGTGTGAGCGCTGCCAAATAACAACGCCCGGTGTTGAATCCGTTGTCACTACTTCTCTGCGCCGCTGCGATGTGCAGGACCTCGCGGATCGACTCACCGCGGACGGGCTCGCCCCCTCGACCGTGACAAACCAGTTGGACATCCTCCGAGTGATCTACCGCCGCGCGATCCGCCGCGAGATCGTGAGCGTCAACCCGACCGCAGACCTTGAGCTACGCAAGCCCGACGGCGGCCGCGATCGGATCGGCACCCGAGGAGGCCCGCGAACTACTCGACGTGCTCCCCGCGGAGGAGCGCGCGCTATAGGCGACAGCGTTGTACGCCGGCCTGCGCTACGGCGAGCTGCGCGCGCTGCGCTGGTCGGACATCGACCTTGAGGCCCGCGAGATCCGCGTGGCGCGCGGCTGGGACGCCAAGGAGGGCGAGCAGGCCGCCAAGACTGCCGCGGGTCGCCGGACGGTGCCGCTCATCGCGCGGCTGGTGCCCTTCCTGGCAGCGCACAAGCTCGCCACGGGCCGCGACGATGACGCACTCGTGTTCGGCGCGAGCGCCGATGTCCCGTTCGAGCCGTCCGCGGTCCGACGGCGCGCGCTGGCCGCGTGGGGGTGGACGACCGGCACTAACCCGGAGCCGACCGGGCCACGGAGGATCACCGTCAAGGCGCGGCCCGACGCGCTGGAGCGGATCGGCTTGCACGAGGCGCGGCACACCTTCGCCTCCCTGATGATCGGCGGGGGGTGAACGCGAAGGCTCTCAGCGTCATCATGGGTCACGCGACCATCGCCATCACCTTCGACACTGACGGCCACCTGATGAAGGGCGGGGAGGCGGAGGCACGCGAGCGGATCGACGGGTATCTCGACCGGCTCGACGGCGGCACGCACCTGCGGGCGGTGGCGCGGGTACGGACTGTTGCCGCAATACGGAAAAGTAGGAGACGGGCCTCGACTTGTGGCCTCAGAAGCATGAACCTCTGTCCTGTGCGTGTGGGGCGCAGCGCCCGTGAGCGCGCGGATGTGGGGCATTGCGGCGGCGAATAGACGCTTGCACACGCTCATCTGAACGGGAGAACTGGACGATTAGGCGGGAAGAGATGGCTTCGATCGAGAACAGGCGGTTGGCGGCCCCGCGTCTGCGTCCCGGGCCCGGAGGGCTGCCGCGCGGGCAGGTTACCGAGATCCAGCGCAGCCGCATGCTCACCGCGACGGTGCAGGTCGTCGAAGAAGTGGGCTATGCGCGAATGACGGTTGCCCAGGTCATCAGCCGCGCGCGGGTCTCGCGCAAGACCTTCTACGACGTCTTCGTAGATCGCGAAGACTGCTTCTTGGCGGCCTTCGACCAGGCGATCGCCCATGCCCGGCGCCTGGTCGCGGAGGCATATTCCCTGGAGTCCGGCTGGCGGGACGGTGTGCGCTCGGGGCTCGATCGACTGCTCGGTCTAATCGACGAGGAGCCGGGGCTGGCGAGATTGTGCATCGTCGAGGCGCTCGCGGCGGGACCCCGCGTGCTGGACCTCCGCGGCGAGGTGCTCGCAGAACTTGCCGAGGTGCTCGATCGCGGACGCTCGGTCAGAGGCAGCACCCAGGAACCCTCGGAGGTCACCGCCGAAGGGGTCGTCGGTGCGGTCTGCGCTGTGCTCCACACGCGCCTGCTGGAAGACCGAGCGGAGCCGTTCGCGACGCTTCTGGCGCCATTGATGAGCATGATCGTGCTCCCCTACCTGGGCGGCCGAGCGGCTTCCCACGAACTCGCCCGACCGGCGCGCAGGCGGCGTCGAACGGGCAGCGCCAGGGCAGTCGCGAAGCGAATGGACCCGCTCGAGGGTCTCGACATGCGCCTGACCTACCGCACCGTCCGCGTGCTGGTCGTGATCGGCGCTCATCCGGCAGCCAGCAATCGAGAGATCGCAGAGCGCTCGGGAATCGCCGACCAGGGTCAGATATCCAAGCTGCTCAACCGCCTGCAGCGACTCGAGCTGGTCGAGAATCAGGGCGAAGGCCAGCTCAAGGGAGCGCCGAACGCTTGGCATCTGACCGAGCGCGGCGCCCGGGTCGAGCGCGCCACCCGCTCGCGCTGATCGACCTCGCACGAGGATCTCCACCGACCGCGCTGCCCCGGGGGGCCGAGCCGCGTCACCCGGCGCCCCCCTCGACGGAGTCCCATGCGCGCGCACGAGATGGCGCCGCCCGTTGCGCCACGCACCCGGCTCCCGACGTGAGAAAGCAGATGACACACCAGCCTCCCGCCATCCGCGATGGACCGGACTATCGTCTTCGGTCGCTGGGTCGCTACACCAACGAGCATGGCCACGAGCGGGAGCTGATCGCCTGCGACGCGGCCGCCGGCAGCGTGCTGGTCGTGGATCGAGATCTCGACACGCTCGGCGACCGACGACTGGTTGCGCATCTCGGCGCGGATGAGCCGCCGATCAACGCTGCGCTCACATGTGAGCGCTACCTGCGCGACCCCAGCCGCGGGCGCTGCAGGCGTGTCGACCCTCTCGATCTGACGGTCGACCCGTGCGCTCGATCGGCCGGCGTGCAACGCGGCCACGGCCTTGCTCCCGCTCGACTCGCGGATCCTCGCGACGGGACGATCTATCGGCTGGCGCGAGTGTCCGGAAGGTCGATGTGGGAGCTGCGCTGGCGTGCCCACCAGCCCGGCAGCGCCACGGCGGCGAGCAGGCCAAGGAGCCTGCGCGAGGTGGTCGGTGCGCTCGAGAGCTACGAGCCCGCCTGTGAGCTGAGCGCCGACGCGATGACACGGCATCGATTCGACGCAAGTGTGTCGGTCGCCACCTTGCGCAGCGAGCTCACGCGGCTGCGGGACAGCCCGATCGTGCTCAACCGCGGCCTACGCGATGCGGTCCGCGAGGCGATCGAGCTGGACGGCCTGAGCATGAGCGAGATCGCGTTGCGGTGCGGACGGGTCAAGCAGGA
Source organism: uncultured Solirubrobacterales bacterium (assembly GCA_963696615.1). Classification (GTDB taxonomy): domain Bacteria; phylum Actinomycetota; class Thermoleophilia; order Solirubrobacterales; family Solirubrobacteraceae; genus Palsa-744. Next base: position 95,553 of record CAVOKU010000002.1, on the reverse strand, counting down.
CGCGAAGGGCAACCGCAGTGGCGAGACGAGCTGGCTCGCGCGCAGGCTGGGCCTCGTTCCCGAGAGCGGCGCCGATTGCCCGACGCCGTGGATCCACACCGACGTACTCGCGTTGATCGCCCGCTCCGGGCTCGGTGTGAGCCCGCGCGAGGTCGAGCTGCAGTGAGACCACAGCCGGGTCCGATCCTCGTGATCGAGTCCGACCCGGTGGCGGCAGGGACTCTGATGGAGCAGCTGCGGGCAGACGGCTACCAGGCCGAGCTCGCCCGCACCGCCGAGCACGCCCGCGCCCTTGCGAGACGACAGATGCCGCGGTTGCTCCTGCTGGGAGGCCTCGACCGCGACCGCGACGGCCTGGACCTCTTGACGGAGATTCGGCGAGCCGACCGTGCCCGGGCGATCTGGGCGCCGGAGCTCCCCGTCATCTTTCTCGGCGCCGGCGCTCGCGGGATCGACACGCTCCGCGCGTTCGAGGCCGGAGCCGACGACTTCATGTCCCGGCCCGCGCCCTATCTCGAGCTGCGTGCCCGCGTGCGGGCGGTCCTGCGCAGAATGGACCCGCCGTCCCCGCGCACCTGCCTCGCCGTCGATCGACTCGAGGTGGACGTGGGGCGACGAACCGCGACGCTCGACGGCCATACGATCGAGCTGCGGCGCCTCGAGTTCGAGCTGCTCGCACACCTCGCCGGCGATCCTGAGCGCGTCTTCTCCAGGCACGAGCTGCTTCGCAGTGTCTGGGGATATCGCTCCCACGGGTCGACTCGCACGCTCGACAGTCACGCCAGCCGCCTGCGTCGCAAGCTCGAGGATCGAGGAGGCGAAGGCTGGGTGGTCAACGTGTGGGGCGTCGGCTACCGGCTTCGTTGACCGCGACAACCGCAGGCGTCGGCGCACCTGGAAGACCTCCCCGGCTTCGCCGACATCCGACGTCTCAGACGTCCCTCCGAAACCGACCAACCGTCGGCGTTCGCGCTGACCTCGTGAAAGGAGCTCCAGAGATGCTCTCCTCAAATCATGCCCGCACCCACGTCGGCGAACCCGTCGCGCCGGTGGCCCACCTGATCGGCCGACTGTCGACGACGGCGATCCGCCTCGCTCTCGCCGTGGCCGCGGGCCTGATCCTCGCCCGCGTGCTGCAGAGACTGCGTCTGCGCTGGACGTGGGCCGCGTCGGCCGCCGGTGTCGTGGCGATCCTGAGGCCGACGCTCGGCGGACCTGCCCTGCCGCTCGGCCTCGCTGCGCTGTGCGCCGCCGCTCGCGGCCGGCGCTGGCATCGGCAAGACATGGCCGCGGGCGCCGATCTCGCCGAGAGCGCGCGGCGCCGGCGCGGTCCCGGCCACCTGTTGCGAGCGCTTGCATACAGGCTCCCGTCGCCGCGGGCTGATCGGGCGACGGATGCCCTTCGCACGGGTGAGCGCCTGTGCGTCGGTCACACGGAGCTGGGCGAGCGGGTGTCGATTCCGTTCGGTTGCGATCACGGCGGGCGGCACACGCTCGTCGTCGGCGCCACAGGCTCGGGCAAGACCGTGACCGCGACCTGGGTCACGACGAGCGCAATCGCCAGCGGCATGGGGGTCGTGGTGATCGACCCGAAGGGGGATCCCGCGATGCGTCTGGCCCTCGCCCGGCAGGCGGCGCGCAGCTCCAGGCGCCTGATCACGTGGACGCCTGACGGGCCTGCCGTCTATAACCCCTACGCCCGCGGCGGTCCGAGCGAGATCGCCGACAAGGCTCTCGCCGGCGAGCGTTTCACCGAGCCTCACTACCTCCGCCAGGCACAGCGCTACCTCGGCCAGGAGGTGCGTGCGCTGCAGGAGGCCGGCATGGAGGTCAGCCTCGGGTCGCTCGTCGAGTACCTCGATCCGGCGCTCCTGGACGTGCTGGCTCGAGACCTGCCCGGGCACTCGGCGAGTACGACCCATGCCTATCTGGACTCGCTCACGCAGCGTCAGCGCAGCGATCTGAGCGGTGTGCGGGACAGGCTCTCGATCATGGCCGAGTCCGACATCGCCCGGTGGCTGCAGCCGCCGGACGCCGGCGGGCGCTCGTTCGACCTGCATGACGCGATGCGCGAACGGGCCGTCGTGTACTTCGACCTGCAGGCCGATCGTCGTCCGCTGTTGGCCCAGATGCTCGGTAGCGCGGTCGTGATCGACCTGCAGACCGCTGTCGCGGCGCTGCAGGGCAGCCCGGTGTCCACGCTCGTCGCGATCGACGAGTTCTCAGCGATCGCGACGGCCCGGGTGACCCGCCTGTTCGCGCGGGCTCGCTCGGCGGGCGTGAGCCTGCTGCTCGGCACCCAGGAGCTCTCCGACCTGCGGCTGCCCGGTCGCGAGGCCGTCCTCGAGCAGGTGCTCGGCAACGTCTCCGCGCTGATCGCACACCGCCAGACGGTCCCCGCCTCGGCCGAGCTCGTAGCCCGGCTGAGCGGCAGTCGCGGGGCCTGGAAGACCTCCCACCGCAGCGATGGGCATTGGACACGCACGCGCGCGAGCGAGCCAGTTGTCGCAGCCGGGGTCGTGCGCGACCTGCCGTGTGGGTGCGCCACGGTGGTTGATCTAGAAGGCGACCGCCCGGCGTGCATCGCCTGGATCGAGTCGCCGCGCTGGAATCCGCGATCGGGGAGGCGCCATGCCCTCGCGATCCGCTGAGATCACCGCCGAGCAGAGGAAGATGGTTCGCTGGATCGCGGGCGTCGGCGCGGTGGGCGCCGACGCGCTCGCCTGTCATCTGGGCGTGAGCGTCGCCTCGGCGAGAGCCCGACTGAACGTGGCTCAGCGCAAGGGATGGCTGTCACGCAGCAGGCTGCTCGTGGATCGTCCGGCTCTGTACACCGCCACCCGCTGTGGCCTGCGGGCATGCGATGCCGCGGCGCTCGAGCCGGTGCGTGTCGGCCCGGCCAGCGCCACCCATCTGCTGGCCTGCGCCGAGGTCGCCGCGGCGTTGCAGCGCTGCTATCCGGATCATCGCGTGCTCGGCGAGCGGGAGCTGCGAGTCGCCGAGAGACAGCGGGGCCGCCCGCTCGCAAGCGTGGTTCTGGGCGCCGGACCGCACGGCGAGCAGCTGCTCCATCGCTGTGACCTGGCGCTGCTGCCGGCCGCCACGAGCACGCTCCAGCCGGTCGCGGTCGAGGTCGAGCTCACGCTCAAGGCGCCCGCTCGTCTGGCATCGATCTGCCGTGCCTGGGCACGCGCCCGACATGTCGCGGGCGTCCTCTACATCGCACCGCCGGAGATCGAGCGCGCGCTCACACGTGCGGTCGAGCGGGCCCACGCGCAGGAGCACGTGGTGATCGTGGGACCCCGCGAGCTGGGCCTGACCGGTCGGATCGGCTGGGTCCCGGCGCCGAGTACCGTCCCAAGCGTCGCCTAGCTTCCTCGACGGGGGGCCACCTCGACAACGGAGCCGGTGACATGTCTCAGTTCTCAATCAACCGCGTCGTCCTGGTAGGGCGGCTGACCCGCGATCCCGAGCTGCGCGCTCTGCCCTCGGGCACGAGCCTCAGCGCCCTACGGGTCGCCTGCAGCTCGAGTCGAAAGGACGCCGACGGCGACTATCGCGAGCGGCCGAACTTCTTCGACGTCAACGTGTTCGGAGCTTCGGCGGAGAGCGTCAGCCGCTACATGCGCAAGGGCAGCCGGGTCGCGATCGACGGTCGCCTGGAGTGGCGGGAGTGGGAGACGCCCGACCAGGAGAGGCGCCAGGCGGTCAGCATCGTCGCCGACACCGTCCAGTTCCTCGACAGCCCCGGCGAGCGCTCGACCGGTGCCCTCGCCGACGGTCCCGACGGGGAGGGAGACGAGCTGGCCGGGCACTCCCACGAGGATCCAGTCGGCGTCGGCGCCGACGCCGGTGAGCTCGTCTTCTAGACCGACAGAGCGACCGCGCCGGCACCGGGCGCCGCGGGACTGTCGCCGCGGCGCACTCTGCATCGGACCCGGCGGGAGGCGCAATGGCCCCTCGCCGCCGGTGCCTGCGCGGGTGTCGCCGGGTCGATCGGCACGACGCACACGGGCATCGCCGCGAGGCCATCGCGTGGCCGTCTGCGTAAACTGGCGCGCCGCGGCCGCACAATCGCGCAAGCAACGAAGTCCGCGTCAGGAGCCTCCAGTTGCCCGTCAACACCCAAGCGATCGGAAAGACCTACGAGCCCACCACCTATGCGGTCGGCCGCGAGAAGGTCAGGGAGTATGCGCGTGCGGTGGGGGAGACCAACCCTCTCCACCACGACCTCCAGGCCGCGCGCGACGCCGGCTATGCGGATGTCGTTGCACCGCCGATGTTCGCCGTCGTCTACAGCGCCCCATCGGTGGGGCCGCCGATCTTCGATCCGGAGATCGAGCTGAACTTCGCGATGATGGTCCACGGCGGGCAGGAGTTCGCATGGGGGGTTCCGGTTGTGGCAGGCGATGAGATCACCACCACGACGAGCGTGAAGGACATCTCCGAACGGGACGGCCGCGGCTACTACGTGTTCGAATCCGTCTCCACCAATCAGCGCGGCGAAGAGGTCTGTCGCGGAATCTGGACCGACATCGTGCGGGGAGTGTGAGACGAGATGGCTGAGCAGGCGCGGCTGAGCACCGAGACCGGCAGCGAGATACCCGAGCTGAGGGTCACACCCGACAAGTACCTGACGATGCGCTACGCGGGCGCCTCGGGCGACTTCAACCCGATCCACATCGACGAGGAGTTCGCCCGCGCGGTGGGCCTGCCCGGGAGGATTCTGCACGGCCTGTGGACGATGGCCCAGGTCGCACGCGCGCAAACCGAGGCCGCCGGCGGGCCCGAGCGGCTGAAGCGTCTGTCCGTTCAGTTCCGCGGCATGGGCCTGCCCGAGCAGGAGGTGCTCGTCAAGGGAACCGTCCGCGAGCTGCGCGACGGGCGGGTGATCGTCGACACCGTCGCTGAACAGGCCGGCAATCAGATCGTCCGCAACGCTGAGGCCGAGCTCGACGTCGCATAGGCGCGTCGCCGCGTCACGCGCCCGAGCTCCGGGTGCGGGGCTCATAGAATCAAGACATGCTGAGCGCCCGACAGGAATTGATCCTGTGCAAGGTGGTCGAGGACTACCTGCGCACGGGACAGCCGGTTGCATCCAGGTCGATCGCGGCCGACCCCGCGCTGGACTGCCGCGCCTCCACGGTCCGCAACGAGCTCGCCCAGCTTCAGGAGCAGGGCCTGCTCGATCATCCGCACGTGTCGGCGGGCCGGGTGCCCACCGACGCCGGCCAGCGCTACGTCGTCGATCGAATGCTCGCCTCGGGGACGGGGCTGCAGGCGAGCGATCGCACCGTGCCGCGACTCGAGCTCTCGCTGATGAGACGCGAAGTCGAGGCGGCGGTACGCACCACCACCGAGGCACTCTCACAGGTGACCAACCTGCTCGCGGTGGTGTCCGCGCCACCGGTGGACAGCGCCCGCATCAAGCACGTGGAGGTGCTGGCGTTGCAACCCCAGCTCGTGGTGGTGGTGATCATCACCTCCACCGGGGGGGTCTCGAAGATGCTCGTCGCGTTCGAGCGGGCGGTGGATCCCGGCCTCGTGTCGTGGGCCGGGGAGTACCTCAACGAGCGCCTGGCGGGCATCGGCCTCGGGGCGCGGATGTTGCACCAGCGACTGACCGACCCCGGTCTCTCGGCTACCGAGCTCGACTTCCTCGCGCGGCTCGCGCCCGCATTCGTGAACCTGGATTCCGAGCAGGAGGACGTGCTGTACGTCGACGGCACCGCGCGCCTGTTCTCGGCCGGGATGATCGATGACACCGCACAGATCAACGAGCTGATGGGGCTGCTCGAGCGGCGGGTGGCGCTGCTGCATGTGCTGCGCACCGCCCTCGGCGAGGAGGGCCTGTACGTGCGCATCGGCCATGAGCACGAGATACCCGCGATGCGCTCGCTGGGGCTCGTCGCCACCGGCTATGGCGTGGCGCGACGCAAGCTCGGCGCCGTCTCGGTGATCGGGCCCGTGCGGATGGACTACGCCGAGGCGATCGTGATGGTCCAAGAGGCGGCTCAGGAGCTCTCGCGGTTCGTCGAGGCAGCGTATGCCGAGGGTTGATCGCGCGAGCCGACGCTCGCGCAGGGAGCGCCGCCGGTGAGCCGTACGTCGATGCCACGCGATCCCTACGAGGTGCTCGGCGTCGAACGGGACGCATCCGAGCAGCAGATCAAGAAAGCGTTCAGGCAGCTCGCGCGGGAGCTGCATCCGGACGTCAACGCGCACGATCCGCAGGCCGAGGAGAAGTTCAAGGAGGCCGCGGAGGCGTATGAGATCCTCTCCGACGCCGACCGTCGCGCGACGTATGACCGCTACGGTCACGAAGGCCTTCGCTCGGGCGGGTACGCGCCGAACTTCGACTCCTTCGGCTCGATCGGGGATCTGTTCAACGCCTTCTTCGGTGGAGCCGGTCCGTTCGCGGCAAACGCCGGACCGGCGGGCGGCGAAGACGTCGCGGTGGCTGTGGAGATCAGCCTGCTGGAGGCAGCCGAGGGCGTACAGAGACAGGTGGAGTTCGAGGCGGTCGAGCGCTGTGAGCACTGCCGCGGTAACGGCGCCGAGCCGGGCACGCCGATCGAGACCTGCGAGCGCTGCGGCGGCAGCGGCCAACTGCAGGCGGTCACGAGAACACCCTTCGGCCAGATGGTTCGCGCCGTTCCCTGCGATGTCTGCGACGGGGACGGGCGCATCGCCACGCAGCCCTGCCGCGAGTGCAGCGGGCGCGGTCGCGTGGCGAGCGCGCGCACGGTCGAGGTGGAGGTTCCCGCGGGAATCGCCGACGGCCAGCGGATCCGGATCGCCGAACGTGGCCACGCCGGCGACCCCGGCGCGCCCACCGGGGATCTCTATGTGCTCGTCGGGGTCCTTGAGGACGAGCGGTTCGTGCGCGAAGGAGAGCACCTGATCACCGCGCTCGACGTGCCGGCGCCGCTCGCGGCGCTCGGCGGCACGCTCGACGCGCCGACCCTCCACGGCAGCGCCCCGGTCGAGATCTCGCCCGGCACCCAGCCCGGCGAGATCATCACCCTGCGAGGGCAGGGCATGCCCTCGCTGCGGGGTCGACGGCGCGGCGACCTGAAGGTCGTCGTCAACGTCGTGATCCCGCGGCGCCTGAGCGAGGAGCAGCGAGACCTGATCGAGCGGCTGGCGCAGACGCTCACGGAGGAGAACCTGCGCTCACCCGAATCGCTGCTCGGCAAGCTCAGGCGCACCCTGCGCGGCCACACGTGATCCGGCTCGCGCTGCGGGTCCCCCGCGCGGATGCGGAGCTGGTGCTCGCGGAGCTGCTCGAGCTCGCTCCCAGCGGCGTGGAAGAGCGCGACCTCGACGGGGAGCTCGTGGAGCTGGCCGTCTACGGTCCGCCGGGCGAGCTGCCCGGCCTGCCCGACCTGCGCGCGGCCGCCGGTGCGGCGCTCGTCGAGGTGTCCACCACCGAGATCGCCGAGGACTGGGACGAGCGCTGGAAGCAGTTCCACAAGCCGACGTTGATCGAGACGCCCGCACCCGGACGGGTGCCGGCGATCCGTGTGCGCCCTCCGTGGGTGCCGCCGCACGCCGCCGGGCGCACCGTGGAGATCGAGATCGATCCGGGCCAGGCGTTCGGCACCGGCGCCCACGCAACGACCGAGCTGTGCCTGCAGCTGTTGCTGGCGCTGAGCGCAGAACCACCATCGGATCGCGGGGATCTGCCCGGGCGCTCCGGTCAGGCCGGCGCCGCGCGCGGAGGGCTGCTCGACCTCGGCACCGGCTCGGGGGTGCTCGCGATCGCCGCCGCCAAGCTGGGCTATGACCCCGTTGCGGCGCTCGACAACGATCCGGTGAGCGTTGCTGCCGCGAGCGAGAACGCGAGCCGCAACGGCGTCGCGATCGACACGCGCCTGTTCGACCTGCGCACAGAGGCGCTCCCGCGGCCCGGTGCCCCGGTGGTGCTCGCGAATCTCCTCAGACCCCTGCTGCTGCAGCTCGCGAGCTCACTGTCAGGCGCACCCGAGCACCTGATCGTCGGCGGGCTGCTGCGCGAGGAGGCTGACGAGCTGGCAAGCGCGTTCGCCGAGCAGGCGGACATGCGTGAGCGCGAGCGACGCTGTGCCGGGGAGTGGGCGTCGCTGTGGCTGTGCGCCCGCGAGTGAGTGCGGCTCAGGCCGGGTCGAGCTGCTCGGTCGCGGCGCGAACGTTCGCCCGGTAGATGAGGTCGATCGCCGCGCGCACGCCGTCGCGGTCCTGCAACAGCGTCGCCGCTGCCCTGAACGCCCCGCCGATCACCTCGAGCGCCTCGCCGACGTCCCCCGGCTCGGGGTCCCGGCAGGCTGCCACCGCCATGTCGAGCATCGCCAACGCCTGCTCCTGAGCGCCGGCGAACAGCGCCGGGCCGGTGAGGCTGCCGTAGCCATACACACGCGCGAGGCGGCCCGACAGCGAGATCGAGGATCCGCGCCGCGCCGTCGTCGCCGCCGGCAGGCCCTCGCCGTCGAGCAGGCCCGCCATCGTCGCGCCCAGCATCCGCCGGACGGCCACCTCGTCGAGGCGGGCCTGGGCGGCGATTCGCAACGCGAGGTACAGCGTCGTCGCGGGCAGGCCGTAGGGGGGGTCCGAGGCGAACACGATCCGCTCGATCGGCGCGCGCGCGAGGAGCTCCACCACGTCGAGCGGAAAGAAGCAGGAGATGTCGTACAGGACGCCCGGGTGGTCGGCCAGACGCGAGGTGAGGATCCCCTGGTCGCAGATCGCGCCGTGGGCGAGGATCAGCACCACCTCGGGGTGGTCCAGCGCGAGCTGGACGAGTCCGTCGGCGAGCGGCGGGAGCCCGCGCCCTGCATGGATCAGGATCGGCACGTGGGCGCGTTCGGCGAGCGCGAAGATCTCGTTCATCTCGGCACCGTCGAACGCGAAGCTCTGGGCGCGGGGATGCAGCTTGATGCCGCGCGCGCCAGCGCCGAGGCAGCGTTCGCCCTCGGCGATCGGCTCTTCCGCAGGATCCAAACGGCAGAACGGGGTCAGCCGGCCCTCGCTTTCGCTCGCCCAGCCGATCACGCGGTCGTTGGGGACGCTGTAGGAGGGGCGCCGCTCGGGGTCGTGCAGGGGGAACACGCACGCGCGCTGCGCGCCTGCGGCGTCCAGCTGGCCGAGCAGCTGCTCGAGCGTGAGCGAACGGCCGTCCTCGTCCAGGCCGAGATGGGTGTGGGCGTCGATCACCTCGGCGCCGGCGGGACGAAGGCGCTCGACCTCTGCCAGGAACGGAGCGAGGGCGTCGGCGTAGACGGACTCGTTCATTGCCCGGCAGCCTATTGTCTTCGCGCGGAGATCGTGTCATTGGCCTCTTCGCAGGTCCCGGTCTAGGCTGACCGCAATGGGTTGGAACGTGGTGATCGCGGGGGGCGGCTTCGGCGGCTTCTACGCCGCGAGGGCTCTGGAGCGGCGACTTCCCAGGCAGAGCGCAACGGTCACGCTCGTCAACGAGGCGAACTTCATGCTGTACACGCCGCTGTTGCCGGGGGCTGCCGGAGCGACGCTCGACCCGCGCCACGTGGTGGTGTCGCTGCGCTCACAGCTGAGGCGCACCGAGCTCGAGATCGGTCGGGTCACGGGAGCTGCGCCCGCCCGCCGCACGCTGTCGCTGCGACGGATCGACGGGGAGGAGATCGAGCTCCACTATGACCACCTTCTGGTCGCGCTGGGCTCCGTGTCGCGCACCCTGCCGATCCCCGGCCTGGCCGAGCACGCGATCGGGTTGAAGTCCCTCTCGGACGCCACGGCGCTGAGAAATCAGGTGTTGCGGTGTCTCGACATCGCCGAGTCGCTGGAGGACGAGACCTCGCGACGGGAGTATCTGGGCTTCGTCTTCGTCGGAGGTGGCTACGCGGGCGTCGAGGGGCTGGCCGAGCTGCAGGACTTCGCCGCGCAGGCGATCGAGCTGTACCCCCGCTGTCGCGCCCAGGGCATGCGGTGGGTGCTCGTCGAGGCCCGCGAGCGGATCATGGGGGAGGTGCCCGAGAGCCTCTCCCGGTTCGCCGCCGGCGAGCTGCGCGGCCGTGGCATCGAGATCCGCACGGGCGCCACCGTGAGCGAGATCGGGGCGGCAGCGATCGAGCTCGCTGACGGTGAGCGGATCCCCACGCGCATGGTGGTGTGGACCGCCGGCGTCAGTCCCAGCCCGGCCGTCTCCCAGCTCGGGCTTCCGCTCGACGGGCAGGGGCGGATCCCGGTCGATCGCACCCTGCGGGTGGCCGGCCACGCCGGGACGTGGGCGATCGGCGACTGCGCGGCCGTGCCCGATCCGGCGCGTCGCGGTCAGGCGTGTCCGCCGACGGCCCAGCATGCAGTCAGGCAGGGTCGGCTGGCCGCCGCCAACATCGCGCGGACGCTGGCGAGCTCCGCACCCCGCCCGTTTCGCTATCGCACGGCCGGGGTGTTCGCCGAGCTCGGCTCGGGCAAGGCGGTGGCGATCACGCTCGGGATCCGCTGGCGAGGCTTTCCAGCGTGGCTGCTGGCGCGCACCTATCACCTCCTGCTGATGCCGGGACTGGGCCGGCGCCTGCGCCTGCTGGTGGACTGGAACGTGGCGCTCGTGTTCGGTCGCGACACCTCATCGCCTGGGCGACTGGGAAGCCCCACCCCGCTTGGCGGCAGATGAGCGGGGCGGGCGCGGCCTGGGGTTGCGCGATCTACACATGCAACGCGCTGGGAGCGCGTATCCTGCAGTGAGGATGGCCGTGATCGAGGAGGTCAAGTCAGACCTGAAGGATGCGATGCGCGCAGGCGAGAAGGACCGCGTCAGCGCGCTGCGGCTCGTGCTGTCCGAGCTTCAGAAGGATGCGAAGGAGGGCGGCGCGGACGAGCTCGCGGTCCTGCGCCGCGAGCGCAAGCGCCGGCTCGAGGCCGCGAAGGCCTACCGCGAGGGCGGGCGCGCCGATCTCGCCGACGGCGAGGAGGCCGAGGCGGCGCTGATCGGCGACTACCTGCCTGCGGAGCTCTCCGACGCCGAGCTCGAGCAGGTCGTGGCTCGGGCCGTGCGCGACAGCGGCGCGGCGTCGATGAAGGACATGGGCAGGGCGATGGGCAGCGCGATGGCCGCCGTCGACGGTCGCGCCGACGGCAACCGGGTGTCGGGACTCGTCAAGGCGGCGCTCGGCGGATGAACGGCTTCACTCCGGCGGCGCGGGGTCTGCGGACCAACCGATGAGGACCCAGCTGGAGCTGCCCAACGACGTGGCCGCGGAGCTGGCGGGCACCCAGGACGCGGTGCTGCGCGCATTGCAGGCACATCTCGGCTGCAAGGTCTTCCTGCGGGGGAACCTCGTCACCTTCGACGGCGAGGAGGGCGAGACGCGGGCCGGTGAGCGGGTGGTGCGCGAGCTCTCAGAGCTGATCTCGCGCGGCCACGAGATCGGCCCGGGCACGATCGCGGCTGTGACGGGGGCGCTCGATGCGCACGAGTCGCCCGCACGGGTGCTGGAGGACGTCGTGTGGCGCCATCGCAGCCGTCAGGTTGCTCCCAAGACGGTCAACCAGAAGCGCTACGTCGACTCGATCCGCGAGAGCACGGTCACGTTCGGGGTCGGGCCGGCAGGAACGGGCAAGACGTTCCTCGCTGTCGCAATGGCCGCGGCGGCCCTCTCGCGCCACGAGGTGAACCGCATCATCCTGACCCGCCCCGCCGTGGAGGCGGGCGAGCGGCTGGGCTTCCTGCCAGGCGATCTGATGGCGAAGGTCGACCCCTACCTGCGTCCTCTGTTCGACGCCCTGCACGACATGCTCGATCCCGAGAAGGTCTCCCAGCATCTCGAGCGGGGCGTGATCGAGATCGCGCCCCTGGCGTTCATGCGCGGACGGACCTTGAACGACTCGTTCGTGATCCTCGACGAGGCGCAGAACACCACCCCGGAGCAGATGAAGATGTTCCTCACGCGGCTCGGCTTCGGCTCGAAGATGGTCGTCACCGGCGACATCACCCAGGTCGACCTGCCGCGCGAGCAGAGGTCGGGGCTGATCGTCGTGGGCGACGTGCTCGACGCCGTCGAGGGGATCGAGTTCGTGCGGTTCGGAGGCGAGGACGTCGTTCGCCACAAGCTCGTGCAGCGAATCGTCGAGGCGTATGACGAGCACGCGCAACGCGACGCCCCCGAGCGCTCCGGCGCATCCAGCCTCGACGGCTGGGTGAGCCAGCGTCGCGCCGATCGCCGCAGCGCCTGAGGACGCCGGTGGTCGACGTCGAGGTGTTCGGCCAAGCGCTGATCGGCGACCGACTGACGATCGCCGAGATCAGGCGCCTGTGCGAGCTCGCGACGGCCGCCGCCGGCGTCAGCGACGGCCATCTCGCGATCGAGTTCGTCGATCCGCGGCGAATGGCGAGGCTGAACGCGGAGCACCGCGGCAGGCCCGAGCCGACCGACGTGTTGTCGTTTCCGATCGACGGCGCCGGCGCGAGCGCACGGCCGACGTCCCCGGTGCCCCACGAGCTCGGGGACGTGCTGATCTGTCCCGAGCACGCACGCGACCTGCGCGAGGTGGTGGTCCACGGCGTCCTGCACCTGGTCGGCATGGATCACGAGACCGACGAGGGAGAGATGCTCGAACTGCAGGCGACGCTCCTGCACGAGGACGGATCCGCCGCGTGAGCCGCGCCGGCTTCGTCGCGCTCGCGGGCCGGCCGAACGTGGGGAAGTCGACCCTCGTCAACGCGATCGTGGGCGACAAGGTCGCGATCGTCTCAGATCGGCCCCAGACGACTCGCCGGGCGATCCGGGGCGTGTGGACCCGGGACGAGGACCAGGTCGTGCTGGTCGACCTGCCGGGCGTTCAGCGACCCCGGGACACCCTGACGGCGCGAATGGCCAGGCGCGTGGAGCAGGAGCTGGCCGACGCCGACGCCGCGCTGCTCCTGCTCAACGGCGAGCAGGGCGTCGGCGCGGGCGACCGCTTCATCGCGCAGACGCTTGCCGGCGCGTCCGTGCCGAGCGCGGTGGCGGTGAACAAGGTCGACCGGCTCTCCCGGCCGGCCACGGCAGCGGCGCTGCAGGCCGCCGCCGAGCTGGGGCTGGACGCGGAGATCTTCCCGCTGTCGGCGCGCACCGGCGATGGCATGCAGCCGCTGATCGCCCACCTCGCGACGCTCGTGCCCGAGGGGCCGCTGCTGTTCGCCCGCGAGCAGCGTTCCGATCAGCCACGGGAGCTGCTGCTGGCCGAGCTGGTGCGCGAGGCGGTCGTCAGGCGCACGTTCCAGGAGGTGCCCCACGCCGTCGATGTCGTGCTGGAGGAGCTCGAGCGCCCCCGCGAGGGGCTCGTCCGGGTGCGAGCTCTGATCTGGGTGGAGACCGAGTCGCAGAAGGGGATCGTGGTGGGGGCGGGCGGACGCATGATCAAGGCGATCGGGGTCGCCGCCCGGCGCGAGCTGGAGCGTGAGCTGGACTGTCAGGTCCATCTCGATCTCTCGGTCCGCGTGCGCCGCGACTGGCGCGGCGACGAAGGGCTGCTGGACCGGCTGGGCATCGTCTGAGACGCTCAGAGTGATCTGGCCAGCCGCTCGCCGATGCGTCGCACGGCTTGCAGATCGAGCTCCGGGGCGAACACGAACGGCACGGTGACCACCGACATCCGGCTGCGACGCAGGCGTGCGATCTGGCTCTGCTGTGCGCGTGAGCGCTCGTGGACGGCGCGGGCGGTCCGTCCCGCGGCGTGCCGCACCGGGCTGCGTCCGTCGAGCCGCTCGATGCGGGCGAGCTCCCCGGCGTCGAAGCGCCGCGGCAGGGCGGCGTTGACGACCACGACGTCGAGCTCGCGGCCGGGCTGGGAGCGCAGCGCCGCGCCCAGCTCGAGCGTCTCGCCCACCGCCATCTCGCTCGGTTGGGCGACCGCGAGGTAGCCCGTCTGCGTGCCGTCCTCCAGCAGCGCCCTGATCTTCTCGGCCTGGCCGAAGATCGGTCCCACCCGTGCGATCGCGCCGAAGGTGTAGGGCGAGCGCAGCAGACCGAGCGCGTGTCCCGTCGCCGGCGCATCCAGCACCACCAGGTCGTACGCGCGGGCCCGCCGGCGCCACCGCTCTGCCTGGGTGAGCTCCCAGATCTTCACCATGCTCACCAGCTCTTTGGCGCCCGGGGCCGCGGCGGCGAAGTACTGAAAGGTGCCGCTGGTCGCCAGCACACGTCCCGGCACCTTCCCGCCGAGCTTCTGCAGCCACTCCAGCAGCGCCCGGTCGGGGTCGATCGTGATGCCCCACAGGTTCTCTGCGAGCATCGTCTCGGCCCCGTCGGTGCCCGCCGGCGCGGGGGTGGCGGTGTCGCTCAAGAGCTCCGGTAGACGGCGCTGGTCACCCAGCTCCACGACCAGCGTGCGCAGCCCGCGCGCTGACGTGGCCAGCGCGAGTGCCGCGGCGATCGTGGTCTTGCCCACGCCGCCCTTGCCGGTGATCACCAGCAGCCTGCGTTTCAACACCGATGCCATGCTCGCCATGCAACCTACAATCCCTCGGGTGGGCGTCTCCACCACCAGTCCGATCGATGCCGAGGTCGTCTACGACGACCACGGTCTCGTGCCCTGCGTCGTGCAGGATTGGCGCACCGGCGAGGTGCTCACCCTCGCCTACATGAACGAGCAGGCGCTCGAGCGCACGCGCCGGACGGGCGAGCTGCACCTCTACAGTCGCTCGCGTCGGCAGGCGTGGCACAAGGGCGAAACCAGCGGCAACGTGCAGGCCGTCCGAGCGCTCCGTCTGGATTGCGACGGCGACACCGTGCTCGCGCTGGTCGAGCCGGCCGGACCCGCCTGTCACACCGGAGAGCGCACCTGCTTTCATCGCGGTGAGCTCGGCCCTGCCGCCCCGCATGAGGTCCTGCCGGCGCTCGAGCGGACGCTCCAGGCGCGCGCGCAGGAGCGGCCCGCGGGCTCCTACACCGTCACCCTGCTCGACGATCGCAAGCTCGCCGGCGAGAAGGTCGCCGAGGAGGCCGAGGAGGTCGTTCGCGCCGCGCGGGAGGAGACCGACGAGCGCGTCGACGAAGAGGCGGCCGACCTGCTCTACCACCTGCTGGTGCTGATGCGCGGGCGCGGACGGACGCTCGCCGACGCCGAGCGGATCCTCGATGGCCGTCGCCGCTGAGATCGCGGCGACGCTCGCCGGTGGCGGGCTCGCGATCGAACCGAGCCTCGAGGAGGCGCGCTCGCTCGCCCGGGGCGCCGGAGACGGCGCCGGCGAGCAGTCGGCCAACCTGATCCCGCTCCGCCACACCTTCATCGAGGACTGCGAGACACCCGTGTCGGCCTTTCTGAAGCTGCGCGCGCTTGCACCC
This sequence comes from uncultured Solirubrobacterales bacterium, assembly GCA_963696615.1. Taxonomy (GTDB): domain Bacteria; phylum Actinomycetota; class Thermoleophilia; order Solirubrobacterales; family Solirubrobacteraceae; genus Palsa-744. Next base: position 80,272 of record CAVOKU010000002.1, on the reverse strand, counting down.
GGCGAGCCCGCGTTCCTGCTGGAGTCCGCCGACCAGGGCCAGCGCGTCGGGCGCTGGTCGTTCATCGGCTTTCGGCCACGAGACGTCCTGCGCTGGTCGCTGCAGGACGGCGGCGACCCCTACGCGCTCGCCGCCGAGCGGGTGGCGCGCTTCCGCCAGGCGCCGATGCCCGACGCGCCGCCGTTCACAGGCGGAGCAGTCGGCTACTTCGGCTATGACCTCGTGCGCACGGTCGAGCCGCTGGGTGAGCCGGGGCCCGATCCACTCGGCCTGCCGGACATGGCGTTGATGCTTTCCGACGCGCTGGTGGTGTTCGACCATCTTCGCCACACGGTGACGATCCTCGCCAACGCCGATCTCGCTGCCGAGCCCGAGCTCGAGGTCGCCTACGGTCGGGCGGCTGCGACGATCGCCGAGATCCGCGCTGCGCTCGCCGGTCCGGTGCCCCGCGAAGCGCCCCAGCCGGCGCGGGCACGGGAGATGCCGAGGTTCGAGTCCAACATGTCCGGCGAGCGCTTCGAAGCGATGGTCACGCGGATCATCGAGTACATCTACGCCGGCGACGCGTTTCAGGTCGTCCCCTCCCAGCGCTGGTCGGCGCCGACGCCGGTGCAGGCGTTCTCGATCTACCGGGGCCTACGCGCGGTGAACCCGAGCCCGTACATGTACTTCCTGGACTTCGGCGACTTCCAGGTGGCGGGCGCGAGCCCCGAGCCACTGCTGACGGTCAGTTCCAGCGGCCGCCCCGACGGGCGCCTGCGGGTGAGCACCAGACCGATCGCCGGCACCCGTCCCCGCGGCGCCAACGTCGCCGAGGACGAGCAGATCGCCGAGGAGCTCCTGCAGGACGAGAAGGAGCGCGCCGAGCATGTGATGCTCGTCGATCTCGGCCGCAACGATCTCGGACGGGTGTGCGAGCCGGGCACCGTCGAAGTGGAGACGTTCATGGCGGTGGAGACCTACTCCCACGTGATGCACATCGTCTCCTCGGTGGCCGGGCTGATGCGCGAGGGCGTCACCGCCGTCGACGCGCTGCGCTCGGTGCTGCCCGCCGGGACGCTTTCGGGAGCGCCGAAGGTTCGCGCGATGCAGATCATCGACGAGCTCGAGCCGATCAAGCGCGGCGGCTACGGTGGAGCGATCGGCTACCTCTCCTACGCCGGGGACATGGACACCTGCATCCACATCCGCACCGTCGTCGTCAAGGACGGAGTCGCCCACGTTCAGGCCGGCGGCGGCACCGTCGCCGACGCCAAGCCGGCGTATGAGCTGGCAGAGTCCGAAGCGAAGACGAAGGCCGTGCTGCGGGCGATCGAGCTCGCGGTGAGCCAGCCCGACTGGCCATAACCCCGAGGCCACCATGCGCGTTCTCGTAATCGACAACTACGACTCGTTCACCTACAACCTCGTCCAGTACCTGGGCGAGCTGGGCGCCGACGTGTGCGTGGTGCGCAACGATCGTGCCACCGTGGCGGAGCTGCTGGCAGGCGAGTACGCGCGCTGCGTGATCTCGCCCGGGCCCTGCACCCCCGACGAGGCCGGGATCTCGCTGGAGGTCGCGCGAGAGCTTCCCCGGGCGGGCATCCCGACGCTGGGGGTGTGTCTCGGCCATCAGGCGCTCGCCCAGGCGTTCGGTGGACGGGTCAAGCTGCATCCACCAGTGCACGGGAAGTCCACGACGATCGAGCACGACGGCCGCACGATCTTCACCGGTATCCGCTCCCCGCTGACGGTCGGGCGCTATCACTCGCTCGTGGTCGACTCCGCGCTGCCCGACTGCCTGGAAGAGTCCGCGCGCGGTGGCGGTGTGCTGATGGGGGTGCGTCATCGGGAGCTCCCGGCCGAGGGGGTGCAGTTTCATCCCGAGTCGGTGCTGACCGACGACGGCCGGGAGTTGCTGCGCAACTTCCTCGACGGGAGGGTCGCGGGCTCAGAGCCCGCGCGGGCAGAGGTCGCGTAGATGGCCAACGCGACGCTCACCGCCGCGATCGACGCGCTCGCCCAGCGGCGCGACCTCAGCTCGGACGAGACGGCACAGGTGCTCGCGCAGATCATGCACGGCGAGGTCTCCGAGATCCAGATCGCGGCGTTTCTGATCGCGCTGCGGACGAAGGGGGAGACGGTGGACGAGCTCGCGGGGTTGGCGCGGACGATGCGCGAGCTCGCAGCTCGCGTGCCCGTCGCGCGGGAGGACCTGCTCGACACGGCCGGCACCGGAGGCGGTGCCAGCACGTTCAACGTGTCCACCACCGCGGCTCTGATCGCTGCGGGCGCCGGCTGCGCCGTGGCCAAGCACGGCAACCGCTCGGCCACCAGCAGGTGCGGGTCAGCCGATGTGCTCGAGGCGCTCGGTGCGCGCATCGATCTGGAACCCGGAGGGGTGGCGGCCTGCATCGAGGAGGCGGGGTTCGGCTTCATGTTCGCTCCGCTGCACCATCAGGCGACGCGCTACGTGGTGCCGGTGCGACGCGAGCTGGGGGTGCGCACGATCTTCAACTTCCTCGGCCCGCTCACCAACCCAGCGGGCGCCCGCCGTCAGCTGATCGGTGTATCCGACGCGTCGTTCCAGGAGACGATCGCGGGGGCGCTGCAGCGGCTCGGCGTCGATCGGGCGCTCGTCGTCTCCAGCGAGGATGGCCTCGACGAGATCTCGATTGCCGCGGCGACCCGCGTGATCGAGGTCAACGGCGATCAGATCGCCCGCTACACGCTCGTACCGGACGAGGTCGGCGTGCCCTCGCCGGGGGATGCCAGCTCCGCCGGCGGGATCGCGGGCGGCAGTCCCGAGCGCAACGGCTCTCTCACGCGCGCGATCCTGCAGGGCGAGGACGGGCCCCACGCCGAGCTCGCTGTGATCAACGCGGGTGCGGCGATCTACGCGGCCGGCGCGGCGCAGAGCATCGCCGAGGGCGTGACCACGGCGCGCGAGACGCTTGCCTCCGGCCAGGCCGAGGCTGCGCTCGAGCGGTTCATCCAGGCAAGCCGGGAGCACGCGCCGCGCGAGGCCGTGCGATGAGCGACGGAGACGGCCCCAGCGACGCCCGGACAGGCGGCCGGCCGTCCGCATCGAGCACCCCCACGGTGCTGGGGCGCATCCTGCAGAGCACGCGCGAGCAGCTCGAGCGGCGCAAGCGTGAGCTGCCCGAACCCGAGCTGATCGCCCAGGCCAAGCCCGACGGTCCGCTTCCGGCCGGGCACGGCGGGGACTCCCGCGGGCGCTTTCACGAGGCGCTGAGGGGACAGGGGGTAGGTGTGATCGCGGAGTTCAAGCGACGCTCGCCCTCCGCCGGGACGCTCCGCCGCGGGGCGGATGTCGCGCAGATGGTGGGCGCATACGAGCGTGGGGGGGCGCTTGCGCTGTCGGTGCTGACCGAGGGTCCGAACTTCGACGGCTCGCTCGAGGATCTGCGGACCGCGCGGGGCGCCAGCAGCCTGCCGCTGCTGCGCAAGGACTTCGTGGTCGACCCCTACCAGCTGCACGAGGCGCGCGCGGCGGGGGCAGATGCGGTGCTGTTGATCGTCGCGGCGCTGAGCGCGGCGCAGCTGGCCGAGCTGCACGAGCAGGGCCGGGCGCTGGGGCTGGACGTGCTGGTGGAGGTCCACGACGAGCAGGAGCTCTCGGTGGCGCTGGGCGCGGGCGCCCGGCTGATCGGAGTGAACAACCGCGACCTGCGCGACTTCACCGTGGACGTGCAGCGGACCCACACGTTGCTGGAGCAGATGCCGGCTGGGAGCACCGTCGTCTCGGAGTCGGGCATCGGCACTCCCGCGCAACTGGCGCAGCTGCACGACGCCGGGGTGGCGGCGGTGCTGGTCGGTGAGTCGCTGATGCGCTCCAGCGATCCCGAGCGTGCGCTGAGGGAGCTGAGGGCATATCGTGCAGGCGTCTCGGCGCCGAGCTGATCGCGATCGAAACTATTTAAGGGGAGCAGATGTTCCGCTTTAGTTCTCGTTCAGGGGCACCGATCATCCTCTGCAACCAGTGAATCGCTCATTCTTCATCCCTTTTCTCTCGGCGCTGATCGGTGGCGGCGTGGTCGCCGGTGTCGTCGCGCTCTCAGGCGGGTTCAGCTCGTCCACGAGCACGGTCACCGTGCAGGCCACTCCGCTCACCCCCTCCAACGCCGCTCAGGTGAGCAAGGGCCTGACACCTCACGCGATCTACGTGCGCGACGCGCCGGGCGTCGTCTTCGTCACCTCGACGATCGTCCAGCAGGGTGAATCGCCGTTCAACCTCTTCGGCGGCGGCGAATCCCAGCGTCAGGGTCAGGCAACGGGCTCGGGCATCGTGATCGACGGCAACGGCACGATTCTCACCAACTACCACGTCGTCGAGAACGCGGTGAAGGTACAGGTGAGCCTCGAAAAGGGACAGAACGTCGACGCGCAGGTGGTGGGCAAGGACCCCTCCAACGACCTCGCGGTGCTGCGCATCCCGACGGACGGCTTGACGCTTCACCCACTCACGCTCGGCGACTCGGGCAAGGTCCAGGTCGGCGACCCCGTGCTCGCGATCGGCAACCCGTTCGGCCTCGAACGGACGCTGACGACCGGCGTCATCTCTGCGTTGCAGCGACAGATCACAGCGCCCAACGGCTTCACGATCGACAACGTGCTGCAGACCGACGCGCCGATCAATCCGGGCAACTCCGGCGGACCGCTGCTGGACTCCTCGGGCAAGGTGATCGGGATCAACTCCCAGATCGAGACCGGCGGCAGCGGCAACGGTAGCGTGGGCATCGGATTCGCGGTGCCGATCAACACGGCGAAGTCCGAGATCTCCCAGCTCGAGAAGGGCGGCACCGTTCGCGGCGCCTACCTCGGGCTCGTATCGCTCACGATCGACGGTTCGCTGTCGGCGCTCAACCTGCCGGTCAAGACAGGCGCGCTGGTGCAGAGCGTGCCCCACGGGACGCCCGCCGAAAAAGCCGGCATCCGTGGCGGGACCGTCAGCGGCAACACCGAAGACGGCAGCGTCGCGCTCGGTGGTGACATCATCGTGACCTTCGACGGCAAACCCGTGACGGGATCCGAAGACCTCGGCAACTTCGTGGCCGCCAAGAAACCTGGCGACACGGTGACGCTCGGAGTCCTGCGCCAGAACGGCAAAGGCGGCTACGAACGCAAGTCGGTGTCGGTGACGCTCGGCAGTCGCCCGAACTCGGTACCGAATCCGAACACGCCCGAACGTTAGTCGGCGCTCACCGCCGCAGCGCCGGGAGCTCCGAGCGCGGGGCGGACGCTACCGTTGAGGGATGTCCGGGGCGCCTCCGAAGGTCAAGATCTGCGGCATCACCGATGTCCGCGACGCACAGCTCGCGGTTTCGCTTGGCGCCTGGGCGATCGGGATGGTCTTCTACGACGGCAGCCCCCGGCGATGCTCGATGGACGAGGCTCGCCGGGTCACCTCGGCGCTGCGCCGCAAGGTGGAGCTGTGCGGGGTGTTCGTCAACGCCTCGCTGGAGGAGCTGGCCCTGCACGCCGAGGAGCTGGGGCTGACGATGCTGCAGCTGCACGGCGACGAGGGCCCGGCGTTCTGCGCCGAGGCCGGCAGGCGCACGGGAGCGCGGATCGTCAAGGCGATCCAGGTTGCCGGCCCGGGAGACGTGAGGGAGCTCGAGCGCTACCACGTCGACTTTCAAATGGCTGACGCGAAGGGGCGCACATCCGCCAAGCAGGGCCTTCGGGGCGGCACCGGCGAGACCTTCGAGTGGGCCCTTCTCGCCGACCGGCACAGCGATACGCCGTTGATCCTCAGCGGTGGCCTCGACCCGCACAACGTCGCCCAAGCGGCGGCTCGTGTGCGGCCCTACGCGCTCGACACGGCGAGCGGCACCGAGCGCTCGCCCGGACACAAGGACGAGGCCAAGCTGCGCGACTTCTTCACTGCGATCGCCGCCCACGGAGCCCAGCGAGAAGAGGTCCCCCTATGAGCGCCGTCCCCGCCGCCATCGAGCATCGCTTCGGAGAGTACGGCGGCCAGTATGTGCCCGAGACGTTGATGCCGGCGCTGGCCGAGCTGGAGGCGGCCTGGATCCGGGCGCGCGAGGACCCCGGCTACCTGCGGGAGCTTGCAGCCCTGCGCCGGGATTTCGTCGGACGCCCGACGCCGCTCTACCGTGCCGGGCGGCTGTCGGAGCGGCTCGGCAGGACCGTGTATCTCAAGCGCGAGGACCTCAACCACACCGGCTCTCACAAGCTCAACAACGCGCTCGGCCAGGCGCTGCTGGCCCGGCGCATGGGCAAGGGGCGGATCATCGCGGAGACCGGCGCCGGCCAGCACGGCGTGGCGACCGCCACCGTGTGCGCCCTGCTCGGTCTCGAGTGCGTCGTCTACATGGGCAGCGAGGACACCCGCCGGCAGGCGCCCAACGTCCAGCGGATGCAGCTGCTGGGTGCCACCGTCAAGCCCGTCGACGCCGGCGCCAGGACGCTCAAGGAGGCGACGTCGGCCGCGATACGCGACTGGGTGGAGAACGTCCAGGGCACCCACTACGTGATCGGCTCGGCGGTTGGTCCGGCGCCCTATCCGGCGCTGGTGCGCGACCTGCAGAGCGTGATCGGCAGCGAGGCGCGCAGTCAGATGCAGGAGCGCGAGGGGCGGCTCCCGGAGCGGGTGATCGCGTGCGTCGGAGGCGGCTCGAATGCGATCGGGATCTTCAGCGCGTTCCTGGATGAGCCCGACGTCCGGCTGATCGGTGTGGAGGCGGCGGGCGAGGGCATCGACACGCCCAGGCACGGAGCGCCGCTGACCGTTCGTGGCCGAGCGGGGGTGCTGCACGGTGCGCTCTCGGCGGTGATGCAGGATGAGGAGGGCCAGATCGTGCAGGCCCACTCGATCTCGGCGGGACTCGACTACCCGGGGACGGGACCGCAGCACGCCTACCTGCGCGACACCGGCCGCGCGCGCTACGAGGCGGTGACCGATCGCCAGGCGCTCGACGCGTTTCGCCTGCTCGCGTCCCTGGAGGGCATCATCCCGGCGCTCGAGACGGCACACGCGATCGCATGGACCCTCGCTCAGACCGACGGTGAGCTCGACCTCGTGTGCCTGTCCGGGCGGGGAGACAAGGATCTCGCCGAGGTGCTCGCGACACCGTGAGCACGACGGCGGCGCAGGCAAGGGGGGCGACGCGGATCGCCGAGGCGTTCGCCAACGCGCGCGGAAGGGCGGCGTTGATGCCTTACCTGATGGGCGGCTATCCGACGCTCGCGGAGTCCCTGCGCATCGGCGAGGCGTGCGTGGCGGCGGGGGCGGACCTGGTCGAGCTCGGGATGCCCTACTCCGATCCGCTCGCCGACGGTCCGGTGATCCATGCGGCGGGCACCGCGGCGCTGGCTGCTGGAGCGGACGTCGCGGGCGTGCTGGAGGTGGCGCGAGGCCTGGCGACGCGCGTGCCGGTGGTGGTGATGTGTTACGCCAACATGGTGCTGGCACCGGGTGCCGACGCGTTTGCCGCGAGGCTCGCTCAGGCCGGCGCGTGCGGGCTGATCGTGCCCGACCTCCCGCTCGAGGAGTCCACCGATATCCGCGCGGCGTGCGACGCGCACGGGCTCGCGCTCGTGCCGCTGGTGGCGCCCACCACCAGCCCGGCGCGGATGCAGGCGATCGGGGCGCTCGCGCGGGGCTTCCTCTACACGGTCTCGGTCGTGGGCACGACCGGCGAGCGCCAGGCGCTGTCGGAGCGCTTCGCCGAGATCGTGGCCCAGGCGAAGGCGAGCACCGAGGTGCCGGTCGCGCTGGGCTTCGGCATCGGCACGCCCGAGCAGGCGCGGCTCGCTGCGGACGCGGGTGCGGACGGGGTGATCGTCGGCACCCGTCTGGTGCGCGCCGCCGGCGACGCCCCCGAGGATCCCGCGGGCGCCGTCGCCGAGGTGCTCGGCGAGCTCGCTGCCGGGCTGGCGCGATGATCGCCGACCGCCCCAGCCGGTCCCGCGGGCCGGCGCACCCGCGACCGTCTGCAGTGCCCTCCGATAGGATGCGCGGCGCATGGGACTCGTCCTCACCGTAACCGCCGGCCTGGTTGTCTGGATCGTGCTGTGGGCCCTCGGCGCGAAGGGCTTCGATGCCTTCATGCTCGCTGCCGTGATCACCCTTGTGGGGGCAACGCTGAAGATCCTCTCCGGCTATCTGCCCGGCCGCCGCGACGCAAGCGGCTGAGACGCCAGTGGTGCGCACGCACCGACTCGGCCCCGCCACCCTCCTCGCAAGCGTGCTCCTGGCTGCACTCGCGGCAGGGGCCGTGCTCGGCGCGGCGGGCTGCGGCAGCGTCTCCGGCGCGGCGAGCAGCCTCGGCAATCAGCTGACCGTGTATTCGAGCCTGCCGCTGCAGGGTGCCTCGGCGTCCACCTCGCGCGAACTGGTCAACGGCGAGAAGCTCGCCCTCTACGACGCCGGTGGCGCGGTCGGCCCGTTCAAGGTGAGCTACGTCTCGCTGGACGACGCAAGCCCCACCAGCGGCCGCTGGGACCCCGGCGTGACCGCGTCGAATGCCAAGACCGCCGCGGACGATCCGAGCACGATCGCCTACCTCGGCGACTACGACTCGGCCGCGACCGCGGTATCGCTGCCGCTGATCAACGCCGCGGGCATCCTGCAGGTCAGCCCGTGGAGCCCCTACGGCGGGCTCACCTCGTCGCTGGACGCCGGCCAGGACGAGCCCGAACGGTTCTACCCGACCGCCAAGCGCAACTTCGCGCGACTGCAGCCGGGTGATGCGAAGCAGGCCCGGGCGCAGGCGCAGATGCTGCGGAGCCTGGGTGTCAACAGCCTGTACGTGCTCAACGACGAAGATCCATTCGAGCAGCCGCTCGCGCAGATGGTCGTCTCCGACGCAGAACGTGGGGGAATCAAGGTCGTGGGGCAGGACAGCCTGGACACGAGCACCGCCACGAGCTTCACCGGAGAGGTCGCGAAGATCGCCGAACACGGCCCCCAGGCGGTGTTCCTCGCGGGCAGTGCCAAGCCGGGCGCGGCGGCACTGTTCCAGCAGCTGCACGAAGCCGACCCGAAGCTGTGGCTGCTCGGTCCGAGCACGCTCGCCGATCCCTCGTTCACCGCCAAGCTCGGCGCCGCCACCGCCGCGAGGACGCTGCTGAGCACGCCGGTGCTTCCAGTCAAGATGGATCCGCCGCCGGCGCAGGACGTGCTCGCGGGCTACCGCAAGCGCTTCGGAGAAGACCCGGGCGCACATGCTCTGCTCGGGTACGAGGCGATGAGCGCGACGCTGGGAGCGATCCGCGCAGCGGGCACCCGCGGCAACGACCGCCAGGCCGTGATCGACGCGTTCTTCGCGGCCGCGCCCCGCACCAGCGTGATCGGGCGCTACGCGATCGAACCGGACGGCGAAACCACGCTCTCCCACTACGGCGTCGATCGTGTGCTCGGCGGTCAGCCGGTGTTCTGGCGGGTGCTCGAAGTCGGCTGAGCGTGCCGGCGTTCAGGTGAGCAGCGAGCGCAGCGCCTCGCTCAGGCGAGGGTGCTCGAACGAGTAACCGAGCACCAGCGCCCTGGCGGGCATGGCCCGTACGCCGCTGGTGATCACCGAGGCCATCTCGCCGTAGCGCAGTCGCAGCGCCGCCGCGGGCACGGGCAGGCGGGCGGGGCGATGCAGCACCTCGCCGAGCGCGTGCGCGAACTCGCGCGAGGTGACGGGTTGCGGGGCCGTGCCGTTGACCGCGTCAGACCAGCGCTCGTCCGACAGCGCCGCGAGCACCATCGCGACGAGGTCGTCGCGATGGATCCACGGGATGTACTGCTCGCCGCCCCCCACGGGACCGCCGAGCCCCAGCCGGAACGGCGGCAGCATCTGGGCGAGCGCGCCTCCCGAGGGCGCGAGCACGACGCCGATGCGCACCTGCACCGTCCGGACCCCCAACCTCGTCGCGGCCTTGGCCTCGCGCTCCCAGGCGACGCACACCTGCGCGAGGAAGTCACCGCCCGCGGGTGCCTCCTCGTCGAGCGGCTCGGCGCCATGGGGGCCGTAGTAGCCGACCGCCGACGCGGACACGAGCGTCCGCGGACGCTCGTCGGGAGCGAGCGCCTCCAGGCCGTCTACGAGGTTGCGCGTCCCCACCGTGCGGCTGTCGCGAATCGCCCGCTTGACCCGCTCGTTCCAGCGTTGTGCGACCGGCTCCCCGGCGAGATGGACGACCGCATCGAGACCCTGCAGGGCGGCTGCGGGTGCGGGTTCGCGCAGCGGATCCCAGCCCACGAGCCGGCGAGCCTCGGGATCGCCCTCGCCCGCAGCTCGTCCGCGCCCGCGCGACCGCGCACGGTCGGGATCGCGGGTGAGGATCGCGATCTCATCCCCCCGCGCGGCGAGCCGCTCCACCAGCGCCTGGCCGATCAGCCCGCTCGCGCCCGTGACAGCGACCTTCATGACACCGATCTTAGGTGCGTGTGTCGCCGCCGGAGGGGATCGGGTGGATACCCGTCTGGGGGTCTCCCTGCGCGAACCCGACCTCGTGGCCGGCCGTGGCCGCTCCGCTCGCGCGGGCCTCGCCGGCGACCGCGGCCGCCACCGCGGGGGCGACATCGCGGTTGAACACCGAAGGGATGATGTAGTCCTCGCGCAGTTCTTCCTCGGTGACGATCTCGGCGATCGCATGCGCCGCGACCATCTTCATGCGATCGGTGATCGTCGGCGCGCGCACGTCCAAGGCGCCCCGGAAGATCCCCGGAAAGGCGAGCACGTTGTTGATCTGGTTGGGGTAGTCGGAGCGGCCCGTCGCCATGATCCGCACGTACTCGGCGGCCTCCTCGGGAATGACCTCGGGGTTCGGGTTCGCCATCGCGAACACCATCGCGTCGGGGCTCATCTTCGCCAGCGCCCGTGCCGGCAGCGTGCGTGCGCCCGACAGGCCGATCATCAGGTCGGCGCCATCGATCACCTCCGCCGGGGTGCCGTCGCGGCAGTCGGGGTTGGTGACCTCGGCGAACCAGCGCTTCTGGGGGTTCATCGTTCCTCGCTGGTAGTCCTCGCGGCGCACGTGCAGCGCACCCTGGGAATCCGCTCCGACGATGTCTCTGACGCCGGCTTCGAGCATGATCCTGGTCACCGCGATGCCGGCCGCACCGAGGCCGATGATCAGCACCTTGAGGTCCTCCATACGCCGCCCGGTGAGCTTGACGGCGTTCAGCAGCGCGGCCATCACAACGACGGCGGTGCCGTGCTGGTCGTCGTGGAAGATCGGGATGTCGAGCTCCTCCTTCAGGCGGTCCTCGATCTGAAAACAGCGCGGCGCGGAGATGTCCTCGAGGTTGATGCCGCCGAACGCGGGCGCGATGCGCTTGACGGTGTCGACGATCTCGTCCGCGTCCTTGGTGTCGAGGCAGATCGGGAACGCGTCCACGCCCGCGAACTCCTTGAACAGGCAGCACTTGCCCTCCATCACCGGCATCGCCGCCCGGGGCCCGATATCGCCCAGCCCGAGCACCGCAGTGCCGTCGCTGACGACTGCGACGGTGTTGCGCTTGATCGTGTACTGGAACGCCTTGTCCTCGTCGTCGGCGATCGCCAGACAGACGCGGGCGACCCCCGGCGTGTATGCCATCGAGAGGTCGTCGCGGGTCTTGAGCGGGTGCTTGTTGTGCTGTTCGATCTTGCCACCGATGTGCAGCTGGAAGGTGCGGTCGATCCTGTCCACGACCCGCGCTCCCTCGAGCGCGTCGATCGCGGCCAGGATCGTCTCCCAGTGCTCGGGCCCGGCCGCGTCGACGACGATGTCGCGGAGGCTGTGGCCGGATTCGACTTCCACGGGGTCGACCGCCCCGACCATGCCTCCCGCCTCGCCGATCGCGCTCGTGACCCGCCCGAGCAGCCCGGGGCTGTCGTCGATCTCGACGCGGATGTTCAGTCGGTACTGGGCGCTGGGAGTGAGGCTCATGGCGGCGGCCCGGCATCTTATTTCCTCGGTGCTCTCGTAGAGTGACCGGTGCATGGCGGCACCCGCGAAAGTCGACGCGAGCAGCGGCCCGGACCCGGGCGGGTCGGGGCAGCAGGGGCGCCTGTTCCTGATCGACGGGCCAAGCCTCGTCTACCGCGCCTTCTATGCGCTGCCCGAGTCGATCGCGACCTCCACGGGCGAGCCCACGAACGCGATCTTCGGCTTCGCGTCGATGCTCGTGAAGATCGTCACCGAGTACGGCGTGCGCCCGACGGTGGTCGCCTGGGACGCCGGCACGTCCGGGCGCACCGAGCTGTTCGCCGGCTACAAGGCGACGCGGCGCTCGCGCCCGGACCTGCTCAAGGCGCAGTGGCCGGCGATGGAACCGCTGGTCGAGGCGTTCGGCTACCGCAACGTCAAGCTCGAGGGCTACGAGGCGGACGACGTGATCGCCTCGCTGGCCGATCGCGCCCGCGCGGCGGGCGTCCCGACGATGATCGTGACGGGCGACCGCGACGTGTTCCAGCTGATCGACGAGGACGGCGTGGTCAAGGTGATGGCGACCTCGCGGGGGATCACGGACACCAAGATCTATGACCGTCAGGCGGTGATCGACCGGTATGGGATCCCGCCCGAGCTGATCCCCGACTTCTACGGTCTCAAGGGAGACACCTCGGACAACATCCCCGGCGTTCCCGGCATCGGCGACAAGACCGCCTCGGATCTGATCCGCACCTACGGCTCGCTGGAGGGGGTGCTCGAGCACATCGCCGAGATCGGGGGGGCCAAGCGCAAACAGAACCTGCAGGAGCACGGCGACGCGGCTCGCACGTCGATGCGGCTGGCCACCGTCCAACGCGATCTCGACGTGGGCGTGGACCCCGGCGAGGAGGCGATCCGCGAACCCGACCGCTCGACCCTGCGCGAGTTCTTCCGACGCTATGAGCTACGCGACCCGCTGCGCCGGCTGGAGGAGGCGCTGGGCCAGGAGGAGCTCGCGGCCCCGCACGCGCAGCCCGAGCAGGCGGGTGTGGTGCGGGTGCGCGAACGGCGAGGCTCCCCGGCCGACATCGGCGCCTTCGCCGAGGGTGAGCAGCTCGCCGTGGCGGTGCTGGCGCCGCAGGCGCCGGAGGGAGCGCTGTTCGCCGCGGACGCTCCCTGGCGCTTCGCGGTGGCGGTCGCGGGCAAGCGGGCGCGGGGCGCGAGGAACGTGCTGGTGGGCGACTGCGACGGACCCGAGCAGGTCGTCGCCGCCTGCGTCGGCCGGTCCCTGGTGGTGCACGACGCCAAAGCGCTGCGAACGGTTCCCTCTCAGCTGGCTCACGACACGCTGCTCGGGGGCTACCTGCTCGACCCGGCGCGACGCGGGTATGTGTTCGCCGAACTGTGCGAAGAGCGCGGGCTCGGCAGCGACGCCTCCGATCCCGTTGCAGGGGACGCGGTGCTGCTGAACGAGCTCGCGACATGGCAGCGGGCGCAGATCGCCGAGCGAGGTCTCGAGCAGGTGATGGCCGAGATCGAGCTGCCGCTGGTGGCCGTGCTGCGGGCGATGGAGCAGGCCGGCGTGCGACTGGACTGCGAGCGCCTGGCGGAGATCACCGGCAGGGTGCAGGAGGAGATCGCCGAGCTGGAAGCGGAAATCTTCGCGCTCGCCGGCGAGGAGTTCCTGATCGCCTCGCCGCAGCAGCTCGGCGAGATCCTGTTCGAGAAGCTGGGCCTGTCGCGCAAGCGTCGGGGCAAGACCGGCTACTCCACCGACGCGCGGGTGCTGCAGGCGATCCGCTCCGAGCACGCGATCGTCCCCAGGATCGAGCGCTGGCGCGAGCTGAGCACGCTGATCAAGACCTACCTCGATGCGCTGCCCCAGCTCGTGGACGAGGGCTCGCGTATCCATACGACCTTCCTGCAGACGGTCGCCCAGACCGGGCGTCTGTCGAGCACCAACCCGAACATGCAGAACGTCCCCATCCGCACCGAGCTGGGACGGGAGATCCGCGGCTGCTTCGAGGCGGCTCCGGGCTCGGTGCTGATCTCCGCCGACTACTCCCAGATCGAGCTGCGGGTGCTCGCCCACGTGGCCGGCGACGCGGCGCTGATGGAGATCTTCCGGCGCGGGGAAGACGTGCACACGGCAACCGCCTCGCAGGTGTTCGGGGTGTCCCCGCAGGAGATCGACCCGGGCATGCGCTCCAAGTCGAAGATGATCAACTACGGGATCGTCTACGGCCTCTCCGACTACGGGCTGGCGGATCGACTGAACATCCCCCGGGAGGAGGCCAAGCAGTTCATCGAGGCCTATCTGGAGCGCTTCCCCGAGGTGGCGTCATTCATCGAGCGCACGATCGAGCAGGCCCGCGAGGAGGGGTATGTGAGCACGCTGTGGGGCCGTCGTCGTCAGATCCCCGAGCTGCGCGCCCGCAACTTTCAGGTGCGCTCCCTGGGCGAGCGTCTCGCGGTCAACACCGTGATCCAGGGGACGGCGGCGGACATCATCAAGCTGGCGATGATCCGCTGCCACCGTGAGCTGGCCGAGCAGGACCTACAGACGCGGCTGATCCTCACGATCCACGACGAGCTGCTGTTCGAGGGACCGCCTGCAGAGGCCGATGCCGCTGTGGAGCTGATCGAGCGGGAGATGGTGGGCGTGTGGGAGCGCGAGCCGGCGATGGCGGTCGACATCGGCGTCGGCGCCAACTGGCTGGAGGCGAAGTGAACGTCGCTCGAGCGCAGCGATGAGTCGCGGCCTGGCGGTGCTGCTCGCCGTCGGTGCGGGCTGTCTGGTGGGCATGCAGGCGCCCGTCAACGCCCGCCTCAGCAACGCCATCGGCAAGCTGCCCGCGGCCAGCTTCTCGTTCCTGGTGGGCACCGTCGCGCTGCTGGCGGTGATTGCGGTCCGCGGCGAGCTGAGCGGACTCGGTCACGTCGGTCGAGCACCGTGGTGGGCGCTGGTGGGAGGGCTGTTCGGGGCGATCTACGTGACCGTCGCGCTGGCGACGGTGCGCACGCTCGGGGCGAGCGGGCTGACGGCCGTCGTGATCGCCGGTCAGCTGGCGATCTCGGTCGCGATCGATCGCTTCGGGTTGCTGGGCATCGCCAAGCAGCACATCGACGCCTCCCGCGTCCTCGGGCTGGTGCTGCTCGTCGCCGGAGTGGTGTTGGTGGTGCGCCGGTAGCGCTCAGCCGAGCGCGCTGCGAAAGCCCTCGCGCCAGCTCGCGTAGCGGGGCTGCCAGCCCAGGTCTCGTTTGATCCGCTCGCCGCTGGCGCCGCGCAGCTCGTTGATCATGCCCACCGCGATCCGCCCGGCGGCGAGGCGACCCACCCACGCGGGAATTCGTCGCGGCGGGGGCGCTCCCACGATGCCGGCATAGACGGGCACCCACTCCTGGACCGGGGCCGGGTCCTCATCGACCACGTTGTACGTCGCCGGGCCGCGGTGGGCCAGCGCCGCGACGGTCGCGCTCGCGGCGTCCTCGACGTGCACGAACGAGAACATCCCGGAGCCGGCGCCCACCATCGGCAGGCGCCGACGGCGCAGGTTGTTCGCCCACGCGCCATCGCTCGCGAACGCCGTGCCGGGTCCGTACAGCTGGCCGTAGCGCAGCACGATCCCCCCGGCGTCGAGCACCTGGCGCTCCAGCGAGATGAGCGGCCCGGTGACGAACGGCAGCTCCCGCGTGGCAAGCGGGGCGTCCTCGTCCTTGATCCAGTCGCCCTGGGCGGCGTAGGCGAACGCGATGCTCTCGGCGACGATCCGCTGCACCCCCGCCGCGCTTGCTGCGGCGAGCAGGTTGCGGGTGCCCGTCTCGCGCAGGCGCCCGGTCGAGGCGACTTCCTTCTCGAGGCGACGCACGTTCAGGTCCGTGGGGAGATCGGTGAGCGCGTGCACGATCGCCTCGGGTCGTGCACCGGCGAGCGCTTCGGTCAGAGCGGGCAGGTCGTAGGCGTCGCACACGACGGTCTCGAACCCCTGTGAAGCCAGCGCCTCGGCCTTCGTGGGCGAGCGGGTCATCGCGATCGGCTCGTGCCCGGCGCTCCTCAGGGCCGCCAGCAGCGGGCGTCCGATCGCCCCGGTGGCTCCGGCGACGAACACCCTCATGTCGCGTCCTCGCGCACGGCCAGGCGCCACAGCCACGCCAGCAGCGCCGTCGCCGCGGCGAGCGAGAAGAAGTCGAAGTAGCCGGTCCACGCCGGGTGGGCGCTGTCGATGTCGACGAGATGGTTGATGCTGTGCAGCGCGAACTGGATCGTTGCGATCGCCAGCACCGGCACCCGCCAGGAGGCGCGCCGGATCGCGACCGCGAAGCCCACGCCGATCGCGGCGTTGTAGGTGGCTACGTCACGCACGTAGTGGTCGTTGCGCGCGCCGAACGGGCCGATCGCCGTGAAGAACGCGTGGGGGGCGCCCGCCATGAAGATCGCGAGCGCGAGGTGGTAGACGGCGAACACCGCCACACCCACGGTCAGCACCGAGGGCGCCACGGACCGTGGATCTGCTCGTTCCGGCTCGGAGCGCGTCGCCACGGCGGGAAACGATATGCGCTCGCCGGGGCGCGAGGGAGGTCCAGTTGGACCGAGCGGGCACGTGCCAATTTGCCTCAGCCCGCTCGGCGCACCTCGGCGAGAGCCTCGGCGATGATGCGGGTGCCCTGCTCGAGCGCGGGCTCGGACAGGTTGCCGTAGCCGAGCAGCACTCCCGGCGAGCCGCCGTGGGCGAAGCGATGCCGGGCGAGCCCCTCCATGCCGACGCCCCGTCGTGCCGCGGCGGCCAGCAGCGCGGACTCATCGACGTCGTCGGGGAGGCTCACCAGCTCGTACAGCCCGGCGGCGTTGCCGTCGACGCGCGCACAGGGCACCGATCGCGCCAGCGCGTCGAGCAGCGCCGCCCGCCGCCGCGCGTAGCGCAGACGCATGCGACGGACATGGCGGTCGAGCTCCCCGCGCACGATGAAGTCGCACAGAGCGAGCTGGCCGACGACCTCCGAGCCGCCGTCCTCGACCGCCTTGGCCGAGGTCAGCTGCCACGCGAGCCATGGCGGCGTCAGCAGCCAGCCGATGCGCATCCCCGGGGCCAGCCGCTTGCTGGCCGAGCCGATGTGGAGCACGTGTTCGGGAGCGAGTCCCTGCAGCGCTCCCACGGCGACGCGGTCGAAGCGGAACTCGGAGTCGAAGTCGTCCTCGACGATCAGGCGCTCGCCCTCCTCGGCCCATTCGATCAGCGACGCCCGCCGCTCGCGACTCAGCACGGCGCCGGTCGGGAACTGGTGGGCGGGGGTGACGATCACCGCCGAGACGTCCACGCGATCCAGCGCCTCGACGCTCAGCCCCTGCTCGTCGACGGGGATCGGGATGACCTCGAGGCCGGCCTGTTCGGCGATCAGCCGGTGCACGTGCCAGCCCGGCTCCTCAACGGCGATCCGCTCCTCGCCGTTGCTTCGCAGCCAGCGGCAGGTCAGCGAGAAGCCCTGCATGAAACCGGTGCACATGAGCATGTGCTCGGGGTCGCCCGCGGCGCCCCGCACCCGTCCGAGGTAGTCGCCGAGCGCTTCGCGCAGCTCCGGCACGCCGCGTGGATCGCCGTAGCCGATCGCGTCCAGCGGCGACCGTCGCCAGGCGGCCCGCAGCGAACGCAGCCATGCCTCGCGCGGGAAGCCCGCCAGGTCGGGCACGCCCGGGTGGAAGCTGTAGGGGTAGCTGCGCAGCAGCGACCGTGCCGGGGCTCGCGTGGTAGCGGTCCGGACCGCGCGCGAGACACGCACCGCGGCGCCCTGACGGGTCTCCAGGTATCCCTCCGCGGCGAGCTGGCCGTAGGCCTCGGTGACGACACCGCGCGACACGCCGAGCTCGGACGCCAGGGCGCGGGTCGAGGGCAGGCGCAGGTCGGCCGGCAGCCGCCCCGAGCGGATGCCGCCCCGCAGGGAGCGCTCGATCTGCTCGTGCAACGGCAGCTCGCCGCCACGATCGATCTCGACGAGCAGCTCAGGACCCACAACTGGTCCTGCCAAATCATCCATTACTGGAACTGTATACCGGACCAGTGGCGGCGTAGGGTGAACTCCACGAGCCGGGCGTGCCGGCTGTATCCCGCACAGCAAATCAGGAGGATCGCAATGAGCCGGGCCAGCGCAGCGACCGCCAGCAGGCCGATCACCGTCGTCGGAGGGGGGATCGCAGGGCTCACAGCCGCAATCGCTTGCGCCGAGGGGGGCGCGGGCGTACGACTGATCGAGGCGCACGCCTCGGTCGGCGGGCGCGCTCGCAGCAGCGAGGGCGACTACAAGGCGAACTTCGGTCCCCACGCGCTCTACAAGGACGGGCCGTTCTGGCGCTGGATGGCGGATCGCAAGCTCCTGCCCAGGCACACCGGGGTGCCGTTGGCGGGAGTGCGGGTGCGCTGGCGGGGCGAGCTTCGCCGCACGCCGCCACTCGCGGCGATCCCCGCGGCGCTGCGCCTGCGGGGGCGTGAGGCGCCGGCCGATCTCGACTTTCGCACCTGGGCCGCCGAACACAGCGACGAGAACCTCGCCGGCCTGGCGTCGGGGGCGGCGGGCGTCTACACCTTCCACCACGATCCCGGCGAGCTGTCCGCCGCGTTCGTGTGGCCGCGCACCGTCAGGACGCTGCTCACCCCGCCACCCGCGGCGCGCTACCCGATCGGCGGGTGGAGCACGCTCGTGGCGGCGCTCCAGGCGCGGGCGCGTGAGCTCGGCGTGTCGATCGCGACCGGCGAGCGGGTCGAGGTGCTGCCCGAGCCCCCGGTGATCGTCGCCACCGAGCTGCGAGATGCCGCGCCCCTGCTCGGCGAGGCGGAGATGAGCTGGCTGAGCGGACGCACGGTCTGCCTCGATCTCGGCCTGCGCCACCGCCGGGGCGACCCGTTCGTCGTCTCCGACTGCGACGAGGCGGGCTGGATCGAGCGGTTCTCGGCGCCCGACCCCTCGCTCGCTCCCGACGGCGAGGAGCTCGTGCAGGCGCAGATGCCGATTCGACCGCAAGAGAGCGCCGATCAGGCCGCGCTGCGGCTCGAGCGGCTGCTCGATGCGTCGTTCGCGCATTGGCGCGAGCGGCAGACCTGGCACCGGCGCCAGGTGATGGATGCCCGCAGCGGAGCGCTGGATCTGCCCGGCAGCACCTGGCGCGATCGTCCGGCGATCGACCGCGGCGACGGCGTCTTTCTGATCGGCGACATGGTCGCCGCGCCGGGCCTGCTGGCCGAGGTCTCCTGGGCCAGCGCGATCGAGGCGAGCAAGCTGGCGTTGCAGACAGCGAGCACCGCCAGGCCCAGCCTGCGCCGGGTCGCCTGAGCGCTGCCCCGCTGGCGCGAATCGTTCTGCGGGATGGGCGCCGGTGCGCCCGCCGGGTGGCTCAGGCGGTGAGCGCCGCGGCCCGGCGCCGGTGCGACGTGGCCGTCGGTCCCGCCGCGACAAACGTCGGCGGGGCGATCGCCAGATAGCGTTCGAAGCCCCAGCTGGCGAAGCGTTTGGACTCCATCGCCCGCGACAGCGCGGCGGGGGCGCGCGTCGGGGTCAGCCGGCCGATCGCCTGCTGGATCCGCAGCAGCCAGCGATATTTGCGCTCGTGACGGTTCGAGAAGGCGCCGTAATGCGCGAGTGCCTGCTCGCGCGTGGCGTGCTGTGCGTGTACGCCGCGTAGCTCCCGCCCGCACGCCAGGCCGAAGTAGATCGCGGTGCGGATCCCCTCGGCCGTCAGGGGCAGGCAGTGACCGGCCGAGTCGCCGACGAAGAAGACTCCGTCCTCCACCGCGGGGCGCAGCTGGTGGGGGATCCAGTTGCCCTGGTAGCCCTCGGCGGGCAGGCCCAACTCGCCGGCGAGCCGCACCGTGGGCTCCTTGACGTGGTGGGTGGGCCAGAACGAGCCGACGCCGACCCGGACCTCGTCTCGGGCGGGAAAGCTCCAGGAATATCCCGCGCGTATGTAGCGGTGATCGATCCACAGCTCGAGCTCCTCCCCGGTGCCGCCGGGGTGGACCTCCAGGCCACGCGACAGGCGCGCGTTCGGCGGCTGGATCGCGGCGGCGTTGGACAGCACACGCCGCCAGCCGAGCGCGTCGACGATCAGCGGCGCCGTCAGCTCGCCGCGGTCGGTGTGCACCGTGTGGCCGTCACGACCGGTGACGGTGGCCGTCTCGAACTCGGTCTCGACCTGGTCGGCCTGGCCGTAGAGCATCGCGCACAGCTCGCCATAGTCGAACGTCGAGAACGACCACGGCAGCGACCAGCGCGACGTTCGAAACGGTGTGTGGACGACCAGCTCGGCGAACGTCTGGCGCAGCGAGCCGAGCAGGTCCATCGCCTGCAGCCACAGGGTGGGCATCGCGCACGCCGAGGTCTGGCGCTCACCGAGCTCGTAGCGGTCGATCACCATCACCCGCATCCCCGAGCCCGCCAGCTCGCGCGCCACGGCGAGGCCACCGAACGAGGCGCCGCAGACGAGCACGTCGCAATCGCGCTGTTGGCGCAACGGGGTTCGCTGCGCTCCCCGCTTCGTCGCTCGCACCGGCATGTGTGGCAATCATAGGTACGCCGGGACACGCGCGCCGGGTGAACATCCACCTGTCGGGCCGCTTCCCAAGGGCGAGCCCGCTGCGCTACGCTTCGGCTGGTGCAAACCGCGATAGAGAATCCTCAGGGCCGCGCTGTCGAGGGGTCCAACGGGCTGCTGCTCGAAGTCGACGGGCAGATCGTGCCCAACTACGACGCCACCTTCCGCGACATCGAGGAGGGCGAGGTCGTCACCGGCAACGTCGTTCGCATCGACAACGACGAGGTGCTGGTCGACATCGGCTACAAGTCCGAGGGGGTCATCCCGGCCAACGAGCTGTCGATCCGCAAGGCGGTCGATCCGCATGGTGAGGTGCATCTCGGCGAGGAGGTCGACGCGATCGTCCTCACCAAGGAGGATCAGGACGGGCGCCTGATCATGTCCAAGAAGCGCGCCCGCTTCGAGAAAGCGTGGCGGCGCATCGAAACGGCCGCGGAGTCCGGCGACCCCGTCGAGGGGACGGTGATCGAGGTCGTCAAGGGCGGGCTGATCATCGATCTCGGCGTGCGCGGCTTCCTGCCCGCGTCGCTGGTGGACATCAGGCGAGTGCCGAACCTCGACGAGTACCTCGGCACGAAGATCGAGACGAAGGTGATCGAGCTCAACCGCTCCCGCAACAACGTCGTGCTCTCGCGCCGGGCGGTGCTGGAGGAGGAGCGCAAGGAGGTCCGCCAGCAGATCCTGGACCGGCTGCAGCCCGGCCTCGTGGTCGAGGGGCAGATCTCCAACATCGTGGACTTCGGCGCGTTCGTCGATCTCGACGGCATCGACGGCCTGATCCACATCTCCGAGCTCTCCTGGTCGCACGTCAACCACCCGAGCGAGATCCTCGGCATCGGCGACACCGTCCAGGTCAAGGTGCTCGACATCGATCGCGACCGCCAGCGCATCTCACTGGGCCTCAAGCAGACGCAGGAGGATCCGTGGCAGCGGATCGTCGATACCTACAGCGTCGGCGACGAGCTTGCCGGGAAGGTGACGAAGGTGGTGACGTTCGGAGCATTCGTCGAGATCCTCGATGGGGTCGAGGGGCTCGTCCACATCTCCGAGCTGGCGCCCCACCACGTCGAAAGCCCGCGCGAGATCGTCCACCCCGGGGATGAGATCCGCGTCAAGATCTTGGAGATCGACTCAGAGCGCCGGCGCCTGTCCCTGTCGGCCAAGCGCGTGGAGGATCAGATCCTGCCCGTCTCCCGTCCCGACGGCGAAGCCGAGCAGGGGCAGGCGGACGAGACCCCCGCCGAGGAGCACGCAGCGCCGGTCGAGGCCGCCGAGGCGGTGCAGGCCGATGCGCCCGAGACGCAGGAGGCCGCTCCCGACGCCGAGGCGGTGCAGGCCGATGCGCCCGAGACGCAGGAGGTCGCACCGGAGGCCGCTCCCACCGTCGAGGCCGCCGTCGAGGCGCCGACGGAGTCCGAGCCGCCGGCAGAGCTGGGTGCCGACGAGCCGGCCGACGGAGCGCCGCAGGGAGAGTCCGCTTCGCAGGACGACGCCGGCGCCGCGCTGCAGACGGCCGGCGAGCCCGCGCAGGACTGACGCGCCCGGCTCGCGGGCGCTGGCGAGAACCGTGGAGGGGGTGCCGCTCGTCGGACTGACCGGTGGCATGGGCGCCGGCAAGTCCACGGCCCTTGCGGCGCTGGAGCAGCTCGGGGCGGAGGTGCTCTCCACCGATGCGGTCGTGCACGACCTCTACGCGGAAGACCCGCGCCTGCGCGACGCAGTCATCGCGCGGTGGGGGGAGCAGGTGGCTCCCGGCGGCGTGGTCGACCGAGCCGCGGTGGCGCAGCGAGCGTTCGCGAGCGCCGACGATCGAGCCTGGCTCGAGGCCCTTCTGTGGCCGTTGGTGGGCGAGCGGGTTGGCGCTTGGCTGCAGGAGGTTCGCGCCCGCCGCCCGCCGCCGCGGGCGGCCGTGGTGGAGGTGCCGCTGCTGTTCGAGGCGGGCATGGAGGACCTGTATGACGCCACGGTCGCCGTCGTGGCCGACGAGCGTCTGCGACGGGAGCGAGCGGCAAGCCGTGGGCACGCCGTCCAGGACGCCCGCGACGCACGTCAGCTGAGCCAGGAGGAGAAGGCTCGGCGGGCCACCTTCACGGTGCAGAACGACGGCACCGAGCGGGAGCTGGCGGCACAGCTGTCGGGTGTGCTTGAGAGGCTTGACAGACGATGAGAAGCTCCTCGTCGACGTTCGCCTCCTACGACGCCGGCCGCCGCAGGAACGATCGAGCCGGTCGGCGCGCCCGCACGCGCCCTGGCGGACCGGGCCCCGGGCGAGGACGCCTGCGGGGTGCCGGCCTCACGCTGGCGGCCGTGGCGGCGGCCGCGGCGCTCGCGATCACGCTCGGCCCAAGCCTCAGCCACACGGTCCGCAGGCTGGGGCTGCCGCTCAGCAACGAACAGGTGATTCGCGAACAGGCGGCCGCCAAGCACCTCGATCCTGCGCTGATCGCCGCCGTCATCTATGCCGAGACCAAGTTCGATCCGCGCACGTCCTCGGCGGGGGCGGAGGGCCTGATGCAGATCCTGCCCAGCACCGCCCACTTCCTGGCGCACCTCTCCGGGGGCGTGCGCTTCACCACCAGCGACCTCGGCACTCCGGCGATCAACGTGGCGTACGGGAGCTACTACCTGCGCTACCTGCTCGACCACTACGAAGGCGACGAGACCTACGCGGTGGCGGCATACAACGCGGGCCTGGCGAACGTGGACCAGTGGATCGCGCGAGCACGTGCCGAAGGCAGGCGTCTGCGCGTGAGCGAAATGCCCTTCGCCGAGACGCGCGAATATGTGCAGCGGGTGCTCGCGGCTCAGCGTGACTACCGCGCGCTGTACGCCCGGCAGCTCGGTATCGGCTAGATCGTCTCCGAGGTGCTCACCGGCGTGGAGCCGTCGGTGCCGGTGGCGGGCTCGGGCGGAGGCGGAAAGCCCGCGTGGACGATCTCCTCGATCGCGTCTGTGGCCGCCGCCTTGCCCAGGACCGGCCCCTGGGCCATGCGGAAGCCCATCTGCTCGAGGGCGATCAGCTGCTCGTGCGTCTCGATCCCGGTCGCGACCACCGTCAGCGACAGTTCATCGCCGACGATCAGGATGGTCCGCAACAGCCAGGTGGGGTAATCCCCGTCCTCGGACGCCGCAAGCGTGCGCCGGTCCACCCTCAGCGAGTCGACCGGCAGCCGTTGCAGGTCACCGTGGCGGGCGTAGCCGCTGCCGAAGCCGTCGATCGCGATCCGCACGCCGAGCTGGCGGACCTGCTGCAGGCGACCTGACGCCGCATCCACGTCGCGAATGATCGCCGTCTCGGCGATCTGCAGAGTGAGCAGCGAGGGCTCGACGCCCGACTGCTGTAGCGCGCGCCTGACATCGGTGACGAAGCCGTCGCGATGCAGCTGGTTCTCCGCCACCTTCACGGAGACGCCCAGGCGGTGGCCCGCCACGCACCACGCGGCCGCTCGGGTGCACGCCTGCTCGAGCATCCAGCGCCCGATCGGCACGATCAGCCCCGTCTCCTCGGCCAGCGGCATGAAATCGGCGCAGGGCACGACCCCGCGCACGGGATGCTGCCAGAGGATCCTCGCCTCGAAGCCGGCCAGGCTGCGGGCGCTCAGGTCGTAGATCGGCTCGTACATAAGGAAGAACTGCCCGTCCTGCAGCGCGCCGTTCAACTCCACCTCGAGCGCGCCCCGGCCCTCGATGACCGAGCGCATGTTCGCGTTGAACAGCGTGTAGCGGTCCTTGCCGGCCGCCTTCGCGGCGTAGAGCGCGAGGTGGGCGTCGCGCAGCAGGTCGCTGGGCGTGGTGTAGCGTCCGAATGCCACGCCGATACTGGCCGTCAGCACGAAGCTCGGCCCGAAACCGTCGATTTCGACGGGCTCGTGCAGCGACTCGATCACGCGCCGCGCGAGCGAGTCGAGCCGGACCCCGCGGGCCGCGGATTCGACCAAGATGACGAATTCGTCACCGCCGAGACGGCCGACCGTGTCGTTCGCCCGCACGACGCCTTCCAACCGTTCGGCCACGGTCTTCAGCAGCTGGTCGCCTGCGTCCTGGCCGAACTTGTCGTTGAAGTCCCTGAGCCAGTCGATGTCGATGAACAGGGCACCCGCAAGCATTCCCGACTGGCGTGTGGCGCGCGCGATCATGCGGTCGGCACGGTCGAGGGTGAGAGCGCGGTTGGGCAGTCCGGTGAGGGCGTCGTAGAGATCCTCCCGCGGCTGGCGCTGATCGGCCCCGACCGCGGACCGTCGCCGGCCCGCGCCGAGCGCGAACGCCAGCAGCCCGACCAGCACGCTGAGCAGGATGCCCCCGATCAGAACGGTCAGCGCGCGCCCGTCGGAGAGGATGCCGGGGCTGGTGCTGGCGCCGAACACCTTGACGGTCCACCCGCCATGAAGGTTGATGGTGCGATTCTGGGCACCCGCCGGGGCGGTGCCGCTGGTGAACACGGCGTTCGTCGACGCCGTCCGGTAGCGCAGCCGGACGGCGGTTTCGGGGTGGCCGCGAAGCGCCTGCCCCAGCAGCACGCCGGGCGCGAGCACCTCCCGCAGCCATCCCACGAACGCGCCCGTCCGCCCGGCCGCGGTGGCAGGTGGCACGGCGCCTCGGTAGACGGGCGTGACCACAGCCAGCGCCTTGGTGTCGCCGACCGTCACGGCCGCCGAGGTGCCGAGTCCCGAGTCGCGGGAGGCGAGCAGCGCCGACGTGAGCGCGCAGTAGTCCACGCCCCTGGGCAGCGCGGTGGAGTGACTTCTGGCGAGTTCGGCGACCGTCAGGCAGTAGAAGGGACGTTTGCCGGAGGGCACCGGCGCGAATGCTTTCCCGGCGAGACCGGCCTCCTTCGCGGGCAGTTCGGCGGCGCGCACCACGGCGACCAGCGCGAGGTTCTGCAGTGAGGGATTGCGGTGCAGCTCGCGCGCCCACTTCGACCACGCTTCGAATTCGGGCACGGTGGCCTTGGGGTTCTCGGCGAAGTACGTGGTCGCGCTGACGGAGGGATCTTCCTGGTGTTGGATCGCCACTTTCAGGGTGGAGGCGACCGCCGTCGAGCTCTGGTGAAACCTGGTGCGCCCACTGGCCGTGTCGTTGTGCACCACCGCGTGCGCCGCGAGCACCGACGCGATCGTGCCGGCGGCGATGCACAGCACCGCCACGGCGGCCCACAGCGATGCGCGGCTGGTGACCAGCCGCCTCAGGCGGGGGGAGCGCACTCCCTTCGGCTCCTCGGGCGTTGCGTCGGTTGCGACCGGCTGTCCCTGCTCTGCTCGGTCGAGCGCCTCGTAGATGGACGTCACCTGCGGCTGGCCGGGTGTGGCGGTGGGATCGCCCGACTCATCCGGCGTGGCCGGCGTCGCGCCGTCCGCGCCGACGCGCTCATCTTCTGGTTGGGGTGAGTCGTCCTCTGACATGGGGCGTCCTGTGTGGTTTGTCGAAGAGTCGCGCAAGCGCATGTCCGGCCCGAGGAGAGCGGGATGCCTTTGCCTGTCGGTGTCGCTCACTTTTCGACAAATAGGGGCTCAGGCTTGACTGCTGGCGTGCCGACTTCATACGCCCGGCGCAAAGCGCCGGGCGTGGCACTGCGGAGAAGGACGATCCGGGGGTGCAGATGCCGCCAGGAGCGGCATCGCCGCTAACGTAGGTGTCCCGTCCGATGCCTGCGTTCAAGCTCGACAGCGCGTTCACGCCGACAGCCGATCAGCCCCGCGCGATCGAGGCGCTGGCCGCGGGGGTGGAGCAGGGCGCGCGCTATCAGACCCTGCTCGGCGCGACCGGCACCGGCAAGACGATGACGATGGCGGGGGTGATCGAGGCCGTGCAGCGCCCCGCGCTCGTGATCGCCCACAACAAGACCCTGGCCGCACAGCTGTGCAACGAGTTCCGCACGTTCTTCCCGGACAACGCGGTCGAGTACTTCGTCTCCTACTACGACTACTACCAGCCTGAGGCGTACGTTCCCAGCCGGGACCTGTACATCGAGAAGGACTCCGCGATCAACCAGGAGGTGGACCGCCTGCGCCACGCCGCCACGGCCGCGGTGTTCGCGCGCAGGGACGTGATCGTGGTCGCGTCGGTGTCCTGCATCTACGGCCTCGGCTCGCCCGAGACGTATGAGCTGAACATGCAGATCCTCAAGCGCGGCGAGCAGATCGATCGCGACAAGCTGCTGCGCAAGCTCGTCGCGATCCAGTACACACGCAACGACACCGTGCTCGCGCGGGGGACCTTCAGGGTCAGAGGGGAGACGCTGGAGGTGTTCCCGGCATACGCCGAGACCGCGTTCCGAGCGAGCATGTTCGGTGACGAAGTGGAGCGGCTGTCGCACTTCGACCCGCTGACGGGCGAGGTGCTCGAGGACGACCTCGAGCACGTCGCGATCTGGCCCGCGACCCACTACAACGTCAAGGAGGGCTCGATCGAGGCGGCGGTGGCGGGCATCGGGGCGGAGCTCGAGGAGCGCTGCGGCCAGTTGGAGGCCGAGGGCAAGCTGCTGGAGTCCCACCGGCTGCGGCAGCGAACCCAGTACGACATGGAGATGCTGCGCGAGATGGGCTTCTGCTCGGGCATCGAGAACTACTCGCGCATCCTCGACGGCCGCAAGCCCGGCGAGCGGCCCTACTGTCTGATCGACTACTTCCCCAAGGACTTCGTCTGCTTCATCGACGAGTCCCACCAGACCGTGCCCCAGATCGGGGGGATGCACGAGGGGGATCGCTCGCGCAAGCAGACGCTCGTGGAATACGGCTTCCGGTTGCCGAGCGCGCTCGACAACCGGCCGCAGACCTTCGAAGAGTTCCTGCAGATCACCCCGCAGCTGCTGTTCGTCTCGGCGACGCCGGGCGAGTACGAGCGGGCCCGGTCGACGAGGATGGTCGAGCAGATCGTCAGGCCCACCGGCGTGGTCGACCCGGTCGTGGAGGTGCGCGAGACCCGCAATCAGATCGACGATCTGATGAACGAGGTCCGCCGGCGGATCGACCGCGACGAGCGGGTGCTGGTGACGACGCTGACCAAGAAGATGTCAGAGGACCTGTCCCAGTACCTGCTCGAGATGGGTTTCAAGACCCGCTACCTGCATTCCGAGGTGGACACGCTCGAACGGATCCAGATCATCAGGGACCTGCGTCTGGGTGAGTACGACGTGCTCGTCGGCGTGAACCTGCTGCGCGAGGGCCTGGACCTGCCCGAGGTCTCGCTGGTGGCGATCCTCGATGCCGACAAGGAGGGCTTTCTCAGGGGTGAGACATCGCTGATCCAGACGATCGGCCGCGCGGCACGGAACGTCGAGGGGACCGTGCTGATGTATGCCGACAAGGAGACCCGGGCGATGCGGGCCGCGATCGACGAGACCGACCGTCGCCGCGAGATCCAGCTCCGCCACAACGAGGAGCACGGGATCACGGCGGCGACGATCGTCAAGGGGATCTCCGACATCGCCGAGTTCCTGCAGAGCGACTCGAAGGTGCCGCGCAGCCGTCGCCGGGCGGCCGAGCGGCGCGCGAAGGCCGACGAGCTGCCCAAGCACGAGCTCGAGCGCCTCGTGGTGGAGCTCGAGGAGGAGATGAGCGCCGCGGCGGAGGACCTGCGCTTCGAGTACGCCGCACAGGTGCGCGACGAGCTGCGCGAGCTGCGGCGGGACCTGCGCGAGATCCAGGCCGCCGGCCCGGCGGCCGAGCCGGCCGGCGAGGTCGCCTGAGGCGTCCGCTAGGCTTCGCAGCCTGGTGGACCTGGACAGCCAGAGCATCGAAAAGAGGGATTTCCCGATCAGCCGCCGCGGGTACGATCCCGCGGCCGTGGACGCCCATCTGCGGGCGCTCGCCGACGAGGTTCAGGAGCTGCAGCGCACCCTCGAGGGGCAGGGTCCGGACTCGCTGGCCGTCAGCGCGGGCACGCAGGTGCAGAGCATCGTCGCCGCCGCCGAGGCAGCGGCGACAGAGATCGAGCGTCAGGCCCAGGCGAACGCCCAGAGCACCCGCGAGGGGGCCGAGAGCGACGCGGCAACGACGCGTGCGGAGGCCGTGGCCCAGGCCCAGGCCCAGGTCGCCGCCGTCGGCCAGGCGACCGCCACGCTGCTGTCGCGAGTGCAGTCGATGGACTCCCAGGTGGCCGAGCTGGTCGAGCGTCTGCAGGCGGGAGCTGGTGGTCTGGCGGGCGACCTGGATGCGGTCGAGGCGAACATGGGAGAGCTCTACGACGCCGCAGCCGGCAGGCGCGCGGAGGCCTCGACGGAGCGCAACGGGTCCGGGGCGCGGCCGCAGAGCCCGTCGGCGACGCCGCCCCCACCCGCGACGACGACCAGGGCGGCGCCGGCATCCGGCAGACCCGCTGAGGCGCCGGCGCCCACCACGCCCTCGCCAGCGCCGGTCGCGGGCTCGAAGGCGCCCGCGGTGGCCGGGCACGAGGCCGGAGCGCACGAGGGCGGAGAGTATGACGCCCGGCTCGCCGCGCTGAACATGGCGCTGAACGGAGACTCGCGCGAGGAGACCGAGCGCTTCATCGCCGAGAACTACGAGGTCGCCGATCGCAAGAAGCTGCTCGACGAGGTGTTCGCAGCGATCGAGGGGTAGGGCCCGACCGTGGTCGCGGTCGGTTCGAGCTCGGCACGTGTCATCGGCTCCTCTGCTCGACCGATGCCCACGCTGGGCGCGGGGGAGCCCGGCGTGATCGGGCATTTGCCGATCTTCGCCGGTCAGCCGCTTGACATACCGACCGGTATCTGCATAACATACCGACCGGTATGCGAAACGAGTCGGCGGGCCTGCCCCCGGAACCACGTCTTCCCCGCGTCGCGCAGACGTTGATCTGGAACCGCCGAGCACAGTGGCTGCTCGACAACTGCCAGGCGCGATTGGGCGACATGTTCACGCTGAGAATCGCCAACGAGGGCACGTGGGTGGTCACGTCCAACCCGGACGCGGTCAAGCAGGTGTTCACCGGCGATCCGCGCCTGCTCCACGCGGGGGAGGCGAATCGCATCCTGCTGCCCGTGCTGGGACCGAGCTCGGTGCTGCTGCTCGACGACGCTCCGCACCTGAAGGAGCGTCGACTGATGCTGCCGGCGTTCCACGGCGAGCGGATGCAGCGCTACGGCGAGCTGATGGGGGGGATCGCGGCGGAGGAGATCGAGCGCTGGCCGCTGGGCGAGCCCTACCCGCTGCGCCCACGGATGCAGGCGATGACGCTCGAGATCATCCTGCGGGCCGTGTTCGGTGTGGCCGACGGTCCGCGGCTGGGGGCCCTGCGCCGCGAGCTGCGCCGTCTGCTCGACCGCTCGACGAGCCCGATCAACGGCATGGTCCTGCTGACGCTGGGGCCCAATCGCATCGGGCGTCTGCGCGCGTTCCGTCGCGAGCTCGACCGCGTCAACCGCCCGATCTTCGAGGAGATCTCCCACCGCCGCGGCGCGGCGGACCTGGCCCGGCGCGACGACATCATGTCGCTGCTGCTGCAGGCGACCCACGAGGACGGCAGCGCGATGAGCGACGAGGAGCTGCGGGACGAGCTCGTCACGCTGCTGGTCGCTGGCCACGAGACGACCGCCAACGCGCTGGCGTGGGCGGTCGAGCGTCTCTGTCGCCACCCCGAGAAGCTCCGGCGCCTGACCGAGGAGGTGAGCGCCGGCGAGAGCGACTATCTGCAGGCGGTCGTGCAGGAGACACTGCGGTTGCGTCCGGTGATCTCGATCGTCGTGCGTCGCCTCACCGAGCCGATGGAGATCGGCGGACGGCTGTTGCCGGCGGGCGTGTCGATCGCACCCTCGATCCACCTCGTCCACCGGCGCGCCGACATCTACCCGCAGCCGCACGAGTTCCAGCCCGAGCGCTTCCTCGAGCAGCCCCCCGGGACGTACACCTGGATCCCGTTCGGCGGTGGCGTGCGCCGCTGCCTGGGCGCGGCGTTCGCCCAGTTCGAGATGGAGACGGTGCTGCGCGAGCTCGTCCTGCGGCGCACCGTGGCGCCCGCACGCGCCAGGTCCGAGCGGGTGTTCAGACGTGCGATAACCGAGACGCCCCGTCACGGCGCCGAGGTGATCCTCGGACGCCGTCCCACCGTCACGACGCGACCCCGACCGGAGCCGGAGGCGGTCCACGCTTGAGCGCCGTCGCGGGCCCCACCGCCGCCGCCACGCGCAGCGCCCGCCGTGAGGCGACCCGTGCGGCACTGCTGCGCTCGGCCTCGCGCTCGATCTGCGAGCTCGGCATGCACGGCGCGTCGGTCGATCGCATCGCCGAGCGTGCCGGCTACACGAAGGGAGCGTTCTACACCCACTTCGCCAGCAAGGAGGAGCTGTTCCTGGTGATGCTCGAGGAGAAATTCGCCGCCGACCTCGAGCGTCTCGATGCGATGCTGGCCGGCACCGGCGAGCCCGCCGTGGAGGCCCGGCACGCCGCGGAGGGTTTCCTCCTCACGATCGACGGTGACCCGGAGTGGGCCCGGATCTACCAGGAGTTCGCCGCCCATGCCGCCCGCGACGACGCGTTTCGGGAGCAGTTCGCCGCGCGCCAGCGGACGTTGCGCGCCCGCATAGCCGAGGTGTTCACACGGTGGGCGGCGGGATTCGGCGTCGAGTCTCCGATCCCGCCGGCGGACATCGCCGCGATGACGTTCTTCATGGCCGACGGCTTCCTGCTGGACCGGATCATCGACCCCGAGCTCGACGACGAGCTCTACGCCACCATGTTCGAGGTGTTCCTGCGCGGCCTGATGGCGATGACGGGACCGGCCGATCCTGGCGAGAGCCGTACTGCGTCTGACCCGGGGTAGCCGCCGCGAGGGTCGCCCACCGGGAGCGCGGGGTTGCTCTCAGGCGGGGGAGGATCGGCCCGCGAGGGCGCTGCTCGCGCGCGCTGTGCTCGTATGATGCGCAGCGATGGCCCTCTCCACCAACCAGTTCTGAAACGTGCGTAGAACGTATCAGGAGGGTCGGACGTGAAAGTACCGTCTCCTGAACGTGGCGATTATGCGGCCTGCGCTGCGCTGATCGCGTAGGGCACAATCTCGGTCAGGTCGCGCAGCACCTTGGTTCCAAATCGGTCCTCAAGATCAGTTCGTTCGACGAAGTCGGTCCAGACGCGCTCGGTCACGACGACATCGCAGTACACGATTGCGCGTGACAGGGCGCTGAGATCATTGAGGTCGTGCTCCTCCCACGGCTTGGGCGATGCCTCGTGCCGCAACCGCCGAAGTTCGAGATGGACGGCCATCATCGGAGTCAGCTCGATCAGCCGTTCCATTCCGGTTTGCCCGCTGTCGAAGACATGCCCCCAATGGAGACCAGCCGCGTTGAGTGCGGCGGTGATCCCTTTCTCGAACTCTCCGAAGACCTCGACCGAGGTAGCACGCCGATTCTTGTCGCCGCGGTGGTATCCGTTCGGACGGCGAACGGTTCGCATCCGCTCCTGTTCGTCGGCGAACGTCTTCGCGACCGCTCGTCCGGCTTCTGGGTCATAGTTGGGCGCTTGGAATCCGGGTGGGGCGCCGACTAGCGCGGCGAGCTCTAGGATTTCGTTAGCCCATTCTTTGATGGGCTCCCGTGCATGGTCGGGCACGTAAGGCGGTGGCTTGTAGTCGATTGCGTTGCGACCGAAGGCGTGGTTGAGGCCCTTACCAAACGCCTGTGCAGACCTCGGCACAGTCGGCCGCCCGAACATCACCGAAAGCGAGCGGTCAATCTCCGCCTCGTACAGGCGGCGGTGACTCCCGATCGTGTGCCAGCGTGAGAGTTCAACCATCGTCTCCGCAAGCGCCACACGCGACTCCCAGTTCGTCCGGTGGTGAACCTCCATTACGTGCTCTACGGACAGCGGCAACGACACCCAGCCGTGCTCGACGGCCTCTCGCAGTACCAATAGTGCATCCCGGAAGCGATCGCCGTCCCGATGGCCTACGCGGGCCTTCAGGAGACCAACCCAGTCCTTCTGATCCAAGTAGACGCGGAGCACAATTGCAAGGTAGCCGGACCGGCGGCTGACGGCTAAACCACTTTCCAGCTTGGTGGCTCCGCCGCTGAGCCGGGTATCATTTGCCACGTACATACGTTCGGTCCAAGACGGAGGCGGTCAATCCGAAAACGAAAGGAACAAACGATGGCAGTGATCAGGAATGAGCTTCGACAGAGCGAGCAAGGTGATCCCGAGGTCTGGGCGAACCTGGGCGACATCCTCGACTGGCTTGACACGCTCGCCTCTCCCGGCAGCCACCCCGCTGGCGCGAAGGCTGCCCTTGAGATCAAGCAAATGTTGCTGGAGCAGCTCACCAACGCAGCCGTGCTGCAGGCGTCTGAACAGGGGTAAGGAGCCCCAGCTCTCGACCGGATGGAGAATCGCCGACTCTTTGCGCTCGGGCTGATCGGTGCCGCGGGCATTGCGGCTTGCGTGGGCGCTCTCGTCTATGGGCTCGTGCAGGACCCGCAGGTAGCCGGCCCGATAGCTGGTGCGACCGGCGTCGTCGCAGCTGCCGTAGTGCAACGTCGCTGGGAGAAGCGCCAAGAACTTGAGCGGGTCCGTCGTGAACAGATGGCTCCGATCTACGAGCAGCTAATCGCCATCGTCAAGACGGTCGGCGAGGAGCAGGCGGCGGCCGCCGACTTCTTCCAGGACTTCTCAACGAAGCTGGTGCTCTACGGCCCGCCGGCGGTCATCAAGTCCTGGAACGCCTTCCGCGCGCTTGCAATGCCGGAGGACATGACGGACCCGACTTACCTCCTCGCCTATGAGCGACTGCTCTTTCTCATACGCCACGACCTTGGTCATGACGACTCGACCCTCGTTCCCGGTGATCTACTCAGCGTGTACGTCAACGACTTCAACGAGATGCGCGCGCAGTGGGTGGCGAGGCAGGTCGCAGCCGGTGGCGGGAATTGATTTCCGTCACGTAGTTTCGCATCCTCAGTGCTTGCGCTTGGCTTCCTCGACGGCTTGCGCAAGTTCCGGCAGCGAGACGCCCAGAGCGTCGATCACCTGCATGACCGTCGCCCATGCGGGCGCGCTCTTGGCCGACTCCATGCGGCTGACGGTCCCGAACGTCATGCCGGCCTGACTCGCCAGTTCTTCCTGCGTCAAACCGCGGGCCTCGCGTAGCTCCCTGATCGCCAGGCCGAGGGCGGGGTCCGGTGGCAGTGGTGGAGGCATCGCGCGAGCCTTGCAGGCATAACCGCTTGCGTCCATGCGTGTACTCATAACCGAACAAGCGGTTATGATTCCTCGTGCAATACAAAGGTGCCCCCGCGCTGCGTCAACAGCCGGGGGCGTGGCACGGAAAGGCGACACCTTCCCATGCAGCTGGAGGATATCCCGCGAGTTGCGCCCCCTGTCCTGGCGGTCTACGGCCAGAGCAGCGAGAGCGAAGCACTGGCCGATGAGCTGGTGCTCGACGGCTACGACGTGAGACTGATCGGCGACCCCGCGCAGCTCGGCGAGGTCGATCTGATCGTCTTTGCTCACACGTCGCGGCGTGGCGCAGGGCTCGGCGCTCTACGAGCGCTGCGTCAGGGCGCGCTCGCGGGCTCCGGTTGCCTCGTGCTTTGGATGAGCACGACCAGCAACGTGATCGACACGCTGCGTGCGTTCGAGGCAGGCGCAGACGACGTGATCCGAGCACCGTTCGTCTACGCCGAGCTGCTTGCACGCGTGCGCGCGCTCCTACGCAGGCCAACCGGCGAGACGCCGCCGGTGATCCGGCACAAGGCGCTGACGATTCACACGGCCACGCGCACGGTCGTTTACGGATCGACACCCGTAGAGCTGCGCCGGCGCGAGTACGCGCTGCTGGTCTACCTGGCGCGCGACCCTACCCGCGTCTTTACGAGAGCCGAGCTGTTGCGCGGAGTCTGGGGCTATCCGTCCCAGGATCCGACCCGCACGCTGGACTCGCACGCCTCCCGGCTGCGCTGCAAGCTCGCCAAGGCCGGTGCAAGCGGATGGGTGTCTGTGACTTGGGGCGTCGGCTATTGCCTCGCGCCCACTCCACGACAACTGACAGGAGGAGAAGATGGACGCGCTCTGCGAACCTGACCCGGCACCAGCCAGGATCACCACGACCATGCCCGCCGACGTGGCGGTTCTGCTGCGCGGGGCGCTGTACGCCGAGCTGGGGCGTGCGTGCGAGGACGCGCCGGGTGGTATGCCCGAGAGCAACACGCGCGCAGGATGGACACCCGTACTGAGACGTATCAGCACCGCGGTTCGCGGTCTGAGCGCGCTCGGATGGGCCGAGCCCGACGAGCAGCGGCCGCTGACCTTCGACCTGGACGCTCCGCTGATCGAGGTCTTGGAGGCGGACGCCGAGCAATGGGAATGGCTCTCTGAGCAGGACAAGCTCGAAACGGCGGAGGGTCGTGCTCGTGCAGCCGATCACGCCGCCACGATCGACCGGTTTCTCGAACGATCAGACCAGCCGACTGAACTCCTCGCGGCTGATCCCGGCCGTGCGCAGGATGTTCCCGAGTGTGCCCCGCTTGATCGGCTGATTGCCGTGGACCGGCACCGGGATTGCGTCGGGCACTGTCGGGTGGCGCAGGATGTGGTGGCTGCCACGGATGCGCTTCACGTACCAGCCTTGGCCTTCGAGGATCTTGACGAGTTGCTTGCCTGAGACGGCGGGGGTCTGACTCACGCGGCTTGGACGGCAACACGGTCGCGGTGGACCGTGGGGATGGGCAGGCCGTCGTCGTGCATGACTTCGAGGTATCCCTCGATCGCCTCTTGCGCGTTCGTGCGGGCTTCCTCGATCGTCTCGCCCTGCGTTGCAACGCTCGGCAACTCGGGCACGAACACGCTGTAGCCGCCCTCTGGCTCGGCCACGATCACCACATCGAACTCACGTCGCGTGCTCATCGCCTCCAACGATACCGCTCCGCCGAGTCCCACAAGCGCCCCCAGCTACTCCAACCCGCGCGGTCCCTCATAGCTTCTGAACAGACTAGATGCACATTTCTGTGCGGACCCTCAAGTGGGCCACAATTCGTTGGCCGGTTTCGCAGGCTGAGGGTCACTAGCCGACAGAAGGGGCCACGACAGGCCCATCAAATGTCGATCCTTTGGAGGTCCAGCAATGAGCAGCCGACTCAAGATCACGCTCCCCGACGAGGCAAACACGCGCCTAGTCGAAATCGCAGCGGAGAGGGGAGAGCCCGTCGCGCGTGTGGCAGCCGAGATGGTCCGCGACGGTTTGGCGAACATCATCGCCGCGGCAGTCCAGAACGGAACGACGCCATCGCAGGAGGCGGCGAAGCTCATGGCCGCAGCACGCGCGAACGGAACCACGGCCGAGGACGAGGACGAGTTGCCGACTGCGCGGGCACCGTGGCTAGAGCCCTACGGTGGCGACCGAACATGGCGGCAGCTCATGTGGGGCTCGATCCTCGCTCTGTACGGACGCTACCCGGATGCGCTGAAAGGGCTCAAAATCGGCTGGTGGAAGGACGAAGCCCAGGTCGAGACGCTGTGCGCCCTCACACACTGGCGTCAGATGCTCGACGACGGTGCGACCGACCCGCGTCAAGAGCTGGATTTCCAGTTCAGCATTGTCGAGTACGGACGACGGCTCAAGGAGGCAGGCGGGGGAGTCGCCAAGGAGTGGACACCCGGCGCGGCTCCCGACGAGTGGCACTGAGAACGCCTGCGAAGGGATCAAGCGGGGCACCGAGGGGCGCGCCCGTGTCGCAGGCATAGGGCGCGCAAGGGCAGAGAGGCGACGCCGGCGTCGGGAGAGGTTGCGGCCAGGTGGCCGCCGTTACGGGCACCGGAGGCGTCGGCTTCGCCTCCTTGTCCCAGGCGTGCGGCCAGCCCTCCCGACGCTGGTCAAACTCGTTGGCCGGTTGCTGCCCTTGGTGGTCAGTACATGCATGAGGCCGCGAAGCTCAGCAAACACGCCAGCGCGTTCCGGTCGTTCCGCGCTTCGTCTTGCAGCAGTGACCAGGCCGATGCCCCAAGAGGCCCGCGAAGCGCTGGAGCGGGCGCTATGTGGCGTTCTCGAGCGCCGTTACCCCGGACGCCGGTTCGCCATGAAAGACCAGCTCGACACGCTCGGCCATCGGTCCACGGCCACGGGAGCTGCCGCGGCCAACACGCACACACTCAAAGACGCTGCGTAGCACGGTCCTCAGCTCGGCAGGCTCCAGGCTGTCAAGCAGCTCGATCGGCGGTATCACGATGTCGGCCGCGCGCATCGTGTCCACGTGTTCGCGATACTCGGCCCGCGCGACTTCGGCGCGTTCGGTTCGAGTGCGCAAAGCCGCCGTCCACGCGGCCTCCCCAAGCAGCTCGGCCGCAGTCGGATCGGCGGCGAACCGCTCCAGCTCGCGCTCTGCCGCCTCCAGCTCGCCCTGAACGTCCTCGAAACTGCCGTCTGTCTCCGCGACGCTGGCAGCATGGCCCGACGTGCCGCCCTGTTCGTATGCCTGCTTAACCTGTTCCACCACGTAGCCCTCTAGTCGGTCGGCCGTGATGTTCGTAGGTGAGCCGCACCGCTCGCCCTTCCAGCTCGCCAGCGATGCGCGGCAGCGATACGCGCGGATGCCTCCGCCTGCTCGCGCGCCGATCAAGAACTCGCCGCAGTTGGCGCAGGTGGCGAACCCGCTCAACGGGAACACGGCAGCGGGGCGGCGCTGCGGCTTCTCATCGCCGGGGTGCGCCCGCTCGAACGTCACCCGATCAACGAGGGCAGGGTGCGAATCCCGCACCAGGCGGTCGCCATAGTGCGTCTCGCCCAGGTAGCTACGGTTGCGCAGCAGCCGCCGCACGGTAAAGGCGTTCCAGGTTCGATGATCGGCGCTGCGCTTGCGACGAACGCCCGGCCGACCGTCCGAGGGGTACGCCGGTACTTGCTTGCGCAGGTATGCGAGCGCCGCATCGACGCCACCGTCTGCGGCGAGCTTGAACGCCCTTGTCACGACGCGCGCCCACTTTGGATGCGGCGTAAGCAGGCCGTCGTCAGTCCGCGTGTAGCCGAACGGCGTTGGTCCCATCCGAGCGCCGCGATCGAGCGCCCGCGTCTTGGCGTGCTCCCACGCTTCGCTCATGCGGCGGCGTTCCATGCGCGCGAGCGCCAGCATGATCGTCATGCCGAACTCGCCAAACGGCGTTGTCGGATCGAGCCCGAGGTCGAGCGCCGCGATCGAGCCGCCCGCCTCCGTGATCTGTTCGACCAAGCGCAGGGCGTCGGCCACACCCAAGCGGCTCAGGCGGTCCAGTTTCGAGACGATCACGCCATCCGTCTGTCCTGCTCTGATGCGCTCCATGAGCGCATCCAGGCCCGGACGCTCCAGCTTGCCGCCCGACTGGTCGAGGTCTTCATGGACGACCGCTACCTCGACACCACGCGAGGACGCCCAGGCCGCGCCCTGTTCGCGCTGGAGGTCGGGGGAGATGAAGCTCTCCCCCGAGCGGCCCGCAACGCGGCTGACCCGCACGTACTGGTCCATGCGGCTAGGCTTCTTGGCTGTCGGGTCCACGTAGAACAAGGTTAGGCTGAATACGTGCTAGGCACAAATCAATTCAAGAACGGCAACCACATCGAGGTGGACGGGACGATCTTCAAGATCGTCGAGTTCCAGCACGTGAAGCCCGGCAAGGGTGGCGCGTTCGTGCGCACGAAGCTGCGCCGCGTCGCCGATGGGGCGGTCATCGACAAGACCTTCAGGGCCGGCGAGAAGTTCCGTTCGGTCCGAACGGAGACGCGCAGGATGCAGTTCCTCTACGCCGACGGGACCGATGCGCACTTCATGGACACGGAGTCCTTCGAGCAGCTCGCGGTGCGGGAGGGCGCCGTCGAGCAGGCGCTGCGCTGGATCCAGCCGAGCAGCGAGGTCGACGTGCTGTTCATCGACGACGAGCCGGCCGACGTGCAGCTGCCGAGCGCGGTCGATCTGGAGGTGACGCAGACCGAACCGGGACTGCGCGGGGACACCGCGTCGGGTGGCGGAAGCAAGCCCGCGACTCTCGAGACCGGGGCGACGATCATGGTCCCGCTGTTCGTCGACGTCGGTGAGCGAATCAGGGTGGACACCCGCTCCGGCGAGTACGTGTCCCGTGCGTGAGGCGCCGGCCGCCGCGCCGGGGCGGGCGTAGATGCGCCGCTCCGAACAGCGCCGGGCGGCGGCGGTGGCGCTCTACCAGCACGATCTCACGGGCAAGCCGCTGGAGGATGCGCTCGGCAAGAGCGCCTCGGCGATGACGCGGGCGCTCGCGCAGGCGGCTGCGCAGCGCACACAGGAGCTCGACGGGGTTCTCGACGCCCATGCCCATGGCTGGTCCGCCCAGCGGATCCAGCCGCTGGAGCGGAGCATCATGCGGGTGGCGCTGATCGAGATGCTCTACCCCGATCTGGTCCCCGCGCGCGAGCCGATCCCGCCCGAGGGCGCGATCGAGGAGGCCGTGGAGAGCGCGAAGCTGTTCTGCGGCAGCGACGCCCCCGGGTTCGTCAACGGGGTACTGGCGGCGGTATTGCGCGAAGTGCGCGAGAATGCGCCGCAGGGAGCCTCGTGAGCGCACCGGCCAACCCGAGCACGTGGGCGACGAGCACCGTGACGACCTGTAACTACCGGCAGGAGGCGGCATGAACGAGACCGAGCGAATCGTGGACGAGCGCCTGGACGAGTTGATCGCCAAGCTGGAACGCGCGGCCGAGCAGCTGCGCTCCGGCGAGCTCTCGCCGGACGCGGCGGCGACGCTGGTGGAGGACTGCGCCGGCCTGGCTGGCGAGGCCGCGACCGAGCTCGAGCGGCGGGCGCGTGCGGAAGCGCTGGCGGTCCCGCCCGGCCAGGACTCGCTGCTGTAGCGACGCTGTGAGCGCCGAGGCGACGGGAGAGGACCTGAAGCAGGCGGGCTACCCCGAGCACCTGCAGCGGGAGGTGGAGCGCTATCTGGAGGCGATGCGCTTCTCGCACGAGCCCCTGGCGGCGGGCTTGGAGGACGCGATGCGCTACTCGCTGCTGGCCGGGGGCAAGCGCATCAGGCCGGTGCTGGCGCTGGCCACGGCACGGGCGGTCGGCCTCGAGCCGCAGCAGATGCTGCCATTGGCGGGCGCGATCGAGCTGATCCACACCTACTCGCTGATCCACGACGACCTGCCGGCGATGGACGACGACGAGTTACGGCGGGGGATGCCCACCTGCCATGTCAAGTACGGCGAAGACGTGGCGATCCTGGCGGGGGACGGTCTCTACGCCGAGGCGTTCAGGCATCTGCTCACGAGGCAGCGCTCGCGGCCCGAGCGGGTGCTGCTGGCGGCGGCGGAGCTCGCGGCGGCCACCGGCGTGGACGGGATGGTCGGCGGCCAGTACGCGGACGTCAGCTCCCACACGCCGGAGGGGCAGGCATCCCTACGACGGCTGCACGAGCTCAAGACGGGGCGGCTGATCGGTGCGTCGGTCATCTGCGTACTCTTACTCGGAGGAATCGACGGACCTGCGACAATGGGCTTTCGGCGTTTCGCAGCCGAGCTGGGCGTGTTGTTTCAGATCGTGGACGACATTCTTGACGTGACCGGCACGGATGCGGCGCTCGGCAAGCCGCGAGGCAGCGACGAGCGTCATGGCAAGCGGACCTACGTGAGCGAGTTCGGCATCCAACGAGCAAGAGAGCTGGCGGCGGAATCGCACAGAACGGTGCGCCAGGCGCTGGCCGAGGCGGAGAACGCGATCGGCGGGGAAGCCCACGCGATGAGCGAGCTCGAGCAGATAGCTGATTTCATCTACAGACGGACCTCATGAGCCGCAAGCCGAAGAGCGATCGCAACCAGCCCCCAGCCGATCAGTCATCGGGAGAGCGCGCCGAGGCGAGCGAGCGGCTGCTCGACGCGGTCGACGGACCGCAGGACCTCAAACAGCTCTCCGAGGAGGACCTCGCCAAGCTCGCCGGAGAGGTGCGCGAGCGGATCATCGACACCGTCGGTGAGATCGGCGGGCACTTCGGTGCGAACCTCGGCACGTGCGAGCTGGCGGTGGCGCTGCACTCGCTGCTCGAATCGCCGCGCGACAAGATCCTCTGGGATGTCGGCCATCAGGCCTACCCGCACAAGATCCTCACCGGCAGGCTCGACGGCCTGAGCACGATTCGCCAGTACGGCGGGCTCGCTCCGTTCTGTTCGATGGGGGAGTCCGAACACGACATCATGGGCGCCGGGCACGCCTCCACCTCGATCGGGTATGCGGTCGGGATCAAGGAGGGGATGCGTCAGCGGGCGGCGGCCGCACGGGGCGAGTCCGAGACACAGGGCGGCCAGTCGGGCGCCACCGCTCACGGCGATGCGTCCGAGGGCGGCCAGCGTGTGGAGACCGAGGACGGCAAGGTCGTCGCCGTGATCGGAGACGGTGCGATGACGGGCGGAGTCGCGTTCGAGGCGATCAGCCAGGCGGGCGGCCTGGGCACCCCGATCGTGGTCGTACTGAACGACAACGGCATGTCGATCGCGCCGAACGTGGGGGCGCTGTCGCGGTACTTCAACCGTGTGCGGTTGAACCCGAAGCTGTGGCACGCGCGCGCGGGGGTGGAGGGCGGCCTGGTGAAGTTGCCGGGCGGGATCGGATCGGCGTTCGAGCGACTGGGGCCGCAGCTGAAGGAGTCGATCAAGGCCTTCTGGGCGCCCGGGCTGTGGTGGGAGGAGCTCGACTGGGCCTATATGGGCGTGATCGACGGACACGACGTGCGCGCGCTGCGTGAGGCGCTGCGGGAGGCGCTCGCTGCGCAGCGACCGGTGGTGGTGCACATCGCCACCGTCAAGGGCAAGGGCTTCGCCCCCGCCGAGGAGGGCGGGCTGGAGGGCATGGAGAGGTGGCACGCCGCCAAGCCGAAGTCGATCCTCGGGGGCGCGCCCACGCCCAGCCGTCCGGCGGCCGACGGTGGGGCGAGGAAGACCCCGCCCCAGTACACCCAGGT
Source organism: uncultured Solirubrobacterales bacterium (assembly GCA_963696615.1). Classification (GTDB taxonomy): domain Bacteria; phylum Actinomycetota; class Thermoleophilia; order Solirubrobacterales; family Solirubrobacteraceae; genus Palsa-744. The sequence continues at coordinate 38,959 of CAVOKU010000002.1, read as the reverse complement.
CTTCGGCGAAGCGCTCGTACGCGAGTGTCGGCGAGACGACCGCGTGGTCGGGATCACCGCCGCGATGAACTCGGGAACGGGGTTGAGCATCCTGCAGAAGGCGATGCCGGAGCGGTACTTCGACGTGGGCATCGCCGAGCAGCAGGGGATCCTGTTCGCCGCGGGCCTCTCGCTGCAGGGCGTCAAGCCGGTTGCGGCGATCTACTCGACGTTCCTGCAACGCGCCTACGACCAGATCGTGCACGACGTGTGCTTGCAACGACTGAACGTCGTGTTCGCGATGGACCGCGCGGGCCTGGTCGGCGACGATGGCCCGACCCATCACGGCGCGTTCGACATCGCCTATCTGAGGTGCCTGCCGAACATCGTGCTGATGGCCCCCCGCGACGAGGCGACGCTCGTGCACATGCTGCGCACCGCGCTCGCCTACGACGACGGCCCGATCGCTCTGCGCTATCCCCGCGGCGAGGGCGTCGGGGTCGAGCTGCCCGCGCGCCCCCGCGCTCTGCAGATCGGCACAGGGGAGATCCTCAAGGAGGGCGGCGCCGGCGGCGTGGTGGGGCGACGGGTGGCGCTGATCGGCTACGGCAGCGGCGTGGGCAAGGCGCTGGAGGCCGCGGCAGAGCTGAGTGCGAGCGAGATCGACGTGACGGTCGCCGACGCGCGCTTCGCCAAGCCGATCGACGCCGGGCTGATGGCGCAGTTGGCCGCCGAGCACGACCTGCTCGTGACGATCGAGGAGGGTGTGCTCGCAGGCGGGTTCGGCACCGCCGTGTGGGAGACCCTGAACGAGACCGGCACCACCCCTCGAATCCTCCGGGTGGGCCTGCCCGACCGCTACGTGACACACGGCAAGCCGGCGTTGCTGCACGAGGAGGTCGGCTACACCGGCGCCCGCATCGCCGAGCGGGTGCGGGCGGCGATCCTCTCGCGCGACTCCGCCGCGATCGGCGCCTAGCTGTTCCGCCTCGACTCGTTCCGAACGCGACTGATTGGTGGCCGGTTGCCGATGCCGCTGTGGTTCCTGGTGGTGTTGTAGTGGGTGAGCCAGATGGGCAGTGCTGTGGCTCGAGCGTCTGAGCTGCGATAGCGCTGTCCGTAAGCCCACTCTCTTGCGAGGGTCTGCTGGTATCTCTCAACCTTCCCGTTGCGCTTCGGCGTGCGCGGCGGGATGAAGCGATGAGCGATGCCGTGGTGGATGAGCAGCTCACGTAGGCTGCGATTCTTGGCGTAGGAGAAGTGGTTGTCAGTCTGCAACCGTCGGGGTCTGATCCCGTGGGCGGCGTAGAACGCGAGCGCACGGTTCACGAAAGCTGTGACAGTGACCGCTCGCTCGTCGGGGAGGAGCTCGGTATAAGCCAGGCGCGAGTGGTCGTCGATCAGCGAGTGTGCGAACTCCCAGCCGACTCGTGCCCGCTTCTCTGCACCGCTGCGGTAGCGGTCGCCTGTGACGCGGTGCCCGGGGCGGCTAAAGCGCGCGAAGCGCTTGACGTCCATCTGCAAGAGATCACCGGGACACGGCCACTCGAAGCGGCGAACCTCCTCGCGAGCAGCGGCCGGGCGTCGTGAGAGCCCTCGGCGAGACAAACAGCGCGAGACCGTCGCGTGCGCCATCCCGAGCTCGCAGGCGATCAGCCGTGGCCCCCACCCGGTGCGCCGGCGCGCCTCGCAGACGCGGTCGTGCACCTGCTCTGAGCAGCGTGTGGGCTGATGGTGTGGCACCGGGGAGCGATCTTGCGCCCATGCTCCCGAGCGGCGCTCCTGCTCGCTCGCCTGCCGGTAACGATCGATCCAATACTGCACCGTCGAGACCGACACGCGCCGCCAGGTTGCAGCCTGGCGGCGCGTCATGCCCTCCATCAAGCACTTCTCGACCAGCTCGACACGCTGCCAGCGGGGCAGCCACCTACGCTTGTCCTGCATCCGGGTCCTCCTCGGCTCATGGATCTTTGGAAGGACCCACAGCCTCGGCTGCGACCCGGATGCCTACCCAGCCGTTCGGAACCTCCCGAGGCGCGTCACCTAGCGCGGGGCCGGGGCCGGGCGGCGGCGCTTAAAGAGAAGCGGCCCGCTGGGGAAACGGGCCGCTTCAGGGAGGAGGGATGCTGCTGTACTTCGGGTCGCTCACTATGTTGCCCGCAGGCGGTGTCGATATGTGTGATGTTGATCACAGAGGGGAGACGGCGGCGATCGTGCGGGCTCGCGGCGGTTGGCTGGGAGCGGATACCGTTTCCAGCGATGGCCGGTCACCGCATGCGTCTCGACACCCTCCTGGCCGAGCGCGGCCTGTTTCCCTCGCGCAGCCGGGCGGCGGTCGCCGTGATGGCGGGGGAGGTCCTCGTCGGGTCGGGCGAGCGCCGGGCGCAGAAGCCGAGCGAGCTGGTGGACCCGGCCGAGCCGATCAGCGTGCGAGAGGAGCCGGCATTCGTCTCACGTGGAGGGGTCAAGCTGTCGAACGCGCTGCACAGCGCCGGCCTGGAGGTCGGGGGACGCGACGCGCTGGACGTGGGGGCCTCGACCGGAGGATTCACCGACTGCCTGCTGCAGCGGGGCGCCGCGCGTGTGGTGGCGGTGGACGTCGGCTACGGCCTGCTCGCGTGGCGGCTGAGGGGAGACCCGCGCGTGCTCGTGCTCGAGCGCACGAACGCCCGGGAGCTGACGCCGGCGATGCTCCCCTACGTGCCCGACCTGGCGACGATCGACGTGTCGTTCATCTCGTTGACGCTCGTCCTGCCGGCGGTTCTCCGGTGCATGGCCGGCACCTACGATCTGCTCGCGATGGTGAAGCCCCAGTTCGAGGTCGGGCGCGGCCAGGTCGGCAAAGGCGGCGTGGTGCGCGATCCCGCCGACCGCCGTGCCGCGTTGGCGAAGGTGGGCGAGGCGGCGATGGCGCTGGGGGCGAGCGTGCTCGGCTGCCACTCCTCGGGTCTGCCCGGACCGAAGGGCAACCGCGAGACGTTCCTGCACCTGGCCGAGGCCGGCCGCCAGGGCGCGGCCGGCGGAGCCGATGAGGTGCGTGCGATGGCGCGGGCGGTGGAGCCGTGAGCGACACCGGGACGTCGCCGCGGCAGATGACGGTGTTCACCCACCGCCGCCCGCACGACACGACGCAGGCGTTGCGCACGGTGGTCGAGCGTGCCCGGGCGAGGGGCATCACGATGCGCCTGGATCGGGAGGAGACCGCCAAGCACGGTCTCACCGCGGGACCGGGGGTGGCACTCGACGCGCCGGTGATCGACGATGTGGAGCTGTGCCTGGTGCTCGGCGGGGACGGCACCATCCTCAGGGCCCTGCAGCGCTACGCGGGCACCGACGTGCCCGTGTTCGCCGTGGACTTCGGCGAGATCGGCTTTCTCGCGACGATCGAGCCCGACGAGCTGGAGGACGGCTTGGCGCGGGCGTTCGGCGGGGACTTCGAGCTGCTGCGCCTGCCGGCGATCGTGGTCGATGCTCCCGACGGGCGCTTCCAGGCGCCTTCCTCGCCGCTCGGGCGCCATGCGGGGATCAACGACATCGCGATCCACCGCAAGGTCGGGGAGCGCGTCGCGGAGATCGCCTACGCGCTCGAGGGCGAGGTCGTGGGCAGTGTGCGCTGCGACGGCCTGGTGGTCTCCACCCCGGCGGGATCCACCGGGTACAACCTCGCCAACGGCGGGCCGGTGATGGCCTGGGGGGTGAAGGGCTACACCGTCTCCTTCATCGCCCCCCACTCGCTCACGGCGCGGGCGCTGGTGGTGGCCCCGGGAGACCGCCTCACCGTCCACAACCGCTCACGCGAGCCGCTGGACGTCGCCGTCGATGGGCGCCCGGCGGGAGAGATCCCCGCCGGCGGCTCGATCGACGCCCGATTCGTCGACGGGATCGGGACGATCGCCCAGCTGCCGGGCTCCTCCTTCTACAGGCGGCTGGCCGAGAAGTTCGGACGGCTCGCCAGCTGAGCGCTCTCAGGCGACCTTCTGCGTGGCGCGGTCGTCGTGCTGGAGGGAGGCGACGAAGTCGTCGAGCTGGTCGCTGGAGAACCGTCGCTGCCCGCCGGGGGTGCGGTAGCAGGCGATGTGCCCGGCGTCGGTCCAGCGACGGATCGTCGCCAGGGACACACCGATGTAGTCGGCTGCCTCGGAGCTCGTGAACACCAGGCGGTGGGCGGGGTTGGACTGATTTGAGGGCATTGCTGCCTTGTTGGTCGGGGTGGACATGTCTGGTGTATCGGCTCGTCGCCCCGAAAAGTCAAGTGAGTTGCACGTTTGTAGACGTTTGGCTGCACGAAGCTCCGTCGACCCTGCAGGCGCTGGTTCTCCTGCTCGTGCAACCATTCCTGCATGAACCTCCGCTCACCTAGACATTCCGTCCAATCGCGGTAGCATCCTTAACGAACCTCATCAAAGATGAGCTAGTCCTGTGTGGATGGAGACGACAGGGCGCCTCGCAAAAGGCCCGTGGGCCCTGGCGAAGGAGAGAACATCGTGCGCTTCCACAAATAAGCCGTCAGAAGGCCGCACACACGGCCTGATCTGAAGGCGCCGCGACAATGTCCACGCGGCGCCTTCTTCTTTTCCCTCTCGGACCTCGGCCCGTGTCGCTGACGACTGGGCAGGATGCGCTGGCGTTATGCGACCGCGGGCTGAGCGATCTGGCGGGCGCGCCGCTCGAACGCGAGCTCGGCCTCGAAGTCGGCGTCGTCGCCATGCGCGAAGGCCACCTGACCCTCGCGCTCGATCATCGTGACGAAGCTCTCGACCAGCTCCGCGTCGAGCTGGCGGCCGGCGACCTTGCGCAGCTCCGCGATGGCGTCCTGGGAGGTCATCGGCGAACGGTAGGTGTCGCGGGCGGTCATCGTGTCGTAGGTCGAGCACACGGCGATGATCCGTGAGGCGAGCGGGATCTCGCTGCCGATCAGCCCGGCCGGATAGCCGCCGCCGTCGATGCGCTCGTGGTGATAGAGGATCGCGTCGGCGACGGGGCCGTAGCCGTCGAGGCGTCCCACCAGGGTCGCACCGTCCTGGGGGTGGCGCCTGATCACGGCCCAATCCTCGTCTGAGAGAACCTCCGCGTTCAGGATCCGGTCGGGGAGGGCGAACTTGCCGATGTCGTGCAGCAGCCCCGCGGTGTGGACCAGCTCCTGGTCGGCCTCCGAGCAGCCGATCTCCTGCGCCAGCCCCTGGGCATAGCGGGCGACGGCGGCCGCATGCCTGGCGGTCGTCCGGTCGCGCAGAGCCAGCGTCTCGACGAGCGTGGTCAGCACCCCGAGCTGCAGCGAGGCGAGGTGCACCGAGCGTGCTTCCAGCTGGTCGGCCCGTTCCTCGGAGCGCAGCAGCGCGACCATCAGATGCTGGAAGATCACGATCACCAGCACCGCTGCGAGCAGGGTCGAGGTCCCCAGCCTGGTATAGGCGACCGCGAGCACCGCGGTGAGGGCGCCCGCAGCGACGTGACCGGGCATCACCGGACCCAATATGTCGCGAACCTGCTCTGAGATCCGGCGGTTCCCGACGATCCGGTTGTCCAACGCGATCACGCCGAAGTCGATGATCAGCGAGACGAAGTACACCCCGAACACGACCAGCGCGAACGTGATGCCCCTGGCGAGCTGATTCGCGGGGTCGTGGACGTTGCCGATCAGCGCCTGCGCGAGTACGCCCCCCACCAGCGGGAACACCGCGAACGTGGTGAGGTTGTTCAGCCACGCGGATCGCGGCAGCTGGCGTCCGACCGAGATGAACACCGCCGCGGCGATCGAGACGGCGACGGCCGGCGCCGGTCCGAGCAGGCACATGGCGAGCACCTGGGCCACGAGCCCGGCCGAGAGATGTTGGTCGCGGATCGTGAACACGAGCCGCTGGCCTCCGAGCGACAGCACGAGCAGCAGCCCGACGAGGATCGTGGGCTGCCATTCCTGGGGGTGCGACAGCCACGCGGCGGCACCGACCGCGCCGATGAGCATCAGCGCCTCGGCGGCGTAGAACACTCGCGTGGTGAGCTTCGAGGAGAACGTTGTCATGTGCTTGGCACCTGCAGCAGCTTTTGTGCCTTGTCGTGCTTAACGGCCGATCCGCTGTGGTCCTAAAGGTGCGTCGCCGTCCCCTGGACGGCTGGTCAGAACCCGTCGGAGGCGTGTTCTTGGCTCAACAGAGCGGGTTTTGACGATGTCAAGGTGCCGTGGTCCTCAGTGGGTCTGTCCGACGGAGTCGCTCACGCGAAGCTCCTGCGCGCCCGGGACGTGAGGCGCCCCGGCCGGCTGCGAGGGCGTCTCGGCGATCGCGCCCAGGCGCAATCTCATGAACGCGATCGTGCACAAGCTCGCGCCCACGCCGGCGACGAGAAACGCGGTGCGGGGCGAGCTGAGCACCGTTATCGCGCTGCCGAGCACGAAGCCCACGGCCGGGCAGATCGCTCCGAGCGATTCGACGGCTCCCATCAGCCGCCCCTGCAGGTGCTGTGGGGTCAGTCGCTGCACGGCGCTGATCAGCGCAGCCCACTGCACGCCGTTGCCGACGCCCCCGATCGCTCCGGCCAGGCAGGCGAGCGCCAGCGACGGCGCGATCGCCCAGCCGAGATACGCCACGCCCACCGCGAGCGTCGCGCCGGAGAGCAGCAGTCCCAGCGAGCGACCGATCGAGCGGGCGAACACGATGCTCCCCACCGCCACGCCGAGCCCCCACACGCCGAGCAGCAGCCCGTAGCCGCTGTCGCCTGCATGCAGCGACACCTTCGCGTACGCGACCTCGATCGGGGGCGAGAACTCGAAGAACATCAGCGCGACAGCCTCGGCGAGCAGGAGCTTGCGCAACATCGCGGTCGCCACGATGTACCGCCAGGCGGCCCGCACCCGAGCGCTCACCGTCGCGGAGTCCGCGTCCTCGACGTGAGGCCGTATGTCGAGCAGCATCGCTCCGCAGATCAAGAACGAGACGGTGTCGATCAGCAGCGCCGCGGGCGCCCCGAGCGTCGGCACCACCAGACCTGCAAGGGCGGGCCCGAGCGTGAAGGTGACGGCGAACCCGATGTTGAGCGCGGCGTTGGCCCGGCGCTCGGCCTCGACCGCTCGCGCCTGCCGCGCGGAGTCCTCCTGCGCAGCGGCGTGCGGCGGCCCCGAGTTCCCGTCGTGGCTCTGCGTGGGCATTCCTCCCGCGATGGCCGTCTCGTCCATCGCGGCGAGGATCGGCCCCTGGCTGTCCGCCCAAGCGCGGGCGCTGCGCGCCGCGGCCGCCCGCAGCAGGGCGCTCGCAGCCAGCGCAGCGGTGCCATCGAGGGCGACCAGCAGCAGCACGGCTGAAAGCAGGAAATGCCACATCACCAGCGCCGCCAGCGCCGCCGTGGCGACCGCCTCGAACACGTACAGGGCGCTCAGCTCGCCGCGTCTGGTGGAGGCCTCCACGCGCGCAACGAGGGCGGGCACCAGAAACGCCGGCACGACCTGGCCGGCGAGCAGCAGCGCCCCCACCGCGAGCGCGCTGCCGGTGTGGTCGAAGACCGCAACCGAGAGCGCGATGAAGCCAAACCACGTGCCGAGCCGGTTGATCGTGTAGGCGGCGACGATCCGCCGCAACCTGGAGGAGCGCATGGGGGTGGTGGCCGGAGCAGTGGGCATCGGCGATGCCACGCTACCCGTTGCCCGCGACGGCGCCGCTCGTTGCAAGGCGCCTGCCGCGCGGCCCCTGGGCGCCCCGCGCCGGCGCCTGCCGTCGTCAGGCGGCAGGGCTCAGACTGATCACGGGCAGCAGCGGATGGCGCTGGCTGAGAAGGCGGATCAGCGACTCGGCGGAGCTGTCGCTCAAATCGCCGGCGAGGACCACCATGCGACTCGCAGGGGCCCGCTCGAGCACCTGGGCGAGGAAGTCGGCCTCGGCGAACGTGGTGCGGCGTTTGAGCGCCGCCTTCAGCTCGGCGCGCACCGCGGCGCGGCCGCGCGGGTCTGACCCGGCGAGCAACACGGGAGGCCCCGCCTGTGGCTCTCCGGCGGCGGTCCGCCCAGGCCACGTCGCGGGCTGGCCGTCGGCCTGCTCCCTTGCCGGGCAGCGTTGCAGGCGCAGGTCGCGGCGGTGGGAGCGCTCGCGCGAACCTGCGGGCGGGACGAACGGGTTCATGCCGGCAGGCTCTCGACGATCAGCCCGCGCACCTCCCCGGGCGCGGACCCAGGGCCGGGCGCCGGTCCGGCGAGCACCCCCATGTGCTCTGCGGTGAGCAGACGGGTGCGATAGTCCCTGCGCGACTCTGCCCGCCTGAGCGCGGACAGCCCGGCGAACCCCGCGGCGGTGAGGGCGAGCCAGACGGATGAGATGGTGAGGGCGATCATCGTGTGGCCTCCTTGCCTAGCGGTGGCGCGCTTGGGCTGAGGGGATGGGAGGGGGGTGCGCCACAGACGACATGATGAGCCCTTCTGGGCCACCTGTCTGTCGTGCCGAAGGTGCCGATCGTGTCGTCCCAAAGGTCCCGATCTATGTCGTCCCGCCAGGACGATCGACGTCGGCCATTTGGGTCTCACCTGCGCGATTCTTGCTCTATCAAGCGGTTTTCAGGAGTCTCGCGGAGCCCGGTGAGACCGCATGCGCGCCGATCCGCCGGAGCCCTGCGCAGCCGCCGACGCGAGCGCTACGGTGTGAGCCCATGGAGGCGGTAACGGACACGCCCGGGACCGATCGGCCGATCAGGGTGATCATCGCCGATGATCACTCCGTCGTTCGCGACGGCATCAGGACCGTGCTCGAGCGTGAGTCGGGCGAATTCGAGATCGTCGGCGAAGCGGCGGACGTGCCGTCGACCGTCAAGGCGGTGCGCGACCACCACCCGGACCTGCTCACCCTCGACCTGACGATGCCGGGCGGCTCGAGCCTCGCGGCGCTGCCCTCCTGCTTCCTGGCCCATCCCACGCTCGCCGTGGCGATCCTGACGATGCGCGAGGACCCGGAGTACGCCAGGCAGGCGCTGCGCGCCGGTGCGCGCAGCTACGTGCTCAAGGAGGCCGAGCCGGCCGAGCTGCTGCAGGCCTTCCGTCTGGCGGTGGCCGGCAACAACTATCTGCATCCCCGGCTCGGTGCGCAGATGGCCGCCGGCGACGATGCGCCCTCGGATGGCGCGTCGCTCAGCGAGCGCGAGCGCGAGGTGGTGAGGCTGATCGCCAACGGCTACACCAACCCTCAGATAGCCGAGCAGCTCCACGTCGCCGAGCGGACCGTCAAGACCTACCGGGCCCGTGCGATCGAGAAGCTCGGCTTCTCCTCGCGCGCAGAGATCACCGCCTACGCGCGCAAGCTCGGCCTGGTCGAATAGGCGCCGCTACTGCGGCAGCGCGGTCGATCCCGGCGAGGTCGCGGCGACGCACTGTCCGTGGGCCTTCGCCCGTTCCAGCAGCAGCTGCAGCAGCGCCTGACGCGCCGCCGCCGGGAACGGTGCTGGCAGGCTCGTGGCCATCAGCGAGATCCCCGCCTGCCCGCACACGAAGCCGAACATTTCAAGCGAGAGCGGCACGGATCTGCCGAGCGCGGTGACGTTCGCATCGATCCGAAGCACATAGCCCCCCGCCGTTCCCGGCGCCGCGGCGGCTTCGGAGGAGACCGACAGCTCACCGATCTTCGCGCCGTGTACGTGCATGTGTTCGAACAGCTTGGAGACGTAGCGGGACAGGCATTCCCGGGTGCGCTCGCTGCGGATCACCGACAGCGCGCGAGCCGCAATCGCCGGTGTGCGCGCCACCGACACGCTCGAGCTGACGCTGAAGTCTCCGGCGCCGGTCCGCTGGAATTCGTGCGAGTCGACTTCGGCCAGTTCCTTGTTGGGACCGGCGGCCCCCACGCACTCGAGCATCTGCCGTTCGAGTCGGTTTTCCCGCGGATTCGATCGCGTCTTGGGGGGGCTGACCTTGAATCCCGGCACATCTGCGGGACGGAGGTTCACCGCGTGCGCGAAGGCGATCGCCTGCGCGCGGGTGAGCGGCTTCTGCGTCGGCGCGCCCCCGGGGGTCGTCGACTGCCCAGCGGCTCCGCCGGGGCGCTGTCGCCGCTGTTCCTGACCCTTGCCCGCGCACCCGCATGCGAGCACGGCGACGGCGAGCGCGGCCGCGATCCACACGGCCGTCCGAGGAGATGGGGCTCGTGGCGAGGTGCCCCACCGCCCCTCGCCGGCGGCCGCTCCGCGCGGGGACGCCGCGGGCGGCGACTCAGCTGCGCACGGCTTCATCGAGGCGCTCGACCGCCGGACGCCCGGCGAGGGGCACCGTGAGTCGCATCACGGTCCCCTTCTCCGGCGCGGGGATCAGCTCCAGCTCGCCTCCGACCAGCTCGGCCCGCTCGCGCATGCCGGACATGCCGAAGCCGCCCTCCAGCCCGTCGCCACGCGGCCCGAGCCGGTCAGCTTCGGGCAGGCCCTTGCCGTCGTCGGTCACCGATGCCCGCACGATGCCGTTGCGCTCGCTCACGCTGACCACCGCCCGGGTCGCTTCGGCGTGTCTGCTGACATTGGTCAGCGCCTCCTGCACGACCCGGTAGATCGTGCTCTCGAGCTCCGGGTCCAGGCGTTGGTCTGAGTGCTCGGGTCCGAGATCGATCTCCGTCGTCACGTCCAGGCCGTCGATCGCCTGGGCGCGCCTGGCAAGCGCCTCGAGGGCTGCGGCGAGACCGAGGTCGTCGAGCGCCGCGGGCCGGAGCTCGGTGATCAGATGGCGCAGGCCGTCGATCTCCTCACCGAGCCCGTCCAGAACGGCGTCCACGGCACCGCTGATCGCCTCGCGATCTTCGAGGTCGCGTGCGTTGGCGAGCTTCAGCCGCAGTGCGCCCAGGCCCTGCACCGTCTCGTCGTGGATCTCCCGTGCCCACCGCGTTCGCTCGCGCTCGCGCGCCTCCATGCCGTAGCGCAGCCGCTCGATCTCCACCGAGCGCTCCGCGGCGAGCCGCTGGGCGACACTCGCGGCGAACGCGCCGAGGGCCTGCTGGTCGGGCCCCTTGAAACCGCCGCCGCTGCGCAGCGCGATCACCAGGCCCCCGCCGTGGCCTTCCATGTTCAGCGGCTCGACCAGCACCGCTCGCGCCTCGATACCGAGTTCGTGCAACAGCGCCGCGTCCTGTCCGCGCGGGCGATCCAGCGCCACGGGCTTGCCCGCGAGATAGAGCGCCCCGAGCGCGCTGCCCTCGACCGGGATGATCCGCAGCCGCGGCGTGCCCTCGCCGCTGGCGGCCGCCACACGCAGCTCGCCGCGCTCCTCGATCACCATCAGCAGGGAGCTCGCATCCAGCAGCGCGAGCCCCCGGTCGGCCATCAGGCGCAGCAGCCACAACTCGGAACCGGAGAGCACAGTGGTGCGAGATTATGGCCTATCCGCCGGAGCCCTCTCCGCGGCTCGGGGCCGACGCGCTCGCGCTAGGTCGCCGCGGCTCCGTTGGCGACGCCGTTGCGTTCCCGCCGAGCGGCCGCCCGCGCCTGCTCGAGGAGCTGCTCGGCAGAGAGGTCCGCTCGCCATGCCGCCAGCCCGACCGAGAAGCGCACGGCGCGACGTACCCCCCCGGCTTCGATCTTGATCGCACGCAACCGGTCGAGCAGGCGCCGCGCGACCGCCTCCCCCCGCGGGCTGTCGGCTCCCGGCAGCAGCACGAGCAGCTCACGCTCGCTGGGGCGCCCCACCCGGTCGAACGAGCGCAGCTCCCGGCGCAATGCCGGACCGGCGTAGGCGAGGGCCTGCTCGGGCAGCTGCTGGCCGTGGCGCACGGCGAGGTCCTCGACGTCGTCGATCGCCACCAGCAGGCAGCTGAGCGCGGTGCCGTGCCGGCGGGCGCGGTTCACCTCCTCCGCCAGACGGCCTTCGAGTGCGCCGGAGGACATGCACTCGAGCAGGCTCCCGCCCTGCGGCTGCTGGCCCTGGGCGGAGGGCTCCTCGGAGCGCTGGGTGGGGTCGCTGGCAGCCATGCCTCTCAAGCGGACGGGTGTTCGCGTCAGGACGGAGTCCGGACGGGATCCATCCCGCTGCCGTCCTGTGCACGAGTATATGGCCGTTCTCGCCGTTGGGAAAGGGGTGATCCGTCCCCGTGCATTGCTAGACATGGCTGTTGTGCTGCTCGAGCTCAACGTCGAGAACCTGCTGCTGATCGGTCGCGCCGGACTGCGGTTTGCGCCCGGGCTGAACGTGCTCACCGGCGAGACCGGCGCCGGCAAGACGGTGCTCGCGCATGCGCTCGATCTGCTCCTGGGCGGTCGCCCACGCGCCGGGATCGTGCGGCCCGGCGCCTCGGAGGCCTACGTGGAGGGCGTCTTTCAGCCGCCCCCGTCGCTGCTCGCGGAGCTCAGGGAGCGCCTGCCCGAGGGCACCGAGGAGATCGTGTTGGCGCGCCGGGTGGGCGCCGACGGGCGCACACGCGCCTACGTGTGCGGCCGCACGACGACGGTCACAGAGCTCCGCGACCTGGGCACACGTCTGGTCTCCTTCTACGGCCAGCACGAGCACCGCAGGCTGACGCTCGCCCGGGCTCAGCTGCAGATACTCGACGACCTGTGCGGCGCCGAGCAGGCGACGCGACTGGACGCGTGCGCGCACGCCCATCGCCTGACCGTGCGCCTGGGGGCCGAGCTCGAGCAGCTGGCCGAGCTCGCCGGCGCACGCGAGCGGGAGCTCGACCTGCTCGAGCACGAGCTCGCGGAGATCGATGCCGTCGCGCCGGATCAGTCCGAGCACGAGCGGCTGCTCGGAGCGCGCGATCGGCTGCGCCGCCTGGATGCCCTCGCGGGCGCCTCGGCGGGCGCGGTCCAGGCGCTCGCGCCGGCGGCGCCCGAGGACCCTGGTGCGGTCGCATTGCTCGCTGGCGCCGCGTCGCAGCTGGAGGGCGTGACGGGTGTGGACGCTCGCCTCGACGGCCTCGCCGAGCGCCTCCGGGGGATCGCCGTCGAGGCACAGGACCTCGTGGGCGAGCTGCGCGATCACGGGGAAGGCCTCGCGGGCGAGGACGGCTCGCTGGAGCAGGTCGAAGAGCGCCTGGACGCGAACGAGCGGTTGATGCGAAAGCACGGAGGCTCGATCGCGGCGGTGCTCGACCACGGCGCTCGTGCGCGAACGCGCCGCGATCAGCTGGTCGGCGCGGATGGCGCGTTGGTCCGGGGCGCCGCGCGTTTGGAGGACGCACAGGGTGAGCTGGAGCGGGCCGTCCAGGCGTTGCGCAGCGCGCGCGAACGGGCAGCGCCGGAGCTGGCCCGGGGGGTACGCGAGCAGCTCTCCGAGCTGGCGATGGCGGGCGCCGGCTTCGAGGTCTGCCTGTCGCGGTGCGAGCCGGGGCCGAGCGGCGGCGATCGGGTGGAGATGCTGATCGCTCCCAATCCCGGTGTCCCCGCCGCTCCGCTGCGCGAGGTCGCCTCCGGAGGCGAGCTCTCGCGGGCGATGCTCGCGGTGATCGCCGCGTCCGCGGGAGCGGGCACCGCGGAGGCCGACGCCGTCGCCGAGCACCCCACGCTCGTGTTCGACGAGATCGATGCCGGGATCGGGGGTCACGCCGCTCGTGCGGTCGGTGAACGTCTGCGGGGGCTGGGAGGGACGCGACAGGTGCTGTGCATCACCCACCTGCCCCAGATCGCCTCGCTGGGGACGCGTCACTTCTCCGTGGTCAAGGACACCTCCTCGGATCCCGCGCTCGCGAGCGTGGTCGAGCTGGGCGAGCGCGAGGTGGTGTCCGAGCTCGTGCGGATGCTCGGCGCCGAGGACGGCGACGCCGCCGCCCGCCGCCACGCCAGGGACCTGCGCAAGGCCGCCTGAGCAGTTACTCTCGGCTGCGATGGCCGCTACGAGGCAGCCACCAGGCATCCCGCTCCTGCTCGACGGTCTCCCACCGGCGCGCTCGATCAGCGGGCCGGCGCGGCCCGGACGGCGCACGAAGCTGCTCGTCAAGCACCTGCGACGAGGCGACATCGCGATCATCGACCACCTCAACATCGATCGCGTCTCGGCGGAGGAGCTGATCGCCGCCGAGGTGGTGGCGGTGCTGAACTGCCGCGCATCCTCGAGCGGGTCCTACCCGAACCTGGGACCCCAGCTGCTGGTCGAGGCGGGGGTGCACCTCGTCGACCTGCCCGACGACTCGCTGTTTCAGAAGCTCTCCGACCGTGAGCAGATCGTCGTGCGCGGCGGCGAGGTGACCCGCGCCTCCGGCGAGCCGGTGACCGTCGGCACGGTGCTCGACCGCGCCCGCGTGAGGGCCGAGACGGAGGCACGTCGCCGCGAGGTGGGGGAGGCGCTCGAGCGGTTCGCCCACAACACGATCGAGCACATGCGCGAGGAGCGGGAGCTGCTCGCCGGGCGGATCGAGATGCCCCGCTTCGACACCGACTTCCGCGACCGCTCGGCGTTGGTGGTCGTGCGCGGGGTGGGCTGCAGGCGCGACCTGCGCACCCTGCGACCGTTCATCCGGGACATGCGTCCGGTCGTCGTCGCGGTCGACGGTGGCGTCGAGGCGCTGCTCGAGGCGGGCCTGTGTCCGGACATGATCGTCGGCGACATGGACTCGGCGAGCGAGACGGCGCTGGTGCGGGCCGTCCGTGGCGGGGCGGAGCTGGTGGTGCACTCCTACGCCGACGGGAGGGCCCCCGGGCGGGGGCGTCTGGAGCAGTTGGGGCTGCCCTTCAAGCTCGTCCCCGCGCCCGGCACCAGCCAGGATGTGGCGATGCTGATCGCCGCCGAGAAGGGGGCCCGCCTGATCGTCTCGGTGGGCTCCCAGTTCAACCTCGTGGAGTTCCTGGACCGCAATCGCAAAGGTATGTCCTCGACCTTCCTCACCCGCCTGCGGATCGGCGAGATCCTCGTCGACGCCAAGGGTGTGAGCCGCCTCTACCGACCTCGTCCCGGTATCACCCCGCTGCTGGTCGTGATCGCAGCGGGCCTGATCGCGATCGCCGCGATCGTGTGGATGACGCCCGCGCTGCGAGACGTCGCCGACCTGCTGTGGCTCAAGCTCCAGCTGCTGTTCGGCGGCGGCTGAGCGGGGCGACCGAACCTCCGGACGGGCGATGTTCGACTTTCGCTATCACGCGCTCTCCCTCGCCGCGGTGCTGCTGGCGCTGGCGGTGGGCGTGCTGATCGGGGTGGCGATCGGCGACTCGAACCTGGTCTCCTCGGCCAAGAGCGGCATCGTCCACGACCTCAGCTCCGAAGTGAGCGGCGCCCGCCGCCAGGTCGGACAGCTGCAGAACCAGCTCGCCGAAGAGGAAGCGTTCGCGAACGGCCTGTATCCGTTCGCCACACACGGCCTGCTCAACGGCCACGACGTGGGCATCGTGTTCCTCGGCAGCCCCTCGGATCGGGTCAACAGCCTCGTCCGCACCGCGGTCACCCAGGCGGGAGGCGCCGTCGTGACCGTCGCCGCGGTGCGCGAGCCGCTCGACCTCCAGGGGATCGATCAGGAGGCCGCCGGCACCCACTACGCGAACCTCGTCAGCTCCCCCGCCCTGGTCGAGCGGTTCGGCGAACTGGCGGGACGCCAGCTGGTGAGCGGCGGCCATCTGGTCAGCCGCGAGCTGCTCAGCCGGGTGCGCCCGAAGCTGTTGAGCGCGTTCGACGGCCAGCTCGAAAAGCTCGACGGGCTCGTGGTGATGCGCGCGGAACCCCCCGGCCTGACCCCCGAACAGAGCGAAGCGGCTGCCGCGTTTCAGTCCGGCATGCTCACCGGCGCAGCCGCGGCCGGGGTGCCGGCGGTGGGCGTCGAGCTGACCGGCACCGAACCCTCCCAGGTGCCGTGGTACAGGAGCAAGCACCTCTCGAGCGTCGACGACCTCGACCTCGCTCCGGGACGCGCCGCGCTGGTGTTCACCCTCGCCGGAGCCGGTGGCACGTTCGGCGTGAAGCCGACGGCCGACTCGCTGCTGCCGAGCGCCAAGCCATAGGGTCGCCCTCGAAGACCGGAGGACCTGGCCGCATGCGGCCAGGTCCGGAGCCGCACATGTGCGGCTCCGCCGGACGGCGCATGCGCCGTCCGGAACACCGAGATCGGACCTCTCATCCGCGAACATCGCTAGCTTCGCGGCATGCGCGCCCTGCCACTGCTGCTCGCGCTCGCGATCGCGGCGATCCTCGCGCGGCCGATCCTCTCCGCGCTGCACGCCGGCGGACACGTCCGCCCGAACTACCGCGGCCGTCCCCTGCCGGTTCCGTTCGGGGTGCTGATCCCCGCGGCGGGACTGCTCGCGCTGGTGCCGTTGACGCTGGTGGAACGGCTCGCCCACACCGCGATCCTCTACCCGGGTCTGCTGCCGGCATGCGCATACGTGCTCGGGGTGGCGGGTCTCGGGCTCGTCGACGATGCGCTCGGCGGGGGGCGGGCCGACGGATCGGGCGCTCCCCGCGGCTGGCGCGGCCACGGCGCGGCGACGCTCCGGGGGGAACCGTCGACCGGCGTGCTGAAGGCCGCCGGCTCGCTCGGGCTGGCGCTGCTGGTCACCGACTTCGCGCACCTCTCCACCGGCCGCTGGCTGCTGGCGGCGGCGGTGCTCGTGCTCGCCACCAACCTGCTGAACCTGCTCGACCTGCGGCCCGGCCGGGCCTTCAAGGCGTTCGTGGCGCTCGCCGCCGGTCTGACGATCGGCGCGGGAGAACTGCGTGCGCTGTGGACGCTTGGGCTGTTCGCCGGTCCCGCGCTCGTGGCGGGGCTGTATGACCTGCGCGAGCGGGCGATGCTGGGAGACACCGGCGCGAACCTGCTCGGCGCCCTGGCGGGGCTCTGGCTCGTGGCGACCCTGTCCGGAACCGGCCAGCTGATCGCCCTCGGGCTGCTGCTCGGCGTGACCGTCTACGGGGAGCTGCGCTCGATCTCCGCGCTCGTCGAGAAGGTGCCGCTGCTGCGGGAGCTAGACTCCTTCGGCAGGCCCTCATGACTTTGCACGTATCCGACCGCCGCGCGGACGCCCCCTCCAAGACCCGGTTCATCTTCGTTACCGGCGGTGTCGTGTCCTCGCTCGGCAAGGGCATCGCCGCGGCCTCGATCGGTCGCCTGCTCGTCGCACGTGGCCTGTCGGTGGCGATGCAGAAGTTCGACCCCTACATCAACGTCGATCCGGGCACGATGTCGCCATACCAGCACGGGGAGGTGTTCGTGACCGAGGACGGCGCGGAGACCGACCTCGATCTGGGCCACTACGAGCGCTTCACCGACGCCAACACCAGCCGCGCCTCCAACGTCACCGCCGGGGGCATCTACGACACCGTGATTCGTCGCGAGCGTCGCGGGGACTATCTCGGCGGGACCGTCCAGGTGGTGCCCCACATCACCGACGAGATCAAGCAGCGGATCGCGCTGATCGCCGAGTCCAGCGACGTCGACTTCGTCATCACCGAGATCGGGGGCACGGTCGGGGACATCGAGTCGCTGCCGTTCCTGGAGGCGATCCGCCAGTTCCCGGTGGACGTGCGGCGGCGGCGGTGCATGTTCATCCATCTGACGCTCGTGCCCTACATCGGCCACGCCGGTGAGCTCAAGACGAAGCCCACCCAGCATTCGGTCAACGAGCTGCGACGGATCGGCATCGCCCCGGACATGCTGATGTGCCGCTCCGAGAGCGCCCTCTCTCCCGAGATCTGCAAGAAGATCGCCCTGTTCGCCAGCCTGCCGGTCGACGCGATCGTGTCCGCGCGAGACGTCGACAACATCTACAAGGTGCCGCTCGTGTTCCACGACCAGGGCGTCGACGACTTCATCCTCGAGCACTTCGCCCGCGACGCCCCGGCGCCCGACCTGTCCGGCTGGCGCGAGCAGATCGAACGCTCCGAGAGCGCTGAGGCCACCGTGAAGATCGCCCTCGTGGGCAAGTACGTCAAGCTCGAGGACGCCTACCTGTCGGTGTGCGAGGCGCTGCGTCACGCGGCCTCCTCCCAGGGTGCGAAGGTGCAGATCGACTGGGTGGACTCCGAGGGGCTGGAGGGCCCCGACACCGATGCCGCGCGCCAGGTGGCGGAGGCCGACGGCGTGCTCATCCCCGGCGGCTTCGGCGGGCGGGGGATCGAGGGCAAGATCGCCGCGGCGAGGATCGCCCGCGAGCAGCGCATCCCCTATCTCGGGATCTGCCTGGGAATGCACGTGGCGGTATGCGAGTTCGCCCGGCACGTGGCGGGCATGGAGGGCGCGAACTCCACCGAGTTCGACCTCGAGACGCCCTATCCGGTGATCGACCTGCTGCCCGAGCAGAAGGAAGTCGCGAACCTCGGCGGCACGATGCGTCTGGGCGCCGACCCGATCAAGCTCCACGGCGACACCCGCGTGCGGGAGCTGTACGGGGAGGCGGTCGTCTACGAGCGCCATCGCCACCGCTACGAGGTGAACAACCTCCTGCGAAAGCGCCTCCAGAGCGCCGGTCTGCAGGTCTCCGGGACCTCCCCCGACGAGCGGCTGGTGGAGGCGATCGAGCTCCGGGACCACCCCTTCTTCGTCGCCTCCCAGTTCCATCCCGAGTTCAAGTCACGGCCCGAGCGTCCCGCGCCGCTGTTCCGCGAGTTCCTCGCCGCGGCGCTCGCCCGCAGCGAGCTTCAGCGCGGCGATGACGCGGTGGACCTCGAGGTTTCGCCATCCGGGGAGCAGGCGGGCGGGGATGTCGCGTCGACTCCCGCCGGACGCTCGTGAGCGGCGAGGTCTCGACCGCCGGACCGATCCAGTCCGGGACGCCCGGCCGCTCGTGCACGTTGCGGGTGGAGGTGGTGTTTCGCGATCTCGACGAGCGTCAGGCCGACGCCGTCGCGGCGAGCATGATCGGCCGTGCCCACGAGCTCGCCAACGTGCCCGCGTGCGAGTGTGACGTGGATGTGAGCGTACGGACGAGCACTCCCGCGGCTGCCGACGCTCCCCGCGACGGCGCCCTGTAGCTTGCAGCGCTCATGCTGAAGCTGCGCAGCGCAATCGTGCTGGAGGCCGGCTCCCCCGACGGGCCCGAGCAGGAGCTGACGATCGAGCTGGCGGTGGATGGCGCGGCCGGACGCCCCCGTGCGGCGATCGCTGACGTCGCGCTGGTGGGCGCGGTGCAGGCCGGCGACGAGGTGATCGTCAACGTGCAGGCGGCCGACCTGGGGCTCGGCTCCGGCGGCTTTGACGTCGTGCACGTGAACCTCACCCGCGGACTCGCCGGGGATGGCGTGCCCGGCGCGAACGTGATGAAGCTCAACTACACGAGCCTCCAACACGCCGTGCGGCCCGTCGAGGGCGAGGGTTTGACGCTGCCCGTGAGCGGTCCGGTCGCGACGATCGCGCTGCACGGACAGCTGGCGCCGGTGGCGTGGGCGTTCTCCCAGGCGGCCCCATCCAGCCGACTCGGCTACGTACAGACCGAGGGCGGCGCCCTCCCCGGCGGGCACTCCCGCACCGTGCGTGCCCTGCGCGAGGGCGGTCTGCTGGCGGGCCACCTCACTGCGGGCGCCGCGTTCGGCGGCGAGGGCGAGGCGATGAGCACCGCCGGCGCGATCCACCACGGACTGACCGTGCTCGGCTGGGAGGCCGTCGTGTGCGGGCCCGGGCCCGGAATCGTCGGCTCGAGCTCGTCGCTGGGTCACGGCGGGCTGTGCGCCCTGGACTCGGCCCACGCCGCGCTCGCCCTCGGCGCCCCCGCGCTGCTCATCGCGCGCATGTCCTCGGGAGATCCACGTCCTCGCCACCGGGGGATCTCCCACCACACGCTGACGGTGCTCGACCTGCTGCTCGCGCCCGTCACCGTCGCCCTGCCGGCGGGCCTGCGCTCGCCGGTGGGCGCCGACCTGAGGGCGGGTCTCGGGGCCGTCTTCGGCGCCGGCACGCCGCCGCGGCCGGGACTCGAGCTCGACGTGGCGCGCCCGGCGCGGATCACCCGCCACGACTGGCGTCGCGCCGCCGTCGACCTGCCGGGCTACGCGGCGTCTGAGCTGCCCGCCCACACGATGGGCCGCAGCATGGTGGAGGACCCCCTGTTCTTCGCGGCCGCGCTGGCGGGCGGCGGCGTGCTGGCCGAGCTGTCGGCGCGTACGCCTGCCGGGGACCCCGCGACCGAGCACCCGGCCACCCAGCATGGGGCGGGGCCGGGGGAGCGCGCCGAGCAGCACCGGGAAGGAGCGCAGAGGGGCGAGGCGAAGCTCGGAGCGTGACTTCCACGGCGGCGCCAGCCACCGGCACGAGCGAGATGGGAGCGCTCCTGCTCGACTTCCTGGCCTATCTCGAGCTCGAGCGGGGGCTGTCCCGCAACACGCTCGAGGCCTACCGCTCGGATCTGCTCCAGCTGGACGAGTTCCTGCGCCGCCGGGGAGTGGCCCCCCTGCAGGCCGAGCACGGCGACCTCGCGGCGTTCCTGGCAGAGCTCGCCGCCGGCACCGCGCCCGAGCGCCAGCGCCCTCCGCTCGCCGCCGCGACCCTGCAGCGCAAGACCGCCTGCCTGCGCTCCTTCTACCGCTATCTGCGCCGCGAGGAGACGATCGCCCACGATCCCACCGCCGAGCTGCACGGGCCGCGGCGCACCCAGCGCCTGCCCAGGTCGCTCACGCGGGGGGAGGTCGAGCGGCTCCTGAGCCGCCCGCGCGGCACCGAGCCGCTGGCACTGCGCGACCGGGCGCTGCTCGAGCTGATGTACGCGTGTGGCCTGCGCGCCTCGGAGGCGGTCGGACTGGAGGTCGGCGACGTCGACCTGGAGGAGGGGCTGCTGCGCGCGCGAGGCAAGGGCGACAAGGAGCGCATCGTGCCCGTCGGCGGTCGCGCGGTCGCCGCGCTGGGGGTCTACCTCCAGCGCGGCCGTCCCAGGCTCGTCGGCGTGCAGGCCCAGCGCCGGCTGTTCGTCAATCGCCGCGGCGGCGGACTCACCCGTCAGGGGCTGTACAAGATCGTCCAGGGCCACGCTCACGCGGCCGGGCTGCGGGAGAAGATGAGCCCCCACACGCTCCGCCACACGTTCGCCACCCACCTGCTCGCCGGCGGCTGTGACCTGCGCTCGTTGCAGGAGATGCTCGGCCACGCCGACCTCGCGACCACCCAGATCTACACCCATCTCTCTGCCGACCGCCTCAAGGACGTCTACTTCGAGGCCCACCCGCGAGCCAGGCGCCGGGCGTGAGCGACCGGCGGGCCATCGTGCTCGTGATCGACGCCTGTGGCGTGGGTGCGCTGCCGGACGCGGCCGCCTACGGCGACGAGGGCACGAACACGCTGTTGCATCTCGCCGAAACGGTCGGCGGCCTGCGGCTGCCGACGCTCGGAGCGCTCGGGTTGGGGTCGATCCTCGAGCTCCCGGGCGTGCCCCCGGCGGGAGCGCCCGTGCTCCACGGACGGCTGCATCCGCTCGGGCCGGGCAAGGACTCCACCGCGGGCCACTGGGAGCTGATGGGCGTCGTGCTCGATCGACCGCTGCCCACCTACCCCGAGGGCTTTCACACCGACACGCTCGAGCGGCTGGTGCCCGCGATCGGCCACGAGGTGATCTGCAATCGTCCCTACAACGGGATCGCCGCGATCGAGGACTTCGGCGAGGAGCACCTGCGCACCGGGGCCCTGATCCTCTACACCTCCCAGGACTCGGTGCTCCAGCTGGCCGCCCACGTCGAGCTCGTCCCGACCGAGGAGCTGTGGCGCATCTGCTCCGCCGCGCGAGCGGCGATGAGCGCAGGCGACGCCGTCGGACGGGTGATCGCACGCCCCTTCGCGGGATCCCCGGGAGCGTTCCGGCGCACCGACGGACGACGGGACTTCGCGTTGGTGCCGCCGTCGCGCAGCTACCTGCAGGAGCTCTCCGACAGCGGCGTGCCCACCCACGGCGTCGGCAAGATCTCCGACCTGTTCGCGGGAGTGGGGATCGACGTGTCCCACCCCGGCGCCACCAACGAGCGGGCGCTGGCGAGCGCACGGACGCTGCTGGCGGACCTCGAGCGGGGCCTGATCTTCGTCAACCTGATCGAGACCGACCAGCGCTACGGCCATCGCAAGGACGTCGAGGGCTTCGCCCGAGCTCTGTCGGCGTTCGACGCCGAGCTCGGGCGCTGGCTGCCCGAGCTGCGCCCGCAGGACCTCGTGATCGTCACAGCCGATCACGGCGTCGATCCCACCCATCCGCTGACCGATCACACGCGCGAGCACGCGCCGCTGCTGGCCTTCACCGGAGCGATGCTCGCCGAGGGGGGACCGAGCCCTCGTGGGCACGCCCGACGCCCTCCACCGAGGGCGGAGCCCCGCCGTCACGACGGGCCCCTCTGCGACGTCGGCGCGAGCGTGCTGCGGTGGCTGTGCGACCGCGACGCGGACGGTCTGCCGGGGCGGTCGTTCCTAAGCTAGACCGTGACCGATGCCCGAGCTGCCCGAGGTCGAGACGATCAGACGCCAGCTCGCGCCGCTGGTGCAGGGCCGCACGCTCGCCCGCGTGGAGATCCTCGATCCGCGCTGGTCACGACCGTTGGCGCCGACGGAGCTCGCCGACGCGCTCAGCGGCCGCCGCGTACGGGCGCTGGAGCGTCGCGGCAAGTACCTGCTGTGGCGGCTCTCGGAGGAGGTCAACCTCGCCCAGCACCTGCGCATGACCGGGTCGATCCTGTACGAGCCCGATCCCGAGCCGGCGCACACCCGGGTGCGGATCGAGCTGGGCCCCGGCGGGGGGCGGCTCGCGATCGTCGATCCCCGCCGCTTCGGCACTGGCGAGCTGCTGCTCGGGGAGCCCGCGCTCGAGCGGTTCCTCGCCGAGCGACTCGGCCTCGAGCCGTTCGACGAGCGCTTCACCGAGGAGCACCTGGCGCGGCTGCTGCGCGGGCGCACCACTGCGATCAAGGCGCTCCTGCTGGACCAGCGCAGGATCGCGGGCGTCGGCAACATCTACGCCGACGAGGCCCTGTTTCGCGCGGGCGTGCATCCGCGCCGGCCCGCCGGGCGGCTCTCGCGCGAGCAGCGCTCGCGCCTGCGCGAGGGGATCCTCGAGGCGCTGGCGGCGGGCATCGAGGCCAAGGGGGCCAGCATCGAGGACTTCCGTCACGTCGACGGCGTGCGGGGCTCCTTCCAGGACCGGTTCCTCGTGCACCTCCGCGCCGGCGAGCCGTGCGTGCGCTGCGCCACGACGATCGTCAAGATCGCGGTGGCCGGTCGCGGCACCTACGTGTGCGAGCGCTGCCAGCGCCCGCCGCGGGCGCGTCGGCGGTAGGTCGGCGAACGCGGGCTCAGGCGGGGAAGAGCTCGCGCAGCTGGCCGCTGTCCTCGGCGGCCTGGAGCTCGCGAAAGCCGCCGATCAGCTCGTCGCCCACCAGCACCTGGGGGAACGTCGTCATGCCCGTCCTGTTGACCAGCTCGGCGCGTCCCGCGGGGTCCTTGGACAGGTTGATCTCGGTGAACTGCACCCCCCGTGCCTGCAACAGACCCTTGACACGGGCGCAGAAGGAACAGGGATCGGTGCTGTAGAGGACCACTTCACTCATTACTTCATAAAGTATAGCTTGCGGTCGGGCTTTGATGAGGCCCGCGGGTGGATGCGCCGGAGGCGATCCTAGACTCGGTTGAGGATGCCGGGACCGGTGAAGACAGAGGCGGTGGTGCTGCGCTCGCTGCGTTACGGCGAGGCGGACAGGATCCTGCACCTCTACACCCCCCGCCGCGGGCGGGTGGGGGCGATCGCAAAGGGAGTGCGCCGCGCCCGCAGCCGCTTCGGGGGTCGCCTGGAGCCGTTCTTCCGGCTGCAGCTCGATCTGCACGAGGGCAGGGGGGAGCTGCTGACGGTGACCGGGGCGCACACCGTCGAGGCCTACCCGCGGCTGCGAACGGACGCGCTCGCGCTCGACGCCGCCGCGCGCGCGTGTGACGCGGTGGGCAGGCTGTTCGAGACCGAGGAGCCCCATCCCAACGTCTTTCACCTGCTCTGCCGCCGCCTGGCGCTGCTCGACGAGCGCCCCCAGGCGGTCACGCGGGCAGACGCGCTGGCGTTCCGGTTGAAGCTGATGCACGCCGCGGGTCTCGCGCCGCAGCTCGGCGCCTGTACATGTTGCGGGGAGAGCGAGCCGCTGGTGGGCTTCTCGGGGGCGTCCGGCGGGGTGGTGTGCGGCGCCTGCGAGGCCGCCTCGTTCCCGCTCGACCCCGACGCCTACGGCTTCATGACCCGCGCGCTGGGCCTGCCCCTGGCCGAGACGCCGCGTGCGCCCGAACCCGCGCTCGGCCAGGTCGACCGTGCGATCTCCGAGACGCTCGAGCACCATGCACACGTCCGGCTGATGCCGGCGGTGGGCGCTGGCACAATCGTGTGATGGCGCCCACCACCCTCAGCGACTCCGTCGCCGCCGCGTTCGCGGCGCGGATCGAACAGCAGGAGCGCGCGATGCTCTCGCCGCGGGCGACCCGCTCCTACCCGGCCAGGCGCGAGCGCCCCGAGCCCGACTGCCGCCTGCGCACGCCGTTTCAGCGCGACCGCGACCGGATCGTCCACTGCAAGGCGTTTCGCCGGCTCAAGCACAAGACGCAGGTGTTCGTCGCCCCCGAGGGAGACCACTACCGCACGCGGCTGACCCACACGCTCGAGGTCAGCGCGATCTCCCGCACGGTGGCCCGGGCGCTGGCACTGAACGAGGATCTCACCGAGGCGATCGGACTCGGACACGACCTCGGCCATCCCCCGTTCGGGCACATCGGCGAGGAGGTGCTCGACAGCTGCCTGGCCGAGCGCTTCGGGGGAGGGTTCCGCCACTACGAGCAGTCGCTGCGGGTGGTGGAGCGGCTCGAGCGGGACGGCGCCGGGCTCAACCTCACCGAGCAGGTCAGGGACGGGATCGCCCACCACTCCGGTCGGGCCGATCCCCCCGCGACGCTCGAGGGCCGGATCGTGCGACTGATCGACCGGGTGGCCTACATCAACCACGACATCGACGATGCCCTCCGCGCCGGTCTGCTCGGCGTGCACGAGCTGCCCGAGCAGCCGATCGCCGTGCTCGGCAACAGCGGCTCGGCGCGAATCGACGCGCTGGTGCACGACCTGGTCGAGCACTCCGCCCGGGCCGGGGAGATCGTGCAGGGCGCCGAGGCGGGCGCGGCGATGTCCGAGCTGCGGCAGTTCATGTTCGAGCGCGTCTACCTCGGACCGGCCGTCAGGGCCGAGCACGAGCGGATCGCCACAGTGGTGCGCACCCTGTTCGAGCACTACGCCGATCACCCCCGGCTGTTGCCTCCCGGCCCGGCCGGGGAGGCGGGCGAGCAGGACCTGGCCGATCGGGTGGGGGACTACCTGGCGGGGATGACCGACCGCTACTGCATCAGGGAGTACACCGACCTGCAGGTCCCGCGCGCGTTCGCCGGCTGAGAACAGCTAGCGTTGGCGCGATGGCCCGGTACAGGCAGGATTCCCGAGATCGAGTGCGCGACGCGGTCGACTTCGTCGAGCTCGTCTCGGCACGCACCGAGCTCCGCCGGGCGGGGCAGAACCGCTACGAGGGACTGTGTCCGTTCCACGAGGAGCGCACCCCCTCGTTCGGGATCGATCCCGTGCAGAAGGTCTATTACTGCTTCGGCTGCCAGGCGGCGGGAGACGTGTTCACGTTCGTGCAGGAGACCGAGGGCGTGGACTTCAAGGGCGCCCTGGAGCTGCTCGCCGATCGCAGCGGGGTGGAGCTCGAACGCGAGCAGGAGGATCCGCGGGAGGCCGAGCGTCGGCGCGGGCGCGAGCGGCTGCTGGAGCTGCTCGCCCGCACCAGCGCCTACTACGAGCGTTGCCTGTGGGAGAGCGAGGAGGCCCACCCCGCCCGCCTCTACCTGGGCGAGCGGGGCCTCGGCGAGGAGATCCTGCGGGAGTTTCACGTCGGCTACGCGCCCAGCGCATGGGATCGCGTGCTGGTGGGCTCGCGACGAAGCGGGTTCTCCGAGGCGGACCTCTACGCGACCGGCCTGGCCCAACGCTCCCAGCAGAACGGCCGCCCCTATGACCGCTTTCGCGCGCGGATCATGTTCCCCCTGTCGGACCTGCGCGGACGGGTGCTCGGGTTCGGTGCGCGCCAGCTCGGCGATCAGGGGCAGCAGGAGCGGCGAGGACCGAAGTACCTGAACACCTCCGACAACACCATCTACCACAAGGGCCTTCATCTCTACGGCGGCGACCTCGCGCGTGCCCATGCCGCGCGGGAGGGCGTGACGATCCTGTGCGAGGGCTACACCGACGTGATCGCCCTGCACCAGGCGGGCCTGCGTAACGTGGTCGGCCTGATGGGCACGGCGCTCACGGCCGAGCAGGTGGGAGAGCTGGCCCGGATGGCGCCTACGGTGCTGCTCGCGCTCGACTCCGACAGCGCCGGCCAGGAGGCGATGCTGCGCGCGGCTGGGCTGGCCCGCCGGCGCAACCTGAAGCTCCGGGTGGTGCCGCTGCCGTCGGGAACCGATCCGGCGGAGCTCGTGCAGAGGGACGGCATCGCGGCCATCGAGCGGGCGATCGAGGCGGCGCTCCCGTTCGAGCGCTTCCAGGTGGAGCGGGTCCTCGCGGCGGGAGACCACTCGACTGCCGAGGGGCGCGACCGGATGGTGGAGGAGCTGCGTCCCGTGTTCGCCCTGCTGGGCCCGAGCGCGATGCGGATGGAGCTGACGAGGCTCGTCGCCGGGCGGTTGGCGCTGCCGGAGAGCGTCACCGAGACACTGCTCACGGCGAGCGCGCCGGCGCGCGAACAGCGCCGGGGGGGGACGCCTCCCGGGTCGGTCGACAGCGGTGCCCGGACGGGCGCGGGACTGTCGCGACGACAGGACACCGAGCGGGCATTCCTCGCGCTGTGCATCGCGTCTCCGGAGGAGGGCGAACCGGCGCTCGCCGACCTCGACATCGACGCGCACTTCTCCAGCGAGCTGCTCCGCCGCGCGGCGCGACGTCTGCGCGGACATCTGCAGGAGCCGCTGTCCGAGCAGGGCGAGGGAGAGGACCTCGACGGCGATCCGCAGCTGAAGGCGCTGCTCGCCGAGCTGATCGTGCAGGCGGGCTCCGAGCCCGCGAACGCGACGATGCTGCCGGTCCAGCGCCTGCAGCTGGAGCTGGCGTTGATCGACCGCCAGATCCAGGCGGCGCGGTCACCGGGTGCACACGGGGCCGGCGAGCGGGGAGCGGGGGATGGCGAGCAGGGTGACCTCGAGTCCGGTCCGGAGGAGCCCACGGGGGAGATCAGCGAGCTCGCCGCCCGCCGCGCCGAGCTCAAGCGCGACTTCGACAGGGCCTACGGTCAGGTGCTCGAGCAGACGGGTGGGCGGGGCGGCTGAACGGCCTCGCTGAGGGGGCTGCTGCGCACTCGCCCGGCGGGCCGTGGGCGAAAGACACAGAGACGGCACGAAGTGGACACAGTCGTGAGCGTATTCGCGCGTGTCCCGGCCGGGGCGGTGAGGACGATCGGGTGCATGGATCGCGCCGCGCTGGAGTCGCACCTGCGGGAGGGGCTGTCCCTGGCCGAGATCGGCAGGCGCCTTGGCTTTCATGAAGCCACGGTCGGCTACTGGGTGAAGCGATACCGCCTCGAGGCGGTCCACCGCGAGAAGCATGCGGCCCGCGGTGGGCTGGCGCGGGATCAGCTGGCGGCGCTCGTGCAGGCGGGAGGCTCGATCGCGCAGATCGCCGAGGCGGTGGGGCGCAGCAAGGCCACGGTTCGGCATTGGCTGAAGGTGTACGGCCTGCGAACCCGTCGATCTGAGTGCCGCCGCTTGTCGACCGAGGAAGAGCATCCGATCGAAGATGTCGTGATGCGGACATGCGCACGTCATGGGCGCACCGAGTTCAAACGCAGGCGGCCCAGCGGTTAGGGGTGCTTGAGATGTCGCTCAGAGGCCGTTAGCCGTCGTCGACGCCGGTCAAGCAGACGCTCCTCGAGGAGGCCGGCGGCGTGTGCGCGGTTTGTGGCTGTTGTCGCTGTATCTCGGCGTTGGAGTTCCACCACGTCGCGCCAGCGGACAAGCGGTTCGCCCTGAGTCAGGAGGGCGTGACCCGCTCGCTGGCAGAGGCGCGGGCTGAGGCCAGCAAGTGCGTGCTGCTGTGCGCCAATTGTCACGCCGAGGTCGAGGCCGGCATACTCGCGCTCGCGTAAAGTGTTGGGCTCGGACGACGTTCCGAGGTAGCACGATCCGGGGTAGCTCAACTGGCAGATGCGCTCGGCTGTTAACCGAGAGGTTGTGGGTTCGAGTCCCACCCCCGGAGTGGATTCGCATTGCCGAGGTGTGCGCCACCTCACTGGCGTCGCGACCCGCGCGTTTCTCGTCGGCGGCCGAATGGCTCGCAGCGGCTGCGAGTGCTTGGACCTCGCGCTGCCGTGGGTCCTGCTCGTGACACTCGAGCTCTCCGGAAAGGTCGACTAGCTCGCGGGGCCAGCCGCTGTTGCACGACCTGCGCTCCGCTGAGGCGCAGGCCCGTCGGTCACAGCCTGATCGACAGGACCGAGCGGCCGCCGACCGGCCAGGCGCTCGACGAGCGCGGCGGCGCGATCGGCCGGATCGTGGGCGGCTGACCACGCCGCGAACGCGCCGGCGCGGGCACGGATCGACGGGTCGGTCAGCGCCCGCTGAACCGCCAGTCCCAGCGGCCGCGGCGAGACGAAGCGACGCGGCAGGCGCACGCCGGCTCCCGCCCAGTCCAGACGGGCGGCGTTCTCGTTCATATCCCCCACGGACGGGCACGCCACCACCGCGCAGCCGCATGCGAGGGCGCGCACGAGGGTGCCGTGGCCGGCGTGGCAGACGACGACATCGCAGAGTGGCATCGTGCGCGAGTAGGAGATCCACTCGACGACACGTGCGTTGGCGGGGACGGGGAGGGGCGTGCAGGGCAGTCGCCGGTTCCACGTGGCGAGCACCCTCACGGGGGCGTCCGCCAGCGCGCGAAGGGCGGCGTGGAGCAGTCTGTGGTCGGGATCCTGCGCGGTGGAGGGCGCGATCAGCACGAGCGGGTCCTCGCCGGCAGGCGGCTCGACGTCGCGCGCCGGCGGCTCCCACATCAGCGGACCGACCACCTGCGCCCACGGCGGCCAGCGGCGGGGGTACTCGAGCTGGGGGAACGTGGCGATCAGGGCGAGCTCGCGGCTCGTGCCGCCGTGGCCGTAGGAGAGCGGGGGCAGGCCCAGACGGGCGCGGGTGCGGTTGAGCTCGACCCGGCCGCGCTCCACGCCGCGACGGGTGGGCGCCTGGGCGAGGCGCCACAGCTCGCGGCCGGCGCGGGTGCGGGGCAGGCGGGCGCCGAGGGAGTAGATCGGCAGGTCCGGGGAGCTGTCGGGGTAGACGTGGGGGATCAGCGTCGCGAGGGGCACGTTCGCCAGCTCGGCGGCGAGGGCGGGGGCCAGGGTGAGGATGTCCGCGACGACGGCCTGGGGGCGCACGTCGCGCACCAGCGGCACCGTGTCGCGAGTGGCGTGGACGACGGCCTCGTAGAAGTCGAGCGGCTCACCATCGGGTCCCCCGTTGGGGAACACCTGGTACTCCGGTGCCGGCGCGAACTGCAGGCCCTCCGCCTCGACGTGGCTCTGCCACCGTCGCCATGTCTGGAGGGTCACCTCGTGGCCGCGCGAGCGCAGCGCGCGGCCGAGGGCGATCATCGGAAAGGCGTGCCCCGGGTCGCCGAACGCGCCCAGCAGCAGGCGCATCGGCTAGGCGGCGAGCTCGGCGACCAGGCGCAGCTGCTCGAGACGCTCCTCCACGGTGAACGCCGTGGGGGTGATCCCGAGCGTGCCGACCCCTGCGTCGCGGTAGACGGCGATGCGCTCGCGCACGACGTCGCGAGGGCCGCACAGGGAGACGGTGTCGATCAGCTCCTCGGGGATCGCCGCCATCGCCTCCTCGCGCTTGCCTTCGAGATAGAGGTCCTGGATCTCGGTCGCCTCGGCCCCGAAGCCGTAGCGGGTGACGACCTGGTTGTAGAAGTTCTGCTTGCGCGAGCCCATGCCGCCGACGTACAGCGCGATGAACGGGCGCATCGCGTTGCGGGCGGCCTCCAGGTCGTCGGTGACGAACACGTTCACGGTCGGCGCGATGTCGAAGTTCTCGAGCGATTTGCCCGACCGTGCAGCGCCCTCCTCGAGCAGCGGTCGCAGCTCGGAGACGTGCTCGGGGGAGAACAGCGTGGGGATCCAGCCATCGGCGATCTCGCCGGCGAGGGCGGTGTTCTTCGGGCCGATCGCCGCGAGGTAGATCGGGATCTGCTCCTGGACGGGGGAGATCGTCAGCTTCAGGGCCTTGCCCGGGCCGTCGGGAAGCGGCAGCTCGAGCGTCTCGCCGTGGAACTCCACCCGCTCGCGGGAGAGCGCCATGCGCACCACGGCCACGTACTCGCGGGTGCGCTGCAGCTGCCTGGCAAACCGCTGACCGTGCCATCCCTCGGCGACCTGCGGACCCGACGAGCCGATGCCGAGGATCATGCGCCCGTCGGAGAGCTGGTCGATCGTGGCGGCCGTCATCGCCGTCATCGCCGCCGAGCGGGCGGGCATCTGGAAGATGCCGGAGCCGAGCCTGATCCTCGAGGTCTGCCCGGCGAGCCAGCCGAGCACCGTGGCGGTGTCCGACCCATAGGCCTCCGCGGCCCACACCGAGTCATAGCCGAGCCGCTCGGCCTCCTGCACGATCGAGAGCTGGTCGGAGGAGCTGAGGCCGAGGCCCCAGTAGCCGATGTGCACGCCGAGCTTCATCTTGACTCAGTCTCCTCTCGCAGGGTTGACCGTTTTCCGCGCGATGACCCTACACGCCCAAGCCACGGGTTGGCCGTCCGGCCAAGCTAGAGCGAGTCGCCGGGACGAACGAACATGATCTCCGGGACGACGCACGCGGGGGAGACCCGCAGCAGGAAGCGCACCGACTCGGCGATGTCCTCGGGGCGGATCATCTCCTCGGGACTCACGCTGCCCTTGGCGAAGTCGGTCATCGGCGTGTCCACGAACGCGGGGCACAGGGCCGTGGACTTGACGCCCTGCTCGCCCAGCTCCTTGTTCATCGACTGCGTCCAGCCCACGACGGCATGCTTGGTGGCCGAGTAGACCGACAGCCACCCCTCGCCGCGCTTGCCGGAGATCGAGGAGGTGTTCACGACGAGCGCGTTGCGATGATCGGAGCCCGCCGCCAGGAGCATGTCCACGGCTTCGCGGTAGAACAGGATCATCGACCGCAGGTTCACGTCGATCTGCAGGTCCAACCGCTTGGTCTGGATCTCCCCGACGAGCGCGCCCACGCCGACGCCGGCGTTGTTGACGAGCACGTCGAGGCGGCCGTATCGCTCGCGGTGAGCGGACACCACGCGCTGGATCTCAGCCTCCTCGGAGAGGTTCGCGGGCACCGCCTGCAGGTCGAAGCCGTCCTGCTCCAGGCCCCCCGCGGCGTCTTCGAGCTTCTCCGGGCGCCGGGCGGCGAGGGTCATGGAGTAGCCCTCTTCTCCCAGCATCCGAGCGATCGCGAGCCCGATCCCGCTCGACGCTCCGGTGACGATCGCTGAACGCTCTGCCATTGGTTGCCTCCCTCGTGTGTGTACACCCGTACCGTTCGCCGACCGGCTCGGCCCGCGGCCTCCACGCCGCGACGCCCCGGCGACGTCCCGCGCCTGACGGCGGTGAGCATCCCACATCGCGCTGGTAGCGTCTGCCTTCTCGTACGCGGCCGATGGTCACGCGCGGGGGAGGGCCCGTAGCTCAGTTGGTCAGAGCTGCCGACTCATAATCGGTAGGTCGCTGGTTCGAGTCCAGCCGGGCCCATAGCGAAAAGTCCTGCAAACAGGACGTTTTTGAGTCTCTCGGAAGGTCTAGAGGATTTCCCCAGGATTTCTCTAGATGTAGAACCTGAGCACGTTGTTCATCCGGTCCTCCTTGGAGGCTGGTGGTTGTCTAAGCCCCAGTCCCAAGGAGGAACCGAATGAAGCTGCACGCTAATGCGGCGTTGTCATTTAGGCAGCGCGAGCGGATGGTGCGTCGTGTTGTCGATCAAGGTTGGTCCGTGAACGAGGCTGCCCTCGCTGCCGAGGTCAGTGCCCGAACAGCCAGGAAGTGGGTCGCCCGGTATCGCGCTGAAGGAGCTGCGGGACTGTTGGACCGCTCCTCGGCGCCGATGGTTGTGGCAAACCGCAGCGATGAGCAGACAATTGAGGCGATCGCCGCCCTGCGGCGTTTGCGGTTCACGGGCCCGGAGATCTCAGAAGTGCTCGACAGGCCGCACTCGACGGTCTCGGGGATCCTCACGCGGATCGGGATGGGTCGTCTCGGCCGGCTCGGCCTGGAGCCCGCCGAGCGCTATGAACGAACGGTTGCTGGCGAGCTGATCCACATTGACGTCAAGAAGCTCGGGCGCATCCACGGCGGCTCAGGCAAGCGCATCACCGGCGAGAAGCGCAACCCGTATAAGACGCATGTAGACCGCGACGGTGTCAAACGCAAGGTCATCGGCTGGGAGTACGTGCACATCGCGATCGACGACGCCACACGCCTGGCCTACGCCGAGGTGCTCGATGACGAGAGGGCGACGACGGCGATCGGATTCCTCAGACGGGCTATCGCGTTCTTCAAGCGTCACGGCATGGTGGTCCGCGAGCTCCTGACCGACAACGGCTCTGCTTATCGCTCAGCTGTGCACGCGATCGCCTGCCGGACGCTGGGGATTCGCCACATACGCACCAGGGCGCGCAGGCCGCAGACCAACGGCAAGGCAGAGCGTTTCATCCGCACGATGCTCGGAGGCTGGGCCTACGGGGCGATCTATGGCTCGAGTACTGAGCGCACAGCGGCCCTTGACGGATGGCTATGGACCTACAACCATCGACGACGACACCAAGCCATCGGGCGACAGACACCCATCGAACGCGTGAACAACCTGCTCGGGTCTTACATCTAGAGGGCCGTCGCTCCGGTCGCGGAGGCTCCGACAGCCGCGAAGATCGAACGAGAAGGCGCTCCTGCTGACCTGGCAAACAGCAAGAATGTTGTGAGATCGCTCATGCAACAGGGATCGCTGTGGTGCGCGATCCTGCGCTCCGGCTGTGTTCCGCGGCCCAAGGGTGCGTCCTGTAGCTACTGCACACTTCGCTCGTGAACATCGACTCTCAGGTTGCGGCCCTCAAGGCAGCGCAAGGTGCTCGGCCCGTCGAGGAGCGTCTGCTTGACGAGGGATTTATCGGCGCACCGGCGCCAACAAGCACACCGGGTATGAACACGACGATGCGGCTGGAACTCGCCGGAGGAGAGATTGTTTTCCACAAGCCATTCTCGGGTGTGGATGTCGCCAATGCGATCGCTTTCGGACAGACCAGCGAGATACCGCCACTGCACGAGGCGGTCGCATGGCAGCTTGCCTTCGTGCTCGGGCCACCGTGGCGGGAGCTTGTGGCACCGTGCGTGTTGCGCGACTACGATGGCGAGGACGGCTCGCTCTCGCTACAGGCGAGCGGATGGCCACGCGACGCCGCGCCGACCGTGAACCCGACCTGGTGTTTGCCGGCGGCGTTCTTCGACTCGCTGATCGCCCAGCAGGACCGTCATCCCGGCAACTGGCGCTGGGATGCTAAAAGGTTGACGCTGATCGACCACGGATACGCATTCGCGCTCCCAGGGGCCGTCCTCAACTACTCCGACTTCGTGGTTGTTCGCCACGAACACGGCGCCGCGGGCCTGCTCGCCCAGGAGCGCGACGCGCTCACGCACCTGCTTGCCGGCTCCGACCTGCTCGGGATCGCGAGGTTCCTCTTGCCCGACCGTGCGCAGGCGCTGGCAGATAGGGCGCATCTCATGCTCGAAAGAGGGGAGATCCTGCGCCTGGGTGAGTTCTGAGATGTCCACCCGATGTTTCGTACGACGTGATAGCATCATAACTCAAGAGGTCAAGCTGAGTATCCGATATTGAAGGGAGCCTCTCTATGATCCAAGTTAACTTCAGCACCTTCGAGCGTGACCGAGACAACAAGGAGTGGATCGAGTTGCCCGTCGCGCAGCTCATCGCCGATGGCGACGACGTGTCGATCAGTGGGCCGCACGCCGAGTGGATCAACCCTGACCTAGCGATCATCGACCCTAAGACTGCGGAGCGGGTCACGCGGGCTGACGGCGCCGAGCGCTGGGCACGGCTGCAGCCCTTCGCCTACCGCAGTGGAGACTTCAAGGTCGAGGTTGCTGAGGTCGCCGCGGCAGAGCCGGTCGGTGCCAGCTTCCACTACTCCACCGCAGCTTGAGACGATGCCGCGTACCGCGGTATCCGAAGTCCACGCCAAGGTCGTCGGGCGCGAGCTCAGAAACACCCGCCAAGCGCTCGGGCTCACCCAGGCCGAGGTCGCTGAGCGTCTTGGCGTCTCAGCCTCCTACCTCTCCGTAGTTGAAGCGGGCAAACACAACCTCACGCTCGGCCAGCTGGCCAACATCGCGAACGCGATGCGACTCGGCATCGACATCTCGTTCATCCACCCAGACGGAACGCCCGTCCGCGCTGACCGGACATGACGCCTGCGACAAGGCGTCAACGGTGCAAGCAGAGCAGACGTTTAAGAACACAAGCCCCGGTCTCCCAGGGCTTGTCTCAGAACGGACCGTAGGCTCACCAGAATAGGTGTACGGCCCACGAGCAGTGTAGCAACTCGGGGTAGCTCACGGGCTGGCTTCGAGGGCGCGGTAGACCTCGACGGTCTCGGCGGGCGTCCTACTCAGATTCGGCACGGGGCTGCAGCAGCATTGCGTCGGGATTGTCGTCGATGTCGATCTCGCCGGCGTCCAAGCGCCGTTTGAGCTCCTTAGCGCTGATCCCCAAACACTTGCGTGCTTTGTCATCGGCGAGCTGTTCCCATTGCTCGGGGGTCAGCACGCGGATTTCATTGTCGGTTTGAGTAGCCAGCGCTGCGGTGCGCGCCGCCTTGATCGCACCTGAGGTCGCGAGCGCTGCTTTCGCGTAGGAGCGAGCGTGAGCCGATCGTCAAGCGACGCGCTCACAAGTCGTCCATTGCGAGCGTGAGCTGGGTGCAGCTGAGACGCTCGCGTCGCCGGGCAAAGCAGCTGCAGCCGAGCGCTCCGATGCGCGGCGGCGCGCTGGCACGTTTAGCTGATCGCGCGCGGGCCGGGTGTCTGCGCGGCGAGCAGGTGGCGCGAGAGGAACCCGATCTGATCCGCCACCACACGCTCGAAACCCTCACCCAGGAACCCACTGAAATGATCGACCGGGTAAACGCCGAGCTCGCCACGCGGCGCACGCTCGGCGGTCCGTTCGGCAGCCTTACGCGGCACCACGTGATCTTCCTCGCCGATGCACACGAACAGCGGGCATTGCACATGGTGGGCCACCCGGACCGGTCGGAAGCTGGTGGCCCCCGCAAACGAAAGTGGCAAGTACTCGTTGCGCCAGAGGGAGCGATCGCCACGGATGGCCTCGAAACCGGGGAGCGCCTCGGGCTGCGTGAACCAGGCTATGGAGCCTGGAGGCGCCGCAACCGGAATGTGAACCCGCGCTCTGCCAAACATGTTGCGCAAAATAGCGACGTTCACCGCGTTCAGAGTGCGCATCGGCATGCTCCGCAGGAGCGCGATCGTGTCCGTCGCCGGACACAGGGCAACCGCAGCAGCAATCCCATGGTCGGCGGCCGCCGTGTAAATAGCGAGACCGCCGCCGCTCGAGAAGCCCCACACAGCCACGGCATCAGCGTTGATACCCTCGAGCCCGCGAGCGAACGACACGGCCGCCCCGAAGTCGGCTCGCTGGCGGTCTGTGTCGATGACCTGCCTCGGCTCCCCGCCGCTCCCACCGAGGTGGCGGAAGTCGAACGTGAGTGCCGTGATCCCCTCGCCCACGAACCGCTCCGCAAATGCCGGCAGACCATCATCGCGCGTAAGGCTGAACCCGTTTCCCATAACGACGCACGGCGTTGCCTCCCCGAGCGAAACGTCCGGCCGGTAGACCCGGGCCGCACAGTCCACGCCCTCAGAGCGGAACGTCATCTCCTCGACCCTCACCGCCGCGATCACGATGGCGGGATGTTCTGGTTGAGATGGAACAGGTTGGTCGGGTCGTAGCGGTCCTTGAGCGCTCGGAGGCGGGCGAACTTCTCGGTCCCGTAGGCCGCCTGCACCCGATCCCCGCCCTCGGAGGAGAGGAAGTTGATGTAGGCAGCGCCGGTCAGCGACGGCTCGATCTCGGCGTAGAGTCGCTGCGCCCAATCGATGTGGGTGTCGAGTGGCCCCGGTTCGTGCGTTAGCACGATGATGTTGAGCACGTAGGGAGCCTGACGCTCGCCGTACGCGGACTCCTCCGCGTCGACGCGGCTGATCGCACCCCCGAAGTGGTGGAGGTGGATCTCCGATGCCGGTGAGGTCGCGTTCTGGTGGTAGCGGATCGCCGTCTCGATTGCGTGGTCGTCGAGCTCGCGGAAGTAGCCCGCCTTCATGTAGGCGTTGGTGCCACGCGGATAGAGGGCGTCGAGCAGGCTCTGCATCTGGACGTAGGGCATCGGGCCGGCCAGGTCGGCGACCGGGTCGCCCAGGTCGCGGATCGGCTGCAGCGCCTTCATCCCCTCGTCGGGGTCGCCGGAGTAGCAGCCGACCAGGGCGATTAGCTTCTTGCCGTGCCACTGCTCCGGCAAGAACGGCGCGGGCGGCGCGGTCAGCAGGCTGGCGAACGTCGTCAGCTCGTCGGGGACGGTCTTCACGAACTCGCGGTAGAAGCGAAGGATCTTCTCCGCCCGATCGCCCGGGTAGAAGACCGGGCCCGCGGCCACGGTCGGGCCGACCGGGTGCAGATCGAACTCGAAGGACGTGACGACGCCGAAGTTGCCGCCTCCCCCGCGCAGGCCCCAGAAGAGGTCGGGGTTCTCCGCCCGGCTCGCGGTGAGGATCTGCCCGTCGGCGGTCACCACCTCGGCCGAGCGCAGGTTGTCGCAGGCCAGGCCGTGCTTGCGCATCAGCCAGCCGATCCCGCCGCCCAGCGTGAAGCCGGCAATGCCGGTGGTCGAGACGAGGCCCCCAGTGGTGGCGAGGCCGTGCTCCTGGGTGGCGGCATCGAACTCCCCCCACGTGACGCCGCCCTCGGCGGTGGCGGTGGGGCCGCTCACATCCACCGTGATGCCCTTCATCGGCGAGAGGTCGATGACGATGCCGTCGTCGCAGGTCGAGAAGCCGGGAATGCTGTGGCTGCCGCCGCGCACGGCGACGTCGAGCCCCTCGCTGCGCGCGAAGCCGATCGCGTGGCGCACATCGGAGGGATCTGCGCAGCGGGCGATCACCGCCGGGCGGGCGTCGTGGGCGCCGTTCCAGATCGCGCGAGCCTCGTCGTAAGCGTCGTCACCGGGCCGGATCAGTTCTCCGTGCAGCCCGTCCTCGAACTCCTTCAGCGTTGCCGCTCCAAGCACCCCCTGCGTAGCCATGCCGGCCTCCTTCTCAGTCCGGTTGTTTGACATCGCGTTTTGATGACGCTCGACGAGGCTACGACCCGCCTCTTAACGATGACTTTGCAACGTCTTAGAGCTCCTCCAAGTCGGGTTATCCGGTTATCGCGCTCCCCGGTGCGACTCCCGGCCCGCGCTCCGCCTCAAGGCAGTAGGCCATGCCAGCCTCGCCGCCCAGCAACTCGAAATGCCGGATGGCCCGGTCGAGCCAGCGGCGCGCCGTCGCCGGTTCGCCGTCCTCGGCAGACATCGCGGCGAGCACCGCCAGAACCCAGCCCTCCTGGTGGGTGGACTCGATCCGAGCGAGCACCGCAGCAGCCGCTTCGAGGTGAGCGCGGGCGCCTATCCGATCTTCCTCGGCGAGCGCGACGTTGGCCAGGCTCAGCTCGGCCGCGCTGAGTCCGATCAGGTCGTCGTTCTCGGCGAACCAGGTGCGGCTCTGGGCGGCCGCGGCTCGGCCCCCAGCTGGGTCTCCTGAGCGAGCGGCGAGCACCGCCAGGCAGCCGAGCGTGAGTCCCGTGCCGCGTCTGTCGCCGACCTCCTGGCGCAGGGTGAGGCTGCGATCGAGCAGCGCTTGGCCGCGTTCGAAGTCACCGCTCGAGCGGGCCAGGTTGCCGAGCGCGTTGAGCGCCAATGCCTCCCCCTGCACGTCCGCGAGTGCCTGGAAGCGCTCGACGCTCTCCTCGATCAGCTCGCCGGCGCGAGCGAAATCCCCCTCAGCCCTATCGACCGCAGCCAAGTTGACCAGGATGTGGGCAACGGCCGCCGCGCCTGCGACTCGGCGCCCGACCATTCCAGTGTCCTCATGCAGGAAGAGCGGGTAGCCGGTCTCGGCCTCGACCGAGATCATCCCGTAATTGAGGGGCCAGAGCGCCGGGCGTGGGTCGGCGAGTAGCTCTCCGGCCCGTTTCAGCGCGAGCTCGAGCTGTTGGCGCGCCTGCGGGTAGTCGCGCCGGTTCCAGGCGGCGATGCCACGGGTATGTGCGGCCCACACCGGCGGGCGGGCAGCGGGAAGATCCTCGACTGCCAGCCCCTCGTGCTCGGCGACGCGAGACTCGACATCCACTCTGGTGCTGTAGATCGCGTGGTAGGCCGTCGAGACCTCGACCGCGTCGAGCATCCCGGCGTGGTCGCCAAGCTCGCGGAAGATCGCGACGCTTTCGTCGCCGAGCTCACGGACGCGGCCGTGGACCCCGCGCCGCAGGCCCACGACGCAGGCGGCGAGCAGGGCACGGGCGCGATCAGCGGTGTGCTCCGGCGCCCCCGCCAGGGACGCGTCGAGCCAGCGGTAGCCCTCGGCGAGGTACCCGCGCATCAGCCAGAAACGCCAGAGCGCGACGGTCAGGCGTAGGGCGAGTTGAGGATCGTCGGCCAGGGCCGAGGCGAGCGCGGCGCGGAGATTGTCGCGCTCCAGATCCAGCCGCCGCAGCCGGTCCCTCGCCGGCAGGTCGCCGGCGGGCGTCGGGTCGCTCTCGGCGAGCTCGACGTACCAATCGCGATGGCGGCGCGCGAAGGCGTCGCTCTCCCCGGCCTCGTCCAGTCGCTCGGCGGCATACTGCCGCACGGTCTCCAGCAAGCGGTAGCGGCGATCACCGGGGACGTCCTCGACGTGGACCAGCGACTTGTCGATCAGGCGCCCGAGGAGAGCGACCACCTCCTGGCGCACGAGTGGGTCATCGGCGCAGATGTTCTCTGTCGCCTCGAGGGAGAAGCTCCCGGCGAA
>CAVOKU010000001.1:0-1601607 GCA_963696615.1 uncultured Solirubrobacterales bacterium | reverse complement strand
TGGATACTGCCGTTGCCGGCGTCCTTGTCACGCGGAGGCACCCGCTCCGGATGTGATGTGCTCGATCACTGGCGTGAACTGCTCTGTGGGTGAGAAGTCCACGTACTCAGAATCCTCGAGTGCCTCCGGTGCGTGGCCGGGGGCCCAGTAGAACGCTTCGCCCGCGGCGAAGTCCTGATGCCCATCCACCGTGTGCATCCGCACACGGCCCTTGATCATGTACCCCCAATGCGGACACGGGCAGAGGTTGTCGGGGAGGCCCTTGGTGGCGGGGCGTAGGTCGGTACCGGCGGGCAGCCGCACGAACCCGACGGAGAGACCGTCCTCGTCGCGGAGGCGGACCTGAACGTCACCGTCTTCGATTGCGATTGGCAACTCCTCAAGCGTGATGGCCTTCATGGTGGCTCCTCCTCGTGTGTGGATGCTGTTCAGGGCGCTTCGCCGGACGCGAAGCGCCGGCGCTCAATCACGCCACTCGACCTCGAAGTGCCCGATGGGCTCGTCGAAGCCCTTCACGTCGATGGGACCGCCGTCGGAAAACCGGATGCCCTTGCCGCGACAGAGATCCTGCACCCCGGAGGAAACAACGATGCAATCCGGCTGAGCCCACGCGCACAACCGCGCGGCCTGCTGCACTGCTGCGCCAAAGAGATCGTTTTGCTCGGTGACAGGCTCCCCGGCCGCCACCCCGACACGCACGTGCAACTGCCCCTGCGCCGGTTCGTCACGCTCCCGGAGCGCCCGCTGGATTTGCATCGCCGCGGAGACCGCCTGGAAGGCCGAGGTGAACGCAGCCATGATCCCGTCGCCGGTGTGCTTGACCTCGCTACCGCCGAAGCGTGCCAGGGCGGCGCGCACGACTGAGTCGTGTGCCCGTAGAAACCTCATCGCTGCACGGTCTCCCAATTGCTGGGTAAGACGAGTGGAGTCGACCATGTCGGTGAAGAGGATGGCCCGGAACGCGCTTTCTGTGTACGGCTCGCCAGGAGGATGGGTATTGAGCCGGCCGAAGAAGCCACGCACCACGACCTGATCAACCTCAATGACGTTCGATGGAACTAACCCATGGGCTGCCCGATGGGCTGCCTCGACGGCCTCCTCGTCCGGGCCCTCGACCAGGCAAAAGCCACTCCCCGCCCCCTCTTCGAACCAGTAGGTGATGAAGCGCACGCCGAAGCCGTCCTGAACCTCGAGATCGCGCATGTGGGCAGCTGAGACGTCCGCCGCGGTCGCGTCCGGGAGATCGTGGCGGTCCATGTAGAGGGGCATCGTGATCGGGCCGCCGAGCGTCAGCGCATCGCGCTGTCTTGCACCTCTGTTGGGCCCGCGTCGGTGCAGGCAGCGGCCGCCACGTATGCAGGGCGCCTGTTGAGACGCTTTCTGTGGACATCCGTCCTGATCAGCGCGCCGACCTCGCGCAGCAGGTTCCGTCGTTCACATCCCGGTCGCACGAGCAGCCGGCCGGTGGCGCCCAGCAGGCGCTGTGGCGTTATGACCTGCGAGGGCCTTGAGCGGTGGGTGAACAGATCGATGACGATGTCGATCTTGCCTTCCCCGAGCAGCCGCCTCTGCATCTCGGGCAGCACGGCGGGTACCGCCCCGGCCTTGCCCATATCGGCCGCGAGCCAGTGGTGCCCGGCGGCATCCCTGTCGCGCCAGCGACCCCAGTCCGCCAGCGCGGTGTCCATGTCCTCCGCCGAGCCATCCAGGGCGCCGGCGATCGCCGGCGCAAGCGCGTCGACCTGGCGGAACGCGTCCTGGATTCCCTGGCCGGGCGTCGGATCCT
Organism: uncultured Solirubrobacterales bacterium; assembly: GCA_963696615.1. Classification (GTDB taxonomy): domain Bacteria; phylum Actinomycetota; class Thermoleophilia; order Solirubrobacterales; family Solirubrobacteraceae; genus Palsa-744. The sequence goes on along the minus strand of CAVOKU010000001.1, from coordinate 1,599,821 downwards.
TGAAGTGGCCGGCGTCCCCAGCCAGCACCCACCCAGGGCCAGACGCCTCTCGGAAGAATCCCTCCCAGCGCAGCATCCCGAAGAGCTTTCCCACGCGGCGCGCGCCCTCGAGCGCCTGCGCGACCGGCCGAGCGCTGTATATGTACTCCGTGAAGCTGCCCTCCAGGTCTTCCCGGAAACGAGGGAGCTCAATCAGATCGGCCATGACACCGGCCTGATAGAGCCCGCTGTCGGCCGGCGTCGCGAACACCAGTCGCTCGCCCCAGCGATGATGGATGAACGCGGGATCGGGGCCCGGATCGGCGCCCTCGAAGAATGACCAGTAGGCGAAGCGCTCGTTCGGGGTGAGGTTGTACTTTTGAGCCTCGACGAGGCTCGCGATCGTGGAGTTGCGACCGTCGGCACCGACCACCAGCCGCGCCTGCAGGGTCATCTCCGAGCCGTTGTGTGTGACCTGCACGCCGGCAACCCGACCGCGGTCCTCCACTAGGCCCGTCACCTTGCTGGCCATACGCACATCGGCGCCCGCCTCCGCGGCGGCCTGCGCCAGGATCGAATCGAGGAGAGTGCGCCGCACCGACGCCGCACCGCCGACGTCCCCTGGGCGCTGGGGAATCGGGGTGACAAACTCGAGGTCCTCCTGGCGCACGTCAAAGTGGCCGACGAGTGGCGCACCGGTCGCGCGGATCTTCTCCATCACTCCCAGGCGGTCAAGGAACGCCAGCGCCTGCGCGTGAATGAAGTGTGTCGAGAGGGTGTCGCGTGGAAATGTGGCTTGCTCCACCACAGCAACACGCACGCCGGACCGGGCGAGCAACGCCGCCAGCGGCGACCCCGCACAGCGCGCCCCGACCACGATCACATCAAATTGCTCCATTGGTCGCACCAACCCCTACGCCTGCGGCTGGATGTTCTGGTTCACCCGGAAGCGGTTTCCCGGGTCGTATGTGCTCTTGATCTGTGCCAGGCGATCGTAGTTGTCGCGGTAGCTCGCCCGTACTCGCTCCTGGCCCTCGTCCATCATCATGTTCACATAGGCGCCGCCGGCGGAGTAGGGGTGGAGTGCCTCGAAGTAATCCACGCACCAGCGGCGGATGACATCGGCGTTGGCGGGGTCGTGATCGACACCGGCGAACACCGAGCCCCAGACCGCATCGCGGTAGCTCCACGGGGTGTCGGAGGGGCCGACGTCGTGGGCGGCTCCGTCGATCGGGTACAGGTGCATCGTCGACTGCCACGTCGGCATCTCAGCGCCGAACTTGGCGTGTATCCCGACGGCGGCGTCGGGGATCTCCTTGACGAAATCGGCACGCCAGTACCACTGGTCTCCGGCGGGGTAAACAGGGTCAAAGGCGCTCTGGAACGCGGGGTGGGGCATAGGCTGAGCTCCATGCAACAAAGGCTCCGGCAATGCATCCAGCAACGGGGCCATCGCCGCCGCGGCGTCCTCGGGGCCGCCGACATAGCACCAGACGACTCCGCAGACCTTGCGCAGATGTAGCGCGTCGGGGTACGGCGGCGTCGGCGGGACCGATAGGAAGGCGAAGAAGCCATTCAGCTCGCGCGGAGCGTTCGGTAGGAAGTCTCGATACGCCGCCAGCACCTCGGCGCCCAGCTCGACCGGCCAGAAGGTCGGGCCGGCGACGACGGTTCCCACCTCGTGCAGCCTGAACAGGAAGGAGGTGACGACGCCGAAGTTGCCGCCCCCACCACGGATCGCCCAGAAGAGGTCGGGGTTCTCATCGGCGGCGGCACGAACCGTCTCGCCGCTCGCGAGCACGACCTCGGCCTCGAGCAGGTTGTCGATCGTGAGCCCGCACTTGCGAGTCAGGTGCCCGAGGCCGCCACCCAGCGTGAGACCGCCGACGCCGGTGCTCGAGATGATTCCGCTCGGCGTCGCCAGGCCGTGCGCGTTGGTAGCGGCGTCCACTTCGCCCCAGGTGCAGCCCCCGCCGACCCGCGCCGTCCGAGCGCCGGGATCCACCGCGACCCCCTTCAGGCCCGAGAGGTCGAGAACCACACCGTCGTCGCACGTTCCCAGCCCGGCGCCGTTATGGCCGCCGCCGCGCACGGCCAGCAAAAGCTCGTGGTCAGCGGCGAACGAGACGACCTTCGCGACGTCGCCGGAGTCAGCGCAAGCTGCGATCAGGGCAGGCCGCCGATCGATCATCGCGTTGTAGACCTTGCGAGCGTCGTCGTAGCCGCGGTCCGCGGGGGCTGTAAGCCGTCCCTGGAATCCAGGCATCCCGCCGCGGGCCGTCTGTATCAAAGCGTTGGTGGTGCTCATGCGCTCCTCCTGGCCGGTCTCAACATTTGTCTCGGTCGAACCTAGGGCACTCGTATCCCCCTGTGATGACCTGACTTGATCCAATTCGAGTGCCGCCGACCTCCATGATCCCAGCCGGCATGGTCAAGACTGACTAGGGTCTTTGCATGGACGCCGAGATCCTGGACCTTCCGGGCCCGCTTCGCCCGACCTCGAGTTCCCCGTTCGTCGGGCGCGCGGGCGAGCTGGAGAAGCTCCGGACGCTGATGCCGCGAGCCAAGGGCGAGCGGCGCCGCATGGTGCTGCTCGCGGGTGAGCCGGGCGCCGGGAAGAGCCGCCTAGCGCGCGAGTTCGCCAGCCAGGCCGCAATCGAAGGGGCGCTTGTTCTCTACGGTGCCTGCGACGCGGTGGTGCGGACGCCCTACGGGCCTTTCGTCGAGGTACTCGAACGCCTAGTGCGCGTAACCGAGGTGGCGGAGCTGCGCGCCGCGCTCGGCGCAGGCGGCGGCGAGCTGACCCGGCTGCTGCCCGATCTGCCCGCCCAGGTCGGTGAGCTGCCGAGGCCGGTTGAGGCCGACCCCGATACCGAGCGCCATCGCCTCCACACGTCGGTTGCCGACCTGCTCGCGAACGTCAGCCGCGGAAGACCGATACTGCTTGTACTCGAGGACGGGCATTGGGCGGACGGGGCGACGCTTCTGCTCCTGCGCCACCTGGCGCGCTCCGCGTGGAGCGCCCGCCTGCTGATCCTCGCAACCTTCCGCGACAGCGAGGCCGACGTGCCGGTGGAGCTCTCAGAGACGCTTGCCGACCTGCGCCGCGCCGACGACGTCGTGCGAATGCGTCTGGAAGGGCTCTCTGGGGCGGAGGTCGCTGATCTGGTTAGTCGTGCCGCCGGAAGCGACCCCGACCCCGAGCTACGCGAGCTCGCAACCACGATCCGCGATCTCACCGGGGGCAATGCGTTTCTCGTCTGCGAGCTCTGGCGCGCCCTGGTTGAGACGGGGATCGTCGAGGTCACCTCCGGGCAGGTCAGGGTGACCCGCCCGCTGACCGAGCTCGGCACACCGGAAAGCGTCCGCGAGGTGGTCAGCCAGCGGCTATCGCGCCTGGCCCCGAGGACCACAGACCTGCTCGAGCTCGCTGCCGTTGCCGGGCCGGAGTTCGAGTTGGAGCCGGTTCGCTGCGCCGCTGGTCTTGCCGAGTCCGAGCTGCTCGCCGTTCTCGAGGAAGCGATCGGCAGCGGAATGATCGAGGAGCTCTCCTCGCAGCGGCTGGCCTGTCGCTTCACCCACGAGATCGTGCGACGGGCGCTTTATGACCGGCTCTCGCGGTTGCGGCGGGCCGAGTTGCATCTGCGCGTTGGGGAAGCCCTGGAGAGCGCCGGCGCGGGGTCGGATCGCGCACTCGCGGACCTCGCGCATCACTTCGGCGCGGCCGCCCCGTTCGGCGGGGCCGAGCGGGCGATCGACTACAACCTGCGTGCGGCGCGCGCGGCGAGAGTCGCCCTGGCCTTCGACGATGCCGCAATGCGGCTGCGCACGGCAATCGAGATCGGAATCGAGGGCGAGCGCGAGCGCGCCAACGCCCTGCTCGAGCTCGGCTCGGTCAGCCATCGGGCGGGCAAGGCGACCGATGCGCTGGAGTCCTTCGCATCAGCGGCCGCGATTGCCCGTTCGCTGGACAGCCCGGAACTGCTCGCCCGAGCGGCGATCGGCTACGAGGACGCCACCTGGCGCCCGGTGGTAGCGATACGGGATGCGGTCGAGCTGCTCGAAGAGGCGCTCGCGGCGGTCGATGACAAGAGCGAGGAGCTGCGAATCGGCCTACTGGCGGGACTCGCGCGAGCGCTCGACTTCGAGGGGGAACGCGAGCGTGGGGCGGTCGTGCGCGAAAACGCCGTCGCGCTGGCCAGGCGACACGACGACCGCGCGGGGCTCGCGAAGGTGCTGGTTCGCTCCTACTGGGCGCGCGGCACAACCCCGCTGGAGGAGATTCTCTCCATGCTAACCGAGGCGAGGGACCTGGCACAGGAATTGGCGGACGCCGAGACCAACGCGGAGGCGATGGCCTGGCGCGTACCGACCTTCGTCGCGCTAGGCGACCTCGAGTCCGCCAGGGCAGAGATCGTCGTCCTGCGCGAGATGGCCGAGCGCACAGCGCAGCCAGTCATGAACCACATAGCCGAGCACTACGGGTCAGCGATCGCTCTCTGTGACGGGAACCTCGCGGACGCAGAGGCGATGGCGGGCCGCTCGCACGATTGGGGCCGGCTACTGACCGGTCCCGACGCATCGGGCACCCACGGCATCCAGATGTTCGGTGTTCGCCGCGAGCAGGGGCGGCTCGCAGAGCTCGCGCCGGTGGTCAGGATCCTCGCCGCCCAAGGCGACCGAGAGGGGCCATGGCATCCCGGGCTCGTCGCCGTGCTCGCCGAGTTGGGCATGCAGAGCGAGGCGAGGCGAGAGCTCTCGAGGCTTGCAGCCGAAGGCATCGACGGCTTCCAGGCATCGCTGTGGGTGGCGTCGCTCACCTACCTGACCGACGCCTGCGCTGCGCTGGGCGACGAGGCGATGGCGGCGATCGTCTATCCCGAGCTGGAGCCGCTTGCGGGGACCACAGTGATGATCAGTCACCTGGTGGCGTGCTACGGAGCCGCCGATCGCTATCTGGGGATGCTCGCCGCGACGCTGGGGGAGCCGGGGCTAGCCGAGGAGCACTTCGAGCGGGCCATGGAGCAGAACAAGCGGATGGGAGCGTCGACTTGGCTGGCTCACACGGGTTACGAGTACGGGCGCTTCCTGCTTCGACGGGGGCCAGGGGTGCGCGACCGCGCGCAGGCCCTACTCGGTGAGGCAGCCGGCCTGGCACAGCAGATCGGCATGGAGGGACTACTCGGAAAGATCCGCTTGCTCGGCGTGCCCGCCTCAGAGGGTGTTCTCCCAGGCGGGCTGTCCCCGCGCGAGGCGCAAATCCTGAAGCTGGTCGCCACCGGGCTCAGCAACCGCGCGATCGGCGAAGAGCTGACGATCAGCGAACACACCGCGGCCAACCACATCCGGAGCATCCTGCGCAAGACCGATTGCGCGAACCGCACCGAGGCCGCGTCCTACGCCCACCGGCACGGGCTCGCCCCGGGATGAGCGGAAATCCCAGCTACGATTAGCCGATGGCCCTGTACGTGATCGAGCGCAGCTTCGCCGATCAGCTCGACCTCACCGACGACGACGTCGAGCTGATCGAGGAGATCAACAGCGACGAGGGAGTCCGCTGGCTCTTCTCGTTCCTGAGCGCCGACCGGCGACGCACCTATTGCCTCTACGAGGCACCGTCGCCCGACGCGATCCTCGCCGCCGCGCGTAAGGCAAACGTCCCGGCCGACGTCGTCGTCGAGGTAAGCGCAGCCACACCGCAGTTCTCGGACCGTCTGCGCGACTGGGCCGACGCCGTCCACTGAGTTGCCCGGTCACGGGACCAGCCCCGAGCGGGAGGAAAGCGACGAAGTGCGTGCTGCTGATTCGGTAGGGCACGACCACCGAGCAGCGCCTGCGCCGGCTCGCTGGCGTTCGGTGAGAGTGAGCCATTCACCAACCGAAGGCGAACGATGAGCGCCACACTGCAATTCGACGAGGACGCCTCCCGGCGCGTAGAGAGGATTTACACCACGCCCGATGTCATCGAACAGCGCCAAACGATCCTGCGGGCACTCGCGCTCCAGCCCGGCGAGCGTGCGATCGACATCGGCTCGGGTCCTGGTCTGCTCGCGTGCGAAATGGCCGTTGCTGTCGGGAGGAGCGGGCGGGTCTGCGGGGTGGACGTCAGTGAGAACATGCTTGCCCTCGCCAGGGCGCGCAGACCACCAGCCGGCAGCAGCCCGATCGAGTACCAAGAAGCTGGCGCGCATACGCTCCCCTATGAGGAGGAGAGCTTCGACGTCGCAGTCTGCACGCAGGTCTATGAGTACGTCGATGATGTTCCCGCCGCGCTGCTGGAGCTAGGGAGGGTGCTGCGCCCGGGAGGCCGGGCGCTCGTGCTTGACACCGACTGGGACTCGATCGTATGGGCTTCGAGCAACAACGAGCGCATGGACCGGGTGCTCGCCGCGTGGGAGGAGCACCTCGTTCACCCTCACCTGCCGCGTACGCTCACACGGCTGCTGGGAGATGCTGGACTGGAAGTCACCGGCCGGGAAATCGTGGCGTTGTTCAACGCCGGCTATGACCCCAACACCTACAGCGCCGGAATGCTCGAGCTGATCTCCACGTTCGTACCCGGTCGGGGCGGCGTGAGCGAGGCCGAAGCCACAGCATGGGCACAAGACCTAACCGAGCTCGGCCCCAACTACTTCCTCAGTCTCAACCGCTACCTTTTCCTCGCGCACAAGCCCACCTGAGGACCGGGCTCCTAGCCGTCACCGAGGAGCAGGAGAATCGGGCAAGCGTCTGTGCAGACGCACAGCTCACTTGCGCTCAGGACGAACAGCGAAAACTGGGGTCGCGCCTTGGCTAGCTGCTTCTCTTGTCTGAGAGCGGAAGCGTGCTTGAACCTTTAGGCAACGGTTGGGTCTACGCTGTGCGCTGAGCGTCGGTCTCTGCGTATAGTCGCTGTACCTCCCGTAGCCACTTGGCCGGGATCTCTTCCGCCAAGCGCTCAAGGAAGGGTTCGTGCGAACCGTTGGAGGTCGGAGGGCTCGGTGCGTCGTTCTCCGGCAGACTGTGCGGGTCGAGCGCCCGCGTGATCTGATTGGCGAGCTCTGGCCGGGGCGAGTAGGCCATGTACTGTTCGGTTGTGGTCAGGCGGGCGTGGCGCATGAGCGCCTGAATCGTCCTTACGTCGATGCCCTTGGCGGCGAGGCTCGTCCCGAATGAGTGGCGCAGGTTGTACATCCTGATCGGCTTCAGGCCAGCCTGGTGTAGCGCGAGCTTGAATGCTTCTCGAAGCGGCTTGTCGCGTGCGGGCCGGTCGCGTGTGAGCTCATCCACGAACACGAAGTCTTCGTCGCCGGTCGCGTAGCCCCGTTGCTTGAGCTTCGTGAAGGCGCGAGCCAGCCGGGGGGTCATGGGGATCGCCTCGGAGTCGGAGGTCTTGGTGGTATCGAGCTGGCCCAGCACCCAGTTGTCGTAGGGCCGGATGACGAGCGCGCTGAAGTCCACGGCGCCCCACCTCATACCCAGGGCCTCACCCGGGAGGCGCAGACCTGCGTGGGCGCCGCAGAGCCAGAACGCTTCCTCGAAGACACCAGGGGCGTATACGAGCAGGCGGTCGATCTCGTCGGGGTCGTAGAAATCCTCGCGGCGTAGGATGCGCTCGCGTTCCGCGCGCGTGCTCGCGCGTTTGACCTCCCCCAGTGGGTTCGATGGCGTCCAGTGCTGGCGCACGGCATAGTTCAGACACGCTGCGAAGATGTCTCGGTACTGGTTGCGAGTTTGCGCCGCGGCAGGTGCCACAAGCATCCATAGCTGCTTTTTGCGGCGTGCGACGATCCAGCCGTCGGCTTCGAGGTCCTTCGCCTTGGCGTAGGTGACGGATTTGGCGCGCTGGGCGTTGAGCGGAACGACTCGGTAGGCCCCGCGGCGCAGATGGTGCCACGTGCCGGGCAGGTTGTCGGCGAGCTGCACCGCTTTACCCTTGGTGGCGACCTCGACCGGCGCGCTGTCCCGCGGCTGGGCGCTCCAGCGTTCGACCTCGATGAGCTGGACGTCCTTGCCTTCGGCACGTGCCTTCATGGCGGTCCGCTCGCTGATGACCTTGTTGGACTTGAAGTCGTCGAAGTAGTCTTGAAGGCGTCCGTCGGAGAAGTCGCGCACTGGGGTATCCGCACCGTGGTCGCGGTATAGCCGCTCGAACATGGTCTCGTAGAGAACGAGCGTTGAGCGCTTCAGGTCTTTGTCGCGAGTGCGTTCGGCCGCCCAGCCCTGTGTTGCCTGCCAAAGCGTCCCGAGCTCGCCCTGGTCGTCGCATAGCTGGCTTTTGCCCTCCATCTCGCGCAGGATCACGCCGAGACGTTCCTCGGCGTCCCTGGGCGTGAGGTGCTCGGATGTGGGGCGAGGTCCGTTGCCCGCGCGCCAGATGACAGCGCCTCGCGGTGTCTTGCGGCCGGAGTCGCGGACGTGCGCGGGACCGAGCCGGCAGCCGCCCCGTACGCGATGCTGGTCTCGCCAGAATGCCCAATACGACCGCGTGCCGCCCTTGCGGTCGGGCTTGACTTGAAGATGCCCCGTAGGGCGAGATGTTGCGCTCATGGTGTCTATGACCTCCTAGAACTCGAAACGGCCAACGAGTTGGGTAGGAGGGCCCAGCGGATTTCCCTAGGATTTCCCTAAAGGGCCACGCACGGGTGCAAACAGGCCCCGCAGCATAAGCCAAAACCGCCGAAACTAAGCCAAACTGGACTCGAAATCACCTCTCATAATCGGTAGGTCGCTGGTTCGAGTCCAGCCGGGCCCACCATTTGGAAGACAGTCGAAACGCCCCGGTCCCCGGTAAGGAGGCCGGGGCTTCGACGTTTCCGGGCCAAGAGGGGCGCGTTCATCGGCTGATCGAGGCGCTGCTCGCTGGGCGACTCGTCTAGGCGCGGGGGGTGGAGGCTCACCTTGGGTGGGCCGGGAGAGGGGCCCGGGCGTTCCGGCGGGGGGCGGGGGCACGTCCAGCCGCTCCATCGTCGTTTTCATCGGAATCGAGAGGAAGGGGACCTGATCGGGCTCGCCCCACGAGCTGATCGCCATCCGCGCGCCCGGCTTGAGGAAGCCTCGGATGCGCCCCCGGCGGCCTCCGCGTCAGGCTCGAAGATGATTCCCAGCGCGAGACGGCGGCGTCGAAGCTCGCGTGCGGAAATCGAGGCTGGAGGCGTCCGACTCCATGAACTCGACGTTGCCCAAGCCGGCCGCCGCCGCGCGTTCACGCCCGAACGCGAGCATCTCGGCGGAGATGTCCGTGGCCACAACGCGGCCCTCCGGGCCGGCCTTACGCGCGGCGGTGAGCGCCGGCTCGCCATAGCCGGCGGCGACGTCCAGAACCCGGCTTCCCGACTGCACGTCAGCGAGCTCCACTAGCCGCTCGCTGATGTGCCCGTCTGCGCTGTCATTGAACTCGCTCCACTCCTTCCATCCCACCGCAGCAGAGTCCCAGTGCTTGTGCTGCGCCTCGCGGAAGCGCGGGCAGTTGGCGCGGCGCCCCCAGCACTTCGCGCCGGTTCTCTCTCTCCCACGAACGGTGGAACGCGGAGAAGACTGAGTAGGGCTTGCCCGCCTGTGTTCGCGGTGCACCGACGTCGTTGATCGCGCCGAGGCCGGGGTGGCCATGAAGCGTGAGCCCGGCGGCATCGAGCACCTGCCGCACCCGCTCCCCGCGCTGCCGTGCGAAGGGGGTTACGTCCGCAGTGAAGTGGAGCTCCTCGGCCCCGATCTCCTCTGCGAGCACTGCGAGCTCGCGCTCAGGGGGCCGTGGCGAACGACGAGGCCGCTGCCGCGCCTGCGCAGCGACCCGTCGATGTCGGCCAGGCATTCGAGCAAAGACTGCGTCCGTGGGCCGGACGCGTGGCGGCCGTGGAGCAGGCGGTCATCTAGGCAGAAGACGGGCACGACGTGGTTGTGGGCGTCCAGCGCCGCCCGCAGCGCAGGGTGCTCGTGCAGGCGCAGGTCGCGCCGGAACCAGACGATCGCACTCACGTACCGGCTGGCTCTGGTTGGAGTCGTTCTGCCACCGCCCGCTCGCGGTAGTCGAAAACCCGCTCGAGATCGCGCTTGACAAACACCGCATGAGCGGTCTGCCCGAGCAGGCCCAGCGGCATCGCATAGCGGACGCGGTCGCCGATCAGGACCGCCTGCTCGCCGTCGGGCTCGAAGGTGTGCGTGTGCTCCCAGCGCGCGTACGGGCCGCGCACCTGGACGTCGATAAAGCGCACCGGTGGCTCCCAGACGTCGATCCGCGTGCGCCAGCGGACCGGGACACCATGCAGCTTCATGCGGTAGTCGATCAGTGCGCCGGGGCGCATCTCGATAGGCCTCGGCGTGATCACCTCGAAACCCATCCAGGGCGGCGTGATCACCGCGAGGTTGCGTGCTTGGGCGTAGAACTCGAATGCCCGCTGGAGCGGCAGCTCGAGCCGCTGTCTGCGCTCGAGCACGTGAACACGTCCGGCGCTCACGAGACGGGCTGCTCGGTTCCGAGTGTCTTGCGCATGCCCGCGAGGGCGCGATTGCCGACCCGCTTGAATGCGAGCGCAAGCAGCGGGTCAGCGAGCTTGAACGGACCCTTCAGCGCGAGGTCCGCGTCGTAGGTGATTCGTGTGCCGCCGCCCGACGGGTCGAAGGTGATCCGGTCCAGCGAGACGACGCTCGAATTCTCGCCGCGAAAGGTGACCGCGCGCGGCGGGTCATACTCGACGATGCTGTACGTGAGCGTTGTCTTGCGGTGAAGGAAGTCTGCCACGAGCCGAAACTCGCTCCCCTCTGCGACCGGCTCCTCGCCGAGGCGCTCGGCTTCGACGACCCCGGGATCCCACTCTGCGGTCGTCGAGAAGTCGCTGAGGTACGCGAACACCTCATCGGGGGGACGGGGCGTGTCGAGGGATGCCTTGTAGCGGGCCATCGGGTTCTCCTTATCTGTTTGAGTGGGTGCTGGCCGGAGTGTCCTGCCAGCCGCTGAGTCGTTCGCACTCGGCCCACAGCCGGTCGCGGTCCGCGGCGCTCTCCCTGGTCCACGGCACGCGATGGGTCGGGCGGACTCGGCGGTCATGCCAGAAGCCGCCGGAGCAGCGTGCCGGCTCGGGAGCGGCGCCCAGCCAGACGATGGTGTCGGCGCCCTCCTGCGGCGTGCGCAGCAGCTTCCTTGTCGCGCCGTAGAAGCGTGGCAGCGAGGACTCAAGGCCCGGGGTGTCCGCCCAGCCGGGATGCATAGCGTGAGCCACCACCCCACTGCCCTCGAGCCGCTCCGCCCACTGTTCGGTCAGGATCACCTGGGCGCGCTTGGTGCGAGCGTAGGCGGTGGCGCCGTCGAACTCACCGTGGGCGCTCTGCAGGTCCTCGACGTGGATCCCCTGCGTGTACATGCCGCCTGAGGACACGTTGACGATGCGAGCGGGCGCGCTCTTCTCAAGCAGCGGGGTAAGCAGGTTCGTCAAGAGGAACGGTCCGAGGACATTGGTCGCGAATGTCAGCTCGATGCCGTCGACCGAGAGCCTCCGCTCGCCGAGAAGCGCTCCTGCGTTGTTGACCAGCACATCCAGGCGTGACGCTTCACCACTGAAACGCTCGGCGAACTCCCGCACGGCTTTGAGGTCACTCAGGTCGCAGAGGCCGACGTGAATATCGCGGTTGCCCGACCGCGCCACGACCTCCTGGTGAGCCCGCTCACCGCGCTCCTCGCTGCGGGCGAGCAGCCACACGGCGGCACCGAGGCGCGCGAAGCCCTCGGCGGCGGCGAGCCCAAGCCCGGAGGTCGCGCCGGTGACGAGCACGACCTTCCCGTCCAGCGACGGCAGGTCGGCAGGGCTCCAGATCCCGCTGCGGATGCGATAGCCGACGCTCGTGTAGCCCGCAACCACCGTGCGGTCAAGGATCGTGTCGAGCAGCGAGTTGATCATGCGGTTCGTCCCGGCCAATCGAGCCGCTCGCACGGCGAGCTTGGCGCATCGGCTCGCCGTGTCGGCTTGCTCGCGTCGGCTAGGTTTGTGTTCCCGTGCAAGTCCTCGTCACCGGCGCCAGCGGCTTCATCGGCGGGCGTCTCGCCCGCCGCCTTCGCGACCGCGGCGATGAGGTGCGCTGTCTGGTCCGCAACCGCGACGCCGCTCGTACCCGAGCGCTCCTCGACGAGGGCTTCGAGGTCCACGTGGGGGACGTTATCCGTCCCGACTCGCTCTCGGGCGCCGGCCGCGGCGTCGATGTCGCCTACTACCTGGTGCACTCGATGGGCCGGGGCGGCAACGCCTCGGCCTTCGCAGAGCGCGAGCGACGAGCGGCCGAGGGATTCGGGCGCATGGCCAGGCAGGAGGGCATTGGCCGCGTCATATACCTCGGTGGCCTCGGTGACAATCCCCGCTCCGAGCACCTGCGAAGCCGCCACGAGACCGCCACACAGCTCGCGACGCACGGCCCGCCGCTGACCTACTTCCGCGCGGGAATGGTCGTCGGCAGCGAAAGCGAGTCCTATCGCACCCTGCGCTACCTGGTCGAGCGCCTGCCCGCGATGATCGCTCCCGCCTGGCTCGCCACCAGAACCCAGCCGATCGGGATCGACGACGTGCTGTCCTACCTCTCGCAGGCGCCTCACCTCGAGGCCTCGACCGGCCGCGAGCTGCAGATCGGAGGCCCGGACGTGCTCACCTACGGTGAGATGCTCGACGTGATGGCACGCGCCCTCGGCAAGCGCCCGCGCCCGAAGATCCCGGTACCGTTCATAACGCCGTGGCTGTCCTCGCTGTGGATCGGCTTGGTGACACCGGTCGACGCGGGTGTCGCGCGCCCACTGATCGAGGGACTCAGCACCGAGACGGTCGTGACCGACGACTCCGCCCGCCGGCTCTTTGACATAGAACCCGCCGGGTTTGAGACAACGCTGCGCCAGGCGCTCGCCGAGGACACGCGCGTCCCGTCGCTTGACTAGGGGCTCCCGACCGCACGCGGGCCGCTCACGCTGCAATGCGGGCCGCCTCGCCAATCGCATCTCCTGCAAGCAACTCAACGCCCATCGCTTGGGCGAGCGCCGCGGTGGCGCCTGCGCCGCCTATGCCCACGCGCACACGACTCCCGAGAACGCCGATTCCCGCACTGGCGTCGAGGAAGCGCTGCTGGCTGATCGCGGAGAGCACCACGATGGTCGGCAAGAGCTCCCCAAGGGCGTCGGTGATCTCGCACAGAGGCGTGTCTGCGCCCAGGTAGGTGATCCGCCAGCCGTGCTCCCTCAGGGCAAGCCCGAAACAAAGCAGGCCAAGCTCGTGTCGCTCACCGGGCGGACACGCGAGCACGGCCCGCGGTCCCACGCCGTTCCCCCAGCCCGGAGTCAGCGCGCGCAGCCGCCCGCCGATCACGTTGCTCGCGAAGTGCTCGTGGGCGATGCTCGCTTCCGCTGCCGCCCAACGCTCACCGAGCTGGTGCAGAAACGGGAGGATCACCTCCGCGAGCGCGAATGGGAGCGCAAAAGCTCTGAACAGCTCGTCGAGCGCCGACTGGGCCATTGGCTCGTTGAGCGTCTCGATGCCGTGCGCGAGCGCCGTCTGGATCTCGGCGAAGCTCGCCGAGCCCCCACGCGCGCTCGATTCCTCGCCCGACCTGGCGAGTCGGGCGGCCTCCGAGGCGGACAGCCCGGCGGCGATGTGCTTGCGCATGAGATACACGCGCCGCTGGTCCTCCTCGGAGAACAGACGAAGCCCGCCTGCGGTGCGGTCAGGGCGCAGGAGCCCGTAGCGCGTCTCCCAGGCGCGCAGCAGTTCGGGGCTCACACCAACGCGTCTTGAGAGCTCGCCGATGCGCAGTCGTGGACCGTCGGTCACAACTGAAGTCTACCGAACTTCCACCGAACCTCTACAAATGCTGTACACTAAACCCGGATGACGCTGACAACCATCAAAGGAGCCGGGCGACGGCAGGTTGCGCGCGCCCAGCGCTGGGCTGTGTTCATCCCCGCTGATCCTCGGTGCGCTACGACCCGCATAGGTCGGGCATGAGGGTCGCGATCATCGGCGCAGGAGTCTCCGGGCTTGTGTGTGCGCACATGCTGCACGCCGAGCACGAGCTGGTGCTGTTCGAGGCGGGCGATGAGCCCGGCGGGCACGCGAACACCGTGCGCGTCGAGACCGAAACCGCTGTCCATGACGTGGACACGGGGTTCATCGTCTTCAACGACCGCAACTACCCGAACTTCGAACGTCTGCTGGAGGAGCTGAAGGTCCCGACGCAGGCGTCCCCGATGAGCTTCGGGGTGAGTGACGGGCTCGACTTCGAGTACAGCGCGGCCTCGCCGAACGGCCTGTTCGCGAGCCGCAGCAACATCATCAAGCCCTCGTTTCACCGGATGATCGCCGACCTCGTGCGCTTCAACCGGGACGCCCGCGAACTGCTCGACAGCGAGCAGGATCCTTCGCTGCGCGACTGGCTGGCCGAGCGGCGTTATTCGCACGACTTCGTCGAGCGTCTGATCGTCCCGCAGGCCTCGGCGGTGTGGTCCGCCGACCCGGCGCAGATGTGGTCCTTCCCGGCACGCTTTCTCGTCGAGTTCTTCGACAACCACGGCATGCTCGGATTCCGTGGCCGGCCACGGTGGCGAACCATCACCGGGGGGTCGCGCAGATATGTCGAGGCACTCACGCGTCCGTGGCAGGAGAGTCTCAGGCTCTCGACAGCGGTGACGAGCGTCTCTCGTCATTCTGAGCACGTCGTTGTCTCGACGCGGACAGGCGAGCCGGAGCGCTTCGACGCGGTGGTGATCGCCACCCACTCCGATCAGGCTCTCGCCCTTCTGGCCGACCCCAGCGAGCGCGAGCGCGAGCTGCTTGGGGCGATCCCCTACCAGAGCAACGAGGCGGTTTTGCATACCGATCGCTCGCTGCTCCCGCGGCCGCGGCGCGCGTGGGCAAGCTGGAACTACCATCTCGGCGCCGATGCGGGTGGGGGCTGCACCGTGACCTACCACATGAACCGCCTGCAGTCGCTGCGCGCTGAGCAGGAGTTCTGCGTCACACTCAATCGCACCGCCGCAATCGACCCTGAGCGGATCATCCGCACGATCGACTATTCGCACCCCGTGTACACCCCTGCGGGCGTCGCGGCGCAATCGCGCCACGAGGAGATCAGCGGGCGCAATCGCACGCACTACTGCGGCGCCTACTGGGGATGGGGCTTCCACGAGGACGGCGTCAACAGCGCGCTGCGGGTGGCGCGCGAGATCAGCGCCAGGCGGCTGGAACCCGTGAGCATATGAGCGCGAGCGCGATCTACGAGGGCACGATCCGCCACCGGCGGTTTGCTGCGCAGCCACATGAGTTCAGCCACCGCGTGGCGCTCTTCTATCTCGACCTCGACGAGCTCGAGGGCCTGCTCGGCGGCCGTCTCGTCGCCGCCCGTCCCGGCGCGGTGCGCTTCCGCCGCGCCGACTACCTCGGCGATGCCTCGGTGGGGCTCTCAGATGCAGTGCGCGTGAAGGTTGAGCGCGAGACGGGCACGCTGCCGACCGGCCCGATCCGTGTGCTCACCCAGCTGCGCACGTTTGGACACTGCTTCAACCCCGTCAGCTTCTACTACTGCTTCACGCCACAGGAGCAGCTCGAGGCGGTCGTGGCGGAGGTGACGAGCACACCTTGGGGAGAGCGCCACGCCTACGTGCTGGCGCGAACGGCCGAGGGAGGCGTGCTCGCGGCCGAGTTTGAGAAGAAGCTGCACGTGTCCCCGTTCATGGGGATGAAGCAGCGCTACCTCTGGCGCGTCGCCGCGCCCGGCAGCACCCTGTCGGTTCACATCGAGAGCCGGGAACGCGAGCGGCGTGCCTTCGACGCGACGCTCGCACTGCGTCGCTCAGCGCTCACGCGCGGCAGCCTGACCGGCGTCACCGCTCGCTACCCGGCAGCAACGCTTCGCGTGCTGGCGCTGATCTACGGCCATGCGCTTGCGCTGAAGTTCAAGGGCGTGCCCGTCCATCATCGTCCGCAGGTGCCGGCATGACGCCCTCACAGCGCCTCGCGCGTCGCGTCGTGCTCGGCCTGCTTGCCCATCTGCAGTCCGGCCAGCTGACAATCGTCGAGGGCGGGGAGCGGCTGGTGTTCGGCCACGGCAGCCCGCAGGCGACGGTGGAGGTTCGCTCACCGCGGCTCTGGCCGATGCTGCTGCACGGCAGTCGCGGCATGGCCGAGGCCTACGCGGAGGGACTGTGGGCATCGCCCGATCTCACCGCCGTGGTGCGTGTGGGCGCACGCAACGCCACAGGCCTCGATCAGTGGCGCCGACGCCTGGCGCCTGCGCGGGTCCCGCTGCAGACGCTGCGCGGCATCCGCGCACGCAACACGCACGCGCGCAGCCGCCGCAGCATCGCCGCCCACTACGACCTCGGCAACGAGTTCTTCGAGTTGATGCTCGATGAGACGATGATGTACTCCTCCGGGTACTTTGCGCGCCGCGGGATGACGCTCGCGGACGCCTCGACCGCCAAGCTCGAGCTCGTGTGCGACAGGCTAGACATAGGACCCGGGGACCATGTGCTGGAGATCGGCACGGGCTGGGGTGGCTTCGCCGTGCATGCCGCGAACACGCGGGGCTGCGAGGTCACGACCACCACGATCTCGCGCGAGCAGTACGAATACGCCCAGGCACGCGTACGAGCGGCCGGGGTCGAGGATCGGGTGACTGTTCTCTCCGAGGACTATCGCGATCTGCGCGGGAGCTACGACAAGCTCGTGTCGATAGAGATGATCGAGGCGGTCGGCTGGCGCGATTTCGACACGTTCTTCGCGCGCTGCTCGGACCTCCTCTCGGGCGACGGCAGCATGCTGCTTCAGGCGATCGTCATCGACGACCGCGCCTACGCGGTCGAGAAGGCCTCACGGAGCTTCATCCGCACACATATCTTCCCGAACGGTTGCCTGCCCTCGCTCGAGGTGATATCACGCTGCGTCGCCCGGCATACGGACCTGCGTACCGTCGGACTCAAGGACCTCACGCCACATTACGCCGAGACGCTGCGGCGCTGGCGCGCCAACTTTGAGGCCACTGGCACGCGACTGGAAGATCTCGGCTACGACGAGCGTTTTCGACGGCTTTGGCGGATGTATCTCGTCTACTGCGAGGCTGGCTTTGCCGAGCGGCGGATTGGCGTTGTGCAGATGCACTTGGCCAAGCCGCAGTGTCGCGAACACGTCGGCCTCACGAAGGCGGGTGAGACGCCGCTGGCGCTGGCGTCTTAGTTGGTTGAGACTCCAAAGGCCGCCGAGGCGGTGTTCTGTCACCGGGGCGGCCCGACAGTTGCGCTCGAGTCGTCGTGTCAAGATCGCGACACTCCCGCTTGTCCTGCGAATGCGAGTGCCCCGATGAGCCGGGAGCAGACTGCTGAGTTGGACGATCTGCAGCAGCGCCCGGGGGCACTGGGCTGGCTACTGCTTCTTCCCCGACTGCGAGCGTATCCGCGTCAAAGGCGGCGCCGCTCCCACGGTGCTGCAACGCTGTCCACATGGGCACCAGGCGAACCCCCTGCTTTCGCCCCGCGAGGGTATTCGTGCCGAACCCGCCGGGAGACCCGGAAAGCGCGGAAAGCAGTCCACGCCGGGCTACTGTCCGTGGGCCTGTCAGGGATGTGATGGCAGCTCAGGCGCGCCCAGCGGCGCAGGAATCAGGGGCTGGGGCCAGGCGGTCGCGGGTTCAACTCCTGTCGCCCCGATATTCCTTCAGAACCGGTGACCCGCGAATCGCCACTAATGGCGTGTCGACGCGGGCTCTCGTCTTGCTCCGGGGGGAGATACCTGACAGGGTGAACCGATGCTGAGTCAGGTGGCCGATGGCGTCTGGGTCCGGCAGAGTGGGTGTGTCTGGACCAATTCCATCGTGGTGCGCGGGGAGGATGGGTTGATCCTGGTCGATCCCGGGATCGACGCGCGTCTGGGGCCGGATGCGGACTGGCTCTCCGGCCCCCACCAGTCGAACCTGGAGCAGGCCCAAGGGCGGTAGGGGTCTTGTGATGGCTCGGGGTCCTTGGCGGGTCTGCCGTCCGCCGTGCGCGAGGCCATTGATCGCGGTGCGGGCTGGCAGGAGGCTCCCTGGACTCCGGCAGCACCCCAATCAGCGGTTCGAGGTGGAGTAGACCCGGTTTGAGGTGGGCTTGCGTGGCTTGGACGCATCTGCGGGTGGCGACGCCACGTCCGCGACGTTGCGGTAAGGTTTACGGTACGGTTGGCCGATAGGAGAGCGTGATGGAGCGTACGATTGGTGTTGATAAGGCTCGGGCCCGGCTGGGGCAGCTAGCTGACGACATCGTGGCGGAGGATGAGGCCGTGGTCTTGACGCGCCGTGGGCAGGCCGTGGCGGTTCTGATAAGCCCGTCTGAGTACGAGGCGCTGCTGGAGCTGCGGCGTAGGTTGGCGCGCGAGGAGTTGCAGGCGAGGCTCGCGGAGGTTCGTGCGAGCGTGGCGTCTGCTGGCCTTGATGTCTCGGTGGTTGACGAGGCTATCGAGGCTGCGCGAGCGGCCGCGTGATCCGCCGCGCGGTCCTCGACTCCAATGTCATCGTCTCGGGGCTCGGCTGGTCGGGCGCCCCGGCGCGCATTGTCGAGGCCGTGCTCGCCGACGAACTGGTGCTAGTCACGAGCTCGCCATTGCTGGCGGAGCTTCGCCGCGTCCTCGCCTATCCGAAGCTCGCCAAGGCGATCCCCGACGGTCTCAGACTCGCGGATCTCGTCGAGACGTCGAGCGTCGTCGTCGAGCCGGTCGACGTGTTCGCCGTCGTGGAGGATGAGAGCGATAACCGCATTCTCGAGGCGGCTGTCGCCGCGAGCGTCGACTACATCGTGTCGGGAGATGAGCACCTGCTGACGCTCGGCATCTTCCAGGGCATCCCGATTCTCACGCCGGCCGAGTTCGTCAGCACTGTGCTGTCGCAGTAGTTGCCGGATCGCTGTGGCGGGCGGTTGGTTCTAGGGCTTGCGTGATTTGTGCATCGAGGGGTGGCTGGGGCTGGTAGGCGAGGTACTGTTCGGTCGTCGTGATGCGGGTATGGCGCATCAAGGCCTGGATGGTGCGGATGCTGATGTTGTTCGCCGCGAGGGTGGTCCCGAAGGAATGCCGGAGGTTGTACATCCTGATCGGCTTCAGACCGGCTGCCTGGCGAGCGGCCTGGAAGGCTTCGCGGAGCGGCTTGTCGGCGGCAGGTTCGTCGGGCTGTAGTGCCGTGGCGAACACGTAGTCGTCATCGCCGATGGCGGTGCCGCGTTCACGCAACCGTTCGAGCCTGGTGGCGAGCTGGGGTGTCATCGGGATCGGATGGGCGTCGGCGGTCTTGGTGGTGTCCGGTGCGCCACGAACCCAGTTGTCGTAGGGGCGGATGAGTTTGGCGTGGAAGTCGACGGCTCCCCATTTCAGGCCGAGTGCCTCGCCGGGGAGACGGAGGCCGGCGTGGGCGCCGCACAGCCAGAAGGCTTCCTCGAACACTGTTGGGGCATGGGCGAGGAGCCGTTGGACTTCTTGGGGGTTGTAGAAGTCCTCACGACGCAGCACGCGTTCGCGATCCGCTCGCTTGCTGATGCGTCTGACTTGGGCGAGCGGGTTGTGAGTGATCCAGCGTTGCCGGACGGCGTAGTTGAAGGACGCGCCGAGGATGTCGCGGTACTGGTTGCGTGTCTGTGCGGCGGCGGGGGAGACGATCATCCACAGGGCGCGTGTCCGGCGCTCGACATCCCAGCCCTGCTCTTTGAGGGAGTGCGCTTCGGCGCTGGTGACGATTTTCGCGCGCTGGGCATCGAGAGGGAGGACGGCAGTTCATCGACACGGTGAAGTTCGCTGAGGTCGTCCCCGTTCCGGCCGCCGTCTGACGGCCACGTAGCGCCCCGGCCCGACGCCGCCTCACCTTGCACGGGGGGCGGCGGGTTGCGGCGTGCGCCGTAGCGTCCGCGAGCTACGCGGACGAATCTGGGGCCGGGTCCTTGGGTTGCCGGCGAGGTTGCCGTGACGCAAGACCGCCGCACGGGTTCGCCCAGGAGAGTGCTCGCGACCGGCTTCGACATCGCCTACCCCCGTTCCTCGGCAAGGCGCTCGGCGGCAGCACGTCCCTCGTCGATGTCGGTGTAGACCGTCAACCGTGCGGCCATTCCCGCGACCCATTCGATGACAGACGCCTGGCGTGTTTGAACCTGCCCCACGCTCCCAGTCGGACGACCATCGTGGCGGATCACAACAAATGTCACGCCGTTGCCGAGGTCGAGGATCTCCTCCAGTTCGAACGTGAGCTCCTCAAAGGCATCCCACCATTCCTGGATGAAGGCACGAATCGCCGTCGAACCCTCGTACACACCGAGCCCGCTGGGCGACGTGTCGTACACGCCGTCGGGAGGACAGAGGCGCATGAACGCGTCAAGATCGCGGCGATTCGCAGCATCGATCTGCCTGCGCACGAGCTCGACCGGGTCGCGGGTCGCGGACTGCCCGGACATCGCCGGCCCAGTATCCCGCAGGCCATGTTCCGAACGTGGCCCAGAGGCCTGTGTGCTCGCCCCGAGATTCGTCGCTCGAAACGCCTCGTCGTGATCGAGATAGGTGCGGATGCGCGCGATCTTGCCGTTGCGTACGTCGTAGATACCGGCCCATGGCGAATCGTTCGGCACGCCGCTGGCGCGCCCGCGCGTCTTCAGCCGACCCAATGCGAGAACGCGGTCACCGAGGTCACGGTATTCCTCGGGCATCGGCCTGAACTCCGCCCAGGTTTCGTCGACCTCGCCGAGGAACTTTTCGATGCCCTCTCGTCCCCGGTAGACGTCACGCTCGACGCGCGCGGCGAACACGGGAAGCCACTCGAAGTCCGGCGTCGTCACCCCGGCATAGGCGTCGATGTCCCGCCGATCGACCGCGTCCATCAACACCTTGACGATCTCGATGTTGTCCTGGGACATCGCCTACGCCTGGTTCAGGTCAGCCATCGGCGTGCTTCGCGGTCGCGGTCTTCTCAGACATCGCCCGCCCAGTATCCCGCTCGCGGTACCCGTGCGTGGCTCGGGTCGCACCTCGACACAGCAGACGTGGGAAGCTGAGCTGCATGAACGTCGAGGAAGGACGGGCACCGCGGCCGAAGGGAGGCGATCCCAACGCGAAGATGCTGCGCGTGACGTTGACGCCGGACGAGTGGCGCAAGCTGCGCGTGTGGGCCGCCGAAGACGACACGAGCGTGCAGGCGATCGTCGGGGAGATCGTCCGGCGCGAGCTCGATCGCAAGCCGTCGCGGGACGCTTGAAGTTTCGGGCTGCCCCGTCGCATGACGCAACCGCGGTATCGGCTCCCGGCAGCGGCGGTGAAGCGGCCGAGCGGCTTCACCGCTCCTGGGTCGTGGCACCCGGCTCGGCCAGCTCACGTGCACGTGCTGCGAGGTGTGCCACGCCCAGCTCGTCGTACTCGGTCGCGGCCCGTTCGAGCGAGGCGACGCCCGCTGCGCGGTCGTGCTCGAGCTGTCTCTGCCCGAGCAGCAGCTCACACCGCGCGGCCTCGAGCGGACGTTTCAGGCTCTGCCACGACTCGCGCGCTCGTTGCAGATCGGCAATCGCTCCTGGGAGGGGCCCCACGACGCCGGAGGCTTCGATCGCGGCCGCATCGCCCACCGGATAGTGCACGCGCTCCGCGAGCTCGGCGGCCTGCCGGGCAGCCTCGACTCCCTTCTCCTGACGGCCGGCCAGGCCATGCAGGAGCGCCCGGGCCGAGTTGGCCTGGATCGACTGGACGATCAGACCGGCACGTTCACAGATCTCGAGCGCCTGGGAGAGCGCCGTCTCGGCGCCCTGAAGATCGCCCTGGTCACGCAGGGTGTTGGATAGCCCGTAGAGTGCGTCGAAGCACACCTCCGACCAGCCGATCCGCTCGGCCAGCTCGTGCGCTCGCCTGTAGGAGCCCTCGGAGTCCTGCCACGCGCCGTTGCGCCAATGCAATCGTCCGCGCAGCGTGTAGGGCAGGCACAGCTTGCCGATCAGGCCCTCACGCTCCGAGAGCTCGGCACTGGCGTCGGCCGAACGTCTGACCTCCTCCCAGTCTCCCGCGTAGAGCGCGAGCTGAGCCAACGCCGCATGCAGCTCGATCTCGGCGGGCACGTCACCGATCTGCTGCGCGAGCGTGAGCGCCTCGCGATAGATCTCGCCGGCGCCGGTGTAGTCACCGTTCGAGCTCTCCAGGTGATGGGCGAGCGCCATCAGCGCCAGAACCGTCTCGTGGGCGTCGGAGCCGCGGGCCAGCTCGACGGCGCGTTCGAGATTCTCCAGCGCCTTAGCCGTGTCCCCGATGCGGCCGAACACCCGGCCGAAGATGCCGTGTGCGCGACTGGCGGCGCGGACCTCGCCGAGTCGCTCGGCGAGCCGCAGTGCCTTCTCCGAGGCATAGATCGCCAGCATGTTGTCGCCCGTCTGCAGGTACAGCCACGCGGCCTCCTCGTAGAGGCGCACCAGTGCGAGCGAGGGCTCGCCGTCCTTGATCAGATTGATCCCTCGCTGGTGGTGCTCGATCGCCTGCTTGCGCTCCCCCTTGTGGGCGAGTCCGGCTCCGATCTTGCGATGGAGCTCGGCGACGTGCTCGAGATCCTCGCGGCCGCTGTGATGATCGAGCGCTCGCTCCCACACCTCGATCGCCGTGTCGACACGTCCGAGCCGCAGCGCGACGTCGCCCTGCTTCTCCAGTAGGCGGGCCGCCGCTTCAGGATCGTCGCCTGCCTGCCCGAGCGCGGCCTCGTAGTTCGAGAAAGCATCCGCGTTGGAATAGAAGGCGGTCGCCGCGTCACCTGCGGCCTCCAGGTAGCGCACCGCCTTCGCACGGTAAGGAGCAAGGTCGCCGGGCGCCAGGCCCAGCTCGCCGCCGAGTTCGGCCGCTTTGCCGTAGTGCTCGGCGAGCAACGCGACGACCTCCTCGACGCGCTCTCCCGCACGCGCCTCTATGAAGCAGGCGACCTCGAAGTGCTTCTGTGCCCTCACCGCCTTGGGCAGCATCTCGTAAGCGGCGTCGCGGATCAGGGCGTGCTTGAACGCAAGCTCGGGCTCGCCCGCAAGCGCGCTGCCCTCTCCGGCGACGACGATGTCCTTGTCCCGCAGCGCCCGCAGCGCGCCGGCCAGATCGCCGCCCTCGGCCTCCACGACCGGCGCGAGCGCGCCCTCCCAGAATGTTCGGCCGACGACGGCGGCGTGCGCGAGCAGGCGACGCTGGAATGGCTCGAGCGAGTCCAGACGCGCCGCCAGCAGCGCCTGCACGGTCGCCGGCAGCTCGGCGGCGCTCGCGCCCTGCTCCTCTGCGAGGCGGCGCACCATCTCCTCCGCGAACAGAGGGTTACCCTCTGCGCGCTCCGCAACAGCGGCGACCACCTCCTCGTTGACGCCATCGACGCGCATCAGCGATGAGATCAGCTCCCGCGTCTCGCTCTCGCCGAGCGGCTCGAGAAAAAGCGTGGTGGAATCGCGGCGCACACCGCCCCAGCCGATGCGCCGCTCCAGCAGCTCTTCCCTGGCGAGGCAGATCTGCAGCACCGGCGCCCGCACCCACTGCACCAGATGCTCGATCAGATCGAGCATCCCCTCGTCAGCCCAGTGGATGTCCTCCCACACCAGTACCAGCGGCCCGTCGTGCGCCAGCCCTTCCAGCGCCGAGCGCACGGCTGCGAAGAACGCTTCACGTGCGCGCTGGGCGTCCTCCTGCTCGGCGAGCACCGGGTCATCGGGCCCCTCGATTCCGAGCAGACGACCGACCACGGCCGCCTTCGACGCCGAGGACCTGCCTTCTGCCTCGGGATCGTCGAGCACCTCGCCCATCCAGGCCGAGAGCTTCCGCCACGCTGCCTCGGGGGGATCCCCGTCGGTGATCCCACACTCGGCACGAATGACCTCACCCAGCGGCCAGTAGACGATGCTCGAGCCGTATGGCAGGCAGCGCCCGTGCCGCACCGGCGGACGTGAGTTGCGGCGCTGAAGCTCCTGCTCGAACTGGCGCAGCAGGCGCGACTTTCCGACGCCGGCGTCGCCGATGACCGTCGCCAGATGCGGCCCGCGCCTGCGCTCCACCCGTCCGAGCAGATCGTGCAGCTGAGCGAGCTCGGACGCGCGGCCGACGAGCGGAGCTCGCACCGGTGAGGCGACCGATGCCGTCGCCGGCTGGCCGTCGGCGGCCAGCGCCTCCCACGCGACCACCGGCTCGCTCTTGCCCTTGAGCGCCAGCGGCCGCTCGAGGGCGCTGAAGTCGATCGCCTCCCGGGTCACGCGATAGGTCGCCTCCCCGACGGTCACGCTCCCCGGGCGCGCCGCGGCCTGCAGCCGAGCCGCGACGTTGACGGTGTCGCCGATCACCGTGTAGCTGTCCCCGACGTGACCGGCGAGCACCTCGCCGGTGTTGATGCCCACGCACAGCTCGAACGTCACGCCGTGCTGCGCAGCCAGAGGCTCGTTCACCTCGCCCATCGCGGCCTGCATACCCAGGCCCGCGCGTACGGCACGCTCCGCGTCGTCACCGTGGGCGAGGGGAGCTCCGAAGATCGCCATCACGTTGTCGCCGATGAACTTGTCGACGTACCCCCCGTACTTGAGGACCTCCTCGCCGAGTCGTCCCAGAATCCGCTCGAGCTGACGCTTCACGGACTCCGGGTCCAGTCGCTCCGCGACCTCCGTGTAGCCCGACAGGTCCGCGAACAGGACGGTCACCGTGCGGCGCTCGTCGAGCGTGGGCGACGCGAGTGCGACACTCGGCTCATCCGCCTCGACGTCGGACATCCCTGTCCCGGATGCCTCTCCCGCCCCGTTCACCGGATCCAGTTGCGCGCCGCAGGCCATACAGAACCGCGCCTCGTCCGGCACCGGCTCACCGCAGGACCCGCAGCGCCGCTGGACGGGCGCCCCGCACCCCATGCAGAAGCGCGCCCCTGGGGGGTTCTCTGCAGAGCACTCAGAGCACTGCGGCATAGCGATCAGCTCACCAGCGGCTGTGGACGGACATTGTGGCGAGTATCCCCCATCCTGCGTACGCTCTGGAAGCTATGCGCCGGTGTCCGGCCCGAGGCCGAGGTCGGCCAGCGCAGGCTCGCGATCCTCGTAGAGGACGAGCTTGACGACCCTGCCGTTGCGCATCTGGAACAGGTGTGCTCCCTTGCGGGCGACGGCGATGCCGCTCACTTTGCCGTGACCGCTCCACTCGGCGAGCACGAGCACGCGTTCGGAGTCGACTTCGCGGAACTCCTCAGCCTCGACGCGGAAGCCCTCGAGCGGGTTGATGATTTCGCCCCATAGTCGTGCGAGCTGGGCCACCCCGCTGGCGCTTCCGGGGGCGAGCGTGCTCACGCTCACCATCTCGATCTGAGGGTCGGCCCACTCCGCCGAGCTGAAGTCGCCGCGTTCCATTGCCGCGTAGATCGAACGCACGAGATCCAGGTTCGCCGAGGCCATCATCCGATCTCCGGCGTGGGGCGGAGCTGGCTCGAGGTGGCGGGCATTGTCTTGAGGTTAGGCATCCGACTCGATGGCCGCCCGCAACCAGCGTGAGCGGGGGTGTCATCCGATAGCCTCACCGCCAGGCAGGAAACCAACCTTGAGGAGATCGTCGATGCGTAGGGCACTTTCTTTTGGGGCGTGTTTGACCGTCATGGCCGTCGCGTGGGCGCCCTCCGCGGTGGCCGCGCCCGTCGTGACCGCGACGGCGAAAATCGTCCCGATCAAGGGCTTCCCCGGCACGGGCAACATCCTCGGCGCGGGTGCCGCGCTGCAGGTCAACGCGACGGCGACAGGCACGGAATCCACCGGCGGTGTGGTCTCCCAGCTGCGCAAGGTCGTCGTGTACCTGCCGAAGGGCGTGACGATCAACAGCAAGCCGTTCCCGACGTGCACGGTCGCCACGCTTGAAAACAAGGGTCCCTCGGGCTGTCCGAAGGGCTCGGCGGCGAGCCCGGTCGGCGGAGCCGGAGTGGTCGACCCGATCGGCGGCGAACTCGTCACGGAGACCGCCACCCTCCAGGCGTTCTTCGCGCCCGGCGGCGGGCTGAACTTCTACGCCAACGCCGCCGCGCCGATCTCCGCGCAGATCGTCGTCCCGGGCCACTACGGGCGCGCTCCGGCTCCCTATGGCTTGATGTTCACCACGGAAGTGCCACTCGTGGATTCGGTTCCGGGGGCGCCCCCGGTATCGACGACGTCGATCAACCTCAAGGTGGGCGCCGCGATCAAGAAGGGCAAGAAGACCTACTACTACGGCACCGTCCCCACCAAGTGTCCGCACGGCGGCTTCACCGGGAAGTTCGAAGCGACCTTCCAGACCGGTGAAACCGTCACCCACACGGTAAACGTGCCCTGCCCGACAAAGTCGGTCAAGCACAAGTAGTCGACGCCCCATCGGGACGCGGACAGACGCGCCGTAGGGTCACAGCCGGCGGTCGCCGCCCCGGCAGCCCGGCGGCCCCGCGGCAGCCCGGCGGCCCCGGCTGCCCCGGCGGCCCCGGCAGTGTGAACCGCGTACTCGGCGGTGAGAGGCAGGACGATCGCTGGCCTGTCCCAGCCGGCGTGCGGGTCGCGCCCGGTTTTGCTACCAAGGTGGGAGGGCGATGACACTCGCGAATCTCTTCGACCTGCTCATCGACGGTGACGCTCCGGTCGGGTTTCGAGCCTACGACGGCAGCACGGTCGTGCGCAGAGGCGACGTGGGCGTGGTCGAGATGCGCACGCCCAGGGCGATCCAGTACCTCGCGACCGCCCCCGGCGAGCTGGGCTTGACGCGAGCCTACGTGATGGGCGACCTCGAGATACACGGTGATCTGCATGCCACGCTGCACGAGCTGCTCGCCCACAGGCGCCGCCCGATCCCCCGCACCGAGCTGCTCCGCAGCGTGCGACGCTGGATGCTGCGGCGCCCCCCGATACCGGCCGAGGAGTTTCGGCCACGATGGCGTCGCGGGCTCGCGATCCACACCAGAGACCGCGACGCCCAGGCCATCTCACATCATTACGACGTGTCCAATCGCTTCTATGAACTTCTGCTCGGGCGCTCGATGGCGTACTCGTGTGCCGTGTTCGCGACTCCGGCCGCCACCCTGGAGGAAGCCCAGCGCGAGAAGTTCGACCTGATCTGCCGCAAGCTCGATCTGAGCCCGGGCGAGCGCCTGCTCGACGTCGGAGCGGGCTGGGGCGGTCTGGTGCGGCACGCCGCGGCCCACTACGGTGTGACGGCTCTCGGTGTGACGCTCTCGCGGGAACAGGCCGCATGGGCGCAGCGGGCGATCGCGCAAGCCGGTCTGCGGGACCGTGTCGAGATGCGATTTCTCGACTACCGGGATCTGCGAGAGACGGACTTCGACGCGGTCTCCTCCGTCGGCGTGATGGAGCACATCGGCAGCGGGGAGCTGGGATCCCACTTCGCCTCGATGGCGCGGCGCCTGCGGGCGGAGGGCAGGATGCTGAACCACACGATCACGCGCTCCTCCAACCACGAGCGTCACCGCACCGGCCCGTTCGTCGACCGCTATGTGTTCCCCGACGGCGAACTGCAGGGCCTCGGGACCGTGATCGGAGCGATGCACGACCACGGGCTGGAGGTGCGCCACGAGGAGAGCCTGCGCGAGCACTACGCGATGACCCTACGCGAGTGGGGCGGGAACCTCGACCGACATTGGCGTCAGGCGGTCGCCGAGGTCGGTCAGCGTCGAGCCCGCGTGTGGCGCCTGTACATGGCGATATCGCGGGTCGGATTCGACCTCAACCGGATCCAGATTCACCAGATCCTCGGTGTTCGCCTGGCGGGCGACGGCCGGTCGGGCATGCCGTTGCGATCCTCGTGGGAGGGGGCCGTCGGGTCGGCCGGCCCTGCCCCGCACACCCGACCGACGGCCGGCCTGCCGGCGTAGCTTCCCTTCGCGTGCGCGCCGCCAGGGCTCGCGCGCCTCACACTAGACGAGTAGTGCCACGGTGTCACGCGGTGTAGCAGGCGAGGGAGCGGGTGGGGCGGCCGAGTTGGTGGTTGAGTGCGATGCCGGCGGCGAGTGCTGCGAAGCGAGTGGCGAGACGAACGCGGAGGTTCTCCAGGGTGCGGGCGCCGTGACGCTCGAGCGTGAACAGGTCCTTGCATGTCCAGAAGATCGACTCGATGCGTTGGCGGATCGGTGCGAGGTGTGGCCCGCGGCCGGGCTCGTCCTTGCGGCGGGGGCGCATGATCTGGGCATCGAGTGTGGCGAGTTCGGTTTCGAAGTCCTTGCCGCGGAAGTTCTTATCGCCTATCAGGATCAGCATCTGGGCGCTGTGGCGCTCACAGCGCGCGACCAGTTGCACGCAGACACGCTTCTCGTCGATCTTTGGCGAGGTCAAGGCGAGTGCCCTGGGGGTGCCGTCCAGGGCGAAGATGGCGTGCAGTCTGAACCCCCAGAAGTGACGGCTGTGGCTTGCGCAATAACCGTAGTCGGCAGCGTTGGCGAGCGCGTCGCCGAGACTGGAGGCACCACCACGCTTGACGGTCTCGCGGCTTCTGGCGCACTCCACCGGCGTGGAATCAACCAGCAAAAGATCGCTATAGAAACCGGGGCTACGCGCGGCGAACGTGCGGATCAACGCCTCGATCGCACCCGACAGTCGCAGTCTGCGCTTGTGAAACGCGGTCCGCTCGGGCAGGTGCGGGAACAAGTGACCAAGCTGGCGCCGAGCAGCCCGCAGGAACCGCGCGTCGGAAGGAATACCCATCATCGCTTGGGCGATGCACAGTGTGATGACCTCCGCGTCGGAGATCCTTCGCCTGGCGTTTCCCGGCCTCTCGGGCAGGAAATCGTCCACCGTGCAGTAAACAGCGATAAGCAGCAGATCGAGGTCGGCGTCCATCGAGGCCCCCTTGGGTCAGCGCTGGCAGTGAGCACCGCCGACTTCGATCTGCCTGCCTACAACCCCTCCCCACAACCCACGACCACACCCACGGCCGTGGCACTACTCATCTAGGGCGCGGGGCTCGTCTGCGTCGTCGATGGGGTGGACGGGCTGGACTGGCCGGATGGGTTGCCCGAGGATCCCGCGGCGGTGCCCCCAGACGTTGGCGCGGGCGTCGTGACCGTCTTGGTCTGCGTGGGCGCCGTCACGGTCGTCGTCGGTGTCGTGACCGTGGTCTGATGGGTGGTCGTCGGCGTTGTGACGGTCGGCGTCACGGTCGTCGTGTGGCCGACGCTGAGCGACTGGCTGGTGACCGATGTCTGCGATGCCTGCTTGGAGCCGCCTTCGGACACCAGCACCACGACGACGACGATCAGCGCCACCACCAGCGCGGTGCCTCCGGCGATCGCCAGGCCTCGACCCGGGCCGCGCCCATCTCCTGCAGCGGGAGCGCCGCCGCCGGGCACGGGTTCGCCGGGGCTCGCCCCAGCAGAGGGACCTGCTCCCGGAGGCGTGGAGCCGGGGCTGCCGCCGGCGGGACCCGTCCCGCCGGGCTGTGGCGGGCGCTGCTCGTAACCATCGCTCATCTTCGATCCTTTCGTGTGTCGATGAACCCATGATCCTCCTCGCGCGAGGAGGAGGATGGGAGGTGTGCGGCGCTAGAGTTGCGCGCACATCACCCGGTCGATCAGGAGATCCCATGCAGGCTGTTTTGATGCGCGAGACGGGCGGCGGCGAGGTGTTGCGGATGGAGGATGTCGAGCGCCCGGAGCCGGGCGACGGCCAGGTGCTGATCAGAGTGCACGCGGCGTCGGTCAACCCGATCGACTGGAAGTTCCGCCGCGGGCTGATCCCCAAGCAGCTGCCCGCCGTGCTCGGCAGCGACATCTCGGGCGAGGTCGAGATCTCCCGCGCGGACGGCTTCTCGCAGGGCGAGGCGGTGTTCGGCATCGCCGCCAGCGGCGGTTACGCGGAGTTCGCCACCGCCTCCGCGGGGATGATCGCCAGCAAGCCACCTGAGCTCGGTCACGAGCAGGCTGCGGCGATCCCGGTGGCGGGGATGACCGCGTGGCAGGCGCTGTTCGACCGCGGCGGGCTCCTCGCCGGTCAGAGCATCCTGATCTCCGGCGCGGCCGGCGGCGTCGGACATTTCGCGATCCAGTTCGCGAGGATCGGCGGGGCCAGAGCGATCGGCATCGGCTCGCCGCGCAACCGCGAGTTCGTGCTCGGGCTGGGGGCTGAGGAGTACATCGACTACACCACGCAGGACGTCGCCGGCTCCGTCCGCGACGTCGACATCGCGTTCGACACCGTCGGCGGCGAGGTGACCGAGGCGCTGCTCGCGACGGTCCGCGCAGGGGGCGTCATCGTCACGATCGCGGGCGCCGCGCCCGAGCAGGTCGCGGGCGAGCGGGGTGTGAGGTCCGAGCAGCTGGTGATGAGCCCCGACGGGGAGCAGCTCTCCCGGATCGCCGGCCTCGTGGCCGGGGGAGAGGTGCGGGTGGAGATCGCGCAGACGCTGCCCCTCGCCGAGGTGGGCCGGGCGCACGAGCTGAGCGAGTCCGGGCACACGCGCGGGAAGATCGTCCTCGTCGTGTAGAGCGCGACAGGAGGGACATGGCAGACCGGGACCCTGACCCGCACAGCCCGCCCGAGGCGCAGTTGAGCGGGCGGTCGCTGCTGCTGGGGTTCACCGGGCTGATCCCGCTCGCGCTGATGATCCCGATCCTGATGCTGCACCTGTATGCGCCCGGCATCGTCGAGGGTCTCGCCGCGGGCGGGGCGGTGATCGGCTACCACCTCGCTCGCGAGCAGGGGATCACCAGCGTCGATCTGCTCGGGAGCAGCTTCGCCGTGCTCACCGCGGTGCTCTACTTCGGCTTTGACAACAGGACGATCATCACCAACCTAGACGTGGCGATCTACACGCTCCTGGCCGCGCTGATCGTGGTGTCGCTGCTGCGACGCAGGCCGTGGACAGCCCAGTTCGCCAGGCGCGTGATCTCGCCCGAGCTGTGGGACAGTCCCGCCTTCCACTCGATCAACATGCGCATCACCGCGCTGTGGGGGGCGGCGTTCGTGGTGTGCGACCTGCTCGCCCTGCTCGGGTCGGAATCGGTGCGCCGCTATGCGCCGATCGCGCTTCTGTTCGCGACGGCGATGCTGGTTCCCCGCCTCGCGCGGTGGTACCGGGCGCGACTGTCGCAGCCCGATCCGGCCGGCTAGCCCTACGGGCGCACGAACCTGTCTGGATCGGGTCCGATGCGCCGACCGGCGTCCAGTGCCTCGATCGCCCCCATCTGCTCGTCGCTGAGCTGGAAGTTAAAGACGTCGAAGTTCTCGGCGATCCGCTCGGGGGTGACGGACTTCGGGATCACCACGTGTCCGAGCTGCAGGTGCCAGCGGATCACCACCTGCCCCGGGGTGCGGGAGTGGGCCCGCGCGATCTGCACGATCGTGGGGTCGTCGAGCACCGCTCCCTGGGCGAGGGGGCTCCAGTCCTCGGTGACGATCCCCAGCTGCTGGTGCTCGTGTCGCAGGCCGCGCTGCTGGAAGTAGGGGTGCAGCTCGATCTGGTTGATCGCCGGCGTCACGCCGGTCTCGGCGATCACCCGTTCCAGATGTGGCGCCTGGAAGTTCGAGACCCCGATCGAGCGCACGAGGTCCTCCGCCTGCAGCTCGATGAACGCCTGCCAGGTCTCGACGTACCTGTCGTGCTTGGGAACCGGCCAGTGGATCAGGTACAGGTCGACGTAGTGGAGCTCGAGACGCTCGAGGCTCGCCTCGAACGCGCGCCGCGCACGCTCGTGGCCGTGGTCGTCGTTGAAGCACTTGGTCGTGAGGAACACCTCGCCGCGGTCGAGGCCGGAGGCGTGGATCGCCTGACCCACCTCCGCCTCGTTGCCGTACGCGGCGGCGGTGTCGATGTGGCGGTAGCCGATCGACAGCGCCCGCTCGACCGCCTGAAACGTCTCCCGCGGCGGCACCTGGAAGACGCCGAAGCCGAGCTGGGGGATCTCCGCGCCTCCGCGCAGCGGGATCCTCGGTATCTGGCCGGTGGGGGCGCTCATGTCGTTGGAGCGGAGACTGCCCCGCCCACCTGGAGGCTAAACCTCTGCGTCGTGCGACGTCCTACGCCCGCGCGCGCGGCTCATCGACGCGGGCCGGCTGGTTTCAGGTGTGGCAACCCCGCGCCCTCGCGGCGTGCTCCGGGCGGGCTAGGTTCAGCACGCGCACACCGTGGTCAGCGGCGATCCGCAGCGCCTGGCCGGTGCCCGCCGCGCGCGGGCCGGTGCCGTCGAGGTCGCCGTCGGCGGTCCAGCACACCACCAGCCGTGCCGGAGAGGCGAGGTCCGCGCCGAGCACCTGATGGCCGTCACGGGCGAGCAGTCGCCGCGCGTCGACGTCGAGGCGATCCCAGGAGGGGTGAAAGCGCGAGGCCAGCTCGTATGCGCCCTCGCCGGGGCTGGTGAACACGAGCACCTCCGGTCCCTCTCGTGAGCTGCGGGCGTTACGCTGAAATCCGGGCCAGGGCAGGAACAGCTCGATCGCCCCGTCTCCTGCCACCGCGCCCCGGTAGAAGGCCTGGTCGGCGCCTGGGGACATCCCGGTGCGCAGCACCCATCCGCCACGTGCGAGTCGCTCGGCGACCAGCTCGATCAGCTCCAGCGCGTCGGCCGGAGTGTCGCGCGCGCCGATGCCCGCATACGTCCGGTCCCTGCCCGACGGCCGTCTCGCCTTCGCTCCTGCGCTCACGCTAGCTTCCTGGGCATGTGGATCGTGACGAGTATTTTCCCGGTCGGTCACATATACGACCTGGTCGTCGCCGACGAGGGCCGCCAGCGCGCGTTCGTATGCCTGGTCTCGCTGCTCGGAGCGTTCCTTCTGATCCGCACCTCGGCGCGCATGACCCGACGCTTCACATGGTGGCCGGGCGGTGTGGAAACCGACGGCGGCGTGCATCTGCATCACTTCGTATGGGGGATCTTCCTGATGCTCGGCAGCGGCTTCGTCGGAGTGAGCCTGCACCTGCACGATCCGTGGGCGTGGATCGTGGCCGTGATATTCGGCATCGGCGCGGGCTTCACGCTCGACGAGTTCGCGCTGTGGACGCGCATGGAAGACGTCTACTGGAGCCAGAAGGGCCGCTCGTCGGTGGAGGCCGTCGGCGTCGTGGCGACGGTGGGGACGCTGGTCGTGATCGGCGTGCGGCCGTTCGACCTCGACCGTCCCGTCTCCTCGGCGACCGTGACCTTCGCGATCGCGCTCACGCTCGCGGTGTCGGTGGTCGCGTTCCTGAAGGGCCGCATCCTGCTCGGCGTGGTGGGCCTGTTCATCCTGCCGGTGGGCCTCGTCGGCGCGATCCGCGTCGGTCACCCCGACTCGCCGTGGGCGCGCAAACGCTACCCGAGGGGTTGCGCCAAGCTCGAGCGCGCGAACCACCGCTTCGGCGACCCGAACCGCCGCGGAGCGCGTCTGCGGCGCCGCTTCGAGGATGCCGTGGGCGGGCGCCCCACACAGGGTGCCGCGCCCGACCGGGGCGCGTAGCGCCCGCCACACCTCCCGTCGGTCCGCCGGCCAGCGCAAGCCGCTGCTGGTCTTCGACCTGCCCGATAGGCAGCGGATGTCACTCGTGCGCGCCAATGACCGCTCGCGTCACAATGAAGACACAAAGTTGAGAGACAACTGTATGCAATCGACTCTATGTCCTCTAGTCATGGGGGTGTCAACCGGCAACCTTGAAGACGAATGTCTGTCGTCGCGCCAACGAACGGCGAGCTGGGTCGCGCCATACGCCGGCTGCGGCGGGCTCGTGGGGCGACGATCGAAGGCCTCGCCCACGCCGCCGACATGCATCCGACCTACCTCTCCGGCATCGAGCGAGGGGTGCGGAACCCCACCTGGGAGAAGCTGGTCGGGCTCGCCCGGGCGCTCGACATCCCGGTGTCGAGCATCGTCCACGACGCCGAAGCCGAGGCGCAGCTGGCGGCGCGGATGCGCATCGCCAGGTCAGAGCTGGGCCTGTCCGACCGCTTCGCCTGACGCCGCCGGCCGGGGGGGACCCTCCGGCGGGGCCAATACGCTCAGAAGATGGCACGCGAGCGTCTCGCCGTGATCGATCTGGGCTCGAACTCGTTTCGGCTCGTCGTGTTCATGGCGGCGGACGGGTGGTGGCGGCGTACCGACGAGATCTACGAGCCCGTACGGATCGGCGAGGGCCTGGCCGCGAGCGGGCGGCTGGGGGAGCAGCCGATGCGCCGGGCGCTCGCCACGCTGGACGTGTTCGACCACTTCTGCCGCGCCGCGGACCTCCGCGACGGCGAGGTCGACGCGGTCGCCACCAGCGCGATCCGGGACGCGAGCAACGCGAGGGGCTTCCTCGACCTCGCCCGCGAGCACACCAGGCTTCCGATCCGGGTTCTCAGCCGCGAGACGGAGGCCCGCTACGCCTACCTCGCGGCGGTCAACTCGACGACCATCGCCGACGGCTGCGTGCTCGATCTCGGCGGCGGGTCGCTGCAGCTCGTGCAGGTCGCGGACCGGCTCGCCAGCGAGGTCGGCTCGTGGCGGCTGGGCGCGGTGCGGATGAGCGAGTCCTTCCTGCCGGCGAACGGTCCCGCCAAGCGCCGCCAGCTCGACGAGCTGGCCGACCACGTCGCCGGCGAGCTGCGGGACGCCGCCTGGCTGGAGGGTTCCGGTCGCGCCGATCCCGGCGCGCGTCTGGTGGGGATGGGCGGCACCGTGCGCAACCTCGCCGCCGCCGTTCAGCGCGCCAAGGACCTCCCCTCCAATGGCGTGCAGGGGATGATCGTCAGTGCGGAGGAGCTGCAGGAGCTGATCGACCGCCTCGCCGCGCTGCCCGCGTCCAAGCGCAGCACCGTGCCGGGGATCAAGCCCGCCCGTGCGGACCTGGTGCTGGCGGGCGCGATCGTGGTGCGGAGCGTGCTCCGCGCCGGTGACTTCGCCGGCCTGGAGGTGACCGAGGCGGGGCTGCGGGAGGGCATCTTCTTCGAGCGCCTGCTGGCCGATCGCGATCCCCCTCTGTTCGCCGACCTGCGCCGCTCGAGCGTGCTCAACCTGGCGGCCCAGTACCACATCGACGAGGCCCACACCGAGCACGTCGCGACGCTCGCGCTGGCGATGTTCGACGAGCTGGCCCGCATGGGCCTGCACGACGGCGATCCGCTCGAGCGCGAGCTGCTGTGGGCGGCGTCGATGCTCCACGACATCGGCATGTCGGTCGACTACGACGACCATCACAAGCACTCCCGCTACCTGATCCTCAACGCCGGCCTGCCCGGCTTCTCGCCGCGGGAGATCGCGATCATCGCCCAGGCCGCCCGCTATCACCGCAAGGGGATGCCCGAGCCGGGGCCTCTGGCGGCCCTGTTCGAGCCCGACGACGCGCCGCGGCTGGACCGCTGCGCGGTGCTGCTGCGGCTGGCGGAGGATCTCGAGCGCTCGCGCGACCAGCTCGTGCGCGGCACCCGCTTCACCAACGGCGGCGGCGAGATCGAGCTGCGGCTGATCGCCGACGGCGAGCCCGCGGTGCCGCGATGGGCCGCCAGCCGCGAGGGGGAGCTGTTCGCCCGCGCCTTCCACCGCGAGCTGCTGGTCGCGGCCTGAGGCTCGCCTGGGCTAGAGGCCCCGGAGCCCGCCGTGAGACCGTTCGAGGTCGCGTTCGCGGTGCTTGCAGTCGTACAGCAGCAACGCGTTGCTGTTGACCGGGGGCGGCTGCCAGGCCGCGGTCGGGATCAGCGTGCAGGCGTCGAGCACCGCTGTGGAGGCGGCGTTGCCGCCGCGTTCTGCGTAGCCGCCGCCGAGCACCACATAACGTGCTTCGCCGTGGCGCACCAGCCGGGCGAGACTGCGGCCGTCGAGGGCGGGGTCGTTGCCGCTGTAGCCGCCCATCGCCCCCGCGTCGGAGCCGAGCAGGATCATCGGCGCGGCGGTGTCCGAGGCCTCGGTCAGCACCGACCAGCGGGTGCCCGGATGGCGCGCGTCGATGAACTTCAGGAGCTCTCGGTTGACCACCAGGCTGCGGGGCGGGATCCCGAACCGTCCCAGCGCCGCGGCGGCGTGAGGTCCCGCAGCGGGGAACGTGCCCTCGACCTGGAAGTCCCACGTGGTCGCGGCATAGATGCAGGGTGCGAGCAGCAGCAGGCCGAGCGTGACCGCCATCGCCTGGCCCGCCCAGCGGCGGGCAGCCAGCATCGCCAGGACTCCGACCGCCGCGCCGATGATCAGCACCGGCCAGAGCCACCGCAGATAGTGTTCGTGTTTCAGCAGCACCAGCTGCGCGGCGACGGTGGCGCCGACGGCGAGCGGTATCAGGGCCATCCGCGCCCGGCGATGGGGGCCCGCGGCGACGAGCGCCACGGCTCCGCCGCCGACCATCGCCGCCACACCCGGACCGAGCGCCGAGAGGTAGTAGGGGTGCACGATCCCCTTCGAGAGACTCAGCACCGCCGTCTCCACCAGAAACCAGCCCCCCAGCACGAGCACCGCCGCGACCCGGGGGTTGCGCCAGCGGGCACCGTCGCCTGCCCCCGGGGGGGACTCCTCGATGGTGCTCGCCTCACCGGCGACGCTGGCCTCGCCGGTGGCGCCCCTCCTGGGGGTTCTGCGGCGAGGGGCCGGCGTCGCTTCTCCCGCTCCCCGCACGGACCACAGGGCGAGCGCGATCAGGCCGACCATGGCGAACGGGATCATCCAACCGCCCTGGCCGCCGAGGCCGGTGCCGAACAGCCGCAGCGGGCCGACCGGCCCGCCGAACGCGGTGGGGTGGATGGCGCGGCCGTCGGGCAGGAATTTGGGCAGCGCAGGTTTCACGGCCGGGGGCCTGCGCACGGCTGGAGCGGGGGGCGGCGACAGCCCCTGGGTGGACGCGCCGATCGCACGGGCGTGCGCGAGCGCGCGTCTGCGCAACACTTCCTTTTCGATGTGGGCGAGCGAGCCGTGCTTGAACACGACGGGGATGCGCCCTGGCCCGCCGACCTGTCCGCCGACCCGGCCGAAGCCGTTGTAGCCGAACGTCAGCCCGAGCTCCGTGTTGTTCGTCGAGCCGCCGACGAACGGCCGCTTGGCGGTGGGTGTCAGTTCGACCAGCAGCGTCCAGGAGGCCGACACCGCGAGCAGCACCGCCCCGGCCGCGAGCAGCCGCCAGACCCGCTGCACCACGCTCCCGGGCGCGCACACCAGATATCCGAGCGCGAGGCCGGGCACGACCAGATAGGCGGCGAGGGTCTTGGTGTTGTACGCCAGCCCCACCAGCACCGCGCAGCCCACGAGCGTGCGCAGGCGTCCGCTTTCGATCGCCCGCAGCCCGACGCCGCAGGCGAGCACCATCAGCAGGATCAGCACCGCGTCGAGGTTGTTGTCCCGGGAGACCGCCACGAACGAGGGGAAGACCGCCAGCGCCAGGGCGCTGGCGACGCCGGCGACGGCGCCGAACCTGGGCTTCACCACCCAGTACAGGGCGCCCACCGCGAGCACTCCCGCAAGCGCCTCCGGCAGCAGCAGGCTGAGCGGGTGAAAGCCGAAGATCTTCGCGCTCGTCGCCTGCACCCACAGCCCCAGGGGGGGCTTGTCGACGGTGATCAGACCCCCCTGGTCGAACGACGCGAACACGAAGTTGTGCAGCGAATGGAGCATCGACCGGACCGCGCCGGTGTAGTACACGTTGGCCCACTCGTTGCGGTCAAGCCGGTTGATGTTGAGCACCGCCGAGAGCGTCATCACCGCTGCCAGCGCCACGTGCTCGGCCCGCACCCGCACGCGGCGAGCCGGTGTGGTCGGGGCCGTGGGTCGCCCGCCCAACGAGCGCTCCGTGCCGGGAAGGACTGTCGTCTGCTGCGCGGAGTTCATTCGTCAGAGCGCCATCTTCAGAGCGCCGCCAGCAGCCGGTCGAGGTCGTCCTCGTCGTTCCAGGCACCGACGGACGCTCGCAGCCAGGGCCTGTCGGGAATGTTACGCACGATCACGCCCCGCTCGCTCAGGTTCGCTCGCTCGGTCTCGGGGTCGGGGCTCTCGAAGGAGACGAGCGTCGTGTCTCCGCGCGGCGCCACCCCACGGCCCCGCTCGGCCAGCAGCGCTGCCAGTCGCAGCGCGAGCCCACGGGCGCGCTCGTGCACCGCCTGCCAGCCGGCCTGCTGCAGCACCGAGACGCCCGCCAGCGCGCACGCGAGGGCCTCGGCGCTGAGCGACATCGTGTCGAAGGCCCGGGCGTCGGCGTGGGGTCGGGCGTCCAGCCCGGCGTCGGCGTCGGCCAGGTTGCCGTAGCCACGGCGCTGCACGGCCAGTCGCTCGCGCAGGTCCCCGCCGAGGTACAGCATCCCGGTGCCGTCGGGTCCGCACATCCACTTCTGTCCGGCCGCCGCGTACGCGTCGCACCCCAGCGCCTTGACGTCCACCGCCACCGCGCCCGCGCCCTGAGCTCCGTCGAGGAGCACGGGAACCTGAACCTGGGCGAGCTCGGCGGGCGCGAAGCTGCCGCTCATCCAGCCGACGTGGGAGCACGCCACCAGGCGTGTGCTCGGGCCGACCGCCTCGGCGACGTCGGCGAGCGGCACTTCACGGACGCCAACTCCTCGGAGCTGGCGCGCCGCGCCGAGGGCGCCGAGCAGGCCCGGGTGCTCCTCGTCGCTGGTGAGGATCTCATCGCCGGGTCCCAGCTGCAGGCCGCCGATCACCTGGGCGATGCCTTCGCTGGTGCACGTCGTCAACGCCAGCTCCCCGGTGTCGCAGCCGAGCACCGCGGCGTATGCGTCGCGCAGCTCGTCGCCCAGCTCCCCGCGCCGCTCGAAGTGGGCTTTGGCGCGGCCGTCGGTGCTCTCTCGCTCGAGCTCGCGGGCCGCCGCCTGGACCGCCCGCGCCGGCAGGGGGCCGTCCGTTCCGGCGTTCAGGTACGCCCGGGAGCGCAGCACGGGAAACTCGTTGCGCAGCTGCGGCCAGTCCACGATCGGCGAGGATACTCGTCGGCGGGTGCGTCACCCGCCATTCCCGCACATGGGAAAGCGGCTATGAATAGGCCCAGGATGACCGGGGACAGAGCCGAGCAGCCGCTGTGGGAGCCCTCGGCGGATGCGGTCGAGCGGGCGGAGATGACCGCTTTCATGCGCTGGGCGGATGCGCGAGCGGCCGCTGAAGCCGACGGCTCGGCGCGCCCGTTCGCCGACTACGAGGAGCTGTGGCGGTGGTCGGTGTCCGAGCTCGAGCGCTTCTGGGAGGGGATCTGGGAGTTCTGCGGGGTGATCTCCTCGCAGCCGTATGAAGCAGTGCTCGACTCCCGGGAGATGCCGGGGGCGCGGTGGTTTGCGGGGGCGAGGCTCAACTACGCCGAGAACATGCTCGCCCGGACGCGGGACCCCGACGCGGTGGCGGTGCTCCACTGCTCGGAGCTGCGGGAGTTGGACTCGCTCACCTGGGGAGAGCTGCGCGGGCAGGTCGCGGCGGCGGTCGCCGGGCTGCGTTCGCTGGGGGTCGCCCGCGGCGATCGGGTGGTGGCCTACATGCCGAACATCCCCGAGACCCTCGTGGCGTTCCTGGCCACCGCCAGCATCGGCGCGATCTGGTCGAGCGCGGCGCCGGAGTTCGGCGCCCGCAGCGTGATCGACCGGTTCGCCCAGATCGAGCCGAAGGTGCTGCTCGCCACCGACGGCTATCGCCACGGGGGCAAGGACTTCGACCGCACCGCCGTCGTACAGAGCATCGCCGCAGAGCTTCCCAGCGCCGAGCACGTCGTGGTGGTGCCCTACCTCTCGACGGGGGCCCGCCTCGAGGGAGCGCTCACCTGGGGGGAGCTGCTGGCGGGGGGGCACGGTGTGGAGCTGGCCTTCGAGCAGGTGCCCTTCGAGCATCCCCTGTGGGTGCTCTACTCCTCCGGCACCACCGGCCTGCCGAAGGCGATCGTGCAGGGCCACGGGGGGATCCTCCTCGAGCAGCTGAAGAAGCGTCTGCATCTGGACCTGCGTCCCGGAGACCGGATGTTCTGGTTCACCACCACCGGCTGGATGATGTGGAACTTCCTCGTCGGATGCCTGCTCTCCGACGCGGCGATCGTCCTCTACGACGGCAGCCCCGCCCATCCCGACCTCGGCGCATTGTGGAGCCTTGCCGAGCGCGCCCAAATCACGTGCATGGGAGTCAGCGCCGGCCTGCTGGCGAGCTGTGAGAAGGGGGGGATCGAGCCGGCTTGCGACTACGACCTGCACGCCCTGCGGGCGATCGGCTCGACCGGCTCGCCGCTCGCGCCGGAGAGCTTTCAGTGGGTCTACGAGCACGTGTCCGCGGACATCTGGCTGTTCTCCACCAGCGGCGGCACCGACGTGTGCACCGCGTTCGTCGGCGGCTGCCCGCTGCTGCCGGTGTACGAGGGGGAGCTGCAGTGTCGCGTCCTCGGCTGCGCGGTGGAGTCCTGGGACGAGCGGGGCGAGGCCCACGTCGACCGGGTGGGGGAGCTCGTGATCACCGAGCCGCTTCCCTCGATGCCCCTGTTCTTCTGGGGCGAGGATCCGCCCGCCCGCGACGGCAGCGGGGGAGAGCGATATCGGGAGAGCTACTTCTCGATGTACCCAGGCGTGTGGCGTCACGGCGACTGGATCCGCATCACCCCCCGGGGAGGCGCGGTGATCTACGGGCGGTCGGATTCCACGATCAACCGTCAGGGGGTGAGGATGGGAACCAGCGAGATCTACCGGGCCGCCGCCGCCGTACCCCGGGTGCTCGACGCGCTCGTGGTCGACATCCCCCGCGTCGGGAGCGGGGGCGAGCCGGGCGGGGAGCCGGGCGGGGAGCTTGCGATGGTGCTGTTCGTGGTGCTCACCGAGGGGACGGTGCTCGACGACGATCTGCGGGCGCAGATCAAGGGTCGCATCCGCGAGGACTGCTCCCCCCGACACGTCCCCAACGAGATCCGCCAGATCGAGGAGGTGCCGCGGACCCTCTCGGGCAAGGTGCTCGAGGTGCCGGTAAAGCGCATCCTGATGGGGGCCGCCCCCGGTGAGGCGGCGAGCGTGGACTCCCTCGCCAACCCCGCCTCACTGGACTACTTCGTGGAGCTCGCGAAGGAGCTCACAGACCGAGCGAGCGGCCGACGATCTCCTTCATGATCTCGTTCGTGCCGCCATAGATCCGGGTCACGCGGGCATCGGCGAAGGCACGGGCGATCGGGTACTCCGCCATGTAGCCGTAGCCGCCGAACAGCTGCAGACAGCGATCGGTCACCCGCCCCTGCAGGTCGGTGCACCACCACTTCGCCATCGCCGCGTCCTCCGGGGTCAGCTCCCGCTCGTTGAGCGCCCGGGCACAACGGTCCACGAACACCCTTGCGATCTCCACTTCGCTGCGCAACTCCGCGAGCGTGAAGCGGGAGCTCTGGAACGAGCCGATCGGCTGGCCGAAGGCCTGTCGCTCGCGCACGTACTCGAGCGTCCACCCGATCGCCGCCTCCGCGGCGGCGACGGCGGAGGCGGCGATCGACAGGCGCTCCTGGGGGAGGTTGGAGACCAGGTAGAGGAACCCCTCGCCCTCCCGGCCGAGCAGGTTCTCGGCCGGCACCCGCACGTCGGTGAAGGACAGCTCGGCGGTGTCCTGGGCGTGTTGGCCGATCTTCTCCAGGTTGCGTCCTCGCTGGAAGCCCTCCATGCCGCGCTCGACGACGAGCAGGCTGATCCCCCGATGACGCTCACGGGGGTCGGTCTTGGCGGCGACGATCACGAGATCGGCGTTGATGCCGTTGGTGATGAACGTCTTGGAGCCGTTGAGGAGGTAGTGGTCGCCCTGTCGATCGGCGGTGGTGGACATCGCTGCGAGGTCCGAGCCGATGCCCGGCTCGGTCATCGCCAGCGCCGTGATCAGCTCGCCCGAGGCGATCCCGCCCAGCCAGCGCTCCCGTTGGGCCTCGTCGCAGTAGGTGAGGAAGTAGGGGAGGCAGATGTCGTTGTGGAGGGTGATCCCCAGGCCGA
The DNA here is from genome assembly GCA_963696615.1 of uncultured Solirubrobacterales bacterium. Taxonomy (GTDB): domain Bacteria; phylum Actinomycetota; class Thermoleophilia; order Solirubrobacterales; family Solirubrobacteraceae; genus Palsa-744. The sequence continues at coordinate 1,558,070 of CAVOKU010000001.1, read as the reverse complement.
AGCTGCCCACGCCCGCCCGCTGGGTCTCTTCGCCGATCACCAGGTTCAGGCGAAAGTCCTCGACGCCCGCGCCGCCGTAGCGTTCGGGCACCGCCATCCCCAGGAAGCCGCCGGCGCCCGCGGTGGCGAACACCTCCCGCGGCACGATCCCCGCGCGCTCCCACTCCCCGTAGCGGCTCTCCTCGCCCACCACCTCCCGCTGCAGGAAGGTGTGAAAGCTCGCCCGAAACTCTTCGTGGAGGTCCTGAAACAGCTCACGGTTCACACGCCGGACACTACAGCGCCGGGCTTGGCGAGCAGCAGCTGCACGTCACGGATGCGATGCTCACGAAAGCCGCCCTCGCAGTAGCTCAGGTACAGCTCCCACAGCCGGCGGAAGCGCTCGTCGTAGCCGAGCGCCGAGAGCCGGTCGGTGGCGGCGAGGAACCGCTCCCGCCACCGTTGGAGGGTGGTGACGTAGTGGACGGTGATGTCCTCGAGGTGAACGGCCCGCAGGTCGCTCACCCGGGTGAGAGACCGGGAGATCACCTCCAGCGAGGGCAGACAACCGCCGGGGAAGACGTAGGTGTTGATGAAGCTCCGACCCGCCTTCTCCACCTCGTAGGCGTGGTCGTCGATCACGATCGCCTGTAACAGCATCGACCCGTCGTCGGCGAGCAGCTCCGAGCAGCGTCGAAAGAACGTGCCGAAGTACTGCCACCCGACCGCCTCGATCATCTCGATCGAGACGAGCCTGTCGTAGCGCCCCCGCAGGTCCCGGTAGTCCTCGAGCAGCACCGTCACGCGATCCTGGAGGCCTTTCCCGTCGCACCAGCTCCCGGGCGTAGGAGTGCTGCTCGCGGGAGATGGTCGTGGTGGTCACCCGACAGCCGTGGTGCCTGGCGGCGTACACCGCGAACCCGCCCCAACCGGTGCCGATCTCCAGCACGTGGTGGCGTGCCCCGAGGTCGAGCTTCTCGCACACCAGCCCGAGCTTCGCCAGCGACGCCTCCTCGAGCGTCGCGGAGGGAGAGTCGAACACCGCGCAGGAGTACATCATCGTGGGGTCCAGGAACTGCTCGAACAGGTCGTTGCCGAGGTCGTAGTGGGCGGCGATCCGCTGGCGTGACCGCAGCCGGGTGTTGCGCTGGAGCCACCGTCCCGAGCGCTGCACCGGGGCGAGCGCCGGCATCAGCAGCCGCCGCAGCCGGTCGAGCGTGCGCACGTTCAATGCCGCGACCCGGGTGAGCGCCACCAGGTCGGCGCACTCCCACAGGCCGTCGAGGTAGGACTCACACAGGCCGATGCTCCCCCGCAGCAGGGCGCGGTAGGCCCGGGGGGAGCGCACCGTCACGACCGCCTTCGGCGAGCGACCCCCGACGGGCCCTCCGAACCGCACCCGCCGTGACGCCTCGACGAGCTCGAGCTCCCCCCGGCGCACCCCCCGCAACAGCCGCAGGACGATCCACCGGGAGAGCCGGTCGGCGGCGCTCTCCATCACTCGAGCTTAGGACCGACCCGCCTCTCTGCGAAGCGTCGGTGCAGGAGTGAGGGGCGCCCCCGTCGAACAAATGCGCCGATGAAGCGTACGGCCACGCCCACCGCTCCCACGCCCGCCAAGGGCAGCACCGGCGAGCATCAGAGCCTGTCCACCTACATCCAGGCCCGCTTCGAGGAATGCTCCCGCTCCCAGAAGGACGTGGCCCAGTACATCGTCGACCACCTCGACGAGGCCGCCTTCCAGACCGCAGAGGAGCTCGCCCGTCGGGCGAACACCTCGAGCTCCACCGTCGTTCGCTTCTCCCAGGCGCTCGGCTTCGAGGGCTTCCCAGAGCTCCAGGCCGCCGCCCGCGAGGAATATCGTCGGATCCACGCGAAGGCCCCCGTGAACAACGGCACCAACGGCTCCACCCCGCTGTTCTCGCTGGACCAGAACGAGTTCGAGAGCTCCCTCACGGCCGACTACCTCAACGTCGAGGAGACCGCCCGGAAGATCTCCCGCAGCTCGGTGGAGGCGCTGGTGGAGGCGATCGTCGACGCGGAGAAGGTGCTCGTCGCGGGCACCGACCAGATGGCGTTCTTCGCCAGCTACCTCCGCCACCTGCTGATGCTCCTGGACCTCCGTGTGGACGTCGTCGCAAGCCCCTCTCAGGAGGCGCTCAGCCGGCTCGGCCGGATCGATCAGGGAACGCTCGTGATCGGCCTCTCCGCGGGACGCCCCCACCCCCTGGTGGTGCGCGCGATGAAGCTCGCCCGCCACCGCAAAGCCCGTACCGGCGCGGTCACCGACGCGACCCTCTCCGAGGTCGCCAAGCTCGCCCAGATCAAGCTCTACTACTCCTCCAACGGCCCCGCCTACGTGCGCTCCCACACCGCGCTGCTGGCGGTCATCCAGGCCCTCGCCTACGGTGTCTACTCCCAGGACACCGCCCAGTACGACGACCGCATCAAGGCGTTCCGCCTGAAGTGAGTCGGGCAGCCCATGCCGCATGCGGCATGGCCCGAGGCCGCACATGTGCGGCCTCGTCGGGGACCGTGCATGCACGGTCCCTCCGGCCGGCGCATGCGCCGGCCGGGATAGACTGACTCCACATGCGTGACGAGTCCACATTCAGGGTCAAGACAGGCCTGGCGGAGATGCTCAAGGGCGGTGTGATCATGGATGTGGTCACCCCGGCCCAGGCGACGATCGCCGAGGAGGCGGGCGCCGCCGCGGTGATGGCGCTCGAGCGGGTTCCCGCCGACATCCGCCGCGACGGCGGGGTGGCGCGGATGTCCGATCCGGAGATGATCGCCGCGATCCAGCAGGCCGTCTCGATACCGGTCATGGCGAAGGCTCGGATCGGCCATTTCGTGGAGGCGCAGGTGCTGCAGGCACTCGAGGTGGACTACGTGGACGAGTCCGAGGTGCTCACGCCCGCGGACGAGGTCAACCACATCGACAAGTGGCGATTCGACGTCCCGTTCGTATGCGGCGCCACCAACCTGGGCGAGGCCCTGCGGCGCATCGGTGAGGGCGCGGCGATGATCCGTTCGAAGGGCGAGGCGGGCACCGGGGACATCGTCGAGGCGGTCCGCCACATGCGCGCGATCAACGGCGAGATCCGCCGTCTGTCGGGCCTGCAGGAGTCAGAGCTCGCCGCCGCCGCAAAGGAGCTCGGCGCCTCGCTGGACCTGGTGCACACGGTCGCCTCCGACGGGCGCCTGCCGGTCGTGCTGTTCTGCGCCGGTGGCATCGCCACGCCTGCGGACGCCGCCCTGATGATGGCCCTCGGCGCCGAGGGGGTGTTCGTGGGGTCGGGCATCTTCAAGTCCGAGGATCCCCCCACCCGGGCGCGGGCGATCGTGGAGGCCACCACCCACTGGCAGGATCCCCACCGCGTCGCCGAGGCGTCGCGGGGGCTCGGCACCGCGATGGTGAGCCTGGAGAGCTCCAAGCTCGAGCACGAGCAGCTTCTGGCCCAGCGGGGTTGGTAGTAGGGGAACTGCAACGAGGGGGGGCGCGGTCGTCCCCTCGGGCGGGGTCCCATCGGGCGGGTGTGGGGTTTGCGCGGGCGCAGGAGCGATTGTGAGTGCCGGAGGGGGGCGGGGGGGTGGTTCTGTAATTTTTCGGGCAACGTGCGCCATGGTCTATACGGGATGTGACGAAAGGCGAACACCGTGACATGACTGTGTCCGCGCCGTAGATACCATCGCGCACCAAACTCGCAAAACAACAAGACACCACAGCCCCTCTCTCTGTGCCCATGCCCGACCCCACCAAGCCGTCACCGCTCGTTGGGGTGCTCGCCCTCCAGGGCGGGTTCGAGGCGCACGAGCGAGTGCTCTCCCGGCTGGGAGCACGGGTGCGCGAGGTGAGGGTACCCGGCGAGCTCGAGGGTCTGGACGGACTCGTGATTCCCGGTGGGGAGTCGACCACGATGACCCTCGGCATCGAGCGTGAGGGCCTCGCCGAGCCGCTGCGAGCGCTCGTCGCAAGGAACACGCCCGTGTTGGGCTCCTGCGCAGGATTGATCATGCTCGACCGGGACCATCTCGCCGTGATGGACATCCGCGCCCAACGCAACGCGTTCGGTCGCCAGCTCCAGAGCTTCGAGGCCGACATCGAGCTGCGGGGTCTCGCCGGGGGGCCGCTCCGTGCGGTGTTCATCCGGGCCCCCTGGATCGCCGAGCACGGACCCGATGTCGAGGTTCTCGCCGAAGTGGACGGACACGTCGTCGCCGCCCGCCAGGGAGCGACGCTCGCGGTGGCGTTCCACGCCGAGCTGACCGAGGACGATCGTGTCCATCGCATGTTCCTGGACGCGGTGTCGACGCCGACCCCGTCGACGTCCGCCGCCTGACCGGGTCTGGCGCGACCGGGTCTGGCGCCTGACCGGACGGTCCCGGTCGCGGGGGCCGCACGACATACTTGCGCGATGCGCATCGCGGTGGCGGCAGATGAACGCGTGGGGGTCGCAGGCCTGCTCACCCGGATGCTCGTCGACCGCGGCCACGACGTGATCACACGCGGCGCCCTGGGCGAGGGCGAGCGCGAGGATTGGGCGTGGGCCTCGGAGGTCGCCGCCCGAGACGTCGCCGACGGACGGGTCGAGCAGGCGATCGTGTGCTGCTGGACGGGAACGGGGGCGTCGATCGCGGCCAACAAGGTGGCGGGGGTGCGGGCGGCGCTGTGCGGGGACGGTGTCACCGCCGCGGGAGCGCGACGGTGGAACGACGCGAACGTGCTCGCCCTCAGCCTTCGCAGCACCTCTGAGGCGGAGCTCTCGGAGATCCTCGACGCGTGGTTCGCCGCGACGCCCAGCGGCGAGGAGGGTGACCGCGCCAACATCGACCACCTGGGGGAGATCGAGCGCGGCTCCTAGCCCTCCGGCGTTCACGGAGCGGACATCGCCCCGAAGCGCACCACCCCATCCTGCTCCCGTTCCTCCACGAGCCCGTCGCGCAGGAGCAGGTCGATGTGGCCGAGCACCTCCGACAGCGTCAGGAACGCCTGGGTCACCGCGACGTTGCCCCACAGCTCCTGCGCGATCTCGTGGGCGGTCCGCGGCTCGGCGGCGATCAATCCGCGGATCTTCTCGGCCCGTCGGCGGTGCAGCCGGAAGCGCTCGTCGATCAGGGCCGCGTGGTCGGCGATGGGCGCGCCATGGCCGGGCAGCACGAGCGAGAGGTCCATCGCGCGGGTGCGCTCCAGCGAGGCGATGTACTGCACCAGCGCCTGGGGCCTGGGTCCGTCGAAGTCCGACCCCGCGTCCAGCGGGCGGGTGAGGAGCGGGTTGGAGGAGATGTGCTTGATCAGATGGTCCGCCGCGAGCAGGATCCCGCGCGACTCCTCGTGGAAGACCGTGTCCGAGGGGCTGTGTCCGGGACGATGGAGCACACGCAGCGTGCGGTCGCGCAGCCTGAGCTCCTCGCCGTCGCGCAACGGGCGGGTGATCTCGACGGCAGCGCCCCATCCTCGGAAGCTCGCCGACACGGCTCGCAGCGCGGTCACCACCTCCGCGGGGATCCCGTGCCGGAGCATGATCTGCTGGGCGAACCGGTCGTCGAGCTCGGTGGACTGCCCGTAGTCGCGCAGGTACGGCGCGAGCCGGTCGAGCGCCGCCACCTCCGCGCCCGAGCGCCGGGCGAGGATCGCGGCGAGGCCGAAGTGGTCGATGTGCTGATGGGTGACCACCAGCAGCTCGATGTCCTCGATCGAACGCCCCCGCGCGGCGAGCGCCTGTTCGAGCTCGTCCAGTGCCTTGCCGGAGTTGGGGCCCGAGTCCACGAGCGTCAGCGGCGAGTCCTCGATCAGGTAGGCGTTGACCCGTCCCACCTGGAAGGGGGTGGGGATCGCCAGCCGATGGATGCCCGCCTCGGCCGCCGCCGCCAGCAGCTCCTGCTCCTGCGGCTCCTCCTTTCCGCCCGTCGGCTCCTCGGGGCTCACGAGCGGATCAGCTCGAGCACCTCGTCGCGGCGACGCTCCATGTCCTCCCGTGAGACGAGCGACTCCAGGCAGAGCCGCAGCAGCGGCTCGGTGTTCGACGGACGCACGTTGAAGTGCCAGTCCTCGTAGTCGATCGAGATCCCGTCGAGCCGGTCCTGGTGGGCGTCGGTGTAGCGGGCGGCGATCTCCTCCATCTTCGCCGCGGGATCGGCCACCTCGGAGTTGATCTCTCCCGAGATGAAGTAGCGGGCGTGAAAGGGCTCGAGCAACCTCGACAGCGACACGCCCGCCCGGGAGACGTGTTCGAGCATCAACAGCGCGGGGATCGTTCCCGAGTCCGCGCAGAAGAAGTCCCGGAAGTAGTAGTGCCCCGAAACCTCACCGCCGAACAGCGAACCCTCGGCCCGCATCCGTGTCTTGAAGAACGCGTGTCCCACGCGGTTGACGTACGGCACCCCGCCGAGCGCTCGCACCGTGTCGGGCACCGCCCGCGACGCCCTCACGTCGTAGAGCACCGCCTCGCCGGGGTGGGTGCGCAGGAGCGACTCGGCGAGCAGTGCCGTGAGGAAGTCCCCGTCGACGAACGCGCCCGTGTCGTCGATCAGGAAGCACCGGTCGCCGTCGCCGTCCCAGGCGATGCCCAGATCGGCGCCCGTCGCGCGCACCTGGTCGATGATGAAGCGGCGATTCGCCTCCAGCAGCGGGTTGGGCTCGTGGTCGGGGAAGCTCCCGTCGGGGGTCCAGTAGGTCTCGATCGTCTGCAGCCCGAGATGCTCGAGCACGGGGCCGATCATCGGACCGGCCATGCCGTTGCCACCGTCCAGCACCACCTTCAGGGGGTTGATGCTGCCCGGGTCCACGAACTTCTCCAGGTAGGACTGGAACTCCCCATAGAGGTCCACCTCCTCCACGGCCCCTCCTCCCGGCGCGGGGCCGAGGCCCGACTCGATCGCCACCCGGATGTCCTGGATGCCGGCGTCGCCGGAGAGCGCGATCGCCCCCTCGCGGACCAGCTTGGCGCCGGTGTAGGGCTTGGGGTTGTGCGAGGCGGTGCACATCAGCCCTCCGTCGAGCTGTCGCGAGCCGACGAGGTAGTAGAGCATCTCGGTGCCCACCTGACCCGCGTCGATCACGTGGGCGCCCTCCCCGGTGATGCCCGCGCGGTAGCGCTCCGCCAGCGCGGGCGCGGTCAGGCGCATGTCCCGTCCCATCCCCACCCGCAGCTCCGCGACCGGCTTGGACACGAGTGCCGCCAGCACCCGGGCGAACGCCCGGCCGATCAGCTCCGCGGCGTCCTCGTCGATCTGCGAGCCGTACAGCCCGCGGATGTCGTACGCCTTGAAGATGCCGGGATCGAGGACGCTCATCGTGGGGGAGCCATCCTATGCTTCTACCTATGTCAGGGCATTCGAAGTGGGCCAGCATCAAGCACAAGAAGGCGATCGTGGACTCCCGTCGAGGCCAGCAGTTCACCAAGCTGGCTCGGGCGATCACCGTGGCGGCGCGCGACGGCGGCGGAGATCCCGACGGCAACGCGTCGCTGGAGAACGCGATCCGCAAGGCCAGGGAAGCGTCGATGCCGAAGGACAACATCGAACGGGCGATCGCGAGGGGCACCGGCGCCGGCGGCGACGGGGATGCACTGGAGACCGTCCTCTACGAGGGCTACGGGCCCGGCGGTGTCGCCGTGCTCGTGGAGGCCGTGACCGACAACCGCAACCGCACCGGCGCCGACGTCCGTCACCTGTTCTCCAAGCACGGCGGCAACCTCGGCGAGCCGGGATCGGTGGCCTACCTGTTCGAGAAGAAGGGCACGATCACCGTCGACGCCGACAAGCACGACGAAGACGAGTTGATGGTCGCGATCGAGGCGGGCGCCGAGGACATCACCGGCGACGAGGGGATCTGGGAGGTCGTCACCGGGCTGGCCGAGTTCACGAAGGTTCGTGAGGCGCTGGAGCAGGCGGGGGTGGAGATCGAGAGCGCCGAGATGGGCTACCGCCCGACGAGCCTCGTGCCGATCGACGAGGGCCAGGCGGCGAGGCTGATGAAACTGATCGAGGTGCTCGAGGAGAACGACGACGTCGGCGAGGTCCACGCCAACTTCGACGTGCCCGCGGAGGTGCTGGAGCGGGTTGCGGGATAGGTGGGGGACGGGGGAGGCGCTCGCGGCGGCTGCGGCGACGCTCGTGTGTCCCACGTGAGCGGCGAGCGCACGACGCCCGTCGTGATCCTCTGCGGCGGGCGGGGGACCCGGCTGCAGGAGCACACCCGCGAGATCCCCAAGCCCCTGGTGGAGATCGGCGGCGAGCCGATCGTCGGCCACGTGATCCGGCTGTACGCGGCCCAGGGCTTTCGCCGCTTCCTGCTCGCGACCGGCTACAAGGGCGAGTTGATCGACGCGTACGCCCGCGCCGCCCCGTGGCCCGCCGGCGTGAGTGTGCAGTGCGTGGACACCGGCCGGGACACCCCCACGGGAGGGCGCATCGGGCGCCTCGCGGACCGGCTCGCGGGGGAGGGCACGTTCTGCGCCACATACGCCGACGGCGTCGCCGACATCGACCTGGCGGCGCTCCTGGGCGCCCACCGCGCCCACGGGGCCCTCGCCACGATGACGGTGGTCAGGCCGGCGCTGCAGTTCGGGGTGGCCGAGCTCGACGGCGACGGGAGGGTGAGCGGCTTTCGCGAGAAGCCACGCTCCGAGCAATGGGTCAACGGCGGCTTCTTCTGCTTCGAGCCGGCGGTGGTGAAGAGGATGGGCGCGGACACCGTGCTCGAGCGTGGGCCCCTGCGCGAGCTCGCCGCCGACGGGGAGCTGCACGCCTACCGCCACGAGGGCTTCTGGGAGTGCATGGACACCTACAAGGACGCCGTCGCCCTGAACGACCTGTGGGCCACCGGCGAGGCTCCGTGGCGGGTGTGGGAGCCAGCGCCGCGGGGCTAGGAGGGGCGGCGCGCGCGAAACAGCCGCACCGGCTCGCGCACCCCCCGGATGCGCCGCTCGCCGGCATAGGACCAGCTATATGAGTCTCGCGCGAAGTCCCGCAGCTCCCGTTCGACCAGCAGGCTGCCCGGCCGGGCGATCGAGGTGATCCGGCTGGCGAGGTTCACCGGTCGTCCGAACCAGTCCCCCGCCCGGCGCAACGCCGCTCCCACCGCGGCGCCCGCGCGGAGCTGGGGGAAGTGCTCGCCCTCGGACCCGGCGGCGTCGATCAGCCTCAGGGTGGCGTCGAGCAGCGGCTCGGGCTCGGGCGAGACCAGCATCGCGGCATCCCCGATCGTCTTGACCAGACGCACGGGGCCATCGGCGATCCCCAGGGCGAGGGCTTCCAGGCGCACCGACAATCGCCCGAGCTCGTCCGGCGGCACTTCCTCGCCGAGGCGGGTGAAGCCGACGAGGTCGGCGAAGCACACCGCGACGTCCCGCGACCCGGGCAGGCGACCGCCCGTGCGCTCCAGCGCGCTCAACACCTCGCTCTGGGTGGCGTGACGCAGGTGCAGGGCCAGCAGGTTGCTGAGCAGGGGATCCAGCAACGGATAGAGCTCGGCTGCGGTCTGGGCGTAGCGGCGGGTGAGCTCGCCCTCGCTCATGGCCGGCCTCAGCACCAGCTTGAGCGGGAGCGCCCGCAGGCTCTCGGCCACCTGGGCCAGACCCCGGCCCAGCACCCGCAGCAGGTCGAGGACGTCCTCGTCGGAGATGCCCGCGGCGCGCGCGACGTGGGTCATCCGGGCCGACTCGAGGTCGGCGTCGGTGTAGACCGCCTCGTCGGGCTCGGGGAGGGGCAGACCCATCGCGCGGCGGACGTCCATCAGGAACTCGACCTCCACCCCGGCGAGACGGGCCACCTCCGCCGCGGTGTAGCGCTCGGTGCCCACGATCACCCGGTCGGCGGCGACGAACAGGAGCGTGCCCGCGGCGGTGGTGCGACGCAGCTCGCTCAACGGCACCCCTTCGGCTGCCAGCTGCTCCAGCAACGCCAGGCGCTCGGCGCGGGCGTCTCCCTCGAGGCCGTCGAGCAGGCCCTCGGCGGCGAAGTCGATGCTCATCGACGGCAGCGTAGGCCAGGCAGGCGTCCGGTGGCGGGCGCAGAATCTGAGACCGTGACCGTTCTCGGCATAGACCCCGGCCTCGCGAGCACCGGCTACGGCGTGGTGACCCGCCGCGACGGGCGTCTCGTCGCCCTCGACGGGGGCGTGATCGAGACCCGCGCGGGGGTGGCGGCCGAGCGGCGGCTCGCGGACATCCACGCCGCCGTGGATGCGCTCCTGGCCGAGCACGAACCCGAGGGGATGGCGCTGGAGCAGCTGTACTTCGGCCAGAACGCGAGAACGGCCTTCGCCGTCGGCCAGGCCCGGGGCGTGGCGATGCTGGCCGCCGGCAGGCGGGGGATCGCCTGCGAGAGCTACACCCCCCAGCAGGTCAAGGGCGCGGTGTGCGGCAGCGGACGCGCCGACAAGCAGCAGGTCGCCCGGATGGTCGCGACGCTGCTCGGGCTGCCCGAGCCGCCGGGGCCCGATCACGCGGCCGACGCTCTCGCCGTCGCGATCTGCCACGTCAACCGGGCGCCGCTGTCGCGAGCGTTGGCGCAGGTGACCGCGTGATCGGCCTGCTCCGAGGCGAGGTGGCGGTGCGTCGACCCGATCACGTGGTGATCCTGTGCGCCGGCGTGGGCTACCGGGCGGCGGTGTCGGCGCAGACCCTCCATCACGTTCCCGCGGCGGGCTCGGAGACGACCCTGCACACCCAGCTGATCGTGCGCGACGACGCCCTGACGTTGTACGGGTTTCACTCCGAACAGGAGAAGGAGCTGTTCCTGATGTTGCTCTCGGTGCAGGCGGTCGGGCCCAAGGTGGCCCTGGCGGTGCTCTCCGGCGGACCCGCCCGCGAGCTGCTCGGCGCGATCGCCGCGGGGGACTCCGCGCGCTTTCAGGCGGTGCCGGGGATCGGCAAGCGCACCGCCGAGCGGATCATCGTGGAGCTGCGCGAGAAGGTGCTCGGCGGGGCGATCGCCACGGACGCTCCGATGGCGCCCTCCGGCGAGGCGGGGGAGCGGGGTCAGATCGGTGAGCGGGGGCTTGCCCGCGACGGGCTGCTCGAGCTCGGCTACGGCGCCAGCGAGGTCGAGGAGCTGCTGCGCGACGCCGAGGGCGACAGCGCCGAGCAGCTGATCGCCTACGCGCTGCGCAGCGCGGCGCGGGCGGGGTGAGCGGGCGATGAGCGAGGCCGCCTCGATCGAGCGCATCCAGACTCCCTACCTGGTCCCCGAGGACGAGCTCGACCGCTCTCTGCGGCCGAGGCGGCTGCAGGACTTCGTCGGCCAGGAGACCCTGCGGGAGCAGCTCGCGGTGGCGATCGAGGCGGCGGCCGGGCGGGGTGACGCGCTCGATCACCTGCTCCTCGCCGGGCCGCCCGGGCTCGGCAAGACGTCGCTGGCGCAGATCGTCGCCGCCGAGCTGGATGTCCCGTTCGTGCAGACCGCGGGGCCGGCGCTCGAGCGCAAGGGCGACATCGCCGCGTTCCTGACGGCGCTGGAGCCCCGCAGCGTGTTCTTCGTCGATGAGATCCACCGGCTGCCGAGGACCCTCGAGGAGACCTTCTATCCGGCGATGGAGGACCGCCGGCTGCCGATCACCGTCGGTCAGGGCGCCGGCGCGAGGGTGGTGACGCTCGAGCTGCCGCCGTTCACGCTCGTGGGTGCGACCACACGCACGGGCCTGTTGACGACGCCGTTGCGCGACCGGTTCGGCATCCAGACGCGTCTGGAGCCCTATGGCGCGGAGGAGCTCGCCAAGATCGTCAGGCGCTCGGCGGGGATCCTCGAGATCGAGCTCCAGGATGCCGGCGCGACGGCGATCGCCGCCCGCAGCCGGGGCACCCCCCGCGTGGCCAACAGGCTGCTCAAGCGTGTGCGCGACTTCGCCGAGGTGCGGATGGAGGGGGTCGTCACCGCCGCCGCCGCGCAGGCGGCACTCGAGCTGCTGGAGGTGGACGAGCTCGGCCTCGATCGCCTCGATCGCGAGATCCTGCGGGTGATCTGCGTCAAGTTCGCCGGCGGCCCGGTCGGGCTCTCGACGCTCGCTGTGGCGGTGGGCGAGGAGCAGGACACGATCGAGGACGTGTACGAGCCCTACCTGCTGATGCAGGGTTTGATCAAGCGCACCCCCCGCGGCCGCGCCGCGACGGCCGCGGCATTTGCCCATCTGGACCTGCAGATGCCCGAGCGGATGCGCCTGGCCGGCGAGCAGCCGCTGTTCTGATCCGTGGGCGCGAACGCGACGGGAACAAGAGCCTCGAGCGGGCTGCTCCCCTAGTCTGTGATCCATGGCTCATCCGTTCATCTGCCCCAACTGCGGGCACCGCACCAGCGAGCTCGATCGCAACATCGGCTTCACCCGCCAGCCCAAGGGCTGCGCGAAGTGCGGCTTCGCGTTCCTGTTCGAGCTGCTCGACGACTACTACCCGGCGCCGGACGCGGCGTTCTTCGTGTGCGACGGCGAGGGCAGGATCGTCGGCTGTGGCAAGAATTCGTTCGCGTTCACCGGCCTGGAGGAGGAGCAGGTGATCGGCCAGCCGGTGGAGCAGGTGCTCGGCTTGGACTTCAACAACGGCAACGATCCGGTCAAGACCGTGCTCGAGTGGGGGGTGCGGGCGCTGGAGGTCCCGGTCGTGGTCTCCGGCGAACGGGACGTGGCGGCGAACGCGCGGGCGGACATGTTTCCCGCATATGACGACGACGGCGGGCTGTTGCTCGTGCTGACCCCGGAGAAGTAGTCTCCTTCAGACGATGCTCGACCGCCGCCGCAACATGTTCATCCTGCTGCTCGTCGCCGGCCTGCTGGCCGCATCGGCGGTCGTGATCGTCACGATGCCGGTCAAGCTGGGGCTCGATCTGAAGGGCGGCGTGCAGCTCGTGTACATCGGCAAGCCCACGGCCCAGGCCAAAGTGGACACCGAATCGCTGAACCGGGCGATCGACATCATGCGCAAGCGCGTCGATCAGCTCGGCGTCGCCCAGCCGGAAATCCAGCGCAGCGGGGCGAACGAAATCGACGTCGACCTGCCGGACGTCAGCAACGCCCACCGGGCGGAAGCCGAGGTCGGCAAGACCGCCCAGCTGCAGTTCTACGACTGGGAGCCGAGTGTGATCGGAACGACCGGAAAAGCCGCCGGATCCACCGAACCGACCGCCACCGGTGGGCCTGAAGCGGCCTCCTCGCGCTACGGGCTGCCCGAGTACGAAGCGGTGCTGCGGGCTGCCAAACAGCCGCCGGTGCTGCGCAAGACCGACACCACCTGGGTCAAAGGGTGCACGCCCAAGCAGGAAGGCGGGTGCCTCTACGGCAGCTGGTACCTGCTCGACACGAAGCACAAAACGGTCCTCCGTGGGCCCGAGGAAACCGAACAGAACCTGTATGCCGACGGCTACAAACCCCCGGCCGGCTCCCAGCCGAAGGCCGTACGGGTGAATCCCGGCACGGTGCTGGTGCAGGCCCGTCCGGTCGAAAACGCGCAGCAGAAGATCACCAAGCAGAGCCCGAACAGCTGGTACGTGATCAGAGACGAACCGGTGCTCACGGGCGCGGACATCAAGAACCCCCAGCAGGGCTTCGACGAAGGCGGCGGCGGCAACGGCGAGCCGAACGTCAACTTCGGCTTCACCTCCCACGGCAAGGAAGTGTTCCAGCGGGTGACGAAGGAAATCGCCCATCGTGGCCAGGAAGCCCAGCTCCCCGGCGTCAGCCGCGAATCGGCCCAGCAGCACTTCGCGGTCGTGCTCGACGGACAGGTGATCACGGCTCCCTCGATCGACTACACCCAGTACCCGGAAGGGATCGACGCAACCCAGGGTTCGCAGATCTCCGGTGGCTTCACCATCACCTCCGCCCAGAACCTGGCCGACGAGTTGCAGTCCGGCGCGCTGCCGATCCGGCTGGAACTGATCTCCAACTCGCAGATCTCCGCCACGCTGGGCAAAACCGCGCTCAAACAGGGCCTGGTCGCGGGCCTCGCGGGCTTCCTCGTGGTGTGCATCTTCCTGCTTCTCTTCTACCGCGTGCTCGGTGTGATCGCGGTCGGCGGCCTGATCGTCTACGGCGTGTACCTGTTCGCGCTGATCAAGCTGATCCCGGTCACGATGACGCTCCCCGGGATCGCCGGCGTGATCCTGACGATCGGCGTGGCGGCGGACGCGAACATCGTGATCTTCGAGCGCGTCAAGGAGGAGATCAGGGGCGGACGCTCGATCGTGTCGGGGATCGCCACCGGCTACACGCGCGGCTTCGCGGCGATCGTCGACGCGAACGTCGTGACCTTCATGACCGCGTTCATCCTGTTCGCGTTGGCGACGGCGGAAGTGAAGGGGTTCGCCTTCATGCTCGGGATCGGCACGCTGGTGTCGCTGTTCACCGCGGTCCTCGCCACGCGGGCGGCGTTGGGCGTGATGGGGCGCTCGCGGCTGGTGGCCCACCCGGCGGCGCTGGGGGCGGCCAAGGCGAAGCGGGAGTGGCGCTTTGACTTCATGGGAGCGTCGAAGTGGTTCTTCTCGCTGTCGGGCACGATCCTGCTGATCGGCGCGCTGGCGATCGGGGGCAAGGGGCTGAACCTCGGCATCGACTTCAAGTCCGGCACACGCATCCAGACCGCTTTCGTCAAGCACGTCAGCACCGCGGAAGTGAGCTCGGAGATGAAAGCGGAGGGCTACCCCACGGCGGTGGTCCAGAAGTACTCGAGCAAGGGCGTGGGCGGCAGCGGCTACCAGATCTCCACCGAGAAACTGCAGCCGGTGGCGGTCAGCAAAGTGAAGGCCGGCCTCGACGCGAAGTTCGGCACCAGGAACTTCTCCAGCACCTCGATCGGGCCGACCTTCGGCAAGACGATCGCCAAGAGCGCGATCATCGCGATCATCGCCTCGCTGCTGGTGATCTCGGCATACATCGCCCTGCGGTTCGAGTGGAAGTACGCCGTGCCGGTGCTGATCGCGTTGATGCACGACCTGCTGATCACCGCCGGCATCTACTCGCTCACCGGCCGGGAAGTGACCTCGGCGACCGTGGCGGCGCTGCTGACGATCCTCGGATATTCGCTGTACGACACGATCATCGTGTTCGACAGGGTGCGAGAGAACGTGCCCCGCATGCCCCGCGCGGCGTTCTCGCAGATCGTCAACCGCTCGATGTCAGAGGTGCTGACCCGATCGCTGGCGACGAGCTTCTGCACGCTGCTGCCCGTGCTCGCGCTGCTGCTGTTCGGGGGCAGCACGCTGAAGGACTTCGCCTTCGCGCTGATGGTGGGAATCGCCTCCGGCGCCTACTCCTCGATCTTCATCGCCTCCCCGGTGCTGACCCATTGGAAGGAGCGCGAGCCCGCCTACCGCGCCCGGCGTACCCGGATCGTGCGCGAACTCGGGCAGGTGCCGGCGTACGCGACGGCGATCGGCGGAGCGCCCGTGGACGTCGAGCCGGAGACCAAGAGACGCGGCCGTCGCACCAGCATCACCGCGCCGCAGGAGCCCGGAGAGCAGCTCTCCCGGGACGAGTTCCAGGAACTGGTGCAGGACCTCGACGTCGGCGGCGACGAGAAGCCAGCGAAGGCCACCCGCGCCAGCGTCGCCCCCCGCCGCACCAAGTCCGGCCGCGGCGACGGCGACGGCACCGCCACGGTGGAGCGCCCCGCCGAGCGTGACCCGGCGGCCGACCTCACGCCCGAGGACCTGGTGATGAAGGACGACCCCAAGCCGCGGGAGAAGCGCCGACGCCCGCGCAACCGCCGCCACGGGAGGTCCCGCTAGTGGCACTGCTCGGTTGGGTGATGATGGGCCTGGCGATCTGGCACTTCACGATCTTCCTGCCGGACCGCTTCTGGGGCGGGATCGTGGGCGCGTTCGTCGGTGCGCTGTTCGGAGCGATCATCGCGGGGATCGTGATCTACGGCGCGAAAGCCGGGACGCTGACGATCCCCGGCGAAAAGGAGACCGACATCGCCGTCGTCCTGTACGCGGTCCCGGGCGCGCTGATCGGCATCGCGCTCGTGTATCTGGAGGGCGTCAGGCGCGAACGCCAGGGCGCCCTGCAGAGCGCTCCCTGAGCCTCCGCCGGGCCTCCCTCGCGCCGGTGTCCGCCGGGGCGAGATGCCGGTTCCGTCTAGTGGCGACCGTAGGGTTGGCACGTGTCGGAGGCGAGATTCGAGATACCGCCCTGCCCTGAGTCCGCCGTGGGGCGTCTGCGCGGGGAGCTTGGCGTGAGTGGCCCGCTGGCCCAGGTGCTCGTACGTCGAGGCCTGAGCGATCCGGTTCTGGCCCGCTCCTTCCTGACGGCCGACGAGCGCCATTCCCCGAGGGCGTTCGCCGGGATCGACGGCGCCCTGCACGCGATCGAGACTCACGTGAGGGCCGGCACCCCGATCACCGTCCACGGCGACTACGACGTCGACGGCATCTGCTCCACCGCCGTGCTCGTGCGGGCGCTGCGGGGGCTGGGGGCCAACGTGGACTGGTACCTGCCCGACCGCGCAAGCGACGGCTATGGGTTGAGCGCCGCAACCGTGCGGCGCCTGGCCCAGCGGGGCACGGGGCTGCTGCTCACCGCCGACTGCGGCATCACCGCCGTCGAGGAGATCGCACTCGCGCGCGAGCTGGGCATGGACGCGGTGGTGAGCGACCACCACTCCCCGCGCGAGGACGGCCGCCTGCCCGATGCGCCGATCGTGCATCCGCGGGTGTGCGGCTACCCGTTCGCAGAGCTGTGCGCGACCGCCGTGGCGCACAAGCTGGCCCAGGCGCTGTGGCAGGCCTGCGGCCGGGACCCCGGCGAGCTGGAGCGGGACCTCGACCTGGTCGCGCTGGCCACGGTCGCCGACGTGGTGCCGCTGGTGGGCGAGAACCGGGCACTCGTGCGGGCGGGGCTGCGGGCGCTGTCGAGCACGGTCAAGCCCGGCCTGCGGGCGCTGATGACGGTGGCGCGGATCGACCCCGCCAAGGTCGACGAGCGGGCGGTCGCGTTCGGGCTCGCACCACGGCTGAACGCGGCCGGGAGGCTGCACCGGGCCGACGCGGGACTCGAGCTGGTGCTGACCGGGGACTCGACCCGGGCCGCGCAGATCGCCGAGGAGCTCGACCGTGTCAACCACGAACGTCGCAGCGTGGAGCGCCGGATCCGGTTCGAGGCCGAAGCGCAGATAACCGAGCTCGGGGACGGTCCGGAGCGTCGTGCGCTCGTGCTCGCCTCCGAGGGCTGGCACGCCGGGGTGATCGGCATCGTCGCCTCGCGGCTGGCCCAGCGCCACCACCGGCCGGTGGTCCTGATCGCGCTCGAGGGACAACGCGGCCGCGGCTCGGGTCGCAGTGGCTGCGAGGCGTTCGACCTGCTCGCCGGCCTGAATGCGTGCTCCCAGCACCTCGGCCGCTACGGCGGTCATCGCGCGGCCGCGGGCCTGGAGATCGCGCGCGAGCGGGTCTCAGACCTGGCGCTGGCCCTCGACGGCCACGCCCGGACGGTGCTCGAGGAGCGGGATCTCGCGCCGGTGGAGCGAGTCGATGCGATCGTCGACGGGGATGAGCTGGGCATGGAGCTGGCCGAGGAGCTGCGGCTGATCTCACCGTTCGGCCAGGGCAACCCGCCGGTGTCGGTGATGGTGCGCGATGCGACGTTCGCCGACGTGCGCACGATGGGGGAGGGCAAGCACGTGCGCTTCACCGTGCGCTCGCCGCGTGGCAGGGCCGGCGCGGTCGCGTTCAACAACGGCGGTCGCCTGCCCGTGGCCGAGGGTGAGCCGGCCCAGGCCACGTTCGCGCTCGAGGTCAACGAGTGGAACGGCGTCAGCGAGCCGCGGCTGGTGCTCCGCCACGCCCGGGCGGCCCTGCCGGCGATCGCCCCCGAGCAGCCCGAGATCGAGCCGGCGGGCGAGCTCGTGCTGTTCAGCTGACTCCTTCAATCCGGGATCGCCGTCCCCTAACCTCTGTGTATGGCGGCTCCAGAGAACCCCTCCGGCTCACAGGCGATCGAGGTGCACGAGCGCACGCCCCTCGCCGCGGCCGTCGAGGACCCGGCCACGCTCGATCGGGGTGACCTCGGCGAGGCTCCGCGTGCCGTCGCGCCGGACCTCGCCACGCGACTGGATCTGAACGAGCTCGAGCGCCGGCTGCTCAAGGACCTGTTCGCGATCATCTCCGAGCACGCCGCCGACTCCGCCGTGGAGATCGACCGCGGGCAGGTGCAGGAGGCGTTCGTGTTCGCGTGCGAGCACCACGCCGCGCAGCGGCGCAAGTCCGGGGAGGACTTCATCGTGCACCCGGTGGGGGTCGCGCGGATCTGCGCGGGGATGCGGCTGGATACCGAGACGCTGTGCGCGGCGTTGCTGCACGACACGGTCGAGGACACCTCCGCGTCGATCGAGGAGGTGGGCCTGCACTTCGGCGAGGAGGTCGCCCAGATCGTCGACGGCGTGACGAAGCTGACCGGCATCACCTTCCAGTCTCGCGACGAGGCGCAGGCGGAGAACTACCGCAAGATGATGGTGGCGATGG
The DNA here is from genome assembly GCA_963696615.1 of uncultured Solirubrobacterales bacterium. Classification (GTDB taxonomy): domain Bacteria; phylum Actinomycetota; class Thermoleophilia; order Solirubrobacterales; family Solirubrobacteraceae; genus Palsa-744. Next base: position 1,539,641 of record CAVOKU010000001.1, on the reverse strand, counting down.
CCACCGACGTGCGGGTCATCCTGATCAAGCTCGCCGACCGGTTGCACAACATGCGCACGATCGACGCGATGCCCAAACAGAAGCAGATGGAGAAGGCCCGCGAGACGCTCGAGATCTACGCGCCGCTGGCCCACCGCCTCGGTATCCACGCGATCAAGTGGGAGCTCGAGGACCTCGCCTTCGCGACGCTCCATCCGCGCAAGTACCAGGAGATCAAGGGCCTCGTCGCCCAGCAGCGCGACGAGCGGGAGCGCTACGTCGGCGAGGCCGGCGAATATCTGGCGCGCGAGCTGGCCGAGCTGGGCATCGACGCTCAGATCGCCGGTCGGGCCAAGCACTTCTACTCGATCTACTCGAAGATGACCAAGAAGGGCCGCGAGTTCAACGAGATCTACGACCTCACCGCGATGCGGGTGATCGTGGACTCCGTGAAGGACTGCTACGGCACCGTGGGCGTGATCCATTCGCTGTGGAAGCCCCTCCCGGGACGCTTCAAGGACTTCATCGCGATGCCCAAGTTCAACATGTACCAGTCGCTGCACACGACGGTGATCGGCCCGGAGGGCAGGCCGCTGGAGATCCAGATCCGCACCCGGGAGATGCACGAGATGGCGGAGTTCGGGGTGGCGGCTCACTGGCAGTACAAGCACGTCAGCGGCCCCGACCGCAGGGGTCGCGAGAGCGGCGCGGGCGGCTCGGGTGAGGACGCCAAGCTGCAGTGGCTGCGCTCGATGCTCGACTGGCAGAAGGAGCTCTCCGACCCGCAGGAGTTCATGGACACCCTGCGTACCGACCTGTTCGAGGACGAGGTCTACGTGTTCACGCCCAAGGGCGAAGTCAAGTCGCTCGCCGCCGGCGCGACGCCACTGGACTTCGCCTACGAGGTCCACACCGAGATCGGCCACCGCTGCGTCGGCGCTCGCGTCAACGGCAAGATCGTGCCGCTGCACTGCGAGCTGCGCAGCGGCGACATCGTCGAGATCCTCACCGCCAAGCGCGAGCGGGGACCCTCCCGCGACTGGCTGGCGATGGTCAAGACGACCCGCGCCCGCAACAAGATCAAGCAGTGGTTCAAGGCGGAGTCCCGTCAGGACACCGAGCACACCGGCCGTGACCTGCTGCAGGAGCACCTGCGCAAGCAGGGGCTGCCCGCGCAGAAGATCGCCGGATCGGCGCTGCTGGCGGACGTGATCCGCGAGGTCGGCTATCGCAAGGCCGATGACTTCTACATCGCGCTTGGCGCGGCGAAGGTCTCGCCGAAGGTGGTCGTCAACAAGGTGATGCAACGCCTCAAGCAGGGCGAGGCCGCCGACAGCGAGGCCAGCGGCGCCGAGCTGCTGCGCGTCGGGCGTCCCCGCCGGCGCGCGACCAAGTCATCCGGCCAGTACGGGATCAACGTCGAAGGCGTCGAGGACGTGATGCTGCGCCTGGCCAAGTGCTGCCGGCCAGTTCCCGGCGACGAGATCGTCGGCTACATCTCGCTCGGGCGGGGGATCACGATCCACCGCGAAGACTGCCCCAACGTGGCGATCCTGCGCAAGAGCCCCGAGCGCTTCACCAACGTCTCCTGGGAAGGCGACCTCAGCAGCGCATTCGTGGTGGAGATCCAGATCGATGCGTGGGACCGCCACCGCCTGCTCGAGGACCTCTCTCGGGTGTTCTCGGAGTCCGGGGCGAACATCCTCGAAGCCCGCTGCCTGTCGGACCCGCCGATGGTCAAGAACCGCTTCGTGGTGGAGGTCGCCGACACCCATTCGCTCAAAGGCGCGATCACCCGCCTGCGCAACGTGGAGTCGGTGTTCGACGCCTACCGCGTGACGCCGGGCGGCTCGGCCGCCTGAGCGGGGGACGCTCGCCGTCGCCGTTCAGGCGACGACGCTGAGCGCGCTCGCCATGATCGAGTAGGACGCCTCGGCGACCTCGCCCAGGTAGTCGCCGTCGACCTGCAGCGGCAGCGGCCGCCCGTCGCTGGAGCGGACGGTCAGCTCGGTCAGCCCCTCGATCGCCGTGATGTAGCGGTGGTGGGTCACCTGCGCGTGGCGGGAGAGGGCGCGCACGCCGATCGACGGCATCGCCAGCGGCCCGGCCCGGCGCAGCACGCACCCCGACAGGGCGCCCGAGTCGAGCGTCGTGCCCGTGGCGACCTCGATTGGACGATCGTTGAAGTAGGTGAACGGGGAGCCGTTCTGGACGATCGTGGTGATGCCGGGGAACGTCTTCTCGCCCACGCGGGCCTCCATCCGCGGCGGGCGCACCAGATAGCGTCGCGCGAACGTGCCCACCGCGGTCCAGGTGAAGTAGTAGGCGCCGAACCGCGCCTTCAAACGGGGGTTGGCGTCCACCCGCTCCACCACGCTGGCGTCGACGCCGAGGCCGGAGGCGAAGGTGAAGCAGCGATGGTCGGCGACCGCCCCCTGTGCGCCGGTGGCGCTCACCACGCCGAGGTCGACCCGCCGCGGTCGCCAGTCGTCCGCGAGGGCGAGCATGTGCTCGGTCGCGTCCACCAGCTCGCCGGGGATCCCCAGCATCTTGGCGAACACGTTCGCCGAGCCCCCCGGCAGGCACGTCAGCGGCGTCTGCGAGCCGAGCAGGCCGTTGGCGGCTTCGTTGACCGTGCCGTCGCCACCGAAGGCCACCACCACGTCGTAGCCCTCGAGCGCGGCCTCCCGACAGAGCACGGTCGCGTGACCGCGAGCCTCGGTGTCGATCGCGTCGACCTCGTAGCGGCCCTGCAGCGCGTACACCACGAGATTGCGCAGCCGGTCGGAGACGGTGCTCGCGTACGGGTTGACGATTATCAGCATCCGCCGCTTGACCTGGGCGACCTCGGGCGCGAAGTCCTCGGGCCGCTCGCCCGCCGCCTGCGCGACGGTCTCGGGCGCCGGACGTGGCGGGAGCTGCTGCTGGGTGGGCTCGCCGACGGGGGTGCTCATCTGCAGCGCCCTACACCGCGTCCGCTCGAGCGTTACCGTCCCGCGCGAGACCGCCTCCGCCGGGGCCCGAGCATCGCTTCCGTCCGCGGTCTTGCTAGACTCGCGCACTACATAGCAGGACACATCAAGAGGGGTGGAGGGACTGGCCCGATGAAGCCCCGGCAACCATCGTCACCGACGAGAGGTGCCAATTCCAGAGAGATGTGTGGCCGGGCTTCGTGCTCTTCGCCACACCGTTTGTAATCGGCGAAGGTCTTCAAAGGAGTCCCACGACATGGCTGTGAGGCATCTGCAGTGCAAGGAGTGCAAGACCGAGTACCCGCTCGAGGCGCTGTACGTGTGCGAGCGCTGCTTCGGGCCGCTGGAGGTCGCCTATGACCACAGCCGGCTCGCCGAGAGGGACGAGCTGCGCCGTCGCATCCAGGCGGGCCCGCAGAACATCTGGCGCTACGCCGACTTCCTGCCGCTCGTGGGGGGACCCCCCGGACCGTCAGGCAGGTTCGCCTCGCGTGCGGGGCTGCCCGCCGGCTGCACGCCGCTGATTCGCGCCGACCGGCTCGCGGCCGCGCTCGGGCTGCGGGAGGTGTGGGTCAAGAACGACGCCGCAAACCCCACCCACTCGTTCAAGGATCGCGTCGTCTCGGTGGCCACCGCCCGTGCCCGTGAGCTCGGCTTTCAGACGATCGCCTGCGCCTCGACGGGCAACCTCGCCAACTCGGTGGCGGCTCACGGTGCCGCGCTGGGCCTCGACTCCTACGTGTTCATCCCGTCCGACCTGGAGGAGCAGAAGGTGCTCGCGACAGGGGTGTACGGCACCAGACTGGTCGCCGTGGAGGGCAATTACGACGACGTCAACCGGCTCTGCACCGAGCTCTGCGCGGAGCGCGACTGGGCGTTCGTGAACGTCAACCTGCGTCCCTACTACGCCGAGGGCTCCAAGACGCTCGCGTATGAGATCGCCGAGCAGCTCGGCTTCGAGCTGCCCGACCGCGTCGTGGCGCCGGTGGCGTCCGGTTCGCTGTTCACGAAGATCGGCCGGGGCTTTCAGGAGTGGCAGGAGCTCGGGCTCGTGGCCGGGGAACAGCCCCGCATGAACGGCGCCCAGGCCGAGGGGTGCGCACCCGTCGCCAGCGCGTTCGCCGCCGGACATGAGGTCTGCCGGCCGGTCAAGCCGGACACGATCGCCAAGTCGCTGGCGATCGGCAACCCCGCCGACGGACCCTACGCGCTCGAGCTCGCACGCGCCAGCGGCGGTGGTGTGGATGCGGTCAGCGACCAGGAGATCCGGGAGGGCATCGCGCTGCTCGCCCAGACCACGGGCGTGTTCACCGAGACCGCCGGCGGCGTCACCACCGCGGTGCTCGCAAAGCTCGCCCGTCGCGGCGAGATAGATCCTGACGAGCGGGTCGTGCTGGTGATCACCGGCGACGGCCTGAAGACGCTCGACGTCGTGCGCGGCTCGTTCGCGACGCACACGATCGAGCCCACCGTGCAGGCGTTCGAGTCCGGCGTGCCACAGACGGCGGTGGTGGGCTCCTCCCGGGAGGTGACGGTCTGATGTCCGCCACCGTCAAGATCCCCACCCAGCTGCGTGCGGCCGCAGGCGGCGAGGCGGAAGCCGAGCTCGAGGGCAGCAACGTACGCGAGGTGCTGGAAGCGCTGTACGAGCGACACGGTGAGCTGCGCGAGCGAATCAGCGACGAGGACGGCTCGCTGCGGCGGTTCGTGAACGTCTACGTCGCGGGCGAAGACATCCGCTTCCTCGATGGTCTCGCCACCCCGGTGGGCGACGGCGCCGAGTTGACGATCCTGCCGGCGGTCGCCGGCGGAAGCTAGCGCTCGGCGGGCTGGCGCTCGGCGGCGCCGGCGCGCGTCTCCAGCCGGTTGCGCAGCTCCGCGCCACGTCCGGCGGACACCGCGCGCGCGGCGCGGGCGTCGCTCAGCTCGAGGCCGTGGGCGTCGGCGAAGTCCAGCAGCTGCTGGCGCTCTTCGCTCTCGCGGGCGGTGCGCAGGAACAGCCAGCAGAACAGGCCGATGGTCAACAGCGACTCCTCGATCATCATGACCGCCCCGGCGATGTTCTGGTCGGCGAGGGGGGAGATGTGGTGGATCGCGTCACCGTGGATGTAGAAGGGATAGAAGACCGTGCCCGACCACAGGAAGATGTTGCCCAGCACGGCTCCGGTGAGGCGCACCGCGACGATGTAGACGAGCTTTCCCAGGTTGCCGAACCAGCTCGGCATCGGCAGCGGACCGAACAGGCACATCCACATGTTGATGCCGAAGCCGAGGAACATCGCGTGCTGGAGCGCGTGCACCCCGGTGTGGTGCAGCGCGGCCTGGTAGAGCACCGGCAGGTGCCACAGGTACAGGTCGATCGCCCACAGCGGAAAGGCGATCAGCGGATGGGCCAGGATGCGCAGCTTGTCGAAGAAGCCGATGCGCAGGATCGGCGCGATCAGCGGACCGGTCAGCCCGAGCACGATCAGCAGCGCCGCGACGTCGCCGAGCAGCAGATGCTCCACCATGTGGGCGAGCAGCAGCTGCTGGCTCTCGCCGCCGAGTGAGGTCAACGCCAGCGCGATCGTGACGAATCCCCCGTAGAAGCACGCCTGGCGCCATCCCGGCACGGGGCGGCCCTCGCCGGCGAGCGTTCGCACCCGCCGGGCGTAGAGCAGCCCGAACAGCGCCAGCGGACCCAGCTGGAGGGCTGCCTCGATGGCGGTGGACACCGCGAGCGGCGGAACGATCGTCATCGATCTCCAGGGTAAGGGTTCGGCCTGCGCCGGGCTTCGGACCCGGACCGGCCGATTGCGCCGCCGGCGTTCGCGTCGGCCATAGACTGCCGCGGGCATGAGAGCCCCGTCCCATCGCCTGCTGCCAGTGCTGGCCGGCGCGTTCTGCGCCGCGGCCCTGGCTTTTCCCGCCCTCGCGCAGGCGCACGGGATCGTCGGGCGGGCCGATCTGCCGATTCCCGTGTGGCTGTTCAGCTGGGCGGCGGCGATCGTGCTGGTGGTCTCGTTCGTGGCGCTGTCGGTGCTGTGGACCTCGCCGCGCCTGCAGGAGCAGCATCGCCGGCGCGTCGTGCACCTGCCCGACGCGTTGGAATGGCTCGCCGGAGCGGTGGGGGTGGCGCTGTTCGCGCTGGTGGTCTACAGCGGCTTCGCCGGCGCCCAGGTGGCCCAGGCGAACCTCTCGGTGACGTTCATCTACGTGATCTTCTGGGTTGGTCTGCCGGTGGCGAGCGTTCTGTTCGGCGACGTGTTCCGGGCGCTGAACCCGTGGCGCACGTGTGCACGGGTGCTCGGCACGCTCGTGCGGGTCAGCTCCGCCGGTCGATCGGGCGCGGGGACGCCGCTGCTGCGCTATCCCCGTCGCCTGGGCAGGTGGCCCGCCGTCGCCGTGATCGTGGGCTTCGCGTGGCTCGAGCTCGTGTACGTCGAACGCGACCGCCCGGCAACGCTCGCGGCTCTGTCGGTCGGCTACTTCGTGGTGATGGTCGCCGGCATGAGTGCGTTCGGGGTCGAGCAATGGGCGGGGAACGCGGACGGCTTCGGTGTGTACTTCAACCTGCTCTCCCGCCTCTCGGCGGTGTGCCGCGACGAGGAGGGGTATCTGTGCCTGCGCCGTCCGCTCAGCGCGATCACGAGCCTGCCGGTGGGTCCGGGCACCGTGGCGCTGATCTGCGCAGTGATCGGGACGACCACCTTCGACGGTTTCAGCAACGGCGGGATCTGGCGCAACGCGGAGCCGAGCGTGCAGCGCGTGTTCGCCGATCTCGGTTTCACCGCCACACCCTCGCTGGAGCTCGCCTACTCGCTCGGGCTGGTGTTCTGCGTCGCGCTCGTCGGCGCCGTCTACCGGATCGGGATCGCCGGTGTACACAGCGTCAGCGGACGTTACGACACCGGGCAGCTCACGCGCGCGTTCGCGCACACGCTCGTGCCGATCGGCTTCGCCTACGTGCTCGCCCACTACTTCTCGCTGCTGATCTGGCAGGGACAGGCGATCGGATATCTCGCCTCCGATCCGCTCGGCAACGGCGCCAACCTGTTCGGCACCGGCAGCTACCAGATCGACTACTCGGTGATCTCCTTTGCGGCGATCTGGTACGTCCAGGTGACCGCGCTCGTGGCGGGCCACGTCGGCGGGCTCGCGCTCGCCCACGATCGCGCGCTGGTCCTCTACGACGATCCCGAGGAGGCGGTGCGCTCCCAGTACTGGATGCTCGCGGTGATGGTCGCGTTCACCAGCTTCGGTCTGTGGCTCCTCTCGGCGGTGGGCACCTGAGGCGGACGTGGGCCCGCGCCGGCGGGCGGGAGAACACTGCTGCCGGGGGCGGCGCCCTCACCCGCGACGGCCGCTACCGTTTCCCGCGCGGTGTCCCGCGGCCCGACCACAGTCCTGACTGCCATGCTCCTGGCGCTGGCACCCGCTCCGGCGCTGCCCTCGCCCGCGGTCGCGGCCACGAGCACCGAGAACGACAACCCGATCAACGACCAGGGCTCGAGCTTTCACTACCGCTCGGAGATCACCGGGGTCAGCCCCCGCGTGCCCGGGCTGAGCGTCCAGGTGCTCGAGTTCGCCGACCGGCTGGTGCTCACCAACCACACCGGCAGGACGGTCACGATCTACGGCTACGCGAACGAGCCCTACGCGCGCGTGCTCGCGGATGGCACCGCAGAGCAGAACACGCGATCGCCGGCCACGTACCTGAACACCAGCTTCTACGGCGACATCAACGTGCCCTCCTCGGCCAACGCAGGCGCGCCCCCGCACTGGGTGGTGGTCGATCGCACGGGCCGGTTCGAATGGCACGACCACCGCATCCACTACACCTCGCCTGCCACGCCGCCGCAGGTCTCCGACCCGGGCAAGCGCACGCTGATCTTCGATTGGCGCGTGCCGCTCCGCGTCGGCGCTCAGCCTGGCGCGATCAGCGGCCAGCTGTTCTGGGTCCCGGAGAGCTCCCAGGCCTCGGTCGTCGTGATCATCCTCGGCGCCGCGATCCTCGTCGGCGGGCTGCTGCTCGTGCTGCTGGTGCGCCGGCGCCGCTCCCATGTCGGGCGCGGCGGCGGCGGTGAGAGCGAGAGCCCTCCCCGGCCACGCAAGGAGGCCTGGTGAGCGTGATAGCGTTCGCTCCGATGAGCCCGCTCGCATGCCTGATGCACTGGTACACATCGATGCTCTACGTGGTGCCCGTCCTCGTCGTCGGGGGCTGGGGCTGGTGGAGTGCGCGGCGGATCTCCCGGCGCGGGCCGCGCAAGGGCACGCCCACGGCGTAGCCCTGTCAGGCTGCTGACAGGTCGCGGAGGCGGCTTCGTCTTTTCTTCACGACACTTGAGCTGCACCTGAGTAAGATGGGGTTTGCTGGCCGCCATGACCACGCAAGCTCCGATCATTTCCCCCGTCGATGCCGGAGTAACCGAGCGGATCGACGTCATCGCGCGCCTGGACGAGCGCAACCGTCGGCGCGCGACCAGCCCGCGCACGGCAGCGCCGGGGCGTTACCTGGAGGTTCAGGGAGCCGGCGAGGTCCTGCTCGTACCGCTCGGCGAGGACGTGATCCACATCGGCCGCGGCCGCTCAGCCGACCTGCACCTCGACGAGGGCTCCGTGTCACGCCGCCACGCGATCCTCGTCAGGCGAGGTGCGGGGGCCCGCATCCTCGACGACCGCAGTGCCAACGGCACGCTCGTCAACGGCCGGCGCGTGGCCCAGGCCGACCTGCGCAGCGGCGATGTGATCGTGCTCGGCCGGGTCGTGTTGCGCTACCTCGAGATCTAGCAGGGCCCGGCCGGCCGGCCGCTCGTGATCGCGACGCGACGTCCAGCGTGGGTGCTTGAATCCGCCCGTGCATACCTGGCTGTCGTGTGTGGCGGCGCTGCTGGGCCTGGGGCTGCTGGCGGGCGCTGCCGAGGCGAGCCAGACGCCCCCGGCCTGCGTGCCGGCGAAGCTGAACGTCTCCGCGGCGCTCGCCGGCGGGCGGGTGACGGTGTCGCCAGGCCCCGAAAGCGAGGACGCCTCGACGGCCACCCAGATCAGCCTCCTGGGTGTTCCCGCCGCCGAGATCGCCGGCGTGCGCGTGGTGGGCTCGCGCAGCGGGTCGCACGCCGGCAGCCTGCGGGCCTACTCTCAGGGCGACGGCGCGAGCTTCGTGCCGGAGCACCCGTTCGATGCGGGCGAGCGGGTGAAGGTGAGCGCCACGCTCGAGCAGGCAGGGGCGGCCACCCCCTTCAGCTGGGGCTTCACCGTCGCGATACCGGATGTGACCCACACGGCGGCCGTCAGCACCCCGCCTCCGCCGGCGCGGGGGCACGAGTACCAGAGCTTTCTCTCGCGTCCCGATCTGAAGCCGCCGGCGGTCAGCGTCACGACCCGGGCGCCGGGCGCAGCGAGCGGTGACCTGTTCATCGCGCCCTACGCCGGCCCGGGCCAGTACGGACCGATGATCCTCGACGAAAGCGGGCGGCTGCTGTGGTTCGAGCCACTGGCCCACCAGGCCCGCGCGGCCGACTTCCGCGTGCAGCAGTACGAAGGCAGGCCGGTGCTGACCTGGTGGCAGGACCCGATCACGATCGGCGGACACGCAACCGCCGGACTCGTGATCGCCGACAGCTCCTACCGCACGATCGCCACGATGAGGGCCGGCAACGGCTACCAGCCCGACCTGCACGAATTCCAGATCACGCCCCAGGGCACGGCCCTCGTCACCGTGTACAACGCGATCGACTGCGACCTCGCCGGCGCCGGCGGGCCTCGCGACGGCGCCCTCGCCGACTCGATCATGCAGGAAATCGACCTGCGTACCGGCCTCGTGCGGTTCGAGTGGCACAGCGTCGATCACGTGCCGCTGAGCGACTCCCACTCCTCGGCGCGCACCACCAGCCGCACGATCCCCTTCGACTTCTTTCACATCAACTCGATCGACGTCGAGCTCGACGGCAGCCTGCTGCTCGACGCCCGCAACACCTGGGCCGCATACGACATCGACCGCGCCACGGGACAGGTGCGCTGGAGCCTCGGCGGCAAGCGCAGCAGCTTCGCGATGGGGCCGGGCACGATCACCGCCTGGCAGCACGACGCCCGCCAGCAGCCCGACGGCACGATCAGCTTCTTCGACAACGGCGCCACCCCGCGCGTGCACCCCCAGTCACGCACGATCGTGGTGGCGCTCGACATGCAGCGGAAGACCGCCACCCTCGTGCACCGCTACGAGCACCCCACGCCGATCGTGGCGGGCAGTCAGGGCAACATGCAGGCCCTCGGCGACGGAAGCTGGCTCGTGGGCTGGGGGCAATCTCCCTACTTCTCGGAATTCAGCGGCTCCGGCCAGCTGCTGCTCGACGGCCACATGGCGAGCGGCTACACCTCCTATCGCGCCTATCGCCTGGCATGGCAGGGTCAGCCCACCCCTCCGCCCGCGCTGGCCGCACGCCGCAGCTCTCACCACGGGATCGAAGTGCTCGCCAGCTGGAACGGCGCGACCGCCGTGGCGGGCTGGCGGGTGCTCGAAGGCGCCTCGCCGGCGAGCCTGCAGGCGGTCGCGCAGGGTTCGCGAAACGGCTTCGAGACGGCAATCCCCGCCCCGGGAGCCGGCGCCTACGTGGCGGTGCAGGCGCTGGACGCCACCGGAACGGTGCTCGGCACCTCCGCCGCCGTTGCCCTGAAGTCCGTTACCCGCTGAGCGTCCACCCGGCGGGGGCTCCCCGCAGCGGATCACGTGGGGCGATCAGCGAGCACCGTCGCCGGGCTCGGCCGGCTCGCCCGGATCGTGAGCGACCCCTCGCCGGGCATCGCGCTTGGCGCGGCGTCTGGCCTTGCGCGCGGCGGACTGCTCGGAGCTCTTCTGGCGGGCTTCGTCGTAGGACTGCTCCACGAGCGTCCTGCCCTCGCTCCAGCCGAACGCCCGGGCCATCAGCACGATCGCCAGGAGGATGCTCCAGGCGGTCGTAACGAGCTGCTGGGCGATGGAGTAGGCGTTCGCGTTGCTGGCGCTCGTGACCCCTTTCAGCGAGAGCACGTTGAAACCCTGCACGACTCCCGCACCGCCCGGGGTGACCGCGGTGGCGTTGGCGATCGAGTTGCCCGCCACCACCCGCATCAACGTGTGGAAGCTGACCGGAATCCCGTAGGCGGAGAGGAACACGGCGATCACACCGAGCATCGCCGCCCAGCTGATCGCCTCGGGCAGCACCACCCGCCCGAAGAACGCCCGCGGATGCACGAGGATCCGTCCGCCGACCTTCGCCTGCGCCCACCATTTCCTGACGCGCACCCGCAGCATCTGAAGCACCATGAAGATCAGCACCGCCCCTGCGCAGAGGAGGATCACGGTCGCCCAGGGATGTTCGCTCACGAACCCGAACTGGAGGTCGAACGACTTGTCCACCGTCACGAACAGGTACAGGTAACAGGCCGCTCCGATCACCGTGTAGAAGATTTTCTGGACCGCGAACCCGGCGAGCAGGCCCGCGAACGTCGCGCCGGCGATGATCGAGGTGTACATCAGCAGCATCGCGAGCGTGCCGAGGTTCGCCGGGAGCACGCAGTTGAGCGCCACCGCCGCTGCGTAGCAGGCCAGCACCTGAAGCCAGCGCACCTCCGCGTCGGGGTACCCGTAGCGCAGGATCGAGTACCAGGCGAACGCCGTCGTCGTGGTCTGCACGGTGACCAGCGCGACCCCCGCGATCAACTCGCCGACGCCGATCTTGGTGATGGTGTTCCAGAGGTCTTCGAACCAGCCCGTGATGTCCCAGCCGGCGAGCGTCGCCGCGGCGCCGATGACCACGATCACGAGCGCTCCGATCACGAGCCGACGCACGCGAAGACGAGACGGCGCGGAGGCCGCTGAGGAGACGCTCGCCATGCACGAATCCTATGCGGGCTCGCGGCCACACCCGGCGTCCGGGCTGGGAGGCTCGCTGCGGGCTCTCAGCCGGTGGCTGTCGTCGGCGGCGGTGTGGCGCCCCATGCTCGGTCACCGCGAGCGCATGCTCAGGACCCGCAGCGTGTGTGGGGCCAGGTGGCCCCACACACGTCCGATCGCTCCCGCCGGAGGCGGGAGGCCTGCTCTGAGTCGAGCGTTCAGCCGGCTGTGATCTTTTCGTCGCCGGGCGGGCCGATCAGCTTGTCCTTGCCGCCGGTGGTCGATTTGTTGCCGGCGGGGTCTTCCAGTTCGCCCGATCCGGAACCGAATTCGAGCACGCTCTTGCCGACAACGGGCATCAGCGTCCCCGCGAACAGGTCCAACGGCACGCCGCCGCACCTGCTTTCGATCGCGACGCCTTCGATCACATCGCGCACCGGAGGTCCGGGAACGAGGTGCGTGGTCCACGGCAGGTTGCGGGCGATGACTTCCAGCGGCGTCTTCCCGGGGCAGGGCGATGGCTTCTCCGAGCATCCCGTCGCCACGTATTCGGTCATCTCGTCGACGCCGTCACCGCCGCCGACGGGGTTGACGATGTTCTCGTGATCTCTGACCTTGCACTTCACGATCGCTTCGCCGATACGGCTGCTGAGAACGCCGCTGGTGGTCACTTCCTCCACCTGGCCTTCTTCGAGGAGATGGCCGTTGCTGTACCACTGCACCGCGCACGGCACCGCCGTCACGAGAGCCCTGAAGTCAAGCGCCGTGTAGGGCGCCGTTTCGTCGAGGACCACGAACTGCAGGGTGTTCAGCCCGGCATTGAGGCCGCCAGGAGCGCCGACTCCGGTGAATGGCGTCGGCGTGCCGAAGAAGTTTTCGTGGTTGGTGGCCGGCAACCCGGTCGCCTGTTTCTTCAAGAACACGCCGTTCATGAACACGGCACCGGTGTTGTCTGCGAAGTATTCCCCGTTGATTTCGGCGGTTCTGAGCTGGTTGGGACAGAGTGTGAAGGTTGCGTCGTAGATGTAGTACTTGGGAGCCGGGTTGGAGGCGTCTTCGCCCGTGGCGTTCAAGCTGACCCAGCTGGCGCCGGTGATCGAGCTCGAGTAGGGGAATGCCGGTGCGCCGGGCCCGGCCATCGGGGTCGGGTGTGTGGCGGTTTCCGGAGCACACGCTTTGCCGGTGTCGGGAAAGGCCCCCTTGTGAGCCTTTTCCAGCGGCCCGAAGTTGAGTTTGCCTTTCTTGACCGGCACGAATCCCTTCGTGGGATTGACGCAGAACGAATTGGATTCTTCGCTCACCAGCGTTTTGACTTCGGTTTCCGCCTGCGCCAGTACAGGAATCGCGGCAAAGACCGCGAGGATCACCAGTGGCACGATCGCTGCAATCACCGTTCTCTTCATGAGGTCACCTCTCCTGCGAGCAGGGTCCCTGCGGCGCCGGCGCCGAGGAACCGGTTGACGATGGTGCGCCCGAGGCCGTGGCCGACCGCCGCATGGCGCAGTCGGCCCGCTGACTTCAGCAGCCCGGGCGGCAGGGGCACGGGCCGAGCCACGGCCGCGGCCGACAGCTCCACCAGCAGCTCCACCAGCGTGCAGCGACGTGGCCCGACCGTTCCCCCCCTTGGGTTGTCCGCGACCACGGCGGGCCCCGGATCGGGCGACATTACCACGTGTAAAGGCTTTGTGTACGTCGCCATTGCTATCCCACGGCGAGCCCGTGTACGGGTGTAGAGTCACATGGCGATGGCTGGGGGGTCTTCGTCCGTGGGACGAGCTGCAACGTCGGCCGACGTGCATGTGGTCGCGGCCTGCCTGGCGAGCGCCTTCTACGAGGATCCGGTATGGGGTCTGTGGGCGTTTCCCGATGAGCGGAGCCGGGCACAGCATCTGTACGAGTTCATGCGCGCCTTTGTGCTCGCAGGGGTGCGGTACCCATGGGTGCGGATAACCGACAACGCCGCAGCCGTAGCCATCTGGCTCCCGCCCGAGAAGGCCGAGATGACGCCTCAGGAGGAGCGGGCCTTCGCGCGCCTCCTGGCCGTGCTACTGGGCACGCGTGCGCGAGAGGTGCAGGCGCTCTTCGAGCGCTTCGGTGAGCACCACCCGCAGGATCCGCCGCACTACTACCTCAGCCTGTGGGCGACCCGCCGCGACTATGCGGGCCGTGGACTCGGCACCATGTTGATCCGCGACAACCTGGCGCGAATCGACGCGGAGCGGATGCCCGCCTACCTCGAGTCGACCAATCCCGCGAACATCCCCCGATACGAGGCGCTTGGCTTTCGCCCTCGCAACGAGTTCGGTCCGGTGGGTGGACCGGTGATCACCACGATGTGGCGAGAGGCCCGCTGAGCGTGGTGCTGCGAACGGGAGTGAGAGCGATGTCTGGGGGCGCCGGCCGGATGTCGCCATCTCACCGGCCGGCGATGACGATGCGCACGCGCTGAACGGCGCGACCAGACGAGCCGCGGCACCTCCATATCCGAGCTGCAGCGACAGCTCGTTGCGGCCCACCGCGTATCCTTCGCGATTCTACGCCGCCGTTGTTGCGCCAACCGCCGGTCGGACCGACAATCGCATGGCCCTGCAGTGACGAGCCGGCAACGTTGCGAAGATGGCCTCATGAAGACGCACACCGTGATCATCTCGGCGCTGTCCACCATTGCATTCGCTGGCGCGGCGCATACGGCGCCGAGCGGGCTCGTCTACTCGAGCGCGAGCACTCACGCGATCCAACGCCAGCCGCCGGCAGGCACCTGCCACATGGTGGGCGCCGGCCTGTACGCCCGTCCAGATCCGCGGTGTACACCGGGTGCCGTGAACCCGGCGGTCACCCAAGCAACCATCGGCTCGACGATCTGTCGGTCCGGATGGACCGCGACGGTACGCCCACCCGAGCGGATCACGGAGCCCGAGAAGCTGGCGAGCGTGGCTTCCTATGGGATCCACGGCTCCGCATCGGGATACGAGTACGACCATTACGTGCCGCTCGAGCTGGGCGGCGCCGGGAACGATCCGCGCAACCTCTGGCCGGAGCCCGACTACGTCAACCCGGCGGGCTTCTACCTGAACCCGAAGGACCATACGGAGACCGCTTTGCGCCGCCGTGTATGTGACGGCACGATGACACTCGCGCGCGCGCAGAGGCTGATCGCGACAGACTGGGTGAGCGCGTACCGCCAGTACGGCTGAGATGGCTGGCGAAGCTCTAGCCCGACGCGTCGCGTCGGGCATAGAGCTCGTCCACGTGTGACATGCCCTTCGGTGGCAACATCGCTCCAACGATCCACACGATCGGGATGAAGAACCCGGCGACGAACAGGACCCAGTGCCTGTTCTTGAAGGTCTTGACACCGAGAAGAACAAGCAGAAAGACGTAGATGATGCCCAGCCCGACGTATAGCAAGAGTGGCTCCCGTCCTGATAGCGGTCACATCACCTTAGACCGTCGGCTCGTCGCTGGGCCTGCGGTGGCGCATACGCTCTGTTGGCGACGGGGGATGTCCCGCCAGCGTGGCCCTGGACGGGGCCGAGCGCGCGTGAAAGATTTGTGACGATCACGTAAAGCCCGCAAATTGCGTTCTTCGCGTGACCGGAATCCCACGATCACGCGAAGGCTGCGATTAGCTTCGGGCGAGTCTGTGCGCCACCACGGTCGGCGGCGTGCGAAAACGCGCAACAAGGGAGAGGTCAGATGAAACGCGTGATCGTCGTCGGCGCTTGCCTGTGCACGATGCTCGGCATCTCGGCGGTTGGAGCAGGTTCGGCGTCGGCGCTGCCGATACGCCTGCCTGGCTATGGGGAATGCTACCGGGACGCGCCGAACGGCGACTTCATAGACAGCAGTTGCAATGTGGAAAACAGCGGCAAGAACTTCGAATGGTGCTGGACCGCCTACTCGGGCCTCGCGGCCTGCCCGGGCAGGCCGTGGAACTGGGCCAACACCCCGTGGCAGCTCAACACGGCGCAGAAGGCGACCTTCTCCTGCACCTCGCTGACGGGGACAGGTGGGTTCACGGGCCTCGGCACGACGTCGGCGACGTCTGCCGCCTTGAACGGCTGCACGCTCAACCACGCCTCGACGTGCTCGAGCCTGGAAGCCGAACCAGGGCAGGTCAGGCTCGACGGAATCGAGGGCACGCTCGGCTACATCGACGCCGAACAGCACTCGGTCGGGTTTGAGCTCTCCGGACCGGCTCCGCTGGAATTCTCGTGCGGCGGGACGCCCGTCGTCCTGAGGGGCGCGGTGATCGGCACGGTGAAGGCGAACAAGTCGACGGCCAAGCTGTCGATCGCCTTCCGCGAGGCGCCGAAAAGCGTCCCGAGGATCACGGGCTTCGAAGGTGAGCCGCCCGTGGCGCTTGAAATGTCGATCGGCGGCGGCCCGTTCGTGCGGGCGGCGGTGAAGGCGACGATCAAGCAGAGCTACGAAGGCAAGCTCAAGACCGAGATTCGCTGTCTGAACTCGGAAACCGAAGCAGTCGAAGCCTGCTGAGGCGAGCGGGGGGTACCGGCGGCACCACGAGACCGATCGAGTCGATCGACGGGGTGCCGCCGGATGCCCGGCTGCCGGGGCTGCGCAAGGTGGCGTCTCGGGCGAAGGCCGGACTCTGGCATCGTGATCCTGCGCTGGGGTCTGCAGCACGGTCGCTCCGTCGACCAGAAGTCCACCGCACGACAGTCGTTCGTTGGTAGCGTTGCGCATCGTGACTCGCCGCCCCAATGTTCTGGTCATTCTCACCGACCAGCTGCGCCAGCCTCCGCCTTACGAGTCCGACGACCTGCGCGAGTTCCGCCGCGAGCACTGCGTAGGGCAGGAGCGCCTCCGCCAGAGCGGCGTGTCGTTCAAGCACCACTATCCGATGGCGATCGCTTGCGCACCGAGTCGCGCCTCGCTGCTGACCGGGCAGTACCCGTCACTGCACGGCGTGACGCAGACTGACGGGCTGGCCAAGAGCGCTGAGAGCAAGGACATGTTCTGGCTCGCGCCCGACACGGTGCCGACGCTGGGCGACTGGTTTCGTGCGGGCGGCTATCGCACCTACTTCAAGGGCAAGTGGCACGCCTCGCACGCGCACCTCGATGCCAGCGACGGTGACGGCTACCTGTTGTCGATCAATGACGACGGCGAGCCGATCGAGGAGAACATCGCCCAGTACCTGACGGCGGACCTGCTGGATGACTATGGCTTTTCGGAGTGGGTCGGCCCCGAGCCGCACGGCCTCGGCAAACACAACATGGGCACGGTGAAGGACCCGTTCACAGCGGACGAGACGATCGACCTGCTGGGGCGTCTGGACGCCGAGGACAGCGACGAGCCGTGGCTGACAGTCTGTTCGTTCCTGAACCCGCACGACGATTCGTTCTTCGGCGTCGTTGCGCTCACCCAGGGGTTGCGCTACCACCCGTCGACCGTGCCCCATATCGATCAGTCTCCGACACGCCACGAGGATCTGTCGACGAAGCCCCGCTGTCAACAGAGCATCGTCGACCTTTGGTCACGGCTCGGGGCGCCGCAACCCTGGAACGAGACGCACCTGAAGTTCTATTACCAGTTGCAAGCCACCGTCGGTGAGCAGATCACCCGTGTGCTGGATGCTCTGCAGGCCAGCAACGCATACGAGGACACGATCGTGGTCTTCAGCTCCGATCACGGTGATATGCAGGGCGCGCACGGCGGAATGCACGAGAAGTGGCATAACGCCTACGAGGAGGCGCTCAACGTTCCCTTCATCGTGTCCAGCCCGCTGCTGCCGGGCGGTGCACGAGAGCTGAACGCTCCGACCAACCACGCCGACCTGATCCCGACTCTGCTCGGACTCGTCGGGGTCGAGCACGACGAGGCGCTCGCCAAGTTGCAGCTGGACCACAGCGATGCCCAACCGCTGGTTGGGCGCGACCTCTCTGACGCGATTCGTGCGCTCCGTCCAGAACCGTCAGCCGAGCCTGTCCTGTTCATGACCGACGATGAGATCAGCGAGGGCACTGCGCACGGGGCCAGCCCATTCCAGCGGGTCGCGCGCGCCACACATACGTTCTCGACCATCGAGCAGCCCAATCACATCGAGACGGTCATAGCCGAGGTCGACGTGGACGGCGAGCAGCACCTCGTGAAGTTCTCCCGCTACCACGACAACCAACAGTTCTGGACGGTCCCTGGTGAGCGCGACGAGCGCCTGCGCGGCCGCAAGACGATCACCGTAACCGAGCCCGATCCTGACGAATACGAGCTCTACGACATCACTCTGGACCCATACGAGGAGCGCAACCTCGCGCACCCCACGTACGCTGACGATCGCTCACGCGCCCTGCAGGACACGATGCTGGGGCTACTCGGTGAGCAGCTCGCCGCGAAGCGCCTCACACCCTCAGCCGGCGAGCCCCCGGGCTACCGCGCTCCAGCGACCGGGTGAGAACGGCGACGACGTGAGCGATCCAGCCTGCGAACCCGTCCCGACACCCCCGGGGACGACGATGCAGGAGAGTTCTCCCAAGGTTCTGTTCGTCTATTTCACCTACACGAAGCAGACCCTCAAGGTCGTCGAAGCCATGACCGAGACGTTTCGCGCACGGGGCTGCGACGTTGAGCACGCGGCGATCGAGCTGACGGACGCCCGCTATGCAGACCGCTTCCAGGAGTTCCCGATGCCGCACCCGTTTCGCGAGCTGGTGGGGATGATCCCCCCCGAGCTGCGCCACGCGACAGCCGAGATCGGGATTCCCGATGCGGCGCGTGCCGGCGGGTATGACCTCGTCTGCATCGGCTCGCCCACGTGGTGGCTGTCGACCTCGGTGCCGATCCGCTCGTACTTGGAGTCAGAGGCCGCCGGGCCGGTGCTTGGGGGGACGCCGGTCGCCACAGTGGTGGTCTGCAGGCGCTACTACGGTCACAACCTGCGCACAGTCGAGAAGCTCACGACGCGCCTGGGCGCGCAGTACGTCGATGGCATCCACTTCGCCTACCAGGGCGGCCAGATTCGAAGTCTGCTTTCGCTTCTCAGCTACCTCGGCAGCGGTGAGTACCGCGAGCGGTACCTCGGCGTGCCGATCCCGCCGACCAACATTCAGGAGGCACAGCTCGAGACTGCCCGAACGTTCGCTGGCGGGCTCGCCGATCGGCTTGGATTCGGCACGCCGGCGGGCGCGGGCCAGGCGCCTGCACCCCAGTACTGACGAACGCGCGTAGCCCGTCCGATTGGGGCACGGTCCCACGACAACGAGGCGGCTCGGACGGCGTAGCCGGCCTGTGGTTCTGTTTCCACGCGTTTGGCGTGACGCTCGTCGTCGGCGTGATCGCGGAGTTCGTACTCGCCTGATGCGCAACCGGATCGCCGGGATCACCGGCTGGCGCGGGCGAGATCGGCAGCGACCCGAAACCCGATGTTGCCGGTGGCGTCGTCGGGCATGTTCGCGCCCCGTGCTGAGACCCGGTAGCGACGGCAGTAGGAGGCGTGGCAGATGTAGGAGCCGCCGCGGGTCACGCGGTGGCTACCGCTCGGCGGCCCGCACGGATTCTCCTGAGGCGACACGCGGTACCAACCGGGGTCAAACCAGTCGGCTGTCCACTCCCAGACGTTGCCTGTCATGTTGTACAGCCCGAAGCCGTTCGGGGGAAAGGCATCGACCGGCGCCGTCCCGAGATACCCGTCCTCGGCGGTGTTGCGCGTGGGGAAATCGCCCTGCCAGACGTTCATCCGGTGTTGACCTGCGGGCTCGCGGTCATCGCCCCAGGGAAATGCCCGACCGTCCAACCCTCCGCGTGCGGCGAACTCCCACTCAGCCTCGGTTGGCAACCGCACCCGGGCCCACGCGCAGTACGCGAGCGCGTCGTTGTGCGAGACGTGGACCACCGGGTGCTCACCACGGCCCTCGAGGTTGCTCGGCGGTCCCTCCGGATGACGCCACTGAGCACCCTCGACCTGCCGCCACCAAGGCGCCTCGGCGACCGAGCGCGTGGGCGGGAAGTCCCCGAGAAGCAGTCCGCCGAAGACGAAGGACCACCCCCAGCGCTCGGCGTCCGTCACGTACGCCGTGGCGGCCGCGAAGGTGGCGAAGCGGTCGTTGCTGACCACGTAGCGGTCGATCAGGAACGGTCTCAGGCTCACCTCGTGCGCGGGACCCTCACCATCCGCCGGGTAGGCGAACGGGTCTTCTGACCCCATCCGGAAGAGCCCGCCGGGAACACGCACAAGTGTCTCCGGCGTCGGGCCCAGGGCCGAAACCGAGCGAGCAGCCACGCCTGCCCGTGGTGACCCTGCACGCCCCGGTGCGCAGCAGGCCCCCATCTCCGGCGGGTGACTCATGAGACGGTCTGTGACAGTGGCATCGCTGGACGCACGCGGGAAGTGCACCTTGATCATCGATCAACGTATCGC
The DNA here is from genome assembly GCA_963696615.1 of uncultured Solirubrobacterales bacterium. Classification (GTDB taxonomy): domain Bacteria; phylum Actinomycetota; class Thermoleophilia; order Solirubrobacterales; family Solirubrobacteraceae; genus Palsa-744. The sequence goes on along the minus strand of CAVOKU010000001.1, from coordinate 1,519,462 downwards.
TTGCCTCGGGAGGCGCGCCCGAGAGGATTCGAACCTCTGACCTCTCGCTCCGGAGGCGAGCGCTCTATCCACTGAGCTACGGGCGCAGGAGACGCCGTGCAACCGCGACGTCCTCGCCGAGAGAGCTTACCGGCGTGCTCACGCGGTCCGCCGAGCAGATGGTCTCCGCGACAGCTCGGCCCACGCGCCGGCTCCCTACGGCAACCCTCGAGCCGAGCGCGACGCTACCGTTGGCCCATGGACCTGTCGATCTTCTTCGCCGGCACGGGTGGCTCGGTGCCGAGCTCCAGACGCGGGCTGCCCGGGCTGCTCGTGCGGCGCGGCGGGGAGCACGTCCTGTTCGACTGTGGCGAGGGGACGCAGCGACAGCTGATCCGGTCGGTCGGGCTGGCCGACATCGAGATCGTGTTCCTGACCCACTTCCATGCCGATCACTGGCTCGGGCTGCCGGGGATGCTCAAGTCCTTCGCGCTGCGTGAACGGGAGCGCCCGCTGACCGTGTACGGGCCGCGGGGGCTGCGGGACCTGATGGAGCGGATGCGGTTCGTGTACGGGCGGCTTCCGTACGAGCTGAGCGTGATCGAGCTGGCGCCGGCGGAGATCGTCCGCCGGGAGGGGTGGCTGGTGGCGGCGATCCCCGTTCGCCACAAGGGGGAGGGGTGTTACGGGTATGCGCTGGTCGAGGACGTCCGCCCCGGGCATCTCGATCCGGAGCTCGCCGAGCGACTCGGGGTCACGCCGGGGCCGGACTTCGGCCGGCTGCAACGCGGCGAGACCGTCGACGGGGTCACGCCCGAGCAGGTGCTCGGCCCGCAGCGGCCGGGTCGCAAGATCGTGATCTCTGGGGACACCGCGCCGTGCGAGGCGCTGGTCGTGGCGGCTGACGAAGCGGACCTGCTGGTGCACGAGGCGACGTTCGCCGAGGACGAGCACGAGCGCGCGCGAGAGACGCTGCACAGCACCGCGCGCCAGGCCGCCGAGGTCGCCCGCGCAGCGCGGGTGGGCATGCTCGCGCTCACCCACGTCTCCACCCGCTATCCCGGCGGCGAGCTGCGCGAACAGGCGCGGGAGGTGTTCGCCCACACCGAGGCGCCGCGCGACTTCGACACGATCGAGATCCCGTTCCCCGAGCGCGGCGAGCCCCGTCTGGTGCGCTTCTCGGAGCGACGCGAGCGTGAGGCGGCAGCGGCCCCGGCCGCGACCCCGACGGACGAGGGAGCCGTCGCTGCACGCTGATACAGTCTGGCGCGATCCTTTAACCCGGTCCCGCGAGGCCAGGAAGGAACGGCACATGGACAACGAGAAGACCGTCCTGCGCGAGGGCGAAATGCGGCGGGCGCTCACGCGCATCGCTCACGAGATCGTCGAGCGCAACCCCGACAGGCCGGCTCCGGCGCTGATCGGCATCCATCGCCGGGGGGCGTTCCTGGCGGCGCGGCTTCAGATCCTGCTCGAGGAGCTGCTGGGCGCGCCGGTGCCGCTCGGTGATCTGGACATCGGCTTCTACCGCGACGACGTCGCCCAGCGTCCCGACGCGCCGGTCGTGCACCAGTCCCACATCGACTTCGACGTCTCCAGGCGCACGGTCGTGATCGTCGACGACGTCCTGTACACGGGCCGCACGGCGCGGGCGGCGATCGAGGCGCTGTTCGACTACGGCCGCCCTGCACGGGTGCAGCTGGCGGTGCTCGCCGATCGCGGTCACCGCGAGCTCCCGATCAGGCCCGACTACGTCGGCAAGAACCTGCCGACCTCCCGCGAAGAGCACGTGCGTGTACGGGTCGAGGAGCTCGACGGCGTCGACGAGGTGGCGATCGGCCCTGCGCCGGTGGCGGCGCGAGCATGAACCACCTCCTCTCGATCGAGGATCTCGACCGGCAGGCGATCGAGCGGATCGTCGCCCAGGCGGCGCGGTTCGCCGAGGTGTCCGACCGGGACATCAAGAAGGTCCCCGCGCTGCGGGGACGGATGGTGCTGAACCTCTTCTACGAGGCATCGACCCGGACCCGCAGCTCCTTCGAGCTGGCCGCAAAGCGACTCTCGGCGGACGTGGTGAACTTCGCAGCGAGCGGCTCGAGTGTCGAAAAGGGCGAGTCGCTGAAGGACACGGTGCTCACGCTGAGTGCGCACAAGCCCGACGCGATCGTGCTGCGCACCCCCTGGGTCGGCGCCGCCACGCTCGTCTCGGGGTGGTGCGATGCGGCGATCGTCAATGCCGGCGACGGCAAGCACGAGCACCCCACCCAGGCGCTGCTCGACGTGTATACCCTGCGCCAGCGGCTCGGCGGCATCGACGGAGCGTCGATCTGGATCGTCGGCGACGTCGCCCATTCGCGCGTGGCCCGGTCGAACATCATCGCCTTTCGACGGATGGGCGCCCGCGTCACCGTGGCGGGACCCCCGACGCTGATCCCCCGTGGCATCGAGGCGCTGGGGTGCGACGTGCGGTTCACGCTCGAGGAGATGGGCGCGGCGGACGTCGTGTACGCGTTGCGGATGCAACGCGAGCGGATGAGCGAGACGTGGGTCCCCTCGCTGCGGGAGTACGCGGCCTGGTATCAGATCAACGCTCGCCGGCTCGGCCCGCGCCAGGTGCTGATGCACCCCGGCCCGGTCAATCGCGGCGTCGAGCTCTCGGGCGAGACCGTCGATTCCCCGCAGGCGGTGATCACCGCGCAGGTCGAGGCGGGAGTGGTCGTGAGGATGGCGGTGCTGTACGAGCTGCTCGCCGGGGCCCACGCCGCACGCGCGCCGATCGACGACCCCCTCGCCGATCGCCCAGAGATCGACCGGCAGCTCGCGTGATGGCTGAGACCCCGCTCGTACACGCGGCCAGCGAGCCCGCCGAGCTGCTCCTGCGAGACGCCCACGTGCTCGACCCGCGCACACGGATCGACGCGCGCCGGGACGTGCTCGTGCGCGACGGCCGGATCGCCGAGCTCGCCGATCCCGGCACGCTCGAGCCCGAAGACGGGATCGAGGCGATCGACTGCCGCGGCAGGCACCTGCTGCCCGCGTTCTTCGATCCCCACGTGCACCTGCGCAGCCCCGGGCAGGAGCACAAGGAGGACCTGCACACGGGCACCCGTGCCGCGGCCGCAGGCGGCTTCGGCGCGGTGATCGCGATGCCGAACACCGATCCGGTGATCGACTCGCCCCCGCTGCTGGGCTCGCTGCGCGAGACGGCCTCCCGCGAGGCCTGTGTGCCCGTGGGCTTCCTCGCGGCGATAACGCGCGGTCTCGAGGGCCGGGAGCTGACCGAGATGGCGAAACTGCGCGAGCAGGGAGCGCTCGGCTTCACCGACGACGGGCGACCGGTCACCAGCGCGGGCATGTTGCGCAAGGCGCTGCAGTACCAGCGCCTGTGCGGCGGTGTGATCAGCCTGCACGAGGAGGACCCCACGCTCTCCCACGGCGGCTGCATGCACGAGGGTGCGCTCAGCGCCGCTCTCGGCATCGGCGGCATCCCCACGGTGAGCGAGTCCACGATGGTGGCGCGCGACGCCGAGCTCGCCGCCTACGAGCAGGCACGCGTGCACTTCCAGCACCTCAGCTGCGCCGCCTCGGTGCGGGCGCTCGCCGAGGCGAAGGCCGCCGGCGCGCGCGTCAGCGGCGAGGTGACGCCCCATCACCTGCTGCTCACCGACGCCAACGTCAGGGGGTTGGACACGCGCATGAAGATGAACCCTCCGCTCGCCGGCGAGGAGGACCGCAAGGCGCTCGTGGTTGCTCTGCGCGAGGGCACGATCGACTGCGTCGCCACCGACCACGCCCCCCACGCACGCGAGGAGAAGGAAGTCCCCTTCGAGCAGGCCCCGATGGGCACCACCGGTCTGGAGACCGCGTTCGCCGCGCTCTACACCGGCCTGGTGCTGCCGGGCGAGCTGAAGCTGCAGACGCTCGTGCAGCGCATCACCGCGGGCGCTGCCCTGTTCGAGCTGGACACGCCCACGATCGGTCGCGGCGAGCTGGCGAACGTGGTCCTGGTGGACCTCGATGCCGAGTTTCTCGCCGGTGCACTGGGGTGGGAGAGTCGCTCGGAGAACTGCTGCTTTGCGGGGCGCCCACTGCGCGGTCGGGTGCTGCTGACCCTCGCCGCAGGCACCCTCGCCTACCGCGAGCGGGTCTTCTCGGTGGTCGCCGCGTGAGCCTGCTCGTCCGCGACAGGACGGCGCTCGTGGTGGTGGACGTGCAGGAGGGCTTCCGTCCCTACGACTCCTTCGCGGGGGTCGCGGACGCCTGCGGCAAGCTGATGGCGGCGGCGCGCATCCTCGAGCTGCCCCGGATCGTCAGCGAGCAGTACCCGAAAGGCCTCGGCCACACCGCGCCGGAGGTCGGCCTCGACGAGCGCGCGCCGGAGCCCCCAGGTGCCGGGGGCCAGGAGCGCGTGATCGAGAAGTCGGTGTTCTCCGCGGTGCGCGTGGACGGGTTCGATCTGAGCGGACGCAAGCAGGCCGTGGTGTGCGGGATCGAGACCCACGTGTGCGTCAGCCAGACGGTCCACGATCTGCTGGGCGAGGGAGTGGAGGTGCACGTACCGGCCGACGCGGTGGGCTCCCGTCACGAGATCGACTACGAGCGGGGGCTCGAGCGGCTGCAGCGGGCCGGCGCCGTGGTGAGCACGGTCGAGGCGGTCCTGTTCGAGCTGCTCGAGCGGGCCGGCACCCCCGAGTTCAAGTCTGTGCAGAAGCTGATCCTCTGATGGCCTACGTCATGCTGGATGACGGCACGCGCTTCGACGGGGTGGCGTGTGGCGCGGAGGGGTACGCCGTCGGGGAGGTCGTCTTCACGACCGGGATGAGCGGCTACCAGGAATCGATGACCGACCCGTCCTTCGCGGGCCAGCTGATCGTCTTCACCTACCCCCACATCGGCAACTACGGGGTCAGTGCCCAGGCGATGGAGTCAGAGCGCGCCTGGGCGAGGGCGGCGATCATGCGCGAGGCCTGCGACCGCGAGGACTCTCCCGGCGCCGAGGGCGGTTGGCTCAGCTGGCTCGGCGACTGCGGCGTGCCTGCGATCAGCGGCGTGGACACCAGGGCGCTGGTTCTGCACATCCGCGAGCGGGGGGCGATGCGCGGCGGGGTCTTCCCGACGTCGATGTCCACCGAGCAGGCTCGCGCCCTGATCGACGCGGAGCCGCCCATGGCCGGGCAGGACCTCGCCGGCGAGGTGACCCCGGAGACGCTCACCCGCCACGGCGAGGACGGCGATGGGCCGCGGATCGCCGTGATCGACACGGGCATCAAGGGCTCGATGGTGCGCGAGCTGCTCGCGCGCGGCGCCCAGGTGGCACTGCATCCGTGCACGACCCCGGCGGCCGAGCTGCTCGCCGAAGATCCCGACGCGGTGTTCCTGGCCAACGGTCCGGGGGATCCCGCGGCGCTCGAGCACATCGTTCAGACCGTGCGAGAGATCGTCGGGCGAAAGCCGGTGTGGGGGATATGCCTCGGCCACCAGCTGCTGTGCCGGGCTGTGGGCCTCGAGACCTTCAAGCTCCCGTTCGGTCACCGGGGCGCCAACCATCCGGTCAAGGATCTGCAGACCGGCCGGATCGAGATCACCTCCCAGAACCACGGCTTCGCCGCGCTCGCACCGAACGGCGAGCGCACGATCGGCGCCGACGAGCCGGTTCGCTGGCAGACGGACTTCGGCGAGGCCCAGCTCTCCCACGTGAACCTGTACGACCGCACGGTCGAGGGCCTGGAGCTCCTCGACGTGCCGGGCGGGACCGTCCAGTACCACCCCGAGGCCGGCCCGGGGCCCCACGACAGCCTGTACCTGTTCGACCGCTTCCTGGCGCGAATCGCCCAGGCCGCCTGATGCCCAGGCGCCGGGACATCGAGAAGATCATGATCATCGGCTCGGGGCCGATCGTGATCGGGCAGGCCGCCGAGTTCGACTACTCCGGTGTGCAGGCGTGCAAGGTGCTGCGCGAGGAGGGCTTCGAGATCGTGCTGGTGAACTCCAATCCGGCGACCATCATGACCGACCCCGAACTGGCCGACGCGACGTACATCGAGCCGCTGCAGCCGGGCCCGGTGGCGCAGGTGATCGCGCGTGAGCGCCCCGACGCGCTGCTGCCGACGCTCGGCGGCCAGACCGCCTTGAACCTGGCCAAGGCGCTGCAGGACGACGGCACCCTGGAGCGCTACGACGTCGAGCTGATCGGAGCCAGCTACGAGGCGATAGCGTGCGCGGAGGATCGCGAGCTGTTCGCCGAGGCGATGGCCGCGGCGGGCCTGCGGATGCCCGAGAGCGCGATCGCCAGGGACGTCGAGCAGGCGCTGGCGGCGCTGCCGCGACTGGGACTGCCGTGCATCGTCAGACCCGCGTTCACGCTCGGCGGTCGCGGCGGCGGGATCGCGCGCGAGGAGGGAGAGCTGCGCAGGCTGGTCGCACACGGGCTGGAGGCGTCGCCGATCGGACAGGTGCTGCTGGACCAGTCGGTGCTGGGCTGGGGCGAGTTCGAGCTCGAGGTGATGCGCGATCGGGCGGACAACGTCGTGATCGTGTGCTCGATCGAGAACGTCGATCCGATGGGGGTGCACACCGGCGACTCGGTCACGGTCGCGCCGCAGCAGACGCTCACCGACCGCCTCTACCAGCGCCTGCGCGACCAGGCGATCGCCGTGATCCGGGCCGTCGGAGTGGAGACGGGCGGCTCCAACGTCCAGTTCGCCGTCAATCCCGAGACCGAGGAGATCCTCGTGATCGAGATGAACCCACGCGTGTCGCGCAGCTCAGCGCTGGCATCGAAGGCCACCGGCTTTCCGATCGCCAAGATCGCCGCGCGCCTCGCGGTCGGCTACCGGCTGGAGGAGATCGACAACGACATCACCGGCGTCACGCCGGCGTGCTTTGAGCCGACGATCGACTACGTCGTCGTCAAGTGGCCCCGGTTCGCGTTCGAGAAGTTCCCCGGCACAGACTCCACCCTCTCCACCCACATGAAGTCGGTGGGGGAGGCGATGGCGATCGGGCGGACGTTCGGGCAGGCATTCGCGAAGGCCCTGCGCTCGCGCGAGCTGGACAAGCCCCCGTGCCTCGCACAGGCCAGCGACGCCGCGCTGCTGGACGGGCTGGAGTTGCCGGCGCCGGACCGTTTCGAGGCGATCCTCGAGCTGCTCGGCCGGGGGGTCGAGGTCGAGCAGGTCCGCGCCCGCACGAACATCGATCCGTGGTTCCTGCGCGAGCTGCAGACGATCGCCGCCGACCCGCAGGCACCGTTCGCCGGGGAGCGCTCGTTTCGCTCCGTCGATACGTGCGCGGCGGAGTTTCCCGCCCGCACCCCCTACTACTACTCCGGCTGGGAGCGTCCGTCCGCCAACGGCACGAGCGACGGCGAGGTCGCGCGGGGGCGGCGCGCATCGGTGGTGATCCTCGGCGCCGGGCCGAACCGGATCGGACAGGGGATCGAGTTCGACTACTGCTGCGTGCACGCCGCGATGACCGTACGCGCCTCAGGCCGGGATGCGGTGATGATCAACTGCAATCCCGAGACCGTCTCGACGGACTACGACACCTCCGACCGGCTCTACTTCGAGCCGCTCACGCTCGAGGACGTGCTCGGCGTCGTCGCGGTCGAGCGCCCCGAGGGGGTGATCGTCCAGTTCGGCGGCCAGACGCCGCTGAAGCTCGCCGCGGGGCTCGTCGCCGCGGGCGTGCCGCTGCTCGGCACGAGCGTGGAGGCGATCGACCTGGCCGAGGATCGCGGACGCTTCGGGGAGCTGCTCGCCCGGCTCGGGCTCAAGGCGCCGCCATACGCCACCGCCGGCTCCGTCCCACACGCGCTCGAGCAGGCCGACACCGTCGGCTACCCGCTGCTGGTGCGCCCCTCCTACGTGCTCGGGGGAAGGGCGATGGAGATCGTCTACTCCCGTGAGGGACTCGCCGACTACCTGAGCCGCGAGGCCGACCTCGACGGTGAGCCCGCCAACGGCGCGGGCGACGGCCGCCAGCGGGGGACGATCTTCCTCGATCGGTTCCTGGAGGAGGCGACCGAGGTCGACGTGGACGCGCTGTGCGATGGCGCCGAGGTGTGGATCGGCGGGATCATGCAACACGTCGAGGAGGCGGGCGTGCACTCCGGCGACAGCGCCTGCGTGCTTCCGCCGCACTCGCTCGGCCAGGCGATGCTCGATCAGATCCGCACCGCCACGCGAGAGATCGCGTTGGCGATCGGCGTGGTGGGGCTGCTGAACGTCCAGTACGCCGTGCACGCGGGCGAGCTGTACGTGATCGAGGCCAACCCCCGCGCCTCGCGCACCGTGCCGTTCGTCTCGAAGGCGGTCGGGGTGGCGCTCGCCAAGCTCGCCTGCAGGATCATGCTCGGCGCCAGCATCGCCGAGCTGCACCTGCCGACCGAGCGCGAAGGGCTGGGCCACGGCGATCACGTGTCGGTCAAGGAGGCCGTGCTGCCGTTCGACCGCTTCGAGGGCGCGGACGCCGTGCTCGGCCCGGAGATGCGCTCCACCGGAGAGGTGATGGGCATCGCCCGGGACTTCCCCAGCGCGTTCGCGAAGGCCCAGGCGGCGGCCGGGGTGCCGCTGCCGAGCGCGGGCGCGGTGTTCATCACGGTCAAGGACTCCGACAAGGCAGGCGCGTTCGCCGTCGCCCAGACGCTCCACGACAGCGGCTTTCGCATCCTGGCCACCCGTGGCACCGCCGAGGCGATCGCGCGGATGGGAGTGCCCGTGGAGCCGTTGAACAAGATCGGCGAGGGCTCTCCCCACGTCGTGGACTGGATCGAGCGCGGCGACGTCGATCTCGTCGTCAACACCCCCACCGGCTCCGGCGCGCGCACCGACGGCTGGGAGATCAGACGCGCGGCGGTCGCCCACGGGATTCCGTGCGTGACGACGCTCGCGGCTGCCGTCAGCGCCGCCCGCGCGATCGCCCGCGCGCGCGCCAGCGGTGAGCCGGAGGTGCTCTGCCTGCAGGAGCTCCACGCGTGAGCCTGGCCCCGGCGCAGCGGCGCCTGCTGAGGGTGACCGGGTGCGAGCGACTCGGGGCCTACGTGCTGCTGAGGCTCGCCGACCCCGACGGCCCCGCACCCGCGCCCGGACAGTTCACGATGCTTGCCGCCGCCGAGCGGTGGGGGGGAGGCGCAGACGAGCGTCCCTACCTCGCCCGCGCCTTCTCGGTGGCGCGCTGGCAGCAGGGCGAGGCCCACTACCTGCTCGAGGATGTCGGCCCCGGAACCGCCCGCCTGTGCGAGCTGGAGGCGGGCGAGGAGGTGTGGGCCCTGGGCCCGCTCGGCAATGGGTTCTCGGCCCCCGGCGAGTCCCGGCGCGGGCTGCTCGTGGGGGGAGGCGTCGGCGTCGCTCCCCTGGCAATCCTCCAGGACGAGCTCGTGCGCGCGGGCGTGACGGCGCCGACCGTGCTGCTCGGCTTTCGCGATCGCGACCGAGCCGCCGCCGCCGGGCTGTTTCGGGGCGCCCGCGTGGCCACCGACGACGGCTCGGTCGGACGCGACGGCCTCGTCACCGACCTGCTCGGCGAGGAGCTCGATCGCGACGGGCACGCGGTCGTATACGCGTGCGGACCGGCGCCGATGCTGGAGGCGGTCAGAGACATGTGCGAGCTGCGCGAGACCCCGGCGCAGCTCGCGCTGGAGGCCGGCATGGCGTGCGGGTTCGGCGCCTGTTACGGCTGCGTGGTGCCCCGACGGGGCGGCGGTTACCTGCGCGTCTGCGTGGACGGGCCGGTGATCGAGGGAGCGCTGCTCGACCGGGTCGACGAGCACGCGGGATCGCCGGCATGAGCGTTGCCTTCTGCGGTCTGCAGCTCGCCCATCCGGTGATCAACGGCTCGGGCACGTTCGATGCGATCGCCGCGCGGAGGTGCTTCGGCGAGGAGCTGGATCGCGACTTCCCGTTCGCCGCGTTCGTCTCCAAGACGATCACGCTGGAGCCCCGCGCGGGCAACCCGCCGCCGCGGCTGTGGGAGACCGCTGGCGGCCTGATCAACTCGATCGGCCTGCCCAACCGCGGTCTGTGCGGCTACCTCGACGAGGATCTGCCGCAGCTCGCGACGCTGCCGGTGCCGCTGATCACCAACGTGATGGGATCCACCGCCGAGGAGCTGCTGCGGCTCGTCGAGGCCTGCGCGGAGCGTACGGAGATCGCGGCGATCGAGCTGAACGTGTCCTGTCCGAACGTCGCGACCGGCCTGGACATCGGCGCTGACCCGGCCCTGCTCGAGCAGGTCGTGGGACAGGTCCGTCCTAGGACCGTCAAGCCGCTGATCGTCAAGCTGACCCCGAATGCGGCCGACGTCCCGGCGTGCGCGTCCGCGGCACGAGCCGGCGGCGCCGACGCGGTCTCGCTGATCAACACCCTGCGGGCGCTCGCGCTCGCCCCCGGCGGCGCGGGTCGGCGCTGGCTCGGTGGCGGCAGCGGCGGCCTGTCGGGACCGGCGATTCGCGCAGTTGCGTTGGCGCAGGTCGCCGCGGTCGCGCAGCGGGTGGACGTCCCGGTGGTGGGTATGGGCGGAGTGCAGCACGTCGCGCACGCACGCGATCTGCTCGACGTGGGGGCTTCGCTGGTCGCCGTCGGCACCGAGAGCTTCAGGAATCCTTCGGTAGGAGCGGAAATCGCTCGCGAGCTGACCCGCGATCGGCCCTGAGTCGTGCCCGGACTGGCCAAAGTGCCGAACTCCAGGGAAATTAAAAACCCCTGCAAAAGAGCCATCTGACCGTCCACCAACCTCGATATGCCTGAACCTCAGGTCGAGGTGGAGCTGAATTCGCCCACTTTCCCTTGATCGTCGCTCCCCGGTGTGTAGACTCGCCGCCCATGACGCTGGCCGCCGAGACGACGTCCTCCAAGCAGCTGATGGCCCCCGAGCGATCGCTCAACCAGCGGATGGACGCACTCGCCCGAGCCAACCTGATCCGCACCAAGCGCGCCCAGCTCAAGCGTGACCTGAAGGCCGGCCGCCTGTCGATCCACGCGCTGCTGCTAGACCCGCCCGAGTATCTGGAGACGGCCAAGGTCTTCGACATGCTGCTCGCGGTCCCGAAGTACGGTCGCGTGAAGGTCAACAAGATCCTCGCCCACTGCCGCATCTCGCCGAGCAAGACGATCGGCGGCCTGTCCGAGCGCCAGCGCAGCGAGCTCGTGTCGCTGCTGCGCCGCTAGGCGCTCCCGCCGGTCACGACACTAGGGTCCCCGCCGTGGCGCGCGTGTTCGTCATCACGGGCCCCTCGGGGGTCGGCAAGGGAACCCTCATCCGCGGCCTGATGGAGCGGCTGCCGCAGCTGCAGCTGTCGGTCTCGGCGACCACCCGCGCGCCCCGGCCGGGGGAGCGCGACGGGCTGGATTACCACTTCCTCTCCCGTGAGGAGTTCGACCGGCACGTGGCGGCAGGCGAGTTCGTGGAGCACGCCGACTACGCCGGGCGCAGCTACGGCACGCTGCGCAGCGAGCTGCAGGATCGCCTGCGCGAGGGCGTTCCCGTGGTGCTCGAGATCGAGGTGCAGGGTGCGCGGCAGGTGCGCGTGGCGATGCCCGACGCGGTCCAGGTGTTCATCGCCCCGCCGTCGCTGCAGGCGCTGCGCACCCGTCTCGTCGGCCGCGGCACCGACGACGGTGCCGAGGTCGAGCGCCGTCTGCGCGTCGCCGAGCAGGAGCTGCAGGCGCAGCCCGAGTTCGAGCACGTGGTCGTCAACGATCGTCTCGAAGACGCGCTGGAGCGCCTCACCGCGATCGTCGCCGCGGAGCTCGCCTGAGAGCGCCCCGGCACGGGCGCCCGCGGGACGCGGACGACGCTGCCACTACAATCATGCGGCAACCACGAAAGGCAACCAGGTGATCTCTCCCCGCATCGACCGTCTGCTGCAGAACGTCGACTCCAACTACGCCAGCGTGCTGGTCGCCGCCAAGCGCGCGCGCCAGATCAACAGCTATTACCACAACCTCGGCGAGGGAGCCTTCGACGAGTTCCCCCCGCCGATGGTCGACACCGCCTCCAAGAACTACCTCACGATCGCCCTCGAAGAGGTGGCGGCGGGAAAGCTGAAGTACCACTACCGCTGAGCGGGCCGACGCCGACGCTCGCGCACGCCGGCGCTCAGCGCTTGTCAGCGGCGAGCTCGCCGTCTACAACCAAAGGGCAATGTCGCGAATCCTGCTCGGCGTGAGCGGTGGCATCGCCGCCTACAAGGCGCTCGAGCTCGTGCGCCTGGCGACGGGCGCGGGCCACGCCGTGCGGGTCATCCAGACCCCCGCGAGCAGGCGCTTCGTAGGGGCTGCGTCGTTCGAGGCGCTGACGGGCGCCCCGGTCCTCGTCAGCGAGTTCGAGCGCGATCCGGCTCGTGGCGCCTTCCCCGGCCAGGCACCGCCCGCGCATGAGCCGCTCAGTCACCTGGAGCTCGTCGCCAACGCCGAGGTCTACGTGATCGCGCCCGCGTCGGCGAACACGCTCGCCAAGCTCGCGGGCGGTCTCGCCGACAACCTGCTGAGCAGCTGCGCCCTGGCCGCGGCCTGTCCGCTGGTGCTCGCCCCGGCGATGAACAGCCGCATGTACGAGCATTCCGCCACGCAGGAGAACCTGCGCACCCTGCGCGAGCGCGGCGCCCACATCGTCGAGCCCGACAGCGGCCGGCTCGCCTCCAAGGACGAGGCAGGGATCGGCCGGCTCGCCGAGCCCGCCCGCGTGCTGGCCGCGTGCGAGGCGGTGCTCGCGGGCTCCGCAGGAGACGGCGCGTGGAGCGGGCTGAAGGTGCTCGTCACCGCCGGGGGCACGCGCGAGCCGATCGACAGCGTCAGGTTCGTGGGCAACAGCTCCTCGGGTCGGATGGGCCTCGCGCTGGCCCAGGCGGCCGCGGCGCGAGGGGCAGACGTGACCTTGATCGCGGCCAACGTGGCGCTTTCGCCTCCCTCCGGGATCGACTGGCGCGAGGTGCGCACCGCCGCGGAGCTGCAGCACGCCTGCGAGCAGGAGTTCCCCGCCTGTGAGGTGCTGCTGATGACCGCTGCGGTCGCCGACTTCCGCCCGCGCGAGCCCGAGCCGGGGAAGATCAAGAAGGACGGTCGCGAGAGCCTCGAGCTCGCGCTCGAGGCCACCACCGACGTGCTCGCGACGCTGGCCGAGCGTCGCCGCCCGGATCAGACTCTGGTCGGCTTCGCCGCCGAGCACGGCGAGGGGGCGGTCGCGCTCGGTGCGCGCAAGCTCGCCGCCAAGCGCCTGGACGCCGTCGTCGTGAACGACATCTCGCGCGCCGACATCGGCTTCGAGAGCGAACGCAACGAGGTCACGATCGTCACCCGCGACGGCCATCGGGAGGTGCCGCGCGCGGCGAAGGCGGCGGTCGCGGAGGCGATCCTCGACGCCGTGCAGGAGCTGCGCGCCGGCCGCTGAAATCGCACCCCCGCCGTCCTACATTAAGCGGAGCATGGAAAGCGTCTACGAGCTCTACCGGCGCGGCTGTGAGCTGCTCGAGCACGGCGATCACCAGGCGGCGATCGTGCCGCTCAGCCGAGCGCGCAACCTCGAGCCCGGGAAGGCGTCGATTCGCGAGGCGCTGGGGCGCGCGCTGTTCCACGCACAGCATTACGAGGACGCGGCGGCGGAGTTCCGCGCGATCGCCGCCGAGGCGCCCACCAACGACTACGCGCTGTTCTGTCTGGGTCGCTCGATGCAGCTGCTCGGCCGCCATCGCGAGGCCTGCCAGCCGCTGGCGCTGGCCTGCTCATTGCGGCCCGATCGCGAGGACTACAGGCGCTACCGCGACCGCGCGCGGCGCGCGGCGCACGTCGACTGAGCGGGCCGCGCGCGGGTGGGCGCCGCAAAGCGAACGGGATCATGCGCCGCCCCGCCGCTGCTATCCTCGATCGACAGCTTTCGTGCCGGTGTGAGGATGTCGGCTGCAGTACCGAGAGTGGGCGCCCGCCCGCTCTTTTTTACGCCAAGGACATGGCACTTGCAGGCGCGGGAGACCGCGAGAGAAGGCAGCCATACCCGGGTAAGGCCAACACATGACAGCTATCCAGACGGATATAGAAGGACGGCTCGCGCAGAGCGAGCCCGAGGTCGAGGTGCTCCTCGCCGAGGTCGTCGGCGGGCGACGGCTGCGCGTGTTCATCGACCATCCCCAGGGGGTCACCCTGGCCCTGTGCGAACGTGTCAGCGAGCAGCTGAACGACTTGCGCGAGCGCTACTCGCTGGAGGTCTCCTCGCCCGGCTGCGAACGTCCGCTGACCAAGCCGTCGCACTTCCGCCGCTTCGTCGGACGGCGGGTCAGGGTGCGCACGCGCACGCCCCGCCCGCCGCTGCGCGCCGATGGAGGGCAGCGTCCCGTCAAGAGCTTCACCGGCGAGCTGGTGGGGGCCTCCGACCGCGAGGTCACAGTGGCCGCCGACGAAGGGGTCGTCGCAATCCCCTATGCCGAGATACGTCGTTCGAACCTCGTCGAGGAGTAGATAGATATGTCACGCGAGATCCTTGAGGCGATGCACGTGCTGGCGCGCGAGAAGAGCATCGAGCCCGAGAAGCTGATGGTCGCGCTGGAGGACGCGCTGCTCTCCGCATACAAGAAGCAGCCCGGCTCGGCCAAGTACGCCCGCGTGGAGATGGATCGCGAGACCGCCGACTTCCGTGTGATCGAACTGATCATCCCCGAACGACTCGAGGCGCACCTGATCGTGGAGACGATCGACGAGGAAACGACGATCGATCCCGAGACCGGCGAGATGCGCGAACCCGAGGAACCGGAAATCGATCCCGCGAAGTTCGCCGAATACCGCGACCAGATCGACGAGCGCGACGTCACTCCCGAGGACTTCGGGCGGATCGCGGCCCAGACCGCCAAGCAGGTCATCCTGCAGCGCATCCGCGAGGCCGAGCGCGACATGATGTACGAGGAATACCGCGACCGCGTGGGCGAGCTGATCACGGGCATCGTGCAGCAGTCGGACTCCCGCTACACGCTCGTGCAGCTGCGCGAACGTGTCGAGGCGCTGCTGCCGAAGTCCGAGCAGGTCGAAGGCGAGCGCTACGACCACTCGCAGCGGATCAAGGCCGTGATCAAGGAGGTCTCGCCCTCCACCAAGGGCCCCTCGATCATCGTCTCCCGCCGCGATCCCGAGCTGATCAAGAAGCTGTTCGAGCTCGAGGTGCCGGAGATCGCAGACGGCCTGGTGGAGATCGCCAACGTCGCCCGCGAGCCCGGATACCGGTCGAAGATCGCGGTCGTCTCCCATACCGACGGCGTGGACCCCGTCGGCGCCTGCGTGGGGCCGCGTGGCTCGCGCGTGCGGATGGTGGTCTCCGAGCTGCGGGGCGAGAAGATCGACATCATCCCCCACAACGACGAGCCCGCCCGGTTCGTCGCGAAGGCGCTCTCCCCGGCGCGGGTGCGCGAGGTGCTCGTCGACGACGAGGCCAAGCAGGCGACGGTGATCGTGCCCGACGACCAACTGTCCCTGGCGATCGGCCGCGAAGGCCAGAACGCGCGCCTGGCCGCGCGCCTGACCGGTTGGCGCGTGGACATCCGCTCGGAGACCGAATTCGCCGCCGAGGAGGCCGAGCACGCCTACGAGGAGGAGGACCTGCAGGGCCGCTGCGCCGCCGTCCTCTCCAACGGCCGACGCTGCCCCAACGCGTCGCTGCCGGGCTCGCGCTACTGCGGCCTGGAGACCCACCAGGCGCTCGCGGACATCGCCAGCGACAAGGTCGCCGACCTCAACGCGGACACCGCGGAGGGCGGCGAGGCGCCGGCGGGCGACGAGGAAGACGACGCCGCCGAGCGCGCCCGCGACTCCGAGGTCGACGCGGCCGAGGAGCCGCTGCAGGCCACGGCGGAGGCACAGGCCGCCGCTGCCCAGGTGAGCGCGGACCCCGATCCCGACGGCGCGCCGGCTGAGCAGGACCCGGCGAGCGCGCCCGCCGAGCTACAGGACGGTACGTAGAATCGTGAGCATATGAGCAAGAAGCGGGTGCACGAGATCGCCAAGGAGCAGGGCCTGGCCAGCAAGGAGCTGCTGGAGAAGCTGAGGGCCGCCGGCCTGGAGGTCAAGACGGCCTCGTCCTCGATCGAGGAGGCCGCTGCGCTGAAGGCGCTCGAGAACGGCGGCGCCGGCGCACCGGCGCCGAGCCCGACCGCCACCGCGACGGTCCCGTCGCCTGCCGCCAACGGCGCCGAGAAGGACCCGAGCACCGCCGCTGGCGCGCCGACGGCGGCCGCCTCGCCCGGCAGCGCCGCGGCGAGCGCTTCGGCCCCGGCGGGCACCCAGACGGCGTCCGCGGGCGCACAGCAGCCCGCCGGCGAGCAGCCGACCGACGGCGGCCCGCCCGCGCCGGGCGCCTCCGGCGCGCCGGCCCCAGAGCGGGTGCGACCGACACGTGACTCCCGCACCGGCGAGCGTGCTCCCGGCGGAGTGCCCGGCGGACGGCGGCGCGTGGTGATCGACTCGCAGGCGTCCCGGCGCCAGCAGAGCGGCCCGGCCAACCAGCCCCAGCGGCGGCCTCGTCGGGGCAGGCGCCGGCGCGGGACCTATGACGAGACGATCGCACCGATCGACACGGCCGCGATGGAGGCGACGGATCTGATCCGGGTGAACTCCGGATCGACCGTCAAGGACGTCGCAGAGTACCTCGGCGTGCCGGTGCCGGAGGTGATCAAGAAGCTGATGACCCTCGGCGAGATGGCGACGCTGACGCAGACGCTCTCCGACGAAGCGATCCAGGTGCTCGCGGACGAGTTCGAGAAGAAGATCGAGATCGCCCACGCCGCCGACGACGTCGAGGTCGAGCCCGTCTACGAGGACGCCGATGAGGACCTGATCGAACGCCCGCCCGTGGTCACCATCATGGGGCACGTCGACCACGGCAAGACCTCGCTGCTGGACGCCATCCGTGAGACCGAGGTGGCGGCCGGGGAGGCCGGCGGGATCACCCAGCACATCGGCGCCTACCAGGTGCACCACGGCGGCAAGGAGATCACCTTCCTGGACACCCCCGGCCACGAGGCGTTCACCGCGATGCGCGCCCGCGGGGCACGGGTGACCGATCTCGCGGTGATCGTGGTCGCCGCCGACGACGGCGTCAAGCCCCAGACCGAGGAGGCGATCGACCACGCCAAGGCCGCGGAGGTGCCGATCGTCGTGGCCGTCAACAAGATCGACAAGGAGGGCGCCCAGCCCGAGCGCGTGCGCACCGAGATGACCCAGCACGGACTACAGCCCTCCGAATGGGGCGGGGAGATCGAGTTCGTGGACGTGAGCGCCAAGACCCGCCAGGGGCTGGACTCGCTGCTGGACACGATCCAGCTCGTCACAGACCTCGAGGAGCTGCGTGCCAACAGCGACGCACAGGCGTCGGGCACCGTGATCGAGTCCAAGCTCGATCCCGGCCGCGGGCCGGTGGTCAGCGTGCTGATCCAGCGCGGCACGTTGCGCGTCGGGGACGCGCTCGTGGCGGGTGCGCACTTCGGACGGGTGCGCGCGATGAGCGACTTCACGGGCGCTCGCGTCAAGCGCGCGACCCCGGGCCAGCCGGTGGAGATGCTCGGCTTCGACGGCGTCCCCGAGGCGGGCGAGCTGGTGCGTGTCGTCGAGAACGAGCGCCGTGCCCGCCAGCTCGCGGGCGAGCGCGCGAACCGCCTGAAGACCGAGGCGCTGGCGCGTCGCTCGGGGCGCAAGGTCTCACTGGAAGACGTCTTCAAGCTCGCCCAGGAGGGCGCCGTGAAGGAGCTCGGCCTGGTCGTCAAGGCCGACGTCGCCGGGTCGCTGGAGGCGATCGAGGACGAGATCGCCAAGCTCCCTCAGGACGAGGTCAAGGTCAACCTGATCCACCGCGGCGTCGGCGGCATCAACGAGTCCGACGTGATGCTCGCGGCCGCCTCGCAGGGGCTGATCCTGGCCTTCAACGTACGCCCCGTCGGGGAAGCCCGCCAGGCCGCCGAACGCGAGGGCGTCGAAATCCGCTCCTACGCGGTGATCTACCGCGCGATCGAGGAGCTGCGCGCCGCGATGCAGGGAATGCTCGAGCCGACCGAGGTGGAGACGCCGCTCGGCCAGGCCGAGGTGCGCCAGCTCTTCCGCGCTTCGCGAATCGGCACGATCGCGGGCTCGTTCGTCACCGAGGGCAAGGTCACGCGCGGCGCCAAAACGCGGGTGGTGCGCGAGGGAACGGTGATCCAGGACACCACGATCGCGAGCCTGCGCCGCTTCAACGAGGATGTGCGCGAGGTGACGTCCGGGTTCGAGTGCGGCATCGTGCTCACCAACTTCCAGGATCTGCGCGAGGGTGACGTCCTGGAGACCTACGAGACGCGGCTGCAGGAGCGCGAGCTTTCCTGAGCGACCCGCGGCCGATCGCCGCTGCCGGGGCACGACGGCCTCGACATCGCGAGGGGATAGGATGAGATGAGCGCTTCGGGACGAATGCGTCGCGTCGATGAGGGGGTGCGGCAGGTGCTCGGAGATGCGTTGGCGAAAGAGCTGAAGGACCCTCGAGTTGGATTCGTGACCGTGACCGATGTGAGGACAAGCGCCGACCTGCGACACGCGCGCGTTTACGTGAGCGTGCTGGGCGACGCCGAGCAGCGCGAGGCGACGCTCGCGGGGCTGCGCAGTGCCCACGGCTACCTGCAGCAACGGATCGCGGCCGAGCTGCGGCTCAAGCGCACCCCGACGCTCGAGTTCGTCTACGACGAGACGACCGACCGCGCGATGCGCGTCGAGTCGCTCCTGCAGCAGGAGCGTGACACGCCTTGAGCGCCCAGGCCGTCATGAGCCTCGAGGTGAGCCGCGAGCGGGTGCTCGAGCGCCTGCGCGAGGACGCCCGTTTCGTGCTCGCCGCCCACGAGAGTCCTGACGGCGATGCGCTCGGGTCGCTGGTGGGCATGCACGGCCTGCTGCGCGGCCTGGGCAAGGACGTGGAGATGTTCGTCGCACGCGAGGACCTGCCGCTGCCGTACGAGTACCGCGACCTGTTCGACCTCACCGGTGTGATCCACGCGGCGCCGGCGGACATCTCCCAGCGCACGGTCGTGTTCCTGGACTGCGGCAACATCGACCGCAACTCCGCGTTCGGGCTGCACGAAGCCGGCCACGTGCTGAACATCGACCACCACCACGACAACACCCGCTTCGGCACGCTCGACTACGTCGTGGCCGAGGCCTCCTGCACGGCGGAGATCGTGTGGGATTTGATGGGCGCCGTCGGCGTGCGGCCCGACGCCCACGTGGCGCGCGCGCTGTACGTGGGCCTGATCACCGACACCGGGCGCTTCATGTACGAGAACACCGGCCCGCGGGCCCACCAGATGGCGGCCGAGCTGATCGCGGCGGGCGTGGATGTGCAGGACGTCTACCGCAAGCTCTACGAGGAGATGCCGGCGGCGAAGCTGAGCCTGCTCGCGCTCGCGCTGACGCGCATGCAGCGGTTCGACTCGGGTGAGCTCACGCTGGCGGCGCTGAGCGCGCTGGACTTCGCCGCGGTCGACGCCGAGGAGAGCTACTCGGAGGGCATCATCGATCACCTGCGCGCCGTCGAGGGCACGAAGGTGGCGGCGCTCGTGCGCGAGGTCAGCTCCGGCGCGCACGAGGGCCAGCGCAAAGTGTCCCTGCGAGCCACCGGCGGCGACGTCGACGTGTCCTCGATCGCGCGCGAGCAGGGCGGCGGCGGCCACCGGCGCGCCGCAGGCTTCTCGACGACGCTCGAGGTGGAGGAGCTGACAGCGTTCCTGCGGCGGGCGATCGCCGCACAGCTTCACCCCGCGCCGGCGCCGGCCTGAGGACCGGCCCCCGCCAGAAGGCACGCGAGACGGTGGACGTCTCCCCAGAGCCGATCGAGCACGTCCTGCTGATCGACAAGCCGGCGGGAATGACCTCCCACGACGTGGTCGCCCGCGTCAAGCGCGCCCTGGGGGGCGGCGTCAAGGTCGGGCACGCGGGCACGCTGGACCCGTTCGCCACGGGCCTGCTGATCCTGCTCGTCGGCCGCGCCACCAAGTCCCAGGCGCGGTTGATGGCGCTGCCCAAGCGCTATGAGACGGTCGCCCGCCTGGGCGCCACCTCGAGCACCGGAGACATCGAGGGGGAGATCACCGAGACCGGCAGGCTGCCGCCGGATCCGCTGTCACTGCCGCAGGGCCAGATCGCCCAGCGCCCGCCCCGTCACTCGGCGGTGAAGGTCGCCGGCGAGCGCGCATACAAGCGTGCCCGCCGCGGCGAGCAGTTCGAGCTGCCCGAGCGGACGGTGACGGTCTACCGCTTCGAGCAGCGCTGGCGCGAGGGCCAGCGGGCGGCGTTCGCGATCGAATGCTCCGCCGGCACCTACGTGCGCTCGCTGATCGCCGATCTCGGTGACGCCTACTGCGAGCAGCTGCGGCGCACGGCGATCGGCCCGTTGGCGGTCGAGCAGGCGGTCGCGCTGCCGCCCCGTGGAGCGCAGTGGACCGATCCGCCCCTGATCCCGCTGGCGCAGGTGCTCGACACGATCGGCGAGGTGGCCTCGCGCCCGTCCGGGGAATAGGCTTCACTGCCGTGAGGATCACCCGGCTGCCCGACGTGAGGCCGAGCGAGCGTGGCGGGCGCGCCGTCGCCGTGGGCACCTTCGACGGGGTCCATCTCGGGCACCGCGCGGTGATCGACGGCTCCGACAGCGTGCTCACCTTCGAGCCGCATCCGGTGTCGGTCGTCGCGCCGCAGCACACCCCGAAGCTGCTGACCAAGCTCGAGCGCAAGGCCGAGCTGATCGAGTCGCTCGGCGTCTCGGAGGTGATCGTGATCCCCTTCGACGCGGCCTTCGCGGCGCGCTCGGCGCAGGAGTTCGTGGACGGGGTGCTGGTCGGGGCACTCGGCGCCCAGCGCGTGGCGATCGGCGAGAACTTCCGCTTCGGCCACCGCGCCCAAGGAGACCCGCGGATGCTCGCCGCCGACGAGCGCTTTCACACCGTCGTGCAGCCACTGCTCGAGGTCGACGGCGAGGTCGTCTCCTCCAGCCACATTCGCGGCCTGCTGCTCGCCGGCGACGTCGACCAGGCGACGCACTTCCTCGGCGTCCCCTTCCAGCTGCGGGGCGAGGTCGTGCATGGTGACGAGCGTGGCCGCGAGCTGGGCTTCCCCACGGCGAACCTCGTGCCCGAGGAGGCGCTCGCATGCCCCGGGCACGGGGTGTATGCATGCGTCGCCAACGACGAGCTGCCCGCCGCGGTCAGCATCGGTGTGCGCCCGACGTTCGCCACCGGACGCGGCGAGCTGATCGAGGCCCATCTGATCGACTTCGAGGGCGATCTCTACGGCAGCACGTTGAAGCTCGACTTCGTCGCGCGCCTGCGCGGCGAGCGGCGCTTCGAGAGCTCTGAGGCGCTCGTGCAGCAGATGCGCGCCGACGTGCAGCGCACGCGCGCGATCCTCGCGGCGGCGTGAAGGCCGCCGACTCGACGGAGGCTCCCCAGGCTCCGGTGCGGGGCCCGCTCTCTGCTACCGTAGCCCGCCGATGAGTGCCATCACCACAGAGCGTAAGCGCGAGCTGGCGGCGAAGTTCGGCGCCGGCGAGCAGGACACCGGCTCGACGAAGGTGCAGATCGCGCTGCTGACCGAGCGCATCAACCACCTCACCGAGCATCTTCGCGCGCAGAGCAAAGACCACCACTCTCGCCGCGGCCTGCTGATGCTCGTGGGGCGCCGCCGTCGCTTCCTGGACTACCTGCAGCGCCGCGACCTCGAGGGCTATCGCGCCCTGATCAAAGAGCTCGGCCTGCGCAAGTGAGCAGCCGATGAGCGTGATCGGGGCCGGCACAGCCGTCCCTTCGTTCAAGCTCGCGCGCGAGGACGGCCAGCGTTTCACCGAGCAGGACCTCGCCGGCGCCACGACGATCCTCGTCTTCTACCCGTTCGCGTTCAGCCCGGTGTGCACCGAGCAGCTGCAGCTCTACGAGCAGGCGCTCGACGAGTTGACTGCCGACGGTGTGCAGGTCTACGGCGTCTCCTGCGACAGCTCCTTCGCCCAGACGGCGTTTCGCGAGAAGCTCGGCGTGAGCATCCCGCAGCTGTCGGACTTCGAGCCCAAGGGCGCCACCTGTGCCGCGCTCGGCGTGCTGCACGAGGGGGGCTTTCCCCAGCGTGCGCTGGTGATCGTGGGACCGGACCGGGTGGTGCGCTGGAGCTATCAGGCGGCCACGCCCGCGGAGCTCCCCCCGGTCGAGCTGCTGCGCGAAGGTCTCGCGGCGGCCGCGACCTAGCAGCCGGCGATTCGCAGCCTGATTGCCGCGAACGCCGCACCATCCGACGCACCGCAGGCCCCCGGTGCCGGGCGCGCCTTCCGCTAAGCTCCGCTGGTTCGGATACAGAGGAAATAGAAACGATCCGCCGGAGGCGACGACGTCTCCAACCGACGGGCGGAACAGGAAGGCAGAAAATATGAGTAGCAATGACGCCGTTACGCGGGTCTCCGTGGAGATCGCTGGAAGCGAGATCTCGTTCGAGACCGGCAGGATGGCCAAGCAGGCCTCCGGCGCAGTGGTCGTCCGTCAGGGCGACACGATGGTTCTCGCCACAGCCACGGCCGGCGCTCAGCGCGACGTGGACTTTCTCCCGCTCACCGTGGACGTCGAGGAGCGGATGTACGCCGCCGGGAAGATCCCCGGCTCGTTCTTCAAGCGCGAGGGCCGCTCGGGGGAGAAGGGGACGCTCACGGCCAGGATGATCGACCGGCCCCTGCGGCCGCTGTTCCCCAAGGGCTGGAGCTATGACACGCAGCTCGTCGCGATCCCGATCTCGGTCGACCACGAGCACCCCTACGACATCCTCGCGATGAACGGCGCCTCGGCGGCGCTGATGATCTCCAACGTGCCATTCGCAGGGCCGGTCGGCGCGGTGCGGATCGGCAAGGTCGACGGCAACTTCGTGGTCAACCCCTCCGAGGAGGCGCTGCTGGGCACAGACGCGGCAGGCGCAGGCGAGGACGGTGAGGGCGAGGCCCACGGATCCGAGCTGGACCTGGTGGTGGCCGGCTCGGAGGAGGCGATCCTGATGGTCGAGGCCGGCGCGCAGGAGATCTCCGAGGCGGAGATCCTCGACGCGCTCGACATCGCCCACGCGGAGATCAGGAAGATCTGCGCCCTGCAGCGCGATCTCGCCGCAAAAGTGGGGCGCGAGAAGACGCCGGTGCAGGCGCCCGCCCTCGACGAGGAGCTGCTCGCGCAGGTGCGGAGCTCCCACGGCGAGGCGCTCGACCAGGCCACCCAGGTGCAGGACAAGCTCGAACGTCAGGACGCCTGTGAGGCGGTGCAGGAGGCGATCCTCACCCAGTATGCACCGGCGCCCGGCGAGGGGGCCGGCGAGGATCAGCTCGAGCAGGCCAAGGCCCGCCGCGCCGCCGCGCAGCTGGCCTTCGACAAGCTCGAGAAGTCGATCATCCGCGAGCGCATCGCGGTGCACAAGAAGCGCCCCGACGGCCGTGGCGAGAACGAGATCCGCGACATCACGATCGAAGTCGGCGTGACGCCGCGCACACACGGCTCGGCGCTGTTCACGCGCGGGCAGACGCAGGCGTTGAGCGTCGCTGCGCTGGGGACACTCAAGGAGGAGATGCGCCTGGACACGCTCGGGCTGCAGACGAAAAAGTATTACTTCCACCACTACAACTTCCCGCCGTTCTCGGTCGGGGAGGCGGGACGGCTCGGGCCCAAGCGGCGCGACGTCGGCCACGGTGCGCTGGCCGAGCGGGCGCTCGTGCCGGTGGTGCCCTCGATCGAGGAGTTTCCCTACACGATCAGGGTGGTCTCGGACATCCTCGAGTCCAACGGCTCCTCATCGATGGCGTCGGTGTGTGGATCATCGCTTTCGCTGATGGACGCGGGCGTGCCGCTCAAGCGGCCGGTGGCGGGCATCGCGATGGGCCTGATCAAGGAGGGCGAGGACTACATCGTCCTGACCGACATCGCCGGCGTCGAGGACCACCTCGGCGACATGGACTTCAAGGTCGCCGGCACCGAGCGGGGCATCACGGCGCTGCAGATGGACATCAAGATCTCCGGCGTCACCTTCGACATCCTGCGCGACGCGCTCACGCAGGCGCACAAGGCGCGGACGTTCATCCTCGCCAAGATGGCCGACGTGATCTCAGGGCCACGCGGCGAGCTGAGCCGGTTTGCGCCGCGCATCCAGACGATCCAGATCGACCCGTCCCAGATCGGCCTGCTGATCGGCAAGGGCGGCGAAACGATCCGGGGTCTCTCGGAGGAGTTCGAATCCCAGATCGACGTCGGCGACGACGGGCAGGTGCTCGTCTACTCGGCCAACGGCGAGCTCGGCGACGCCCTCGTGGAGCGCATCCGCGTGATGATGAAGGAGGTCGAGGTCGGCGACGAATATGTCGGCAAAGTCGTCAAGACGACGACCTTCGGCGCGTTCGTGGAGCTCAGCAAGGGCACCGACGGTCTGCTGCACATCTCCAACGTCTCGCCCGGCGAACGGGTCGACAGCGTCGAGGAGGTCCTCAGCAAAGGCGATGAGATCAACGTGCGCGTGGTCGAGGTCGACCGCGAGCGCGGCCGCATCGGCCTGCGTCTCACCGAGGATCCGGAGATCGCCGGCAAGTCCGTCGAGGAGCTCGCGGGCATCGGCGCCGGCGGCGGCGGCGGACGGCCCCCGCGCGGCGGCGGCTCGGGCGAGCGGCGCTCGCCCAGGCCCGACAGCAACGGCCGTGGCGGACGCGGACGCGAGGGCGAGCGTGGCTCGGGGCGTCCCCGGCACGGTGCCGGTCGTGACAGGGACCGCTTCTAGCATGCCCCGGACGGGCGCCCCCCGCGGGCGCCCGCCGGCAGGCTGCGGCCGGGTATGACGAAGCACCGCGTGAGCGAGCTCGCCGACGGCGTGCGGGTGATCAGCGAGCGCGTGGAGAACGTGCGCTCGGTGGCACTGGGCTTCTGGATCGCCACCGGCTCGGCGATGGAGCGCTCAGAGCAGGCGGGCCTCAGCCATCTGCTCGAGCACATGCTGTTCCGCGGCACCGCGAACCATCGCTCCCAGGAGATAGACGAGATCTTCGACGCGATGGGGGCGGAGATCAACGCGGGCACCGACCGTGAAACCACGTCGCTGTACACGCGTGTGCTCGATCGCCACCTGCGACGAGCGTTCGAGGTGGCCGCCGAAATGGTGTGGCGTCCCCGCTTCGAAGATCTCCACGCCGAGCGTCAGGTGGTGCTCGAGGAGATCGCGATGTACGAGGACGATCCCCAGGACCGGGTGTTCGACCTGCTCGGCCAGGCTGTGTTCGGCTCGCATCCCCTCGGACGCGCCACGATCGGCACCGCCGAGGTGGTGGGCGCCGTCACGCTCGAGCAGCTGCAGAGCTTTCACGCCGAGCGCTACGCGCCCTCACGCGTCGTGATCGCGGCGGCGGGATCGGTCGATCACGACGAGCTCGTGTCCCTGGCGCAGGCGTGCGGGCCCGGGCCGGGCTTCGCCACGGGCGCCGGGCAGCCGCACGAGGATCTGAGCGAGCCTGACTTCCGGCGGCGCGTCAGCTTCCTGAGCAAGGAGACCGAGCAGTACCACGTGTGCCTCGGCGGGCGCGGCATCTCGCGCCACGACGAGCGCCGCTTCGCGCTGCGGGTGCTCGAGGGGGTGCTCGGCGGCACGTCCTCCTCGCGCCTGTTCCAGGAGGTGCGCGAGCGCCGGGGGCTGGCCTACTCGGTGTTCTCGTTCTCCAGTCAGCACGCCCGCACGGGTGAGGTGGGGCTGTACGTCGGTACCCGTCCGGACAAGCTGGTGCAGGCACTGGCGACGATCGCCGGGGAGCTCGAGCGTTTCGTGGAGGATCCCGTTAGCCCGCCCGAGCTCGACCGCTCGCGCGAGAACCTCAAGGGACGGGTGGCACTGTCGCTGGAGTCCACCGGAGCCCATATGACACGCCTCGGCGGAGCGCTGCTCGGCGGCGTCCCGATCCTCTCGGTGGATGAGATCGTCGATCGCATCGACGCGGTGGGGGTCGAGCAGGTGGGTGAGCTGGCGCGCGAGCTGTTCGCGCCCGAGAGCCTGTCGGCCGCCGGGATCGGTCCCGAGGAGGAGCTGTTCGGCGACGCGCTCGCGCCGCTGGGCAAGGTGCCAGCGTGAGCGCCGGGAAGATCGGAGCGTGGCGATGATCAGGGTCGCGGTCGCCGGGGCTGCCGGGCGTATGGGCGCCACGGTCTGCGAGGCGGTGCAGGGTGCGCCCGACATGCAACTGACGGGGCGAGCCGACCCCCAGCTCGGGGTGGCGCTGGAGCAGGTCCTCGGTGAAGCCGACGTGGTGGTCGACTTCACCCAGCCCGACACCGCGCTCGGCAACGCGCTCGCCTGCGTGCAGGCCGGCGTGCACGTGGTGATCGGCACCACCGGCTTCGACGTCGAGCCGCTGCGCCAGGCGCGAACGCCGGGCGCCGGCAGGCAGGCGAACGTGCTGATCGCGCCCAACTTCGCGATCGGCGCTGTGTTGATGATGCGCTTCGCCGCCGAGGCGGCGCGCCACATGGCCAGCGCCGAGATCGTCGAGCTCCACCACGATGCGAAGCTCGACGCGCCGAGCGGGACCGCCAAGCGCACCGCTGAGCTGATGGCGAGCGCCACCGGCGGCGCGGAGCCGCCGATCCACTCCGTGCGGCTGCCGGGACTGGTGGCCCACCAGGAGGTGATCCTCGGCGACGTGGGCCAGACGCTGTCGCTGCGCCACGACACGATCGGTCGCGAGGCGTTCATGCCTGGAGTGCTGCTTGCCGTCCGCCGCGTGGGCGAGTTGAGTGAGTCGCCGCTGATCGGCCTGGAGCACCTGCTGTTCTGAGTCTCACCGCCGGGCAGGGGTGAGAAGCGCAGATCGGCATGAGATACTGCGCGCATGGCAGACCCCGAGCTGGGCCAGATCCTGACCGCGATCATCACCCCGTTCGACGCGCAGGGAGGCGTGGACGAGGACGCATTCGTGGCGCTGATGGCGCACCTGGCCGCCCACGGCTCTGACGGATTCGTCGTGGCCGGCACCACCGGCGAGGCCTCGACGCTGACCGACGAGGAGCAGCTCGGCCTGATCGGGCTGGCCGCCCGCGAGCGCCCGCCGGGGACGACCATCCTCGCGGGCACGGGCACGAACGACACCCGCCACGCCGTCCAGCTGACCGAACGGGCGACCGAGCTGGGTGTCGACGGACACCTGAGCGTCACCCCCTACTACAACAAGCCGAGCAGGCTCGGGATCAAGCGCCACTACGAAACGGTCGCCGCGGCAACCGACAAGCCGATCCTCGTCTACAACATTCCCGGGCGCACCGCCACGAACATGCCGCCCGACCTGCTGGCGGAGCTCGGCGAGATCGAGAACATCGTCGGCGTCAAGCAGTCCAACGCCGAGGAGCTGCAGCTGATCGAGGGGCTGAAAGTCTATACGGGCGACGACGCCACGTTCGCGCGTACGCTGGACATGGGCGGAGCGGGTGGGGTGCTGGTCGCCAGCCACATCGTCGGCGATGAGATGCGTCGCATGATCGACGAGCCCGAGCGCCGTCACGAGATCGACGAGTCGCTCAGGGACGTCTACGAAGTGCTGTTCCTCACCTCCAGCCCGACCTGCACGAAGGCGGCGCTGAACCTGCTGGGCCTGCCCGCGGGCGGGGTGCGGCTGCCGATCGTGCCGGCGACGGCGGAGGAGCTGGAGGTGGTCAGGGCGATGCTCGTGCGCCACGGTCTGCTGACCAATGGCGATGGCGCCGCGGCGAGCGCGCCGGCGGCGAGCGCCGCGGGACGGACTCACGCCGCGTGAGCGCACCGCTGCGCGTCCTGCCCCTCGGAGGGCTGGGGGAGATAGGCAAGAACATGACCGTCGTCGAGCACGACGGCCGCATCGTCGTGGTCGACGTCGGCTTGCGCTTCCCGACGCCCGAGATGATCGGGATCGACCTCGTGCTGCCCGACTTCTCCTACCTGCGCGAGCGCGCGAGGGATATCGAGGCGATCGTCGTCACGCACGGTCACGAGGACCACCTCGGCGCGCTGCCCTGGGTGCTGCGCGACCTCCGCGAGCACGGCGGCGACCCGCCCATCCACGGTGGAGCGCTGACGCTCGAGATGGCCAGGTCGAAGCTCGAGGAGCACAAACTCAAGGACGTGAAGCTGCGCGAGGTGGGTGCGGGCGAGGCGCTCGAGCTCGGCCCGTTCGAGCTCGAGCTCGTGCACATGACCCACTCGATCCCCGACTCGCGCGCGGTCGCGATCGGCACCGAGCTGGGGACGGTGCTGATATCCGGTGACTACAAGTTCGACCAGACTCCCGTCGACGGTCCGCCGGCGGATGTCTCGCGCCTGGCGGAGCTGGGCCGTGAGGGTGTGCTGCTGCTGTGTGGGGACTCGACCAACGTCGACCGTGGCGGCTTCTCGCCGTCGGAGTCGCTGGTGGGGCCCCACCTGGAGGAGGTGTTCGCACGCTGTCAGGGCCGCATCGTGGTCACCAGCTTCGCCTCGAACATCCATCGGGTGCAGCAGGTCATCGACGCCGCGGCGGCACTCGACCGCAAGGTCGCGCTGGTGGGGCGTTCGATGCGCAAGAACACCGCGATCGGGCGCGCCACCGGCCACATAGAGGTTCCCGACGGCCTGCTGGTGGGGGCGCGAGAGGTGCAGGACTTCCCCGACGAGCGGATCGTGATCCTCTCCACCGGCTCACAGGGCGAGCCGCTCAGCGCGCTGCGGCGGATGGCCCACCGCGACCATCCCCAGGTCGAGCTGCACGACGGCGACACGGTCGTCTTCTCCGCGACGCCGGTGCCCGGCAACGAGCGAGCCGTCAACGAGACGATCGACCGCCTCTACCACATCGGCTGCGAGGTGGTGACCGCCCGCGACGCGCCCGTGCACGCGTCCGGCCACGGCTATGCCGAGGAGGTCAAGTTGATGCTGAACCTCGTCAAGCCCCGCTACGTGATGCCGTTCCACGGCGACTTCAAGCGGCTGCACCTGCACGCGCAGCTGGCCGAGGCGGTGGGCATCGCGCCGGAGGACATCTTCCAGGGCGACAACGGGTTGCCACTCGAGATCAACCGCAACGGGCGGGCGCGCTTCGGCTCACGCGAGCAGGCGGGGATGGTGTTCGTCGACGGCGTCGAGATCGGCGACATGGCGGACGTCGCGCTGCGCGACCGCCGCATGCTCTCCGCGGATGGGATCTTCATCGTCGTGGCCACGATCGCCGAGCAGGACGGGCGCTCGGTGGCCGACCCCGAGGTGATCTTCCGGGGCGTGCCGTTCCTGGATCAGGCGGATGAGCTCGTGGAGGAGATCAAGACGACCGTCGAGGGCTCGTTGCGCCGCGCCGCGGCGGAGGAGATCAGCGAGGTCGACCTGCTCCAGCAGGTCCTGCACGACGATCTCGCCCAGCTCGTCTACGACCGGCTCAAGCGGCGGCCGATGGTGCTGCCTGTGGTCGTCGAGGTGTGACGCGGTCGCCCGCCGCTGGCAGCCGCACGACGAAACGTGCCCCGTGGGGGGAGACGTTCTCGAGCAGCGCCGAGCCGCCATGCGACTCCGCCACGGCCTTGACGATCGCGAGCCCCAGGCCGAAGGATCCGCCGCGGTCGCCCGCGCCGCGGACGAAGCGCTCGAACAGGGTCGGCGCGAGCTCGGCGGGAACGCCCGGGCCGTCGTCCTCGACGATCAGCTCGGCGACGGCGCCGGCGCCGTCGCCGGTGGGACCGTCGGGTGGGTGGGGCAGCGAGCGGGTGCTGACGCGGATCTCGCTGCCCGGAGGGGTGTGGCGCAGCGCGTTCTCGAGCAGGTTGATCGTGAGGCGGTGCAGCTCGTCGCGAGCGCCCTCGACCGTCACCGACCGCACGTCGAGCGCGATGTCGTGGGCGTCGCTGACGGGACCGAGCTCGGCGGCAGCCTCCACCACGATCTGGCCGAGGTCGCACGGCTCGTGCGCGACCACCCGACCGACGTCCGTACGGGCGAGCAGCAAGAGGTCGGCGACGAGGCGGCGCATGCGCCGGGAGGAGCGCAGTGCAGAGCGGGCCGCCTCGCCCTGGTCGCCGTGTAGCGATTCGGCGAGCAGCTCGAGGTTCGTGAGCACGCTCGTCAGCGGTGTGCGCAGCTCGTGCGAGGCGTCGGCGACGAAGCGTCGCTGGCGGGCGAGCACCGCCTCCGTCTCGGCGCGGGCGGCGTCGAGCTCCCGCAACATGCCCCGCAGCGTGCTCGCGAGTTCACCGACCTCGTCGTCGGCGGCCGGCTGGGGAACCGAGCGGGAGGGGTCGCGGGTGCGCGCGATCTGCTCAGCGGTGGTCGTCAGCGAAGCGATCGGCGCCATCGCGCGTCGCGCGATCATCGTGCCGGCCAGCAACGCCAGTCCGGCGCCCGCGAACACGCCCAGCAGCAGGAACAGCTCGACGCGGGCGACGGTCGCGTTCGTGTCGGAGACCGAGCGCCCGTACTGGATGATCACCCGGCCGATCGGCTCGCCGCTGCCGGTGATCCGCACCACCGCCGGGCGGCTGATCACGCGGTAGCCGTGGACGATCACCGCGTGGCCGGAGGGCGCCCCGAGCGAGGGTGCGCCGGCGGGCGCCTCTTCGATCGGCGCGCCGCCGAGCGTGAGCACCCTGATCACCGCCTCGTGGGCGGGCGTGGCGAGATCGTCCAACGGCGGTTGGATCGCCTCGATCTGATACGTCGAGGGATCGACCCTGATGTTCAGCTGCGAGGGGAGCTGGCGCG
The DNA here is from genome assembly GCA_963696615.1 of uncultured Solirubrobacterales bacterium. Taxonomy (GTDB): domain Bacteria; phylum Actinomycetota; class Thermoleophilia; order Solirubrobacterales; family Solirubrobacteraceae; genus Palsa-744. The sequence goes on along the minus strand of CAVOKU010000001.1, from coordinate 1,488,770 downwards.
CGGTGCTTTCCACCTGGCGGTTGAAGTCCGAGCGGATGCGGTTCACCGTGAGCGAGCCGATCGCGACGGCGAACGCGCACAGGATCGAGAAGGTGAGCAGCGCCGAGACGCCGGCGAGACGCGCGCGGATGGGCAGTCGGTCGAACGTCGCCGACGCGCGTGCACCGGCGCCGCGGGCGCCGTCGAGGAGGCTACGCGCGAAGGACGTAGCCGGCTCCCCGGATGGTGTGCAGCAGGCGGGGCTCGCCGTCGGCCTCGAGCTTGCGACGCACGTTGGAGACGAACACCTCGATCGTGTTCGTGGTCGAGAAGGGGTCATAGCCCCACACCTCGTCGAGCAGGCGCTGGCGGGAGATGACGATGCGCTCGTTGCGCATCATGTACTCGAGCAGCTCGAACTCGCGCTGGGTCAGGTCGATCGAGCGCTCGCCGCGGAGCACCTCGTGGGTGTCGACGTTGAGCAGCAGATCAGCGACGCGCAGCGGCGCCGATCCGCGCGGGGGACGCCGGCGCAGCAATGCGCGCATGCGCGCCAGCAGCTCCTGACGCTCGAATGGCTTGACCAGGTAGTCGTCCGCGCCCGCGTCCAGGCCCTCCACGCGGGACTCCAGCGCGTCGCGGGCGGTGAGGATCAGGATCGGCACGTCGTCGTCGGCGCGCAGCTCCCGCGCAACCTCCAGGCCGTCGATGCCGGGCAGGCCGAGATCGAGGATCACCAGATCGGGCGCGAACGCGCGGCCGTGCTCCAGCGCCGACGGTCCGTCAGGCGCCGCCCGGACCTCATAGCCCTCCATCCGCAGCGAGCGCTGCAGGGCCTGGGCGATGTCCTCATCGTCCTCGATGACGAGCACCCGAGGGGCCCGCGAGAAATCGTTCATGAGCGCAGTTCCATTGTTATGTGCAGGGGTCTTTAAGTACCGGAACGCAGTAAAGCGATCGTAAGGCAGGTTCCCAAGGGTCGGCGTCGAAGTTGCGCGGGATGGCTGCTACCAGGCGTACGCAGGCGCGTAAAGCTGCGACCAGGCGAAAAGCCTCGCGGAGGGGCCCCCGCGGGCGCTCGGCGAGGACACTCGCCAAGCGAGGTCGCTGGCGGCGGCGTTGGCCGTCGCGGCTGCCCGAGCTCGACGAGCGCCAGCGCGACATGCTCGGGTTCGGCGCGATCGCACTCGGCGTATACCTCGGCTTCGTGATCTACGGCGGCTGGGACGGCGGGCGCATCGGCGGTGGATTGGCCCAGGCGCTCGGCTGGACCTTCGGCAAGGCCAAAGCGCTGGCTCCGATCGCGCTGGTCGCCGGCGGCGGGGCGATGCTCGCGCGCCCGGCCTGGCCTCAGCTGCGTCCGCTGCGCACCGGCGCCACCTGTGTGGCAGCCGGGGTGACGCTGGCGCTCGCGGCGGGCACGCTCGGCGTGAGCTCCTCCGCGCCCCCCAGCCAGGGCGAATCGTCCTGGTCGACCGTGTTCATGCAGTCCCACGGGGGCGTCGTGGGCGAGGCGCTCTACCAGGCAGCCCACCGGCTGGTGCAGAGCGTGGGGGTGGACATCCTGGTGCTGTTCCTGCTGTTCGTCGGGGTCACGCTGCTGACCGGATCCTCGCCGGCGGGGGCGCTGCGCACCGCCGCGCGTCACGCGCTCGCCGCCGCTCGCTCCGCCCGGGTGTGGCTGAGCGCGACGCTGGGCGGCCGTGCCGATGCCCAGGAGCGCTCCGGGGCGAGCGTCGCGGCCACCCCGTTCGCCGCGGGCCCCACCCTCGAGGGGGAGCTCGCGCCGCCCGAGCCCGCTCCCGAGGAGCTGATCGTCAGGGCCACGCATGTCGAGGCACCCTCGCAGGACACCGCCGAGCACGCGCGCTCGAGCTTCGCCCCCGGCGAGGAGCCGGCCGCGCAGGAGCCGAGCCCTCCCGAGGCCGCCGACGAGACAGAGCAGGAGGAGTCGATCGCCGGCGTCGCCAAGACCGACCCCGGGGAGCTCACGCCGCAGGGGCGCTACCGCGACGCGCACACCGAGGACCCCGACTTCGTGTGGGAGCTGCCCGATGCGGGACGGCTGCTGACCCGCTCCACCGGCGAGCAGGCCAAGCCCGACACGGCCGGGCAGGAGCGCATCGCCCAGCGCCTGACCGAGGCGCTCGGGCACTTCGGTGTCCAGGCGCAGGTGATCGGCACCGTCGCCGGACCGCACATCACCCGGTATGAGCTGCGGCTCGCGCCGGGCACGAAGGTGGCGAAGGTGGCCCAGCTCAAGGACGACCTCGCCTACGCGCTGGCGGCCACCGAGATCCGCATCCTCGCGCCGATTCCCGGTAAGCAGGCGGTCGGCGTGGAGGTGCCCAACGTGCGCCGCAAGATCGTGCGGCTGGGGGATGTGTTCCAGCGTCCGCCGAAGGACTGGTCGCCGTTGACGGTGTGGCTCGGCAAGGACGTCGCCGGCAAGGCGATCGGCGCCGATCTCGCGAAGATGCCCCATCTGCTCGTCGCCGGCACGACCGGTGCGGGCAAGTCGGGCGCGATCAACGCGATGCTCTGCAGCGTGCTGCTGCGCGCGACCCCGCGCGACGTGCGGGTCGTGCTGGTCGACCCCAAGCAGGTCGAGCTCAACCACTACGAGTCGATCCCCCACCTGCTCACGCCCGTGATAACAAGCCCGCGAATGGCGGCGAACGCGCTGCAGAACCTCGTCAAGGAGATGGAGCAGCGCTACGGCACGATGTCGCTGGCGCGCACCCGCAGCCTGGAGGAGCTGAACAAGGCTCGCAGGCGCAGGGGGGAGGCGCCGCTGCCCTACATCCTGTGCGTGATCGACGAGCTCGCGGACCTGATGATGGTCGCGCCGGCCGACGTCGAGGACTCGATCATCCGCCTTGCGCAGAAGGCGCGGGCCGTGGGCATCCACCTGGTGCTCGCAACCCAGAGTCCTCGCGTGGACGTGATCACGGGAATGATCAAGGCGAACGTGCCCTCGCGGATCGCCTTCGCCGTGTCCAGTCAGACCGACTCGCGGGTGATCCTCGACCAGAACGGCGCGGAGTCCCTGCTCGGTCAGGGCGACATGCTGTTCAGCCCGGTCGGCACCTCGCGGCTGCAGCGGATCCAGGGGGCCTACATCGACGAGGAGCAGATCGCCAAGCTGACCGACCTGTGGCGGGGGCAGGGAGAGCCCGAGCTGCACGAGGAGCTGCTCGAGGAGGTCGAGCCCACGGAGTCCCACAGCGACGGCGGCGAGGAGCTCGACCCCGATGAGGATCCGCTGCTGGCGGACGCGATCGTGCTGGTCGCAGAGATGGGGACGGCCTCGACATCGATGCTGCAGCGGCGGATGCGGCTCGGCTACACGCGCGCCGGACGGCTGATCGACATGCTCGAGCGCCGGGGCGTGATCTCGGGATACGAAGGATCCAAGCCACGGCAGGTGCTCGTCACCGAGGCCGATCTGCCCCGCGTGCTGGCGTCGTTGAGCGAGCCGACGGTGGCGGCGAGCGACTAGCCTAACTGCGCATATGCCCGAGATCGGCGAGACGTTGCGCGAAGCGCGGATGCGCGCGCGGATCGACGTATCCGAGATTGAGGCGCAGACCAAGATTCGCGCCAAGTACCTGCGGGCGCTGGAGAACGAAGAGTGGGACCTGCTGCCGGGCCCGACGTTCGTGAAGAGCTTCCTGCGCACCTACGCGGCGGCGCTCGGCCTCGACGGCAAGGCGCTCGTCGAGGAGTACCGGCGCTCGGCGGAGCCCGTGAGCGAGCCGATCGAGCCGATCGCCTCCAGCCAGCGGCGCGCCAAGCCGCCGGGCGAGGGACCTTCGCGAGGCTATCTCGCGCTGGTTGGGATCGTGCTCGTGGTGATAGTGCTGCTGATCGTCGGTTTGGTCTCCCGCGGTGGGAAATCCAACAGCACGAGCAGCAGCTCGACCTCCACGGTCACGAGAGGCGGCTCGCGCCACAGCCGTCCCAGCCACCGGGGCGCGACCGCGCCCGGCACGAGCGCCTCGCGGACGATCTCCCTTTCGCTGCGCGCCACCGGCACGGTGTACGTATGTCTGCTCGGCGAATCCGGGCACAGGCTGATCGCCGGTAGGACGCTCGAAGCGGGCGCGCGCAGCGGCCCCTACACCGGCAGGCGCTTTGAACTGACGCTCGGCAACAACTCGGTGACGCTTCTGATCGACGGCACCCCTCGCGCCGTGCCCGCCAGCTCCCGGGCGATCGGCTACGTGATCACGAAGGCCGGACGCCGGACGCTCGCGCCCGGTCATCTGCCGACCTGCACATGAGCGATCCAACCACCGCCAGCGAGCCTCTCCCGGATGGACCCGGTGGGGCGCGCGCGGGCATCGTGGTCACCGGCACCGAGGTGCTGAGCGGGCGCGTGAGCGATCGCAACGGGCCGTGGCTGTCCGAACGGCTGAGCGAGCTGGGGGTGGACCTCGCCCACATGACGGTCGTGGGGGACCGCCCTGAGGACATGCGGGCAGCGCTGTCGTTCATGGCGGAGCAGGGGCTCGATCTCGTTCTGACCAGCGGCGGACTCGGTCCGACCGCCGACGATCTGACGACCGAGGTGGTGGGCGCCTTCCAGCACCGTGAGCTGGCGCTGGACGAGGACCTCGAGCGCCAGATCGGCGAGATCGTGCGGCCCCTGCTCGAGCGCTGGCCCAACATCGACCGCGACGCGCTCGCGGCCGGCACGCGCAAGCAGGCGATGGTGCCGCGGGGGGCCACGGTGCTCGAGCCCGTGGGGACGGCTCCCGGGCTCGTCGTCCCCCCGGGCCAGGCCGGGACGGGCCCCACGATCGTGGTGCTGCCGGGGCCGCCGCGCGAGCTGCAGCCGATGTGGCCTGCGGCCGTGGGCACCGCCGCGCTGCAGGCGGCGATCGCTGGCGCGAAGGACTACCGGCTCGGCACGCTGCGGCTGTTCGGGATTCCCGAGTCGGAGATCGCCCAGACCCTGCGCGAGGGCGAAGCGGCGGGTCTGGGGCTGGGCGAGATGGAGATCACGACCTGTCTGAAACGCGGTGAGATCGAGATCGTCACCCGCTATGAGCCCGCACAGGAGCAGCTCTACCGAGCGTTCGTGGAGCTCGTCGGGGAGCGTCACGGCGTCACGCTGTTCTCCACCGACGGGAGCACCGTCGACGAGCAGGTGGCCGCGGCGCTGCGCCGGCGGAGCTTGACGATCGCGGTGGCCGAGTCGTGCACCGGCGGGCAGCTCGCGGCGCGGCTGACCGCGCCCCCCGGCGCGTCGTCGTATGTGAAGGGCGGGATCGTGGTCTACGCCAACGACGCGAAGGTGCGGGCGGCGGGTCTGGCGGAGTCGCTGATCGAGCGTCACGGAGCGGTCTCCGAAGAGGTGGCCACGGCGCTCGCCCACGGCGCCAGGGAGCGCCTCTCAGCCGACGTCGGCGTCGGCGTCACTGGCATCGCGGGTCCGGGGGGCGGCAGCGCGGAGAAGCCGGTCGGGCTGGTGTGGCTGAGCGTCGCGGGACCGGATGGGGCGCAGGCCGTCCGCTCCGTGAACTTGCCCGGCAGCCGAGCGGACATCAGGGACAGAGCGACCGCGGTGGCGATGCACATGCTCCGGCGCCTGCTGATCGATCACCGCCACAGCACCGGATGACGCCTGCCGGCGGCGCGCGCCTGTTCGTGGCGCTCGACCCGCCCTCAGCAGTGTGTGAGCAGCTCGCCGTATGGGCGCGCCAAGCGCTGCGCGGGCAGGGGGAGCGGGTCGGCGCGGCGGGGTCGTTGCGGGTGCTCGATGCCGAGCTGCTGCATCTCACGCTGTGCTTTCTGGGCAGCCGCCCGATGGAAGAGGTCGCCGCGATCGCCGAGGCTGTACGGGGATGTCCCGGCCGCGTCGGCAGGCTCGGTGTCGGCGCGCCGCTGTGGCTGCCGCCACGTCGCCCCCGCGCGCTGGCGGTTGAGATCCACGACGATCCGCACGGCGGCCTCGAGGCGCTGCACGGGGCGCTGGTCGGGGCGCTGGCGCACGCCTGCAGCTTTCGCGAGGAGCGCCGCAGACGCTTTCGCGCGCACATCACGCTCGCCCGCATCCGCGGGCGTCCCCCCGGCGCCACCCGGCTGCCGGGCGCGCGCGAGCCGCTCGCCGCGACCCCCGGGCTGTCGTTCGCTCCACAGGCGCTCGTCCTGTACCGCTCCTGGCTGTCGCCCGCGGGGGCCACCTACGAGGCGCTCGAGCGGCGGGCGCTCTAGCGGCCCGCCGCGCCTAGTCGTCGCTTTCATATTCGGTTTCCTGGTCGGATTCTTCGCCCGGTTCGGCTTCGCACACCAGCGCGACGCCGGATTCCGAGAGGATGGGCAACAGACCTTCTTCGCATCGCGGTTCGGAGCCGTCCTGGCAACTGAACGCCCCTTCGCCGTCGATCACCGGGCTGCTGGTGTCTTCGCAGGTCGCTTCGAGTGTCCGTTTGGCCGCGGTTTGGCGTTCGCCTTCGTGACCGGTTTCGACGGCCGAGCCGTCGGGCTTGCGCGCGTGCTTCTTCTTGGCATGGTGCTTGCCGTGTTTGCGGGTCTTCCTGGAGTGTCGGCGGGCACCGTGCCCGGCGCTCCGGCCGCCGGCCCCGCGGGAGCCCGCGCATGCGCGGGCGCCGTGGCCGGAGTGGACGAAGAGCGAGTGGCAGGTGGCGCGTTGGCTTCGGTCGGCCGCCCGGGCGGATGACGCCAGGGCCAGGACCAGCACGACGCTGAGGAGCGTCGCAGCGAGGCCCGCGAGCAGCGTCCCGCGCACTTTCACGGGCGTGGCGTGGGTGTTCATGTCTCGCAGGATCTCCCCGTGAAGGACGCTGGGCGGCTGGCCGGCAAGGATCGGTCGGTCTTCGATGCGCGTCTCTCATCGGCACGGCCGGCATCGTGCACGAGCCCAATCGCGGGCTTTTGGACGAGAAGGTTCGACTGGCACGAACGCCAGATGACGGCCTCACCGCGCCCGGTGGCTCTTAGAAAGCCCCTACGTCGGCCTGCGGAACCTCTTAGACGCCGCTGGGGGGAGCCTTAGCAGCGCGCTGGACGATGGCTCGCAACAGTCACGCGACCATCACAGGAGGACCGACATGAACATCTCGAAGATGCTTGGCGCCACGATGATCTCGGGAGCGCTCGTCACCGGCGGCGCGGCCGCCGGGATCGCGGGAGCGTCCGCCGCCTCCACCGGCAGCGCCGCCGCCGGCAGCGCCACGACGGCGAGCACCCCCGCGACGAGCACCCCGTCCTCGACGACTGGCTCAGGCTCGTCGGGATCGACCCAGGGCTCATCGTCATCGGCCCCGACCCCGGGCAGCGGGACGGGGACGCACGGCAAAGCGAGCCCGAACGGCAAGAAGCCGTGCCCGAACATGGGCTCCGGTGCAGCCGGCAACGGTCGACCGGGCTCGGGCTCCGGCGCACCGCCGGGCCCCCAGTCGGGCGCCGGCTACCCGTAGAGCGGCGGCGGATCGCATGCCAGACCGCGCCGGCAGAAGCCCCACGGCACGCTGCCGGCGCGGAAGGCTGCCTACAGCTCGATCACGCTGCGGATGCCGTCCTGGGCGTGCATCAGCTCAAAGCCGCGGTTGACCTGATCGAGGGTGAGGCGATGGGAGATGAACGGGTCGACGTCGATCTCTCCCTGCAGGTAGCGGCGCACGAGCGCCGGCACGTCCTGGCGGCCCTTCAGACCCCCGAACGAGGAGCCGCACACGCGCCGACCGGTGATCAGCAGGCGCGGCACCACGTCGAGCGTCTCGCCGCGGCCGGCCACGCCGCACACGGTGCACAGTCCCCAGCCCATCCGCGCGGCCTGCACCGCCTGGGCCATCACCGCGACGTTGCCGGTCGCCTCGAAGGTGTAGTCGGCGCCGAAGCCGTCGGTCATCTCGAGGATCCGCTCGACGGTGTCCTCGCCGGCGAGGAGCAGGTCGGTCGCCCCCTGCCCGCGGGCCAGCTCGAGCCGATCGGGGGCGAGGTCGACGCACACGATCCGTTCGGCCCCCTGCAGGCGAGCGCCCGCCACCGCGCCGAGCCCCACCATCCCGGCGCCGAACACGACGCACGTCGAGCCGGCGCGCACGGCGGCTGTCTTGATCGCGGCACCGAGCCCGGTCGAGAGGCCGCATGCGAACAGGCACGCCCGATCCAGTGGTGCTGCGCGATCGATGCTGGCGAGGGCGATCTCGGGCATGACGGTGTACTCGGCGAAGGTGGATGTGCCCATGAAGTGGCGCAGCGGCTCGCCCGCCCGCGACAGCCGGGTGCTGCCATCGGGCAGGTAGCCGAGGTTCTGCTGCTCGCGGATCGCCAGGCACAGGTTGGTGAGGGGGCTGCGACAATGCACGCACTCCCCGCACTGGGGGGAGAACAGCGTCACGACGTGGTCGCCCTCCTCGAGCAGCGTCACGCCGGGGCCGCACCGCTCGACGACGCCCGCACCCTCGTGGCCGAGCACGGTGGGAGCGTAGCCGGAGGGATCCACGCCCGAGGCGGTGTACATGTCGGTGTGACACACGCCGCAGGCGACGAGGCGCACGAGCACCTCACCCGGTCCGGGCTCGGCGAGCTCGACCTCCTGGACGACGAGCGGCCTCGAGAACTCCTCGAGCACCGCGGCGCGGATCTTCACGGGCCCGCCACGCGCGCGAGCAGGCGCTCCTCGCCGGCGAGCGTCTGGCTGGTGGCCGCCAGGATGTCGACCTCGGTGAGCTCGCCCGCGCTCGCCAGGCCGGTGAAGTTGACGACCTTGTTGTGGCGGGTGCGACCGCGCAGACGCTCGGGATCGGTGCGCGAGCGGCCCTCGACCAGGACCTCGAGCGCGCGTCCCACGAACCGCTGTGCACGCTCGCGAGCCCGTCTCTGGACGACCTCCACCAGAAGCTCCATGCGGCTCACCTTCTCCGGATGGGGCACGAGGCCGTCGTCGATGCCTGCTGCCTGGGTGCCGCGGCGTGGGGAGAAGATGAAGGTGAAGGCGCCGTCATAGCCGACCTGCTCGACCAGCTCCAGCGTCTGTTCGAAGTCCTGCTCGGTCTCGCCTGGGAAGCCGACTATGATGTCGGTCGTGAGCGCTGCGTCGGGGACGTGCTCACGGATCTGCGCGACCCGGTCCAGGTAGCGCTCGCGATCGTAGGTGCGACGCATCGCCTTCAGAACGCGCGAGGAGCCCGACTGCAGCGGCAGGTGGATGTGCTCGCACACGCTCTGCAGCTCGGCGTGGGCACGGATCACGTCCTCGCGCATGTCCTTGGGATGGGGGCTCGTGTAGCGGATCCGCTCGATCCCCTCGATCGCGTCGATCTCTCCCAGCAGCTGCGCGAACGAGGCCCGTTGGGGGCGCAGGTCGCGACCGTAGGAGTTGACGTTCTGTCCCAGCAGCGTCACCTCGCGCACCCCCTCGGCCGCCATCGCCCGCGTGTCGGCAAGCAGCTCGGCCGGCGGCCTGGAGACCTCGCGCCCACGGGTGGAGGGCACGATGCAGTAGGAGCAGGCGCAGTTACAGCCGACGCTGATCTGCAGCCAGCCCTGAAACGGACGCTCGCGGTGGGCGGGGAGGTGGCCGGTGAAGCCCTCGAACTCGAAGTAGCCCTGGGCGCTCAGCGAGTCGCTGGTGAGGAACTCGGCGAGCTTGTGCACCTGGCCGGGGCCGAACGCGACGTCCACGAACGGGAACCGCTCGAACACCTCCTCCTTGACCGACTGAGCCCAGCAGCCGCCGACGCCCACCACCCGCTCGGACCGTTCACGCTTCAGCCGCTTGGCCTCACCGAGATGCGCGATGAAGCGGCTGTCGGCGGACTCGCGGATCGAGCAGGTGTTGAACAGGATCACGTCGGCTTCGTCGCGCTCGCTCGCCTCGCTGTAGCCGAGCGCCTGCAGCATGCCCTTCATGCGCTCGCTGTCGTGCTCGTTCATCTGGCAGCCGAACGTCGTCAGGTGGTAGCGCTTCACGATGGCTCAAGAGTAATGGTCCATCGCGCTGGCGCGGCTGCGCCGGATCACCAGACCGTGTTACGTGGATCGAACGTGTGCATCGCTCGATCCTTCGTCACGAGTCGAGCGCCGCTCTGGCGCGCAGTCGCGTAGATGATCCGGTCTGCGGGGTCGGCGGGAAAGCCATCCCGCTCGAGCAGCGCTGCCTGAACCGCGATCACACCGCTCAAGGACACAGGCTGGGCGCGCGCATCGCCCAGAGCCTGCTCGATCCACGTCTCGACGGGACGGTCGAGCTCGACGCGCCTCGCCTCGACGAGCATGGCGATCTCCCAGCAGCTGATCGTCGCGACTCCAAACCGCTCGGCTCCGTCGATCGCCTCCCGCGCCGCGCGGCTGAGCCGGGCGGGCTCGGTTGCCCACCAGAGCCAGGCGTGGGTGTCGAGGACGATCACCGCTGGGCAGCGTCCCAGCGGACGGGCGGAGGTGCAATCAGCTCGTCATCGGAAACCAAGAAGGTCGCGCTCCCACGCAGGGACGCGGGTGGCTCGGCTGGCACGACCCGCGCTACCGGACGACCTCGCTTGGTGATGACCAGCGGCTCTCCGGTCTTGGCTACGTCATCCAGCAGCGCCAGGCACTGCGCCTTGAAACGAGATGCGGCAATCATCCTGGCCACATGACCATAGTATCGTGGTCATGTTGTCGTCTCAGGCGGCGCGCGCGGCCGGCGGCGGTGGCGCTGCGGCCCCTCCCGCCGGGGCGGCCTCGGCGACCGGCTGGGGCGTCGTCGCGTCGTCGCCGTTGCGAGCGATCGGCGTGACGTGCTCGGGGCCGATTCCGAGCGCTGCGTAGATCTTCTGTTCGATCGCCTTGGCCATCGTGGGGGTGGCGTCGAGTTGGGCCTTGGCGGCGGCGCGACCCTGCCCGAGGCGCTCCTCGCCGTAGGAGAAGAACGAGCCCGACTTGGAGACGATGTTGTGCTCCAGGCCGAGATCGATCAGGCAGCCCGAGGTGGAGATGCCTTTGCCGAACTCGATGTCGAACTCCGCCTGGCGGAAGGGTGCCGCCACCTTGTTCTTGACGACCTTCACGCGCACGCGGTTGCCGACCGCCTCGGTACCGTCCTTGAGCGTTTCGATGCGACGGATGTCCAGGCGCTGGGAGGCGTAGAACTTCAGCGCCCGCCCGCCGGGCTGGGTCTCGGGGGAGCCGAACATGACGCCGACCTTTTCGCGGATCTGGTTGGTGAGGATGCACAGCGTCTGCGTGCGGTTGAGGTTGCCTGCGAGCTTGCGCATCGCCTTGGACATCATCCGCGCCTGCTCCCCGACGGACGTGTCGTCCATCTGGCCCTCGAGCTCCTTGCGCGGGGTGAGCGCGGCGACCGAGTCGATCGCGACCACGTCGACGGCGCCCGAGCGCACCAGCATGTCGGCGATCTCCAGGCCCTGCTCGCCGTAGTCGGGCTGGGAGACGAGCAGCTCGTCGATGTCGACGCCGATCTCCTTCGCGTAGAGCGGGTCCATCGCGTGCTCGGCGTCGATGAACGCGCACACCCCGCCCAGTTTCTGGGCCTCGGCGAGCACGTGGTAGATCAGGGTGGTCTTGCCCGAGGACTCGGGGCCGAACACCTCGACGATGCGCCCGCGCGGAACGCCGCCGATACCGAGCGCCAGGTCGAGCGAGAGCGCGCCCGTGGGGATCACCTCGACGCGCACCTGGGCGCCCTCGTCGCCCATGCGCATGACCGTGCCCTTGCCGTACTCGCGCTCGATCTGGGTGAGGGCACCCTTCAGAGCGGCGTCGCGCGCCTTTGCCGCCTTCTCGTCGTCGTTCACAGGCATGGTCAGGGCTCCTCCGGTCGAGATGGGAGGAGAAAGCTAGAGGGCGCTTCGGACGGAACGTCTGTTCGCTTTTCAGCGTTTGTCGGCGTTGGCGGCAGCCAGGTCCGCGGCGATCCTCTCGGCGCCCATCCTGCGGCTGAGGGAGTTGGCCAGATCGGGCGCCAGGCCGGCGAAGGCGGCGCCGAGGCGCAGCGACAGCGGCGCCACATCGACCTCGCCGCGGTTGCGTTCGATCGCACCGATCACCGCGCGGGCGACGTCCTGCGGGGAGCGGGTGGCGATCCCGGGAGGGAGCTCGGTGCCCGAGTCGGCGAAGAAGCCGGCGTCGCGGATGAAGCCGGGGAACACGGCGGAGACCTCGACGCCGTCGTGGCGCAGGTCGGTGCGCAGCGCGGCGGCGAAGCCGCGCAGGCCGAACTTGGTGGCGTTGTAGACGCACGTCTGGGGCGTGGCGGCCTTGCCGTTCAGCGAGGACATGAACGCCAGGTGGCCGCTGCCGCGCTCGATCATCGCGGGGACGAGCGCGTGGGCGAGCGCGATCGGGGCGCGCAGGTTGACGTCCAGGGCGCGGTCGATCTGCTCGACCGTGAACGACTCCAGCCGTCCGGTGGCGGGCAGGCCGGCGTTGGCCACCAGGATGTCCACGCGGCCGGCCTCCTGCACGAGGCGATCGAGCTCGGCGGCGTCGGCGAGGTCGACGGCGAGCGTGGTCGCGCCGGTCAGCTCGGCCGCGAGCGGCTCCAGCACGTCGCTGCGCCTGCCGGTGAGGATCAGCTCCCCGCCGCGTGCATGAAGGGCACGGGCGATCGCCTGTCCGAGCCCGCCGGTGGCGCCGGTGAGCAGGACCCTGGAGCCTGAGATCTGCATCTGGTGCAAGCCTAGGTCAATGAGGATCGTTGCGCTGTTCGGACCCACAGGGGTGGGCAAGACCGCGATCGCGACCGCGCTGGCGCGGCGGCTGCGGGCGCGCGGCGAGGATCCGGTGGCGGTCTCGGCGGACGCGCTGCAGGTCTACGCGGGTCTGCAGACGCTGACGGGCGTGGCGAGCGCAGCCGAGCAGGCACAGCTCGAGCACCGGCTGGTGTCGTTCCTGCCGGTCGAGGAGACCTTCAGTGCGGGCCGGTACGCAGGGCTCGCACACGCGCAGATCGACGAGCTGCTGGCACAGCAGCGGCGACCGATCGTCGTCGGGGGCACGGGGCTGTACCTGCGCGCGGCGCTCACCGAGCTCGACCTGAAGCCGCCAGTGGGGGGCGGGGTGAGGGAGCGGTGGCTGGCGGAGCTCGAGCTGCGGGGGGCGCCCGCGCTGCACGGGGTGCTGGCCGAGCGGGCGCCGGGGGCGGCGGCGCGGATCGATCCCAACGACCGGCAGCGGATCGTGCGGGCGCTCGAGCTCGCCGAGGTGGGTGTGCCCCAGGAGGCGGGCGAACAGCTGTGGAGCGGGGAGATGCGTCGCCCCACGCTGCTGATCGGAGTGACGATGGAGCGGGGGGCGCTGTACGCGCGGATCGAGGAGCGCGTGGATGCGATCGTGGCGGCGGGAGCGCGCGAGGAGGTCAGGCGCGCGCACCAGGCGGGCGCCTCGCAGACGGCGCGCAAGGCGGTCGGGTTCGCGGACCTGCTGAGGGGGGACGTGGAGGCGATGAAGCGACGCACCCGCAACTACGCCAAGCGTCAGCTCAGCTGGATGCGAAAGCTCGGCGGGGTGACGGTGCTCGACGTGACCGGGCGGGCTCCGGAGGAGGTGGCGCAGGAGATCTCACAGGCGCTGGAGAGCGCCGGGACCGACGGCGAGGCGGCGGCGGGAGGGGCGCCGCGCAGGTCATAGACTCACGCGCGATGCGGTTCGAGAAGTGGCAGGCGCTGGGCAACGACTACCTGATCGTGGAGCAGGAGGAGCTCCCGTTCGAGCTCACTCCGGCGCGGGTACGGAGGCTGTGTGAGGGCCACTTCGGCGTGTTCGCCGACGGGGTGCTGCTGCTCTCGCCGCCCGCCTCGGTCCACGACGTGGCGGACCTGCGCATCTTCAACCCCGACGGCTCGGAGGCGGAGCTGTCGGGGAACGGGGCGCGCGAGGCGATCCTGTACCTGCGAACCCGTGGCTGGACAGAGCTCGACAGCTTTCAGATTCACACCGCCGCGGGTACGATCCGCCCGCGGATCATCGGGCCGGACACCTGCAGCGTGGACATGGGCCGGGCGAGCCTGAGCTCGCCCGACTTCCCCGCAGGACCGCCCGACGGGTCCGGGACGTTGAGCGCGGGTGGGCTCGAGTGGAGCTTCAGGCATGTGTCGATCGGCAACCCCCAGTGCGCGATCGCGCTCGCTGACGCAGAGGAGCTCGAGCGCCTGGACCTGGGCGCGATCGGACCGTCGATCGAATCCGCCGGGCTGTTCCCCAACCGCACGAACGTGTCCTGGTACGCAGCGCTCGAGGCAGGGGCGCGCGGCGGGGAGGTCGCTCGCATCCGTGCGCGGATCTTCGAGCGGGGCGTGGGCGAGACGCTGTCCTCGGGGACGGGCGCGACGGGCGCGGCGGTCGCCTACCTGGTCGATCGGCACGGCGAGGACGCCGCGGGGCGTGTGACAGTGATGCTCGACGGGGGGGAGCTCGAGGTGGAGGTGGGGGAGGATCTGCAAGTCAACCTGACAGGCTGGGCGAGGCCGGTGTTCGAGGGCCGGCTCAGCGACGAGTTCGCAAAGGAGCTGCATGAGACCGAGTAAGCGACTGGAGCGCATCCCGCCCTACGCGTTCGCCGAGCTGGAGCGCAAGATCGCCGCCAAGCGCAGGGCGGGAGTGGACGTGATCAGCCTCGGCATCGGGGATCCCGACCGTCCGACGCCGCCGCTGATCGTGGAGGCGATGCAGGAGGCGGTGTCAGAGCCCGAGACGCACCGCTACCCCAGCAACCGCGGCAGGGAGGACTTTCGCGGGGCGGTGCGGGACTTCTACGAGCGGCGCTTCGACGTCAAGCTCGACCCCGAGAGCGAGATCGTTCCCGGGCTGGGAGCGAAGGAGGCGATCTTCAACCTCAACCTCGCCTTCCTGGACCCCGGCGACTATGCGCTCGCCGCCGATCCAGGCTATCCGGTGTACACCGGCGGGCCGTGGCTGGCGGGGGCCGAGCCGGTGCTGATGGCGCTGCGGCCAGAGCTCGGGTTCGTGCCGGACCTCGACGCGATCGAGCCGGAGATCGCCGCGCGGGCGAAGCTGATGTACCTCAACTACCCCAACAACCCGACAGGGGCGATCGTGCCCGAGGGGTTCTTCGCACGGGCGGTGGAGTTCGCGCAGGAGCACGAGGTGTTGGTGGTGCACGACCTCTCTTACTCGGAGATCTCCTACGACGGCTACCGGGCGCCCTCGTTCCTGCAGACGCCGGGAGCGAAGGACGTCGGCATCGAGGTGTTCTCGCTGTCAAAGGGCTACAACATGACCGGCTGGCGGTGTGCGGTGCTGGTGGGCAACGCCCAGGCGCTCGAGACCTACTGGCGGCTGAAGACGAACATCGACTCGGGCATGTTCGAGGCGGTGCAGCTGGCCGCGATCGCGGCGCTGTCCCCCGACGCGGACGCGGAGGTCGCCGCGATGAGCGAGCTGTATGTGCGCCGGCGCGATCTCGTGTGCGACGCGCTCGAGGAGATCGGTGTCGACGTCAAGCCGCCGCGGAGCACGATCTACGTGTGGGCCCCAGTGCCCGATGGCTTCGACAGCTCGGTGGCCTATTGCGAGCACGTGCTCGAGCAAGCCGCCGTGGTGCTCTCGCCGGGCGCGATCTACGGCCCCGCGGGGGAGGGTTGGTTTCGGATCTCGTTGACCACCCCCGACGAGCGTTTGCTGGAGGCCGTGCGACGGCTCGGCGAGCTCGGAGGGTAGGTCTTTTCGGGAGACCCGGGAGCGTGTGCCTGCGTCGCTTGCCCGCGGCACCGGTCACCGCAGCGGTCGGCGTCTGGTCAGGCCCTAGACTGATGGGTGGATGGAAAGGAGTCGCAGCGGCCAGCGCAAGGACGTGAGTCGATCGCGCTCGAACGGGCCCGGTTCGAGCAATGGCTCGCTACCCGCCCAGCGCGCGCGCCAGCGAGCGCTGTGTGTGGGGGCGCTGGCGGATGGGGGCGAGCTCGGAGAGCTGGGAGAGCTGCTGCGCACGGCGGGGGTGGCGGTCGTGGGTGAGCTCGTACAGCGGCGGGATACGCCGGATCCCAACACCTACCTCGGCCCGGGCAAGGTGCGCGAGGCGCTGCAGCAGGCGCGGGAGGCCGACGCGAACGTGATCGCCTGCGACGACGAGCTAAGCCCGCGGCAGGAGCGCAATCTCGAAGAGGCGATCGGGCTGCCGGTGATCGACCGCACGGCGATCATCCTGGACATCTTCGCCGACCACGCGGCCAGCGCGGACGGCAAGCTGCAGGTGGAGCTCGCCCAGCTGGAATACAACCTCGCACGGATGCGGGGACTGTGGAGCCATCTCGAGCGGCTCGGCGGGGGAATCGGCACGAGGGGTCCAGGCGAGAGCCAGATCGAGACCGACCGGCGGCTGGCGCGGGATCGCATCGCGGCGCTGCGGCGACGGCTCGAGCACGTCAAGGGCACACGGGCTGTGATGCGGGCCGAGCGCGAGCGTGCGGCGCTGCCGGCGGTGGCGCTGGTGGGGTACACCAACGCCGGCAAGTCGACGCTGTTGAACGCGCTCACGTCGGCCTTCGGCGCCGGGGAGGGCGCCGAGGTGCAGGTGCGCGACCGGCTGTTTCACACGCTGGACCCCACCGTGCGTACGATCAAGCTGAGCGGCCGCCGCCACCTCATGAGCGACACGGTGGGGTTCATCCGCAAGCTGCCCCACCAGCTCGTCGATGCGTTCGGGGCGACGCTCGAGGAGACCAAGCGGGCGGATCTGCTGCTGCACGTGCTCGACGCGAGCGTGGCCGAGCAGGAGATGGAGCAGATGAAGCGCTCGGTGGAGGAGACGCTGCAGGAGATCGGGGTGGCGGACGGACAGCCGCGGGTGCTGGTGCTCAACAAGGTCGACCTGTTGACCGGCGAGGAGCGCGAGGACCTGCGCCTGCACCATCCCGACGCGGTGCTCGTCAGCGGCGCGGGTGGGGAGGGCCTGACGCTGCTGGCGGAGCGGATCGAGCGGGAGCTCGCCCACACGCTGAGGCCGCTGGAGCTGCTGGTTCCCTACGCCAACGGCGGCTCGCTGGCGGAGCTGCACGAGGTGGCCGGTGAGATCGCCCGGCTGGACACGCCCGAGGGCGTGCGGGTGCGGGCGCTCGTGCCGGCCCGCATGGCCGAGCGGTTCGCGCGGTTCGCGGTCGCCTCCTGAATCTCAGCGGTCGTCGCCGCTGCCCGACAGCACGCCCCGGCGCTGGCGGGAGAGGAGCTTCTCGAGGTTGGCGGCGGCGATGTCCGCGAGCTCGAGGTCGAGCTCGGTGGCGAGCTGCGACACGTACCAGAGGACGTCGCCGAGCTCCTTGGACATCGCCAGGCGCCGCTCGTCGGTGAGGGTGCCGCCGTCGTCGCGGATCGCCTTCTTGGCGTGCTCGGCGACCTCACCGGCCTCCCCGGCGAGACCGAGGGCGGGGTATGCGAGCCAGGCGTCACGCGGGTACTCGGCGGTCTGGCGCGAGCGGCGTTGGTATTCGTTGAAGTCCACGAGGCGATCCTAGGGCGGGCACCGGGAGGGGGTTGCCGGCGAGCGCCGATTTTGCGTCAAGTGGAGCGGGGTCGTGTTCGGTAGCGTGTCGCCGATGGGGGTGGCGCTGTCGCTGCGGAACGTGTGGCTCAGCTTTCCGCGCGGGCGTCGCCATGTCGTGCAGGTGCTGGCCGACGTCTCGCTGCAGGTGCGGGCGGGCGAGGTGGTGGCGGCGCTTGGGCAGCGGGCGCAGGGCAAGACGTCGCTGCTGCGGGTGGCGGCGGGAATGGAGCGGCCCGACCGAGGTCAGGTCGTGCTCGACGGACGCGATCCGTGGCAGGGCGGCGACGGCGAGAGTGAGCGCAGGAGGTGGGGCGGGGCGGCCCTCGTGGATCGTCTGCGGGAGGATCTCGACGTGACGGTTCTGCGATCGATCACGCTGCCGCTGCTTGGCGCGCACGGCGGCGAGGGTGCTCGCGAGCGGGCCGTGGATGCGCTCGCGAGCGTCGGGGCGAGCGCGTGCGCGCAGCGGCGCGAGGTGGACCTGAGCGACCGGGAGCGGGCGCTCGTGCGGCTGGCGCAGGCGATCGCGCGGGGGCCGCGTGTGCTGCTCGTCGACGACCTCACGGCGACGCTCGGGCTCGGTGACATCGAGGACGTGACCAGAGTGCTGTGCATGCTCGCGCGGGAACGCGAGATCGCCGTGTTGATGGCGACGTCGGACGCGCAGGCGACGCGTTGGTCTGACCGCGTGGCGACGCTCACGGGCGGACAGCTGCTGCTCCCCGACGCCCCGTCCGGCGGCGATGCGCGCGAGGCGATCGACACCTCAAGCGTCTGACCGAGGGCTCGGCACGCGGTCGAGCTGGGGGACGGCGTCTGACCATTGATCGAAATCGTTCTGCCACACCGGCGAGGAGCTTGCAGTACGATCCGGACGATGGCGAGCACGGTGCAGCAGTCCGCAATGTCAGGAGGGGAGATCGTGCTGGGCCTGCTCGTCGAGCGTCCGGCCACGTGCTATGAGCTCGACAAGCGGATCGCAGAAAGGCTCGGCTCGGCCCAGTTCAGCCGCGGCACGGCCGCACGCGCGGTGCGGCGGCTGCTGGAGCGAGAACTGGTCCGCCCCGCCGATGCCCGTCAGGATGCCCACGCCGCGCTGGTGGACGGGCGCAAGAAGACGGTGTACGAGCCGACGCGGGCGGGGCTCGAGCACTTCCGGCGTTGGCTGCGCTCCTCGACGCAGAGCCCGCCCGTGCGCGAGGAGCTGCACGCGAAGATCGCATTGTGCGGCCCCGCCGACCTGCCGCGGCTGATCGAGATCGTGCGCGAGGCCGAAATGTCGTGCGCCCAGCAGCTGCAGGAGCTCAACCGCAGGATGCGCCACGAACGGCGCACCGCGCAGACCGGCGGGCTGTCGCAGACGATGCGGCTGATCGTCACCAGCGGGGAGGTCTCCTGGTGGGACGCACGCATCAAGTGGCTCCAGGACGTGCGCCTGTATCTGGAGCGGGAGCGGTACGAGCACCACGCCGTGCCGAGCCCCTCGCGCCCGGCCCCCGCTCGGTGATGACGGCCGTCCTGTCGCTGGGAGGGGTCTCGCTCAGCTATCCCCGCGGACGCCGTCACGTCGTGCGCGTGCTGTCGGACATATCGCTGGATCTCGCCGCGGGGGAGATCGTCGCGGTACGGGGACAGCGGGCTCAGGGCAAGACCTCGCTGCTGCGAGTCGCCGCGGGGATGGAGCCTCCCGGCAGGGGGAAGGTGCTGTTCGACGGCGAGGACGTCTGGGCGATGTCCGACCGTCGGCGCTCGCGACTGCTGCGCGGTGAGATCGCGTTCGTGCAGCGGGCGGCGCCTCAGCTCGACCTGCCGGTGCTGAGCGGCGTCGCGCTGCCGCTGCTGGACGCGCACGGGCGCCGCGGCGCGTATGCGCTCGCCAGGCAGGCGCTCGCGCGGGTGGGCGCGGCCGAGTGCGCCAGCCAGCACTGGGACGAGCTGGCCGACTGGGAGCGGGCGCTGGTGGCACTCGCGCAGGGGTTCGCGCGCGAGCCGCGGCTGCTGCTGGTGGACGACGTCGCGGCGACGTTGGGCATCGGCGAGTCCGACTTCCTGGCGGGGCAGCTGCGCGACTTCGCCGAGGAGCGCGGCAGCGCCGTTCTGATCTGCGCGGGCGATGCCGGCGTGACGGCGTGCGCGGACCGTCTCGCCTGGCTCAGGGACGGCAGCCTGCTCGTGCCGGCGCACGCGGACGGCGAGGAGGTCGGAAACATCATCGAGTTCCCCGGCGAACGCCCGCGACGCGCGTCGTCCTGATGCTCGAGCTGCGGGATCTCGTCAAGCATTACGACGTGGGTGAGGACGAGACGGTGCGGGCCGTGGACGGCGTCTCGCTGTCGGTGCAGGCGGGCGAGCTCGTGGCGCTGTACGGACCGAGCGGGTCGGGCAAGACGACGCTGCTGATGCTGATCGCGGCGTTGCTCGCGCCGGACAGCGGCGCGGTGATCGTCGACGGCCGCGACATCTCCGCCCTCAACGACGCGCAGCGCTCCAGCTACCGGCTGCGCGATCTCGGCTTCGTCGACCAGAGCTCGGACCTGCTTCCAGGTGGCAACGTGGTGCAGAACGCGGCGATGAAGCTGTGGCTGCTCGAACCCGCGCGCCAGGCCGAGCGCAGGATCGAACCGCTGCTGCTACGGCTCGGCCTGGGCGAGCGTCTGCGCCACCGCGCCGATCAGCTCTCGATGGGCGAGCGTCAGCGGGTGATGCTCGCGCGGGCGCTTTCCACCGAGCCCAAGCTGATGCTGGCCGACGAGCCGACCGGCAACCTCGACACGCAGCGCGGGCGGGCCGTGCTCGAGCTGATCGCCGAGCTGTGCCACGAGCGGGGCGCCGCCACGTTGCTGGTCACCCACGACCCGCAGGCGACGAGCGTGGCGGATCGCGTGCTTGCGCTGCGGGACGGATGTCTGGTCGACTACGAGCCGGACCGCTTGTTCGCTGCAGCTCGTGGCAGCGTCAGCCCGTCCTAGCGATGCGGCTGACGAACATCGCCCACCTCTATCTCGTGCGCCTGAAGGCGAGGGTGGTGTTGGTGCAGGAGCTGTTCGCCGTGCTGGGGATCGCGGTCGGGGTGGCCCTGCTGTTCGCCTCGCAGGTGGCCAGTACCAGCCTCGACGGCTCGGTCGCCGAGCTGACGGGTGGCGTGGTGGGGAAGTCCCAGTACCAGATCAAGGCGCGCAGCCCGAACGGGTTCAGCGAAGGGATGCTCGGCGAGGTGCAGCGCCTGCCGGGCGTGCGGGTGGCGGTGCCGACGCTCGAGCGCCAGATCGGCGTGATCGGCCCAAGCGGACGGGAGTCGGTCGATCTGCTCGCCACCGACCCGCGTTTCGTTCACCTGGTGGGGCCGCTGCTGCGCCATTTCAGCTCGCTGCAGCTGATGCATCAACGCGCGCTGGCGCTGCCGGCCTCGGTTGCCCAGGATGTCGGCGTGAGGGCGTTGGAAGTCGTCAGACTGCAGATCGGCGGGCGGCTGACGCGCGCGATCGTGGGCACCGAACTGACCTCGCGGGACATCGGCTCGCTCGCGGACAGCCCGATCGTGCTGGCGCCGCTGTCCTACGCCCAGAAGCTGACGGGCATGCGGGGCAGGATCAGCAGGGTGTTCGTCCAGCCGCTGCCGGGCCGCGGCCGTGAGGCGCTCGCCGGTCTGCGGGGGCTGGCAGCCGGGCGGTTCAACGTCGAGCCGGCCGACTACGAGGCGGCGCTGTTCAGCCAGGCGGCGACGCCCGTGAACCAGTCGACGGACACCTTCGCCGCGATCTGTGCGTTGGTGGGCTTCATGTTCGCGTTCTGCGCGATGCTGTTGACGACCTCTCTGCGCCAGGCGCTCGTGACGAGCCTGCGCCGGGACGGCACGACCCGCTGGGGCGTGATCAAGGCGCTGCTGTTCGATGCGTTCGTGCTCGGCGCGGTCGCGTCGCTGGTGGGACTCGTGCTCGGGGAGATCCTGTCGGTGCTCGTATTCAGCGCACCGCCCGGTTTTCTCTCGATCGCCTTCCCCGTCGGCTCGCAGCGGATCGTGACGTGGCAGAGCGTCGTGATCGCCGTCTCGGCCGGCTTGCTGGCGGCGGTGGTGGGGGTGCTGGCGCCGATGCGCGACATATGGGCGCACGGTCGCTCCCCCGCGGCCGCGCGCGAACACGGGGCATTCGGTTTGGGCAGGGCGGGGATGCTGGGAGGCGGGATCGCGTGTCTGGCTGCCACGACGGTGATCCTGCTGGCGGCGCCGCAGTCGGCGATCCTCGGGATCGTCGCGCTGGTGCTGGCGCTGCTGCTGCTGCTGCCGCTGGCGATCGACCTCGGGATCGCCGCGTTCGACCGCTTGCAGCGCCCTCTGGGCATGGGGGCGGCCGCGATCGCGGCGATCGAACTGCGCTCGCCGACGACGCGGGCGCGCTCGATCGCGGTTGCCGCCACGGCTGCGATCGCGGTGTTCGGCGCGGTGACGATCCAGGGCTCGCACTCCAACCTCCAGCACGGGCTGGATCGCTCGTTTCAGGGGTTGAGCTCGGTGTCTGATCTGTGGGTCGATCCCGCGGGAACGCAGAGCCTGTTCGCGACGGTCCCGTTCGAAGGCCGCGAGGCTGTGCGGCTGGCGAGGCTGCCCGGCGTGGCCTCGGTGGGTCGGTACTTCGGTGGCTTCCTGGAATACGGTGGCCGTCGCATCTGGGTGCTGGCGCCACCGGCGAGCACGTCCATGCCGGTGCCGGCGAGCCAGCTGGTGGGCGGTAGGGCCGGCCTTGCCGACGCACGGCTGCGTGCGGGCGGCTGGGCGGTCATCTCGAAGACGCTCGCCACGCAGCATCACCTGCACGTCGGCGACTCGTTCGTGCTGCCGGCGCCGCGACGCGCCGCGTTCAGGGTGGCGGCCCTGACGACGAACCTGGGCTGGCCCCCGGGTGCGGTGATCCTGGGCGAACGGGACTACGTGCGTGCGTGGCAGAGCGCGCAGCCCAGCGCGTACAACGTGATGCTCACGCCGGGCGCCGATGGCGCACAGGTGCGTCGCGAGATCGCGGCGGCGCTCGGCCCGCGGTCCGGGCTCGTCGTGCAGACGGCCGCGGGGCGCCAGCTCGCCCAGCGTGAGGCGAGCCGTCAGGGGCTCGGGCGTCTCACGCAGATCGCCCTCCTGGTGCTGCTCAGCGGCGTGCTCGCGACGGCCACGGTGATGGGCGCGATGATCTGGCAGCGACGTCGGCGGTTCGCGCGGATGAAGGTGCAGGGCTATGAACGGCGCACGCTGTGGCGGGCGCTGCTGTGCGAGAGCGCACTGCTGCTGGCGACGGGATGCCTGCTCGGGGCGGCGTTCGGGGTCTACGGTCAGCTGCTGCTCAGCCACGCGCTGCAGACGATCACCGGCTTTCCGTTGGTGTTCTCGATCAACCTGGCGGTGGCCGTGGCGAGCTTCGCGATCGTTGTGATCGCGGCCGCCGCGATCATCGCGGTACCCGGGTATCGGGCGGCGAGCGTGCGTCCGTACCCGTGGGCGAGCGCCTAGCAGGGGGCAGTCGGAAACAGTCCGTGGGAGCTTCGCGAGAGAAATAAATCCGCTCGCTCCGAAAGCCCGAGGCGGCTCTGGTGCAGCCGTGTCTTACGGTCGGTAGATATCGGTACGGTTGCAGATATCGATCTACCGGCGGCGAGCTCCCGTGGAGTCCGGGCCAAGTCGGGGCGCCCTGCAGGGCCGCCGCTCGCGGCGGCCCTGCAGACATGCGCATACTGGCGCTGGCCGTTCGCCTACATGTCCTGGTGTCGAGCCCGCTACGGCGCGCGCTTCACGGTGCGCCTGACAGGCTTCCCACCGCTGGTGTTCCTGTCGGATCCGGGCGAGATCAGGGCGATGCTCGCGGCCCCGGCCGACGTTCTGCACCCGGGGGAGGGGGGGAACGCGGTCATGCCGATCGTCGGCCGCGACTCGTTCATGCTGCTCGATGGGGACCGTCACCTGGGCGGGCGCCGGACGGTGCTGCCGGCGTTTCACGCGCGTCTGGTGCGCGGTCACGCGGACTGGATCGGGCAGGTGGCGGCGGCCGCGGTCGCGTCGTGGCCGTGCGAGGCCGAGCTGGCGCTACATCCGCGCCTGCGCACGCTCACGCTCGAAGTGATCCTGCGCAAGGTCCTCGCGCAGTCGAGCCGTGCCTCGCCCGAGCGTCTGGCCGAGCTGCGCGACAGCGTCCTGGCGATGCTCGCGGTGACCGGCAGCCCGGTGTTTCCACAACCGATCCTGCGTCGAGGCCCGGGCAGGCGGGTGTGGGATCGCTTCCTGGCCGACCGCGCCGAGACCGACGCGCGGATCCATGCGCTGATCGAGGCGAGCATCGCGACGCCCGCACCCGACAGCGAGGATGTGCTGGCGCACCTGCTGGGCGCTGCGGGCGACGGGGGTTCGCGTCCGTCGCGAGGTGAGCTGCGCGACAACGTGATGTCGCTGCTGCTCGCCGGGCACGAGACGACCGCGGCTCAGCTGGCGTGGGCGTTTCAGCTGATCGCGCACAATCCGGAGGTGCAGGAGCGCCTGATCGAGGAGATCGACGCGGACGACGGCGAGGAGTATCTGACGGCCACGATCCTGGAGGTGTTGCGTCACCGCTCGGTGTTCCTGTTCGCGATCCCGAGAGCCGTCAAGCAGCCGCTGCAGATCGGCGGGTGGCGCTATGAGCCGCCCGTGCGGCTGGTGGCGTCGATCTATCTCGTGCATCACGATCCCGCGCTCTACCCCGAACCCGATCGCTTCCGGCCCGAGCGCTTCCTGGGGGGCCAGCCGAGCTCGCGCGTCTGGCTGCCGTGGGGCGGCGGGCGCAGGCGCTGTCCCGGATCGCACCTGGCTGTGCTCGAGATGAAGACGGTGCTGCGCGCGGTCCTCTCGCAGGTGTCGGTGACGCCCGCGAGCACCGAGCCCGAGCGTCCGCGCTGGCGCAGCGTGATCGTCTCGCCCCACCGGGGATCGCGCGTGGTGCTCCATCGCCGGCGCTTGCGAGCGGCCCCGGGCACGCACCGACGGCGAGCGCGAACCGTGCGTCCCGGGCCTGCCGACGGACACCGCGCCAAAGCGGCGAAGACGGGATCGCGCAGAGATATTTAGCGACGCGTCGCTATGCAGGCGACGATCGGAGGGTAAGTATCGCGAGCGCGAGATGGCTGATACCAAGCGTGATCAGGGGTCCTCCGACGGCGAGCGGGTGCTGCTCACACTGACCGCCAGGCAGGTCAAGCAGATCATCCGCGCCGCAAAGGGGGGAGAGGCCGGACTGTCCTCGGTGCTGGAGGGCTCGGAGATCACCGAGGGCGGCGTCCTGACGCTCAAGGTGTGGGAAGAGCGCTATCGCAGCGAGCTCTCGAGCGGGAGCGCATCCTCCTCGCTGCTGCGGGGGCTGCTCGTGCTCGCCTGCTTTCCACGCGACGGGACCCGGCGCAGCGTGCACTGGGTCGCCAGCAAGACCGGCATGGAGGCCAGCACCACCCATCGCTACATCCGTACGCTGTTGCTGCTCGGCTTTCTCGAGCAGGATCCGAAGACACGCGCGTACGGACGGGTCGCGACGTGAACGCTGCTCGATCGCGCTCCGGTGCCCGCGCCCGCCTGCGCGAGCAGTGGATCGGATGGCGACGCGTCGCTAGACGGGGGGGCGTCGATCGGTAAGGATCAGCGCCGGTGGCATGAGCGACGATGAGCCGTGCGGCGCCCGCCTCCACGGAACGGAGCACGGGCGCGGCAACATCGGGCGCAAGCCAGGTGGGCACGTCGTAATCCCCACTCTGCCGCCATCTTTGCCATCAAGCGGGCCGGGCGTCTCCCCACGGCGCCCGGCCCGTGGCGTGCTCGGGGCGGGGCGAGCACTCGGCGCCGCGCCTATACGCCGGCGGCGCGGCGAGCGCCGAGGTGGGCCTCCAGCTCCAGCGCATCCTCCAGCGGCGCCAGCTGCTCGAGCCGCACGCCCAGGGCGGCGGCGATCAGCCAGTCGGCGAACCAGACGTTCTTGGGCAACAGCGGGCCGTGCAGGTAGGTGCCGATCGTATTCGCCCGCCGGGCCCCCTCCAGGCCCGAGCGACCATCGTTGCCGTGACCGCTGAGCACCCGACCGAGCGGTTGTGCGTCGGCGCCCAGCCGGGTGCGCCCGCCGTGGTTCTCGAACCCCGCCAGCACACGACCGGGCCGGTCGGTCTGCGCCTCGCCGACCGAGCCGAGCGAGACCTCCACGGCGACGTTGCCGATCAGGCGAGGGCCGGGCTCGCGCGTGGTGTGCACGTCCAGCAGGCCGACGCCCTCGATGTGCTCGCCGTCGAGCTCGTAGGCGTGACCCAGCAGCTGGTAGCCGCCGCAGATGCCGAGCACGACCGCGTCCCGCGCCGCGGCGGCGTGCAGCGCCGCGCGCTTGGTGGCGAGCAGGTCGGTTGCGCACAGCTGCTGATCGCGGTCCTGGCCGCCGCCGATGTAGAAGAGGTCGTGCGCGTCGGGATCGAGCGGATCCCCGAGGCCGCGGCCGGCGAGCTCGAAGCCGATGCCGCGCCACGCGCAGCGGCGCTCGAGCACGAGCAGGTTGCCGCGATCGGCGTAGATGTTCAGCAGGTCGGGGTACAGCGCGCACACGCGCAGGGTGGGGGACGCGGCGCCGGACATCACGCCCACGAGCTCGGCGCGTGGCCGCGCGCGACGAGCAGCTCGCGCAGCGCGAGCATCGCGGTGTAGGTGGGCAGCGCATAGACGGGCGCCTCGGCGCCAGCCGCCGAGCGAGCGCCGGTGGCAGCATCGAGCGCCCGCGCAAGGCTCGGCTGGAGGACGATCCGATCTGGATCGATTCCCGCGTACTTCAGGCGGACCGCCAGCTCGGCGGCGCGCGAGCCGGCGCAGACCGCGCGGCGAACCCGCCCCGCCAGCAGCTCGAAGTCGGCGTCCCAGACCCAGGAGACGTCCCGTCCGTCGGCGATGTTGTCGTTGAGCACGCCGAGCAGGTCGTGCTCGCCGGGCTCGAGCGCGAGCGTGCGCAGCACCTCGTTCGCGCCCGCGGGGTTCTTGACCAGCAGGATCTGCAGCTCGCGCCCGTCGACGGTCACGGTCTCGGCACGACCGAACGCCGCCCGGGCGCTCTGCAGTCCGGCGGCGATCGTCGCGAGCGGCACCTCCAGCGCCGTCGCGAGGGCGGCGGCGGCCAGCGCGTTGTAGACGTTGTAGAGCCCGGGGAGGGCGAGCTCGATGTGCGTCTCGCCGGCCGGGGTGCACAGCGTGAAGCGGCTGCGACGAACGCCGTTCAGCGTGATGGCGGTGGCGCGCACCTGCGGCGCGGGCCTGCTCCGCCCGCAACCGGGGCAGTGGTAGTGGCCGAGGTGTCCGAGGTACACCGCGTCGAACACGTATGGCGTGCCGCAGCGGCGGCAGTGCTTGGCATCGGCGGCGTGTGCCATGCCGGTGAGCGCCAGCGAGTCATCCTCCACGCCGAAGTGCAGCACCGGCTGGCCGTCGACGCGGTCGCGTCCGAGGTCGGCGATCAGCGGATCGTCGGCGTTCAGCACCAGTTGCGCCTCGCGTCCGGCACCCTGGCCGAGCATCGCCGCCCAGCTGTCGGCGATCGTCTCGAGCTCCCCATAACGGTCGAGCTGGTCGCGGAACAGGTTGCCGAGCAGGATCACGCGGGGTCGGCCGAGCATCCCGGCGACCGGGGCAAGCCACAGCTCGTCGAGCTCGAACAGGCCGAGCTCGCCCGCAATGCGTCCGCCCCGCTGTGCGGCGGAGAGCAGGGTCGAGGCGATGCCCCCGGCCATGTTCGCGCCCGCCTGGTTGTGCACGAGCGCGACCCCATGACGTTGCAGGATCGAGGCCGCCATCGCCGCTGTCGTCGTCTTGCCGTTGGTGGCGGAGATCAGCACGCTTCCCTGCGGCAGACGGGCGGCGAGGGCTTTGATCGCGTCGGGCTCGAGTGCCAGCAGGACCCTTCCCGGCGCGCTGGTCGCGCCGCCGCCGCGCAGGCGCGAGAGGGCGCCGGCACCCCGCGCGAGCGCGAGCTTGGCATCCAGCAGGCGCGCCATCAGCGCGGCCGGGGCGGCTCGGTCGGCGATTCCCGGGGGTGGGCGGTGTCGCCGGTCGACCGTGGGGGGGAGGAGAAGGCGACGTCCGCGGCGGGCGAGCTGGGGACGAGCACGTCGACCGCCCCGGGAAGCGCACGCACGCGTATCGGCAGCTCGCCGATCGGGTCGCCGTCGGCGTACATCACGAACGGGCGATCCGAGGAGATCGACACCTCGGCCGCACGGAACATCCGCACGCACTCCAGCTCCACGTGTGTGCCCTTGAACACGCCCGGCAGGATCCGCCTCACGAACGTCAGCTTGCTGACGTCTCCGAGGGTGAGCACCTCGAGCAGCCCGTCGTCGAGCATCGCGTCCGGCGCCGCCTGCATCCCGCCGCCATATGCCCTGGAGTTGGCGGCGCCGATCGTGTAGCCGGAGAAGGTGTAGCGCTCGCCCGACGGTTGCAGCTCGAACTGAAAGCGGGCGGGACGCCACGCGAGCAGCGCCCGCAGCGCGCCGTAGGCGTACACGAGGTTCCCCAGACGCGGCGGCGCTTCGTTGGCGATGCGGTTGGCGTCGGAGTCGAAGCCGGCGGAGGCGATCCCCACGAACGCCCTGCCGTTCGCCTCTCCGAGATCGATCGCGCGGCGGCGACCGGTCGCGATCGTGGCGCATGCGGCGACGGGGTCGAGCGGTATCGCCAGCACGCGTGCGAGGTCGTTGCCGCGGCCACCGGGGAGGATCCCGAGCAGCGCGCCGGGCATCTTGCGCAGCTCATCCGCGACAGCGCCGACCATGCCGTCGCCGCTCAGCACCGCGACCGTCTCGCCGGCACCGGCGGCCGCGCGCGCCAGCGAGCGGGCGTGGTCCAAACCGCTCGTATCCTGTCGGCCCACCTCGAGCCCCAGGCCTTCCAGCGTGCGCTGCACCGCGGGCGCGGCCCGCCGCGCCCGTCCGCCACCGGCCGAGGGGTTCACGAGCAAACAGACCGGTGCGGGCACCGCTCAAGCGTATTGTCCCGCCCGCAGAGTCGCCCGCTGCGGCGGTCCGCCACGGTGTCAGTCGTTGGCGGTGAGGGCGCCGAGCAGCTCGGCGAAGCGCTCGTGCGCCTGCTCACGGCGGGTGGGCAGGTGTTCGCTGGGAACCCCGTCGGGCGGGGGGGAGTAGCCACGCAGGATGCGGCGGGCGACAGTCTGGCGATGGACCTCGTCGGGCCCGTCGTAGATGCGCGCGGCGCGCGCGAAGCGATACATCTGCTCGAGCGGCAGGTCGGTGGAATAGCCGAGCGAGCCATGCACCTGCAGGGCGCGGTCGACGACGTCGTGGAGCACCTTCGCCCCGTAGAACTTGATCAACGCGATGTCCACCATCGCTGCGCGGGCGCCCTCGTTGTCCATGACCCAGGCGGCGTGCAGCGTCATCAGTCGCGCGGCCTGCATCTCCGCCGCGCTGTCGGCGATCCAGTTCTGAACGGTCTGCTTGTCGGCCAGCAGCGAGCCGTGGGCGTGCCTGTAGGTGGCCCGCTCACACATCATGTCGAACGCCCGCCGCGCGACTCCGAGCCAGCGCATGCAGTGATGGATGCGCCCCGGGCCGAGCCGTTGCTGGGCCAGCAGGAAGCCCTGTCCCTCGGCGCCCAGCAGCGCGTCCGAGGGGACGCGGACGCCCTCGTAGAGGATCTCGGAGTGGCCGCCGTAGGAGCCGAACTGCTCGTGGGGATGCTCCATCGTCGGCACGTCGCGCAGGATCTGCACGCCCGGGGTGTCGACGGGGACGATGAACATCGACGCCCGCTGGGCCGGTCGTGCGTCGAGGTCGGTGACCGCCATCACGATCAGGAAGTCGGCGATCGAAGCGTTGGAGGAGAACCACTTGTGCCCATCGATCACCCACTGGTCGCCGTCGCGGACCGCGCGGGTCTGCAGCTGCGTCGGGTCGGACCCCGGCGTGTGCGGCTCGGTCATGCTGAAGGCGCTGCGCAAGTCGCCCGCCAGGAGTGGATGCAGCCAGCGTTCCTTCTGAGCGGGGGTGCCCGCGAGCGCGAGGATCTCCGAGTTGCCGGAGTCCGGGGCGGCGTTGCCGAACGCCAGCGGCGCGATCGGCGAGGTGCCCAGGATCTCGTGCATCAGGCCCAGCCGCACCTGGCCCATGCCCTGGCCGCCCAGCTCGGGAGGAAGGTGGGTCGCCCACAGGCCGCGCTCCTTGACCTGCTCCTGCAGTGGGGCGATCGCCGCTTGGAGCCCCGCCAGCCCCAGCTCGGGCCAGATCGTCTCGAGCGGCCAGATCTCGCTTCTGACGAACTGCGCCATCCAGTCGAGCTGCTGCTGGAAGTCCGGCTCTGTGGAGAAGTCCCAGCTCATCAGTCGGCGTCCTTTCGGTCGGGCCAGAGGCGGTGGCGTATGGCTAAGGGTACGGTTCCCCGCATGTGGGCGCAGCGCGCGATCCGGCTCGATCCGCGGCCGCGGGGCTATCACCTGATCACGCGCGAGGTGCTCGCGGCGGTGCCCCAGATCGCCGAGGTGAGCGTCGGGCTGCTGCACCTGTTCCTGCGCCACACCTCGGCCTCGCTAACGCTCAACGAGAACGCGAGTCCCGACGTGCGACGGGACTTCGCCGCCTACTTCGACCGGCTGGTGCCCGAAGGCGCTCCGTTCTGGACGCACACGCTCGAGGGAGCCGACGACATGCCCGCGCATGTGAAGGCGTCGCTGCTGGGTCCGTCGCTGTCGGTGCCGATCGCCGACGGCCGGCTCGGCCTGGGCACTTGGCAGGGCGTCTACCTGTGCGAGCACCGCGACGCGGCCGGACCGCGCTCGCTGATCGCGACGGTGTGGGGGGAGTCCGCCTGACGAGCGGGCGCAGACGGGCGCCGCGGTCGGGCGCTCGTCAGCCCTGCTTGGCGCCGCCGGGCTCGCGCGCCGCGGCCTGCGCGCGATCGCGTCGACGTCGCCCGATCATGGCGATCACGCCGAGCACCGCGAGCACGACGAAGAAGCCGAGCAGGATCCCGGGCGCCAGGCCCAGGCCGCCGAAGGGCAGCGAGATCAGCTCCACCAGCCCGAGTCCCAGCGCCAGCAGCGCGATGACCAGCAGGATGATCAGCAGGATCCCCCGCAGACGCGCGAGGATCCCCGCCGAGGATGCCGGCACGAGCAGGCCCATCGCCCGCAGTGCGAACAGCTGGCGACCGCTCGGCGGCGCCTGTCCGAGTCGCTCGACTGCGTCCTTCAGGTCACCGGCGCGCCGTTCGGCGAGCGCCAGCGAGGCGTCGGCCATCCGGCGCAGCTGCATCCGCTCCTGGGGGCGGGCGGCGGCGATCGCACGCTGAAAATAGGCGCGGGCCTTCTCGGCCTCGAAGCGCTCGGATGCGCGGGCACCGAGGATCGCCAGAGCGGCCGACTTGTACTTGGTCTCGTTCTCGAGCTCCTCGTCGGAGCGTTGCTCGAGCGCCTGCATCGCTGCGAGGGAGCCACGCTGCTCGATCCGGACCTGTCGCTGTTTGGGGGCCATCGCGCGGTCATTCTACGGTCTGCCAATCGGTATGCTCGCCCGCATGGGCAGACTTCGCTTTCGCCGCTTGGCCTACGGATGCGTGCTGGCAGCCCTCACGCTGGCCTTCGCGGCGCCGTCGATCGCGTTCGCGGCCCAAGAAGGCGGGGGCAACGCATTCAACGAACTCTCCCAAGGGTGGAGCCGAAGAAGAAACCCAGCTCAAGAAGACCACGAGCACCGCGACGACGGGAACCTCCACGTCGACCTCGAACTCCAGCACCAGCGGCGTGCTGATCCTGGGCCTCGTCGCGGCCGGCGCGCTGCTGGTGGCGATTGCGTTCGTGATCCGTCGCGATGCGCGGCGCGTCGCGCCGGCGGGCGACGGGCCGGCGACGAGCGGACGCTCCGGGCACGACTCCGCCGCGACGCTGCGCAAGCGCCGTGCGAAAGCGAAGGCCGCCCGCCGCCAGCGCAAGCGAACCCGTTGAACGAGGGGGAGGGGGAGGGTCTGCGCGGAGCCGGGCCGCGGCTGCGCAGGCGGCTGCCGCCGTCCTCGTCGGATGGCTCCGAGGAGTCCTCCTCGACCGCTGTGGACATCCTCATCGCGTGATCGTCGCGAAATGGCAGCCACAGCATGAGCGCGGCGATCGGAAGCTTCAACAGCCCGAGCAGCACGATCACCATCCAGAGCGACACGGTGACAGCGATGCTACTACTGCCCGGTGCCACCCACCCCGGCCGAACCCACTGACAGCGCCACCGTCACGCGGGGCTTGGAGGAGCTCGCGGGCGAGGTCTCGAGCTGCCGGCGCTGTCCGCGCCTGGTGGCCTGGCGCGAGCAGGTCGCCCGCGAGCGCAAAGCGGCGTTCGCCGACGAGCGCTACTGGGGCCGGCCGGTGCCCGGCTTCGGCGACCCGCAGGCGCGCCTGCTCGTGCTCGGACTCGCCCCTGCCGCCCACGGCGCAAACCGCACGGGAAGGATGTTCACCGGCGACCGCTCCGGCGACTTCCTGTACGCCGCGATGTTCCGCGCGGGGCTGGCCAGTCAGCCCGACGCGACGGGGCGCGGCGACGGCCTGCGTCTGCGCGACGCGTGGGTGACGGCGGCCGTCCGCTGTGCGCCGCCCGCCAACAGGCCGCTGCCGGCCGAGCGCGACAACTGCCTGCCCTGGGCGCTTGACGAGCTGGGGCTGCTCCGCGGGATCGCGGTCGTCGTGTGCCTGGGCGCGTTCGCGTGGGAGGCTGCGCTGCGCCTGGATGCGGCGTCGGCGGCCGGCGGCGATCTCGCCTCGGCGCAGATGCCACGTCCGCGACCGCGCTTCATGCACGGCGGCGAGCGCGAGGGGGCCGTCTACACGCTGCTCGGTTGCTACCACCCGAGTCAACAGAACACCTTCACCGGCAGGCTGACCGACGCGATGATCGATGCCGTGTTCAGGCGTGCCGTCGAGCTGGCCGGCGGACCGGGGCGGGGTGGCGCCATTCGCCCCGAGGGGGTACCGTAGTCAGATGCTGCGTGAAGGTTCGGGCGAGCCGCTGCTCCTGCTGCACGGAGTCCTCTGCAGCGAGCGGGTATGGCGCGACGTGGTGCCGATCCTGGCCCCGCACTACGACGTGATCGCCCCCACCGCGATCGGGCATCGCGGTGGCGCTCCCGCGCTGGAGCGGCCGTTCCGGATCGAGCAGGTCGTGCACGACGCCGAGCGGGTGCTCGACGAGCTGGGGCTGGACACGGCTCACGTGGCCGGCAACTCGATGGGCGGATGGTCAGCGCTGGAGCTCGCCCGGCGTGGCCGCGCTCGAACGGTCTGCGCGATCTCGCCCGCCGGCGCCTGGACGCTCGACAGCGAGGACATGCACCGCGTCGGCGAGATCCTGACCGAAGCGGTGCAGAACACCGAGCGCGGGCGTGCACTGCTCCCGCTGATGGCGCGTTCGCGGCGCCTGCGGCGGTGGGCCATGCGCTACTCGATGGCGCACGGCGGACAGCTTCCGCCACAGGACTTCGTCGCGCTCGCCGAGGACCTCCTGGCGTGCGAAGTCAGCGCGGATCTGGCGGGGATCTCCGACCATCTCGAGCGTCTCGATCCACCGCCGTGTCCGATCACACTGGCGTGGGCCGCGGGCGATCGTCTGTTTCCGGTGGACACCTACGGCGCATACATGCGCAAGCTCGTGCCCGGGGCGCGTTTCCTCGTGCTACCGGACACGGGCCACGTCCCGATGCTCGACGCACCCCGGCTCGTCGCCGAGACGATCCTCGAGACGGCCGCGATGGGCGCCCCGACGCCGGTCGAAGGCGAGCCCGTCGCTGCCTGACGGCTGCCCTGAGAAGTCAGCCGCAACAGGCGATAGTTGACATAACATAGATTATCGGGCATTGACCGGCGCGACACTCCCTCGCGAGCCTCCGCTGAGCAGATGGCCGCGATCGACGGCCTCGACAGCGGCCGCCGCGGCGGCCCCGAGCCCGACGCGATCACCCTGGAGGCCTTCGGCCGCGAGATCCCGGAGGCCTGAGAAGCCGCCACCTCGCTCGGCGCCAGCGGCCATCGACGCGCTGCACCACGTGCGTGGCAGCCGGGATCCCGAGCCAACCCTGCCCCACCCGAAATCGTCGACCAGTCCCAGGAGACCACAGACGGGACGCCCCGTCTCCCCTGTCGCCGTCCGGCCGTCACTGCCGTCATCTAGCGTGAAGTCGATGCCGCGCCAACCTGACACCTGCAGTTGCGGACGCGTCTTCGATGAGCTCGCCGAGGACTATGACCGTCATCGCCCGACCTACCCGGACGTGCTCGTCGACCGCGCGTGCGAGGGCATCGGCCCCGGTGCCGCGGTGCTCGAGATCGGCTGCGGCACGGGACAGCTCACCCGCAGCCTGCTGGCCCGCGGGCTGCGGGTGACAGCCGTGGAGCCGGGCCAGCAACTGATCGTGCGGGCTCGCGATCAGTTGAACGGCTCCGGCGATGTGCGGTTCGTCAACGCGCGCCTGGAGGACGCCTCGCTGCCGCATGCCCGGTACGCGGCTGTGTTCTCGGCGTCGGCGATCCATTGGATCGATCCGGATGTGAGCTGGCGCAAGGCGGCCGACGCGCTGGTGGACGGCGGGAGTCTCGCTCTGGTCTCGTACTTCGGGCTCGACGATCCCCGCAACGCCGAGGATCAGCAGACGCTGCGTGCCGCCATGACGGCGATCGCGCCCGAAGTTGGCGCCGGTTGGCCTACCTACCGCGACCTCGCCGGCACCCTCGCCGGCGTCGCAGCCCGGCGCGAGAACATCTCGGAGGCGTGGGCGTGGCTGGGGGGCTATGAGATCGCATGCGGGTATGCGGCGGACCTGTTTGATGACGCACAGGTCCTCGCGGTGCCGACGCCGCTGGATCACACCGCTGACGAGCTCAACGCTCTGCTGGGCACGATGTCGTTCTGGGCAGGACTGTCACCCCGACAGCGCGACGCTCTGGTCGCCGAGAACCAATCCTTCCACCAGCGGATCGGACGGCCGATCCGCTCCAGCACAGTCGCCTGCCTGGTGGTGGCACGGCGCAAGCCCCGCATCTGACCGGCTGGCGGGACCTTCGCGAAAGGCGACGCCGGTCTCATATCGATCAGAGGTCTGTGGCCTCACGTGACCGAGCTTGGGCGCCTCGCCCGTGCCTACCATCGAGCACATGGCAATCCAGCGGATGGACCACGTGGGCATAGTCGTCGAGGACCTCGCGGACGCGGTGGCGTTCTTCGTCACCCGACGTGCGGCTGCCCGAGTCGGCTGAAGAGGATGCGCAGTATCGCGTTCGCCTCGGTGGCGGTGCCGCGCGTCCGTCCTCGTGGCCATGCTCATCGCGGCTCGATCTGTCAGGCGGCGCCGCTCATCGGTCCTGAAGCAGCCCGAGGACGTTGCCATCGGGGTCGGTGACGGTGGCCACGAGGCGCCCGCCGCCTACGTCGCGCACGGGCTCCTTCACGGTGGCACCGGCAGCAGTCACCTCGGCCAGCTTCGCCTCGATGTCCGGCACGTGCCAGTAGGCCACCGGCGAGGTCATGCCCTGCGGTCCACCGCCCGGCACCAGCCCGATGTGCTGACCCTCGGCCTCGAAGCCGACGTAGTAGGACCCGTCGGCCTGCGGCGGCACGCCGAGCAGGGCGGCGTACACCGCCTTGGCCGTCGCCAGGTCGGACACGGGATGCAGCACGGTCTTGATTCCCTGGGTGGAAGAGCCGGTCATGGTCACTCCTGAGGTCGTGGGTCGCATCGACCCGGTGTGTTGTCGAGCTTAGAGACGAACGGGAAGCCCGGAAATCGACAGGGACGCACCGTCTCTCCAGTCGGACACGAGGCAGAGCGCAGGACCGTCGAGGAACTTCGTTTGGAAGCCGACGCTAATCTCTTCGCCGGACCACGAACCGGAGGACGAAGATGGCCGAGAGCCCGACTCTGTACGTTTGCCACGGCGATGACGGCGGTCCGCGGATTCATCCGTGTCGTCGCGTGCAGGAAGCGCTGCGCGCGGCGGACATCGAGTACGACAAGGTGATCGCCGCCCACGGCAGTCCGATCCCCTTCCTGCGCAAAGGCTCGCGTGAGGAGCTGCGCGACGCAACCGGCGCGACCAAGCTGCCGACCCTCGAGCTGCCCGACGGGACGGTCCTCACCCATTCACGTGCCATCCTCTCCTGGGTCGACCAGCAGGGCTAGGCGCGCAACCGCGCGTGCTTCGCCCGCTGGCTCGTGCGCGACCAACCCCCCGGGCCCGTCGTCCCCTCCCGGGGCCGTGACCGAGGAGGGCTGATGGCGAGGATCCTGTTCGTGTGCCTGCGCAATGCCGGGCGCTCACAGATGAGCGCTGCCCTGTTCGAGCGCGAGGCCGCTGGGCGCCACGCCTCGCTCTCCGCGGGGACCTCACCGGCCGAGCATGTCGATCCCGTGGTGGCGCAGGTGATGCGCGAGATCGGGTTGGACATATCCGCTCGACGGCCGCGACTGCTCACCCCCGAGCTGGCCGCGCCGGCAGATATCGTCGTGACGATGGGCTGCGGCGATGAGTGTCCCTACATCCCGGGCAAGCGCTACATCGACTGGGATCTGCCCGACCCGCAGGACCGTCCGATCGGCGAGGTTCGCGCGATTCGCGATGACATCGCACGGCGAGTGTCGGCACTCCTCGCCGACCCGTCTCTGAGGTGAGCGGCCCACGCGCCGCTGGGTCACCGCGCCCAAGCGTGTCGCTGGGCACGATCGCGCGGGAGTGGGGCCGCATCGGCTGTGTTGGCTTCGGGGGGCCGCCCGCGCACGTGGCGCTGTTCCGCGAGCTGTGCGTGGCGCGGCGGGGATGGCTCGCCGAGGATCAGTTCGAGCGGGCGATCGCGGCCACGAACATCCTGCCCGGGCCGGCCTCGACACAGCTCGCGATCTACTGCGCCTGGCGGCTGCGTGGCCGCGTCGGGGCGCTCGTCGGCGGCCTCGGCTTCATCCTCCCCGGCCTGGTGCTGATCCTGGCGCTTTCCGTGCTGTTCCTCGCCGGATCGCCGCCGGCGTGGATACGCGGCGCCGGGATGGGAGCGGGTGCGGCGGTCGCCGCGGTCGCTGTCAGGGCCGGGCTGGGCGTCGCGGTCCCGATCTGGAGGAGATCCTTCGGCGCGAGGCGATCGCGCGTGCTCGCCTACGGGCTCGCCGGGGCGATCGCGGCGGCCCGGACCGGACCGTGGCTGGTGCTCGTGATCCTCGCCTGCGGAGCGATCGAGCTGGCATGGGAGCGTCGGCTCGCCGGAGGCGCCATGGGCCTTCACGCCTGGCCGCTGGTCGCCACCGTCGCCGAGCCGGGCGGTACGGGCGCGCTGGTGTGGACCGCGTTCAAGGTCGGGGCGCTCGCGTTCGGGGGCGGCTTCGTGATCGTCCCACTGATGCAGTCGGACGCGGTCAACACCTATCACTGGATGACCCACGAACAGTTCCTCAACGCCGTGGCGCTGGGACAGGTCACTCCGGGTCCGGTGACCCAGACCGTCGCCGCCGTCGGCTACTCCGCCGGCGGGATTCCCGCGGGCCTGCTGGCCGCGCTCGTAGCTTTCGCACCGTCGTTCTCCTTCATCCTGTTGGGCGCCGCACGCTTCGAGCGGCTGCTGCTCGACGAGCGCGTGTCGGCCTTCCTGGCAGGGGCCGCGCCCGCGGCCGCGGGCGCGATCATCGGCTCTGCGATTCCCCTCGCCGCCGCGTTGAGCGAGACGTGGCAGTACCTGCTGCTCGCCGCCGCGGCCGTGGTGCTGCTCGCGCTGCGCCGTAGCGTCGTGTTGACGCTGCTGAGCGCCGGCGCGATCGGCGCCGTGGTCGGACTGCTCGGCGGCCCGATCTCGGGCTAGATGCCGCGGTCGCCGCGCGGACGGTCAGTCGCCCGACAGCGACGCCTCGCGCCGCGTCGGCTCGAACAGCTCGACGAGGGCGGGTCGAGCTCGGGCGAGGCACGCGACGCTCACGGCTGGGCGCTGAGCGCATCGAGAAAGCGGGCAACCGAGGCGCCGACCTGCTCGCGTGTGTTGCCGCCGTCGTCGGCCCGCGCGACGAGCATCGCGCCCTCGTCGATCGCTCCCAGCAGCAGGTGGGCGAGCGGTGTCACCGGTTGTGGCGCGATCAGCCCGGCGTCGAGCGCGGCCTGGAGCGTGCCCTGTACGAGTCCGAAGCCGTAGCGAAGGCCGATCTCCCGCCAGCGCTCCCAGCCGAGCACCGACGGCGCGTCCACCAGGGCGATGCGCTGCACGGCGGGATCCTCACAGGCGTCCAGAAAGGCCTGCGCCCCCGCATGCAGGGCCTGCAGCGGATCCGTCGCCGAGGAGATCGCCGACTCGGCGATCCGCTCGACCAGTTGACGCTCGACGTCTTCATAGACGGCCTGGAACAGCTCCTGCTTGCCGGCGAAGTGGTGATAGAGCGCGCCGCGAGTGACCCCGGCGGCGCGCACGATCTCCTCGGTGGCAACCCCCGTGTAGCCACGCTCGGAGAACAGCCCGCGAGCGGTGGCGATCAATGCGGTGCGAGTGGCCTCGGACTGCTCGGCCTTCTGCCCGCGGGTGGCACCCCCGCCCCGCCCTCGGTCGTCCCCGCCCCGCCCCCGGTCGTCCACGTTGACATTCATGCTGTCGTTATGATAGATACATACTGTCTGTATGTGTGCGGGGTGTTCCCTCTCCGAGGGCGCCCGGCGATCCCCTGAGGAGGAGCAGGGACTGATCGAATCTCACAGAGAAAGGACCGGAGCATGAACGAGGCACATCTGCGGCAGGGCACGATCCGCTACCGCGAGCTCGGCTCCGGCGAGCCGATCGTGCTCGTGCACGGTCTGCTGACCAACGGCGAGCTCTGGCGCGAGGTGGCGCCGGCCCTGGCTGAGAGCAACCGGGTGATCGTGCCCGACTGGCCGTTGGGCTCCCAGGAGCTGGCGATGCGCCCCGGCACAGACCTCTCGCCGCCGGGTTTGGCGCAGATCATCGCCGACTTCCTGGCGGCGCTCGAGCTGCAGGACGTGACCCTCGTCGGCAACGACACCGGCGGCGCGATCTGCCAGCTGGTCGCCGTCCGGCATCCGGAGCGGCTCGCCCGTCTGGTGCTCACCCCGTGTGACGCCTACGAGAACTTCCTGCCCCCCGCGTTCCGCCCGCTGCAGCTTCTTGCCCGGATTCCCGGCGCCGTGTTCGCGATCGCGCAGGCGCTGCGTCCGGCGGCCGCCCGCAGGCTTCCCAACGCCTACGGCTGGGTCAGCAAGCGCGCCGACGACGCCCTCACGCGATCGTGGATCGCACCCGCGCTGTCTGATCGGCAGATTCGCCGCGAGATCGCCGCGGTGTTGACCGGCATCTCCTCCCGCTACACCCAGGAGGCGGCCGAGCGCTTTCACGAGTTCACCAAGCCCGTCCTGATCGCATGGGCTCCGGAGGACCGCTTCTTCAAGCTGCGCTACGGCGAGCGCCTGGCACAGGCCTTCCCGAACGCCCGCCTGGAGCTGATCGAGGACAGCTACACGTTCGTTCCGCTCGACCAGCCGGGGCGGACCGCGGAGCTGATCGCCGCGTTCGCGCGCGAGCCGCTCCCCTCGCCGGCGGCGTAGGCGCGCAGGTCGGGGCGAGCGGGCGGGCGGTCGCTCGCGTGGTGCTCGGCGCAGCGGTCGTTCGGCGGCGATCGTCTGAGTCCTACGCTGACAGGCGTGCTCGAAGTCATCGGTCAGGGGCTGCGGGACTCGCTGCTGATGGCGTGGGCGGTGTGGTGGGCGCTCGTGCTCGGTTTCACCATCTCGGCGATCGTGCAGGCCTGGGTGCCCCGCGAGCGGGTCGAGTCCGCGCTGTCGGGGTCGGGGTCGCGGCCGGTGGCGCTTGCCACGGGCTTGGGAGCCGCTTCGAGCTCGTGCTCCTACGCGGCGGTCGCGATCGCTCGCAGCCTGTTCGAGAAGGGCGCGTCGGCCGCGACCGCGCTCGCCTTCCAGTTCGCCTCCACCAATCTGGTGTGGGAGCTCGGACTCGTTCTGTGGGTGCTGATCGGCTGGCAGTTCACGCTCGCGGAGTACGTGGGCGGGATCGTGATGATCGTGTTGATGACGGCGATGCTGCGCCTGTTCGTCTCGCCACGTCTGGAGCGCCGGGCGCGCGAGCACGC
Organism: uncultured Solirubrobacterales bacterium; assembly: GCA_963696615.1. GTDB lineage: Bacteria > Actinomycetota > Thermoleophilia > Solirubrobacterales > Solirubrobacteraceae > Palsa-744. The sequence continues at coordinate 1,449,186 of CAVOKU010000001.1, read as the reverse complement.
CGGCCACGCCGAGACCGGCCACCAGCACCACGTCGCCGGCGAGCAGCTCGGCTGGCGCGAGCGGCTGACCTCGCTGTCGGCATGGTCGGACGTGGCGCACAACTTCCGCGGGGACTGGCAGATGCTCTACAAGGAGATCGCGCTGGGCTTCGTGCTCGCCGGATTCGTCGGCCAGCTCGGCAACGACTTCTTCAGCGGCCTCTTCCTCGAGCACTCAGGCGGCACATTGAGCGCGCTGGAGAATGTCATCGTGGGCCCGCTCGTGGCGGTCCTGAGCTTCGTCTGCTCGGTCGGCAACGTGCCCCTCGCCGCGGTTCTGTGGTCGGGCGGAATCTCCTTCGCGGGGGTGCTCGCGTTCCTGTTCGCCGATCTGATCGTGCTGCCGATCATCGCGATCTACCGCAAGTACTACGGCGGCGAGTTCGCGTTTCGGATCGTCGCGCTGATGTTCGTGACGATGGTGCTCGCGGCGCTGATCGTCGACGCCGTGTTCGGTGCGCTGGGACTGATCCCCACCGGGCCTCGTCCCTCCCGGGCGGACGTCTTCGGCGAAGTGCGTCTGGACTACAAGCTCGTGCTCAACGTGGTCGGTTTCGCGATCTTCGCCATCTTCTTCTGGATGACCTCGCGGCGGGGCGCGACCGACCCCGTGTGCGGCATGAAGGTCGATCGCGCAAAGGCCGTGGTGGCCGAGGTCCACGGCGATCCCGTGTACTTCTGCTCAGAGCATTGCCGGCGCGCGTTCGTGACCGGCAGGGGCGATCACGCGGACGCGTGTGCGCCCCACGCCGCGAGCGGCTCCTCGGGCGCTCCAGTCGAGGGCCGACCGCTCCGATGAAGGATCTACGCCCGCCCGCGGCGAAGCCTCTCGCAATATGTCCACTACATTCGATCAGCCGACAATCTCGGCCGCACGTTGCGTTAGCCTCCTCCCATGAGTGCGCCGGTCGATCGTCTCAGAGCGATGGGCGCGCGCCTGGGAGGCCGTTCCGCGAGCGACACCGGCCAGGAGCCGGCGCATCAGCCACGCGGCAGGTTCGCCTCGCTGGGAATGCTGGTGGCGGTGGCGGCGGGCGCGGCGGCGCTGACCGCGGTGCTGGTGACACGTGATCGGAGCGTCAGGGAACTGCTCGTCTCGCACGCGGCGGCGGACTCCTCGCCCGGCACGGGACCGCTCGCGGCGACGCGGCTGGTGGCGCTGCCCTCGCACACGATCCACGACGGCACGCAACCGCTGAGCGTGACGCTGTCGGCGCCCGCCGCGGCGAGCTCCCCCACCCCCATGCTGCACCCGAGCGTCGCCGGAAGCTGGAGCCGAAGCGGCAACTCGGAGGTGTTCACGCCCGCTTCGACGCTGATGCCGTGCGCCACCTACACCCTCACGGTGTGGGCGAACACGACCGCCGCCGGGCACTCGCGCCTGGGGCGGCGCCACACCGAGGGGCTGCGCGTGGTCTGCCCCCCGCTCGGCGCGATGCAGCAGGCGCTCGCGCGACTCGGCTACATGGGCGCCCGCTTTCACCCGCTGTACGCTGTGCGCATCTCCGGCGGCCCCGAGACGCGCCGCGAAGCGGCAACGCACGCCTTCCATCCCCCGCACGGCGTGCTCGTGCCGGACCCCGGCGATGCGCCTCCCGTGCAGAGCGGCCGGCTCGACGAGACGACCCGCGGCGCGCTCACGGTGTTCCAGTCCGCGCACCACCTGCCGGCGACCGGCGAACCGAGCTACGCCACCTGGGCGTCGCTGCTGGCCGCCGAGGCGGCGAACCGGCACAGCCCCACGCCGTACACCTGGGTGACGGTGTCCGAGTCGATCCCCGAGACGCTGGAGGTGCATCGCGGCCATCACGTCGTGCTCACCACGCCGGCCAACACGGGGGTGCCGGGCGCCGAAACCGCGCAGGGCGTGTTCGCAATATTCTCCCGTCTGGAGTCCACCACGATGACCGGCACAGATCCCGACGGCACGCACTACGTGGCACCCGACGTGCCGTGGGTGAACTACTTCAACGGGGGCGACGCCGTGCACGGCTACCCCCGCGCCTCCTATGGCTCGCCGCAGTCCAACGGCTGCGTCGAGCTGCCGATCGAAACGGCCCACCGCGTCTTCGACATGCTCCAGCTCGGGGACATCGTCGAGGTCGACGCCTAGATGCCCGCGAGCGCAGCGGCGGGGTCGCCCCGGTGAGCTCGCCCCGGCGCCGGCGACCCCGCGGGTGGCTGCGCCACTACGGCGGCATGCTCTCGCCGGGCGGCGCGGAAATCGCGCGTCTGTCGTTCGAGCGCGGCGTCGGGACTCGCCTGCGGCGGCTGACCGAGACGGCCGGCGATCGCGCCGTGCGCGCCCGCGGTCGCCCGCGTATGCGCGCGCTCGCCGCGGCGCCCGGTGCGCGACTGCACTGGCGAGACGTGCCGGCGCCCGCCCCGCCGGGCCCGCTGGGAGCGGTCGTGCACCCGCTCGCCGCGTCCACCTGCGACATGGACTGTCCGGTGGTGCTCGGCGCCACCCAGATCCTGCTGCCGCTGCACCTCGGACACGAATGCGTCGCGGAGGTGCTCACCGTCGGCGAGCAGGTCCGCACCGTGCGTCCCGGCGATCGCGTGATCGTGCCGTTTCAGATCAACTGCGGCGTGTGCGGCCCGTGCCGTGCCGGCAACACGGGCAACTGCGCGACCGTGGCGCCGCTGTCGATGTACGGCTTCGGCTTCGGCACCGGGCACTGGGGCGGCACGTTCTCAGACGAGGTGGCCGTGCCCTATGCCGACGGGATGCTGGTGGCGCTGCCCGACGGCATCGACCCCGCGGCGGCCGCGAGCGTCGCGGACAACGTGTGCGACGCCTACCGCCACATCGGCCCACACCTGCCGGGTCTGCTCGAGCGCGATCCCGACGCCGAGGTGCTGGTGATGTCGGCGAGCAATCCCCGCACGCTGTTCACGCCGAGCTGCCCGCTGTTCACGGGGATGATCGCGCTGGCGCTGGGTGCACGGCGGGTGTACTTCGCCGACGGGCGCCCCCACGTGCGCGAGCACGCCGAGCGGCTCGGCATGCACACGCTGCACCCGCGCGAGGTGCGCGGGCGGGAGTTCCCGCTGGTCGCCGACGTCAGCGTCGACGGTCTCGGCAGGGCGCTCGCGGCGACCGCTCCCGACGGCATCTGCTCGAGCTCCGGTGGCCTGCACCGCAACGTGCGCATCCCGCTGCTGCGGATGTTCGTGCGCAACGCGACGCTGCACGTCGGGCGCACCCACGTGCGCGCGCTGATCCCCTCGGTGCTCGAGCTGATGAGCGCGGGCAGGCTTCGCCCGGAGCTCCTCACCAGCACCGTCTCCTCGCTCGACGACGCGCCGGCGATCCTGCGCGAGCACTTCCTCGGCGGCACCAGCGTCAAGACGGTGCTGACCGCATAGCGCCTGCGAGCGGCCCTCAGCCGAGCAACCGTACGATCGCCGTCAGACCCACCGCCACGATCGTCGCCCGCAGCATCTGCGGCGACAGCCGCCGGCCGTAGCGGGCGCCGAGCTGTCCGCCGAGGATCGACGCGCACGCGATGATCCCCGCCGGCGCCCACTCCACGTGGGCGGCGATCGCGAAGTACACGCCCGCCACGCCGTTGACGAGGCCCGCGAGCACGTTCTTCAGCGCGTTGGTGCGTTGCAGATCCTGCGCCAGCGCGGCGCCGAGGATCGCCAGCAGGATGATCCCCTGGCCGGCGCCGAAGTAGCCGCCGTACACGCTGGTGAGGAAGACCGCCAGCGGGACGAGCCGGCTGGTGTGGTGCTCGAGGTCGATGTCGCGGTGAGCGAGCCAGCGGTTCAGGCGGGGCTGGATCAGCGTCAGCACGAGCGCGAGCGCGATGAAGATGGGCACGATCGCCTTGAACGTCGACGCCGGCAGCACCAGCAGCAGCACGGCACCGGTGATCCCTCCGAGCGCCGACATCGCGCCCAGCCGCACCACCCGGCGGCGCTGGCCGACGAGCTCGCGCCGGTAGCCGACGGCCCCCGAGACAGAGCCGGGCACGAGCCCGATCGTGTTCGACACGTTGGCGGTGACCGGCGGGTAGCCGAACGCGAGCAGCACCGGAAAGGTGATCAGCGTGCCGCTGCCGACGATCGTGTTGATCGCACCCGCCGCCAGCCCTGCGAGCGCGATCGCGATGATCTCGCCGACGCTCACGCGGCCGGGCCGAGGACGCGGGAGGCCATCAGGCGAGGAACTCGACGATCGACTGGGTGAAGCGAGGATCGGCGAGCGCGCCGACGTGGTCGCCCGCGAGCATCTGCAGGCTCGCTCCCGGGATCGCCCGGGCGAGCACCTGCGGGCGCACCGCGAGCGGATCGCTCTCCCCCGCGAGCACGAGCGTCGGCGCGGTGATCCGCGCGAGCGCGATCTCACCCCGGAACACGGCGCGAGCCTGGGCCGCGAGCGCCTGCCGATCGCCGCCCAGCGCGTCGGCGAGCTGGCGGTAGGTGTGCGCCGCGGTTCCCTTCCTCGCGACGGGGTCCTCGACGCTGAGCGCCTCGATGATCGCCTCGTTGGAGACCGCGCGACGGTCCACGCCCCCGCACTCGAGCACCCCGGAGCCCACGCCCCCGACGATCAGCCGCCGCACCCGTCGATCCTCGGCGGCGAGGATCAGCGACACGATCGCCCCCATCGAGTAGCCCACCAGGTCCACCTGCTCGCACTCGATCACGTCGAGCAGAGCCGCGAGGTCCTGCGCCATCCGACCCTCGCCGTAACGGGCGGGATCGTGGGGCTTCTGCGAGCGCCCGTGTCCACGCGCGTCGGGCGCGACCACGGCGTGCCCGCCGGCGAGCAACGCGTCGAGCACCCCTGTCGCCACCCAGTTGGCGTCGGCGGTGGCCACGAAGCCGTGGTGCAGGACCACGGGCGCTCGCGAGCTGCCCTCGCCCCAACGCTGGTAGGCGATCTCGACGCCGTCGGTGCTGCGAAAGCTGGCGTGCGCAACCATCGACGGAGCCTATCCGCGCGTACGCCCGAGAACCGTCCGTCGCACGTAAGACACTGCTGGCGATGGGCATCCTGCGTGAGGCCGCCGCGACGTTGCGCCCGCCGGCCGGCGACCGCCATGGCCCGCTCGCGCCGATGCTCCTCGCGCTCACGGTCTTGACGGGAATGGTCGACGCCGTCAGCTATCTGCGGCTCGGCCACGTGTTCGTCGCCAACATGACCGGCAACGTCGTCTTTCTCGGCTTTGCGCTCGCGGGCGCCCGCGGTGTCTCCTCCTCGGCTTCGCTGCTGGCGCTCGGAGCGTTCCTGCTCGGAGCGTTGGCGGGCGGTTGGATCGTCGCTCGCAACGCCGCCCACCGGGGGCGCATGCTGCGGGCCGCCAACGCGGTTCAGGGCCCCTTGATCGCGATCGCCCTGCTCGTGTCCGCGATCTCCCTCTCCCCCTTCGCCCAGTCGGTCCGCTACGCGCTGATCGCTCTGCTGGCGCTCGCCATGGGGATCCAGAACGCTGCGGCCCAGCGTCTGGCGGTCCCCGACCTGACGACCACGGTGCTCACACGCACCCTCACCGGCATCGCCTCCGAGGGCAGCGCCGTGGGCGGGCCGGGGTCGCTGCTGGGACGGCGGTCGATCGCCGTCGCGGCGATGCTCGCGGGCGCGCTGCTGGGAGGCCTGCTCACCCTGCACGTCTCGGTCGCGTCGGCGCTGGCGCTGGCGTTGGCCATCGCCGTGGCGGTGGGTCTCGCGGTCAACCTCGCCTCGCGCTCACAGGAGCCCTGGACGCAGCCCTGAGCGATTTCGTCGTGGCCTGCGTCTGGTGGCTCGCCGCGGGGACCGAGGTGGGGAGCACCGCAGCCGACCGGGGCCGCGCAACCCCGGCCAGCCACGTCTCGGTGGACGCTGCGTGGTGGTCCTACTTGACCGTCAACGTCCCTTCCATGCCGGCCGCCCGGTGACCCGGGACCGAGCAGAAGAACTTGTACGTGCCGGGTTTGAGGTTGACCGTGAGCGTCTTGCTCCCGCCCTGGAAGGTCGGCGTCGCGCCGACGGTCGCTCCCGAGGACGATTCGATCGTCACGTTGTGACCCAGCTGGGCCATGTTCTTGAAGGCGATCGACACGTTGCCGGCACTCGCCGTCAACGAGGTCGTGTTGTATTTCAGCTGGCCTTCCGGATTGGCTTCGAGGCTGACGCTCGAGCCGGCGCCCCCGGCAGGGGCGGGGCTGGCCGAGGTGGCGCTGCTCGCCGGCGTCGTGGCGGGTGCGGCGCTGGACGAGCTCGACGAGGTGGTGCTCGAGGAGCTGCCACATCCCACGATCGCGATACCCGCGAGCGCGAGGACCGCCATGGCGATGGACCTACTCGTGCTGCCTCTGACCCGTTCGAATGCCTGCATGATCATGGTTGGGCCTCCAGTCGCTGGCGGTCGTTCACGTGAGCACCCCACACCGTGTCACACGGTGCGGGCGGAGCGCCTTCGGAGGTGGGGCCGAAGCACGCTCGCGCCCGCACCGGCGGGGGGGACGGCGGTCAGGAGTTCTCCACCTTGTTGCCACTCGGGGCGAGCGCGTACCAGTCGGCGCCGAAGCTCTTGATCCCGGCGCCGTAGGCGTCGCCGTCGTCCTGATCCTTGGCGTAGAAGTACAGCGGGTGCCCGTTGTAGGTGATCTGCTTGGTCCCGTCGGAACGGGTGATGCTGCCGAGCTTGGCTGCGTCGGCCGCCCCGGCGGCCTTCGCGGCACCTTCGCTGGTCACCGGCGGCCACACCTGCGCGCAGGCCCCCGAGCAGCTCGAGCTCGCGCCCCGGTCCGCTTCGAAGAGGTACACGGTGAGGCGCTTGGATCCCGCGGCCAGGATCGTGCCGAGCTTGCCGTCCTTGCTCGCCACCACCACGCCGGCGCTCGTCGTCGTCGCTGCCGCCGGGGCGCCTGCCGCGGGCGAGGTCGCGCTCGTCGTCGTGCTGCTGCTGCTGCTGCTGCCACAGCCCGCCACCAGCAGGGCCATCGCCGATGTGGCGAGTGCAAACGAAAATGGAATTCTCACGTCGTCTCCTGATCGTCGGTTCTGCGTCCGGTGCACCGCAACCGATGCATGCGTCTCACGGCTTCAAGACGCCTCGCCGTCGAGAACCTTCCCGTCTGCAGCCCGGCTCTTTCAGAACAGCCGATCCTGGCCCGCCGGGGCGGCGGCGCCCTGGGCGCGCCGGTCCGGGGCGAGCTCGGGTCCCAAGCGTGCGAACGGCGCCGGTCCCTGCGGTGTGCGCACGAGCCGTGCCAGGCGCTTTCGTTCCGGGCCCGGCGCGTAGGCGCCGCGCCGGTAGAGCTCGCGGTAACGCGAGGTGAGGTCCGGACGGTACTGCTCGAGCCAGCCCATGAAGACGTCTCGCACCTCGCCCCGCAGGTGCAGCGCGACCCCGCCGATGCTGGTGGCGCCCGCAGCAGCGGCCTGTTCGAGCAGCGGCTCGACCTGATGCGGCGCGTCGTTGATGCCCACCATCAGCGGCGCGATCAGTACCCCCGTGGGAATGCCGGCGCGGTTGAGCTCCGCCACCGCCTCCAGCCGGGCCCGCGGGTTCGGGGTGTGGGGCTCGGTCGCCCGCCACACCTTCTCGTCGAGGGTCGGGATCGAGAGGTTCGCCGCGATGCTCGTACGCTCGGCGATCTGCACCATCAGCGCCATATCGCGCAGCAACAGCGGCGACTTCGTCAGCACCGAACACGGGTTGGCGGCGTCGCGCAGCGCCTCCCAGATCCCCTCCATCAGCCGGTAGCGGCCCTCCACCCACTGGTAGGGGTCGGTGTTCGTCCCCAGCGCGACGTGCTCGCCCCGCCAGGACGGGCGGCGAAGCTCGGCGCGCAGCACCTCGGGCGCATTGACCTTGACCACGATCTCCCGCTCGAAGTCCCGGCCGGGGTCGAAGCCGAGGTAGCGGTGGGTGGGTCGGGCGAAGCAGTTGTGACTGACGACGCCGTTGGCGATGAAGTCTCCCGTGCCAGTGGTTATGTCGTACATCGGAATCTTGGTTCCAAGCGGCTCCACGGCAACCACCCGAAGCTTGGCGAACGTCTTGACCATCTGGCCATCGATTGAGCGCTTGCGCTCGATTGCCGGATCGCTGAGGTGAAAGAAGCGCAGATGCTCGCCCAAGCCTCCCCGGATCCGGACGGAGGTCAACTCATTGCCTCGGGCCGTGCGGTCGCACACGACGTCGAAGCCGAAACGCGTTGCGCAGCGCAGGATCCACCTGATGATCTCTGGGTCCGTGTTGGCGATCCGTAGCGTGAACGCGCTTCGGCAACCCTCCGCGTCGAAGATGCCGGCGAGAAACCCGCGGCACCAGTCGGCACTTGGAAAGTCGGGCCAGCCGACGATCTTCTGGACATCCTCGACGGCGACCTTTCGGCCGGAGACGATTGCCGTCATGGCGCGGTGGCTCCCGGTGGCCGCTCGGAAGACGCGTTCGTCGGTCTCCACGCCGTGCTCGAGCAGGTACGAACGCGCTCTGTCGAGCGCCTCGTGATCGATCAGCGCGAGGCGAAAGCTGTGACCCTTGCGGGATCGGCCATCGCGGAGATGGGAATATGAGCCGATGTGCGCGTCCCCGCGGATGATCCCACACAGGTATCCGCGTCGGTAGTCGGACGACTCGCGTGGCTGCTCTGCGAACCCGCCGGTACCGACCAGTCTGTTGTTGACAGTCAGATGGCTACGGCACTCACGTCCGTGCCCAACGCCCGCCACGTGCTTCCAGCCGCGATCTGTGAGGAAGCGATGATCGCCGCTGGCGATCAGCTCGGTGTCGTCCTCGAGGATCACACGGTAGGCCTCGCGAACACTCGTCCACTTCGCGAGAACGCTCGTGACCGTGTACCGCCTGTACCATCCGTCCCGGGCAGTTCCGTAGATCGGCTCTCCCACCTCTAGGTCAGCGAGCGGCTTGTGTCGTCCGTTCGCGAGGAGCACTGGCGTGTAGCCCCATGCGCAATAGACGCAGGCGTGGCTGCATCCGCGGTAGGGATTGATCGTCCAGCGAAACGGCATGCGCGACTGCTTGGGGACCCGGTTGAGCACCGAGCGGGCGCGAACCTCGTAAAAGCGGGTCGCCAGCGCCTCGGGAGCGTCGAAACGGCGCACGAGGGCCTCGTCGCGATAGCCGGGCAGCCGGCGATGCTGGTCCTGTTCGAGCGTGAGGTTCGACCATCGCACGAACGTATGTTCGCATGAACGTCGGCGGAGAGTGGTCCCCTACCCGGCCTGTTTGCTGGGCCGCACGAGGATCTCGTTGACGCTCACGTTCTCCGGCTGGCCGATCGCGTAGAGCACCGCCCCGGCGATGTCCTCGGCCGACAGCGGGGTGACCCCGGCGAACCGTTTCGCCATCTGCTCGAGCACCTCGGGGCGGTTGTGACCGGGCAGCTCGGTGGCGACGGCGCCGGGCTCGATCAGCGTCACGCGCACGCCGAAGGCGAGTGCCTCCTGGCGCAGGGACTCCGAGAACGCGCCGACGCCGAACTTGGTGAGGTTGTAGACGCCGGAGCCCTGCCGGGCGATCCGCCCCGCCACGGAGCTGACGTTGACGATGTGACCCGCGCCCTGTTCGCGCATCAACGGCAGCGCCGCGTGGGTGCAGTACAGGACGCCGAACACGTTGGCGTGCACCATCCGCCGCCACTCCTCGGTGGGGGCGTCGGTGATCGGGCCGAGCAGCATCACGCCCGCGTTGTTGACGAGCACGTCCAGCCGCCCGAGCTCGGCCTGGGTGCGCTGCAGGAACGACCGCGCCTGGTCCTCCTCCCCCACGTCGGCGGTCACCGCCAGCGCGCGGCCGCCGTCGGCGACGATGCGCTCGGCGAGGGCGTCGATCCGCTCGGTGCGACGCGCCGCCAGGGAGACGGCCGCTCCCGCGCGGGCGCATGCCAGGGCGGTGGCCTCGCCGATGCCCGACGAGGCGCCGGTCACCGCTACGACCTGGCCGGAGAGCTCGACGTCCACGCACGCCAGGTTAGGGGCTGTCGCGAGCCGACGCGGCGTGCCGGTGGCGCCCTGCCATCCCGCCCCGTCAGCAGCGGCAGAGCGACTTCTGCGGAGTTGATGGGTTCAGGGGATTCCGGGCGGCCCGGCCTGGGTGGTCGAGCGATATCGCCTCAACGCGGATGTGTGCTCAACCGCACGATGTCCAGGAAATCGGCGATGAGGTCAGATGTCGGAGGCTGCGGCCGACAAACAAGTGTGCTGAGACGAGCAGGGAGCGGCGTGGAGGGTGTCGAACGAAACGCAGATCGGCTGTCGATAGGAATAATTGACAACACAACTACCTCGGCGTATAATTCCGACTGCAAGCATCGGATTACGAAGGGCCCCACCATGGTAGACACATCACCCAAGACATCCCCCAAGCGCCCCGCCGCCACCACCACGAGCCCCGCGGAGACGGTCCTCGACATGGCGCCGGACGCCTTCATCCCCGAGTCCGTGGACCAGCTGCTGGCCCACTCGCGACGCTACCCCCTGCTCACCCCGGCGCAGGAGATCGAACTCGCGCAGAAGATCGAGCGGGGCGACCTGCAGGCGAAGGAACTGCTCGTCAACTCGAACCTCAGGCTGGTCGCCTCCAACGCGAGGCGCTACCAGAACCAGGGACTTCCCCTCGCGGACCTCGTCCAGGAGGGCATGCTCGGCCTGATCAGGGCCAGCGAGAAGTTCGACTGGCGCAAGGGCTTTCGCTTCTCCACCTACGCCACCCTGTGGATCAGGCAGGCGATTCAGCGCGGCCTGGAGAACTCCGGCCGCACGATCAGGCTGCCCGTCCACGTGGCCCAACGCTCGCGCAAGGTCGGCAGGGTCGAGCGCGAGCTGTCGGTCAGGCTCGGCCGCGAACCCACGATCGAGGAGCTCGCCGCCGAGACCGGCCTCGAGATCGAGCAGATCGAGGAGGTCCGCCACCAGCGCGCGGCGCTCGTGAGCCTCGACCAGCAGGTCGGCGAGGACGGCGACACGGCGCTCGGAGACCTGCTCCCCTCGGATGCCGAGGCGCCGGAGGAGACCGCCTGGGACAACGAGCGCGAGCGGATCGTCCACGAGGCGATCGCCCAGCTGCCCGAAACCGAGCGCACCGTGCTCACGCTGCGCTTCGGCACCGGCCGCGAGGAGCCCCAGACGCTCACCGCGATCGGCAAGCGGCTCGGGTTCTCCGCCGAGCGTGCCTCCCAACTCGAGCAGCGTGCGTTGAAGAAGCTCGCAGAGTCGCCGGAGATGGCGGCGCTCCGCGAGGCCGCGTAAGCGGGCGACACGACGTCCTGACAGATCACGGCACGGCACCGACCGGCCCGCGCGCCGGTCGGTCGGGCCGCATGCGTGACTCGTGAGCTTCGAGGCGGATGGCGCATGCGCCATCCGGCGGGGCCGCACATGTGCGGCCCCGGCCCGTGCCGCATGCGGCACGGGCCACACGACCGAACATGATGCCGCCGCCCCGACGGCGAGCCGGCAGTCGTCGTGGCCGCGGTCTACCCTCGACGTTCGACCGGTAGTCGACCAGGAGGTGCAGTCCGATGAGCGATGAGGTGGGCGGCAAGTCGTCGTGGGAGCGGGTGGTCGAGCTTACGATCGCCGGCGGGGAACGGATCCTCGCGCCGATCGAGCGGTTCATCGGCAAACGGTCGCTGGTGGGTGACGCGACGTTCTTCGAGAACGACCGCTTCCCCTGGATCGCCGAGGTCGAGGCCAACTGGGAGACGATCCGCGAGGAGCTCGAGCGGGTGCTCCTGGACCGTGAGGCGCTGCCCAACTTCCAGGACATCTCCAAGGACCAGATCGAGATCACAGACGACGACAACTGGAAGACGTTCTTCCTCTACGGCTACGGCTTCGAGGCCGAGCTCGGCGTCGAGATGTGCCCGAAGACCGCTGAGCTGATGCGCCGGATCCCGGGCATGAGGACGGCGATGTTCTCGATCCTCTCCCCCCACAAGCACATCCTCGATCACCGCGGCCCCTACAAGGGCGTGCTGCGCTACCACCTCGGCCTGATCGTCCCCCGCGACGCCGAGGCCTGCCGCATCCGCGTCGGCGAGGACTTCCGCCATTGGGAGGAGGGCGGGAGCATGATCTTCGACGACACCTTCAACCACGAGGTGTGGAACGACACCGACGAGGTCCGGGTGGTGCTGTTCGTCGACGTGCTCCGTCCCCTCCCCGAACCCGACTCGCTGATCAACCGCGCGATCGTCAAGGCGATCGGCTACTCGCCGTTCGTGCTGGATGCGAAGCGCAACCAGGAGGCCTGGGAAGCGCGCTACCGCGCCCACCGGCGCGAGCAGCAGGGCGCGGCGGCGTAGCGCGATTCCCTGCAGGCGTCAGAGCGCGAGAGCCTGCTGGAGCGCCTCGCCCAGGCTGAGAACGCCGCGATCGGGGCGCCCACGCTCACCGCGTGCGGCATCGTCCTGAGCACCCGCCTCGGTGTGCAGGGCAAGACGCTGCTCGCGCGATTCGTGCAGGAGGCTGCACTGACCGTGATCCCCTTCGCCGCGGCGCACCACTCGGCGGCGCTCGACGCCCACCTGAGGTACGGCAGGGGCCGGCACGCCGCCGCGCTGAACTTCGGCGACTGCATGACCTACGCCACCGCCCGTCTCCCCGGCAGGGCCCTGCTGTGCGTGGGTGACGACTTCGCGCAGACCGACCTGGCGCTGGTGGAGTGACCCGAACGTCCGTCGGTGGACTGCTGCCCGGTCGAGACTCCTGTCGAGCGCACACGCGAAGCCGCCAGACCCGCGGTGACGCACGGCCGCTGGCTCGCCCCGGGCACGGTGCTGATTCAGTCGTGGTCGGTGTGGATCGAGATGTCGATCACGTCGGGGTGCTCGGCCTGGATCGTGCGTCGCACCTCCTCCGCCAGCGTCCTCGCTTCGGCGAGCGTTCGCTGCGGGCCCAGGCACACGGTCAGCACCGCACGGGGTCCGTGGGCGAGGTGGCGCGAGCCCAGGGCGGCGTCGGGCTCGACGTGGACGATCACGTCGCTGCCGGGGAGGGCGTGCTCGATCGCGTCCTCGATCGCGCTGGCGACCGCGTGGCCGTGGGCGAGATCCGCGTCGGGCTCCACGCCCACCACCACATCGGCGAAGTGGCGCCCGCCGGACTCCCGCATGCGCAGGCGGCGCACGCTGACGTTCTCGTCGATGCCGCCGATCGCCGCGCGCGCCACCCCTTCGGCGGGAGCGGGCGCCGTGTCCATCAGCACCTCGATGCTGCCCCGCATCAGCCGTCCGGCGGAGAACAGCACCAGCCCCGCCACCAGCAGCGCGGCGATCGAGTCGGCGTCCGGATAGCCCGCCCGCACCAGCACGAGCCCCACCAGCACCACGATCGAGCCCACCAGGTCGAGCGTGAAGTGCAGCGCGTTCGCCCCCAGCGCGGCGCTCGAGTGCTCGTGGGCCGCCCGGTGGGAGGCGTAGGAGCGTCCGGCGTCCACCACGATCACCACGCCGATCACGACGAGCACGTACCACTGCGCGTCGGCTGTCGGCCCGTTCCCGGACAGCCGGCTGATCGCCTCGATCGCGATCACGACGCTGGCGATGATCAGGATCGCGCTCTCCCCCAGCGCCGAGAGATGCTCGGCCTTGCCGTGTCCGTAGGGATGCTCGCGGTCGGCCGGCCGTCCCGCGACGCGAACCGCGAAGAACGTCAGCAGCGCGGCGACGAGATCCGTCGCGGAGTGGATCGCCTCGGCGATCAGCCCGAGGCTGTGGGCCAGCAGGCCCACGATCAGCTTTATCGCGATCAGCGCCGCGGCGGCGATCACCGAGGCCAGAGCGGTCCGCTGCGGCGAGCGGGCCGGTCGACCCTGCGGATCAGATGCCATCTCGCCCAATGTCGATCAAAAGCGTAGTGGTAGGGTCAGGCGTCGGGGTCGGTCGGACAGCCCTGGGCGACGAAAGGGGGGTGCGCCGGGATGAGCCGATCCGCCTGCGGGTGATGGACCACACAGCTCAGGGCGACATCTCAGGACGGCGCGATCCGCGAGGAACGCGCTGAAAAGCCAAGAGACCGAGCTCCTCGGCACGTACGCCGTGACCTCGGACTGCAAGGGAGGACATCATGCAGAAGAAGCTCTTCGCCAGCTTCCTACCGTTGCTGGCGCTGGCCGCGTTGGCGGTGCTGCCCGCGGTGGCGCAGGCGGTACCGCACTGGTACAAAAAAGGCGTGCCGATCGGCTCCGCGCCGGTCCCCGTCGCGACCTCGGGGGCGTTCACGCTGAACGCGCTCTCGACGACGATCAAATGCAAAGTCAAAGACGCCGAGGAAATCTGGAACCCGGCCTCGGGCGGCCCGGGCGAAGATCTCCTCACGGCGATGACGCTGTCCGGATGCAAAGCCAAACCCGCGTCCTCGGCGTGCCCGAAAGGTGCCGTCGAAGTCTTCGCAAACGGCCTGCCGTGGCCCTCTCACCTGATACCGGGGCCGCCGATCCGCGACGAAATCCAAAAGGTGAGGCTGCTCGTCCGGTGCATCCCGGGGACCGTGGGCGACGAATTCGAAGGGTCGCTCACGCCGGAAGTCGGCAACGGCTCGCTCCTGTTCGGAGGACCGATGGGAGGCACGCTGCTGGACCCCTCCCTGAACCCGATGACCGTCACCGGCAAAGACAAACTCACCGCACCGCCCGGCAAAGTCACGGCGAAAGATCCATGAGACTCGGCTGAGGGGAGTCGCGGGCGCTGAAGCCCAGACGGTGCGTGGGGTCCGACGGCCCCGCGCACCGTCTCTCATGGCGTGAGCGCCGCCGCCGAGGAGCGATGCTCGGTCGGCTCAGATGCCCGAGACGTCGAGGCCCGTGCCCTGCAGCAGCGTGTTCGCCTTCGCGTTGAGCACGGTGTACTCGCCCGTGAGGATCAGCAGGCCGAGTGCGATCATCGTCACGCCGCCCAGCGCGATCACGATCGGGAAGTGACGCTTGACCACCGCCAGCGCGTTGGAGGCACGTTCGAACGCCAGCGCGATCAGCAGGAACGGGATCGCCAGGCCCGCCGAGTAGAACGCGAGCAGCAGCGCGCTGTGGGCCTCCGAGGAGGACACCGCGGCCTGCGTGAGGATCGCCCCGAGGGTGATGCTCGTGCACGGCGTCCAGGCGATCGCGAACGCCGCGCCGGCGAGCAGCGGTCCGCCGCGGCCGGCGAGTCGCTGCAGCGACTGTGAGTGCCACTCGAAGTTGAGCCGGTCCACGAACGGCGTCGCCAGGAACACGACGCCCATCAGCAGGATCAACACGCCGCCGACCTGCTCGAGCGTCTGTTTGTGGGCATTCAGGCTCGAGCCGATCGCCGTGGCGCCGAGGCCGAGCAGGATGAAGATCGCCGAGAAGCTCGCGATGAACAGCAGGCTCGGACCGAGCACACGCCGCGCACCCGCACGCTGCAGGTCCGACGGCGCGACGCCGATCACCGTCGAGAGGTAGCCCGGGACCAGCGGCAGCACGCACGGCGAGAGGAACGACACCAGTCCTGCCGCGAGGGCGATCGGGATGCCGATGCCGGTGGCGGTGTCGGCCGAGGAGGCAACCGCCAGGATCACGTCACTCCCGCCGTACGGTCGCGCTCGCGCGCACGCAGCTCGGCGACTTCCCGCTCCAGTCGCTCCACCCGCTCCGCCAGCTCCGACAGCGGCGGCGGCTGCGGGCCCGGCGACGCGACGCCCGCGTCGGTTGCGGCCTCCCCCGAGGGGTCGGGGACGGTTGACGACTGCTCGCTCGCCGCGACGCTCAACAGCTGCTCGTAGCGCTCCTCCTTCTGGCCGGGACGGCGCTCCAGACGCATCGCCAGCTCGCGGGCGATCAGACGGTCGAGCGCGTCGTGGACCGCGTCGAGGTCGTCGAACCCGTACATCCGCTCGCCCCGCTGCTTGAGCTCGCCGGGGGTCTGGGGCCCGCGCAGCAGCAGCACGCACAGCAGCGCGTGTTCGGCGCGGGTGAGCGGCAGCGCTTCGGCGAGCAGGTGGCGGTACTTGGGGGCACGGCTGCCGCGCCCGCTCGCCAGGCGGGCGTAGCCGCGTCGCTCCAGGCGATGCAACGCGTCCCGCAGGGTCGCGTCGTCGTAGTCCACCACGGGCTCGCGGTTGGTGGACTGGTTGCAGGCCAGCCGCAGGCCGTTGAGCGTCAGCGGATAGATGTCGGGCGTGGTGAGCTGCTTTTCCATCAGAGCGCCCAGCACCCTGGCCTCGGTGGCGGACAGGTCCATGGCCTTAACCCTACGAGCTTTTTCCTCCTCGCCGCACCGCTCCGCGAGAGGTCCGCAAAGCCCGCCGGCGGCTGGGGGGCTGCTCGCGGCGTCGATACCATCGAACGGTGAGCGGAACGTCGGCGCGAGCCTCTTGAGCCATCACGGACTCCCCCGCGAGAACGGGGATGGATCGCGTGGCCGCTCGCGCCCGGAGCTGCGTCCGGAGGACATTCCCGCCACGCCCGTCTCGCTGCGCCGGGTCGCGCGGCTGTTCGAGCCCTACCGCATGCGTCTGTCGGGGCTGCTGGCGCTGATCTTCCTCGCCGCCGGCCTGGGCGTGGTCAGCCCATTCCTGCTGCGCGGGGTGCTGGACACGGCGATCCCCCAGCACGACACGAGGCTGCTGACCCTGCTCGTCGGCGGCATGATCGTGCTGTCGGTCCTGACCAGCGTGATCGGGGTCGCCCAGACGTGGATCTCCAACCAGGTCGGCCAGCGCGTGATGCACGATCTGCGCGCCGCCGTGTACGCGCACCTGCAGCGGATGTCACTGGCGTTCTTCACCCGCACGCGCACCGGCGAGGTGCAGTCGCGGATCGCCAACGACATCGGCGGCATCGACAGCGTCGTCACCAGCACCGCCACCTCGATCGTGCAGAACGTGACCACCGTCGCCGCGGTGGTCGTGGCGATGGTGCTGCTCGACTGGCAGCTGGCGGCGTTCTCGTTCGCGCTGCTGCCGTTCTTCGTGTGGCTCACCCGCCGCGTCGGCGAGGAGCGCCGGCGCATCCAGTCGGTGCGCCAGAGCAGGCTCGCGGACATGTCGACGCTGGTCGAGGAGTCGCTGTCGGTGTCGGGGATCCTGCTGGGCAAGACGATGGGCCGCTCGCCCGAGCTGGTGCGCCGCTTCGGCGCCGAGTCCGAGGAGCTCGCCGACCTGGAGGTGCGCGCCCGCATGGCAGGCCGCTGGCGCATGGCCTCGGTGCAGATGAGCTTCGCGATCATGCCCGCCGCCGTCTACTGGTTCGCCGGCGAGAGCATCGCGTCGCACAGCAACGCGATCACGATCGGCACGCTCGTCGCCTTCACCACCCTGCAGACCCGGCTGCTGTTCCCGATCCAGTCGCTGCTGTCGGTGGGGCTGGAAGTGCAGACCTCGCTGGCGCTGTTCGGGCGGATCTTCGAGTACCTCGACCTGCCGGTGGACATCGTCGAGGGACCGGACGCGCAGACCCTCGCCGGCGGGCGCGGCGACGTGGCCCTGAGCGACGTCTGGTTTCGCTACGCGCCGGACTCGCCGTGGACGCTGCAGGCGATCGACGCGGAGATCCCGGCGGGCACCCGCACCGCGCTGGTCGGCGAGACCGGCTCGGGCAAGACCACCCTCGCCTATCTGGTCGCCCGCCTGTACGAGCCCCAGCGTGGTCGCGTGACGATCGACGGCACCGACATCCGCGAGGTCACGCTCGGCTCGCTCGCGGCGACGGTCGGGCTGGTCTCCCAGGAGACCTACCTGTTCCACGCCTCGATCCGCGAGAACCTGCGCTTCGCCTGCCCGGAGGCCTCCGACGAGGAGATCGAAGAGGCGGCGAAGGCGGCCCAGATCCACGAGCTGATCGCCTCACTGCCCGAGGGCTACGAGACCCCGGTCGGCGAGCGCGGCTACCGCTTCTCCGGCGGGGAGAAGCAACGCATCGCGATCGCCCGCACGGTGCTGCGAAACCCGCCCGTGCTGGTCCTCGACGAGGCGACGTCCGCGCTGGACACCGAGACCGAGCGGGCGGTCCAGCTCGCGCTCGACGAGCTCAGCCGCGGGCGCACCACGATCGCGATCGCCCACCGCCTCTCGACGATCCGCGACGCCGATCAGATCCTCGTGCTCGACTCAGGCCGCATCGTCGAGCGCGGCACACACGAGCAGCTCCTGGCCCGCGACGGGCGCTACGCGGCCCTGCTGCGTGGCGTCACCGTGGCGGCCGATCCCGCCGTCGCCGACGGGTCACTCTCCCGTGAGGGCCTCGCGCCCGCCGACGCTCCCCCGGCGCTGGCCTAGCTCGGCCCGCCGACGCTAGGCGGTGGCGTCGATGTTCAGCCGCACGTAGTCCACCACCACCGGCTCACCGAGCTCGTCCATCACCTCGTCCATGAACGGCTCGCGCAGAGGGTCGGGCAGGTTCTGCACGTGGGGACCCAACACGATCGTGGAGAGGAACTCCCGCGCGTGCTCGGGCTCCTGCGGAGCGGGCGCCAGCCAGCAGCGAGCGTGCGAGAAGCCCGCATGCTGCAAACGCGCCTGCGTATCGGCCGCGTTCGCGTAGTTCCAGGGCGCCCGCCAGCCCGCGAAGTGCTCGGCGTAGGGGGCGCGCTCGATCACCGCGGCGGCCCGGCCGCGCAGCTTGGTGATGTTGCCCTCTCCCCCGCACTGGGCGCTCAGCCTGCCTCCGTCGCGCAACGCCCCGCGCAGACGGGCGAACAGCAGGTCGTGGTCGGCGATCCAGTGGAACGTGGCGGTCGAGAGGATCGCGTCGACGGGCTGCTCCAGCCGCAGCTGCAGCAGATCTTCCTGTCGCACCTCCGCACGATCGCCCAGCCGCTCGCGCGCCGCCGCGACCATCGAGGCGGACGCATCGACGGCGATCGCCCTGCCACGGGGCAGACGGTCGAGCAGCAGCTCGGTGACCCGTCCGGAACCGCAGCCGGCGTCGAGCACGGTCTCCTCGCCGTTCAGCGGCAGGCGATCGAGCACGGCCGCCCCCAGCGCCTGCATCGGAGCGGAGATCCGATCGTAGCTCTGACCATCCCAGGTACGGACGTCTGACATACGTTTGTACGCTATCACAGACGCTGAGCGAGCTCGACCAGCAGCCGCGAGAGCTGTCCCCCCTGCCAGGCGATCGGGCTCCGTGGCGGCGGGCCCGCCTGCTCGACCTCCAGCCGGGCGTCCGGGATCGCCTCTGCATAGCGTTCTGCGATCGCCAGCGGATGGGTCGGGTCCGCCTCGTCGCGGCTTGCGATTACGAGCGTCGGCGCGGCGATCGTCCCCAGGTCCTGAAACCGGGCGAACGGCAGCGAGCGCGGCACCGTCCCGAGCGCGTCGGCGACCGCCGCCGGGTGCTCGTGGGCGAGCATCCGCTGGCGCAGCACCTGCGCGACCGTGCCCCTGAAGGCGACGGGGAGCGAGGCCAGGTCATACGCGTCGACGAACCCCTCCACCCCACCCTCGCGCAGACCCCGGGCCAGGGCGTCCCAGCCGGCGTAGGAGTCCTCCGTGCGGGGCAGGGCCGGATCGAACGCGGGCGTGATCAGGCCGAGCGCCAGCACGCGCTCGGGGTGCTCCAGCGCGAACCGCACGATCGTGTGGGCGCCCATCGAGGCGCCGGCGAGGATCGCCTGCTCGACGCCGGTCGCGTCCAGCACCGTCGCGAGGTCGGCCGCCAGCCGGGGGTAGCCGTAGGCGTCGGGTGCCGGCGCCGGGGTGGAGCGGCCGTGACCGCGCGCGTCATAGGCGAGCACCGACAGGCCCGAGCGCTCGAGCACGCGGGACCCCATCACGACGTAGCGCCGGGTGGCCGTCAGGCCGTGCAGCAACACGATCGTGGGCCCGCCGCCCGTCCGCCGGGCGGACAGTGCGACGCCGTCGTCTGTCTGTATCGCCAGCCCGTCCGGGTCAGGCATGCACGGCGGCGTGCGCGCGCAACAGCTCCGCGGAGCGCTCCGGCTGCTCCCAGAAGAACAGGTGCCCGACGTCCTCGAACAGCTCCAGCTGCGCGTCTGCGATCAGCCCGGCGATCATGCGACCGTTCTCGACCGGGAGCATCTCATCCAGGGTGCCGTGGATCACCAGCGTCGGCGTCGAGATCTCGTGCAGCCGCGTCGAGGTGTCGTGGCCGGCGATCGCCCGCATCTGCTCCATGATCACGTGCACCGGCACGGCCCGGCGCATGCCGATCTCCAGGAAGCGGGCGTAGGCCTGCTCGTCGCCGACGAAGGCGGGCGAGACGTTGACCTCCCAGCCGCTGCGGATCGCCTGCGCGCGGTCGCCGGAGGTCATCCCCTCGGCGAGCTTGCGCAGCACGCCTTCGGATGCCAGCGCGCTGGCATCCCCGCCGCAGTAGGTGCATCCGAGCGTGAGCGAGCGGACTCGCTCGGGGTGGCCGAGCACCAGCTCCTGGGCGACCATGCCACCCATCGATATGCCGAGCACGTGGGCGGACTCCAGCCCCAGCGCCTGGATCAGACCGACGGCGTCCTGGGCGAGCTGGGCGATCGTGATCGACCCTTCCAGGGGGCTGCTCGCGCCGACGCCGCGATGGTCGTAGACGATCACGTCGAAGTCACGACGCAGGTCTTCCAGGAAGGGCGATCCCCAGTGCTCGAGCGTGCCGCTCATGCCCATGATCAGCAGCAGCGGCGGCCCCGCACCCGCGCGCTCGCAGTCGAGCTCGATGTCGCCGACGGTGACGAGCGCCATCGCCGGATCCTATACCCGCAGGGAGAGCTGGTCCACCGTCGGCGGACGTACGTCGGTCGACTCCTCCGAACGGGGCTGTGTCGCGGGGTCCGGCGAGCGCCCGGCTCCCCCGCGCTCGGTGCCCCCGTCCGTGCCGTCGGGCCCGTCGCCGACCAGGCCGGCCACGCGCACGCCGAGCAGGCGCACCGGCCGCGGCGGCGAATAGCGCTCGAGCAGCCTCAGGGCCACCGCCGTGACCCGCTCGGGGTCGTTCGTGGCGGACTCGATCGTGTGCGAGCGGGTGACCGTGGTGAAGTCGTCGAGGCGCACCTTGATCGCGATCGTGCGCCCGCTGCGGCCGTGTGTGGCGAGGCTCGCGCACAGCTCGCCCGCCATCCACGCCAGCACCTCTCGCAGCTGGCGCGGATCCTCGATGTCGCGGTCGAACGTGCGCTCGCGCGACTCGGAGACCACCTTGCGCGGCGCGCCGACGACGCCGTCCTGTTCGAAGCGCGCCCGCCGGCCCAGCTCGACGCCGAGGTTCGCCCCGAAACGCTCGACCAGCAGCTGCGTCGGGGCGGCGGCGAGCGCGCCGAGGGTGCTCAGCCCGAGCTCCGCCAGGCGCGCGGCGGTCTTGGGGCCGATCCCGGGCACGAGCACCGGCGGCGAGGAGGCGAAGCGAGCGCACGCCTGCTCGCGGCTGAGCGCCACGAATCCCGCCGGCTTCTCGGCGTCGGAGGCGACCTTCGCCACGAGCTTGTTCGGGCCCATCCCCACCGAGCAGGTCAGCTGCGTGCTCGACTCGATCTCGGCGAGGAGCCTGCGCATCGCCGCCCGGGGAGAGAGCAGTCCCTGCAGGTCCAGGTAGGCCTCGTCCAGACCCACCACCTCGACCCGCTCGACGTGGCCGCGGATGATCTCCATCACCTCCGTCGAGGCCCGCCTGTAGGCGGGGAAGTCCGGGGCGAGGAACACGCCTCGAGGACACAGGCGCCGCGCCCGGGCGGCGGGCATCGCCGAGCCGACGCCGAAGCGCCTCGCCTCGTAGCTGGCCGTGGTCACGACCGCGCGCGGTCCGTTGCCCGCGACGATCACCGGCCTGCCGCGCAGCTCGGGCCGGCGACGCAGCTCGATCGCGACGTAGAAGGCGTCGCAATCGACGTGGGCGATCTTCAGCTGCTCGTGCTCGGCCGACATGCCTGCAGCGAATCTAGCGACGCGGACGGAGGCTATCTTCGCGGGCGCTGCCCGGAGGCGGTCCTCTCCTCCCGTGCTTCGGGACCCATCGGCGCGAGCAGCTCCCGGCGCGAGGCCACGCCGAGCTTGCGGTAGATGTGACGTGCGTGCGTGCGCACGGTCTCCACGCTGATGTGAAGGTTCGCGGCGATCTGGGCGTTGGAGCTGCGCCGGTGCAGCTGCGCCAGCACGTCGGACTCGCGCGCGGTCAACAGACCCGAGCCGTTGGCGGGGGTGTGATGGACGTCTCGTGGCGCGAGCTGGAGCCCCCGGGAGGCGAGATGCACGGCGTTGAGGATGTCCCGCGACTGGGTGGTCTTCGACAGGCACGCGGCGGCGCCGAAGGCGAGCAGCTGGGCGGACTCGACGGTCGTCGGATGGCTGGCCAGCAGCAGCAGTCGCGTGGCGGGGTGGCGGCTGGTCAGCTCGCGCACGTCGACCGGGCTGCGCAGCGCCTCGGTGTCGACGATCACGACCCGCGGATGGTGCGCCTGCAGAACCACCCGGAGCCGGTCGGCGGCGATGTCCACGGCGACCAGCTGGAGCGTCTGATCGCCTTCGATCAGGCTGCGCAGGCCCCGCGCGATCAGATCGTCGAAGCGGCCAACAGCCACGGTTATCGGCGTCTGCTCAGGCATCGCTGGTGTGATCCTATCGTCAATTCGGTGTAAAAGGGTGAGTTCCATCTACCCCTTTTCTCACCCTACGCCTCACCCCAAGATCCCCCTGCAAGGGGGATCCCCGGTCCCGGCAGGCGCGCGACCATTTAGGCGCACATACGAACGCAGCTTTCCGAACGCAGGAAGCCTACGGAACCTGGGCTCGTCGAGCGTGACACAATGCGGGAGCCAAGTGGGGTCAACCCATCGACCCATGGAGCGGGAGAGGACCCAGGAGAGGATGGAGGAGCGCATCGAGCGACAGCGTCGTGATCGCGGTTCGGCATCGACCGAGCCCGACCATCGGCGTGCGCGAGGCCACAGGCACCGCAGACAGGTGGGCCTGCTCGCGCTGCTGGTGCCGCTGGCGCTGATCGCCCTCGCCTCCCTCGCCGCACCCGCCGGGCTCGCCGCGATCGAACATCCCTCCATCGGGGAACGCGAAAAAGCGGTCGTCGAAGGGTCCTGCGGAGCGCTGACGATCACGATGCGCGGCTTTCCCGACGCACCCGGGAACAACGTCAACCAGCTGATCACGAGCTTTCACAGGCCGCTCGCCGAACGCAACCTCGTCTTCGACGGCCCGACCGGGACGAACACGATCGCGATACCGGCGGAACCGAGCCTGTTCCCCGTCGACGTGCGGCTCAAGTGGGACACGAACGGCATCAAAGGCTCCTACGACATCCTCGTGCACACGCAGTGCCCGCCGGGCCCCGCGTTCTCCGTGGAAAAGCGCCAGCGCATCGCCGACGAAAGCGAACCCGAATCCTTCACGACGTCGCCACGCCAGGCGAACGTCGGCCAGACGATCGAATACAAGATGATCGTCACCAACTTCGGCAACGTGGCGCTGACGTTCACGTCGTTCACCGACCCCCACTGCGATGCGGGCACGCTGGAGCGGGTGGGGCCCGACGAAGCGCAGCAGCCGGGCGGCGAAACCGAATATGTGTGCAGCCATGTGATCACGCCCGCCGACCTGCTCGCGGGCACCTACTCGAACACCGTGACCGTGACCGCGACGCCCACCGAAGGCGGTGAAGTGATCACGCACCCCTCCAACACGGTCATCGTGAACGTGTTCGAACCGGGCGGAGAAAAAGGCGGCAAAAAAAACGGTGGCGGAGGCGGGCCCGGCACCGAACCCGAACCGACGCCCTCCCCCCAGTCTCCGGGCGGGGGTGTCGCGTCATCCTCGGGCTCCACGACGCCCACCGCCGCCCAGCCCAAATCCGGCGTGCTGGCGTTCTCCTCGCAGGCCGTGCCGACACTCGCCGGCAGGCCGCAGGGGTGCGTGCGCGGCGCCTTCGTCGCCAGCCTCAGATCGGCCGGCGTGAAAAGCGTGACGTTCTATCTGGATGGCCACAAGCTGAAGACGTTGACCGCCAGGAACGCGCGCAAAGGCAAGCTCTCGATCTCGATCAACACCTCGAGGCTGAAGATCGGCTCGCACCGCCTGCAGGCGAGGATCACGATGACGCGGACGTCCAACGGCAGGCACGTACAGGCGAGCCGTTCGCTTGCGATCGTGCGCTGCCACTCGGCGGCGCTGACTCCACGCTTCACGGGGTAGCGTGACCAAAGCCGGTGACGGGAGCCGCTCACGCCGGGCGTTGCGTGCGCTCGCAGGCACCTGTGTGCTGACCGCCGCGCTCGCTGCGCTGGCCGTCTGCGGCGCGGGCGCGGCGGGAACGACGGTGCTCACGCGTCTCTCCGACGAACGCACCCGCACGCAGTGGGCATACCCGACGTATGCCGCGGTCGTTCGCTCCTCCCCCTCGCCCAGGGCGCGGGCGGTGGGGCGGCTGCAGTTCCTGACCAGCGACGAACAGGCCGAGCTGTATGTGACGCTCGTCTCCGCCCGGTTGCCCTCCGGTCAGACGTGGATCCAGATCCAGGTGCCGGGGCGCCCGAACGGCAGGACCGGCTGGGTGCCGCGCAGCGCGCTCAGCTCGCTGCACGTCGTGCACACCTTGCTGGTGATCGACCGCCAGGCGCTGCGCGCCACGCTCTACAGGGACGGAGCACCGGTCTTCAGCGCGCCGGTCGGAGTCGGCAAGCCGGGCACCGTCACGCCGGGCGGCCACTTCTACGTGACCGAGAAGCTGATCACGCTCAACGATCCCGCCTACGGCCCCTACGCGATCGGCACGAGCGCGTACGCGCCGACGCTGAGCGAGTGGCCGGGCGGCGGAGTCGTGGGGATTCACGGCACCGACGAACCGCAGCTGATCCCGGGACGGCCCTCGCACGGCTGCGTACGCCTCAAGGACGCCGACATCACGCGCCTGTGGCACATGATCGACGTGGGCACGCCGATCGACATCACCTGACCCGCCGCGCCCTTCGCGAGCGTGCCGCGGTCGGGGTCGGGCCGGCAGCGATCACACTCGGTAGGCTGCACCCGAGCAGCCATGGATCTGACCTTCAGCGAGCAGGAGACGGCGTTCCGCGAGGAGCTGCGGACATGGCTGGCCGAGAACCCGCCCGACCCCGAGCCCGACGGGAGCGGTGAAGACACCCACTACGCCTGGCGCCGCAGATGGCAGCGTCGCCTGTATGACGCCGGCTGGGCGGCCCCGAACTGGTCCGTGGAGTACGGCGGGCGTGGCGCGACGCTGACGGAGTCGGCGATCTACTTCGAGGAGATCGGCCGTGCCCGGGTGCCGCTGCCCGCCAACGTGCTCGGCCTGCTGCTGGGCGGACCGACGCTGATGATCTGGGGCACCCCCGAGCAGAAGGAGCGCTACCTGCCGCCGATCCTCTCCGCCGAGGAGATCTGGTGCCAGGGCTTCTCCGAGCCCGACGCCGGCTCGGATCTCGCGTCGCTGAAGACGCGCGCGATCAAGCACGGCGAGGAGTGGGTCGTGAGCGGCCAGAAGGTGTGGACCAGCGGCGCGCAGTACTCGAAGTGGTGCATGCTCGTCGCGCGCACCGACACGGATGTGGCCAAGCACAAGGGCCTCACCTACTTTCTGATGGACATGGAGCAGGACGCGGTGCAGGTTCGCCCGCTGCGCCAGATCACCGGCGAGTCGGAGTTCAACGAGCTGTTCATCGAGGAGGCGAGGATTCCCGACGCGAACGTCGTCGGGGGCGTCGGCAACGGCTGGAAGGTCGCCCTCACGACGCTGATGAACGAGCGCGCGGGGCTCGGCTTCGCCCTGCAGATTCGCCTCCGTCAGCTGCTCGACGACCTGATCGCCGCCGCCGGCGAGCGGGGCCTGCTCGAGGATCCGCTGTATGGGGACGCGCTCGCGGAGCTGCACGTGCGCTGCGAGTCGATCCGCCTGCTCGCGTGGAAGGGCCTCACCGACGTCGAACGCTACGGTCAGCCCGGTCCGGAGGGCTCGCTCGTGAAGTGGCTGTGGTCGGACACCAACCAGCGCCTCACCCAGCTGGCGGTCGACATCGTCGGCTCCGAGGCGCTGCGGGCCGAGACGAGCTGGAGCTATGAGATGCTGCGCGCCCGCGGCAACACGATCGAGGGCGGCACCACCGAGGTGCTCAAGAACATCGTCGCCGAGCGGGTGCTCGGCCTGCCCCGGCTGAAGGTCGCGGCGTAGGAGCGCCATGGACTTCGGCCTCACCGACGACCAGCGCGAGATCCAGCGCACCGCGCGGGAGCTGCTGGCCGATCGCGCCCGTCCCGAGCGGGTGCGCGAGCACGCCGAGGCCCGGCGCACCGACGATGCGCTGTGGCGTGAGCTGTGCGAGCTCGGCTGGCCGGGGATCGCCGTCTCAGAGCAGTACGGCGGCCAGGGACTCGGCCGCGTCGAGCTGTCGATCCTGTGCGAGGAGCTCGGGCGCTCGCTCGCCCCCGTTCCGTTCCTGCCGAGCACGATCGCCGCCACGGTGATCGAGCACGCCGGCTCGCCCGAGCAGCGCGAGCGCTGGCTGGCGCAGCTCGCCGCGGGCGAGATCACGGGCGCGCTGGGCGAGTGCGTGGACGGGGTCGCCGAGCTCGTGCTGGGGGCGGGCGAGGCCCAGGTGATCGTGCTCGTCGAGGACGACGGCACCGGCCGCGTGCTGAGCTCCGACGCGGCCGCGCCGAGCGAGGTGGCGGCGATCGACCCGACCCGGTCGGCGGCGAGGGTCAGCGTCGCGCCCGGCGACGGCGAACCGCTGCCGGGAGACGTCGCGGGCGGTGTCGCCCGCGCGCTCGTGGCCGTCAGCTCCGAGCTCGTCGGCGTGTGTGACCGGGCGCTGGAGATGACGGTCGCCTACGTCAAGGAGCGCCGCCAGTTCGGTGTGCCGGTCGGCGCCTACCAGGCTGTCTCGCACCGCTGTGCGCAGATGCTGCTGGAAACGGAGCAGGCCCGCTCGACCGCGGCGTTCGCGGCGTGGTGCGCGGACGCCGACCCCGAGCGGCTGGCCGAGGCCGCGGCGATGGCGAAGGCCGCCGCCTCCGAAGCGGGACGCGAGGTGACCGCCAGCGCGATCCAGGCCCACGGCGGCATCGGCTTCACCTGGGAGGCGGACGTGCACTGGCTGTACAAGCGGGCCCAGCTCGACGCCGCCCTGCTGGGAGGCGCCAAGCGCCAACGCGCCCATCTGGCCGCGATCCTGGCCGATCGGGCCGGCGCCTCCGCGGCCGTCTGACCCTCAGGCGAGCTCGCCGAGACGCAGCCGCACCCCGCCGAGCTCGATCTCCGAGCGGCCCCGACGCACCGCGGCGGGGAGCTCCAGAGCAATCTCGACGAGCCCCTCTCCGCCGCCGGCATCGACCGGGCGAAAGGTCACCTCTCCCCCATCCAGGCCGAGCCGCGGCGAGGTGCCGCCCGCGGGGGTGACGCCGAGCACCTGCGCCCACCGCGCGGCCACCTGCTCGGGCTCGGCGACGGCCACCGTGATGGCAGTGAGGCGTCCGGGCGCGCCCTCGCCCACGGCGGCGGTCCACGACGGTCCTCCCCAACGCCAGCTGCCGTAGGGCCGCGAGCCGTCGATCGAGACGATCGCGCCGCGCATGTCGGCGGGATGCAGATGGGTGCCGCTGATGTCGGGCAGGTCGATCTGCCACACGACCCGCACCCCGGCCTGGTGTGCGCGCTCGCGTGCGCCGTCCAGGTCCTCGAGGTCGAACATCGCCATGTATCCGCCGTCGCCACCGTTGCGAGCGAGGTAGCGCCCGGCGGCGGTGTCCGGCTGGACCGGCGAGACGACCTCCAGGAAGCAGTCGCCGAGTGCGAACACGGCGTTGCTCAGGCCGAACTGCGCCACGCCGGGGTCGCGGAACGGCTCGTCCAGCCCCAGCTCGGATCCAAGCTCGGCCACGGCGGGCTCGAGCGCCGCCGCAACCAGCACCGCCTGACGCAGCCGCACCCGTGCTCGCCCGTCCTGCATGTGGCAAGGCTACCGGCCGCACGCGTCTCTGCGAGCTCGGCGATACTCGTCCGGTGCGCGCGTTCGTCACGGCAGGCGCCGGCTTCCTGCTCGCGGTCCTGTGGTTCGATTTGATGTTCGACGTGCAGGCCCTGCGCGCCCCCGCGGGTGACCTCGGCGAGGAGACGCTCGCATCGATCGCCGGCTACTACCGTCGTGTCACCACCGCGGCGCGACCGATGAACCGTCTGATCGCGCTGACGATGCTCCTCACGCTCGCGGCGATCGTCGTGCAGATCGGACAGGGCGATCATCCGCTGTGGGTGGCGTGGGCCTCACTCGCCTTCGCCGCGGCGCCGATCGTGCTCGCCGGCGCACACACCGTTCCGAGCGCCGTGCGGCTGGGCAGCCGCATCGACACGCTGGAGCGTCAGAGCACGCTGGCCAGGTCGGTCGGGCGCGATCACCTGTGGTGCATCGCCTCGATCGCGACGGTGCTGGTGCTCCAGCTCGGCTTCGGCTGACGCCCTCAGCCCGTCGCCGGTTGGGGGCGCTGCGCGCTCTCGACGACGAGCTCTCCCACCTTCAACCGCGACACCTCCAGCTCCTCGACGTGGAGCCTCTTGATCCGAGCCCGCCCGATCGCGAGCCTGCCGATCGCCAGCCTGCCGACCGCCAGGGCCCCGATCGCCAACGCCCCCGCCGCGAACGCGCCGAGCGCGATCGCTCCGACGGACGCCGCGCCGGTCGAGCTCGCGGGTGAGCTGCGCCGGCACCTGTCGGACCTGCGTCGGAGCGGCGGGCGGGTGTGGAGCCTGTCGAGCACGACAGCACCCAGGCTAGCGCTCGCCGCCGGCAGGGCGTGCGAGGCCCGCCCCGGTCTGCTGCTCGGAGCCCCGTTGAAGGGCGCGGCCGGCGAATGCGAGCGTGCTCTGCAGGTGGGCTTCGAGCGTGGCGAAGTCGTGTTCGCCGGGGTACACGGCGCTGTGCGCCTCGGCACCGGCGGCGCGCAGCTGTGCGGCGAAGGGTGCGTTCTCGGACGGGTCGGCCACTGCGTCGGAAGCGCCGCCGTAGAGGAACGCCTGAAGTCCCAGACGCGACAGCGCCTGGCTGTCCCGCTTCGCCAGGCCTTCCAGGCCGTTGAAGAAGCCCAGCCAGCTCTCGGCGACCGAGAAGCTGTCGGGATGGCTCAGCGCCAGGTGCATCGCGCCGAAGCCGCCCATCGAGTATCCGGCGATCGCCCGCGCCGCCCGGTCGGGGATCGTCGGCAGGGTGCGGTCGATCAGCCGCTGAACTTCGAGGACGTAGGATTCATACCCGCGACTGCCCTGGTTGAGCCAGTTGTTGGTCCCCGCTCCCCCCTGGATCATCACGGCGATCGTGGGCGGCATCTGATGCGCCGCGATCAGGCGGTCGAGCGTGCGCTGAACACCGATCTGAAGGAACGAGCTGTCGCTCTGGTCGGTCCCGTGGAGCAGGTAGATGACCGGGTAGCGACGGCTGGTGTCGGCATATCCCGGCGGCAGGTACACGAGCAGCGCGCCGCTGCCGTGGAGCGCCGTCGAGGCGTAGCTGGCGGAGTCGATCGAGCTCCCCGCTGCGTCGCGGCTGTCTGAGACGAACGTGAGCGCCGGCTGAGGCGAGGCCGTCGCCGAGATCGCAACCGCGTCCCCACGAGGCCCTGCGTCCACCCCGACGAGCCGCTCGAGCGCGACCCGGCCGTCCACCGCGAGCGCGATCGACGCTACGGCCAGCCCTGCCAGCAGCGTGCCCGGTGCCCACCGGCGCACGAGCCCCGCTCGGGGCAGCGGCGGCGCGGGAGCGGTGGGGGCGGCGACGGCGAGCTCGAAGCCGCGGGGCAGCGTGGGCACCCACGGTGGGGGCTGCAGCTCGACGGCGGCCGCACGAGCCTCACCGGGCCAGGCCCAGTCCCCGAGCCCCTCGAGCCAAGTGTGGGTGCGCGACGTCCTCGCTGCTGTCGGCATTGCGCAGATTCAAGGAGGGATGACGCCGAAACCGAACCCCTGCACGAACTCGCCCAACGACGTCTCCCCGTCAGATCACCGCGTGCTCCATACCTCGCCGGTGTCGCCGAACCCGAGCGCCCGCTTGGTGGCTTCGGTCAGATCGAATTCCCGTCCGGCGACGTATGGTCCCCGATCGATCACCGGCACGCGGATCGAGCGCCCGCCGTAGCGGAGCGTGACGAGCGTGCCACATGGGAGCGTCTTGTTCGCCACGCCGAGCGTTGAGCTGGTGAGCGCGCCACCGCAGGCGACGCTGCCCCCTCCCCCGTACCACGACGCCCCGGCGAGGCGGAACACGTTGACCGCGCCGAGCCGCCGCTCGCTGGCGTGGTCGAGAGGATCCCCGGCGAACCGCAGCCGCACGCGCCGGCTGCCGGTCTGGCGTGCGAGGAAGCGCAACGTGAAGCGACCGCCGGCGCCGGTCCTGGCGCCGGCCACGACCCGCCAGCCGTGGCGTCCAAGCGCCTGCAGACGCACGGTTCGCGCGGACAGCCCCACCCCACCGTGGCGGGTGACGAGGTTGCCGGTGACGCTTGCCCGGTGCCCGTCGAGCACGTTCAGGGTCTCGCGACGGACGTCCAGCGTCGTCGCGATGGTCTGCCCGAGCGCCAGCGCCGAGAACGACGCAACACTCGAATCGATCTCGACCGGAGCCAGCGCGAGGGCAGGCTGCGCGGGCGGCGCGGGTACGAACATGGGCTGACAACCTCCTTGTCATTCCGCCTACGGGGTTAGCTGTCGGGCTCACCCCCGGCCGAACCAGCGCGAACGGACGCGCCTCAGCCGGGCGTTACGGGCGTAGCAACGCCCGATTCGCCCCATCCGGGCCGCCACATCGCAGCCCGGCAGTGGGTCCCCCGATCGCCGGCATGGACGCCTGCGACTCGGCAGAGTCGAACAATCGTTCGCAGCCTAGGTGCGCGATGGGTCGGAGATGTGTGACCTTGGTCACATATGGGCAATCTCTGTAGAAGCCCCCTCTCCGATAGCCTCGGCCAATGGCCCAGGCCGCGCCGCCCGAAGCGTTCTATTCGTTCTCCAGCAGCATCGTCGGGATGGTTGCTTCCGCCGCAAACACGATCTACATCATGGGCGAGGAGCGGCTTGCGGTCCCGCAGGCGACCTTCTCGTTTCATCCATCGACTGGCACCGCGAGCGACGCCAGCCCTGCCGAACTAGAGGAACAGGCTCGGGGTCTGCGGCTCTCAGACGAGTCTGAGGCGCTAGTCATCAAGGAAAAGACTGGCAAGTCGATCAAAGAGGCACGCCAGCTCAGCCAGCAGCGACGCCAACTCGACGCCCAAGAAGCGCTCCAGCTCGGGATCACTACAGACGTGCGGCCACTCGTGATCCCGCCGGGGGCGCTGCTCCTCAACTCGTAGTTCGGGCAGCATCGTGAGGTGTTCGGGTAGCATCGTGAGGTGTTCGCGCATCTCGCCTCCGCATCGTGGGCGGATACCCTGTTGCCATGAGCCGTCGAGGTAGTGGGGGCAGCACTGGCCCCAAGACGCAGAACCAGAAGCCACGCCAGCGGCCACCAGCGGGCCAGAACATGCCGCTACAGCGAACGCCAGCAGGTCATCGCATCCCGATACCGAAGCGCGAGGACTTCGATCAGATGATCAAGAAGGTCGCGCCGCCAGCAGGTCGTAAACGCCCTGCCGAGACAGACGAGCCTCCCGAGCAATCTGGGCGATAGAAACGCCCTCGGCTTGAGCCTGGCGGATTCGCTCGCGCAGATCGTCGGTCGCTTGGTGGCGCAGCCGGTCGGCGTAGTCGCGTCGTTTGGCCGCGCGGCGGATCGCCTTGACTGCCTCAGACTCGCTCATGCGTCGCCTCGTCAAGCAGCGCCTCGAACATCGAGGTCGGGTTGTAGCGAGCGTTCCGCCGCCATACGAACTCGTTCAGATAGCCCTGTAGCCAGCGGTGGGAGACCTTGCGATAGGTCCCACGGATCGACGGCTTGAGATGCCCGAAGAACGCCTCCACGGTGTTCGTGTGTGTGTTGCCGTCCACGTAGTAGCCAGCCGAATGGTTGATCCGACTATGGTCTATGAAGTGCCGTTTGAGGCCGTTGTAGGCGGGCCAGTCATCCGTGATCACGATCGACGCGGGCTCGACCCATTCGATGACCTGGCGCTTTAGCTGCGGGCCACGACGAGACGGCAGCACCGTTGCCTTGATCCGTCCGCCACGCTCGACGGCAGCGAACACGGTTGCTCTACTACGTTCGCGCAGTCTCGCAGCCTCAGAACGCCGCGAGCGCTCGGAGCCTAGATAGCGATGCTGTCCCTGCCGCTTGCGTGGCTTGCCGTCCACAGACGCCTCATCGACCTCCACGTCGCCCGAGAGCGGGACGCCATCGTCCTTCATAAGCTCGGTCCGGATCAGACGCAGCATCCGGTGCGCCGTCTTGTAGGAGACGCCTATCTCGCGCTCAAGCATCTTGGCCGACACGCCACAGCGAGTGCTGGCCATCATGTAGATCGCGAAGTACCACAGGTGCAGTGAGGTTGAGGACTTGTGGAAGATCGTTCCGGCGGTCGGGTGGACGTGGTGGCCGCAACCCGTACAGGTCCAGGATTGACGCCCCTGCTTGGTCGCGTACTTGCGGAACACGCGCTCCTGCTCGCACTTCGGGCAGTCGGCGTGCTCGCCGTCCTGGGAGTAGCGCGACCGCCAAAGGTGCTCCAGACAGGCCGCGTCGTCGGAGTACTCGCGCATGAACTCCATGAGCGAGAACCCTGAGTCCGAGCACGCGGTCCGCGTCGGGTTGTGTCGGTTGCCTGCGGCCATACTGTCAATATACTTGACAGGGCGGTGTATGTCAAGAGGCTTTACACTTTGTCTAGGATCAGGTCATGAAGGTTGACTCTCGTGCCCTCGCGGGGATAGAGGCGAAGATCACGCGAGCGGACGAGCACTTCCGACGCCTCCACGGCGAAATGGCCACGTGGGATGCACGCAGGCCATACCGACTGGTGCCAGAGGTACATGACCACGGACGCAAGCACTTCTACCGGCTCCGGTTCCTTGAGCCGATCCCAGTCGAGTGGGCTGTCATCCTCGGCGAGGCGATCCACGACCTCCGTTCCGCGCTCGATCAAGCCGTCTATTGGCTGACGATCGACCATACGGGAGGGCCGCTCAAGAACTCGTCGTTTCCCGTCAACACCCGCAAAGCCGACTTCGAGCGCCGAAAGAAAAGCGGCGCGTGGACGAACGACTCGGGGATGCACAAGATCAGGGGCATCGGGACTGGCCCACAGGCATTTATCGAGGCGCTGCAGCCCTATCCACAGCGATACCGGCGGTCCTACTGCCGCGACCTGCGGACCATCCACGATCTCTGGAACCAGGACAAGCATCGACTTGTCCATCTCTGGGGGTTGCGGTTCCGCGAGCCGCAGCTTCGAGTGGCTCAGCAGCTCGCCGCCAACTGCGGGATCGGCATCGACCGGCGCGTGCTGAACGAGGGCGCAATAGTCCTGAAAATCGACTGCCGCACACCCGTAGCAGACCCGCAAATGCAGATGAGTGGCGAGATCGGCGCCGATCTCACGTTCGCGAGCGGTAAACGTCGGGGAGGCGGCCAAGAGTCGCTGTGGAACACGGCGAGCACGATCTCGGACGTGACCCGCAAGCTGACCAACGCCATCGGCCGCCAGAGCGACGCGATCAGCCTCGCCGTCTGGACCGCCAGAGACGGCCGCTAGGCCAGTTCTACAGTCGCTACCCATATGTGACCTTGGTCACATATGGGCATTCTCTGCAGAAATAACAATCCGCACAAGCTAGCCGTCGGCCGGTTGGCGTCTTTGCTCGACCGGAACCTCACTTCTTGGAGGCTCAAACACTGGCTCGGTCTCGGTCCGCGGCATGAGCGGCAAGAGACGGACGATGGTCCCCAGGGCGAAGTTGCGGATGTCCAAGAGCGTTCGCTCGATGGAGGCTCCGCGTGCTGGGCTATCGACCTCAAACGCTATTTCGTAGCCGAAAATCAGCTTCACGTGCGCTTCTCCTTCTCCTCATATGACCATGGCAAGGCGACCTCTCCGGCTTCGGCCGGTGGGGAGCGTCGCGCTGCCTTGGTCGGCGAGCCACGTGGCAGGCATTGTGTGGGGGCTGGCAGGGTGCGCTAGATGCGCGCGTCGTCAGGGCGTCAGCGTGACCTTCGCCGTGCGTCTCGGCGCACGTTCGATCCATCCACCACGCGGGAGTTCCAGGGGTTGTGTGAAGATCCCAGTGCCGAGGCGCAGTAGCTGGGACCGGCTCTTGCACCACGCCGAGAACACGCCGCCGCCAAGGGACTAGGAGGGGTTTGGCGAACTTGCGCCCCGTCGCCAAGCGGGATACTCCCTGCCATGTCCGAAGAGTCCACGACCCCCGATCCGGTTGAGCTTATGGGCAGGGCGTTTGAGGCTGCGAATCGCCGTGATCTCGACGCGGTGGCCAGCAGCTTCGCCGAAGATGCGACCTTCGCCGGGAGGGCGTTGGGGGACCGCTTCGAGGGGCGGGCGGCCATTCGCAGCTTCCTTGAGGACTGGTTTGGCACGTACGAGGAGTTGGAGATCGGGCTCGAGGAAGTCCGCGACCTCGGCAATGGGGTTGTGTTTGCCGTGGTCGTTCAGAGCGGTCGTCCGGCTGGCAGCGCCGGTCACCTTCGACAACGCGAGGGATGGGTCGTCGTCTGGGTGCGAGGCTTGATCGCACGCCTTACGACGTCCGAGGTCGACGAGGCCCTTGCAGCCGCCGAACGCCTCGCCGAGTCGAGAGGGCAGGCGTGACGAGCTTCGCTTGACCCTCCTAGACCTCGGGGCGCTGCCCTGCGCTGCGGTCGAGGAGCTGCATGAACAGGGCGCCGTCGTCGCGTTTGGCGTTGTGTCTTGGTCATTGACTGCAGAAGTGCTGTGTGGCACAAAGGGCCTCCCCCGGATTCAGGGGATACTCCCCGGGTGATGTCTGAGGAGTCCACGACGCCCGACCTGGTGCAGCTTGTACGCCGCCTCATCGAGACCTCGAATCGCCGTGATTTCGACGCCGTGGAATCCTTCTACGCCCCCGATTGCCGACTTCGAGGAGCGGAGATCGGCGAGTTCGAAGGCCAAGCGGCGGCGCGTGGCGTGGCGGAAGACATGATCGCCCCCTACGAGGACTTCCACGTTGACATCGAGGAGGTCCTCGATCTCGGTCGCGGGGTCATGTTCGCTGTGATCGTGGCTCGTGGCCGTGTAAGTGGCGGCAGCGCCGAGGTCCAATTCCGGTTCGCGAGCGTCACGACCTGGAAGAAAGACCGCGTCCAGCGGCAATACAACTTCACCGACATCGACGAGGCCCGTGCTGCCGCCGAGCGCCTCGTCGAGGGACGGTTTCCCTAGAAACGCGGCGACCCGGGTCACACTTGGTCATTCTCTGCAGAAGCGCGGTTGAGCACCCGGCCGTAGCGCCGCACGGCGATCACGGCCCAAATCGCCTCCACGACTCCGAACGGCCAGGTGCTTGCCAGAAAGCCGTAGACACTGGACAGGGCGCAGCCCACCGCGAACGCGAGGATGAACCGCGGCCCGCGGCGCTCCAATGCGTACATGAGCATCATGAACGTGAGGACGGCGACGCCGAACGCGGTGAGCACGGCACTGAGTCTGGCGCAGCGGGCCCAGCCCGGCGTGCGGCCCTCCTGCGGTCGCTGCGCGATACTGACCGCGCCATGTCCCAGCAGAACGTGGAGCTCGCCAAGCGACTGACCGATGCCTTCAACCGACGGGATGTCGAGGTCTTCGCGGGGATGACGACGCCGGACTTCGAATGGTCCACGTCGATGATGGCTGTCGAGGGCGAGGTCTTCTGGGGGCGTGAGGGCATCGACACCTACTTCGGACGCATGGTCGACGCGTGGGACGAGTTCCGGGCAACCGCCGAGGAGCTGCGCGATCTCGACGACCGTGTCCTGTGGCGCGGGCGGATCGACGGTCGGGGACGCATCAGCGGCGTACCGGTCGACGCGCCGCTGGACATCCTCTTCCACTTCCGCGACGGGAAGATCTCGCGGATGCGCTCGTTCCTGGACCACGGCGAGGCGTTGCAGGCAGCCGGACTCTCTGAGTAGTGGCCGTGCCGGTAGTCTCGTGCTCGATGTCCGAGGAGTTGAAGATCCTCACCACCGTCGAGAACGAGTTCGAGGCCGACATGGTCGCCGCGCTCCTGTCGGAGGCGGGGATCCGCTCCGTCCAACAGCTGAACAACGCCGGCGTGGGCGGACGTATCGGTGGCGGTGGCAAACGCGACGTGCTCGTCGCCGAGGCCGATCTCGCCCGAGCCCGCGATCTGCTCGACGAACCGACCGAGGATTGACGCCGGCGGCCGGCTGGCCGCGTGGCGGGATCTGGCTGTGTCAGGCGGAGGCGATCCGCGACGGGCCGACCTGGATTTCCGCGGGGGCGTTCGGTTGATCGCGAACAGGCACGGCCTCGACCTGGGTGGGCTGCCGGGTGGAAGCGGGAACAGCGCGCTTGGCTTCCGAAAGGCACTTGTTCAGTTCGTCGGCCACCGGCTGCAGACCGGCCGCCGATCGCCTGCGGTCCCGGACGAGCCCACCGCGGCTGAGCACCCACACCCGGACCGAGTCGGCCTCGTCGCGGCGCAGAGAGATCGCCGCCTGACCTCTGGCTCCCGGGGTGGCCTCGGCGACGAACTGCCGCGCGTGAGTCAGCGCCACGGTCGTGGTTCGGAACGGCCCTACGATCACGACCTCCTCGGTTGTGATCGTGACCCCGATTCGCGGCAGCCGGATCGCGGCGCACCCAGCCGAGCAGGTCGCTGCCAGCAGGACCGCCAGCACGATCGCGAAGGCCGGCTGACCTTCGACATGGGCGAGCGTGAGCCCGCCGACGGCCGCCGTGACGAGCACGGTCGACGCGAACAGCGCCGAGAGGAGCACCTTTGTCCTCGCGGACGCCGTCCACAGGCCGTAGCTCATGCTCTTTGTATCGTCGTTTTCCTCCGATTGCTCAACTCACGCCCACGGCGTGGGTGGTCTTCTCCCCCAGCCGTCCGACCACACGTGTGGCGGCGCCCTCGTACACCGCCACACGTCGCCTTCCCGCGACCTTGGCGGCATACAGCGCCCGATCGGCCGCCACGAGCAGGTCTGGCGGCGTGGTCGTATCTTCGTCCAGCGCTGCCACGCCCACGCTCGTGCTCACCGCGGGCCCCTCGCGTGCCTTGCGCTCCTGGAGCCTGCGACCGATCCGCTCGGCGAACGCCACCGACTCCCCGAGCCCGACGCCGAACAGGACGACCGCGAACTCCTCGCCTCCCATCCTCGCAAGCGTGTCGCCGCCGCGCAGCTCGCGCTCGAGCAGAGCGGCGAAGTCGCACAGCACTCGATCGCCCGTGGCGTGGCCGAAACGGTCGTTGACCTGCTTGAAGCGGTCCAGATCGAACGACGCCACCGCCAGCGGCAGCCCGCTGCGGACGGCCCGGTCGAACTGCGCGCGGAACTCCTCCTCGAACGCCCGTCGGTTCAGCAGCCCCGTGAGGTAGTCGGTCGCCGCGGCGTTCGCCAGCTGATCGATCATCGCGGTCAGGCGCTCCGCCAGCCGCATCACCACGACCGTCGTCAGCGTCACCGTCGCGCCCACGCCGAGGAACATGAACGGCTTGATCGGATCGGGCGACCACACGAACAGAGCCAGGCCGAGCGTGACCCACATGATCGCCAGGTCGACCGCGACCTCCCGTCGCGAGAAGAAGTAGGCCGAGAACACCATCGGCCACAGGTAGAAGAACGGTGTCGCCTCCAACGGACGCGTCACCGCCATCAGCGCGCTGACGAGCAGGATCCCGTAGATCACCGCGACGCGCGAGACCCAACGCCGATTCGGCCGCAGCGTCCATATGAAGATCGCACCGAGGCCGAGCAGGCCCGCGATCAGCCTGATCGCGGAGTGGTCGCTGGTGTCGGGGTCGGGCAGCGACAGCGTCGCGAGCAGCGCCGAGGACCCCAGCAGGAACATCGTCACGCCCATGCCCCGCATCAGGCTCTCCGCCTCGCGCCGGTCGCGCGCGACACCGAGTCCGGGCGCACCCCTGCCCGAACCGGCCGCGGTCGAGGGCTCGCTTCGCCTCATCATCCATCGGTCGGCGCCTGCGCCGGGAGACTTGAGCGCGCCGTCTCCTCGCCCCCACGGTCTGAGCGTTCTGGCGAAGATCCACTCCCCGAGCACTTCGCGAGCGGCTCCGCGAGGAGCTTCTGCAGGCCGTTTTGCACGGGTTACGTCGAAAACGTTGACGGCGGCGCCTCAAACAGAGACAATCGGAGACCGATGGCCAATCCCGACCGGCTCTCCGCGCTCGACGCGGCCTTCCTGCACCTGGAGGACAACTCCACCGCGCACATGCACGTCGCCTCGGTGATGGTGTTCGAGGGCAAGGCGCCCACGCCCGTCCAGCTCGTCGACCACGTGCTCAGCCGCCTGCATCTCGTCCCGCGCTACCGCCAGCGGCTGGCGTATGTGCCGTTTGGACAGGGACGTCCGATGTGGACCGACGACCCCCACTTCAACCCGCGCTATCACATCCGCCACACGGCGCTGCCGCGTCCGGCCGACGAGGCGGCGCTCAAGCGTCTCGCGGGCAGGCTGTTCTCCCAACGGCTGGACCGCTCCAAGCCGCTGTGGGAAATCTGGCTCGTCCAACGCATGACGGGCAACCGCTTCGCGCTGATCGCGAAGACCCATCACGCGCTCGTCGACGGGATCTCGGGCGTCGACATCACGACCGTGCTGTTCGACACCTCCCCCCATCCGGCCGGAACGCCGCAGCCGTCGGAGCCGTGGACGGCGAAGCCGCTGCCGGGCGGGGCCAAGCTGCTCGGCGAGGCGCTGCTGGAACGCACGACGGTCCCCGGCGAGATGCTCCGCGGCGGACGCGCGCTGCTGCGCCGGCCGCGCCGGGCCGTCAGCCAGGTCCGCGAAAGCCTCGCCAACGTCGGCGCCACGACGATCGCCGGGATCAGCGCACCAGCGCCGCCGAGCCCGTTCAACGTCGACATCGGTCCCCACCGTCGCTACACCTGGGTCGACGCAGACCTCGCGCGCTTCAAAGCGATCAAGGACTCGCTCGGCGGCACGCTCAACGACGTCGTGCTCGCCGCGGTCAGCCTCGCGATCGGCAGCTACCTGCGCGCACAGGGCCAGGACACCGATGGGCTCGTGTTGAAGGCGATGGTCCCCGTGTCGGTCCGCGCGGACTCCGAGCGTGGGGCGCTCGGCAACCAGGTCGCGGCGATGTGGGCTCCCCTGCCGGTCGGCGTGCAGAACGCGACCGAGTGCCTCGCGCAG
Source organism: uncultured Solirubrobacterales bacterium (assembly GCA_963696615.1). Taxonomy (GTDB): domain Bacteria; phylum Actinomycetota; class Thermoleophilia; order Solirubrobacterales; family Solirubrobacteraceae; genus Palsa-744. The sequence continues at coordinate 1,409,954 of CAVOKU010000001.1, read as the reverse complement.
ATCCGCGCGGCGATGGAGGACCTCAAGGACTCCGGCCAGGCGGTCGGCGCTCAGGTGCTCACCAACCTGGCGGGCTTCGCGCCGCCGACGATCCTCTCCCAGGCCGCCCGCCTGCAAGCTCGCCAGCGCTTCTTCAACCTCGTCGTGACCAACGTCCCCGGCCCCCAGTTCCCGCTCTACCTGCTCGGTCATCGCCTGCGTGCGCTCTACCCGGTGGTGCCGCTCGCCCGCCGCCAGGCGCTCGGCATCGCCGTGATGAGCTACGACGGCCACCTCGGCTTCGGACTGCTCGCCGACTACGACTCGCTGCCGGAGCTCGAGGGGATCGGCACGGCGCTGCGCCGGGCGATCACATCGCTCTCCCGTGCCGCGGGCATTCCGACCCGTCGCGCGCGCCCGCGGGCGGCGGCGACGGCGAACGGAGCCTCCGCCAACGGCGCCAACGGTACGAACGGACGCCCCAGCCGCAAGCCGGCTTCCGGCGCCCGCGCCGCTGGCAAGCCCGCCGCCAAAGGCGCGCGGCGGCCCGCCACACGAAGCTGAGCAACCCGCCGCGATGAGGCTGGCGCTCTGCCAGATGAACGCCACCGTCGGCGACATCCCCGGCAACGTCGGGCGGGTGCTCGCCGGTCTGCAGGCGGCGCGCGAGTGCGGCGCCGACCTCACGCTGTTTCCCGAGCTCGCGCTCACCGGCTACCCGCCCGAGGACCTGTTGCTGCGCGAGCACTTCCTGCTGGACGCCCGCGCGGCGCTCGAGCGGCTCGCCGTCGAGGTGCGGGACACGACGGCGGTCGTCGGATTCCCCGAGCTCGCGGACGGGCGCGTGTACAACGCCGCCGCCGTGCTCCGCGACGGGGCGATCCGAACCGTCTATCGCAAGGTCCACCTCCCCAACTACGGCGTCTTCGACGAGCGTCGCTACTTCTCCCCCGGCTCGAGCGGCGTCACGATCGAGCTCGCCGGCCAGCCGGTGGGGGTGACGGTGTGCGAGGACCTGTGGCAGCCCGGCCCGCCGGCCACCGACGAGGCCGCAGCCGGGGCCCGTCTGATCGTGAACATCTCCGCCTCCCCCTACCACGCCGGCAAGGGCGCCGAGCGCGAGCAGCTGTTCGCCGGTCGTGCCACCGAGTGCGGCGCCTTCGTCGCGTTCTGCGCGCTGGTGGGAGGCCAGGACGAGCTCGTCTTCGACGGGCACTCGTTCGTGCTGGACCCCACCGGCACGCCGGTCGCGCGGGCGGCGCAGTTCGTCGAGGAGACGCTGATCTGCGATCTCCAGCCCGGTGAGGGCGCCGCCGGCGCCGGCGACGCACGCCCGGCGCTGCACTCCCCGCTCGCCCCCGCCGAGGCGGAGGTCTACGCGGCGCTGCAGCTCGGGCTGCACGACTACGTCTTCAAGAACGGGTTCGATCGGGTCGTGCTGGGCCTCTCGGGCGGGATCGACTCCGCGCTCGTCGCCTGCCTCGCCGCCGACGCGCTCGGGCCCGAGCGGGTGAACGTCGCGATCATGCCCTCCCCCTACTCCTCGACGGAGACCCAGGCGGACGCCCGCGAGCTCGCCGCGGCGCTCGGCATTCGCACGCACGAGCTCCCCATCGCCGAGGCGATGGAGGCCTACACCCGGACGCTGCGGCGCGACTTCGAGGGTCTGTCCGCGGACCTCACCGAGGAGAACCTGCAGGCGCGGATCCGCGGCAACCTGCTGATGGCGCTCTCCAACAAGTTCGGCTGGCTCGTGCTCGCCACCGGCAACAAGTCCGAGATGTCGGTCGGGTACACGACCCTATACGGCGACCTGGCCGGCGGCTTCGCGGTCATCAAGGACGTGCCCAAGACACTCGTCTATCGCCTGTGCGAGTGGCGCAACTCCCCCGCGGGCGCAACCGCGGCGTCCTGCGGCTCGAGGCCCGCGGCGCCGATCCCGGCCTCGATCCTGGGTCGCGCACCCTCGGCGGAGCTGCGACCGGACCAGCGCGACGTCGACTCGCTGCCGCCGTATGAGCTGTTGGACGAGATCCTGCACGGCTACATCGAGCTCGACCGCAGCCGCGAGCAGCTGATCGCCGGGGGGCTGCCCGAACGGGAGGTCGACCTCGCGATCCGACTGGTGGACCTCGCCGAGTACAAGCGCCGCCAGGCGCCTCCCGGGATCAAGGTCACCACGCGAGCGTTCGGTCGCGACCGCCGCATGCCCATCACCAACCGCTACCGGGGCTGACCGGCGGATGCGCCATCGCGTCCACGTCGCACCGGCGCTCGTCGGCGCGCTGCTGTGCCTGACGGCGGTGAGCGGCTGTGGCGACACGCTGCAGGATCAGCCGGTCCCCCACGACCAGCTCGAGCGGCTGCTGGTCGCCCCCTACCCCGTGTACTGGCTGGGAGCGAGCTTCCGCGGGCTCGCCATCACCGAAGCCTCGCGTGACCCCGGTGGGGCCTTCACCGTGCAGTACGGCGACTGTCTGGAAGGCGGACAGGTCACGTGCGTGCCGCGGCTGAAGGTGATCACCTCGCCGGACAACAGCTTCATCCCCGGCGAAAGCTCCCCCGCGAGGCGGATCGCGCCGCTGCGGGGAGTGCCGGCGCTGATCGCCGAGGGCGGCAGCGCGATCGCGGTCGCCACCGGTGGGGTGGTCCTCGCCGTGTACGCCGACACCCCGCGGTTGGCTCACGCGGCCGCCGAGTCAGCCGTGCCGATCAACCTCCCCGGCTCGCCCGGAGGGCCGCTGGCGCGACCGCTGCCCGACACGGGCTTCGGCGAGCGTCCGCTCTCCTCGCAGACGCCCCTGCCGCTGCGCCCGCTGGCCAGCCACTAACCGGTTGCGGGCAGCGGTCGCACCGCGACCGTCATCCGCGTGAGCGCGCACGTGCGGCCGGCGTCGTCGCTGAAGGTGACGTCCCACATCCACGTCGTGCGACCGCGGTGAAGCCGTCGCGCGTGGGCGTGGATCGTGCCCCCGGTGATCGGGCGCAGGAAGCTGGTGCTGTTGGACATCCCGATCGCGATGTTGCCCTCGGCGCTCACCGCCACGGCGGTCGCCACCGAGCAGATCGACTCCGCCATCGATGCATACACGCCGCCGTGCACGAGCCCCATCGGCTGCTTGACCTTGTCGGTCACCGCCACCCGTGCGATCGCCTCGTCCTCGTCCATGCTCACGACCTCCAGGCCGTAGAGCTTGTCGAACGGACCGCGCCCGTCGTTGAGCTGGTCCAAGCGCGGCGTCGCCATCGGGGCGCCACGATAGCCTAAGGAGCCCCGGCGCCTCCCGACCGCTCGCAGATGACCAGACTCGACGACCTTCCCCCCGACCTGCGCGCGACGCTGTCCCTGCTGGTGGACCGCGGCAAGAGCTACGCCCAGGTCGCCGAGCTGCTCGGCATCCCCGAGAGCCTCGTACGCGATCGCGCCCACGCCGCCCTCGACACGCTCGCCGGCGCCGGCGAGTCGCCGCCGGTCGCGGGGGAGCATGCGGCCGTCACGCCGCGCTCCTCGCCGGCGCCGGCGCCGGCGCCGCCCGCGCGTGCGCCCGGGGAGAGCCCTTCAAGGCAGGCTTCGAGGCCGCGGGGACCGGCGATCTCGGGCACGCCCGCGGCGCTGCCCGTCTCCCGCCGTGGCGGCGCGCTGCTCCTGGCCGGGATCGTCGTGGTGGTGGTCGTGGTGGTGGTGCTGCTCGCCGGCTCCGGCGGATCGAGCTCGCACAAAGGCGGCGGCTCGGGCGCCAACGCGACCGCGACGACACCCGCCACCACAACCGGCGGAACCGGCACGGCGTCGGGCAAAACGCCGAAGATCACCAAGCAGCTGACGCTGACCCCGACCGAACCGGGCAGCAAGGCGCTCGGCCTGGTGGAGGTGCTGGCCGAAGGCAGCCAGCACGCGTTCTTCATCGCCGCCGAACACCTGGCGCCCTCGAAAGGCTTCTTCTACGCCGTGTGGCTCTACAACTCGCCCTCGGATGCCAAGGCGATCAGCAAGAGCCCGCCGGTGGGGTCCAACGGACGGCTGCAGGGCGGCGCGCTGCTGCCCTCCGACGCCCACGAATTCCACAAGATCCTGCTGACCCGCGAGACCAACGAAAAACCCACGCAGCCGGGGCCGGTCGTGCTCAGCGGCCCGTTCAGCCTCCACTGAGAAGCAGCTTGCCCGGGTTCATGATGGCCGCGGGGTCGAGCTCGTCCTTGAGCGCCGCGAGCGCCGCCACGCCGGTCGCGCCGATCTCCTGAGCGAGCCACGGCGCGTGGTCGCGGCCGACGGCGTGGTGATGGGTGATGGTGCCTCCGTGCGCGAGGATCGTCTCGCTCGCGGCCGCCTTCACCGCTCGCCACTGCTCGATCTCCGCACCCTCGCGCTGGCGGGCGATGAACGTGAAGTACAGCGAGCCGCCCGTCTCATACAGGTGCGAGACGTGACACATCACGATTCCCGGCGTGCCCTGGGCCCGCAGGGCGGTGTCGATCGCCTCGCACACCTCGCCGTGCAGCCGCTGCACGTTCGACCACGGCGTGGACGTCTCGAGCGTCTCCACCATCACCCGGTGGGTGAGCAGGTCGTCGCGCAGGTAGGGCCCCTGGAAACGGCTCCGCCGCCACGCCTCGCCCGGCGAGCGTCCCACCGCCACCCCGCCGTGGCGCCGAGCCAGCCGTCGCGCGCGCTCGCGCCGGCGACGGACCTCCCCCGCCTCTCCCTCGAAGCCGAGGATCGCCAGGCATCGTCCCGGGAGCGACCCCCCCACACCGCGCGCGCCCAGGTAGGCCCGCCCGAGCATGCCCTTGATGCCGCTGTCGCCGGCGAGCGCCAGCGACAGCCACGTCTCGCTCGGGTCCGACAGCCGTGCGACGTCGGGCATCGCGTGCTCCTGGGCAAGGGCTCGCAGCGCCTGCACCCCCGCGGCGAAGCTCTCGAAGAAGGTGCCCTCGTAGACCCTCACCGCCGGTGCGGGGCGCACTCGCAGGGAGACCTCGTCGATCGCCCCGAGCGTCCCCTCCGAGCCGACGATCAGCTCGCGCACGCTCGGCCCCGCGGCGCTCGCCGGCGTCGGGCGCAGGTCGATGTCGCCGGCGGGGGCCGCCAGGCGCAGGCCCAGCACCATCTTCGCGATCGCTCCGTAGCCGCTCGAGGCCTGCCCCGCCGAGCGGGTGGCCACGCAGCCGCCCAGCGACACATACTGAAACGACTGGGGCCAGTGGCCGAGCGTGAACCCCTCCGCGGCGAGCCGACGCTCGAGCTGCGGTCCGCGGATCCCCGCGCCCACGGTCACGATCCGCGACGCCCGGTCGAGCTCTCCGATCGCGGCGATGCGGCGCATGTCGAGCGCCACCACCCCCGCGTGCTCACCCCGCAGCGGCTCGACCCCGCCCACCACGCTCGTGCCTCCCCCGAACGGCACCACCGCCAGCGAACGGCGCGCGCAGGCGTCGAGCACCTCCCGCAGCTGGCCGTGCTCGCCCGGCAGCACGATCGTGTCGGGCGCGCCCGCGGGTTCACCGGCGCGCATCCTGACGAGGTCGACATAGCCCTTGCCCGCTGCGTGGCTGACCCGTTCACCGTGGTCGGCGCGGACGTGCTCGGCGCCGACGATCGTGCACAGCTCGGCATGCGCCTCGCGGGAGAGTCGTGGCGGCGGAAGCCTCACCGCCCCCAGGGACACCGGCGGACGCGGCGGGGGCAGCGCCCCGATCCGCTCGCCCAGCAGCGCCAGCGCGCCGGCGGGCAGGCCGGCGGCTCGCGCGGGGTCCCCCCACCCCCACCAGCGCATCCGTGGCGGCTCGCTCACCTCATCCGCCGATCCGCTGCAGCCCGTCGAGCGCCTGCTCGATCGTGGCAGCGGCAGCGCGGCGGACCATGAAGCCGCCGAAGCGGGGAAAGAAGCCGTTCAGGGTCTGGCGCAGCTCGATCGTGACCGCCGTCGCCGGCTCGCCCTCGCCCTCGACCGCCAGCAGCGACACCTCCGTCTCGGCCGACTTCAACAGCCGCGCGAACGGGCTCCCCTCGACGCGTTGTGCCCAGCGCAGGCGCCGGCGCTGCTCGTCGCACTCGGCCAGGGTGAAGTCGGCCCGCACCACTTTTCCGCGGTCGCTGCGAAGCACCTCGGTGAACTCCCGCTCGGTGACGTCCTCGACGCGGTCCACCCGCGGCCACCAGCGGGGCAGGTGGTGCGGGTCGCGGACCGTCTCCCACAGCTCCTGCGCCGGAGCGGCGATCGTGCGTGTGCGGCTCGCGGTGGGCATCGACGGGCGACGCCCTCAGGACTCGTAGGAGACGAGCGACTGCACCGGATACGGCGACAGCGCCTCGCGACCGTTCAGGAACGCCAGCTCGATCAGGAAGCCGCACCCCGCCACCTCGCCACCGAGCTCGGACACGAGCTCGCACAGCGCCGCCGCCGTGCCGCCGGTGGCGAGCAGATCGTCGTGCACGAGCACCCGCCGGCCCGCGCCGAGCGCGTCGGTGTGCAGCTCGAGCTCGCCCGGGCCGTACTCCAGCAGGTACTCCGCCTTGACCGTCTCGTATGGCAGCTTCCCCGGCTTGCGCGCCAGCACGAACCCCGCGCCCAGCTCCAGCGCGAGCGCTGGACCGAGCAGGAAGCCGCGTGCCTCGGCGGCGATCACGCAGTCGACGTCGAGCTCGCGGCCGAACGCCGCCAGGCCGTCCACGGCCTCGCGCAGCGCGCGCTGGTCGGCCAGCAGCGGCGTGATGTCCTTGAAGCCGATCCCCGGGCGCGGGAAGTCCTGGATCTCGCGAACCAGGCCGCGCAGGCGGCGATCGAGCTCGGTGGGGCTCATCACCGCACGATCTTGCGCAGGTCCCGCACGAGCAGCAGGTGCTTGAGATGGGTGGTCACGGCGGCGAGGTTCTCGAGCGCCTCGACCGCCTCCTTGCGCCGCTGGGGGTTGCGCGAACGCAACGCCGGCGCGAGGATCTGCTGCAGCAGCGTCGCCTCGCTGTCCGCGGAGGAGCGGAACACGCGCAGGTTGCGTCCGCCCACGCCGTACCGTGCCAGCTCGGCGACGGCGCCGATGATCTCCCGTTCGGTCTCGTCGAAGTACCGCACGCCGCCCCGCACCTCGCCCTTGATCACCCCGTACTCCTCCAGTTCCTGCACCAGCCCGCCGTCGGCCTGGGTCTCCTCGAGGACGTCCTCCAGCGTGTACAGCGCCCCGGTCGCCGAGCGCACGCTCACGCTCGTGCGCCACGTGCGCCTCGCCTCGCGTGCAGGCTTGCCGGCGCTGATCGCGGGAGCCTCCTCTCCCGCGCGTCCCGCCGCCAGCTCCTGGCGAATCACCCGCAGCGGCAGGAACTCGTCGCGCTGCATCCTCAGGATCGTGCGCAGCCGTGCCACGTCGCCCTGGGTGTAGAGGCGGTAACCCCCGGGCGTGCGCCGCGGGGTGAGCAGCTTCTGATCCTCCAGGTAGCGGATCTTGGAGATCGAGATGTCGGGGAACTCCTGCGCGAGCGCCTTGCACACGGCGCCGATCGTGATCGCCTTCTGACGCGCGCCGGATCTCCCCCCGTCCTCCTGGGAGCGCTCCACCTCGGCCGCCAGCTTCTCGACCTCGTCCTGGCCGGCCTGCTCGGATGTCCTGGAAGAAGGCGCCATCACCGGGCGTGGAAGGTGAGCTTGTACTTGCCGATCTGCACCTCGTCGCCCTCCTCCAGGCGCTGGGACTCGATCCGCTCGCGATTGACGTAGGTGCCGTTGAGCGAGCCGCAGTCGTCCAGGTGCCAGTGATCGCCGCGGCGGATCAGCAGCGCGTGGTCGCGTGAGACGGTCACGTCGTCGAGGAACACGTCGGAGTCCGGCCGTCGGCCGATGCTCATCCGCTCGCCCGCCACGGGGAAGCTCTCGCCGACCCTGCCGCCGCCGACACGGATCACCAGCGCGGGCCCCTGGGCGATCACCTCCTCGAGCTCCATCGGCACCAGCTCGCCGCTCTCGTCGATGCGGTAGGTCGCGGTCACCGGCTCGCCGGGGGTCTCCCCGCGCGGCAGCAGCGCTCCGCAGCGCTGGCAGTAGTTCGCGCCCTCGACGTTGACGAAGGCGCACTCGGTGCAGTGCAGGGCCATCGCGCTCCGTCTCCTCCCCGGCCGGACGCCTACTCGGCGTCGGTCGCGACCGGAGCTTGATGATTGGCGAGGATGTCGGTGAGCTGCTGGACGTCCTCGCCGGTGATCACCGGAGCGGCGCCCGCCTCGTGCTTCTTGCGCAGCCTGTTGACCAACTCGGCCCGCAGGATGTCGATCTTGCCGTGCAGTATCCGTCGCTGGTAAGAGATCTCCGTCTCTTCGTCGGTGAACGTCTTGATGAGGTCCTTGAGCTCGTTGTCGTCCAACGAGCCGAGGTCGGGGAAAGTGTCCATGCCTGATCGATCTCCTGTCGGCTTCCCGTGCGCGGGCCTGGTTGCTCCCGCTCCAGTGTATTGGCCGACGACTCTACCGTAAAGCTGAGCTTGAGGGTGGCGGTGGTGGACCGATTGCAAGCACGCCCGCGCCGCTCACCCATGGCCGGCCGCCCGCAGCTGGCTCACGCCGCTGCGCACGTACAGCGCCGTGGCCACCAGCACGAGCGCCAGCCCGAGATAGAGCAGCACCTCGGCGAGCGTCCGCAGCCCCGTCATCGCGAAGAACAGCGCGCCCAACACCGGCGCCACACCGAGCCGTCCGGGCCAGTTGATGCGCAGCTCCACCCCGTGGGTCTGCGCGTAGCGACCGAGCACGAGCATCGCCAGCTCGCGCGCCACCAGCACCGCCAGGGCCCACCGCGGCAACAGCTGGAAGTGCCAGCACACCACCACGCCGGAGAGCACCAGCAGCCTGTCGGTGACCGGGTCCATCAGCGTGCCCAGCCGGCTGTACTGGCCGGTGAGGCGGGCGGCGATCCCGTCGGCGTAGTCCCCCCAGCCGATCACGGCGAACAGGATCGCCGGCGCGGCGCCGGTCCCGTCCGCGCTGGAGAACGCAACCACCAGGAACACGGGGATCAGCGCCAGCCGCATGAACCCGATCGCGTTGGGCAGCGTCCACGGCCGCAGCGGTGCCCCGGCGAGCGTCTGCGGCGGCGGCGGACCCGAACGGTCCAGTCCCAGGAGTCTCAGGGCAGGGTTTGCCACAGCTCGTCCAGCGCCCGCACGAGCGCCTGGGGCTCGGCCGCCAGCGGCAGCCCCGCGGCCTCGACGCGACCGCGGCGCAGCTGCACCTCGATCTCCCCGGACTCCAGCGAACGGCGGCCGATCGTCAGCCGCAGCGGACACCCGAGCAGCTCCGCCTCGGCGAACTTCTCACCCGGGCCGAGGTCGCGATCGTCGAACAGCGTGTCGATGGCGCCGTCCAGCAGCGTCTCATAGCAGCGCTCCGCCGCCTCCCGCTCGGGCGTGCCCGGCTTGCCGAGCGCCACCAGGTGCACCGCGAACGGCGCGAGTGCCCGCGGCCAGGAGATGCCGTGGTCGTCGGCGAACTGCTCGACCGCCGCCGCCACGATTCGTGCCGGCCCGATCCCGTAGGAGCCCATCCAGATCGGATGCTCCACGCCGCTCTCGTCGAGGTAGCGGGCACCGAGCGGCTCCGAGTAGCGGGTCCCCAGCCGGAAGATGTTCCCGATCTCGATCGCGCTCACCAGCTGGATGCTCTCGCCGTTGACGGTATCGGTGCTGAGCAGCCGCTCCTTGCCCTGCTGGGCGCGCACGACCTCGATGTTGGCCGCATAGCCGGACTCGGTCAACACGATCTCGTCCTCGCCCGCCGCGCAGGGAGCCATGTACTCGTGCGCGCCCAACCCGCCCATCATGCCGACGTCGGCCTCGACCCGGTAGTAGCGCAGGCCGGTGCGATCCATCATGCGGTCATACGCGCCGACGTGCAGCTGGTAGCGCTCCTCCAGTCCCGCCTGGTCGCGGTCGAAGCTGTAGGAGTCCTTCATCACGAACTCGCGCGTGCGCAGCACCCCCGCGCGGGGGCGCGGCTCGTCGCGCTCCTTGACCTGGAAGTGGTAGAGCACCAGCGGCAGGTCCCGGTAGGAGCGCACCAGCTGGGCGATGTGAAACGTCACCGCCTCCTCGTGGGTCATCGCCAGGACCAGCTCCGAGCCCTTGCGATCGCTCAGCTTGAACAGCTCGTCGATCTCGTAGCGTCCCGTCTTGCGCCACGGGTCGGAGGGCTGCAGCACCGGCATCAGCATCTCCTGCCCGCCGATCGCGTCCATCTCCTCGCGCACGATCTGCACCACCCGCTGGTGCACGCGCCAGCCGGCGGGCAGCCACGTCCACATCCCCGCTCCCATCTGCCTGATCAGGCCGGCCCTGACCATCAGCTTGTGCGAGATCGCCTCCGCGTCGCTCGGCGGCTGCTTCTCGGTGGGAAGTAGGTACTCGGACAGACGCGGCATCGGTGGACCGGGCTTGGGCAGGCGCCCGCGGCAGGGTCGAGGGTATACGCCCTGCCAGCGTTGCGCCTTCCCAGCTGCCGGTCAGTGTGGGCTTGCGCGCACGGCGATCATTCGCCCAGGTAGGTCTGCGTCTCGTCCCCCACCATCCCCGTGAGGTTGCCGAGCGCGAGGTTGATGTCGCCGAGGTGCAGCCCCCAGTCCGGTCCGAGCGTTTCGGTGATCGTCAGACGGGGATCGCCGGGCGGCCCGATGTTGTCGACCTGCAGCCAGCTCGCGCCGTTGGCGTGCATGCACTGGGCCGTGTACTTCTCGGAGGAGCTCACCCATGCCGTCTGTGCGACCGGCGTCTGGAACACGAAGCCGAGGATCCCCGGGAACTTGGTGGTGCCCTCGAACGGGAGCAACGCCCCGACGCTCCCGTCCTGCACGGACAACGTCGGGTTCACGCACAGCACTTCCATGCCCGACCCTCCCTGGCCGAATCCCGACACGCGCCCGAACAGGGCTTGCAGCGGGGGTTCTTTGGCGAACGTCGAATAGGCGACCACGCAATGGGTCTGCGACGCGCTCTGGCAGGCGGGTACGTTCTGGAAGTCCCCTCCCACGAGCTGGCCTTCGGGAACCTTGACGTTGCCGCCCATCAGCAGCGCCGACACCAGCTGTTTGCGCAGCGCCGGATCGGGGTCGATCTGTTCCTTGATCAGCTGGTCGAGCACGAAGGCGCCCTGTGAGTGGCCGATCAGCACGAACCCCCGGCCCTTGTTGAATTTCTTGAGGTATTCCCTCCACGCCGAGAGCACGCCGAGGTAGGCCTTCGCCGCGCCTTCGCCGCTGATTTCCGAGCCCGTGATGCCGGCGACGGTCAGCTGTGGGTACATCGGCGCGAAGACCCGGCACCTGGTCTGAAAGCGCGAGGCCTGCTGGACGGCGATCTGGGTCTCTTCGGGATCGATTTCGAGGTTCGCGTTGACGGTGGGCTGGCTGCTGACCGTGGGGTACACGTAGAAGCAGTCGATCGGAGGCTTCCGCCCCCGGCGGTACTTTTCGAAGTGCTGACCGCCGTCGCCGGTCTCGACCATCGTCGTGAGGCTCGTGCGACAGGGGTTGTTCGCGAGCCCTGGCTTGCACAGCCACACGGTGCCTTCCGAGGCCGCCGAAGCCGCCTCGGTGGCGACCGATGCGAGCAGCATCACGGCGACGCCCGCCGCCGCGAGCATCGCTGCCCCACGCCGTCCGAGCGCGATGGCGAACCCCGGCGCGAATCGATCATGCATGGCTTCTCCCCTCCCGCTGAGCCGGCGGCCTGAAAGGCGCGCGCCGCCGTGTCGAGCGGATTCTAGTGATCTCAGAGCAGAGGTCCAGCCTTTGATAGAACAGCGAGCGACCGACTCTCGACGAAGACACTCGACAAGGAGCCTCCATGGCCTACACCGTTCCACCGCTCCCCTACGCCTACGACGCGCTCGAACCGCACATCGACAAGGCGACGATGGAATTCCACCACGACAAGCACCACCAGGCCTACGTCGACAAGGTGAACGCGGCCCTGGAGGGCACCCCGCTCGCGGACGCGGCGATCGAGGACGTCCTGCGCGACCTCTCCCAGGTGCCCGAGCAGAAGCGCACCGCGGTCAAAAACAACGGCGGCGGCCACTACAACCACACCCTCTTCTGGGAGAGCATGTCCCCTTCGGGAGGCGGTGAGCCGAGCGGCGCCCTGGGCGAGGCGATCTCCTCGGCGTTCGGCTCCTTCTCGGACTTCCAGGCCAAGCTCAAGGAAACCGGCGTCAACCAGTTCGGCTCGGGCTGGTCCTGGCTGATCCACGACGGCTCGGCTCTCGCGGTGGTGGGCAGCGCCAACCAGGACAACCCGATCTCAGACGGCAAGACCCCCCTTGTCGGCGTCGACGTGTGGGAGCACGCCTACTACCTGAAGTACCAGAACCGCCGCCCGGACTACCTCGACGCGTGGTGGAACGTCGTCGACTGGGACAGGGTGTCGGAGCGCTTCAGCGCCGCCTCCTGAGCCCCTCGCAGATGCGCGATGGCGGACCCGCCGCATGCGGCGGGTCTCGGAGGGCCGCATGCGGCCCTCCGCCGGGTGGCGCATGCGCCACCCGGATCAACTCCGCGTGAAGCGCCTTCCGACCACGGGCGAGTCGGCCTCGTCCACGGCGGGGCCGGCGGCAGCCGGCTCGAGCATCGCCCCCAACACCGCGTCGGCCTCCTCCGCGGCGGCGGCCTCGAGCGCGGCCACCCGCTCGGGGGTCATCTGGGTGTCGTCCTCGTTCTCGGCCAGCCACTCCCGCGCCTCGGCGGCCGCGCGCTCGTCGCGGTGGACCCGCTTGCCGGCGGCGTAGTAGCGGTCGATCTCCTTGAACAGCTCGTCCACGAGCTGCTCGGTGGGGACCTTCTTCAGGGGCTCCCCCTTGGAGTAGATCATGCCCATGTCTTTGGCCCCGGTGATGCCGAAGTCCGCGTGACGGGCCTCGCCGATGCCGTTCACCGCGCAGCCGAGCACCGACACCTCCACGGGGTCCTCGTATGCCTCCAGACGACGCTCCACCTCGGCCACCACGGTGTCCATGTCGAACTGCAGCCGCCCGCATGTGGGGCAGGCGATCAGCACGGGGCCGCGCTCGCGGAGCTTCAGCGCCTTGAGGATCTCCCACGCCACCTTCACCTCTTCCTCGGCGTGGAAGGTCGAGAGGGAGATCCGGATCGTGTCGCCGATCCCGTCGGCCAGCAGCGTGCCGAGGCCCACCGCGCTCTTGAGCGACCCCGACCACTTCGTGCCGGCCTCGGTCACGCCGAGGTGCAGCGGATAGGGGATGCGCTCGGAGAGCATCCGGTTCGAGGCGATCGTGTTCGGCACCGACGTGGACTTCATCGACACCTTGAAGTCGCCGAAGTCGAGCCGCTCCATCAGCTGGACCGTCTCGATCGCGGCCGTCACCAGCGCCTCGACGGGGTTGTCGTACTCGAGCTGGCGCAGGTGCTTGGGCAGCGACCCCGAGTTGACTCCCACCCGCAGCGGGGTGCCGTGCTCGCGGGCGAGGGCGATCACCTCGGCGACCTTCTCCGGCCCGCCGATGTTGCCCGGGTTCAGCCGCACGCAATGGGCGCCGGCCTCGATCGCCTTCAGCGCGAGCGTGTGATTGAAGTGGATGTCGGCGATCACCGGGATCGGCGACTCGGCGACGATCTGCTTGAGCGCCTCGGCGTCGGGCTCGCGGGGCACCGCAACCCGCACGATGTCCGCCCCCGCCTCGGCGACGGTGCGGATCTGGCCCATCGTCGCCGACAGGTTGGCGGTCTCGGTCTTGGTCATCGTCTGCACCGCGACCGGAGCGCCGCCCCCGATCGGGACGCCGCCTACAGTTATCTGTCGCTCGGAGGCCATCTTCCTTTCAGTGATTCTACGATGAGCGCCCCTGCACCCGATGTGTATGCAACCGCCCGCGGGCCGCTAGCGCGGCTGGCGGCTCCCCTCGCCGCTCGCGCCCGGGCTCGCCGCCACCAGCGTTTCTTCGCGCTGACCCACCTGCCGGAGGGGGCCCACGTGCTCGATCTGGGCTGTGGCGCGCTGGGGCTGAGGGGGCTCGAGCCCACCCTCGACATCACAGGTGTGGACCTGCACGAGCGACCCGGCTATCCCGGCCCGTTCGTGCAGGCGGACGCCGCCCAGGGCCTGCCGTTCGCCGACGGGGAGTTCGACCTCGTGTACTGCTCGAGCGTGATCGAGCACGTCCCGCCGGCCCGCCGCGGCGCCTTCGCCGCCGAGTTGCGACGGGTGGGCCGGGGCTGGTTGGTGCAGACGCCCGCCTACTCCTTCCCGCTCGAGCCCCACTCGCTGCTGCCGTTCGCCCAGTGGCTGCCGCCGCGCGTGCGCCGCCCCTACTGGCGGCTCGGCGCCGCCGGCGGCTGGGAGCCGATCGAGTTGCTGCGCCGCGGTGAGATGGAGGCCCTGTTCGGCCCCCCGCGAGCCGAGCGTTTCGGGCCGGTGGTCAAGAGCTGGGTGTGCGTGCGTCCGCCGCCGCGGTGAGCGCCGGAGCGCTCCGGGGGCTCAACCGCCGAGGTGGCCGATGTCGTTGGAGACCCCGTTGATCACCAGGAACAGCAGCAGCACGATCCCCACCGAGCTGTAGCGCCACATCGCCGCCGCCGACACGCGACGGCCGCGCACCTTCTCCGCCACCGCCCACAGCACGTGGCCGCCGTCGAGTGGCAGGAACGGCAGCAGGTTCAGGACGGCCAGCACGAGGGAGATGAAGCCGATGATCACGAGCGCGTAGCCGGCCCCCGCGGCGACCGCTTCCTGGGTGATCTCGGTGATGCCCACGATGCTGTGGAACTGCTGGCGGACCTTCGCGCTGGTAAACGCCCGGCCGAGGCTCGAGAGCAGGTGGGTGGTGGCCCCCCACATCTCCTGGACCGCGACCCCGGCGGCGGGCACCACGCCGAGTTCTCGTGCCGCGGCGGCGAAGCCGAAGCCGACGATCATGCGGCCGTCTTCCTTGCTGTAGCGGGGCGACACCACCACGGTCAGCTGGTGTCCCGCCCGCTCGACCGTGAGCCGCACGGGCGTGGCCGCCGTGCACCCGGCGGTCTCGGTGCCCGGGCAGCGGTGCGCGGCGATCGCGTGCTGGGTGGCGAGGACCGTCGCCCGTCTGCCATCGACCGCCACGATCCGGTCGCCCTTGCGCAGCGCTCCCTGAGCGGGCATCCCCCGCTTGACTTCCTGGACGCTCGTCGTCGCCACCACCCGCGGGATCGAGGGGTTGAGGTTGGCGAGCGTCAGGTTGCCCTCGAGGTTCCCCGTGGCGAGGATCGCCCAGAACAGCAGGAACGCGATCAGCAGGTTCACACCGGGGCCCGCGAGGATCACGACGATCCGCTTCCAGGGCGCCTGGTTGCAGTAGGCGCGGGCGGCGACCTCCGGTGCCAGCCCCTCGAGCTCCTCCGGGCTCATGCCCGTGATCTTCACGTAGCCGCCGGCGGGGATCGCGCCGATCGCGTACTCGGTCTCCCCCCGGCGTACGCTCGCGAGCTTGGGCGGGAAGAACAGCGAGAAGCGCTCGACCCGCATCCCCACCGCCTTCGCGACGAAGAAGTGGCCGAGCTCGTGCAGCACGACCAGGAGGACGATCCCCATGATCGTCAGAAACCAGCTCATCGGATCAGTTTGGCAGGCCCCGCAGCCGCGCCCGGCAGTTGGCCGCACGGCGGCGCGCGGCGTCTCGCCCGCTCGCCCCGCGGCGGCAGCGAACCAGCGTCAGAGGTTCGGGCACATGGTACCTTGCGGCTGCCGGGGGGAAGATCGGAAAGAGCCGCATGGAGCGAGAGTCCAGAGAGAGCGATGCGATGCCGCTGCGAGGAGGAAGAGGGATCCGGCGCTGCGCGCCCGGCGCCTGGTTGGCGCTCTGTCTGGCGTGCCTCGTGCTCACACCGCCGGTGCTCGCCGCGTCACCGACGCCGAGCACGGTGCATCATCCTCGCCACCATCCCGTCGGGCACCGCCCCTCGGGGGCCCGCGCCCACGCGGCGATAGTCGGCGGCAACCAGGTACCCACCACCCAGGCACCCTGGCAGGTGGCGGTGCTCGCCAACACCGGCAAAGGACAGATCCTGTGCGGCGGCTCCATCCTCGACCCCACCCACGTGCTCACGGCGGCGCATTGCACGGAGACCGAAGCCGAAGGGCCGATCCCCCTCGAAGACCTCGAAGTGATCGCCGGCACGTCGGATCTGAGCAGGACCAAAGCCGAAGAACCGACGCGACAGGATGCCACGGTCGAGGCCGTGCGGATACACCCCTTCTACGTCCCGGGTGGCGACCAGGACGACGTGGCGGTGCTCGAACTGGAAGCTCCGCTGGACCTCGGCGAACCGGCTGTGCAGGCCCTCGAAATGGTCCCGGCCCCCTCGCTCCTGACCGAAGGCACCGCCGTGAACCTCACGGGCTTCGGCATGCAGAGCTACTCGCCGCCCGAACTCGACCAGAAGCTCCACTCGCTCGCGATGACCCTCGCGTTCAGCCGCCGCTGCGGCGGCGAAGCCGACGCCGTGTTCCTGTGCGCGAGCTCCGCGTCGGGCTCGGCGTGCCTGGGAGACAGCGGCAGCGCCCTCACCGCGACCGGCTCAGGCGAGCTCGCCGGGGTGATGGACGACATCGAGCTGATCGGCGGCGAACCGTGTGTGCGGGGCTCGCTCAACTACCTCACCGACCTCGGTGCGCCGGAGATCCGGAGCTTCATCGAAGGCTCGGAAAGCCCTCCCCGAGCGCCGCGGGGCGGAGGGGTGAGCGTGGAAGCGGTCCCCCAGGCCGGCAATCCCGCCACGTGCTCTCCCGGCAGCTGGAGCGGATCGCCGACCTACACCTACGTGTTCCTGGACACCTCCACCGGGCAGGTGCTCCAGAGCGGTCCCGCCCAGGTCCACCAGCTCACCGCCGCCGATGTGGGGCGCACGATCTCCTGCATGGTGGAGGCGACCAACGCGGGCGGCACGGGCCTGGGACGGACGATCGCGCTCCCCCCGATCCAGCCGGCCTCCGTCCCTCCCCCGACCCCTGAAGTCCACACGTCGGAAGCGCCTCCTGCGCCGAGCTCGCCCGTGGCTCCCGTGCAGGTCAACCCCACACCGGTGACGCGCTGCCTCGTGCCCTCGCTCGCCCACAAGTCGCTGCAGGCGGCGCGCACGGCGCTGGCGAAGGCCCACTGCAGGCTCGGCCGGGTCACGCGGCCGCACGCTCGCCACCACACGCTCGTGGTCGTCGCGCAGGCGCCGGCGCGGGGCAGGCAGCTCGCCGTGGGCACCCGCGTCGCGGTGCGGCTGGGCACCGTCAAGCACCGGCACCGCTGACCCGCCGCCGAGCCGCCAGCCCGGACCGCGCCGGGCCAGGCCCCTCGGGTCTGGGGCCACCGCTCAGCCGGAGGCGGTGAGCGCCTCGGCGGCGATCGTGCGCGCGCGGCGATCGGCCTCGTAGAGCGACTCGAACCCCCGCACGGGCTCGGGGTCCAGCCGGGCGAGGGTGTGCTCGATCGTCTCGGCGATCGCCGTGAAGGGGAGCTCGCCGCGCAGGAACGCGTGCACGGCGATCTCGTTGGCGGCGTTCAACACGCACGGCGCGGTGCCACCCGCCTCGGCGGCTTCGCGGGCGAGGCGCAGGCACGGGAACGCGTCGAGGTCGACCGGCTCGAAGGTCAGCTTCGCGACCTGTGTGAGGTCCAGCGGTGCGATCGCCAGCTCGACGCTCTCGCCGCCGTGCAACGCATATGAGATCGCGATGCGCATGTCCGACGGCCCCAGATGAGCGAGCATCGCCCCGTCGGCGAGCTGCACGAGGCCGTGCAGCAGCGACTGGGGGTGGACCACCACGTCGATGCGCTCGTACGGCGTGCCGAACAGATGATGGGCCTCCATCAGCTCCAGGCCCTTGTTCATCAGCGTGGCGGAGTCGATCGTGATCTTGCCGCCCATCGCCCAGGTCGGGTGGGCGAGCGCCTCCTGAACCGTCACGTCGCGCAGCTGCGCCGCGGTGCGCCCCCGGAACGGCCCGCCGCTGGCGGTGATCGTGAGACGCTCGACCGATCCCGGCGGCTGTCCCGCCAGCAGCTGGTGCAGGGCCGTGTGCTCGGAGTCCACGGGGATGATCCGGGCCCCGGTCGCCTCCGCCAGCGCACTCACCAGCTCGCCGCCGACGACGAGCGACTCCTTGTTCGCCAGCGCCAGGTCGATGCCCTCTCCCAACGCGGCGACCGTCGGCCCGAGCCCGGCCGAGCCGACCAGCGCGTTCAGCACGAGCTCGGCTTCGGACTCCACCACGAGCGTGACCAGCCCCTCGGCTCCGCCGAGCACCTCCCCCTCGGTCCACGCCTCTGCGGCCCGCGCCGCGGCGTCGGGATCGGCGAGCGCGATGCGTGTCACGCCGTGGGTCTGGGCCTGCTCGATGAGCGCCTCCCACGAGCGCTCGGCCGACAGGCCAACCAGCTCGAAGCTGTCCGGCTCGCGCCCGCACACGTCGAGCGCCTGGGTGCCGATCGAGCCGGTGGAGCCGAGGATCAGCAGGCGCTTGGGGCCGGACATCACCGGCAAACATAGTCGACCGGCACGCGCGGCCCGGCGCTAGCGGTGGCTGTTGAAGGCCGCGAGCAGCCTGAGCTCGCCGTCGCGCACGTGGAACCAGTCGACGTCGATCGCCGGCGGGAACGTGCCCCCGGTCGTTTCACGGTTGGCCGCGTCCGGGAGCGCGACGTCGTTGCGGCGTCGAACCTCGTCGATCGCGGCCTGGGCGTCCGCCTTCGACCAGCCCTCCACGAGCACCAGCGCCTGCACGTACTCGTCCCCGTCGAGCGCCCCCTCGAGCCGGTCCGCGCGATCCTCGGGCGTCATCTCCATGAGCACGCCACGGTAGCGGATCGCTATACGTACGCTGCCCAGATGTAGTACCCGACGACCGCCGCGAAGAGGACCGCGTCGAGGCGGTCGAGCGCGCCGCCGTGGGCGCCGAACACCCTGCCGGAGTCCTTCACGCGAGCCTCCCGCTTGACGAACGACTCGAACAGGTCGCCGATCGGCGCGATCAGCGCGACGCCGAGGCCGAGCACGAGCGCGTCGGTGCCCGGCAGCCAGTCCTGGTAGCGCCCCGCCAGCCACACGCCCGCGACCGCGCACACCATCCCGATCAGCAGGCCCTCGACCGTCTTGCCCGGGGAGATGCGGGGGGCCAGCCGCCGGCGTCCCCACATGCGTCCGCCGACGTAGGCGCCGGTGTCGCCCAGGAAGGTGCCCACCAGCACGTCGATCACGACACCCTCGCCGTGGGGCAGGCCCCGCAGCAGCACGGCGTGGGCGAACGCGAAGCCGATCCAGTAGATGCCGAGCAGCGTCACCGCCAGGCCGCCGATGCTCGGTCGCGGCTGGAGCATCGTCAGCGCGAACAGCAGCGGCAGCGCCGCCACGGCCACGAGCAGGATCTGGAACTGGCCCCCGTACTGGGCTGCGATCAGCAGGCCCGCGAGGGTGACGAAGCCGGCGAGCCGGGCCGGGTGGGTCCGTGCGTACATCGCGTAGAGCTCGTGCATGCAGATACAGCCGAGCACGAACACGCCGACCGTGAAGATCAGCCCTCCCTCGATCACCAGGAACAGGGCCAGGGCGATCGCCGGCAGCGCGGCGAGCACGCGGGCGCCGAGGTCAGAGCGCCTCCCCGGCTGTGCGTCGCGGGCGCCACGGGGCGAGCGCCGGCGGGGCGGCGCGAGCCTGACGCTGCGGCGGGGGCGTCGCTCGCCGGTCATCACGCTCGCCTCAACGCCCGCCGAACCGGCGGCGGCGCGCGGAGAACTCCGCCAGCGACTGCTCCAGCGCCTCGCGGCTGAAATCCGGCCACAGCTCGTCGCGAAAGACCAGCTCCGAGTAGGCGGACTGCCACAGCAGGTAGTTGGAGAGCCGCCGCTCGCCGCTGGTGCGGATGATCAGGTCCGGATCGTGCATCTCGGGCGCGTACAGGCATGCCCTGAACTCCTCCTCGGTGGTGCCCTGAAAGCGCCGCGCGGCGTCGACGATCTCCGCGCGTCCACCGTAGTTGAAGGCGACGAACAGCGTGATCCGGTCGTTCGCGTCGGTGAGCTCCTCCGCCCAGCTCATCCGCTCCACGAGGTCCGCCGCGACGCCCTCGCGGCGGCCCACGAAGCGCATGCGCACGCCCTCGTCGTGCAGCTCGGGGGTCTCCGCGGCGATCCTGCGCGCGAACATCGCCATCAGGCCCTGCACCTCCGCCACCGGCCGCGACCAGTTCTCGGTGGAGAAGGAGTACACGGTCAGCTCCCTGACGCCGAGCTCGACGGCGTCGCGCAGCCGTGCCTTGACCGTGTCCGCGCCCGCATCGTGCCCGTCGTTGACGGGCAGGCCCCGGGCCCGTGCCCAGCGTCCGTTGCCGTCGGTGATGATGGCGACGTAGCGAGCCGCGGAGGAAGCGGCCATCAGACCTCGAGGATCTCCTCTTCCTTGCCCTTCAGGACGGCCTCGAGCTCGCCCACGCGCGCGTCGGTGAGCTTCTGCAGCTCGACCTCGGCGCGGTGCTCGTCGTCCGAGGAGGCTTCCCCGGCGGCCTTCAGCTCGCGCAGGTGGCCCATCACGTCGCGCCTGACGTTGCGGATCGACACGCGGCCGTCCTCGGCGAGGTTGCGCACCACCTTGACCAGGTCCCGCCGGCGCTCCTCGGTCAGCTCGGGCACCGCCAGGCGGATGAGGTTGCCGTCGTTGGACGGGTTCAGGCCCACGTCGGACTCGTTGATCGCCTTCTCGATCGCCTTGATCGAGGACTTGTCGTAGGGCTGGACCGTGATCAGGCGGGCTTCGGGCACCGAGATCGTCGCGAGCTGGTTGAGCGGGGTCATCGCGCCGTAGTAGTCGACGATCACCCGGTCCAGCAGCGACGGGCTGGCGCGGCCGGTGCGAACGGTGGCGAACTCGTGCTGAGCGGACTCGACGGACTTGGCCATCCTCTCGCGGGCGTCCTCGAGCAGTACGTCGATCATCTCAGCTGCCATCGCGGTCTCCTGTCGGTGTCGATACGAGCGTGCCGACGCGCTCGCCGGAGATTATCCGGGCAAGGCTCGTGTCATCGTCCATGTTGAACACGTTCAGGGGCATCCCGTTGTCCATGCACAGCGCCAGCGCGGTGGAGTCCATCACCCGCAGCCGGCGCTCGATCGCCTCCATGTGGGTGATCTCGGGGATGAAGGTGGCGGCGGGGTCGGTGGCCGGATCGGCGGTGTAGACGCCCTGCACCCCGTTCTTGGCCATCAGGATGATCTCGGCGTGGATCTCGGCCGCCCGCAGCGCGGCGGCGGTGTCGGTGGTGAAGAACGGGTTGCCGGTGCCCGCGGCGAAGATCACGACCCGGCCCTTCTCCAGGTGACGCATCGCGCGGCGACGGATGTAGGGCTCGGCCACCTCCGAGACGCCGAGCGCGGAGAGCACCCGCGTGTTGGTGCCCACCTTCTCCAGCGCGTCCTGCAGCGGCAGCGCGTTGAGCACCGTGGCGAGCATGCCCATGTAGTCGGCGGTGGCACGGTCCATTCCGGCCGCGGCGCCCTCCATGCCGCGATAGATGTTGCCCGCACCCACCACGATCGCGACCTCGACCGAACGGCCGCGCACCGCGCTCACCTGCTGCGCCACGTCGGCCACCCGCTGGGGGTCGGTGCCGAACTCCAGCGAGCCCATCAGGGCCTCGCCGGAGAGCTTCAGCAGGATGCGCTTGAAGGCCGGATCCGCGGACATCCGCCGAGAGCCTACTGGCCCACGGCGAAGCGTGTGAAGCGGCGTATGACGACGTTCTCGCCCGTCTTGGCGGCGAGATCGTCGCGCAGCTGCTGCACGGTTTTGCCCTCGAACTTGGGGTTGTGAAGCTCCTGCTCGAGCAGCACGATCGTCTCGTACCAGGAGTCCAGCTTGCCGCTGACGATCCGCTCGCGGACGTTCTCCGGCTTGTCCGCGGCTCCCTGCTCGTAGATGCGCGCCTCGGCGTCCCGCGCCTGCTCGGGCACGTCCTCGCGTCCGACATAGGCGACCGTCGGGCTGGCGGCGATCTGCATCGCCACGTCGCGGGCGAACGCGACGAAGTCCTCGTTGTTGGCGACGAAGTCGGTGTTGCAGTCCACCTCGATCAGGACCCCCACCTTCGCGCCGGCGTGGATGTAGGACTGCACGGTGCCCTCCGTGGCGGTGCGCTCGCCGAGATCCTGGATCTTCTTGCCCTGCTTCAGCCGGAGGATCTCGATCGCCTTCTCGACGTCCCCCTCGGACTCGGTCAGCGCCTTCTTGCAGTCCATCATCCCGGCGCCGGTGCGCTCGCGCAGCGCCTTGACGTCCTTTGCGGACACCTCGGTCGCGCTCATGACTGCTCTCCGGGGGCGGCCTCGGCTCCCTCCGCCGCCACGGTCGGGGCCGGAGGGGGCTCCGGGACATCGCCGGCGGGTGCCACGGGCGCCGCGGTGGCCTCTGCGGGCGCCGGCTCCTCGGCCGGGGGTGCGGGGGCCGGCTCCTCGGCCGGGGGTGCGGGGGCCGGCTCGGCGGCGGCGGGCGCCGGCGTCGGGTCGGCGGGCGGCTGGACGGGCTCCGCAGGCGCGGGAGGCGCCGGCGGCGGTGTGGCCTCGCCTGCGGGTGCCGGGATCGGCTGGGCGGGCGGCGCGGGGGGCGCCGACTCCGGCGGTGGCGAGGCGCCCGCCGGGGCCTGTTGAGCGGCGGCCTGGGCCGCCGCCGCGGCAGCCTTCTCCTCGGCCTCGCGGGCGGCCTGTTCCTCGGCCTCGCGGGCGGCCTGTTCCTCGGCTTCGCGACGGGCGCGTGCCTCGGCCTCCAGGCGAGCACGCTCCTCGGCTTCCTGACGGGCGCGTTCCTCCTGTGCGCGGAACACGGAGTGCCCCTCGGCGACGACCTGGCCGATCGCCTGTGTGACCAGGGCGCAGGAACGGATCGCGTCGTCGTTGCCGGGGATCACGAAGTCGATCCCGTCGGGGTCGCAGTTGGTGTCCACCAGGCCGATGATCGGGATGCGCAGGCGCTGGGCCTCACGCACGGCGATCGCCTCCGTTTTCAGGTCGATCACGAACATCGCGTCGGGCACGCGCTGCATGTCTTTGACGCCGCCGAGGTTCGCCCGCAGCTTGGCGAGATCAGCCTGGGCGGACATCCGCTCGCGGGTGGGCAGCAGCGCGAGCTGGCCCTCGGTCTCGTAACGCTCGAGGTCGTGCAGGCGACGGATACGCTGGTTGATCGTCTGGAAGTTGGTGAGCAGGCCGCCGAGCCAGCGGTGGTTGACGTATGGCATGCCCGCCGACACGGCGACCTCGCGGATCGTGTCGCGTGCCTGCTTCTTGGTGCCGACGAACAGCACCGTGCCGCCGCGATGGGCGAGCGTGCCCGCGAACTCCTGCGCCTGGGTGAGCAGCGCAGAGGTCTTGAGCAGATCGATTATGTAGATGCCGCCGCGCTCGCCATGGATGAAGCGGCGCATCTTGGGGTTCCAGCGGCGCGTCTGATGGCCGAAGTGAACGCCGGCCTCCAGCAACTCCGCGATTCCGACTTGAGCCACGGTATTGCTCCCTTTAGATCGTGTGCTTACGCTGCCGCGCGGCGGTCGCGGACCCGGAGACTCGGTGATGCCGGTCATCCGGGCAGGGCCGCAAACGGGCTCCGCGCGGGTAGTGGACGAATAGGCGCTCAGAATAGCCAACTGTTGACGTAATGGCCAGCCCCTGCGGAGGACTCGCCTGTGCAGAGATCTCGCGGGCCGCGCTTTCGAGGGCCGGCGCTATGTCGGTTGCTCGGCCCGCGCGAGCGCCTCGGCGAGATCGGCAGGCAGCGCCGAGGAGATGTCGATCGGTGCTCCGGTGATCGGATGGGCGAAGGACAGGCGGGCCGCGTGCAGGAACTGGCGTGTCAGGCCCAGGACGTCGGCCGAGCGGCGACCGCCGTAGTCGGGGTCCCCCACGACGGGGTGGCCGATGGCCTGCAGGTGTACGCGGATCTGGTGGGTGCGGCCGGTGTCCAGGCGCAGACGCAGCAGCGTGAGCTCCCCGAGCGTGCGCTCGATCTCGAAGTGGGTGCGGGCCTCGCGGGGATGGGCGCCACCGACCGCCATGCGCGTACGCACGCGCGGGTCGCGTCCGATCGGCGCCTCGATCGTACCCGTCCGCGCCGGGGGGCGGCCGTGCACCAGGGCGAGGTATTCCCGCACGATCCGCCGGGCGGCGAGCTCCCGCTGCAGCAGCCGGTGCACCTCGTTCGAGCGGGCGACGACCAGCAGCCCGGAGGTGTCGCGATCGAGACGGTGCACGATCCCGGCGCGCTCGGGGTCAGGGCCCCCGGCGGCGCTCGCGCCGAGCAGCTGGGACAGCGTCTGCTCGCGATGGCCGCGGGCGGGATGCACGACGAGCCCCGCGGGCTTGTCGACCACGAGCAGATGCTCGTCCTCGTAGACGACCCGCAACGAGGCGCTCATGCGCTCGTCTCGCTGCGGCGCGCGGACTGCGACTCGATCACGAACAGCATCAGCAGCACCCCGAGGACGATCGCCGCGTCGGCGAGGTTGAAGGGCGGCCAGCCGAGCGGGAGCTTGACGAAGTCGGTGACCGAGCCGTCGCGCAGACGGTCGATCAGGTTGCCGAACGCACCGCCGAGCAGCAGTCCGGTGGGCAGCCAGATCAGGCCACGGGAGGCGTGGGTGGCGAAGTAGGCGACGAGCCCGAGCAGGGCCACGCCCACGAGCGCCGTCACCGCCACCTGGCTGCCGGCCTCCAGGCCGAAGGCGACGCCGTGGTTGCTCGTGTTCACGAGCTGTATCCCCGGCAGCACCTTGACCTCTTCGCCGGGGACGATCGAGTGGCGGACGAGCTGCTTGGTGAGCTGGTCGAGCCCCAGCACCGCCACCAGCACCAGCCCGGCGCGGACGTAGGCGCTTGCGAAGACGGTGCGCACGAGTGGCAGTTCTACGCGGGGAGGATCAACCGTGGATGACGCCCTGGACGACGATCACGTTGAACAGGCCCAGCGAGATGATCGCGAGCACGGGGCTCAGGTCGATCGCGCCGAAGCTCGGCAGCACGCGCCGGAAGATGCGCAGGTAGGGATCGCAGATGTCGCGCAGGAAGCCGAGGACCGCGTCGGTCAGCCGTGAGTAGGGCGGGCGCAGCCCGGCGGCCAACAGCAGCTGCACGACGATGTGCAGCAGGATCAGCAGGATGTACACCTCGATCAGCGTCGAGAGGTAGTCGGCGATCGCGGTGCGTGTGCTGGCGAGGACGAGCGCCGAGCTCACCGCGGGTCCTCGAGCACGGCGTCCAGGGCGTCGCTGAACGCGGCGCGCAGACCCCCGCGCTCGAGCGCGTCCAGACCGCGAGCCGTCAGCCCTCCCGGCGAGGTCACCTCGCGGCGCACCGCCTGGGTGTCGTTGTCGCGTCGGCGCAGGAGCTCGGCGGTGCCGGCGAGCGTCTGCACCACGAGCGGACCGCCCTGAGCGGCGGGGATGCCGCGGCGGATGCCGGCGTCGATCTGGGCCTCGGCGACGAGGGCGACGTACGCCGGCGCGCACGACATCAGGCCCATCGCCACGTCGAGCAGCCTGTCCTCGAGCTCGACCAGCGTGCCGAGCTCGGCGAACAGCTCGTGGACGGCGGCGTCGGTGGCGGGGTCCTGGGCGTCGTCCACCGCCTTGACCACCGCCCCCTGGCGGACCTCCACCGGGAGCGAGGGTATGAGCCTGTACACCGGCCGGTCGGGGTAGGCGGACTTCAACGCCGCCAGCGGCGTGGCGGCGAGGATCGAGGCCACGGCTCGCGCGTGTGGCGCGAGCTCCGTGGCGACCTGGTCGAGCTGGGAGGGCTTGTGGCACAGCACCACCAGATCCGACCGTGCGGCGACTTCGGCGTTGCTCGCGAGCGCCTCCCCTCCGAGCTCTGCCGCCAGCGCGGCGGCGCGGCCGGGAAGCGGATCGAAGCACAGCACGGGAGCGGCCCAGCCGCGGGCGAGTGCCCGCGCCATGTTGCCAGCGCCGATCAGACCCACCTGCATCGGGCTACGACTGATTGAAGAAGCCCTTCTCGATCAGCCGCGCGCGCTCCTCCGCGGAGATCTCGACGTTGCGGGGCGTGAGCATGAAGACCTTGTCCGCGATCCGCTGCATGCCGCCGTCGAGGGCGTAGGTGAGTCCCGAGGCGAAGTCGATCAGGCGCTTTGAGAGGTCTGTCTCCGAGCTCTGCAGGTTGAGGATCACCGGGATCGAGTCCTTGAACTTGTCGGCGATCTGCTGGGCGTCGTTGAAGGACTTCGGCACCACCAGGTGGACCCGCACGTCGCCGTTTCCGCGGGTGCTGACCGAGCGCAGCACCGTCGCGGAGCGTCCCCCGCCGCGGGGCTCGTCGTCGGCGAAGATGTCGTCGAACTCGTCACGGCGGCGGCGTAGGCGTCGCACGTTGGGACGCTCGCGGTAGCGATCCTCGAGGTCCGGCTCGGCGGGGGCGTCCTCGTAGTCGTCGTGATACTCCTCGGCGAGGCCGAAGTAGACGAGCGCGCGGTGCCAGGAATCGCGAAAAGCCATCGGTACAGGTGCGTCTTCGCCCGGAGAGCTGGATTCCCTGCTCATGTTACGCCGGCCCAGCCGGCGTAGAGGTCCCGGGGCGGGCTAACAGTACAGGCTCGTGCCGATGCGCACGATGGTCGCCCCCTCCTCGGCCGCCACCAGGCAGTCCTGGGAGGTGCCCATCGAGAGGGTCTGCAGGCCGTGCTCGTGTGCGAGCTCGCGCGTGGCCGCGAACCAGCGCCGGCTTTGCTCGGCCCGGCCCCCGGCCGGGGAGGCCGCGAGCGGTGGCATGCACATCAGACCCGCCACCGGGAACGGGGCCCGCTCGATGAAGGAGGCGAGCTCCCGCGGTGCGATGCCGGCCTTCGCCGGCTCGCGGGCGATGTTGACCTGCACCAGGATCCGCAGGCCCGGGCGGGCCAGCTCGCGGTGGCGCTCGAGCTCGCCCAGCGCCGACTCGCTGGCCACGGAGTGGATCAGGCGCACATGGGGAACGATCGTGCGCACCTTGCGACTCTGCAGCGCGCCGATGAAGTCCCACTCGAACAGCTCGCCGTGAGCCGCCACCTTCGCCACGAGATCCTGTGCGCGGTTCTCCCCCACCAGCCGCACCCCTGCGGCTGCGAGCTTCGGCATGTCCTGCTCGGTCACGTACTTGGTGGCGGCGAGGATCTCGATCGCCGCCGGATCGCGTCCCGCCCGCGCGGCCGCATCGGACAGCCCGGCGCGCAGGGCGGCGAGGTTCTCCCGAACCCGTTCGGGGCTCGCAAGCGCGATCACGCCAGCCATGCGATCCCCGCCTGGCGCCCGGCCGCGGTGGCTTCGCGGCGGTGGGAGTAGAAGCGCTCGTCGCAGATCGTGCACACCCCCGTCTGCTCGACCGTGTCCACGCCGGCTGCGAGCAGCCGCTGCTCGGCGAGCGCGGGGAGATCGAGCTTGCGCCCGTGGCGATGGGCGCCGTGGAAGGCGTCGTGGACCTCCGGTCCCACCTCGTAGCAGCACGGTCCCGCGCACGGCCCGATCACGGCGAGGAGCTCCGCCTCGGCGCCGAGCTCGCGCAGCGCACCGACGCCCTCCTCCAGCACCCCGGCCGCGAGCCCGCGCCAGCCCGCGTGCAGAGCTGCCACGCCGCCGGGGCCGCCCACGAGCACCGGCACGCAGTCGGCGACGAGCACCATCATGCCCACCTCCCGCAGGTCGGTGGCGCGCCCGTCGGCGGCGAGCTGCACGGGCTGCCCTGCGCTGCCGCGCTGCTCGCGCACGCGCTGCACGTTGCTGCCGTGGACCTGCGGTCCCGCGCACAGCCAGCGCAGGCCGAGCTCATCGCACAGGCGCGCGCGTTGCTGCTCGCCGCACTCGTGGCCCTCGCCGCGCATCGTCGAGAGGTTGCCCTCGGCGCGGGTGCTGAACAGCGCCGCTCCGCCTCCGGGCAACTCGCAGCGGATGGCGCTCACGCCATCCCCAGCGCGGCCTGCAGCTGGGCGTCGCGCTCGTCGGGCAGCTCGCCGTCCAGGCGAGCCCGCAGGGTGGCGTCGAGGCGGCGACCGATCTCCGGGCCCTCGGCGATGCCCGCCGCGAGCAGATCCTGGCCGTCGATCAGCAGCGCCACGTGACGCAGCTCCCCGAGCCAGCGCCGGGCGGGCTCGCTCGCCCGCCGGTCGAGGGCACCGGCGAGGGCGAGCGCCTCTGGCGGGGCCGCTCCGACGAGCGTGCGCAGCTGCGACGGGCGTGAGCGGCGAGGCAGCCGCTCGGACAGCTCGCGGGCCGTGCC
The DNA here is from genome assembly GCA_963696615.1 of uncultured Solirubrobacterales bacterium. Lineage (GTDB taxonomy): Bacteria > Actinomycetota > Thermoleophilia > Solirubrobacterales > Solirubrobacteraceae > Palsa-744. The sequence goes on along the minus strand of CAVOKU010000001.1, from coordinate 1,381,723 downwards.
CGTCGCCGCCGTCACGCGATCGCGCTCGGCCGCTCCGAACTCGAGGCGGTCGAGCAGGGAGGCGACCCCGGCGCTCCCCTCGCGATCGTCGCCGGCGGGCCTCGCGCCTGCGATCGGCAGCGTCAGGGTGGCGAGCGCGAGCAGGTCGGGGCGGCCGTCGGCGGGAAGCAGCGCGAGCGCCCGCTCCAGCAGCGGCCGATCCAGGCGCACCAGCGGGTCGATCGCCGCCAGCAGACCGAGGTCGTCGATCGACTGCAGCGTGGCGAGCGGGTCCGGCTCGGCGAGGGCGAGCCTCAGCTCGGCGCCCACACGAGCGCCGGAGACCGTGCGCAGGGCGCCCGCCGCGAGCGCCTCGCCGGCGAGCTCGGCGGTGTGGGGCTCGATCTCGAAGCCCAGTCGCGCGCGGTAGCGGGCCAGCCGCAGCAGCCGCGTCGGGTCGTCGCGAAAGCTCTGCTCGTGCAGCACCCGCAGCAGCCGCCGGCGGAGATCGTCCAGCGCGTGCTCCACCGAACGAGTCCGACCCGTGTCGGGCGGCGAAAGCGAGACCGCGATCGCGTTGACGGTGAAGTCGCGCCGGCGGAGGTCCTGCTCGGCGGTGCCCTTCCCCACCTCGGGCAGGGCGCCCGGCGCCGGGTAGGACTCGGCACGGCGGGTGGCGATGTCCACCCGTCCGTGATCCCACCGCACGAGCGCCGTGCGGAAGCGCTCGTGGAACGTGGAGTCCGCACCGCTCGCGGACGGTTCGCCGGCGACGCTGCCCACCCGCGCCGCGAGCTCGCGGGCGAGCTCCTGGGCGCCGTCGGCCACCACCACGTCGAGCTCCCGCGGCGTTGCGCCGAGCACGATGTCGCGGACCGCGCCGCCGACCAGCTCCACGCCCTCGCGCGCGCCGGCGAGATCGAGCAGCTCGCGTCCGCCGGGGAGCCCCCGCACGCGCTCGAGCACGGCTCGCCCGTCGAGTTCTCGCTGCACCGCCGCCACGCTCCGATCCCGCGGGTCCGCCGGTCAGTCGCGCCGTACCGGCACGCCCGCCGCAGCCAGGTGGGCCTTGGCCTGCTCGATCGTGAACCGGCCGTAGTGGAAGATCGACGCGCACAGCGCCGCATCCGCTCCCGCGCTCAGCGCCTCGGTGAGGTGGTCGAGCTCGCCGGCGCCCCCCGAGGCGATCACCGGGACCGACACGGCCTCGCTGACGGCGCTGGTGAGCGCCAGGTCGTAGCCGTCCGAGGTGCCGTCGCGATCCATGCTCGTCAGCAGTATCTCGCCCGCGCCCCGCTCGACCGCCTCCCGCGTCCAGGCGACCGCGTCGCGGCCGGTGGAGGTGCGGCCGCCGGCGACGAACGCCTCCCACCGCGCGGGAGCACCGTTGGTCGGGACGGCCTTCGCGTCGACGGCGAGCACGACGCATTGCGAGCCGAACACCGCGGCGAGCTCGTCGAGCAGCTCGGGGCGTTCCAGCGCGGCGCTGTTGACCGACACCTTGTCCGCCCCCGCGTCGAGCACGGCCTGGGCGTCCGCAGCCGAACGGATTCCCCCGCCGATCGTGAACGGGACGAACACCTCGTCCGCGGTGCGCCGGGCGAGCCGGGCGATCGTCTCGCGCTTCTCATGGGTCGCCGTGATGTCCAGGAAGACGAGCTCGTCGGCTCCCTCGCGGTCGTAGTGGGCGGCGAGCTCGACCGGGTCGCCGGCATCGCGGATGTCGAGGAATTCGACGCCCTTGACGACCCGTCCGGCGTCGACGTCGAGGCAGGGGATCACACGCTTGAAGTGCACGCGCCCACCGTAGCGGCCCGGATGCCGCTACCCCGCGTCGAGAGCGCGCGCGCCGTCCAGCACCTCGAGCGCCTGGGCGACGGTGAAGCGCCGCTCATACAGCGCCTTGCCGACGATCACCCCCGCGAGGCGGCTCTCGCCGGCCAGCGCGGCGAGCGCCTGCAGATCCTCCAGGCGGCCGATCCCACCGGAGTAGACGATCCGTCCCGGCGCCGCGGCCGCGACGCGGGCGACCTCGCTCACGTCCGGGCCCTGGAGCATGCCGTCGCGGTCCACGTCGGTGTACACCAGCTCATCGACCCCCTGACGGCGCAGACGCTCGATCACCGCGACCGCCTCCAGCGCGGTCGTCTCGGTCCAGCCGGCCGTGGCGACCCGTCCGCCACGCACGTCCACGGAGACGAGCACCCGGTCGCGTCCGTGCTCGGCCAGGGCGCCGCCGAGCAGCTCCGGGTCGGTGAACGCGGCGGTGCCCAGGATCACGCGAGCGGCGCCTGCCGCCAGCGCTTCGCGCACGGCCTGCGTCGTGCGCAGCCCGCCGCCATACTGCACCGGCACCCCCAGTCGCTGCACGATCTCGCGCAGATGGTGCAGGTTGCGCGGCGCGCCCTCGCGGGCGCCGTCGAGGTCGACCACGTGTAGGTGGCGGGCGCCCTCGTCGACCCATTGGCGGCCCGCCGAGACGGGGTCCGCGTCGTAGACCTTCTTGGCGTCGAACGCTCCCTTCGTCAGCCGCACGGCGTTGCCGTCGAGGATGTCGATCGCCGGATACAGGTTCAACGGAAGGCCGCCGCGCTCAGAGCGTCGCCGGGGCACGCGCGTCGACGCAGATCCGGGCGAAGTTGGCGAGCATCCGCAATCCCGCGGCCGAGGACTTCTCCGGGTGAAACTGCACGCCGTAGAACGACCCACGCGCGACGGCGCTGACGAACGGGCTCCCGTACTCGCAGATACCGACCACGTCGCCCGGATCGGAGGGCGCCGGCGCGTAGGAGTGCACGTGGTAGAAGGCGCACACCTGTGGCAGGCCTTCGATCAACGGCGAGGATCCCTGGAAGCGCACCTCGTTCCAGCCGATGTGAGGCAGCTTCAGGCCGCCGCCCTGCAGCGCGTGCACCTCGCCGGGCACGAGCCCGAGCCCGGTCGCGCCACCCTGCTCGGTGGAGCCCTCGAAGGCCAGCTGCATGCCCAGGCACACGCCCAGCACCGGCCGTCGCTGCACCAGCACCCACTCGCGCAGGAGCTCGTCCAGCCCGAGATCGCGCAGGTTGGCCATCGCCCGTGGAAACGCGCCCACACCGGGCACCACCAGTCCGTCCGCGGCGCGGAGCTCGGCCGGATCGCTGCTGACGCGGGCGCGGGCGCCGATGTGGGCGATCGCCTTCTCCACCGAGCGGCGGTTGCCCATGCCGTAGTCGACCACCGCGATGTCCACCTGCTCCTCCACGAGAGCGCTCATCGCTTCATCCTAGGAGAGCCGCGCGCAGATCACGTGAGCGTGCCCTTGGTGCTGGGCACGCCCCGCTCGGTGGGGTCGATCGCAACGGCCTGGCGCAGCGCTCGGGCGAACGCCTTGAACGCCGCCTCGATCATGTGGTGGGCGTTGCTGCCCGCTTCCACGCGCAGGTGCAGCGTCAGCTTCGCCGCGTTGGCGAGCGCCCTGAAGAACTCCTCGGTGAGCTCGTGCTCGAAGCCTCCCGTCGCCCCGGGGGGGAGCTCCGCCTCGAACAGGGTGAACGGACGTCCGGAGATGTCGATCGCGCAGCTCGCGCGCGCCTCGTCCATGGGCGTCGTGGCGAAGCCGTAGCGAGCGATGCCGGCACGGTCGCCGAGCGCCTGGTCGAGCGCCTGACCGAGCACGATCGCGGTGTCCTCGGCGGTGTGGTGGGCGCCCGTCTGCAGATCGCCCGCGACCTTCACTTTGAGGTCGAGGTGTCCGTGACGGGCGAGCAGGTCGAGCATGTGATCGAGAAAGCCGACACCGGTCACCCGGGAGCCCGCTCCGGTGCCGTCGAGGGTCAGCGTGAGATCGATGTCGGTCTCGCCCGTGCGCCGCGTGATCGTCGCTGTTCGGGTCATGGCTGCGGATTCTCCCGCACTCGCGCCTCCATCGAGTCGGCGTGGGCCTCGAAGCCCTCCGCGCGGGCGATCGGCGCGCCCGCCGCCGCCAGCTTGCGGACGGTCTCCCCGCCGACGGGCCCGAGCCGCACCTCGGCCATGCGCCGGCGGAAATGGCGGGAGGACAGGGTCGATGCGAAGCGGGCGGAGCCGCCGGTGGGCAGCACGTGGTTGGACCCGGCGACGTAGTCGCCGAAGGCCGTGCCGGCGCTCGCGCCGACGAACAGGCAGCCGGCGCAGCGCACGGAGCTGGCGAGCGACTCGGGCTCGGCGCCGACGAGCTGCAGATGCTCGGGCGCGATCGCGTTGGCCAGCTCGATCGCGGCTCGCACGTCGGGGGCGTGCACCAGCGCACCGGCGGCGTCGGCCACCGTCGGGTAGCCCACCACCAGCCGCTCGATCTCGCCGGCGAGCGTATCCAGGGCCGCTCGCGAGTCCGAGATCGCGATCACCAGGCTCCCCGCGCCGTGCTCGGCCTGGGCGAGCATGTCCAGCGCGACCATCTCCAGCTCGCGGGCACCGATGTCCGCGCCGATCACCACGGTGAGATCGCTCGGGCCGGCGAACCCGTCGATGCCGATCGTCGCCGAGAGCTGGCGCTTGGCCTCCTGTACGTACAGGTTCCCCGGGCCGACCACCACGTCGACCGGGGTCACGGTGGTGGTGCCATAGGCGAGCGCGGCGATCGCCTGCGCGCCGCCCATCCGGTAGACACGCTCCACGCCGCACAGCCGGCAGGCGCCGAGGATCAGCGGGTCGACCTGGCCGCCACGGGCGGGCGGGGAGCACACGGCGACGTCGATCACGCCCGCGGCACGAGCGGTCACGACGCCCATCACGACGGTGCTGGGGTAGGGCGCCCGCCCCCCCGGGACGTACACGGCCGCCGCCGAGACGGGAACCTCACGGAGCGTCACCCGCTGGCCCTGGGGCAACTCGACCGTCGTGTCCTCCTCGACGCCGGCCTGAGCCACGAGCGCGACGTTGGCGATCGTCGCCTGGAGCGCCGCCACGAAACCGAGGTCGAGCCGCTTGAGCGCATCGTCGAGCTCGGCGGCGTCGACGCGCACCGGTGGCGGATCGCCACCTGCGGTGTCGAAGCGGCGGGTGCAGTCGAGCACCGCCTGCTCCCCGCGCGAGCGCACGTCGGCGATGATCAGGGCCACGTCCTCGGCCACGCTCTCCCCGCCCTGAACGAGCGAGTGCAACGTCCTGGCGAGGGCCGTCGGCCCACCCTCGGCCCGCAGCTGCTCCGGTCCCAGCCGCTCGAGCCTCATCTCAGGATCCGCTTGCGCCCGTGCTCGCGTTCGCGGCGGGAACGCGCTCGCGCAGCCAGCCCAGCAGGCGGTCGATCGACTCGGCCTTGAGCTTGTAGGCGACGGGATTGGCGATCAGGCGAGCCGTGCACCCGACGATCTCTTCGCGCACCACGAGGCCGTTTTCGCGCAACGTCGTGCCGGTGGCGGTGAGGTCGACGATCGCCTCGGCCAGCCCGGCCAGCGGGGCCAGCTCGACCGAGCCCTTGACCTCCACGATCTGTCCCTGCCTGCCGGTCTCCTCGAGGTGGCGAGCGGCGATACGCGGGTACTTGGTGGCGACGCGCATCACCCCGAGCCGCCGCAACGCCTCCGCCGCGGGATCCTCGCCGTGCTCGTTGACGCGATCGGCGGTGGCGAAGACCATCGTGCAGCGGCCATAGCCCAGATCGAGCAGCTCGTAGATCTGGCGCCTGCCACGCTCGCGGGCGTCCCCCTCGGGGCGCTCCAGCAGCACGTCCTTGCCGGTGATGCCGAGGTCGGCGGCACCGGCCTCCACGTAGGTGGGCACGTCGGATGGGCGCATCGTGATCACGCCGATGTCCTCGAACAGGAGCTTGCGGTCGTTGCTGCTGAGCTCGGCCGTGTCGAGCCCCAACCCGGCGAGCAGCGCGACGGTACCCTCGAACAGGGCACCGCGGGGGACGGCGATCATCAGGTCGCCCAGCACGCTCGCGGTCATTGCGCCAGCGCTCCGGTGCCGCGCTCCTCGCCCGCCAGCGCGATGTGGAGCCGTTCCACGTCCAGCGCGAATCCCACCGCGGCGCGGGGTTCGCCGAAGTGGGAGAGCAGATCGTCATAGCGTCCACCGCCCCCGATCGGCACACCAAGGGTCGGGTCGTAGACCTCGAAGACGGCGCCTGTGTAGTAGCCGAGGCTGCGCAACAGGCCGAGGTCGAAGATCACCCGCTCGGCCACCTTCGGCTCGAGCAGCTCGCTCACCTGACGCATGCCGGCGATCGCGTCGGCGGCGGGCCCGGGAGAGGTGTCGAGCACCTCCGGACCGCCCCGACGTTGAGCGACCCCGAGCAGCAGCTCGCTCGCCTGCGAGGAGGCGCCGCTGACGCTCAGACGCTGGCCCAGGTCGACGAAGTCACGGCGGGCAAGCGCCTCGAGCAGGCCCCCACGAGCCTCCGGCGATACGCCGAGCCCGTCCATCAGGTTGCCGAACAGGGAGGCGTCGCCGAGCCCCACGCGGTAGTCGTTCAGCCCGGTCGCGTCGAGCGCGTCGCACAGCACGCGGAGCGCCTCGGCGGTTCCCTGCGGCGCGGGCGAGCCGACGAGCTCGATACCGGCCTGCAGCAGCTCCCGCGCCTGGCTGAGCTGGGTGCGGGTCCCGCGGTAGCAGTGGGCGAAGTAGCAGAACCGCAGCGGCCCCGCGACCGTGGGGTAGCGCGTGGCGATCAACCGCGCGATCGGGACGGTCATGTCCGAACGCAGCACCAGCGTCTCGCCCGCCTCGTCGAAGACGCGATGCACGGGACCGATACCGCCCATGTCGGCGTGGGCGAGCACCGACTCGTACTCGAGCGCTGGGGTGTGCACCTCGCCGTACCCGTTGCGCTCGAACACGTCCCGCAACGCGTCGGTGATCGCGCGCAGCTCTCGCGTCTCGTCTGGCAGCACGTCGCGGGTGCCGCTGGGAATGGGATGGATCATGAGCTTGCCATTCAAGCGGACCGCCGCACCGGCCGGAGCGAGGGCCAGCGTGCGTCCGCGGGAAACGGGCCTCAGGCCTGAAGCGCGGGTTCCGTGGCGACGCGCTCGATGTTGGCGCCGAGCTCTCGCAGGCGCTCGTCGATGCGCTCGTACCCCCGGTCGATCTGGCGGATGTTCCCGATCTCCGAACGTCCCTCTGCACACAGCGCGGCGAGCAGCATCGCCATGCCGGCACGAATGTCGGGCGACTCCAGACGCTCGCCACGAAGCCTGCGCGGCCCCGTGACGATCGCTCGGTGGGGGTCGCACATCACGATGTCGGCTCCCATCGAGATCAGCTTGTCGGCGAAGATCAGCCGGTTCTCGAACATCCACTCGTGCACCAGGATCGAGCCCTCGGCCTGGGTGGCGAGCGCGATCGCGATCGACGTCAGGTCGGCAGGGAACGCCGGCCAGGGACCGTCCTGGATCTTGCTCTTGTACTCGCCCACGTCCGCCTGCACGACGAGGCCCTGCTCGCCGGGGACGAACACGTCTCGCCCGCGCAGCTCGGTGCGCAGCCCGAGTCGTTCGAACACGAGCCGGATCATGCGCAGGTCGTCGGGAACCGTGTCCTTGACGAGCAGCTCCCCTCCGGTCACGCCTGCGAGCGCGATGAAGCTCCCGATCTCGATGTGATCGGGAGCGACCTCGTGGGCACATCCGTTCAGCCGCTCGGCTCCGTTCACGGTGAGCAGGTTCGATCCGATGCCCTGGATGTCGGCCCCCATCTTCACCAGCATCCGCGCCAGATCCTGGATGTGAGGCTCACAGGCGGCGTTGCCGATCACCGTCGCGCCGGGGGTGAGCGCAGCGGCCATCAGCGCGTTCTCCGTCGCCATCACCGAGGGCTCGTCCATGAACACGTCGGTCGGCCGCAGACCCCGTGGCGCCTCGAGCACGATGTCGCGCGCGCAATCGGCGGTCGCGCCCATCGCGCGAAAGGCATCCAGGTGGGGGTCCAGGCGGCGGCGGCCGATCACATCGCCGCCGGGCGGCGGCATCACCGCGCGACCGAACCGCGCGAGCAGTGGCCCCGCCAGCAGGAACGACGCTCTGATCAGCTCCGCCAACTCGGCGTCGACCTCGACGGCGTGGACGTCCCTCGCGCACAGCGACAACTCGTTGTGGCCCCGCCACGCGACCTGCACCCCGATCCCCTCGAGGATGCTCAACATCGCATCGACATCCCTGATCCGGGGGATGTTGCGCACCGTCACCTCGTCTTCGGTGAGGATCGCGGCTGCGAGGATCGGCAGAGCGCTGTTCTTGTTGCCTGCCGGCACCATCGTGCCGGACAGCGGGGCGCCGCCTTCGATGACGAACTTCTCCATGTGCTGGGCTCGCCCCCGCCGACCCGGGAGCGGGTCGCTCGAGATGCGTCTGGAGAGCGTAACAGCCATCCCCCGCGTTGTTCGCCCGCTGCGTCCAGGCCCCTGCATCCACCTTCGCCGCTCGCCGCCGCGACCTCCCCTTCGCAATTTTCGTTGCAGCCAGGAGCCCCCCAATCTCGCTCTGGGAAGCCGCTTTCGAGCGCCACCGGGGTGCTGGTGCGCCGTGTCGGGACGGTCTGTCCGCCCCCAGTCCTACCGTACGAACACATGTTCCCCTCAGCGGAAACATCGCCTGTCGGGCGTCGCGTCCGAAACGCCCTCTCCCTGGCCCGCTCGTTCCTCCTGCTCGAGGACGACTACGACGTCGACTGGGAGGTCGACGGAGGCGAGCCTGGCCAGGGAGAGACGTGCGCCGATGCCCACCATCCCCACCGGGCGCTCTTGCGGGCCCGGCCGATCACGGTCGAGCGCCGCCGTCGCGGGCAGCCGGCGGCTCCGGCACAGCTCTGCCTGTGCCCGGTCGGTGGCCCGGCGGGCGTCACGCCCCCCTCCGGCGTCTCGCACCTGGAGCGCCCGCGAGCTCGACCGGAGCGCGCCCCCTCCTGCGCCGGTGTCGAGGCGTCGGGCGTCTGAGCCCGACGACTCGGTCCGCGGTCGAATGTGCCCGCCGGCACTCGCGCGTGCAAAACGAACGGCTCGAACATACGTCGGGCCGCCCGCGGGCGGCCCGATCTTGCTTAAACCGGCGGCGTCCTACTCTCCCAGGCCCTTGCGAGCCAAGTACCATCGGCGCTGGGGGGCTTAACTGCTCTGTTCGGAATGGGAAGAGGTGTTTCCCCCCCGCGAAAACCACCGGAAAATGGTGAGAGACCGGTCTCCCGGTCCTTCAAAACTGCACAAAGCCACAAGGTATCGGTGCCCCCGAAGGGGCGGAAAAATCCGTCAAGCCCTCGACCCATTAGTACCGGTCTCCTTCAGACGTCACCGTCCTTCCAGATCCGGCCTATCAACCTGGTGGTCTACCAGGGGTCTTACTCCCTCAAGGGGATGGGAGAGCTCATCTCGAGGTCGGCTTCCCGCTTAGATGCCTTCAGCGGTTATCCGATCCGCACGTAGCTAGCCTGCTATGCCCTTGGCAGGACAACAGATACACCAGAGGTGCGTTCATCCCGGTCCTCTCGTACTAGGGACAAATCCTCTCAACTCTCCAACGCCCACGGCAGATAGGGACCGACAGTTTTGTTACTCCCGCGTGAATCAACGCGAGGGCCAGGTCATTTCTGCCTGACTCTGCATGTCGCCATGCAGCTCGGACTGTATCTTCGCGAAGGCATCACTCTTCGCGTTCGGCGTACAGTCTCTGAGGATTCTGGTGGGCTACTACCAGCTCTCTCCATCGCACGCTTCCGAACCTGCCCCCTCCGTTGATGGAGAGGGCCGTATCCAGCAACCTGACGAACCCGTCAGGTGTGCGATGACGACCAAGAGCCATTGCTCTCACGATCGCCGCGAACTTCTCGAAGTCCTCTTGCTTCGAGGACACGAGCGGCGAACGCTCGAAGAAAGGAACCACGTGCTCGAGTGGGTCTTGACGTCTTCGACCGACGTAGACCAGAACACGTCCTTCCTTCCGTTGGGCTTGATGTAGGCGCAACCATCGAACCGCGATCGGATCAGCCAAAGAACCTGATCCCTGTCGCCATTTTGGCTGACACGGAACTCAGGAACCAACTGATAGCCGCTACGACACGATGGATTACGGTTGACGGCGACTGCGAAGCAGCCCTCGCCATCTACGTAGCCCGAGATGTAGCCATCCAGCCTTTCCTGCTGATTGTCCGCACCCGACACGTTTTCACTGTAACCAACGGATCGGTCGGAACCGTTGGTTACGAGTAGTGCGGGATACTCGGAGTTTCCAGCATATAGCCGAATTTATAGACAGCAACGGAATCTACTGTCTCACGACGTTCTGAACCCAGCTCGCGTACCGCTTTAATGGGCGAACAGCCCAACCCTTGGGAGCGACTCCACCCCCAGGATGCGACGAGCCGACATCGAGGTGCCAAACCGGGCCGTCGATGTGGACTCTTGGGCCCGATAAGCCTGTTATCCCCGGAGTACCTTTTATCCGTTGAGCGACGGCACTTCCACTTGCTACCGCCGGATCACTAAGACCTGCTTTCGCACCTGCTCGACTTGTCAGTCTCGCAGTCAAGCTCCCTTGCTACCTTTGCGCTCTACGCACGATTTCCAACCGTGCTGAGGGAACCTTTGCGCGCCTCCGTTACATTTTGGGAGGCGACCGCCCCAGTCAAACTACCCGCCTGGAACTGTCCAGCGCCCGGATTCACGGAACGCTGTTAGAAATCCAATACACCAAGGGTGGTATCTCAAGGTTGGCTCCACGCTAGCCGCAACCAGCGCTTCAAAGCCTCCCACCTATCCTGAGCGAAATGCACCGAATCCCAATACCAAGTTGTAGTAAAGGTTCACGGGGTCTTTCCGTCTAGCCGCGGGTACTCGGCATCTTCACCGAGACTGCAATTTCACCGAGCCCCTCGTTGAGACAGCGCTGAAGTCGTTACGCCATTCGTGCAGGTCGGAACTTACCCGACAAGGAATTTCGCTACCTTAGGCACTTTTGTTACATCTCGACCTTCGAGATGGCTAGGTCGTTTCGGTTCCGCCTAGCTCTTCATGTCGCCATGAAGGTCGGACCATATCTTCACGTCCACTCTCGTGGTGTGTTCAGCGTATGGCCTCTGAGGATTCTGTCGAGAATCTTCCTCGACAGTCTTTCCTGCTGATTGTCCGCACCCGTCACGTTGTCACGGTACCGTCCGCTTGGGACGGAACTCGTAGCGCGGGATACTCGGATGTTCCAGCATATAGCTGAATTTTGTAACAGCCTCTATGTTGACCGTTATAGTTACGGCCGCCGTTTACCGGGGCTTAGCTTCGCTGCTTCGGGACAAGCCCTAACAACTCCACGTAACCTTCCGGCACCGGGCAGGCGTCAGCCCCTATACGTCGTCTTACGACTTAGCAGAGACCTGTGTTTTTGGTAAACAGTCGCTTCAGCCTATTCACTGCGGCCCCCTCGGGCTCCGCTCGCGAAGAGCCTCACCCTACTGGGGCGCCCCTTATCCCGAAGTTACGGGGCAATTTTGCCGAGTTCCTTAACGAGGGTTATCTCGATCACCTTAGTATTCTCTACTTGCCCACCTGTGTCGGTTTTGGTACGGGCACGCGCTTCCTCCCTAGAGGATTTTCTTGGAGGTATGGCGTCGGGGACTCGCCGGCTTAGAGCCAGCTGGCATCGCACCTCGGGTTGAATGCAGCCCCGCATTTGACAAGGGCCGCCCCTACATGCTTACCCCAGGTCAACCATCGCCTGGGTTCCCTTAGCCTTCCTCGTCCCCCCATCGGTGATAACGGAAGCGACGTGGTACAGGAATATCAACCTGTTGGCCATCGACTACGCCTTTCGGCCTCGCCTTAGGTCCCGACTAACCCTGAGCAGACGAACTTTACTCAGGAATCCTTGGGCAATCGGTGGAGAGGATTCTCACCTCTCTTTCGTTACTCATGCCGGCATTCTCACTTCCCATGCCTCCACGGCTGGCTTACGCCGCCGCTTTGCTGGCATGGGAATGCTCTCCTACCGCGCGATCGACCCGAAGGTCTCACGCACCCGCAGCTTCGGTGACTAGCTTGAGCCCCGTTACATTGTCCGCGCTCGAACACTTGACCAGTGAGCTGTTACGCACTCTTTCAAGGATGGCTGCCTCTAAGCCAACCTCCTGGTTGTCTATGCACTCGAACATCGTTTCCCACTTAGCTAGTACTTAGGGACCTTAGCTGGCGGTCTGGGCTGTTTCCCTTTTGACGCTGAAGTTTATCCCCCAGCAACTGACTCCCGGAGTAAACGTGATGGTCTTCGGAGTTTGCCTGAAGTCGGTAACCTGGTAGGGCCCCTAATCCAAACAGTGCTCTACGGCCACCACGCAATTTATCCGAGGCTATACCTAAATATATTTCGGAGAGAACCAGATATCACTGAGCTTGATTAGCCTTTCACTCCGACCCACAGGTCATCCGCCCAGTTTTCAACCTAGGTCGGTTCGGCCCTCCACGAGGTCTTACCCCCGCTTCAGCCTGCCCATGGGTAGCTCGCTCAGTTTCGGGTATACCGCCTACGACTATGTCGCCCTATTAGGACTCGCTTTCGCTACGGCTCCGCTCATCGCTTAACCTTGCCGCAGACGAGTAACTCGCCGGCTCGTTATGCAAAAAGCACGCGGTCACGGCACAAGGCCGCTCCCACCGCTTGTAGGCACGCGGTTTCAGGTACTATTTCACTCCCCTTCCGGGGTACTTTTCACCTTTCCCTCACGGTACTAGTCCGCTATCGGTCACCAAGTAGTACTTAGCCTTGGAGGGTGGTCCCCCCAGGTTCAGTCCGCGTTTCACGGGCGCGGACTTACTCAGGAACACCTGCGGAAGATCGTGCAGTTTCGTCTACGGGACGGTTGCCCTCTGTGGTGCGCGGTTCCACGCGCTTCGACTACCACACGACTTTGTAACTTCCGCCGAGCCGGACATGACTCGGACCAGGTGCCCTACAACCCCCGACAGACAACGCATGTCCGCTTACATCTGCCAGGTTTGGGCTGTTCCCCTTTCGCTCGCCACTACTCAGGGAATCTCTGTTGATTTCCTTTCCTCGGGGTACTGAGATGTTTCACTTCCCCCGCTTGTCTTCCGCCGGCCTATGTGTTCAGCCGGGGATAACGCCGCATTACCAGCGCTGGGTTTCCCCATTCGGGAATCCACGGGTCAAATGGCTATTCAGCGCCTAACCGTGGCTTATCGCAGCCGTTCACGCCCTTCATCGACTCTTGGTGCCAAGGCATCCACCGTGTGCCCTTACTATCTTGACGGTGATCAGACCGTTCATCATCCGCGGCGTCCCATAACAAGACGTCGCATCACGAACGGCCCGGTGATACCCGTTTTCAGCCGCCGCTTATCGATGGCGGCTGATGTGGCTTCTGTGCAGTTTTCAAGGACCGTGGAGAAACTGCCACGCGGTCCGGGTCGGGATGTTGCGGACGCGAGATCTACTCGCGGCTGCACCCGACGCGGACGGCGCCGGTCTCTCAAAACTCAACAGCATGTCCGGCGGGTTGTGTGCCGCGTCCCCGTCCGCCCGCGAGTAGGCGCAAGGGCGAATCGGATGACGCGGCGCGCCGGTCAGGTTCGGTCGACGTGCTAGGCCCGACCGCTCGTATGCCGCCGGACGGCTCGCGCTCCTGTGGAGCGCGACGCCTGACGGTCGCTGCGATCGGGGCACCGTAGTGCTCCCTAGAAAGGAGGTGATCCAGCCGCAGCTTCCGCTACGGCTACCTTGTTACGACTTCACCCCAGTCACGAGCCCCACCTTCGACGGCTCCCTCCCTTGCGGGTTAGGCCACCGGCTTCGGGTGTTGCTCACTCCCGTGGTGTGACGGGCGGTGTGTACAAGGCCCGGGAACGTATTCACCGCGGCAATGCTGATCCGCGATTACTAGCAACTCCGCCTTCATGCAGGCGAATTTCAGCCTGCAATCCGAACCGAGACGCGCTTTAAGGGATTCGCTCCACCTCGCGGTATCGCAGCCCTCTGTACGCGCCAATGTAGCACGTGTGTAGCCCTGGACATAAGGGGCATGAGGACTTGACGTCATCCCCACCTTCCTCCGGTTTGTCACCGGCAGTCTCACATGAGTCCCCAACTAAATGCTGGCAACATGCGACGAGGGTTGCGCTCGTTGCGGGACTTAACCCAACATCTCACGACACGAGCTGACGACAGCCATGCACCACCTGTGAAAGTGCCCCGAAGGGAAGATGTGTTTCCACACCGGTCACTCACATGTCAAGCCCAGGTAAGGTTCTTCGCGTTGCGTCGAATTAAACCACATGCTCCGCTGCTTGTGCGGGCCCCCGTCAATTCCTTTGAGTTTTAGCCTTGCGGCCGTACTCCCCAGGCGGGCAACTTAATGCGTTAGCTTCGGCACAGGGGGAGTCGACACCCCCCACACCTAGTTGCCATCGTTTACAGCGTGGACTACCAGGGTATCTAATCCTGTTTGCTCCCCACGCTTTCGCGTCTCAGCGTCAGTACCGTCCCAGCGAGCTGCCTTCGCCATTGGTGTTCCTCCTGATATCTGCGCATTTCACCGCTACACCAGGAATTCCACTCGCCCCTTCCGGACTCTAGCCCGACAGTATCCACCGGCATTCCAGGGTTGAGCCCTGGACTTTCACAGCGGACTAATCGGGCCGCCTACACGCTCTTTACGCCCAATGATTCCGGACAACGCTTGCACCCTACGTATTACCGCGGCTGCTGGCACGTAGTTAGCCGGTGCTTCTTGTGAAGGTACCGTCACTCCTACCGACTATTAATCGGCGAAGCTTCGTCCCAACTGAAAGGGGTTTACAACCCGAAAGCCTTCTTCCCCCACGCGGCGTTGCTGCGTCACGCTTTCGCGCATTGCGCAAGATTCCCCACTGCTGCCTCCCGTAGGAGTCTGGGCCGTGTCTCAGTCCCAGTGTGGCTGATCGTCCTCTCAGACCAGCTACCCATCGCAGCCTTGGTGGGCCGTTACCCCACCAACAAGCTAATGGGCCGCGGGCCCATCCCGATGCGGAGGCCGAAGCTTCCTTTCCCCTTGCGGGCACATCCGGTATTAGCCCGAGTTTCCTCGGGTTGTCCCGGTCATCGGGGCAGGTAACCCACGTGTTACTCACCCGTTCGCGGCTCTGCCCCAGGGCAAGCCCTGGTTCGTCGCTCCACTTGCATGTGTTAAGCACGCCGCCAGCGTTCGTCCTGAGCCAGGATCAAACTCTCCGTGAAGAACTTCACGAAAAGCGGTCATGGGATACGCAGACCTCCCACGCGCGAGATCGCCCGTGGAGATCGTGCGGCCGGGACCCGTACACGTGGGCCCCGAACCATGACGGGGTACTGCTTCCTACTTGACTCTTGGTCCGCCGCGGGTCGTGGCTTCACCGCCGGCAAGCCGGCGACTAGCCAGCGCTCGATGCGCCGTCCCGTGGCGGGTCGAACCTGGACGCACACCACGATCGAGGGTTCGATCGTCGGTGCGCATGCTGTTGAGTTTTCAAAGACCGCCAAGCCTCTCCACAAGGACAACCTCAAGAGGAGACCGACCCGGCCCTGCGCCCAGGGGCGCCCGAGGACCGACCGAAAAGTATAGCGCTCGCGAGGCCCGCCCCCGACGCGGCCGTGAGCTAGCTCACGCGAAGCCGCACGAAGCGCCGCTTTCCGACCTTGAGCACCCGCCCGTCGGCCCGCGCGCTGGCGACGTCGTGCTCGCCGCGCTGCAGAGGCTCCTCACCGAGGGCCACCCCGCCCTGGTCGATCAGGCGGCGCGCCTGCGAGCGGGACATGCCGAAGGCATCGGCGATCGCGGCGGGCAGGTGCACGAGGCCCGGCTCGCCCGCGGCGACGCCGATCTCGGGAATCTCCTCGGGCTCGCGGTGCTCGACGAACACCCGGTTGAACTGCTGCTCGGCCTCCTCGGCGAGCGCCGGGGAGTGCAGCCAGCCGACCAGCTCCCGTGCGAGCAGGCGCTTGGCGTCCCGCGGAGCGAGATCTGCGGGCGGATCCCGGCGCAGGAGCAGGCGGTAGTACTCGCCCATCGCCCGGTCGGGGATCCGCATCGTCTTGCCGTACATCTCGGCGGGCGGGTCGGTGATGCCGATCTGGTTGCCGAGCGACTTGGACATCTTGCGGGTGCCGTCGATGCCGACGAGGATCGGCATCGTCAGGATCGCCTGCTCGGGCACGCCGTAGACCCTCTGGATCTCCCGCCCGAGCAGGAGGTTGAACTTCTGGTCGGTCCCCCCCAGCTCCACGTCGGCGCTCACCGCCACCGAGTCATAGCCCTGCAGCAACGGATACAGCAGCTCGAGGATCGAGATCGGTTGGGAGGCGACCCAGCGCTTGGCGAAGTCGTCGCGCTCGAGCAGCTGCGCGACCGTCGTGCTGCGCACGAGGGCGAGCAGTTCGTCCATCCCCATGTCCAGCCATTCGCTGTTGCGTCGCACCTCCAGCCGCTCGGGGTCGCTGTCGAGGATCCGCGACGCCTGGTCCTGGAAGGTGTGGGCGTTGGCCGCGATCTCCGGCTCGGAGAGGATCGGTCGCAGGCTCGACCGTCCCGAGGGATCTCCCACCCTTGCGGTGAAGTCCCCGACGATGAGCACCACCCGGTGGCCGGCGTCCTGGAACTGGCGCAGCTTGCCGAGCACCACCGCGTGCCCGAGATGGATGTCCGGTGCGGTGGGGTCGATGCCCAGCTTGACGCGCAGCGGGCGGCGCTCCTCGGCGGCCGTGCGCAGGCGCTCGGCCAGCACCCCGCGGGGCAGGCTGTCGACGGCGTCGGTCGCGAGCCGCGCCGCCTCCTCGGCGATCTGGTTGGTGGCGTGGGCCATCCGGGCCAATGCTAGACTCTCGCCCCCCGTGGAGCTCGCCGCATCGCCCGCCCGCGGCCGGCCACGTCTGAAGAGGCTGCGCTTCCTCGCGATCCTCTTCGCCGTGTTGCTGCTCGGCCTCGTCTCATTCGTCTTCGGCATGTTCGTCGCCGTCGCGTCCGACCTGCCCTCCCTGACCAGGTTCTCGCAGCTGAAGAACGCCAAGAGCTCCACCCTGCTCGACGATCTCGGCCATCCGATCGGCGTCGTCAGCCAGCACAACCGGGTGATCGTCACCCCCTCGCAGATCCCGCGTCTGGTCAAGGAGGCGGTGATCTCGATCGAGGACAAGCGCTTCGAGACCAACAGCGGCGTGGACATTCGCGGGATCGCGCGGGCGTTCATCCAGGACATCGTCCACAAAGGCAGCGTCCAGGGCGCCTCCACGATCGAGCAGCAGTTCATCAAGAACGCCCTGCAGGCGCAGTCGCACCGGACGATCTTCGAGAAGCTCCGCGAGGCCGCGCTGGCCTACCAGCTCTCGCACAAGTGGTCGAAGGAAAAGATCATCACCGCCTACCTGAACACGATCTACTTCGGCAACGGCGCGTACGGGATCGAGGCGGCCGCGGAGACCTACTTCGGGCGCGAAGTCAACCATCTGGGCTGCGGCACCCCCAACCATCAGCTGTGCGTCGAACAGCTCGAGCCGTGGGAGGCCGCGCTGCTGGCGGGCATCATCCAGTCACCGTCGGCCTATGACCCGGCGAACCACCCAGCCGACGCCCGCACGCGGCGCGACCTCGTGCTGCGTCAGATGTACGAGCAGGGCTACCTCACCCAGCCGGTGTACGAGGAAAGCGTGCGCCAGGCGCTGCCCGCGTCGATGAACATCCAGGCCCCCAGCGAGGCGACGGTGGAAGGGGTCGACCCGGGCTACTTCACCAGCTGGGTGCAGCAGCAGATCATCGAACGCTACGGGGCTCCCCGCGCCTTCGACGGAGGACTGCGGATCAAGACGACGCTGGATCTCGAACTCCAGCGCGACGCCGAACACGCGATCGAAGGCTATCTGGCCTACTCCGGGGGGCCCACCGCCTCGCTGGTGGCGATCGAAAACTCGACCGGAGAGGTGCGGGCGATGGTCGGTGGGCGCAGCTATGACCAGAGCCCGTTCAACCTCGCCACGGAGGGGGAGCGCCAGCCGGGCTCCTCGTTCAAGGCGTTCGACCTCGCCGCGGCGCTGGAGGACGGCATCTCCCCGGAATCCGTGTGGAGCTCGCGGGAGAAGATCTTCATCGTCCCCCACACGGGAGGAACGGAAAAGTTCGTGGTCCACAACGACGAAGGGTCCTACACGGGCTCGAACACGCTCACCGGGGCGACGGCCTTCTCGGACAACTCGATCTTCGCCGAAGTCGGCATCCACGTCGGCACCCAGCGGATCGCCAAGCTGGCTCATCGGATGGGCATAACCACTCCGATCTCGACCAACCCGGCGATGACGATCGGCGGTCTGAAGGTCGGCGTCACCCCCCTGGACATGGCGCACGCGTACGAGACGATCGCCCGCGGCGGCCGTCGCGTGACCGGCACGCTCGCCGAAGCCGGCGCTCCCGTGGGCATCCAGGAAGTGGAAGCGAGCGGCAAGCCCCTGCCGGACGGCTCGCGCCGGGACGTCAACCGGGTCGAGACCCGGCCGGTGCTGCCCGCCGGCATCGCCGCGACGGAGACCTCGATGCTCGAAACGGTGCTCCAGTACGGCACCGCCCGGGCAGCGTCGATCGGTCAGTTCGCGGCAGGCAAGACGGGCACGACCTCCAACTACGGAGACGCCTGGTTCGTGGGCTGGGACTCCAAGTACACGGTCGCCGTGTGGGTCGGCTATCCCGACAAGCTCGTGCCGATGACCACCGACTTCAACGGCGGTCCCGTGCTGGGGGGCACCTTTCCCGCGCTGATCTGGCACGACTTCATGACCTCCGCGCTGCAGATCGACAAGAACCGAGCCGAAGCCGCAGCGGCGAAGGCGGCCGGCAGGTCCGCCAAGAAGGCGGGCTCCACCTCGACGATCGAAGAAACCGCCACACCGCTGAGCCCGAGCGGCTCCGCGGGCTCGAGCCACGAAGAACACGCGCCCGAACACAGCTCGAAGTCGGGCGGGGGCGGCGAACATCAAACGGCGCCCGCGCCGCAGGCTGCACCCGCCCCCTCCGCTCCCTCGGGCCCGTCGAGCCCAGCGGCGCCGGAAAGCAGCCCGGCGCCGAAGGGGGGCGGCTCGACGCCTGAAGGCACCGGCGGCGTCAGTCCGACCGAATAGCGCCAGGCCGACGTGTCACGGGCGCGGTCGCGAGACGTGGGGATTGCCGGCGGCGCAGAAGCGCCAGCGCAGCTCGACCGCGCGGGTGATGCCGATGCGAGACCCCGTCGCGATGGCCGGGTCGGTCCACTGCGTGGAGCGACCGCGGATGCGAACCGGACCGCCCCGCAGTGAGGCTCCGTTGTGGTCCAGCCCGACGGCCAGCGCCTGGGTCAACTTGCCGGGACCCGAACACAGCTCGAGCTCGCCCGCAGCCCGTCCACCGACGGCGCCGCGACGGGCGCGCATGCGCTCGATCCCGCGCGCCGGCTGCAGCGCCCTGATCAGCACCGCGGCGCCCACCCCGGCCGGCTCGCACACGGCGTTGAGCAGCGCGTGGATGCCATAGGAGCGGTACACGTAGGCGCGGCCGGGCTCGCCGAACAGGGTCTCCGTACGGGGCGTGAGCCCCACGAAGGCGTGACAGGCGGGCTCGCTCTCGTGGTAGGCCTCGGTCTCCACGATCACGCCGCTCGTCCCGCCGATGGAGACGGTGCAGCCGATCAGATCCGCCGCGACCTCGAGCACGGGACGCTCGTAGAAGGCGACCGGCAGCAGCGGGGGCGCTCCGTGCACGCGGTCCTTCCCAGCCGGACGCCGCGGTGGCGCGACAGCCTCAGGCGCGCCGCTCACCGTCGCGCTCCAGCTCCTCGCGGGCGAGCTCGAGCTGCTCGCCCAGACGCCTGCGCGAGGTGCCGCCCTGCGAGACCTTCGAATCGAGCCAGGAGTGCTCGTCGAGCACCTCGCGGTACTCACGCTCGTGCGCGGCGAGCAGCTCGCTGTGGGCGGCGAGCTGCTCGCGGCTCAGCTGTGAGAGGCCCTGGCCGCTGTCGACGGCGGTGCGCACCAGGCCCGCCACGACGCCGTGGGCCTCGCGGAAGGGCATCCCCAGCCGCACGAGCAGGTCGGCCAGATCGGTTGCCGCGATCAGCTCATCCGCGGCGGCCTCGCGCAGCCGCTCGCGGTCGAAGCGCACCCCGCCGAGCATCCCCCTGGCCGCTGCGAGCTCGAGCTCGATCGTGTCGGCAGCGTCGAACAGATGCTCCTTGTCCTCCTGCAGGTCCTTGCTGTAGGTGAGCGGCAGCGCGTGCATCACGCCGTGCAGAGCCGCGAGATGGCCCACCAGCCGCGGCGCCTTCGCCCGCAGCAGCTCGGCCGCGTCCGGGTTCTTCTTCTGGGGCATGATCGAGCTGCCCGAGCTCCATGCGTCGGGCAGCTCGCAGAAGCCGAACTCCTGGGTGGACCACAGCACCAGCTCGGAGCCCAGTCGCGAGAGATGGGTGGCGCAGGTGGCGGCGGCGTTCAGGTAGTCCAACGCGAAGTCCCTGCCGGAGACCGCGTCGATCGAGTTCGCCAGTACCCGCTCGAATCCGAGCTCGCGCGCGAGCAGCTCGCGGTCGGTGTCGAAGTTGACACCCGCCAGCGCCCCCGCACCGAGCGGCAGCGCGCTCGCCTGGTGCTCGGCGAAGGCGAACCGCTGCCGGTCCCGGGCGAGCATCCAGAAGTACGCGAGCAGGTGGTGTCCGAGATACACCGGCTGGGCCCGCTGCAGATGGGTGTAGCCGGGCATCGCCCAGTCGGCGTGCTCCTCGGCACGCTCGAGCAGCACCGCCATCAACGTCGCGGTGCCGCCCTGGGCCGTGCGGGCGTGCTCGCCGACGAACAGCGCGAGGTCGGTCACGACCTGGTCGTTGCGTGAGCGCGCCGTGTGCAGCCGCCCGCCGACCGCCCCCGCGAGCTCGGTCAGCCGCCGCTCGATCGCCATGTGGATGTCCTCGTCGTCCTGCTCGAAGCGAAAGCTGTCCTCGGCGAGCTCCCGTTCGACGCCGTCGAGCCCCGCGAGCAGGGCGTCACGGTCCTCCGCCGAGATGATCGCCTGTGCCGCCAGCATCCGCGCGTGGGCACGGGACTGGGCGATGTCGTGCGGCCACAGCCGCCGGTCGAAGTCGACCGAGGCGTTCAGGCGCTTGAAGTCGGGATGCTGCGGCTCGCTGAAGCGGGACACGAGCCGCTGAGTCTATTGCGGGTGCGGGCGCCCCGAGCGGCGCCCGCACCCGCCCACCTTCAGCTTTTGTGCAGTTCGACCGCTTCGGCGAACGTCGTTTTTTCTTTCAGCGGTTCGGAGCTGGGGCCGCCTCCGACGCCGCCTTCTTCTGTTTTCGTGCCGATCACGGCCGTCAGGTGTTTCGCGGGTTCCGATTCTTCTTCGGCCTGCTGCCATCGCTGTTTGCCGCTGGCCTGTTCGAGCACGAGTTCTCCGCCCGTCGATTCCGTGCCGAGCGGCAGCGCCTGGCCGATCAGGTCTCCTGAGTCTTCGGCGGCGACCCCTTCGCATTCGAACGACGCGAACGTGGTGCCGCTTTCGGGCCTGAGCAGGACACCGGCTTTGGTGTGTTCTTTGTCGAGGTAGATGAGTTCACCGGCGATTTTTTCGGTGACGATTTCCCCGGCCGCCCTGCCTGTGGTCGCACATTTGATGCCGAGGACGATTTCGCACCCGGTGTAGGTGACCGACAGCCTCCGGATGTCTTTGGGGCCTTCGATTTCGCCCGCATTGTTGTTTTCTTTGCATCGAATTTTGGATTTGCCGACCGTTTCGAGCACGGCTTTGCCGCCTTTTCCGGTGAATTTGATCGTCTTCGCGGCTTCGATCGCTTCCCCGTGCTGGAACCATTCGGGCGAGGTCAGGGGAGACGAGATCGCGACGGCGCTCATCCCGAGGACGACCCCCACGACCAGTCCCAGTATCCCGATGCGTTTCATGGTCTTCGACGCTCCTTTCGGCGTGGACCGTTTGACCTGGACACCGCGCGGGCGCGGCTACCGCGACCCTGCCGAATCCCTCGACCGGGCCCGCCCAGACTTCAAGAGACGCTAGAGCGAGAAGAACACTAGCCTGACCCGCGGTCGAAATCCTCCCATGTTTCTGACTCACCCGAACGGGCGAGCGCGGTGGGGCGCGTGCCAGCGGGGGGCGGGCGGCGTCCGGTGGGCTCGAGCGCCTGGATCAGCTCCCAGGCGACACGAGCGACCTGGCCCTCGCTCATCTGCGGGAAGAAGGGCAGCGCCAGGGAGCGCTCGGCGACCTCCTCGCAGACCGGGAATTCGCCCGCGCGACAGCCGAATCGCTCGCGGTAGAAGCTCATCAGGTGGATCGCGGGCAGATAGGGCTTGCTCTGCACGCCGCGGGCGGCGAGCGCCCGCACCGTCGCGTCGCGATCGGTGCCGGGGGGAAGCTGCACGACGAACACGAACCAGCCCCGCACGTCGCCGTCGCGGTCCTCGCAGGGGAGCTTCAGCCCCTGCACGCCGGCGAGTGCGGCGCGATAGTAGCCGGCCACCCGTGTCCGCGCGGCGAGCATCTCATCCAGGCGCGCCAGCTGGGCGATTCCGAGCGCGCAGGCGATGTCCGACAGGCGATAGTTGAACCCCAGCCGGTCGTGGTCGAGCCACCCCATGTCGGGCGCCCGCCCCTGGTTTCGCTCCGAGTCGATCCGCTGCTTGAGGGCGGGATCGGCGAGCGTGACCATCCCCCCCTCACCCGTGGTGAGCTGCTTGTTGGCGTAGAAGCCGAACACCGCCGGATGACCGCGCCCCCCCACCGGCACGCCGTCGCGATGAACGCCGCCGAGCGCCTCGCAGGCGTCCTCCACCAGCCCCAGACCGCGCTGCCGGGCAAGCGACTCGAACGCCTGCATGTCGGCGGGATAGCCGAAGATGTGGACCGGCAGCAGCGCGACGGCGCGCTCGCCGGCCGCGGCCCGGGCGGCCTCCGGGTCGAGGTTCAACGTGACCGGGTCGATGTCGGCGAAGACCGGCCTCGCACCCTCGTACAGGACCGCGTTGGCGGATGCCACGAACGAGAACGGGCTGGTCACCACCTCATCGCCCGCCCCCACCCCCACCGCCCGCAGGGCGAGGTGCAGCCCGGCGGTACCGCTGCTGACGGCGCTCGCCAGCGGCGCCGCGACCCTGGCTGCGAAACCGCGCTCGAACTCCTCCACGCGCGGGCCGAGCGACAGCCTGCCCGAGCGCAGCACCTCCAGCACCGCGCGCTCCTCGGCGTCCCCGAGCACGGGACGGGCGAGCGGGATGACCTCCACTACGCCCTGCCGGTCGAACCGAGGGGCGACTTCGACGCCGCCCGGCGCTCGCCCTGCATCGCGTACTCCAGCGAGTCGACGAGCGCGTCCCAGCTGGCGCCGATCAGGTTCTCGGAGACCCCGATCGAGCCCCACACGTCCTGTCCGTCGGTTGCGTCGATCAGCACCCGGGTGACCGCGCCGGTGCCCTTCGCCTCGTCGAGGATGCGCACCTTGAAGTTGACCAGCTCGATGTCGCGCAGGTGGGGATAGAGCTCGCCGATCGCCACCCGCAGCGCCTTGTCGAGCGCGTTCACCGGGCCGTTGCCCTCGGCCGCGCCCCAGTGGCGGCGCCCGTCGTGCCAGACCTTGATCGTGGCCTCCGTCTCGACGTTCCCGTCGGCGTGCTTCTCGACCGTCACCCGCCAGGACTCCAGCAGGAACAGGGACTCGTAGGAGTCGCCCTCCCTGCGCATCAGCAGCTCGAACGAGCCGTCCGCGGCCTCGAACTGGAAGCCCTTGTGCTCGAGCTCCTTGACCCGGTCGACCACCCGCTTGGCGAACTCCTCGTCGGTGGCGATGCCGGCCTGGCGCGCCTTCTCGATGATCGTGCTCCGGCCCGACAGCTCGGAGATCAGCACGTCGCTGCGATTGCCGACGGACGCGGGATCGACGTGCTCGAAGGCCTCGCTCGACTCGCGCGCGCCCGCCGCGTGCATGCCCGCCTTGTGGGCGAAGGCGTGCTTGCCGACGTAGGGCTGCGCCGGATTCGGGGCGCGGTTCAGCAGCTCGTCGAGGAAGTGCGCGGTCTCGGTCAGTCGAGCAAGGCGCTCGGGAGGGAGTATCTCCCGGCCCATCTTGAGCTGCAGATCGGCGATGATCGTCACCAGGTTGGCGTTGCCGGTGCGCTCCCCGATCCCGTTGATCGTGCCCTGCACCTGGGTCGCGCCCGCCTGCACCGCGACCAGCGTGTTGGCGACCGCGCAGCCAGTGTCGTCGTGGGTGTGGATGCCGAGCGCCACATCCGGGAGCGCCTCGCGCGCCGCCTCGACGGCGGCCTGCACGCCCCCCGGCAGCGAGCCGCCGTTGGTGTCGCACAGCACCACCCGCTCCGCGCCGGCCTCCGCCGCGGCACGGGCACAGGCGAGCGCGTAGGCGGCGTCGAGCGAACAGCCGTCGAAGAAGTGCTCGGCGTCGAACAGCACCCGCTTGCCTGCTCCGACCAGGAACGCGACCGACTCGGCGATCATCTTCAGGTTCTCCTCGCGGCTGACCTTCAGCACCGTCTCGGCCTGGAGGGTCGAGCTCTTGCCGACGATCGTGCAGACCGGCGCGAAGGAGTCCGCGAGCACCCGCAGCCCCTCGTCCTGGTCGGCTGCCACGTCGCGCCGACGGGTCATCCCGAAGGCGACGATCTCAGCGCCCGAGAGGGTCTCGCGGGAGAGCAGCCCGAACAGCTCGAGCTCCTTCGGGTTGGACGCCGGGAAGCCCGCCTCGATCATGTGCACCCCGAGCTCGTCGAGCGCGTGGACCACACGCAGCTTCTCTTCGGCGGTCAGGGTCATGCCGCCGCCACCCATGCCGTCGCGCAGGGTCGCGTCGTAGAGCTCCAACTCGCCCATCAGCCCGCCGCGGTGGAGCGGCTCGGGGCCGGCGGTGTCTCGCCGGCTTGGCCCGCGCCGCTGGGTGTCTGCAGCGCCGGCGCGTCGACCACGTCGAGCCACTCCCGGTAGCGCTCGGCGCGACCGTGCACGGCATCGTCGAACGCGGCCTGGAGCACGCGGGTGATCTCGCCCGGTTCGCCGGTCCCGACCCGGTGGTCGTCGATCTCGCGCACCGGCACCAGCTCCGCCGCCGTGCCCGACAGGAACACCTCGTCGGCGAGGTACATCTCGGCGCGCGCCACGTTGCGCTCGACCACGGTGTAGCCGAGGTCCTGGGCGATCTGGATCAGCGACCGCCGCGTGATCCCGTCGAGGATCGAGTTGTGCTGTCCGGGGGTGGCGATCTCCCCGTCGCGCACGATGTAGACGTTCTCGCCGGTGCCCTCGCAGACGTGGCCGTGATCGTCGAGCACGATCGCCTCTTCGTAGCCGGCCTTCACCGATTCGACCTTCGCCAGCACGTTGTTCAGGTACTGGCCCGAGGCCTTCGCGTGGGGGATCAGCGAGTCGGGGCTGATCCGCCGCCAGGAGGAGACCTTCGCGCGTACGCCGTTGCGCATGCCCTCCTCACCGAGGTAGGTGCCCCATTCCCAGCAGGCGATCGACACGTCCACGGGCGCCTCGAGGGGGTTCAGCCCCATCTGCCCGTAGCCGCGGTTGACGAGCGGGCGCACGTAGCAGGAGCGCAGCCCGTTGCGTGCCACCAGCTCGAGCGTCGCCTGACGGAGCTGCTCGACGGTGTAGGGGATCGGCATGTAGTAGAGCTCCGCCGACCGGTGCAAACGCTCGAGGTGATCGACGTTGCGGAACACCGCGGGCCCGAGCTCGGTGTCGTAGCAGCGCATGCTGTCGAACACGCCCGTGCCGTAGTGCAGGCCGTGGGTCAGGACGTGGACCTTTGCGTCCTCCCATGCGATGAATTCTCCGTTCATCCATATGAGGTCGGTCGGCTCCACGTTCTTCTCGCTTCCTGTCAGAGGTGCCCGAGCACCGCGTCTGTCGCACTCGCCGTGCCGTCCGCGCCCCCGAGATCAGGGGTGCGCAGCCCCGCACCGAGCGCCTTCTCGACTGCCGATTCTACCGCCGCGGCCTCGTCTGCCAAACCGAGTCCGTGGCGGAGCATCATCGCGACCGAGAGGAACATCGCGAGCGGATTGGCCGCGCCGGCGCCCGCGATGTCCGGCGCCGAGCCGTGCACCGGCTCGAACAGGCCCGGGCCCTCACCGCCGAGCGACGCGCTCGGAAGCAACCCGATCGACCCCGTCAGCATCGCGGCCTCGTCGCTGAGGATGTCCCCGAACATGTTCTCGGTGAGCAACACGTCGAAGTGGCGCGGCGAGGAGACCAGCTGCATCGCGGCATTGTCCACCAGCACGTGCTCGAGCTCGATGTTGGGGAACTCGCGGGAGTGCACGTCCGTCACCACCTGTCGCCACAGCCGGGAGGTCTCCAGCACGTTGGCCTTGTCGACGCTGCAGACCCGCGCCCGCGCCGCCCCGAAGGCCGTGCGGGCGATGCGCTCGATCTCCATCGTGGTGTAGGCGCAGACGTCCGACGCGGAGTCCTCGGTGCGGGTCTTCTCGCCGAAGTAGATCCCGCCGGTGAGCTCCCGGACGACGAGCAGGTCGGTGCCCTCGATCCGCTCGCGTCGCAGCGGCGAGGCTTCGTACAGGGCGGGAAAGGGCTTCACGGGGCGCAGGTTCGCGAACAGCCCGAGTCCCTTCCTGAGCCCCAGCAGCCCCTGCTCGGGACGGGGGGCATCCGGGTCGGTGGTGTCCCACTTGGGGCCTCCCACCGCCGCGAGCAGCACCGCATCGGCGTTGCGGCTCGCGGCGAGCGTCTCGTCGGTCAGCGCCACCCCGTGCAGGTCGATCGCCGCGCCGCCGAAGGGATGGCTCTCGAACTCGAACTCGCCGACGGCACGCAGCAGCTCGAGCGCGGGCGCCATGATCTCCGGGCCGATCCCGTCGCCGGGAAGGATCACGATCCGTTGTGTCACGGGCGGCGACGCTAGCAGGACCGGCGCAGCCGGTGCGTCCGTGTGCGATCGGCGCTCACAGCGCCGTGGTCACCGGTCCGGTGCGCTCGCGCTCGCGCTCGAACGCGGCTATCTCGGCCGCCTGCTCGAGCGTCAGCGCGATGTCGTCGAGGCCGTTGAGCAGCCGGTGGCGGATCTCGTGGTCGATCTCGAACGCGACCTCGCGACCGGCGAAGCGAACCTCCTGCTCGAGCAGGTCGACCTCGCCGCTGCCGGCGTGGGCCAGGCTGCGGCAGTCCTCGCCGTCGAGCACCACCGGAAGCAGCCCGATCTTGGTGCAGTTGGAGTAGAAGATGTCGGCGAAGCTGGGCGCGACGATCGCCTGGAAGCCATAGTCCTGCAGCCCCCACGGAGCGTGCTCGCGCGAGGAGCCACAGCCGAAGTTCTCGCCGGCGACGAGGATCGGGTTGGCGGGCAGCTCCCAACCGGGCTCCTTCGCCCAGTCGTAGAAGAGGAACTCGCCGAAGCCCGTCCGCTCGACACGCTTGAGGAACTGCTTGGGCATGATCTGGTCGGTGTCCACATCGGCGCGGTCGAGGTGGGTGACCGGCCCTGCGATCGTGCTTATCGGCTCCACGGTGTTCTCCTGATCAGCTCGTCGGCTTGGTGGCGCCGAAGACTGCCGCCTCGGCCCATTTGAAGTGCAGGTCGGCCTGCTCGAAGCCGGCGTCTCGCAGCCAGCGCACCTGGTCCTCGGCACTGTCCGGCCGGTCGTCGTCGTCCTCGCAATCGACCTCCTGCTCGGTGCGGGTGCCGCCGTTCTCGCGCTCGGCGCGCACGGCGTTGGCGAGCATCTGCTCATCGAACAGACCCTGCAGCGGACCGTCGATCGCGACGTAGTCCATGTTCACGAAGATGCCGCCCGGCTCCAGCAGCTCGAGCATCTCGGCGAACAGTGAGCGCTTGCGCTCGGAGGGCAGGTGGTGGATCGCCAGACCGGACACGATCGCCTCGTAGCGTCCGGCCGGCAGAGCATCGCGCCAGGCGGGTTCGTTGAGGTCGGCGTGGACCGTCTGCCAGCGGCCGGCGTACGGCGCGAGATGTTCGCCCACGCGGGCGAGCATCGCCACGGACATGTCGACCAGCACCGCTTCGGAGCCCGGCTGGGCGTCGAGCACCAGCTCGCTGATCGCTCCGGCGCCGGCGCCGAGGTCGAGGAAGCGCCCCACCCGACGGCCGTGTCTGCAGAGCAGCCGCCTGATCAGGTCCTCCTGCACGTCGAGCAGCGGCACCAGGATCCCGCGGCGGTCGACGAAGCTCGTGGCCAGCTCCGGCCGCTGCCAGGATGCGCCGGGGGCGCTCACGACCACTCCCTGATGTCGACGAAATGTCCCTCGATCGCGGCGGCGGCCGCCATCTGGGGCGAGACGAGGTGGGTGCGCCCGCCCCGGCCCTGACGGCCCTCGAAGTTGCGGTTCGAGGTCGACGCGCACCGCTCTCCCGGCGCCAGGATGTCGGGGTTCATGCCCAGGCACATCGAGCAGCCCGCCACGCGCCAGTCGAAGCCGGCCTCGCGGAACACCCGGTCGAGGCCCTCGGCCTCGGCCTGGGCCTTCACCTGCTGGGAGCCGGGCACCACCATCGCGTTGACGGTGGGCGCGACCTTGCGCCCCTGCACCACGCGCGCGGCGGCGCGAAGGTCGCCGATGCGTGAGTTCGTGCACGAGCCGATGAACACCCGGTCGAGCTCGATCTGCTCGATCGGGGTGCCGGGCTCGAGCGCCATGTAGTGCAGCGCCCGTTCGGTCGCCTCGCGGTCGGCGGGGCTGTCGAACTCCTCCGGCGCGGGCACGCTGTCGGTGACCGCCCGCACCATCCCGGGGTTCGTGCCCCAGGTCACCTGCGGGGAGATCTGCGCCGCGTCGATCACCTGCTCGGAGTCGAACTCGGCGCCGTCGTCGGTGCGCAGGGAGCGCCAGTACTCGATCGCCCTCTGCAGCTCCTCGCCGTGGGGTGCGCCGGGGCGATCGGTGTCGGTGAACCATGCGAAGGTCCTCTCGTCGGGCGCGATCATGCCGGCGCGGCCGCCCCCCTCGATCGTCATGTTGCAGACGGTCATCCGTCCTTCCATCGAGAGCGCCCGAATCGCGGGACCGGCGTACTCCACCACGTGACCGGTCATCCCGCCGACGCCGAGCCGCCCGAGCGTGCCGAGTATCAGGTCCTTCGCGGTGACGCCGAACCCGAGCTCGCCCTCGTAGGAGATGCGCATCGAACGGGGCTTGTGCTGGACCATGCACTGGGTCGCGAGCACGTGCTCCACCTCGCTCGTGCCGATGCCGAACGCGAGCGCGCCGAAGGCCCCGTGGGTGGAGGTGTGAGAGTCGCCGCAGACGATCGTCATGCCGGGCTGGGTCACGCCCAGCTCGGGGCCGATCACGTGCACGATCCCCTGACGATCGGAGCCCAACGAGTAGATGGGTATGGCGAACTCCTCGCAGTTGCGCTCGAGCGTCTGCACCTGTACCCGCGACAGCTCGTCCTTGATGCGGGCCGCGACGGGGGTGCCGTCGGTGGGGGTGTTGTGGTCCGCGGTCGCGAGCGTGCGGTCGGGTCGGCGCACGGGTCGCCCGGCCATCCGCAGGCTGTCGAACGCCTGGGGGCTCGTCACCTCGTGGACGAGATGGAGGTCGATGTAGAGCAGGCCGTGGGCGACCTCGTGCGTCTCCCAGATCTTGTCGAACAGCGTCTGTGGCATCGCTCTAGCTCCTCCTCAATCCGGCCGAGACGACCGCCAGGAAAGCGGCGTCGTGCTCACCGGGGTTCTCGAAATGGTGGGGCAGATCCGCGTCGAAGGTGACGCAGTCGCCCTGGTCCAACCGGTGGGGGCGACCGTCGCACACGAGTACCACGGTGCCCTGCTCGATCAGCGCCGTCTCACGGCTCCCGGGCTCGTGCATCGGCGGGTCGTCGACCGCGCCGGTCGCGCCGCCGGGCGCGAGCGTGTGACGCGAGAGCTCGGCGCGCTGGCCCGGCTGGGCGGCCGTCATCACCTCGAAGCGGTGCCCTCTGCGCCGGTTGCCCCCGCGGCGGCGCTCGCCGGCGCGCACCACCGTCACGGCGCCATCCTCGTCGAGACGCAGAAGCTGGGAGAGACGCAGCTCCAGGCCCGCCGCGATGCGAGCCGCCACCGCCAACGTCGGGCTGGTGTCGCCACGCTCGACCTGGGAGAGCATCGGCGCGCTCACGCCGCTGCGTTGCGCGAGCTCACGCAGCGACAGCGACGAGGACTCGCGCAGCGCCCGCACCCGCGCGCCGATCACGCCCGGATCGAACGGGTCCCCGCCGGCAGAGGTGGAGCTCGAGGAACCAGCCGCGGCGGGGGGCCTGCGCTTGCGGGGTGCCGTGGCTGCGGTCTTCATCGTCGCTGTACGTTATCACAGACGAGCGTATGTCGTATGTCTGGACCGGTTTCACGCCGGGGACAGGCCCGTCCCCGGCGTGATGCCGGCTCGAGCTCAGGGGCCGGCGGGCTCCGGCAGGCCGATCGCGCCCTGCGAGGCCTCGGCGCGGGCCTTGGCGATCGACAGCGCCCGCACGTACGCCCGCGCGGCGGCGTCGATGATGTCCGTGGAGACGCCCTGTCCGGCGCCGGTGCAACCGCCGAGCTCGACCACCACCGAGACCTCGCCGAGCGCGTCCTGGCCCTCGGTGACGGCGCCGATCCTGAACTCGCTGAGCTTCGCGTCCACGCCCGTCGCCGCGTCGATCGCCCGCAACACCGCGTCGATCGGCCCGTCGCCGGTGAACGATCCCTCGGCCGAGACGCCGTTCGGCAGCGTCACCGCCACCCGCGCGTGGGGCGGACGACGCGAGGAGGCGTCCACCTCGAACCACTCCAGGGCGTACCCGGGGATGTCCTCGCCCACCCGCAGCTCGTCGGTGACGAGCGCCTCGAGGTCCATCGCGGTCAGCGTCTTCTTGCGGTCTGCGATCTCCTTGAATCGCTTGAACGCCGTGTGCAGCGCCTGGCCGTCGAGCTGGAACCCCAGCTCCTCCAGCGCCTCGCGCAGCGCGTGGCGACCGGAGTGCTTGCCCAACACGATCGCGTTGCTGCGCAGGCCGACGGTGGTGGCGTCCATGATCTCGTAGGTGGTGCGCTCCTTGAGCACGCCGTCCTGGTGGATGCCCGCCTCGTGGGCGAACGCGTTGCGCCCGACGATCGCCTTGTTGGGCTGCACCTGATAGCCGGTCAGCCGCGAGACGAGCCGGCTCGTGCGGGCGATCTCGGTCGTCTCGATCCCCGTCCACAGCCCGAGGCTGGGCTCACGGGTGTGCAACAGCATCGCGATCTCCTCCAGCGAGGCGTTGCCGGCGCGCTCGCCGATGCCGTTGATCGCGCACTCCACCTGGCGGCAGCCCGCTTCGACCCCCGCCAGCGAGTTGGCCACCGCCAGCCCGAGGTCGTTGTGGCAGTGGACGGAGACGACGACGTCGTGCAGGCCGGGCACCAGCCGGTAGAGCTCCTCGAACATCGCCGCGTACTCGTGGGGCATCGTGTAGCCGACGGTGTCGGGCACGTTGATCGTGCTCGCGCCCTCGTCGAGGGCGATCTGGATCACCTCCGCCATGTACCGGACGTCAGAGCGCGAGCCGTCCTCGGGCGAGAACTCGACGTCGTCGGTCAGCTCCCGCGCCTGCGCGACGGCCGCCCGCACCTGACCCTTGACGTCCTCCCGGGTCGTCTGGAGCTTGCGCTCGATGTGGATGTCGCTGGTCGCGATGAACGTGTGGATGCGGGGGCGCTCTGAGTCCTTGACGGCGTTCCAGGCCGCGTCGATGTCCTGCTTGGAGGTCCTCGCCAGGCCGCAGATCACCGGACCCTGGACCTCACGCGAGATCGCCTGCACCGACTCGAAGTCTCCCGGCGAGGTGATCGGGAAGCCCGCCTCGATGATGTCCACGCCCAGCCGCGCCAGCTGGTGGGCGATCTCGAGCTTCTCCTGGCGGTTCAGCGAGATGCCGGGGGACTGCTCGCCGTCGCGGAGCGTCGTATCGAAGATCTGGACCCTGCCCTGCGCGGTCCGTTGGGGAGCCTGTGGGACGTCTTGCTCGCTCATGGTCGTTCCCTCTGTTCCTTTCAAAGTCTCTCGCGTTTGCCCTGCTTCTCCGTTTGGTATGCGGCTACGCGGCCGCCACGCACTATTCCCCCCGAGGGGGGAGCAGCAGGAGAAGCGAAGGACGCGAGAGCTGGAACGACATCTCAGCGCCAGGTTAGCACCGGCCGGCGCCGCCGCAAAGCGAACTACGAGGGGGTGAGAACCACCTTGCCGACGTTGCGCCGTTCGGTGATCATGCTCTGCGCCTCCCCCGCCTGCTCGAAGGAGAACGCGCCCGCCACGACCGGGTCGACGGTGCCGTCCTCGAGCATCTCCCGCAGCGGCCCGATCCACGGCTCGAGCGTGCCCCGGTCCTTCCACAGGCTGAGCATGTTCAGGCCGATCACGGCCTTCGATTCGGACATCTGCTTGATCAGGTTGAAGCGCGGCATCCGCACGACGGTGTTCAGCGCGGTGAAGAGGTTGCGCCGCTGCCCGGACACGAGCGAGGATGCGCCGAACGCGACGAGCCGCCCGCCCGCGCGCAGCTGGGAGTAACTGCGGCGGAAGCTCTTGCCGGCCACCGCGTCGAGGATCACGTCGAACGGCGGCAACCCACGCT
This sequence comes from uncultured Solirubrobacterales bacterium, assembly GCA_963696615.1. Taxonomy (GTDB): domain Bacteria; phylum Actinomycetota; class Thermoleophilia; order Solirubrobacterales; family Solirubrobacteraceae; genus Palsa-744. The sequence goes on along the minus strand of CAVOKU010000001.1, from coordinate 1,349,190 downwards.
CCCAGCCGGGAGTGGTGTAGTCGAGCGGATGCTGCACGCCGAGCTCGCTGATGCGGGCGTGCTTGCTCGGCGAGGCGGTGCCGTACACCTCGGCGCCGCTGCGACGTGCGATCTGGGTGGCGGCGATGCCCACGCCGCCGCCGGCGGAGTGGATCAGCACCCGCTCGCCCGGCTGCAGGTTGCCGTAGCCGATCAGGCCCGCCCAGGCGGTGCCGTAGTTGACGGGGATCGCAGCCCCCTGCTCGAAGGTGAGCCGGTCGGGCAGCGCGACGACGTCCTCGGCCGGCACCACCACCTGCGAGGCGTAGCCCCCGAACTGGATGCCTGCGAACACCCGCTGGCCGTGGCCGATGCCCTCCACCCCGTCCCCCAGCTCGAGCACCGTGCCGGCGACCTCGTAGCCGACGACGCACGGCGTCTTCGGCGCGTCGGGATACAGCCCCATCCGCGCCATCACGTCGGCGAAGTTGATTCCCGCCGCGGCCACGTCGATCCGCACCTGTCCCGGCCCGAGCTGCGGGTCCGGGCGCTCCTGCACCTGCAGCACCCCGGGGCCCCCATGCTTGGTGATGACGACAGCGCGCATCGCCGCGGAGCCTATCGATCGCCCGCCGTCGGCGGCTGGCGCCACGTCGCCGGCCCTCCAGGTGGGCCACGCCGCATGCGGCGTGGACCTGGGGCCGCACATGTGCGGCCCCACCGGCCGGCGCATGCGCCGGCCGGGAACAGTCCAGGTCAGCCGAGATCCACAGACCAACCGTCGACGAAGCCCTCGGACGCCACGATCTCCTGCACGACCGAATCGTCCACCGGCGCATCGGTGGTGACGACCATCGCCGCCAGCCGCCCGTCGTCCTCGCGCCCCGGGCCGGCGCCGTCGCCCCCGTCGGGAACGTGGCCGACGGCGGCGGAGGAGATGTTGATGCCGTGGGCGCCGAAGATGGTGCCGACCCGACCGATCATGCCGGGAAGGTCCTGGTAGCGGAAGACGGTCACGTACTGGGCGAGCTCGATCGTCAAACGGCGACCCTGAACCTCGACGAGGTGGGGAATGCGATTGGGGCCGATGCCGGTGCCGGCGACCGCGACGCGCTGCTCCCCGGCGACGACGGTGACCCGGATCAGCTCGTTGAAGTCCTCCGCCTCGGACACCGCCTTCTCCTCCACCACGATCCCCCGCTGCTGGGCGGTCGAGGGAGCGTTGACGAAGTTGACCGGCTCCTCGGTGCGGCCCTGGAGCGCGCCGATGATCACAGCGAGGCCGAGCATGCGCGTGTCGAACTCGGCGATCCGCCCCAGGAACGCCGCCTCGATCCGCTCGACCGAGCTGCCCTCCGCAAGCGCCATCGCCAGACGGCCGAGCTTGGTGGCAAGCGGCAGGAACGCCCCCAGCGCCTCCATGTCCTCGGCGCCGATCGCGGGGATGTTCACGGCCGTGGAGACGACCCCGCCGGTCAGCGCCGCGACCACCTGCTCGGCGCACTGGTAGCCCGCGCGATCGGTGGCCTCCGCCGTGGAGGCCCCCAGGTGGGGTGTCACCACGACGTTGGGATACCCGGAGAACAGGGGGTGGTCGGTGATCGGCTCCGAGGCGAACACGTCGAGCGCCGCGCCGGCGAGCTTGCCCGAGTCGAGCGCGTCCTTCAGCGCCGCGTCGTCGATCAGGCCGCCACGGGCGACGTTCAGGACGCGTGCGCCGTCGCGCATCTGCGCGAACGCCCGCGCGTCGATGAAGCCCTCGGTCTCGGGTGTCTTGGGCAGGTGGACGGTGATGAAGTCCGCCTGGGCGTAGATGTCCTCGGCGCTGTCGGCCTTCTCCACGCCGAGCTCGCGGTAGCGCTCCGCGCTGACGAACGGGTCGAACGCGAGCACCCGCATGCCGAACCCCCGGGCCCGCTGGGCCACGAGCTGGCCGATCCGTCCGAAGCCGAGGATGCCGAGGGTCTTCTCGTACAGCTCGACCCCGGAGAAGCTCGAGCGCTCCCACTTGCCGCTGGTGAGCGAGACGTAGGCCTGGGGGATGTTTCGCGCCAGCGCGAGCAACAGCGCCATCGTGTGCTCGGCGGCGGTGACGACGTTCGACTCCGGCGCGTTGGCGACGACGATGCCGCGCCGGGTGGCGGCCGGCACGTCGACGTTGTCGACGCCCACCCCGGCCCGGCCGATCACCCGCAGGTTCTCGGCGCGATCGATCAGCTCCGCGGTCATCTTCGTGGCCGACCGGATCAGGATGCCGTGGTAGGAGCCGATGCGCTCGGCGAGCTCCTGCTCGTCCCAGTCGACACCGAGGTCCACATCGAAGTGCTCGCGCAGCAGGGCCACGCCCGAGTCGCCGATCTTCTCCTTGACCAGAACCTTCGACCGCTCGCTCATCAGATGCGCTCCACGATCCAGTCGATGCAGGCGGTGAGCGCCTGCACGTCGGCGGGGTCCACCGCCGGGAACATCCCGATCCGCAGCTGGTTGCGACCGAGCTTGCGGTAGGGCTCGACGTCGACGATGCCGTTCGCCCGCAGCGCGGACGCCACCGTCGCGGCGTCGACCGACGGATCGAAGTCGATCGTGCCCACCACCAGCGAACGCTTGGCGGCATCCTCGACGAACGGACTGGTGTGAGCGCCCGCCTCGGCCCACCGGTACAGATGGGTGGAGGACACTCGCGAACGCGACACACACCAGTCCAGGCCTCCCCCGTCGAGCATCCAGCGGATCTGCTCGCGCAGCAGGAACAGCGTGGCGAGCGCCGGCGTGTTGTACGTCTGGTCTTTGACCGAGTTCTCGAGCGCGATCGCGAGCGACAGGAAGGCGGGGATCCAGCGATCGGAGGCGGCGATCCGCTCGATCCGCTCCTGGGCGGCGGGGCTCAGCAGCGCCAGCCACAGCCCACCGTCGCCGGCGAAGGCCTTCTGGGGCGCGAAGTAGTAGGCGTCGGCCTGGGTGGCGTCGAGCGCCAGGCCACCCGCGGCGGAGGTCGCGTCGATCGCGACCAGCGGTCCACCGTCGGCGGGCGCGGCTCCCGGCGGCCGCACCACCGCAACCATCACCCCGGTCGAGGTCTCGTTGTGCGCCCAGGCGATCAGATCCGCTCCCGCCTCGCCTGCGACCGGACCGGCCTGTGCCGGATCGGGCGCGTCACCGGGGTCGGCGGCGAGCGTCACCGAGTCCTCCAGGAACGGCGCCTCGGCGGTCGCCTGGGCGAACTTGCCCGAGAACTCCCCGTAGACGAGATGCACCGCTCGCCGCTGCACCAGGCCGAACGTGGCGGCGTCCCAGAAGGCGGTCGCACCGCCGTTGCCGAGCGCCACCTGATAGCCGTCGGGCAGCGCGAACAGCTCCCCCAGCCCGGCGCGAATCTCGGCCACGATCGACTTGACCGCGGGGCGGCGGTGGGAGGTGCCCATCACCTCGGCGCCCGACTGTGCGAGCGCGTCGAGCGCCTGCGGACGCACCCGCGTGGGACCCGAGCCGAAGCGTCCGTCCGCGGGCTTGAGCTCGTCTGGGAGAACCAGGTTCGTCGCTGCTGTCGGGGTGCTCGGCGTCATGGGCTTCCTCATTCCCTCTCGCGGGTTTCGATGTCGGAGGTGCCCAGGCGCGCGGCTCTCGATGCTCGTCGCTTCCCGGTGGTTGCCTCCACCTCAGCGCCAGTCGCGACGACGCAGCCGAGTGTAGCGAAGCCCGCCAGCCGTGGCGGGGAGCGTCAGGCGTGGCGGGGAGCTTCAGCCGGCCCAGACGACCGCCCGCTCGAAGCTGCGCGCGCTCCAGCCGGCGGGCAGCCGGCTCGCCGCCACCCCGGGGGGCGGCTCGGCGCTCAGCAGGCAGTACTCGGGCGCGGGGCCGAGTGCGAGGCACCGACGCCAGAGGCTGACCGTGGAGGCGTCCGCGCCGTCCGCCAGGAGGTCTCCCAGCCCAGCCGCCTGCCCACCGGCGGGACGGCTCACCCACACCGAGGTGCCGGTGTCGGCGAGCCGGGGAAGACCGTCGTCGAGGCGGTAGACGGCGGCCTGGCCGGTGCCCGTGCGGGTCGCGACGCGATCGTGGCTCGAGACGTGAGGGCGTGAGACGGCGGCCTCCTCCAGCACGCCCAGCGCCGACCAGCTCTCGATCAGGTACCAGTCCTCGTATCCGACCTGCCCGGGCGGCGCCCCAGGCGCCGGATCGAGCCACGGCAGCTCACTCGCGCGGAGCGCCGTCGAGCCGTGAAACCCGCTGGGCGGCCGATGGGCGAGCGAGCGATGGAAGTGCCCCAGCGCCTGCTCGTAACCGTCCAGGTCGGCGTCGGAGGCGGGTCGGTGCCACCAGACGTACGCGAGCATGGCGGCTAGAAGTCCGGCTTGATCCAGTCCATGTGCGAGCGTAGCTCGCCGCCGACGTGCTCCACCTGCGTGTCGGCCTGTTCGGCGCGCATGCGCTTGAAGTTCTCCTGTCCGGCGCGGTTCTCGGCGATCCACTCCCGCGCGAAGTCGCCCGACTGGATCTCCTGCAGGATCTTGCTCATGTTCGCCCGGGTTTCCTCGGTGATGATCCGTTTGCCGCGCGTGTAGTCCCCGTACTCAGCCGTGTTGGAGATCGAGTAGCGCATCCCCGCCAGCCCCTTCTCGTACATCAGATCGGCGATCAGCTTGAGCTCGTGCAGGCACTCGAAATAGGCCATCTCGGGGTCATAGCCGGCGTTCACCAGCGTCTCGAAGCCCGCCTGCACCAGCTCGGAGGCGCCACCGCAGAGCACCGCCTGCTCGCCGAACAGGTCGGTCTCGGTCTCGTCCTTGAAGGTCGTCTCGATCACGCCACCGCGGGTGCAGCCGATGCCCTTCGCATAGGCGAGCGCGAGCGCGCGGGCGTTGCCGGTGGCGTCCTGGGCGACGGCGATCAGGCCGGGGACGCCGCTGCCCTCGGTGAACTGGCGGCGCACGAGATGGCCCGGGCCCTTCGGCGCCACCATCGCCACGTCGACGCCGGCGGGCGGCTCGACCTCCTCGTAGTGGATCGAGAAACCGTGGCCGAACATGATCATGTTGCCCGGGGCGATCCCGTCGCGGACCTCGCCCTCCCACACCTGGCGGTGCAGCTCGTCGGGCACCAGCATCATCACGATGTCGCCACGACTGGCGGCCTCGACCACGGACAGCACCTGCAGGCCGTGCCCGCGGGCGGCGTCCACCGAGGAGGAGTCCTCGCGCAGGCCGACCACGACGTCCACCCCGGAGTCCTTGAGGTTCAGCGCGTGGGCGTGACCCTGAGAGCCGTAGCCGATGATCGCGACGGTCTTGCCGTCGAGCAGGCCGAGATCCGCGTCGTCGTCGTAGAGCATCGTGGGCGGCAGGCTATCCCACTCAAGCCGTCGCGGACGCCACGAGCGTCCGGCCGGGGATCCCGAGCGAGCCGTCGGGCTGCAGATAGGGACGCAGACGCTCCTGCAGTCCCGCGCGGATCTCCGCGATCTGGGGCTCGGCCTGGGCCAGCACGGCGTCGTGGAAGGACCGCGAGATGTCCAGGGTCGTCTCCCAGAACGCCTCGAACGAGGCGTGGCGATGGGTCACGGCAAGCGTCTGCACCTCGATCTCGCCAAACCCCGCCTGCTCGAGCAGCTCGCGCAGGCGGGTGTCATCGCCCAGCGCGAACGGTCCCGGGGCCCCGGCGGTCGGCGGGGTGCTCAGGCCGCGCTCGATCAGCTCCATGCCGGGCGCGAGCGCCCACGGGTTCTCCTGGGCCGAGTCCCACACCGCGAGCGCCAGGCGGCCTCCCGGTCGCAGCACCCGGCGGCTCTCCGCGAGCGCCGCCGGTGGGTCGGCCATCAGCATGTAGCCCCATCGGCACAGCACGATGTCCACGCTTGCGAGCGGCAGGTCGATCCATTCCGCGCCGAATGCCTGGAACTCGACGTTGTTGAGCCCGAGCTCGCTCGCGCGGGCACGGGCGCCGTCGAGCATCGCCTCGGCCTGGTCGGAGACGATAACGCCGCCCAGCGGCGCCACCAGTTCGGCGGCCAGCATGCCCGTCTCGCCGAGGCCCGCCGCCAGCTCCAGCACGCGGTCGCCGGGCTGGGGTGAGACGGCGTCGAGCATCCAGCTCGACACCGGCATCCCGAGCGCCCGGATCGACTCCTGCCGGCGGGTCCAGCCGGCCGCGGCCTCTTCCCAACCGGCCAGGCTGGCCTCGCGATGGGCGTTGGCGTCGAACACGTTCATCTCAGCTCCCTGCGCAGAAGCTTGCCCGAGCGCGTACGCGGCAGGGGGCCGTCGACGATGTCCACGCGCTTGGGGACCTTGTAGGGAGCCAACCGCTCGGCGCACAGCTCGACGAGGGCCTGCACCCGCATCTGCACTCCGGCGCGGGCCACCACGACCGCGACGACCGCCTCGCCCCAGCGTGGGTCGCTGCGTCCGAGGACCGCCGCCTCGAGCACGTCCGGGTGTGACTCGAGCACCGCCTCGACCTCGGCCGGCGCAACGTTCTCTCCGCCGCTGATGATCGTGTCGGCCTTGCGTCCGCTGATGCGCAGGCGCCCCTCGGCGTCGAGGCTGCCGAGGTCGCCGGTGTGCAGCCAGCCGTCGGGCGCGACGGCGCCCGGAGCGACGGTCGGACCCGCGACGAGCACCTCCCCGTCCGCGGCGATCTCAACCCGGGTACAGAACAGCGGCGGGCCGGCATGCAGTGAAGTGTCCTTCATCGCAGTGTTCGTCGCGGTCACGCTCGGACCATCGATCGCGGCGAGGGGAACCGTGCTCACCTGCGAGCAGGCCTCGGTGAGCCCGTAGGTCAGCCCGACGGGCACTCCCCTCGCGCGCGCCCGCTCGACCAGCGCGGCGGGCACGGGGCCGCCGCCGGTCAGCGCGCAGCGCAGGTGCGGCGGGTCGTGCAGTCCGCCGTCGAGCAGCCGCGCCAGCGTCGTCGCCACCAGGGAGACGAGCGTCACCCGCCGCTCGCGCAGCGCCCCGAGCACGGTGTCGGTGTCGAAGCTCGGATGGATCACGGCCGTGGTGGCGTAGATGCAGGAGCGCATCAGGATCGACAGGCCCCCGACGTGCGAGACGGGCAACGCGCACAGCCAGCGATCGGCGGGGTCACGGTCGAGCGCCACCGCCGAGCCCAGCGCGCTCCAGAGGAAGTTGCCGTAGGTGAGCTCGATCGCCCGCGGCGACGCGCTCGTGCCGGAGGTGTGGATCACGGCCGCCACATCCTCCAGTGCGTGGGACTCCTCGCCGGGCAGCCGCCGATCGGCGGCGGACCTGCCCCCGGACCCCGGACGCTGCTGCAGCGGCTGGTCCACGACGGCGGCCGCGCCGTCGCAGATGCGAGCGCGCTCCGAGCCGGCGAGGCGCACGTCGACGGGGACCGCCACCGCCCCCAGCAGCAGGCACGCGTGCAGCGTCTCGGCGAACGCCACACCCGGCGGGAGTGCGATCGCGACCCGGTCTCCCTCGCCGACGCCCGCGCCCCGCAGCTCGAGCGCCACGCGACGCGCGCCGGCGTGCAGCTCGGCGTAGGAGCGGGCGGCCCGGAGCTCCTCGAGCGCAGGCCATGCCGGGCGTTCGCGTGCTGCCCGGGAGAGCCATCCCTCGACTCGCATTGCCCACAGGCTAGCCTTCCCGCCATGACGACCTGGACCCCGGCTGGGGAATACGAGGACATCCGCTACGAGAAGTCCGGCGAGCCCCGGGGGATCGCCAAGATCACGATCGACCGGCCCGAGGTGCGCAACGCGTTCAGGCCCCAGACGATCGTCGAGATCTCGCGCGCGCTCGACGATGCGCGCGAGGACACCGACGTGGGCGCGATCGTGCTCACGGGCGCGGGCGAGCAGGCGTTCTGCTCCGGTGGGGACCAGCGGGTGCGCGGGGACTCCGGCTACCTCGCCGAGGACAGCGCCGGCAAGGCGGGCATCGGACGCTTTCACGTCACCGACCTGCATGTGCAGATCCGGCGACTGCCGAAGCCGGTGGTGGCGATGGTCGCCGGCTATGCGATCGGCGGCGGGCACGTCCTGCATCTCGTGTGCGACCTGACGATCGCCGCCGACAACGCCCGCTTCGGTCAGGTGGGCCCGCGAGTCGGCTCCTTCGACGGCGGCTTCGGCGCCGGCCTGCTCGCCAACACGGTCGGTCCCAAGAAGGCCAAGGAGATCTGGTTCCTGTGCCGCCAGTACTCCGCCCGGCAGGCGCTGGAGATGGGGCTCGTGAACACGGTCGTGCCGCTCGCCCAGCTCGAGTCGGAGACGGTCAGCTGGTGCGAGGAGATGCTCGCGCTCTCGCCGTTCTCGCTGCGCCTGCTGAAGGCGAGCTTCAATGCCGCCGAGGACGGGCTGTCCGGCATCCAGCAGCTCGCCCATGACGCGAACCTCCTCTTCTACGGCAGCGAGGAGGCGCAGGAGGGCCGCGACGCCTACCGGGACAAGCGCCGTCCGGACTTCTCGCGCTTCCCGAGGCGCCCATGACCGCCGTCACCCAGACGGGAACGCTCGCCGTCGCGAGCCCCGACGCGCGTCCGAGCATGGTCCGGATCTGGGTGATGGCCGCGCGCGTGCGCACGCTCCCGGCGGCCGTCGCGCCCGTGCTGGTGGGCACCTCGCTGGCGCTCGGAGCGGGACACTTCAACGCTCTCGCCTTCGTCGCGGCGCTGCTGGGGGCGGTGTTCATCCAGGTCGGCACCAACCTCTCCAACGACTACTCCGACGCCAGGAGGGGCGCCGACAGCGAGGACCGGCTCGGCCCCGTGCGCGTCACCGCGGGAGGGCTGGCGCCCCCCACCCAGGTGCTGGCAGCGACGTACGCCTCCTTCGGTTTGGCCGTCCTGTGCGGCATCTACCTGGTGGCCGTCGCCGGCTGGGAGCTGATCGCGGTGGGGGCAGCCTCGATCCTCGCCGGCGTGCTCTATACCGGCGGGCCCCGCCCGTATGGATATGAGGGGCTGGGCGAGGTGTTCGTGTTCCTCTTCTTCGGCGTGGTGGCGGTCACCGGCTCCTACTTCGTGCAGGTGCAGGAGCTTCCCTGGCAGGCGTTCGGCTGCGCGGTGCCGGTGGGCCTGCTGGCGAGCGCGATCCTGGTCGTCAACAACGTCCGCGACATCGACACCGACCGGCGGGCCGGCAAGCGCACGCTCGCCGTCCGGCTGGGACGGGCCCGAACGCGTGATCTCTACACCGCGATGCTCGCCGCTGCGTTCGCCAGCGCACCGGTGCTGTGGGCGCTCGGCATGTCGCCGTGGCTGCTGCTCAGCTGGGCAGCGATCCCGCTCGCCGTGCGACTCATCGGCATCGTGCGCACCCGCGTGGACGGACCGTCGCTGAACGGCGCGCTGGCGCGGACCGGCGCTCTGCAGCTCCTCTTCTGCGTGCTGCTCTCCGCCGGGATCCTCGCCAGCGGCGGCATCCCCACGTGAGGCTGACGGTCGCTCGCCGGCGCCTGCGACTCTCCGAGCCACTCGCGACGGCGCACGGCACGATGGTCGAGCGCGAGCTGCTGGCGGTGGCGCTGGAGGACGACGAGGGACTCTGCGGCTATGGCGAAGCCGCTCCACTGGAGGGCTATGACGGGGTCGCCACCGACGACGTCGAGGACGCGCTGCGCAGCTACTCGCCGGCGCTCGCGGACACCCACGGGCTGAACGGAGCGCAGGTGGTCGAAGCGTGCCGGGGGGTCAGCGACCTGCCCCCTGCGCTCGCCGCGATCGACATCGCCTTGTGGGATCGTGCGGGGCGAGGCAGCGGCAGGCCGGTGGCGGAGCTGATCGCCGAGCACCCCGTGCGCGCCGTGGAGGTCAACGCGACGCTCGGCGCCACCGACCGCGGTGGCGCCGCCGAGCAGGCCGCCCGGGCCGTCACCGAGGGCTTTCGCTGCATCAAGGTCAAGGTCGGCGTCGGCGATGACGCCGGGAGGGTCGCGGCTGTGCGGGCGGCTGCCGGCGCGGAGGTCGCGTTGCGTCTGGACGCGAACGGCGCCTGGAGTGTCGAGCAGGCGGTTCAGACGATCGAAGCGCTCGCACCCGCCGGCCTGGAGCTGGTGGAGGAGCCGACCCACGGCCTGCGCGGCGTGCGTGAGATTCGCGAGCGGGTGACCACCCGGATCGCGATCGACGAGACCGCCGCCGAGCACGGTGCGCTCGGAGCGGGGGTGGCCGACGCGGTCTGCCTGAAGGTGAGCCGCTGCGGCGGTATCTCGGGATTGATCGCCGCCGCGGCGCTCGTGCGCGCCTCCGGCGCGGAGGTGTACGTGGCCTCGTCGTTCGACGGACCGCTCGGCGTGGCCGCGGCGCTGCACGCCGCCGCGGCGCTGGCCTCGCGCGGTCCGGTGCCGCCGTGCGGGCTGGCGACGCTCGGGCTGTTCGCCGACATGGAGAACCAGCTCCCCGCCGTCGATGGCCGCATCGCCCTGCCCGCCGCGCCGGGCCTGGGCGTGGACCCGCTGTGAGAGCCGCTACGTCTCGAACACGTCGACGAGCGGAGCATCGGCGTCCTCGTGCGCGACGGGCCGGGCGCGATCGCTGCCAGGTTGCCGGGACCCGAAGCGCTCGAGCACCGATGCCACGGCTTGCGGGCTCGCCAACGCGAGCCCGTGACCGCCGGGCAGGACAGTCAGCTCCGCCACGGGCAACGATTCGAGGGTGCGCTGCCCGATCGCTCGAAACTTGGCGTCACGCTCGCCGGCCAGCACGCAGACGGGCATCCGCAGCTGTGAGAGCCGCGTCCACAGCGGCTCCATCTCGCCTGTGCCCAGGCCGCGAAGCACGGCCGCAAGCGCGTCCGGGCTGTTGCGTCGCAGCTCCTCCCGTGCAAGCGAGTCGACCCGCGGGGGATCCTCGGCGAACAGCGGCTGGGTGCGCCAGCGCTCGATGAACTGCTCGTATGAGCCGCCTTCGAGCTCACGCGCGAGCGCCTCGTCGCTCCGGCGCCGTGCAGCCCGCTCGACGGGGTCCTCGATGCCGGGATCGCAGGAGATGAGCACGAGCCGCGCAACCCGCTCCGGCGCCGTGAGCGCCACCTGCAACGCCACCCGGCCGCCCATGGAGTAGCCGCACAGCGCGAAGCGCTCCGGCGCCATCTCGAGCACGTGCTCGACGCACTCCCGGAAGCCGATCGGCCGTGGCGCCACGGCGTGCTCACCGTGCCCCGGCAGGTCCAGCGCCAGCGCCCGGTAGCGTTGGGCGGACAGGCATGCGATCACACCGTCCCAGGTGCGCCGTGTGCCGCCGAAACCATGCAGCAGAACGAGATCCTCTGGCACCTGGCAATGGTAGTGCCGCGCACGGCTGACGCGCGGGAGATGCTCGATCGCGCCGGACCCCCGGTGGCGGCGCGGTGAACGCCGTCGGCACCTACACCCTGCTGCGGGCGTTCGTCGACGAGCTCGCGCGGTGCGGGATGCGGGCGGCGTGCACCTCGCCGGGTTCGCGCTCGGCGCCGCTGGTGCTGACCCTCGCGCGGGAGGAGCGCATCACCTGCCACTCCCATGTGGACGAGCGCTGTGCGGGGTTCTTCGCGGTGGGCCTGGCGAAGGCGTCACACGCCCCGGTCGCCGTCGCTTGCACGTCGGGGACGGCCGCCGCGGAGCTGCTGCCCGCAGCGATCGAGGCGCGCGAGGCACGGGTGCCGCTGCTGTTGCTGACGGCCGACCGTCCGGCGGAGCTGCGTGAGAGCGGAGCCGGACAGGCGATCGACCAGCTCAAGCTGTTCGGCAGCGCCGCCAAGTGGTTCTTCGAGATCGAGCTCGCCGATGCCGGCGCGCAGCAGCTGCGCTGGATCAGGACGCTCGCCTGCCGCGCCTACTGGACCGCGCTGGAAGGCAGGCCGGGAGCTGTCCATCTCAATTTCCCGCTGCGCGAGCCGCTCGTCACCGACGACCCGCTGCCTGCCGACGGGACCGGCCGCCCCGGTGGCGACCCGTACGTGCGACGGGCTCCGACGGTGCTCGCCTCGGCGGGATCGCAGCCTTCCGTCGAGCTGGCGACCCTGATCGGCTCGACGCGCCGGGGCGTGGTCGTGGCCGGCAGACACGAGCGCGACACCCCTCTGGCGGATGCCGCCGCCCGCTTCTGTGAGCGCTCCGGCTGGCCGCTGCTGGCCGATCCGCTCTCCGGCGCGCGGCGCGGCTCGGCCGCGATCGCCCACTACGACGCGCTGCTGCGCGACCGGCGCTTCGCTGCGACGCATTCCCCGGAGCTCGTGCTGCGGGTCGGCGACCTGCCCGTGTCAAAGCCGCTGCGCTCCTGGCTCGCCGGCCTGGGGGACGTTCCCCAGGTCGCGCTCGATCCCGAGGGCGCCTGGCAGGACCCGGCGGCGATGCTGAGCGACTCCCTCGCGATCGAGCCGGTGGCGGCGCTGGCGGCGCTCGCGGGTGCCCCCGGCGGCGCCCCGAGCACCGAGTCCGACTGGCTCGCGTCGTGGCGCAGCGCCGACGAGCTCTCGGCCGAGGCGATTCTGGGTGTGCTGGCGAGCGACACGCTCAACGAGCCGGCACTCGCCGCCGAGCTCGGTGTGCTGCTGCCGCAGGCGGCCACCTTGTTCGTCGCCTCCTCGATGCCGGTGCGCGAGATCGAGACCTTCTGGCCCGTCCGCCCCGACCCGCCGCGGGTGCTGTGCAACCGCGGCGCGAACGGCATCGACGGGACCGTGTCCAGCGCGTTCGGGGCCGCCGCCTGCAGCGAGGGGCCGACGCTGCTGCTGATCGGAGACGTCGCGCTGGCCCACGACATCGGCGGGCTGCTCGCCGCCTCGCGGCTGGAGCTGACGTTGACGATCGTGCTGGTCGACAACGGCGGGGGCGGGATCTTCGACTTCCTGCCGGTGTCCCGCGCGAGCATGGCCCACGAACGGGACGCCTATGGCCGGCACATCGCCACCCCGACGGGGCTGGACTTCGCCCGGGCGGCCGCCCTGTACGAGCTCGCCTACGAACCTGTGCAGAGCATTCCCGAGCTGCGCGCCGCGCTCGAGAGCGCACTCGCGCCGCAGGTAGACAGCACGATCGTGCACGTGCACACCCACCGCGCCGCGAACGTGCGGCTGCATCGGCGGGCGTGGCGGGCGGTGTCGGACGCGCTCAACCCGCCAGCAGCGGCAGCAGGGCCTGCAACTTGACCTCGGTCTCGGCCAGCTCCGCGCGCGGGTCTGAGTTGCGCACGATCCCGTTGCCGGCGTAGCAGCGGGCGACGTTCCCGCGCAGCAACGCGCAACGCAGGGCGACGCACAGCTCGCCGTCGCCGGTGGCGTCGGTCCATCCCACCGGTCCGGAGTACCAGCCCCGGTCGAGGCCCTCGAGCGCCGGTATCAGCGGCTGCGCATCCACCAGCGGCTCGCCTCCGACGGCCGGGGTGGGATGCATCAGACCGGCGAGCTCCAGCACGTCTATCGGCGCCGCCAGCTGTGCTCTGATCGGGGTCGCCAGATGCTGGATGTTGGCGATCCGCGCGAGTGTCGGCTCGGGCGCCGCGGCGGTCCACACCGAATGCGGGCGCAGCGTGCGCACGATTCTCCGCGCCACGATCGCGTGCTCCTCGCAGTAGCTCTCGTCGCGCAGCAGCTGCTCGCCGAGATGATCGTCCACGGCGGGGTCGGCGCTGCGTCGTGTGGAGCCCGCGAGCGCCAGCGTGCTCACACGATGACCTTCGCGACGGACGAGCAGCTCGGGGCTCGCCGCCACGAGCGTCGCATCCCCGCGCCCCACACAGAAGCAGAAGCACTCCGGGAACGCCTCCCGCAGCACCCCGAACACCGCCGCCGGGTCATACGGGCGCGGCGCACGCACCTGCACCTCGCGGGCGAGCACGATCTTCTCCAGGCGACTGCGGGCGATCAGCTCGGTCGCACGCTGCACCGCGGACTCGTAGTGCTCGGGAGGCATCGCGCTCGCGACCTCGTGGCGGCCCGCGGGAGCGGGATCCAGCAGCGGCAGCTGGCGCTCGCTCAGCTCCTTCAGCCGGCCCTCGAGGCGCGCCAGGATCTCGCTCGGCATGTCATCGGCTGCGAGCAGGGCGGTGAGCGTCAGCCGCACAGCGCCCTCATCGCGGGGCGAGGCGCCGGCTTCGCGGCGGATCGCCACCTCCGGCACGATCAGCGACGCCGGCTCGAACCCGGCCCAGGCGTGCGAGGAGCCTCCATGGGAGGCGAACGCGAACCCGCCGATGGCGATCGGCCCCGTCTGGCGCTGGCCGACTTCGGTGCGCTCGGCGCCCACCGCAGCCGCCGCCAGCCTGCGCCAGCGATCGGCCAGCCTCGCGAACCGCTCCTCGCCTGAGTCGCTCAAGCGGACCGCCTCGCCCAGCGCGCCGAGCGCCGCGCCGCCGTGGTCGGGCTGCTCCAGGACGAACCAGGACTCGCCCTCGCGGCGCGAGCCGCACACCACCGCGCTCGCGTCGACGTCCCCGGGCAGCTCGGTCGTGAGGCTCGCCAGCGTCGGCTCGCCGCTGCGTCTGGCCCGCCTGGCCGCAAGCTCCAGGCGTGCTGCGAGTGCTTGCAGATCGCTGCCACTCAGCGAGAACCGACCGCGGGTCTTCCCGGAGACGGGGACGCCGGCGCTCATCTAGGTTTCGCTGCGTCCTCGCGAGATCGCGATCTCCCCGGTCCGCATCATCTCGATCAGTCCGAACGGACGCACCATCCCCTCGAACGCCTCGATCTTCTCGGTGGTGCCCGTCACCTCGATGATCACAGAGCGCTTGGTCACGTCGACCACCTTGCCCCTGAAGATCTCTGCTATCTGCATCAGCTCGCCACGCTGGGCGCCGTCGGCGGAGATCTTGAACAGCGCCAGCTCCCGCGCGACCGTGTCGCCCGGCTCGAGATCGCGAATCTTCAGCACGTTGACCAGCTTGTGCAGCTGCTTGGTCACCTGGTCGATCGGGTGCAGCGCGCCGTCGACGGTCAACGTGACCCGTGAGATCTGATCGTCGTCGGTGGGGCCCACCGTGAGCGTGTCGATGTTGAAGCCCCTCCGCGCGAACAGCCCGGCGATGCGCGTGAGCACGCCCGACTTGTTCTCCACCAGGATCGAGAGCACGTGCTTGCGTCCCGTGCGCAGGCCGGTGGAGGCCTGCAGCTCCTCCAGGCTCAGCGGCTCCTTTGTACCGGGCTCCCCCACGAGGGCTGCCACCTAGCCCACCATCTCCCGCGCGGGCTGGCCCGCGGGGATCATCGTGGCAGCGGGAGGGGGACAGGCCCCCCTCCCGGCCTCCCCCCCGCAGATCATCGCCGGGGTCATCCGACCATCTCCCTGGCGGGCTGGCCGGCGGGGATCATCGGGTAGGTGTTCTCCTCGCGCGTGACCCGCACGTCCACGAACACCGGTCCCTCGGTCTCGATCGCCCGCTTCATGTCGGCCACGAGCGTGGTCTTGTCCTCGAAGCGCATCCCGGTCACGCCGTAGGCGTCGGCGAGCTTGACGAAGTCCGGGAACTCGCCCATCTCCACCTGGCTGTATTTGCCGTCCCAGAACAGCTCCTGCCACTGCCTGACCATGCCCAGGTAGCCGTTGTTCATGATGAACACCTTGATCGGGATCTTCTCCTGCGCGCAGGTGGCGAGCTCCTGCGCGTTCATCTGCACAGACCCGTCGCCCGCCACGCAGCACACCAGCCGGTCCGGACACCCCACGGCCGCGCCCATCGCGGCGGGCAGGCCGAAGCCCATCGTGCCGAGCCCGCCCGAGTTGATCCACCGGCGCGGGGCGGGGAAGTCGTAGTACTGGGCCGTCCACATCTGGTGCTGGCCGACGTCGCTGGTCACGATCGCCTCGCCGCCGGTCGCCTCGTAGAGGGCCTGGATCATGTACTGGGGCTTGATCTCGTTGTCGGTCGAGTCCTCGTAGCTCAGCGGGTACTTCGACCGCCAGCCCTCGATCCGCTCCCACCAGGCCCCGAGCCGCCCGCCGTCGGCGCTCAGCGCGCGATACTCGATCGCGAGCTTGGCCAGCACGTGCTTGGCGTCCCCCACGATCGGGATGTGGGCGGGCACGTTCTTGGAGATCTCAGCCGGGTCGATGTCGATGTGGATGAACTTCGCCCGCGGCGCGAACTCCGAGAGCTTGCCCGTGACCCGGTCGTCGAAACGGGCACCGACCGCGCAGATCAGGTCGGCCTCGTCCATCGCGTAGTTCGCCGCCCGCGTGCCGTGCATCCCGAGCATCCCCAGCCACTGCTCGTGGGGGGCGGGAAACGCGCCCAACCCCATCAGCGTGCAGGTCACCGGGAAGCGATCGCAGCGGGCGAGCTCCACCAGCTCGGCGGAGGCGTTGGCGTTGACCACGCCACCGCCCGCATAGATCACCGGCCGCTGTGCCGCGGCCAGCGCCTTCGCGGCCTGGCGGATCTGCTTCTGGTTGCCCTCGATCGTGGGCTGATAGCCCGGCAGCCGCACGTCGGTCACTGGCTCGTACTCGATGTCCGCCCGCGAGAGGTCCTGGGGAATGTCGACCAGCACCGGACCGGGCCGGCCGGTGCGGGCGATGTGAAAGGCCTCATGGATCGCCCTCGGGATCTCCTGGGGGTGCTGGATCATGAACGAGTGCTTGACCACGGGCATCGTGATCCCGATCGTGTCGGCCTCCTGGAAGCCGTCGGTGCCGAGCAGCTCGGTCCTGACCTGGCCGGTGATGAACACCACCGGCACCGAGTCCATCATCGCGTCGCAGATCGCGGTGATCAGGTTCGTCGCGCCCGGGCCGCTGGTGGCGAACGCCACGCCGACCTTGCCGGTCGCCTTCGCGTAGCCCTGCGCCGCGTGCCCCCCGCCCTGCTCGTGGCGGACGAGGATGTGCTTGATGCCGGCACCGACGAACGCATCGTAGGTGGGCAGGTTCGCGCCTCCGGGGAGGCCGAACACGACATCCGCACCCTCCGCCTTGAGGCATTCCATGACCGCGTCAACCGCTCGCATAGGGGCAGTCTACCAGCGGGTTTTCGTGCTCCTGAGCGCCCCCGCCCAGCTCAGGAGGAGCCGATCGCGACGCCGATCGCGAGCACGATCGCGCCGCCGACCGTCACCACCAGCAGCGAGGAGCGCATCGAGACCTCCAGGAACCGTTTACGTATCCAGGCGATCACGAACAGCTCGATCGCGACCACCACGCCGGCGACCGCGAGCGCCTCGTGGACGTCGGAGATGATGAACGGAAGCGTGTGGAACAGGCCGCCGAGCGCGGTCATCCCACCGGTGATCGCCCCGCGCACCACCGCCGAGCCCCGCCCGGTCTGCTCGCCGGTGTCCGACAGCGCCTCTGACCAGCCCATGCTCACACCGGCTCCCAGCGCGGTGGCGAAGCCCACGAGCAGGGCCGTGTGCGAGTTGGCGGAGATCGCCGCGGCGAAGATCGGCGCCAGCGAGGAAACCGTGCCGTCGATCAGCCCCACCAGCGCGGGTTGTACGACCCGCAGCACGAAGTCGGGCTCGTCCTTGAACCCCGCCCGGTGGATCAGCCGCTCGATCAGCGATCCGTGCGCCGGCGCGCTCGTGGCATTCGCGTCCATCCGCCAGTTATAGACAGCAGCCCACTTCGGTATCCCTTATCTCCGGGTGCGCCCACAAGCGCCAACCCCGCCTCCTACCCGGGGCTGGGGCCGCTCGCCCGCTCCAACGATTCGGGGGCGAGCACGACGTCAGGAAACTCGAGCTCGCCCCCGCACCGCATGCACATCGCGTCGTGGATCTTCGTCACCTTGCCGCACCGCGGGCAGCGCCGGCGCGGCTCGTCGCGGTCGAACCGGTAGGCGAGCGCCGCGAACAGCCCGAAGAAGGGAACGAGCCCGGAGATCAGGAACCACAGCCAGAACGAGCTTCCCTTGACCTTGCCGACGATCCCGCCCGCCAGCGCGAAGCAGAGCGCGATGACGATGTAGCCCATCCCCGCGCCTCCTGCTCAGAGCAGGACCCTGAGCGCCCAGATCACGGCTACGACCGCGACCACGAAGACGATCACCCCGGCGAGCGCCGTGACGATGCCGATCACGAAGTGCAGCAGCACCCACGCCGCCACGATCAGGATCAGCGCCGCGACGACCATGCGCCCGAGCGAGCGGGATGAGGTCTGCTCCTGGCTCATCCCATGAGAGTAGCCCACCACGCGGCCGAAGCGGCCACCAGCACGCGGGTGTGCGACCGGGCGGGAATCGCCACCCCGCCCGGCCGCTCCACCCGTATCCGGCCGAGGGAAGCCGGAGGGGGTCAGCGAGACTGGAATCCGTCCCGTGGGTGATTGTCCTTCATCACCTGCCGGCGCCCATCCGACCGAGCTCGCGAACGATCCGGGCAGTGGCGAGATCCACCTCGCTCACGCTGGAGCGCCGGCCGACACTGGCCAGCCGGTAGCGGCGGATCCGGGGGGCCCTGCTCGACACGTCCTCCCCAGGCTCCAACAGCAACATGAACCTACGCGGGGATCGCTCGGTCGGGTTGGACACTGGCGGGTTCATGGCGAGTATGTTTGCGCAGCGCCGCCGCTGCGCCTTTGGCCTGTAGTCCAAAATGTCGCATGCCCGCATGTCGCGGTTGTGAGCCGTGCGCCCCACCCAGGCTCTCATCCGTGCCCTCGCCGGCGTCCTGCCGCCGGCCGAGCCTGCCCCTACAGGCCCAGCTGCTCGTTGACGAGCCGGGTGACCTCGCCGCCGTCGGCGCGCCCCTTGCTCTCGCGCATCACGAAGCCGACGATCGGTCCGATCGCCTTCTCGTTGCCCTGGCGCACGCGCTCGGCGGCGTCCGGGTTGGCCTGCAGCGCCGCCGCCACCAGCGCCGCCAGCTCCTCGTCCCCGTCGATCGCCGCCAGCCCCTCCTGCTCGACGATCGCCCGCGGATCCCCTCCGTCGCTGACCAGCCTGTCGAGCACCTGCCGGCCCGCGCCGACGCTGATCTGCCTCGCGGAGACGAGCGCCACGAGCGTCGCGAGCGCCTCGGGGCCCACGCGCGAGCCGCCGGGATCGGCGCCATCGGGCAACCGGGCGGCGAGGTCGCCGGTGATCCAGTTGGCCAGCGCCTGTGCGGGCGGAGGCGGCGAGGACGATCCCAGCGCGGACTCGAAGTACTCGCCGAGCTCGGCCCGGAACGCCAGCTGCCGCGCGCTGTCGGCGCTCAAACCCAGCTGGGCCTCGTAGCGCTCGGCACGCGCGGCCGGGAGCTCGCCCATCTGGCCGCGCGCCCGCTCGAGCATCTCCGGCTCGATCCGCACCGGCACCAGGTCGGGCTCGGGGAAGTAGCGGTAGTCGTGTGCCTCCTCCTTCGAGCGCAGCGAGGTGATCGCGCCCGAGTCGGGGTCGAAGTGAAGCGTCTCCTGCACGACCGCTCCGCCGCCCGCGAGGAGCTGCTCCTGGCGGGCGATCTCGGCCCGGATCCCGCGCTCGATGAAGCGGAAGGAGTTCATGTTCTTCAGCTCCGTCTTGGTGCCCAGCCGGGTCGAGCCCGCCGGGCGCAGCGAGATGTTGGCGTCGCAACGGAGCGAGCCCTCCTCCATGTTCACGTCGCTGACACCGAGCTGGCGCAGGGTGGTGCGCAGCAGCTTCAGCCACTCGCTCGCCTGCTCGGCCGTGTGGAGGTCGGGCTCGGTCACGATCTCCGCCAGCGGCGTGCCGCCGCGATTGAAGTCCACGACGCTCTCCTGCGAGCCGTGGATCCGCCCGCTGGCGCCGACGTGGGTGAGCTTGGCGGCGTCCTCCTCGAGATGCACACGGTGGATGCGAACGTCCGCGAGCTGCCCTCCTCTGCACAGCGGCTCGTCGTACTGGGAGATCTGGTAGCCCTTCGGCAGGTCGGGATAGAAGTAGTTCTTGCGGTGGAAGATCGACCGCGGCGCGAGCTCCGAGCCGAGCGCCAGGCCGATCATCAGCCCCAGGTGGACCGCCTGGGCGTTGGCCACCGGGAGCGCCCCGGGAAGGCCGAGACACACGGGGCAGGTGCGGGTGTTCGGGTCCTCCCCGAAGGACAGCTCACAGCCGCAGAACATCTTCGTGCGCGTCTTCAGCTGGACGTGGATCTCCAGGCCGATGACGGGCTCGTGGGCGACCTGGCTCATACGCGGGCCGGCCTCGAGTCGAAGTCGATCGCCTGCTCCAGCGCGTATGCGGTGTCCAGCAGCGCACCGTCGCTGAACGCCCTGCCCGCGATCTGAAAGCCGACCGGCAACCCGCCGCTGAGCCCGCACGGGATCGAGATCGCTGGGATCCCTGCGAGCGACATCGGCACCGTGCAGTAGTCGTTGAGGTACATCGCCAGCGGGTCGCCGGTCTTCTCCCCGAGCTTGAAGGCCACGGTCGGCGCTGTTGGGGTGACGATGTAGTCGACCTGCTCGAAGGCCCGCGCGAAGTCCTCGGCGATCTTCGTGCGCACCCTCTGCGCGCGGCCGTAGTAGGCGTCGTAGTAGCCGGCCGACAGGACGTAGGTGCCGAGCATGATCCGCCGCTTGACCTCGGGCCCGAAGCCGTCGTGGCGGGTGCGCTCGTACATGTCCAGCAGATCGCCGGCGCCCGCCGCCCGCAGGCCGTAGCGAACACCGTCGAAGCGAGCGAGGTTCGAGGACGCCTCGGCGGGCGCGAGTATGTAGTAGGCCGACAGTGCGTGCGGCGCGTGGGGCAGGCTGACGGTCTCGACGATCTCCGCCCCCAGCTCCTGCGCGCGCCGCAGGGTCGCCGCGAAGGCATCGAGCACCCCGGCTTCGATCCCCTGCCGGTCCGCGCCCTGATCGGCTCCCGTCAGCTCGGCCGGGACGCCGAGGCGCACCCCGTCCAGACGTTCGCTGCGCGGCAGCTCGATCCCGCGCTCGAGCTCCAGCGAGGTCGCGTCGCACGGATCCCTGCCGACCATGTGCGCCAGCAGCAGCGCCGCGTCGGTGACGTCCCTGGTCAGCGGCCCCGCCTGATCCAGGGAGGAGGCGAAAGCGATCATGCCGTACCGCGACACGGCTCCATACGTGGGTTTCATGCCGACGATCCCGCACAGAGCCGCCGGCTGGCGGATCGAACCGCCGGTGTCGGTCCCCAACGCCCACGGTGCGAGCCCCGCCGCGACGGCCGCCGCGCTGCCCCCCGAGGACCCGCCCGGCACGCGCTCGCGATCCCACGGGTTCAGCACGGCGCCGAAGCCCGAGTTCTCGTTGGAGGAGCCCATCGCGAACTCGTCCTGGTTGGTCTTGGCGAGCAGGCTCGCCCCGGCGCCGAGCAGGCGCTCGACGGCGGTGGCCGTATATGGCGGCAGGTAGCCCTCGAGGATGCGCGAGCCAGACTGGCTCGGCACTCCCGCGGTACAGAACAGGTCCTTCACCGCCAGCGGCACCCCACCCAGCGCTCCGGTCGGGGCGAGCCCATCGACGCCGGAGCCCGGCGGGGCGACCCACGTGAAGCAGTTCAGCTCGTCCGCCGCGGCGCGCGCGCGATATGCCTCGAACAGCTCGTCCGCCGCAAGCGCACCCGCGGCGATCTCCCCGGCCGCCGCGGCGGCCGTCAGCGCGAGCACGTCCGCGCTCATGCCTGCGGGCTGGGGACCGAGAAGCCCTCGCCGCTGACCGCCGGCGCCTGCGCGAGCGCCACCTCGCGCGGCAGCGACGGGCGCGGCTCGTCGGGACGCAGCGCACCGGTCATCTCCACGACGTGCGAGGTCGGCGGCACCTGCTCGAGATCGAGCTCGCCGATGCGCGCGACGTGGTCGAGCACGGCCGAGAGCTCCTTCGCCAGCGGCTCGATCTCCTCCTCGCTCAGCCGCAGCCGTGCCAGGCGGGCGACGTGCAGGACCTGCTCGCGTTCGATCACGCGGGCATTCTAAGGGGCTGCCCGCGCCGCGCCCATCCGGGCGCCCCTAACAGGCAGAGGACCGGCGGCGAGCGCCGCCCGGCGCTAGGCGCCCGCGCCGGGGTCCTGCCGGGGAGGAGTCGCGGGCGGCGGAATCGGCGGGCTCGCCGAAGGCGCCGGAGCCGATGCAGCCGGGGCCGAAGGCGGCGGAGCCGATGCAGCCGGGGCCGAGGGCGGCGGGGCCGATGGAGCCGGGGCCGACGGAGCGGCCGGCTGGGCGCCGCCGAAGCCGGGGGATCCGCCGGGGGGAGCGCTCGCGCCAGGGGCTGCACCGGCTGAGCGGTCGGGCACGTCGGAGGTCGTGGTGTCGTGCTCCTGCATCTGCAGATAGCCGCCGTAGGTGATCGCCAGGGCGGCGATCAGACCCAGCCAGATGCCGAACTTGATGCCGTAGGAGGCGTGGAAGGTCCCCACCGTCGCGCTGCCGTGGGGGTGATGGATGATGCGGTAGAGGATCAGCAGCGAGGAGAGCCCGCCGAGCCCGGCGACGATCGCGCCGGCGGACACGGGGAGATCGAGCTCGCGGTGGGCCGCGGCGAGCAGCACCGCGGCGATCGCGACGATGATCGTGATCAGCCAGATCCAGCGGCTGTTGGTGAAGGAGTCCCAGCCGCTGAGGCTGGCGCCGCCGCTGATGTTCACGCCGTTGATCGTGCCCACGTTGGAGCTGCCGCCGTACCAGTCGAAGAAGAACATCACGATGAACAGGGCCACGGCCCCGCCCCCGACTATCCAGTCGGGACGTCGCAGACGGTTGAAATCGAGGCTCATTGCGCTGGCTCCCATTGGTCGAGAACACGACGGTTGCCCCGCCGAGGATGCGAGATCGCGATCTTCGTCACAAGCTCGTTCAGGAGCCGTACTTCTTTGGGCGGGTCTCGACTCCTGCCCGCGCCAGGGCGGGCCCATCCAGGGGCCATCCGCTCACTGCGGCGGCGGCTCGCGCATGGGGGGCTCCGCGGGCGGATACAGCGAGGGCCGTTCGTCGCGCATCGACTGCCACGAGCCGACCAGCACGAGTACCGTCCCGACGAGCGCGAGCCAGGCGCCCGCACACAACGCGGTGGCGTCCTGCGGGCGCTCGAGCAGGCGCACGAGCGCGGCGATCACCGCGATGATCCCCAGCAGCGTGCTCCACACGCCCGCCGCCACGGGCAGCGCTGTGCTGCGCTCGGTGACCGTGCTGACCACCAGGCACAGGGCCGCGACGGCGGCCACGATCAACAGCACCACCGCCGGCCCGAACGTGTCCCAGGCGGTGCGGTTGCCCTGTGACGTTTCATACCACGGCAGGAACAGCGACACGACCAGGCAGATCGCGCCGGCGAGCGCGATCAGCTCCCCCGAGCGCAGGCGCCTGAGGCTCACCGGCGCCATCCCCTGTCGCCCCCGTGGCACTCCGCAGCGATCATCGCCGGGATGTATATCCCATCGCGCTCAGCCGCCGATCTCCAGCTGGGCGCGAGCGGCCTGAAGCGTGTTGCGCAGCAGGCAGGCCACCGTCATCGGCCCCACACCGCCGGGAACCGGCGTGATCGCCGACGCGACGTCGCGGACCGCCTCGAAGTCCACGTCGCCCACCAGCCCGCTGGAGTTGCCGGCCTGCTCGGGGGTGAGACGGTTCAGGCCGACGTCGATCACCACCGCACCCGGCTTGACGAAGTCGCGCTGGACCAACCGCGGTCGTCCCACCGCTGCGATCAGCACGTCCGCCCGGGCGCACGACGCGCGCAGATCGCGGGTGCGCGAATGGCACACGGTCACCGTCGCGTTGCGGGCGAGCAGCAGCTGGGCCACCGGCTTGCCGAACAGGTTCGAACGTCCCACCACCACGGCGTCCGCCCCTTCGAGCTCGGTCTGGACGCTGTCCAGCAGCTCGAGCACGCCCAGCGGGGTGCACGGTCGCGGCCCCGGGCGACCGAGCGACAGCCGGCCCACGTTGACGGGCGTGAGGCCGTCGACGTCCTTGTCGGGATCGACCATGCCGGTCAGGGCGGGGCCGTCGAGATGCTCCGGCACCGGTAGCTGCAGCAGCACGCCGCTCACCCGCGGGTCGCCGTTCAGCTCGCCGAGCACCCCGGCGAGCTGCTCGTGCGATGCGTCCCCCGGCAGGCGGATGTCAAAGGGCTCGATCCCGACCTCGACGCAGGCGCGTTGCTTGCCGGAGACGTACACCGCGGAGGCCGGGTCCTCGCCGACCAGCACCGTCGCCAGCCCCGGCACCCGCCCGTACCGCTGCACGTGCACCTGCACGTCGCGCGCGACCTGGGCGCGCACCTGAGCGGCGATCGCCTTGCCGTCGATGATCGTGGCGGACATCGGCCGGATCGTACGCGTCTCAGCGGCGCGAGATCGGCGCGTACTCGGCCATCAGCTTGCGCTCGGACCCGTCGCCGGCGAAGCGCACGACGATCACTCCGCCCGGCTCGATGCCGGTCACGACCCCCTCGCCGAAGGCGGCGTGCCGGACGTCCTCACCGAGGCGAAACGTGGAACCGGAGGCGCTGGGGGCGCCCTCGCGCGATCCCCTGCCCCCGCCGCGCTCCCAGGTGCCCGCGAGGCCCGCCGGCGCCACGGCCCGGCTCAGCACGAGCTCCTGCTCGCAGTCGGTCAGCTCGGCCGGGATCTCGTCCACGAAGCGGCTGCGCAGCCCGTATGTGACCGAGCCGAACACCGAGCGCCGGCGCGCGTAGGTGAGGTACAGCTCTCGCTTGGCGCGTGTGACGCCGACGTAGAACAGGCGACGCTCCTCCTCCAGCCCGCCCTCGTCGAGCGCGCGGGAGTGGGGGAAGATCCCGTCCTCGCAGCCGGCGATGATCACGATCGGGTACTCGAGGCCCTTGGCGTTGTGAAGCGTCATCAGCGTGACGAGCCCCTCCTCGTCGCGCCGCCCGTCGGCGTCGGCCACCAGCGCGACCTGCTGGAGGAACACGTCGAGCATGCTCTCGTCCTCGTTGGCGCTCGCGTCGAACTCGCGCGCCACCTCGACCAGCTGGTCGAGGTTTTCGATGCGTCCCTGCGCCTCGATCACCTTCTCGGCCGAGCCCATCGTTTCCGCCTCCAGCGCCTCCAGATAGCCGGTGCGCGACAGCACCGCCTCGAGCAGGTCCCCGACCGGCACACCCTGGCCGGGCAGCTCGGCCAGCTCGGTCATGTTCGCCATGAACCGTCCCAGCGCCTTCACCGCGGCCGCGCCCAGCCCCGGGATCTGCGCGGGATCCGACGCGACCTCCCACACCGACGCGCCGATGCTCGCGGAGTGCGCGACGATGCGTCCCAGCGAGGTCTGGCCGAGTCCGCGACGTGGTGAGTTGGCGATGCGCATGAAGCTGACCACGTCGAACGGGTTCGCCAGCCAGGTCAGATAGGCGATCGCGTCCTTGATCTCCGCGCGTTCGTAGAACTTGGTGCCACCGATCACCTGGTAGGCGATCTCGCGGCGCACGAGCGCGTCCTCGATCGTCCGTGACATCGCGTTGGTGCGATACAGCACCGCGATCTCCGCACGCGCCGCGCCCTCGTCGACCAGCCGCTCGATCTCGCCGACGATGAAACGCGCCTCGGCATGCTCGTCCTCGAGCTCGCGTACGTGAATCGGCGAGCCATCGCCGAGCTCGCTCCACAGGCGCTTGGCGATGCCGCCGCGGTTGTTGGCGATCACCGCGTTGGCCGCCGAGAGGATCGTCTGCGTCGAGCGATAGTTCTGCTCGAGCTTGACCACCCGCGCGTCGGGGAAGTCCTCCTGGAAGTCGAGGATGTTGCGGATGTCCGCCGAGCGAAAGCCGTAGATCGCCTGTGAATCGTCGCCCACCACCGCCAGGTTGCGAACGCCCGTGGGATCGGTGTGCGCGTCCTCGCCGGCGGTGAGCAGCCCCAGCAGGCGGTACTGGGCGTGGTTGGTGTCCTGATACTCGTCGACGAGCACGTGGCGAAAGCTGCGGGCGTAACGGGCGCGGACCTCCTGGTAGAGCTCGAGCACGTTGACGGTGCGGAACAGCAGGTCGTCGAAGTCCATCGCGTTCATGCGCAGCAGTTCGCGCTCGTAGAGCTCGTACGCGTCGGCGACGATCTCCTCGAACGGCGAGCCGACCTGCTGGCGTTGGTCGGCCGCGGAGCGGAGCACGTTCTTCGCGGCGGAGATCTGGCTGTGGATGGCGGCGGGGGTGAAGCGCTTGGGATCGATGCCGAGCTCGTCGATGCAGCGGCGCACGAGCCGCCGTGAGTCGGCCTGGTCGTAGATCGTGAACTGACGGGTGTAGCCGAGTCGCTCGGCCTCGGCGCGCAGGATCCGCGCGCAGGCGGCGTGGAAGGTCATCAGCCACATGCCGCGGGTGTCGCGGCCGAGCAGCTGCTCCACGCGGCCCCGCATCTCCTGGGCGGCCTTGTTGGTGAACGTGATCGCGAGGATCTCGCCCGCCCGCGCCTGACCGGTGTAGAGCAGGAAGGCGACCCGATGGGTCAGCACCCGCGTCTTGCCGCTGCCCGCGCCCGCGAGGATCAGCAGCGGGCCCTCGCCGTGCGTGACGGCCTCGCGCTGGGGCTCGTTGAGCCCCATGAGCAGATCCTGGAGGCGCTGCTCGCGGGGATCCTCGGGCTCGGTGTCAAAGCCGTACCGAAGCGTGTCGAGATCGTCGGTCATCCGCTCCAGGATAGGCTCCGCCGCGGAGGCAACGCCACCGCGCGGGGGGTGGCCGATCAGCCGCCGGCGGGATTCGGTCCGCGCACCTCGCGCAGCGGCGTGACCTCGGCGACCGGCGCGTCGGGCTCCTGGCCGGAGAGCTCGCCGACCGCCCGTTCGAGCGCGCCGATGCGGCTCGCCAGCCCCTGGATCGCCTCGGCGATCGGATCGGGCAGGTGGATCCAATCCGCGTCGGGGCCCTCCACGCGGCGACCGTCCACGCGCACCGGGTGGCCGGGGTTGCCGACCACCGTCGAGTTGGCGGGCACGTCGGTGATGACGACGCTGTTGGCGCCGATCTTGGCGCCGTGTCCGATCGTGATCGGGCCGAGCAGCTTCGCGCCGGAGCCGATCGTGACGTTGTCCTCGACCGTCGGATGGCGCTTGCCGCTGGCGAAGCCGGTGCCGCCGAGCGTGACGCCCTGGTAGAGAGTCACGTTGTCGCCGATGTCCGCCGTCTCGCCGATCACCACGCCCGAGCCGTGGTCGATGAACAGGCCCCGCCCGATGCGGGCGGCGGGATGGATCTCGATCCCGGTCAGCCCCCGCGAGATCATCGAGATCAGGCGTGGCAGCAGCGGCACCCCGGTCTCGTGCAGCGCGTGCGCGACGCGGTGGGCGAGCAGTGCATGGATGCCGGGCCAGGTCGCCAGGATCTCGACGGGCCCGACGTTCCGCGCCGCGGGATCGCGGTCGCGCGCCGCCGCGACATCCCGACGCAGCTCACCCACGACCCGCGCGAAGGCGCCCAAGCCAGACATGAGAAGAGCGTAGCGAGCGATCGTGCGGACCCGGGCGATCGCCGGGCGGGGCCCTACGGAGCGAAGAACGCCTGCGAGACGTAGCGCTCGCCCGAGTCGGGCATGATCGTGACGATCCGCTTGCCCTTCGACTCCGGTCGCGCCGCCACCTGCAGCGCCGCCCACAACGCCGCGCCGCAGGAGATGCCGGCGAGCACTCCCGCCCGCCGCGCGCACGTCCAGGCGGTCTGGATCGCGTCGTCGTCGGACACGGGAACGATCTCGTCGAGCAGGTCCCGGTCGAGCACCGGTGGCACGAAGCCCGCGCCGATGCCCTGGATCCGGTGGGGACCGGGGGCGCCGCCGGAGAGCACCGCCGAGTCCCGCGGCTCGACCGCGACGATCTGCAGCTTCGGGTTGCGCTCGCGCAGGTAGCCGCCCGCGCCGGTGATCGTCCCCCCCGTGCCGACGCCGGCGACGAGCACGTCGACCCTGCCGTCGAGGGCACGCTCGATCTCCGGGCCGGTCGTGCGCCGGTGCACCTCGGGGTTGGCGGGGTTCGAGAACTGGTCGGGCAGGAACACGTCGGGGTCTCGCGCCATCGCCTGGGCGGCGGCGACCGCCTCGCTCATGCCGCCGAGCGACTCGGTGATCTCCACCCGCGCGCCATACAGGCGCAGCAGCACCTCCCGCTCGCGGCTCATGCCCTGCGGCAAGGTCAACACCAGCTCATAGCCCTTCGCCGCGCACACGAACGCGAGCGCGATGCCCGTGTTGCCCGAGGTGGCCTCCACGATCGTGGTGCGCCCGGGCTCGATCCGCCCCTCCGCCTCGGCCGCCTCGATCATCGCGATGCCGATCCTGTCCTTGACCGAACCGCCGGGGTTCTGCGCCTCGAGCTTGCCGACCAGCTCGACCCCGTTCTCGGCCGCGGCTGCACCGAGCAGGGCCGGCAGGCTCACGAGTGGGGTGTCCCCCACCAGCTCGGAAATGTTGATCGGGATTCGGGCCATATCCGATGCCGACAATAGTGCCTCGGGCCCGCCCGAGCGGCTTGCCCGGCGCGGAGCAGCCGGCGTCTTCGCGCCGCTGCGTGGCGGCCGGGATGCGGACCTACAGGCCGATATCCGGCCGGCCGTCCGGCGGTGCGACGCGCCTGTACACGTCGCGCCTGACGTAGCCCAGCATGATCCAGCAGATCACCGGATAGAGCACCGCGACCACGAGCAGCACGGTCACCAGCACGGACCCCGGATGCCTGGCGATCGCCAGCACGACGACGAGCCAAGCCAGCGGCACCGCGATGATCAGCGAGCGTCTGATCGCGCGGTAGCTCTGCTCGGCTTCCTCTGGGGTCAGCGGCTGACTGTTGTCCGTCTGCAGGCGACGCACGCAGCCGTATCGGCTGCGGCGGGCGCCGTCTTGATATTCGCAACGAGCGTTCGCCGGATCGGGCGCCCGATCAGAAGTGCAGGGTGTTGATTCTCAGCGGACGTGGCTCACCATGAGGGACTCCGGCCAGGAAAGGGACACGCGCCAGGCTCGATGCCAGTCCAGCGTCGCGGCGGCTCCTCCCGGCGGCCATCAATCGTCGGCAGCGTGCCCATTCTCAGACGCGCTCGCGAGCACGAGTGGAACCGGGATGGTCCTGATTAACTGACCATCGACGTGCAGCTCGACGCGGTAGAGCCCAAGACGCACGATCGCCAGCGGAAGGTTGAGCGCAATCTGCATGAAGCGCTGCTCGCCTTCCAACAGGCGTGGAGGTTTCTTCATCGGCGCGCTCTCGAAGTCGAGTGGGTGGATATTCAGTCCGACAGGACCGAAGACCAGCACGCGGAAGTGATGACGCACGCGGATATCGGCGTTATCGACCTCGAAGCGGATAAACAGCGCCACACCGAGTGGGTAGGGCACCTCCGGCACCACGAAGCGGCTAAGGCCGCCGCCGTGGACGTAGAACTTGCCGTCTCCTGGTGTACTGGCCGCGTCGGCGAGGATGAGTGCGTCAAGCCGCATCGGGAGACCGGTTTTCTAGCAACTCCTCGCGGAACAGTTCCTCGGGCTGCTGATGGAAGCGCGAGATCGCGATGTGGACAAGCAGCGCTTTCCACTGCCAGTCGGCTATCAACGCCACGTTCCTGCAGTCCGCGAGCACCGACGCCGGGAGCGCCTGCTCGTGCGTGAGGTCGACGACCTGGTCGGCCGGCCATGGGTTTTCGCCCTTGATGAAGAAGTAGTCGAGGGCGGTGCCCGTCTTGATCGTCTCGATCTTCTCCCTGAACGCTTTCGCCTGCTTCAGGGGCGCGGCCATCAGCATCAGCCGCCGCGCGGCGCTCGTCCTGCCTTCCCTTAGGGCGCGTTCGTAGTCTTCGCATGAGCAGCCGTGCGACGTGATGATCCCGGGCCCCACCGTGCCGGTGCGCGCTTTGCCGTTCTCCCACTTCACGAAGGGCACGTCCCCGAGCACGAGCCCGCCTTCGAGCCGCAGCTCGGTATTGATCTTGCGTAGAGCCTTCGGTGGGGCCAAAGCCCCGTGAGGTTAGACCTCAGGCCGGTCGAGAAAATCGAGCCGGTCGGCGAACGCACTGCCGGGCGATGGATCGGCGATCGGGGCCCACCGCTCATAGTCGATGCCTTCCGCCCAGAGGTTGGAGTCCAGCCAGGTGAGCTCATCGTCTTCAGCGGGGTCATTGCCTACGACCACGGCCCCTGCATCCATGTTGATGGCTGCAGACATCGTCGAGCGGATTGCTCGCTTCGGGGGATCGAGAACGGGAGTCACGGTCGGCTCTTTCCTTCGCACCTCGTAGTCATCGACCCGCTCCTCCCTTTGCTTGAGGCTCCATGGCACCATGACCGCCATTGCCAACGCCTGTTGCATCATGCCACACCGTGATGGCGCTCCGCGCAGGCGGGCTCGCAGGCCCGGCTCGGTATCTGAGCGGGTTTGGCTCTGGTAAGCCAGAAACGGCTCTGCGGAGCGCCCGCACTCAGATGTAGTACATGCTCGCGCCGGCCTCGCGCGACTCGCGCTCGATCACGTCCGCGATGGTGGTCTCGCCGAGCACCTTGCGGGCGGCGGCGGCGGCGTCGGCGAACACGCCCTCGGCGTCGCGGCCGAGGGGGCCGTCGAGCAGCTCGACGATCTCCAGCACGGTCACCTCGGAGGGGTCGCGGGCGAAGCGGTAGCCGCCCTTGACGCCGCGCTGGGAGCTGACGACGCCGGCGCGGCGGAGGATCGCGAACAGCTGCTCGAGGAACTGCACCGGCACGTCGCGGCGGCGGGCCAGCTCGCCGATCGGGACCGGTGCCGGGCCCGGGCTGCGGCCCAGCTCGGCGAGGGCCAGGACGGCGTAGGGGGACTTGCTGGTTATCGACAGCATCGCGGCACCTCGCGATGCTACGCGTCTACAGCCAACCTCGCTCGGTGGCGATCAGGACCGCCTGGGCGCGGTCGACGGCGCCGAGCTTGCCGTAGATGTTGTGCAGGTGGGTGCGAACCGTGCTCGTCGAGAGCGACAGCTCGTGTGCGATCTGCTTGTAGACCTTGCCCTCGGCGAGTCGCTGCAGCACGCCCAGCTCGCGCCCGGACAGCGGACACGGGTCGACGTGGCGTTGGCGCTGGGCGCCGGCGCTGGGCAGCTCGTACATCACGCGGCGCAGATCGTCGGGGCCGAGGCCGATCGTGCGGGCGCTGCGAAGCATCTCGGTGGGCGATACGGCGGCACCGCGCTCGTAGTGGGCGAGCATGTCGGCGAGGCGCACGAACGCGACCTCGCCCTCCGCGTCGCCGTTGTGGTGGCGCTCAACGACGTTGGCGATCGACGCGGGCAGGCCCCAGCGGCGGATCAACACGCCACCGACGAGCGCGTGGTCCACACCCAGCTCGCGGCGCTCCTGGTGGATGCGTTCCTCGGGGGTCCTGGCCCCGCGATGCACCTGCGAGGGGTAGCCGGGATAGGCGTGCAGCAGCACGAGCTTGCCGACGTCGTGCAGCAGGCTGGTGACGGTGAGGCGATCGCGGTTCTCGTAGCCGACCTCCGCAGCGAGCCGATCGGCGGCGTGCTGGGTGGCGAGCGCGTGCAGCCGGAAGCGCTCGGGCGCCGCCTCCCAGACGCTCGCGCGCTCGAAGAAGTCGAAGGTGCGCACACGCGCTGCGAGCGCCTGGACGGTCTGTCCGCTCAGCACGTCCACCGCGGCGACGGCGGTGTCGACCCGGCCCTTGCTGCCCTGCACGCGGTTGGCGACGCGCAGCACGGCGATGATCAGGGCGACATCGGACTCGACCGCGCCGACGACGTCGGCGGTGGCCACGTTGTCACGGCCCACCACGGTGAGCAGCCGATCGCGGGACTCCGCGAGCGCCGGAAACGCCTCGAGCGCTTCGAAGGCGCTCGTCAGACGGCGGCCGTGGCCTTCCGGTTGTGGGGTCGCACGGGTGCTCCGCTGGGCAGCGGCGCGCGGCGCCTCGGCGGTCGCGAGCGCGACGGCCGAGCCTTTTCGGGCACCGTGGTCGGTGCTCCTGGCCTTCCTTGAGCCGGGTTTGGTCTTCCTTGCCGTTGTGGGCATCGCTGGGGGTCCTATCGGCATCGTTGGCCAGATTGTTGAGAGGGAACCCCCGCGCTGCGCCGCAGCGGTGTGGCCACGCAGCCCTCTTCCGAGCGCCGCCGACGCGGCTGGAATGGCGTCGTGGGCGCTCAGGGGAGCGCCAGCGCGCGGTCGATCCGGCGCAGCGTCTCCTCCCTGCCCAGCAGCGCCACGCTCTCGAAGATGCCGGGCGAGACGGTGGTGCCGGCGATGGCGACGCGCAGCGGCTGGTAGACCTCCCGCGGCTTGACCCCGCGGGCGGAGACGATCGCCTGCAGTGCGCCGGCCAGCGCCGGCTCGGTGAAGTCCGCCAGCCCCGCGAGAGCCGTCCGCGCCTCGCTCAGGATCTCGCGTCCGTCTCCTCCCAGCCAGCGCTCGCGGGCCTTCGGATCGGTGGCGGGGTCGGTGAAGAAGAAGCCGCACAGCGGCCAGAAGTCGGCGAGCGTCTGGATCTTCTCGCGGCTGATCGCCACCGCCCCCTGCAGGCGGTCGGCGCTCAGTGCGAGCCCTGCGGCGGGACCGCCGGCCGCGAGGAACCGCTCGAGACGGGCCGCGAGCTGCGGCACGGCGAGCTCGCGCAGATGCACGCCGTCCAGCCAGCGCAGCTTGGTCTCGTCGAAGCGCGCCGGGTTGCGGCTGACGCGCTCCAGGGTGAAGCGCTCGACCAGCTCGGGCGTGGTGAGCACCGTCTCGTCATCGCCCGCCCCCCAGCCGAGCAGGGCCAGGTAGTTGCGCACAGCCTCGGGCAGGTAGCCGGCGTCGCGCAGCTCTCCCACCGATGCCGCGCCGTGGCGCTTTGAGAGCTTCTTGCCGTCGGGGCCGTGCAGCAGCGGCAGGTGCGCATACACCGGCAGCGGCCCGTCGGCGGCGAAACCGATCTCGCGGGCCGCCTCCAGCACGAGCAGCTGCTTGGGGGTGTTGGAGAGATGATCCTCTCCGCGCACGACGTGGGTGATGTCGGCGTCGAGATCGTCGATCGCGACGGCGAAGTTGTAGAGCACGGAGCCGTCCGCGCGGGCGATCACGGGGTCGTCGAGGTGGACGTGCTCGAAGCGCGTCTCGCCGCGAACCGCGTCCTCGACGACCGTGGCTCCCCCCTCGGGCACCCGCAGCCGCACCGCTCCCTCGAGCTCTGGCTCGCCGCGAAAGCCCCGGTCGGCACCGTGTCGTTGCCTGTAGGCCTTGACATCCTCGGCGGTGGCCGTGGAGCGGTAGGCGCGGCCGGCCCGCAGCAGCGCCTGCAACGCC
This sequence comes from uncultured Solirubrobacterales bacterium, assembly GCA_963696615.1. Classification (GTDB taxonomy): domain Bacteria; phylum Actinomycetota; class Thermoleophilia; order Solirubrobacterales; family Solirubrobacteraceae; genus Palsa-744. The sequence goes on along the minus strand of CAVOKU010000001.1, from coordinate 1,316,184 downwards.
TCGCCGTGGCGCTGTGAGCGATCGGACTGAAAGATCGGCCCCTCGTCCCAGTCGAGCTCCAGCCAGCGCAGCGCGTCGAGGATCTGCTGCACGTTCTGCGGCGTGGAGCGCTCCCGGTCTGTGTCCTCGATGCGCAGCACCAGCTGGCCGCTGTGATGGCGGGCGAGCAGCCAGTTGAACAGGGCCGTGCGGGCACCGCCGATGTGCAGCGCGCCCGTCGGCGATGGAGCGAAGCGGACCCTCATAGGATGCGCCCATGCTATTCGCCGCCGCCCCCCGGACGCGGCCGTGCTGATCGGCGCTCACGTCTCCCCCGCCGGCGGGCTGGCGAAGGCGATCGAGCGGGGCGTGGAGCGCGGCTGCCGGGCGATCCAGATCTTCAACCAGTCGCCGCGCATGTGGCGGCCGACGCAATACGGCGAGGAGGACTTCGCCGCGTTTCGTGAGGCGATGGCCGCGAGCCCGATCGACGCCGTGCTGATCCATGCCGTGTACCTACTCAACTGCGCCAGCGAGGAGCGGGAGATCCGCGACAAATCGCTGCAGTCGCTGACGCACTCGCTGCGGGTGGGGGCCGGCATCGGCGCGGCGGGCGTCGTGCTGCACCCGGGCTCGGCCAAGCAGGGCGACGTCGGCGCAGCGATCGCGCGGGCCGGAGCGACGATCGGCGAGGCGCTGCGGCAGAGCGAGGGCTGTGAGCTTCACCTGGAGAACACCGCGGGCGCCGGGGGCACGTTGGGGCGCTCGTTTGCAGAGCTCGCGCAGCTGCTCGAGGCGGCGGGCGGGGACGAGCGGCTGGGAGTGTGTCTCGACTCCTGCCATCTGCTCGCCTCCGGCTATGACATTCGCACGAACGAGGGCATGAGCTCGGTGCTGAGGCAGTGCACGCGCACCCTCGGCCGTGGCAGCGTGCGTGCGCTTCACCTCAACGACTCCCAGACGCCGCTGGGCTCCAACCGCGACCGTCACGCGAACCTCGGCGCCGGCGAGCTCGGCCGACGCGGTTGCATGGCGTTCCTGTCGGCGCCGGGACTGCAGCGACTGCCGTGCGTGCTGGAGACACCGGGGCAGAAACGGGCGGGACCGCCCCGCAGCGAAGTGCTCCTGGCGATGGAGCTCCGCGAGCAGGGACTCGCCGCGCGCAGGCGCAGCGGCGCGCGCGCTTAGCCGGCGAGCGCCGCCGAGGAGGCCGCGGTGGCGGCTGCGCCCCTCGCCGCCCGGCGGGGTATCAGCGCGTGCTCGAGCTCGGCGCGCACAGACGGTGTGTTCTGCACACGCACGGACTCGCCGAGACGCAGGCGCCGGGGGCCCTCGGGCGTGTCGATGTCGAGCACGATCTCGGCCGACCCCGGGAAGTCCTCTGCGATCTGCTTGAGATCGTCGATCGCGCTGCCCGGGAGGCTCGCCGCGTCGACCCGCAGATGCAGCGGCCGGGCGAGCGTGACCGCCGCCCGGGCCTCGGACTCGGCCTTGACGCGGGCGCTCTCGATCTCCTCCTCGCTCGGCGCGAACTCCTCGACCGTCTGGGCGATCAGGCAGCTCTTGCCGGCTTCCTTGTGGTCGACCCGGCCCCTGACGAGCACGACCTTGTCGACCGCAAGCGCCTGCTCGTGCTCGGCGAGGGCCTTGCCGAACACGAGCACCTCGACGGCGCCGCCGAGATCGTCGAGGGTGACGAACATCATCGGTTCGCCCGAGCGGGTGCGAATGCGCTTGGCCTCGACGATGATCCCGCCGACCCTCACCCACTCCTTGTCCCGACGCTCGGGCAGCTCCCGCAGCGAGCAGTCGGTGCTGGCGCGCATGATCTCGCGAAGCGGCTTGAGCGGGTGGGCGGAGACGAACAGGCCGATCGCTTCCTTCTCGATCGCCAGCAGCTGCGCCTGCTCGAACTCCTCGGTGGGGATCGGCGGATGCGACGGCCGCGCGAACGACGACTGCGACGCGCCCCCGCCACCACGTCCCTGCTCGGCGTCCGCCTCGGGGGCGAGGTCGAAGATCGAGCCCTGACCGATCTGGGCGTCCTGCTGGGCCTTCTGACCCGCTGCCTGGGCCTGCTCGAGCACGGCGAGCATGCCCTTGCGGCTGGCGCCGGTGGAGCCCAGTGCGCCGCACTTGATCAGCGCGTCGATCGCCTTGCGGTTGACCGCGCGGCAGTCCACGCGCTCGCAGAAGTCCCACAGCGAGGTGAACTCACCATCCTCGTCGCGGGCTCGTTTGATCGCCTCGACCGCCTGATAGCCGACGCCCTTGACCGCGTCCAGCCCGAAGCGGATGTTGCCCTGCACGACGGTGAACTCGTGGTCGGAGCTGTTCACGTCGGGAGGCAGGATCTCGATCCCCATCTCCTCGCAGCGGGCGACGAAGAACGGCACCTTGTCCTTCGTGGACATCACCGAGGAGATCAGCGCGGCCATGTACTCGGCGGGATGATTGGCCTTCAGCCACGCGGTGCGGTAGGCGATCAGGCCGTAGCACGCGGCGTGGCTCTTGTTGAACGAGTAGTCGGCGGAGCGTTCGTTGGTCTGCCACAGGAACTCGATCGTCTCGGCGCTCGTGCCCGACGCGCGACAGCCCTCCACGAACTCGGGCTTCAGCGCCGCCATCGCGGCGCGGTTCTTCTTGCCGATCGCCTTGCGCAGGTCGTCGGCCTTCGCACCGGAGAAGCCGGCGAGCTCCTTGGCGATCTGCATCGCCTGCTCCTGGTAGAGGATCACGCCCTTGGAGGCCTCGAGGATCGGCCGCAGCCGCTCGTCCTGGTAGGCGATCCCGTCGGGGTTGCGCTTGCCCTTCGCATACACGGGGATCTGGTCCATCGCCCCCGGCCGGTAGAGGGCGTTGAGCGCCACGAGGTCGTTGAACTCGTCGGGGCGGACCTTCTTCAGCGCCTCGCGCATCCCCTCGGACTCGAACTGGAACACGCCGGTGGAGTCCCCGCGGGAGAGCATCTCATACGTCGGCGGGTCGTCCAGCGGCAGCGTGGTCATGTCCGGGCGCTCGCCGCTGGAGCGCTCGATGATGTCCAGGGCGTCCTCGATCACGTCGAGGTTGCGCAGGCCCAGGAAGTCCATCTTCAACAGCCCGATGTCCTCGATCGGCTTCATCGAGAACTGCGTCACCGTCCGGTAGGCGCGTTCGCCGTCGCTGTCGGCGCCGGCGTCGGCGAGCTGCAGCGGCACGATGTCGGTCAGCGGACGGTCGGCGATCACGACCGCCGCGGCGTGGATCGAGCTGTTGCGAACGATTCCCTCCAGGCCCTGGGCGACGTCGATGATCTTGCGCGAGTCCGGCTCCTCGTCGTAGGCCTTGCGCAGCGGCTCGCCCGCTTTCAGACACTCCTCGAACGAGGGCGCCCGGCCCATGATCGGATCGGGGATCAGCTTCGCCAGGCGGTCGCCGACGCCGTACTCGAAGCCGAGCACGCGGGCGGCGTCGCGGGTGGCCGCGCGGGGGAACATCTTGCCGAAGGTGACGATCTGGGCGACCGACTCGCGGCCATACTTGTCGGTGACGTAGCGCATCACCCGCTCGCGCCCGCGCACCGAGAAGTCGATGTCGATGTCGGGCATCGACACCCGCTCGGGGTTCAGGAAGCGCTCGAACAGCAGGTCGTAGCGCAGCGGGTCGACATCGGTGATCGCCAGGCAGTAGGCAACGATCGAGCCGGCCGCCGAGCCGCGACCGGGACCGACGGCGATGCCGCTCTCCTTCGCGAAGCGGACGAAGTCCCACACGATCAGGAAGTACGCGTTGAAGCCCATCCGGTCGATCACGTCGAGCTCCATCTCCATCCGCTCGATCGCCTCCGCCGACGGCGGGTCGCCGTAGCGCAGGCGCAGTCCCTCCTGCACCCGGTCACGCAGGAAGTCGCGCTCGTCGCTGCCATCGGGGGTCGGGTAGCTGGGGATCAGCTGCTTGCCCAGCTCCAGCTCGACCGAGCAGCGCTCGGCGATCTCCAGGGTGCTGGCGAGGGCCTGCGGCCACTGGGCGAACGCGGCGGCCATCTCGGCGTTGTCGCGCAGGAAGAACTCGTTGGTGTCGAACGTCAGCTTCGGCGCGGCGAGCGTGCTCTTGGTCTGCACGCACAGCAGCGCGGTGTGGTGGTCGTAGTCCTCGCGGCGCAGGTAGTGCACGTCGCCGGTGCCGACCAGGCTGCCGCCGAGCTCACGGGCGATCCGCTCGATCCCCTCGTTGCACTTCTCCTGCGCGGCGAGGCCATTCTTCTGCAGCTCGAAGTACACGTCCTCTGCGCCGAAGATCCGCTGCAGATCGTCGGCGTGGGCGCGCGCGTCCTGCGGGCGATCCTCGGACAGCAGCTGGCAGAAGCGCGACGCCAGGCAGCCGGTGAGCGCGATCACGCCATCCGCGTGCCGCTCGATCTGGCCGAGGTCGACGGTCGGCTTGCCCCGGTGCAGACCTTCCAGGAAGCCGGCCGAGCAGAGCTTGACGAGGTTGCGGTAGCCCTCGTCGGTCGCGGCGAGCAGGGTGAGGTGATTTCGCTGCGCCCTGGGCGATCCTGGGCTCGAGCTGGCGGCGTGATCGTCGACGAGATAGATCTCGCAGCCGACGATCGGCTTGATCCCGTGCTGGCCGCACGCCTTGTAGAGCTCCACCGCGCCGTTCATCACGCCGTGGTCGGTGAGACCCAACGCGGGCTGGTCGAACTTCGCGGCACGCGCCGCAAGCGCGTCGATCTTGCACGCGCCGTCGAGCAGCGAGTACTCGGAGTGCACGTGCAGGTGGGCGCAGGCCGAGGCGTTCACGCGTGAGCCATCGTAGGCGCCGAGAACACTTCGCGGTCAGGCCTTGCGTCGCTGTTTGCGGGCCAATCTGATGCGCCCGATGAGCGACAGGCTGTGCTTGTGCGGCTTGGGCCTGGGGGGCGGCTCGGGGGCGGTCTGGCGCTCGACGGCGGGCGCGGGCTGTCGTGCGGGCGCGCCAGTCGCGGCGTCGGGGGCGCCGGCGGAGCTCGGCGCAGGACCGGGGGTCTCGGCGATCTCGCCGGGGCGGTCGGCCTCCGCCTGCGCGCGCAGCCGCTCCACGGCGATGGCGAGCGCCTCGGCCATCTCCTCGCGCCTGACGCTGCCGGCGGGGGTGCTCGCCGGCGGGGTGGCGGGTGTCTGCGGGCGCGCGCGGATCGCCGGGGGCGGGACGGCGACGGCGGGGGCGGCGGCGCGCGGCGGCTCGCGCGGGGGCGGGGCGGCGTGCAGGCTGGCGGCACGCATCGAGGCCGCGATCGAGCGGAGCTCGCCGACCGTGCCCGCCATCGCGGCGTGGCTCTCGCGCATCGCGTCGAGCGCCCGCTCCGTGCGTTCGCGGGCGCCGCGCTCGGCGAGAATCTCCGAGGAGAGATGCTCGGCGCGACGTTCCAGCTCGGCGACGCGGTCTTCCAGCTCGGCCACCGCCGCGGCCTGGCCGTCGGAGGCGGCGAGCTGTCGCTCGGTGGTCTGCAGGCGCTGCTCGGCCTCCATCCGCTGCTGCTGCTCGGCGTACTCCTGCTGCTTGACCCGGCGCAGCTCCGCCTCGCGCTCGGCCAGGCGCTCGGCGCTGCGCCGTGCGGACTCCTCGGCCTCGAGCAGGCGCTGCTGCAGGCTCGTGAGGTGGGCTTCGAGCGTCTTGACGGTCGCCTCGGCAGCCTCGGCGCGGCGCAGCAGGCTCATATCCGATGCCTCGCCGGACTCGGCGGCGCGGCGGGCACGGCGCTCGGCGAGCAGGTCGCGCTCGCTCGGTCGGGTCGGCTCTCCCGGGGGGGTCTCCGATTCTTCGGCGATCACGTTCTGAGCGTACGTCCCCGGCCGGACGCGACCAGCCCGGATTCAGGAGCGGTTTCGCAGGCGCCAGGCCATGCGCGACTGCAACGAGAACAGCTCGATGAAGCCGGGTGAGGCGGTCTGGGAGAAGAGCCCGCCGGACTCGGCGAAGCTGGCGAGGCCGGCGTCGTAGACGGCGTTGGCGGAGGAGCGGGTGATGACCCGCACCGAGCCCTTGTACAGGCGCAGGCCGATCGTGCCGGTGACCTGCTCGTTGACGCGGTCCATGTACGCGTCGAGGTCTCCCCGCAGCGGCTCCCACCACAGGCCGGCGTAGACGAGGTAGGCCCACTGGCGGTCGAGCTGGGGCTTGAACTGGTTCTGGTGGATCGTGCCGACGAGCCGCTCGAGCTCCTGGTGGGCGCTCAACAGGATCGCCGCGGCGGGGGCCTCGTAGATGTCGCGGACCTTCAGCCCGACGATGCGATCCTCGACGTGGTCGACGATCCCGACGCCGTGACGGGCGCCGATCTCCCCCGCCCGTTCGATCAGATCCACCAGCGCCAGCCGCTCGCCGTCCAGCGCGACGGGGACGCCGCGCTCGAAGGAGACCTGCACGTCCTGGGGCTCGTCGGGGGCCTCCTCCGGGCGCGTGACGAGCTGGAAGACGTCGTCCTCGGGGGGGTGCTCGAGGTCCTCGATCCAGCGCCCCTCCGAGGAGCGCCCCCAGAGGTTGTCGTCGATCGAGTAGGGCGCGGCCTCGGTGCCACCCTTGACCGGGATGCCGTGCTCACGGGCGTAGGCGATCTCCTCCTCGCGCCCCATCTGCCAGGAGCGCACCGGCGCGATCGTCCTCAGCTCGGGGCCGAGCGTCGCGACGGTCGCCTCGATGCGCACCTGGTCGTTGCCCTTGCCGGTGCAGCCGTGCGCGATCGTGTCACAGCCGCTCGCCCGCGCCTGCTCGACCGCGAGCTTGGCGATCAGCGGGCGCCCGAGCGCGGTGAACAGCGGGTAGCCGCCGCCGTAGAGGGCGTTCGCCTTGATCGCCGCGAGCACGTACTCGCCCGCGAACTGCTCGCGAGCGTCGCGGACGTGGCAGGCGAGCGCGCCCAGCTGCATCGCCTTGCCCTCGATCACCGCGTAGTCCTCTCCGGGCTGACCGAGGTCGACCGTCAGGCAGACGACCTCCGCTTGGTAGGAGTCCTGGATCCACTTGAGCATCACGCTCGTGTCCAGGCCGCCGGAGTAGAGCAGCAGCACGCGGCGGACCTGCTCGGGATCGGCCTCGTAGGAGGCCGTGCGCGGCGGCGGAGAGCTTGGGTGCTGGTGGCCCACGGGGCGCAGAAGGCTATCCGGAAGGTGGATCGCTCGCGAGCTCCCGCCGTTCCATCAGCGGGTGCGGCGGACGGTCCTGGGCGAAGCCGAGCTTCGCGTAGAGCCCCTGGGCGTCGGCGGTGTGCAGCAGCCAGCGCACGTTGCGCCCGGAGCCGCCTTCGACGATCTCGCGCACCAGCGCCAGGCCGAGCCCGCGACCGCGGTGGGCGGAGAGCACGTACACGTCCGCGAGGTAGGCGACCGTCGTCTCGTCCGAGACCGCTCGCGCGAAGCCCACCTGCTCGTCGCCCCGATACAGGCCGAGCACGCGGGTGGAACCTTCGATCGTGCGCTGCACCAGCTCCCGCGAGCGCCCGAGGCCCCAGTAGGACTCGGTGCTTATGTACCTGTGCACGGCGTCGACGTCGATCCTGGCGGGATCGTCGTCGAGCTCGAAGCCGCCGTCCAGCTGCCGGCGCATCGTCAGCCCCCGAGTGCCGCGGCCAGGCGCCGCAGCGCCGCTTCGATCTCGCCCTCGGACACGGTCAGCGGCGGCAGCAGGCGCACGGTCGTGGGTCCCGTCGCGTTGAGCACGAGGCGCTCGCCGAGCAGGGCGCGGCGCACGACCTCGGGCGCCGCCACGTCGGTCTCGCAGGCGAGCATCAGCCCGCGACCGCGCACGCTCAATACGTGCGGAAGCGCCTCCAGGCCGGCGCGCAGGATCTGGCCGAGCTCGGTCACACGGGCCAGCAGCGCCGGGTCGTCGGTCACCTCCAGCGCCGCCAGGGCGGCGGCACAGACGACCGGCCCGCCGGCGAAGGTCGAGCCGTGATCGCCGGGCTGCAACACGTCGGCCAGGGCGGGCGCGGCGACGACGGCGCCGATCGGCAGGCCGCCGCCGAGCGCCTTCGCGCTCGTCAGCAGGTCGGGTGCGACGCCGGTCTGCTCGTACGCCCACAGCGTGCCCGTGCGGCCCATGCCGCACTGGACCTCGTCGAACACGAGCGCGGCGCCGTGCTCGTCGCAGGCGGCGCGCGCGGCCGCGAGCAGCTCGGCGGAGAGGACGTGCACGCCGGACTCGCCCTGGATCGGCTCGAGCATCACCGCAGCGGTGTCGGGGCCGACCGCCGCGGTGAGCGCCTGGGGCGTCGGCTCGACGGCGCGAAAGCCGGGGACGAGCGGGGCGAACGGCGCCTGCTTGGACTCCTGGGGGGTTGCCGACAGCGCACCGTAGGTGCGCCCGTGGAAGGCGTTGTGGACGCTCACGATCTCCCCTCGCGGGCGTGCCTTGCGGGCGAGCTTGATCGCGGCCTCGGTGGCCTCCGCGCCGGAGTTGCAGAACAGCGCCTTGCCGCCGAGGCTGGACTCGGTCAGCCGCTTCGCGAGCTGCATCGCCGGCTCGGTGTAGAACAGGTTGGACACGTGCATCAGGCGGGCGGCCTGCTCGCGCACGGCCTCCACCACCCGCGGGTGACAGTGACCGAGGTTGGTGACGGAGATCCCGCAGAGGAAGTCCAGGTACTCCTCGCCCCGCTCATCCCACAGCACGGTGCCCCGGCCGCGCACGAACTGCACGGGCAGGCGGGCGTAGTTGGGGATCGCGTGATCGCGCTCGAGCGCCCGCAGGCCGGCGGGGGCGGAGCGCTCGGAGGACATCGCGCTCACGAGGCGGCCTCGATCTTGGTGCCGATGCCCGCGTCGGTGAACAGCTCCAGCAGCAGCGAGTGGGCGATCCGACCGTCGAGGATGTGAGCGGCGCTGACTCCGGCGCCGATCGCCTCCAGACACGCCTGCAGCTTCGGTCGCATGCCGCCCTCGAGGCCGTCGAGCGCCGACTGCACCTCGGCCGTGTCGGCCTGAGCGATCAGGCTGCCGGGGTCCCCCGGGTCGGACAGCCAGCCGGGCACGTCGGTGAGGAACACGAGCTTGAACGCGCCGAGTGCGCCGGCGACGGCACCGGCGGCCTCGTCGGCGTTGACGTTGTGGGAGTGCCCGTCGCGGTCCGCGCCGACGGAGGCGATCACGGGGATGTAGTCGCTGGCGACGTGGTTGAGCACGTTCACGTCGACCCGCTCGATGCGCCCCACGAGGCCGATGTCCTGACCGTCGGGGCCGCTGCGGCGGGACACACGGAACAGCGAGCCGTCGTCGCCGCACAGCCCGACGGCGGGCTGGCCGTGGCGGTTGATGCGCAGCACGATCTCCTTGTTGACCTTGCCGACGAGCACCATCTTGGCGATCTCGACGGTCTCCTCGTCGGAGACGCGCAGACCGCCCACGAACTCCACGGGGAGTCCCAGGCGGCGCATGTAGGCGGTGATGTCGGGGCCGCCGCCGTGCACCACGATCGGGTTCAGCCCGACGTACTTCAGCAGCACCACGTCGCGCGCGAATTCCTCGCGCAGATCCGCGTCCTCCATCGCCGCGCCGCCGTACTTGATCACCACCGTCTTGCCGTGGAACTCCCTGATGTAGGGGAGCGCCTCGAGCAGGGTGGCGACGGAGCTGCTCATGTCGTGTACTCCGCGTTGATCCGCACATACTCGTGGGAGAGGTCCGAGAAGAACAGCTCGGTTTCGGCGCCGTCGCCGGGCAGGGCGATCTCGTACTCGATCTCGGGTCCCTGGACGGCCTCGGCGAGGGCCGGCTCGTCGTAGTCGATCGCGGCGCCCGCCGAGCACACCAGCGTGCCCTCGATGGCGAGGTCGACGGGCAGCGGGCCGCTGCCGGGCAGGGCGGCGCCGACGGACTGGATCAGTCGCCCCCAGTTGGGGTCCGCGCCGTGCAGGGCGGTTTTCACCAGCGGGGAGTTCGCGACGGCGCGGGCGACCGCCTCGACGGCGTCGGGATCGCCGCCGCGGACGAGCACCCGGGCGATCCGCGCGGCACCCTCGCCGTCGGCGACCATCATGATCGCGAGCTGACGCAGCAGCGCGTCGAGCGCCTCGCCGAAGCGCAGCTCGTCCTCGCTCTCGGGCTCGATCGCCACTCCGCTCGAGCCCGACGCCATCAGCACGGCGGTGTCGTTGGTGGAGAGCTGCCCGTCCACCGTGCAGCGGTCGAACGAGCGCTTGACGCACACGCCGAGCAGCAGCTCGGCGGTGATCGCCTCGAGCGCGGCGTCGGTCTGCACGAAGCAGAGCATCGTCGCGAAGTTCGGGGAGATCATCCCGGCGCCCTTGCACTGGGCGCTGAGGCGCACAGCGCCGCCGGTCAGCTCGAGCTCGAGGTTGGCGCGCTTCTCGAACGCGTCGGTCGTCTGGATCGCCTGCTGGAAGTCTGCGTCCCCCTCGCGGCGCAGCTGGGAGCTGGCCGCGAGGATGCCGCGGAGCAGCTTCTCGACGGGAAGCAGATGGCTGATGGCGCCGGTGGACCCCAGCGCGACCTCCTCGGGCTGCATGCCGAGCGCGATCGCCGCGGCACCCTGGGTCTTGGCGGCATCGTCGAGGCCGCGCTGACCCGTCGCGGCGTTGGCGCAGCCCGAGTTGGCGAGCACGGCTCGCAGGCCGTCCAGGCGACAGCGCTCGCGGCTGAGGATCACCGGCGCGGCGGGAGTGGCGGTCGCGGTGAAGCGCACGGCGCTCACCGGCGACTCGGAGTCGCACACCACGATGCCCACGTCGGGGTTGCCGCTGGGCTTGATCGCGCACGCGACGCCCGCCGCTCTGAAGCCGGCGGGCAGCCCGGCGGCGGGGTCGAGCTCGCGCACGTGCGCGGGCACCGGCACCCAGCGCGAGCGAAAGAACGGCCGCGGCGGGCCGGCGGCGGTGCGATCGCCCCACACGTCGGCGCCGGCGCTCACGAGAGCCCCTCCGTCTCGGGCAGGGCGAACATCAGGTTGAGGTTCTGGACGGCCTGGGAGGAGGTCCCCTTCCACAGGTTGTCGATCGCGCAGAGCACGACGATCTTGCCCGTGTGCCCGTCGGCGGCGGCGAACACGCGGCAGTAGTTGGTCTGGGCCACCTCGCGCGTGCCGGGCGGGCGCGGTAGGAGCTCGACGAACGGCTCGGAGGCGTAGGCGTCCTCGTAGAGCTCGCTCAGCTCCGCGGGTGAGACGGTGCGGGTGGGCGTGACGTAGCAGCTCGCGAGCTCGCCCTGGTCGAGCGGGACGAGGTGAGCCTGGAACTGGACCGGGAGGTCGGCGCCGAGCAGCGCCAGCTGCTCCTCGATCTCCGGCGTGTGACGGTGGGCGGCGACCTTGTAGGGGAGGATGTTCTCCCCGGCCATCGACAGGTGGGTGCTCTCGTCGAAGGCGCGGCCGGCGCCGGAGATCCCCTGCTTGGCGTCGATCACCACGTCGGCGATCAGCCCCGCCCTGGCGAGCGGAGCGAGCCCCAGCACGGCGGCCGTCGGGTAGCAGCCGGGGTTGGCCACGATGCTCGCGTCGGCGATGCGCGCGCGGTGCAGCTCGGTGAGCCCGTACACCGCCTGCGGGAGCAGCTCCGGGCGGGGATGCTCCCCGTACCAGTGTTCGTAGATCGGCAGCGAGGACAGTCTGAAGTCCGCGCTGAGGTCCACCACCCGCACCCCCGCCCGCACCAGCGCGTCGACCGTGGGAGCCGCCGCCGCGTGGGGATAGGCCACGACGGCGCCGTCCAGCGCCGGAGTGCCGCCCGCGCCGGCCTCTCCCGCTTCGAGGAGCTGCTCGGTGTGCAGTTCCTCGATCTGCAGCGGAACGCGATAGCGGGGGTAGAGATCGTCCAGGCGCCGCCCGACCTCCGAGCGACCCGTGACGGTCACGAGCTCGAAGCGGGGGTGGCGCCAGAGCAGGTGCGCGGCGAGCGCGCCGGCGAACCCGGTCGCACCGGCGACCAGCACGCGGGGCGAGCCGGGCGCGAACACCTGCGGCGGCGAGGCATCAGCCACGCAGCTCACCTCCCAGCTCGGCCAGCGCGGCGACGATCCGCTCCCGCACCGGTGCGACGTCCTCGTCGCTCAGCGTGCGGTCGGCCGCGCGGAAAGACAGCGCGAGCGCCAGCGAGCGCCTGCCCGGTCCGACCTGGGGTCCGGTGTAGACGTCGAAGGTGCGCGCGTCGCGCAGCAGCTCCCCGGCGGCGCCGCGGGCGGCGGCGAGCACCTGCGCGGCGGGCACCTCCTCGGGCAGCACGACCGCGAGATCCTGGTGGACCGGCGGGTAGCCGATCAGGTCCTCGTAGCGGGTGTCCAGCGGCGCGGCGTCGATCAGCCGGTCGAGGTCGACCTCGAACGCGCTCGCCCCCACAGGCAGCTCCCAGGACGCGGCCACGAGCGGATGCAGCTCGCCGATCCAGCCGACCGTCTCGGCGCCCGCCAGCGAGATCGCGGCGGCGCGTCCGGGATGCAGGAACGGCTGGGCTTCGGGCGCGAGCTCGAGATCGCTCACCCGCAGGGCCCGTGCGAGCGCTTCGAGGATCGCCTTCGCCGCGAAGAAGTCCGCGACGGGCGGCTCGGGAAAGCTCCAGCTCTGCTCGTGGAGGGCCCCCGTGAGGGCGACGGCGAGCGCCCGCACTTCGCCGATGCCGGTCTGGCGCAGGGGATCCTCCGGCGGATCGGCGGCGTCGGCCTCGGGCGCGAGGAACACGGTGCCCGTTTCGAACAGGGCGACGTCGGCGATCCCGCGGGCGAGGTTGCGAGCGACGGAGTCCAGCAGGGACCCGAGCAGGGTGGTGCGCAGCTGGGACTGCTCCTCGGACAGGGGGTTCTCGACGATCGGCGCCCGCCGGCGGGGGTCCTGCGGGCCGAGCCGCAGCCGGTCGGCGACGGTCGGCGAGGCGAACGTCCACCCCACCGCCTCGTGCAGTCCGCGCCCCGCGAGCGTGTCGAGCGCTCGGCGGCGCAGGCGCTGCCGGTGCGAGAGCAGGCCGTAGGCCCCCCGACGCTTGGGCAGCGTGGCGGGCAGCTTCTCCAGACCGTCGATGCGGGCGACCTCCTCGATCACGTCGGCCTCACGGGTGACGTCCTGGCGGCGCACCGGCGGCGGCACCACGTCCAGGCCCGGCGGCGTGGGCGTGGTGTGGAAGTCCAGCGCGGTGAGGATCTCCGCCTGGCGGGCGGGCGGGATCTCGATCCCGAGGATGTCCCGCACGCGCGCCTCGCGCAGGGAGATCGACGGGGGCGTGGGACCGTCGCCGCCGATGTCGATCGTGCCGGGCGCGACGGTGGCGCCGCACAGCTCGACCAGGAGTTTCGTGGCGAGCGCCTGTGCCCACAGGCACTGCTCCGGGGCGAGGCCCTTCTCGAAGCGCGAGGACGCCTCGCTCCTGAGACCGAGCGTCCAGGAGGTGCGATGGATGTTGGGACCGCTCCAGTTGGCGACCTCGAGCAGCACCCTGCTCGTGCCGGGGTGCACCTCCGAGCGCTCGCCGCCCATCACGCCCGCGATCGACGTGGGGCCGTCCGCGTCCTCGATCACCACCATCTCGCTGTCGAGCGTGCGTGTCTGGCCGTCGAGGGTCCTCACCTGCTCGTCCTCGTGCGCCCGGCGCACGGCCAGTGCCGCGCCGGCGACACGGTCGAGGTCGAACGCGTGGACGGGCTGGCCGGTGAGGAGCATCGCGTAGTTGGTGATGTCGACCACGTTGTTGATCGGCCGTTGACCGGCTGCGCTCAGACGCGCCTTCAGCCACAGCGGCGAGGGACCGACCGTGACGTCGTCGAACACCCGCGCGGTGAAGCGCGGGCACAGGTCCGGGCAGTGCACGCTCACCGCGACCCCGTCGAGCGCACCGAGGGAACCGGGGTCCTCGCTCCAGGGGGCGGGCTGCAGCGGTGCGCCCGTCGCCGCGTGGAGCTCGCGTGCGACCCCGTACACGCCGAGGCAGTCCGGGCGGTTGGGGGTGACCTCGAGCTCGATCACCTCGGTGGCGATGCTCAGCACGTCCGCGAGCGGGGTTCCCGGCGCGAGCTCCGCGTCGATCGTGATGTCGTCCAGCACGAGGATGCCCTCCCCGCCGGGGCCGATCGCGAGCTCCTGCTCGGCGCAGATCATCCCCTCCGAGACGACGCCTCGCAGCTTCGCTTCACCGATCTCCGTGCCGTCCGCCATCACCGCGCCGGGGAGCGCGACGGCGACCGTCTGACCGGCGGCGACGTTGGGGGCGCCGCACACGATCGTGGCGGGCGAGCCGTCCTGGGCGCCGAGGTCCACGCGGCACACGCTCAACCGGTCCGCGTCGGGATGGCGCTCGCAGGTGAGCACCCTGCCGACCACGAACCGCTCCATCGCGCGCACGCCGTGGTGGTGGATCGCCTCGACCTTGGTGCCGGTCATCGTCAGGCGCTCCTCGATCGCGGCGACGTCCAGGGGAGGGTCGCAGTGCTCCCGCAGCCAGGCCAGCGGCACGCGCACGTCAGCTCACCTCGCTGGGGTGGGTGGCGATCATCAGCCGAACTGCTCCAGGAAGCGAAGGTCGTTCTCGTAGTAGAGGCGCAGGTCGGGGATGCCGTGCTTGAGCATCGCGATCCGCTCGACCCCCATGCCCCACGCGAACCCCTGCACGCGCTCGGGGTCATAGCCCGGCCGGTTGCGGTCGGTGAGGGGCACGTGGGAGTACACGTCGGGATCGACCTCGCCGGCGCCCAGCACCTCCAGCCAGCCCTCGCCCTTGCACAGGTGGCAGCGCGAGCCGTCGCGCAGGTGACCCCTGCCGTCGCAGTGAAAGCAAGACACGTCCACCTCGACGCTCGGCTCGGTGAACGGGAAGAAGTGGGGCCTCAGCCGCACCTCCCGCGCGTCGCCGAACACCGACCGGGCGAACGCCAGCAGCGTGCCCTTGAGGTCGGACAGGGTGATGTCCTCGTCCACCGCGAGCCCCTCGAGCTGGTGAAACTGGGGCGTGTGGGTGGCGTCGGAGTCCGGGCGGTAGACGCGCCCGGGGATGACCACGTAGAGCGGCGGCGGATGGGCCTCCATCGCCCGGAGCTGCATCGGTGAGGTGTGGGTCCGCAGCACCAGGTCCTCGGGCTCGCCCAACCGTGCGCCGGCCCCGGTGGCCGGCGCACGAGCGCCGTGGGGAGCGCCCGGGCGCTGGACGTAGAAGGTGTCGGTGCGGGCGCGCGCCGGATGGGTGGGGGTGTGGTTGAGGGCGTCGAAGTTGTAGTGGACGGTCTCGACCTCGGGGCCTTCCAGGACGGTGAATCCGAGTCCGAGGAAGATGTCCTCCAGCTCTCGCATCGTGGCGGTGAGCACGTGCAGCCTGCCCACCGGCTGGGGCGGGGCGCCGGGCAGGGTCACGTCGATCCGCTGCTGCTCGAGGCCGCGCTCCAGCTCGGCGCCGCCGAGCGCCTGCTCGCGCGCTTCGATCATCGCCTCCAGTGCCTGGCGCGCCTGGTTGGCGACCCGTCCGACGGCCGCCCGCTGCTCGGGCTCCAGCTTGGCGACGCCGCGGAGCAGTTGCGGCAGCTCGGCCTTGCGCCCCAGGAACGCGACCCGCACCTGCTCGAGCGCGTCGCTGTCGGCAGCCGCGGCGACCGCCACGGCGGCGTCCCGTTCGATCCGCTCGATCTCTCCCAGCGCGCCGCCGGGGTGCTCCTCGCCGACCGTCGTATCGGTGTCGTGGTCGCTCACGATGGCGCCATCCTAAGGTCGCGCGGGGGATCGGCGCGGGTCGTCTCGTACAGGGCGATCGTCAGCGCCATCGCCGCGTTCAGGGAGTCGGCCGCGATCGGGATGTGAGCGACGTGCCCGCAGGCCTCCACCACGGCCCGCGGCAGGCCCTCGCGCTCGGAGCCGACGAGCAGCGAAACGCCGTCGCTCGGCCACGGCTGCAGCGACGTCAGCGGCGCCCCCTCGCCGGCGACGAGCGCGATCCGCTCGCCCGGCAGCTGGGCCACGTCGGCGCCCCGCACGAGGTTCACCGCGAAGATCGCCCCCATGCTCGCCCGGACGGCCTTCGGCGCGTGGGGGTCCGCGCAGTCCGGGCCGAGCGCCACACAGGAGGCGCCGAACGCCCGGGCGCCGCGCAGGATCGTGCCGACGTTGCCGGGATCGCCGACCGCATGCAGGTACACGCACAACGGGCCGACGGGACCGGCCAGCCACCGCTGCTCGTAGACGCCGATCGCGCGCGTGCCCGAGCCGAGCGTCGAGAACGCCGCGAGGGTGTCGGGCGCGACGTCGCGGAACGCCGCTCCACCGATGCCGCTGCCCGCCAGCCGGTATCCCTCCAATGCGTCCCGGCCGGCCGCCGTTGCCGCCGCGATCAGGTCCTCGCCCTCTGCCACGAACCGCCCGCTCTGGCTGCGCCCCCGCTTGGTGTGCAGTCGCCTGAGCGCCTTCAGGCGGGGGTTGCGGGGGGATGCGATGGTGTGGGTGTCAGCGGTCATGTCGGTCGATGCTCGATGGTGTGTGGGTTCGATCGTTCTCGTCGGGTCTCTGGTGTGAATGGTGGTGGGCGAGCACAAAAAAGGGCGCCGTCCTGGAGGACCGACGCCCGAGAGCTCTGTTGCCTTGCTGCTGTGCTCAGGCAGCCGACGGCAACGCCTCGCGGGCGGTCTCGGCGATACGTCGGAAGGTGTCGGCGTCGCGCACGGCGATGTCGGCGAGCACCTTGCGGTCCAGCTCCACTTCGGCCAGCGACAGCCCGTGCATCAGCTGGGAGTAGCTCATGCCGTTCTGACGCGCGGCAGCGTTGATGCGCGTGATCCACAGCCGCCGGAAGTCGCGCTTGCGGTTGCGCCGGTCCCGGTAGGCGTAGGAGTCCGCCTTCATCAGGGCCTCCTTCGCGCGCTTGTAGTTCGAGTGTGCCTCGCCGCGGAAGCCCTTCGTCAGCTCGAGTGTCGCCCGACGCTTCTTGCGGGCGTGAACGGAACGCTTGACCCGTGTCACTTGCCGACTCCCAGGAGCTTCTTCACACGGGGTGTGTCGTGGTCGGAGATGACAGCCGGCCGGCCGAGCGCCCGCTTGTGTTTGGGGGACTTCTTCTCGAGGATGTGACTCGTGAAGGCGTGCCTGCCCCGCACCTTGCCCTTGGCGGTGATCTTGAAGCGCTTCTTGGCGCCGGAATGGGTCTTCATCTTGGGCATCGAGCGCAAGAGTATGACAGGCCGGCGGCCCACATCGGGTCTGCGCGGCTGACGCGCTCGACGTCGCTCAGGCTGCGGCGTCGGCGCTCTCGGCGTCCGCGCCCGCGGCGGCCTCGCCGGCGGCGGCATCCGATCCGTCGGACCCCACGGCCGTGTCGGCCTCGGCTGAGGCGGTGGTGTCCGTGGGCGCGGCGGCATCCGTGGGCGCGGCGGCATCCGTGGGCGCGGCGGCGGCGTCCGTTTGGGCCGTCGCGTCCGTGTCGCCCGTGGTCTCGGCGTCGTCGGAGGCGTTGGCGTCTGCACGACCGGCGAGGACGGCTTTCGAGGGGGCGAGCAGCATCGTCATGTTGCGCCCCTCCTGGAGAGGGCGCTGCTCGACCACACCCAGCTCGACGAGCTCCTCTGCGAGTCGGTCGAGGATCGCTGTGCCCCGCTCGGGATGGGTGACCTCCCGTCCGCGGAACATGATCGTGACCTTCACCTTGTCCTTGTGACGGAGGAAGCGTTCGACGTGGTGCTTCTTGGTGTCGTAGTCGTGCTGGGCGATCTTCGGGCGGAACTTGATCTCGCGCACGGTGATCTGCTGCTGGTGCTTGCGCGCCTGCTTCTGCTTCTGGGCCTGCTCGTACTTGTACTTGGAGTAGTCGAGCACGCGACACACGGGCGGCCTCGCCTCGGGGGCGACCTCCACCAGGTCGAGTTCCCGCTCCTGGGCGAAGCGCAGCGCGTCGGGCGTCTTCATCACGCCGACCTGGCCCCCGTCGTCGTCGATCACTCGCACCTCCGGTACGCGGATGCGCTCGTTGATCCTCGTCTGGTCCCGCTCCGGCGGGCGCCGGTCAAACCTCCGCGGTACCGGCACTAGCTGTGCTCGTTGCGCGCCAAGTCGAAGCTATCGGCCGCGCTCGAGGGGTCTGAGGAGTCTCAAGGCGGCGGAGTATAGCGGGGCGTAAACGGCTCGCAAGGTGTTCACGCCTGCCGGCGGGCCCGTCGAGGGGGTCCGTCAGCTGCCCCGCTCGATCTCCCGGCCCAGCCTCGCGGCGAAGTCCTCGGTGGCGAGAGATCCCTCGTCGCCACCTCGATGGGCGCGCACCGACACCGTCCCGTCGGTGGACTCCCGCTCGCCGACGATCAGCATGTAGGGGACCTTGCGCAGCTCGGCGTCGCGGATCTTGCGACCCACGGACTCGCCCCGATCGTCGAGCTCGACGAACGCATCCGTCGCGCGCAGACGCCTGACGACGGCCTCGCCGTAGTCGTTGAAGCGGTCCGAGACGGGCAGCACGATCGCCTGCACCGGCGCCAGCCACAGCGGCAGCTCGCCCGCGTAGTGCTCGAGCATGATGCCGATGAAGCGCTCGTAGGAGCCGAAGCAGGCGCGGTGGATCATCACCGGCGTGTGCTCGGCGTTGTCCGCGCCGGTGTAGCGCAGCTGAAACCGGGCGGGCATCGAATAGTCCAGCTGGACCGTTCCCAGCTGCCACGAGCGTCCGAGCGAGTCGGTCATGTGCATGTCGACCTTGGGCCCGTAGAAGGCGCCGTCGCCGGGGTTCAGCTCATACGCGAGGCCCTGGCCGTCGAGCGCCTGCACCAGCGCCTCCTCGGCGCGATCCCACATCGCTTCGTCTCCGATCCGCTCCTCCGGCCGAGTGGAGAGCTCCAGGCGGACGTCGAGGTCGAACAGGGTGTAGGTGGCGAACGCAAGCTCCAGACAGCCGGCCACCTCCTGCTGGATCTGCTCCTCGGTGCAGAAGATGTGGGCGTCGTCCTGGGCGAAGTGACGCACCCTCAGCAGGCCGTGCAGCACCCCCGAGGGCTCGTTGCGGTGCAGCAGCCCCGGCTCGAAGTAGCGGACGGGCAGCTCGCGGTAGGAGTGGCGACTGCTCGCGAACAGGTGGGCGTGGCCGGGGCAGTTCATCGGCTTCACACCCATATCGCGGTTCTCCACCTCGATCGTGAACATGTTCTCCCGGTACTTGCCCCAGTGGCCGGAGGTCTTCCACAGCTCGGCGTCGTAGATCAGGGGGGTCTTGACCTCCTCGTAGCCCCGTTGTGCCGCCATCTCGCGCGACAGGACCACCAGCTTGTTCCACAGCCGCGTCCCCGCCGGCGTCCAGAAGGCGGCGCCCGGGGACACCTCGGAGAAGTGAAACAGCCCCAGCTCCCGTCCCAGCTTGCGGTGGTCGCGGGCCTTCGCCTGCTCGATCCGCTCCAGGTGCGCCTCCAGTTCGCCCTTCTTGTGAAAGGCGGTGCCATACACCCGGGTGAGCATCGTCCGATCGGAGTCCCCCCGCCAGTAGGCGCCGGCGACCGATTGCAGCTTGAACGCCCCCACCCTGCCGGTGTCGGGGCCGTGGGGTCCGCGACAGAGGTCGGTGAAAGGGCCGTTCGTGTACAGCGAGACGCTCTGGAGCGCCTCCCCCCCGTCCGTGTGGGCGTTGTTGAGGAGATCGTCGATCAGCTCGACCTTGTAGTCCTGACCCTCGGCCACGAACCGCTCGCGCGCCTGCTGGGGAGTCACCTCCTCGCGCTCGAACGGCTCCTTCGCCTGCACGTGCTCACGCATCGCCTGTTCGATCGCGGGGAAGTCCTCCGCGGAGATGGACACGCCTGGGGGAAACTCGAAGTCGTAGTAGAAGCCGTCGGCGATCGGGGGTCCGATCGAGATCTTCACGCCGGGGAACCGCTCCATCACCGCGGTGGCGAGCACGTGTGCGGCGTCGTGGCGGATCAGATCGAGCGCCTCGTGACCGCTCTTGTCGGTGAGGATGGCGATGCTCGCCCCGTCCGGGAGCGCTCGTGCGAGATCGAGCACCCGCGGCCCGTCCCCCGCCTCGGGATGGCTCACCTCGATCGCGAGCGCGGCCTTCGCCAGGCCCGGCCCGATCGCGGCGGCGGCGTCGGCGCCGGTGGCGCCGTCGGGGAGCTCGAGCGACTTTCCGTCCGGGAGCTTCACGGTGATCGGCATCGTCGGGAGGCTAATGGCTCGGGGCGGTCCCCGCCGGCGCATGCGCCGGCGGGCGGGGCCGCACATGTGCGGCCCCGGGCAGCGCCGCATGCGGCGCTGCCCTCATGAGGTGATGTGAGAAACTCGCCTTGCAGACACAAGTCAGCGAGTGGGAAGATCCCCCATATGAGAAGTCCTGACCTCCCCTCAGTCGTGATCAAGCTGTCCCCCACCCAGGTCGACGAGGTCGTGCGCGCCGCCTCCCAGAGCCGGGCGCCGAGCATCTCCAGTCTCGTCGCCGATGCGCTCAGGGCCCCTGCCCGCGACGGGAAGGGCGGCCCGTTCGCCGGCACCCGGCTCGCCGGCTTCATGCCGATCGACACGGCGGACCCGCGACTATCGCGATCGCTGCTGCGGGGCCTGTCGCTGCTCACCTGCTTCGGACCCGACAACGACGCGCGGGGGATCGTGGAAATCTCCGAAGAGCTCGGTATGAGCGCGTCGACGACCCATCGCTACGCCGTGACGCTGGTCGAGCTGGGGCTGCTCGAGCGCTCGCCGAAGACCCGCAAGTACCGGCTGGCCCACGGACCCGGCGAGTAGCTGCCGGCCGATCCGGGAGAGCTGCGGCCGCTCACTCGGCGGCGGCTCGCTCGGCGTGTTGGGCGAGGGTGCGTTCGCGTCTGTCGAAGTACTCCTTGCCCTCGATGCTGATGCGCGGCACGATCCGGTCGAGCCAGTGGGGCATCCACCAGTTGGCTCTGCCCATCAGCACCATCAACGCCGGCACGAGCAGGCAGCGCACGATCGTGGCGTCGAGGATCACCGCCACCGCCAGGCCGACGCCGAACTGCTTCACGGTGGGGTCGCCGTTGAGCACGAAGCTGCCGAACACGAACACCATGATCAGCGCCGCCGCCGTGATCACGCGGGCGCTGGTCACGAGCCCGGAGACGACCGAGCTGCGGTTGTCCTCGCCGGCGTGCACGTGTTCCTCGATCTGGCTGACGAGGAACACCTCGTAGTCCATCGACAGGCCGAACAGGATCGCGAACATGAACAGGGGCACGTAGGACACGACGGGAATCGCCCCGTTCAGCCCGATCGCGCTGTTGAGCCAGCCGTACTGGAAGATCGCCGTGAGCACCCCGTAGGAGGCGCCGATCGAGAGCAGGTTCATGACCGCCGCCTGGGCGGGAACCACGACGGTTCGGAAGGCGAGCATCAACAGCAGGAAGCTGAGCGCGATCACCACCAGGATCTGCAGTGGCAGCTTGTCGGAGATCGCCGACGCGAGGTCGGTGTAGCCGGCGGTGCTGCCGCCCACGTCGGCGTTGAGGTCGGTGCCCGCTTCGGCGTCGGGGATCACTTCCGAGCGCAACTTGGCGACGAGCGCTTCGGTCTGCCCGGCCGCCGGGGGAGTGGTCGCGATCGCGTTGAAGAACGCCGTCGTCCCGGCCTCGTCGATCTGGATCGGCGTGACCGAGGCGACCCCGTGGGTGGATGCGACGTCTTCGAGCAGCTTCGCCAGCCGCGGGTCACTCGCACGCGGATCGCTCGCGGCGCCCGAGGAGCCCGAGGAGCCGCCCGAGCCGGACGAGCCGGACGAGCCCGAGCTGCTCGAGGGCTCGGCCGGCGTGCCGAGCTTCACGGCGACGAGCAAAGGGCCGTTCGCGCCCGCCCCGAAGCCTTCGGAGAGAAGGTCATAGGCCTGTCGGGCGGTGGTGGACTCGGACAGGGCGGCGGTGTCCTGCTGGCCGAGCGTGAGCGACAGCAGCGGGATCGTCAGCGGGATCAGGATCGCGAGCGCGGCCGCACCGGCGATCGCCGGCCGCTTGGCGATCTCGCCCGCAAATCTCGCCCAGCGGCCCGTTCGCGCGTGGGCCTCCGAACGGGGCGCACGCACCCGCAGCGAGTTGATGTGCCCGCCGGTGATCGCGAGTGTCGCCGGCAGCAGGGTGAGCGCGGCGATCACCGCCACCACCACCGCGATCGCCGCCATCAGGCCCATCGTGGTGACCAGCGGGATGTTCGCGACGGCGAGCGAGACGAGCGCGATCGTGACCGTGCAGCCGGCGAAGAACACCGCTCCGCCGGAGGTCGCCGCCGCGCGGGCGATCGAGTCGCGCGTATCCAGGCCCTCGCCGAGGCCCCGGAAGTGGCGGGTGACGATGAACAGCGCGTAGTCGATGCCCACCCCCAGCCCGATCATCGTGGCGAGCGTCGGCGCGACGGTGGGAACGGTGACGAGGTGGCCGAGGATGCGAATGATCGCCAGCGTCGAGAGCAGCGCCAGCAGCGCGTTGAAGATCGGCAGCAGCATCGAGACGACGGTGCCGAAGGTGTAGGTGAGGATCAACATCGCGGCGATGATCCCGATCAGCTCGCTCGACTCGGTGGCGGGTTTGGAGACCTTCTGTCCGAGCTGGCCGCCGGTCGACACCTGCAGACCCGCCTGCTTGGCGGGATCGGCGGCGTCGATGATCCTCTGGGCCTCCTCGGTGGACAGTTCGCCCGGACTCACATCGAGCGTCACCGACAGATAGCCGATCTGCTCGTTGTTGCTCAGTGCGGCGGCGCCCTGGGGTGTCAGCGGGCTGACGACCGACGCCACCTCGGGGGCCTTCGCGACGCTCGCGGCGGCCCTTTCGACCGCTTCCGAGTACTTCGGTTCGGTGAGCTTGCCGCTGGTGGCATGCAGCACGATCGGGCTCGACCCGTTGGCCTGGTGGGGGAACGAGTGCTCGAGCAGTTCGGAGGCGCGCTGGCTGTTGGTGCCGGGCAGCGACAGGTTGTCGTTCGTCTTTTCGCCGAGCCGGTGGGACACGAGCACCAACGCGATCGTGACGAGCAGCCACACCCCCAGCACGACGAACCGTCGGCGCACGCAGAACCGTGCCAGCTGGTACAGCACACCCGTCATCCCCGCGGCGCTCCTCTCGGTCAGGTCCGCCGTACGGCTTCGCGGCACACCGATCCTTTCCTCCCGGCGGGGGCCTGTCGAGGCTTCGAGGGGGCCGCGCAGTAGGCTCTGCTCTCCGAGCGCGCGTATGCGCTTTCACACCCGACCGAAAAGGGGGCCGTTGGTGATCCTCGCATCCTCCAGTTACCCGTTCCTGGAAGTGTTCTGGACGATCTTGATCTTCTTCGCATTCGTGGTCTGGATCTGGATCCTGATCACGGTGTTCGCCGACATCTTCCGCCGTCACGACGAGTCGGGCTGGATCAAGGTGCTGTGGATCATCTTCATCATCGTGCTCCCCTACTTCGGCGCGTTCGTGTACCTGATCGCCGAGCACAAGGGGATGACCGAACGCGCCCTCAAACAGCAGGAAGCCGCCCAGGCGCAGTTCGATCAGTACGTCAAGCAGACCGCCGGCAGCAGCGATCCGACCGAGCAGATCGCCAAAGCCAAGAGCCTGCTGGAGAACAACACGATCACCCAGGCCGAGTTCGACGAGATCAAGCGGAAGGCCCTCGCCGGGACCTGATCGGGGCGTGCACCTCCGGCGCCTCGGGCGCCTCGAGCCGGTGGCGGGAGCGGTCGGCGAGGGCGGTGGGACGGTCGTGTTCGCACACCGGCCCCCACGGCATCGCTGACCGCAGCGCCCCCCATGCGGCGTCACGGTCTCCATCCCTACCTCGCCCACGACGGACCGATCGCGTTCGCCCACCGCGGCGGGGCCCGTGAGGCACCGGAGAACACGCTGCCCGCGTTCGAGGCCGCGCTCGCGCTCGGGTACCGGTACCTCGAGACGGACGCCCAGCTCACCCGTGACGGGGTGCTCGTAGCCTTCCACGACGATCGCCTCGATCGCGTGACCGACCGCGCGGGCGCGCTCGCCGAGCTCGACATGGCGGCGGTGGGCGCGGCCGATGCCGGCCACAGCTTCTCGCCCGACGGCGGTCACAGCCACCCCTACCGGGGCCGAGGGGTGACGATCCCGCGTCTGCAGGAGCTGCTCTCGCGGTGGCCTCACGTGCGGTTCAACATCGACGTGAAGTCCGACTCCACCGTCGCGCCGTTGGTGGAGCTGCTCGACCGGTTCGACGCCTGGGAGCGTGTGTGCCTCGGCACGATGCCCGGCAGGCGGGCACGACACATACGTGCCCTTGCCGGCGGCCGGGCGTGCGTCACGATGGACTCCGCCTCGCTCTCGCTGGCCCGGTTGACGACGCTGTTCGGAGTGGTTCGTCGCGGCGAGGCCGACTGCGTGCAGATGTCGCTGGGTGAGGGCGCGACGCCGATCCTCACCGCTCGGCTGATCGGAGCGTGCCATCGCGCCGGCGTCCCGGTGCACGCCTGGACCGTCGATCGGGAGCAGGTGATGCACGAGCTGCTGGACCTCGGGGTGGACGGCATCATGACCGACCGACCCGAGCTGCTGCGGTCGGTGTTCTCCGCGCGCGGGCTGGACGTCGGCGGGGCCCCGCCCGCTCGCAGCCGGCGGTGAGGATCGTTCCGCCGCTCGAGCTAGGCGTACCCGAGCCAGGCGTACCCGAGCTAGGCGTACATGTCCGCGGAGATGCGGTTGACCTCGACGACGACGTCGGCGGGGATGCCCACGCGCTTGGCGGCGGCGACGATGGTGTCGGGTGAGGGGGCTTCGTAGAGGCAGTAGGAGCGGCGTCGGTCGGCGCTCAAGAACGAGAACAGCCAGCGGACCCCCTCGTCCGCGTTGACATCCTCGATCAGCTTCACGTCATCGCTCGTGAGCTCGAGCTGCTCGGCGAACGCCCGCTCGATCACGTACATCGGCATGTATCTGATCCTAAGCGATCGGTCAACCCTCGACCAGGCCGTGCCGGTAGGCGTACCCCGTCGCCTCCGCGCGGTTGGCGCTGCTGGTCTTGCGAAGGATGCTGCGGACGTGATTCGCCGCGGTGTGCTCGCTGATGAACAGCGCCTCCCCGATCTCACGATTGGAGCGGCCGCGGGCCACCAGGCGCAGCACGTCGAGCTCCCGTCCGGAGAGTCCGTCGGGCAGCGCCGAGCGGGACTCGGGCGCGAGCAGGCGGGCCCGCGCGAGCAGCGTGGGCATCCCCACCTCATCGGCGAGACGGACGGCCTCGGCGAGCAGCTGCGCTGCACGGTCGGTCTCGCCGCTGCGCAGCAGCGTGCGCCCGTACTGGTAGGCGGTGTGCGCCAGCCAGGTCCTCGCGCCCATCCGGCGGTTGAGCTCCAGGGCGATCTCGAAGTGGCTCGCCGCGGCGTCGCCGTCGCCGAGGACGCTCGCCAGCATGCCCAGGTAGCGGTCGGCGGCCCCGTAGCACGCGACGCCGTGGCCGATCATCACGTTCGTGCCGGCCAGCGGCATCAGCAGCGGGTAGACCGCCGCGGCGACCTCGCGGTGGGCGACCGCGCTGGCGGCGTCGGCGAGATAGGTGAGCGAGGCGAGCCAGAGGCCCTCGCGCAGCGGCTCGAGACCTTCAGCGTGGACGCGGTCGAGCTCGTCGCGGACCTGCTCCTCCATCGCGAACTCCGCGAGCATCGCAGCGAGGCCGGGGGCCCATGCCCCGCCGCGGCGGTCGCCGGCCGCGAGCACCCGGATCACGGGGGCAACCTCGGTCAGGCGTCCCTGCTCGCGACGAACGCCGAACATCTGCATGCCGTAGATGCTCGAGGCGTCGCGGCCGACGAGCAGCTGGCCCCATTCGCGCGAGCGCTCCGCGGCCGCCTCGGCCTCCGCGAGATGACCCTCCAGCAGCGCCAGCGCGGACCGGTAGTGCTCGGTCACGTGGAGCATGAACGGCTGGCGCGCGTTCTGGGCCATGTCCAGGGCGACCGCGAGCTCCGCTCGCGCCGGCGCGACCTCGCCGAGTGCGATCAGCGCCGACACCCGCCAATTGGTCGCCTCCGCCTGTCCCTCCACGTCGCCCAGCTCGCGAGCGAGATCGCGTGCCTCGCCGAGCATCTCCAGCGCTTGCTCGAGGCTCGTCGTCGCTCGGGCCCAGTAGACCCCCATCAGCGCCGTCGCCAGCCCGGGCCGGTCGCCGTTGCGGCGCGCCATCGAGATCGCCTCCTCGCGCGCGACCGCAGCCCGGTCGGGGTCGCCCTCGTACTCGAACGCACGTGCGAGGCTCGCCAGCAGGCCCACGCGAAGCGCCGAGTCCTCCCGCCCGAGTGCGGCCGAGGCCTCCTCGAGGAGCTGACGGGCGCCCTCGTCGGCGAGCCCCGGCCGCCAGCAGGTCGTCTCGAAGCCGATCGCCGCCCGGGCGAGCAGCTCGCCCGCCCCGAGGTCGCGCGCGATCTGCGCCGCCTGGCGAAACAACTTCAGCGACTCGAGCGACTTGCCCGCACGGTACAGCGCCGTACCGAGGTCGAGCAGGATCTCGGCACGCCGGGGCTCGTCCTCCACGCCGAGCTCCAGCGCGGTGTGCAGCCGCGCCGCGGCCTCGTCATAGGCCAGCGCCGCCGACGCCGCCTCCGCGGCGAGCAGGTTGTACTGCATCGCTCGCGCTGCCCCGCCGATCGGGGCGGCCGCCGCGAAGTGGTGGGCGAGGTCGGCGAGCACCCGCCCCCGCGGCGGTCGATCGACCTGCTCCAGCGCCTCGGCGATGCGCAGGTGCAGCTCGGCGCGACGCAGCACGCTGAGGTGGTCATACAGCGCGCGCCGCACGAGCTCGTGGGTGAAGCGATACGCCAGCGCGGGGAACGGCAGCTCCTCGATCACGCCGCTGCGCATCGCCGGTTCGAAGGCGTCGATCCGCTCGAGCTGCACCGGCGCCGCCAGGCGCAGGACGTCGAGCTCGAACTCGGGGCCGGCGACGGCGGCCAGCTCGAGCAGGTCCCTGGTCACGGGATCGAGTCGGGCGAGGCGCTGGTTGACCACCTCGTGCACGCTCTGGGGCGTCGCGATCTCCTGCAGCGGCCTGGTCAACCGCAGCGTGCCCTCTTCGATCGCGAGCGCGTCGGACTCGACCAGTGACCGCCACAGCTCGCACAGCAGAAAGGCGTTGCCCTCGGTCAGGTCGTGGATCGCGCGGAACAGGTCGGGCTCCGCGGCATCGAACGCGCCACCGCCCGCACGACGGGCGAACTCCCCCACGTCCCCCTCGGTGAGGCCAGGCAGGTGCAGGCGCACGACGTCGTCTGTGCGGCGCAGGTCGGCCAGCGAGTCGGCGAGCTCGGCCGGCACGTCGGCCTCCGTGTCGCGAAACGTCGCAACCAACAGCACACGGGCCTCGCTCGTCGCCCGGGCGAGGTGGCGCAGGAGCACGAGCGTCGCCGTGTCCGCCCAATGGCCGTCCTCGAGGATCAGCAGCAGCGGCTGACGGCGACCGGCGCTCGCGAGCAGATCGGTCACCGCGGTGTGGAGGCGATGACGCTCTGTATCGGGGTCGGCGGCGATCGGCGCCATCAGCCCCTCCACGCGGGTGGGCAGATCGGGCACGAGCCTGCTCAGCTCGCCACCGGCGCTGCCGAGGTCGGCACCGAGCACGTCCGGGTCGGTGCTCCTGACGAGCTGGTCGAGCGCCTCGGCAAACGGTCGGTAGGCGGTCTGCACCACCGCGTCACAGGCGCCGTAGAGCACGAGCACGCCCTCCGCGGCGACCTCGTGGGCCAGCTCGCGGACGAGTCGGCTCTTGCCCGATCCGGCCTCGCCGCCGATCAGCGCGAGCCGGCCCCGCTCGTCCGTCGCACGTGGCACGAGCGCCTGCAGCGCCGCCAGCTCTGCCGAGCGGCCGACGAACGGCGAGGCCGAGGCCAGACGGAGTGGTCCGGGAAGCGCGTGCACAGGTATCCGTGGAGGAGTAGTCAGATCTGATTATCGCTCCGATCGCCGCTCGGGACGGTGCGCGGGGGGAACTCTGTCAGGGCAGGTCATGACAGCGGGACGTCGAGGAGTTACCTTCGAACCCACGATCGGGGGCGGACGGCTCCCGGTGAGCCGATCACAGGAGGTTGAGATGAGCACCACCACGAGTGCGGCGGATGCAGCGCGACAGGAGCTCGGGGCGACGTTCGCAGGTGAGCTGGTCGGTCCCGCCGACCCGGCCTACGAGGCGGCGCGGGCCGTGTTCAACGCGATGATCGACCGCCGGCCCGCCCTGATCGCCCGCTGCGCGAACACCGCAGACGTGGCCGAGACGATCGCGTTCGCGCGCCGGCACGACCTGCTGCTCGCCGTGCGCGGCGGCGGCCACAACGGCGGCGGCCTCGGCATCTGCGACGACGGGGTCGTGCTCGACCTGTCGCTGATGCAGAACGTCGCGGTGGACCCGGCCGCGCGCACCGTCCGCGTGGGCGGTGGGTGCACGTGGCGCCAGGTCGATGCGGCGACGCACGAGGCCGGGCTGGCGACCCCCTCGGGGATCATCGGCAGCACCGGCGTGGGCGGCCTCACGCTCGGTGGCGGGATCGGCCACCTCTCGCGCAAGCACGGCCTCGCGATCGACAACCTGATCGAGGCCGAGGTGATACTCGCCGACGGCACGCAGGTGACCGCGAGCGCCGACGAGAACCCCGAGCTGTTCTGGGCGCTGCGTGGCGGCGGCGGCAACTTCGGCGTCGTGACCTCGTTCCTGTTCCGAGCACACCCCGTCTCCACCGTGCTCGCCGGTCCCACCTTCTGGCCGCTCGAGCAGACGGCGGAGGTGATGCGCTTCTACCGCGAGTTCCTCCCCGCCGCGCCGCGGGAGCTGAACGGCTTCTTCGCGCTGATGACGGTCCCCCCCGCCGACTTCCTGCCCGCCGAGCTGCACATGCGCAAAGTGTGCGGAGTGATGTGGTGCTACAGCGGCGCCGAGGACGCGGCCGCCGAGCTGTTCGCACCGGTGCAGGAGGTGGGGACCCCACTGCTGCACGGAGTCGCACCGACGCCCTTCCCGGCGCTGCAGAGCCTGTTCGACGACTTCTACGCCCCGGGCCTGCAGTGGTACTGGCGGGCGGACTTCGTCGGCGAGCTCCCGGACGCCGCGATCGACCAGCACGAGCGGTTCGGCGAGCGTCTGCCGACGCTGCACTCGACCATGCACCTCTACCCGATCGACGGTGCCGTGCACGACGTCGCCAGCGGCGACACTCCCTTCAGCTACCGCAACGAGACCTGGGCCGAGGTGATCCTCGGCGTCGACCCCGACCCCGCGAACGCCGGGGTCGTGCGCGACTGGACGGTGGACTACTGGGAGGCGACCCATCCATACTCCGCCGGCGGCGCGTATGTGAACTTCATGATGGACGAGGGCCACGAGCGCGTTCGCGCGACCTACCGCGACAACTACGACCGCCTCGCCGCCGCGAAGGGCACCTATGACCCGGACAACGTCCTGCGCGTGAACCAGAACATCGAGCCGGCATGAGGTGCGCCCCACCCGGCGGCGCAGCCGCCGGGTGGGAGTATGTTTTGCTCGATGGCATCCGAGGCACAACCCGGATCGGCGCCACGTGCACCGGATGACACCACCGAGCCCCACCGGCCCCTGTGGCCGAAGCTGCTGCTGCCGCTGGCGCTCCTGCTCGGGATCGTCGGCGGCCTGAGCTTCGGGCTGCTGCACCGCTCGCCGAAGCCCGCGCTGCCCGCCGGCGTGCAGCAGTCGGCGGCGGCCCAGGGCTTCGACGGGACGCTCGCGGTGCCGGCCAGGCAGGCACCGCCGATCCAGCTGCGCAACTACCTCGGCCAGCCGGTCACCCTCTCCGAGTACCGGGGCAGGGCCGTGCTGGTGACGTTCCTCTACACGAACTGCCCCGACGTGTGCCCACTGATCACCGCCAAGCTCAGGGCGGCCCAACGACAGCTCGGAGCGGTCGCGGCGAAGACGCAGATCATCGCGGTGTCGGTCGATCCCCGCGGCGATACGCCGCCGTCGGTTGCGAGGTTCCTCAGCGTCCACGAGATGACCGGCAGGATGCAGTACCTGATCGGCTCGCCGTCGCAGCTCGCCCACACCTGGGCGGCGTGGAGCGTCGGCTCCACCCGCGACGCCGGGCAGCCGCAGCTGGTGGCCCACTCGGCGCTGATCTACGGGATCACCGCGAGCGGCAGGATCCGCACGATCTACCCGGCCGACTTCGCGCCGAGCGAGATCGTCCACGACGTTCCCAAGCTCGCCGCGCAGTAGCCGCCGGCGATCCGCGCCGGGCGCGACTCAGCGTTCGCCCGCGCCGCGACGCCAGAGCACCACGTACCAGATCGCGACCACGATCAGCACGCCCAGCGGCAGCACCAGCGTGAGGATCGATCCGGCCAGGAAGTCCGACGCGATCGGGATGTTGATCTGTGGCATGGGTTCCTCCTACTAGTGCTCGCCCGCCAGCCGGGGAGCTCGGGCCGAGGCGGTGGCCGGGGGCGTGAGCCAACGATGGACGTAGGCGAAGAGGACGATCAGGAAGGTGATCGACCCCGGCACCCACATTATGCCCGCGGCGATCTGCTGGTCGGCCATCGCCGAGATGCCGCCCGGACGGCTCGCCTCGTGGGCGTAGAAGCCATACAGCGGATGGGGCGCGAGCGCGAGCACGACGGCGAGGATCCAGGTGAGAACCATCGCCCCGACCAGGTAGCCGACGCGCTGCAGCGGAACCAGGCGGGCGTGCAGCGGCGGCGAGGGCAGCACCTGCTTCCAGAACAGCAGGGCGGTGCAGAAGAACATCGTGTGCTCGAGCGCGTGGAGCACGCTCGAGCGCAGAGTGGCGTCGAAGAAGGCGGGCACGTGCCACGCCAGCATCACCCCGGAGAACAGCACGAAGCTCGCCAGCGGGTCGCCCACCGCCCGGCTGAACCGCGCCAGCGGCTCGGCCCGGCCGCCCCGGCTGAGCGAACGGCCGAGCGACCGGCGGGCATCGAGCGGCAGCGCGCGCCACAGGCGAATCCACGGGCGAGCGAGCACGATCAGCGGTGGCGCGACCACCAGCAACAGCACGTGCTGGACCATGTGCGCCCAGAACAGCTGCTCGCTGAGGATCTCGAGCGGTGAGCTGAGCGCGATCGCGAGCACCGCCAGACCGCTGTAGAAGGAGATGCTCCGCCAGCGGCGCTCGCGCCTGGTGCGGGCGGGGGCGACCGTGCGTCGATCGCCCAACCAGTAGAGGATCGCCAGGTCGATCACCAGGACCAGCGGCGGGTCCAACGACCAGTCCCAGAAACCGGGCGCCGCTGTCCCCGCGGCGAGCATCACAGCAGGTACAGCGTCACGTAGGCGATCGCGCCGATCGCCGCGAGGAAGGCCCAGTAGAACACGCACGCGTCGAGACCCGGTGCGATCAGACGGTCGGGGTCCTCGATGTCGCCGTGCTCGGCGGGGTGGCGGCGGGCGCGCAGCTCGGTGGCGACCTGGGTCTCCAGCCAGTACATGGTGGTGAGCACCGCGATCGCGAAGAAGCCGGTCCACGCGCAGTAGACGCTTGCGTAGGCGCCGTCGGTGGGGCCGAAGCTCTGGACGGTGTACTCGACGCACTGCAGCGCCACGGCAGCCAGGCCGAGCACCACCGCGCCGACCGTGGGGCCCACCCAGCTGCGCGCTTTGCGCTTCATCTGGCGTCCGCCGAGGATCGCAAGCGCCGCGCTCACCAGCACGCACGCGACGATCGCCACGCCGAGCCCGTGATCGGGATCGACGTGCGCAGGACGCCACATGTGGTTCTGGTTGAGCGAGCGCAGGTAGAAGTACGCGAACAGGAACGCGAGGAAGAAGAACGTCGTGGCGCCCGCCAGCAGCCGGCTCGCGACGTACAGGGCGCGAGCTCCCACGTCGGGGGGCTCCGGCGGGATCTCCACGCCGCTGGGAACGGGCGCGACCAGCTTGCCCAGCGGTAGGTCTTCCCGGGAGGCCTCCATCTCAGACTCCCGCGGTCGCAGGCTCGGTTCCGCCGATGCCGGCGGGCGTGCCGTAGTCGTAGGGGTCGGAGTCGAACACCGGGATCTGCTCGAAGTTGTTCACCGGCACGGGCGTCGGCAGCTGCCACTCGATCGACTTCGAGCGCCACGGATCGGCCTCCGCACGCTTGCGGGCGAAGATCAGCGAATACACCGTGTTCGCCAGGAAGATCAACATCGAGAAGCCCAGCACGAATGCCGAGATCGACACCCACACGTTGAGACCCTGCAGGTCGGGCGCGTACGTGCTCACCCGTCTGGGCATCCCTTTCATGCCGAGCACGAACAGCGGCAGGAAGGTCGAGTTGAAGGCGACGAACATCAGCCAGAAGTGGGCTTTCGCGAGGCGCTCGTTGAAGCGCAGGCCGGTCATCTTGGGCACCCAGTAGTAGATCGCCGCGAAGAAGGTGAAGATCAGCCCGCCCATGATCGTGTAGTGGAAGTGGGCCATCACGAAGAAGCTGCCGTGGGTGTCGGTGTCGCTGGGGGTGTCGGACAGGAACACGCCCGACAGGCCGCCGATCAGGAAGTTGAACGCCCACGCCAGGCAGAAGAGCATCGGCACGGTGAAGCTGATCCGCGCCCGCCACAGCGTTCCCATCACACACAGGAAGATGAAGCCCGTGGGGATCGAGATGATCTCGGTGGAGAGCATGTAGAACGGGCGCAGATCGGCGTTGATGCCGCTCACGAACAGGTGGTGCTGCCACACGAAGAAGCTCAGCAGGGTGACGCCGAGCATGCCCGAGACGGCGAGCCTGTAACCCCACAGTGGCTTGCGCGTGAACACGGGCAGCAGCTCGAGCACGATGCCGAAGCCGGGCAGCGCGAGGATGTAGACCTCCGGGTGTCCGAAGAACCAGAAGAGGTTCTCGAACAGGTAGGAGCTGCCGCCTCCGCCGGCGATGAAGAACGAGGTGTTGATCGTGCGATCGAGCGCGGCCATCAGCAGCGTGGCGATCAGCATCGGCGCGGCGAGCACCATCAGCACCGCCGTCGCCAGCACCGACCACACGAAGATCGGCAGCCGCGACCAGGTCAGGCCCGGCGCGCGCATCGTGATGATCGTGGCCATCATGTTCAGCCCGAGCAGCGCCATCGAGATCCCGACCAGGGCGAAGAAGCAGATGTAGGAGTCCATCCCCATCACCGCCTGGTCGTTGAGCGGCTGATAGCCGGTCCAGCCGGTGGGGAAGCCGCCGAAGAAGATCGTCGAGGTGAGGATGAACCCGGCCGCCATCAGCAGCCAGAAGGTGAGCGCCTCGATGCGGGGAAAGGCCATGCGCCGGGCGCCGATCATGATCGGCACGAAGTAGTTGGCGAACGGGCCGAGGATGCCCGAGGTCATCATTCCCATCATCATCGTCCCGTGCATGCCCACCAGCGACAGGTACTGGTTGGGGCCCACCGTGGTCGGCACCGGGTGCAGCAGCTCGGTGCGGATCAGCATCGCGTTGAGCCCGCCGATGAAGAAGAAGACCCCGATTCCCACCAGGTACTGGATGCCGACGACCTTGTGGTCGGTGCACAACCCGAAGTAGCGGCCGATCCCCTCGCCCTCCTTCTCGCGCAGCGACGCGGGGCGCCCGAGCATCCGCGAGATCGGATAGTTGGCGAAGCCCAGGCCGACGAGGAAGCCGATCACGCCGAAGAAGTACGCGAGCAGCAGCGCGACGTCGTTCTCGTCGGTCGCCGCCTGGTATTCGAAGCTTTTGCCGCCGTTGATCTGGTGCCCCAGAAACCACCCCAGGTAGTAGCCGCCGATGCCCAGCAGCACGGCGGTCAGCAGGTTGAAGCCGACCAGCCGCCGCCACAGCGGGCGACGAGCGGGCGCGGGGGTGTGAAGGGCTGCGGTCGTGGTGCTCATTCGGCCCGCCTCGTCGGTTCGGGTAGATAGGTCTTGCTGTACGGCGGTAGGACCTTCGTCGCCGGCGCGAACTGCCTCTGCTGCTGGCGGATCCAGGTGTTGAACGCTGCCGGCGTGACCACGTGGCCGTGGTCGAACATGTAGCCGTGCCAGATGCCACACAGCTCTGCGCAGCGCACTTCGAAGGTCTGCAGATGGGTGGGCTTCACGAACACGACGTTGTCGACGTGCGGGTTGGCGTCGGCCTTGACGCCCAGCTGATACGCCCAGAACGAGTGGATCACGTCGAGCGAGGTGACGTGCAGTTCGATCATCTTGTTCACCGGCAGCACGAGGTGCGGCGTCTCCACGCCGCCGTAGGTCGGGTAGCGGTAGGTGAAGGCCCACTGCTGGGCGATCACCTGCACCGGGAGCTTCGGCCCACTCGGCACCGCCACCGGCGAGGGCCCGCCTCCGGAGCCGGCGCCGTCTTCCTCCAGGCGGATCGTCCCGTATGCCGCGAGCGCGAGGACGAGCACCGAGGTCACGACGATCCAGGTGCTCTGGATCCGGTTGTCCCCGCGCACCGCCGGCCCTTCGAGCGCCGCTCCGGGCTGCTGGCGAAAGAAGATCGCGGCGTAGACGAGATAGATCACCACGAGCAGCAGCACGGGCGTCGCCATCGCCAGCAGCACGGTGTTGTCGGTGACGTGACCGGAGGCCTGTTCGCTGCCGTTGCCCGGGGGCAGGATCGGCCCGACGAGCACGATCACCAGCGGCGTCGCGATCAGGGAGGCGATCACCCAGATCGCGCCGAAGCGTCGTGCGTGGTTGGGCTCGGACATGGCTAGACGACTTCGAGGAACCCGTCCATGTAGCCCAGGGTCTGCATCGGCCCGCCGAAGCCGTCGAGGAAGCCGGCCGCGCACGGCACGAAGCACTGCCAGCGGTAGCGCCCCTTCTTGCCGGTGCGGAAGGCGAACGTGATGGTGCGGTGCGTCGAGCCTTCACAAGGCGCGAATTCGCACTGGTTCTTGGCTTCTTCGGGCACGCCGGGGAGCGGCACGAACACCCCCAGCTGGGGCACCACGAAGGTGTGCGAGGCTTCTTCGGGATCGATCGCCACGGTCGGCTTGCCGTCGACCGTCTCGGTTCCGCCGATCGTCCCCTGGACCTGGGCCAGGAACGGATTGCGCAGCCCGCTGTCGCCGTCGTACTGGTAGATCGTGACGTGCACGATCGAGTTGGCCGGCACCGTGTAGACCGTGCTGTGCACCCACTCGCCGTGGCTGCGCACCAGGTAGGAGACCCAGTCCGGGTGCGACGGGCTGTATTTCGGACCGACCGCCGCGACCGTCTCCAGCGTCAGCTGCGATCCGCCCGTGCCCGCGACCGTGCGGGTGCCCGTGGCTGCGACCGTCTGCGGAAAGCTGGTCGCCCAGCTCGCCACGTACAGGCCGATCAGGACCCCCACGACCGCCACGGCGGCGCTGACCCCCAACAGCTTCTTCACGAACAGGCTCACGTCCGACCTCGCTCACCTTGACTCGCTCCCCAGCTGGGGCGAGTCTATACCCGCGGGCGGCGATCGTCCAGCGATCCTTTCACGCTCAGAGCGCGACAATCCTCTGAGCCGTGACCCGCGGCAGGCGCTCGCAAGCGACCCCCGGGGCGTCTAGGCGGTCTGCGAGAGGCGGGTGGGCCGCGGGCGCCGCGAGACCTCGGTCGGCAGCAGCAGCGACAGCAGCCCCGCTGCCGCGAGGAACGCCGCCGACACCCACAGGCACGCGGGGAGTCCGTGCCACTGGTAGAGCAGTCCGGACAGCACGGTGCCGGCGAGACGGCCGATCGCGTTGGCCATGTAGTAGAAGCCGACGTTCATGGCCACCCTGTCGTTGTCGGCGTAGGCGAGGATCAGGTAGGAGTGGACCGCGGAGTTCAGCGCGAACACGACCCCGAACGGGATCAATCCGCCGATGATCGTGATCGTCGGATCGGCGCCCGCGTTGAGGGCGACGGCCATCGCGGCCGGGCAGAGCGCCACGCCGAGTGCCAGCCACACGGCGGTGCGTCCGTCGGGCTCGCCGTCGCTGCCGTGACCGCGACCACGCACGAAGCTCGGTGCAGCCGCCTGGACGGCGCCGTAGCCGATCACCCACACCGCGAGGAGCGTCCCAACCGCCCAGAAGCTCCAGCCCAGCTCGGAGTAGAGAAAGAACGGGAGGCCGACGACGAACCACACGTCGCGGGCTGCGAAGAGAAAGATGCGTGCGCCGGCGAGCACGTTGACCGCCCGGTTGTTGGAGAACATCTTCGAGAACTTGGCGGTCCTGTCCGGACGCCCGAGGTGGCCGCGCATCAGGCTCGAGGTCGCGACCAGCGCGATCAGCACCAGCGCCGCCAGCGCGAGGGCGGCGGTCTGGAATCCGAAGACCGTGAGCAGCAGGCCGCCGAGGAAGAAGCCGACTCCCTTGAGCGCATTCTTCGAGCCGGTCAGGATCGCGACCCAGCGATACAGCGAGGACTGGTCGTTCTCGGGCGCCACGAGCTTGACGGCGCTCTTGGAGCTCATCTTGGTCAGGTCCTTCGCGATACCCGACAGCGCCTGGGAGACCATCACGTAGGACACCACGAGCAACGACGCCGGCGCCAGGCCCAGCATCAGGAGCGCCAGGACCTGCACGGCGAGCCCCATGAACAGCGTGATCTTCAGTCCCAGGCGAGCCGCGAGCCAACCGCCGACGAGGTTCGTGACGATGCCGGCGATCTCATACAGGACGAACAGCGAGGCGACCTGCAACGGTGTGTAGCCGAGCTGGTCGAAGTAGAACAGGACGAGCGTCCGGGTCGCCCCATCGACGAGTGTGTCCACCCAGTACGCCCCGGTCACCAGGACGTAGTTGCGAAGATCGCCCTGCCGCCGCGGCGCCATGCCGCCAGCGGTGGCTGCCGCGCCGCTAGCCATCGGCCGCCCGCGCGGACCCCGCGCCCTCGAGACCGGACAGGCTCTCCGCCACCGTGCGAGCGAGCTCGACCATGCGGTTGGCGTAGCCCCACTCGTTGTCATACCAGGCGAGGATCTTCACCTGCGTCTCATCGGTGACCATCGTCGACGGCGCGTCGACGATCCCCGAGCGCGGATCGTCCTTGAAGTCGACCGATACGAGCGGCCGTCGCTCGTATCCGAGAATGCCGGCCAGCGGACCCTCGGCCGCAGCCTCCAGCAAGCCGTTGACCTCCCCCACCGTCGTGGGCCGGGCGACCTCGAACACACAGTCCGTCAGCGACGCGTTGAGCAGCGGCACCCGCACCGCCAGGCCATCGAGCTTGCCCTCGAGCTCGGGGAAGATGAGTCCGATCGCGGTCGCCGACCCGGTGGTGGTGGGGATCAGCGAGACGTTCGCCGCCCGCGACCGTCGCAGGTCCTTGCGTGGGGCATCGACGAGCGTCTGCGTGTTCGTCATGTCGTGCAGGGTCGTGATCAGACCGTGCCGGATGCCGATCCCCTCGTGGATCACCCTCACCACCGGCGCGAGGCAGTTGGTCGTGCAGGAGGCCGCCGTCAACAGATCGTGGCGCCGGGGGTCATAGAGGTGATCGTTCACGCCGAGGACGACGTTGAGCGCGTCCTCCTTCACCGGCGCAGCGACGATGACCTTCCGCACCCCCTGTCGGAAGTAGGCGTCGAGCAGCTCGCGTGTGCGGAACCTGCCCGAGCACTCGAGCACGATCTCGACCCCGAGCTCGCCCCACGGCAGATCGCCGGGCTCGGCCACGGCGCTGTAGCCGACCTCCGTCCCGTTGACCGTCAGCGCCCCGTCGTCGCCGTGCACATCCTCAGACCAGCGTCCGTGGACGGAGTCGAACGTCAGCAGATGAGCGGCGGTGCCCGCGTCCCCGTGCAGCTCGTTGACGTGGGTGAACGCGAGCTCCGGCCAATCCCATGCCGCCCGCATCGCCAGACGCCCCATGCGACCGAAGCCGTTGATGGCGACCCGTGCACTCATCGAGCGCTGGCCTGGGTCACGACGCGACCCCGCCCGAGCGGGAGCTCCTCGTCGATGCTCATGGCGCGATCATATTAGATCGACAAATCTAAGTGTAATTGATATAAGTAGATAGATGGCCGTCGATCTGGAGCTCTCCCCCAAGCAGAAGCGCCCGGCGGGCGAGCGCTGTTGTGAGCCGGTCGTCTATCCCGATGTCGCGCGAGATCATGCGCTGCGGATGGCCGAGGTGGCCAAGGCGCTCGGCGATCCGATCCGCCTGCAGCTCGTGGACGTGCTGCGCAAGCACGCCGGCAAGGTGTGCGTGTGCGAGCTCGTGCCCCTGTTCGACATCTCCCAGCCGACGCTCTCCCACCACCTCAAGAAGCTCCGCGAAGCCGGGATCGTGAACTCGGAGCGCCAGGGCCTGTGGGCCTACTACTACGTCATCCCCGACGCACTGACCGAGCTGTCCGCGTGGCTGACATGAGCGCGGCCCGCGTGCCCGGCGAGGCGTGTTGCGACCCCCAGCGCCGGTCGACGTGCTGTGAGCCGAGCGCCAGGACCGACTGCTGCGGAGGTGGCGCGGGCTGCGGCTGCGACGCCGAGGCGCCGCACATGCGCGAGACCGTCCGCACGCGCGAGCCGAGCGAGCGACCGGGGTGAGCGACGTGGCGCACGAGGTGCACCTGCACGATCCCCAGACGCTCTACCGCCATTGGGAGGACAGTCAATGGAGTCCTTGGGAGATCGACCTGTCCGGCGACCGCGAGCAGTGGGAGGCGATCGAGGACCGTGCGCTGATCTCGTTCGTGCTCGGCTCGCTGATGGTCGCCGAGGAGCGCATCACGACCAAGTTCTCGGGGCTGGTGGGCGCCGATGCCAGCGAGGAGGAGATCACGTTCCTGGCCACGCAGCAGGTCGACGAGGCTCGCCACATGCAGTTCTATGCGCGCTTCCAGGACGAGGTCGTGTCCGATCCCGCGGTGATCGCCGCTCACGTCGAGCGTGCCCGCGGACAGGTCTCGCCGGCCTTCCGGACGATCTTCGACGAGAAGCTCGTGGCAGCCCACGAGCGCCTGCTCGCAAACCCGGCCGACCGCGAGGCGAAGGTCGCGTTCGTGACGCTCTACCACCTGATCCTCGAGGCCACCCTGGGGCTGACGACGTTCGAGTTCACGACACGCTTCCTGACGCGCGAGGGATTGCTGGCGGGGTTCGTCGCGGGCTACGGCAAGATCCACCACGACGAGCAACGCCACATCGGCTATGGCGTGTGGTTCCTGCGCGGCGCGGTCGCCGCGGACCCCTCGGCGGGAGAGGTCGTTCGCGCCAGCCTGCGCGAGCTGCTGCCCGCGGTCGCAGAGTCCCTGACGCCGCCCGAGGGGGCCGACGCGTCGGCCCTGGGGGCATCGGCGGAGGAGCTTCGCGGCTTCGCGCTCGACGGACTCACCCGCAGGCTCGCCATCATCGGCGTGCCGATCGACACGCTGTGAACGACGCCCCACGCGCGCGATCCGGGCGCGTACGATGGCTGAACGACTCGCAACCAGGGGGACCGCCAAATGAGACGTAGCACTCCATCGCCGGCGTCGGTCGAAGACGCTTTGACCGGCGCGACCTGGACCCAGGGAGCCGAAGAAGTCGATCAGCTGGTCGGCCGGTTGACCATCGCCGTGCCCAACCGTGGTGAATGCAGCGGCGGCGAAGGAGCGCCTGCGCTGCCGCTCGAATGGATGAGCCCGGGCGTCTCCTGCGACTGGTCGCTCGAACCGGGCACGGCGAGGAGTCGCGTGCCCACCGTGCAGGCCTCGGACACGTGCGGGTCCGGTGGCGGGGCCGGCAGCAGACACTTCACGATCGACTCGATCTCGGTCGACGCGATCGGCGCGCGTTAGTTCGATGGCTCCACGTCCGGCGCCCTCGGCAGGCCTCACGGTGGCGGTCACCGGCCCCACCGGTGAGATCGGCCAGGCGGTCCTCGCTGCACTCGAGCGCTCACGCGAGGTGGGCAGGGTGATCGGCATGGCACGGAGGCCGTTCGACCCCTCGGAGCGCGGCTGGAAGAAGGTCGCTTACAGGCGCGGCGACGTGCTCGACGGCAAGGCGGTGACGGACCTGGTGAAGGACGTCGACGTGGTCGTGCACCTGGCGTTCATGATCATGGGCGGCCCGAAGGAGACCTCGGCGGTGAACCTCGATGGGTCGCGCAACGTGTTCGAGGCGGCGGTGTCGGCGGGGGCGAAACGCCTGATCTACACATCGTCGGTGGCGGCCTACGGGTTCCACGGCGAGAACCCCCAGCCGCTCACCGAGGACGTGCCCGCGCGCGGGAGCTCGAGCCACTACTACTCGGCCCAGAAGGCGCAGGTCGAGGAGCTGCTCTGGGAGACGCTCGGCGGCAGCTCCACCAGCGCCTACGTGCTGCGTCCGTGCATCGTGGCGGGGCGTGACGCGCCGCTGCTGATCGACAGCCTGCCCTACACGCAGATCTCAGAGCGGCTGCCGGGAGCGGTGATGCGACTGCTCGACGGCGTGCCGATCCTCAGGCCGGTCCTGCCCGATCCGGGCGTGCCGTTCCAGCTGGTGCACCACGACGACGTGGCGACCGCGATGCGCGCCTGCGTGCTCGGCCGCGGAACGCCCGGCGTGTACAACATCGCCGGGCCGGGGCAGCTCACCGTGGCGGAGCTCGCGCGGGAGCTGGGCTGGTACTCGATCCCTGTGCCCGAGCTGGCCGTCGATGCGGTGGCGGAGACGGTCGCTCGCCTGGGCATGCTGCCCGCACAGGCACAATGGGTGGCCGCATTCCGCGAGCCGGTGATCATGGACGTGGCGAAGGCCCGACGCGAGCTGCGGTGGCGTCCCCGCCACGACGCGTCGGAGACGCTGCGCGAGACGATCACCGCCGCACGGATGGGTCGCTTCGTCCGCTGAGCGCCATCGCCGATCCGGCGGCGAAGCGGACCCAGGCGAAGACCTGATCGCGGTTCGCTTTGGCCTCGCGGACCTCCACCCGGAGGTCCGGGTATACCTCACACCAGGAGGCGAACAAGCGCCCGATCGCTCGGATCGCGCGGGGTCGCGGTCACGGCGGACGCCTCCGATCGGGCAGAAGATGTTTCACGGACATGGTCCATTGCAGACCCAAGACACCGACTCCGGGACGATCCTTCCCGCGTCCCGGCAATCCTCGCCGAGCCGTCAGCGCCCTCGAATCGCCGTTGATCGACGACGAGCTCGGGGCGCGAAGGAGGACGTACCGCCGCAGAATTGAAGACGCTAGGATCCGCCCGGGTGCCGATCATCACCCGGCCGACGCTGCCGAGCATTGGGGAGACCTTTGGCCATGAGGCAAATCCAGCCGCCGCGCTCGCAAGCATCAGCCTGGCGGTCAACGGGGTCGTGCACCCGCGGATGGTCGACTGGAGGCCGTGCTGAGCGGACCGGTACGCACGAGGGCGGTCGTCGTGTGGTAGCCGACGCAGACACCCCGGCATGAGCAACGATCTCGCACGCTGGCAGTTCGCAACGACGAGCATCTACCACTTCCTGTTCGTGCCGGTGACGATCGGCCTGGCGTTCCTCGTGGCGATCCTGCACACGGCCTGGTACCGCACCGAGAAGCTGCAGTACAGGCGACTGACGCGCTTCTTCGGGACGCTCCTGCTGATCAACGTCGCGGTCGGCGTGGTCACGGGCCTGGTACAGGAGTTCGAGTTCGGGATGAACTGGTCGGCCTACTCCCGCTTCGTCGGCGACGTGTTCGGCGCGCCGCTGGCGATGGAGGGCCTGGCGGCGTTCTTCCTGGAGTCGACGTTCCTCGGCCTGTGGATATTCGGCTGGGAGAGGCTCCCCAAGCGTGTTCACCTCGCATGCAT
The DNA here is from genome assembly GCA_963696615.1 of uncultured Solirubrobacterales bacterium. Lineage (GTDB taxonomy): Bacteria > Actinomycetota > Thermoleophilia > Solirubrobacterales > Solirubrobacteraceae > Palsa-744. The sequence continues at coordinate 1,274,642 of CAVOKU010000001.1, read as the reverse complement.
CTGGCTCGTCGCGATCGGCTCGATGCTCTCGGCGATGTTCATCCTCGCGGCCAACTCCTGGATGCAGCACCCGGTCGGCTACAAGATGAACCACCAGGGGCTGCCCCAGCTCAACGACATCTGGGCGCTGTTCACCAATCCGACGTTCCTGTGGGGCTACGTCCATGTGATCCTCGCCTCGCTCGTCACCGGCTCGCTCGTGATGCTCGCCGTGGCCGCCTGGTACCTGCGCAAGGGCAAGGAGGTGGAGACCTTCCACCGAGCGGCAAAGCTGGCGGTGGTGGTGCTGCTCCCCGTGATCCTGCTGCAGATGTTCGTCGGCAACAAGCTCGGGGAAATCGAGACGAGATACCAGCCGGTCAAGATCGCCGCGGCCGAGGCCCAGTGGGAAAACTGCCAGCCGTGCTCGTTCTCGGCCTTTCAGGTCGGCGGCGGCAACAAAGACATGACGCCGACGAAGGTGATCGCGATCCCGCACCTGCTCTCCGTGCTCGCAACGGGGACCTGGAACGGGGCGGTCGTGGGGCTCAACCAGCTGCAGCGGGAAGACGAACGGAAATACGGTCCCGGCAACTACATCCCCAACGTGTTCGTGCAGTACTGGTCGATGCGTGTGATGGCGTACCTCGGGTCCTTGATCGCGCTGCTGGCCCTGTGGGGAGGCTGGCTGCTGCATCGCGGAACGCTCGACCGTTCGAAGTGGTTCCTGCGGCTCTCCCTGTGGGCTGTGGTGACGCCGTTCGTCATGAACACCGCCGGCTGGATGCTGACCGAGAACGGGCGCCAGCCCTGGATCGTGCAGGGGCTGATGAAGACGATCAACGCCAACTCGCCGTCCGTCAGCTCGACCGACATCTGGATCAGCCTGATCGCCTTCGTGCTGATCTACATCGCCCTGGGAGCTGCCGACGTGATCCTGATGCTGCGCTACTCACGCAAAGGCCTCGACGCCGACGACGGGCCTGAGGACTCGAGCCCAGGCCAGCCGACCACGACCCCGGCGATGAGCTACTAGGGAGCCACGCCGATGCAGCTGCACACCATCTGGTTCGTGATCATCGCGATCTTCTGGGTCGGCTTCTTCGTGCTCGAGGGCTTCGACTTCGGCGTCGGCGTGCTGCACGCGCTCGTCGGCAGGACCGACACGGAGCGACGCGTGGCGCTCAGCACGATCGGGCCGTGGTGGGACGGCAACGAGGTCTGGCTGATCGTCGCCGGGGCCGGGACGTTCGCCGCCTTTCCCAGCTGGTACGCGACGATGTTCTCGGCGCTGTACCTGGCGCTGCTGCTCGTGCTGGCAGCCCTGATGGCGCGCGGCGTCGCATTCGAGTTCAAACACAAGAGCGACGATCCCCGCTGGCGGCTGACGTGGCGATGGGCGATGACGATCGGCTGCGTGCTGATCCCCCTGCTGCTCGGCGTTGGGCTGGGGGACCTGCTGAACGGCCTGCCGATCGACTCCAGCCACGAGTACACGGGCGACTTCTTCGATCTGCTGACCCCCTACGGCCTGTGGACGGGCGTCACGATCCTCGGCCTGTGCCTGCTGCACGGCGCGACGTTCCTGAAGCTGAGGACGACCGATCAGGTGCGCGCCCGCGCGCGCACGCTCGCGCGGCCGCTGGGATGGACCGCGATCGCACTGGTGGTGGGCTTCGTCATCTGGACGCGCAAAGTCGCGGGAGGCGCCGACGTTCCGGGACCGGTGGAGATCCTCGCACTGATCGCGGTGATCTTCGCCGCGCGCCTGGCCACCACCGACCACGACGGGTGGGCGTTCATCGCCTCGGCGGTCGCGATCGCAGCGACGATCGGCACGATCTTCATCGACCTGTACCCGAACGTGATGGTCTCCAGCACCAACGCCGCATACAACCTGACCGTCAACAACGCCGCGTCGGGCTCCTACGCGCTGAAAGTGATGACGATCGTCGCCGTGGTCCTCTTCCCGATCGTGCTGCTCTACCAGGGATGGTCCTTCCACGTCTTCCGCGGGCGTCTCACAGCCCCGCCCGCGCAGGGCGATTCACCGGCGGGCGGCGCCGCGAGCGCTCCGCCGACTGCACCCGCCGCTCCCGCGGCGCCGCAACCCTAGCCACGCTCGCGCCGCCACAGCGACGCGTAGCGGCCGTCCAGGGCCAGGAGCTCGGGATGGGTACCACGCTCGACGACGAGGCCGCGATCGAGCACGAGCACCTCCTCGACATCCTCCAAGCCCGTCAGCCGATGGGTGATGAGCAGCGTCGCCCGGCTGCGCGTGACCCTGAGCGCGTCGGCGAGAAGCGCATCCGCGGTGGCCGTGTCGAGATGCTCTCCCGGCTCATCGAGGATCAGCACGGGGAAGTCGGCGAGCAGGGCGCGGGCGATCGCCAGGCGCTGGCGCTGACCGCCCGACATGCGTGCTCCGCGCTCGCCGACCTCGGTGGCGAGGCCAGCCGGCAGGCTCTCCGCCCAGTCGAGCAGGCGGGCGTCGGCGAGCGCCGCGCGCAGCTCCTCGGGGGAGGCTTCGCGTCGTGCCAGGCGCAGGTTCTCCTCGAGCGTGCTGTCGAAGATGTGCGCGTCCTGAGCCACCAGCCCGACCACGCGCCGGTGCTGCTCGCCGTTCAGGCCCGCGATCTGCACGCCGTCGAGGCGCACCGATCCCTCCTGGTAGGGAAGGAACCTCAGCAGCACGCCGGCGAGCGTGGACTTCCCGGCGCCGCTCGGCCCCACCACCGCGACGCGCCGGCCGGGCGCGAGCTCGAGATCGACGCCGTCGAGAGCCCAGCGATCCGCGCCGGGGTATCGATAGCGCAGCCCCTGCACCCTCAGCTCGTGTGGGGGTGCAGGCAGAGCGCGAGGCTGAGCCGGCTCTGCAACGGGCGCTGGAGTGTCGAGGACCTCCATCACGCGCGCCGCCGAGCGGCGGACGCGCTGAAGCGTCTGTGTCGCCGCGGGGAGGCCGATGACCAGCTCGAACGTCACGAGCGGGATCAACGCGAGACCCGCCAGCAGCACGCCTTCCAGGTGCCCGTCGCGGACGGCCGCAACGCCGACGATCAGCGCCCCCCACATCGCCAGGCCCGAGCAGAGGCTCGTCAGGCCCTGGCCCACGCCGGCGGTGCGGGCGCTCGCCCGGGCGAGCGTCGTGAGCTCACCGTCGGCCGCCGAGGCGCGCCTCAGCTGCTCCCCGGTCGCGCCGTTGACGAGCAGCTCGGGGGCGCCCTCGAGCAGATCGAGCACCGCGGAGGTCAGCCGTGCCCGCGCGGCCGCCTGCGTGGCCTCCGCGCGGGCTGCTAGCGCCCCCGTCAGCCACGGCACGATCGTCGCCGCCAGGACCAGCGCCACGAGCAGGATCACTCCGGCGGCGGGGAGCATCCACCACACGAGCGCCACCGTCGCCGCGCCGACGATCGCGGCAATCGCGAACGGCGGCAGCACGCGCAGCAGCAGATCCTGGAGCGAGTCGACGTCGCCGATCAGCCGCGAGAGCAGATCACCGCTTGCGAACGCCGGCAGTCCGAGCGGAGCGAGCCGCTCCAGCCGTTCATAGACAGTCACGCGCAGCTCCGCCAGGACGCGGAACGCGGCGTCGTGGCCGACCAGCCGCTCGCCGTAGCGGCACAGTCCCCGTGCCAGCGCGAAGAACTGGACGCCGACGATCGCGATCGCCACCGCCGACTCCTTCGGTCGCTGCGAGGACCGCGAGATCAGCCAGGCCGAGGTGGCGATCAGGCCGACCGCCGCCGCGATCGCCCCCGCGCCGAGCAGCGTGGCCAGCGCGAGTCTGCCCGCCGCCGGCCGAGCGAACGCGACCGTCTGATGCAGCGATGCCTGTGGCTGTGTCCGTGCCGGGCCGGGCCAACGTGTCGGCTCTGGCGGTGGCGGCATCTCGGCGTCATCGCCCACGCCCGCGGCGGCGGGCGCCGCACCGTCGCCGGAGCGCGCGCCGATCACGCCGCGACCTCCACCGGCGCGAGTGAGAGGACGCGGTCGGCCAGGCTCAGCAGAGCCGGGCGGTGGGAGACGAGCAGCACGGTGCGACCGATCGACAGGCGCCGGACGGCCTGCAGCACCTCGTGCTCGGTGTCGCCATCCAGGTTCGCGGTCGGCTCGTCGAGCAACAGCAGCGACGAGTCACGCAGGAACGCCCGAGCGAGCGCGATTCGCTGGCGCTCGCCTGCAGACAGCCCGGCGCCGCGATCGCCGAGCACCGTCTCGGCGCCTGCGGGCAGCTCGGCCAGCACAGCATCGAGTCCCGCCGCGGAGATCGCCGCCCGGACCTCCTCGCCCGAGGCATCGGTACGGGCGAGGAGGACGTTCTCGGCGATCGAGGTTGCGAACAGGTGCGGGCGCTGGGGCACCCAGGCGAGCCGCGCCCGCCAGGCCTCGGGGTCGATCTCGGCGAGCTCGACGTCGCCGATCCTGATCGAGCCATGATCGGGAGCGAGCAGTCCGAGCATCACGTTCAGCAGCGTCGACTTGCCGCACCCGCTCGGGCCGGCGACGGCCAGCACCTCGCCGGCCTCCACCCTCAGCGAAACGCCGTCGAGCGCCGGCCGCGAGCGCCCGGGGTAGGTGAGCCGCAGCCCCTCCACGGCGATCGGCGCGGTCGCCGGGTCGGGAGCCTCGGTGCGCGTGCCCCGCGGCGCGACGGGCTTCTCAAGCACCGCGAACACCTGCTCCGCCGCAGCCATGCCCTCGGCGCTGGCATGGTAGTTGGCGCCCAGCCGGCGGAGCGGCAGGTAGGCCTCGGGGGCGAGCACCAGCACGAACAGCGCACTACGCAGGCCGGTCTCGCCGCCCAACAGCCGCAGGCCGATCGCCACTGCCACGAGCGCCACGGAGATCGTCGCGACGAGCTCGAGGATCAGCGAGGACAGGAATGTCACACGCAGCGTCGACATCGCCGTCCTGCGGTAGCGGTCGGTGACCTCACGGATGGCGAGCGCCTGCGCCTGCGCGCGGCCGAAGACCTTCAGCGTGGGCAGCCCCGCGACGACGTCGAGGAAGTGGCCCGCGAGCCGCTCGAGCGTGCGGAACTGCCTGTCCATGCGCTCGCGCGTCGAGGCGCCGACAAGCGCCATGAACAGCGGGATCAAGGGGATCGTCACGGCGATGATCGCAGCCGCGATCCAATCGCTGGAGAGCACCGCCGCGACTACCACGAGCGGGACGATCACCGCCAGGAACAGTTGAGGGAGATAGAGCGAGAAGTAGCCGTCGAGCACGTCGATGCCGCGCGTGGCGAGGACCGCCATGCCGCCGGCGCGCTCCTCGCGAGAGCTGTCGAGCCCGAGCTCCCCCACCCGCGCGAGCAGTGCCGCCCGCAGCTGAGACTTCGCGCGCGCCGAGGAACGGGCCGCCGCGAGCTCGGCTGCCCACGCGACCGCGGCGCGCGCCAGGACGACCAGCAGCAGGATCGCCAGCGGCGTCCGCAGTTGATCGACGCCGCGCTTGCCCGCGAACGCGCTGGAGACCACGTCGGCCAGCAGCCACGCCTGCGCGACGATCAGCGTCGCGCTGAGCACGCCGAGGGAGATCGAGGCGAACAGAAATGTCCGAGTCGCGCGCGCGTAGCCGAGCAGTCTCGGATCGAGGACCTTCACCGCGCAATCATGACGGCAGCAGCGGAGTGGATGTCCGGCACATGCCCATCCCGCAGCCGACGTGCGCAGCGAGAAGCCGCTGCCCGGCGCCGCCGGCTCCGCTCAGGTTCCCCTGCCCGTGAACGGCTCCGCTCAGGTTCCCCTGCCCGTGAACTTCACCGTGACGTAGCCCTGTCCGGTGTTGCTGTTGAACCTGTAGCTCCCCGTGGCGGCGCCGAGTTCGGTCGGCCGGAACGTGACCGTCTGGTGCAGGAACGTGCCCGGCTCGATGATCAGCCCCTCGGGTATCGGGTCCTCAGCCGTGAACGATCCGATCGGCGCGATGGCGCGGCTGATCGTCAGCGGCACGTTGCCGCTGTTGCCGAGCTCGAACGAGACGGTCTGCGATCCGCCCAGCCGCACGCTTCCCGCGTCGACGGTGTGGGAGCTCACGCTCAGCCGCGCGAATCCGGTGACGGCGGCGCCGGACACCGGCAGCGTCACCGCTCCGCCGTCGGTCGATATCTGAAGCGACGCGGGATATGAGCCGGAGCTCGTGGGGTCGAAATGGATCGACGCGGTCGCCGCCTGACGTGGAGCCAGCACGCTTCCGAGTGGTGGCAGCCCGCTAACGGTGTAGGGGCCGCCCGGCTCGCCGTAGCCGGTGATCGTCTCTGGGCGATCCCATGAGTTGCTGATGGTGACGCTCAGCGTCTTGCCGCCTGCGCGGGTGTCGATGCTCCCGAACGCGAGTGGCGGCGCGGACACCAACAGGCCGGGAGCGGTGCCGTAACCCGAGATCGAGACGGTCTCGGTGCCGGCGCTGGTGGGAATGGACAGCACCCCGACGACCGGACCTGGGTGAGCCGGGGTGAACGTGACGCCGAGCGGCAGCGTGCTGCCGGTGGCGACGCTTGTCCCGACGGGTGGCTGTTGAACGGTGAACACGCCCGCCGCGACCGGAGCGGTCCCCGATGGCGGTGGCGTCTTCGGGCCGGCCGTGCCGGACGGGTGACGCTTCCGCTTCTTCACACGCGGGGTCCGCGTGCCTCTCCTCCTGGCCGTCGTGGCCTTGGGCGGCCTGTTGGCCCTGGTCGGGCCGGACACGCCTTCCTCACCGGCGACCGTGACCGGACCGGTGATGGTCAGGTTCTGGGCGGCGGTGACGGGAAGGGTCAAGGTCGTGCTCTGGCCGACGGGGACAGAGCCGGCGTCGGCCGGCGCCGCGAGCAGCGGCGCCGCACTGGAGGGGCCGAACGCAATCAGATGACCGTTGCGGGTGCCGACGTAGACCCGACCTTCATAGGCCGTCGGAACGGAGAACTTGGAGGATGCGCCGATCGGCGCGGACCACAGCAGTGGCAGGGTACCGCCCGTCGGCGTCGCGGCGTAGGCGCGCAACTTGGCGCCGGAGCCTTTTTCACTGGCGCCGCTGGCGTAGACGACCCACACGACCGCGCTGCCGGCGGTGGTGCCGTTGCTGGTCACCAGCGGAGAGCCAGAGGTGTAGCCGAAGGATTCCGTGCTCGTCGCGGCGTTCGTCAGAGCCGGTGTGCCTTCGCCGTTCACACCGTAGCTGAGCGCCCGCAGGAAGCCGCCGCCGGCGCTCTCGAGCACATACACCCAGCCGCCTTGACCACCGTAGACCGCCGGGTGGCCCCACACTCCGTCGAACGGCCCGAGCCTCTGGAGAACCAGATCGGATTTGCCCGGCCCCTGGCGAAAGCCGCCCATGGCTTCGGCGTCGAGGAGATAGATCCGCCCGTCCTTGCCGACCTGAACCACCAGGTGAGAGTGGGACGGCGTGCCGAAGTATTCGGTGGGCAGGGCGACCGGCCCGCCGGAACCGAAGTCTTCGTCGTTCTGATCGAGGGTGGGCGCGTTGCTCGGTGAGAAGAACTGGTTGGGGGTGAGCTGGCCTTTGGCGCCTACGGCGAGGCCGACCACCGACTCGGACAGCGTCGCCGGCGGAGCGTTGGACGCCGCGGGCGTCGGGGAGACGCCGTTCCCGGTCGCCAGAATGATCTCGTTGGGGGCATTTGAGACCAGCCCACCACCGCTCTGCCAGATGCCGGCCTGGGAGTTTTCGCCGGTGCCGACCCCAGACTCATCGCTCCACATCGTGGTGAGGGCGCCCGTTTTGGCTTCCAGGCCGACCACGATCCCGCGGTATGGATCGATGTCGCAATTGGAGGCGAAGGCCACGTACACGACGCCGTTCAGCAGCAGCAGTCCGGGGCGCTGCATCGAGTACCCCTCGTTGAACGGCACCCCAGGCGTGTTCACTGGAGTGCCGCTGATCTCGACGGGAAATCCTGGCACCTCGACACCGGTGGACGCCGACAGCGCCTGCAGGAACCAGTGGCCGCCCGCCACGCCCTTGCCGGTCTGCAGACGCGTGGTGAGGTAGACCGTGCCGGTGTTCGGGTCGACCACCGGCGTCGATGTCGAGCCGAGATCGGGCTTCAGGTCCGAGCAGCCGATGGTCGACGCTTTGAAGGGCTTGCCGAAGGACCGGCTCCACACGATCGCGCCGCTCGTGGCGTTGATCCCGTAGGCGTTCGCCTTCTCGGTGGTGACGATGACCGTGCCGTTGACGACCAGCGGCTGTGCATAGACGGAGCCCGCGACCTTCGTCGTGAACAGCTTTCCGAAGCTCGCGGACTGCACCGCCGAGGGACTGAGCGCGGGCTCGTTGGGATCCCAGTTGTCGCGGAGGTTGTTGTAACCGGCCGTCGTGATGTTGGGCGCAGCCCCGGCCTGAGCTGTCACGGCGCCGGCGAACACCCCTGAGGCGAGGATGGCGATCCCTGCCATGAGCACAACCAGCGTTCTTGCCCGCATGCCAGGTCCCTCCTCGATTCGGGATTGATCGCACGAGAGCCGCACAGCACGGCGGCGACGACCAGCGCCGCAAAGTGTAACCGCGGTGGGCGCGTGGAGGCTCAGGAGTGTGCTCCGGACGCTCGACACCCGCTTCAGCCCGAGGAAGCATGGGTGCCTTTAGGACGGGTGCGACCGTCCGGCCCTAAAGTCGCAACACGCTCGCGCCGACACGGACCCATGAAGATGAACATCGAGTTCGATGAGGCCGATCCGGGGCAGGTGGCGAACGCGCTCATCGGCGTGTTGACGGTGGCGCTCAAAGTGGGCATCGACGTGGAGGCGAAGGAAGGCTCGTACTCGGTGACGAACCCAGGCGATGAGGAATGCATCAGACGCTGGATCGGCCAGGACGGGGAGTATCGACGGGACATCATGCAGAGGCGCTGGGTCGTGAAGGAAAGCACCGACCCTTCGGGGCGCAAGATGCCGGCGCCGGCGAACTCCCGGCGCCCGTAGCCGCCTCGGTAGCGCGCAGGAGCCCATAGGCATTGTGATGCTGGGCCCTGAGCCGCCCACCTTGCGGGCGCTGCGACGCCCGAACAGTCGGAACGTCTGGCAGGCACGGTCAACGGGTCGGTCGGCACGCACCCCAGGACGGACAGCCCGTGACCTTCAGAGCTTCGCCAGCCGCGATGATGTGGGCACCGGCAAGGCTGTCAACCGGGCGACCCGTCGGGTCAGACATCGCATATGCTAGTGCGCCCCCCGTGCCGGGGGCGGCAAACAAAGGAAAGGTGGGGCAATGAAGGCAAGGAGCATGATCCTGGCGCTCGCTGCATGTGCGGCATGCAGCATCGCGTTCGGGACAGCGGCCGCGGAGGCAAGCACGCCACAGTTGGGTCTGGCGCCGGCGCCGCACGGTAATGCGGTACGGACGGCAGCCAAACCCAAACCGAAGATCTACGAACTGTGTCTGGAAATCTTCGCGCCCAGCTGCTACCCGATGGAAGTCTACAAAAAAGCTGGTACCTGGAACGACCCGTCCATCTGCTGGGTCGGCGAAGAAGGATGCGTCGCGCCGTTCGATGGTACGTTCATCAAAGGACTGAAAGGCGAGGTCACATACCTGATCAACGGCCCGTATGGTGAACCAGACGCCGGTGAAATGGTCGTATACAAGGTGAAAAAAACCAAACCACCCATCTATTTCGGCGGGCTTTATCTGTTCGGCGGATACGACGGTACTGCTGAAATAATCACCTAGTTGCAGCCATCTACAGCGTAGTCTCCGGCGCGCACGATCCCGAAGTGAGCGATCGTGCGCGCCGTCTGTTTGGCGGCGACCGACGCGATCGCGGCCAGACAGTCACGGGGCGAACTCCGCCGACGTCTGGGGATGGTGTGAGCCGGCAGGACGGGGGACGGCCTCGACGCGGCGCTGCAAAGCTCCGCGCGGCGCGGCACCCCGGCATCCGTCCAACGAACGGTGCCGGCGACGAGCGTCAACGATCTTGGCGGCATCTGCGCGTGGGGAGCCGAATCGAGCACCGTGCGTGCTCGGGGCGAGGCGCAGGTCCACGAGGACTTGCGTGGTCAGTTGGGAACCATGGTGTCGTACAGGTCCGTAGCTGACCGTGGTCCCGTCATGGATCTACGCGTATACCTCGACGTCCGCCCGTTGCATGGCCTGAACGATCGGACCTGTTTGCTGGGACGAAATGAGCGCACCTGAGGGCCTGGAGCGTCATTGCGAAACGCGGTCTCCGGGACCAAGCGGCGGGCCATGGCTCGCGCCACGATCGCGTCCGCCACGCTGTCGTCGTCGATGACGTATTGCGCGTCGCGGACGAGCTGTCGGAGTAGGTTTGCTCGGTTCATCAGCCTTCTCTGCGACACATATCGGTCGCAGCGGCGAACCGCTCCTGTGGCTGCGCCATCCTTTAGGCGAGCGTATGAGCCTGCTGCAGATTCCCCGCCCGAGCGCGACCATGCGCTCCCGCACCCCACTGAGCCGGTCCGTGTGGGACGTCTTCCCACAAAGATGTGCTGACATTGTGCGGAACCTGTCCCTCTCGGAAACGCGCAAACCCGCACTGGAATGCGGGTTTCCGGTAGTGGGTGATACTGGGCTCGAAGGAGCAAGGCGGGGAGAGGCAAGCTATCGACGTACAGACGGCGGGACCACCCTGGGCGGGTGCCGAGGCCGGTCGCAGCACCACCACATCACGCGATCGCTGCCGCACTGTCGTTCGACGTCGTCGGTCCAGTGGTCCTCTTCGGCGAGGAGACCTCTCCGGGAGTGGGGCGGCCCGCAACGCCGCGCCAAAGCGAACCAAACGGACGAGCCGCTCGAGCAGAGGCGTCGGTGCATTTGCCGATACGCGGTCGCCTGTCGGGTCTCGCCCTTTACGCTTCACGGGCGGACTGCCCGTGTGCTGAGATCCCGGCTCGCCGCACCAGGGTAGACTCCCGGCCCGGTTGCGCTTCGGCGCGAAGACGCTACCTCGAGTATCGCTAGGGGGCGAGAATGAACGTGAACGGCAATAGACGTTTCGTCGGGCTCGAGCGCCGCCCCGGACGGTGCAGCGCGCTGCTGATGGCCGGAGTCGCCCTACTCGCGACGGCCACGTCGGCCGTGGCGGCCCACCCGAAGAGGGGCGCCCGCTTCACGGGCATCGTCATCGGCCCCAAAATCAACGGCTTCAAGCCCCCGGTCGAGTTCAAGGTCTCCGCGAACGGCAGGACTCTGACCGGCTTCACCTACTCGACGCTGGGCTGCTTCAGCGCCGGCGGCTTCAGACCCGGCATCGACTACTACACCCAACCGAGCTCCCTGATCAAGGTCGGCACGGTGAAGGTCTCCCCCTCGGGGCACTTCTCCACGAAGGGCATCGTCTCGATCTACAAGGGAGCCGGTGGTTCGGTGACCACGACCTCGACGATCAACGGCAGCTTCACGAGCCCGACGGCGGTGACCGGGACGATCACGTTCGCGCAAAAGCTCTCCCCCGGTGGGGCCAGGTGCAGCACCAGCGCCTACCCGATCCAGTTCACCGCGAAGGCGTGACGGCGCTCGTGTGCGCCTGACAGCGACTGGACGAAGCGCTCCCGGAACATGTCTGCGCTTCCCAAACTCGAAGGGCCAGGGCGGGACCGTGGGCGGAGCCAAGCCTCTGAACTCAGCTCAGACAAGCGAAAAGCCCCGCAAATCGGGGCTTTTCGGCTACAGCTCGATCTCGCTGGTGACCTCGGCATTCATTCGGGCTCCTCGGTGGACGTACTCGATAGCCACTGAGGGGGGGTCCAGTCCCCCTCTGGGTCGGTGGTTTGCCCAACCTCGATCAGATGACCGTCGGGATCGCGGATGTAGCAACGGATCTCGTACTGGTGCTGCTTTGGTGGCGTCAGGAATCGAGCGCCCCGGGCGCTCCATTCGGCGTACACGGCCGCGATGTCTTTGACGCGGATATTGAGGAAGCTGCTGACCCGGTCGGGCTCGGGTGGCGTCTCCAGGGTGACCGCCGGCTTGTCGTCGGTCGGGCCTCCGCCCCGATTGATGACGATCCAGCTGTTGGCGAGCGCGACATAGGTTGGCTCCCCGGAGAAAACCACCCTGCCGCCGAGCACTTCCGTGTAGAAGCGGCGGGAACGCTCTACATCCTCTGAAACGATGAAATGAGCCAAGACCAGCTCGTCGTCGATGGTGCTCATGCTTACCTCCGTCTCTGGAATTCGGGGCTACGGTCACGCGTTGCACCGCGCGTCGCGCCCCCTGCGTGCCCTTGGTCCGATCCTCGGTCGCTGCTCGGGCGCCGTCACCGCCTTTCCGTTCTGAGTAGCGCAGTCTGGTGTCGCTGCAAGACTGTGTCCTCACGGTCAGTGTCCTGCGCTTTGGCCGCCGTCGATGTGCAGGATCTCGCCGGTCACGAAAGGCGCCGACTCGAGATAGAGCACTCCTGCGACCACGTCCTGGATCTCGCCGACTCGGCCGATGGGGTGCAACGCGCCCATCCCCGCGTAGGAGTTCTCGTCGTGCAGCGGCGTTTTGATGACGCCGAGCGAAACGGCATTGACCCGTAGGCCGCGTGAGGCGTACTCGATCGCGAGCGACCGGGTGACCGCGACCAGGCCGCCCTTGGTCAGCGTTTGCAGCGCGGCTGGTCTGCTGCTGTCCGGCTGCTCGACGAGTGACGTCGAGACATTGACCACGTGCCCACGACCCTGGTCGAGCATCTGTTTGATCGCGCGCGTCGTCATGTGAAAGAAGCCGGCGACGTTGACGGCGATCAGGGCGTTGAAGTCCTCGAGGGTGTAGTCCGTGAAGGGCTTGCCGATGTAGATTCCCGCGTTGTTGACGAGGGTGTCTATACGGCCGAAGTGCTCGACCGCCGCTTGCACGATGCGCTGTGCCGTGTCAGGGTCGGCGATGTCGCCCTCGACGGTCACGACGGCGGGGTCCTGCGAAGTCGCGATCGATTGAGCAGCCGCGACCACCGCATACCCGCGCTCCCGGTAGGCCCTCGCGAGACCTGCGCCGATGCCCTGTGAGGCGCCGGTGATGATTGCGACCCGCTCCTCGTCGTGCTCAGGCGGCGGGATCACTCGACGAGGTAGGTGTCATAGATCACGCCTTTGGGTTGACGGGGGCCGAAGCTGACGAATACGCCCTCGTTCAGCCAGTCGAGCTGGGGGGCCGCTGTCTCGATCTGGGCAGAGGTGCGGAACGTGTACTCGCTCGCGTCGACCTCCTCACCGCGCCCGAGCCGGGCGAGCACCTCGGCGCTGCCGTGGCGGACTCCCCGCGACTGCACGTCGAGCAGATCGCCGCCGTCGGTTTGCAGCGTGTAGCGGATGTCCGCGAATGAGGTGCCATCCGGCAAAACGATCTGCCAGTCTGCGCTGGCGCCCGCGAGCAGCTTGCCGCGGTAGGCCTTCCTCAGGCGGGGATCCGGTGGCTGACCGCTCATCGCCGCTCATGTTGGCATCCGCCGGCTGGTTTCGATTTCTGGCGTGGATCCAGCGTCGTGTGGATGCCTGGCGACGCGGCCGCCGAGCGAGTTCGCTCGCGAGCGCTCCGGACTCGCGACGCGCCGCCCGGGAGAGCCTTGGTATGCGCTACCCGACGGGAGCGTCCTCGGTCGAAGAACCGCTCTGGAGCGACCAGGACAGGGGAGCTCGTGCCGATAGCCCTTTCGCAGCGCACCCGCAGCCTCGGCCTCTTCGCCGTCGCCGCCCCGCGCTGTGCGGTGCGGCGAGAACACGGTGCCGCGAGCTGCACGACCCCGTGCGCGGGCGCGTCAAGGGCGTACGGGCCTTCGAGGCGTTCGTGTCCAAAAGCGAGCTTGTGGCTGCGTCGGCACAGGCGTCTCGGTCGAGGCCCTTTTACGCTATCGCGCGCCTACCGGATACCTCGTGCTGCCCAAGCCTGGGTCCGGAGCACAAACGGCGCCGCTGGTAGCGCCTCGCGGCAGCGTTCGCGCAGCTGCGCTTGTCGCCTCGCGTCCAGAGAAGCTGTGTAGCTGCCGGCTGGGCCCACGCCGAGGGTGAACGGCTCCCACCAATCGTCAAAGCTCGGATACTCGACGCTGACCGTGAGGGCTGTCTCCTCGATCTCGCGCAGCCCGGCGGCGTGAAACAGCCGCGCAAGGTCGCCCTCGCGGGCACCGGCGAGCTGCGACTCATCCTCGACCTCGGGATCGAGTTCGCGCGCCGCATCCCAGAACAGGCTGAGCGGGCCCTGGCCGCCAGCGTGATCCCACACGCATGCCGCCACGACACCACCTGGACGAACGACGCGCACCATTTCGCTCAGCCCCTCTGTGGGATCTGCCATGAAGTGAACGACGAGTTGCGCGAGAGCTCCGTCGAATGTCTGATCCGCGAACGGCAACCGCTCTGCCGACCCAAGTCGCACGTCGACGCTGGGGTGACGGCCCCTGGCCGCCGAGACGAACGTCTCGGAAGGATCAACAGCCGAAACGCGGTCCGTTCGCAGCCGCCCGGCCAGCTCGGCAGTTAGAGCGCCCGGACCGCAGCCGACATCGAGCACTCGCTGACCAGCCGTGATACCCGCGAAATCCGCGAACTGTGGGGCGAGCGGCACCGAGAACCGGCCCATGAAGCGGTCGTACGCGCCAGCCGCAGCGGAGAAGCTCACTCTGCGAATCTAGCGCTTGCCGCTGAGCCTCAGGCTGGGGCGATCGAGAATCGTCCTGAGCGGCCATCCGAGCGCGCGTGGAGCCGTGCCGCTCCACGCGATGGCCTCATGACCCGTTGTTCACAAGTCCCTGATAGACCCGACACGGCTCATTGCGCAAGCTCGGGCACGGCGGCAAGCCCGTCGGCACGCTCAGCCCGGGCACCACCGGCAGCACCAGGCTCGAGGGCATGCTCGGTGAGAACGCGATCGACTCCGTCGCGGTCGTCCCCTCGGGCTCCGTGTGCGCGAACGACCAGATCGGCTGCGTGCCGTTGGGAGCGGAGATCGTGACCCTGATGCGCGAGCCCGCGCGGTAGGCGTGGCCCTCGAAGTACAGCGGGATCGTCACGGGGACGAATTCGTCGGCGGGCATCGGTTCCACGTCGGAGGGAAGCACCGTCGGGATCGGCTCGAGTTCCGTGGGACGCTGCTTGAGGATGTTGTGCGAGTCCGTGGCGAGCTTGCGCTCGCTTGCGCGGATCCAGCCGT
This sequence comes from uncultured Solirubrobacterales bacterium, assembly GCA_963696615.1. Lineage (GTDB taxonomy): Bacteria > Actinomycetota > Thermoleophilia > Solirubrobacterales > Solirubrobacteraceae > Palsa-744. The sequence continues at coordinate 1,259,561 of CAVOKU010000001.1, read as the reverse complement.
TCTGCACGAAAGTCTCGTTGCCGTCGGGGCGCACCTCGCTGACGGTCGCCTGCAGGTCGACGTCCGGACTCGAGGACTTCACCCACAGGCGCACCGCACCCCCGCCGATCACGGTCGTGTCGGCGCCGAGCGGCGACGACACGTACGACACGGCGTCGCCCGCGGGCGGCTGCGTCCATTTCCAGTCCCACTGCGACGCGATGCCCCACAGGCCGCCCGGGCCGGTGTTGGGCCCGAAGTCCGTCGGCGGCGTGGCGTTCGCATCCGAGGTGTAAGAGTCGACCCCTTCGGCGACCGGGGGTGCTTCGTCGAGCGCGCCGCCTGCCCCCAGGTACCAGGTGCGAGCCTTCGTCTTGGGGATCGGGAACTTCGTGAAAGTCTGTTCGTAGGCGGCGTAGGGGTTGCCGGCCGTGGTCGTGCCCGACGGCGATTTGCCCGCGCCGTTGTCGAACAGCACCCGGATCGGCGGGAGCGCTTCGAATTCGGCCAGCGCCGCTTCGTAGCTCGGTTGTTTCTGGATCGGGTCCGCAGGCAGATTCACGGTGTCCGATTTGGGCAGGCCCATCGCTTCGTCGTAGACGATCGGCGCCGAGAGGCGCACCAAGAAGGAGTTGGTGATCGGCGCCTGTTTGGCGACGTACAGCGCCAGGAAGTCATATAAGCGGTTGTATGTCGCCGGATCGAGCGCGTCGATGTGCGCGCCGTTGGTGAACGTGAACCACGTGGGAACCTTGCTGCTGAAGTGCTGGGCCAGGTCGGGGCAGTGCCCGCCCGTCTGCTCGTCCTCCCACTGGCAGGCCATGAACGTCGGCACGTCGATCTTCTTCACGAACGAGACCGGGTCCAGCGGATCGGCCACCGACGGGGTGTAGGTCGAGTTCGCTTCGATCTTTTCCAGCAGGTTCGCCGCCTCGCCGTGGACGTCCTGATTGGCCGCGCAGGTCGCATCGCCTTCTTCGATCTGCTTCGTCGCCCATGCCTCCCCGTGGCCGGGACTGGCGGGTTCGGCGTCAAACTGGCGTTCCTCGGCCCAGGGCACCGCGAAGCCGTCGTTGCGAATGCCGCCCGGGTAGAGCGTCGTCGCCGTCGCGCTGATCACGGACAGCGGCGCGATCGCCGCGAGGTCCGGCGGGCGCAGCTGCGCCGTGAACAGCTGGCTGATGCCGCCGTATGAGAGGCCGAACATGCCGACCTTGTGGTTGCGCACCCACGCCTGATGGGCGATCGTCTCGATCACGTCGTAGCCGTCGAGATTCTGCAGCGGCTCGAAGAAGTCGTAGGCCCCGCCCGAGCAGCCGGTCCCACGCATGTTCACGTCGACCACCGCGAAGCCCATCGCGTTCGCGAGGGGGGCGAGGCCGCTTTCCGGCCCGGCCGGGTTCGCGTACCCGTAGCCGGAGTATTCGATCACCGTTGGATACGGCGACGTGCCGCTTGGAGGGAGGTGGACGTCGATCGCCAGTTGGGTCCCGTCGCGCGTGGTCAGGTACGTGTAGCCGCTGCTGGGGATTTCCTGTTCGTAGATGCTGGGATCCCACGGCGCAGCAGCCTGGTTGTGGACCGTGATCGGACCCGACGTTTCGCCCCCGGCGCTCAGGCGCACCTGGTAGTTCTTGCCGGGCTTCACGTTGCGGAACAGCAGCCCGCCCAGCGAGTCCGCGTTCTGCGTCGCGACGGTCGCGCCACTCTTGCTCAATAGCGAGGCCTCGGCGTTCGCCGCCAAGCCAGTGACGTACACCTGTTCCACGCTGCCCTGCGCATTGAAGGCCGCCGCGCTCGCTGCCGCCGCCAGGCAAACGGCGATCGCGACCAGCGCGGTGACTGCGCCCCGCCCACGATTGCACACCCGCAAAGCCCCGTTCCCTTTCTCCAGCTCGTCCGATGCTCTGGCAGCTGGCAGCGTCCCCATATCTCTCAACTCCGTGTTCCTAGCTATCAATGTACCGCGTCATCCCTCCCGGCGCTTGATCGGCAACTGCTGCGCTTGCGGCGATCCTCACGGGTCGACGGCGACGGCTCCGGCGTGCAACGACTCGTGTTGGTAGCCGATCGCTTCGATCCGGTCCGTGCGTGCCGGCACGCTGGCGGCGGTGTCCCGGTGGATGAGTTGGCCGACCCAAAACGACCTTCGCCGCGTCTTGACGCCGAGCCGCGGGGATCGAGCGGTTCCACGGATGCACCGTCGCGCCCCCGACCGACCCCAACAACCTCTGGGACACCCGGCGTCCCTCGAGGGACTCGGTAGCGGCGCCGGTTTGCTTTCAGAGCGTGGTCTCACCGCCCGGGGCCAGGATGCGGACCTCCACTGCAGGGGCCAGGTCTGCGACCTCGCTGGCGAACAGATGCGGTGGGTCGTGAAGCTCAGCGCGGTGGCGGCGGCTGAGGCCCATAGCCAGAAAGGTACCCCAGTGGATCGGGATGGCAATTCGGGGCTGCAGCAGCACGGCGGCGCGAGCGGCCTCTGAAGGATCCATGTGTCCGGGGCCAAGCGTTGGCCCCCATCCGCCGATCGGCAGCAGTGCAACGTCGAGGCCCGCCGACAGGTCCGACATTCCCGCAAAGAGCTCGGTGTCTCCCGCGAAGTAGATCGTGTGCCGACCGCGCAGGAGGAAGCCCACGGCCCCGGCGCGTGGGCCGCCGGCGCGGCGGCCCTCGTGGTGGGCCTCCACGGCCGTGACGGCAAGCGCGCCAACGCTCTCGGTCTCGCCTGCGGCCAGCTCTCGGACCGCGTTGAAATGCCGGCGCCGCAGCCACGAGGCTGCGCCGTGAGGGACGAGTATCGGCACATCGCGGCCGAGGAGTCGCAGCGACGCGGGATCGAGGTGGTCGTGATGCATGTGCGAGATCAGCACCGCGTCGACGCCCGCTATCTGCGCCATGTCGACCGGCTGAGCATGCCGTCGCAGGTGGGCGACGCGCGGGCGCAGAAGGGGATCGGTGAGCAGTCGCACGCCTTCGCACTCGATCAAGACCGTCGCGTGCCCGAGGAAGACGATACGGTCTCGGCCCGTGCCTGCCCGGCCAGGCATAGCTGGGTCCTGCGCCATCGCCCGGACGCTAGCAACGAGACGAACGAGCAGGCTGATCTCCAAGGTGGCCGAGGAGCCATGCGTGGGCGGTCCGGCCGATAGGAGGCAGCAGCCCGGACTGCCCAGCGCCGCGCGAGCCGAGCAGGTCGCATACGAGGTCCCAGCTCGTCTTGACCTCCGCCTGTCGGCCGGTGATCCGACCCTAGTGTCGTGATGCATTAGTTCGGTGGTATTGGGGTAGGCAGAATGTATGCCTATCTCTACTGCTGTTCCTATTGAGTTGTCAGATCAGGAGCGCGCCCAGTTGGAGTCGTGGGCGCGTCGTCGGACGAGCGCGCAGGCGCTCGCGCAGCGCTGCCGGGTCGTGTTGATGGCCGCTGACGGGCTGAATAACACGGAGATCGCTGAGCGTCTCGGGGTGCACCGGCCGATGGTGCGTAAGTGGCGATCGCGGTTCGCGGAGTATCGCCTCGACGGCTTGTTGGATGAGCCGCGTCCGGGGAAACCGCGGAGGATCACCGACGAGCAGGTCGAGGAAGTGATCGTCCGTACGCTGGAGTCCACGCCGAAGGACGCGACGCACTGGTCGACCCGGTCGATGGCCAGAGAGCTCGGGCTGACCCAGTCAGCGGTCTTGCGGATCTGGCAGGCGTTCGGGCTCCAGCCCCACCGCCAGGAGACCTGGAAGCTCTCCAAGGACCCGCAGTTCGTGGCGAAGGTCCGTGATGTCGTCGGGCTCTACCTGAACCCGCCCGAGCGCGCCGTCGTGCTGTGCGTGGATGAGAAGTCCCAGATCCAGGCACTCGACAGGACCGCGCCGATCCTGCCGATGCTGCCGGGCACCCCCGAGCGCGCGACCCACGACTACAAGCGTGCGGGCACCTCGAGCCTCTATGCCGCGCTGGACATCACGACCGGCCAGGTGATCGGTTCTCTGCACGCCCGCCACCGCGCGATCGAGTTCAAGCAGTTCCTGCAAACCATCGATCATACGGTCCCAGCCGATCTCGATGTGCACGTGGTCCTCGACAACAGCTCCACGCACAAGACGCCGGCCGTCAAGAAATGGCTGCTCGCGCACCCCCGGTTCGTGTTGCACTTCACGCCGACCTCGAGCTCGTGGCTGAACCTCGTCGAGCGCTGGTTCTCAGAGCTCACCAACAAGAAGCTCCGCCGCGGCACACACCGCCAGTGCGCGAACTCAACACCGACATCCGCACCTGGATAAACACCTGGAACAATGACCCCAAACCGTACGCCTGGACCAAGACCGCCGAGCAGATCCTCGACTCCATCAACCGCTACTGCAACCGAACTAATGCATCAGGACACTAGACGGCCGAAGCCCCCGCGAACGCGGGGGCTTCGGGCACTCGCCTGTCAGTGGGCGATGCGGGGCTCGAACCTGCGACCTCCGCCTTGTCGAGGCTACGGGAAAAGCCCTGCTAATTGGCAGTTTTGTGGCCCTAGCAGGGCTTTTGCTTGGCCGGCCTTGCCCAGCTTGACCGAGCTTGACGCCGGTTAGACCCTCTCCGCGGGGTCCGGTGCGGGGTCCGGCTCCCGCGAGGGGTGTCGGCTCAGGAGTCCAAGAGGTGAACTATCGGACAGATGCGGGATACACAGACCGAATCGCAGGCTGTAAGCTGCCCGAGCGATGTCGGGGGGAGACGAGGTGCCAAAGGCGGTTCGGCCGCTGCCTGCATGGGTGCCGGCTGGTTGGTACCCGGACCCGCTCGGTCAGGGGGCGGCCCGATACTGGGACGGCAAGCGCTGGTCGCTCGAGTACCGGGACTCTCCGCCACCCGATCCGGTTCCAGCGAGCCCTTCAGAGGTCCCTGCGTCCTCAAATCGCCCAGTGGGCGGAGGCAACGCGCCGCCGCCCGCCGGGCCGGTCGGCTTCCGGGACCGGTGGAGGGAAATACCGAAAGGCGCTCGCATAGTCATCTGGGTGGTGGGGGTCATCGTGCTTATCAGCGTCATCGGGGCTATCGCCGGAGGAGGAAGCAGCAAGAAGACGGCTAGCTCCGAACCAGCTGCGGCCGCCCAAACCTCCGAACAGAAGCCTGCGACTCCTCCCGTCGCGCTCAAGCTCGACACCGGCGACTACGCAGTCACGAGCTCACACACAACACTTCACGGGAGGACGACAGCGGGCGCCACAGTCACCGTCGAAGGCGATCCCGCGCACGTCCACGGGACTCATTGGAACAAGACTGTCGCGCTGGAAATCGGCTCGAACGTCGTGAACGTGGAAGCGACCATGGCGGGGCACGAATCGGAGAGCCGGACGATCACGGTAATCCGGCATCACACTCAAGCCGAACTAGAAGCAAAAGCGCGTGCCAGAAGAGAAAGGGAACAGCGCGAAAAAGAAGCGGACGAACGAAGAGAACGCGAAGAACAAAAAGAACACGAAATCGAAAATGCCACTCGGTCTCAGCAGAATGCGTTGAAGGCCGCTGAAAAATATCTCGAATACACCGCGTTTTCAGAAGCGGGGCTGATCGAACAGCTCTCCTCCTCGGCTGGCGATAAATACCCGGAACAGGACGCTGTCTGGGCTGTCCAGCACCTACAAGGTGTGAACTGGGACGACCAGGCCGCAAAAGCGGCCAAGAAATATCTCCAATACACCTCCTTCTCATGCGAAGGGCTGATCGAACAGCTCTCCTCCTCGGCTGGCGACAAATACACCCAGGCGCAAGCGGAATACGGCGCCGGTCAAGCCGGCATATGCTGAACCAGGAAACGCAATGGCGCTGATCTCGAAAAAGACCCCCGAGCAGAAGGCTATTGAGGCGGGGATCAAGGAACAGGAACGCGAAACTAGGGAGCGGCAGCAGGCACAGGCGGCAGCCGAAAAAGTGGAGCGGGAGAGCGCCGAGCGCCGCGAAAAGGTGCGCCAGGCGTTTTTCGCTACGCCAGCCGGTCGCGCGCGACTAGCGTTTGAAGCCGGTAATGAGCTGTTCCAGTTCTCGATCGACGTGATGAGCCAGAAGGCGATCGTCGTGGCAATGGTAGGTGCGAACACTTCCAAGAAGGCCACGGACCCGTCGGCCGTTCTCAACTCGGTGAGCAACGAGGGATGGGAGCTGGTCACTGGCTCGTTCGTCTTTGTCGAGGAGGGCCAAGAGAGCCGCGACAAGTTCGGGTCGTCGGGCCAGAACGTGGCGACCAAGGGTTCGACGCATGGCTACTACCTGTTTCGTCGCTGCGAGGAGCTTCGGGGCGACATGCCGGAACCGTGGGAGGAAGTTTAGGGGCGCACTCGTGGAGCGGGCGGGGGCGGTAACGGGCACGCCGCCAGGAATGAGCAGAACCCGCTGGGTAAACCCCGCGGCAAAGGCACGCCACCAAAAGCCTGAGGCCCCAGCGCGAGGGCCACAGGGGCCACGCCTGCGCCCCTAGATTTGGGCAAAACACCCGTGCCCACAGCCTCCGGCTTTCGAGGCGCTAGGCGGCCTCAGGTGTGGCGCGGGGTTCCCCTCGGGGTCCAAGGCCCTTTGAGCCCCGCTCTATCCGGGGTCCGGCAAACAAAACCCCCGCATTAGCGGGGGTTTTGTGAGGTGGGCGATGCGGGGCTCGAACCTGCGACCTCCGCCTTGTCGAGGCGGCGCTCTCCCAGCTGAGCTAATCGCCCTGGGCGCGAGATCCAAGCCTATCAACGCGGCCGCCGTGACCTGCCCGGCTCAGGGGACGATCACGACCTGCCCTTCGGCTCCCTGGCCAGAGGATCCGGCGCCCCTGGATTCGGTGCCCTGCGCCCCTGCTTCGGGTCTCATCGCTTCCGCTTCGCGGGCTTGAGACCCCGCTTCCCGGGCTTCTTCGGTGGCGGAGCGTTCTCCTTCGCGTTCGGATTCCGCGAACGGAGACGACGCTTCGGGCGTGCGGGCTTCACGTTCTCCGCTACCGGCCGAGGAGGCCGTGGACGAGGAGACGCCTTCGCCGGCCTCGATCTTCTTGATCGCCTGGGCGACCGTGTCGGATGAGATGGCGAACCCGACGCCCGTGCTGCCGGGCTGTGAGCCGGAGCCGGTCGCTGCCTCGCTGGCGATCTGAGAGTTGACGCCCACCACTTCTCCCTGTTCGTTGAGCAGCGGCCCGCCGGAGTTGCCGGGGTTCAGAGCGGCGTCGGTCTGGATCGCCCCGCTGATGGCTGCCCCGTCAGGGGCTGCGATCTGGCGGCCGAGCGCGGAGACGATCCCGCGGGTGAACGTCTCGTCGAGCCCGTAGGGATTGCCGATCGCATACACCGAGTCGCCGACCTGAAGGGTGCTCGACTTGACGAAGTGGAACGCCTTCAGACCGAGCCCGGACGGGTTGACACGGATCAGTGCAAGGTCGCTGTTGGCTTCCTCTCCCACGATCGTCGCCGGGCGGTTGACGCTCGAGGACCCGCCAGGGCTGACGGTGAGGCTGCCGCCGCCTGAGATGACGTGGTCGTTGGTGAGGATCAACCCGTTTTCATCGAGCACGATTCCCGTGCCCGAATCCCCGCCCGCAGAAGTGACGGCCTTGATCGCCACCACCCCCGTGGAGGAGCGCTGGTAGATCTGCGTGGGGGTCAACCGGGTGGAGGCCGCCTCGCGACGGGTGCCGGATGAGCCGGAGCCGATGTTCGACGCGAGGGCTCTCGTCGAGGTGCTCGTGGCGTGGGTGCCCTCACCGGCAAGCAGTATGGCGGCGCTCGCCAGGCCGGCGCCGAGCAGCGCGGCTAGGAGCGTGGGCACGGTCAGACGTCTCACAGGTCACCTCCAGATCGTTGGGCAACCCATGTTGGGCGCTGTCGCTGTAGATGCGCTAACGCTTCCTCAAAGGAGCACTAACAGTCTCCGAAAGGCCTTCTAACCGCTCCCCAAGCGCCAGATAAGAGGCGCCCCGAGTGTCGCATTCGCTCGGGACGCGCAGGCCGGACGGACCCGCTGTCAACCCCCTCTCCGAGCTCGCGCACGCCAGGCGAACGGCCACGCCGAGCTCGCGCCGGTTCGTCCAACCGAGCGATCGGCTCGAACCCGCGCACGCTAGGCTTGTTGACCTCTCGGCGACGTGGCGGAGTGGCTACGCAGCGGCCTGCAAAGCCGTCTACACCGGTTCGATTCCGGTCGTCGCCTCTGTGAGAACAGCCTGCAAACATGCGGCTTGGCCGGTCGCCGTCAGGGCCTGACGGCTTTGGGCACATCCGAGGCTCCCCATAGGCTCCCCTTAGCGCTCGTCCGAGCGTCGCGACGCCCCGCGCACGCCGGAGTCAATCTGGGCGCCGCTGACGCCCCCGGCGAGGCCTCAGGCCGATCGTCGCAGCGTCACGACGTTCTCGCTCTCAGGGTGCGGCTCCGCGCCCCAGAGGGCGCTCAGCTTCGCCGCTGCGTCGGGATCGGGCGAGTAGTGCAGGTAGCGTTCGGTCGTCGTCAGGTGACGGTGGCCCATCATCCGCTGGACCTCGTGGACCTTGAACACACGGATCGCCTGGGTGCCGAACGTGTGGCGCAGGTCGTGCAGGCGAAGCCGCGGCAGTCCGGCGCGTTTCGCGGCGCTCACGAAGCGCCGGTATACGCCGGTGCCGCAGATCGGCTCGCCGGGCTTTCGCTCGTGCTCGAAGACGAGCGCCTCGCGCCGGCGGCCGCGGCAGTAGGGCCAGAGCGCCGCTCGTACGTTCTCGGACATCGGCACCGAGCGCACGCGGCGACCCTTGTTGCCAGCGTGCCCGCCGCGGGTGGTGAACCCGTCCTCGAAGCGCAAGACGCGCGCGTCGAAGTCGACGTTGGCGACCTTAAGCGCGCGCATCTCAGACAAACGCGGCCCTGCCTCGGTGGCGAGCGTGTAGATCGCTTTGTCAAGCGGAGCGTGAGCGTGTGCGATCAGGCGCCGCACCTGCTCGGGCGTGTAGAAACGAAGCTGACCCTCGCTCTCGACCTTGTGGGCCATCCAGCGCCAGGCGAGCGCAGGGCTCGATGGGTGGGTGCCGAAGACGCCTCGCAGGACTCGCCGGTAATGGTTGATCGTGTTGGCGCTGCGCCTTGCGTCGATGAGCTCCCTGCGGACAGCGAGCAGATCGGCGTCGGTGAACGCATCGAGCGAGCGATCACCCCAGCGCAGCTCGCCCCGCCACGGACGGGCGGCCAGGCGCTCGCCGATTCGGCGGTACTCGTGAAGCGTCGAGCCACGCAGCCCGCGCTCCTCGCCGGCGTGACGCATGAAGGAGTCAAGCGCCGCCCGGAACCTGCGTCTGGCGTCCGGTGCGTCGGCGCAATGTTCGGCGGCGAACGCCTCGGCCTCCAACAGCGCGTCGGCTTCGGTGAGAAACCCACGTGGCGGACGGCCTCTCTTCTTCCAGGCGCGCCCGACGACCTTCCGGGAGTCCTTGCCCGAAGGAAGGCGGTAACGCATGACCCAGACGGGCGTCGGACGGCGCCGCCCCTTGTAGGTGGACGACAGGTGGACGCTCACCTGAGCGTGCGTGTGAGCTTGCATCGGGACTATTCCTCCTGATGCCGGGGCCGGGGGCGCTCGCGCGTCGCCCGGCCGACGTTCAGAGTGCCCCCGGGGCGGCTACCCCGGGGGCACTCCCTTATCGATGCGGGCATCCTACGGGGCGAGCGGGCGTTTCAGGAGCCGCGCCGCTGGCCCTCCAGCCACGCCTCGATCTCCGGCCAGCGGAACCGCCGGTAGCGGCCGACGCAGACATGCGGTATCCGCTCTGCCCGCGCGGCCTTGTTGACCCACGACGGTAGGACGCCCAGCCGGGACGCGAGCTCCTCAGCCGTCAGCAGCCTGGTCCCGTCGGGGGGAGGACCTTCGAGACCGACCGGTGACCTGGACGACTGGGCGCTCACACCGTTTATGAGCACGAGATGGCCGCGACGGCCACCGGATTTCCACAGCGGCCGCGGGCGCCCCTCGGCGCGGGCTCGTTGCCGGGAAACGACGGCGACCGCCGAAGGCGCCCGTACGCTCACTCTCGTGCCGGCGACCCAGCGTGAATGGATCAAGCGCCTGCAGCGAGAGGGGTGGACGCTCGAGCGCGGCGGCAAGCACCAGGTGAAGATGACAAAGCCGGGCCATCGGCCGGTCACGCTTCCGGAGAACAAGCGCCGCGCCTACTCCAAGGGCTTCGAGGCGCAGCTACGCCGCGAGGCGGGCCTCAACGACCAGGCGAGTTGACCCGATACCTATGATTAGGACGATGCCCGAATCGCAACAGCTACACCTGAACATCCGCTTCGAGGACGACGCGTTCTGGGCCACGGTGGACGAGTACCCGGGCGTCTTCGCGACCGGCGACAACCTCGATGAGCTGCGCTCCAGCCTTGAGGAAGGCATCGCTCTCATCCTGGTCGGCGACGGTGAGGAGCCGCTCAGCGTGACCCTCGCGCCGCTGCACCACCAGCCGATCGCGACGTCGGCAAGCTCCGAGCTCAGCTACGCCTGAGCGCGCCTCTCCACGCAGCCAGAGACGCTTCTCACCGCGATAGGCCGGTGTCGCGTTCGGGCTCGCGAGAGATCCAATGGCTCGGCGGGCGGCGTGCCCGATCGAGATCGAGCTCGGGCTCACGGGTCTCGCGGTAGGCGAGGGTCGGTGTGTGTCTGCGGCTGGAGCCGATTTTTCGAGCCAGGCGTTCCACGCGCTGGTGGTCTTGTCCGTCGTTGCCGAGGTCGTCGCGGGCGAGGATCCACTCGCTGCCGTGGCGAGCGCGTGAGGCTTGTACGTAGGCGGTCTCGCGGCTGGTTTGCCAGCCGCCGGTGAGGATGACGGCGTGGTCGACGGTGGCGCCCTGCTGGCGGTAGACGTGTTGGGCGTAGGCGAGGCGCAGGTGGGCGAGGTCCTCGCCGGCGATCCTTACCTGCCGCTCTGACCCGTCCAGGGCAAGGACGAGGGACCGCTCGCTCTCGTCGATCCGGAGCACTTCGCCGCGGGCGCCGTTCTCGACTTTGGGTGCTCCTCGCGGCCGGTGCTGAGCGGTGAAGGTGATCAGATCGCCTTCGCGTAGTCCGTAGTGGCGGTTGGAGAGCGCGATCTCGGTGTGGCCGAGCTCGCCGCGCTCGGCTCTGAGGTGTTGGGCGCGGGCGTTGAGCCGATCAATCTCGATGTTTGAGGAGTCAGCGATCAGGGCCACGGTGCGCGGATCGCGGTCCTTAGTGAGCCTGGCCCAGCGCTGAGCGGCGCGCTCGGCTGCCTGTTCGCGCGTGTCCTCGAAGAACAGGCGTCCTTGGGAGCGGTAGTGAGCCATCGCCCGCTCTGGTTCGCCGGCCCTGAGTGCGACCCAGGCCTTCTGCTCCTCCGGGTCGGTGGTGCGGCGGATCTCGCCGAGCTCGGCTGTGCTGGCGTGGGTGGCGAGGCGGTCGAACATGCCGCCCGGTCCGATCGAAGGCAGCTGGCGACCATCACCAACGGCGATCAGCTTCGCGCCCGTACGGTCGACCAGCCTCAAGAGCGCCTCCATGCGGTTGTGGTCGACCATCCCGGCCTCGTCCAGGATCACGGTCGTCTCGGGCCCGACCCGCACGCGGCTGTGCTCGGCGCGTGCGATCAGAGCATCGAGCGTCATCGTCTGAGCAGCGAGGGCGGGGCTGTCCTGTCCGAGGCGCTCGGCGGTCGATCCGGAGACAGCGACCCCGATCGTGTCTCGCCCCGCCTGCTGCTCGGCTCGCGCGGCCGCGTCGATCACGACGCCCTTACCCGTCCCCGCCGGGCCGATCAGCACACCGAGTCGCTCCGGCCCGGTCACGGCGGCGAGCGCGTGCTCCTGCTCGCGCGAGAGCGGTGCGCCGAGGCGCTCGGCGACCTCTCTGCTCGCCTGTGCTCTGGCCATCTCGCCGACGTCGCGGACGGCGGGCTCGGCCAGCTCGAGTGCGCGCCGCTCGATCGCCTGCTCCTGCGCGCGGACCTGAAGCGTCGTCATACGCCCGCCCTCAAGGGTCAGCACGCGGCGTTCCGCAAGCATCGAACGGGTCAGTCCGAGCGCCTGCTCGGGAGAGAGCTCGCCCGCTGTCTGCTCCAGCGCGACCGCCCGCAGCTGGCGTGCCTCGAAGATCGCCTCCTGCGCGGTCAGGGTCGCCTCGATCGCGTCCTCCACCGGCCGCTCACGAACGCCCCGCTCAGGTGCTCCGATCAGGCGGACCGTCTCGTCCGGGCCGAACTCGAAGGCCCCGGCCGTGCGTGCCCATGCACGCTGGAGATCGCCGCGGGTCTCCAGGTCCTTCGCTCTGCGGTTCTCAAGCGCGAGCTCGCGGATCTCGCCGCGTTCGGGCGCGCGGCCGTGCTTGGCACGGAACCGCTCGGCCGCCTGGACGATCTCACGATGGCGGGATGAGAACGCCTCGCGCAACCCCGCGGGCACACCCGCGATCTCGAAGTACTTACCGCCGTTCCCTGTCCCCTGCTCGATCGCGTAACCCTCCGATCGCAGTTCCTCAGCCAAGGCCGAGCGGTAGAACGCGCCCACCTCACGGGCGGCACGGAACACGGGCCGCGAGGCCACCGCCACGAACCGATCGTCCTCCCGCACCGCGCCGGTGACGACGACGTGCGTGTGCAGCTGCGGGTCGGGCGCCACGCCCTGCGAGGTCCCGCGCGCGGTCGTGTGCTGGTAGGCGGTCGCGAGGACATCCTTGGCGAGCTCCTCGACCACCTGGCCCTCGTAGCGGCGACGAACCAACGGAACCTGCTCGCGCATATGCGCCACCGCGCGCTCAACCGCACGCGCGTGGGCGGCTTCGATCTGCTCACGCTGCCACGGATCCGACAGCGCCCAAACGACCGAGACCGACTTGGGAGCGCTGAACGTCACGTCCACCCCACCCCCACGCGATCCGTCCGCGCCCGCCGGGCGAAGCCACCGACCTGAGCCCGGGTCGCGGCCGTCCATCAACGCGATGAAATCCCGGGCCGCCACCGGCCCGTCCGGGTCGACACCCAGCCGCTCCAGCGTCTCGCGGTCTGAGAGCCAACGACCCGGCGCCTCGGTGGGACTGCCATCAGGCGCCAGGTAGTAATCGCCCCGCTCGGGCGCGATCGTCTTGCCCTCCAGATAGCGCGCGTAACCGCCGGCTTTCCCGGCGCCGATGCTCGATGGACTCATCACACACCTCATGACCGGGAAAGCGCGCGAGCGGCCAAAACATGGCACAGCGATCGCTGTGTCATCGCACTGCCGTGCATCAGGTGTCGTTGAGCGTTGGGGGTCAGGGCCTGAGGGGCCGAATGGAGGGCGGTATGTGACATCGGCTCGCGATTGGCGTGCTGAGATCGAATGCGTCTTGGGCAGCAGGTGGAGTCAGAACGACTGCGTTGTTGTTGGGGAGCTTGGGTTCTGGAGGTCGCTACGGCTCTGAGCTCGGGCGCGCGGGTTCCCTCCTCAGCTCACTGGAGCGCTCTGGCTAGCCGGGACGCAACTAGCCGGCGGTGCCAGAGCTTGGGCGCCTGCCTTCGATGCGTCGCTCAAAACGCTCGACTAGATCGAGGACAAACGGAGGAACCCGCGCGATGTCGTCGATCTTGAACACGCGGTCCCCGAAGAACGCGACCGTCAGGTCGAGGTGGGAAGAGGGATCGATGCCCGTGATCGGCGTGACGAGCATGCGTGGCGGCCATCCGCGCTCAACAAGATCCGGCGGTGTCTCGACCTCTCCCTCCGGCCGACCGGTCTTCAGGACGCGGTTCAACAATTGACCATCGAACAGTGGCTCGGAGGCCTCCAGCCGCCCCACCGTCATGCCGATCGCGGAGATGAGCGGCGCGGCGATCGTGTGCATTGTCGTGACCGACTCAGCGACCATCGCGCCGACGTGCTGGTCCCGATGCTTGTGGCGGTCGGTGAGGGAGCGCAGGATGGACAGCGGGTGCTCAGCCGCCCGCTCGCCGATCTGGTACGGCTGAGCGTTGTCGATCAGCTTGCGGTGTCGGGCAGCGACGCCGATCAGCATTTTCTCGCGGTTGGAGTTCTTCCCGCCCTCACCGAGATAGTCCTCCTCGACCTCGAATATCGGGAACTGTGGTCGGCCCTTGTCCGGGTTGTTGCCGCTATCGGTGATGAGGGGACGCATCAGATGGTTCACCGACGCACGCATGTTGTCCGCCAACTCTCCGAGGTCCATCCACCAATCCTCGGGAGGCTGCTGGGAGATCTTGACGAGCAGCGACCAGCCCTCATCGTCGGACCTGACCTCAGTTCCCCACGGGTGCTCGTCAAGGAACGCATCGGTCTTCGCCTTGAGCGCATCGAACTGCTCCTGCGCTCTCGTCGCGAGTTGCAGGGCGCTCTTCAAGACGGTCACGCCCGTCAGCCTACGCTGCCACCCGAGTCGCCGCGTGGGGCCCACAGGAGTCGCATCGGCGCTGTTCATGGGAAGGGCCGTTCGGCTTGCGTGCCCTGCGCGAACGGCGACTCGGAGGCGATTTGTCGCCCCGCTATGTAGAGTGCCTGCTTGCGTTTATCTCTGCCCTCGACGACGTGCGGAGGCGACGTGTCGCGTAGTTCGGAGCCGCTTCAGAGCAAGACCAGCACACACGATGCGGTCGCCACCTTCTCTCGCCCTGCCACGCGTGCCGGTCTCAAACGCGGGCCCGGACGCACGCCAGGCGGCTTAGGACTGAGGGTCTACCGTGTCCTGCTGGCGCTCGCGGCGCTCACCGCCGTAAGCTACGACGCCGGAGCGGGGCCAGGGGTCACAGAGGGCGACTACTTCAGCTACTTCACCGTCCTGAGCAATCTCTTTGCGGCAGGGATGCTCCTCTACCTCGCACTCGGTCCTTCGCGGGAGCGCTCACGCAACATCGAGATGCTCCGGGGAGCGGCCGTCGTCTACATGTTGACGACGGAGCTCGTCTACCTCCTGCTTCTCTCGGGCCACACCCCGAGCTACCCGTGGGTCAACGCGATCCTGCATTACCTGATGCCCGTCGCGGTGACGCTCGACTGGCTAATCGACCCACCTGGTGTGCGCCTAGACCCAAGGTCGACGGTCGCCGTTTGGATGAGCTTTCCGGTGCTCTACATCATCTACACACTCGCGCGCGGGGCGGTTGTCGACTGGTACCCGTACCTGTTCGTGAACCCAAACCACCCAGGCGGCTACGTGCGGGTGGCCGTCGCCTCGCTGGCGGTCGGGGTCGGGATCGTGGCGCTGATCGTTGCGACTACGTGGGTAGGGAACCGTGACCGCAGCGCCCTCACCGCGTAGCTTGCAATTCGCCACCCGTCGCCATGTATGCCTTTCGACCCCGCCCACCTCTCCATCAACCCCGCACGACCAAGGCCATGAGGTGATGCGCTTCGGCCTGTTCGGCAGCGCTCAGGCGCCGCGGGGCGCGAGCGGCGACCCGGGGCGCGGCTTTCGCGAGTACGTTGAAACGAACGTTGAAGCCGACCGACTCGGCTTCCACTCGACGTTCTTGGTCGAGCACCACTTCTCGGGCTTCGGCCAGATCTCAGCACCCTTGGACCTCCTGGCCTGGGTGGCCGCACGCACGAGGTCTATCCGCGTGGGGACGGCGGTCCTCGTCCTGCCCTGGCACGACCCAGTGCTGCTGGCCGAGCGCGCGGCGACGCTCGATCTTCTGTCGGGCGGGCGCCTCGACTTCGGCGTGGGCAAGGGCTACCGACACTCGGAGTTCGCCGGTTTCCGTATGCCTGTCGAGGAGGCCGAGGCGCGCTTCGAGGAGTCTCTAGTGGCCTTTGAGGTTTGGTTGGACTTGTAATGCCATGTCAGGCGGCGATGCGCTGGCGAGCCTCGAGTGCGGTGAGGCGGTGGTTGCGGTGATCGCCGTTGCGGTAGGTGATGTGGTGGGCGAGCGCGAAGTTGAAGGTGTCCCAGTCGAGGTAGTCGGCGTTGCTGACGACGAACTGGCTGATCGCGGAGAAGTGACACTCGACGGGGTTCAGGTAGCTGGCGTAGGTCGGGGTCGCGACCAGCTGGATGCGGTTGGCGGCGGCGTAGGCACGGATGTCGGGGGTCCAGTTGGCTGAGAGGTTGTCCTGGATCCAGTAGATCGGCGTGCGCGCGGGGTAGCTGTGGCGGATCTGGGTCATGAAGGCGAGGTTGTCGCTGCCGCGACGGCGCGGCCTGAGCCGCACGCGCAGCCGATCCGCGTGTACGTCGAAGGCACCGAAGACGTAGCGGGTGCCCTGGCGGCGGTTGTAGTCGGCGCGCTGGCGCTCGGGGCGCCCCTTGCGCGCCCAGCCCGCCCCGGCCGTCGGGCGGAGGCTGACGGGACCCATCTGGTCGAAGCTGACCACCGCCCCGTCGGGCGGCTTCTCGCACAACGCAAGCACGCGCGCCGCCTTGGCCTCGTAGTCGGGGTCGGGGCTCGCCTTCCACGTGCGTGTGCGCTGGAAGGACAGGTTCGCTTCGGCCAGCAACGCGCCGAGGTGGCGCGGGGAGACCTCAACGATGTCCTCGTGGGCGAGGTAGCGTGACAGCCGTGGCAGCGACCAGCGCGTCAACGGCACCCCTTGACTGTCGGGACGGGCACCGGCCACGCTGACGATCCGCTTGCGCTGCTCAGTCGTGATCCGGCGGGGACGCCCGCCCCTGTAGCGAGGGCGCAGGCTGTCCATCCCCCGCTCGTTGAACTCGTGGATCACCTTCCGTACCCAAGAAGGGTCGGTGCGCCACATATCGGCGATCTGCGACGCCGACATCTTCACGTTGGAGGCCAACAGAGCAGCTGCGCGCTGGCGCGTGCACTGATGCTTGGCACGCTTGGACAAACGCTTCAAGCGCACCGCCTCCTCGTGCAACAACGGCCTGACAAACACTTCCGGGGGACGCATCACCACCTCCACAGTCGAGATGCATCCAGATTCGCCATCCACCGCGAGTTTCCGGTCCAACCTTTCCTCAAAGGCCACTAGCGGTGATCCTCAAGGCTTGGAGCTCCGATGAGCGGTTCTCACACGACGGCCGGTTCTGGCAATACGACGAGATCGTGGTGGAGCCGCCGACCGCACAACAGCCTCATCCGCCCGTATGGATCGCTGCCGGCCGGCCCGAGTCGGTTCACAATGTCGCGGCTCTAGGCGCCAACCTGCTGCTGGACCAGTTCGCCTCCATCGATGCGATCGGCGAGAGGCTTGCCCTTTTCAAGATGGAGTGTGAGGCACGCGGCCGTGCCTTCGACCCTATGGACGTGGCGGTCGCGCGCAACCTCTACGTCGCGCGCGACACCGACGACGCCAAGGAGGCCCTGGACCGACAGGCAACCATCCATGAGCGCATGGTCGACCGATCGCGCGGCCCGGACGATGCCAGGCGTTCACACATCATGGCCTACGCCGACAAGACGGGCGCCACCGAGGCGCACGCCCTCTTCGGCCCGCCCGATGAGATCATCGCGGGGCTTAGGGCACTGAGGGAAGTCGGCGTGACCTACGTTCTGATGAGCAGCGGAGATGCCACCCGGCCGAGTATGCAGCGCTTTGCAGCCGACGTGATGCCAGCATTGGCCCAGGACGGCGGAGCCGCAACCACGGCGAAACTCTAGGCTCCCCAGAGGCTCCCCAGACCAGCGACTTCTGGGGTCACCTGACGTCACCGAGCGTCCCGGGAAACCGCATAGGTGAGCCAAGAGTCTCTATCCAGGCCAGACTGCAAAGCCGTCTACACCGGTTCGATTCCGGTCGTCGCCCTCTATCGACGGCCTGTCGGGATACTCCCGCCGCCGGATGACCCGCGCGCGGGATCCCTGCTGGCAGCCCGTCGAGGTACGGCGCCGTCCGGACGCGCCCGCGCGACACATCGGGTCGGGCGCAAGTCACCGTCGTGATCGAGCAGCGCGAGGGATCCTTCGTGGCCGATCATGACCGAGCCCCGGCTTGGATCTGGCGGCCGTCCGCCCCCCCACCCCACGCCGGCCTGTCGCCGGGCCGGGACCCTTCGACTCATCTGTGCGACGTGTAGTGCGTGGGACCGCGACCGCGGCCCCACGCACGACTGCGTTGCTCGTCAACAGGAGCTGTCTACGCTTTGAGCTCCGATTCTTCGCCCAACGTGTCCACGTTGGTGAGGGTCTCACCGGCCTTCGACCACTGTGTGCTGTTCTTCGGTTCTTCTACGTTGTACAGGAACGATTCGAGCGCTTGCAACGACTTGCCCTCGAGTTTGTTCGGGATGTTTTCGTCCGCTTCGTTGGCGGTGTACACCTGCGTGTATTCATTGGTCATCGTGTTGACCGGGGTGATCGGCGAGATGATCCCGTCACCGCCGCACGCCGACGTTTCGGTGTAGGCGCATCCTTCGCTTTTCAGGTTGCCCACGCCCACGACGCCCGCCAGAAAACCGGCGCAGCTGAACTTCACGAACTCACCCTTCTTCACTGCTGGGGTGAAGTCCACACCAACTTCCTTGGTGGCCTTGTTGATGTAGCCGAGTTCGCCTTTCAGGACGTTGCCCTGAATTTCTTCCGCTGCTCCGGGTTCTTCTCCTACATTGTTCGAGCACGGCACCGATCCCAACGCGATGCACCCTTTGAGATCCACGGACGCCTTCGTTACTTCATTGCTTCCGGTCATTTCTCCGACGGAGTTCTCTGTTGCGCATTCGACGCTGACCGGACCAAGTGATTCCTGTGTGCCTTTGCAGTTCGGTGTCCTTTCCGCAACTTTTTCTCCAGTCACGCACAAGCCGTAAGTGGCGGTCAGCACGGCTGGGCTGCCTGTACCCGTGAAGCTTTTGTTCACGATGGAACCAGTACCGCCAAACCATTCGAACGAGCCTTTGCCCTTTGGTTTGGATTTCGACGTGCAGTTGCTATCCAGGTAGTTACCGCCCGCCTGTGCCTTGCACTGGCCCCAGCCCGGCACCTTTCCCTTCGGTGTCGGCAGTCCCACGACATGGAGTTCCATCGTACCCGCCGGAGTCATGAGATCTGTAGCGCTGAGTGCGACCTTCTGGAACTTCGCGCCGTTTATCGAGGCTTCGAGTCCCGTGTTTGAGCCGCCTTCGAACTTGGTCACTTCCTGCGTCCCGTTGTTTTGGTTGAACGCGAGCGTCAGATGGCCTTCGCTCGTCACCGTGCTGTTGATCGGAGTAGCCACTCCAATCACGCCACCCCGAAGAACGACGTGGGTTGCACCGCATTCGAACGCGGCAAAGACATTGGCTTTTTCCGCCGGGCGCCATTCCAGACCGACCGCCCACGACTTGGCACTGATGATGCCGGCTGTCAGCTGAAGTGGTTCGGCTCTGATTTCGCCTTTTACGCTGGCCGCTGAGTTGCAGGAGGTCCCTGAGCTTCCGCCCTCAGGGTAGAGGTGCCTTTCGTGGCAGTCTTCCGGGATCCACCTTACGATGCCCCCTTCCCGATAGTCTCTCTGGCTACTGCAGTACACGCCGGAGCCGTTGCCATACGAAAGCCAGACCCCGCCCCCGGTGCTTGTACCTTCTCCCGGTAGTTCAGTTAGTTCGGCATGACATCCGACGCAATTCGCGCTTGCCGTCGATGTCATGATCGCGCTGAGCCCGACCACGAGCATTGCGGCCGTAAGAAAGCAGCCGACTGTCCGTCTCATCGCTTCTCCCCTTCCTCATTGTCCTCTCGGTCGGCACCGGTCCCGGTCGACCACCCCCGCAGTCGTAAGACCGCCGCCGCTACGGCGGCGACGATACATGATCCTGTGACGGCTCGGAACTCGCCCTCGGCCACGAGCGTGGCGTGGTGGCGCTGCTCGGCTGAACCGCTCACGCGTCGATCGTCACCGGGGTCCCTGGGCCGATGCGGACGGCCAGCCAGTCGATGCTCGTGGTGTCGACGCGGACGCAGCCGTGTGAGGCAGCCGTGCCCAGAGTTCCCCCGAGGCTGTTGCGACCATGCAGCGCGATCTGGCCCGGCCCGCCTTCGAATTCCTGCAGCACGTTCGAGCGGGCGCTGAGTGCGAGCGCAAATGGACCGCCCGCCTCGCCACCCTGCATCTGTACCGCCTCCTCGACGAAGAACTCACCGGTGGGTGTCGGCGTGGAGGGCTTGCCCACCACCGCTCGAAAGCGTCTCACCACCCGGCCATCGCGGTAGACGAGCACCTGGCGTCCCGCCAGGCTGATGACGATGTGCCAGGCGGTCGTGAGCCGGGCGGTGCCCTGCCTGGCGATCCAACCAGTCGACCCGTTTGGGCGGCCGGGAAGCATCACACGCAGCCAACTGATCCCGTCGGGGCCGGTCAGTAGGCCGATCACCGGCAGGGTCGTCTGCTCGCCGGTGAGCGGCCTTCGTGCGGCCACCAGGCTGACCTGTGGGGACGCGGCTTGGGGCGACTCACGTACGACATGAGGTGTGCGCAGAACGGCAAGCTGCTCGGTTGCCGGCACGCGCGCCGGGATGCCGGCACCGGTCGCCGAGCCGGTGACGCCGGCCAGACATACCCCGGCAAGCCCGACCGCGAGGCACCGCGCGAGCAGCTGGGAGGATGAGGACGGCCTTTTGCAGCACGGTGGTTGGGTGATGGTCGTTCTCATCCTCATCGGCGGCTGAGCGAGGTCTGCGTCGCCCAGCCGTCCTGGGGCCTGAGTCTCGCTCAGCCGGTGAACGCGCCGCGCTTGTGCGGGAGCGCCCGCCGCGCGGGCGAGTGCCGCTTGGATGACCGCCGCGAGCGGTGGTGGCGCGAGGACGGGCGGTGCCCGTGCTTGCCGGTGGTTCTCGATCCAGACCGCGGCGCGGTCGTTCCGGCGCCACCGCCCGAGCCGGCTGCCCCGCCCGCGGCGGCTTCGGCGAGCGCGGTCGCTTCCGCGAGCGTGGTGGTTTCGGTGCCGCCACCTGTACCGCTGACGCTGGAGGCGCAGTTGGACGTGGTGAGGGTGTTGGTATCCAGGTTCACCGCGCCGGTTTGCGCCAGCAGCCTGCCATGGATCGTGGCGGCCGTATTCGCGGTGATGGTCGTCGAGGCCATGACGGTCCCGACGAAGTGGGTGCCCGTTCCCAGCGTGGCCGAGGAGCCGACCTGCCAGAAGACGTTGCACGCCTGCGCTCCGTTGACGAGCAGGACGGTCGTGCTCGAGCCAGTGATCAGGGTGGAGCCGATCTGAAAGATGAACACCGCATCGGGATCGCCCTGGGCATCGAGTCGGACGCTTCCCGAGGACAGCAGCAACGAGCTGCTGGCGCTACGAACGCCCGGCAGGAAGGTCTGCCCCGCGAGGTCGGTCCCGGCCGAGCCGTTGCTGGGACGAGACGCCGCGTCGTTGTAGGCCGTGGTCAGGGCGTTCTTGGCGCCGATCGCCACAGCGTCGTCGACGTGCGTCTGACCGAGTACGTGCGGAGCCCCGGTGACGGACGAGCCAGGGCTCAGACCCAGGTCGCCGAACATCGTCGTGGGGCCGGTGTTGGTCACCGTGGAGCCGCCCAACACCGAGAAGCTGGCGGCCGGCCCCAAGCCCACGGTCGCGGTGGCCCCCAGAGCGCTGCCGGCGAAGAGCAGGGTGGACAACAGCCCGAGCAGGAGGAGGGATCCCACTCCAGATATCTTGCCAGCGCTCAGCAGCGCGGAACGCCGGCTCACTGCGAGGGAGTCGCTCGTTGGCGACTCGTGCGTCTGTGGGACGCCGCTGTTCATGGCGTCTCCGCACTGCGGCTCGTCAGACACCGCGATAGAAGGGGATGAGCTCCCCGGTCACGTCGACCTCTACAGAGATCGACAGCTCGCTTCGGCAAGGTTTAGCCAAGCGTGGACAACTCGACATATGTCTGGCCAAGGATCCGAGCGGCGTGCTTGGCGAAGCGATGGAACAGACCGGGGTCAGTGCCCCTGGTCATCGCCGCCTTGAGGCTCGCTCGGCGAGGCCCGCTGCTCCTCGGCTCGAGCGGCGTGAAGGCGCGCTTCCGCCTGTTCGCAGGCCTGTTGTAGCTCGCGCAGACGTGCTGTGCTGGTGGGCCGTTGTCCGTATGCCCTCGCCTTGTACAGCTGGTATCGCTCGCGGGCATACCGAGCTCGGATCTGGAGATCCTCGATGTGGTCGGTCGGCATCGGCTCGAGCGCTGATGTGAAGTCGGGTGGGGCGATCGTGGTGCCCGGCGTCAGCGGCGAGCGAGTCGGCGTCCGCTCTCAGTGTTGGGCGGGGTGTAGTTGAGCTCGTAGTGGTGGTACAGGGTCGACTCGTCTGCCTGTGAGAGCTCCTCGCCGTGCTGCTCGATGTTGGGTGCGGATTCGATCTGCTGCCTGGCTACCGCCACCTGCAGCTCATCGGGCCCGACCGTGATGCCACCCAGCGGAACGAACGTCAAGTGGCGGCCGATGAAGCCTTCCTTGACCGTGGCGAACTGCGGCTCGTCGCTCTCGACGTCGACGTAGACGTCCTGCAGCTTGCCGATCTTCTCGCCGTCACGATCGACCAGCATCTTGCCGTGCCACTCGGCGACGTTCCAGCTGGCATCCTGCTGGTGCTCGGTCATCCTCAGAACCTCCTGTGTCGGGGCGCGGCCCGCTGATCAGACATTCTAGAACCGACCCAGAGGCGGCTCTCACTGCGCCAGGCCGACGACGGGAAGCTCGGCCCACACGACCTCGCCGGCGGCCGGCTGCATCGTCTGCGCAATCGGCGTAGGTTGGATGGTCCAACCCAACGAGGGGAGCACCATGGCTGTAGGAATCCGCATCAAGCTCGCCGGCGTGAGCGTCGAGCAGTTCGACGCGATCGAGGCAGCGGTCAACGCGCACGAGAATCATCCCGACGGGCTCATCTTCCACGCGTCCGGTCCGATCGACGGGGGCTGGGGCGTGCTCGACTTCTGGGAGTCCCGCGCCCATTACGACCGTTTCGCCGCCGAGCGCATCGCTCCCGCTGTGCAGGCCGCAGGCACCTCGGCCCAGGCCGACGTCAACGAGTTCCCGGTTCACGAGTACATCTCGCCGTAGCCGGCTCTGATGCTGGTTTCAGTTCAGCCGGAACGGGTCGGACAGGGCGCAGCGCGAGCGGCGGATAGCCGTGCGGGGCGCGGCCGGGGCCCCCGTCCCGACGTGCCCCGCCCCCGCGCCGAGCGGGCGCGCTCAGGACCGGCGCATCGGCGCGCGCAAACGCAGCCAACATCCGCGCCACGCCGACCGCACGAACCCGTGGGCGTAGACTGAGGCGGATGCAGTCCTGGGAGCTAGACCGCCTGCGCGTCGCGGCCCATCAACCCCAGATCCTGCGCTCCGACGAGCAGGCCAACCGCGTCATCGCACTGTTGCTGCCCCAGGGCGAGGCCCTACAAGAGCACCAGGTGCACGAGCACGCGCTCGTGCTCATCCTCCGCGGTGAGCTGCTCGTCAGCGCCGGCGCCAGCGAGCGCACGCTCGCCGCGCCCAGCCTCATCCACTTCGAGCCCGGCGAGCGCCACGAAGTGCGCGCGATAACCGAGTCCCAGCTCGTCCTCTTCCTCGCGCCGTGGCCCGGGCCCGGCCACCCCAACCTCACGGCCTCCGGGTAGCCGGCAGGCGGCGGCCCTCTCGCATGGCCGCGGCGATGCGTGCCGCGGCGACCCGCGGTCACACCTGACACAACGATGCGCACCGACCGAGGAAGACAGTGATGAGAACAGTGATCTACTCGATGGGGGTGTCGTTGGACGGCTACGTAGCCGGGTCCGGCGGCGAGATCGACTGGTCGGCGCCCGACGATGAGCTGCACCGGTTCCACAACCGGCAGATGCGGGAGATCGGCGTGCACCTGTGCGGGCGCCGGCTCTACGAGACGATGATCTACTGGGAGACCGTCGAGGAGGACCCCTCGGCTCCCGAGCATGTGCTCGAGTTCGCGCGCATCTGGAAGGCGCTGCCGAAGATCGTGTTCTCCAATACCCTCGAGAGGGTCGAGGGCAACGCCACGCTGCTCAGAGACGGCGTTCCCGAGGAGGTGGCCCGGCTCAAGCAACAGCCCGGCAAGGACCTGGCTGTCGGCGGCGCCGGCCTGGCCTGCACCCTCGTCGAGCGGGACCTCATCGACGAGTACCGCCTCTTCATCAGCCCTGTCGTGCTGGGCGCAGGCACGCCCTACTTCCCTGCGCTGAAACAGAGGATCAACCTCGAGCTGGTGGAGACACAGACGTTCAGCTCTCGCGTCGTCTACCTGCGCTACCGGCGTGTGTAGAGCGGCTGACGTACACGCTCCAGAGAACGGGCCCGAGTGGGAGCAGCTCCTGGACTCCGGAGCCGTCTATGCGCGAATCGATCCGGTCGACTCAGTCGGCGTCGAGGACGCCGATCCCAAGCGCGGCGGCCCAAACGCCTGCCATGTTGACGATGTCGGGCCACTCCATCGCGGCGCCGCGGAGGCTCTCTACGCCCTGCACGCCTGTCAGGTCGCTACGACGAAGCTCGCATCGCTCCAGTCGGGCGCCCCGGAGGTCCGCGTTCGTGAGGTCACAGCCGTGAAAGCGAACCGAGTCCAGCCGGGCATCGAGGAAGTCCGTCTGCGTGAGCAGGCAGTCCTCGAACATCACACGCTGCATGCGACAGGATCGAAACGACGCCAGATCGACCCGGCAATCACGAAACGCGACGTCACTCAGCTCGCCCTCGGAGAGCTCGAGCCCGGTCAACCGGCAGCCCGTGACCACAAGCCGCACGAGCCTCGCGCTGGTGCCGTGGACGTTTGCGAGGTTGCAGCCGGCGAAGATCCCGTCAACGACCCCCAGGTGCTCGAGGCGGGAACCCGACAGATCGACGTGGACCAGCTTCGCCGTCTCGAGCGTCACGCCTTTGGCGTGCTGATCGACCAGCGAGGCTCCTGTCAGCTCGATCTCGGTGACGTTGGCATCGTGATCCAACGCGACGAGCTCAACCGGTTCCAGCTGCGCGGGAAGCTCCGGCTCTCCGGGAGGGGCGGCAGCGACGACGCTCATCCGCTACAGCCAAGCAGGTCTCCAGTCGACCCGCCCCCGCCGCGGCGACTCGCCACCGGATCGCTAGCTGGCGGGCACGACCAGCACCGGACATGGCGCGACGTGAAGGAGGCGCAGTGTGACGCTGCCGAGCAGCAGGCCCGAGACGGCCGCGTGACCGCGTGTGCCGACCACGATCAGATCCGCTCCCGCCTCGCGGGCCAGCTCGGCGATTTCGTGTGCTGGCTGAGGACCGACGTGATTGACGATCTCGAGGCTTGCGGTGAGACCCTCCCCGGTGAGCTCTTCGACCAGCTCCCCGAGCTTTCCTTCGAGCTGTTCCTCGTCGGCGTAGACGGCGAGCCCGTCTTTCGTGGCGTACTTCTGCACCACATGCATGAGCACCAGCGAAGCGTCGTTCTCCCGCGCGAGCACCTTCGCGACGGAGAGAGCCCTGTCGGCGTTCTCAGAGCCATCGGTGGCAACAGCGATCGTCTTGAACACGCGTACCTCCCATCAGATCGGCCGGGCTTTGAGCACAGAGTCTCCTCTCCCGCTGGGCGCCGGCAATCGGTCTGGACCCACATTCGGGGCGCGTAGTATCTACCGACATCGGTGTGGCCCTCGGCGAGCGTATGCCGGCATCGGCTGCCCTGGGAGTGGCTCAGGAGTCCTCGGGCGGGCGGCGTTCGCGCTTGCGTTCGGCTCCCCGGCGCTTGGCCGCCAGACGTCGCTCGCGCGAGGCCGCGGTGGGACGTGTGGCGCGGCGACGCTTGGGTACGGCAAGCGCCTGCGCCAGTCGCTCGCGCAGGCGGGTGAGAGCCAACTCGCGGTTGCGCACCTGCGATCGCTCGTCCTGGGCGATCGCCACCACGCGCGGCCCCACCCGCGCCAGCACCCGATCGCGTTGCGCGTCTGTCAGCGACGGCGAGGCGAGCACGTCGAATATCGCTTCGACGCGCGAAGCGGTGACATTCGCGTGCTGTCCCCCCGGCCCCGAGGAGCGGCTTGCACGCACGGTCACCTCTGCGAGCGGGATCGTCAGACCGCCGGTGATGCGAAGGCCCGTGGGAGCTCTTTCGTCGGCTTCGCTCAAGGCTTCCGTTCCTCACGCGAGGAGCCGCTGAACCCGGTAACTGCGGGTGCCCGTGGGCGTCGGAACCTCGACCGCGTCGCCGACGCTGCGGCCGAGCAACGCCTTGCCGACCGGCGACTGAACCGACAGCTTGCCCTGCGAGAGGTCCGCCTCGGTCGAGCCGACGAGCGTCCATGTGTGTACCCCGCCGCTCTTCTCGTCCAGCACTTCGACGGCTCGCCCGAAGCCCACGGTCGCGTCCTCGCCGTCCGTCTCGACGATCTGAGCGTTGCGCCGGCGCTCACGCAGGTGCTTGATCTTCGTCTCGAGGTGGGCCTGATCCTCCTTCGCGATGTGATAGTCGGCGTTCTCGCTGAGGTCTCCGAGCTCACGTGCAGCCAGGATGCGCGCGGCGATCACCCGCCGCCCCTCGGTTTCGAGCTGCTCGAGCTCGGCTTCGAGCGCGACCAGCCCAGCCGGCGTGATGGGCTCGCCACCCGGCACGATCGAGCTCATCCGAGGGCTCGCTCCGGGTGGTCAGCCGGGGCCGCGTTCGAGCCGCGTGGCGTGCTCGAAGTGCGGCGACCACGGTTGTGCTGAACGGGACCAGACCTCGACCGCCGGTTCGAGCCAGGACGCGTCGTCCAGTGTCCCGGCCTTGACGAACGCGAGCTCGGGGAGCGCCTGTGGGAGGCTCACGATCGGCGAGCCGCACGCCGAGCAGAATCGGCGCTCGGTGTCGGTCCCGTGATCCTCGCCGGTCGTGGTGAACGAGGCCAGCGTGCTGCCTTCGACCGTGAGCGCATCGCGGGGTACCCCCACGACGACCGAGAACGCGGTGCCCGACTGACGCTGGCAGTCGGTGCAGTGGCAGACCGCCTGCGCGACCGGCTGGCCGTCGACCCGGTACTGGACGCTGCCGCAGAGGCAGTGACCGGTGAGCTCGTTCGGTGGATCGGCCATGTCGAGTGAAGCTACACCACATCTGCGCCCGATGCCACCTGAGCCGCTCCGCCGTGGGCGCCACAGCGGCGACAGGAGCAGCTGCTCTCATCCGCGGCCGTAAGATCTCCGCGAGATGGCCGACCAGGTACCCCTCGCCAACTACCAGTACGAGATCTACCTGCGCGGCATGGCGGGGCAGCGACCGGCGCGCACGCTCGACTGGGCGCAGCTCGAGCGTGACGCATACGCGCTGCTGGCGGACGGTCCGCGCGGCTACATCGCAGGAGGCGCCGGGCTGGGCGAGACGATGCGCGCGAATCGCGAGGCGTTCGATCGCTGGCGTCTGGCACCGCGGATGCTGCGGGACGTCTCCGAGCGCACGCTTGGGCGCACGCTGCTCGGGACCGCGCTTGCCGCGCCGGTTCTGCTGGCACCGATCGGCGTCCAGACCCTCGCCCATCCGGAGGGAGAGCTTGCGAGCGCCCGCGCCGCGTCGCGAGTCGGGGTACCGATCATCGCCAGCACCGCCGCGTCGCACACGATCGAGGAGGTGGCCCAGGCTGCCGGCGACCTGCCGCGCTGGTATCAGCTGTACTGGCCCCGAGATCGCGAGCTTGCACGCAGCTTCGTGGAGCGCGCCGAGGCTGCCGGCTACAGCGCGGTGGTGCTCACCCTCGACACGTGGATGCTCGGATGGCGGCCCGCGGATCTGACGCAGGCCTACCTACCGTTCCTGTGGGGAGAGGGCAACCGTAACTACCTCGAGGATCCCGTCTTTCGCGCAGCGCTGCCTGCAAGCCCTGACGAGGACATGCAGTCCGCGATCGGCCATTGGGCCTACCAGTTCGCCAACCCGGCGATCACGTGGAGTGATCTGGCGTTCCTGCGCGAGACCACCGATCTCCCGATCGTGCTGAAGGGAATCCTGCGGGCGGACGACGCACGGCTCGCTGTCGAGCATGGCGCCCACGGCGTGATCGTCTCAAACCACGGGGGTCGCCAGGTCGACGGCGCGGTCGGCGCGCTCGACGCCCTTCCCGGGGTCGTGGAGGCTGTCGGGGGACGTTGCGAGGTGCTGTTCGACAGCGGCATCCGCTCCGGAGCGGACGCGCTGAAGGCGCTCGCGCTCGGCGCTCGCGCAGTGCTGCTCGGACGGCCCTACATCTGGGGTCTCGCGCTCGGCGGCGAGGCTGGCGTGGTCGAGGTCCTGCGCTCGTTCCTCGCCGACCTGGACCTCACCCTCGGTCTGACGGGTCACGCCGACATCGACGAGCTCGACGCCCGCGCGCTGGTCGATCACCGTCCTCATCCTCGAGGGGAATCGGGCCGATCGAGCTGAGGCGCACAGCCGAGGTCGCCGCCGGGCAACATCCACGGGCGGCAAGGGTGGGATATTTCGGCGATGAGCGATGACCGCCGGTCGAGCGACCGGCCGCCGCGTCGGCAAACGCCGCCGAGGGCCAGGCGCCTCAGGCGGCGCCGGCTGGCGCTGCTCGGCGCCGTGTTGCTCCTGCTCGCGCTGGCGGTTGCGCTCGCCGCCAGCCTCGGCAGCGCCCACCATCGCGCCGGTGCCGGCGAAACGATTGCGCGCGCGCACGACACCAGCCGCTCCCCCGGCCCGCGCGCGAGGGCCCAGGCCGGCGTCGCGCCCGGCCGGGCGCAGCAGCTCCAGGTCAACGAGCACATCCTCGCCTACACCAGCTACATCTCACTCGGCTCGCCGCGCAAGCGCGAGGTGGCGCTCACGTTCGATGACGGCCCCTCGCCTTACACGCCCAAGATCCTCGCCGTGCTCCGCCGCGAGCATGCCGTGGCGACGTTCTTCGAGATCGGCCGCGAGGTGCGCTCATATCCTCACTACACCGCGGCGCTCGTGCGTGCAGGAATGGAGGTCGGCGACCACACCGAATCCCATCGGGCACTCGGCGATCTCCCCGCGGGCGGACAGCGAGCGGAGATCGACGGGGGAGCCGCGACGATCACGCGCGCCGGCGCACCCCCGCCGCTGCTGATGCGCCCCCCGTACGGCTCGTTCGACAAGACGACCCTGGCTCTGCTTCGCGCCCGCCACATGGTGATGGTGCTGTGGAGCGCGGATACGAGCGACTACCTGCAGCCCGGCGTCGCCAAGATCCGCTACGTGGCCCTCAGCGGCGCGCGGCCCGGAGCGATCGTCCTCTTCCACGACGGCGGCGGCCCTCGCTCGCAGACCGTCGCGGCGTTGCCGCGGATCATCAGCCATCTGCGCGCGCGCGGCTTTCGACTGGTGACCGTCTCCCGGCTCCTGCGCGACGATCCTCCTCGCGTCGGGCAGGCTGCACCCGTCAACCTGTCGGGCGGTTGATGGCGGGCGGTTGACCTGCAGTCGCGACCCGATCCGGATCCGGTCGCGCTAGGCGCCCCTGGCCAGCTCGAACCACACGCGGGTGCCACTGATCGTGTCGATCCCCCACCGGCGGGCGGTCTTCTCGACGAGGTAGAGGCCGTAGCCACCGGGCTCCGAGCGCGAGCATCGCGGTTCTGGCGTGAAGCCCGCTCCCGAATCGGCGACCGCCACCCTCAGGACGTCGTCGGCCATCGTCATCGTGAGCACGATCGGCAGATCGATCGGACCCTGCGAGTGCAGGACGGCGTTCGTGACCAGCTCGGAGACGAGCAGCAGCAGCGTCTCACGAATGGACGGACAGAGATCGAGGTCGGCGATCCGCTCGGCGACCGTGGCACGTGCGACGGACGGC
This sequence comes from uncultured Solirubrobacterales bacterium, assembly GCA_963696615.1. Lineage (GTDB taxonomy): Bacteria > Actinomycetota > Thermoleophilia > Solirubrobacterales > Solirubrobacteraceae > Palsa-744. The sequence goes on along the minus strand of CAVOKU010000001.1, from coordinate 1,229,990 downwards.
GCTTTGACGTCGCGTGAGAGCTCCATCTCGAGAGTCACCTGCACCGGGAGGACCAGCTCGAGGGCGGCGGTCCCGACGCGTCGTGATCTGGGATCGTCGTCGTCGGCGATGAGCGGCGGCTGGCGGACGGGCCGCCGTGGAGGGGCAGATGGGTGGATTGGGCACTCACTGACGGATTCGAGGTTCTGCACCGCCGATTGGACTACATACCTCTATCTATTCCCCCCGCAACGTCGAGCCAAACACCTCACCGCGCGAGTGGCCATCGCCGCCCACGCTAGGCGGGCACCTCGGCCGTTGCGTGCTCGCGTACCCGCGCGATCGAGCGTCGCAGCAGTCGCGACACCTGCATCTGGGAGACGCCGATCGCGGCTGCGATCTCGCTCTGGGTCATGTCCTCGACAAATCGCAGATGCAGGATGCGACGCTCGCGCTCACTGAGGTGACGCAATCCGCCGACCACAGCCGCGTCGTCCTCGATCAGCTCATAGCGTCCATCGGCGGTCCCCATCGTCTCGCCCACGGTGAGGGCGCCGGTGCCCTCGTCGGAGCCTCTCGGTGCCTCGAACGACACGGTCTCATACGCCTGTGCCGCCTGCAATCCGTCGAGAACCTCCTCGTCGGTCAGCTCCAGGTGGGAGGCGAGCTGGGCCACCGTCGGCGGGCGACCGTGTGCATGAGTGAGCCGGTCGTTCGCCTCCTCGACCGCCATTGCTCGCTCCTGGGCGCCACGGGAGACGTGCACCGCCCAGCCGCAGTCGCGGAAATAGCGCTTCAGCTCTCCCATGATCGTGGGGATCGCGAACGCGGGGAAGCTGCTGCCGTGGTCGGGGTCGAAGCGGTCCACTGCCTTGACCAGCGCCAGGCTCGCGACCTGGGCGAGGTCCTCGTAGGGCTCAGAGGAGCGCACGTAGCGGCGCGCAAGCTTGTGGGCCAACGGCAGGAAGCGCCTCACCAGCGTGTCGCGGGCGCGCGGGTCGCGGTGATGGCAGGCACGTTTGAACAGCAGCTTCAAGCTCGGATCGCCATCCGAGGGCCCCAGTCGCGCGCTCTGAGCAGAAGGATCCCGATCGCCAGGCGCGGCTGGTGCTCGCTCGGATCGCCCGGACTGCCACCGGCGCGAGGCCCTGCGCCGGGCGGGCTCGGCCCTCCGCGCATCGGGAGCACCGGCCGGTGCGCGATCAGATGCTTGCGCAGTTCCCATGTGCGTTCACCACCTGCCACGGTCTGCTCGGCTCGACCTGATCGGCTCCCTGGTGCGCCATGAGAGACGCGATCCCGTGCCCTCTCAGCTCGGACGTCATGGCTGTTTGACCTCCTCCGGTTGGTCGGGGGCTCGAGCCGGTCCTACCCAACACGGAGCTTGAAAACTCGTCGTTTGCAACGAGGCTTGGCTGAATCGGACGTTGATGTCAGTCCTCTGACAATCCCGCGTAAGCTCGGACGGGTACGACGCCGACCGACGCGCCAGCCGGGTTCAGGCCTTCTCCGCGCCGATCCGCTCGTCGCCCGACGAGCGCCCCGGGAGGCGCCCCAGCGGGCCTCGCCGGTCGCCGCTGTCCCAGTGGCGCGGCTGCGGGCTCGACCCCAACCGCCGCAGCTCCTGGCGTATGAGCGTCTCCTGTTGGCGCATCCGTGCGGACTGTCGCTCGCGCAAGGAGCCGGGCGCAGCACCGTCGGTCACTTTCCAGCCTCCTTCCTCGATCGCTCTCTCCGACGTCCCTGTCCTTTACCCGGCCTGACCCGCACCAAGCCTCCGGGGTCCGCACGCTGACCGCGCCCGCAGGAAGCGACCCCGGTGGCGAGCCCGGTGGCGCGGTCAAGCCGCCACCCGACGGCAGGACGCGACCGGCAGGCGCGAGCGCAAGCCAGGTTTTGAACATGCCTCGGACGGGGTATCCACTCACAGAGCGCACCGTGGTGGTGGCCGTACTCCCCAACGGCCACCACCCGTTTCAAGCGCCGTGCGTCTCACGGCCTGCACATCTGCGGGCATCTGGGGTTTGGCCGGGGCGTGACCCAGGCCATTGCCGAGCAGTTCGATAGGCTCGCGGGTCAGAGCACCCGTCGCAGATCGGGGATGCCGGCTCGGATCCGTCCGCTCAAGACCGCCCGCAAGGAAAGGGACCGCATGACCCTCGCAACCAGTTACCCGCTTCTCGAAGTCTTCTGGACGATGCTGATCTTCTTCGCGTTCGTGGTGTGGCTGTGGCTGCTGTTCACGGTGCTGATCGACGTCTTCCGCCGCCACGACACCTCGGGGTGGGCGAAGGTGCTGTGGATCATCTTCATCGTGGTACTCCCCTACCTCGGCGTCTTCGTGTACCTGATCGCCGAGCACAAGGGCATGACCGAACGGGCGGTCAAACAGCAGCAGGCGGCTCAGTCCCAGTTCGACGACTACGTCAAGTCGGTCGCCCAGCCCGATCCGACCGATCAGATCGCCAAAGCCAAGGAGCTGCTCGATCGCGGCGCGATCAACCAGGCGGAGTTCGATCAGGTCAAGAGCAGGGCGCTCGCTGGCTAGCGGTCTGGCGTTCGAGGAATTGCAGTAGAGTCCCGGCCATGAAGAGCAACGGTGCGCTGACTGCGCTGGCGGGACTACGGATGATGGTGGGCGTGTCCTCGTGGGCCACCCCGCGGGTTGCGGGCAGGCTGTTCGGCTTGGACGCTGTCGCGAACCCGCAGGCGCCCTATCTCGCCCGCCTGTTCGGCGCGCGCGATGTGGCCCTTGCGGTGGGCGCGCTCGGGAGCGAGAGCGACGCCCGTCGCCAATGGCTGATCGCCGGTCTGGCGTGCGACGTGGCAGATGCCTTCGCCGGCATCGCTGGCGGCCGTCGCGGCTACCTGTCGGCAGTCACCAGCGTGCTCGTGACGGGCACCGCGATCGCGGCGGCCGGCATGGGCGTGGCGGCTCTCAGCGGCGAGTAGCGCTCCGCCGGACTAGGCCGGGCGGGTGCGCCGCTCGAGCTCGCGAAACGAGGGCTGGTCGCTGGTGCGTCGGTCAACTCGCAGCACCGGGCCGATGTCGTTGCCAACGACACGAAGCACGTAAGCCTCACGCGACGGGCTATAGCGCATGAACGGTCTAACGACCGCGAACCAGTACCTGCCCACGTATCGGCGCGGGCGTCTCACCGAGCGCACGAGTCTCCTTCCTCTCCTTCGCTACGTTCGTACTTTGCCACAGATCCGGGCCTTCTGTCTCAGCGACGCTTCATGACTCGTGGTCCGCAGGCTGCTGCTCGTGCCTCACATCGACCAGAGCGCAGTGAGGTAGGCTGACATCGGGACGCGAGACGTGATCGTCAATACACCCAGGATGTCACTGCAAGCAGGGCCGATCGCCGATGGCTGATCCGGCTGCCACCGATCCACGCACGGGTGCAGCCGATGCTCGTGCGCGGCGGTCGCCGTCGGTGCTGATCGTCGGCGCGGGGTTCGGCGGCGTGACCGCAGCGATCGAGCTGCGTCGCCACGGCTTCAACGACGTGAGGATCCTCGAGAAGTCGCACGGGATTGGCGGCACCTGGCTTCACAACACCTACCCGGGCGCGGCCTGCGACGTGCCCTCCCACCTCTACTCGTTCTCGTTCTCACAGCGCCGCGACTGGAACCAACTGTGTCCGACCCAAAGTGACATTCTCGAATACCTCACGGAGGTGGCCCATGCCCACCAGATCGACCGTTGTGTTGTTCCCGATACCACTGTCAGCTCGTGTGAGTGGGACGAGCGCGAGCACCGCTGGACCGTGGACACCGCCGGCGGTGAGTCCTATATCGCAGACGCCCTGATCCTCGCCACCGGGCAGCTGCACCAGCCCTCGACGCCTCACATCCGGGGGGCCGAGAGCTTCGCCGGCCACGCCTTTCACTCCGCCGAGTGGGACCACGGGCACGACCTGCGGGGAAAGCGCGTCGCCGTGATCGGCTCTGGTGCCAGCGCCGTGCAGATCGTTCCGGAGATCGCCGAGCAGGCCGGCCGGCTCGAGGTCTTCCAGCGCACGGGCAACTGGTTCCTGCCCCGCAAGAACCGCCCCTACCCGGGCGCGTTCAAGGCCCTGGTCGCCCACGTCCCCGGCGTGCAGGCGTTCCGGCGCCAGTTCATGTTCCAGTACTGCGAGGCGCTGACACTCGCAATTCGCCACCCCAAGACGGTGGGCCGGCTGCTGGGCGCCCGCTCGGCCGCGTTCATGCGATGGCAGCTGAAGGATCCCGCCCTGCGCGAGAAGGTGTGGCCTGATTACACCTTCGGCTGCAAGCGGATCCTCTTCAGCTCGAATTTCCTGCCGGCCCTGGAACGGCCCAACGTCCAGCTCGTCACCGAGCCGATCTCGGCCCTGTGCCCGGAGGGCGTGCTCACCACCGACGGGGTGCTGCACCAAATCGACACGCTCATCTACGCGACCGGCTTCAAGACCAACGACTTCATGTTGCCAATGCGGGTGAGCGGCGCCGGGGGTCGGTTGCTCTCGCAGGCCTGGAGCGGCGGCGCCCATGCCCACCTGGGGATGACGGTGCCTGGCTTTCCCTCCCTGTTCTTCATGTATGGCCCCAACACCAACACGTCGGGTGGATCGATCATCGTCTACCACGAGGCCCAGGCCGGGTACATACGACAGGCGCTCGAGCTCCTGCGCCGCCGCCGCGCCGCCGGCCTCGAGGTTCGCCCTGAGGTCGAGGCGGCGAGCGATCGCGCGCTGCAGGCACGGTTCGCCGGCACGGCGTGGACCGGCTGTGACTCCTGGTACCGCGACGACAGCGGACGCATCGTCGCGAACTGGCCCGGCTACATGCGCGAGTACATCCAGGCGACGACCACGCTCGAGCCCTCGGAGTACGCGCTGATCCAGGAGCACGGACATCAAGCGGACCCCATCACACGCGAACAGGAGCAGGCATTTACGACTACGTGATCATCGGTGCCGGCTCCGCCGGCTGCGTGCTGGCCAACCGTCTCTCGGCCGATCCGACGGTACGGGTGCTGCTGATCGAGGCGGGCGGGCGGGATCGCTCGCCGAACGTCAAGATCCCTGCCGCCTTCGCCAACCAGTTCCACACCAAGCTCGACTGGGAGTACGAGACCGAGCCCGAGCCTCACGTGGACGGTCGCCCGCTGTACATCCCCCGGGGAAAGATGCTGGGAGGCTCCAGCTCGATGAACGCGATGCTCTACGTTCGCGGTCGCCCGCTGGACTACGAGCTGTGGGAGTCCCAGGGAGCGACCGGATGGGGCTACGCGAACGTGCTGCCCTACTTCAAGCGCTCGGAGGACAACGTCCGCGGCGCCTCGGACTTCCACGGCGCCGGCGGCCCGCTGCTCGTGCAGGAGCAGCGCTCACCCCGACAGGAGATAGACCGCCGCCTGCTGAGCGCGAGCGAGCAGGCGGGCATTCCCCGGATCGCCGACTACAACGGGCCCGAGCAGGACGGCGCCTCGATGTTCCAGGTCACCCAACGCAACGGGCGACGCTGGAGCACCGCCGACGCGTTTCTGCGCCCGGCACAGAAGCGACCGAACCTCGACGTGCGCACGAAGGCGGCCGTCACCGGTATCGAGCTCGAGGGCACCCGCGCGGTGGGGGTGCGGCTCGGTTCGGGTCGCGGCCGCGAGGAGCTCGTTCGCGCCGAGCGTGAGGTGCTGCTGTGCGCCGGCGCGATCGGTTCGCCGCAACTGCTGTTGCTCTCGGGCATCGGTCCCGCGCAGGAGCTGCGTGACGTCGGCGTGGAGGCGCGCCACGACCTGCCGGGGGTCGGACGCAATCTGCAGGACCACCCCTTCGTCACGATCATCTGGGAAGTCAGTGAGCAGAACACCCTGTACGGCGCCGACAAGCCCAAGCCGTTCGCGGAGTGGCTACTGCGCCGCTCCGGTCCACTCAGCTCGACGGTGGCGGAGGTCGTCGCATTCGTGCGCACCCGCGGCGGGCTGCCCGCGGCGGACATCCAGTTTCACATGGGCGCCGCCTACTTCGACGACCACGGCGCCGAGGAATACGACGGCCACTGCATGGTGATCGCCCCCGTGCTCGTCTCGCCGAAGGCCCGCGGTCAGGTGTGGCTGCGCTCGGCCGACCCCACCGCCAAGCCGCGCATCCTCACCAACACCCTGTCCGAGCCCGACGACGTCGCATCGCTGGTCGCGGGGATGGAGCTCGCCCGCGAGATCGCCTCCCAGCCCGCATTGAAGGAGGTCGTCGTCAAGGAGCTGAAGCCGGGGTCGGAGGCGGTGGACCGGTCCGAGCTGGAAGCCGACCTGCGCCGGCGGCTGATGCTGATCTACCACCCGGTCGGGACCTGCCGCATGAGCGACACCTCCCCGGACGCGGTCGTGGACGCGCAGCTGCGGGTGCACGGTCTCCAGGGACTGCGGGTGATCGACGCCTCCGTGATGCCCGTGATCCCCGGCGGCAACACCAACGCGCCCACGATCATGATCGCCGAGCGGGCGGCCGATCTGATCCGCGGTCGCGAGCTGGCGGACGTGAGCGCCGGTTGATCCACCATCACCGCAGGGGCGCCGGGGAGTCGCTGCTGCTCTTGCACGGTGTGGGCCATCACTGGCAGGCCTGGCGACCGGTGATCGACCTGCTCTCCGATCGGTTCGACACCCTCGCGTGCGACTCTCCCGGGTTCGGCCGCTCGCCCCAGCTCCCGAGCGGCGTGCGACCGACGATCGACGCCTACGCCGACGCGTTCGAGCGGTTCCTCGCCGAGCTGGAGATCGAGCTTCCCCACGTGGCCGGGAACTCGATGGGCGGTGCGATCGCGCTGGAGCTTGCCCGTCGCGGCGTCGCCCGGACGGTGACCGCGTTCTCCCCGGCGGGCTTCTGGACGCCGGCGGAACTGTGTTTCTGCCAGCTCTCACTGAGGGCGCTGTCGGGGGTGCCTGCGCCGGTTCGCCCCGCGATCGTGTCGCTCGCTCGCACCCGCCCCGGTCGCATGGTGCTGTTCGCCCAGACATTCGCCTATCCCGCCCGCATGCCCGCGCAGGAGGCCGTGGCAACCCTCACCGACGCGTGGGCCTCGCCGGCGATGGGCCCCGCGCTCGACGCGTTCCGCGACTACGCCTTCGGCGACCCGGAGGCGCTAGGCGACACGCCGGTGACGATCGCCTGGGGCGTGCACGACATGCTGCTCCCCTACCGCCTCCAAGCCCCGCGCGCACGGGCGATGCTGCCATGGGCCACGCACGTCTCCCTGGGAGCGGGCCACGTGCCTTTCTTCGACGATCCCGCCGCGGTGGCAGAGACGGTTCGCCTGACGGTGGCTTGCGCGGGAGTTGGCGGTGATCGCCGCGGCGGCGCCGTCACGCCTCCAACATCAATGTGACCGGCCCGTCGTTGACCAGCTCCACCTCCATGTACGCGCCGAACACGCCGCGTCGCGCACCGCACCGCTCGCAGAAGCGCTCGTACAGCGGCTCGGCCAGCTCGGGCGGGGCTGCGGAGACGAAGCTCGGGCGATTGCCCCGGCGGGTGTCCCCGTAGAGGGTGAACTGGCTGACGCACAGGATCTCCCGGTCGCCCAACGCCTCGTTCATCCGTCCCCGCTCATCGGCGAACACGCGCAGGACACGCACCTTCTCCGCCAGCCGGTCGGCGGCGGCCTCGTCGTCATCTGCGCCGATTCCCAGGAGGACGAGCAGGCCCGCTTCGATCGAGGCGATCTCGTGCTCGTCGACCCGCACCGTTGCCCGACTCACCCTCTGAAGGAGCGCCCGCACCGGCGCCACACTAGTCGAGTGTGTGAGCCGATTCGGTTTTCCTCGCTCGGAGCGAGGGTTTGTCGTGGACAACACACTTTGACCCTTTCTGCCGTCCTGGCGAAACGTTATAAACAGCGGTGGGTCCGGCTACCAAGCCGATGTTCTCGCGCCGGCGGCTCCCTCCGCCGGCCGAAATAGAAGGAGGGGTATTTGATGGCCAGAATCATCGTGACCACCGAGCAGGGGGAGCGCCACGAGGCACCCGTGCTGCTCGATGAGCGCGTGTGCGCTGAACACCTCACCGACAGTCATGCCGCCAAGCAGCTGATCCAGCGGCTCGGCTGGGCGGTCGCCGACGCAGACGATGCCGAGCGGGCGCTCGGCGAGTCCGAACGGGCGCTGCGCGAGTCCCAGCCACCGCTCGACGAACCGAGAGCGCCGCTGGGCGAGACGGGGCCGGCTCTGGATGAGCCCGCAGCGGCGCTCGGCGAGCCCGATCGCGTGTCGGCCGCCTGAGCGGGGCGGCGGCGTTGGGCAAGTGAGCACCCTCCCGGGCGGGCCTTGGCGAATCTTCGGCGGCGTGGGGCGTCGTCGCCTCGCCCGCAGGCGGTGCGGCGATGCCGCTAGGCGCCGCGGTCAGCCCCGGCCTGCGCCGGGGCTGACCTGTGCGGTCCGGTCCGACGCGAGCTAGGTGTCGGTCGGTGCCGTGGTGATCTTGAGATTCGGCGCGTTGCTGGTGATCGAGTTCGACACGGACGCCCCCGCAGGATTGCCACTGATGTGGCTGGCGGTGATCGAGAACGACCCCGGGAAATCGGCGGGGTTTTCGTCGGAGTAGCCCTGGATCGCCCAGTCGGCCATGTTTTCGATCTGGTCGCCTTTGCCCGTGCCCTTGGGCCCGTAAAGCTGCCCGTTGTACTGCAGCAGCTGGATCGCGACATTGCCGCCGTTGATGAGATTGCTGTTGACGGTCGCGAAGCCCTGGCTGAGAAGGACCGACTCGTAGCGGTCGTTCAGCAGCGAGTCGCTGGTGATGCTCGCCTTCGGGGATGACGGCGCCGTTGGAGAATCGCTTTCGTAGTACACGCCGATGTCGTTGTTGCTGATCGTCGACTTGCTCACCTTCGTGCCCCCGGCCGCCCCGTAGAGCAACACGCCGGTCGACTGGTAGTAAGCCAGCGAGTCCGCGCCGCAGGAGGCGTTGTTGCACTCGTTCCCCGAGATCACCGAGCTCGCGATCGACGCCTTCGCGCCGAAGCTCACCTGAATGCCGTTCTGTGCGATCTCAGGTGTTTCACCGGCGCCTTTGACGGTGGTGCTCTTGATCGTGGCCTTCGACTGTGCTCCGTCGACGGTGATGCCATTCTTCTGGTATTCGGTGACCGAGACGTTGCTGAGGGTGGCCATTCCCACCTCGACCGGTTCGGTCCAGCCCATCCCGATCTGGATGCCCACGCCGCCCTGACAGCCGTTGATCGGCCGCGGGCCGGCGCCGATCACGTTCGCTCCGGTCAGCTTCAGATTGGCTCCGCCGGCGACGAGGATCCCGTACATGCTTTCCGAGCACGTCCCTTCGGGCCAGATCGCTTCCAGCGTGAGCCCCTTGATCTGAACCGTGCCGGTGCCGCAGATCGCCACGAGATCCTGATCGGGCGGGTATGGTTCGGTGCCCAGCGCCGTATCGCACGCCGTCGTGGAGTTCGCCGGTTCGGCCGGCAGCTTCACCGTGACGGGACCGATCCCCTCGATCTTGACTGCCTGTTCGATCTGCAGCTGTTCGGTGTACGTGCCGCTGCAGACGTGGATCGAGGCCCCTTCCGTGGCGGCTTCGATCGCTTTCTGGATGCTGTTGTAGCCCGGTTTTGTGCAACCGCTCCCTTCGCCTTCAACCGTGGGGGCCGTCCCAACCCACAGCGTGGCCGAAGCCGACGCTGCAGCCAGTGCCATCGCCGCGGCGACGAGCCCGGCGACAGTCGCCATTCGTCTCAATAGCCTCATCGTCTCTCCTTGCAATCGATGCAGTTTCTAGGCGGGCGTCTGCGCGACTGCGCACGCACGTCGAGAGCGCCGCTTCGCCGGCGGCTGCGCTCACGGCCCGACCGTGCCGAGTCCCCTCCAGCCAACTGCGCCTCCATGATCAGTCGGACCACCCGGTGCTCCCTGACTCCCCTCGCGTTCGCGCGGCAGCAGTCTGCGCCCTGAAGATCCTCCAATCTCCGGACGATTCTGCCCACCCCGCCGTGCGAGCGAGCGTAGCCAGCAGAGTGGAATCTGTCAAGCAGGTACCCCCGCGACGGGAGCCCTGCACCCCCTCAGAAGTGGCTCCAGAAAAAGGGCAGGACCGACGGCACGGGCGGGCCCCCTCTCCAAAGACCCTCTCCTTCCCGTCAGCCGTCGGCCTGCCAGCCGCGCCAGCCTAAACAGTTGTCGTCTTTCTGTCAAGTAACTGCGTCAAAGCTGTCAATATCCCGACAAACCTGCGCAAAGCTCCTCGATCCGGCGCATCTCTCGGCGTATCTCTCCCGCGCCATCGTCGCGAGCGCGCCCTCGGCGATCAGCGAGCGGCCAGCAGCGGTACGTCGTGAGCCAGTTCTGCAGGGATGAAGTTCGAGGCATAGATCGTGCTTCGCTTACCCGACGCGGAGATGCCGTAGACGAGGCCCGAATGGTTGATGAACTGCGGCTGCTGGGCGTCGCGTTCGGAGCCCACCCCCCACGCCTTCCACACGCTTGCCAGTTCGTGGCTGGAGCCAACCAGGTACTGCATCCGGCCGGTCATGTGATGGCGGGCAAGAAACGCGGCGACCGCCTTCGGGGTGTCGCCGTGGGGATCGACCGAGACCGCGATGATCTGGGTGCGGGAGGCGCCGCGAGGTCCCAGCAGTTCGAGCGCGGCGTGCAGGCTCGAGGTGATCAGGGGGCACACATCCGGACAGTTCGTGTAGAGGAACGTCACGAACACGGCCCTGCCGCGGTAGGAGGCGATGTTGACCGGCTGACCGAGGTAGTTGTGCAGCGCCAGCGGAGGCGTGGGAATCGGCGGCGAGAACACCTCCGCGGCGCGGAAGGCTCCCGCTTTGGAGGTCGTCCCCGTCGCTTGAGAGCCCGACCCGCCGCCTGTCGTGAGCACCGCCACCCCCCCTGCGACCGCGACGAGCACTGCCAGCGAGAGCAGGATGCGTAGGTTCAGTCGCTGCTTGGACATGACCGTCAGCGAAGGTAGCAGCGCTCCCGTCGCGGTGCTCCTCTTCGGCGCGCCCGAGGGCGTGGGCGACCGTCGCGTGGTGATCCTGTAAGTCGAGCTCTGAAGCGGAGATCCGGCGATCGTCCAGCTGCAGGGCAAACGCCCGGGCGGGTCTCTGCCGGGAGCCCCGCAGACGGCACACCAGCGGCTGTGCACGGCCTCGGTCAAAGCTGCGCACGTCGGCAAGAACCGTTGCAGACCTGCAGGTGGAACGCAATTTGCAGAAATACCTGCTAGTTTTCCGCGCCGTTCGTGCCGAGTCCTCGATCCCACGGGATCGCGGAGCGGGGGACCCAGAGTAGCCGAGCAGTCGGCTACAGGGGCGAATCGCCGCCATAGCGTGGCGTAGCGCATTGCGCGAGCCCGACAGCTAACCCCGCAGGCGCCAAGCGATTTCGAAAGGAACTAGTGCGCATGCCGGGACCTCCGTCGCGTGATCTTGCCGTTCTGGACCCATGGGAAGCCTCATACGCCCGCTCGCGCTCGCGCAGGAGTCGAGCCGACCGACGTAGGCGCCGCACGCGCGTAGGGGCCGACTCCTCCCCGCCGCTCTCGTCGCTGCTCGAGAATCGCGGACGTGCCGTCAGCGTGCGCGACCTGGCCGAAGCCGAGCCCTGGGAGCTGTCATTGGGGCGCTCGCGCGCTCGCAGGCGCGCGGAACAGCTGCGCTTCGTGGCGGCTGGCACGCTCGCCAAGCGAATTTCGCTGGGCACGCTCGCGGCTCTCACCGCCGGTCCCGGCGCAGGGCTCGCGGAAGCGAGCAGCCCGGTGTCCGGACCCGCGGGTCCCCCCACCACCACCGAACACAGCATCGTGCTCATCGAAGGCGCCGAAGGCAGGCAGGTGGAACTCCTACAGCAGGCGCTCGGCGTGAGCGTCGACGGCGTGTTCGGTCCCCAGACCGAGGCGGCCGTGCGCCACTACCAAGCCAGCAAGGGCCTCACCGTCGACGGCATCGTGGGACCGCAGACGAGCGCCGCGCTCGCGGGCCAGCCGACCATGTCGACAGCCGCGGACGTGGGCTCTGAAGAAGGAGCAACGGGCGAAGAAGGAGCATCGGGCGATGCGGTGCAGCGGTTGCAGAGCGCGCTTCACCTCAGCACCGACGGTGACTTCGGACCGGAAACGGAGGCCGCCGTCAGGCGTCTGCAGGCCCGCCACGGACTCACCGTCGACGGAGTCGTCGGACCCGCCACCTGGAGCGTGCTCGGGATCAGCAAGGAGGAAACGCTGAACCCGCCCCCCTCGGCAATCATCCACCACAGCCACCATGCCGACTCGAGCCAAGCCGTCTCCCCCTCCGGCGAATCGAGCTCCGAAGGCTCCGAAGGCAGTTCCGGAAGCGATGGTGTGGCGCGTTTGCAGAGCGCACTGCACATGAGCGCCGACGGTGACTTCGGACCGGAAACGGAGGCCGCCGTCAGGCGTCTGCAGGCCCGCCACGGACTCACCGTCGACGGAGTCGTCGGGCCCGCCACTTGGAGCGTGCTCGGGATCAAGAGCCAGAGCACGCTCAATCCGCCGCACTCCGCGTTGAGTAGCGGCGGTGGTGGCGGCGAATCGTCGAGCTCGGCGGGCGGCGAAGGCGCCTCCTCGAGCGTCGTCTCACGGGTGATCGCAGCGGGCGATGAAATCGCGACGCGCCCATATGTGTACGGCGGCGGCCACGGCTCCTTCCAATCCGGTGGATATGACTGCTCGGGCTCGGTCTCCTACGCCCTGCACGGCGGCGGTCTGCTGAGCTCGCCCGAGGACTCGAGCGCGCTCGAGTCCTACGGGGACGCCGGACCGGGCAGGTACATCACGATCTACGCGAACGCCGAACACGCGTTCATGGTCGTGGACGGCAAACGGTTCGACACCGTCGCCCAGCAGGAGAGCGGCTCGCGCTGGTCGAGCTCGATGACCTCGACGGCCGGCTACGTCGCCCGTCACCCGGCGGGACTCTAGGCACCGCTCCGATACACCGGGGCGGACACCACCGCCCCGGTGCAGCGCCGCGAGTTTCGTCTCAAGCGGCGCCTAGTCTCGCTGCCTGGTGAGCAATGCGAGCAGGAGGCCGCACGTGCTGGCGCTGACCAGGACGTTCACGATCGAAGGACTCCAGGCCAGGGAGGTCATCGTCGAGGTGGAAGTTCGCGCCGGGCTGCCCGCTTTCGCGATCGTGGGGCTTGCCGACGCCTCGGTGCGGGAGGCACGCGAGCGGGTACGGGCGGCGATCGTGAACTCCGGGTATGAGTTCCCCGCCCGCAGGATCACCGCGAGCCTCGCCCCCGCCGACCTGCCGAAGGCCGGTGCCGGACTGGACCTCGCGATCGCGTGCGCGCTGCTGGCGGCAAGCGGTCAGCTGCCGGCCGAACGTTTGCGCCGTTGCGCGCTGCTCGGCGAGCTGGGGCTCGACGGCGTGGTGCGAGCCTGTCACGGGACCCTCGCCGTGGCGCAGGCCTGTCGCGACGCAGACCTCCCGACGCTGGTGACGGCACCTGAGCGTGCACGTGAGGCGCTTCTGGTGGAGGATCTCGCCGTCTCGCCGGCGTCGAGCCTCCGTAGCGCCGTGCGGGTCCTGCGTGGCGGGCCCGCCGACCGACTGCCGGACCGGGCGCCCCCGGATCCGGTGGAGCGCGAGCACCGAGAGCCGGACCTGAGCGACGTGCGCGGTCAGCATCACGCCGTACGAGCGCTCGTGGTGGCGGCGGCGGGCGCTCACAACTGCATGCTGAGCGGGCCGCCGGGCACCGGCAAGACGATGCTCGCACAGCGCGTGCCCTCGATCCTGCCCCGCCTGAGTCGACCTGAGGCGATCGAGGTGACGCGCATCCACAGCATCGCCGGCCGCCTCGGGGGCGAACTCGCCCGGAGCCGACCGTTCCGAGCGCCGCATCACACGATCACCACCGCCGGCCTCGTCGGAGGCGCGCGTCGCGGCTGGGTCGGGGAGATCGTGCTCGCCCACCGCGGCGTGCTGTTCCTGGACGAGCTCTCGGAGTTCTCCAAGCCCGCGCTGGAGGCGTTGCGCCAGCCGCTGGAGGACGGGCGGGTGGCGATCGTGCGGGCTGCGCGAACGGCGATACATCCCGCCCGGTTCATGTTGCTGGCGGCGACCAATCCGTGCCCGTGCGGCTATGCCGGCGATGGCGAGCGGTGCCGCTGCAGCGAAGCGGACATGGCTCGCCACCGTCGACGGCTGAGCGGCCCTCTGCTGGACCGCATCGACATCCAGGTGCAACTCGAGAACGAGCGGTCATACGGTTCGGAGACCGCGCCGTGGACGTGCTCCGCGCGGGCACGGGAGCTCGTCACCGCGGCCAGGGAGCGCCAGCGCCGGCGGCTGGGGCAGGAGCGCGCCACGGCCAACGGCGAGATGGACGCCGGTATGTTGGCGCGACACGGCGCGATCGGAGGTCGAGCGCAGGAGCTGCTCCACAGGGCGCGCGCGGGCGGCTCCCTCAGCGCCCGCGGTGAGCATCGGGCGCTGAGGGTCGCGAGGACGATCGCCGACCTCGACGGAAGGGACCGCGTGCAGGCACGCGACGTCGGCGTCGCCCTGTCACTGCGTCCCGAGTTCGGGCTGCCGAGCGTTCGTGGGGCCTGATCGCGGCGCGGACGCCGGACCGGTCGGCGACGGCAGGCCTCTGCGCCGCTCAGCGCGCGCGGGTGGAGTCCAAGCGTGCGTGGAGTGCGTGCGCCGGAGCTGGCTGCTCGGAGAGCTCGGCGCAGTGCTCGACTACCGTGCCCGCGACACCGGGCGGCTTTTCGAGATCCTGAAGCTCGAGGATCAGGAGCTGATCGGCGCGCTGGCGGGCCGGCGCCGCGATCGGCTCGCGGCCGAGTGGGGAGAGTTCGAGCGCTCGACCACCGGCGGGCAAACGATCTGCAGGCACAGCGACCCCTGGCCGCAGGCGCTCACGGGCTGGGCGGGCGCGCCACGGATGCTGCATCTCGCATGCAGCCCCGAGCTCCGGACACCGCTGTTCGCCGAGCCCGCGGTGGCGCTCGTCGGCAGCCGCCGCGCGACGGATTACGGCGTATCGATGGCTCGCACCATCGCACAGGGCCTGGCAGCCAGCGGGGTCGCGGTGATCGCCCCCTTCGCCGAGGGCGTCGGAGCGGCAGCGCTCACCGGCGCGATTGAAGCCGGGCGACCGGCGATCGCGACGATGGCGGGGGGAGTGGACGTGTGCACACCCGCCGCCCGCCGGGGGTTGTACGAGCGGATCCTCGCGCGGGGATTGGCAATCGCCGAGCTCCCTCGTGGCGCCCCGGTGCGGCGGTGGTGTGATCCGGCTCGCGGGCGCATCCTCGCCGGCCTGGCGAATCTGACGATCGTGGTCGAGGCGGAGTCGAGCCCGCGCGATCTGGCCGCGGCGCGAGTGGCGCAGGCACTCGGCCGATCTGTCGCAGCCCTGCCGGGGAGGGTCACCTCTTCCCTGTCTCAGGGCCCCCTGAGACTTCTCGTCGAGGGGGTCCCACCGGTCCGTGGCGCGGCGGACGCACTGGATCTGCTCTGCATCACGGACGCTCGCCGCGCGGAGTCCGGCGCACGCGCCGCAGTCGACGGGAAGGCCAGAGCAGATGTCACTCAGAACCGGGAGCCGCCGGCGACGGCGCTCGAGCCGCGGCTGCGAGCCGTGCTCGAGCAGGTGGGCACCGGCATCGACACGGCGGCCAAGCTCGCCGCGAGTTCGCCCGACCCGGCCCAGGCGCTGCTGGCGCTCTCAGAGCTGGAGCTGCTCGGGGTCCTGGGCAGAGGCGACGGCGGCAGGTACGTCCCCCGACGGGTCCCGTGAGGACGGGATCGGTCCAGCGCGGATCGAGCCCGCGCGCCGTTTCTCACGGTAGGGTGTGCTCGAGCGATGAGGCCCGCTCTAGAACCGCGGCACAGTCCGCTGATGGCTTCTACCGAACAGAGCTGATCTCGAGCGAGAAGGAGACTTCGGTGGACGCCAGTACGCAACCCGGGCCGGATGCAGACGATTTCGGCGAGGCGATCGAGGCAGATTTCGAGCCGCTCCGCGCTGGTCACCCCAGGATCTCCGGCACCGAGCTGATCGCCGTCGCCGCGGGTGGGGCGTTCGGCGCGCTCGGCCGGGTGGCGGTCGCCCAGGCATGGCCCACCGGCGCCGGCAGCTGGCCCTGGGCGACGTTCACCGTGAACGTCTTGGGAGCGTTTCTGCTCGGCGCTGTGCTCGCCGGGCTGCGCAGTCACAGCGCCGTCTCGATCCCGATCTACCGGCTTCTCGGAACCGGCTTCTGCGGAGCGTTCACCACCTTTTCGACGGTGCAGGTCGAGCTGCTGGAGATGCTCGACCGATCGCGGTTCGGGCTCGCGGCGGGCTATCTGTGCGTGAGCGTGGCGGCGGGCTACGCCGCGGTCGCCACGGGCGCCAGGCTCATGGACAGGACCGTGGTCGAGGCGCAGCCGGCGGGCGAACAGGCATGAGCGCCGGACTGTGGATCGCTGTCGCGGCGCTTGGCGGGGCGGGCGCCCTGGCGCGGCTACTGCTCGAGGACCTGGTGTCCTCCCGCGTGCCGATCGCCTTCCCACTCGGCACGCTCGCCGTGAACTCCAGCGGCGCGTTCGCGCTCGGCCTGCTTGCCGGCGTGGCCCTCGCGGGCAATGCGCTGGTGCTGGCGGGAGGGGCGACGCTGGGCTCGTACACCACCTTCTCCGCCTGGATGCTCGAGACCCACAGCCTCGCCGAAGACGGACGGCGGCGGGTCGCCTTGCTGAACGTGCTCCTCAGCGCGGCCGTCGGGCTCGCGGCAGCGGCGCTTGGACGGGCGCTCGGGCAGGCACTGTAGGGCGCTAGACTGGCGTGCTCGCGCGGATGTAGCTCAGTTGGCTAGAGCGTCTGCTTGCCATGCAGAAGGTCGAGGGTTCGAGTCCCTTCATCCGCTTACTCGGAAAGCCCCGCAAATCGCGGGGTTTTTTGGTTAAGCGGCCTTCCGCTTCGAGCGTGCCTGAGCCTTGATCTCGTCCGGTTGGCCACTGTTGGCCGAAACTCCGTCCTCGCCGTCGACCGGCACTTCACCCTCCAAGAGCTCTCGCAGCGCCGCCTTCTCGTCCTCGCCGCGGCGCATCGCCTGCGCGTAGACCGCGAGCGCGAGCCCCGGATCGGTGTGTCCCATTTCGGCCATCACGACCGGCGGCGGCTCCCCGAGCGCGTACAGCAGCGAGCAGAATGTGCGCCTTAGCGAGTGCGGCGTCAGCTTCCCCGGCAGCGGCGGCAGCCCGTCCGCTTCGAGCCGATCGTTGGCGACGGCGATCGTACCGCTGCCGGGGATCTTCTCGCCCTGCTTGACCGTTGCGGGCTTGCCGAGCACCCGGGCGCGGAAGTTGTCGGGGCTCAGCCGGCCTCCGCCGCGAGTCGCGAACACGTAGGCGTCCTGCGGCGCATCCTGGTGGCGCCCACGGACCGCAAGCAGCTCATCTCGCAGGGCGCCCCGGATCTTGACCTTGCGCCGCCCCGCGTCGGTCTTCGCGTCGCCGACCGTGAGCCATCCGCCCGCGAGGTCGACCGCGCGCCAGCGCAGCGCGCACATCTCACTGATTCGCAGTCCGGCGAACACGAGCGTGGCGAGCATCGCGCGGCGCTCCACATGACGACGCTCGCGGGTGGCCTCGCGGTCGAGCTCCCCTCCCGCGTCCAGCAGCGCGGTGATCTGCTCAGCCGTCTCCAGGTAGCTGCGGCTCGGTGCCCGTTCGCGCAGCCGCCGGCCCTTGCCCTTCGCGGGGTTACGCCCGATCAGCTCCCGCTCGAGCGCGCTCTCAAGGATCGTGGCGAACAGGATCACCGTCATGTTGATCGACCGTGGGGAGAGCGGATCGTCTTCTGAGAGCTTGGCGGCGATGTAGCGCTCCACCGTGTCGAAGGTGATCTCGTCGAGGCGCTTCTCGGCGAAGAATGGCAGCAGGTGCGCCAGCCGCCAGCGGTAGTCCACGCGGGTCTTCGCGGCGAGGCGCCGCTCGTTACGCACCCACCATTCCTCGGCGAAGGCGTGGAAGCTCGGGACGGCCGTCGGCTCCGGCGGCGGCTGGACGCTCTGCGGTTTCCAGGTGCCGCGCTCCACGTCGGCGAGCGTATGACGCAGCGCCGTTGCGGCCTCCTCGGCGCTCACCGGGCCGAGCGGTTCACGGCGGCGTTTGCCGTACGCCGAGAAGCGCAGCGAGCGGTACGTGCGCCCGTCCTTGCCGACGTGTTCGGTCACGCTGCCTGTCGTTGGACGTGGCATCACTCATCACCCTCTGCTATCTCGGTCAGTCCGCTGCCTCCCGCGGGCCACCATCGAATTGTTAGGACCCGATCACGGACCCCCCAGGTGCATCCCTCGCTAGCCAGGTTGCGCGTCTCCCACGCCCGCTTGAACGCCTCGGACGTGTCCGTCACTTTCACGGCGATCTCCTCGTCGAGATCCTTCCAGCCAACCTCGCCAAGCAGCTTCCGGAGGTCCTCGATCCGGGCCAGGTGGTCGCCCAGTAGGTCACGGACCATCTCGGGCTCGCGTGTCACCTGTAGAACGCACGCCTCGGCGAACTCCTGGCCGAGCTGGTAGTAAAGGTGGCGGCGCAGTTCCTGGACCCTCCCGGCGGGACACGCGAGAGTGCTCATCGCCACAGCCTCCGCCAGAGCCCGGCTTTGCCGAGCGCCCTGCCCACCGCGACGTTCTTGGCGCGACGAGCCATTTTCTTCGGGTTGCCCGATGCGACCGCCTCGGCATCATCCGCCAGACGTGCCGCCCGGAACAAGCTGCTGCTGAAAGACCTACGCCTTGCCATTGCTCGCCCCCTGTTGCTCGATGTAGTGGCGGAGCGCTACCCGTAGCTCGGCGCTCAGTGACCGCTCGTGACGCTGTGCGAGCGAGCGGACCTGCTCGACGAGGGTGCGTGGGAGGCGGACCGTCGTATCTCCGTGTTGCTCTGTAGCAGTCATGTAGACAGTATACACACGTGGCGGATGAGAATAGCTCCAAGCCTCAGGTCCCCTCGTGCACGTGCACGCTTGATTCAGACTGCTAGGCGATATCACAGGCCCGCCGCACGACGCCCCATCGTGTCCCGTCAGTGGGAAACACGGGTTGCAAGGTCTCGCGGCCCAGCCGTAGATTCCCAGAGTGCAAATCGGGCAGGCATTCGGGATGGTGCTCCGAGAACGCCGTCTGGAGCTTGGGCTCAGCCAGGAGACGCTGGCGCGCCACTGTGGTGTGCATCGAACGCACCTAGCTCGCATCGAGCAGGTCGGTGCGAATGTGGGCTTGGACATGCTCCTGCGGCTATCTGCCGGACTCGATCTTGGGCCAGGCGAGCTTGTGGATCTCGTTACGGCCACGCTCTGATCTCGTTGGGGGGGGCGCCGTTGGGAGCCCGGAAGCAGCACACCTCCGGGCTCCCAACCCGAACGGTTAGCGACACGTAGAAGGGACGCCCGGCTGATTTCCTCAGCGTCTGTCGCGTTCGCCAACGCCTCCATGACAACTGGCTTCGCGTCCGCGAGTTGGCGGAAACGCTTACGCTCGCTGTCGTCCAAATCATAATTCGGCACGCTTGCCGAATTAGATGGCCGGCCCCTCTTGGCCTCCTCCAGATCCTCGCCATCGAGGTCCGGGGCTCGATAGATCATGAAGGTGCCTTTCGCTCGATTTACCCCCCCACGCGCGCAGCCGACGAATCGAGCAGACGCCGGGCGCGCGACGTGGAGGTCCTGTCTGGGCGGTGGAGGTCGGACGCCGCCCGGACGAGATTGTGTGACGGTGAACTAGGGGCATTCCGCCGTGACCGTGGCGGACGAACCACCCGACGGGCAGAGTTCAGAAACAAACTGCACAACGCTGTTCACGAAACCACGCTGTGCCAACCCCTCGAACGACTCTGTGAACGTCTCGAAATCGTTCGTCGCATCCAACGTGGCGTCCCTGACGACACCGAGATCAAGACGTCCACCATCCAAGAACTGCACGGACCCGTCGATGAACATCGACCAGGCGCACTTGGTCGGATATTTCTTGATGGCGCTCGCTTCCGCAGCCGCCACGAACGTCTGCGCCGGATAGTGTTTCGAGCCCGGTTCGGGCAGCCCGTCCAAATGCCAAACCGGCCGCACGCGGTGAACTTTCAGCACGTCTTCTATCTGTGCGTCGGTGACCGCGAGAGAGTTCCAGTCTGAACCCTGCTGGTGCGCCGTCTCGCGGGCGAGGTCCTCTTTCGCCATGACTTTCATCCACTCAGGCAGGACGACCGTCAGCATCGTTTCACTCGGGATACGGTGAGTCTGACGGTAGTTCGCACCGGCCACGTCGATCGCTGAAATCAGGTCACGGAACCCGCCGAGGATTTTCGCCGTCGTGACATCCTTCAACGACACTTCTTCGAGGAGTTCCAGTAGGTGATTCTCCGCCTTACGCGCAGCAGCCGCCATCGCGAGATCCGTGTTCGCGGCGACCTGCTCCGGAGCGAATCTCGCCTGCATGTTGCCGAACCCGATACGTGTCGAAACGGCCGCGAGGAAGACCGTCTTTTCTTCACCGCACGCAAGCGCCTTCACCGGCTTGGTCGAGCTGCCCGGTTCCGCGTCCGTCGCCTCCGTCCAGATGCCGGTCGCGGCTTCCCATTCGGCGATGTCCGGCGGGACGATGTACCGGATGCCGCCACGGGTCGCCTCGAACTGCGTGAGCCCGTCGCGCAACGGTCGCGCGGGAGTCGCCCATGTGCCGATCCCGTAGTCGACGTTCACCGGCTGGCAGATGCCCCCAGTCGCGATCAGCGCGGACAGGCCCGTTATGGCGTCGATCTTCCGCTCGGTCGCACCCACACTGTCATCCAATTTTCGCGCCTCGTCGTACTGGTCGCGCCAGTCGGCGCTGGCGACAATGCACTTCCCGCTCCAGCCCACGCCGAGCGCGTTCAGCGTGTCCGCCACGCTCGTCGCGAGCGCCCACTTGTCAAGGATCGCGTCGCCCTGGCGCAGGCCGTAAGCGTTCGCGGACGCCACCAGCGCTGTGCCTGTGCCTGCGCGCGGTGCCTCCGGTGAAGGGGTCGGCTTGCCGGCACGCCGAGCCATCTTCGCGACGGTGCCCGTGGCGGCCGCAGTGACGGGCTCCGGGTCGGCGAGGGCCTCGGGGTCGCCGCCGAGCCGCTCGAACACGGCCTCGGCGTCCTCGGGGGCGAGCGCTTTGAGGGCCTCGGCGAACTTATCGAGCGTGGCGGGTTGCAATGGCATGGTCGGGCTCCGGTTCGGGTGGTTGGTGAAGGTCTCACCAAAGGTCCCAGTCGCTCCGACGGGCACCAAAACAGGCTCCCCGCCGCTCGTCGGGCTACGGAACTATCCCGCCTATCGGACTACGCTGCCGTTCGTCGTTCGCGCTCCCGCTCCCAGCTCGCGGCCTTCCGGCACGCCTCAGAGCAGAACTCGGCGCGACGCTTGAGCCGCGCCGCAGGGATCTCCTCATCGCAGAACCCGCACGGGTGCCCGACCTCGGGACCACCGATCACCCTGCCCTCGGCGATCAGCACGATCGCCGTGTCGGCACTTGTCCGTCGCTCACGATCATAGGCACGCTGCCACACGTCGCGCTGCTCGGCGAAGGTCGCGCGCCACCAGCCCTCGTCGGGCGAGTCCCTGCAGACGCGCTCGACCGACCGCCACCACGCCTCCGAGAACGCCAAGCCGCCGCGCCCGCGTCCCTCGCGGTAGAACTCCAGTAGGTCGCGCAGTCGCTCAGGCTCGGTCATTAGCTGAGGCTCACCTGCCCCGCTCCCTTCGGGATCACGAGCGAGTTGTGCAACTCCCCACAGCCCGGGCACGTGCGAGCGAGCACCATCATCACCTGATGGTCCCCGACCATCTGGTGACGCACGTCGTAGAACGGGTCCGCGTCAGCGCCGCAAACGTCACAGTCAAGGTTCGCGTCCTCGCGCGGCTTCACATCCGCCCACACCCCTTCGCGCAAGCATTCCGCACACGTCAAGATGCCGAACCGCAGCCACGCGTACCGCGGACGGTCGAAGTGATCGCACTCACGGTCACAGCGAACCTCCACCGCACGAGTCAGCATCCCCACACGCGCGAAGCGACGCAGCAGACCATCCGGTATCACGAGCGGCGCACTCGACCCGATCAGTAACAGTGAACGCGCAGCGTCCGAGTCCTCGTCGATCAGCTCGTCGAGCATCTCCCGGGCCAGATCCTCGGCCTCCTCGTATGACAGCAGCTCGTGACTCATCGACCTCTCACCTTTCTGGTAATCCTCCATTGCCAATCAGGGATGCCCGGTGGCCGCGGCATCGGCCGAACCGGCATCGGGTTACCTCCCGGCGTCACCTCCGGCGGCGCACTGAACCCAGGCGCGGCTCGGGCCACCGAACGAACACCCGCGCGGCCCTGCGGCACCAATAGCCGCCCCCCGCTACGATGCTTGAACTCAGCGACCGCGAGGCAAAGCGCCGAGATCACATCGCAATGCGAAGACCCGTGTCTCGGCAACACGATGGACTCGCTGTTCTTGCCCGCACGCACACGACGCATCTCCGCCAGCGTCGGCTCGTGACGCCACAAGCGCAGACTGCCATCCGTCAACCGCGCCCGCGTCGAAGTGAAAGCACCGGTCTGCAACGGCCCCGTCAAATTAACGATCTTCACACCCACACCCAGCCGCCCAAAATAGCTCGACACCGCATCGGACTGGTGCTGGTCAGAAACCATCCGCAAACCACGCTCCGCGTAAGGCTCCAACAATCCCCACACCTGGCGAGCGTCGCATCCTCCCGTGCACGCCGCTGACCAAACGAACGCAGACGACCCCCCGGCTCAATCCCCGCCAACGTGCCCACGATCAACGTGTCGGGCTCCGACACACTCTCCCCCACCACAGCCAAACCCCACTGGTCACGACTAAACGCAGGGTCCGCACCCGCAATCCACCGCCGAGCATCCTCCGGACGCGCTGGACCATCCGCCAGCTCCAACTCCCTCACATCAAAGAAGCTCCCGCCACCCGCCACGAACTCCGCCTCAAACTCGCCGCGGTAACCATCGGGATCGCGTGCAGCCTCGCTCGCCAAGAACGCAGCCGCGATCGCCGGATTCACCTCCGATGTCGCCGCATGGTGCGCCCTCGCCTCCGGCAACGACCCCGCCTGCGCCCGGGTATAGAGATCATAAAAGAAACCGCTCGGCCCGTTCGGCGTCGACGCGACGATGATCCTGCCCGCATCTCCGAACTGCGCCAAACTCGGGCTCAACGCCCGCCACACCTCATCCGCCGCCTGCGGCCCATCCGTCTCCGAATAGAAGAACGCCGCCTCATCCATCACAAGGCAGGAGACCGCCCAACCACGACCACCACGACTCGAACACGGGAACGCGGCGAGCGCCGTCCGGTTAGTGAACCGAATCTCATCCTCCGTCGCCGACGCCACCATCCGCGCCAACGTCGGCGACGACTCCACGATACTCCGTGCTGCAGCGACCAACAGCCGGGCCTGCCGCAGATTCGTAGCGACAGCCGTCGCATAACGACACTCACCCGGCCGCACCATCGACCGAAGATCAGGACGCAGCAAACAGTTATGGAGCATCACCAGCGCCGCCATGAACGTCTTGCCCGACCGGCGACCCAAGCACAGCGCATGGATACGCGGCCCTGCATCGATCGCCTCCAGGATCGCTCGCTGAGCCGGCCACAACTCAACACCGAACACCTCGGAGTGATCGCACGCCGCCAACAGCCCGATCCCCACCTCCCGCACACTCACGACGACAACCCCCGATCAGCCTGCCACAAGTCGACCTCAGCGCGCGGCCCACGCTCATCGACAGGCAGCTTGTGAGCGCCAGCAATGCACACGAGCTGCCGGTCATCGTCGTACGCCAAGCCGCTGAGAGCATCAAGGACCGACTTGCACAGGTTGTCGAGGTCGGCGTTCGCCCGCGCACCATAGAAGCGAACCGAGAGCGCGAACGGCGCAGCTCCCATACACGGACGGCCAGCAGCCAGCCACGACGCCTGCAGCAGCTCCCTGTACGCCCTCGACCGAGCCGGCAAGTAGTGACGACCAGAGCGCGTCCTGCTGCGCTGCAACGGCACCGGACGGCCAGAGATCATAAGCCGGACCGTCATCGGCCCTTCATCCTCGGATCAGCCCGTCGACGCGGCTCCCGCGGTTCGGGCTCGCACTCCCACGACTCAAGCTCAACCTCACCCACCCGTCGCCAGTGCAGCCGCCACACAGCATCCGGTTTCGACTGACACCACGTACACAGCACGATCGAGCAGCGCTCGTGATTGCGGCGATGCTCGACCTCGACACGGACACTTGCATCTCTGCCCGGCAGACGACGCCCGCAGCACGCACAGTTCAGCTCGGTCTCAGGCATCGTCGCCATCCTCAGCCGTGCCGTTGATCTCGTCAGCGATCTCAGCGAGCGACCGGACCTGCCGCTCGGCCTCAGCGGCACCGGCGGCCTGCTGCTGCAACCGCGCTCGGCCAAGCGGATCGAGACCGAGCACGCTCCCGAGCTGCGCAGCGAGACGATCGCTCGCCGTTGCCTGCTCGTACAGCTTCGCGCTCACCTTGTCCGGCCCGCCGCGCTCCGCTGCCTGCTTCTCGATCGCGGCTTGCAGCAGCAGCGACCGTGCCTCGACCCGCAAGAAACGCGCCACGGCGATCACGTCACTATCGCCCGATAGCCACGGTGCAACCGCGTACAGCCCCTCACGGATCGCCACTGCCTTCTCAGCGATCGCTCGCTCGGAGTAGGCACCATGCTTGACCGCGAGCGTGTTGCCGGGCTCAGCGTCCGCCCATTTGCGCTCAGCGGTCATCGGCTCGCCGCCTTCCGTCGCCGTGGCCGTGGCCCGATCGGCAAGATCGCGCCCGGTTTCTGGCCAGCGGTGGCCAATGAGCGACGTTGGCGCGGCGCTGCTTGCTCGGAATCGCTGCCAGCACTAGCGTTCTGCGATTGTGACTGTCTGCTTTCTAGGCGAGCCCTCGCAGTCTCAATGCTGAATCTGAGCCTCGCCTTCGGCCCGTCGCTGAGTCGCAGCGCGCCCAGACGGCCGGCGTTTTCATAGACCCAATCTCTCGACACGCCGAGCTGGCCAGCGAGCGTCGCGGCATCGACCAGCGGCTCGCGCACGCGCGCATCGTTTGGTGGAACGGCATCGACGAGGGCATGCGAGCTCGCTGGGGGACTCACGGCGTGGCCTCGTGCTCGGCGCGGATGGCTTCGAGGTCGTCGAGTGTTCGTGGAACACCGCCGTTGTTCTCTATACCCCCGGTCTTGTCGGCCTTGGCGGTCTTGTCGTCGTTTACACCGTCAAGACCGTCTACACCGTCAAGACCGACAGAGAGAGTGTTAGGGGCGGTGTTCAATCTCCAGGCCCACGTTGATCCTTGCTTGATGGCGCGGATGCCGATGGCGGCCTTGGCTCGCTCGACTGTGCGCCAGTTGTGGCCGGCTTCCTCGGCGTTCTTGCGGAGTGTCTTGGTCGGTACGGCACCGTCTGCTAGTTCGGCGAGTAGGAAGGTGCGCGCCTCGCTGCGTGCGTTCGCTTCGGTGCTGCTGGTGGCCCCTCCGAGTAGGTCGCCGGCTGAGACGTGCGCCTGGCCACGCTCAACGGCCACTGAGGTTTCGATCGGCCCGTCTGTGCCCTCGATGACGCGCATCTCGATCCTGTAGGCGATGGAGCTCGCCTTGCGGCCGAGGTTGCTCTTGGCGTGCGCGAGGACCCGCTGGTTGCCGTTCTCGCCGTCTGGGTCGTCTGGGCTGGGTGCGAACAGCAGCACTGAGCGTGCGGCGGCCCCGATGCCGATCGAGCCTGATAGGCGGCTGAGTGCGTCGCCCTCCACGCTCTTGTTCAGGTGAAGGATCAGCAGGACCACCAGGTCGTGCTTGTGCGCCATCGCGGCGAGCGGCGCTATCGCCCGTCGCATGTGCTGGTCCTTGTGGGCGCTGAGCGCTGGCGGGAGCATTGCGACGAATGGGTCGAGCACGAGGATTCGGGAGCTGGTGTCCGTGATCCACTGGTCGATGATGGGGATGTCGGCGGGGAGCTGGAGCGACGGGTCGGTCTCGTCGCCGTGGGCTGAGCTTTGCTGCTTGGCCTGGTAGAAGTGGATCAGCGCGGGGTCGCCGCCGGCCGCTATGAATCTCGGCGCGAGCGTGTACTCGATGGAGTCCTCGGCGGAGATGTAGGCGACGTCGACGGCTCCGGGGAGGTCGCCCTTGAGCTTCCCGCGGGTGGCGTCGGCGAGCACGCCGAGCGCCAGTTGCGTCTTGCCGATCCCTGGCGTACCGGCGAGGATCGTTGGCTCGCCGAGCGGCACCAACGGGCTCCATGCCCATCTCACGCGTTCGATCCGGGCCTCGGCGGCGGTGATCGAGGCG
The DNA here is from genome assembly GCA_963696615.1 of uncultured Solirubrobacterales bacterium. Lineage (GTDB taxonomy): Bacteria > Actinomycetota > Thermoleophilia > Solirubrobacterales > Solirubrobacteraceae > Palsa-744. Next base: position 1,203,655 of record CAVOKU010000001.1, on the reverse strand, counting down.
ACTCTCATCCTTGCCGCCATTCGACGCGGCAGGGAACTGTCGGGCTCCAACTGAACTCCAAGACAGGTCCCTCGGTATCGGCCAGGTCGCCCGCCTGCGCACAGCGCAGGCGGCCTCGAGCGTGAAGCCACCCGGCGCCGTCGATCGCGGCCCAGTCGGCGTCGAACCTGCAGCCGCCAAACTTGCGCGCCCGAATGATCGCTGGCCGGCCGCCTTGGCTGTTAGGTGTAGGCTTGGTCATGGGCGCCATGCTCGCCCGTCTTTCCAACGAGCCCGTTCGCCGCGGGCTCGTTGTTGTTGTGGGTCGCGTTGGCAGCGGCCAAAGCTGCCCACGCCTGTTGGAGGACGCGGGAACGGCGAGGACATGCGCCCTGCTCGATCCGGTCGAGCGACGCGAGCGAGCAGTCCGCTAGGCCCGCGAGCTGCGCCCGGCTGATGCCTAGCCGTTCCCGTGCCGCGCGAAGATCACGACCGGATGAACTGGTAGTAACCGGAGTCGTCATGCAGCCTAGTGATACAGGTGCCCACCAGCCCCATCTAGGGGCAGAAAAAACGCGGGGGCGCCCGCGTGGCCATCACGGGGAGACCGTGCGACAGGGCAGAGAGGTACGCGAAGCGCTGGAGCAGGGCATACCTCTCGGGGTTCAGGTGGCGAACCTGCTCTCGCACGGGATCATCTCGGACGCCAAGACCCTCCGACGTCGGCTCAAGGCGGCCAACAAGACCGATGATCTACCGTCGGCGGCGCGTCGGTCCAGCTCGCCGGCGGTGACCCACGCGCTTCAGCGCTTCCGCGCGCGATCAGCCGCCCACCGTCGCTACGAACTCTACGACGCCAGCAGCGTTCACCGCCGAGCCGCACCGTCGGACTACTGGGAGAGCCTCGCTGCGCTATGTGAGCTGCGCGCCGAGTTGGAGCGCGCGATGGCGGATGCGTCCGGCAGGCTGCCGAAGGACTGGGCCACGCGTCAGGAGTGTCTTGCTGTGGTACACCGGGCACACGCCGAGCGGCTGAGGCGTGGCGCCGGATAGTGGCCAACGGCTGGCCCGAACCCCCCCGAATTGAGGCGAAACCATCCCAATCTGTCACCCCGTAAGCCCAGCGCCTGCGGTGATTCAGTGGGTTTTTGTAACGCTTGCCATGCAGAAGGTCGAGGGTTCGAGTCCCTTCATCCGCTCTGAAGAGGCCCCACCAATCGCAGGCCGGACCGGGCCGAGCGACTGACCGTTCCCTGACTGTGCCTAGCGGTCGTCCAAGTTCCAGGCGGTGCCCGACACTTCGACGGCGCCCGTGTCCACCAGCAGCGGGACCAGCGAGAAACCGGAGATGTTGCCGTTGCCGAGCGCGCCCTGCTTGCCTGAGCCCCAGGTATACACGTTGCCGCCGCCGAGCCCAACCGAGGATTCACCTGCGGCGATGACCTGTGTGAGGCCGAGGGTGTCAACCTTGCTCGCGAGGGTCGGCGTGTATTTCGTGGCCGTCGAGCCGTCCCCGATCTGGCCACTCTTGTCGTCGCCGCAGCCATAGGGCAGCCCTTTGACCACGAACATGGAGTGGCCGTCGGTGACGAAGTTCCCGCCGGCACTGATCGCGCTTGCGGGACCCGGGAGCGCTACTTCTCGGGGCGTGAATGTGTGGGGCACCGACGCGGGCTGGCAGATCTGCCCAAGCTTGTTGCTGCCGAAGGCGTACACCTTCCCCGTGGAGGTCCTAACCAGGCTTTGGCGTTGGCCCGCCGAGATTTCCACCACCTTCGCGAGGCCGGGGATTTCGACCGGCGTACTCGTTTCGCGGATCGATTCAGGAAGGCCGAGCTGGCCCTGACGGTTGGTCCCGCAGCCCATCACGTGGCCGTTGGAGAGCAGCCAAAGGGCGTGCGTTTCACCACCCTGCACAGCTACCGCATGGCTGATACCGGGTACCGGCTGCGGCGTCGTCGCCTTGTTCAGGCCGGTGCAGAGGACGCCGTTGTCGTTCTGGCCCCACGCCCAGCCGTGACCGGTCGAGTCGATCGCCAGGCCGCTCTCGCGTGCCTCGCCGAGCGCCACGATATGCGTCCCAGCCGGAAATTCCACCTTGACCGCCGCAAAGTCGGATGCCGTTTTCGTGCCGTTGCCGAGCTCCCCGGCGGTGCCCTGACCCCAAGCCAGCTCGGTGCCATTCGGTTCGAGGCCGTAGCTGCTGCGATTGCTGGCATCGATATGCCTGACATTCGACGTGCCTGTCACCTTCGTCGGTTTGGAAGTCGCCGCGACGCCCCACACCTTGACTTCCGCGGTTGCGCTCGCACACAACCCGAACACCGCCACGCCGGCAAGCACGAAAAGCCGTGGCGGCCGCGCAACACCCATCCCTAGCATCGCCACCTCCACCATCGGTTGAGACATCCCTATCCGGCCGTAGTCCCTCCCAGAGCGCCGCCGCGCGGACCACCTGAGATCGGCACTGTACACGGCGCCACGCGCCCCCGGCCAGGTAGACGTCGACGAGCCCCACCGCACCGGCGCCAGAGCTCCCGTCGAGTCCGTTCATCCCCCCTGAGGGAGGCTCATCCTGGCGATCTCCGTCCTCTGGCGGTGGGGCGCGCGGCTATTTCGCGTGCGACCGTCGATAATGTCACCATGGCGACACGGAAGAGCGCCAGCGCCACAGCCAGGCCGCGTGCCCGTCGGCGGGTGGCGAGCGCAGACGGACTCAAGCTGGCGGACCTCTCCCCCCAGGAGCGAAGCGCGCGCGGGAAGGCCGCACGCATGGATGCTCCTCGCTCACGCCATGCCGAGTGGGAGCCGTGGGTCGAGCGTCCCGATCCGGTTGCGCTACTGGAGGAGCAGGCCAAATCCCGCGTTCCCGAGCTCGTACCGATCCGCCATGGTCGGATGATGGCCTCGCCGTTCGCGTTCTTCCGCGGCGCCGCATATGTGATGGCCTCCGATCTCGCCTCCACGCCTCGGTCGGGCCTGCGGGTGCAGCTGTGCGGCGACGCCCACCTCGCGAACTTTGGGGGATTCGCCTCCCCTGAGCGCGACTTCGTGTTCGACCTGAACGACTTCGACGAGACCCTCCCCGGGCCCTGGGAGTGGGACGTCAAGCGCCTGGCCGCGAGCATCGCGATCGCAGGACGTGGGCGCGGCTTCACCGAGCGCCAACGACGTAACACCGTGCGGAGCACGGTGTGCGCCTACCGCGAGGCGATCCGCGAGTTCGCGAGCATGCGCAACCTCGACATCTGGTACACGGGCCTCGACAGTGGCGCTCTGATCGCCCGATTCGGCTCCCAGGCCAGCCCGCAACAGCTCCGCCGGGTCGGCAAGATGGCCCAGAAGGCCAGGACCAAGGACAGCGCCCGCGCGTTCGAACGGCTCGCCCAAGAGGTCGACGGTGCAGCACGGATCGTCAGCGACCCGCCTCTGATAGTCCGCGTCGAGGATCTGCTTCCCAAGGCACGGGCACGCGAGTTCGAGGAGTCGGTTCGCACGCTGCTTGGCGCGTACCGCGCCACCCTGCCCCGCGATCGCCGGCATCTGTTCGCCCGCTATCGCTTCGTCGACCTCGCCCGCAAGGTGGTGGGCGTCGGCAGCGTGGGCACCCGCGCGTGGGTGGTGCTGATGCTCGGCAGGGACGACGGCGACCCGCTGTTCCTGCAATGCAAGGAGGCTCAGCCTTCGGTGCTCGAGCCGTTTCTAGGTCGCAGCGAGTTCGACAACCACGGCCGTCGGGTGGTCGAGGGCCAGCGGCTGATGCAGGCCGCGAGCGACATCCTTCTCGGCTGGCTGAGGGCGACCGGCATCGACGGAGAGGAACGCGACTTCTATGTGCGCCAGCTGTGGGACTGGAAGAGCTCTGCCGACGTCGACACGATGGCCCCCTCGACGATGGCCCTGTACGGGCGCATCTGCGGTTGGACCCTCGCCCGCGCCCACGCTCGCTCAGGGGACTGCATCGCGATCGGCAGCTATCTGGGCCGCAATGACGCGTTCGATCGCGCGATCGAGGACTTCGCCGAGGTGTACGCCGACCAGAACGAACGCGATCATCGCGCGCTGGTGGATGCGGTCAAATCCGGCCGCCTGAGCGCCGAGCGAGGCCTCTGAGCGTCTGGCGAGGCCGCCGAACGTCTTGGGAGTCAGATTGCCGGGCGGTCCACGGGTCACAGTACGGTGTGCCGCGACCACCAGCTGAACGGAGGCTCGAATGGGTCAGGCGATCGGGCAGGTTCTCGTGTTCGCGGTGGGAGTCGCCCTCAGCCCGGTGCCGATCATCGGGGTCGTGCTGATGCTGGGGACGCCGCGGGGGCGCACGAACGCCCATCGAAGGAATCAACGTGCTCGAGCTCGTGCTCGGCCTGGCCCTGCTGCTGATCGTGGTGCGCCAATGGCGCGGCCGCCCGCGTGCGGGTGAGCACGCGGAGATGCCCAAGTGGATGAAGACGATCGACACATTCACCACCGCCACGGCTGCCGCCTTCGGGGTGGCCCTGTCCGCGCTGAACCCGAAGAACCTCCTGCTCGTCGTCGGTGCGGCGGCTGCCATCGCCCAGACCGGCATCTCGACCGGCAAGCAGGCCGTGGCCCTCGCCGTGTTCGTCATCATCGGGGCGATCGGCACCGGCACACCGGTGGTGCTCCATCTCGCGATGGGCGATCGCTCCGCGCAGACCCTCGAGAGCCTGAAGAGCTGGATGTCCGAGCACAACGGGGCGATCATGGCCGTGCTATGCCTGATCATCGCCGCGAAGCTGATCGGCAGTGCGATCGGCGGATTCTCGCTCTAGCCAGCACTCGACTCCGCCGCTGACCCTGCCCCTCGACTCAGCAGGGGACGGGGAGGACGACGCCCAGCCGGAACGCCGAGGGGACCGTTCGCTCAGGAAACGAACGCGTCGCTATGAACAGTCACGGCCCAGATGATGAGGCCGTCGACCACCAGCAGGATCGCCGACCACACCGGGTATGCGCCGATCGACAGGAAGTTCAGCATGATCCCCAAGAACGCCAGGAAGCCGGCGATCACCGCGCCGCCGGCTCGCCGCGCGACCACCAGCCCGGAGCCGAGCATCTGGATCGCTCCGACGATGATCGCCACCCATCCCCAGGTGTTCAGTTCCGACCAGAGCAGGCCGCCCGAGACGAAATAGGACTTGTTGTCGAGCGCCGCGATACCCCAGATTACGTTCAGCACTCCCGCGATCAGGAGATAGATGGCCACGAACGTGGCCCATCCTGGCGACGACCGTTCTTCGTGGTGCTGACCGGAACCTTGACTGCTCACCCTCGATCCTCCCCGCTTGGATTGGCTCGGTCCGGCCCCGATTCCCGCGGGCCGGAGGCGACACATGGCTGGGAGCCCCCGCGTTTGCCGACACTGGATCCGCACGCTCTGGCTTCCCGCCGGGTGCACTTATAGCCGACCCTCCCGGGAACCGCAAGCGCCGCTCGACGATTGCCCGGGAGTCCCTACCATTGCGCCTGACGCTCACCTGCGTCCCCACCGTCGCCGGACCTTTCGACCGGGCCAGGCAACACCCTCGTTCATCCATTCAGCGACCAGGAGCCCACAGATGACCCCCACCGACACCGCTGAGCAGCTGATCACCGGCGTGGACTTCGCCGCCGTCTCCACCAAAGACCTCGACACCGCCGTGCGCTTCTACGGTGAGACCCTGGGCCTGCCCAGATCGGTGTACCTCGCCGAGCGCAACTACGCCGAGTTCGAGACCGGCAACCTCACCATCAGCGTCATCGACGCTGAGAAGATGGGCCTCGAGCACAAGGTGCGTGGACACGAGCTCGCCCTCCACGTCGACGACGTCCAGGACGCCCGCACGATCCTCGAAGGACGGGGGGTGAGCTTCAAGGGCGAGATCCTCGATACGGGCGTGTGTCACATGGCGCTCTTCGACGACCCCGACGGCAACGCCCTGATGCTCCACCACCGCTACGCCCCTCCCAACACACCTGCATAGGGCCGCCGCCCCGCGCGCGCGGGCTACCTTGTCGGGGTGGCCGTCGACCAGCTGCCAGCCAGGCTCCGACCCGAGCGACCGTGGCGAGAGCACGGCCAGCTGTATGTCGACCTGTTCGGCGACCCCGCCGTCGCCGCCACCCTGTGGCCCGGCACGCTCGGCGGGCCCCGCACCCGCGCCCAGGCGCTGGCGATGCTGACGGGGGACATCGACCACTGGCAGCGCGACTCCTTCGGCCCGTGGCTGTTCTTCGAGCTGGCCACCGGCGCCTTCGTCGGTCGTGGCGGCCTGCGCCGCACCGACATCGCCGGTGAGAGATGCGTCGAGATCCTCTACGCGGTCCGCTCGGACGCGTGGGGACGTGGATACGCCAGCGAGATCGCGAGGGTCACCGTGGCCTACGCCCGCCAGATCGAGCTCGCCGAGATCGTCGGCCTGGTCGCCACCGCCAACGCTCCCTCACGACGTGTCCTGGAAAAGACCGGCATCCGCTTCGACAAAGTGCTCGAACACGCCGGCCTGCCCCACCGGCTCGGGCGGCTCACGCTGCGAACACCGCCCACGCGCACGCGCCGGCGCTCGGCCGAGGCGATCACCCTCCGGCGCTCGCCTGGGGCGATCAGGTAGAGGGCAGCAGCGCCGTGTGCGCGCCGTGGTCCGCCCGGCTCGGCGCGGCCCTCTGCAGGCGGGAGGCACGCTTGGCGCGGTAGAGGCCCCGGTCGGCGCGTGCCAGCGGCGCATCGAGGGTCTCCCCCGGCAGCCACTCGCTCGTGCCCACCGACCACCCGATCGGGCCCGCCCGCGCCCGCAGCCGCGCCAATGCCGCCTCGGCCTCGCCGAGAGCCGTGCAGGGCAGCAGCAACACGAACTCGTCGCCGCCGTGACGGGCGAGGATGTCTCCCGGGCGCACGGATGCCCGCCAGTCCCGCCCGAGCTCAGCCAGCAGCCTGTCGCCGGCAGCATGGCCGTCGCGGTCGTTGATCTGCTTGAACCCGTCGAGGTCGATGACCGCAAGCGTGAGCGAGCTGCCCGTGCGATCGGCGATCGCACGCTCGCGCGTCGCGGCTGCGAGCAGGCCGCTGCGGTTCAACAGGCCGGTGAGATGGTCCGTGTCGGCCTGCCGCCGCAGGCTCTCGCTGAGGTTCCCCAGCACGATCCCGGTCGTGAACACCGTGCCGGAGACGAGCAGCCAGTCGACAACCGCCCCGGGCAGCCCGTTCAGCGCGAGCCCCACGCCGAAGCTGATCGAGATCAGGGCCGCCATCGCCAGGCTCGCCCGGCGCGGGAAGAAATGGGCGGTGTACACGATCACCCAGGGGTAGGCGAACGCTGCCAACACCACCCCACGGCCCGTGGTGGCGTTCGCCACCAAAGCGCTCGAAAGCAGCATCCTCACCACCATCAACCCCCACAGCGCTGCGAGGGAGACCCGCCAAGCCAACGTCCACAGTGCCAGCGCCACCACACAGGCGAACACGCCGACGCCCATCGCGAGCCCCGCAGGCTCGTTCGAGCTCACCGGCAGAACGATCGCGAACAGACATGCAAGGCCCTCCGCGAGGAACAGCAGCGCCGCCGTCCACGCGGCCGGCGGCCTGGATCCGACCATGCGGTCCAAACGATTGTGGGATGGGGAGATCGCGCCTGCTTCAAGCACCTTCGAGCTTGTCGGTAAAGGTTCGCTCAGCCTTGAGTCGTGCGAGCGCCCGACGACGATCTTCATGCACCGCGCAACGTGCCCGTGCGCGGGTGCGGCTAACCTGAGCTCATGCCCCTCTTCTCACGCCCCGAGCCGACGATCGTCGACGCCGTCTCGGCCCTCCCGGGCCGGGACGTGCAGATGCCTGTGCCCGAGTTCCACGAGGTCCTGAAGACACCGCTCACACCCCCCTTCCCCGACGGCGTGCAGACCGCGCTGTTCGCCATGGGCTGCTTCTGGGGAGCGGAGCGCATCTTCTGGGAGGCGCCGGGCGTCTACACCACCGCCGTCGGCTACGCCGGCGGGTTCACCCCGAACCCCACCTACGAGGAGGTCTGCTCCGGGCGCACCGGCCACACCGAGGCCGTGCTCGTCGCCTTCGAGGAGGCTCACACCAGCTACGAGGACATGCTCAAGCTGTTCTGGGAGGGCCACGACCCCACCCAGGGCATGCGTCAGGGCAACGACGTCGGCAGCCAGTACCGCTCGGCTCTCTACTGGAGCGACGAGCGCCAACGGGTCGCCGCGATCGCCTCGCGCGACAGCTACCAGCAGATGCTGAGCGCCAACGGCTTCGGAGAGATCACCACGGAGATCGCCGAGGCCGGAACGTTCTACTACGCCGAGGACTACCACCAGCAGTATCTCGCCAAGAACCCCGCCGGCTACTGCGGACTGGGCGGCACCGGCGTCGCCTGTCCGGTGGGCCTGCACACCGGCGGCTGACCGCACCGCCCCGGTCTCCCGATCGGCCGCCTCGCCGGGCGTCCGCCTTCCCGCATCGTCCCACCCTCCCCTTCCCAAACGCCTCCCGAAACGGCGACGGCCCCGCCGGAGCGGGGCCGCCAACCGTCTCGTGTTGTCCTACCGCTTTCGCCCTGTCCGTCGGGATGGCAGGGCGAATCCGGAAGCCTCCTCTTACGTGGCACCCCCGAGCGCAGGCGCACCCGTCTCGGCCGGCGTGCTCTGCCACCCCGGCGCGTGAGGTCCGCCCAGCGTCGGCACGTCCGAGGGATACACCTCGTTGCCGTGGATCGCGTGATCGCCGATCTCCAGCTCCTCGTCGGAGAGACGCAGGGGCAGGAAGATCCCCACCAACTTCAGCAGGATGAACGTCACGATGCCGCTGAAGATGATCACCCACGCAGCCGTCTCGGCCTGCCAGCGCAGCAGCGTCCAGCTGCCGTGCACGAGCCCTTCTTTGCCCGGCAGGTTCGAGGCGCCGCCGATGCCGATGTACTCGACTATGTGCGGATCGGCCAGCACACCCACCATCAAGCCGCCAACCAGCCCCGCGACACCGTGCGTATAGATCACCCCCAGGGTGTCGTCGACGTGTCTGAACACCGGCGCTCGACTGAGGAAGCGGATCGCCATCCACACCAACGTCGAGCCCACCACGCCGATCACGATCGCGCCATAGCCGTTGACGAACCCCGCCGCCGGCGTGATCGCCACCAACCCCGTGATCATGCCGTTGACCGACCCGATCAGCGAGGGCTTTTCGCGGAAGATGTAGTCCCACGCGATCCACACGAGCATCGCCACCGCGGTGCAGAGGTTCGTGTTGATCACAGCGGCGGAGGCGTTCGCTCCCGCGTAGTAGGAGTCACCACCGTTGAACCCGTTCCAACCGAGCCACAGCAGACCCGCACCGGCCGCGACCATCAACAGGTTGTTCGGCGCGTCCACCTCTCGATCTCGCTGCAATCGCGGCCCGATCACCGCCGCCGCCACGAACCCGGATATGCCTGCCGCCAAGTGGATCACGTAGCCGCCGGAGTAGTCCAACGCGCCGTGAGCCGCGAAGTAGCCACCACCCCAGATCAGGAACGCATTGACCGTGTACACGAACGTGATCCACAGCAGCACGAACGGGATCCACGCCTTGAAGTTGATCCGCCCCAGCACCGAGCCGAGCATCAGGATCGGCGTGATCGCCGCGAACACGAACTGGAAGTAGACGAGCGTCGCCTGCGGGAAGTGGAACGGCGGCCCTTCGGTGATCGACGGGATCGACGCCTGGCCCTCCTCACCGATGTGCCCGAGGACGCTTCCCGGCTTTCCCCAGAACGTGTCGAAGAACCCTTTCCCGCTCCCGATCGGGGTGCCGAAGCCCATCTTGAACGCCCACAGACACCACGCCACCAGCACGAGACAGAACGCCACGAAGGTGAGCATCATGCTGTTGACAGACCACCGCTTCTGCATGACCCCGCCATACAGCACGGCGAGGCCGGGGAGGCTCATGAGCCCGACGAACGTCGCCGCGGTCATCTGCCAGGCGTTGTCGCCCGCGTTGAGCCAGGTTGGGTATGCGCTCCAGGACATTTGCCTCCGTTCCCTACATTTCTCGTGGATCTTCCGCCCACCCGCCCATCCGGGCAGACGCGGCCATTCGATCCGGATATGAAATCCGGGCGACACGGTGACGGCTAGGGACAGGGTGGCCAACACTTCGCGGGCCACTTTCGACATTTGTCTAGACGCCCCCGGGAATCCCCGGCCTGACCGCGATCAGGCGATCCGAGGAGGACCTAGCTGACGCGCCTCGGGAGGTTCCGAACGGCTGGGTAGGCATCCGGGTCGCAGCCGAGGCTGTGGGTCCTTCCAAAGATCCATGAGCCGAGGAGGACCCGGATGCAGGACAAGCGTAGGTGGCTGCCCCGCTGGCAGCGTGTCGAGCTGGTCGAGAAGTGCTTGATGGAGGGCATGACGCGCCGCCAGGCTGCAACCTGGCGGCGCGTGTCGGTCTCGACGGTGCAGTATTGGATCGATCGTTACCGGCAGGCGAGCGAGCAGGAGCGCCGCTCGGGAGCATGGGCGCAAGATCGCTCCCCGGTGCCACACCATCAGCCCACACGCTGCTCAGAGCAGGTGCACGACCGCGTCTGCGAGGCGCGCCGGCGCACCGGGTGGGGGCCACGGCTGATCGCCTGCGAGCTCGGGATGGCGCACGCGACGGTCTCGCGCTGTTTGTCTCGCCGAGGGCTCTCACGACGCCCGGCCGCTGCTCGCGAGGAGGTTCGCCGCTTCGAGTGGCCGTGTCCCGGTGATCTCTTGCAGATGGACGTCAAGCGCTTCGCGCGCTTTAGCCGCCCCGGGCACCGCGTCACAGGCGACCGCTACCGCAGCGGTGCAGAGAAGCGGGCACGAGTCGGCTGGGAGTTCGCACACTCGCTGATCGACGACCACTCGCGCCTGGCTTATACCGAGCTCCTCCCCGACGAGCGAGCGGTCACTGTCACAGCTTTCGTGAACCGTGCGCTCGCGTTCTACGCCGCCCACGGGATCAGACCCCGACGGTTGCAGACTGACAACCACTTCTCCTACGCCAAGAATCGCAGCCTACGTGAGCTGCTCATCCACCACGGCATCGCTCATCGCTTCATCCCGCCGCGCACGCCGAAGCGCAACGGGAAGGTTGAGAGATACCAGCAGACCCTCGCAAGAGAGTGGGCTTACGGACAGCGCTATCGCAGCTCAGACGCTCGAGCCACAGCACTGCCCATCTGGCTCACCCACTACAACACCACCAGGAACCACAGCGGCATCGGCAACCGGCCACCAATCAGTCGCGTTCGGAACGAGTCGAGGCGGAACACCTAGCCGGGGCTGCGAAAGGCGAACCGCGCACGCGCGCACGCGGCCTGCAGTTCCTGGCGGATCCCGTGGAACGACCCCGATCCGCAGATCCGTTCGGCGCGCGCGCCGCACGCTCGCAGCTCTCCGCCCCCGAGCGTGCTCGGGAAGGTCACGTCTATGCAGTCCGCCCGCGCCGGCGCGCCGCTCGTCAACGCGTAGGCGCCGAGACCGATCACCGCGAGTCCCACGGTCACCAGCAACATCGCCACCACCGTCTTCTCGCGCCTGCCCCACCGCAGCGGCTCGGACAGCCGCTTGGACTGATCCATCATGATCATGGCAATCGAGCCTACCGGTCGTCGCCGGCCGCGCCGTCGCCGGCCGCGCCGTCGCCGGCGCCCGCACTCTCATCTCGGCCCTGCCCGGCCTCGCCGTCGGCCGCCCCGCCCGTCTCGGGCTGGAAGGAGAGCGCGGCGGAGTTGATGCAGTACCGCTGCCCCGTCGGGCCCGGTCCGTCGTCGAAGACGTGTCCCAGGTGTCCTCCGCAGGTACGGCACACAACCTCGGTGCGCCGCATGAGCAGGCTGTTGTCGGGCCGCAGCTCCACCGCCTCGGCCACCATCGGCTCGGTGAAGCTGGGCCAGCCCGTACCCGAGTCGAACTTGGTGTCCGAGCTGAACAGCTCCGTCCCGCACGCGGCGCACTGATACGCGCCCGAGTCCTTGTTGTAGACGAGCTCGCCTGTGAACGGCGCCTCGGTGCCCGCCTTGCGCAGCACCTCGTACTGCTCCGGCGTCAACTGCTCACGCCACTCGTTGTCGGACTTCTGCACCGCACGCTCGCCCATCGACACCTGTTCTAGCACGCCCTCGCGGCCACCGCAATTCCGTCCTCCCGCTCGCCGAGCACCCCTGTTCCGGACACCCGTTGCTATCATGATGTTTACGTTCACGTCAGGTTCTTCATCCAGACGCGTAGGTGTCAGCGCGAGCCACGAGAACTACAAGTGGTGGGCTCTCTCCTGCACCAGCCTGGGGATGCTGCTCGCCGCCACCAACTCCGGCACGCTGATCATCGCGTTGCCGGACCTCGAGCGGTCCCTCCACGCGAGCCTCCTCGCCCTCGTGTGGGTGATCCTCGCCTACCTGATCGCAGCCACCGTGCTCGTGCTCCTCGCCGGCCGCCTGAGCGACCTGTTCGGCCGCAAGCGCGCCTACATCGGGGGCTTCGTGCTGTTCGCCTTCGCCTCCCTCGGTGCAGGCTTCTCCCCCGACGCCACCGTCCTGATCGTGTGGCGGGTGCTCCAGGGCATCGGCTCGGCCTTCCTCTTCGCCAACGCCGCCGCCCTCGTCACCGACGCCTTCCCGAAGGAGGAACTGGGCCTCGCGATGGGCGCCAACACGATGGTCGCCGCCGTCGGCCTCGTGCTCGGTCCCGTGCTTGGAGGCGCCCTCGTGGCGATCTCCTGGCACTGGGTGTTCTGGTTCAACGTGCCCTTCGCCCTCGCCGGGGCGGCATGGGGCGCGCTGGTGCTGCGCGAGCTCGCCAGACGCGACCCCGCCCGGAGCTACGACGTGCTGGGCAACGTCACCTTCATCCTCGGCCTCACCGGTCTCGTGCTGGGCGTGTCCCGCGGCGGCATCAGCGGCTGGGATGACACGATCGTGATCGTCGGCCTGACCGCCGCCGCCGTGCTGCTGCCGGCGTGGGTCGTGATCGAGCGCCGCTCCCGCGCGCCGATGCTCGATCTGAACCTCTTCAAGAACCGCCTGTTCGCGGCCGCCAGCGCCGCGGCGTTCATCAACGGACTCGCCCGCTTCGCCCTGATGTTCCTGTTCGTCTTCTACTACCAGGGCGCCCAGTCGAACTCGCCGATCGAAGCCGGCGTCAAGCTGATGCCCCTCGCCCTCGGCATGCTCGTCGCCTCCCCCCTCGCCGGCATCTACGCCGACCGCCACGGCTCCCGCATGCTCGCCGCCCTGGGGATGCTCGTGACCGCGGTCGGCCTGGCCGCGATGACGACGTTGCAGGTGCACTCCCCCTACTGGCAGAGCGCCCTGTGGCTGGCCTTCGTCGGCGTCGGCTCGGGCATGTTCAACAGCCCCAACACCGCCGCCATGATGGGCACCGTCCCACCCCAGCGTCGCGGCATCGCCGCCGGGGCCCGCACCCTGCTGCAGAACACGGGCGCGGTGCTGTCGATCGCGTTCGTGCTCGCGATCGTCACCTCCTCGGTGCCCAAGTCCACCCTGTTCGCCGTCTTCTCCGGCCTGGCCAAGGGCCTCTCGGTGCAGCAGCTCGCCCCCTTCATCGACAACATGCACGTCGCCCTGTGGGCGCTCGCAGCCACCTCGCTGCTGGGCACCTTCGTGTGCCTCCTCCGTCCCCGCGATGTCGAGACGAGGGGCCGGACGCCCCTCCCCGACGCCCCCGTGCACGCCACCGCCCGCGCGGATGCGGCCCAACCTGGCCACGCCACCGCGTCCACCCCCGAGCCAGCGAGAGTCGGCGGGCGCTGAGCGATATGAGCTCTCCCGCTCCCAGCCTCCGCATCGGCGACGTCGCCAAGCTGGTCGGCACCACCCCTCGCACGATCCGCTACTACGAGGAGATCGGCCTCCTGCCCGGAGTCTCCACACGGCCCTCCGGCGGCCATCGCACCTACAGCGAGGTCGAGGTCGAGCGCCTCCGCGACGTGATGCGCCTGAAAGACCTCCTCGGCGTCACCGTCGAGGAGCTCAAGACCCTGCTCGCCGCCGACGACGCCCGCGCGATCGTCCGCGCGAAGCTGCGCCGTGAGGATGTCGCACCCCCCCGCCGCCGCGAGCTCCTGGACGAGGCGCTCGGCCACATCGACCGTCAACTCGAGCTGGTCGAGCACCGCGCCGCGGAGCTCACCAAGCTCAAAGGCGAGCTGTCGGAGTCACGCAAGCGCGTCCGCCGCAAGATCCGCGAGATCGACGCCCACGCCGAGGGCGCCTACCCTCCGCCCGCCGCCGACGATGCCGAACCCGCCCCGGAGCCCCGTCGGTGAGCGCAACGTCGGCCGTCCCGGACCCGGCCGTCCTCGTGGACGACCTGGTCGTGCGCTTCGCCGAGCTCGAAGCCGTCGGCGGCGTCTCCTTCGCCATCGCACCGGGCGAGGTCTTCGGCCTGCTCGGCCCCAACGGCGCCGGCAAGACCACCACGATCAGGGTCCTCACCACCCTGCTCCCACCCACCGAGGGCCGCGCTCTCGTAGCGGGCTTCGACGTTCGCAGCGAGAGCCTCCAGGTCCGCGCTTCGATCGGCTACATACCCCAAGCGATCTCCGTCGACGGGGCGCTGACCGCCCATGAGAACCTCGACTTCTACGGTCGCGTCACCGGCGTCCCCCGCCGCGAGCGCCGCGAACGTATCGGCGAAGTGATCGAGACGATGGGCCTCGCTCCGATGCTCGACCGCCTCGCCCGCACCCTCTCGGGCGGGATGCTCCGACGCCTGGAGATCGCCACCGCCCTGCTCAACCGCCCCGCCGTCCTGTTCCTGGACGAGCCCACCGTCGGCCTCGACCCGGCCGCCCGCACGCTGGTCTGGGAGCGCCTCCAGGCGCTCCGCGAGCAGGCCAACACGACGATCCTCGTCACCACCCACCTGATGGAGGAGGCCGAGCGCTACTGCGACCGTCTCGGCGTGATCGACCACGGTCGCCTGGTCGAGCAGGGCGAGCCCCCCGACCTGATCGAGCGCCACTCCGCCGACAGCCTGGAAGAGGTCTTCATCGCCGTCACCGGCCACGACATCACACAGGACACACACGACCACGAAGGAAGGCTCGCCGATGTCCGCGCACAGCGCCGCGTCGCCCGCCGTCTCGGCTGAGCCCCTCCCCCAGGCCCTCTCGATCGGTCCGCTGGCCCGTCTCGCCGCGGGCACCGTCGCGATGGCACAGGCGGAGATGCGCAAGCTTCGCCACGACCATCTGGACATCGTCACCCGCTCGGTCCAGCCGCTGCTGTGGCTGTTCATCTTCGGCACAGCCGTCAGCAACAGCCACTTCCTGAAGATCGGCCACCTCGACTACCGCGCCTACCTGGCACCCGGAGTGATGGCCCAGGCGGCGATGTTCATCGCGATCTTCTTCGGCCTCGCGGTGATCTGGGAACGCGACGTCGGCCAGCTGCAACGGCTGCTCGCCACGCCCCTGTCCCGGACCTCGATCGTCCTCGGCAAGGCCGCCGGTGCCTGCGTCCGGGCGCTCGCACAGGCGCTGCTGCTGCTCGTCGTGATCGCCGCCACCGGCATCGCCGTTCGCTGGAACGTGTTCGGCGTGCTGGGAACGCTGGCGATGCTGATGCTCGGCACCGCCGCCTTCGCCTGCATGTCGATGCTCCTCGCCGCCGCGGTCAAGGAGCGCGAGCGCTTCATGGGGATCGGTCAGCTGATCATGATGCCCCTGTTCTTCGCCTCCAGCGCCCTGTACCCGCTCGCCGTGATGCCCGGCTGGCTCCAGGCGATCGCGCGTGTGAACCCGCTCACCTATGAGGTCCAGGGCCTGCGCCAGATGCTCGTCGGCGTCGGCGGAGCCGGCGAGTTGTGGCTCGACTTCCTGGTCGTCCTGGCGTTCTTCCTCGCGATGCTCGTGGCCGCCACCCGTGCGTATCCAAAGGCCATCCTTTGACTTCCCGAGTCGCGTTCGAGGCGCCGGATCGGAGGTTGGGAGGGTGTGGAGGTCATGTATCGGAACGGGAGTTGCGTATAGCAATGGTTATACGCTCCGCGAAAAACAAGACGACCCAGACGCACGATGCAACGCGACCGTGTCACAGATGTTGCGTGCCTGCCACATCCTCCGTCGTCCCCGCTCCCCATCAGCCACGCCACGAGACCGCGGGGACACCATCCACGAGGAGGTACCGAGATGACTGCAGTCCGGCTCGAGCCGAGCCCCAACGGCGTCCCCGGAGCCGTCACCGACCCCACCCGGGTGCTCGGGGAAGACCTCACCTACCCCGGCTCCGGCGGCACCGACGTCAACGGCTACCTCGCCGTCCCCGCCGAGCCCTCCGGCCCCCAACGACGCCCGGGCATCGTCGTCATCCACGAGGCCGGCGGCCTGGGGGAGCACATCCGCGACGTCGTCAACCGCTTTGCCAACATCGGCTACCTGGCCCTCGGCGTGGACCTCTACACCCGCGAAGGCGGTCCTCCGCCGATGGACGACCTCCAAGCGCTGATGAAGCGCCTGTTCGCGATGTCGGACGCCACCGCCCTGGGCGACCTCGAGGGCGCCGCCGACCGCCTGCGCGCCCACCCGGACTGCAGCGGCAAGATCGGCTGCATCGGCTTCTGCATGGGCGGGCGCTACACCCTGCTGTTCGCCTGTGCCAGCGACCGCCTCGACGCCGCCGTGGACTGCTGGGGCGGCTTCATCGATGCCGCCACCCTGGAGGATCGCTCCACCCTCGCCCGTCCCACGCCGCCGCTCGAGCTCGCCGGCAACCTGCACTGCCCGCTGATGGCGGCTGTCGGCGCCGAGGACCACAACCCCTCCCCTCAGATCGCCGAGCAGTTGCGCGAGCGCGCCGCCACCAGCGGCAAGGAGGTCACCGTCGACGTCTACGAGCACGCCGGCCACGCCTTCTTCGCCGACTACCGTCCCTCCTACCGCCCCGAGCCGGCGGCGAAACTGTGGGGGCAGGTCGTGCCGTTCTTCGACCGCCACCTGCGGGGCTCCTGAGCTCAGCCGTCCGACGAGACCTCGTGGCCACCGCTCTCGCCACGCCGCTCTGATCGGTCGAGCGGATCGGACTGGTCATCCGCAGCCATCGCATACCCGGCGCATCGGAGCACCGGCAGGCGCGGGTAACGCGGGTAGGCTGGATCCACACGGGAGAGCCCGCACAGCGAGAACACCGAGCCGCGCGTGTTCCGCACGATCACCTGATGCGTACACGTCTCACACAGGCCACCGGGAGGGGCGGGAAGGCGCGGAGCCGAGCGCTCGGCGGGCATCCGCCCAGCCTAGTCGGACCGTCTCTCCGAGCGACCACATGCGATAATCGTTGCCCGTACAACTATGAGTACCTTCTACCGACTCCTGGGCTTCCTTCGCCCGTATAAACGTGGCCTCACAGCCTCGTGGGTGCTCGCGAGCCTCGCGATGGTCATGACCGTGCTGATGCCCTACCTGATGGGCGAAGCCGTCGAACGGATCGACTCGGGCTCCTCCTCGCATCAGAGCTCCGCCGCCCGTGCCCACGACCGCCACCAGCTGACCCTGATCGCCGCAGCGATCGCGCTCGTCGTGCTCGTCCGCTGGGGTCTCACCTTCTGGCGGCGCATGATCGCCGGCCGCGTGTCCCTGGGCATCGAGTACGACCTCCGCGAGCGCCTCTACGGACACCTCCAGCGCCTCGAGCTGGGTTTCTTCGACCACCAGCAGACAGGACAGCTGATGTCCCGTGCCACCGTGGACCTCCAGGCCGTCCGCTTCTTCCTCGGCTATGGCCTGGTCTTCATCCTGCAGTCGATCCTCACGATCCTCCTCGCCGGCGTGGCGATGATCGCGCTCAACCCCGAACTGGGACTGATCTCGCTCGTGCCCGTCCCCTTCGTCGTGTTCATCTCACAGCGCTACGGTCGCTCCGCCCGCCCCGCCATCCAGGAGGTCCAGCAGCGTATCGCCGAGCTGACCGCCAGCGCCGAGGAGAACATCTCCGGGGTGCGCGTGGTGAAGTCCTTCGCCCGTGAGCCCCTGCAGCTGCGCCGCTTCGAGGGGACCGTCGCCCGGGTCTTCGACCAGTCGATGGTCGCCACCCGCCTGGAGGCCAAGTACAACCCGATGATCGCCTTCCTGCCCCAGCTCGGGCTCGCCGCGGTGCTTGCGATAGGCGGCCTCTCGGTGATCCACGGCCACCTCCCCCTCGGCGAGTTCACCGCCTTCTTCTTCTACCTGAACATGCTCATCGGGCCGATGCGCTCCCTCGGCGTGACCCTCGGCCTGGCCCAACGAGCAACCGCCTCCGGGGCGCGCATCTTCCAGGTGCTCGACCGCTATCCCCGCCTGGTCGAGCAGCCCGACGCGCCCCCGCTGCCCGCCGGCAACGGCCATGTGCAGCTACGCGACGTGACGCTGCGCTATGAGGATCCCCGCGACGAGCTCGGCCCCAGCTACACCGCCGCCACCGATGAGACGGGCGCCCGCACCCACGCAGACCCACCCGTCAGCGAGAACGGCGCAACACAGGACGCCGACCCGCGGGCACGGGCGCGGGACGCGGTCCTCAGCAACATCGATCTCGACGTCCCCGCCGGTCGCACCGTCGCCCTCGTCGGGGCCACCGGCTCGGGCAAGACGAGCCTCGTCTCCCTGATCTCGAGGCTCTATGACGTCACCAGTGGGGAGCTCCTGATCGACGGCGCCGACGTGCGCTCGGTCAGCCTGCGCTCGCTGCGCGGTGCCGTCTCGGTGGTGAGCGACGACCCCTTCCTGTTCTCCGCCACCGTCGCCGAGAACATCGCCTACGCCCGCCCCGATGCCACCGAGCGGGAGATCGAGCAGGCCGCCCGCCGCGCCCAGGCATATGACTTCGTGCAGCGACTGCCCGACGGCTTTCAAACGCGCGTGGGGGAGCGGGGGCTCACCGTCTCCGGTGGCCAGCGCCAGCGGTTGGCGATCGCCCGCGCGCTGCTGGCCGACCCCCGGGTGCTGATCCTGGACGACGCCACCTCCTCGGTCGACGCCTCCACCGAGCGCCAGATCAAGCTCGCCCTCGACGAGGCGATGGCGGGCCGCACGACGTTCATCATCGCCCACCGCCTCTCGACGATCGCGCTTGCCGATGAGATCGTCGTGCTCGACAGCGGGCGCATCGCCGCCCACGGCAGCCACGAGGAGCTGCTCGAGGTGTCCGACCTCTACCGCGAGATCGTCGAGAAGGGGCTACCCGACCAGGTCTTCCTGACCCGCGAGCTCCCCCGCGAAAGGGAGGTGAGCGGACTGTGAGCGCGCATGGAGGAAGGCCCGCCGCGCTCGGCCTCGGTCGCACGCAGTGGGCCGGAGAGCGGCCCACCAGGGGCACCCGTGCGCGCAACCTGCGGGGGCTGATCGCGCTCGTGCGCCCCTACCGCAGGCGCGCGGCCCTGACCCTGCTGGCCCTGCTGCTCGGCACCGCCGCCTCGCTGGCGCCTCCCCTGCTGGCGAAGGCCGCGATCGACACCGGCATCTCAAAGCACGACACGACCGCCCTGCTGCTCGTCGTCGCGGCGTTCCTCTTGGCCGCGGCGATCGTCTGGGCGATGACCTACGTGCAGACCTATCTCGTGGGCTGGGTCGGTCAGCGCGCGCTCGCCGACCTGCGGATCCGCATCTTCACCCACCTGCAGAGCCTGCCGATCGGCTTCTACGAGAGCCGTCCCGCGGGCGTGCTGATCTCGCGCATGACCAACGACGTGGAGGCACTCGACAGCCTGGTCACCGACTCGGTCGTGACGCTCTTCCAGGCCGGCCTGACGCTGCTGGGCACGGTCGTGATCCTGCTCGTGCTCGACGTCAAACTCGCCCTGCTCACGTTTCTGATCTTCCCGATCCTCGCCGGCGGCAGCCTCTGGTTTCGGCTCGCCTCAGCCGGTGCATTCCGCCGCACCCGCGAGACGATCGGCACGATCACCGCCTACCTGCAGGAGAGCCTCTCGGGCATCAGGGTCGTGCGCAGCTTCGCCCAGGAGCCCCAACACGAGGAGAGCTTCGCCGAGTTCAACGCCGACAACCGCGAGGCGAACATGCTCACGGTCAAACTCAACGCGCTGTACTTCCCGGCCGTGGAAATGCTCTCAGGGCTCGCCGTCGCCGCGATCGTCCTGTACGGCGGCTACCAGGCGATCGAAGGCCACATCACCGTGGGCACCGTCGTCGCCTTCATCGCCGCCCTCTCCTACCTGTTCGAACCGATCCAGCAGCTCTCCCAGCTCTACACCACCTACCAGTCCGGCATGGCCGCGCTGGAGAAGATCTTCCAGCTGCTCGACGTCGAGCCCGACCTGACCGATCGCCATGAAGCCCATGAGCTGCAGCGCATCCGCGGCGAACTGCGCTTCGAGGACGTCTCCTTCGCCTACGCCCGCCGTGCCAGCGCCAAACGCGAGCCCGCCCGGGACACTGACGCGGACGCCGACGGTCACCCCGCCGCCCAGCCCGAGGAGGTCAGAGCGCTCGAGCACATCGACCTCACGATCCCACCGGGTCAGACCGTCGCGCTCGTCGGCGCCACCGGCGCAGGCAAGTCGACGATGGCCAAGCTCGTCGCCCGCTTCTACGACCCCACCGCCGGGCGGGTGTTGGTGGATGGCCACGACCTGCGCGAGATCGCCAGCGACTCCCTGCGCTCCCAGATGGGCATCGTCCCCCAGGAGGCCTTCCTCTTCTCCGGCACGATCCGCGAGAACATCGCGTTCGGCCGCCCCGGCGCCGACGAACAGCAGATCCGCGACGCCGCCGCCGCGGTCGGTGCGGAGGAGTTCATCGCCGCGCTGCCCGCCGGCTATGACACAGAGGTCGGCGAGCGCGGCTCGCAGCTCTCCTCCGGCCAGCGCCAGCTGATCGCCTTCGCCCGGGCCCTGATCGCCGACCCCCGCATCCTCGTGCTCGACGAGGCCACCTCCAACGTCGACCTGCACACCGAGGGTCGTATCGAGCAGGGCCTCAGACGGCTGCTCGCCGGACGCACGGCGATCGTGATCGCCCACCGCCTCTCGACGATCCGCCAGGCCGGTCGCATCGTGGTGCTCGAACACGGCCGCATCGTCGAGCAGGGCACCCACGAGGAGCTGCTCGACGCCGAGGGCCGCTACTACCGGCTGTATCGCGACTGGGCCACCCAGGCCGCCGCGTAGTACTCCGGGACAGGGACTCGAACCCCAAACTCGTGCTCCAGAGGCACGCGTGTTGCCAATTACACCATCCCGGATCGGACACGGAGAGGATAGTCACCGCCAGCGCCGTGCAGGGTTCTCGCGCAGCGACCCAGTCGGGGTCTTTCACGCCCGGCTAGGCCTGTGCGGCCCGGCCGTCGGGCGCGAAGTAGGCGGTGATCGACTGCTCCAGGCCCGGGTCGAGCACCAGCAGCACGCCGTCGCCGCCTTCGATCACGGTGTCCGGCTTGGGCACGAAGCCCGAGCTCTCGCGTAGCACCGAGATGATCAGGCTGCCTTCCGGGAGGGCGATGTCGGCAACCCGCTCGCCGACGACCGGGGCGTCGGCGCTGACCTCGAGCTCGATGATCTCGAGGCGCTCCTCTTCCAGCGCGAGCAGATGCACCAGCCCGTAGCGGGGCACCTCGTGCTCGATCAACCGCAGGATCAGGTCGGTGGCGGAGACGGCCGGCAGGATGCCGAGCAGCTTGAAGTGATCGTAGTTGCGGGGGTTGTTGACCCGGGCGATGATGCTTTCGCACAGGTACTTCTCCTTCGCCACCTGGCCGACGAGCATGTTGTCCTCGTCGTCGCCCGTGACCGCCACCACGAGGTCCGCCCGTTGGATGCCCGCCCGCTCGAGCACCCACAGCTCGGTCGCGTCGCCGTACTGGACGGCGTGCTCGAACTCTTCCTCGATCGCCAGGTAACGCGGACGGGAGGACTCGATCAACGTCACCTCGTGATCCTTCGTGATCAGCTCCCGCGCGAGGTTGCGTCCGACCTTGCCCGCCCCGACGACGATCACGTACACGGTCAGACCTCAGGCGTGCTCGAGCTCGAGCGCCTGCTCGAACATCTCGATCGCCTGCTTGGTGGGGGAGATCGTGTGCAGCCCCTGCTCGCCATACCAGCTGGCCCGGGCCGGATCCATCACCCGCACGAGGACCTTCTCCACGCCGAACCGCTTCTGGGCGATCTGGGCGATGATCAGATTGGTGTTGTCGCCGTCGGTCGAGGCGATGAAGACGTCGGCCTGCTCGATGCCCGCGTGGATCAGCGCGTCGGTCTCGAGCGCCGTGCCCACGGTGAACCTGCCGTTGGCGTCCTCCCAGCTGCGGCTCTGTCCTGCATCCAGCCGCTCGTGCGAGAGCGGGTCCTCGTCGAGCACCGAGACTTCGTGGCCCGCGGCCAGCGCCGACTTGGCGACCGCCGAGCCCAGACGGCCGGCGCCGACGATCAGGACGAACATGACACGGTCATCCGCGACATCGCGGGCAGCTTAGACGATGGGCACCACGTCCTCGCCGCTCACATCCGCCGCCGCGGGCGCCGTGACGATCACGCGGCAGTCCGCCTTCGCGATCACGTACTTGGTTGCGTCCCCGACGAAGTCTTCGAGCGGCCCCCCACGGCCCCCCAGTCGTGCGCCGCCGCGGATCCGCGAGGGCTCCTCAGCTCCCAGCACGATCGCCTCCACCCCCCGCCTGCGCGCCTCCTCGATTATCGCGAACCCCGCCCGCCTGGTCCTCAGCGTCGCCGTCGCCACGTGCACGCCGCTGTACTCCTCGCCCACCACCTTCGCCCTGGCGAGCGCCTCCCGCGCGAGCTTGACCTGCGCCTCGGGCAGCCTTGCGTCCAGCGGCAGGGACATCGGGATCACGAAGATCCACACCGCCTCGATCGTCGCCTGGTCGATCGCCGCGTCGTCGGTCTGAGCTCCCGACACCAGCCGGGCGGCGGTCTGCACGATGTCGTCGTCCAGGTCGCTGCCGAGCAACGGCACCAGGATCGAGCCGTAGTCCTCCTCCGGGGCCTGCTCGGAGCGCAGCGCGGCCGGCGAGACGGTCACCCGCCGCAGTAGTGAGGTCTCGTCGGCGCGACGGTAGACGACATACAGCAGGATCCCGACCGCCATCCAGCCCAGGCCGACGTAGCGGGCGGGTTCGTGCACCACCAGCACCGCCACCAGCCCACCCGCGCACACGATCGCGCCGAACACCGCCGGCAGCGGCAGGTCCGCCCCACGGGCCCGCACCGACCAGGGGATCCTGAACGGGCGGTCCCGGTCGGCCTCGGAGTAACGCAGCTTGCAGATCGACACGTGCGCGATCGTGAACGCGAGCATCGCCCCGAACGCGTACAGGCCCACGAGCAGGTCCAGATCCTCGGTCGCAGCCAGGCCGGCGGCGATCAGCCCGGCCAGGACGATCAGTACGTAGGGCGTCGAGCGAACCGGGTGCAACCGCCCCAGGCCACTGGGGATCTGGCGGTTCGTCGAGAGCGAGTAGGCAAGCCGTGAGAGGCCCAGCATCGCGGAGTTCGCGGCCGCCACGAGCGTCACAGTCGCCAGCGCGCCGACCACGTACTTGAGGCCCTCCGCGAGCCAGTGGGGATGCATCTGGGTGACGATCCCGATCACCGGATCGTTGAGGTAGCGGGTGGACAGCTCGGTGTGGCCGTCGTGCACCGGCAGCGCCGTGACCGCCACCAGCGCGATCCCCACGTAGCCGAGGATCACCGTCGCCGTGCCCGCGCCGACCATCCGGCCCAGGCCGGCGCGGCTGATTCGCACCTCCCCAGCCAGCCCGGCGGCCGACTCCAGGCCGGTGAAGGCGATCGTCGCGATCGGCAGCGCGAACACGAAGCCGGCCCATGTCGGCGCGGTGCCGAGGTGGATCGGATCCAGCAGCGTGTCGGGATCGAAGAACATTGCCAAGCCGAGCACCACGATCAATCCCTGCACCGCCAGATCGGCGACCACCAGCGCAGCGATCCGCCTCGCCCGCCGCCAGCCGAAGCCGCGGATGTTGGCGTACACGACGAAGGCGATGAACGCGAGCGCCAGCAGCAGCGCCTCGGCGCGACTGCCCAGCGGGTCCCAGAACACCTTCAGGTACTGGGTCGCCGAATAGGCGGTGACCGCGACCAGGATGATGTAGTCGAGCAGGATCGCCCACCCCGCGACGAAGGACACGAGCTCGTTGAAGGCGTATCGGGCGAACACCGTCGCCCCGCCACGATCCTGGTGCAGCGACGCTCCCTCGACATATGTGGCCGCCGTCGCCGCGAACAGCACCGCCGCGATCAAGAAGACGACCGGAGTGAGCCCGAGCGCGTGCCCGGAGATCACCCCGAGCGAGAAGTAGATCGCGCTCGCCAGGGAGGTGTAGACGATCGCGAACAGCCGCGGTGAGCCGATGCTCCGGCGCAGCGCAGAGAACGACCGCGACGCCAGCTCCGGCCCCGCCTGTGCGGCGCCCGGCGCCTCGGCGACGGGACCGCTCTCGGTAGCGGCCCCTGCGGCTGTGCCCTGCCCGCCCCCCGGCTCGCCCGGACTCGCGGGCGAGCTCATCGCGAGGAGGCCCCCCGTCTCCTGCGCGTCTCGACGTACAGCCGCCCGGCGCCGGCGAGGATGAACAGCACGCCGAGCAGCAGCCGCCCGGAGAGCACGCTGCCGCCGGCCCGCACCGTCTCGACGACCAGCCCCACGCCGATGATCGCCATCAGCGTCGAGAGCACGATCGTGCCCCCGCTGTGAATCTCGCGACCGCTCATCTCATTGCTGAGCTTACGCCGAGCGCCGACGCTCCCCCTCCCGCCGTCAGGTGATCAGCGGGATTATCAGGATCGCGACGATGTTCGCGACCTTGATCATCGGGTTGATCGCCGGCCCCGCGGTGTCCTTGAACGGATCTCCCACGGTGTCTCCGGTCACCGACGCCGCGTGGGCTTCCGAGCCCTTGCCCCCGAAGGCCCCGTCCTCGATCAGCTTCTTGGCGTTGTCCCACGCGCCGCCGCCGGCGGTCATCATCACCGCGAAGAAGTAGCCGACGACGATCACCCCGATCAGCAGGCCCCCGAGCGCCTGCTCGTCGATCAAACCGACGACGAGCGTGAGCAGGATCGGCAGCAACGAGGGCAGGATCATCTCGCGCTGGGCGGTCTTCGTGACGATGTCAACGCATGTCGCGTAGTCGGGCTCTTCGGAGTAGTCCATGATCCCCGGGTGCTCACGGAACTGGCGGCGCACCTCCTCGACCACGGCGCCGCCGGCCCGGCCCACGGCCTCGATCGACAGCGACGCGAACAGACACACCATCAGCCCCCCCAACAGCAGCCCGATCAGCACGGGGGGTTCGTTGATGCCGAATGAGATCAGATGCCTGGCCTTGACCTCGAGTTCTTTCTCGAACCCGGCGAACAGCACGATCGCGGCCAGCACCGCAGAGCCGATCGCGTACCCCTTCGTCACCGCCTTGGTCGTGTTGCCGACGGCGTCGAGCCGATCGGTCACTTTGCGCACGTCCTCCGGCAGGTCCGCCATCTCGGCGATGCCGCCGGCGTTGTCGGTGATCGGCCCGAACGCGTCGAGCGCGACGATCAGCCCGGTCAGCGAGAGCAGGCCCACCGCGGCGACGCCGATGCCGTAGATCCCGGTGACGCCACCGCCCGCGAGCTTCCACGAGCCGAGGATCCCCAGCACGATCACGATCGCCGGCAGCGCCGTGGCCTGCAGGCCCGAGGCGAAGCCCTGGATGATGTTCGTGGCGTGGCCCGTGATCGACGCTTTGGCGGTCTTCTTCACCGGCGAGAAGCGAGTCGAGGTGTAGTATTCGGTTAGTCCGAACAGGAGCGCGGTGACGGCGATGCCGATCAGCGAGCACAGGTAGATGCGGGTCCAGCTCGGAGTGCTCACGACGTTGCCGACGACCCTGAAGGTGATGTCGCGCATCAGCCAGTAGGTGATCGGCGCGAACGCCGCCGCCGCCAGCAGCCCCGACACGACCAGCCCCTGCAGCAGCGCACGCTCGACGTTGCCGGATTTCGAGCGCACCGCGAAGGTGCCGATGATCGAGGCGATGATCGCGGCACCGCCGATCACCAGCGGGTAGAGCACGACCCTTGTGGACTCGTGGAAGGTGAGCACGCCGAGCAGCATCACGGCGATCGCCGTCACCGCGTAGGTCTCGAACAGGTCGGCCGCCATGCCGGCGCAGTCCCCGACGTTGTCGCCCACGTTGTCGGCGATCGTGGCCGGGTTGCGGGGATCGTCCTCGGGGATGCCCGCCTCGACCTTGCCGACGAGATCGGCGCCGACGTCGGCGGCCTTGGTGAAGATGCCGCCCCCGAGCCTCGCGAACACGGAGATCAGCGAACCGCCGAAGCCGAGCCCGATCAGCGCGTCGACCGCGGTCTTGGGGCTGTCGTTGAAGATCGAGGTCAACGCCCCGTAGTAGCCGGCGACGCCGATCAGCGCCAGTCCGACGACCAGCAGTCCGGTGATCGCCCCTCCACGGAACGCCACCCGCAGCGCGGGGGTGACCCCGCTACGCGCTGCCTCGGCGACGCGGGCGTTGGAGCGCACCGAGACGTTCATGCCGATGTATCCGGTCGAGCCCGACAGCAGCCCTCCGATCGCGAATCCGCACGCCACCGCGATGTTCTGCACGAAGATCAGCGCCACGAACAGCACCACGCCCACCGCTGCGATCGTCGTGTACTGGCGGTTCAGGTAGGCGCGCGCGCCCTGCTGGACCGCCAGCGAGATGCTCTGCATCTTCTCGTTGCCAGGCGAGAGCGCGAGCAGGGATCGTGTGGTCACCAGGCCGTAGATCACGGCACAGGCGGCGCAAACGAGGGCGACGACGACCCCATGGTTCGTCAGAAAGCTGCTCAACAGTAAATCCTCCGCGGTCTGATTGGCGTGCCGCGCGAGGATCGCGCGCACATTTCTCGCTTGGGACGGCGCCTGCTAGATGCTGAGCGCCCGTCCGGCGCAAACGCGCGGGCAGTCTATCGTGCCGGACAGCGAGGCGAGCGCTCGCCGCTCACCGCCCCGGCACCCACAGCCTGCCGCTGGACTCCGCCGGCCCGGGCCGCGGTTCGTCGTCCTGCCCAGGGGCCGCGGGCGACTGCCCCGCCCCGGGCTGGGAGCCCGCCGGCGGCTGCTGCTGATCCTCGCCGGCCCCGGCTCCGGCCTCGCGCGCATAGGCCATCTGCAGGCGCGAGAGAGCATCCCGCAGCGGTCCGATCTGCTCAGGCATCCTGCGCTCGAGGATCGGCAGCAGCCCGCGCACACCGTCGATCGCGTCACGCACCTGCTCGAGATCCTCCGCTCGTGCGCCCTGCTCCTCACCGCCCCCTGAAGCGCCCATCCGGTAGCCGCCGATATTCAGCAGCGACACGGCCGCCTGCAACGCCATCTCCGCGCTGCTCACACGGCTCAGCTCGGCCTCGTAGGCGGCCCGCAGCTCCTCCTCACTGGGCTGTGCCTGGCCGCCGCCCGCCTGCTCGGGGTCGCTCGGCCCCGCCGATCCCGCCGGTCCGCTGCTCATACCGTCACCTCCTGCGAATAGGTCTCTCTCGTCTCGGCCACAGCCGCCGCGAAGACCTCCTCGCGGGTGGCACCCGCCTCGATCATATGGCGCTGACGCTGGGCTCCGTTGCGTTCGGGGAACGACAGCTCCACGCCCGTCTCGGCGCGGATCGGAGCGGTCCACGCCGCCAGCCGCTCGATCGCCTCGCGCGCCGGGTACTCCTGGCCGCGCTCGAAGTCGATCAGCCGGCCGTCCAGCCCGAAGCGGATCGCACGCCACATGTTCTCCTCGATCCACCGCGGCGCCAGGCTCACGTGGGGGACGCCCTCGTCCACGTCGCGGGCTGCCTGGGCGATGCAGGCGAACATCAGCGCCGCCAGGGCCTCGGACTCCTGGGCGGTGCTCTGGGCGTCGCAGATGCGCACCTCCACCGTGCCGAAGCTGAAGTGGGGTCTCACCGACCACCACACCTGGGTGAACTCGACGATCGAGTTGGTCTCGAGCAGCAGCTCGATGTACTCGCGGTAGGCGCGCCAGCTCCCGAACACGTCGGGGACACCGCAGCGGGGGAAGCTCTTGGTGAAGCTCTGGGTGCGCGCCGACTGCAGGCCGCTGTCGCGGCCGTCGAGGAACGGCGAGTTGGCGGAGATCGCGAGCAGCAGCGGCAGGACCTCGCGCAGCCGATCACAGACCCGTACGGCGCGGTCGAGGTCGCGCACGCCGACGTGGACGTGCAGGCTGAACGTGTTGTTGCGCCAGGCGACGTACTTCAGGCCCTCCTCGACGCGGCGGTAGTGCTCGGTGTCGATGATCGGCTGCTCGCGGTAGTCGGCCCACGGATGGGTGGCCGTCGCACCGAGCGCCACGCCCTGCCTGGCGGCGAAGGCGAACAGCCGTCGGCGACGCTCGCGCTGGCGGGCGAGCGCGTCGCCGAGATCCACGCCCTCGCCCGAGATGATCTCGATCTCCGAGGAGATCAGCTCGCCGGCGATCGCCTCCGCCAGCAGCTCGTCCTCGGCGCTCGCGGCCTCGCGCAGCTGCTCGAACCGGGGCAGCAGTTCGAGCGTGTCCGGGTCGAGGATCGAGAACTCCTCCTCGATCCCCACCGTCAGGTCCCTCGCCTCGGCGAACCGCGCGGCCGCCCTGTCAAGGTCCAGGCTGTTCATGGCTCGTGTCGTGCGTTTCGGGTTGCGCTAGCCACGTCCGTGCGAGGGCCGGTTGCGTCAGGTCAGATAGAAGTACAGGGCGTAGAGCAGATCGACGGCGGGGCTCGACGTGTGGACCGTCACCTCAGGAGGGACGGCGAGCAACGACTCGGAGTAGTTGAAGATGATCTTCACGCCGGCCTCCACCAGCTCGTCGGCGAGTTCCTGAGCGGCCCCGGTGGGGACGGCGAGCACGCCGACGACGATGTCCTCGTCCTCCACCACCCGCCGCAACTCGTCGGTGTGACGCACCACCTGGCTGCCGACGGTCGCGCCCACCTTCGAGGGGTCCACGTCGAAGATCGCCACCACCCGGAAGCCGTGGTCGGCGAAGATGTCCGAGGAGGCGATCGCCTTGCCCAGATGCCCGGCGCCGAGCAGCGCGATGTTGTGCTGGCCGGCGGTACGAAGGATCTTGCGGATCTGGGACACGAGCGCCTCGACGTTGTAGCCCACGCCACGCTTGCCGAACTTGCCGAACCCCGACAGGTCACGGCGGATCTGGGTCGAGTTGACGTGCGTGTAGTCGGACAGCTCCTGCGAGGAGATCGTCTCCTTGCCCATCTTCTTGGCCTGGGTGAGCACCTGCAGGTAGCGCGACAGCCGCGCGGCCACCCCCAGCGACAGCCGTTCGCCGGCCAGGCCGCCGTTGGCGACGGGTGCCACGGCGCTCGCGGTGCCGGTTGTGGGCTCGCGGTAGCTCATCGCCGTGACTCTAGACGTTCGCGCAGGATCTGCTCGTCCACGAAGTAGTCCGACATCTCCTCCCCGTCGAGCGCGATCACGGGAATCCGCTCGAAATAGGCATCGTGCAGCTCCGGCTCGCGGGTGATGTCGCACACCCGCAGATCGAACACGAGCTCTCGCTGGAGCCCACGCAGGGCCCGCAACGCCTGCTCGCACAGGTGGCAGTCGGACTTCGAGTAGACGGTCACCAGCGGCGCCATCGCACCTCAGAGGGGCCGCTCGCCCGTGGCGTACGCATCGAGCCCCAGATAGGCGGGATACGCCAGCTGGGGCGCAAACCGCGCCGCGCTGGCGATCATCGCCGCGTTGTCGGTGCAGAGCGCGCTCGCGGGCACGTGCACGGTGGCGCCGAGCGCCGCCAGACGCCGGCGCAGCTCGCCGTTGGCGGCCACACCGCCGCCCACGGCCAGACGGTCCAGTCCAGTCGCCTGCAGCGCCTGCCGGGCCCGCGCGATCAGGCTGTCCACGATCGCCGCCTGATAGGACGCGGCGAGATCTGCGCCCTGCGCCTGGATCTCGGCTGGCGAGAGCTCCCGCACCCGATACAGCAGCGCCGTCTTCAGCCCGGCGAAGGAGAAGTCGAGGCTGCGCTCGAACGCCTGACGACCGGTGCCCTTGCCGCCGCGGGCCCGCTCGGCGTCCGAACCCGGAAAGGCGACCGCCTCGGGATCGCCGGTCGCCGCCAGCCGCTCGAGCGCGGGACCGCCGGGATAGCCGAGCCCGAGCATCCGCGCGCCCTTGTCGAACGCCTCCCCGGCGGCGTCGTCGAGGGTGCGGCCGAGCACCTGATAGCCGTCGTGGGCGGTGACGTGCCCCAGCAGCGTGTGACCGCCGCTTGCGATCAGGCACACGAACGGCGGCTCGAACGGCGGCCTCGCAACGCTGTCGCCACCGCCGTCGCCGTCGCGCACGAAGTTGGCCGCCACATGTCCCTGGAGATGGTCCACAGGCGCGAACGGGAGCTCCCGCGCCGCCGCCAACGCCTTCGCCGTCGAGAGACCGACCAGCAGCGCCCCCACGAGACCCGGCCCCTGCGTCGCCGCCACCAGCTCGATCTCCTCGAGTCCCACCCCCGCCTGCTCGAGTGCCGTCTGCACGACCAGGTTCACCAGCTCCAGGTGGTGGCGGGAGGCGACCTCGGGCACGACCCCGCCGAAGCGATCGTGCACCTCCTGTGAGGAGATCACGTTCGCCATGATCTCCCCACGAGCGTCTAGCACCGCGGCGCAGGTGTCATCGCAGCTGGTCTCCAGCGCGAGGATCGCGGGACTCATACGGGGCCGGGATTGGGCACGTCCTCGAGCGTGCCCGCGAGCGTGGCGGGCGTGCGCCACATCACCAGCGCGTCCTCGCCGTTGTCCTGGTAGTAGCGCCGTCGCATCCCCGCGGCGCGAAAGCCCTCCCGTTCATACAGCCGAATCGCCAGCCGGTTCGAGCAGCGCACCTCGAGCGTGTAGCGGGCCGCCTCGTCGTCGACCCGCTCGTACAGGGCGGCCAGCAGCGCCGACGCCACCCCGGTGTTCTGGTGCTCGGTGTCGACCGCGATGTTCATCACGTGCCACACGGTCTCGTAGCGCGAGCAGATCAGATAGCCCGCCAGTCGCCGCCCCCGCTCGCCGGGCACCGTCGCGGCCAGGCAGATGCCCGAGTGCTTGGAGAGCTCGAGCACGAACATCGCCAGCGACCACGGCGTCGGAAACACCCGGCGCTCGATCGCGATCACCTGCGGCAGGTCGGGATACACGAGCCGCCTGATCTCGAGCCCCCGTGCGCCCTCGGTGCCGGGCTCGATCGTGGAGTGCGAGCTCATCGCGCCCCGCTCGGAGCGAGCGACGCCCGCTCCAGCGCGATCTCGGCATCGGGGCGACGCCTGTAGTCGGGCTCGACCTCCTGCGGCCGCGCGGTGGGCGCGGCAGCCCCCAGCTCGCAGATCCGCTCCCCGCTGATCTGGTGAAGCGGCGAGGAGTCGGGCGCCACCTCCACACCGAGCGCCTGCAGCTGCGAGCGGTACGTGACCGCTCCGTCGCCCACCCCGACCCACCGCTCGAGCCGCTCGCCGGCGCCCGCCGCCTCGCTCAGCATGTCTCCCAGCCGCTCCGGCGCGAGCGCCCGCGCCGACGCCAGCTCCTCGCCCGCGGGACCGTAGGCGGCCGCGAACGCCTCCCCACGGCGCGCGTCCAACACCGCGAGGGTTCCCAGCGTCTCCGACTGCTCACCTGCAAGTGGGGACGCCCCGCGCCGATCGTTGAGGGCCACGCCGGACGCGAGCGCCCGCAGGCTCGACACGCCGGCAAGCTCCAGCGAGAGCGACTGAGCCAGGCCCCGCGCGGTGGCGACACCGATGCGCAGGCCGGTGAAGGTCCCCGGACCCACCCCCACGGCGATCCGCTGCACGTCGCCGAAACCCAGTCTGCTCGCGGCAAGCAGCTCGGCGGCCAGCGGCAGCAGCCGGGTCGCATGACCGGGATGCTCCCCCGGCCCGGGATCGTCGCGCGCCTGCACGACGGTTCCGTCGGCGCGCATCAGGCCGATCGCGGTTGCGGGGGTGGCGGTGTCGAAGCCGAGCACGATCACCGCAGTCGCGCCACCTCGATGCGCCGACGGTCCGCGCCACGGTGGGAGAGGGTGATCCGCACCCGCGCCTCGCCGAGCTCCTCCCCCGCCCCCTGCGGCCACTCCACGAACGCGATCCGCTGCGGGCCGAGATAGTCGGCGAGCAGCTCTGGCGCCTCGCCCTCGAGGCCGTCAACCCTGAACAGATCCAGGTGGGAGACGGTCACGCCTGCTCCGCGGTAGCGGTGGCCGATGCTGAAGGTCGGGCTCGTGACGGGCTCTGACACCCCGAGCGCACGCGCCGCGCCGCGCACCAGCGTGGTCTTGCCCGAGCCGAGCTCTCCGACAAGCAGCACCACGTCGCCGCCGCTCAGCTCAGCGGCGAGCGCGGCCCCGATGGCCTCCGTCTCGCTGGGGTCTGCCGTCTCGACGATGTGCACCGACACGACGAGACTCTAGAGCGTTAAAAACGAACGACCCG
Organism: uncultured Solirubrobacterales bacterium; assembly: GCA_963696615.1. Lineage (GTDB taxonomy): Bacteria > Actinomycetota > Thermoleophilia > Solirubrobacterales > Solirubrobacteraceae > Palsa-744. The sequence goes on along the minus strand of CAVOKU010000001.1, from coordinate 1,171,211 downwards.
CGGGAGAGGAGACGCGGGCCGGTCGCTACTGCTAGGGAGGATGGAACTGCTATCGGGGATGTGTGTGTCTAGGAGAGAGGATGGAGACAGCTTCGTTATCGGCGGACCATACCGCTGGCTTTAGCGCCATGGACGGCTTTTTCTCCCGATCGCCGGTTTTCCCTGCAATCACCGGGAATCTTCTTGCAGACGGCCGCCTGGACACGGCTGGACGGCCGTTCTCGCCGGGGCGCTGACGACCGTCCGCCGCTCACGGGGCGATCACTGGAACAGGTCGAGCTGGTCCGGCTCGGCCACCGAGGAGCCCGGCGCGTCCACCGCGCCACCGGCCTCCCCGTGCTCGCCGAGCTCGGGCACGGCGACGTCGAGCTCCTGCTCCCACGCGGGCTGCTCCGGCGGGCCGAGCGCCAGCAGCGCCGGCAGCCTGGCGAAGTCCTCCCGCAGCGTCTCGAGCATCCGCGGCGTGTACAGCGCGGCCGCCGGATGGAAGATCGGGTACAGCCGCACCGCCCTCCGCCCCAACGTGAGGATCTCCGCCTGGCCGTGCACCCGGGTGATGCCCGCCGGGTCCTCCCGCAGCAGCTTCGTCGAGAAGTTGCCGAGCGTGCAGATCACGTTCGGCTGGATCAACTCGACCTGCCGGTACAGGTACTCCTTGCAGTTCTCGATCTCCACCGGTTGGGGATCGCGGTTGCCGGGGGGCCTGCACTTGAGCGTGTTTCCGATGAACACCTGTGAGCGCTCCATGCCGATCTCGGCGAGCAGCTTCTCCAGCAGTTTCCCCGCCTGGCCGACGAACGGGAGGCCCTGCTCGTCCTCGCTCGCACCGGGTGCCTCGCCGACGAACATCAACTCGGCGTCGGCGTTGCCGGCGCCGAACACCACCGACTTGCGGGTCGCAGCCAGCTCGGCGCAGCGAACACATCCCCGCGCCTGCTCGAACACCTCCTTCAGCGCGTCGCGCCGCTCGGAGGCCGACATTTCGCTCGAGTCCGAGGGCACCCGGCGGATGGTATTGCCCGGCGCCGGCGAGCGTGGGACGACGCCGCCTCGACTCGGCGCCGCCGCGAGCGCCCGACAGGAGCAGCTGCGCAATGATCCCGACGATGTCCTCCGACGCAGAGGTCACAGTGACCGCGCCCCTCGCGGGCGTGGTGGTCTCGATCGCCCACTCCCACGACGAGCAGGTCGCGGCGGGGAGCACGCTGGTTGTGCTCGAGGCGATGAAGATGGAGCACGAGGTGATCGCGCAGACCGGCGGGGTCGTGCGGCGCGTCGAGGTCAGCTCCGGCGAGACGGTGGAGCAGGGTCAGGTGCTGCTGGTGATCGCACCGCACGCCGGCGAGGCGATGGCGGCGGCCCTGCCGGAGGCGAGCGATCCCGACGCGCACCGGGCCGACCTGGAGGCTGTGCGGGAGCGCCACGCCGCGGGCCTCGACGCGGCGCGAGACGAGGCGGTGGCGAGCCGCCACGAGCGGGGCCGGCGCACCGCGCGGGAGAACCTCTCCGATCTCCTGGACGAGGGCACCCTGGTGGAGTATGGCCCGCTGCTGTTCGCCGCCCAGGAGCGCCGGCGCTCGCGCGAGGAGCTGATCGCCCGCACCCCTGCCGACGGCCTCGTCGCGGGTATCGGCGAGACCGACGGTCAGCCGACCGTGGCGATGTCCTACGACTACACGGTGCTGGCGGGCACCCAGGGGATGCGCAACCACGCCAAGAAGGACCGCCTGTTCGAGATCGCCGAGCGGCGCAGGCTGCCGGTGGTGCTGTTCGCGGAGGGCGGCGGCGGGCGACCGGGTGACGTGGACATGCCGATCGTCGCCGGCCTGGACTGCCGCGCCTTTCAGCTGTTCGCCCAGCTCAGCGGGCTCGTTCCGCTGGTGGGGGTCGCCTCGGGCTACTGCTTCGCGGGCAACGCTGCGCTGCTGGGCTGCTGTGACGTCGTGATCGCCACCGAGGACGCGAGCATCGGCATGGGCGGCCCGGCGATGATCGAGGGTGGCGGCCTGGGCGTGCACGCACCGCAGGACGTCGGCCCGATCGAGATGCAGCACGCGAACGGCGTGGTCGATCTGCGCGCCCGCGACGACCGCGAGGCGGTGGACCTGGCCAAGCGCTATCTGAGTTACTTCCACGGACCGGTCGACCCGGGTGAGGCCCCCGACCAGCGCCTGTTGCGCCAGCTCGTGCCCGAACAGCGAAAGCGCCCTTACGACGTGCGGGTGGTGCTCGAGACGATCTGCGATCGCGATTCGGTGCTCGAGCTGCGAGGTGGCTTCGCAGCCGGGATCGTCACCGCGCTGGCGCGCGTCGAAGGGCGGCCGTTGGGGGTGGTGGCGAACGACCCGACCCATCTCGGCGGCGCGATCGACGCCGACGGGGCGGACAAGGCCGCCCGCTTCATGGGGTTGTGCGACGCCTTCGATGTGCCGCTCCTGCTCCTGTGCGACACCCCCGGCTTCATGGTGGGCCCGGACGCCGAGCGCACGGCGACGGTCCGCCACTTCGCGCGGATGTTCCTCGCGGGCGCGAATCTTCGTGTGCCGTCGGGAACGATCGTGTTGCGCAAGGGATACGGACTCGGCGCCCAGGCGATGGCCGGCGGCGGCTTCAAGGCGCCGTTGTTCACCGTCGCGTGGCCGACATCGGAGTTCGGCGCGATGGGCCTCGAGGGGGCCGTGCGGCTGGGGATGCGGCGTGAGCTCGAGGCGATCGAGGATCCCGAGGAGCGCGAGCGGGTGTTCGCAACGACGGTCGCCGCCGCCTACGAGCGGGGCATGGGCGTGAACATGGCCTCCTACGGCGAGATCGACGACGTGATCGATCCCGCCGACTCCCGCCGCTGGATCGCGCTGCTGTTCGAGCAGGCGGGCGACGGCTGGCGCGGGCGCGCAGGCAAGCGGCGCCCGTACGTCGACGCCTGGTAGGAGCCATAGGCCGTCGGCGCTCGCGCGCGACTGTGTGAGCATGCGCACACAGTCGCGCGCGAGCGCCACGACATCCGGCGCGGCTGTATCATCTGCCACAGGCCGTCACCGGGAGTTCTCGGGATGGACCCGAAGCCAGTCCCACCGATCTTCAGTCGCGCCGGTATCCCCACGGGAACTGGACCGAAAGACATGAGCCAACCAAACCCTTCCCTGCCCTGCTCATGAGGGTGCTGCGCACAGTCGCCGAGCTGCGTGCCGCGCTGGCGCCGGCGCGCCGGGCGGGAGAGACGGTCGGGCTCGTGCCCACGATGGGAGCGTTGCACGAGGGACACCTGTCCCTGATCGCGAGCGCCCGCTCGCAGTGCGAGGTGGTGGTCGTCTCGGTGTTCGTCAACCCGGCCCAGTTCAACGAGCGCGCCGACCTCGAGCGCTACCCGCGGGATCAGCGCCGGGACCAAGCGTTGGCCGCACAGGCCGGCGCGGACCTGCTGTTCGTGCCGTGCACGGCGGAGGTCTATCCGCACGGCTTCGCCACGGCGGTGGAGGTGTTCGGCGTGAGCGAGCGGCTGGAGGGCGCGGCACGGGGCAGCGAGCACTTCCGCGGAGTCGCCACGGTGGTGACGAAGCTGTTGTGCATGGCGCTCCCGGATCGTGCCTACTTCGGCCAGAAGGACGCTCAGCAGGCCGTGGTGATCCGCCGTCTCGTCGCCGACCTGAACCTGCCGGTCGCGGTCGAGGTGCGCCCCACCGTGCGGGAGGCCGATGGGCTCGCGCTGTCCAGCCGCAACGCGCTGCTGGGCGACGGAGAGCGCCCGCGGGCGCTGGCACTGAGCGCTGCCCTGCAAGCGGCCGACGAGCGTGTGGTGGCGGGTGAGCGCGATGCGCGAGAGCTGCTCGCGATCGCCGGCGAGGCGATGCTCGGCCGGGGTGTGGAGCCGGAGTACCTGGCGCTGGTGGACCCCGACACGCTCGAGCCGATCCAGACGCTGGAGCGCACGGCGCTGCTGGCGGTGGCCGCATGGGTCGGAGACGTACGTCTGATCGACAACGCGCTGCTCGAGCCCTCGATCCGATCGAAATCCCGTCAAACCCTGCACAGAGAGGCGATCGTGAGATGCAACGTGTGATGCTGAAGTCGAAGATCCACCGGGCGACGATCACCGCGTGTGACCTGCACTACGTCGGCTCGATCACGATCGACCGCGTGCTGCTGGAGGCCGCCGACATCCGCGAGCACGAGCAGGTGCACGTGCTCGACATCGACAACGGCGCCCGCTTCGAGACCTACACGATCGCGGGCGAGGGGGGCTCGGGCACGATGCAGGTCAACGGCGCCGCCGCCCGCCTGGTGCAGCCCCTCGACACGATCATCGTGATCTCCTACGCCAGCTACGACGAGGCCGAGCTCGAGCGCTACGAGCCTCGCGTGGTGCACGTGCAGGCCAAGACCAATCGCATCGTCACCGTCGACGACGAGGTGGCGACCCTGCTCGCCTAGCGAGCGGCGTCAACCGCGTCAGAGAGGAACAGCCATGTCCAGCCATCCCCACGTCCAGGCCCCGTCGGATCCGGGGCGCCTGCCGATGACCCTGCCGCTGCTGGCGGAGAAGAAGCGGCTCGGCGAACCGATCGTGATGGTCACCGCCTACGACTACCCGAGCGCCCGCGCGGTCGAGGCCGCGGGGGTCGATCTCGTGCTGGTCGGCGACTCCGCCGCGACCACCGTGCTCGGCTACAACGCGACCACGCCGGTGGAGCTCGGCGACATGCTCGTGCTCGCCCGGGCCGTGCGTCGCGGCCTGCGCACCCCGCTGCTGATCGGCGACCTGCCGTTCGGCTCCTACGAGGTCTCAGACGAGCAGGCGATCACCACGGCGATGCGGATGGTCAAGGAGGCCGGCTGCGACGTGGTCAAGCTGGAGGGAGGCGGCGAGGCGCCGGCGAGTCGCGCCCGCGCGATCGTGGGTGCCGGCATCCCGGTGATGGGCCACGTTGGCCTGACGCCGCAGACGTCGACCGCGCTCGGCGGCTGGAAGGCGCAGGGACGGACGGCCACACAGGCTGCGCAGATCGCCGGCGAGGCGCTCGCGCTGCAGCAGGCGGGCTGCTTCGCGCTGGTGTTCGAGGCGATCCCCGCGGCGGTCACCGATGAGCTGATGAAGCTGATCGAGATCCCCGTGATCGGCATCGGGGCCGGCCCGGCAACCGACGGGCAGGTGCTCGTGTTCCACGACCTGCTCGGCATTCGCGACGGCCTCGGCCCGCGTTTCGTCAAGCGCTACGCGAGCCTGCAGGAGGAGATGAACGCCGGCGTCACCGCCTACGCCGAGGATGTGCGCGCGCGTCGCTATCCAGGGCCGGAGCACACCTACTCGATCGACCCCGCGCAGCTCGCCGAGTTGCACGAGCTGCTGGGCTGCACCTAGAGCGACTCGCCGAAGCGCTCACCGAAGGCGAACTCCCCCACCGGTCGGCGGGCGAGCTGCTTGGGCCACGGGTCGGCGCGATAGCCGACGCCGACATGCGCGGCGAGGGCCACGTCCTCGGGTATCCGAAGCAGCGCCTTGACCTCGGCCTCGGCGGGCACCAGCAGCGTGGTCATGGCCGCGCCGAGGCCCTCCGCTCGCAGCGCCAGCAGCAGGTTCTGCACGAACGGGTAGATCGATGCGCCGCCGACGATGCTCTGTCGCGGCAGTGCCGCGTCGGTGACGGCGAGGTCGCCGAGACGCACGCACACCACGAGGTGGACGGGCACCTCCTCCATGTGCTCGGCGTAATCGTCGGCCCGGCGCATCATGCGCGCCCGCGCCGGATCGACCCCGTCGGGGTCGCTCAGCATGCGGGCGGCCCCCGTCTGCTCGATGTAGGCCCGCCAGTGCGGCAGGTACAGGTCGCGGATGGCCCGCCGGCGCTCGGGGTCGCGCACGACGACCACGCGCCAACCCTGGCGGTTGCCGCCGCTGGGCGCGAAGCGGGCGTTGTCGAGAGCGCGATGGAGCGCCTCGCTCGACACCGGATCCGGCGTGAATCGCCGGCTGGTGGGCGCGCAACGCATGGCCTCGACGAGGTCCATGCGGGGGAACGCTACCGGGTCGGGTACTCGATCCGGCGGAGCACCCGGGCGGGCGCGCCGGCGGCGACCGAGAACGGCTCGAGGTCGTGCGTGACCACGCTGTTGGCGCCGATCACGCAGCGCTCGCCGATGCTCACCCCGCCGGTGACCACCACATTGGCCCCGAGCCAGCAGTTCTCGGCGATCCTCGTCGGTCCCGGACTGTCGAACCCCTGCCAGGTGATCGGCTTCTCGGGGTCGTCGTAGCGGTGGTTCGCGTCGCTGACGAAGCAGCCGTTGGCGAGCATGCAGTGATCACCGATCTCCACGAGCTCCTGGGCGGCGATCATCACGCCCAGGTTCAGGAACGTGCCCGCGCCGATCCGCACCTGCGCCCGGTCGGGGGCCGTGATCCAGACGTTCGGCTCCAGCAACGCGCCGGCGCCCACCTGCAGGCGGCCCTCGCGCAGCGCCTCCAGCACGTTGCCGTGCACGGGCCAGCGCACGAACGCCTCACGGCGCATGAACTCACGGTGGATCGCGACGCGATTCCAGGGCAGCGAGTTGCGCTCATACCAACGCCACTTCTGCGCCCACAGCCGCGCACGGCCCGCGCGGGGGCTCACGCGGGGACCCTGGCGCGCCGCCGGCGCTGGGTTCCCTTGCCACCCTTCGCGCCGGTCGAGCTGGCCGCGGGGGTGAGCATCTCCGCGAGGAACCGCCCGGTGTGGGACGCCGGCTCCAGGGCGACCTCCTCCGGCGTGCCGGCGGCGACGACCATCCCGCCCTCCTCCCCACCCTCGGGCCCCATGTCGATCAGCCGGTCGGCGCTCTTGACGACGTCGAGGTTGTGCTCGATCACGACCACGCTGTTGCCCGCCTCCACGAGCCGCTGGAGCACCTCCAGCAGGCGCTGCACATCGGCGAAGTGAAGCCCGGTGGTGGGCTCGTCGAGGATGTAGAGGGTGCGCCCGGTGGCGATCTTCGACAGCTCGGTTGCGAGCTTGACCCGCTGGGCCTCGCCGCCAGAGAGGGTCGTGGCCGGCTGGCCCAGTCGCACGTAGCCGAGACCGACGGCGTAAAGCGTCTCCAGGCGGCGGCGGATCTTCGGGATGTGCTCGAAGAACTTCAGCGCCTCCTCCACCGGCATGTCGAGCACGTCGGCGATGCTGCGCCCCTTGAACCGCACCTCCAGCGTCTCGCGGTTGTAGCGCTTTCCGTGGCACTGTTCGCAGGGGACGTACACGTCGGGCAGGAAGTGCATCTCGATCTTGATCTGCCCGTCGCCGCGGCACACCTCGCAACGGCCGCCCTTGACGTTGAAGCTGAACCGTCCCGGCTTGTACCCGCGCGCGCGGGCCTCGGGGGTCTTCGAGAAGAGGTCGCGGATCACGTCGAACAGGCCGGTGTAGGTGGCGGGGTTCGAGCGCGGGGTGCGCCCGATCGGCGACTGGTCGACAGCGATGATCTTGTCGAGCTGCTCCAGGCCGTGGATCGCGCGATGGGCACCCGGGCGCTGACGGGCGCGGTGCAGCCGGCTGGCGACCGCCTTGTAGAGGACCTCGTTGACGAGCGTCGACTTGCCCGAGCCCGACACTCCCGTGACGCAGGTGAGCACCCCCAGCGGGATGTGCACGTCGATGTCGCGCAGGTTGTGCTGGCTGGCGCCGAGGATCTCCACATAGCCGCTCGGCGTGCTCCGCCGCGCGGGCGTCGGGATCGTGCGGGTCCCGGCGAGGAACTGTCCCGTCAGGGAGTCCTTGACGCGCTGGACCTGCGCCGCGGTGCCCTGGGCGACGATCCTGCCCCCGTGCTCGCCGGCGCCCGGTCCGAGATCGAGCAGGTGGTCGGCGGCGCGCATCGTCTGCTCGTCGTGCTCGACCACGATCACGGTGTTGCCGAGGTCCCGCAACCGCTCCAGCGTCCCGATCAGCTTCGAGTTGTCGCGCTGGTGCAGCCCGATCGAGGGCTCGTCGAGGATGTAGAGCACGCCGACCAACGAGGAGCCGATCTGGGTCGCCAACCGGATGCGCTGGGCCTCCCCTCCGGACAGCGTCGCCGAGGCCCGGTCCATCGAGAGGTAGCCGATGCCCACGTTCTCCAGAAAGCGCAAACGCTCGGAGATCTCCCGCAGGATCAGTCGCGCGACGTGGCGATCGGTCTCCGAGAGCTCGACCCGGTCCAGCCACTGCAGCGCCCGTCGTGCCGAGAGGGCGCAGAAGTCCTCGATCCGGGTCCCCCCCACGAGCACCGCACGCGACTCCGCCCGCAGGCGCGCGCCGTCGCACACCGGGCAGGGGCGCAGCGACATGTACTGCTCGATCTTCTCGCGGGTGCTCTCGGAGTCGGTCTCCTTGTAGCGGCGCTCGAGGTTGGAGACGATCCCCTCGAAGCGGGTGGCATACGATCGCCTGCGCCCGAAGCGGTTGCGGTAGGAGATCTGCAGCCGCTCGCCGCCGGTGCCGTGCAGGAACAGCTCGCGATCCTCGCGCGGCAGATCCTGCCAGGGCGTGTGCAGATCGACTCCGTAGCGCTCTGAGATCGCACCCGCGACCTGCTCGTAGTAGTTGGACACCGCGCCCGACCACGGCGCGATCGCGCCCTCTGAGATCGACAGCGTCGGGTCGGGGACCAGCATCTCGGGATCGACCTCCATCTGGGAGCCCAGCCCGGTGCACCGCTCGCAGGCGCCGTGGGGAGAGTTGAAGGAGAAGATCCGCGGCTCGAGCTCGACCAACGAGGGCCCGTGCTCGGGGCAGGCGAACCGCTCTGAGAACGTGAACAGCGTTCCCGGCTCGGGCACCTCTTCGGGCACGATCTGGGTCGCCGCCGAGCGCGCGCCCCTGGCCCCCTTGGTGCGCGGCGCGGCCTCGTCGGACGCCGCGGCCTGCTCCCGCTCTGACCCACCGGCGACGATCTCGATCTCCACCAGGCCGTCGGCGAGCGCCACCGCAGTCTCGATCGAGTCCGCCAGACGCTTGCGCAGGTCGTGACGCATCACGAGGCGGTCGACGACGACCGAGACGTCGTGCTTGTAGCGCTTGTCCAGGACGATCGACTCCTCGAGCAGTCGCACCCGGTCATCGATCTTCACGCGCTGGAAGCCGTCGGCCCGCAGCTCGTCGAGCAGCTTGCCGTACTCCCCCTTGCGGCCCCGCACGACGGGAGCCATCACCATGAAGCGGGTGCCCTCGCCCAGCTCCATCGCCTGATCGATGATCTGCTCGGCGGACTGGCCCACGATCGGGCGCCCGCAGATCGGGCAGTGGGGCTTGCCCACGCGCGCCCACAGCAGCCGCAGGTAGTCGTAGATCTCGGTGACCGTGCCAACAGTCGAGCGGGGGTTGCGCGAGGTGGTCTTCTGGTCGATCGAGATCGCCGGCGAGAGCCCCTCGATCGAATCGACGTCGGGCTTGTCCATCTGACCCAGGAACTGTCGAGCGTAGGCGGACAGCGACTCCACGTAGCGGCGCTGGCCCTCGGCGTAGATCGTGTCGAAGGCGAGGCTCGACTTGCCCGATCCCGACAGGCCCGTGATCACCACGAGCGCATCTCGCGGAAGCGTCAGGGAGATGTCTTTGAGATTGTGCTCGCGGGCGCCGGAGACGACGATCTGATCGCTTGAGGGCATGTCCGCGGTCATTGTAGGCACGCGAACAGATGTTCGGGTGATCAGGGCACGACGGTGAGCTGCTTGGGCAGCCCCGTGAGCAGCTCGTGACCGTCGGCGGTGAGGACGACGAGATCCTCGATCCGCACGCCGCACTCCCCCGGGATGTACACGCCGGGCTCGATCGTGACCACGCTGCCGGCCAGCAGCGGCTCCTCGGCGGCGGTACGAGACAGGCGGGGAGCCTCGTGGATCTCCATGCCCACGCCGTGGCCGAGGCCGTGGCCGAAGTGCTCGCCGTGTCCGGCGGCGACGATCACCTCGCGCGCGACCGCGTCCAGCTCGCGCCCGTTGGGGCCCGGGCGCGCCGCCTCCAGCGCCCGCTCCTGCGCGTCCAGCACCAGCTCGTAGACCGCCCGCGCCTGCTCTGTGATGCGCTCGCCGGTGGCGTAGGTGCGGGTGCAGTCCGAGCAGTACCCCTCGTGCAGGGCGCCCCAGTCGATCGTCACGAGCACGTCAGGGGCGATCGTCGTGTCGCGGGGCTCGGCGTGGGGAAGCGCACCGTGGGCGCCGGCGGCGACGATCGGGGGGAAGCTGGGGCCGTCGGCCCCGAGCCTGCGCATGGCGAGCTCGAGCGCGATCGCCACGTCGCGCTCGCTGCGTCCGGCGAGACCCTGGTGCAGGATCGAGCCGAGCGCCTCGTCGGCCAGCTCGGCGGCGGCGCGGATGCGGGCGATCTCGTGGCTGTCCTTGACCACGCGCAGGCGCTCCACGGCGCCCGCACACGCCACGAGCTCCCACGCCGGTGGAAGCAGCTCGAGCAGGCGCCGGTGCTGGGCGACCGTGATCGTCGAGTCGTCGAAGCCGAGCCGTCCGCCCGTGTGCAGCGAGGAGATGTGACGGGCCGCGGCGTCGAGCAGCTCGCCGGCGACGATCTCGCGCGCGAACAGATCGGTGACCTGCTCCGCCGACTGGGTGGCGTAGCGAAAGTCGCTGAAGAAGCGGTGGGCGCCGCCGGTGCCCGCCCCCGTCTCCGCGACGACCAGGACGAGCGCGTTGCTGCCCGTGAAGGCGGTCAGGTAGCGGACGTCCACGAGGGGCGTCACGAGCAGCGCGTCGAGCTCGCGCGCACGCAGATGCTCGACCAGGCGCCGCACGCGCTCACCGTGGACCGAGCCGCCGTCGCCGCTCACCGACCATCTCCGGCGAGTGTGCGGCGCAGGTGGGCCAGGGCCAGGCGATAGCCCTCCGGTCCCTGGCCGGAGAACGTCGCCTGGCAGAGATCGCCGATCACCGACGTCCGGCGCCAGGCCTCCCGCGTGGAGACGTCCGACAGGTGCACCTCGACCGCCGGCAGCTCTGCCAGCTCGAGCGCGTCGTGGATCGCCCAGGAGTAGTGGGTCCAGGCCCCCGGGTTGAGGATCAGGCCGTCGCAGCCGCCGCGCAGCGCGTGCAGACGCTCGACGTACGCGGACTCCGCGTTGGTCTGAAAGAAGCCCACCGCCACGTCCAGCTCCGCCGCCCATGCGGCGATCTGCTCCTGCAGCTCGACGAGCGTGAGCGCGCCGTAATGGGCTGGGTCACGGCTGCCGAGCATGTCGAGGTTGACGCCGTGGAGCACCTCCAGGCGCAGCGCCGAGCCGGATGTCGCGCTCACCCGATCAGCTCCTCCACGGCGGCGCACAGGTCGGCCTCAGGGACCTCACAGCCGATCTCGGGATCGCCGGGCTCGCGGATCAGCACGAACGGGACCGACCCACCGCCGAGGCGCTTCTTGTCGCGTGCTGTGGCCGCCACGATCGCCTGCACGTCGAGGTCCTCCTGCAGGGACACGGGCAGCCCGCGTGCGAGCAGCAGCTCACGCACCTGCTCGCGCAGCTCCCCTGCGCCCGACAGGCGCAGCGCCGCGAGCAGACCCAGCCCGACCGCCTCGCCGTGACGATAGCGGGCGTAGCCGGTGACCGTCTCGATCGCGTGCCCGACGGTGTGGCCGAGGTTCAGCACCTGCCGGCGGCCGCCGTCGCGTTCGTCGGCGGCGACCACCGCGAGCTTCGTGCGGACGCAGTCGAGGATCGTCTGCTCGTCGCTCACCGCCCCGGCCGCGACGCGCTCCCACAGCGTGGCGCCGGCGATCAGGGCGGTCTTCAGCACCTCCACCCAGCCGGCCGCCAGCTCGGCGGCGGGAAGGGTCGCGAGGGTGTCGGGATCGCACAGCACGCCGGCGGGCTGGTGGTAGGCGCCGACGTAGTTCTTCGCGTCGGGAAGGTCCACACCCGTCTTTCCGCCGTAGGCCGAGTCGACCTGGGCGACGAGGGTGGTGGGCACGTGGACGATCGGCACGCCCCGCTGATAGGTCGCGGCGCAGAACCCGGCCACGTCCCCCACCACGCCTCCGCCGAGTGCCACGAGATGGTCGCTGCGGGTCATCGCCGCGGCGACGAGAGCGCTCCACACGAGCTCGGCGCTCGCGAGCGTCTTGTGCGGCTCGCCCGGTGCGATCGCGATCGTGGCGCCGAGCGGGCCGAGTCGCTCGAGGCTCGCGCCGTAGAGGCCGCCGACCGTCTCGTCGGTGACGCAGAACGGGCGTGACCGCTCGACGTCGAGTGGCCACAGGGCCGACAGCGCCACGCCGTCGCGCTCGGCCCCGGCCGCAGCCAGCAGCCCGCGCCCGACGAGCACCGGATACTCCCCCGCGGCCGCGCTCGCCCACGCCAACCGGGTGCCGGGGCTCGCCGCGGCGAGCGCCCGCAGGGCTCGCGTCAGGCCCGCCGGAAGCTTCGCGCCGCCACGATCGGGCACGGGCACGAACGCGTCGGCGAGCTGCTCATACAGCCCCCGCCGCTGCTCGGCAAGCGCCAGGAAGGCTGCGCGGTCGCGCGCCAGCGGCCGATCGGAGGCGTTGCCCATGCGACCCCAGGCCACCGCGGAGTCGACGTCGAGCAGAACCGTCAGATGGGGTGCGAGCGCCGAGCGGACCTGCTCGGAGAGGACGCTGCCGCCGCCGAGCGCGATCACCTCGCCGGGACCCGCGGCGGCGAGCAGCTCGCACACGAGCGACTGCTCGGCCGCACGGAACGAGGCCTCCCCGTGCAGCTCGAACTCGCGGGCGATCGAGTGGCCGAAGCGCTGCTCGAGCAGCTGGTCGCTGTCCAGCGCGCGTCCCCCGATCTCGGCGGCGAGCAGACGCGCCGTCGTGGACTTGCCGGCGCCCATGAAGCCGACCAGCACGATCGCCTTGCCGGGCGGCGACGGCGATGGCGAGGCCGGACCGGCGCGAGGGCGGGTGTCCGAATCTACCCCCGCCACCCGATCCGCTCCTCGTAGTCGCCGAGCGCGGAGAGGACGTCGTCGATGTGGTCGCCACCGAACTTCGCGCGGTAGGCGTCTGCTAGCACCAAAGCGACCATCGCCTCGCCCACCACGCCGGCGGCGGGCACCGTGCAGGAGTCGGTGCGCTCGCGCAGCGCCTCGGCGGGCTCGTGGCTGGAGATGTCGACCGAGCGCAGGGGCTTGGTCAGCGTCGGCAGCGGCTTCATCGCGCCGCGCACGATCAGCGGCTGTCCGTTGGTCATGCCGCCCTCCAGGCCACCGGCGCGGTTGGTCTCGCGTCGGTAGCCCCGCTCGGCCGAGTAGAAGATCTCGTCGTGGGCCTGCGAGCCGGGGAGGCCCGCGATCTGAAAGCCGTCCCCGATCGACACCCCCTTCAGCGCCTGGATCGAGCAGATCGCCATGGCCAGGCGCCCGTCCAGCCGCTGCTCCCAGGAGACGTGCGAGCCGAGCCCGGGCACCAGCCCGAACGCCTGCACCTCGAACACGCCGCCCAGCGACTCGTTGGCCTTGCGTTGAAAGTCGATCTCCGCCACCATCGCCCCGGTCGCCTCGCCGTCGAGGCAGCGCACGGGCGAGGCATCGACCTGGTCGAAGTCTGCCAGCACGAGCGCGGCCGCCGGCGGGGGCGCCGTGACCGAGCCGATCTGCACGACGTGGGAGCGCACCTGCACGCCCACGGCCGCGAGGAACGCCTTGCAGAGAGCGCCGCCGGCGACACGCGCCGCGGTCTCGCGCGCCGACGCCCGCTCGAGGATGTTGCGGACGTCGCTCTGCTTGTACTTCTGCACCCCCACCAGGTCGGCGTGTCCGGGGCGGGGGAGGTGGACCTCGGCGATCTCCTCGTCGATCGGCCAGGGGCTCATGCGATCTTCCCAGTTGGCGTAGTCGCGATTGCGTACCTGCAGGGCGACGGGACCGCCGAGCGTGAGGCCGTGCCTGACACCGGCGGTGACCTCGGCGGCGTCACGCTCGATCTTCATCCGCCCACCGCGGCCGTGGCCGAGCTGGCGGCGCGCCATGTCGAGGTTGAGCGAGTCCTCGGTCAGCGCGAGACCCGCAGGCAGACCCTCGACGATGCAGGTCAGGCCGGGACCGTGCGACTCGCCGGCCGTGATCAGACGCAGGCTCATGGGAGCTAGCTTATTTGCCGGTCGCGACGCTCGCGGGGCCGGGCGTGGAGGCGACGCTCAGCGACGGTGGGCGGCGTGAGCCACCGCCACCGAAGCGGTGACCGGCTCGAGCACGCCGGTGTGCAGCGAGTAACGCAGGCCCGGGAAGGCCCGTACCCCTGCACGGCGCATGAACGACCGGCCCGCCGCCGAGGCGACGTGGAACGCCGCCGCGGCCTTTGCCGTCGAGGCCTTGCTCGAGGAGATGCTGAGCAGTTGCAGCTGGTAGATGGCGGGGGATCCGCCCAGGGGCAGGTATTCGAGCTGCTCGGTCTGGCCCGGCTGCAGCGCCACCGCTTCACACTGCGAGGGGCTCGGCATGCACGCGCCGGGACCGCGAGGGATCACTTCGCCGACCACCTGGAAGGTCGCGCTCTTGCCCTTGCTGGTGACGCCCGCGAACACCACCAGCGGCGTGTTGTTGGACGGCAGCGGCGTGAGGCGCTTGAGGTTGTCGAATTTCGCCGGTGGGGGGGCTTCCGCGGACCCCGACGGGGCCAGGCCCACCAGGACCGAGACGTGGTAGACCGTCTTCGGCTGCTTGGGCTTGGAGGGCCCGGAGCTGTGAGACGAGCTGGACGTGTTGCTCGAACCGCCAGAGGAGGAGCTGGTGGACGACGAGCTCGATTGCGTCTGGGATGTGCTCGCGCCGGCCGTGGGGGTCGGGCTCGCGGAGGGTGTCTGTTCGGGGGTGGGCGGCTTGAACGGGTTGCGGACCCTGCCCGACCGTTTGGGGGCGCCGTTGGTCGTCTCGGCAACGGCCTCGTTCGAGTTGGTTTCGGCCTTCGTCACGACGATGCCGCCGGATGGCCCGGTGGACCCCGTCTTGGCGCTCGGCGCCGTGGCGGACGGGGTCGTGGATGAGCCGCCGCTGCTGGAGAGCGCGTACACGAGCGCCCCGGCCAGAGCGGCCACGAGCACGACCAGCACCGGCAGCATGCGCCTGTCGGTCAGGTCGGACCTGAGCGATTTCAGGAACGCGGTCACGGTCCCACCTTCACTACCGCCGCGGGGGCGGGTGAGGAGCCGGCGCCCGCGGCGGAGGCCGTCTGTGAGGACGACGCCGTCTGGGTGCTGGTGCCCGCGGGACCCGCGGGGGTGGCGCCGCCTGTCAGGCTCTCGCCCGCGGGCAGCACGTAGCCGGTGGCGGTGATCGAGCCCGTCAGCTGTGAGCTCTTGCCCGCGCCGGACGAGGCGGCTGCGGCGGCGGTGACCGGCCCGAGCTTGACCGTCTGGATCGTGAGCAGGCGCCCGCTCACGCGCAGTCCACCGGAGGTGGTTCGTACGGTGAAGCGGTTGAGCTTCTGGAAGAGGTGGTAGAGGTCGGCGAAGCTCCCGTTGAAGACGAACGTGAACGGCATCTGGGTGAACCCGGCGCTCGCCGCCGCGCTGGCGGCCGCGGCGCTGCCGGTCGCGCCCGCGGGAGCAGGAGCGCTACCCGTGCCGCCGCTGCCGGTCGTGATCGAGGCGAATTCGACGTTCTTCTGGTTGGACGCGCTCGCGAGCTGGTAGATCAGCGAGGGCACTTCCTGGCTGGCAGGAACCGCTTTGCCGAGGCGCACGATCGAGGCGTAGTCCGCCTGGTAGCGGGCCTGCGCCGCGGTGGCGTCGGCGAGCTGGCTTTCGGCGGTGTTGAGCTGAGCCTGCGCCGTGGTCACCTGGGCGGCGAGCTTGGAGGCTTCTTCGCGCTTGGGCGCCACCACCAGGAACCAGGCCGCGGCGAGGATGCCGAGCGCGGCGATGACGACCACCACGATGCGATCGCGACCGGTCATCGGGCCACCTCCGAGCTGCTCGTCGTGGTGGGGGTCTTGGCTGCCGCGCCTGTGCCGGACGCTGAGCCGGCGGCCGGCGTGGACACGGTCGCCGTGGTGCCCGAGCCGCCCGTGGTGGGAATGCTCGGCAGCGGTTCGAAGACGACCTGCACGTTGAACGCGGCTTCGCCGCCCGAGCAGCCTTCCGAGCCCGCTTTGGCGCCGGACGCGCCGGACTTCGAGGAGCTCTGCAGCTGGACTTCGCGCACGCCGGTGATCAGACGCAGGCGCTGCAGCGTGAATGCGACCTGGGCCTGGCTGGCGGCACAGCCGGCGATCGTGATCGTCGGGATGCTGCCGGGCGGGGTGGCCGACGTCACGGCCGTGCTCGCAGTCGTGCTCGTAGCCGTTTTCGATCCAGACGCTCCGCTCGAGCTGGCGCTGGAGCTCGGCGCGGCGGCGCCTGTGGTCGAGCCGACCGCGCCTTCCAGCGTGGTGATCGCCGCGTTCGCCGGAAGCACCCGACCGACTTCATAGAGGGCGTTGGCCCAGTCGAAGCGAGAGCTCACGAGCAGGTCGACGTCCTGCACGCGCTGTTCGCGCAGCGCGACGAAGCTGGTGTAGGGGGCGAGTTGCGTGGCCTGCGTCTGAGCCTGTTCGGCGCGCGCGGTGAGCGAGGCGACCTGCGCGCGGCTGCTGGAGATGTCGTGCGAGGCTTTGCCGTAGAGCAGCGCCATCAGCGCCAGTCCGGCGAGCAGTGCGAGCACGACGTAGGCGCTGCCGCCGGAGCGACCGGTGGGGATGCGCGCCCCCGACTGCTCGGCGGGTATCAGGTTGACGGCTCTCATCGTGGTGCCTCAGTGATCGCCAGGCCGGCGGCGATCGCCAGACGCTGGGGGGACACGGTCGCCTTCCCGTTGGCGAGATCCACCGTCTCGCGCGCGAGCGGCATGTGCAGTTCGCCTTCGAGCGCCTCGGCGAAGCCGGGGACGTCGAGCGCTGCTCCGCTGAGCACCACCAGCGAGACCTCGCCGCCGTTGTCCTGCGAGCGGTGGAAGTCGAGTGAGTTGCGCACCTCCCCGGCGATTTCGCGGATGCCGTTCTCGAGCACCGTGCGGAGCTCCTCCTCGAGCACCTCCGGTGCAGACAGGTTGGCCGCGCTGAGCAGCGCGCGCCCGTCGTCCACGGAGATCCCGTGGCGCTCGGCGAGGTGACCCGCCATCGCCTCCAGGCCGCCGCCGACCACACGCGTGAAGCGGCACACCGATCCCTCGGCGATCGCCATGTTGGTGAGCCCGTCGACGTTCAGGTAGAGGACGCGACCGTCGTGCTCCTCGTCGTGACGGTAGAGCGAGCGGATCAGCGCGAACGCCGACAGGTCGACGCCCTCGGGACGCAGATCGGCGCTGCGCACGGCTGTCAGCAGGCGTTCGACCATGTCGCGCTGGGCCGCGACGAGCACGACCTGCTGGCGCGGTCCCGCCGGGGTGTCGATCTCGCCGAGCTGGTGAAAGTCGAGCACCGCGTTGTTCAGCGGCATCGGCACCTGGTCCTCGGCCTGGAAGCGAACCGCGGCCTCGAGCTCCTTGCGGTCGGAGATCGGTGGCAGCTCGAGCGTGCGCAGCACCGTGCGCTGGTTGGCCACGCCGATGCGCACGCGCCGGCCGAGACCGCTGCCCGCGAACAGCTCGCGCAGCACTTCACCGAGGACGGCCTCGTCGAGGACCTCGCCCTCGCGGATCGTGTCGGCCGGCAGCGGCAGGGCGGCGGCGCGGTCGACCTTGATCGTGCCGTTCACCCGCGCCTGGGCGGCTGTCACCTGGCCGGGCTGGATGTCCAGCCCGACGACGTCGGCGCCCAGCCGATGGCCGAAGCCGAGCTTCAGCGACGGGTGCGGTAGCTTCGGTTTGGCCAGCGTGGGCCGGGAGAGCTTGGGCTTGGAGAGGGAGGGCATCGTTGAGGGAGGGGCTGCGGTAGGACTCCTATCGGCGCCAGCGAGGGCCTGCTTGAGTCCCGTCAGCGAAGGAAGCTGTCGGAGTACAGGTTGATCAGCGGCAGGCCCACGTAGGCGGCGGCGATTGCTCCGAACGCGAGGAAGGGGCCGAACGGGACGCGGGTCTTTCGCGCGCGCTCTGAACCGACGCGCGCGATCAGCAGCGCGCCGTAGAGAACGCCGGCGAGCAGCGCGATCAGGATCGCCGGGGCGACGGCCCGTCCCAGGAACAGGCCCATCACTCCCGCGAGCTTGACGTCGCCCATCCCCATGCCGCCGGGGTACGCGAGCGCCGCGATCAACAGGAAACCGGCCGCAGCCGCCCCCGCGATCAGCCGTTCGGGCTCACCGGAGGGATCGAGCGCGGTTCCGAGCACGAGCGCGGCGACGGCGCCGAGCAACGTCAGCCGGTTGGGGATGATGCGGTGCTCGACGTCGATGATCGCGGCGGGCACGACGATCAGGATCAGGGCGATGTTGAGGACGATCGCGCCGGCGGTGTCGTGGGCGAGCACCGCGCCGACGCACAGCAGCGCGGTCGCGCCCTCCAGCAGCGGGTAGCGCGGGGAGATCGGCGCCGAGCAGTTGCGACAGCGTCCACGCAGCAGCAGCCAGGAGAGGATCGGGATGTTGTCGTAGGGCTTGACCGGCGTGCCGCAGGACGGGCAGTGCGAGGCCGGAGAGATCAGCGATTCGTGTCGCGGCAGGCGATGCACGACGACGTTCAGGAACGACCCCACGATCGCTCCGAGCACGCCTGCGAAGGTGACTGCCTCCATGGACCCTTGATCGGCGCATGCGCGAGCGCGCTTGAGGGCCGCGCCCGCGCGATGTCGCGCGACGAGCGCACAGGTGCCCGAACGTGAGAGGGGCGGCCGAAGCCGCCCCTCTGGCTACTCGTGTCGCTCCGAAGCTCGGCTTCGGCCTTCAACCAGCTACCAGCTACCGGAACCGGCTCCTGAGCATCCGGTTTTCGCGCTTTTGCACGTGCGAGTGATATTGCCGGATTCGTCACGGGCGATCGTGAATTCATCACCGGTGTTGGCAGCCGTTGCCGTCACCGTGTAGGTGTTGGCGGTGCCACTCGCCGCGCTCAGACACGCTTCGGTGGGTGTGCCGGCGCATTCTTTGAGGCCGGTTTCGTATTTCACGAGTTCAGGCTTGCTGACTTTGGTGTATTCGCCGTTGTTATCGGTCGCCAGCGTCTCCGCAGTCGTCTGAGCTGTGCGCGCGACCTCCTTCGCGGAGGCGTCGTACGCCTTGCTCTTCTGATTCAGGAACGTCGGAATGGCGATCGCGGCCAGGATGCCGATGATCAGGATCACAACCAGAAGCTCGATGAGGGTAAAACCGCCCTCATCCTGCAGCCGCTGGCGCAGTCGATACAACATGTCAATGCTCCTAGGGTCTGTGTTCATGACGCCAGCCCCTTGGACCATCACCTCATGCGGCGATGCACCCCCCGTTGGGCAGACCCGTCAAGGTCGACTTGCGAGAGGTGCCGGCTTTGCTACGAACACCCGGTTCGGGCGGTCCTTGCCCTGGCACCTCGGCGCTGGCTCTTGTCAGACCCGCATCGACTCGGCCTGACCGCAGCTTTAGCGGTGCAGACGGAGTGGACGGATCGCCGATGCGCGGCGCCACAGAGCCATTTTCACAGGGCGCCCCGGTGGCCCTCGAGCGGCGCCGTGAAGGCCGCATCCCTACGCTGCCGGGTCGGGCTCCTGTGCCTCATCGGCGGCCTGGGTGTCGATGCCCGGGACACGCACGCCGCCGCCGCGGCACCAGGGACACGTGAGGGTCTGCTGGGTGCCGCCGAGGTTCGAGATGACCCGGCCCGTGCCGCGGCAGGGCATACACTCCCGCGACCCGTGAGAGGCCTCGGTTCGCTCGCCGGCTGTTCCGTTCTCGCCCGCCATGAGGCGGGGAGACTAGCGTTCTTGCGCACATGCACCCGCTGACGTCAGCCGCAGGGGTCGACGCCGACCCGCTCCACTCCACCCGCTCGGCGCCCGGATCCTCCCCTGCAGAAGAGCAGCGAGAGCTCTCGCGGCGCATGCCCGCCTGGGCCTGGGCGGCGCTCGCGCTGATCACGCTCGGCGCGGCGGTGCTGAGGCTCGCGCACCTCGATCGCGTGCCGCCCGATCCCTTCTACGACGCCGCCGTCAGGAGCATGGGGCTCTCGTGGCACAACTTCTTCTTCGGCGCGTTCGACCCCGGCGGAAGCGTCTCGATCGACAAGCCGCCCGTGGATCTATGGCTGCAGGTCGCCAGTGTGAAGCTGAACGGCTTCTCCGCCACCGGGCTGAAGCTGCCGGAGGCGCTCGCCGGGATCCTCGCCGTGCCGCTGCTGTTCGCGGCGGTCAGGCGGATGTGGAGCACGGCGGCGGCGCTCGCGGCGGCCGCCGGACTGGCGGTGCTGCCGATCGAGGTGATCACCGCTCGTAGCGACACGATGGACGGCGTGATGATGCTGCTGATCGTGCTCGCGCTGTGGCTGATCGTGCGAGCCTGCGAGACGGGGCGCTACGGCTGGCTGCTCGCCGGCGCAGCTGCGCTGGGCGTCGCCTTCGACGTGAAGCTGCTGGAGTCGCTGGTCGCCCTGCCGGGGCTCGCGGTGCTCGCCTACGTGGGCATGCCCGGCAGCCGCAGGCGGCGCGTGCTGCGGCTGGCGGGGGCGACCGCGCTGTACGTGGCGGTCGCGCTCGCGTGGCTCACCGCGACGCTGCTGGTGCCCGCGCACGAGCGGCCGTATGCGATCGGATCCACCAACGGAAGCGCCTGGAACGCGGCGTTCGTGTTCAACGGCACCGACCGGCTGGGCGGGAAATCGCCCGAACCGCAGACCCTCTACCGGCCCGGGTACCACTATCCCGTCGCCACCCAGTCACAGCGCGACCACATCCCGATCGTGCCGCCGTCGGTCACCCGGCTGCTGGCGCGCGTCGGTCCGCTCACCGGCGAGCGTCTGGGGCTCGAGCTGCTGGTGGCGCTGCTGCTCGGCATTCCCGCGCTGGCGAGCACGTTGACCGCAGACCGCCGCCGCGCTGCGGGGCCCGCTGGGCTCGACGCGGCAAGCGGCGATCGCGGGCCGCGGCTGCGACGGGCGAGCGCGGCAGGGTTGTCGCTGTGGCTGCTCACGGGGATCGTGCTGTTCAGCTACATGACGAGGCTTCACCCCCGCTATGTCGAGGGCTTGCTGCCGGCGGTCGCGGCGCTGTTCGGCATCGGCGTGGTGTGGGCGGCAACGGGGCGCGAGCGGGTGCGGCTGGCGGCCCTCGTCGTGGCGCTCGGGGCGAGCGTCTTCTATGTGGAGCGCCTGCTGTACGGGGTGGCGGCGATCTGGTGGCTGGCGCTGATCGCCGCGCTCGCGGCGATCGCCCTCGCGGTGCTGGCCCGCCTGGCGGCGCGACGGGAGCGCGGGGCGTGGGTGGGCTGGCTGCAGGCGGGCACCGTGCTCGCGACCCTGGTGTCGGTGCTGGCGCTCGGGCTGAGCACCGACGTCCGGTCGATCGAAGACAACATCGGCGATGCCGGCTACGTCGGCGCATTGCCCGGCGAAGAGCAGCGGCTGCTCACCTCATACCTGCGCGCCCACCAGGGGAGCGCGCGCTATGAGGTGGCGGCGGAGTCCGCCACCCAGATCGGCTCGCTGATCGTGCAGGAGGCGCGACCGGTGCTGATCCTCACGACCTATGACGCCCGCGTGTTCACCGACGTCGCAAAGCTCGAGCGGCTGATCGCCGCGGGGAAGGTGAAGTACGCGTTCCTGAACACGTTCTGCGGCAAGGGGACGCACTACTCCACGATCAACGCCGCCTGCTCTGAGCCGGTGCTCTGGATCAGAGCGCATGGCACCGACGTGTCGAGGGCGGCCGGGCTGCCGCGGGGGGGCGTGCTGTGGCTGCTGCCCGGCGCCAAGCCATGACCGACCCGGCCGAGCAGCCGGATCTCGAGCAGCTGGCCCGCGCCGCCGAGGCGGGCGGGCAGATCGCGCTGGACACGGAGTTCATGGGCGAGGGCCGCTACCGCACGTTGCTGTGCCTGATCCAGGTGGCCGTGGCCGAGGGAACGGCGGGTGAGCAGATCGGCCTGATCGATCCTCTCTCGCCCGGCTTCGAGGGCGCGCCCCTGGCCAGGGTGCTGGCCGATCCCGACGTGAGGGTGGTGGTGCACGCCGGACGCCAGGACGTCGCGCTGGTGCGCAGGCAGCTTCAGGGCGAGGTCCGCAACGTGTTCGACACCCAGGTCGCGGCGGGGTTCCTGGGCCTGCAGGCCCAGGCCTCCTACTACACGCTGCTGGAGCAGGTGCTCGCCGTGCGCGTCGCCAAGACCGCGAGCTTCACTCGCTGGGATGCGCGACCACTCTCCTCCGAGCAGCTCGCGTACGCGCGTGAGGACGTGGTCCACCTGCTGGAGCTGGCCGGCGAGCTGGAACGACGGCTTCAGCAGATCGGCCGGCTCGAGTGGGCCCGGGAGGAGTGCGAGCCACTGCAGCTCGCCAGCGACGAGCGTGACCTGGACACGCTGTTCGCGCGGCTGCCCCGCATCCGGGGATTGAGCGCATCGGCGCAGACTGTCGCGCGGGAGCTGGTGCGCTGGCGCGAGGAACTCGCCGCCGAGCAGGACCGTCCGGTGCAGGGGGTCCTCTCCGACGCGGCCCTGGTCGAGGTCGCCAAGCGCCGGCCCACCTCGCCGGGGGGGCTCGAGCAGATCAGAGGAGTCAGTCGCGGCGGACTGCGCGGCCGCGGCCGGGATCTGCTCGAGGCGATCAGCCGCGCGGGCGAGCTGCCGCCGGTCGCGCTGGCCCGGGATGCGCGCCCGCCCGTGCCGGATCCCGACGATGCGCCGTTGATCGCTCTGATCGAGGCGCTTGTGCGAGCGCGGGCGAGGGAGGCCGATCTCGCCTATGAGCTGCTGGCGGCGAGAGCGGACCTGCAGGCGATCGTCGCCGCCGGCCGGACCGGCGGCGAGGCCGACGTGCGCACGCTGCGGGGATGGCGGCGGGAGCTCGTGGGCAACGAGCTGCTGGAACTGCTGGAGGGACGGTTGTCGCTGTCGGTGCAGGCCGACGGCACGGCTCGACGCCTGCGGATCGAGTAGCGCCCGCCTGTGCGTCCGGTGTGGCCTATTCGATGTGGTTGTAGATTTCGAACAGCGGCAGGTACATCGAGATGACGATGAAGCCCACCATGCCGCCGATGACGATGATCATCACGGGCTCGAGGATCGACGTGAGCGCCTTCACGGACGCCGCCACCTGATCCTCGTAGAACTCCGCGACCTTGTCGAGCATCGAGTCCAGCGCGCCGGTTTCCTCGCCGACGCCGACCATGTGGGTGACCATGCTGGGGAAGATCGTCGCCTGAGCGAGGGGAGCAGCGATCGTGCCGCCGCGCTTGACCGAGGCGATCACGCCGTCCATCGCCTCCTCGACGGCGATGTTGCCGCCGGTCTTGCCGGTGATCTCGAGCGCCTGCAGCAGCGGCACGCCGGCGGAGGTCAGCGAGGCGAGCGTGCGCGACCAGCGGGCGACCGCGACCTGCTGGACGATCGTGCCGATCTTCATCGGCAGGCGCAGGCGGAAGTGATCCCATTGGGGGCGCCCCCACGAGGAGGACTTCCACTTCACGAACGTCACGACGATCACGAACGTGCCCGCGAACAGCAGCCACCAGTAGCCGGTGACGGCCTTCGAGAGGAACACCGAGACCTTCGTGATGGCGGGCAGTTCGCCGCCGAACTCCTTGAACACGCCCTCGAACACGGGCACCAGGAAGGCCACCAGCGCGAGCATCACGCCGACGGCGAAGGTGATCACCAACACCGGGTAGACCATCGCCGCGCGGATCTGCCGTCGCAGCGATGCGTCCTTCTCGAGCTGATCGGCGACCCGCATCAGGGCGCTCTCGAGCACGCCGCCGGTCTCTCCCGCCTGGGTCATCGCGACGAACAGCGGGTTGAAGACCTTGGGGTGACGCGCCAGCGCATCGCTCAGCAGCAGACCGGCCTCGACGTCCTTGCGGACCTGGATGATCGTTTCCTTGAGGAACTTGTTCTCGGTCTGTTCCTCGAGCACGTACAGCGCCCGCAGGATGCTCATGCCGGAGGAGATCATCGTCGAGAGCTGACGCGAGAAGACGGCCAGTTCCCCGGCCGGGACGCGCTTGAGGAAGCCCAGCTCGATCTCGCGCGAGCGGTACTTGTGGCCGATGTCGAGGACGATCAGGCCGCGGGTGCGCAGCTGGTCGGCGACCGACTGCTTGGACTCCGCCTCGATTTCGCCCTGCGACTTGACCCCGGCGAGGTCCATCGCCTTGAACACGAAAGTGCTCACTGCCCCTGCTCCTATGCGGCCTGCCGCCCGAGCTGCGGCGCGCCCGAGCCAGACAGCAGCCGCTTGAGCTCCTCCGGCGTGGAGGAGCGGGCCTCGGCGAGTTTCTGGGTGATCTTGCCGGCTCGCACGAGCGACGCCAGCGACGCGTCCATCGTCTGCATGCCCTGCGCGGAGCCGGTCTGCAGGACCGAGTAGATCTGGTGCGTCTTGCCCTCGCGGATCAGGTTCCGCACGGCGGGGTTGGGGATCAGCACCTCGGTGGCGACCACGCGACCGGAGCCGTCGGAGGTGGGCAGCAGCTGCTGGGTCATGATGCCCTGCAGCGCGACCGAGAGCTGGACGCGCACCTGGCCCTGCTGATGTGAGGGAAACACGTCGATGATGCGGTCGATCGTCTGGGCGGTGTCCTGGGTGTGGAGCGTCGCGAACACGAGGTGCCCGGTCTCCGCCGCGGTCAGCGCGGTG
This sequence comes from uncultured Solirubrobacterales bacterium, assembly GCA_963696615.1. Lineage (GTDB taxonomy): Bacteria > Actinomycetota > Thermoleophilia > Solirubrobacterales > Solirubrobacteraceae > Palsa-744. Next base: position 1,146,571 of record CAVOKU010000001.1, on the reverse strand, counting down.
GAGATCGTCTCCAGGTCGCGCATCTCGCCGACGAGGATCACGTCGGGGTCCTGGCGCAGGGCGGCCTTCAGCGCCTCGGAGAAGCTCTGGGCGTCGGAGCCGAGCTCGCGCTGGTTGACCAGGCAGCGCTTGTGGCCGTGCAGGAACTCGATCGGATCCTCGATCGTCATGATGTGCTCCTCGCGCGTTTCGTTGATCTCGTCGATCATCGCCGCCAGGGAGGTTGACTTGCCCGAGCCGGTGGGACCGGTGACGAGCACGAAGCCGCGTGGCTTTCGTGTGAGGTCGTGCACCGTGGTGGGCAGGCCGAGCTCGTCGATCGAGCTCAGGCCGAACGGGATCAGGCGGAACGCGGCGCCGATCGCGGCGCGCTGATAGTAGGCGTTGACACGGAAGCGCGCGTGACCGGGGATCGAGTAGGCGAAGTCGAGCTGCCAGTTCGTCTCCAGGCGCTGGCGCTGATCGCCGGTGAGGATCGAGTAGACGATCTCGCGGGTGTCGGCCGAGGACAGCTCGGGATATTCCTCCAGCGGCGAGAGCCGTCCTCGCACGCGGATGGTGGGATGGGCGCCGGAGCTGAGATGAAGGTCCGACGCCCGGCGAGCGACGACGTCCATCAGAAGCTCCGCGAAATCGATGTCCATGCCCCGCCCATCGACAGATGAGGGCCCGGCCATTAGCCCGGCCGGGCAGCATTGCGGGTTCTGGACGAAGGTACGAGCGCCTTGAAGGACCCCGCGCGACACCCCGGAATGTGACCGGTCCCGGCGAGCGGTCAGCTGCTGCCGATGACCCGCGCGACCTCGGTCATCGAGGTGCGGCCCTGGCGCACCTTCTCCAGGCCGTCGTCGCGCAGCCGGCGCATCCCCTGGCGGACCGCCATGTCGCGGATCTCCTCCGAAGGACGGCGTTCGAGCGCCATGTTCTGGATCTCCGACGAGATGCGCATCACCTCGTACAGTCCCACGCGGCCGCGGTAGCCGCTGCCGCCGCAGCGACGGCAGCCCGCGGGCTCGTAGGTCTCGAGGTCGACGACGGCTTTGTAGCCGTTGTCGCGGAGCAGCTGGGCGGGGACGATCGCGCGGCGCTTGCAGCGGGAGCAGAGCATCCGCGCAAGGCGCTGGGCGACCACGCAGTCCAGCGCCGACGCCACGAGGAAGGGCTCGATGCCCATCTCGATCAGACGCGTGATCGCCGAGGGGGCGTCGTTGGTGTGCAACGTGGAGAGCACGAGGTGACCGGTGAGTGCCGACTCGACCGCGATCTGAGCGGTCTCGCGGTCCCGGATCTCGCCGATCATGATGATGTCGGGGTCGGCTCGCACCATCGACCGCAGGCCGGCGGCGAACGTCAGTCCGACCTTCGGCGAGACCTGCACCTGGGTCAGACCGGCGACTTCGTACTCGACCGGATCCTCGACCGTGATGATGTTCTTCTCCGGCGTGTTCAGTCGCTGCAGCGCGGCGTAGAGGGTGGTCGACTTGCCCGATCCGGTGGGACCGGTCACGAGCACCGCGCCGTGGGTCTCGCCGAAGGCCGCTTCGAAGCGCTCGCGCTCGGCCTCGGCCATGCCGAGCTTGTCGAGCTCCACGACCGCCGATTCCTTGTCCAGCACGCGCAGCACGATCGCCTCGCCGTGAACGCTGGGCAGCGTGACCACCCTCAGGTCGATGTGTCGCCCGTCGACCGCCAGTCCCACGCGTCCGTCCTGGGGCAGCCGTCGCTCGGCGATGTTCAGTTCGGCCATGATCTTGACGCGCGAGATCACCCCGGGAGCCATGCGACGGGGGATCGTGGTTATCTCCTGCAGCACGCCGTCGACGCGAAAGCGCACCCGCAGCTCCCGCCCGTCGGGCGCGAGATGGACGTCGGAGGCGCCGCGCTCCACCGCCTGGGCGACGATCTGGTTGACGAGCTTTATGACCGGCGCGTCCTCCGCCGTCTCGTGCAGGTCGACGACCTCCGCGGGGGTCTGCGCGTCCATTTCCGCCAGCAGGCCGCTCTGGTCCGCGACCACGTCTTCGAAGCGATCGAGCCGCGAGATCAACCCGCCGATGTCCTCCGGCGGCGCGACCGCGACACGGACCTCGTAGCCGGTCATGATCGCGATGTCGTCGACCGCCAGCACGTTGGATGGATCGGACATCGCCACCAGCAGGGTGCGCTCGCCCGCGAACGCGACGGGGACCGCCTGGTAGCGCTTGGCGGCGGCGGTCGTCACCAGGTTGGCGGCCCGCATGTCCACCGAGAACACCCCGAGGTCGAGATGGTCGAGCCCGTAGCGCTCGGCCAGCGCACGAGCAAGGCCATCGTGGGTGAGAGCCCCGGCCTCGAGCAGGACGCGCTCGGGCGTCGTACCGAGGCCGCGCGAGCTCTCGATCGCCTCGTCCACCTGTGCACGCGAGGCGAGTCCCATGTCGACGATCACGTCGGTGAGAAACCGCGAGGAGGAACCACGGCGACTGGGGCGGGTTATGCCCGAGCGCTCGTCCTTCGCATCGATCGGGACGGGGCCGGAGCGCTCGCCGGCGTCGTCGATCTCGGACGCCGCGGAATCCTCGACGACCGCCGGGAGCTCGACCTCGACGACCGGCTCCCCGGCGTCGATGTCGTCCTCTCCGGCGCGCTGCACCTCCACCACCGGATCGCTCCCGGCATCGTCGCCGTCCATGCCGAAGATCGCGTGCAGGTCTGGATCGGCGTGCTGGGGGGCGTCGCTCATCGCGCGCGCATCCCCGGCGCCGGTCCTACGCGAAAACCGTGCTCAGGAGAGTCGATCGACCTCTTGCTGGCCCGAGCCGCGCGGCTCGCGGTCGCGCTCGCCAGCCGGCTCGGTCTCACGCAGCGCGTTGCGCATGACCTCGAGCGGCGCCGAAGCGCCGGTCCACAGCTCGAAGCTGAGCGCCCCCTGCGCGAGCAGGATCTGCAGGCCGTCGACCGTGGGCACGCCGTGAGCGCGGGCGGCGGCAAGCAGCGCGGTTGGAGTGGAGCTGTAGACGAGATCGGCGACATGCGAGTAGCTACCGACTTGATCGAACGTAAGCCCGAGCAGGTTGAGCCCATGGGGCTCAGTGGCCGACCGTTGTAGGTATTCGCCCGATTTCTCAAGTCGCTCAACCGCGGGCTCCAGTCCCACCGACGTGCAGTTCACGAGCAGATCCGCGGGACCCGGCCGGGCGACCGCACGCACCCCCAGCTCGGCCGCCAGCGCAAGCGCCCGCCGGGGTGTGCGATTCCATACCTGCACCTCCCGCGCCCCCGCGTCGCGCAGGGCCCACACCACCGCACGCGCGGCGCCTCCGGCGCCGAGCACCAGCGCGCTCATGTCCCTAGGTGAGCGACCTAGCGCCGCCAGGAAGCCGCCCGCGTCGGTGTTCTCGGCGGAGATCACGCCACCGGCGAAGCTCAACGTGTTGGCCGCACCGATCGCCCGCGCGGTGTCGCTCACCTCATCGGCAAGCTCGAGTGCCGCCTGCTTGTGCGGGATCGTGACGTTCGCCCCCACGAAGCCGGCCGGCTCGAGCGCACGCACGATCTCGGCGAAGCGCTCGGGCGACACCGGCAGCAGCTGGTAGCGCCAGCCCTCCATGCCGAGCGCGCGCAACGCCGCGTTGTGCATCGCCGGCGAGCGGCTGTGTGCGACGGGCCAGCCGAGCACTCCTAGTCGCGGCATCCGGCGATCAACTCCTCAGGCTTTCTTCTTGCAGGTCGGAACCCGGCCTCCGTTCCTGCTCACCGCTTTGCGGTAGGCGGCGGCATTGCGTTCGAACGCGGCTTCGCTGGTGGAGAACAGTTGCTCCCCGCATCCGTCTGCTCCCGAGACGTAGTAGAGGTAGGAGACGTGAGCGGGATGTGCCGCCGCCTTTAGCGACGCGAGCCCCGGGTTGCTGATCGGCGTCGGCGGCAAGCCGTGATGAAGGCGGGTGTTGTAGCGGGAATGCGTCGCGAGCTGAGCCGCGGTGAGCGGCTGGGAGAAGTCTCCCAACGCGTAGCGGATCGTCGCGTCGACGCCGAGGAGCATCCCCGCTTTGAGCCGGTTGTAGATCACCGCCGCCACCTTCGGCCGGTCGCCGGAGAGCTCGGCCTCGCGCTCGACGATCGAGGCTACCGTCAGCAGTTGATACGGCGTGACGTGCAGCTCATGCGCGCGCCGCACGTATTCATCGCCGAAGCGTTCCCGGAAGGCGACGAGCTGCTCGTCCACGAGCCGCCCCGCAGGGCTGCCGCGATAGACGTCGTAGGTCGCAGGGAACAGGAAGCCTTCGAGGTCAGCGGTGCCATGGGGGGCGCCGTAATGGCTCGGGTCGAGCAGCGAGGAGTGCTCGGAGGCCTTCAGGTAGCTGCCGGTCAGCCCGGCGGCGTGGGCACGGGCCGCGATCTCATGACGCGTGTACCCCTCGGGGATGAGCACGTGTGCGACGGCGGGCGCGGGGACCGTCGGAGCGTGCCGTTTGTTCGAGAGGTGGTCGATCACGAACCACACCACAGCCACGACTCCCACCAGCGCCGCCACCGCCGCCAGGCGCCGCGTCGTTCGAGGCCTCGCTCGCGCCCCGGCCAGCGGCGCCCGCTCGGCGAGCGCCACCGGGTCAGGCATCACCGGGTCGGGCATCACGGGGTCAGGAGTGGGCTGCGTGGCGGCCGCCGGCGGCGGAGTCGACGGTGCAACCGCCGGCGGCTCTGCCGTGACGGGCTCGACGACGAGCGACTCCACCGTGGGCGGCTCGACCGACGCCGGCTCGGATTCGGGCGGCTCGACGGGAGCAGGCTCCGCGGCGACCGCATCGGCCGGGGGCGGCTGCACCGGGGGCGGCGGCACCGGGCTCTGGCCGTCGCCGCGGGCGGCACGGTGACGTTCGCGCTCGACGCGGGCGCGCTCGCGCTCCTCCTCGGTGCGGGCGGCCGGTTCCTTTTGGCGATTGCGAGCCAACCGGTCTTCCTAGCGGGACCTGGCCGTCATCCAGCTCTCGAGCAGGTGAGCGGCGGCGCGGGAGTCCTCGGCCGCGCGGAAGGACCCCTCCTGGCGGTTGGCGATGCGGGTGGTGAAGCGCTCGTCGTGGAGCTCGACGGGGACGCCCTCGCCCAGGCGCAGGGACAGGCGCTGGGCGAAGTCACGGGTCTCACGCGTCTGTTCGGAGTCTCCTCCGTGCAGCGCCAGGGGCAGGCCGACGACGACGCGCTCAACCTCGCGGTCGCGGATCAGCTGCTCGATACGGGCCAGCCCGCGTCGCGTGTTGGGAGCGGCGATCGTCTCGGCCGGAGTCACGATCGTGCCCGATGGATCGCTCAACGCGCAGCCGCAACGGGCGCTTCCATAATCGAGGGCGAGCACCCGCATCAGGATGCCAGCGCCGCCTCGATCGCCGCGCCGGCAGCCAGCAGCGCCTCGTCGAGCTTCTCCGGCTCCCGTCCGCCGGCCTGCGCAAGCGTGTCCCGTCCTCCTCCGCCACCGCCGACGACCGCGGCGGCGGACTTGACGATCTCACCTGCCCGGACGCCTCGCTGCACGAGCCCGGGCGCAACCGCAGCCGCGAGATGGACGCGGCCATCGGTGACGGCTCCAAGCACGATCGCCGCGCCGTCGAGCCTGCCCTTCAACCGGTCAATCAGCGTGAGCAGGTCCCTGGCGTCAGCCACATCGACCGTGGCGATGAGAACGGGCACGCCGTCCATCTCGGTGGCCTTCTCGGTGAGCGCTCCCAGATCGACGTCGGCGGTGGAGCCCTCCTTCGCGGCGGCCCTCGCCTCGGTGAGGCGCACGAGCAGCTCGGGAACCCGCGCGGCGGGAGCCTTCGCGGCAGCCTCGATCGCGCGCAGCTCGCGATCGCGGGAGCGCAGCAGCTCGGTCGCCGCCGATCCGGTCAGCGCCTCGATCCGGCGCACATTGGCGGCCGAGGAGGTCTCCCGGACGATCAGGAAGGGCCCGATCTCGGCCGTGCTGCGAACGTGGGTGCCGCCGCACAGCTCACGTGAGTAGGAGCCGTCGCCGATCTGGACCATGCGCACGACCTCGCCGTACTTCTCCCCGAAGAGCGCCATCGCGCCAAGTCGTTTGGCCTCCTGCAGCGTGGTGGTGATCGCCCGCACCGGCTCACCGTCGGCGATCCTGGCGTTGACCGCGTCCTCGACATCGGCGAGCTCCTGCGTGTTGAGCGCCCCCCCGTGGGTGAAGTCGAAGCGCAGCTTGTCCGGGCCCACATAGGAGCCGGCCTGACGCACATGCGTCCCGAGGCGCTCCCGCAGCGCCGCGTGAAGCAGGTGGGTGGCGGTGTGGTTTCGCTCGGTGGCACGCCGGGCGGCATGATCCACGCGTGCCACCACGGCCTCCTGTGAGGTCAACGTTCCCCGCTCGAGTACGAGCGCGAGGGCCTGGTCGTCGCCGAGGCGAAGCACATCGGTCACCCGCGCCACGCAGTCGCCGTCGGCGCACTCGATCGTGCCCGTGTCGGACACCTGTCCGCCGCCGGCGGGGTAGAACGGAGAGTCGGCGAGCTTGACCAGCAGGTGCCCGTCGGACTCGGCGACCGCACCGACGGTCGTCTCCTGCAGCTCTGTCTCATACCCGGTGAAGCGCGTGTGAAAGCCGGCTGAGGAAACGAGCTCCTCGGCCCGCCTACGGGTGTCCCCGGAGCCGTTCTCGCCGTCGGGCGCGCCCGCGGCCGCGCGGGCGCGGGCGCGCTGGCCCTCCATCAGACGGTCGAACTCCTCCGGTTCCTCGACGGCGAGCTCCTGCTCGGCGAGCAGCTCCACCGTCAGATCGAAGGGGAAGCCGAACGTGTCGTGCAGCCGAAACGCGTCGGCCGCGGGGATCGTGCGCCGGCCGGCCTGGCGGGCGGCGTCGATCAGCTCGTTCAGCAACCCGGTGCCCTGCTCGAGGGTGCGTCCGAAGCTGTCCTCCTCGGAGGCGAGCCAGCGGTCGATCGGCTCGCGCTGGTCGGCGAGCTCGGGGTAGGCGCTGCCCATCAGCTCGCGCACGACCGCCGAGTAGCGCGCAAGGAACCCCGGCGCCATCTGAAGGCGACGCCCCTGCAGGATCGCGCGACGGGTGAGGCGGCGCAGCACATAGCCGCGATCCTCGTTGGAGGGCACGACGCCGTCGGCGATCAGGAACGACATCCCGCGGGCGTGGTCGGCGAGGATGCGCAGCGCCCGCTCGTCGCCGTCCGGTCCGCTCGCGACGTCGCCACCTGAGAGCTCCCTCCCGAGCTCCATCAGCGGTAGGAACTGGTCGGTGTCGAACACCGAATCCCTTCCCTGCAGGATCGCAGCGAGACGGTTCAGACCGAGACCGGTGTCGATGTTGCGGGTGGGCAGCGGCTCGAGCCGGTCGTGGGGGTCCTGGTCGTACTGCATGAACACGAGGTTCCAGTACTCCAGGAAGCGCTCGTTCTCGCCGCCGGGGAGGTCCTCAGGCAGGCCGAACTGCACCCCGCGATCGACATACAGCTCCGAGCAGGGGCCGCTCGGGCCGACCGGCCCGGCTTCCCAGAAGTTCTCCGAGCGGGGACAGAGCACGATCCGCTCACGCGGCACGCCGACGGCCTGCCACAGCGCGATCGCCTCCTCGTCGGGGCCGAGCCCGAGCAGGTCCTCGCCGGCGAACACCGTCACCCAGATCGTCGCGGGGTCGAACGAGAACACGTCGAGCGACAGCTCCCAGGCGAGCTTGATCGCCTCCTCCTTGAAGTAGGCGCCGATCGAGAAGTTGCCGAGCATCTCGAAGAAGGTCAGGTGCCGGGAGGTGAGCCCGACCTTGTCGATGTCGGGCGTGCGAAAGCACTTCTGGCAGCTGGTCATCTTGGCGGCCGGCGGCGATTCCTGTCCGAGGAAGTACGGCTTCAGGGGCTGCATGCCCGCTGTCGTGAGCAGCACCGTGCGGTCGCTCGGCGGCGGCACGAGCGAGGCCGAGGGTATGCGCAGGTGCTCACGCTCCTCGAAGAAGCTCAGGTAGTGCTCGCGGATCTCGTCCGAGGTCATGGTGGGTGATCTTAGGGCGCGACCGGCACGGCGATCGTGCCGTGACCGACGACCAGCTCGCCCGAGTACAGGCACGCGATCTGGCCGGGAGCCGTGCGCTCGGCGTGCTCGGCCAGCTCGAGTTGCGCAGTCGCATGCCGCCCTGCCTGCAGAGCGTCCGAGACGCGGCATCCCAGACGACCGCCGCGATAGCGGACCTTGACGGCATCGACGGCTGCCGCGTCCCGGTGCAGGACGACATCGCGGATCGGTACGGTGGCGCTCAGCAGAGCCTTTCGCGGGCCGACGGTGACGGAGTTCGCCGCGAGATCGGTGGAGAGCACGTACAGCCGATCGCCGCCCGCGACCCGCAGGCCCCGGCGCTGCCCGACGGTCACCGTCTGGACACCCTGGTGATCTCCGAGCCGTCCCCCGCCGCGGTCGAGCACCGGCCCAGGCCTCGGTGCGACGCGGGCGTGACGAGCCAGGAAGTCGCGTTGGCGGGTACCGGCGAGGAAGCACAGATCCTGGGAGTCACGCCTGCGAGCGACCGAGAGCCCGGCGCGCTCGGCCAGGGAACGCACCTGCGGCTTGGTGAGCGAGCCGAGCGGGAAGCGCATTCGCGCGAGCGACTCGGGCGAGAGCGCCGCCAGCGTGTAGCTCTGATCCTTGCGGGTGTCGACTGCCATCCGCAACAGCGGCTGCCTGGCGCCGGGTTGGATCGTCTCGGTGCGGGCATAGTGACCGGTGGCGAGCGCGTCCGAGCCCAGGCGGCTCGCGAGATCGAGCATCGCATCGAGACGGACCGAGCCGTTGCAGCGCACACAGGGGTTGGGCGTCAGTCCGCGCGCATGTTCCTCGAGCCACGGCTCGACCACGCCCGCGCGAAACTCCGCGCGCAGGTCGATCGAGAGATGGGGCATGCCGAGGTCGTGGGCGAGCGCGCGGGCGCCGCGGACGGCCTCGGCCGAGCAGCAGCTCAGATCGCCATCGTTCTCGGGATCGGACCACAGCTCAAGCGTGACCGCCACCGTCTCCTCTCCGGCGCGGCTGAGAAGCAACGCCGCGACGGCCGAGTCGACGCCCCCGCTCATCGCCACCAGGGTGCGCCCGCGGGCCGGTGCCAGCCCGGCCTGTGCACGCGCGGCGGCCCCCAGGGCGCGGTGCAGAGCGTCGCTCGCGAGCTCGGCCGCGTGACGCTTGGCCGCGCTCAGCCCGCCGAGCTCGGCCGCGATCGCATCAGGGCCGATGCGGGCGGCGCTCAGCAGGGGCGCGCCCCGCAGCAGAGCGACCGCGGCACTGCCGGCTGCGATCGCCGTGCCGCAGCCGCCGGCGTCGAAGCCCGCGTCCACCACGCGTCCGTCGGGGTCATCGCGCGCGAGCGAAATCGAGATCCGGATCAGATCGCCGCACGCCGCGCCCCCCGCAGCGCCGGTATGGGCGTCGTCGGGCACGTGCCCTCGGGCGAGCGGGCGCTGCAGGTGCTGGGCGAGTCCTTCTGGCTCGATCACCCGATCGAGTGTAGGTACTCGCTCAGGAGTGGTGCGATTCGACGATCGCCTGACCGATCGCGTAAGCGTCCACGAGGCCCGTCAGCGTCGTCGTCTGGCCGGCGCTGTTGACGATCAGCAGTGTCGGCGTCTGGCTGACGGGCACGGCGCGGGTGAAGGAGCCGAACTCGGCGACCTGCGCGGCCAAGGCGTAGTGGACCGCGACCTTGCCGCCGAGCGTGTGTCGGACTCTGGTCACTTCTCGGCGGACCGCCACGTCATCGGAGCCACGGGGGTTCCAGAAGAGGATCAATACGGTCTTCTTGTGCTGCAGCTCGCGTTCGATCGTCACCTGCATCGCGGGGGCGCCCGAGGCGACCGCCTTGGTCGGCGTGCCTGCGCCGGCGGCGTGGCTTTCGGTCTGGGCCTGGCTGGTTGTGCTCGACTGCGAGGAGGTCTTGGCGCCCGACGCCGCGGCGGCGGATGCTCCCGCGGCAGCGGCTCCTGCAGACGTCGACGGACTCGAGGGTTCGGCGGTTTCGACGTGTTTGGCTTCGCGCTGGGACTGCGCAACCGCCCCGTGGGCCTTGTTGATCGCATGCGTGAGGCCGCCGACGCCGGGGGCGGGACCGCTGTAGGTGGGTGCCGGCGTCGCGGCGGATTTCGCCTCTGCGGCCGCCGAGGGGGTGGACGCGTGCGAGGCCGGCGCGCTCGAGGCCGAGCCGCCACCTGAGCTTTCGCCGTGACCGCGCAGCGCCACGAACCAGACGAGCACGAGCAGCCCCAGCGAGACCAGGGCGATCTGATAGGGACGTGAAAGCTGGGTCACTGTCCTCTTGTCGGCAGATGTGCCGCTCGAGTTGAACAGAGCTGTCCCAGATGGACTCGGCCGGACGACCCCGTCCGCACGGGAGAGCGCTCAGAGGGTGCGCAGGCCGCGCAACACGGCGTGAACGACCGTGTCGGCGCCAAGCGTCTCCTGCGTGCCGGCGGACATGTCCTTCAGCGCCGCCGTCTCAGCGCCGACGATCGCCACGTAGCGCGCGCCCAGCGCGTTCGCGTTGGAGAGCTGCCCCTTCAGGGAACGCCCCGCGAGCTCCATCTGAGCGACCAGGCCGGCGCCGCGGGCCTCGCTCAGCAGGGCGAAGGCGGCACGATGGATCTCCCATCCGGAGCCGTCGCGGTCGGCCACGTCATAGGCGACGAAGAGATCCAGCGGCGGCGGCGCGGACGCCGCCGGTGAGCCGGCGAGCAGCATGCGCTCGATGCCGGCCGCCCAGCCCATGCCCGGCGTCGCGGGCCCTCCGAGCTCCTGCACGAGCCCGTCATAGCGCCCACCGCCCCCGACTCCACTCTGGGCACCGAGCTGCTGCGAGGTGAACTCGAACACGGTGCGGGTGTAGTAGTCGAGGCCGCGCACGAGCGTGGGATCGATCTCGTAGGAGACCCCCGCCGAGTCGAGCAGCGCGCGCACCTCCGCGAAGTGCTCGGCGTCCTGCGGGGTGAGGAAGTCCCGCAGCAGTGGCGCGGTTTCCATCACCGACAGGGTCCCCGGATGCTCGGAGTCGAAGGCCCGCAGCGGATTGAGCTCGATGCGGCTGCGTACATCCTCAGACAGCGTCTCCTGGTTGGCGCGCAGGTGACGCTGCAGCTGCTCGCGGTACTCCGCGCGGGTGGCGGGACTGCCGAGGCTCGACAGGCGCAGCCGCACCGGGGAGACGCCCAGCTCGTCCAGCAGGCCGGCGAGCAGGCCGATCGACTCGGCGTCGACGGCCGGATCGTCGGAGCCCAGTGCCTCGGCGCCGACCTGCCAGAACTGGCGGTAGCGCCCCGCCTGGGCGCGCTCGTGGCGAAAGAAGCTCGACAGGTACCACAGCTTCACCGGCTGGCGCAGCTTGTGCATGCCGTGCTCGACATATGCGCGACACACGGGCGCGGTGCCCTCCGGACGCAGCGTCAGCGAGCGCCCGGAGGCGTCCTGGAAGGTGTACATCTCCTTCTGGACGATGTCGGTCGAGGCGCCCACCCCGCGGGCGAACAGCTCCGTCGCCTCGAAGGCCGGGGTCTCGATGCGCTCGTAGCCGGCTCCCTCGAGGATCGCCCGCGCCTTCGCCTCGAGCGTCGCCCGGGCGGCGGCGTCCGCGCCGAGCACGTCGAAGGTGCCGCGGGGGGCTTTGAGCTTGGCGTCGCTCAACTGCCCGCCGCGCTCCGGGCCGGAGCCGCCTGGGCTGGCGATGGCTGCCGGGTGGAGCGAAGCTCTGCGAGAAACGGGTTGGTCGCGAGCTCGCGGGCGAGCGTGGTGGCGCCCATGTGACCCGGATGAACGACGGTCTCGCCCGGGAAGCCGTCGATCAGCAGGCCGAGCGAACGCTCGAGCGTGGGCCAGTCGGCGCCGGGCAGGTCGATGCGCCCGACCGAGCCCTGAAAGAGAACGTCCCCGGACAGCAGCGCCCGCTCCGCCAACGGGCCCCCGTCCCGCTCCTGCGGCGGCCTCGCGGCAGCGATCGCGTAGGTCAGATGGCCGGGGCTGTGGCCCGGGGTGAGCAGCACCTCGATGTCGAGTCCCGCCAGCGTCAGCCGCTCGCCGCCGGCGAGCGTGTGATCGGCCTCGTAGCTCTCGTACGGTCCGAAGCCCTCGAAGGGGACCCAGCGCATGATGTCGGCCAGGATCGGGCGCTCGAGCTCCGGGCAGTACACCGGAGCTCCGGTCGCCCGCGCGAGCGGAGCGACCGCGCCGATGTGGTCGAAATGACAGTGGGTGATGAGGATCGCCTCGATCTCGACGGCGAGACCCTCGATCGCCTCGATCAGCCGCTCGGGCTCCTCGCCGGGATCGATCAGCACGCCGCGAGAGCCACCGGCGGGACGGATCACGTAGGCGTTCTCCTGGACGGGACCGACGGTGAACGTCCGCACGTCGAGCGCCGTCGCGCTCATCGCGCGGGGGCCTTGTTGCGCTGTTCGGCTTTCTTGCGCATGCGTCTGCGATAGAGCCAGAGGTCGGTGTAGTAGCTGATCGGCACGTAGAACAGGAGCACGATCGGGAACAGCGCGGCCGCCTGGGCGGGCTTGTTGATCAGGAACAGGCTGACCAGCAGCATCAGCACCGCCGCAGCCATCGCGCGGTAAAAGGCACCGAGCCAGGTGGGCGGACGATCCTGGCGAGGGATGGTCTTCTCACGCTTGCCCGCCTTCTCCGCGGCGGTGGGCTTGCGTCCGGTGCGCCCGCGCGACTCCACGAACCCGGCGGCGTTGCCGCGGTGCTTGGTCTGACGCCTGCGCTTGGTCTGGGCCATCGTACAAGCCTACAGCGCGCCGATCGCGCGCTCGATCACGTGACGCTCTGGGTCGAACCCGACCAGCGGCACGTCGACCGGGAAGCCCTCCAGCGCCGCCAGGGGAGCGAGCCCGACCAGCTCGGCATCCGCGATCGCGGCGTGGCGGGCCACCCGCTCGATCACGAGCGCCAGAGGCGTCTCGGCGGGCCGCTCGACGTTCATCGAGACCTGCGCCACCCCCCCGCTCAGCTGCACTGCGATCGCGCGCAGGCCGGGCATGCCCTCGGCGCCGCCCTCGCGGATCAGGGCGGCGATCGCGCGCGCCTCGGCAACGGTCGCGGGCGGGGCGAGCTGCAGGTTGAACGCGACCAGGGTCGGGCGCGCGCCGACAAGCGTGGCGCCCGCGCGGGGATGCATGTGAGCCGGACCGAAGTCGGGCCTCAGCTGTCCGCTCGCGATCCGGCGCGCCAGGCCCGCCACGCCCCCCCGTCGCAGCTCGGCGCGGGTGCGTGGCGGACGCTGTCCGGCGTCCGCCAGCTCGCCGTAGAGGAACACGGGCACCGAGAGCTCGTGTGCGATGCGGTCGGCGAGCACGAGCGCCTCGACGCACGCCGCCCCGCGAGAACGTTCGTCGAGGTAGACGATCGGCGCGACGTCGAGCGAGCCGACGTGGGGGTGCTCGCCGCGTGGAGCGGGGGCGCCCGACATCACGTCGATCCGCTCGACGGCCCGGGCGGCGCCCTTCGTCAGCGCCGCGGACAGCGCGCCCGGCGCTCCCGCGAGCGTGTAGACCGAGCGATGGTGATCGGCGTCTGCGTGCACGTCGAGCAGGCGCGTCCGCTCGCTCGCGAGAGCATCGGCGATGGCCGCCAGGACCTCCGGGTCGCGTCCCTCGGAGAAGTTGGGGATGGCCATCAGCACCGACGGGGCGGCAGCAGGTTCGGTGCTCACCGGGCACACGCTACCCGCCGCGGATGCTCGGGCGCCAGCGGCCGAGGAGGCACTCGACGACGCCGCTGGCCTGGGAAGATGGGTGGATGGCGGCTGAGGCGATTGCCGAGGTGGATCTCGCGACGGTCGACCTCACCGACGTGGCCTGGCACCGCGACGGCCCCCCACACGCGCTGCTCGCGCGCATGCGAGCCGAGGCGCCTGTGCGCTGGAATCCACTGCCGGACGGCTCGGGTTTCTGGTCGCTCACCCGCAAGCGGGACATCTCCGCCGTCAGCCGCGATACCGATACGTTCTCCTCGCATCGTGGCGGGATCTTCCTGAACCCCGATCAGGTGGTGGGGCTGCAGCTGACGCGCAACCTGCTGCTCTACAAGGACCCTCCCGAGCACACCAAATACAGGCTGATCCTCCAGCGGGCCTTCACCCCCCGCACCGTGGCCGCGCTCGAGGAGTCGGTGCGGGGGCGGGTGACGCGGACGATCGACCGCCACATCGAGCGCGGACGGTGCGACTTCGTCAGCGACATTGCGGTGCCGATTCCACTTGGCGTCGTGACCGAGCTGATGGGGGTCCCCGACGAGGACATCCCCACCTTCTACGACTGGACCGAGCAGATCGAGGAGGCGCAGCGCTCGCCCGAGCCCAACGCCGCCGCCGACGTGTTCGTGCAGATGGCGTCCTACCTGCACACCCAGATCGAGCGCCAGACCAGCGAAGGGAAGCAGGACTCGCTCGTGATGCGCCTGCGCGAAGCGCAGGTCGATGGAGAGCGTCTGACCGATCCCGAGATCCTGGTCTTCTTCGGGCTGCTCGCGTTCGCGGGCAACGACACCACCCGCAACACGGCGGCCCTGGGGATGGACGCCCTGCTCGATCACCCCGACCAGCTCCAGGCGCTGCGGCGAGAGCCCGCTCTCGTGACGGCCGCGGTCGAGGAGATCCTGCGCCACACCTCGGTCGTCAAGTACTTCGTGAGGACCGCCACCCGCGACACGGAGATCGCCGGGCAACCGATCGCCGCGGGCGACCGCGTGATGCTGTGGTACACGAGCGCGTCTCGCGACCGGCCGCTCCGCGAGCAGCCGGACGCGTTCGACATTCGTCGCGCACACAACGACCACAGCGCGTTCGGCGGCGGTGGGCGCCATTTCTGTCTCGGCGCCGGGCTCGCCCGGTTGGAGCTGCGTGTGCTCTTCGAGGAGGTCCTGAGCAGGATGGCGGACGTCGCCCGAGACGGGCCGAGCATCCGGCTCGCGTCCTCGTGGGCGAACGGGCTGACGTCGTTGCCGGTGAGCTTCACGCCCGGCGCCACCCGCTGAGATCGCCGCCAGCCGAGCGCGATGAGCACGCTCTATTTCGCCTACGGGAGCAACATGGATCCGCAGGAGATCGGCCGGCACTGCAGGTCGGCGCATCGTCTGGGAGCGGCTCGGCTCGACGGCTTTCGCCTCGCGTTCACCCGGCGCTCGATCCGCAGCGGCAGCGGCGTCGCGGATGTCGTCCGTGACGGCGACCAGGTGGTGTGGGGGGTGCTCTACGAGCTCCACGACGGCGACCTGAAGGCGCTCGACGCCAAGGAGGGCCTCGGCTGGGCGTACACCCGCAGGCGTGAGCCGGTCG
Organism: uncultured Solirubrobacterales bacterium; assembly: GCA_963696615.1. Taxonomy (GTDB): domain Bacteria; phylum Actinomycetota; class Thermoleophilia; order Solirubrobacterales; family Solirubrobacteraceae; genus Palsa-744. The sequence continues at coordinate 1,131,273 of CAVOKU010000001.1, read as the reverse complement.
TGCTCGGCTTCGACGGTTCAAGGCACGAGGCACACGTCTACACCGTGCTGCTGAAGGAGCAGGATCCAGTGCCACCGGCTCGCGAGTACCTCGAGCGGATGATCGCTGCGGGTACTCGCAACGGGCTGCCGGCCAGCTACATCTCGATGCTCGGGAAGCTTGGCCGAGCGGGGCCTACGTCGTAGCGGCGAGCCAGCGGCGGGGGTTGTCCATCATCATCGTGTCCAGCTGCTCGGCGGTCATGCCGCCGTCTGTGAGCGCCGGGATGACCTGCTCGAACAGCAGCGTCATGCTCCAGTCCTTGGCGGCGCCCGACGCCGTCAGCAGCTCGACGACCGCCGGCGGATACCAGTCGAGTCCGTTGGCGATCGGGATGTCGAAGTCCTGGGAGAGGAACATCTGCCCGGCGTGACCGCGCTCGAGCAACGCGAGCACGGTTGCGTTGCGCCTGTCCATTGCCAGGAACAGCTCGAGCCCGTATCGGTCCATGCCGATGAAGACACCCGTCTCGAGCAGGTCCTCGATGTAGTCGAGATCGTCGGTGTCGCCCGTGTGGGCGATCTGGATGCGCTCGGGCGCCACTCCCTCCTCGAGGAAGATCTCGACCTGTCGCGGACCGGTGTTCGACGCCGGCCGCGAGTGAGCCATGATCGGCGCGTCGGTGGCCAGGCTCGCGCGCGCCGCCGCCCGATGGATCTTCTCGATCGGCTCGCTCACACCCGGCTCGTCGGCCGCGCACTTGATGAACGCCGCCTTCACGTCGGTGCCCTGGATGCCCTGCTCGATGTCGTGGACGAACAGGCTCGCGATGAAGTCCTCGTCGCGGTTGAGCAGGAACTGCGGCAGGTGGTCGTAGGTGTAGATGCCGGTACAGACGACGATCTGAAGCCCCGTCTCGGCGGCGAGCCGCCCGAGCGGCTCGACTTCCCGGCCGAGCATCATCGCCGTCGGGTCCACCACGGTCTTCACCCCGTGGCTCAGCACCGCTTGTGCGGACTCGAGCGCCAGCTCGTACTCGCGCTCGCGATCGCGGGTGTGGGGCCACTGCGCCGTCACACCCTCGTCGGAGGAGAAGAAGTGCTCGTGGATTAGGGTCAGGCCCAGCTCATCGGCATCGACCGGTCCACCGGTGGTGTGCACCTGCGCCATCGCCGCTCCTCTCGTCGCCGTGCTCGCAGAGACCCCATCCTATGCCCGCCGGAGGCCGGATGGACTTGGCGTTCCCGCCAAGCGGTGGGGTAGTGTTTGCCTGCCCGTGCTCCACGCTCTGCTCTGCCTCCTGCCGGTCGCGGCACTCGCGATGCCGCTGCTGGCGCGACGCTATCCGGGTGAGCGCCTGCTGCTCGCCAGACGCCGCGGGGAGGCCGTGCGATGGCCGCGCCCGTGCTCGTGTGTGCCCCCGCGCCGTCGCATGGCGCCGATGGCCGTGCGTGGCGGGCGGTTGATCGGCCGTTTCCTGGCGGTGCGACCACCGCCCGGGCTGCGCCTGGCGAGCTAGCTCCTTTGCGCCCGGCCTCCGGGCAGCTGCTGCTCGCCCTCTCCTGAGGCTCTGTCGCGAACACGCGCAGGTGGGCGTGGTAGGTCCTCGATGGATCCGTCCAGGTATGTACGCGCGGAGCCTGCTTGTTCCGTCGTCCTCATCGTCGCCGCATCTGGCGCCGCCGTGGCGTTGGCCGCAGCGGCGCAACAGCCGCCCAGCACGCCAACCCCGATGCGCACACGCACGGGCGCCCCCGGCTGCGCGAGCGGAATCTCACAGGCTGGCTGGCGAGCGCGCTCGCGCTCGCGTCCGTCGGCTGGCTGGTAGATGCTCCGGCGGCGTGGGCGCACGCGCAGCTGCTCGGCACCTCGCCAGCGTCGGGCTCGACCGTTCAGGTGCAGCCGAAGGAGGTGATCTTCGGGTTCAACCAGGACGTGGGCGGGACTCTCGGCGCAGTTCGCGTCTATGACGCCCAGGGCAACGAGGTCGACGATCTGAACGTCTCACACCCCGGCGGCAATGAGCACTGGATGGGGGTCGGATTGAAGGCGCACCTGCCGGACGGCACCTACACGGGAACCTACCGGGTGATCTCGGCCGACACTCACATCGTCTATGGCGGCCTTGTGTTCAACATCGGCCACGCAGGGGTGCAACCCAGGTTCTCGGTCGCCGGTCTGATCGGCAGGAACGAGAGCGGCGGGGTGACCGAGGTCGCGTTCGGGGTCGTGCGCGGTCTGGACTTACCTCACGCTCGCGCTGATGGTCGGCGGCCTCGCGTTTCTGTTCCTCGCCTGGGTGCCCGCACTGGGGACCGTTGCGGGCACCGAGCGGCGGTGGTCCGTGGCCTCGCGCGGGTTCGCTGCACGCCTGTGGAGGCTGTTCGCGGTGGCGATCGTGCTCGGTGTGCTCGTGAGCGTGCTCGGCGTGCTGTTGCAGGGCGCGAGCGCGGCGGGCGTGTCGCTGTGGAGCTCGCGCTGAAGGGGTCGATCATCAACAGCACTTTGGACAGCCGCTTCGGCACGGTGTGGGGTCTGCGCGCGATCGACTGGGTCTTGATCGGCGCCCTGCTGCTGGCGGCGAGGGCGATGGGCAGAGACGTGATCCCCGTGTTGCGAGCCGATCGCCAGGATTGCGACGAGGTGACGCTCACGCGGCGTCCGCCGCGCCTGATCCTCGCGCTGCTCGTGCTCGGCGGCGGCTACCTGGCGCTCACTCCCGCCTTGGCCGGCCACGCCAGCATCGAGAGTCCGGTCGCGGTGTTCCTCCCCGCGGACGTGCTGCACGTCCTGGCGGCCAGCGTGTGGGTCGGGGGGATCGCGTGCCTGCTGCTCGCCCTGCCGGGCGCAACCAGGGCACTGGAGCGTGCCGAGCGAAGCCGGCTGCTGCTTGGGACGCTCGCTCGCTTCTCGCCGGGCGCGCTGGGCTCGGTGGTGGTGATCGCCGCGACCGGGGTGATCCAGGCCTACATCGACGTGCGCAGCGTTCACGGCCTCCTCCACAGCACCTACGGTGCGCTGATCATCGTCAAGGTGCTGTTGCTGCTGTCGCTGATCGGGCTCGGCTGGGTCAACCGCGAGCGAGTCATCCCGGCGCTGCGGCGAGTGGTGGCCGGCGCCCGCTCACCCGGCGAGGTCGGGGTCTTGGCTCGCCGCACGATGCGAGGGGAGCTCGCGCTGATGCTCTGTGTGTTCGGTGTGATCGCTGCGTTGATCGCCTATGTGCCGCCGATCGACGCTGCGTCGGGGCCGTTCTCGGCGACCACGACGATCGGCTCGGCCGAGCTCGAGGTGACGGTCGAACCGGCGAAGGTGGGGTTGAACACCATCCATCTGTATCTGATCGACGCCAGGACCGGCGCTCAGTTCACCTCGACCAAGGAACTCACCGCCACCGCGAGGCTGCCCGCCAGGGGCATCGGCCCACTTCCCTTGAAGGCAACCCTGGCGGGACCCGGGCACTACATCCTGAGCTCGACCGTGCTCAGCCCCGGGGGTACCTGGGAAATCGAAATCGTCGACCGAGTATCCGAATTCGAACAGTACAGCCGCGTGGTGAGGGTCCCGATCCGATGACGAGATCCGACCATCGAAGACATCTCAACCTCGAGCCCTCACAGTGCGACTCACGGCCAGGAGCCAAGCGGGCTCGGCATATTCATCCACACAGGAGGAACACCGGAAAATGAAAGCCAGGACTGTCATAGCGCTGCTTGCCGCAGGAGCGCTGCTCGCACCCGCCAGCGCGCAGGCACACATCAGTCTGCATCCCAACACAATTCCCGCTGGGGCGTTCGCGACCCTCGACGTGCGGGTCCCCGGCGAGCAGGAAGGCGCCTACGTCAAGAAGGTCGATGTGCTGTTTCCACAAGGGTTCACAGGCGTCGATTACGAAAACGTGCCCGGGTGGAGCACGAAGATCACGGAAAGCAAGCTGGCTACTCCGATCAAAGAAGACGGGGAAACGATAGATACCGAGGTCTCGCAGATCGTTTGGACATGGACCGGCCCATTGGGCAAGGTGGACAACGGTCAGTTCATCAACTTCCCGCTTTCGCTGGCGATCCCGGCAGACGCAACTGGAAAAGCGCTTGAATTCAGGACGGTCCAGACCTACAGCAACGGGCAGGCCATTCACTGGATCGACCCATCGCTGACAGCCGAACATCCCTCGCCAAGGATCAACGTCACGGCCAGGGGCGGCGTGATCGAGGACATCGCGGGCGATGAGGCGGGGCCCGAAGCGGGACAGGCCGCGGCGAGCCAGGCCACGCCCGCGACGACATCGAGTGCCGCGCAGTCGTCCAGCAGCGGCGCGAGCAAGGGCCTTGGCATCGCCGCGCTGATCCTCGGTGCGCTCGGGCTGATCGCGGGACTCGCGGCGCTCGCTTCCACACGCCGCAGGACGGCCGCATAGGCCGGCGCGGCGAATCGGGGATGTCGAGCCCGCGCCCGCGAAACCCTTCCTCTCGGGGGATCGCGGCTGCTGCTCGCCAGCCCGTGAGGCGACGCGGCTTGCGCGCGTCTGCGTGCCGGACGGGGCGTCCACTCCCCGCACGTGTCTACCTGTCGCGGGAGGCTCGGCGACGGAGAATCAGCGGGAAGGCGAGGAGCAGCAGCGCGACGGGTATGACGAACAGTATGCCCGGGAGTCCTCGGCCGGCGGAGGCGTTGGCTGGGATCGGTGGTGTCGAGATGCGCTTTCCGCTGGCGCTTGCGAGCGCGGCGACGGCGAGAACGGCCGACCGGACAAGACCGTAGGAGCCCTCGTGTGTGTCGACCTTGAGCCGCGCGAGAGCGCCGGGTGATCCGGCAGCGACGACGCCGAAGCCCGCGGGCATCACGACTAGCAGCGGTGGTCTGTTGTTGTAGGAGATCTCTTTGTCCAGAAACTCGGCGTACTTTTGTGGATGGCCGAAGAAGTTCGGGATCGCGCCAAGGTCCTCGGGGGAGCCGATCACCGCCACCTTGAGTGGGAGACCGGCGCGTGCGGCGGCGCGGAGGATCTTTTCCATCGCCACTTCGAGCGATTGCGCGACACGTGGTTTATACGGGTAGAACGCATTCTGTCCCAGCAGTACATCGCTCGCGGGATCGGCGTCGGCGCGCACCGTCGCGGGACGGGTGGCGAGCATCGTCGCGACGCCGACCACGAGCGCGCAGTGCAGGAGCTTACGAGCGGCCCCTCGATTTCGGAGGCGCATCCGGCTGCGTCGCGAGCCTGCGCTCATACCCGGAGCCTACGACCTCGCCGGGGCCGAAGATCGCAGATGTCGGCTTGCCTAACGTGTCGGTGCGAGCGACTCGAGCGACGGGAATGCGTAGTGGGCGTGTGGAGGGACGGGGGGGCCAACCTCGACCGTGACCTGCGTCTCTGGTGTGAGCGACACGGAGCGCGGGTCTCCGCTCCACCGTCTGCCGTCGATGAACACCAGTACCCGTCGCCCAGCGGCAGCGTGGAAGCCGGCTGCGCGTTGCGCGTCCAAAGGTTGTCCCCAGAGGTCGAAGAACTCTCCGAGCTTGCGGGGCGAGCCACCACCGAGCAGCACGAGCCCGGTCGGCTCGACCGTATGCATCGGATACGCGCACCGTCCGCCGGGTACATATGCGCCCCTTCGCTCAAGCGGCGGGGCGAGGCCAATCCCGGCGGGGATCACCACGACGTGGTTGTCCGCGAACAGCTCGACGTGAACGGCGGAGACGGCCGCCAAGCCATGCGTGCATGTCATTGCATCCACTGCCGCGCCGTGTGCGACAGCCACCGCCGTCGGGAACGGCCGAAACCGTCTTCCGGGGCCCACCGTGCGTGCGCTCGCGAGGTCGCTCGTGGGCGAAAAGCGCTGGCGCGGCGTCCACTGGGGCGCCGTTGCGCAGCCCGCGAGCGCCGGCAGGCCGAACAGCAGCGTCGCGGCGAGCCTGATCCTCAATGGGCGTGGGCGTGCACGTGCTGCAGCGCGCGCGGCGGGACGCGTGCGACGAGCAGCGCGGCGAGGCCTGTCGTGAAGGGCACGGCGCAGACCAGTCCGATGCAGCCGACGAGCGCAGCGATGACGGGCTGCGCGATGTCCTGAGTGCTGAGCGCGTCGACGAAGCCGACTCCGGTCGAGCGTGTGATCAGCAGCAGCGGCAGAGAGGCCCCGGCATAGGCGAGCACGAGCGTGTGGATCGTCGCTGAGAGGTGGTCGCGACCGACGTGGAAAGCAGAGCGGTACAGCTCGCGCGGGCCCAGAGCGGGGTCGGTGCGCCGCAGGGCCATCACAGCCGACGCCTGAGTCACCGCGGTGTCGGCGAGCACACCAAGCGCGCCGATGATCATGCCGGCGAGCACAATTCCCTGCAGAGAGATGTCAGGGTTGATGGTGGCGAGGTAGCTTGCGAGCTCGTCGGTGCGACCATCGAGGTTGGCGAAGTGAACTGCGAACAGCGCCAGCAGGCATGCGAGCAGCAGGGTCACGCCGATTCCCAGCGCGGCAGCCAGCGTCTGCGCGCCTAGCCCGCTGGTGAGGACCAGCGTGATGAACATCACCGCGAGCGCACAGACCAGGGCCGTGAGCAGCGCCGGCTCGCCGTTGAGGATCGCCGGAACGAGAAAAGTCGCGAGCAGCAGCAGCGACAGGCCGACCCCGAGTGCGGCGAGCAGGCCACGCCAGCGGATCACCACAACCGAGAGCACCAGCAGCGCGATCGCCATCCAGGTCACCGAACCGTGCCTGTCGATGTTCACGAATTCCCACTCCTGGCCCACGGCAGAGCCCTGTGCGGCGCGTACAGGCGTCACGCGGCTGACCCGGATGGGTGTGCCAGGAGCGATCGACGGAGTGGTCGCGACCGGGCCAAGCTCGACGGTGGAGTTCCGGCCCCTGACGGTGATCTGCAGGTCCCGGCAGCGTGCCGTGATGCCTTCGCCGCACCCACTGATCACCGACCTGGTCACCGATGCCTGGACGGTGTGACCAAAGCCGTGGATTGCACGGTGATGCGCGCCCGATGGCCAGAGCGCGACCAGGCCGATCACTGTCAGGGCCGCGAGCAACGCGACCGTGCCGATCAGTACCCGGCCGGCGGCGGTGCCTGCGAGCGACTCCCCGTCGTGCTCGAGCACTGGCACGCGGGGTCTGCGCCGCTTGCGCCGCGAGCGGCGCTCGAGTCGCTCTCGCGTACGACGGTCATACTCGGCGAAATACTCCTCGAGGTCGCGACTCTCCAGATCCGATCCGGCCATGCCTTCAGGTTCGGCCCCGTCGGACCGGCTCCTGCCGTCAGCCCGGGAGCGCCACCGCGTACCCGGCCGGCGAATGCTGGGGGGGTCAGCTCGTTTCGGGGAGCAGACCGGGGCGCGGCCGGGCGTCTGCAATGAGGCGTTTCCTCACCTGCCGGTCGCCTGGTGCAAGGCGCGCATCAGCCCTTCCAACTCGGCGACCTGCCATTGCTCGAAGCTGTCGCTGGCAGGCGAGAGCGTCTCGGTGACCGTCGCGATCGGGATGTGTTGAGCTTTGACGATCGAGGTGACGGCCTGCACATCCGGTGTCACGTTCTGGCTGTTGTAGACCCAGACCTTGATCGCGCGGCTCTGGGCCTGGCTGTCGACGGTCTGCTTGTCCTGCGCGGTCACTTCGGTGCCCTCCGCGATCGCCTTCGCGAAGCCGTAGGGGGTGAGCAGCTCGAGGCCGAGAGCTTCGCCGAGTGGCTGGAAGATGCTCTCGCTGTAGCCGACCGGAACGCCGGCGTATCTCGAGCGAATCTCCTGACGCAGCTGGTTGTAGCGAGCGAGGGCACGCGTCTCAAGCGCCTGCTCCTGCTGGGCGAAGTACGCGCTGTCGGCCGGGTCCAGCCTGTCGTAGTCGGCGACGATCTGTTCGATCACCCTGTGGACGCTGCTCGGCGAGTACCACTGGTGAGGATTGTCGCCGTCCTTCAGACCGAGCAGGTCGCCGACGGTCAGCACGACCCTGCCGCTCAGCGGGCTCGCGGCGAGCAGGTGGGTCATCCAGGCGTCATAGCCGATCCCGTTGACGATCGCCATCTGCGCTCGCGCAAGCGTACGCGCGTCCTGCGAGGTCGGTTCGTAGGCGTGTGGATCGGTGTCCGGGTTCACGATGATGCTCTGCACTACCGCCCTGTTCCCCGCAAGCTGGGTGGCGATGCTCCCCCAGAAGTTCTCGCCCGCCACCACCAGGAACTTTCCCTGGCCCTCCCCGGCGGACGCGCCTGGGGACGAACCCCCGCCACAACCTGCAAGGACTCCCCCGCACGACAGCGCGGCGAGCGAAGAAAGGACGATACGGCGACAGACTGCGCTCATCGGACACCTCGATCTCGTTCATGGGAGCCGCTGCCGGACTCCATCGGACTCGGCGAGCAACCTATCATAAGACTGAGTCTTATTCCTATCGCGTCGGAGCGTCTGCCTCGACGGCCCCGCCGAGAGGGCGCCGGGATGGATCGTCGCGAGGGAGCCGTCGCTAGAGGATGTCCACGGGCGTGCCGAGCGTCACGCGCGGAGCGAGCCAGGCAATGTCGCGGTCGTGCATACGCACGCAGCCGTGCGAGGGGTCGCCGGGGATCAGCTGGGGCTGGTCGAAATCGCCGTGAATGCCGACCACTCCGCCGCCGGGCCATTCCGTCAGGCTCGAGTACGCCGATGTGCCCAGGGCATACGGCCAGTAGGGGTTGCTTCGGCTGCTCAGGTGAAACCGCTCGCGGATCCAGAAGTGCCCGGTCGGTGTGGGCGTGCTCGGCTTGCCCACGCCGACCGGCGCAGCGAGGCGCAGCCGACCGTCGAAATAGGCCGACAGCCGACGCGTGCGCCGGTCGATCACGATCCGCCAGTGCGTGCGGTGAAGGCCCCCCAGTGAGCTGCGCAGCACCCACCCGGTGCGCCCGTTGGGGCGTCCTGGGATCCGCAGCTGAATCCAGACGCGGCCCTGCGCGTCGGTGTGTTCGACCAGCAGGAGATACACCTCGGGAAAGCCGTCCTCGGTTTCCATGTGCAGCCTTCCGGCGCGCGGGGACGCGCTGTCGGGACGCTGATAGATCCCGAGCGGAGCCACCGGATGCGCCCACGTGCTCGAGTCACGTTCGTCGGAGAGTTGGACATCGGCCGGCGCGCCCGCCTGCGGCGGGGCTTCCTGCGGCGCGCTCGCTGCGCCAGGCTGCTGCTGAGCTGGGACGGTTGCCGCGCTCGCGCCCGCCGCGCCGGCGGCGATGTGAGCGAACGCCAGCATGCATGCCGCCAGCGCGGCCGGCAGCGGTCTGGGCGACGACGGAGCGCTCTTGCCGGGCCCGGGCGACGGCCGTTTGTGACCGTCGCCCGCGCGCCGTCGCGCTGAACGCCTCAGCCGGTGAACCTCGGTGCCGCTCTCTTGTGGACCGCGCATCTCGCCAACGTCTGATGCAACGTGGTGCTCTTCTTGCTGCTCGCCGAGGTGAACACGATCTGGGCGCTGAGGTGATGCTTCTTGCCCCTGGCCACCTTCACATGGGCCGTGTACGCGCCATGCAGGTTCGGCTTGTGCAGCGTGGCGATCTTGTGGTTGTCGAGCTTGAACGTGACCGTGGAGATCAGCGTCCCGCGTACGCTCGCCAGGTAGCTCGCGTGCGCCAGGCAAGCCCCTGCGCCGTTGCTCGCGATCTTGGCCGTGCCCGCCGCGGCGACTTTCGCTTTCGCTGCTGCCGGCGCCGCTGCGGCCGCCGCCGCGGGTGAAGCCTCGCCGAAGTTGAGCCCACCGAGGTTCACGTCGCTTGCGAACTGGCCGGTGTACGCGCATCCGTTCGCCGGCTGGGTGCAGGTGAAGCCCGACTGTGGGACGACGCGGACAGCGAACGTGCCGTTGGGGATGTTCTGGATCGAGTATGTCCCGTTGGCCGCCGTGACCGCGCTGGGCTGACCGGCGGGCTGGCCGCTGCCATTGACGTCGATGAACACGGTCCAGCCGCCCAGCCCGGCGTCTCCCGCATCGAACGTGCCGTTGCGGTTGACGTCGTGGTACACCGTCCCGCTGACCTGTCCCGGCGCGCCGACGCGGCCGAGCGCGAGGATCGCGAATCCGACCGCGGTGAATGCGGTCGGGTTGTCGCGGGGATCGGTCGGCCACGTGCCGTCGCTGTGCTGCTGCTCGAGCAGCAGGTCGACGACTTTGGCGTAGTAGTTGTTCGGATCCGCCAGGTTCGCCGCCACGTACTGGCTGAAGCCCTTCGTGACGGAGAACATCGAGTAGCCGAACCCACCCTCACCTTCGGCGGTGTGCCAGTCGCAGCCGAGTTCGTCGGGGGTGCACGCCCCGTCCTCGGTCGCACCGGAGTGGTAGATCATGTGCATCGCGTCGAGCGGGTTGGTCCCGCCTTCGCCGAGCAGCTTCGCCTTCTGCAGCTCGTACGCGTTGAGCACGTCGGTATCGAACGTGATCGAGGCCTGCACCGCCGGATCGCTCCCGGGCACGCCGTCGAAGCCGAAGCTGAACAGGTTCGTGCCACTGTCGTTGGCGTTCGAGGAGAAGTCGCCTTCGTCTATCTCGGGCTCGTAGCTGGCGCCGCCGTCGTTGCGCAGGGTCGGCGAGCCGAAGGTGTTGCCCGAGAACTCCTGGACGTTGCGCTGCCAGCCCTCGTTCAGGGCCGCCACCGACGGCGGCACCCCGCCGGTCGCCGCGAGCCCGGTGATCGCAAAGCCGGTGTTCGACTCGTCCGAGCGATCGCCGAACTTGGCCGGCGTCTCGTAGTTCCAGCCCCCGCACCAGAACTGGCCACCGAAGCCGGACCCTTCGGGCCCCGTCGACTGGCAGGCTTCTTCAGGGCCGGTCCCACCCTTCGTCTGCTGCTCTTCGACGAGGAAGTTGCGCGCACTGGCGATCGCGCCGGGGATGGCACCGGCGGGAGTCGTCGGCACGTCGCTGCTGACACCGAGCGCGAGCAGCGCCAGGCCCGTGTCGTAGGTTTCCAGGAAGCCGCCCTCGTCCTGACCGAAATCGCCGTCGGGCTTCTGCTGGGTCAGCAGCCAGTTGACGGCGTTCTGCAGGGCAGCCTGCTGGTCGGCGGGGAGGTTCGCGAAGTGCCCGCCATCCTTCACCCCGAACGAGGTGATCGCCAGCGCCGTCTCGGCGACGGGATATTCGGTGCCGAAGCTGCCGTTGGCGTTCTGGGCACCGGTCAGGAACGTCACGCCGCTGTCGATCGCGGCGTTGACGTCTTCCTGGGTCCATTCTCCGAGGCCCTTCGCGCTCGCTGTGCGCGGCAACGTCGCCCAGGCCGCCAAGCACAGCATCAGCGCGAGACAGAGCACGCCGAGGAGGCGCCGCACGGACGCTGACCGATATCCAGTCTCAAGACGATCGAGATACATCGCTACCCCCCTACAAATTTGGAAACAAGGGCGCCGCTCCGAGCCATCTCTCTCCCGCTAGAGCGGTGCGTAGGGCGTCCTCATGCCCATCCGGGTCCACCCTATAGAGTGCGGACCGACGAGTCAAACGGGGGGACCAGCCGAGCAGGCCGTCCTGCAAACGCGAGCGGTGGAGGAGAACGGGACATGCGAGGGAAGCTGCGTAAGGGACTCACTCCTGCCAATGTGATCGCGCTCGTGGCGCTGCTGTTGGCGATGAGCAGCTCGACGTTTGCGCAGCCGCTCGCGCGCGGCGCAAGCAGCGTCGCGACCCGCGTCTCTCAGGCGCTCGGCCTCAGCAAGGCGGCCAACGCGAACGCGAAGAAGGCGCTGGTCAATGCGAACAAGGCCCGCCAGGAAGCGCATGCCGCCCTGGCCAAGGGCGGGCCGGTCGGCCCGCCCGGCTCGCAGGGCCCCGCCGGTCTCCAGGGGCCGATCGGTCCCCAGGGAGCGACCGGCCTGCAGGGAACGCCCGGCTCGCAGGGTCCAGCGGGCAGCGCGCTCGGCTACTCGCGGATCATCCACACCGGCGAGCCCGACTGGTTCAGCGACGATGCGACCTCGACCTTCGACGGGGACGAGCACGTGTTCGAGCCAGAAGGCACGAAAGGCATCTTCTGCTACACGGCGCTCCCATTCACGGTGCACAACGTCCTGGCCACGCTCGGCACGGACTCTGGCAAGGCGGAACCGACCGAACCGGTCGACGTCGCGCAGACGGACATGCGGGACCCGAACCACTCACTCGACGAAGAGTGTCCGCCGGCCGACAAAGCCAACCCGCAGAAAGGCCATTCCTCGGAAGCCGCCGTGCTCGTGCGCGAAGCGGCAAGCGGCGAACTCGTCGATCCGCCGCAAACGGACGCGATCTTCGTTCTGTTCAACTGAGATCGACCACGGCGATCGAGCCTCGTCGCCACCCGTGCCGGCTCTGAGACACTGCCCCGATGGCAAGCCGGACGCCTGCGAGCGCCGCACTCGTGCTGACTCTGACAATCGCTGCGGGTGGCGCTGGCGGCTGTGGCGAAGCGACGATCCCGAGCGTAGCCGTGCGCAAGCAGGCGAGGGCCGACGTCGATGGGAGGCCCGGTCCCGCACCGACGCAACAGAGCCGGGTCGTGGCGCACATCGACGCCTCCTCTGACGCGGTGCTCGCCGAAGGCAAGCTCCACATAGCGTCGGGGGCCCCCTCCGATGCAGAGGTCCGCCGCGAGATCGAAGCCGCGCGCAAGGCTGGGGTCGCGTTGCCGTCCGGGGAATCGGCCGCATCCTTCGAGAACGCGCCTTCGAACTCGGGCGGCCCGGTCGTGGAGGCCGAAGTGCCCGAAACAGCGTGGAACCCACGATCGAAGCCGATCGCCGACTGGATCATCCCGATCCTCGAATGGGCTCACCTGCACGGTTGGACGGGGACCGTGACCAGCGGCTACAGGACCTTCTACGAACAGGCGCAGCTGAACGCGGCGGGCGCCTTCAGCGCCCCCGCAGGCCTGAGCAACCACGAGACGACCGCGTATCCCGGGGGTGCGGTCGACGTGACCAGCCCATCGCATCTGACCAGCGTGCTGCAGGCCTATCCTGGGCCGGTGAAGCTCGTCGGCGGCGTCCTCGGGCCGATCGATCCCGAGCACTTCTCGGCCACGGGGGATTAGAGACGGCCCCTCAAGACGCCGCTCGCCAGGCCTGCGCGCGCCGGGCGTCCGTGGGGGAGTTGCGGTGCGACGCGTGACCTGCTGGAGTGCGGCCCATCTCGCGGACGACACAGGGTTCGTCTGCACGTGAAGTCGGGGGGACCGGAAGATGATCTCAGCCATACGCAGGCACCTCAGCTACGCCAACGTCGCCGTCACGTTGGCGCTGGTCTTGGCGATGAGCGGCGGAGCTTTGGCGGCAACCCACTATCTCGTCAACTCGACCAGGCAGATCAATCCGAAGGTCCTCAAGAAGCTCAAGGGCCCTGCCGGACCGGCGGGTCCCGGCGGTCCGAGGGGGGCCACGGGAGCCGTAGGCGCCGAGGGACCAACGGGCGCTCAGGGGCCCGCCGGCGCGACAGGCCCCGTGGGTCCGTCGACCGGCGCCGCCGGGGGGGACCTCACGGGCAGCTACCCCAACCCCACGATCAAGGCGGGAGCGATCACGCACGCCGACATCGGCGACTCTGGCATCTGCGCCATCTCGGTCGCGGCGCCGACGAATCTGACGACCACCAGCTGCCATCTGTCGTTCGGGCAGGCCGAAGCAGGCGTCATCTGTCTGGTGCTCCCGTTCATGCCGTCCGGTGGCTCGGTCACGCTCGATGCGGCTGATGCCGGCTACCCGGTCGGCTACGTCTCGTTCGATCCCACCGAGATCACCAAACTGGGGTGTGGATCGGTGTTCTCGAAACCGAGCGCCAACGTGGTGATCACGACGTTCGCGGAAGCCGGTGCGCCACTCGCCGAGGAGGGATTCCACGCGATCTTCTTCTGAGGCACGCGCCCGGGCGGTGCCAGCTTGACTCTCGACGATATCCAGTTAGTGTGACGCGATGGGAGTACGGTGCCCGGGCAAACGGGGGGCTCCCGGACACCGCAAGCATCCCCAGCCTCTCACGAAGGACAGGGGGAACACACAATGAACAGGAAGGCGTTCGCCAGCCTCGCACCGATGCTGGCACTCGCGGTGTTCGTGGTCGTGCCGGCAGCGGCTCAGGCTGCGCCGCATTGGTACAAAAAAAACGTGCTGCTCGGCAGTGCACCCGTGACGGTGGCGACATCTGGCGCACTCACCCTCAGCGCGCTGGGAACGGTCATCAAATGCAAAGTGAGCGATTCCGAGGAAATCTGGAACCCCGCGAGCGGGGGGCCGGGGGAAGACCTCGTTGGCGCCTTCACACTCTCAAAATGCAAAGTGAAAGCGGCGTCGCCTGTCTGTCCAAAAGGCGCCGCCGAAGTTCTCGCAAGCGGCCTCTCGTGGCCCTCGCGTCTGCTCTCCACACCGCCGCCGGGTCCGGTGATTCGAGACGAAATCGCAGGAGTCAGGTTGACGATCGTGTGCAGCACCGGGGTTGGGGATGAATTCGTTGGATCGCTCACGCCGGAAGTCGGCAATGGGGTCCTCATCTTCGGTGGCCCTGGCGGTGGCACCCTGTTCGACGGCGCATCGAATCCGATGACCGTTTCAGGTAAAGACAAACTCATCGCTCCTCCGGGGAAAGTCACGGCCAAAGACCCGTGAGCCGCACCGGTCGGGGCTCCGCGGCCCAGCTGTCGGCACCTTGCGTGGGGCTGTGCTCGGTCCCACGCAAGGCCGAACGCTGGCAAGTCGCGACGAGCCTTCCGTGCTCGTCGCTCACCGCGCACGTCGCGCAGCTCGAACGCGTCGCCCGACCCCTATCGTCGCCAACCCGCAGCACCCCCAGCTCACCGTCGCAAACGACGCGACCACCGAAGCCTTGTAGACGGGATGGTCCTTGAGCTCCGGCCGCAGGGCGAGCACCCCGAACGCGTTCGCATTCGTCCACGCCCCCACCGCCAGGGGCCAGGCCACCCGCCGCGGCAGGTCGGGCACCGCGGTTCCGACCAGCACCGTCAGGGCCCCGAGTGCGATCAGGTCGAGGTGCCACTGGCGCAGCCGTCCCACGGAGCGAACCCCAAGCCGGCGCGCCGCGTCGGGATCGTCGACCGCAAGCGCATACGGCCACCCCGACAGCGCGCCGAGCGCAAGCTCGGTCAGGCCGGAGGCGAGCAACGTCTCGTTCGCGCTGTGTGCGTGGGACTTGCTCATGAGACGGCTCCTGTCCTAGCGGGGTGGGTGATGGCGGGCTTGCCCGCGAACGCGAGCAGGTGCTCGGCAAGGGCCCGGGGTCGCTCGAGCATCGGCATGTGCCCGCAGCCCTCGAGTACGATCGTGCGCGCCGCCGGCACGGCACGCTGCAACCGATGCGTGTCGGCCAGGGGGACGATCAGATCGCAAGCCCCCGCCACTGACAGGATCGGGCACCTGACCGCGTCCACCCCGTCCAGGGGATCCGAGCCAGCCACCGCACGTACAGTCGCAGAGACCCCGCGCGCGCCGGCTCCGTCGAGCAGGAGCGTCGCCGCCTCGGCAGACAGAGCCGCAGGGTCGCGCACGTAGGGCCACAGGGCAAGTCGCCGCAGCGATGCAGAGCTGGCTATCGCCCGTCGCGCGACGGGCGGCAGAGGCAAACCGGCGCTGAGCACCTCGGCGAGGATCGCGAACGTCTCGCGAGGGCGCTCGCGTAGGGAGCCGGGCACGCCGCGCAGCCCGAGCAGCGCGCTGAACTGGAACACCCCACCACCCACCAGGACCACTCTCTCCACGAGCTCGGCGTGACGCGCCGCGGCGCGCAGCGCGACGGGCCCCGCGAACGAGTGTCCGACGAGCATCACCGGGCCAAGCTCGAGCAGGGCAAGGACCTCGCCCACCACGTCGGCGAATCCGTCGAGCGAGACCGGGCCGAGCGCCATCTCGGAGGCCCCGAACCCAGGTAGGTCGAGCGCGATCACCCGCCCGCGTTCGGCCAGCGTGGGGATGACCGCCAACCAGTGGCGCGAGCAGCCGCCGAGGCCGTGGAGCAGCACGAACGAAGGCGCACGTCGGTCGCTGCCGGCGTGCTCGCCCACTCCACCAGCACGGCTCAGGCCGGTCGCCGAGCGCGGCGCACCGCTGTCCAGACAGTGAACCCGTCGCCCGCGGACGGGCAGATCGTGCTCGCGGACGCTCACTCCCCCTCCCCGAGCAACCCGCTCGCCGCCCCGGGCACCAGCAGGCCGCGCATGATGACCGCGCGCGCAATCGCAAGCACCTGTTCGAACTCGCCTTCGCTCAGAGCCATGTTCCCCGGCAGCAGGTGCGCGGCGATGATCCCGTCCCAGGAGGCCCACAGGAAGATCGCAACCGCGCGCGGGTCGACGTCGGGATCGAGGCCGAAAGCGACCCGCTCATCGACGCCGGGCGCCAACCCCGAGGAGAGGCCGTCGGAGATCGCGCCGGCCATCCGCTCGATCTGATCGGCAACGCGTCGCGAGACGCGTTCGCCCGCCGCGACCGCGGGACCGCCAGTCGGACCTCCCGGAGGAGGAAAGCGAAAGAAGCGAAACGGGCCGGGATGCTCGAGAGCGAAGCGCAGGTAGCCCTCGCTCACGCCGAGCAGCTGCCCGACCGGGTCCGAGGCCGACTCCCAACGCTCGTCGACGAAGCTCTCGACCAGCAGCACTGCCCGATCGACCAGCGCTCCGTAGACCCCCTCCTTGCCCGCGAAGTGCCCGTACAGCGACCCCAGCGCGACATCAGCGCGCTCGGCGATCTGCTCGACCGTCGTGCCGAGGTATCCCCGCTCCAGGAACAGGGCTTCGGCGGCGTCCAGGATCGCGGCGGACGTGCGCAGCTTGCGCCGCTGCTGGCGGGTGAGCGCGTCGACAGATATGCTGCAACCCTACTGCAAAACTAGAGTGCGACTATAAGATGCCCTCTTGAGCAAGCTCAGCGGACTGCGCGACGCTCTCGATGTCGTGCGAGCGATGCCGCCCAGCCCAGTCGTCACCGATCAATCGTCAACCGCCGTCTGCACCGCGTCGATCTGCCCCTGAGCCGCTGACACCAGTTCGGCTTCCGCGCTGTCGATAGGAAACCTAGAAACCCAGTGACCCAGCCCGGCTCACCGGGTCCGAGAGCGCGAGATAGGAGTTCGTCCGCTTGGCCTCCGATAGCCGCTTGAAGGTGCCCGCGTCGACGAGCGCCTGGCAGAGCTGGTCGTACTCTTCCTGCGAGCCGTCGCACCAGTGGACGCTCTCGGGCTCGGTCAGCTCGACGGTCTGTGTGACCCACGCCAGCAGCTTTGGGTGCTTGGTCGGCGCTTGGGTATACGGGTTCGCGGTATCGGTCATCGGACGACTGTCCTCCTGAGGGTTGCGGACACTACGCTGACAGTAATCTTAGGAGATCCTAAGCGAATAAGATTGATGGACATGTCCACTGCCTCGCAGCCAGCCAAGCAAGCTCCCGAGATCCTCACCTCGGAGATCTGGGGGCCGGTGCTCAGCCAAGCCGAGGACAAACTCGAACGGGAGCTGACCGCCGGCCATGCGCAGCGCTCGATCTCACCGTCGTCGGCGCGCGAAAACGCCTCGGCGGCACTCGCTCGCGCTCATGCCCACCTGCTCACGGCCCTTGAGGGCGGCGCGCTCCAGGGCCAGGACGCCATCTGCGAGCTAACCGACGACGCCGTTGCGCTGGTCCGCGCAATCCCGCAACTGTGGCTGTCGCACACCGCCACGGCCTACGAGGATCGCCTACCAGCGATCGTCGCCGTCCTTGAGCGTCAGCTCAGCGCGCACGAGCACGGCGTACTCAGCGGCGAGCTGACCTACTCCCTGAGCAACTCTGATACCGAGCAGCCCGCGGCTCGGATGCGTCAATCGCTCGCCGAACTCGGCTCCTGCGGCGTGTCGAGCGTGAGATCGTAAGTCACGCCAAGGCACGCACGCGAAGTCTCGACAATGGGTATGACCCGGTGGGTCACTACCTAGCGAGCGCGCTGCGCATCCCTGCGCCACTAGCGTCGCCGGATGCTTTGGCTCGCGACACGGCCGATCTGGACTGCCTCCGTGAAGCGTGGCTGCACGTCGCCGCGCTCGAGCACATCGCGGTTTCCATGCTCGATCGAAAGCTGCCGACGCCGACCTATCAACCACGCTACGAGACGCTTGGAGCGGCGGTGATCGAAACCAGCGCAAATGTCCTGTGTGGGGGACGGCTGCTCGCGCGAGCAGCTGCCTTCCGTCACGAGCCGGCTTGGCGCGCACAGAGCACCGCTCTCAGCTATGCCCTGGAGATGTACATCAACGGGATTCCTGGCTCCTGCGACGGGTTCCAGCGTGTCCAGGCGCTGACGTTGACGCGCCTGGCGCGCGCAGCCGTAGCGATCTCGGTGATCGATCTCTCACGCAAAACCGACGCAAAGACCGACAACGCGCCTCCCGCCAGCCCGGCAACGTGACGATCGCGCTGCTCGCCGCGGACACAACAGTGAAAACTACCCATCCGACACTCGGGCCTCGACGGAGGCGCAGCCTGCTCGTTATCTCACAGACTCAGAAGATGGACGATCTACGTTGTGAGAGCTGTCAGGACGTCATCGGTGTGTATGAGCCGATGCGGGTGATCTTGCGCGACGGCAGCGAGCGCACGGGGTCGCGCTTGACGTTGCGCGACGAGCTGTGCCAGCCCGGCAGCGTTGCGCTTCACGAACCTTGCCCGCGCCCCGAGCGACCTCGTGCTGAGGAGGTCTATTCGGGGCCTGAGAGCTCGCCGAGGACTGCCTGAGACTCGGTGAGGCTGGAAGTCAGGATCTGCCGCGACACTTCAAGGAGCTGGAACATGCGCGGGTCGCGTACGGTGTAGTAGACGCTTGTGCCCTCGCGGCGGCCCTCCAGGATGCCGTGGTTGCGCAATACCCCGAGGTGCTGGGAGGTTCCACTGGAGTCCATCTGCAGCTCGTTCTGTAGGTCGCCCACCGTGCGCTCGCCCTCCCTGAGCAACTCGAGGATGCGGACCCGGACAGGGTGTCCGAGGATGCGGAAGAACTCGGCCTTCATCTGGTAGACGGCGCGGCGCTGGACCGCCTCTGGCACCGTACTCTCGCGTGAGCGTCGACTCATGCCAGGACTCCTCTGATGGAAGTTAGGTTCATAGTTCTTTAGGCGAGACCCAGGCAGTGTTGCGGGCAGAGATGGCGCATAGACCGGCGCCACCCAGTAGCCTTATTGGTATCTAGCCTTATAAGGCTACAATATAAGCATGTCTTCGCAGGCAATCCGGTCGTCTGCTTGGTCTCGACAGCGGTGACGGCGGCGTCCCTGCGTTCCTCGCCGCTACGGGAGGCATGGGGTCTGGTCGCGGATTCGCAGACAGCGCCGATCGTGGCGGCGGACGAGCGGGCCGCTCTTCAGCGCGTCGACGACACGCTCGACGTGTGCGCTTTAGGGCTTCAGGAGCTGCTGGCGGCGTCACCTGCGGATCGCAAGCGCTGCCGCAGCGGCGCTCTGGAGTGCGCGGCGTCGGTGCTCCGGGCGTTCTCCAGCATCGCGCCGCCGGGCGATTCCCCAATAGCTGCAGCGCAGCTTGTGCGGACAGTCGACGACCGCCTCGTCTCGCACGAGAACAGCGTGCTCAGCGGGGAGCAGACCTACGCGTTGGACCGCGATGCCCTGCGCGAGATTCTGGCGAGCACGGGTGCCGCGCTGTCCGATCTCGACCCCGAGTCCAGCTCTGCGGCAGCGTGGGAGAGGCTGGAAGAGACGGCGGTCGTGCTGCTGATCGCCGCAATCCGCACTGTGGCAGACATCGACACCGGAGTTGTCGGTCGCACATCTTCGCCAGGCGTCCCCGCCAGAGTGCTCAGCCAGTTGCAACTGATCGTCGATGAGGTCAATCGCGGTGCTCGTGACCTTCCCGAGACGCCCAAGGTCGAGAGCGATCGGGTGGGCAAATTACTCAGCGAAGTGTTGCGCACTGGCCTTCCCAAGCACGTGCTTGACGATCTCACCGAATCAGAGCCTCCCTCGCAAGAGCTTCGTGAAGCGCTCTCTGCGGTCCGGTCGGTTTGGCTTGATATTGGTGCGCGTGAGCTTGAGATCGTCCGGCTGCTCGACCGCGAGCTGCCGTCCCCGAGCTATGCCCACTTCTGGTCCTTGCGTGAGGCCGTAGTCGGCGGAGCCGCGAACATCCTCGCGGGCGGGCGGCTGCTAGAGCGCCCTGGCGACTTCCTGCTCGTCGATGCACTTGTGCATCAGCACGATGGTCTCGCCCACGCGGTGGAGTTCTACACCGCTGGTTTACGCGGCCATACACCCGCGCAAACCAGGGCGCAGCTCGTCGTCCTGACCAGGCTCTTGCGTGCGGTCGCGGCCATGTGGGTGATCGACGCGCGCCTGCGCCAATCAAAGGCAGGAGCAATGGCGCGATAGCGCTCAAGGACGGTCGGTTTCTCCGCGCCCTCGCCTTGGCTCCTGGCCGCTGATGTCGTGCTCGCTCGCTGCCGTGCCCGAGTTGGCGCTCGGAGCACCCTCGGGCAGTTTGCGCTGCTCGTGCGCTACGAGCTGGGCTCTGGCGCGTCGCACGCGCCGGGAGATCTGGACGACCCACTGCTGGGTGACCTCCTCGGCTGTGCGCGTCACATGGCCATATGAGCCGTCGGGTGGGTCGTGGCGTTGTGGTTGTCTTCCTGGCACGGGGCGCTCAGGCCTCTGTCGAAGCTCCTTATAACCTTAGTAGATGATGAGATATGAGTCAGGGAGCGGGTGTCGTGAGGGCGCCGCGCAGGAATACCACTGTGCGCTCCCAGGAGCGCTCTGCCGCTTGTGCGTCGTAGGTGCCCAGACGGTTGGTGTCATTGAAGAAAGCGTGCCCGGCGCCCGTGTACTTGTCGAAGATGACATCCACGCCAGCGGTGCGCAGCTCCATTTCGAGCAGCTTGGCTTCTTTGAGCGAGATGAACGTGTCGGCCGTCCCGAAGTGGCCGAGCACAGGTCCTTTGATCTTGGCGAAGTCCGGTTTTCCGTGCGGCATAACGTAGTAGTAGGTGACCGCAGCCGTGATGTTCGGACAGGTGGCGGCAGCCCACAGTGAGAGCCCGCCGCCGAGGCAGAAGCCGATCGCCCCGACGCCTGGGCCCTCGAAGCCCGGCTGGGAGGCCAGGAAGTCGGCGGCTCCGCACATATCTTGCTCGACCAGGTCCATCGAGAGCGCCATCATCCTCTGTTCGGCCTCACTGGGCTGGGTAGTGGTGTGTCCCCGGTAGAGGTCGGGCGCCAGCGCGTAGAAGCCCTCGGCCGCGAGCCGGTCACAGACCGAGCGGATGTGTTCGTCTACGCCCCACCACTCCTGCAGGAGGATCGTGGCGGGGCCGTGCGCGGCGGCGGGTAGGGCCAGGTAGCCCGGCGTGCTGCCGGTGCCGGTCGGGAACTCGATCTCAGGCATGTGGTTGCTCCTCGATGTCGGTGTGTAGCCCGCCGGCGTCGGTCGGCGGGATGCTCGTGTTCTCATCGGAAGATCGGGGTGTGGAAGCGTCCCATCTGGCCTTGGCCATCAGGCTGAGCAGCGCGTCGGCGATCTGTTGCGGGTTTGGTGGGCAGCCGGGGATGCACAGGTCGACGGGCACGATCTCCTCCAGCGGCCCAGCGAGCTGCGTGGGGTCGCCAAGCACCGCGCAGCCGGCCGCGCAGTCCCCCAGCGCGGCGACCAGTCGCGGCTCTGGCATCGCCTCATAGGCATGGCGCAGCGGGTCGGCCATGCGCGCGGTGATCTGTCCTGCGACGAGCAGCACATCGGCGTGCCGGGGCGAGGCGACGACGTTCAGCCCGTGGCGCTGCAGGTCGTAGTAGGGGTTGGCGGCGGCGGCGAGCTCGTGCTCGCAGCCGTTGCATGACCCGGCGTCTACGTGTCGCAGCGCCAGCGAACCATGCCGGCTGGGGGCGGGAAGCGCGACCTCTTTGCGTACATGCTCTAGGTGTCTGAGTAGGACGAACATCGCTCTAGCGGTCGGCGCAGGCGTAGCAGAGCTCAAAGCTCTTGTTGATTAGCGGGAAGTCGGGCAGCAGGTTCTCGCGGGCGACGTGCGCGAGAACGGGCCAGTTGGCGTAGGAGCCGGTACGCAGGTGCAGGCGCCCAATCGTGCCCCCATCGCTCTGCACGGTGCAGACGGTCTCGCCGCGTGGGCTCTCTACGCGCGCGATGCCAACCCCCGCCGCGGCCGCGTCGAGCCTGTCCGTGCCGCCGGGCGAGAAGTCGCCGGTGAGCATCTCGTCGAGCATGGCGAAGGTCTGTTCCAACTCGGCCTGCCGGATCTCGAGGCGCGCGGCGACATCGCCGCTTGCGCGCCCCGGCCTCGCGGGCGCGAACCCGGCGTAGGAGAGTCGTGGGCTTTCGCTGCGTGTGTCGTGGTCGACGCCAGCGGCGCGCGCGGACGGCCCGACCGCGCCGAGTTCTAGCGCGTCCTCGCGGGTCAGCGTGCCGACCTCCCCGAGTCGGTCCTGGAGCGATCCCGTGAACCGCAGCTCCCGCCAGATGGCTCGCTGCTCGTCGTGCAACACCTCTAGCTCCTCGCGCGTCGCGCGCGCGACGCGCGGCTCGATCCGCAGCGTGCTTGAGGCGAGCATCACGGTGTCAAACAGGAAGCGGTGGCCGGCCATGCGCTGGTTGAGTCGCTGCGCGCGCTCCTTGAACGCCGCGAACGCCATCGAGCCGGGCGCAAAACCGACCCCCGCGCAGATCGCGGAGATGTCGTTCAGGTGGTTGTAGAGTCGCTCAAGCTCGAGCAGCAGCGTGCGAACGCGACGTAGGTGACGGTCTGGCGCGAGCCCCAGCATCGACTCGCAAGCCTGCGCGTAGGCGACCGTGTTTGTCACCGCACAGGCGGCGCACGCGCGCTGTGCGTAGGCCAGCCCATCGGCGAGTGGGCGGCCCTCGGCCGCGACCTGCAGCCCGCGGTGCTTGTAGAACATGCGCAGGTCGAGGTGCAGGATGCGCTCGCCCACGACGCTGAAGCGGAAGTGCCCGGACTCGATGACCCCGGCGTGGATCGGGCCGACCGCGACCTGGTAGGGATCGTGACCGTTCACGGGGACCGTCCATGCCTCGGGCTCCGCGGGGTGCGCGAGCAGGGGCCGCATCGGCTCGTGGCCGTCAAAGCGCACGCCGTATGAGTCCTGTGCCTCGCGCTCATCCCAGCCGGCCGCCGGGAACAGGTCCACCAGCGTGTCGATCGCACCCGCTGGCACGGGCGCGCTGAGCAGGTGCTCCAGGCCGCCGCGGGCGAAGATGCAGTTGACCTTGAGGCCCTGCGGCCCGTTGCTGGCGAACAGCCCGCAGAAGCGCCCGCCGGCCTGTGCCTGGCGTTCGCACGCCGTGCGCCATTCCCGCGGCGCGATGCGCTGCACCTGGGCTGGCGTGAGCGCCGGGAAGATCGCTCGCGTGTGTCTGCTCATGCGACACCTCCCATCAAGCTCTCGCCGGTGTGGGAGCCGGCGAGCAGGTAGGCGCCGACGGACAATGCCAGCAGGCCGAGGGTGAGCGCGACGGTCAGCCGGGCCGTGAGGCGCACCGTGCGTCCCGAGCGCCAGTGATGCCCGCGGCTCTTTCCGGCGAGCGCCTCGATCAGGGCGTGTGCGAGCCCGAGGAACCCGAGCGCCATCAGCACCGCGGCGATCGAGACGACCGCGACGTGGTGTGCGGCGATCCCACCGAGCAGGATCAAAAGCTCGCTGAAGAACAGCGGTGAGGGCGGCAGTCCGCTGAGCGTGCCGAGGCTGACCCCGGCGGCGGCAGCGACGGGCGCGCTGAGCCGCGCCAGCCCGCGCGGCGGCCGGTGAGCATTCGAGGGGTCGTGGCGCAGCAGCGGCATCGCGGTGTAGAAGCCGAGGGACTTCGCCAGGGCGTGACCGGCGAGGTGGATGATCACACCGACGCTCGCCAGCGGTGAAGCGAACCCGATCCCGAGCGCGAGGATGCCCATGTGCTCGAGGCTCGAATATGCGAGCAGACGCTTCCAGTCCATCGGCCGCCACAGAAACGGGACCGCGACGGCCAGCGACGCGAGCCCGAACGCGAGCAGGAGATGATCCGCGAGATGATCTGTGACTGCCGGGCCGAGCGTTCGCACGACACGCCAAGCGATCAGCATGACGGTCGGCAAAAGCGCCGCGGAGAGCAGCGCGCTGACCGGGGGTGGCGCCTGGCTGTGGGCGTCGGGCAGCCAGTTGTGCACTGGCGCCCAGCCGATCTTCGCGGCGAGCCCGACGAGGATCAGGATCAATGCGAACAGCGCCGTCTGATGCGGAGCGCCGCGGGCGTGATGGGCGATGCTCTGCCAGTCCAGTGTCGCGAGCGTTCCGCCGTGCGGCGCCAGCCCGATGAACAGGATCAGGATGCCGAGCAGCGCGACCGCCAGCCCGAAGGTGGTCAGCACGAGGTACTTCCAGCCGGCCTCCAGCGCGTTCGTGCGTCCGTTGTAGGCGACGAGCAGCGCCGAGGCGCCGGTCGTAGCCTCGATCAGAAGCCACGCGACACCGAGATTCTTGACGAGCGCTAGAGCCAGCAGCGCCGCCCAGAACAGGTGAAAGGCGGTGTAGTACCAGGCGCGCGCCCTGCGCGCGCTGAACAGGCTCTTACCGGCGCTGGCCAGGTAGGCCGGCGAGACGATCGCGCTGCACCACCCGACTACCGCGATGACCGCGAGAAAGCTCGCGCCTGCGCGGTCAAGGACAAACCAGGAGCCGTGCAGCCCTTGCACACCATGAACGAGGCCGACGACGCTCGCGGTGAGCGCCACCACTGCACTGAGGCTCGCGCTGAGCAGGTTCACACGATCCGCCCTGCCCGGCTGGCGCGGCACTCGCACCAGCAGCGCCCCCATCAGCGGTGAGAGGGGCACCGCGATCAAGAGTAGGTCAGTCACGCAGCGCCCCCAGCAGAGAGCTGTCGCCGCTGCCGAGCTGCTCGTGGATCTTAGCGGTGAAGGCCGCGGCCACCGAGACGATCACCACGAGGTCGAACACGAGGCCGAGCTCGATGAACGCGGGCAGGCCGCCGGGCAGCGACAGGCCCGCGAGGTAGATCCCGTTCTCGGCGACCAGGAACCCGAGCGCCTGAAAGAGCACGGCGCGGCGCACGACCGCGATGAGGATGCCGAGCGCGACCACGCCGACGGCGGCGTGTTCCACGCCGGTGCCGGCCAGCCCGAAGCGCGGGATCAACTGCTCGACGGCGAGCGCCGCCGCGATCGAGATCGCCAGTCGTGCGAGCGCCGGGGGCTCGGTCGTGATCAGCCGCTCCTTACGCGCCCGACGCACGGTGAGTATCAGCAGTGCGGGGAGCACCAGCGCCTTGGCGATCAGGACCGTGCCGGTTACCACTAGCGCCGTCGAGGTCCTTGAGCCCTGGGTGATCGCGTACACGCCGAGCCCGAGCGACTGTGCCGCGACCAGCGCAATCGCCAGCGAGCGACGCCGCACCATGATCACCGCCAGCGAGCTGATCACGAGCCCCCAGGTCACGGCGCCCGTCATCCGCCACCACCTGCGAACCAGCTCGCCAGACCGAGTAGACACAGCGCCGACCCGAAGCCAAGCAGCAGCGGCACGCGCAATACCCGCATCTTCGCCTGCACGGTCTCGCACACCGCCAGCGCCACGCTCAGCGCCAACACGCCGCCAGCGAGCACCGCGACCTGCGCCGCGAACCCCCCCGGATGGGGGATCAACAGCTCACATCCGAGCACCAGCATGATCCAGTGCCGTGCGGCTGCCGACCACTGCAGATACGCCAGGTCGCGTCCGGCGTACTCCAGCAGTGGCCCCTCGTGAACCATCGTCAGCTCCAGGTGAGTGTCAGGATTATCGATGGGCTGACGACCCGTCTCGGCGAGGATCACCAGGCAGAACGCAGCGGCGGCGGCCCAGTGCGCGGGCTCCGACCACACCCCCGGGAGCGTCGCTGCGTGGCTCATCGAGAGCAGATCGGTGCTGTGCAGCGGCAGCGCGAGCAGCACTAGGACCAGCAGCAAGAGTCCCTCGACGAACACCGAGAACATCAGATCCCGAGCGGCGCCCATCAGGCCGAACCCGCCAGCAGTGTCCCACGCCGCGAGCGTGACCGCGAAGCGGGCGAGCGCCAGCAGGCCGACCAGGACCAGCGCATCGTGACCGAGCCCCCAATCCGGGGCGTGCCCGCCGATCGGCAGCAGCGCCAGCGCCAGCAGCGTGCAAGCAGCCACGACAGCGGGTGCCAGCGCGTAGATCGGCGTGCGAGGCTCGGGCGCCACGCCGGACTTGCCCCACAGCCGGGCAAGCTCGCGGTAGGGCTGCAGAACCGACGGTCCGCGCCGGCCCTGCAAACTGGCCTTCAGATGCTGGATCAAGCCGACGATCGCCGGCGCACCGAGCACTCCGCCGAGCACCTGCACGACGCCCGCGATCAGCGTCGCCGCACTCACCCGAACACCCCCGTCCGCACCAGCGCCAAAAGCACACCCAGCAGCACCAACAGATAGATCAGGTATGCGCGCAGGCTGCCCGACTGCAAGCGACGCGCGACCCCTGCGGCGCGCAGCGCCGCCTGCGACGCAGGGCCATAGAGCAGCGTGTCAAACAGGTGCGGTACCTCAGCGCGATAGGTGACGCTCTGAACGACCCCTGCCGAGGTGCTCACCTGCACCTCGCGGCGTGAGCGAAACAGTACCTCCAGCACGAGCCGCAGCGGCTTGGTGAATCCCGCCGAGCTCCACGCGAGCCCGGTAGCGCTCGGCTGGCCGCAAACCCAGGTCGGGGCGGGCGCGGCACGGTGAACGCCGCCCACTCTCACCAGCACACCCACGACCACTACGAGCGCCACAGCCAACGCCAGAGTTGGCAGCGACCCGGTGCCCGGCACGTCCAACGCAGCGCCCGTTTGCAATGTGACATGCCCTGGCCCTAGCCCGCCGAGGGCCGGCACCAGCAGCGCGGGCAGCACGCCCAGGACCACACATGCCCCCGCGAGGAACACCATGCTCGCCCGCATCCCGACCGGCACCTCATTCGCGCTTTGGCACTCCGGGCGCCGCGGTGAGCCGAGCAGCACGAGGCCGATGACCTTCACGAAGCAGTACACCGCCAATGCCGCGGTCCCGGCGAGGGCCGCGGTCGCTAGCGCCCCGGTCAGCGCGACCCCGAGGTGGTTCGCCACCCCGAGATGCAGTAGCGACTGCAGTGTCAGCCACTCTGAGACAAATCCGTTCAGCGGCGGCAGACCGGCGATCGCCATCGCGCCGAGCACGAACGTCGCGCCCGTCCACGGCATCCGCCGCAAAAGACCACCCAGCCGATCGAGATCCAAGCTGCCGACGGCCTTGTTGAAAGCTCCGGCGCCGAGGAACAAAAGGCCCTTGAACAGCGCGTGGTTGAGCGCGTGCAGCAGCGCTGCCGCGAACGCGATCGCGCTCCATGTCGGCTGCCCGATGTCTGCGAACACCAGCGACGCCCCAAGGCCAAGCGCAACGATTCCGACGTTCTCGATCGAGTGAAACGCGAGCAGCCGCTTCAGCTCGTGCTGCATCAACGCATACAGCACGCCCCCCAAGCACGACAAGACACCAATCGCAATCAGCGTGATCCCGATCCACAGGCCGGGCGGCGCGAGCCACTGGAATAGGACGCGCACGAGACCGTAGAGCGCGAGCTTGATCATCACCCCCGACATCAGCGCCGAGATGTGTGCCGGCGCCAACGGGTGCGCCCGCGGCAACCAGGAGTGAAGCGGCATCAACCCCGCCTTCGTGGAGAACCCGACCAGCGACGCGCAAGCCACGAACGCCGCCAGGCTACCGCTCAGCGGGTGGCCGCCGAACGCACCGTGCTGGGCGAGCACGAGCATCGACACCCACACACCGGCACCCCCGATGTGTGTGATCGCCAGGTACACGAACACGCCGTGACGAGCTTCCCGATCCTGACGCGCGAGCAGAATCGCCGCCGCCGGCACGAGCGTCATCAACTCCCAAAACCCGAGAAAGGTGCTCACGTCACGCGCGCACACGAACCCGACCAGCGTTAGCAGGAACACCCCCGTCGCCACGGCGAGCGAGCAGCCCTGGCGGTCGGTCTTCAAGGCGTCGCGCGCGAACAGCGCCGCCGGTGCGCCGACGACGGCGATCACCAGCAAGAAGAAGCCGCTGAGCCCGTCGATACCGAACGCCGCGTGCACGTCGCCGCGAAACCCAGCGCCCACCGCATGGCCCGAGGCAAGCACCCATCCGCCTGCGGCCCCGAGCAACGCAACACCCACCGACTGCGTGGCCAGCGCGGCGCGCGAGAACCGCCGGAACCCCGCGGCCAGAGTGCCAGCGACGACCGCCGCGGCCCCGGCGAGAACCAGCGCGTCGGTGGCGCTCATCAAGCGTTCAGTCCACGAGTGCGCAACGTCGCGACGGGCCAGCCGAGGATCACCGCGCTGATAGCGGCGGGTGACAGAGGAGCACCGAGCCCGCAACTCGCCGCACGGCCAGCGGCGGGCTCGGCTGTTAGTTGGCGAATTGGGCCGGTCACGACCCGACAAGGTATAGCAAGCAACTTCTAAGTAACTAGTCTTAGAACCCAATAAGACTGGATCTTTCGCCGCGGCGATCACGATCGGACCGTGTCGAGCCGCTGCCCGGGCCGAGCGCTCGGCGCATCTCGGCCCCGTCAGATCTCAAACCACATTCGCGCTGGCGGCCCCGAACGTCATACCCCACGAACGAGCATGTCGGCCAACCATGATCAGACCACCGGCGGGATGGCCCATCTCGACTGCCGACGATCGCCCGCCATGCGCCACCTGGACTGCCTCCACTCGCAGAAGACGGGTCTCCGAAAGAGAGCTGACGGGTGATCGGCTGACTGGCGGGCGTCCATCGCGACCCCCGATCGGACTATCTCCTCCGTGAGCAGCATGGCGACATCCAGCCGATCCGGGCTGATGTGCTCGCAGAGGGAGGACCGAAGCCAGCGGCGGGCAGTACTCGCGGTGTCAGCGGCCACCGCGAACTCGCGTCGCCAGACGCGTCTTTCCTCCGAGACTACAGGCATCGGGCCCGGGCCGGCTCAACGCCGCAGGCTCTCATAGCAGATCGCAGCCACGAGAACGCACGCAAATATCGTCACGGCTCCGGTCGCGACCACCTGCAGCGCACCGGATGGGCTCACCAACGCCGGTGGCAAAGCCACCAAGAAGAGTAGTCCGATCAGCGAAAGCGCCACCGCGTGCTCACGGACGAGACGCAACCGAGGCGAGCGCGGCGCCGTTCCTGGCGGCCGGTTGGCGTCCTGCTCGGCACCAACCGCAGGCTTGGATGGCATCCGGGCGTCGTGAGGACAGGACCCGCGGGCGCTCATCCGAGCAGCTCCGTGAGGCGCTGCTCTAGTTTGCGCATCCCCTCGGTTGCCAGCACGGCGGGAGCGTTGTCGTAGAGCACCGCAAGCGGCAGATCCTCCTCCTCCCCCACCATCGCCTGAGCGACGAGCCCAACATGCCCCTCGGGGACGGATTGCACATTGCGCCGCACAGCACGCGGCAGCCGCATTCGTATCTCGTTGAAGTCGCTCCGGTCAAGCACGTAGCTTCGCAACCGCCAGCGGTGAGGACGCGAGCTTTGATCCTGTGAGGACACCTCCACCAGCTAGTCCCAAGACTGATGCTTGACGTGGCGGTAGGTCTCCCAGGCGTCCGCTACGCAGTTGAAGGCATCGTCCGTCACCGTGCCATGCTCGGCGAGGAGCGCGACCGCGGCGGTCAGCGTCGGCGGATCGCCGTACTCCAACAGCGTCATCGCCGCCGTCAGCGCATTAGGCCCGCCCTCAAGGACGCTCCGCGCCAACCGCGCGTCGTAGCGTTCGCAAGCGTCGGCCCTCACGGCTGCTGCTCTCAAGGGCATGGCCGGCTCGCTCGCGTGGGCGAGCGCACGCCCTCGTCGACGGTCCAGATCGCGGCCAGCGCGCGTGCCAGCCGGCGCAACGCGAGCTGCTGAGCACGCACAACCGCATCCGGCTCGCACGTCTGCAATGCCAGACAGACATCGCTCACCAGGCCACACAACGCCTCGCGGTGACGATTCCACGCCTGCAGATGATCAAAGTCGCCAGGACTCTCGCACAGCCCGCCGGCCACCACTGCGATACCTGCGCGGGAACTCGCCGCGCCCTGCAACTGCTCGTGATCGTCGAAGGTTCCCATCGCCAGCAAGTCATCCAGCGCCAGGACGATTACCCACAGTCCAACAGTCAGCTCGAGCCAGCACGCGCGAAGCGAGCAGAGCGCATCGGCGCGCAAGCACGGATCGCCGCCGCTGAGACCGGCGAGCGCGATCGCCTCAGCAGGAAACGCGACGCTGAGGGTCCTGCTCAACCACACGCCGAGATGGTCCTCCTGCGCATCGTTAGTCCTCTCCAAACGGCGTTCCTGCGCGGCGGCGCTGACCTCCGCGGCTAGTGCCTCCAACTGGCGGGCGAGCATTGGCGGCTGCTGGGTGTGTCCACGCCGAGTGCTGCCCCTGATGGCGTTCAAGTTGCTGGCGATC
The DNA here is from genome assembly GCA_963696615.1 of uncultured Solirubrobacterales bacterium. Lineage (GTDB taxonomy): Bacteria > Actinomycetota > Thermoleophilia > Solirubrobacterales > Solirubrobacteraceae > Palsa-744. Next base: position 1,100,830 of record CAVOKU010000001.1, on the reverse strand, counting down.
CGCACCGCCAACGAAGCCAGCTCGACCGCGGCGTCCTCCAGTGCAGCAAGTGCCTCAGCACGGTCGACCGCGGCGCTGAGCAGATCGTCGATCGCGGCGCGCGCTGCGCAGGACGCCGTAGAGACCGTTTGGCGATTTACCGCCAGCGGCAGCTCGGCGGCTTGGATTTGACGCTCGGTTCTTGCGAGTGCCTGCTCGAGGCGGCGCAGCAGATGTAGATGGCGCTGACCGGCCACCGGACCGAAAGCCTGCCACACGCGGGCGCTGCACTCAAGCGGAATGACCGCCGAACGCAAGACCGAGCGACGGCTCGCATCAGATGCCTTCCACAGCGCCAGCAGATCGCGCTGGACGACCTCGAAATGCCGCCTGGCTCTGATCCCGACGCTCCGCGGATCGGCGTGACGGCCGATCAAATCCCCGCAAGCGATCTGGCTCCACAGCTCCCCAAACGTCTGACGCCAAGCCGCCCCTTCCGCCCGCTTGGCCTCCATACTCGCGTTAGAACGCATGAGACTGAAGGCATGAAGTGGGGGTTCGGTTGACGTCCAAGTGGGCAATCTCGCCTCCAAGCTCGCCATCCCTTATTATCCTATCATCTTCTAAGATTACGATGGACTAGACAACGAGCAGCAAAGTGCCGGTCCTTTTGGCGAGAAGACCCATGAGCGCCACGCGAGCCACCAATCATCTTGGCGACCCGGAGGTCTCTGCTCACGCCGTCAACGCTGAGTTCTTCCGCGCGCTCGGGCGCCCCGTCAGGGTCCCTGTGCTCGAACAGTTGCGCGCCCACCAAGAGATGAGCGGCGGTGACCTGCAGGCGGCGCTGCAAATCGAGTCTGGAGGAGCCTCCCAACACCTCAGCGCCATGAGACACCACGGCCTGCTCGCGGCACGTCGCCAGGGCACGAGCGCGTTCTACCGTGTACGCGACCCCCGCACATTCCAGCTACTCGGGATAGCGAGGCAAATCCTCACGACACACTTCCGCTACACCCAAACACTTCTCGATGACCTCAACGACGCGGGCCCAACCAACTCGGTGACGAGGAGCCCGCTATCACCTCGGGCATCACCGTGACGGCTCGCGCCATAGTCGAACTGCCGGGGGACATCGACGGGGACTATGAGGTCTATCTCAACGGAGTGCGCCAAGAGGCATATGTCGACTTCGATGTCGAAGGGGGCGTGCTCGTCTTCAACAGGCCGCTACAGAAGGATCGCATCTCCGGCTGGCGATGGTTCCTCGGCGCGTGGGGCGTCGGCACCTACCGCCAGAACGACACCGTTGACATTCGCTACGAAGTAGGCGGCGCACCCCGCGTCGCACACGGACGAGAGATCACACTTCTCAATGATCACGCCGTGTAGGGTCTCGGCTACTTGCTTGTCCCGGTTCTGCAGGGAGGATGGGCGGCGCGGCACCCTGCACGGCCAGACCCCCTGTTGCCGAGACTTAGCGGCCACACGAGCTTGAATTATCGGCCATACGACGTGAAGCGGCTCCCACCGCCCCGGGAGGACAATGCGGCTGAACGGCTGAACAGGTATCTGGGGGGCACGTAGTCCGTTGGACACGCCGTTGGACATTTCTGCACCTAGACTAGGCGTCCACTGTCGTTAGTTGACGCGACAACCATCTAGGGCGCTCTGCCACATTCCCCAGCCTAGAGCCGAATATGGCCCTAGCAAGCGATGCCGGAGGAGGGACTCGAACCCCCGACACGCGGATTATGATTCCGCTGCTCTAACCAGCTGAGCTACTCCGGCGGGAGCGCGCAGTTTAGTCGCCGGGACGCCTGAGCCGCTCCCACCCGACGTCCACGAGGCCCCGTCTCGCTTGACAACCCTCCTATTGTTGATAAATTTGATCGACAATGTTTGCTTTCCTGTTCCGCGGACCCGCTGCAGTGGTGCGGGCCGGGGTGGGCGGAACTTAGGTTTCGCCGACACGAAAGCGGGCAGCGTAGATAGTTCCGCTCCCTGTCCGAGCGACCCCCCCGCCGCTCGGACACCTCCCTGGGCTGGGCCGGCACCCTCTCGCCGGCCCAGCCTCACCGTGCTCGGCTGGCCGCTCTGATAGACCCCGGCGGGTGGATGGATCGGAGCCCCCGCCAGGCCCAGGCGCGCAGGAGCGCCCCCCCGGGGGCGCCGGCCCCACCCTGCGCACGCGAGCGTGGCGGACGACCAGGACGGTTGCGCCGATCGCGCTGATGCTCTGGCGCAGGCTCGGCTCTCCGCGCAGCATCCTCGCGCGGGTCGGAGTTCTCATCGGTCTGCTGCTGCTTGGGGGGATCGTCGTGTACGCGCTTTCCCAGCTCGACCTGGGCCGGGTGAGCCATGCGCTGCTGAGCGCCACGCCGGGATGGATCGCGCTCGCGCTCGCGCTGATGGGTCTCTCGCTGCTGCTGCGTGCGGCTTCCTGGCACGAGATCCTCCGTGCGGCCCTGCCGGACACCGCGATCCACTGGCTGGCGGTCACGAGGGCGACGATGATCGGGGTGATGGCCTCAGCCGTGTTCCCCGGTCGGCTGGGGGAGCCGACCCGCATCTTCGTGCTGTCACGGCGCCTGGAGGGCTCCTCGCGGCAGATCCTGCCGATCGTCACAGGCACCGTCTTCTCGCAGACCCTGATCAACCTGCTCGCGCTCGCGATCCTCGCGGCGGTGACGTTCACCAGCGTCCCGCTCCTGCACGGTCACCTCAGCGGCGCCCTGGCGGTGCTGGCGGTGCCGCTCGTCCTGTTCGCGCTCGTGCTGTTCGGCCCCCGCCTGCTGCGCCTGGGCGCCCGTTCGCGCTCTTTGCGCACCCGGGGGGTCAGCCTCACGATCGCGCGGCTGCTGCGGCTCGCCCGGCGTGGCCTGGTGGTGTTCGTCACACCCCGACACGGCTTCGCCTCGATCGCGGCGCAGCTGATGGCATGGGCGCTGCAATGGCTCGCCTGCTACTCGCTCACGCTCGCCCTCTCGTTGCCGGTGCATCCAGCCCTGGTGGCTTCGGCGGCAGTGCTGTTGGCGGTGAACGTCAGCGCGGTGCTGCCCGCCACGCCGTCGAACGTCGGCGTGTTCCAGGCAGCCTGTCTGGTGGTTCTGGCCGCCTACGGCGTCGGCGCGGGCCCTGCCCTCGCCTACGGCATCCTGCTGCAGGCGGTCGAGGTGATCACCGCGCTGACCCTCGGCGTGCCGGCGCTGCTCGCCGAGGGGCTCACCTGGCAGGACATACGCTCGGCGCGTCGCGGGGCGCGCGAGCCGCCGCTAACCGACGAGCGCCCGCAGTGACTGCTTGAGCGATCGCGACGTCTGCAGCACCGCCGTGGGCTCATACCCGCAGTGGGCCATGCAGTTCTCACAGCGCGGATCGCGACCGCGGCCGTACTTGCTCCAGTCGGTGGTGTCCAGCAGCTCCTTGTAGGTCTCCGCGTACCCGTCGGCCATCAGGTAGCAGGGGCGCTGCCAGCCGAACAGCGAGTAGCTCGGTATCCCCCACGCCGTGCAGTCGAATTCCGCCTTGCCCTCGAGGAAGTCCAGGAACAGAGGGCTGTGGTTCAGCCGCCAGCGCTTGCGCCGCCCGTCGGCAAACGCCTCGCCGAACAGCTTGCGGGTCTGGGTCACGCCGAGAAAATGCTCCTGGTCGGGCGCTTTCTCGTATGCGTAGGCGGGCGAGATCATCATCTCGTCGACCTCCAGCTCGTCGTTGAGGAAGTCGAGCACCTCACGCACGGTCTTGGGCGAGTCGTGGGTGAAGAACGTGGTGTTGGTGGTCACCCTGAACCCGCGCCTCTTCGCCGCCCTGATCGCCGCGACCGCCTTGTCGAACGTCCCCTCCCGCTCGACGGACTCGTCGTGGCGCTCCCTCAGCCCGTCGATGTGAACGGCCCACGAGAAGTACGGGCTGGGCGAGAAGTTCTCGAGCTTCTTCTCCATCAGCAGCGCGTTCGTGCAGAGGTACACGAACTTCTTGCGCCGCAGGAGCTCCCCGGCGATCAGGTGGATCTCGGGATGAATCAGCGGCTCCCCGCCGGCGATCGAGACCATCGGCGTGCCGCTCTCCTCGATCGCCCCCACCGCCTGCTCGACGGACATCCGCCGGCGCAGCACGTGATCGGGATGCTGGATCTTGCCGCACCCCGAGCAGGCGAGGTTGCACTGGAACAGCGGCTCGAGCTCCACGATCAGCGGGAACTTGTCCCTTTTGGCGAGCCGCTGGCGCAGCAGATACCAGCCCATGCGCGTGCTCTGCCTGACCATCACCGCCATCGCCGCCTACCTTAGCCTGCGCGGGGGCGGCCGTGAAGCGCGCCCGCCGGCTCCCAGTCGCGCAGCGCCCCCGCGACGCGGCGCAGGGCCCGCGCGGCCCGCACCGCGCCGCCCAGCGCCTGCGGGCGCAGCAGCTCGTGGGTGGGACTGTCGAGCACCACCCGCACGACCGCGAACGGCCGGCCCGCCGAGCCCGGAGCCAGCCACACCGACTCCATGTCGACCGCGAGCGCGCCGCCTGCCAGCAGCTCCGCCCTGCGCGCTCCCAGCGCGAGCTTCGATACGCACACGATCTCGCCGCTGCGCACCTGCAGGCCGCGGGCCCGCAGCCTTTGCGCCAGCTCGCCCGCGCCGCCGCACGGGACCCGTTCGGGCGCGTGGCCTTCGTCCTCGGCCGACCGCACCGCCTCGGCCACGATCACTTCGCCGGGAAGCGAATGCTCGTCGAGGCCGCCACAGAACCCCAGCACGAGCAGCGCCCGCCCGCGCACCTGCGCCAGCCCCGCCGCGGCCGCCTTCGCGCGCGCGGGCCCCATCCCCGTCTTGCGCACGCTCGCCCCCCGCGCGGCCGAACCGACCAGCGCAGCCTCCACCCGCAACGGCGCGGCGATCACGAGCTCCCCGCTCATGGGCTCGGAGCCGTTCCCGCGACCGGCGGGCTCGTCGCGTGCTCCTCGCTCGCGTCGGACACCGCCCGACGGCTGCCGCTCAACGCCGTGCCCAGCACCTCGCGTGCCGCGGTGTGCCCGCTGAGCACCGCTCCCTCCAGCGTGGCGGGCCAGCCGGTGTCCGTCCAGGCACCCGCGAGCACGAGGCCCGCAACGTCGGTGCGCGCGCCGGGACGAAGCCGCGCGATCCCGGGCACCGCGCGGAACGTCGCCGCGTGCTCCTTGGTCGCGAAGAACCGCTCGACGTTCGCCCCGCGGGCGCGTGGGAACAGCTCGCAGAGAGCTGTCAGGTAGCGATCCCGCAGCTGCTCGGCGCTCATCCGCATCTCCTCCTCGGCGCCCGACAGTGACACCGCGAGGTACTGATGACCGCGCGGCACCCCTGCGACGGCGCTGCGATCGAACAGGTACTGAACGGGAGTGTCCACCCCCCCGGCAAAGCTCCAGTCGCACACGCGCCGGTCATACACGACGTGGACGTTGACGATCGGTGTGGTGCCCATCTGCACGAGGTCGCGTGCGGTTGCCGGCAGCAGCTCTGCGAGCAGCGTCGCTGCGCGCATGTGCGGGACGGCCACCACCACGCTGCCGGCGCGCAGCGGCTCACGCTCACCCTCGCACGTCAGCTCAAAGCCATCGGCGGCCCGCGCGATCCGCCCCACCCGCGCACCGAGCACCACCTCGACGCCCGCCCGGCGCAGCTCACGGCGCGCCGGGATGTCGATGACCTCGCTCTGGGGGCGCTCGTGGAAGCCGATGTCGCCGCCGCTCGCGCTCTCCAGCAGGCCGGTTCGAAAGACGAACACGCCCATCGCCGCGGACGCCTCCGCGGCTCGCAGGTTCAGGCTCGGCAGCGCGATCAGGTCCCACAGCGCCGCCACCGACCGCTCGTCCTGGCCATGGCGCGCCAACCACTGCCCGAGGGTGATCCGTTCGAGCTCCGACGAGCGGGGATCCGCGCGCACCAGCGCGAGCGCCGTGCGCGCGGCGGCCAGGCGCTCTCGCACCGTCAGGAGCGGGTAGCGTGCCAGCGCGCCGCCGAGCTGCAGCGGCGCGGGCAGCAAGCTGCGGCGCAGCACCGTCGGCGCGTGACCGGGCGACAGGATCGGGATCTCAAAGCGCGGCTGGACGCTCACGCTCGCGGCGGCGCCGAGCCGCTGCAGCAGCCCCCGGTAGGCCTCGTAGCGGCGCAGGAACACGTGCTGGCCGTTGTCGATGCTGATCCCGTCGCGCTCGTATGAGTACACGGCGCCGCCCAGCCTGCGCCTCACCTCCAGCAGGGCCACCCGCGCACCGCCAGCGGCACAGTCCAGCGCGCAAGCAATCCCCGCCAGGCCGCCTCCGACGACGACGACGTCGCGCCTCATCGCCCCGCGCCCCGCAGCGCGCTCAGCATGCTGTAGGCGGCGATCAGCGCCTTCTGGCCGGTGCCGAGCGCGATCCGCCGGTTCAGAACGGCGCTCGGATCGGCCTCGATGCGGTCGAGCAGCCCGCTGTAGATGTTCGCCATCGCCAGCACGCACGCCGCGCTGCGCCGGTCGAGCAGCGGCGCTAGCGTCAGCCCGCGATCGAACCAGGTGCGGGCGCGATCGGCCTCGAAGCGCACCAGCGCCGACACCGCCGCGATCTCGCGATCGCCGCCGCCCGCGCCGGTCAGCTCGCCGATCACGATCGCCGCCCGGCGCTCCTCGCCTGCGGTGAGCAGCCCGAACCGGCGCAGATCCTCGGCCGGCAGGTAGACGCGTCCGTTGTGCGCGTCCTCGCGCACGTCGCGCAGGATGTTGGTCAGCTGCAGCGCCACCCCCAGGTCGTCGGCCAGGGCCGGCGCGCGCGCCCGGGTCGCCTGCTCGGGCGAGCGCAGCGCGAAGATCGCCAGGCACGCCCGTCCGATCGCGCCCGCCACCCGCCGGCAGTAGAGCACGAGCTCATCGAACGTCTCGTACGCCACACCCTCGACATCCATCCGCACGCCGGCGATCAGGGCCTCGAGCGCGTCCGGCGGCACCGCGAAGCGTGGGTACGCGTCACCCAGCGCCACCATCACCGGATCCCCCCCGCCGTCTGCGGACCGGCCGCCGTCGGCGGCTCCGTGCGCGCCCGCGAGCGCTCCGCCAGCCGCCAGCCGCGCCAGCGCCTGCGCCTGGCCGTCGAGCAGCCTGAGCTTCTCCTCAGCCCCCAGCGGACCGTCGCCGATGTCGTCGACCCTGCGCGCGAACGCGTACACCGCGCACATCGCCCGCCGGCGCGCGGGCGGTAGCAGACGGATGCCGTAGTAGAAGTTCGCCGCGGTGCCGCGCGTGATCTCCTCGCACTCCCGGTAGGCGTCTGAGACGCTCATCGCGGGCGCTCCGTCAGCGTTGCGCCGAGCGCGAGCAGCCGCCGCCAGGCGCCTGCTCGCGGCGGACCCGCGAGGACGTCGAAGCCGGCTCGCTCGATCGCGTCCAGCGCCGCCCGGCCACCGGCCACGAACGCCGCCACCGCCAGGCGCTCGCGTGCGCCCCGCAGCCGTCCGATCAGGCGCCGTCCCTGCGTCAACAGGCCCCGCGCGCGGGCCACCTCGAAGCCGAGCACGGCGCGCAGCGGCGCACCGGCATGGGACCGGCTCAGTTCCGCCGAGCCGCATCCGAAGCGACGCAGGTCCTCCGCGGGCAGGTACACGCGGCCGCGGTCGCGATCCTCGGCCACGTCCTGGCAGTGCTCGGCCAGCTGCAGGGCGGTGCAGATCGAGTCCGACAGCGACACCGTCTCTGGGGTCGCCTGGCCGAAGACGCCCAGCACCAGCTCCCCCACCGGGTTCGCGGACAGCTCGCAGTAGCCGCGCAGCTGCTCCCAGGTCTCATACGAGCTGACCCGCTGATCGAGGCGATTGGCCTCGATCAGCCGCACGAACGGGCCCCGTGGCAGCCGGCATTCGCGCAGCGTCGGCTGCAGGCGCCTCAGCAGCGGCTGCTCGGCGACGCCGCGATAGGCGCGGTCCAGATCCCGTTCGAGCTCGTCCAACGCCGCCAGACGCTGTGGGGGCGTGTCGCGCCCCTCGCCATCCGTCGGCATCGCGTCTCCGACTTCGTCGACGAGCCGCGCGAACCCGTACAGCGCGAGCAGGTGCCCGCGCCAGCGCCTGGGCAGCACGCGGCTCGCGACCGGGAAGTTCTCGCCGGTCGCCCGCCCCATCACCGCCTCCTGGTGCATCACTCCATCTTGCCGGGGAGGCACCGTCCGAGCGCCATGATCGGGAACGTGAGCCGATACAGGTGGTAGTTGATGTAGTAGTCGCAGGGGAAGCCGGTGCCCGTGTACTGCGGCTCATCCCACGTCCCGTCCTCGCGCTGGGTGCCCACCAGCCAGCGCACGCCCCGTTCGGTGCTGGGCGAGCGGGTCTCACCGGCAGCATGCAGCGCGAGCAGCGCCCACGCGGTCTGCGAGGCGGTGCTCTCGCCCCTGCCCACCCACTCGGGATCATCGTAGGAGCGGGGATCCTCGCCCCAGCCGCCGTCGCCGTTCTGGTGCTCGGAGAGCCACCGCACCGCTCGCCGGATGCACTCGTCGGCCGGCGAGACCCCGGCTGCGATCAGCGCCGGCACCACCGCGCCGGTGCCGTAGCAGTGGTTGACCCCCCAGCGCCCGAACCACGAGCCGTCGGGCTCCTGCCGGGCCAGCAGCCAGCGCACGCCCTGGCGCGCGGCCGGCGTGTCGAGCAGGTCGAGCGCCGCCAGCATCTCCACGGCGTGCGCCGTCACGTCGGCGCTCGGCTCGTCGATCACCTCGCCGAAGTCCAGGAACGGCAGGTCCCGCACCAGCGAGCGCATGTTGTCGGCGTCGAACGCACCCCAGCCGCCGTCGGCGCTCTGCATGCCCCGCAGCCACCGCTCCGCGCGGGCGATCGCGGCGCCGGTCCTGCGCGAGAGATCATCCCCGCCGCCCAGTCGACGTAGCGCCAGCACGACCTCGGCCGTGTCATCCACGTCGGGGTAGTTGATGTTCGCGAACTCGAAGGCCCACCCCCCGGGATCCAGCCCCGGCCGGGCCACCGACCAGTCGCCGGTATCGGAGACCTCCTCGTCGAGCAGCCATTGCGCGGCCTGCACCATCGCCGGGTCGTCGCTCGCGAGCCCCGCGTCGGACAGGGCGATCATCGCCAGCGCCGTGTCCCAAACCGGGGACTGGCACGCTTCCAGACGCCGGCTGGCCCCCGGCGGCGCTCCCACGCGGCGACTGTCGTCCCGGTCCTCCACCATGAACCGGTCGAGACCCTCCAGGCCCCGCCTCATCACGGGGTGCTCGAGCGAGTAGCCGCCCAGGTGCAGCGCCATCAGCGAATAGACCCACGGAGGCTGGATGCCGCCCCATGACCCGTCCGCCTCCTGGCGGCGCACGATCCAGCGCTCGGCCCTGCCCAGCGCCAGCCGGCGCAGCGGCCGGATCGGCCGGCGCTCGTACGCCCGCGCCGCGCGATCGAGCGCTCCCAGCAGCCGCGCCCGCAGCGAGCCGGGCACGGACGCGGGCGCGGGCTCGCCCGAGTGCAGCTCGCGCAGATCGAACCACAGCGCCCGTGCGGGCCGGTGGGCTTTCACCAGGGAGAGGGCGACGATCGTCTGTCGCGCCCAGCACGCGAAGTCGTACACGTTCAGGGGGACCCAGCTGGGCAGCAGCACGATCTCGGGCGGCAGCGCCGGCACCGCCTCCCAGGACCACAGCCCGAACAGGGCGAGCCACACGTGGGTGAACACCCTCGCCCGCTCGATCCCGCCGTTGGCCCGCACGAACGCGGCGGCTGCGCGCATGTGATCGGCCTCGGGCGGATCGCCCGCCAGGCGAAGCGCCCAGTAGGCCTCGATCGTGGTCGACAGCTCGCCGGGGCCACCGTGGAAGTTCGCCCACGTCCCGTCCTGGCGCTGCTGGGAGCGGATCCATGCGGCCGAGCGCTCGGTCTCGTCTGCGCGGCGGACCCCGAGGAACTGACGCAGCAGCATGTCCTCGGCGTCCATCGTGACATTCGTCTGCAGCTCCCCCTGCCACCAGCCGGCGGGGTCCTGCAGCGAGAGCAGATGCGCGCATGCCCGCTCCAGGGCGACCCGAGCCTCGCTGGGCGCCTCCACCGTCGAAGGAGACATCGACATTCCGGAAACCTAGATCTTTTTCGCCCGTGACGACACTTGCACGCACATTGTGCCCGCCCGGGCGGGCGCCAATCTCACGAGCCCCCCGATCGCGCCGAACGACCGCCCGCCCGCAGGAGCACCTCGGGGTGCGTGGGCGTGATCGCCCGGCGCCGCAGCGTCGCCTCGGAGACCGTTCGCGGCACGGGCGAGACGAACCTGTACACGATCAGACCGTCCACGTCCCGACGCTCGCTCAGCGTGAACCCCGGCGCCGGCGGCGCTTGGGCGTCGGCGCGCAACGGCGCGTAGCCGGTCTCGTCGATCTCGCTGACCGCGATCCGGGCACCGCGCGCGAGCTTGTGCGCGCCGGGCAGGTAGTACTGCAGTGGCGCACCGCCGAGCTCCGGCGTGGTGATCGCGAGCGCGGTGGTGGCGCGCGCCGACAGCGTCTCGGCCACCCCCCGCCAGTTGCCCCGCTGCAGGCGGGGACTGAGATCGACATCGACCGAGATCGCCAGGAACGCCGCCGCGATCGCCACCAGCAACCACGCTCCGACCGCGCCCGCCCGCCGGCTGACGACGACCACCGCCACCAGCGCCGTGAGCGGGATCGTCGCGCCCACCAGGTTGCGCGGCGCCAGGTAGTCCGCGCCGAACGCCACCAGCAGGATCGGCAGCGCGATTGCGCCGGCGGCGATCGCCAGCGCCAGCAGCGCAGCGCGCTCCTCGCGGGGTTCGAGCACCCGGTACAGCCCGTGGCCGATCCCGACCGCGATCACCAGCGCCACGGCCAGCTCCAGTCCGTGCCCGAGGGGCGCCCCGGAGTAGCCGGTCAGGTAGTACTGGGGGATCGCTGCAAGCCTGCTGGAGAGCGCCCAGCGGCCGATCCATTGCGTGCCGTGGCCGCCCTGGGCGGCGATCAGCGGCAGCAGCGCCGCGCCGACGAGCACGAGCACACCGACGGCGGGTACGGCGGCGCGACGTGTGCGCCGCTCCCACAGCAGCCACAGCGCCATCGGCACGAGCAGGAACACCGCGAAGTAGTGGCACACCAGGGCGACCGCGCCGCTCAGCGCGAACGCCGCCATGCGCCGGGGACCTGGCTGTCGCAGGGCGCGCAGGAAGCAGAGCATCGCCACCGCGCCCGTCAGTACGAACAGCTCATACGCGCGGGCCTCCTGGGAGTACCACACCAGCAGCGGGCTCACGGCCACGAGCGCCGCCGCGGCGATCGCGGTGGCGCGCCTGCCGGTCAGCTCCCGCCCGATCGTCCACGCGAGGGGCACCGTCGCGATCCCGGCCAGCGCCGAGGGCCACCGCAGCGCGAGCTCGCCCGTGCCGAACACCCGCGCGTCCGCCCACGCGATCACGTACCACAGAGGCGGCGTGTTCTCGCTGTGAACGACCGACCGCAGCGTCGCCCACAGGCTCGGGTGCAGGACGTGGACCGGCGTGAACGCCTCGTCATACCAGAAGCTCTGCAGGCCCAGCGTCGAGAGTCGCAGCGCCGCCGCGAGCACCGTCAATGCCACCAGCGGCCACAGCGAGAGGAGCGCCGTGCGCCCCCGCGCGGTCGCGGGAGAAGCCTCTGCGCAGACCGCTGCGGCGCTCACCCGCTCGCTCCTTCCCCGGCGGCGCCCGCGGCGGACGTCCCGTGTCGGCGCACCGCCGCGGAACACAGATCGCGTACCTCGCCGCCGCTGCAGCCGTAGCGGTATTCGCGCAGGTCTTCCACGCGTGGCGGCAGCTGCCAGCGACCGTGCACGGTGCGCCGGCCGTCGTGCACGGGCCCCCAGATCGCCAGGCACAGCTGGATGTGTTCTTTGGGAGCTCCCGGAGCGGTGTTGCCGCACACCACCTCCCGTTGGCCGCCTTCGCCGAGCACGGTCTGCTCGATCGTGAGGTTGTGGTAGCGGTGGCCGGTGTAGGCGCGCCACGTCGTGAGGTCGGCGATCAGGCGCTTGTTGATGTGGGTCTGGCGCACGACGTCGTTGATCGTGGCGGCCGCGAGCAGGATCGCGACGAGCACCAGCACCGTCGTCTCGATCAGACGCACCCGGCTCATTGCACCGGCGCGAAGATCGGCGAGGTCTGGTGCACGATGAACAGCGCCTGCACGAACAGGATCGCCGCGAGCAGTCGCCTGTCGCGCGTGACGGCGGCGAGCGGCAACGGCCACAGGATGTACCAGGCGAGCAGCCAGGTGCTCGTGACCGAGATCGCCAGCAGCGCCCAGCCCGACGCGGCGACCCAGTCATATCCGCGCCAGGTTCGCCACAGTAGGTGCGCCACGATCAGCACCAGCGCCGCCTTGAGTAGGTCGTGGTCGACGGGAAAGACCCCCGGCTTGCCGACCAGGTGGGCGAGCTCGTTGGGGAAGCTGTCGGTGGAGACGAACGCGGCATCGCGGTTCAGCGCCGAGACGATGTCCACGCCGTGGATCCCGAACGCGAGGTACCCCGCGAGCGCGCCGAGCGCGAGCGCCGCCAGCCCGCCGAGCAGCGGCGCGAGGCGGCGACGGCTGAGGATCATGAACGGCAGCAGCACCCCGACGGTCGCCTTGACCAGTGCGCCCGCCACCACCAGCGCCCCGGCCCACAGTTCCCGCCGGCCGCCCACCGCCCAGCCCTGCGCACGAGCGGCCGTCTCACCTCGCGCGGCGGGATCCTGCTCGTCGGCTCGGGCTCCCCCCGGAGCGGCGAGCGTCAGCGCGACGGAGCCCATCATCAGCGCGAGCATGATCATGTCGTTGTGGGCGCCGCCGAAGCCGTAGATCACGTACAGCGGGTTGGCGCCCACCGCCAGCAGCGCGAACACGGGATCCAGGCCCCGGCGGGCCGCGATCCGCCAGGTGAGCACCAGCGTCAGGAAGCTCGCCACGAGCGCGTAGACCTTCATCCCCCACAGCGCGCCGAGCAGGCCGAGCGGAGCCAGCGGATAGGACAGCAGCGTGTACAGCGGCCCGTAGGCCGTGGCCACCCTGCGCCAGTCCCGGCCCACGTAGTGAAAGACGGGATCGGTCGCGATCGCGCCGGGACCGTGCAGGTAGGGGTTGATCCCGTGCACCACCCCCATGCGGGCGTAGGCGATGTAGCTGAACACGTCGGTGGAGATCAGCACCGGTCCGACGAACACGATCAGGTGCAGCACCGCCACCAGACCGACCGCCCAGCGGGTCACGCGCCGGTCGACCGCGGCGTCGCGAGCACGCAGCGATGCGAGCGCCAACAGCCCGCCGTAGGCGACCGCGAACGACAGGATCGCGGCCAGGAACACCCGAAAGCCCAGCCGCTCGCCGCCGAGCGACCTCAGCCAGCCCGCGATCTGCGGAGATTTCGGGACCAGCGCGGAATGGTCCAGCGAGGAGTCGAGGACGATCTCGATCGTCGCCGCGACGAGTACGAGCCCGCACAGCAGAGCGGCGATCGCCGCCCAGCGCCCAACCGCCGCGCCCGGGCGCATGTGGGCGCGATGCGTGCCCGCCGTGGCGGGCGCGGCTACAGCGCCATCCAAACCGTCTTGCTCTCCAGGTAGGCGTCGAGGCCGTCATGGCCGTGCTCGCGGCCGACCCCCGATGCCTTGAAGCCGCCGAACGGCGCCGAGGGGTCGACGGCGCCCCAGGTGTTCACATAGACCATGCCCGCGCGCAGCAGCGCCGCGAGCCTGTGCGCCTGGGAGAGGTCGCGCGTCCAGATCCCGGCGGCCAGGCCGTACTCGCCGGCGTTCGCCCGCTCGGCCACCTCCTCCAGCGAGTCATACGGAGACGCGACGAGCACCGGTCCGAAGATCTCCTCGCGCGCGATCTTCAGCTCGTCCGAGGCGGTGCTGAACACGGTCGGCGCCACATACCAGCCGCCGCTGTCGGTCAGCGCCGAATCGCCGCCCGTGACGAGCTCCGCACCCTCCTCGCGGCCGGCCTGGATATAGCCGAGCACGCGTTCCTGCTGCTCGGCGGAGACGAGTGGCCCGAGCTGGGTCGAAGCGTCGAGGCCGGGGCCGAGCGTCGTCGCCGCGGCGCGCTCGGCGAGCGCCGCGACGATCTCCTGGAAGCGCTCGGCCGGGGCGAACAGACGCGACCCGGCGTTGCACGCCTGACCGGAGTTGAAGTAGATCGCCTGGAACGCCCCCGCGACGGCCGCCTCGAGATCGGCGTCGGGCAGGATGATGTTCGGCGACTTGCCTCCCAGCTCGAGCGTGACGCGCTTGAGCGCCGCGCCCGCCTTCGCGCCGATCTCCCGCCCGACGGCGGTCGAGCCGGTGAAGGCGATCTTGTCGACATCCGGATGCTCCACCAGCGCCGCGCCGGTGGCGCCGTCGCCGGTGAGGACGTTGAGGACCCCCGCAGGAAAGCCCACCTCGAGCGCCAGCTCGCCCAGGCGCAGCGCGCTCAACGGCGTCTGCTCGGCGGGCTTGAGCACCACCGTGCAACCCGCGGCGAGTGCCGGCCCGAGCTTCCAGCAGGCCATCAGCAGGGGAAAGTTCCAGGGGATGATCTGCCCACACACCCCGACCGGTTCGCGACGGGTGTAGCAGTGCATGCCCGCTCCCGCCGCCACCGGCAGCACCGCGCCCTCGATCTTGGTCGGCCAGCCGGCGAAGTAGCGCAGGTGCGCGGCGGCTCCGCGCACGTCGACGAACCGGGCCAGCCCGACCGGCTTGCCGTTGTCCAGCGACTCGATCTGCGCGAGCTCCTGCGCGTGCGCTTCGATCGCCTGGGCGAGCGCGAAGATCAACCGCTCCCGTTCGGCGCCGGGAGCGACCGACCAGGCCGCGAAGGCCCCGCGCGCGGCCGCCACCGCCCGATCGACGTCCTCGGGACCGCCGTGGGCGACCTGGGCGATCTCACGGCCGTTGGAGGGGTCGCGGGTGGCGAAGGTACGCCCGTCGGCGGCGTCGAGGCGCTCGCCGCCGATCAGCAGGCGGTGGGGCTGTGCCAGGAACTCGCGCGCGGCGTCGCCGAGCGCATCTGGAAGTGCGGCCGTGGCAGTGTTCATGCTGGCAGCCTACTCCCGCAGGCCGACCGCCGCTTCGGCCGCACCGGCCCCTGAGACCGTGCTCGGGCGCACGGGTTTCCGTATGCTGCGCTCACATGTCCGGCGTCAGCAAGGCAGTGCTCATCACCGGCTGCTCGTCGGGCATCGGTCGCGCCACGGCGGTGCGTCTCGCCGGCGGCGGCTGGACCGTGTACGCGAGCGCGCGCCGTCCCGAGTCGATCGCCGACCTCGCGGAGAGCGGCTGTCGGCTGCTGCAGCTGGAGGTGACCGACGCCGAGTCCCGGCGGCTCGCGGTCGAGGAGATCGAGCGCGAGCACGGCGCGGTGGGGGTGCTGGTCAACAACGCCGGCTACAGCCAGAGCGGTGCGATCGAGCAGGTCGACCTGGAGGCGGTCAGGCGCCAGTTCGAGACCAACGTGTTCGGGCTCGTCGGGCTGACCCAGCTGGTGCTTCCCCGGATGCGCGAGCAGCGGTGGGGAAAGATCGTCAACGTCGGCTCGATGGGCGGGCGCCTGACGTTCCCCGGCGGCGGCTACTACCACGCGACCAAGCACGCGATCGAGGCGATCAGCGACGCGTTGCGCTTCGAGGTGCGGGGGTTCGGCATCGACGTGATCCTGATCGAGCCGGGCCTGATCGTCACGGAATTCGGGAACGCGGCGGTCGCCAGCATGGACGGCGTCGGCGACGGCGGCCCCTACGGCGAGTTCAACGCCAGCGTCGCGGCCGCCACCGCCGGCGTCTACGAGAGCCCGATGCGCCACCTGGGCGGCGGTCCCGATGCGGTCGCCAAGGCGATCGCCCGCGCGATCTCCCGCCGGCGTCCGCGCGCCCGCGTGCGTGTCACGCCCTCGGCGCGCATGGCGATCTCCAGCCGGCGCCTGATGCCCGACCGCCTCTGGGACGCCGCGATGGGCGCGCAGTTCCCGCGCCCCCACTGAGTGCCGCCCGGCACGCCGGCGTCGGCCGGGCACCGGCGTGTCGCTCAGGCGCCCTGCAGCGCGCAGGCCGGGTGGGGCCGGCCGATCTGAAAGCCCTGGGCGTAGTCGACGCCGTAGCGACGCAGCAGCCTCAACGTGTCGCGATCGGTGACGCACTCCGCGATCGTGCGCTTGCCCATGCCCTTCGCCAGGCCCGCCAACGCCTGCACCACGAGCTGGTCCTTGGGCGAGCGCGCGAGCGAGCGCACGAAGCCACCGTCGATCTTGAGGTAGTCGAACGGCAGGCGCTTGAGGTACTCGAACGAGCCGAAGCCTGCGCCGAAGTCATCGAGCGCGATCGCACAGCCGAGCGAGCGCAGCCCCTCACAGAACGCCCGTGCTCGGTCCATGTCGGAGATCGCGGCCGTCTCGGTCACCTCGATCGCCAGCCGGCGAGGATCGACGCGATGGCGCCGCAGACAGCCCTCGATGTGGCCGAGCATCGATGCGTCGGTGATCGACAGCGCGGAGAGGTTGATCGCGACGCTCAGCTCGCCGCACTCGTGCGGGTGCTCGGTGCGGTCCCGGTGGCAGGCGTCCGCTTCGGGCGCCTGCGCGGTGCGTCGGGCCAGCAGCGAGACGACCCGCTCGAGCACGACCCTGTCGATCTCGCGGATCAGTCCATAGCGCTCGGCCGCCGGCAGGAACCGGCCGGGAGCGATCAGCCCCCCGCTCGCGGCGTCGTCGCCGAGACGCACGAGCGCCTCGTAGTGGGCGACGCGTCCGTCCTGGAGCGAGACGATCGGCTGGTAGTGCACGACGAACATGTCCTGCTCGAGCGCCCGGCGCAGGCGGCCCAGCCACGGCCGGTGGTGTAGGCCCGCGGGCGATGAGAGACCTCGCCCGCGGGCGCCTCCGTAGCGGCGGGGAGCGCCGGCGCCGGAAGATCTGAGGATCACGCGGGCGCGAGCGTGGCTCGGCGTAGAGGAGCGCATCTGACGGACAGGGTTTCGACAACACCTCGCCAACGCCCTCTCGGATGAGCGCAAATGGAGGTTTGCGCACGAAAGCCTTCACCAAACCTGCGCAGGGGTGCCCATCGCCGCTCAGTCGCGCGAGTACGGCCGGCGGGCGCGCTCGGAGATCACCAGCAGCAGCGCCAGCAGCACGAAGTTCATCACCACCGAGGACCCGCCATAGGCGACGAGCGGCAGCGTCACCCCCGTCAGCGGGATCACCCGGGTGACCCCGCCGACGATCACGAACACCTGCATCGCCACCACGAACGAGAGCCCGGTCGCCAGCAGCTTGGAGAAGGAGTCCTTCGCGAGCATCGCGGTCTTCAGGCCCCGCTCGACGAACAGCAGGTACACCAGCAGCAGGCCGACCGCGCCCACGAGGCCGAGCTCGTTGGTGATGACCGAGTAGATCAGGTCGCTTTCGGGCACCGGCAGGATCGTGCGCCGCACGATGTGATGGTTGGCCAGTTCGACCGGGTACTGCAGCAGCGACTGGTCGAAGCCCGTGCCCAGCAGGCCCCCGTCGGCCTGGGCGAACAGTGACTGGGCCAGCTGATAGCTGCCGCCCGGGCGGTTGTAGAGCGCCGGGTCCAGCGGGTCTTCCCAGGCCAGCACCCGCGCGTGCACGTGGCCGACGTGGCCGGCGACGAACCAGGCGCCCACCGCGAACAGCAGCAGACCGATGAACGGGAACGAGAAGCGACCCGTGGCGACGTACAGCAGCGCCAGGAAGGCTCCGTAGAACATCAGCGAGGTCCCCAGCTCGCGGGTCAGCAGCAGCGTGCCCATCGCCGCCCCCCACACGACCAGCAGCGGGCCGAACTGCTTCATCGGCGGCACCGTCACGCCGAGCACCCGCCGCCCCGCGGTGACCAGCACCTGGCGATTGTCGTGCAGGTAGCTCGCGAGGAAGATCACGATCGCCACCTTGCCGAGCTCCGCGGGCTGGAAGGACACCCCGCCCACGTGCACGTCCAGGTAGGCGCCGTTGACCTGGCCTCCGATCCCCGGCAGCCGCGGCAGGATCGTCATGCCGATGCCCACCACCGCGATCGTGTACCGGTAGCGCTCGAGCACCGCCACGCCCTCCCGGCGCAGCGCGAGGATCGTGGCGGCGAACAGGACCAGGCCCACCACCATCCACTGGGCCTGCTGACGGGCGAGCGTCGGTTCGATGCGGTACACCATCACGATGCCCACGCTCGCGAGCACGGCGCCGAGCGGGAACAGGTAGGGGTCCGCGTGGGGCAGCGCGAAGCGGATCACGAGATGACCCGCCACGCACAGCGCGAGGAACAGCGCGCCGTAGGTGAGCGACACGCTGGATGCGCGGTTGAGCGCGACGTTGGTCGCCGCGCCCCGTGTCGTGTCCTGCGTCTGGATGAAGATCGCGGTGAACCCGGCCGTGACGAGCAGCGCGGACGGCACGAGGCCCAACAGCTCGCGGTTGCGGGGACTCAGCATGATCGGCCAGCGAAGCCTAGCCCCCTACCCGGCGTGCGACGCCGAGGCGCTCGCTACGCTTGGCGGGCGGCGCGCCGGCGTCGCCGCGTGTCTGTGCCATGAGCGGCTTTCCCGTCACATCCCCGGAGGACGAGCGTCCGCCCGCGCCCCGCTGGGACATGTACAAGCGCTTCGCGATCGCGGCGGTGTTGATCGTCGCGCTGAGCGCCGCCGCGACCGCGACCGTGGCGCTGAACAAGATCACCAGCATCGCCGAAGAGGTGTTCCCGAAGCTGAACGAGATCAACGCGCCGAAAGGGGTGGTGACGGCTGAATACAGCGGCGGCCCCCAGACCTTCCTGATCCTCGGCTCGGACCGGCGGGTGGGCGCGAAGGACTCCTACGATCGCGAAAACCCGCCTCACAGCGACACGATCCTGCTCGTGCGCTTCGACCCCTCACAGGGACAGACCTCGGTGATGTCGATCCCCCGTGATCTGCTGGTGAACATCACGACCCGCAGCGGACAGAGCTACACGGGCGAAAAGATCAACGCCGCCTACACGATCGGCAACAAGCTCGGCGGCACGAAGGGGGGGATGGTGCTCGCCGCCGAAACGATCGAGCGCGAAGTGTTCCCCGGACTGAAGCTGAACGGCATCGTCGACGTCAGCTTCAAGGGCTTCATCAAAGTCGTGGACACGCTCGGCTGCGCCTACGTGAACGTCGATCACCACTACTACAACGCCAACGTCGGGTCCACCGAAACGGACTACACGAGCATCGACCTGCAGCCCGGCTACCAGAAGCTCTGCTACGAAAACGCGCTCGACTACGTCCGCTACCGCCACACCGACTCGGACTTCGTGCGGGTGGCCCGCCAGCAGGACTTCCTGCGCGACCTGCGCGAGCAGATCTCCCCGAGCAACGAGATCGGCCAGATCGACAACGTCGCAAAGGCGGTCGGCCACGCGATCAGCTCGACCTTCCACGCCTCCGCGAGCGAGTTGATCGAACTGACCAAGCTGATCGCCTTCTCGCAGGGCAAGCCACTGCGACAGGTCAAGTTCCGCACCGCCAACGTCGACTTCAAGGGCCCCGGCGGCGGCTCCTACGTGACGACCACTCCCACCCTGGCGAAAGCCACGCTCGAAGAATTCCTCAACGGCGTCCAGCGACCGCACCTGCCGGCCGCGCGGAGCGAAGGCCACCCCTCCCATCACGGCCATCACGGCTCCCACGGCCACTCGGCCGGCTCGGCGCACGCGTTGGGCCTGTACCCGACCTCCTCGGCCGGCGACAGCGAAGCGGTGAAAGCTGCGGTCAGCGTGCCCTTCCCCGTGCTCTACCCCACGCTGCAGACCGGCGTGGCCGAGCAGCAGCAGGTGCGCCCGTATGGGCTGCGCGACCAGCAGGGGCACCTCCACAGCGCCTACATCGTGGTGTGGCGCCAGAACGAAATCGGCGGCTACTACGACTTCGAGGGCTCGAACTGGCTCAACCCGCCACTGTTCGCCCACGCCCACGTGCAGACGATCGGCGGACGCACCTACAGGTTCGTCGACGACGGCGCACACATCCACGTGATCGGCTGGCGCACCCACAACGTCCTGTACTGGCTGACGAACACCCTGCTGGAGGAACTCTCGAACGCGCAGATGATCGCGCTGGCGAAATCCGCCCAGCCGCTGCGCTGAGAGCTCGCTCACACGCCACACCCCCGGGGCGTCGGCGGGCGAGCGAACGGTGGGGCTCAGCCCCCCCGCGGCTCCCCCGCGCGATCGAGGGCGTCGTTGACGAGGGCGTCGGCGTGGGCGTTCTGTGAGCGGGGCACCGAGCGCACGCTCCAGTGGGAGAACCCCGCCAACGCCTCCACGGCCTGACGGTGAAGCGGCCTCATCGCCGGATGCTTGACCTTGTACTCGCCGTTGACCTGCTTGGCCACGAGCTCGGAGTCGTTGACGAGCTCGACGTCGCTAACGCCGATCCGTTTCGCCTGCTCCAGCCCGAGCAGCAGCGCGCGGTACTCGGCGACGTTGTTGGTCGTCTCGCCGAGCAGCTGGGCGTGCTCGGCCAGCACCTCCCCGTCGGGCGTGGAGATCACGCACGCGGCCGCCGCCGGCCCGGGGTTGCCACGGGCGCCCCCGTCGACGTGCACGATCGCCTTGCTCATCGCGGAGCGGGATTATGCACGGCCGCCGGGACGGGACCGCGGAGCGCGAGCGCCAGCGGCGTGCGTGTGGCGGTCGGCGCTAGGAACGAGCCAGCGGGAGCATGTCGCCCACGACCCGCGCGCGACGGCGGTCGCGGATCTCGCGCCGCTGCACCACGTCGGCGGGGGCACGGCGTCCCCGGGCACGCCGATCGAACTCGCGCCGATCGACGATCACGGTGACGTTGTCCTCGTGCTCGTAGTGCTTCACGAGCTTGGGATAGAGCTCGTCGGCGAGGGCTCTGGGTACGACGCAGTAGATCATCTCAACGAAGATGCTACCAGCGCGAGCGAACCATCCTGGGCGGCCGCCGCGTTTGCCGGCAGCTCGTCGTCCTGCAGTTCGCTCAGCTCGGTGCCCTGCGCCGCGAGGTTCGCGCCGGCGGCCTCCTCGCCGAGGTCCACCTCGTAGCGATACCAGCACAGCTCCCACGCGATCACGATCGCCACGCGGCTGCCCGACTGCTCGAGCGCCACCACGCTCACGTCGGGGGCTCCGAGCGAGCGTGCGATCCCCGCGATGCGGGGAGGATGAATGCCGGCGTTGAACACCGCGAGCGCCCGTTGGGCCTTCACGTCGCCGCTTCTGGGTGGGTCCTGCTCGAGCTGACCGGAGTCCGCCATCGGGGAGCCGTCGCGCTCGATCTCCTCCCCGCCGCCTGTGGCGGCCTCGTCGTCGGCGGCGGCGGCGAGCGCTGCCGCGTCCCGGGCGGGCACGGGGGCCAGGAAGTCCGTGCGGGGCGCGTCCAGGTCCTCCTCGAGGAAGTCATACGCACCCACGGTCGTATCCTCGGGGTCCACCGCGGCGACGCCGTCATCGGGCTCACTCGCGGGCTCGCGCAGCTGGCGCAGGCGCTCGAGCAGGTTGCGGCCGCGTCGTTGGCGGGCGGGACGGAAGCTCACCGCGTGTCCGTCGCCCTCCCGCATCCAGCCCTCGTCGACCGCCCGAGGAGCGCACAGCTCACACACGTTTCGCCGCCGTCCACCGGCGAGGAACACGTCGGGGTGCTCGCCCCGCAGCAGCCTGCGGCCGCAGACATCGCACGCGACATCGGGCTGGGAGGTTACGATCGAACGGGTCGACACGGTCCGAGCAGGGTATCTGGGCGGGCCAGCGGTTGCGTCCCCGAGCCACGGCCCCGCCGCGCGAGCGCCGTCCCGGGGCGGGTGGCGGCTGACGCCGGAGCTGCTCAGGCGTGGGTGGCGGCGTGCTCGCGAGCGGCCCCGTCCACGACCTGCTGGGCGATGTGGGCGGGGACCTCCTCGTAGCGCAGGAACTCGAGCGTGTAGTCGCCCTGGCCGCCGGTGATCGAGCGCAGGTCGGGGGCGTAGCTGAGCATCTCGGCCATCGGCACCTCGGCCTTGATCTCGGTCATCCCGCCGACGGGCTCCATCCCCTGGGGACGTCCGCGACGGCTGTTGAGGTCGCCGATGACGTCGCCGACGTAGGCCTCGGGCACCGACAGCGTGACCAGCATGATCGGCTCGAGCAGCACCGGATGAGCCTGCTGCAACGCCTCCTTCATCGCGTGGGCGCCGGCGAGCTTGAACGCGATCTCCGAGGAGTCCACGGCGTGGTAGGCCCCGTCGAACAGCCGCACCCGCACGTCCTTGACGGGGTATCCCGCGAGCACCCCGGAGCTCATCGCCTCCCGCACCCCTTTCTCGACCGCGGGGATGAACGAGCTGGGGATCACCCCGCCCTTGATCTGGTTGACGAACTCGAAGCCCATACCCGCTCGCAGCGGCTCGATCTCGATGTGGCAGTCGCCGAACTGGCCCCGCCCGCCGGACTGCTTCTTGTGACGGCCGTGGGCCTTGGCGATGCCCCTGATCGTCTCCTGGTAGGGCACCCGCGGCGGCTTCAGCGTCACCTCCACCCCGAACCGTTCCCGCAGACGGTCGACGACCACTTCGACGTGCACCTGTGACAGGCCCGCGACGATCTGCTCACCGGTCTGCTGGTCGCGGTGCAGGTCGATCGTCGGATCCTCCTCCTGGAGGCGACGCAGGGAGGTGAACACCTTCTCCTCGTCGCCCCTGCTCTTGGACTCGATCGCGAACGCCATCACCGGCGCGGGCAACTCCAGCGCGGGCATCTCGATCGGCACCTCCCGCGAGGCCAGCCAGTCCCCCGCACGGGTCTCCTTGAGCTTGGCGACGGCGCCGATGTCGCCCGGTCCGAGCTCCTGCAGGTGGCCCGCCTCGCGGCCGGCGAACACGATCAGCTGACCGATCCGCTCCTTCGCGCGGGCGCGGGTGTTGAGCGCCTGGCTGTCGGCCTGGAGGGTGCCCTGATAGACACGCAACAGGTTGATCCGCCCGGCGAAGGGATCCGCGCGGGTCTTGAACACGTAGGCGAACAGCTCCCCGTCGGGATCGGGCGACAGCTCCAGCTCGCCCACCTTCAGCGCACCGTGCTTGACGGGCGAGGGCAGGTCCTCGACGATCGCGTCCAACAGGCGGGTGGTGCCGAGGTTGGCGGTCGCCACGCCACACACGACGGGGAAGATCTTGCCGTGGTTGGTGCCCTCCTTGAGCGCGCCGACGATCTCCTCGTGGGAGATCTCCTCCCCCTCCAGGTAGCGCTCCATCAGGGCGTCGGACACCTCGGAGACCTCGTCCATCAGCTTCTCGCGGTACTCCTGCGCGAGCTCTGCCTGGGCCTCGGGGATCGGGATCTCGCTCCACCCCGACCGCTCGGCGGAGTCCTGTCTGAAGGCCTTCATGTCCACCAGGTCGATCACCCCCTGCAGTTCGTGCTCGGCGCCGATCGGTATCTCGGTGGCGACGACGTGGGGCCCGAACGCGCTCTTGAGCTGGTCGAGCGCCCGGAAGAAGTCCGCCCGCTCACGGTCGAGCATGTTCACGAACAACATCCGCGCGATGTCCAGCTCGGCGGCCCGCTCCCACAGGCGCGCGGTGGACACCTCGACGCCCATCACCGCGTTGACGACGAACACCGCGGACTCACACACCCGCAACGCCCCGAGCGCGTCCGCCACGAAGCTGGGCTCCCCCGGGGTGTCGATCAGGTTCACCTTCCGCCCGTCCCACTGCAGCGAGCTGAGGGTCGTGGCGATCGACATCTGCCGTGCCTGCTCGTCGGCGCCCGAATCCGACACGGTGGTCCCGTCGGGCACCGAGCCCAGGCGGCTGGTCAAGCCCGCCTCGAACAGCAGCGCCTCGTGCAGCGACGTCTTCCCCGCCCCGCGATGACCGACGAGGGCGACGTTGCGAATACGGTCCGCTGCCTGGTGCATGACAGGATCTCCTTTTTGGCCGGTTCAATCCAAGATACCGACGTCACGATCTCTGCGCCATCTCTCTGCGCGCATGTCCGGCCTACGCAGGGCAGCGCCGCATGCGGCGCTGCTTCGGGGCCGCACATGTGCGGCCCCGCCGGCGGGCGCATGCGCCCGCCGGAACAGCTTGGCGAGTCACATCCCTCCCGCCATCTCGGGCGCCTGCGCCCGCCGCAACGCTGTCAGGCGTCGAAGGCCTCTTCCTGCATGCGTGAGCGCAGCCGCAGCACGGCCTTCGTGTGCAGCTGGGAGACGCGGGACTCGGTCACGCCGAGCACCTCGCCGATCTCGCGGAGGGTCAGGTTCTCGTAGTAGTAGAGGGCGATCACGAGCTTCTCCCGCTCGGGCAGGGTGGCAATCGACTCGGCGATGCGATCCTTCAGGTCGCCCACGTCGAGAGCTTTCGCCGGATCGGGGGCGGTGGCGTCCTCGAGGGTGTCCATCAGCGAGACCTGGTCGCCGCTCGAGTCCGAGGTGCTCCACAGCTCGTCCAGGGCGACCATCGAGGAATGGGAGATCGCCAGCAGCGACTCGTTCAGTTCCTCGACGCTGATCTGCAGCTCGTCGGCGATCTCCTGGTCGGTGGGAGCCCGCTGGAGGGTGTGCTCGAGCTTGGAGTTGGCCCGCTCCACCTCCCTGGCCCGGGCCCTGACGCTGCGGGGCACCCAGTCCATCGCCCGCAGCTCGTCGATGATGGCGCCCTTGATGCGCATGATCGCGTACGTCTCGAACTTGATCTCCCGCGACAGGTCGAACCGCTCGATCGCGGCGATCAGCCCACTGAGGCCGTAGGAGATGAGGTCGGCCTCCTCGACGTGCGGGGGCAGGCCGGCCGCGGTGCGGCCGGCGACGTACTTGACGAGCGGCGAATAGGCGACCACGAGCCGCTCGCGGGCGCGTGCGTCGCCCTCCGACTTGTACCGTCGCCACAGTTCACGCAGCTCGATCGCTTTGACGTTCGTCTCCATCCAGGGGACTGTTCCTCTCTCTCCCTGATCAGGCCCGGGGGTGGCTGCGCGCATAGGCGCTCTTGAGCCTGGCGGACTCTACCCGAGTGTAAATCTGGGTGCTCGACACGCTGGCGTGCCCCAGCAGCTCCTGGATCGAGCGCAGGTCCGCTCCCCCGTCCAGCAGGTGGGTCGCGAAGCTGTGTCGCAGGGCGTGGGGGCTGATCGCGCCCGCCGCCGACTGGACCCCCGCCCGGCGGGCCCAGCCGCGCAGGCGCCGACGTACGTCGCTCGTCGAGAGCCGTCTGCCGCTCTTGCTCAGGAACAGGGCGGGCTCCCGGTCGCCGGGGCCGGCGAGCGCCGACCGGGCGCGCTCGATGTAGTCCCCGAGGGCCCTCAGCGCCACCTCCCCGACCGGCACGAAACGGGTCTTGCGGCCCTTGCCCTCGACCCGCACCTGCTCGCCGTCGTGGTCGACGTCCTCGAGCCGCAGCGACACGAGCTCCTCGGCCCGCAGACCACACGAGTAGGCCAGCTCGAACATCGCCCGGTCGCGCAGCTCCAGGGGGCCGCCCGCGGGAATCGCGTCGAGCAGGGAGGCGGCCTCTGCGGCCTTCAACACCCGCGGCAGCTTCTGCGGGCGCCGCGGCGAGGAGACGAGCTCGGCGGGGCTCTGGGCGATGCGACCGTGCTCGCGTTGGCTCTTGAACAGCGCCCTCAACGCCGCCAGCTTGCGCGCGCTGGTGCTCGCCGTCAGATGCCGTTCGGACAGGGCCGCCACGTAGCGGCGCAGCGCACGGGCGTCGACGTCGACCGGGTTCAGGCCCCGCTCGGCGGCCCACTCGGCGAACTGGGCGAGATCGACGCGGTAGGCGCGCCTGGTGCGGGGCGCCGCGTCGCGACGGGCCAGATCCTGTTCGAGCAGCTCGACCGCCGCCTCCCATTCGGCCTGCATGCCCGCCTATTTCGCCGCGGGCACCCGCCGCCCTGCCTGGCGGGAGCCCCCGCCCGCCCGGCTCAGACGGTGAGGTAGGAGGCCGTCGCCCGTCCGGGCCGCCCGGCGAGGAGCGGCTCCAGCGCCCGTGCCAGCGCCGGCCAGTCCGGCGCACACACCACGTCCCCTTCCTCGCACACATCCCGGTTCCAGGGATGGGTGAGCGTGGCCGCGGCGATCCCGTGCTCCAGGGCCCCGGCGATGTTCAGCGGACCATCGTCGATCAGCAGGTCGATCTCGAGCTCCACGCAGCGGGAGATCTTGTCGTAGGAGCAACACAGCTCGTCGCAGGGCAGACCGACCCGCTCCAGCCACCTCGCCGTGGCCTCCGCGCAGCCGCCGTCGCGATGGCTGGTGACGTGGATGAAGTGCCCCTCCTGGTCGTGCCAGCGGCGAACCGCCTCCACCGCGCCGGGATAGGGGGTGCTCGCGAGGATGCGATCCTCGTTGTGGCTCTCCTGCACGCACACCGCCAGCTGCTCGGGGCGCAGCCTGGTGATGCCCCAGGTGAACTGCTCCTCGTACGGGAGCTCGATGCCGAACCGGCGGACCGCTATCTCCGAGAGCGTGTCCCAGTAGTGGTGCAACGTCGAGTCGATGTCGATAGCGATCCTCATGCTCACGCTCCTGCCCTCCTTGGCTGGCGGCCACCGGCTCGCCGACTACCACGATAGATTACTGCGATGACGCCTATTACGCCCACGCCTGGGGGCGAAACGGTGGCGGGAGGGTCACACAACGGCCACGGGCGGCTCGAGGCCTACGGTCCCGTGGGACGCTCGCCGTGGCTCGACGTGGACTGGCGGCGCCATCAACGGTGGGTGCTGGTGGACGGACAGCCGATCAACACGGTCGAGATCGGCTCGGGTCCGCCGGTGGTGTTCGTGCACGGCCTGTCGGGCTCCTGGCCGAACTGGCTCGAGCAGCTGCCGGTGTTCGGCGCCAACCATCGAGCGATCGCGATGGACCTGCCGGGGTTCGGTCATTCGCCGATGCCCACCGAGCCGATCACGATCTCCGGCTATGGGAGGCTGCTGGACGGACTGCTGGACGCGCTCGACGTCGATGCTGCGGCGATCGTGGGCAACTCGATGGGGGGCTTCGTCTCCACCGAGCTCGCGATCTCGTTCCCGCAACGGGTGGAGCGTCTGGTGCTCGTCTCGCCGGCGGGCCTGAGCACCTTCGGCGACCGCCGGGGAGCCAACGCGCTCACGGCCCTGCGTCGGCTGGAGGTCCTCGTCGGCGCCTACACGGCCTGGCTGGCGTCGAAGTCCGGGCGGGTGACCCGGCGACCGCTGCTGCGCCAGGCGACCCTGGGGATGGTGGCGGCGCATCCCAGCCGCCTGCCGGGAGCGCTCGCGGCGGAGCTGCTGCAGGGCGCGGGCAAGCCGGGCTTCGTGCAAGCGCTCGAGGCGAACCTCACCTACCAGCTGCGCGACCGGCTTCCCGAGATCGCCTGCCCCACGTTGATCGTGTGGGGCGATCGGGACCGCGTCATCACGGTGCGAGACGCAGACGTCTACGCGGAGCTGATCCCCGGCTCGCAGAAAGTCATCTTCAGCGACACCGGCCACGTGCCGATGATCGAGCGCCCCGCCGCCTTCAACGCGCTCCTCGAGGACTTCCTCAACGCGTGACGGCGCCCTCGGCGGCGCTGCCGACGAGCTTCGCGTACTTCTGGATCGCGACGTCCACGTGCTCGTCCGCGCGGGCCGGCCGCTGATAGGCGCTCGCCCGCCGTGCGATCTCCGCGTCCGCCAGCGCCACGTCGATGCGGCGGGAGTCGACGTCGATGGTGATCTGATCGCCATCCGCCAAGGCTGCGATCGGACCGCCCCGGATCGCCTCGGGCGCGATGTGGGCGGCCATGAACCCGTGTGTGGCTCCCGAGAAGCGTCCGTCGGTGATCAGCGCGACGGTCTCCCCCAGCCCCTCGCCCACGATCGCCGCGGTGACCGCCAGCATCTCCCGCATACCCGGCCCGCCCGCGGGTCCCTCCGCGCGGATCACCACCACGTCGCCGGGGTTGATCTGTTTCGCCAGCACCGCCGCCATCGCGTCCTCCTCGCCGTCGAACACCCGGGCGGGACCGGCGTGGTTGCGTCGCTCGTGTCCAGCCAGCTTCACCACACAGCCGTCGGGCGCGACGTTGCCACGCAGGATCGCGAATCCGCCGGTGGCCTTGAGCGGATCCTCCAGCGGTCGCACCACCTGCTGACCGGCGGTCTCCTGCGCCTGCAGGGCGTGCTCGCCGATCGTGCGGCCGGTGACGGTGAGCGCCTCTCCCCGCAGCACCCCCGCGTCGAGCATGCGTTTGAGCGCGAGCGGCACCCCACCCGCCTCGTAGAGGTCGGTCGCGACGTACCTGCCACCCGGCTGCAGATCGCACAGCAGCGGGGTGCGCTCGGAGATCGCGTCGAACTCGTCGATCCGCAGCGGCACGCCCATTTCGCGTGCGACCGCCAGCAGGTGAAGCACGCCGTTGGTGGAGCCGCCGCTGGTGGCGACAGCGGCGATCGCGTTCTCCAGGCCCTGCTTGGTGATGATCTCGCTCGGCAAACGTCCTGCCCGCAGCACGTCCATCACCAGCTCGCCGCACTCCCGCGCGACCTCCAGCTTGCGGCCATCCTCGGCGGGCACCATCGCCGAGCCCGCGGGGGAGATCCCGAGCACCTCGAACGCCATCGCCATCGTGTTCGCCGTGAACTGCCCGCCGCACGCGCCCGCGCCGGGCGAGGCGGCCTGCTCGAGCTCGTGCAGCTCGGCCTCGGTGATCCGTCCGGCGGCGTACTCACCCACGGCCTCGAACACCTGCTGGATCGTCACGTCCTGGCCCCTGAACCGGCCCGGCCTGATCGAGCCGCCGTAGAGCATCAGTCCCGGGATGTCCAGACGTGCCAGTGCCATCACCGTGCCCGGGATCGTCTTGTCACATCCGGAGATCGCCACCAGCGCGTCGAAGTGGTGGGCGCTGGCGACGAGCTCGATCGAGTCGGCGATCAGCTCACGCGACACCAGCGACGCGCGCATGCCGGCGGTGCCCATCGTGATCCCGTCGGAGATCGCGATCGTGTTCAGCTCCATCGGCGTTCCGCCCGCCGCGCGGATGCCCTCCTTGACCTTCGCCGCGAGCACCCGGTTGTTGAAGTTGCAGGGCATCGTCTCGATCCACGAGTGGGCCACCCCGACGATCGGCTTGGCGAGATCCTCGGCGGTGTAGCCGATGCCGTGCAGGTAGGCGCGGGCAGCCGCCCGCTCGGGCCCCTCGGTCAGGGCCCTGCTTCGATGCTTGACGTCGAATGTCCCAGAGCTCACGCCGCGCGCACACTACCTGCGGCGAGCCCCGCATGACCGTGGGCGGCCGGATGCGCGACGGCGCCCTCGCCGCTCGTGGCGCCCGCCCCCGCCGGCCCGCGCTCGCGCTCCCAACGCGCCAGCCGCTGCAGGTCGCGACGGACCCGCTCGGGGTCCAGCTGTCGACCCGGGAGGTGCATGTTCGCGTCGCCGATCAGCCCGTGCTCGTCCGCGGTCAACGCCATCCACTTGGCGAGCACGTCATCGGAGTCCGGCAACCGTGCGCTGCCGTAAGGCCGCGACCGATCGGGGAAGGCGACGCAGTACTCGCTCAGCAGCGTGTCCGTTGCAGGCACGTAGGCGACGAGCGGCTCGTGCGGGTAGATCAGGTAGGCGTAACGCCGGTCGCGCCCGCCCCACACCCGCAGGAAGCCGAGATCGCGGTACATCGCCCACTCCTCGTCGTTCACGCACGAGCGCATCAGCGCCCGGGCGCGCAGCTCCGCCCGCCGTTCCCGTCCGGGGTCGTAGGTGTCTTCGGCGCCGCCGTGCTGCCCGCCCGCGAGCAGCGCCCGCCGCGCGCGCAGGCGCGTCCGGATCGACGCCGCTCGCAGCCGCGGCCGGCTCAGCTCCCACACCAGCGCGGCCAACACGAGCGCAGCGGTTGCCAGACCGGGCAGCACGCTTCTCCTACAGCGCGTTCGGCGCGCCGCCGGCGGCACGGGGAAAGAAGATCACACGCTCGGCGTCCCTCGGCACCTCTGCGAAGCTCCTGACGAGCTCCGCCTCCCGTCGCCCGCCACCGGTCCGGGTGGGCACGGCCGCCCACATGCCGGCGTCGAGCTCACGTCGGAACGCCTCGATCAACTCACGCTCCTGCTCGGGCACCTCCACGTCGCCCTCGGCGAGCACGATCTCACCATGACCGGGCTTCATTCGCAAGAGCTTCATCGACACCGATTATGTCACGCAGAGCCGGGTGACCCGCGCCGCAGGGACGCGAGGCCGACCACGTCCACGGGCCCCGCGCCGGCGCCGATGTCGCGCAGTCCGTGGGCGACCGCCTCGCCGGCGAGCGTCCGGGCGACCCGCGCCGCCGCCAGCGCCGTGTCGCCGCACGCCAGCCGGGCGGCGAGCACCGCCGAGTGGGTGCAGCCCGAGCCGTGGGCGGCCCCGCCGGGATGGCGCTCGCCGGGGATCTCGACGATCTCCGGCGACTCGAGGCCCGGTGAGGGCGGTCGCTCGACGAACAGGTCCACGGCGTCCCGCCGGTGGCCGCCGGTCAGGACCACAGCCTGAGGGCCGAGCGCCAGCACCGCCAGCGCCAGCTCCCGCGCCGCGGCGTCGCTCAGCTCCTCGCCGGCGGCGTGGCCGTCCCCGGACCCGCGGCCGGTGAGCGCCAGCGCCTCCGGAACGTTCGGTGTGACCACCGTCGCGAGCGGCAGCACCTGCGCCACCAGCGCCCGCTCGGCGTCCGGCTCCAGCAGCCGCGCGCCGGACTCGGCGACCATCACCGGATCCACCACCACCGGCGTGTCGGCGGGCAGCTCCCCCAGTGCGAGGGCGACCGCGTGGGTCACCTCCGCCGTTCCGAGCATCCCCACCTTCACGGCATCGACGCCGATGTCCTGCACCACGGCCCGCACCTGGGCGAGCACCATCTCCGGGGGCACCGCGTGGATCGCCCGCACCCCGACGGTGCTCTGGGCGGTGATCGCGGTGATCGCGCTGGCTCCGTGAACTCCACACCGCGCGAACGCCTTCAGATCCGCCTGGATGCCCGCCCCTCCGCCGGAGTCCGAGCCGGCGATCGTGAGCGCCACCGGGGTCGCCACGGCCGCTCAGGCCGCGCCCGACGGCGGCCGCCGTCGGCGCGGGAGGATCGAATAGCTGCCGATCGCCGTCACCAGCAGACGGCCGTCCTCGTGGCGTATCTCGCTTCGCATCACCGCCGTCGTGCGGTTGCGCCGGTCCAGCGAGGTGCGACACACGATCTCCCCCTCGGTGGCGGTCTGGATGTAGTTGACCGAGATGCTGATCGTCGCGATCCGCTCCTCCTCGGTGGTCTGCGCCCACAGCGTGGAGCCCATGCAGTAGTCCACCATCGCATACGTAGCCACCCCCGACAGCAGCCCGCCCCGGTTGATCAGCTCGGGTCTGATGCCAAGCCGGACGGTCTCGGGGTCCTCCCACCGCAGACCCATGAACCTCGTGACCCCGTCGAGCGGACGCCCGTCGATCGTCTCGTGCTCGGTGGCCGGGCCGCCGCTCGACCGAACGCCGCTGCCGCTGCCGGGGCCGGGACCGGGACCGGGACCGTCCGATGCTGCCTGCGTGGAGGACCCGGCGGAATCGCTCGGCGGCGAGTCCTCTGCGGAGTGGCTGCTCATGCGAGGGGAGGCTACGCGAGCGTGGTGGTGGGCGGGTGTGCGAGTCACATCCGCCCGCTCCATCCAGGCCACGCTTTCGACACACTCCAGACGCTGAATCGCCACAGATTGCTCGTGCGTGTCACATCTCGCGATCTAGCGTGGGGGTGGTGGCCGCCGAGTCCTCTCCGCGACGATCAGCGTGGCGCTCCTCGAGCGACCGCCCCGCCGACCCGCGCCGTGCGCTGGGCCATCGCGGCGAGGAGCTCGCGAGCACCCACCTGCAGCGACTCGGCTTCACGCTGCTCGCCCGCAACGCCCGCACTCCTCGCGGTGAGATCGACCTGATCGCGTTCGACGGACGCGTGCTCGCGTTCGTCGAGGTCAAGACCCGGCGGGTGGGGACGGCTGTCAGGCGAACACCCGCCGACAGGCAGCCGCTTGCCGGGCTGGGCGTGCGCCAGCGGCTGCGCCTGCGCGCGCTCGCCGCCGCCTGGCTGGCTGATCGCTCCAACGGCCGCCCCACAGCGCAGACGATCCGCTTCGACGCGATCGGGGTTCTGGTCGACGGCGCCGGAGGCCTGCTGGCGTTGGATCACCTCGAGGGCGCGTGGTGAGCTCGCATTCGCGGATCCTCGGGGGGAGCGCGAAAGGCGACCTCGAGAAGATTCGCAGGCAAGCCCTCCCACAGGGGTGGCGCGTGGAGAGCCGAGCTCGACCTACAGCGCGAGCTGCTGGTAGGCCAGCGACTGAAACGACATCCGGTGCAGGGGCGAGACGCCGTGGCGGGCGATCGCCTCACGATGGTCCGGGGTGGAATAGCCGACGTGCTCGGCGAAGCCCCAGGCGGGGTGTTCGCTGTCGGCGTGGTGCATGTAGCGGTCGCGGGTCACCTTCGCGACGATCGAGGCCGCGGCGATCGCGGCGCTGGTGGCGTCGCCGTCCACGATCGCGCGCTGGGGCCTGCCGAACTCGGGCACTCCGAAGCCGTCGAGCAGGCACAGAACCTCGCCGGGCACGCCGTCGCTCACGGCGCGCACGGCATCACGCAGCGCCGCGAGGTTCGTCTTGTGCAGCCCTCGCTCGTCGATCCCGCGTACGCACCGCGAGATCACGACCACCCGCGCGGCGTGGCGCAGCACGAGCGGGTAGAGCTCCTCACGCGCCTGGGCGGTGTGCTGCTTGGAGTCGTTCAGGGCGCTCAGGGAGCGCAGCTCGCGGGGACCGAGCGCGTCGTAGTCGAACAGCACCCCCGCCGCGACGAGCGGTCCCGCGAGGCAGCCCCGGCCTGCCTCGTCGGCGCCGGCGATCAGCGGTGGGCCCAGCCGTCGATCGAACGCGAACAGGCGCCGGCCGCTCGTGCGCGCCCGCGCGCGGCGACGCCTGGCACGGCTGGAGCGTGCGGCCGGGCTAGAGGAACCCGATGCGGTCTGGTGGCCAATACGTGGCGAAGGCTTCTCCGATGATCCATCCGGTGGGGACGGGACCCCAGAACCTGCTGTCGTCGGATTCGCCACGATTGTCACCCATCATGAACCAGTGCCCGGCGGGAATCTTGATGGGGACCGGGAAGTTGCACTCCGGACTGGCGCCGCAGGGGCGGATGTAGGAGTCCTGCTCCCGTTTTCCGTTGCGTGTCACGTGGCCTTCGTGGATCGAGATCACATCGCCCGGGCCGCCCACGACGCGCTTGATGAAGTTCACGCTCGCCTCCTTCTCCACCGGCGCCGCGCAGGCGGAGGTGCCGAGCTTGACGGTGTGGGGTATCGGGCCACACTGCTCCTGCTGGGCGCCTTCAGGCGGGTGAAACACCGCGATCTCGCCCACGTGGGGATCGCTGAAGTGGGTGCCGATGCGATTGACGAGCACCCGCTGACCGACATCGAGGGTGGGTTCCATCGAGCCGCTGGGGATGCGGTAGGGCTTGACGATGAACGCCTGGATCCCGAGCGCGAGCCCAAGCGCGACGAGCACGATCACGACCAGCTCGATGATCGAGCTTTTCATCGATTTGGAGCGCTTCGTGCGCGCGCTCACGCCGATGCGTCGCCGGCGACCTCGCCTCCTTGCGCATCGCCGGCATCGGGGGCCTGAGAATCGGCGTCCTCGGTCTCTGACGCCGCATCCTCGGGCGAGTCGGTCTCTGCGGATCCCGCAGTCGCCTCGACCTCGGCGGACCCAGCGCCATCGCCCCCCCTGCCGTCGGCATCCGCTGCGGGCGCACCCTCGCTGCCCGTCCCAGCGCCAGCCTCCGCCGCACCGTCCTGGCCGTCCTGGGCCTGGACGCCCTCGGCCACAGTCTCCTCCGCGGTCAGGCCGTCGGCGTCGGTGGCCTGCGGCTGCTCGTGCAGCAGCCCCGGCTCGACCGTCTCCTCCGGTCCGACGTAGCGGCGCTCGCGCACCCGCGCGCGCTTGCCGATGCGGTCACGCAGGTAGTAGAGCTTCGCGCGTCGCACGTCGCCGCGTGCGGCGACCTCGATCCGCTCGATCTTGGGCGAGTGCACCGGGAACATGCGCTCGACACCCACGCCGAACGACTGCTTGCGCACCGTGAACGTCTCGCGCGCGCCGTGACCCTGGCGCTTGATCACGACTCCCTCGAACACCTGCACGCGACGGCGCGACCCCTCGATCACCTGGAAGTGGACCTTGACGCGATCACCGGGCGCAAAGGCCGGCACGCGGCGCAGTTGCGCGCGCTCGATTGTTTCGATGACGCTGCTCATGATTAAGGGACAAGGGCGCGCCCAAGGGGACCGCTGCCAGACCCTCGTGATCGTGGGCGGCCGGCGCGGTCAGCATGGTAGCGGACGCGCGGCCGCGATCGCCTCACCGGGAGGCCGAACCCGCTGGGCCCGCCGGCCTTCGCTCGCGGCTGCGCTGGGCGCGCCAACGCTCGATCTCCTCGTGGTGGCCTGAGAGCAGCACCTCGGGCACGCTCCAGCCGCGATACTCGGCGGGCCGCGTGTATTGCGGGTACTCCAGCCCGCCGTCGAGGGCGGGGCTGAAGGACTCGTTGATCGCGGACTGATCGTGTCCGAGGGCACCCGGCAGCCTGCGCAGCACCGCGTCGCAGAGCACCATCGCCGCGGGCTCTCCGCCCGCGAGCACGTAGCGACCGATCGAGATCTGCTCGCCCGCGAGATGCTCGACGATGCGCTCGTCGAAGCCCTCGTAGCGGCCGCACAGCAGCGTCAGCGCGGACTCGCCGGCGAGCTCGCGCACCAGCTCGTCGTCGAGCAGCCGCCCGCCTGGTGTCAGCGCGATCACGCGCCGGCGCTCGCGCAGCAGCAGTGGGTCGATCCCGTAGTGGGCTTTCAGGGCACTGTCGAGCACGTCCACCCGCAGCACCATGCCGGCGCCCCCACCGAAGGGCGTGTCGTCGACCTGACCCGCGGACAGCGGGGTGTGCCGGCGGAAGTCCACGCACTCGATGCGGGTGCCGCGCGCGAGGGCGTTGCGCACGTGGCGCTGCTCCAGCAGCCAGTCGAACCAGGTGGGGAACAGCGTGAAGATGTCTATCTCCACGGCTACTCCTCGAGGAAGCTCATGTCCACGTCGATCCGCC
Organism: uncultured Solirubrobacterales bacterium; assembly: GCA_963696615.1. Classification (GTDB taxonomy): domain Bacteria; phylum Actinomycetota; class Thermoleophilia; order Solirubrobacterales; family Solirubrobacteraceae; genus Palsa-744. The sequence continues at coordinate 1,065,742 of CAVOKU010000001.1, read as the reverse complement.
CGCCGTTCACATCGACCGATCGGATCGCGTCTTTGACCATCGGCACCAGCAGCGAATGGGCTCCCGGACGCGGCGGGGGCGCAACCTCGAGCGCCTCGCACGAGGGCAGCTCGAGGAGCCGCACGACCCTGCCCACGGCACGGGACCCGTCCACCACGAGACAGCCCTCGAGCTCGTGGGCCCACCATTCGCCGTCGCCGAGCCTGGGCGCGTCGTCGACCGCGACCGTCAGCGCCAGGCCGCGCAGGGCCTCCGCGCCGTCGCGATCGTCGATGCCGTGGAGCCTCACGATCGGGCGCTGGTCGGTGCCCGAGCGGCGCACGATCTCCCGCGCGCCGCCGTCGATCGTCACGCGCGTGCCCGCGGCCAGCAGCCGGGGCTTGGGGCGGGTCACGTAGAAGCTGCCGTCGAGGCCGTGGGCACGACCCACACGCCCTGCGGGGAGCTCCTGCGCGGAGGCTGCGGTGTCGCGTCTCACCCCGTCGCAGGCCTCCTGTGAGCCGCCACCGCCCCGGCGTCAGTCGACGATGTCGACCAGCACCCTGCGGCCTTCGCTCGTCGCTGCGGCTTTCACGACCGTTCGCAGTGCCTGGGCGGTGCGCCCACCGCGGCCGATCACGCGACCGTAGTCGCCCTCCGCCACGCACAGCTCGAGCACGATCGTGCCGTCGTCTTCCTCGAATCGCTCCACCGAGACGTCCTCGGGCTCGTCGACCAGCGCTTCGGCCAGGTAGGCGAGCAGCTCTCGAGGGATCTCGCCGGCCGTCTCCTCGCCCATCGCCCCAGCCCCTGCTCCCGGCGCTGCGCGCTCAGTCGCCCTGAGCGGTTATGCCCTGGATGCGCAGCAGCTTGCGCACCGTGCCCGACGGCTGCGCTCCCCGTGCGAGCCAGCTGCGCGCTCGCTCGGCGTCGATCGAGATCGTCGACGGGTCGGTCTGGGCGTTGTACTGGCCGATCGTCTCGATCACACGCCCGTCGCGGGGCGAGCGCTGGTCGGCGACGACGACGCGCCAGATCGGATCCTTCTTGCCGCCCACCCGGGTGAGCCTGAGTCTTACCGACACCGTTTCCTCTCTGCTGGAATCCTTGACACGGAGGGCTCTAGCCTAGCGGCCCTGACGCAGCAGCGCCCCGAAGTCCGGCGCCTTGCCCCGTCCCACCTGCTTCATCATCTTGCGCGTCTGGCCGAACTGCTTGACCAGTTGGTTGACCTGTTGCACGTTGGTGCCCGAGCCCTGGGCGATGCGCAGCCGCCGCGAGCCCTTGATCAGCTCCGGGCGCCTGCGCTCTTCGGGAGTCATCGAGAGGATGATCGCCTGCACCCGGTCGAGCTCGCGCTCGTCGACCTTCATGTTCTGCAGCTGATGCCCCGCCAGGCCGGGGATCATGCCGAGCAGGTTGGTCAGCGGGCCCATCCGCCGGATCGTCTTGAGCTGGGCGAGGAAGTCGTCGAGACCGAATTCGTCGCGGCCCAGCTTGCGCTGCAGCGCCGCCGCCTCGTCCTCGTCGAACTGGCGCTCGGCATGCTCGATCAGGCTCATCACGTCGCCCATGCCGAGGATCCGCTGGGCCATCCGGTCGGGGTGGAAACGCTCGAACTGGTCGAGCTTCTCCCCGGTGGAGGCGAACATGATCGGCTTGCCGGTGACGGCCTTCACCGACAGCGCCGCGCCGCCGCGGGCGTCCCCGTCGAGCTTGCTCATCACGACACCGTCGAACTGGACCTCGGCCGCGAACCGCTCGGCCACGCCCGCCGCGTCCTGGCCGGTCATCGCGTCGACCACGAGCAGCACGTCGGTGGGTTTCACGGCGGCGCGAATCCGCACGAGCTCGACCATCAGCTCCTCGTCGATGTGCAGCCGGCCACTGGTGTCGACGATCAACACGTCCTTGCCCTCCTGCCGGGCGCGGTCGAGCGCCCAAGCGGCGATCTCCACGGGATCGACCTCCGTGCCCCGCTCATACACCTCCGCGCCTGCCTGGGCCCCGACCTTCACCAGCTGCTCCACCGCCGCCGGCCGGTAGGTGTCGCACGCCGCCACCGCGACCGACGCGCCCCGCTCCTCGCGCAGGTGCCGGGCGAGCTTGGCCGTGGCGGTGGTCTTGCCGGAGCCCTGCAGTCCCGCCATCAGGATCACCGTGGGCGGGCTCCCGGAGAAGCCGAGGTCCACGGCGGCGCCCCCCATCAGCGCCGTGAGCTCCTCGGCGACGATCTTGATCACCTGCTGGCCGGGGTTCAGGCGGCCGATGACCTCCTCGCCCAGGCACCGCTGCTTGACCTGTGCGGTGAACTGACGTACGACCTTGAAGTTGACGTCAGCCTCCAGCAGCGCCAGGCGGATCTCGCGCATCGCCTCGTCCACGTTCTCCTCGGTGAGCGCGCCGTGGCGGCGCACGTCCGCGAGCGTGGCTTGCAGCTTCTCGGCGAGCGCGTCGAACATCGGATCGTCGGTTCCTCCAGCCGCCGGGTGCCCCGGCCGGCGCGTCTAGCTCCGGCCGTGCTCCGGCGGGGCGGGTTTGTGATCGGGAGCGCCGTGCGCGCGCCGGGTGAGCGCCTCGCCGATGCCGCCGAACGCCTGGGCGAACTCCGAGGGCACCACGAACACCTTGTTGGAGTCGCCTTCGGCAAGCTGGGGCAGCATCTGCAGGTATTCGTAGCTGAGCAGCTCCCTCGTCGGATTGCCGGCATGGATCGCGCTGAACACCGTGTCGATCGCCTTCGCTTCGCCCTCGGCACGGAGGATCGCGGCCTGACGCTCGCCCTCGGCCGTCAGCACCGCCGCCTGCTTGGCGCCCTCGGCGGTGAGGATCTGCGACTGCTTCTCGCCTTCGGCGGTGAGGATCGCGGCGCGGCGGTCTCGCTCGGCGCGCATCTGCTTCTCCATCGCCGTCTTGATGTCCGACGGCGGATCCACCGACTTGATCTCCACGCGGTTGATCCTGATCCCCCACTTGCCGGTCGCCTCGTCGAGAACGGTCCGCAACTCGGCGTTGACGTTCTCGCGCGCGGTCAGGGTCGCCTCGAGCGTGAGCCCCCCGATCACGTTGCGCAGGGTGGTCACGGTCAGCTGCTCGATCGCCTGCAGGGGATCGGAGATCTCATAGGTCGCCGAGCGCGGGTTGGTGATCGTGAAGTACAGGACCGTTTCGATCGCTACGACGACGTTGTCCTCGGTGATCACCGGCTGCGGGGCGAAGTTCACCACCTGCTCGCGCAGGTCCACGAGCGGCCGCACGCGGTCGATGAATGGCGTGATGATGGTGAGACCCGGCTCCAGCGTACGGCTGTAGCGACCGAGGCGCTCCACCACTCCCGCCCTGGCCTGGGGAATCACCCTGATCGTGCGTGCAGCGACGATCAGTGCGAACAGCACCACCACGACGAGAACTATCAATGCGACCATCGGCCGGTCCTTTCTGGTTGTCGACGACTCAATGCATCACCAGAGCCGTCGCCCCCCTGATTTCCACGACCTCCACACGCTCTCCGGCGTCGATCACCTCGTCCTCGTCGAAGCTGCGGGCGGTCCACACTTCCCCGTCGATCTTCACGCAGCCGACACCCTCGAGGTTCGCGATCCGCTCGATCACGATCGCGGGCTTGCCCACCAGGGCCGCCGCACCGGTGCGTATCGAGGGAGGGAGCCGACGGTGCCTGCGGGCAATCGGGCGGAGCGCTGTGAAGACGATGCCCGAGGCGGCGAGGAACACGATCGCGCTGAGCAGCACCCCCACACCCAGCAGGCTCACGACCGCGGCCAGCCCGGCACCCAGGGCGAATGGAGCCAGGTAGAAGCCACCCTGGTGCATCTCCCCGATGCCGAGCAGGCAGGCCACTGCGAGCCAAACGATCCATGCGCCCATATCCTCAGACTACTCGCCGCCAACCAGCGCGCGCGCAAAGTCGTCGGGGTCGAACGGCCGGAGATCCTCGACGGTCTCGCCCAGCCCGATCAGCTTGACAGGCAACTCGAGCTCCTGTGCGATCGCCAACGCGATCCCGCCGCGCGCCGTTCCGTCGAGCTTGGTGAGCACGATCCCTGTGACCCCGGCCGCCTGCGCGAACAGCTCGGCCTGGCGCAGCCCGTTCTGACCGGTGGTGGCGTCGATCGTGAGCAGCGTCTCGTGCGGCGCACCCTCGAGCTGGCGAGCGATCACGCGCCTGATCTTCGACAGCTCGGCCATCAGGTCGTCCTGGGTGTGCAGCCGCCCTGCGGTGTCGACGATCACGACGTCGAGACCCTCCGCGTGAGCCCGCGCGATCGCCTCGAACGCGACCGCGCCGGGATCGGAGCCTTCCTCGCCTGTGACGATCTCGCATTCGGCGCGACGGGCCCATCCGCTCAGCTGCTCGCTGGCGGCCGCGCGAAACGTGTCCGCCGCGGCGAGCAGCACGGTCCTGCCGAGCTCCTTGCGCAGGTGCCAGGCGAGCTTGCCGATCGTCGTCGTCTTGCCGGTGCCGTTGACCCCGACGGCGAGGATCACCGTGGGTTTGGCGCTCACGTCGATGCGCCCATCGCCGACCCGGGCGGTCTGGGCGAGCAGCCCGATCAGGCGCTCGCTCAGCGCCTCGCCGCCCTCGAGCTCGCCCGCGTCCGCCTCGGACTCCAGCGTCGCGACGATCGAGGCGGTGGTGCGGGCCCCCACGTCGGCGTAGATGAGAGCCTCCTCGAGCCGTTCCCAGGCCTGCGCATCGAGCGGGCCGAACAGCGACGCCCGGATCTCGCCGCCGAGCGCCTCGCGCGTCTTGCTGAGGTTCTCCCGCAGGCGCCGGAACAGCCCTCGCCGGCGCTCGCGACCGCCGCCCGCGTCTCCCCTGCCGCGATCCTCGCCGGCGTCGTCGCCGACCACGAACAGCTCGCTCCAGTCGCGCGCCACGGTCAGCCGGTTCAGGCGATCTCTGCCACGCTCGCCGCCGGCTCGGGGTGTCCGGCCTCGCCCCCGTCGCCGTCCACGCCGGCGCCGTCCGGGACCTCGCGGTGCGCGCCCTCGGCGGGCGCTGTCTCGCCCGGCGCGATCTCGTCGTCGGCGGCTTCGCCGGTCGGCGGCCGGAGCACCTGCTGGCCGTCGTCCTGCTGGGGCTCGTCCTCCCGCGGGGGCAGGCGGCGGGAGAGGACCTTCGAGACGCCGTCGGTCGCCATCGACACGCCGTAGAGCCAGTCAGCCGCCTCCATCGTGCGTCTCTGATGGGTGATCACGATGAACTGGGCGCGGTCGGCGTAGCGGCGCAGTAGGCTCAGGAAGCGGTCGAGGTTGACGTCGTCCAGGGCCGCCTCGACCTCGTCCAGGATGTAGAAGGGACAGGGTCGGGCCAGGAACACGGCGAACAGGAACGCGAGCGCGGTCAGCGACTTCTCCCCGCCGGAGAGCAGCGACAGGCGCTTGGCCGACTTCCCCGCCGGAGTGATCTCGATCTCCACGCCCATCGGGTCGGGTTCATCGGCCTGCCCCAGCTCCTCCCGCTCGGCCTGCGCCTCCGCGCCATCCTCGACCGAGGAGCCGGCCGGATCGGCGTTCTCGGCGTCGGGCTCGGGCGATCGCTCCCCGTCGATGGCCGGGGTCGAGGGCTGCTCTTCGCGCACCAGCCGCAACCGTCCGCTGCCGCCGGGGAACAGGTCGCCGACGAGCTCGCCGAAGTTCGCGGCGGCGGCGGCGAACGTCGCCTCGAACGTCTCGCTGATCTGGCGATCGGTGTCGCGGATCACGGTCCGGAGCTCTCTCAGCGCGGTCTGCAGGTCCTCGCGCCGGGACTCGAGCTCCTCCACATGGGCGAGCGCCTGGGCGTACTCGTCCTTCGCGAGCGGATTCACCGGCCCGAGCTGTTCGCGGCGCCGCGCGAGTCGCGCGACCCGCGCGCGCAGCGCATCCGCATCCTCGGCAGCGAGCAGCTCGGGCTGCTCCTCATCCGCGGGCAAGGGGCGCTCGAGGCGCTCGGCGATGCCCCGCAGCTCGGTCTCGAGCTCCCGCGCCTGATCGCGCAGTCGTTGGGCGCCCACCTCCGCCTCGGTGACCGTATCGCTCTCGGTGCGCAGAGCGGTCTGGATCTCGGCTTCCTCGCCGGCGCAGGCCCGCAGCTCCCCGGCCGCCTCCTCGCCGACGCTGCTGTCCTGCTCCAGCTCCCGCTGGAACCTGGCCACGACGCCGGCGTCGATCGCCTCCGCCAGCCGCTCGAGCGTCGCCTGCAGGCGTTCTGCGACCGGTCGCAGAGCCTCGTCGGCGGCGAGCCGTCCGCGCAGCTGCTCGATCCGGCGGGTGCGCTCGGAGAGCTCCGCTGCGGCCAGCTCGGCGCGGCGGCGCTCACGCTCGGGCTCGCCACTGGCGAGCGCCTCCGCCAGCGCCCGCTCCACCGCCTCCCTGCCGAGCCGCTCGGCGTCGGCCAACGCCTGCTCGAGCACCCGCGAGCGCGCGTGCTCGTCCGCCTCCCCGAGCGCGCGTCGCACGCCCTCCGCGAGCGCACCGCGCACGCGCTCCCACGCCGACTCCCACGCTCGGTCTGCGCCACCGTGGGTCTCGCCGGGGCCGCTCGCAGCGGCGACGCTCGCGGGCGCCGGCTCGGTCGGGTTCGGCGGGTGAACGGGCGCGGGCAGCGGGATCGGCGCGGCCAGCTCGGCCTGCAGACGCTCCACACGCCGGGCCAGGGCGTGCCCGCTCGCGCCTGCCTGCTCGGCGCGCAGGCTCACCCGGTCACGGGCCGAACGCGCGTCATAGGCGCGGCGTGCGAGCTCGTCGTGGCGCTCGGAGCGCTGGGTCAGAGCGCGCTCGGCCTCGCCGCGACGGCGCACGACCGCCTGCAGCCTGGCCTCGATCTGCTCGCGCCGCGCACGCGCTGCGGCGACCCGTGCCTCGGCGCCACTCAGCTCGGCGCCGAGGGTGCGCGCGGCATCGCAGGCCAGCGTCCAGCGTGCTTCGAGCGCCTGGCGCTCGAGGCGCTCGTGCAGCTCAGCCGCCTCGGCCTGACGCTTGAGCGGACGCAGGCGCGTACGCGCCTCCCGCTCGACGTCAAGCGCGCGATCGAGGTTCTCCTGGGTGCGTTCGAGCTTCAGCTGCGCCCGGCGCCGGCGCTTGCGATGCTTGCCCAGGCCCGCCGCCTCCTCGACCAACAGCCTGCGCTCGCGGGGCTTTGAGGTGACGATCGACTCGACCCTCCCCTGCGAGATGACCGAGTGCGTCTCCTTGCCCAGACCGGTGTCGGACAGGACCTCGATCACGTCGGCGAGGCGACAGCGGGCACCGTTCAGGCGGTAACCGCCCTCTCCGGCACGATCCAGCCGCCGCACGATCGAGATCTCGCTCGCCGGCAGTGCGACGGTGCCGTCGCCGTTGTCGAGCACGATCTCGACCTCGGCCGCGCTGCGCGCCTGCACACCTCGGCCGCCGCCGAAGATGACGTCCTGCATCGACTGCGCACGCACCGCCAGCGGAGACTGCTCGCCCATCGCCCACAGCACCGCGTCGGTGACGTTGGACTTGCCCGATCCGTTGGGTCCGACGACGACGCTGACCCCGGGCCCGAAGTCCAGGGTGGTGCGGTCGGGGAAGGACTTGAACCCCTTCAGCGTGAGGGACTTCAGGTGCACCGCGGACCCTCCATCATCGCTCGGAACCCTGCAGCTTCTCGACGGCCTCCCGGGCCGCCTCCTGCTCGGCGTGCTTCTTGCTTTTGCCGCTCCCCTCCCCGAGCGGCTGCTCGTCGACGAGCGCCACCACCTCGTAGACCCGCTCGTGGGGTGGACCGCTCTCGCGTGCGATCTCGTAGCTCACGAGCGCCCCGCGACGCGCCAGCAGCTCCTGCAGCGCGGACTTGAAGTCCACCGGATGCTCGAGCGCCTGCTCGATCTCCGGTTCGAACGCCTCCACCACGGCCGCCGCGGTGCGCTCGTAGCCGGCGGTCAGGTAGCAGGCGCCGATCACGGCCTCGATCACCGAGGCCAGCACGCGCTCGGTCTCGACCAGCGCGGCCGCACCGTCGGCCGCGGCCTGGGGCGCCGCGGCGCGCAGCCGCTCCGGAACGCCGAGCCGCTCGGCAACCGCACGGCAGCTCGGGCCCGACACGGCCTGCGCGCGGATCTTGGTCAGCCTGCCCGCCCCGAACCGCTCGGCCTCCAGGCGCGGGTACAGGTGCGTCGTGACCGCGAGCCCGAGCACGCTGTCCCCGAGGAACGCCAGCCGCGCGTAGGAGTCCTCGCGCCGCTCCGTCCAGGACGCGTGTGTGAACACCTGACGCTCCAGCTCCGCCGGCAGCTCCTGCAGCAGTTCTCTCAGCAGTCTCATGCGAGCGAGCCATCACGCCGGCGCGTGGGCGAGCACGAACTCGACGGCCTGGCCGACTGTGCCGATCGCGGCTGCCTGCTCATCGGACATGCGCACCCCATAGTTGTCTTCGAGCTCCTGCACGAGCGTGTACAGATCCAGCGAGTCCGCCTCGAGATCCTCCTTGAAGCGAGTCCCCTCCACGATCTGCTGCGGCTCGACGTCGAGCTCGTCGGCGAGATGGTCCCTGATCAGCTCGAACACCTGCTCACGCGTCATCGCCCGGCAGGCTAGCGCTCGACGCGGACACGGGGCCGGGTCCCGGGGCGGCGTCCGAGCCCCCAGGCGGTGGACTTTCGGTGGACGCCGGAGTGCTGCGCAACGCGCCCGCCTGGGCCAGCGCGGCGTGGGTGCGCCCCACCAGATCCTCGCGCGCGCCCCGATCGGCCCTGAGGATCGCCTGGGCGAAGCCCGCTCGGGTGAAGCCGCCGTGGGGCACGACGCCGAGCCGGCGCAACCCGAGCAGGTAGGCCCCGCCCTGGCCCTCGGGGTCGATCTCGCTGCGGAACCGGGCGAGCGCGGGTTTGAGCAGCACCCCGCCGAGGGTCGCCCGCCGGGATGACATCGCGGCGTCGCGGATCGCCGAGAGCATCTTCTGGGAGACCCCCTCCATCGTCTTCAGCGCAACGTTGCCGGTGAAGCCGTCGGTGACGATCACGTCGGCGGCGCCGCTGACGAGGTCCCCGCCCTCGACGTTTCCCACGAACCGAAACGACCGCTCTTCCCCACCTGCCAGCGCGGACGCCGCCAGCCGCCGGTGTGTCTCGAGCACGAGCGCGCTGCCACGCTCGGCCTCCCCGCCGTTGGAGAGCAGGCCGACGCGGGGATCGGCCACACCGAGGACCGTACGCGCGAGCGCTGCGCCCATGTAGGCGAACTGCTCCAGGTGCTCGCTGCGGGCCTGCGCGTTCGCCCCCACGTCCAGCAGGGTCACCGGCGTGCCGGGCACCGGCAACGGCAGCGCCAGCGCCGGTCGGTGGATGCCGCGGGCGCGCTTGATGTTGAACAGCCCCGCCGCCAACGCTGCACCCGTCGCGCCCGCGCACACCAGCGCGTCGGCGCGGCCCTGCGCGACGGCTCTCGCAGCTTGCACGACCGAGGCCTCCGGGTGCTCCCGCGCGGCGTTCGCCGGGTCCGGGCTCTTGGCGATCGACAGCGGCGCGTGCACCAGCGCGAGCGTGCCCCGGGGCACTCCGGCGAGTGCCTCACGCAGCTCGTCCTCGGGACCGAACAGGATCGTCCGCACGCCCTGCCGCGCCGCCAGCGCCGCCCCGGCCGCGACCTCGGCGGGGCCGAGATCGGCGCCGTTGCAGTCGACCGCGACGATCGCCGCCCGGACGCCCTGCTCGGATGCGTCCTCGAGGGAGGAGCGCTCCCCCAACTCCCTACTCGTGCTCGTGGTCGTGCTCGGGCGCCCTGTCGGGGGCGAGCACCTCGCGGCCCGCATAGGTGCCGCACACCGGACACACGCGATGCGGACGGCGGGGGCTGTGACAGCGCGGGCAGGCGTTGACCGCAGGCGCCGCGACCTTGTGCTGGGCCCTGCGCTTGCCGGTACGGCTGTGCGACTGCTTTTTCTTGGGTACCGCCATGGCCGGCCCGACAGGCTACCAGCCCGCTGGCGCCGCCACCGGCGCCCGGGCGCGAGGCGGGTCGCGCCCGACCGCGCCGCCGCGCCGGCTACTCGAGCTCGAGCTCGCGCAGCTTGGCCCAGCGCGGGTCGGGTGCTCGCTCATGCGCATGATCGGTCCCGACCTCGTTCAGGTCGGCGGCGCACTGCGGGCACAGGCCGGCGCAATCCTCCCGGCAGAGCACCTTCACGGGAGCCGCCAACGCGAACGCATCGCGCGCCCAGGCAGCCAGGTCGAGCGTCTCCTCGCGAACGTAGGGACTGTCGAGCTCCTCGCCCTCGCCGGGCACGTCCACCTCGCGCGCCTGCACGTCGATCCGCGGAGCCGCCTGCTTCAGACAGCGCATGCACGGTCCCCGCAACTCCGCCTGGAGCTGCAGCCGCAGCGCGTAGCCGCCACCGCTCATGCGCGAGACCTCGACGGTCGCGGGAGCGTTCGCGGGAGCGGCCTCGTAGCGCTCGCCGCCGAGCATGAGCGGCTCGATCGGCACCGCCAGCTGCAGGCGCCGTCCCTCGCCGGGGCTCAACCGTAGGCCCGCGAGGTCGAAGCTGTGAGTCGGCGGGGCCATATATTCAGGCTAGCGTCGGCGGCGCCCGAATAGTGACAGTGGCCGGGTCGGCGCCGCGCCGCCGCTCAGGCGAGCGAGCGCAGGTCGCGCTTGAGCACCTTGCCGGTCGCGTTGCGCGGCAGCTGCTCCAGGAAGACGACCTCCCGGGGCACCTTGTAGCGGGCGAGGTTGGCCTTCACATACCCCTTCACCGCCTCCTCGTCGAGCCCCCCCGCGCTGCGGGGCACGACGAACGCCTTCAGCCGCTGCCCGAACTGCTCGTCGGGCACGCCCACCACCGCCGCCTCCTCGATCTCGGCGTGGTCGGCAAGCAGATCCTCGACCTCGCGGGGGAACACGTTCTCGCCGCCACTGACGATCATCTCGTCGTCGCGCCCGTCGACGAACAGCCGTCCGCCGGCATCGAAGCGCCCGACGTCGCCGGTGCTCATCAGACCGTTCACGATCTCCTTGCCGCCACCGCCCGTATAGCCGTCGAAGACCATCTCGTTGGCGACGAAGATCCGTCCGCCCTGCCCCGGGGGGGCCTCCCGCCCGTCGGCGTCGAGCAGCTTCACGACGGTGCCCATCGGCGGCCTGCCGGCGGTGCCGGGCGCCGCCCGCAGGTCCGCGGGCGTGGCGATCGTCGCCCATGCGACCTCGGTGGAGCCGTAGAGGTTGTAGAGCGCCTCGCCGAAGGTGTCCATCACCCGCGTCGCCAGCTCCCCGGGCAGCGCGGAGCCGCTCGCGGCGATCACCTTCAAGGCACTCGTGTCGTAGGCGGCGATCGTCTCCGGCCCCAACTCCAGGATCCGCTGCAGCATCACCGGCACGACGGCGAGGGCCGTGGCGCGATGGTGCGCGACCGCCCGCAGCGTGTCCTCGGGGTCGAACTTGCGTCGCAGCACGAGTGTCGAGGCCAGCGGCAGCGCCAGCGTGAAGTGGGCGAAGCCCCAGGAATGGAACATCGGCGCGGCGATCATCGTCGTCTCGCGCGCCTTCAGCGGAATCTTCGAGAACAGCGCCGCCGCCGGCTCCATCGAGTCGGGCTGCTTGCGGGCCGCCCCCTTCGGCGCGCCGGTGGTGCCCGATGTGAGGATCACGACCCGCCCCTTCTCCGCGGGGGGCTTCAGCGGCGACTGGGACTCGGAGGCGATCAGCTGCTCGAGCCGCGGGTCCGACGCCGCGGCTGTGTCGCGGCCGGGCTCGTGCCAGCCGACGAAGCGTTTGCGCTCGCGTCCTCCCTCCTCGACGAGGCCCTCGAACTCCTCGTCGTAGATCAGCGCCGTCGGATCCTCGCGCGCGAGCACGTCGGCGATCTGCGGTCCCGCGAAGGCTGTGTTGAGATACAGCGCGCCGGCACCGAGCTTCGAGCAGGCGACGGTCGCCTCGATGAAGCCGCGATGGTTGCGGCACATGATCGCCACGCCGTCCTGTTCACGCACCCCCTCCCTGCGCAAGGCCCGCGCGAGCGCGTTCGTACGCCCGTCGAGCTCTGCGAACGTCAGCGCGCCCCGCTCGTCGACGACCGCCTCCCTGGCGGGGTAGCGGATCGCCGAGGACGTGTACGCGGCGGCCGGTGTCGGCCCCCACCGGCGCAGCGCGGCCAGCGATCGCAGCGTCTTGTCGGGGCGTGTCGGCGCGAGCATGCCGGTGCCGAGCAGCGTCCTTGCGACCTCCAGCTTGTACCTCGCCTCGTGCGCCTTCATCCGCTCGGACCCTACTCAAAAACGCGGATTCTGCGCGCCCTGTGGGCGTCCGCCACGGCACCGACGCGAGCGAGGCCCGCGCGGGGGTGGGCGTTCAGCCGACCTCCGCCGGTTCGTCCTTGCCCTGCAGCCGCTCGCGTCCGCGTTGGACGGCGGCGATGAACTTCGAGAGGTTGACCTCGAGCGTGTTGAGGATCTCGTCGGCGTAGTCCTCGGCACCCAGCCTGATCTCACGCTCGCGTGCCCGCGCGTCCTCGACGATGTCCTCGGCGGCACGCTCGGCCTGCTTGGTGACCTCCTCCTGACCGACCAGCCGCTCCTGGCGCTCCTGCGCCTCCTTGATGATCCGCTCGGCCTCCTTCTTGGCCTCGGCGAGCATCTCCTGTCGCTCCTTGACGATCCAGCGCGCCTGCTTGATCTCCTCGGGGATCGTCGCGCGCATCTGGTCGAGGATGTCGTAGATCTCCTCCTTGTCGACCCTCACCTGATCGGTCAGGGGCACCGGCTTGGCGTTGTGCACCAAGTCGTCGAGCTTGTCTATCAGCACCAAGACGTCCATCTTCTAAACACTATCTCCGTTCGCGCTCTCCAGACCGGCGCGAGCCGGTTCGTGGGTGCACGGGCCGTGAGGCTTCGGATCTCCACTCCAGTTCGTCAACGTCTCAGCTCTTCCTGCAAGCGACGCGCCACCTCTGCCGGCACCAGATCGTCGATCGTACCGCCGAATATCGCAAGCTCCTTCACGCCGGAGGAGGACAGGAAGCTGTATTGCGAGCTGGCCATCAGGTAGACCGACTCCACCTCCGGGTCCTGGCGCCTGTTGAGCTGGTGCATCTCCAGCTCGTACTCGAAGTCCGAGATCGCTCGCAAACCCTTGACGATCGCCTTCGCGCCGACCTTGCGCGCGAACTCCACCACGAGCGTGTTGAACGGCTCGGCGCGGACGTTGGGCAGATCGGCGGTGGCGTCTTCGATGAACTTCAGTCGCTCGTCGATCCCGAACAGCGTCTCGTTCTTGCGCACCGAGCGGTTCACGACCCCGATCACGACCTCGTCATACAGCGCCGCGGTGCGACGGATCACGTCCAGGTGACCATTGGTGATCGGGTCATAGGAGCCCGGGCACACGACCGTCATCGGTGATCTGGCCGTCTCAGCGGAGGTCATCTGGGTGGGCTGGGGAGTGTGTCATTCGTGACGGTAGATCCTGATCTCGGTGTCTCCATAGCGGCGTTCTCTGGCGAGCTTCAGATCCAGCTCCAGGGGAGCCCGTCGGTCGCTCTCCGCGACCAGGAGCGCGCCCGGCTCGAGCAGCGCCGGCAGCGACGCCGACAGCCTTGCCCCCCACTCGTGCACGCGCCCGTATGGAGGATCGATCAGCACCAGATCGTATGTCTCTTTGCGCTCACGTGCGGTCTTCAGCGCCGCGTGGGCATCCTGGCGCCTGACCTGCGCCTGCTCCTCGCTGCACCCGAGCGCCGCCAGATTGGCGCGCAGCGCTGCGATCGCGGCGCTGTCGCGCTCGACGAACACGACCCGCTCGGCCCCGCGCGAGAGCGCCTCGATCCCGAGCGCGCCGGTGCCCGCGAACAGGTCGAGCGCATGCATGTCGGCGATCTCGCCGAGCATCGCGAACAACGCCTCTCTGACCCTGTCGGAGGTCGGACGGGTGGTGCGTCCCGCGGGAGCCTTCAGCCGGCGCCCGCCGTAGCGACCGGCGATCACTCGCATCCCGTCACCGTAACGCCGGCCGCCGGGAGGTCCGCTCAACCGGGGATCGGATCGGACGCCTGCGCCCCGAACGCGCGCTCGAGAGCGTCCGCCAGCAGCGCATGCTCGGGCGCGGCGAGCTGGGGGTCGGCGGAGACGATCGCCTCCGCCAGCGCCCGTGCGCGCTCCAGCAGGCGTTCGTCGTCGGGCAGCGAGGCGACGCGGAACTGGCCGACGCCGGACTGGCGGGTGCCGATCAGCTCGCCCTCCTTGCGCAGCCGCAGGTCGATCGCGGCCAACGCGAACCCGTCGGCGTGCTGCTCGAGCGCCCTCAGCCTGGCGGCCGCGGGCGGGCCCATCAGCAGGCACTGCGAGGGATGCTCGCCGCGCCCCACTCGTCCACGCAGCTGGTGCAGCTGGGAGATGCCGAACCGCTCGGCGTTCTCGATCAACATCACCGTCGCGTTGGGCACGTCGATGCCGACCTCGATCACGGTGGTGGCGACGAGCACGTCGCTCTCCCCCGCGGCGAACCGGGCCATCGCGGCGGCCTTCTCGCGCGAGCGCATCCCGCCGTGCAGCAACACCAGGCGATGGTCCTTCAGCTCGCCGCCGCGCAGACGCTCGAACTCGGCGGTGGCGGCGCGCACGTCCTCGCCGGTCCCGCTGTCCGCACGATCGCTCTCGGCCTGTTCGATCTGGGGGCATACGACGTAGGCCTGCCGTCCCTGACGCAGCTGCTCACGCAGCTGCTCGTAGGCCTGCGCGCGGGCGCTCTCGCCGGCGACGATCCGTGTCTCGATCGGCTGCCTGCCACGCGGCAGCTCGCGCAGCAGGGTGGTGTCGAGGTCGCCGTAGTTCGCCAGCGCGAGCGTGCGCGGGATCGGCGTGGCGGTCATGTGCAGCACGTGGGGCGCCGTGCCCGCCGGTGCCTTCGCATCGAGCGCCGCTCGCTGTCGCACGCCGAAGCGATGCTGCTCGTCGACCACCGCCAGCGCCAGCGAGGCGAAGCGCACGTCGGGCTCGATCAGGGCATGGGTGCCGACCACCAGCGAGAGCTCGCCGCTGGCGAGCTTGCCGAGCGTGTCCGCCCGCATGCGCGCGCCGGTGGAGCCTGTCAGCAGCGCACACGTCACCTCCGCCTGGGCCCCTCCCAGCAGCAGCCCGAGCGTGGCGAAGTGCTGTTCTGCAAGCGTCTCGGTGGGCGCCATCAGCGCCGCCTGCCGGCCGTGCTCGACCGCGCGCAGCAGGGCGTAGGTCGCGACCACGGTCTTGCCGCTGCCGACCTCGCCCAGCAGGAGCCGCTGCATCGCACGGTCCTGGGCGATATCGGCGTCGATCCTCTGCAGCGCGGCACGCTGATCGCCGGTGAGCGAGAAGGGAAGCTCCCGCTGCAGCCAGCGAGCCGTGAGCGACGGCGGCGCGGAGAGCAGCGGCGCTCCACGCCGCGCGCGGCGCCGGGCGCGCCGGCGCAGGAACGCGAGCTGGGTCAGCAGCAGCTCCTCGAAGGCGATCCGCTCGCGTCCGGTCTCCCGCTCCGCGGCGGTCGCGGAGAAATGCATCGCCGCGAGCGCGGCAGAGCGCTCGGGCAGCCGCTGGCCGACCCTGACACGTGCCGCAAGCGCCTCGGGCACGTCGGCCAACGCGGGTCTGGCCTCGCGCATCAGCGCCAGGATCTGGGTCGAGCTGATCCCCTCGGCGGCGGGGTAATGGGCCACCTCGCCCGCCGGCTCCTCCCCACCCGGCGCGGCGGCGATGCCGCTGCCGAGGGCGTGGTGGGCGACGTTGAAGGTGCCCCGCGCGGTCATCTTCCCGTGCAGCACGAGCTTCGTCCCGGGGCGGTAGCGCTGCACGAGCCAGGGCTGGTTGAAGAACGTCGCGCGCATGTTCCCGGTCGCGTCGAAGACGACCGCTTCCACCAGCGGCTTCATCCCACGCCGGCGCACCGCTCGTGCGGCGATCGCGCGGACCTGCACCGCCACGGTGGCCCCCTCGCCGCGGGCGAGGCCGCCCACGGTGCGCGCATCCCTGCTGTCACGGGGCAGGTGCTCGAGCAGCGCACCGACGCTCGTCAGCTCCAGCGTGCGCAGCCCCTCGGACATCTTCGCCGACCCCGCCGGGAGCGGAGCGTCGAGCCGGGAGGGGTGCGGCCAGCGCACCGGCGCGCCGAGCAGCTCCTCGCGGGCCAGGGCGCTGCGCGAGGCGAACCCTCGCGGCGAGGCTACTCCGCCGCCAGCAGCCACCAGTAGGCGTGCTGGCCGCCGTCGCGCAGCTCCAGCTCCACGTTCCCGTTGGTCATCGCTTCGATCTCCTCCTGACCGAGCGGAGCATCGATGCCGGCGAGACAGCTGATCAGCTCGGCGTCCTCGGCGAGCCGCTCGATCACGGCGTTCAGTGTCTGCGCCGGATCCCCCCAGGCGTGGACCTCCTCGGCGACGAAACCCACCGCTTCGCCTCGCGCGAAGCGCCCCTGGGCGTCGTCGCGTGCGGCCTGCGCCACGGCCCCGGTGCGCACGTGCGCGAGCGCCGCGCGCAGCGCCATCGCGTTCTGCTCGACGGTGTGGGTCTGATCGAGCGCGACAGCTGCCACCAGCCCGGCCTGCTGGCTCACCGCGGGGGCGACGAGCACGAGCTTGTCCGAGAGCTCGGCGGCCCGCTCGGCGGCCATCACGACGTTGGGGCTGCTCGGCAGCACCAGCACCTCCTCGGCAGGCACGTCGTGGATCGCCGCCAGCAGTTCGTAGGTCGAGGGGTTCAGCGTCGGGCCACCGTCGATCGTGTGCACCCCCAGCTCCTGGAACATCGCGGCCAGACCTTCGCCGCCGACGACCGCCAGCGCACCGCAGCGCGCCGGCGCCGGCTCCGGGCCCGCGCCATCGCGTCGCGAGTCGCCGGAGGCCTCGCCGCGCAGCCGCTCGTCGCGCTCGAGCACCTGAGCACGCATGTCTGCGATGTCCAGGTGGGAGACCTCCCCAGCCTGCGCGAACACCGCGGTCGCCCGTTCGGGCTCGTCGGTGTGCACGTGCACCTTCAGCGTGTTGGCGTCGCCCACCACCAGCACCGAGTCACCGAGCTCCTCCAGTGGTGCGATGAACCGCCCTGCGCCGAGCTCGCTGCCGGTGACCGCGAAGTTGGTGCAGAAGCGGTAGGTGCTGGAGACGTGCTCGGGATGGGTGATCTGCGCCGGTGCATGGTGTTCGAGCTCGGGCGCGTCCTGGCCCCGCAGTGCCGCCACCACCCCCGCGAACATGATCGTCAGCCCGTAGCCGCCGGCGTCCACCACACCCGCTTCGCGCAGCGCCGACAGCAGCTCCGGACCGCGCCTGACCGACTCCTCCCCCGCCGTCACGGCACGGGCGAGCGTCTCGGCGATCATCGTGTCCTGGCTGTCGGGGTCGGTCGCGGGCGCCAGCCGCGGATTCTGCGGGCTGTGCGCGACGTCGGTCATGATCTTGTGGGCCATCTCCCGCGCGACCGTCAGGATCGTGCCCTCCGCGGGTTCGCGCACCGACGCGTAGGCGCGGTCGGCGGCCTTGGCCAGCGCCGCACCGATCAGCGTTGCGTCGATCAGCTCGCCGGGGCGGCTGACCAGCTCTTCCGCGGCGCCACGAATCAGCTGGGAGAGGATCACGCCGGAGTTCCCGCGCGCGCCCAGCAGCGCGGCCCGTGCCACCGACTGCACGATCTCCTCGCGCCCGATCTCGTCGATCGTACGGCCGCCGTCGCTGCCCTGCAGGCGATCGAGCTCGCTCAGGACCGCGCGCAGCGTCAGCGCCATGTTGTCGCCGGTGTCCCCGTCCGCCACGGGAAACACGTTGAGGTCGTTGACCTCTTCCCGGCGGGACTCCAGGTGCGCCAACGCTCCCGCCACCGCTGCGCGAAAACGAACCAGGTTGGTGTCGCTCACTGCGCACGTCTTATCAGTTCGTGCGGAGCGCGGCCGCCGAGGGCGCTCCGCGACGGGGCCCGATCGTCGCCTGGACGCCGGCTCAGGCAGCCTTGGTGATCTTGCCGGCTTTGAGGCAGCGCGTACAGACGTACACGCGCCGGGGCGCCTTGCCGACCATGATCCGCACCTTCTGCAGGTTCGGGTCGAAACGCCGCTTGGTGGCGACCATCGAGTGGCTGCGACTCTGCCCGAACGCCGGGCCCTTGCCGCAGCTGTGACACACCTTGGCCATCGCGTCCCGCAGTCTAGCCGCTGGGCAGCTCGCGCCGCAGCGCCGACATCCGCAGCACGGCCTGCGCCGCGTGACGTCCCTGGTCGCGCCTGTCGCCGCCCGCGCGCGCCAGCGCCTGCTCCATCGTGGCGCAGGTGAGCACGCCGAAGGCACACGGCACCCCGCTGTCGAGCTGCACCCGCATCACGCCCCGCGCCGCCTCCGCGCAGACGAAGTCGTAGTGGTCGGTCTCACCGCGGATCACCGCGCCGAGACACACCACGCCCGCGAAGCGGCCCGACTCGGCAGCGTACTTCGCGGCAAGCGGCAGCTCGAAGGCGCCCGACACGTCGAACACCTCCAGGTCGTCTCGCCCGGCCTCGGCGAACGCCGAACGGGCGCCGCCGAGCAGTCGCTCGGCGAGATCCTCATAGAAGCGCGCGACCGCTATCGCATAGGCGTCGCTCACGTGCGCCGCGGCTCGTCCCGCGCGTCCTGGCTGTCGGCACGGGCTGACGCGGTCGGCCCGTCGCCCGCGTTCGCGCGATCCTGCTCACGCTCGGAGTGCAGCAGCTCGGCGTCCAGGTTGAGGCCCTGGTGGTGCAGGGTGTGGCCCATCCGCTGGGCCTTCGTGCGCAGGTAGGCCTCGTTGTGGGGGTTGGGCAGGTGCTCGATCGGCATCTGCGCCGTGACCGACAGGCCATAGCCCTCCATGCCCCTGATCTTCTTCGGGTTGTTGGTGAGGATCCGGATCGAGCTCAGCCCCAGATCGACCAGGATCTGCGCACCCATGCCGTAGTCGCGCAGATCGGCGGGCAGCCCCAGTCGCAGGTTGGCCTCGACGGTGTCCAGACCCTCCTCCTGGAGCTTGTACGCGCGCAGCTTGTTGAGCAGCCCGATGCCCCTACCCTCCTGGGCGAGATACAGCAGCACGCCCCGGCCCTCGCGCTCGATCATCGCCAGCGCCGACTCCAGCTGCTCGCCGCAGTCGCAGCGCAGGGAGTGGAACACGTCCCCGGTGAGGCACTCGGAATGCACGCGCACGAGCACGTCCTCGCGCCCGGCGACGTCGCCCTTGACGAGTGCGACGTGGTGCTTGCCGTCGAGCAGCGACCGGTAGCCGACGGCTTCGAAGTCGCCGAACGCGGTGGGCAGGCGCGTGGCGACGATGCGCTCGATCAGCCGGTCGTGGCGCCGGCGGTAGGCGATCAGGTCGGCGACCGTGATCATCCGCAGCCCGTGGCGGGCGCAATAGGCGGCCAGGTCGGGCACCCTCGCCATCGTGCCGTCGTCGTTCATGATCTCGCAGATCACCGCGGCCGGGTTGAGTCCCGCCAGCCGCGCCAGGTCGACGCCCGCCTCTGTCTGGCCAGTGCGCTCGAGCACCCCGCCCGGCCGGGACTTCAGCGGGAACACGTGGCCGGGCTGGACGATCTCGCGAGGCCCCGAGCCGGGGTCGATCGCGACCTGGATCGTGCGTGCACGATCGGCCGCGGAGATGCCGGTGGTGACGCCGTGTCGCGCCTCGATCGTGACCGTGAACGGCGTCTCGAAGGCCGACTCGTTCTTGGCGGCCATCAGGTCCAGGCCCAGCTCCTCGCAGCGCTCGGGCGTCAGCGCCAGGCAGATCAGCCCGCGTCCCTCTTTGGCCATGAAGTTGATCGCCTCGGGCGTCGCGAACTGCGCCGCAAGCGTGAGGTCGCCCTCGTTCTCGCGGTTCTCGTCATCGACGACAACCACCATGCGGCCGTGGCGGACATCCTCGATCGCCTCCTCGACGGTCGCGAACGGAGAGGACTCAGACCCCGATCGCGCGGTGGCAGTGCTCTTGGGCTGGGTCATGCTCTTGCCTCCAGTAGTCGCTCCACGTGCTTTGCGAGCACGTCGACCTCCAGGTTGACCCGATCCCCGACGGCCAATCCTCCCAGGTTGGTGCGCTGCAGCGTCTCTCCTATCAGCGATACCTCGAACGAGTCGGCTCCGAGCGCGCTCACGGTGAGGCTGACGCCATCCACCGCGATCGACCCCTTCTCCACGAGGTAGCGATGCATGTCGGACTCGATCTCGACCGCCAGCACCCGGGCGAAGCCCTCCTCACGGATCTCGACGACCGTGCCCGTGCCGTCGACGTGCCCCTGCACGATGTGTCCGCCGAGGCGCTCGTCGGCGCGCAGAGCGAGCTCGAGGTTCACCGGCGCGCCGACGCTCAGCGCGCCCAGCGTGCTGCGTCGCAGCGTCTCGGTCATCGCCTCGGCGACGAACGCCTGCTCGTGCACGGCAGTCGCGGTCAGGCACACTCCGTTGACCGCGACCGAGTCCCCCGGGCTGAGCTCGCCGGCCAGGCGCGTCTGGATGCCGATATGCGCTCCCCCGCCGTCTCGCTGCAGCGTGGCGACGCTTCCGAGATCGGCGATCAGACCGGTGAACACGCTCGGCCCCCGCCTCACCACTCGCGCAGGCGGGCGCTGACCAGGAGGTCCCCGCCGACCCGCTCGCAGTCGAACGTCAGGGCGCGCAGGGCATCGGAGATCTGTCCCACCCCCTTGCCCTCCAGGGGATCACGGGCGGCGCTGCCCCCGAGCAGCAGCGGCGCCAGAAACAGGCGAACCTCGTCGATCTCGCCGGCATCGAGGAACGCCCCCGCGAGATGCGGTCCCCCCTCGAGCAGCACCGAGCTCACGCCGATTGCCCCGAGCTGCTCGAGCCCCGAGCGCACCCGGGCCGGCTCGTTTTCGCCGGTGGCGACGAGCACCTGCACGCCGGCGGCCTCGAGCGCGTCGGTGTCCGCCCGCGCCGCCGCGCGCGAGACGACGACCGTCAGCGGTATCTCGTGCGCGGCGCCCACCAGCTGAGAGCTCGGTGCGAGCCGCGCAAGCGAGTCGAACACGACCCGGCGGGGCTGGTTGGAGATCTCGTCGACGAGCCCGTCCGGGCGCGCCGTCAGGCGCGGATCGTCCGCCAGGGCGGTGCCGATCCCCACGACGACGGCGTCGACCGAGGCGCGCCAGCGATGCGCGCGCTCGCGACTTTGCTCGCCGCTGATCCATTGCGAGTCGCCCGTCCGGGTGGCGACCTTGCCGTCGAGGGTCATCGCCGACTTGAACAGCACCCACGGGCGCCCCACCCGCGCGTGCTTGCGAAAGGCCTGGTTGAGAAGACGCGCACGCGTTGCGAGCTCTCCGTCCGCGATCACCACCTCCACGCCCTCGTCGCGCAGGATGCCGAGGCCCCGCCCGGCGGCCTTCTCGGTGGGGTCGTCGGAGCCGATCACCACCCGCCTGATGCCCGCCTGCACGATCGCGTCGGTGCACGGCGGCGTCTTGCCCTCGTGGCAGCAGGGCTCCAGCGAGACGTACAGGGTCGCGTCGGCGAGCTCGGCCATCCCGCACGCCTCGATCGCGTTGACCTCGGCGTGCGCGCCGCCGTAGTGTTCGTGCCAGCCCTCGCCGAGCACCTCACCCGCACGCGCGACCACCGCCCCCACGACCGGGTTCGGCTTGACCGCACCGATGCCGTTGCGGGCGAGCTCGATCGCGCGCGCCAGGTGCACCTCGTCGGTGTCGGTCTGCACCGTCATGTCGCCATCCAGGATAACCCCGCCCGCCAGCATGCTCCCGTGCGCACGGGCGCGCAGGCCCTCACGGGCAGCGCCCCCCGTGCAGCCGGTAGACGGTCATCTCCGGTCCGGGCCGGTCGTATGCGAGCGGGTAGTAGTCAAAGCTCCAGTCGAAGCCGAACGCCACCGGTCCCCCTCCGTGTACATAGGGGGAGGCGCGGTAGACGACTTCCCCACGCCGCTGCAGCGCGCGGTAGTAGGCGATCGCATGGGGCGCCTCGGCGGGAGCCGCAAACGCGCGACCGGACTCGGTCGAGCCGCTCACGACCCAGCAGTAGCCGTGATCCTCGTAGTAGCCGATCAGCGCCGGGCTGAGTGTCAGCACGTAGTCCTCGATGCCCACCACCCCTGTGGGCTGTGCCTGCAGCGCTCCGTCGCTCGAGATGCGAGAGGTCAGTGAGAGGTACTTGCGCCAGCGATCGCCGCCGACGCCGCCCGCGCCTTCGCGCACCCACGCTCCCGGCGCGAGCGGCTCGAGCACGATCTTCGCGCCGGCGGGCACGTGGCCGAGCATCCACGCGCGGGTTGCGTTGCGGGTGTCGGTGCGCGACAGCACGAGCCCCGAATGAACGCTGTAGATGAGCCCCTGGGCGAGCAGCGCGAGGACCAGCAGCGCAGCGAACGCGACGCGAAGCCCCGGCGCGCGACGGGCCACCGCGCCGATCATCTGCACCGCGAACAGCGCCGCCAGCAGGCACAGCAGCGGGAAGATCGGCAACAGCCAACGACCGAAGTAGCGTCCCTGCAGGCCCATGAACGCGAGGTACAGCAGCGGCGCCGGCACGAGCACCCAGCCGAGCGCCCGCTCGGAGCGCCACACGCTCACGGCCCCACCCAGCGCCGCCACCGTCGGGATCCAGCCGAACCCCCACGTGAGGGTCCACAGGTAGTAGGCGATGCCGCCCTCCCGGGGCGCGCCGAGCTTGCCCTGCCCTTCGGCCGAGAGCGAGGACTGATGGACCAGTTCGTGATGGAAGTCGCGGTAGTCGAGGATCGCGTACGGGTTCGCCACCAGGAACGCCGCCAGCGCGCTCGCGCCCGCCAGCGCGACCCCCGCGAGGGTATGGCGAAGCGGCGCATGGGCCGCCTCCTGGCGGCGCGCCTGCACGTGATGGGCGACGACGGCCGCCACATAGGGGGCGAGCGCGATCCCGGCCGTGTACTTGGTGGCGCACGCGAGGCCGAGCCCCACGCCCGCGAGCGCGTGGTCGCGGGCACGCCCGCTGCGCAGCACCCCGGCCGTTCCCAGCAGCGACAGCGTCAACGGCGCCAGCGTGGGCACATCGTTGAGCGCCAGGTGGGCGTAGAAGACGGGCAGGAAGGCGACCGCCTCGATCGCCGCCGCGAGCAGTGCTGCGGCGCGCCCGAGCAGCTTCGACCCGGCGGCATACAGCAGCCACAGCGCGGCCGTGCCGAGCACCGCCGCGAGGGCCCGACCCAGCGTGTAGGGCTCGCCGGGGGCGTGGTGCAGGACGTGCTGCACGGCTGCAGTGCCCCCGTACCAGGCGGCGAACAGATAGTGCAGGAGGTAGGTGAAGGCGGGCGGATTGGCGAAGTAGTGCGGGTTCAGGTCGTGCCCGAACATCGCCACCGCGCGGGGCACGAAGTGATCCGACTCGTCGGCGTTGTACGCGAACGGCAGCCCCTGGTCGATCCCCCACAGACGCAACCCGAGGCCGCCCGCGAGCACCACCGCCAGCCCGCCCCAGACCCACCCCCGGGACCCTCGCGCACCCGTCCGGAATCCGGCGGCGTCGGGATCCGACCCCACGGCGAGGTGGCGGGAATCCTCAGCAGTTGTCATACACGGCGTAGTAGTGGCTCGTGTAGATGCGTCTGTAGCCGCGATGGGGAATCTGATCGCTGGGATCGTCGCCGACGTCGACGATCGCCTCGAAGAACACGGCACTGCCCAACGGGTACACCGCGACGCTGCCCCGGCGCAGGCGATCCTCGAGCTGATGCGCGCCGCGATGGGCGTCGGCGCGGGCCTGGCTGCGCGCGACGATGTCGTGCTGGCCGACGCTGTCGAGGATCCAGCGAGCGTCGGGGATCAGCTTGTTGTTGGGCAGCGACAGCAGGGGACAGCGCCGCAGCGCAGCCTTCACGCGCGGGTTGGCGAGCGCCGCAACGAGCCCCTCATGGAAGTCCTCGTGATAGGCGAGCGTGGTGCGCAGGCTCGAGAGGCTCAGGGTGCTGGCGGCCGACGCGCCGCCGTAGAGGATCAGTGCCAGCGCTCCGGCGAGCCACACGCGCCGCCAGGTGGAGCGCGCCTGCAGCATCGACCAGCCGCCGATCGCGACCGCGCAGAACAGCAGCAGCACAGTGGCCGCTCCCAGCAGGTAGCGGTCGATCAGCGACGCCCCGACGGCACCCTCGGCGATGTACACGCCCACGAGCGCCAGCAGCGCCATCAGCGGGGTGAGCGACCGGCGCGGCGCCAGCCAAACCGCCAGCGGCACCCCCACGAGCGCGCCGAGCAGGACCGGGAGCTTGTCGATGCGCACCCCGTATGTCCAGATCGAGACGACGACGCTGGAGAGACCCTGGGTGCGTTCCAGTTCCTGGGCCAGGCCGGCGGTGGAGTGCAGGGAGTAGAGGGGGTCGCCGGTCACCACCGCATCCACACACACCCACACCACGGGACCGATCACGGCCAGGGCGAGATAGGCCAGGCGCGTGCGGTTCTCGATCGTCGTCGTGCGCCGTGGCCAGCAGCACCACAGCCAGTACAGCCCGCTGAGCACCCAGGCGTCGGGGCGCAGCAGGCCGGCGGCCGCGAGCAGTACGAGCACGGCCGCGCCCCGGCGCGGCCGTGCCACCTCCAGCGCGATCGCCCACACCAGCAGCGCCACGTAGGAGATGTCCAGATAGCCCTGCGCCGCCAGGTTCTCCACGAAGAAGCGGCTCAGCACCAGCAGCGCGGCGAACAGGCCCACCACCGGGCCGAAGCACAGCCGCCCGAGCCGGTACATGCCGGCGACGAGCGCCACGAACGAGGCGATCGAGCCGAGCACCATCAGCCGCGCGCCGCCCTGACCGAAGATCGAGCACAGCGCGCCGAAGGCGATCGCCAGGGGATGCTCGGTGGGGCCGCGGTAGACGTGGAAGTCGGGCAGGTGCAGGTGCAGCACGTCCCGCCCCCACAGCAGCGCGTAGAAGGAGTCATACGTCGGGTAGGTGGGGTAGACGAAGTACCCCGCCAGCGCGCCCCCGCACAGCAGCGCGAAGCCGATCTTGGCCCACGTCGAGGCATCGACGGCGCGCAGCCGCTGCAGCCGGGTCTGACCCCGACGCGGCGTGGTGAGCGTAGCGCTGGCCATCGGGGCGTAGAGCCTATCCGTGCAACGAGCCGCCCTGACCCGGTGGCCCCACGGGGTACGCTTCCTCGCGGTGAAGCTCATCATCCAGATCCCCTGCTTCAACGAGGCCGCGCAGCTCCCTCAGACGCTTGCCGACCTGCCGCGCAAGGTGGACGGCTTCGACGCGGTCGAGTGGCTGGTGATCGACGATGGCTCCACCGACGCGACCGTCGAGGTCGCTCGCTCCCACGGCGTCGACCACCTCGTGCGGCTGACCAACAACAAGGGCCTCGCGGCGGGCTTTCAGGCGGGCATCGACACGGCGCTCAAGCTCGGCGCGGATGTGATCGTCAACACCGACGCCGACAACCAGTACTACGGACCGGACGTGGCGCGACTGGTGCACCCGATCCTCGACGGGCGGGCGGACATGGTGATCGGCGACCGTGAGGTCGGCGGCATCGAGCACTTCTCGCCGCTGAAGAAGACGCTGCAGCGCCTCGGCTCCTGGGTGGTGCGCCAGGCGTCCTCGACGTCGGTGCCGGACACCACCTCGGGCTTTCGCGCCTACAACCGCGAGGCCGCGATCCAGATGATGGTGGTCTCGAAGTTCACCTACACGCTCGAGACGATCATCCAGGCGGGCAAGCTGCTGGTGGCGATCGACCACGTGCCGGTGCGCACCAACCCCAAGACGCGGGAGTCGCGTCTGTTCCCGTCGATGGGCGCGTATGTGCGCCGCAACGCGATCTCGATCTTCCGCATCTACGCCCAGTACGAGCCGCTGCGGGTGTTCTGGAGCCTGGCTGCCGTGATCGGCCTCGCGGCGTTTGGGGTGTGGATCCGCTTCGCCGTCGCCTACGCCGATGGCAGCGGCAAGGGCCACGTGCAGTCGCTGATCCTCGGCGCGGTGCTGTTCATCGCGGCGGTCGTGTTGTGGGCGCTGGGCGTGATCGGCGATCTGCTGGCGGCGCAGCGGGTGATGACCCAGAAGACCTTCGAGCGGGTGCGCCGCATCGAGCTCAACCTCGGCGTCGCCCCGTCCCACTACGAGCGCGGACAGCCTCTGGCCGGCAGCGAGGATCCCGCGCCCGAGCGCGAGGCGGTGCGGCTGTGAGCGCGGGCGTGACCCTCTCCGAGGATGGGATCGTGACCGGCAACACCTACGACAAGTACGGCACCTCCAACCCACTTGCACGGCGCATGATGGCGGGGTTCCAGGCCGCGCTGGATGAGCTGCTGCAACGCGCCGACCCGAGCTCGGTGCTGGACGTCGGCTGCGGCGAGGGCGTGCTCGTGCACAGGTGGGCCACGCAGCTGGGCGAGTCGCGGCGGGTGGTGGGCATCGACCTGGAGGAGCAGTCGATCCAGGCCGGCTGGTCACAGCGCCAGGCGCCGAACCTCGAATACCGCGTGATGCGCGCCGAGAACCTCCCGTTCGCCGACGACGAGTTCGCGCTGGCGAGCGCGATCGAGGTGCTCGAGCACGTCCCCGACCCCGAGCACACGCTCGCGGAGATGGCGCGTTGCTCGGAGCGTCACCTGCTCGTGTCGGTCCCCCGGGAACCGCAGTGGCGAGCGATGAACATGGCCCGCGGGGCCTATTGGAAGGCGCTCGGCAACACGCCCGGCCATCTCAACCACTGGTCCAAGCGATCGTTCGTGCGGCTGCTCTCCCGCCACGGGAGCGTGACCGAGGTTCGCTCGCCGTTCCCGTGGACGATGCTGCTTGTCCGGCTCTAGCAAACCAACCGAGGTCGACCGGCAGGCCCGCTCCTACGGGAGCGGAGCGCGCATCCTGTCGGTCGGGATCGCCTGCACCGGGCTGCTGACGCTCGCCTACTTCTCGACCTCCAGCCACGTGCTCGACGAAGCGCAGGCGTCGCAGATCGCGCTGCTGTGGTCGGTGATGTTCGTGATCATCTCGGTGATCTACCGGCCGATCGAACAGCTGCTCTCGCGCACGATCGCCGAGCGGCGCGCGCGCGGGCACGCCGAGCACCCGCTGCGTGTTCCGATCGCGATCCAGGCCGGCTTTGCGCTCGCCTTCCTGATCGCGGCGCTGGCGTTGCGCGAACAGCTGATCGACGAAGTCTTCGAACACCAGGCGGCGCTTTATGACGTGCTGGTGGTGGGCACGCTCGCGTACGCCGCCAGCTACTTCGCGCGGGGCTGGCTGGCGGGGCACGAGTACTTCGCGCTGTACGGCGGCCTGGTGCTGATGGAGTCCGTCTCGCGGCTGTGCTTCGCGCTGGCCGTGGCATTGGGGATCGCCTCGGGACAGACGGTCGTGGCGCTCGGTATCGCAGCGGCGCCGTTGGTCTCGCTGGTGGTGGTGCCGGCGGCGTTCGCCAGGCAGGGCCGGGAGCGCCGGGAACGACTGGCCCAGGGAGGGGTCGTCGCCGAGCACAGCGCCGACGAGGCGCTCGCCGGACCGATCACCGCCGACGAGGCCGACGCGGCGCTGGCCGGACCCGGCACCGAGGGCGTGCAGGAGGCCGCCGCCCACGAGGGGCTCTCGCTGCGCCGGGGCACGGGCTTCGCCGGCTGGGTGTCGGGGATCATGCTGTCCGAGCAGACGCTGCTGAACGCCGCGGTGCTGACGGTGGCGGCGACCTCACCCAACAAGGCGCTCGCGGGGATCGTGTTCGACGTGCTGCTGATCGCGCGCGCACCGCTGCAGCTGTTCCAGGCGATCCAGACCTCGCTGCTGCCCCACCTCACGGGCCTGGAGACGACCGCTGGCCACGACGCGTTCGCGCGTGCGATCCGCGTCACGGTGCTCGCGATCGTCGCGTTCGCGACGGTGGTGGCGCTGGGGCTGCTGGCGATCGGGCCGTTCGTGATGGCTCACCTGTTCGGCCAGCACTACGACTACGGGCGCCTCGGCCTGGCGGTGGTGGGAGTGGGCATGGGCCTGCACCTGGCCTCCGGAGCGCTCAACCAGGCTGCGCTGGCCCGGGATCGGGCCCGTGCGGCCGCGATCTGCTGGCTGGCGGCGGCGGCCGCTTTCCTGGCCTGGATGCTGAGCCCGGCCGTCTCCAACCAGCTCTCGCGCACCGAGATCGGCTACGCCGGCGCAACCGGGCTGCTCGCCGTGCTGCTGTGGACGCTCTACCGCCAGGGCTCGCGGCCGATGCGCCTCGATGCTGCTCAGTCGCCGGCCACGGCGCGGGCGATCGCCCGGTAGGCCTCGCCGGGGTCCGGCGTGCCGAAGATCGCCGAGCCGGCCACGAACACATTTGCGCCCGCATGCCGACACCGGGTGGCGGTGTCAGGCTCGATGCCCCCGTCCACCTGCACCGCCACGTGCTCCCCCACGATCGCGCGTACGCGGGTCACCTTGTCCAGCGAGTGCTCGATGAACGGCTGTCCCCCCAGCCGGGGTTGACGGTCATGCACAGCGCCATGTCGATCGCCCCGGTCACCTCCGCGAGGGCGCCCACCGGGGTGGCGGGGTTGATCGCGACGGCGACGGCTGTCTCGTGCTCGCGCAGCAGCCCGGCCGTGTAGGAGATGTGGGGGGTGGCCTCGGCGTGGAAGGTGACGCTGTCGGCGCCGGCGGCGGCGAACTCCGCCACGTGGCGCTCGGGGCGCTCGATCATCAGGTGCACGTCGAGGATCGCCCCGGCGGCATGGGTCTGCTCGCGCAGCGACGCCACCACCAGCGGGCCGACGGTGATCGGCGGCACGAAGTGGCCGTCCATCACGTCGACGTGGATCACCTTCGCGCCCGCATCGAGCACCTCGCCGACCTGCTCGCGCAGCCGCGAGAAGTCGGCCGAGAGGATCGAGGGCGCGACGTGCACCTCGCGCAGCAGCTCGCCGGCGGGGACGGTCATATCGCCTGGAGCATCGAGTCGCCGCAGTTGTTGCACTTGAGGATCGCCGTCGAGGACATCCGCACGATCGTCGAGTGCTCGCCGCAGTTGGGGCACACCGAGGTGAGCTCGAAGCGGTGCAGGCAGTAAACGCAGCGGTAGCGGCCCGGAAGGTTGGTCGGACGCAGCCATGGCTCGCCACAGTTGGGGCAGCGCGGACCGAGCTCGACCGGTGCCTTCGCCGCCGCGTTGGGCTCGTCGTTCACGACTCACCCCTCGCGGCGCAGCCGGGCGATGAAGAAGCCCGCCGTGCGGTCGCGGTGAGGCAGGGTCAGCACGGTCCCGGGTGCGTTCGGGTGCGCGTACGCGGGCAACGCGACGTGGAGTTCATCGAGCCCGAACTGCGGGCTGTCCTGCAGGAAGGCGGCGATCCGTCGCTCGTTCTCGGTCGCAGAGATAGTGCACGTAGAGTAGACCAGCACGCCCCCCGGACGGACGGCCCGGGCGCCGGCGGCGAGGATCCGTGCCTGCATCAGCTCCAGCTCACCGATCTGCTCGGGCCGGATCCGCCAGCGCAGGTCGGGCCGAGCCTGCAGCGTACCGAGGCCCGAGCAGGGCGGATCGACCAGCACCCGGTCGAACACGTCGCCGTCGCCACGCGGGAGGGTCGCGTCGGCGAGCTCGACACGGACGTTGCCGGCGTGTAGACGCCGGGCCGTTCGCGTCAGCGCACCGGCGCGGCGGCGATCGCGCTCGACCGCCACCACCGCGCCCGTACCTTCCATCAGGGCCGCCAGATGCGTGCTCTTGCCGCCGGGCGCGGCGCACAGGTCGAGCACCCGCTCGCCGGGACGGGGGGCGAGCAGGCGCGCGACGAGCATCGCCGCGCGAGATTGGGCGATGAACGCTCCCTGGCGCCACAGCTCCGATCCGTGGGCGTCGAAAGGGTCTTCGAGGATCAGCGCCTCGGGGATGGTGGGATCGGTTCTCGTCCTCACCGGTCGCCCGCCCTGCTCGGGGGCGCCCCGAGCCAGCGCTGTCGCGAGGGCCCCGGCGTCGGTGAGCAGCGTGTTGGCGCGCAGGGCCTGCTCGCCCGGCTCGTTGTCCGCCGCCATCAGCGCGCGCGCCTGCTCGGCGCCGAGCTGCTCCCACCACATCTGCGCCAGCCACCGCGGATGGGAGTGCTTGACGGCGGCGTCCGAGGGCGTGTCGTCGGTGAGCGCCCCGAGCAGCGAGCTTCCTTCCCGCGCGCCGCGGCGCAGCACCGCGTTGACGAGTCCATGTCCGCCGCGACCACTGTCCTTCGCCAGCTGCACCGCGTCGGAGACCGCCGCGCGGTCGGGCGTGCCGCTCGTGTAGAGCAGCTCGTACAGGCCGAGCCGCAGCGCCGCGAGCACGTGGCCGTCGAGCCGCTCGGGCGGGCGCTCGGCGAGTGCGGCGATCAGGTGGTCGAGGGTGCCCCGGAGTTGTACGGCGCCAAAGGCCAGGCGCTTGGCCAGAGCACGGTCGCGAGCGTCGAGCTCGCCCGCCTGCGCCTGCAGCGCCTTGTCCGCGTAGGCCCCGTCCTCGAACACGCGGCGCAGGACCGCGTAGGCGCACGCGCGCGCCGGCGCCACGCCCGGCGTGCCCGACGACGGCGGACGGTGCGGGTCAGTGCTCGACACCACTGTCACCCGTGCCGACTCTGCGCTTCATCGGTGCCCGCCGTCAGCTCGCAGCCGGGTGCTCGTCGGCGAGCCCGTGGCCGCGCAGGTAGGCCGCGGCGTCCATCGGCCTGCCGCCCGGAGGTTGCACGACGAGCAGCTCCAACGCGCCCTCACGCGCGCCATACAGCAGCCGCTCACCCTCGCGGGCGACGGTCCCCGCTGCCGGCCCACCCGACACCGCCCGCGCCTGGCGCACGCCCAGCAGCTCTCCACCGAGCTCGAGGCGCGCCCCGATGTGGGGGTGCAGCGCTCGTACCACGCGCTCGAGCTCGACCGCGGTCAGGCGCGCAGAGAGCAGGCGATCCTCGGCGGTGATCTTCTCCGCATAGCTCGCGCCCCGCTCGTCCTGCTCGGCGAACGGCAGCGGATCGCCCGCGGCGACGCGATCGAGCGTATGCACGAGCAGCTTCCCGCCGACGCTCTGGAGTCGCTCGGCCAGCGCGCCGTACGTGTCGCTGGGCTCGATCGGCTCGACCTCGGCGAGACACACCGGTCCGCTGTCCAGGCCCGCGGTGAGACGCATGATCGACACACCGGTGCGCTCGTCGCCGGCCATGATCGCCCTCTCCACCGGCGCCGCTCCACGCCAGCGGGGCAGCAGCGAAGGATGGACGTTCAGCAGGTCGTATTCGGAGAGCAGCGGCTCCTTGATCAGGGCCCCGAACGCACACACGATCACCGCGTCGGGCACGGTCTCGGCGATCGCCTCACGTGCGGGCGACTCGTTGACGTTCGAGGGCTGCTGGAGGGGGATCTCGAGCTCCCGCGCTGCGTCGGCGACGGGCGGGGAGCCGAGCCTGCGGCCGCGCCCGCGCGGGCGGTCCGGTCGGGTGAGCACCAGCTGAGGGCGGTGCTCAGCCGCGGCCAGTACCCGCAATACGGCGGCCGCGAACTGCGACGTGCCGAGAAAGACGGTGCGCACCGGCGAGCCTGGCGCCGCGCCGCTAGGGCGCGTCGTCGTCGGCGTCGCCGACCGGCACCGCCTCGGACGGCGCCCGGCGGCCTTCGCGGATTTCGCGGGCCTCGCGCAGGGTCCGCATCGCCTCGCGGCGGGCCTCACGCGAGATGCGATCGAGGATCAGCACGCCGTCGAGATGATCGACCTCGTGCTGGATCACCCGGGCCTCCAGGTCCTCGGCCTCGACCACGATCTCCTTCCCCTGCGGATCACGGGCTCGGGCGCGAATCCGGACCGGTCGCTCGACCTCCACGTGAACTCCCGGGATGCTGAGACAGCCCTCGGCGGCCACTTCGACCTCGTCGCTGCGCCACTCGATCTGCGGGTTCACGAGCGCCGTGATCGGATCGTCGGTGTAGGCCCGGTACACCAGCACCCTGTGCAGCACCCCAACCTGGGTCGCGGCGAGCCCGATACCGAGCGCGTCGCTCATCAGCTCGCCCATCCGCTCGATCTCGGACCGCAACGCGTCGTCGAAGCGCTCGACCTGCACCGCGCTTGCGCGCAGCACGGGGTCCCCGAGCTTGCGCACGCGCGCGAGGGCGGCTTCGCGCCGGGCGATCGTCTCCTCGTCGAGCTCCTCGACCTCGGGAGCATCGACCTCGGGGGCGTCGACCTCGCGCTCGACCTCCGCGTCGGCGTACTTCGAACGAGCGGGCTCCTGCTGCAGCGTCTTCTCTTCGGCCATGGCGCCTTCAGTTTATGCGCACCGCCGCACGGCCTCGGGGCACGTGCGACGCTGTTGACGAGCGTTATTTCTTGCTCTTCGCCACCAGGCGAATGCTGCGCGTCTGCTTGGCTTCGGGCGCCGGCGAGGACTTGACGATCAGGAGGCTCCCGCTGAGGTGGCCGTGCGCGGCGCGCAGCATGGCCCGCCCCGCACCACTCAACTTCAAGGCGACCGTGCCGCTCGCGCCGGCGCCGATCGAGAAGCTGGCCGTGCCCAGCGTCACCGGGTGTGTGCGTTTGTGCCTGCCCGTGACCTTGACCGTGAGCGTCAGCTTGCCGCGGCAGGTGCTGTTGCCCGTGCACGACAGCTTCACCGTGCCGGTGCCGTTCGTGGCGATCGAGAGGCTCGACCCGGCCAGGGCGATGCTTCCGCTCGCCACGATCGCAGCCGGCGGCACCACGGCCGCCGCGACGGGCGCGACAGGCGAGACGGGCGAGACGGGCGAGGGTCCGCCGCCGGAGCCTCCACCCCCGCCACTGCCGCCTTCGGTTATCCCGCCGCCGCCGCCACCGCCGCCGCCTGGCGCGGCGACCGTCACCTGCTTGGAGGTGCTCGCGGTCAGTCCGTCGCTGCCGCTCACGGTGAGCTTGACGGTGTACCCGCCGGGGGCTGCGTAGGTGTGTGACGGTTTCGCGCCGGTGCCTTCGGCGCCGTCGCCGAATTCCCATTTGTATTCGGTGACGGAGCCGCTCGGCGGATCTTTGGATTCGGAGCCGTCGAAGACGACCGGCTGCTCCGCGGTGGGCGAAGCGCCGACGCCGATTTTCGCGGTCGGGCCGGGGCCGCCGATCCTGAGCGTGCGGGCGGTGCCGATACTCGTGCCGTTGGACGCGAAGACGGTCAGCGCGACCGTGTATTCTTCGGCTTCGGGGAATTCAGCAAGCACTTCGGGCCCCGTGAACTCTCCGAACAGAGGAAGATGGGTGAAGAGTTCTCCTTCGAATTCTTCCTCCCCGGCGTTCAGCTCCCAGCTGTAGTCTTTCACGCCGCCGGGTGCCGTCGAGGCGCTGCCGTTGAGCGCGATGTTAGTGTCGGGCGAGGCGACCGTCGCAGTGAAGCTGGCCGTCGGCTCGACGCCTGAGAAGGTGAAGCGCTGCAGGCACTGATGTCCCTGATTGCTCCACTCCTGCTGGTAGTAGTACTTGTGCCCGTCGATTTCCTGGTTGTACTTGAGTTTTTTCCCGGACACTTCCACTTCGCCGAGCGGCGAGCCGAATTCGGCGGCTTCGCTGACGTTGCACTTGTCGCCCATCTCGTAGCCGGTTTCTTCTCCGGTGGCGTAGTCCGTCCAGGCGTTGTTCGGTTCCGGGTCGGTCACGGTCTCCAGGTGCTCGTGGGTCAGTCCCCCGAACAGCGCGGAGTCCGAGCTGCCGTTGATGTGAGCTTTCGCTTTGTCGCACGTTTTTTCGTTCACGAAGGGGTCGTTCGAGTACAGGACCACGCCGCCGCCTCCGAGGTGGATGTCGCCGTGGTAGGCGCAGTAGAAGGGTTTTTTCGAGTTTGCCGAGCATGCCGCCGCAGCGCCACCTTCGAAGCAGCTTTCGACGCCTTCGGGCGTGAGCAGGAAGTACTCGTGAGACAGGTCCGTCGGCAGGTGATGTTCGGTCACGAATTTGGTGATCTCGGTCTGCAGCTGTTCGTCAGTCAGGCAGATCGTCGCCTGTGTACAGCCGTTCGCGGGGTAGGGGTCTTCGTCGACCAGTTCGCCGCCGAATGCCACGTTGTAGTCGGCGAATTCGCCTGCCGCGTCGTTGTACTGCGTGGCGACGGAGTCGGAGTTCAGGTGGCCGCCGGTATCGTGTGCGAGGGCTTCGAAGTAGTTGTTGATCCCAGACTTGTAGTCGCTCGGATAGGCCGTCGCGGTGCTGGGCCTCCAGTAGAGGGCGTAGTCGGTGTTCGACGGCATCACCGGACCGCCGTTGTAGTCGAGGTTGCTGAACGCGTTATCGAAGCCGTGTGCGGCGCCCCTGCCGGCGAGCGCATGCCGCTGACCGGGGACCGGCAGGTAGCTGACAGCCTTGCCGTTGGCAAGCCGGACCACCACGGCCGAGGCGGAGCTCGCCGAGACTGCGAGCAGTCCGACGATGAGCAACGGGACCACGACGCGCAGCGATCTCAACTGAGCTCCCCCCTTGAAAAGATTGACTTGCGCGCGCAGCCTAGCGCTCCGACAGGCGGACGTTCTGTCGCTATGTCGCTACTGCGGGTCCACGTCGACGCTGAAGCTGACGCCCTTGTGCGCGCGCGCCTCGGCGAGCCCCTGCACCGCCTCGCCCACGACCGACACGGCGCAGCGGCGCTCGGCCGCCTTCACCAGCACGACCTGACGCTCCTGCCCGCGCAGGCGAAACAGCGCCGCGGGTCCGAGCACGGCGGCCGCAGCGCCCGCGGACAGTCGCTCGCGCAGACGCCCGGCGAGCGCGCTCGCCGCGGCGCGTGGCGGTCCTTGCTCCGGGGCGGTGCACACGATCCTGATCAGGTGGGAGAAGGGCGGATAGCGCAGCGCCTCGCGGCGCTCGAGCTCCCCGGCGAGGAAGCCGTCACTGTCGTGGCGGGCGGCATGGGCGATCGCGCGGGCGTCGGGGGCGATCGTCTGTACGAGCACCCGCCCGTGCTCCCGGCGACCGACGCGTCCCGCGAGCTGGGCGATCAGCGCGAACGTGCGCTCGTCGGCGCGGAAGTCCGGGAAGCGCAGGGTCGCGTCGGCGTCGAGCACGAGTCCGAGGGTGACGTCGGGGAAGTCGTGGCCCTTCGCCACCATCTGCGTGCCGATCAGGACACCCGCGTCGGCCTCCTGGAAGCGATGCAGCAGGGATGCCACGGGTTGGGCGGCAAGCGTGTCGGCGTCCAGCCGGAACACGGGGAAGCGCCCGTCGCCGTCCAGCGCGGCGGCGAGCTCGTGCTGGAGTCGCTCGGTGCCCGAGCCGTGACGGGCGACAGAGATCGAGCCGCACTGCTCGCAGCGGCGGGGTGCCGGTTCGCGGTGACCGCAGTGGTGGCAGGCGAGAAAGCCCTCACGGCCATGCAGCACGAGCGCGACGTCGCACTGCGGGCAGCTCCACACCCGCCCGCAGGAGCGGCAGGAGAGGAAGTTCGACCAGCCGCGGCGGTTGAGCAGCACGATCGCCTTGCCGCGGGCGGCGCGGGTGTCGGCCAGCGCACGGGAGCTGTCGGGATGAAGCCCGGTCGCCTGGCCACGCATGTCGAGCACAGCGACTTCGGGCAGGGGGCGCCCGTCCACGCGCTCGGGCAGGCGCAACGCCGCCGGCGCGCCGGGTCCGCGCACGGCGCTCTCCGGGCGGGGCGTGGCGCTGCCCAGCAGCAGCACCGCGCCCGCGGCGCGGCAGCGCTCGACGGCGACCTCGCGGGCGTCGTAGCGAGGATCGCCCTCGTGCTTGTAGGAGCCATCGTGCTCCTCGTCGACGACGATCAGGCCGAGGTCCGAGACCGGGGCGAACACGGCCGAGCGAGGGCCGACGCACACCCGTGCCTCGCCGGTTCGCAGCCGCCGCCATTCCTCGTAGCGCTCGCCCGGGCGCAGCCGCGAGTGCAGCACCGCGACGGTCTCGCCGAAGCGCTCGCGAAAGCGACCCACGATCTGCGGCGTGAGGGCGATCTCGGGCACGAGCACGATCGCTCCGCGGCCCTGACGCAGCGCGATCGTGGCGGCGCGGAGGTAGACCTCGGTCTTGCCCGAGCCCGTCACCCCGTGCAGCAGCCTGCGGGCGAACGCGCGACCGTCGAGCGCGCCATCGAGCGAGTCCAGGGCGCGCTCCTGCGCCGGCGTGAGCGCGGCCGAGCCGGGGCCGGGCGCACCGACGGGGGCCGGCTCCTCGGAGCGGACGAACGCGCGGCGCTTGCGACCCCCCAGCCGGCGCGCGGCCCCCGGAGGCAGCACGAGCGTGAGCGCGCGGGCGAGGGTCGAGCAGTACTCGGCGGCGATCCACTGCGCGAGCGCGACGAGCTCGACGGGAACGCCCAGCTCCAGCGCCCGCAGGGGCGCGAGCAGCCGCTCCTCGGCGACCTCGCTCTGCTCGGCCAGGCCCACCACCACGCCCAGGACCTGACGGCGGGCGAACGGCACCACCAACATCGAGCCGACGCCCACGCCGCCCTCCCGCAGCTCCTGCGGCAGGCGATAGTCGAACGGGCCACGCAGCGCGCGGGCGGTCGTGAGCGGCTCTACCCGGGCGATGGCGGCCATCGTCCCGACCTTAGGTCAGAGCCCGGCGGCAGCCCGGAGCGCCTGCACCTTGTCGGTGCGCTCCCACGTGAAGTCGTGGTCTTCGCGGCCGAAATGGCCGTATGCGGCGGTCTTCTGGTAGATCGGGCGGTGCAGCTTGAGCTCCTCGCGGAAGGCGCCGGGGCGCAGGTCGAACACCTCGAGCACGGCCGAGGTGATCTGCGCGCGGGTGAGACCCTCCGCCTCGGTGCCGAACGTCTCCACCATCACCGACACCGGGTGGGCGACGCCGATCGCGTAGGCCACCTGCACCTCGGCCCGCTCGGCCAGGCCGGCGGCGACGATGTTCTTGGCGACCCAGCGGGCGGCGTAGGCGGCGGAGCGGTCCACCTTCGAGGGATCCTTGCCGGAGAAGGCGCCGCCGCCGTGACGGGCCATGCCACCGTAGGTGTCGACGATGATCTTGCGCCCGGTCAACCCGCAGTCACCCATCGGCCCGCCGATTACGAAGCGCCCGGTCGGGTTGACCAGGAAGTTCTTCACCAGAGCCGCCTCGTCGTAGAGCGCGCCTGGCAGCACGGGTCGGAGCACGTGCTCGAACAGGTCAGGCTTGATCAGCGCCTCGGCGTCGATCCCGTCGGCGTGCTGGGTCGAGATCAGGATCTTCTCGATCGCGACCGGCTTGCCGTCCCTGTAGCGGACCGTCACCTGGGTCTTGCCGTCGGGGCGCAGGTAGGGGAGCACCTCCCCCTTTCGCACCTCCGCCAGCCGCTTGGCCAGGCGGTGGGCGAGGGCGATCGGCAGCGGCATCAGTTCCTCGGTCTCGTTGGTGGCGTAGCCGAACATCATCCCCTGGTCGCCCGCGCCCGCGACGTCGAGCTCGTCCTCGTCGGCCGGGTCGTGGCGGGTCTCATACGCGGCGTCGACGCCCTGGGCGATGTCCGGCGACTGTTTGTCGATCGCGTTGATCACGGCGCAGGTCTCGCAGTCGAAGCCGTAGTTGGCATCGTCGTAGCCGATCTTGCGGATCGTCTCGCGGGCGATCGTCTGGATGTCGACGTAGGTATCGGTCGAGATCTCGCCGGAGACGACCACCAGGCCGGTGTTGACGAGCGTCTCGCAGGCCACGCGGCCATATGGATCGTCGGTCAGCACCGCGTCGAGCACGCCGTCGGAGATCTGATCGGCGATCTTGTCCGGGTGTCCCTCCGTGACGGACTCGGAGGTGAACAGGTACTCGTTGTCGGCGTTCTGGCTCATGTGGGCTTGGGCTCCGCGTGTCGCTGGCGATGACGGTGCAGTGAAAAGCCGGGAGAGTCTATCCACGCGACCGCGCGCGCCCGCCCCTCCCCGAGCGGGCCTCGCCGCGATCTGGCTCCCGGCCGCGCTGGCCGCGCTCGACGAAGTCCACGATCAGCGGCACACCGTCCATCCCGTAACGCGCCCGCAGTCGGTTCTCCAGGAAGTAGGCGTAATCGCGGGTGACGCGCGCGCGCGAGTTGACCTGGATCGCGAAGCGGGGCGGGCGCTCGCCGATCTGGGCCATGTAGAGCAGCTTCAGGCGATGCTGGCGGGAGCGGTCCGAGCTCTGGCGGCGGGTCCCGACGGGGGGTTGGCGCGCCTGCACGGCCTCCGCCAGGAAGCGGTTCAGGCTGGCGGTGGGGATGCGGCCCATCATGCGGTCACCCAGCGCGATCGCCTCGGTCAGCAGGCGGGCGACGTTGCGTCCGCTGATCGCGCTGGCGGTGAGCACGCGCGGACGCAGACGCAGCTTGCGCGCCACCTTCGCGCGCTCGTGGGCGAGCTCCTCCTCGCCTCCCTCGTGCAGGTCCCACTTGTTCAGCACGAGCAGCGTCGCGCAGCCGGCGCGCATCGCCAGCTCGGCGATGCGCTGATCCTGAGAGGTGACGCCGTCGCGCGCGTCGCACACGACGAGCGCGACGTCCGCTCGCTCGGCGGCCCGCCGCGAGCGCAGCGAGGTGTAGTACTCGATCGAGTCGCTGACCTTCGCCTGGCGGCGGATGCCGGCGGTGTCGATCAGCGTCAGCGCTCGCCCGTCGACGGTCAGAGGGGTGTCGATCGCGTCCCGGGTCGTGCCGGCGGTGTCGGAGACGATCGTGCGGGGTTCGCCCAGGAAGCGGTTCACCAGCGAGGACTTGCCCACGTTCGGCCGGCCGATCACGGCCAGACGGATCGTCTCCTGCGCGCCATCGACATGCTCGACCGACCCGAGGGCGGCCAGCCGCTGGACGAGGCGATCGAGCAGGTCGCCGGAGCCGAGCCCCTGCGTCGCGGACACGGGCAGCGGCTCGCCCAGGCCGAGACGGTGGAACTCCGCCGCGAGCGGGATGTCGGCGACGGCGTCGATCTTGTTGGCGGCGAGGATCGCCGGCACGCCCGAGCGTCGCAGCAGTTCGGCCATCTCCTCGTCGCCCGGTCTCAGTCCGGCGCGGGCGTCGACGACCAGCATCGCCACCTGGGCGTCGGCGATCCCGGCGCGGGCCTGGTCGCGAATCGAGCCCGACAGCGGGTCCTCGTCGTGGAAGTCGACGCCGCCGGTGTCGATCAGGGCAAACTCCAGGCCGTTCCACTCGCACCCCACCTCGTTGCGGTCACGCGTCACCCCCGGGCGCTCGTGAACGACCGCCTCCCGCGAGCCGCTGAGGCGGTTGATCAGGGAGGACTTCCCCACGTTCGGATAGCCAACGACGGCGACCTTCAACATCTGCCCAGTATGACCGCGCCGGCGCCGCAGTCCGGAGGGGCGGCTGCTCAGCCGCTCCGGTCGCGCGCGAGGGCGGCGAGGCGATCGACCACCTGCTCGACCGTCAGGCCGGTCGTATCGAGCGTCACCGCTCCCGCGGCCGGGCGCATCGGGCTGTGCTCCCGGGTGGAGTCGCGCTGGTCGCGGATCGCCTGCTCGGCCTGGACCGTCGCCCGATCGGCGCCGAGCTCGCGTGCGCGGCGCGCCGCCCGCTCGGCTGCGGTGGCGGTGAGGAACACCTTCAGCTCGGCGTGGGGTGCGACGACGGTGCCGATGTCGCGACCCTCCGCCACCCAGTCGCCCCGCGCCAGCAGCGCGCGTTGCTTGTCGACCAGCTCGCTGCGCACCGCGGGATCGGCCGCCGCGCGGGAGGCGGCCTCAGAGACCTCGGGGGCACGGATCGCCTCGGTCACCTCCGCGCCGTCCAGCAGCACCCGCGCGGGGGCACCGTCCGGGCCGGCACGGAGCTCGATCCGGGCCGCACGCGCCAGGGCGGCCGGCTCGCGGTCGGGCGCGGCGAGCGAGAGGATGCCGACGCAGCGATACATCGCGCCGCTGTCCAGATAGGTGAACCCGAGCCTGCGCGCCAGCTCGCGGGAGACCGAGGACTTGCCGGCGCCGGCCGGACCGTCGATCGCTACCAGCATCGCCGCCCGGCGCTCACCCGAGGAGCCTCGCGAGATCCTCCACGAACCCGGGGTAGGAGACGGCGGCGGCCTCCATGCCGAGCACCTCGACCCCCTCCCGTGAGGCCAGGCCGGCGACCGCCCCCATCATCGCCATGCGGTGATCGCCGCGCGCGTCGAGGCGCCCGCCGCGCAGCCCGCCCGTCCCGCGCACGGCGAAGCCGTCCTCGGTCGCCTCGATCTCCGCGCCGAGGCCACGCAGCCCCTCGACCACCCCGGCGATGCGATCTGACTCCTTGACCCGCAGCTCCTGGGCGCCGCGCACGATCGTCTCGCCCTCGGCGAAGCAGCCGAGCAACGCCACGAGCGGAAGCTCGTCGATCGCGAGGGGGGCCTCCTCGGGCTCCACCACGGTCGCCTCGAGCGCCCCGTGGGCGACGTCGAGGTCGGTGACCGGCTCGTGTGGAGAGAGCTCGCCGGTCTCCTCCTCGAGATCGCCGAGCACGATCCCGCGCATCCGTCGCACGATGCGCAGGAACGCGCACCGCGTCCAGTTGGCGCCCACCTCGCCGATCAGCAGCCGTGAGCCCGGCACGAGGATGCCGGCGGCGACCATGAACGCCGCCGAGCTCTGATCGCCGGGCACGCGGACGCCGTCCAGGATCAGCTCGTCGACGTTGGCGACTGTGACGTGGCGGCCGTGTCGGTGGACGTTGACGCCGGCGCGCAGGAGCATCCGCTCGGTGTGGTCGCGGCTGCGCTCGGGCTCGCCGACGGTGGTGGCCCCGTCGGCCGCGAGCGCAGCCAGCAGCACGCAGGACTTGACCTGGGCGCTGGGCACCGGCAGCTCGTAGGAGATCGCCCGCAGCCGCGCGCCGCGCACCGTCAGCGGCGGAAAGCGCTCGCCGGTGAGATCCAGCTCAGCGCCCATCTGGCGCAACGGCACGGCGATACGATCGACCGGGCGCCGGCGGATCGAAGCGTCCCCGTCGAGCGTGAACGAGCGGCCCTCCTGCGCGGCGAGCCAGCCCGGGAGCAGGCGCATCAGCGTGCCAGCATTGCCGACGTCGATCGGTCCATCCGGCTCGCGCACGTCGCGCAACCCGGTGCCGCGGATCACCACCTCACCCTCGCGGACCTCCACCAGCGCGCCGAGCGCCCTCACGGCCTGAAGCGTCGAGGTGGTGTCGGCGGCATGCAGGTAGTCGACGATCCGGACCGGCTCGGAGGCCATCGCCCCCAGCAACGCCGCCCGGTGAGAGACCGACTTGTCGCCCGGGGCCCGCAGCTGGCCTGAGAGCCCGCGCGAAGGCTCGAAGCGCATGTTCATCGAGCGCTACCCTACGAGCCCGGTCCGAGCAGCGCGTCGCGCTCGGAGCGCGCCCGCTCGTTCCAGTCGCGCACGGCCTGCTCGTCGCCCGCCGCGAGCGACGCGCGAACGTCCGCGAGTCGCCCCGCGAGCTCGTCGATGGCGACCGTGAGAGCCTCCCGGTTGGACATGTAGATGTCGGTCCAGATTGCGCTGTTGGAGCCCGCCACGCGCGTGGCGTCGCGAAAGCTTGGCCCCAGCCCCGCGGGGCTGGAGGGGTCCTCGGCGAAGACATCCGTCGCCTGGCCGACGAGCAGGTTGGCGAGCACGTGGGGCAGGTGCGAGACGGTCGCCATCAAGCGGTCGTGCAGGGCGGGGTCGATCGTGACCGGGTGGGCGGCGAATGCCCGGATCAGGTCCTCGAGCTCGGGAGGAGCGCCCGCGGGGGACGCCAGGTACCACACGGCACCCTCGAACAGGTCCGCGTGAGCGTGCTGCACGCCCGATACCTCCGAGCCCGCGAGGGGATGTCCGGGAACGAAGCGCCTGTCGGTGACGGCGTCGGCGATCGCGCACTTGGTGGAGCCCACGTCGGTGACGATCGCCTCCGCCGGGGCGTGCTGCAGGGCGGCGCGCAGAACCTC
This sequence comes from uncultured Solirubrobacterales bacterium, assembly GCA_963696615.1. GTDB lineage: Bacteria > Actinomycetota > Thermoleophilia > Solirubrobacterales > Solirubrobacteraceae > Palsa-744. The sequence continues at coordinate 1,024,016 of CAVOKU010000001.1, read as the reverse complement.
GGGCAGCGCGCCGACGGGAGCCGCCACGAACACCACCTCGGCGTCCCTGACGGCCTCGGCGATGTCGGCGCCCGCGGCGTCGATCGCGCCCAGCGCCAGTGCGCGGTCGAGCACAGTGCGATCGGAGTCCCAGCCGGCGACATGCGCGCCGGCGCGGGCACGACTGGCAAGGCCGATCGAGCCTCCGATCAGACCGACGCCCAGGACGGCGACGTTCAACGGACGCGCCTCCGCGAGGCGGCCGGCCACACCCTGGCGCCCGGGGTCGGCCGGTCGCCCATCAGACGGCGCTCAGCGCCTTTCCGGCGAGCCCGGCGGCGCGCTCCACCGCGTCGGCGTAGTCGGCGAAGCTGTCGGCACGCAGCGCCTGGGGACCGTCGCAGACGGCCTCGTCCGGGTTGGGATGCACCTCGACGATGATTCCGTCCGCGCCCGCCGCAGCCGCGGCGAGGGACAGCGGGAGCACCAGATCCCGCCGCCCCGCAGCATGGCTCGGGTCGACGATCACCGGCAGGTGGGAAAGCTCCTTGAGCACCGGCACCGCCATCAGGTCCAGGGTGAAGCGATACGCGGTCTCGAACGTCCTGATTCCCCGCTCGCACAGCATCACGTTGGGGTTGCCTTCCTTGAGGATGTACTCGGCCGCCATCAGCAGCTCGTCGAGCGTCGAGGACAGGCCCCGCTTGAGCAGCGCCGGGCGACCCGAGCGTCCGATCTCCGCGAGCAGCGGGTAGTTCTGCATGTTGCGGGCGCCGATCTGGATCACGTCGGCCACCTCCAGCACCGCCTCCAGATCGCGCATGTCCATCAGCTCGGTGACCACCGGCAGCCCCGTCTCGGCCTTCGCCTCGGCGAGCAGTCGCAGGCCCTCCTGGCCGAGTCCCTGGAACGCGTACGGCGAGGTGCGCGGCTTGTATGCGCCGCCCCGCAGCAGCGACGCACCGGCGTCGCTCACCACCCGGGCGGTCTCGAGCGTCTGCTCGCGCGTTTCGACGGTGCAGGGCCCGGCGATCAGGGCGAAGTGCTCACCACCGATCAACCGCCCGTCGACATCGAGCACGGTGCGCTCGCCATGGGTGATCTGAGCCGAGGCGAGCTTGTAGGGCTTGAGGATCGCCACCACCCGGTCCACTCCCGGCTGACCCTCGAGGCCCATGCCCTCCAGGCCCACGTCCTGCTCGACGTCGCCGATCGCGCCGATCACCGTCACGCGCGCTCCGGTGCTGCGATGGGCGCGTGCGCCGGCTCGCTCGATCTTCTGCACGACCGCCTCCACCTCCTCGGAGGTCGCGGTCTCCTTCATCACGATCATCATCGATTCATCCTTTCACCTACGCGTCGGAATTCTAGGTCCGGGTGCTGCCGACCGTGAGAGCGCGCTTGCGCGCCGGAGTAGGCGCTCGATCCCGAAGAGCTGGGACCCGGTGCGGCCGCTGGAGCCCGGTCACGGACGGGCGAGGGCCGGAGCGCCTAGATAAATCGCCAGGTGAAATAGGCGCAGGACGACCACGCGGTGAAGGTGCCGGCGGGGGATGTGCGTTCGCAAGCGTGCATGGCCGTCTGGATGGTTTGTAGCAGATGCCCGTACCGGGGTCGAGTGGTGAGCGACAGCCTGGCCGTCCGGCTCGCCTCCGATTGCGTGTCGCGCGCGCCTGAGAAGCCCGCCACGAGCAGCCCCGGCGCTCAGCGACCTCGGGCGCCTCCCAGCCCGACACCGTCCCACAGGGCCCTCACAGAACGTCGGCGAGAGCCTCCAGGAAGCGCTCGTTCTCCACGCCGGTGCCGAAGGTCACGCGCAGCGCGGCGGTGTCGCTGCCCAGCGCAGCGCCACCACGCACGAGCACACCCCGCTCCTGCAGTCCTCGCATCACCTCGTCCTCCTCGCGCTCGCCGAGTCCGACCCAGCAGAAGTTCGCCTGCGAGTCGGCGCACTGCAGGCCGAGCGCGCGCAGGCGCTCGAGCACGGAGATGCGCTCGGCGACGGTGCGGGTGACCCGCTCGATCACCTCGTCCTGGTGGGCCAGCGCCTCGACCGCGGCCGCCTGGGCCAGGGCGTTGCAGAAGAACGGCTGGCGGACCTGGTTGACCGCCTGAGGGAGCGCCTGTGAGCCGCACAGGGCGAAGCCCACCCGCAGCCCGCAGAGGCCGTAGACCTTCGAGAAGGTCCGCAACAGCACGAGGTTGGGATGGCTGTGGAGCAGCTCGATCGAGGCGTCGGGATCGCCGAGCAGGTTGAACTCGCAGTAGGCCTCGTCGATCACCACGCAGACGTGCGACGGGACCTCGGCCACGAACGCGGCGATGTCCGACGGCCCCAGCGCCGTGGATGTGGGGTTGTTGGGGTTGCACACGATCGCCAGCCGGGTCGCGACGGTGATCTGCGAGAGCATCCCCTCGAGGTCGTGGCGCTGCTCGCCGTCCAGGGCGACAGTGATCGCCCGGGCGCCCGAGGCGGCCGCCAGGTGGGGATAGACCGAGAACGACGGCCAGGCGTAGACGAGCTCCGCACCGGGCTCGAGCAGCGCCTCACCCGCCGCGAGCAGGATGTCGCAGGAGCCGTTGCCGACGGCGATGTGATCGACGGGCACTTCGTAGCGCTCGGACAGCCGCTCGCGCAGGGTCGAGCTGGACGGGTCGGGGTAGCGGTTGAGTGAGTCCAGCGCCGCCTCGATCGCGGCGCGCACCTCGGGGAACGGCGGAAACGGCGACTCGTTGCTCGCCAGGCGCACCAGCGGCGCCTGCTCGGCGTAGCCGCCCGCGGCCGGATACACCGGGATGCGGCCGATGCGCTGTGCGAACTCGATCGCCATTGCGAGCCTATTGTGCCCGAACCCGAGGCCGCGGCCGCCCTACTGGGCGGACTGCAGGTCGGCGCGCAGCGACGCGGCCTCGCCCAGGTACACGTGGGTGGGCTGATGGCCCTCGGGGCCGTAGTAGTGGATCATCACCCTGATCGCCCGCTCCAGCGAGCCGGGTACGGGGATCTCGCGGGCGCACAGTAACGGCACCTGCTCGAATCCCAGCGCCCGCGCGGCGACGGCCGGGAACTGCGCGTCGAGATCCTCGGTGGCGGTGAAGATGCAGCTGATCACGCTCTCGGGCGCGAGCGAGTTGCGCGCCATGATCTCTTCCATCAGCTCGGTCGTGGCGTCGAGGATCGCCTGGGCCTCGTTCTCGGAAGCGGTCACCGCACCCCTCAACGCGAACAGTCTGAGCGACATGGGGCCGATTCTGCCAGAGCGACGCGCCGATGCCCGCGGGAAGCTCTGCGAGCCGCTCAGCCAGCCGCGCCGCGCAGGCCCTCGATCTCGGCGTCGCCGAGACGGCGATGACCGCCCGCCGGCAGGTCGCCGAGCAGCAGCGGCCCGAAGGAGATGCGCTGCAGCGCCCGCACCGGATGGCCGACGAACTGACACATCCTGCGCACCTGACGGTTGCGACCCTCGTGGATGGTGAGCTCGATCACATCCTCGCGCACGCCCCGCACCTGGGCCGGCGCGGTGAGGCCGTCGGAGAGCTTCACGCCCGCTCGCAGGAGCTGCAGCGAGCGCTCGCTCACGGGCGGGTTGGCCACACGCGCGGTGTAGGTCTTTGCAACCTCGTAGCGAGGGTGGGTCAGCAGGTTCGCGAGCTCGCCGTCGTTGGTGAGCAGGATCAGGCCGCTGGTGTCAGCGTCCAGACGCCCCACCGGATACAGCCGCAACCCGGATGCGGGGACGAGCTCGACCACGGTCGGGCGCCCGTGGGTGTCGCTCGCCGTCGAGACCACACCGGTGGGCTTGTTGACGGCGTAGACCACCCTGCGCTCGGTCCCGGTCAGGGCACGCCCGTCGACCTCCACGCGGCTTTCGTCCCCGACATCCCGGGCGGGGTCGGTCACGACGCGCCCGTCCACGGCCACGCGTCCTTCTGAGATCAGCGTCTCGGCGGCCCGTCGGGAGGCAACGCCGGCATGGGCAAGGTGCTTCGCCAGACGCATCTACGCCGGGGGCGATCCGCCGGCGCGGGCGTCGCCCGCCCGCAGGAGCCGCTCCCGCAGCTCCGCATGCTCGTCAGGTGTGGGATCCCAGCGGGACGGGTCGGGCAGCTCCTGCAAAGAACGCAGCCCGAACAGCTTCAGGAAGAGCACGCTCGTGCGATACATCGTGGCGCCGAACTGGGAGCGCCCAGCCTCCTCGATCAGGCCACGCTCGAGCAGCGTGTTGGACGCCGAGTCGGCGCTCACGCCTCTGATGCGGGTGATCTCCGGCCGCGAGATCGGCTGCAGGTAGGCCACGATCGCCAGCGTCTCAGCCTGGGCGTGGGTCAGCGTGGCCAGACGGGGGCGGCTGAACAGCCTCCGCGCGGCGTCCTCGGTCGCCGGGTCGCTGGCGAGCGTGAAGCCACCCCCGAGCTCGCGCAGCACGATCCCGCTCGCGCCCGGCGGGTAACGCCCGGAGAGCTCCTGCAGCGCCTCGTGCACCTCGCTCTCGGCGAGCTGCGCGGCTTCGGCCAGCTCGGCCACGCTGAGCGGGTCCGGGGAGAGGAACAGCAGCGCTTCCACGGTCTGGCGCGGGGCGGCCGCGACGGGTGTCTCGCCATCGACGCGAGCATCGTCCTCGGCACGGGCGTCGGCCTTCGGCCGCGCGGCCGCACGGATCTCACCCGCGGGCTCGGCGTGGGCGACCGCCTCGATCTCGGCGTCGATGTCGCTCAGGCGGGGCTCCTGCACGTCGCTCATCCTGCCAGCGCCGTCGGCGCGAGCAGCGGCGCCTGTTGGGGGCGAATCGCGATCTCGCCAAAGCTCTCGGGCTGGCTCCAGTCGGCCTCGCCGCGTTTGTAGAGCTCGAGCAGGGCGAACAGGGTCACGGCGACCGTCATCCGGTCAGCGCCGCGCACGGCCTCCTCGAAGTCGAACGCGCCGCGGCGCAGCAGGTCGCGCAGGTGGTGCAGGCGCTCGGCGACGGTGACCCGGGCCGCGCCGACGTGGTGCAGGCTGATCGCCGGCGGCTCGGCGAGCAGCCGTCCGATCGCCTCGCCGAGGATGTCGGGGTCCTGCGAGCCCTCCTGCGGCTGCAGCTCGGTGCGGCGCAGACGCGCGGGGGGCGGCACCTCGCGAAAGCGGGTGCCGTGCTCACCTGCGAGCAGCATCCTGAGATGGCCTGCGGCGGCGCGGTAACGCCTGGCGTCGAGCATCCGCGCGAGCAGCTCCTCCGCGGCCTGCTCGGGCTCGATGTCCAGGAGCTCGTCGTCCTCGTCGCCCACGAGCATCAGCTTGGACTTGAGCTCCAGCAGCGCCGCGATCAGCACGATGAACTCGGTTGCCGTCTCGAGGTCCAGCTCGCCGCGGCCTTCGAGGTGGTCCAGGTAGGCGAGCACGACATCGGCGAGGGCCAGCTCGAGCAGGTCCACCTCTTCGCGCAGCACGAGCGTGAGCAGCAGGTCGAACGGCCCACTGAAGACATCCAGGTCGAGATCGAGCTCGATCACCCGCTCACCGTACCTTCGCGATCCGACGGGGCGGCCCCACCCCCATGCGCTCGCGCACGTCGGCGAGCGTCGCCGCGGCGATCGCGTGCGCCCGCGCGGCGCCATCGGCGAGCATCGACTCCAGCGCCGGCTCATCGGCGCGCAGGCTCTCGTAGCGCTCGCGCACGGGCGCGAGGTACTCGACCGTGGCGGCGGCGACGGCGGCCTTCAGATCGCCGTAGCCGCGCGCGTCGGCCAGCTGCGCTTCGACCTGCTCGGGGGTGCTCGCGCGGGCTACCGCGAGAATCTCGATCAGGTTGGAGACGCCGGGCTTCTCGGCGGCGCGCACGATCTCCTTGCCCGAGTCGGTCACGGCGCCCTTGATCTTCTTCTCGATCGTCGCGGGCTCGTCGAGCACGTACACCGTCCCCTGCTCGGAGCCTCCGGTCGTGGACATCTTGCGCGTGGGGTCCTGCAGGTCCATGATCCGCGCGCCCACCCCGGGGATGCGGTGCTCGGGCACGACCAGCACCTCCTCGCCATCGCCGAAGCGAGCGTTGAAGCGCCGGGCGACGTCGCGCATCAGCTCCAGGTGCTCGCGCTGGTCCTCGCCGACGGGCACCTCGTCGGCGCGGTAGGCGAGCACGTCGGCGGCCTGGAGCACCGGGTACACGAGCAGGCCCGCGCTCACGAGCTCTCGCTGGACGACCGACTTGTCGCGGAACTGGTGCATCCGCTGCAGCCGGCCGAGCTCGGTGACGCTGCACAAGAGCCAGCACAGCTCCGCGTGCTCCTGCACGTCCGCCTGGCGGAACAGGATGCACCGCTCGGGATCGAGGCCGGCGGCGAGCAGCAGCGCCGTGAGGTCGTACACGCTGGCACGCAGGGCGGCGGGGTCATACGGGACGGTGGTGGCGTGCAGGTCGACGATGCAGAAGAGCGCCTCGCCGCGATCCTGGCCGGACACGTACTGGCTGATCGCGCCGATGTAGTTGCCGAGATGCTTGGTCCCGGTCGGTTGGATGCCGGAGAAGATCCTCATGCTTGGCGGATGACGGGGCGCTTGGCAGCGGCGACCTCGTCCAGGCGTCTGACCGGGGTGCTGTAGGGGGCATCGCGGGCGACCTCGGGACCCTCGCGCTCGGCCTCGGCCAGGATCGACGCGATCGCCTCGGCGAACGCGTCGAGTGTCTCCCGGGTCTCGGTCTCGGTCGGCTCGACCATCAGCGCCTCCTCGACGAGCAACGGGAAGTACACGGTCGGCGGATGAAAGCCGAAGTCCAGCAGCCGCTTGGCCAGGTCGAGCGTCTTGAGCCCGAGCTCTCGCTTCATCGGGCCGCCCGAGAGGACGAACTCGTGCATGCACAGCCGTCCATAGGCGAGCGGCAGGCGCTCGGCGACGCCTTTCTCGCCGAGCCGGGAGAGCAGGTAGTTGGCGTTCAGCACGGCCGTCTCGGACACGTCCCGCAGTCCGTCGGCGCCGAGCGAGCAGATGTAGGCGTAGGCGCGCACGAAGCAGCCGTAGTTGCCGTGAAAGCCCCGCAGCCGCCCGATCGACCGGGGGCGCTCCTCGTCGAGGTCGAAGGCGCCGTCGGATCGGCGCACCACCACCGGATGCGGCAGGAACGGCGCGATCCGCTCGCTGACCGCGATCGGCCCCGAGCCGGGGCCGCCCCCGCCGTGGGGCTGGGTGAAGGACTTGTGGAGGTTGAAGTGGACGATGTCGAAGCCCATGTCCCCGGGGCGCGAGAGCCCCATCACGGCGTTGAGGTTGGCGCCGTCGTAGTAGAGGGTGGCGCCCACGTCGTGCACGATCTGAGCGATCTCCTCGATGTTGGGGTCGAACACTCCGAGCGTGTTCGGGTTGGTGAGCATCAGGCAAGCCACGTCGCCGTCGACCCTGGCACGCAGGTCCTCGAGGTCGATCCCGCCGGCGGGGTCGGTCGCCAGCTTGACGACCTGCAGGCCAGCCATCGTCACCGTGGCCGGGTTGGTCCCGTGTGCAGTGTCGGGGGTCAGCACCTTGTGGCGCTGCTCGCCGCGGCTCTCGTGATAGGCGCGCGTCAACAGCACGCCCGCGAGCTCGCCATGCGAGCCGGCCGACGGCTGCAGCGAGACGTGAGGCAGGCCCGCTATCTCGGCGAGCGCTCCCTGCAGCCGCCACATCAGCTCGAGCGCACCCTGGGCGCGGGCCGGGTCCTGCAGCGGGTGCAGACGTGAATGGCCAGCCAGCGCCGCCACCCGCTCGTGCAGGCGTGGGTTGTGCTTCATCGTGCACGAGCCAAGCGGGTAGAAGCCCGAGTCGAGGTCGAAGTTACGCTTGGAGATGCCGACGTAGTGGCGCACGATCTCGGGCTCTGAGACCTCCGGCAGCCGCGGCGGCTCGGCGCGGCGAAAGCGCGCCGGCAGCAGCGTCTCGGGGTCGGCTCGGGGAACGTCCGGCTGGGGACAGACGAACGCGCGTCGTCCCGGGGCGCCCTTCTGGAAGATGCTCACCGCGCGTTGGCGCTGCTGCGGCGTCTCGCTCAGGCGGGCGGGGCTCATGCGAGCGCGACCTCACGCTCGGCGCTCACGGCGGCGCCCAGCACCTCCGCGAGACGGTCGATGTCCTGACGGGTGCGCCGCTCGGTGAGCGCCACCAGCAGCCCTCCCCGGTCCTCCTCGCGTCCGCTCAGCGCCTGGATGTCCACGCCGGGGTTCACCCCGGCGCGTGCGCAGCGGGCCTTCACGGCCGCGACGTCGGCATCGAGGCGCAGGGCGAACTCCCGCACGACCGGGCGCTCGTGCAGCGCGCTCACGCCGTCGAGCGCCGTGAGCGTCTCGCGGGTGTAGTGGGTGCGAGCCAGCAGCAGCTCGCCCAGCTCGACGATCCCGCGGCGTCCCAGCCACGACAGGTACACGACGCCGGCGAGCGCGTTCAGCGCCTGGGAGGTGCAGATGTTCGACGTCGCCCGCTCACGCCGGATGTGCTGCTCGCGGGTCTGCAGCGTGAGCACGAAGCCGCGCCGTCCGTCGACGTCCACGGTCTCCCCCGCGATGCGTCCGGGCATCCGGCGCAGGTACTGCTCCCGCGCGGCGAACAGGCCGAATGACGGGCCGCCGAAGTCCAGGCGGTTGCCGAGCGACTGGCCCTCGCCGACAGCCACGTCCACGCCGCTCTCGCCGGGCGGCTTGAGCACGCCGAGCGTGATCGGGTCGACCTGGGCGACCACGACCGGCGCCTCTGCCCCGGCGGCGCCGGGCTCGTCGTGCACGGCCGCGCTGAGGGCCTCGGCGTCCTCCACGACGCCATAGAAGTTGGGCTGGGCGAAGAAGGCGGCGCTGGTGTCGGCGTCGATCGCCGCGGTCCACGCGTCGAGGTCGGTGACGCCCTCGGCGAGAGGCACCTGGACGAGCTCCATGCCGAAGCCGTGGGCGTGGGTGCGAAGCGTCTCGATCGTGTGCGGGTGCATGCCGGCGCTGACGAGCAGCCGGCGCCTGCCGTTGTGGAGCTTTGACATGTATGCGGCCGCGGCGGCCGCGCTCGGCCCCTCGTACATCGAGGCGTTGGCGACCGGCAGCGCCGTCAGCTCGCTGATCGCGGTCTGGTACTCGAACATCACCTGCAGGCCACCCTGGGAGACCTCCGGCTGGTAGGGCGTGTAGGGGGTGAGGAACTCCGAGCGCTCCATCAGCATGTCGATCAGGGCGGGCACGTAGTGGTCGTACATGCCCGCGCCGAGGAACGACAGCTCCTGCTCGCAGGACACGTTCGCGGCGGCGAGCTCGCGCAGATGCTCGTAGACGTCCTGCTCGGGCATGCCCGCCGGCAGCTGCAGGGCCCGACCCAGTCGCACCGCCTCGGGGATCTGGCGGTCGAACAGCTCGCCGATCGAGCCGACTCCGATCGCGGCGAGCATCAGCTCGCGATCCTCGGTGGTGGTGGCGGTGTAGCGACTCAAGCCTTGAGCCTAGCCGCCCAGGCGGGCAGAGTAGGCATCGGCGTGGAGCAGGCCCTCGCACTCGGCGGGATCGCTCAGCTTGATGCGCACCAGCCAGCCGTCCCCGTAGGGATCCTCGTTGATCGCCCCGGGTGCGTCGGCGAGCGTCTCGTTGACCGCGACGATCTCCCCCGAGAGGGGAGCGACGACGTCGGAGACCGCCTTGACCGACTCCACCTCCGCATACGGAGCGCCCTGGGTGACGGCCGTGCCAACGGCCGGCGCCTCGAAGAACACGACCTCCCCGAGCGCGTCCTGGGCGTACCAGGTGATCCCCAGCGTCGCCTCCTCGGCGCCCTGGGACTCGATGCGGGCCCAGTCGTGCTCGGGGTGGTAGAGCAGCTCGTCGGGGTAGCTCTGCTGGTGGGCCATTCAGGAACCCTTTCGGTAGAGCGGCTTCTCGCGCACCACGGCGGAGCGCATCTTGCCACGTACATCGATCTGGAGGCTCGTGCCGGGATCGGCCCGCGCGGAAGGCACGTATGCGAGGCCGGCGCCGATGCCCAGGCAGGGCAGGAGCGTGCCGCTGGTGACCACCCCGCCCCCGATCACCGGGTTGCCCTGACGGGCGATGCCCGGGCCCTCGATCGTGAACGCGACGAGCCTCTGAGGCGGGCCCGCCTCGCGCGCGGCGCGAACCGCCTCGGCGCCGATGAAGCCCGTGTCCTCCTTGCAGCACCAGCCGAGCCCGGCTTCGATCGGGTTGCGCTCGAGCGAGAGGTCGTTGCCATACAGCGGAAAGCAGGCCTCCAGACGCAGCGTGTCGCGCGCCGCCAGCCCCACCGCGCGGGCGCCGCGCCGCGCGAGCTCATCCCACAGCGCGGGGGCGCTCTCCGGAGCCAGCAGCAGCTCGACGCCGTCCTCGCCCGTGTAGCCGGTCCCGCAGACGAGCACCTCCGCGCCGCCGATCCGGCGCACGGCCGCGGTCATCCGCGCCGGCAGCGGGGCGTCGGAGATCGCCTGCACCAGCTCCCGCGCCCGCGGGCCCTGCACCGCGAGCATCGCGTAGTCGGCGCTGCGGTCGAGCACCTGCAGCTGCTCGTCGGCGTGCTCGCGAAACCACGCGAGATCGCGCTCGTGATTGGAGGCGTTGGTGACTGTGAGCCAGCGCTCGACGTCGAGGCGATAGCTGATCACGTCGTCGAGCACCCCTCCGTCCTGGCGGCACAGCAGACCGTACTGAGCCCCGCCGATCGCCACGCGGGAGATGTCGTTTGAGATCACCCGCTGCAGCAGCTCGCTCGCGCCAGGGCCCGTGGTCTCGATCTGGCCCATGTGCGACACGTCGAACACGCCCACGTCCCCGCGCACGGCGAGGTGCTCTTCTGCGACGGGGCTCGGCGGGCCGGCGTAGAAGGCCGGCATCTGAAAGCCGGCGAACTCGATCATCCTGGCCCCCGCGCCGACGTGGCGATCGAACAGGGCGGTGCGGCGCAGGCTGGTCGGCACCCGACGCAGACTATCCGCCTCGACCGGGTTGCATCGGGGGACGGCCTGTGGAAGAGTGCGCCCCCGTGAGCGCCTTCGAGGGGTTGTCGATCGCCGGACGGGTCGCCGAGCCGAGCGACCCCGACTGGGACGGTGTTCGGCTGACCTGGAACGTCGCGGCCGACCAGCAGCCCGCCGCCGTGGCGCTGGTGCAGAGCGCCGAGGACATCGCCGCGGTGGTCCGCTTCGCCGCCGCCCACGACCTGCAGGTCGTGGGGCAGGGCACGGGCCACGGCGCCGTTGCGCTCGGTCCGCTGCAGGACACGATCGTGATCAAGACGGAGCGCCTGCGGGGGATCGACGTCGACCGCGACTCTCTGAGGGCGCGGGTGGAGGCCGGCGTGCTGGCGTCGGAGCTCGGCGCGGCCGCCCAGGCCGGCGGTCACTGCTCGCTGCCGGGCTCCGCCCCGGATGTCGGCGTGGTCGGCTACACGCTCGGCGGCGGGCTCAGCTGGCTGGGACGTCGCTACGGGTTCGCGTGCAACCGCGTCGAGGCGATCGAGCTGGTGACGGCCGAGGGCGAGCAGCGGACCGTCGATGCCGACAACGACGCCGACCTGTTCTGGGCGCTTCGCGGCGGGGGCGGCGGCTACGCGATCGTGTCCGCGCTGCACGTGCGGCTGCTGCCGATCGCCCCGGTCTACGCCGGCGTGCTGATCTTTGGCGCCGAGCTCGGCGCCGGGGCCATGCGCGCCTATCGCGACTGGACACGAACGGTGCCCGAGGAGGTGACCTCGATCGTGCGCTTCCTGCGTCCGCCGCCGCTGCCCGACGTGCCCGAGCCGCTGCGCGACCGGCCTCTGCTGACGATCGACGCGGCGTGCATCTCGAGCCAGTCCGAGGGCGAACGCATGATCGCGCCGCTGCGAGAGATCGGCGAGCCGATCATGGACACCTTCGCGCAGATCCCGGCGGAGGCACTCAGCAAAATCCACATGGACCCCGAGCGGCCGGTGCCGGGACTGGGCCACCACGCGTTGGTGGACGAGCTGCCCGATGCGGCCATCGATGCCTTCGTGGACGCCGCGGGACCCGACGCCGGCTCCCCCCTGCTGCTCGCCGAGCTGCGCCACATCGGCGGAGCGCTGGGCCGGGAGAGCGAGCACGCGGGGGCCCTCGCAAAGCTCGACGCGGAGTTCCTGATGTTCGGGATCGGCATGCCGATGACGCCCGAGCTGGGGGTGGCGATCGACGGACATCTCGACCACCTCGCCGCCACGATGGCGCCGTGGTCGGCCGACGGGGGCTACTTCAACTTCGCCGAGCGCCCCTGCGACGTGGACGCGATCCTGCCCGCCGAGACGTGTGCGCGCCTGCGCGAGGTCAAGCGCCGGTGGGATCCCGCAGGCAGGATCCGCGCCAACCACCTCGTCTCGCTGACGACCGCCTGAGCGGCGCGCCACGCCCGGCGGTAGCGCGCTGCGCCTCAGGGCGTGAGCACGATCTTCAGCGCCTCGCGGCGATCGAACGCGGCATAGGCCTCCGGTGCCTGGTCGAGCGCCATGTGGTGCGTCACCAGCGGGCTCGGGTCGAGCACGCCGGCGGACATCAGCGCGAGCACGCGATCGACGTGGCCGATCACGTTCGCCTGTCCCCCCCGCAGCGTCAGCGCCTTCAGCCACAGCAGGCCCATGTGCACCTCGGCACGCTCGGCGTAGACGCCGATGCACTGGATGCTGCCGCGCGCACGGGTCAGGCGGATCGCGCTCTCGAGCGCCTTCGGATCGCCGACCGCGTCGATGCTGACGTCGACGCCGCGTCCCTCGGTCGCCCCCCGCACGGCCGCGCGCACGTCCTGCTCGACCAGATGGAGTGGCTCGGCGCCGAACGAGGCCGCGACGGCCAGGCGCTCGGCCACGGTGTCGATCGCGAGCACGCGCGCCGCGCCCACGGCGCGGGCCGCCTGCACGGCGCACAGGCCGACCGGACCGAGCCCCAGCACCGCGACGGTGTCGCCGGGCTCGACGCCGCTGGCACTGACAGCGTGAAAGCCGGTCCCCATCACGTCGCCCGCGAACAGGGCGACGTCGTCGCTCATACCCTCGGGGACCCTGCGCAACACCAGGTCGGCGTGCGGCACGAGCGCCAGCTCGGCCTGGGTGCCCTGCAGCGAGCCGAGCGTCGCGCCATGACCGAACGTGCGCGAGTTCACGCAGCACTGGTAGTCCCCGCGCCGGCAGAAGAAGCAGCCGCCGCAGGCGACGTGAAAGCAGCCGAGCACGCGGTCGCCGACGGCGACGCCGCTGACCGCCTCGCCGACGGCCTCGACCTTGCCGACGTACTCATGCCCGATCGTGAAGCCGGGCTCGATCTGCACGCGGCCATGGAAGATGTGAAGGTCAGAGCCGCATACGCCCGTAGCCGTGACGCGCACGACGGCATCGCCGGAGTCGATCAGCTCCGGCTCGGGGCGATCCTCGACGCTGACGACGCCTGGCGCCTGGAAGGTGACGGCTCGCATGGCGGGGAGCCTATCCGTGATGCGGTATCGCGGCCGGAATCTATCGCGACGGCGAGCTCGATCGGCTGCGCGACGGGTGGCGGCGCCGATCCTCGACGCCAGCGTCTCGATCGGACTGCTCGACAGCGCCGACCCTCACCACGAGCGCTCGATCGACGACGTCGAGGGCGCGGACCTGGCGGGGCGGCGGATGCTGACTCCGGCTCAGCGCAGGAACGGCGGCACGTCGATGTCGTCGTCGGAGATCTCCAGCGAGGAGCGCTGACGCTCGTCGATCCTGGGACTCCGGTCGCGGCGGGAGCGCGACTCGCGGCGGGCGGCGTGGCCCGGGCGGTGGTCGAAGCCGGTGCCGATCACCGTCACGCGGACATCGTCGCTCATGTTCTCGTCGATCACCGCACCGAAGATGATGTTCGCGTTCGGGTCGGCCGCGTTCTGGATGATCTCCGCGGCGTCGTTGACCTCGAACAAGCCGAGGTCCTTGCCGCCGGTGATGTTCAGCAGGATCCCGGTGGCGCCATCGACCGACTCTTCCAGCAGCGGCGAGGAGATCGCCGCCCTGGCCGCGTCGCCGCAACGGCTCTCGCCGCCCGCGACGCCGATCCCCATCAGCGCGGAGCCGGCGTCGTGCATGATCGTGCGCACGTCGGCGAAGTCGAGGTTGATCAGTCCGGGGATCGTGATCAGGTCGGTGATGCCCTGCACGCCCTGGCGCAGCACGTTGTCTGCCTCGCGGAACGCGTCGAGCATCGAGGTGCGCCGCTCGACGACGGACAGCAGCTTCTCGTTGGGGATCACGATCAGGGTGTCGACCACCTCGCGCAGCCGCTCGATCCCCTCGGCGGCCTGCCGCGCGCGCTGGCTGCCCTCGAAGTCGAACGGCCGCGTGACGACGCCCACCGTCAGCGCGCCGATCTCGTTCTTTGCGATGTCGGCGATCACCGGCGCCGCGCCGGTGCCCGTGCCGCCCCCCTCGCCGGCGGTGACGAACACCATGTCCGCGCCCTTGAGCGCCTCCTTGATGTCGTCGCGGGACTCGGACGCGGCTGTCAGGCCGACGTCGGGGTTGGCTCCCGCGCCGAGGCCTTTGGTGGACTCGTGGCCGACGTTCAGCTTCACGTCCGCGTCGCACATGGCCAGCGCCTGTGCATCGGTGTTGGCCGCGATGAACTCCACGCCCCGCAGGCCGGCGTCGACCATGCGGCTGACGGCGTTGGTGCCACCGCCGCCGACCCCGACCACCTTGATCACCGCCAGATAGCTGCCGGTGCCTGCCACGCCGCTGCGATTGCCGCTCTCCATGAGTTAGTTCCCGTCCGAAGCCTTTAGTAGTAATTGAGGGTTATGAATGGCCCTGTCCGCCAGCTTCTGGATTGTGCACGTTATGCAGGCAACTTCGCCCTGTCAACGATCGCGACCAGTATTGCAACAATCGTTGCAGATCAAGGAACTCTCGACCACCACCCGAGAGAGCGTCTCCAGCTAGCCTAGACCTCGACTCGAGGTCTAGGGTTTGCCTTCGGGGGAGGCGGGGCCGGTCGTGGCTTCACCCGATTCGCCGGTGGCGCTCGATTCGGTGGCTTCTTCCGGTTCGCTGGCTGCCGTCGGAGCGGAGCTGGCGGCGGCGCTCGTGCCGCCTTCGACCGCGGCGTTCAGGCCCGCCGCCAGTTCGGAGGCGGTCGCCGGGTCCGAGCTGCTCGCCGGTTCCCCGCCCCCGGCTTCCTGCGGACGAGCGCTGCCAGGAGTGAAGCCCGCGGCCGGCCTTTCCGGCAGGCGCACGTCCACGTAGGCGGCGCCCGCCGAGCTCGGGTCGGCGAGCACGCGGATCAGCGACAGCCACTTGGCGTGCGGCCGGGTGGCGTCGCCGAAGTAGGCGAGCAGGCCGCCGCGCATCGCCAGCATGAGGCCCTTCGAACCGGAGTAGGCACGCTCGATCTGCGGGGCGATCTGCGCCGGCGCCGCGGCGATCACCAGCAGCGCCTGACGCTGCCACCCGGCCGCGACGGGGTGCCCAGCTAGGGGCAGCGTGGCCGCCTGGCCCCGGCCGGCGTCCACGAGCGGCAGTGCGCCCGACAGCAGGCCGGCACCGAGCGCCACGCCGTCGGCGGCCACCGCCGTGCGCGCGCCACCGGACACGAGCGCGGCGACCGGCGGCTGCTCGATCACCGCGATGCGCAGCTCGTGGGGGAAGCTCGCGTGCGCCTGGATCGAGCGCACGATCGGATAGGAGGCTGCGGCCGCCCGCAGGCGGGCGGGGGCGAGGTCGAGCGTGCTCATCCCGCGCGCGGCGTTCCGCAGGGCGGATTCGATCGCGGCAGTGTCGACCCCCTGGACGCGGGCGAGACCGCTCACGTGGACGTGCTCGACCTCGACCAGCGAGGAGTGGCGTAGCCACAGCCAGCCGCCGGTCAGCAGCGGCAGTGCGAGAAGCAGCGCGATCAGCGCGATCCGCAGCCGCCTTCGCCCCGCCAGCATCCTCAGCGGCGCACGCACGCGGGTTGCGCGAGGCGACATCGGCCTCACGCCGCGGGGCAGGGCCAGGCCGAGCGAGCGGCCGAGTCGCAGGCCGAGCGAGCGTTCCATCCCAGTGTCTTCGCGGTGAGGCCGGGAACCCCTACCAGGGAAAGCGCACGTCGCCGAGCGTCTGGACCTCGGGCTCGAGCAGGACGCCGAACCGCTGCTCCACCCGGCGGCGACCCTCGGCCATCACGGCGACCACGTCGGCCGTCGTCGCCGAGCCGGTGTTCTCGACGAAGTTCGCATGCTTGACCGAGAAGCGGGCGCCGCCGATCGCGAGACCGTTGCAACCCGCATCGGCGAGCAGCTGGCCCGCGGTACGCCCCTGCGCGCGGGGGTCCTCGGGGTTCTTGAAGGTCGAGCCGAAGGTCTTTATCCCCTGCGGCTGCGCCTCGTGGCGGCGGGTTCGCATCTGCGCCAGCGTGTCCCTGACCACCCCCGCGTCGGCGGGCGCGAGCGCAAAGCACGCGCGCGTGACGATCTCGCCCTCGCGCAGGTTCGAGCTGCGATAGGCGAAGCCCAGCCGGTCGGGCCCCCGCCGCTCGATGCCCTCCGGGGCCGCGATCTCGACCCATTCGAGCACCCGCCCGAGCTCGCCGCCGTAGGCGTTCGCGTTCATCCTGACCGCACCCCCCACCGTCCCGGGGATGTTCACGCCGAACTCGATCCCCGACAGGCCGGCCTGCGCCGCGCGGGCCGCCACGGCGGGCAGCCGCGCGGCGCCGCCGCACAGCATGCGGGGGCGCTCGACGCGGATCTGCGCGAGCTCGCGGTCGAGCTTCACCACCAGTCCGCGTACGCCCCCGTCGGCGACGAGCAGGTTCGAGCCCGAGCCGACGATCGCCAGGGTCGCGGCGGTGTCGCGCGCCCAGCCCAGCAGCGCCAGCAGCTCGTCCTGTGAGCCGGCGCGGGCGAACCACTGCGCCGGTCCCCCGGTCCGCACCGTCGTCAGTCGCGCAAGCGGGTAGTCGGGCCGAACGCCCGGCGGCGGTGACGGCGCGCCACTCATCCGGCCACCAGTGCTGCCGCCAGGGCGTCGACGTCGCCGGCGCCCATGACCACGCACAGGTCGCCGTCTGCGAGCAGCCCTGCGAGGACGGGCTCGGCGTCGGCGAGGCGCGGCAGCCAGTACACCGGCCTGCCCGCTGCCACGTCCGCGGCGGCCTCTGCCACCAGCAGGCCGCTGACGCCCGGATGATCCTCCGCGCGCTCGCGCGCGGGGTACACGTCGAGCACCACCGCCACGTCGGCGTGCTCCATCAACGCCTCGCCGAGCTCACGCGCGAACAGACGCGTGCGCGAGAACAGGTGCGGCTGGAACACCGCGACCAGCCGCCGATGCGCGAGCGTGCACGCGCCGGCGAGCGTGGCCGAGACCTCACTGGGATGGTGGGCGTAGTCGTCGTAGACGCGCGCCCCATCAGCGGTCCGGCCCAGCGGCTGAAAGCGCCGGCCTGCTCCCCGGAAGTCGGCGAGCCCGGCGGCGGCGAGCGCCTCCGGCGCGCCGGCGAGTCGCGCCGCCTCGAGCGCTGCGACCGCGTCGAGCGCGTTGTGGGCCCCGGGCACCGCGAGGGTCACCTGCTGTCCCCGCCAGGAAAAGCGCGAGCCTCCCGCCGACAGAGTCGGTCCGGACACGTCGAAGGGGACGACGCTCACCCCGTCGGGCACCAGCGCCAGCAGCTCGCTGCGATCCCAAACCACCACCCCCACTCGCGCCAGTGCGAGGAACCGGGCAAACGCCTCGCGCAGCTCCGCGAGGGAGCCGAAGGTCGCGTGGTGGTCGAGCTCGACGTTCGTGAGCACCGCGATGTCGAGGTGGAGCTCGAGCATCGAGCGGTCGGACTCGTCGGCCTCGACCACCAGCCAATCCCCCTCCCCGCACCAGTGCGCGTTGGCCTGGCCGGGCCCGACAGTGCCGCCCACGAGCCAGTCCGGGCGCAGTCCGGCGGCCTCCAGCGCGCGCACCGTCATCGCCGCCGTGGTCGTCTTGCCGTGTGTGCCCGCCACGGCGATCGTGTGCCGCAGCGAGGTCAGCTCGCCCAGCAGCTGCGCCCGCGAGCGCTCGCGCAGCCCGCGCTCGCGAGCCGCAACACGCTCGGGGTTCTCGGGCGGCACCGCGCTCGAGTAGACGACCTCCGCGTCCTCCTCCCGAGGCAGGCTGGCCGCGTCGTGCTCTCCGATCTGCGCAACCAGCACGCCGTCCGAGGCGAGCTGCTCGGAGTACGGCGAGGCGGCGCGGTCGGAGCCGCTGACCCGCGCGCCGAGCGCGGACGCCGCGCGCGCGTAGGCGCTCATGCCGGCGCCGGCGACGCCCACGAAGTGAAGCGTGCGTCCGCTCCAGGGACCCGGCCGAGGGCTCATCCGCGCGCCGCCCGCAGCAGCTCTCCGGCGACCTCGCGGGCGGCATCCGGGCGTGCGAGGCCACGTGCCGCCGTGGCCATCGCCCGCAGCCGCTCGGGGTCACCCAGCAGCCGCTCCACCTCACGCGCGAGCCCGGCGGCTGAGAGCTCGCGATCGTCGATCACCAGAGCGGCCCCGGCGTCCGCCATCCAGTGAGCGTTCGCACTCTGGTGGTCCCCCGCCGCCTGGGGGTATGGCACGAGGATCGCCGGCAGTCCGTAGGCGGCGAGCTCGAACACCGAGCCGCCCGCCCTCGCCACCACGAGATCCGCCGCCGCGAGCGCCGACGCGAACTCCGCCAGGTCGAGGTACTCGCGCAGGTCATATCCGGGCGGCAGGGTGCGTCGCGCGAGCTCGGGATAGTCGCGCCGGCCGGCGATGTGGAGCACCCGCAGCTCCCGATCGCGCCCGCCCTCGACGCCGGCCAGGCCTTCGATCGCCGCGAGGTTGATCGAGCGGGCGCCGAGCGAGCCGCCGAACACCAGCACGCACCGTGCCGCCGCGGGCAGGTCGAACTGCTCTCGGGCCCGCTCGCGCTCGGCGTCGACGACGGGGATCGGGCGGCCGGTGACGAGATAGCGGCTCCCATCTCGGCCGGGAATCGGGAACGCCAGGCACACGCGCCGGGCGCCCCGCGCGAGCAGCCGGTTGGCCAGGCCGAGGTGCCCGTCCGCCTCGCTCAGCACCAGCGGGATGCGCAGGCTGAGCGCCGCCAGCCCGACCGGCCCGGCGACGTACCCGCCGGCCCCCAGGACCGCGTCCGGCGCCAGCTCGCGCAGGATCGCCCGCGCGCGGGCAAGCGCCACCGCGGCGCGCGCGAGCGCGCGGGCGGCGCGCAGCGGGTTGGTGCGGCTGAGGCCTTCGACCGAGAGCGTGCGCAGCGGATACCCGGCCTGCGGCACGAGCTCGGTCTCGGCGCGCTCGCCACCGACGAACGTGACCTCGGCGCCGTCAGCCCGCAGCGCGTCGGCCACCGCGAGCGCGGGCGCCACGTGCCCCGCCGTGCCCCCTGCGGCGATCACGATCCTCGTCGCTGTCACGGCCCCATCCTGCCTGTTTTCGCTCGCGGGTCGCTGCGCGGGATGGCACCGAACGCACGTGGGCGGTCCCCCCTGCGGCGACGTTCAGCAGCAGGCCCATCGAGGCGAGCATCACGATCAGGCTGCTGGAGCCATAGGAGACGAACGGCAGCGGCACCCCGGTCAGGGGGGCGAGCCCGAGCACGGCGAACACGTTGAGCAGCGCCTGCGAGACGATCAGCGAGGTCACCCCCACCGCGATCAGGGCGCTGTGCAGGCTGCGCGCCGCCTTCGCGGTGCGCAGGCCGGCGTAGGCGATCAGCCCGTACAGGAACAGCAGCGCACACACGCCGATCGCACCGAGCTCCTCGGCGATCACGGCGAGGATGAAGTCGGTCGGAGCCTCCGGGAGGTAGAAGATCTTCTGCACCGATTGGCCCGGACCGGCCCCGAAGAGACCGCCCGAGCCGATCGCGATCTGGCCCTGTACGGCCTGAAAGCCGCTGCCCGACGCGTGCGCCCAGGGATCCATGAACGAGGTCAGCCGTGCCCGGGCGTAGGGCCGCGCGATCGCGTACAGCGCGACGAGGCCGACCGCCGTGCCCGCCACGATCGCGAGGTTGCGCGGCGGGATGCCCGCGGCGACGAGCAGGGCGGCGGTCGTGAAGGCGATCGTCATCGCCGTGCCGAGGTCGGGCTCGGTCGCCACCAGCAGGCACGCGCCGCCCACCACGACCAGCAGCGGCCGGGCCAGCTCGCGCAGGTCGTGCACGCGCTCCGGGCGGCGGGCGAGCAGGGTCGCGGAATACAGCACGAGCGCGAGCTTGAGCAGCTCCGAGGGCTGGAACTGCAGTGAGCCGGGCCCGATCCAGCGGCGCGCGCCGTTGACCGCGACGCCCACGTGGGGGATGTGCACCGCCAGCACGAGCACGAGCGATACCGCCAGCAACGGGCCAACCAGGCTCTGGACACGGGCGATCCCGTCGCGCGCCAGCACGCGCATCGCCACCAGTCCGATCGCACCGTAGACGACGAACTTGATCAGGTAGGCGGTGCCGTTGCCCGTGCCCTGCAGCAACGCGGTCGCCGAGGTGGCGCTGTAGACCATCACCGCGCCGTAGGCGAGCAGGCACATCGTGGCGGTGATCAGGATGCGGTGCTCGAGCGTCGTCGCACGCGTGGGCGCGCGGGTGCGCGAGGCGGAGCTCGCCTTTCCCCGCCGGCCCCTGACCCCTGCAGGGCGTGCGCTCCGTGCTGCCGATGCAGACATCTCCAGACCACTTCGACGCCGGTCCGGCGAAGCCTCCATCGAGGGCTTCAGCCTTGCGCCAGCTCGCGAAAGCGCTGCCCCCGCGCTTCGAAGTCGGTGAACTGGTCAAAGCTCGCGCACGCCGGCGAGAGGAGCACCACCTCGCCCGCCCGCGCTGCGGCCGCCGCCTGCGCGAATGCCCGTTCGAGATCGCCGCACTCGTGCACGGTCACGCTCGCGCCCGTGAGCGCCGCGGCGAGCAGAGCAGAGTCTTCGCCGATCAGGTAGACCGCGCGGCAGCGCTGCTCGACCGGCTCCCGCAACGCCGAGAAGTCCTGGCCCTTGCCCTGGCCACCGAGGATCAGGTGCACGGCGCCGGCGGGGAACGCCTCGAGCGCGACGAGCGCGCTGGCGACGTTCGTCGCCTTCGAGTCGTTGACGTAGAGCACTCCCCCGCGGCGCGCCACCTCCTCCAGGCGGTGAGCCACCCCTGCAAAGGTGCGAAGGCCGGTGCGCACGGCCTCGCGGTCGAAGCCCCGCGCCAGACACACCGCGGCCGCCGCCATCGCGTTGTGCACGTTGTGAGCGCCCCGCAGGCGCAGCTCGCCGACCGCCAGCAGCTCTCGGTCGCGCCAGAGCAGCTGCTCCCCGCGCAGCTGGAGCTCCACCTCGCGCCCGGCGCCGAAGCGCACGACCCGCGCCTCGCCCGGCACCTCGCCGTCGGCGAACATGCCGGCGGGGAGCACCGCCAGGTCTTCGCTCGTCTGGCGTGCGAACAGCCCCAGCTTCGCCGCCGTGTACGCGGCGAGGGTGCCGTGCCGGTCGAGATGGTCGGGTGCGATGTTCAGCAGCACTGCGGCCTCGGGCGCGAACGCGAGCGTGTCCTCTAGCTGGAACGACGATGCCTCGCAGACGACCGTCGTCGCAGGGGTGATCCTCCCGATGAAGCCGCTGAGCGCCGCGCCGACGTTCCCGGCGACCGCCACGGGCAGTCCGGCCTGGCGATGGATGTGTCCGATCAGCTCAACCGTGGTGGTCTTGCCGTTCGTGCCCGTCACGGCCACGATCTGGTTCGCCAGCAGTCGCCAGCCGAGCTCGAGCTCCCCCAGCACGGGCAGGCCCTGCGCCCGCGCCGCTGCGATCACAGGGGTCTGCTGGGGCACGCCCGGGCTCTTCACCACCGCCCGTGCGCGCCCGAGCAGCGACACGCCGTCCTCGCCGAGGTGCAGCTCGACTCCCGCGTCGGCCAGCGTCTGCGCCTGCGCAGGTGTGCCAGCGTCCACACCGAGCACCTGCTCGCCCCGAGCGCGCAGCGCCAACCCGGCTGCCGCACCCGATCGCGCCAGGCCCACCACCAGATACGGGCCCGCTGGCAACGGCGGGCGAGGCCTCACCTGATGCTCTGGTGATAGATGGTGAAGCCGATCGCGCAGAAGATCGCCGCGACGATCCAGAAGCGCAGGATGATCTTCGTCTCCGACCAGCCCTTGAGCTCGAAGTGGTGGTGGATCGGCGCCATCAGGAACACCCGCCTGCGGGTCGTCTGAAACGAGAACACCTGGATCGCGACGGACAGCGCCTCGATCACGAAGATGCCGCCGAGCAGGATCAGCAGCACCTCGGTGTGGGTCATCACGGCGAGGCCGGCGATCGCCCCACCGAGGCCGAGCGACCCGGTGTCGCCCATGAAGATCGTGGCGGGGAACGCGTTGAACCACAGAAAGCCGATGCATGCGCCGACGAGGCAGCCCGCGAGCATCGCCAGGTCGAAGTCTTCGGTCACGAACGCGATCGCGATGTAGGACAGCAGCACGATCGCCGCGCAGCCGGCGGCGAGGCCGTCCAGGCCATCGGTGAGGTTGACCGCGCTGGTCGTGCCCGCGAGCACCAGGTAGATCAGCACGGGGTAGAACGGGCCGAGATCGATCGTGTAGTCGACGAACCGCAGGCGCAGCTCGCCCGCGAGGTGGGCCTCGTGGCTGGCCACGTACCACAGTCCGAGTGAGATCGCGATCGTCACCGCCAGCTTCGTGCGCGCCCGCAGGCCCAGCGAGCGACGCTTGACCAGCTTCGTGTAGTCGTCGGCGAAGCCGAGCAGCGCGCACGCGATCGCCGCCCCGAACACGCCCACCGAGCGCCAGTCGTAGTCGCTCAGGATCAGGAACGGCACCGACACCGCGAGGAAGATGATGATCCCCCCCATCGTCGGCGTGCCGGCCTTGACGTGGTGACCCTCCGGGCCGTCCTCACGGATCTGCTGGCCGAACTCGCGGCGGCGCAGGAACTCGATGAACTTGGGGCTCAGGAAGATGCAGATGAGCAGTGCCGCCGTGCCCCCGATCAGGATCCGGCCCATTCAGCGCCCGCCCGCCCGCGCGCGCGCCCGGTTCCCGGCGAGCGCCTGTCCCACCCGCTCCAGACCCACGCCGCGGGAGGCCTTGACGAGCACCGTGTCCCCCGTCCGCAGCAGGTCGCCGAGCAGCTCCGCCGCGGTCTGCGCGTCGGCGACCGAGTGCGCCGAGCCGGCGAACGCACCCGCCATGCGAGCCGCGCGGGGACCGACCGTGACGAGCACCTCGATGCCCCGCTGTGAGGCATACCCGCCGATCTCGCTGTGAAAGCGCCCCTCCTCGATGCCCAGCTCGAGCATGTCCCCGAGCACCGCCACACGGCGACCGGGGGCGACGCGCACGAGCTCGTCGATCGCGGCGCGCATCGACATCGGATTGGCGTTGTAGCAGTCGTCGATCAGCATGATCTCGCCGGGCAGCTGCACCCGCTCCCCGCGCAGGGCCGAGAAGCGCACGTTAACCTCGCCGCCGGGCGTAATCGCCAGCGCGCGGGCGCCGGCCACCGCCGCGACCAGGTTGGCGAGGTTGTGCTCCTGCCCGAACGACGGCCGCAGCACGATCCGCCGGCCCGCCACACGGTCCTCGATCACAACGCCCTCGGAGCTCCGCTGCACGAGCTCGACGTCGCCGCCGGCGCCGAAGGTGACGGTCCGAACGTCCTCGCGCCGGTGGGGCTCCAGCAGCGGCTCCCCGGAGGGCACGATCGCGGTCGCGCCGGTTGCGAGCCCCGCGATCAGCTCCGCCTTCGCGGCGGCGATCGCCTGCATCGATCCGAGCAGCTCCAGGTGCACCGGACCGACGTTGACGATCACGCCCACCTCGGGCTCTGCGATCCGAACGAGCTGGGAGATCTGGCCGGGACCGCGCATCGCCATCTCCAGCACGAGCGCCTGGGTGCCCGCCGGGGCGGCCAGGATCGCCAGCGGCAGGCCGATCTCGGTGTTGTGGTTCTCGGGGCTGGAGACCGTGCGCAGCCGGCCCTCGAGCAGCGCCGCGAGGATGTCCTTGGTGGAGGTCTTGCCGGTCGAGCCGGTGATCGCGATCACCCGCGCGCCGGCGCGGCGCAGCTCTGCGAGCCATGCTCGCGCAAGCGCCTGCAGCGCGGCGAGCGGATCGGGATGAGCGAGCACCGCGCCCGGCGATGAGCCCGAGGAGGACCTCTCGGCTGCCGCGGCGGCGTGCGCGGGAGTGACCAACACCCCCCATGCCCCTGCCGCCAGTGCCTGAACGGCGAACTCGCCGCCGTCGGCGCGCTCGCCGCGCAGGCCGACGAACAGGTCGCCGGGGATCAGCGAGCGCGAGTCGATCACCACCCGTCCCGGCCCCGGCGGCTCGGCCTCGGGACCGGCGCGGGGGGGATCGAACAGCAGCTGTGCCCCGCACGCGCGCGCGACTCGCCGCGCGTCCCAGTCCCTCATCCGCCCTGCCCGCCGGCCATCGGCGCACCGTCCGAGGTGCCCTCCGCCACGAGCGCCGGCGCCGCAGTGCGCAGGATCTCGCGGGCCACCTTCACGTCGTCGAAGGGCACCTTGCGTGCGGCCGCGAACTCCTGACCCTGCTCGTGGCCCTTGCCGGCGACCAGCACCACGTCGCCGGCGCCGGCGAGCCCGATCGCCCGCTCGATCGCTGAGCGGCGATCGATCTCGACGTGTACACGCCCGGCGTGCTCGGCCGCAACACCGGCGAGGATCTCGGCGACGATCGCCCCCGGCGGCTCGGAGCGAGGATTGTCGGAGGTCACGATCGTCACGTCCGCCAGGCGCGAGGAGATCTCACCCATCAGCGGGCGCTTGCCCCGATCGCGGTCCCCCCCGGCCCCGAACACGCACACCACGCGCCCGCCCGCGCCGAGGAGATCGCGGGCGGCGCGCAGCACGTTCTCCAGCGAGTCGGGCGTGTGCGCGTAGTCCACCAGCACGGCGAAGTCCTGGCCCTCCTCCACGGGCTCGAAACGTCCGGGCACCCGCACGCCCGCTCCCAGCGCCGGGACGAGCGTGTCCAGGTCCCCGCCGAGCGCGTGCACCGCCGCCAGGGCGGCGATGGCGTTCGCGACGTTGAAGCGGCCGGGCAGCGGCAGCGACGCCTGCCGCGGTCCCGCCGGCGTGTCCAGCGTGAAGCTGCAGCCCGCGAACCCACAGCTGAGCTCCCTGGCTCGGTAGTCGGCGGCGGGATCCTCCAAAGAGAACGTGAGGGCGCCCTGCAGCTCCGCGGCGAGCCGCCTGCCATACGGGTCGTCGAGGTTGATGACGCTCACCCGGGGCGGCGGCCCCTGCTCGGGCGCGAACAGCAGGCGCTTGGCGGCGAAGTAGTCCTCCATGTCCCGGTGGAAGTCGAGGTGATCCTGGGTCAGGTTGGTGAAGATCGCGGCCGCGAAGCGGGTGGCCCCGGCGCGACCGAGCCCGAGCGCGTGCGAGGAGACCTCGATCGCACACGCCGTGTCACCGGCGTCGAGCATCGCGCGGAAGTCGGCCTGCAGATCGATCGCCTCCGCGGTGGTGCGCTGCACCACCCGCTCGTGGCCACCGATCACCGACTTGACGGTCCCCAGCAGGCCCGTCTGCTCGCCGCAGGCCTCCAGCAGCGCCCGTGCCAGGAAGGCGGTCGTGGTCTTGCCGTTGGTCCCCGTGACGCCGAGGACCTCCAAACGCGAGCTCGGACTGCCGTAGAAGCGATCCGCGATCGGCCCCATCGCCGCACGCGTGGACGGCACCAGGATCTCAGGCAGTCCCGCGCCCGTCGGGCGCTCCACGACCAGCGCCGCGGCCCCCGCCGCCGCGGCCGCCGCGGCGAAGTCGTGACCGTCGAGCGCGAACCCGGAAACGCAGAAGAAGAGCGCCCCCGGCGTCACCGCGCGACTGTCGTATGCCAGGCCCGTGATCTCGATCGCCGCGTTCTCGCCGGCCTGCTCAGCGGCGATCAACCGGTCGAGTCGCATGAGCTGATGCTACCCCGGAGGCACGCGGAGGTAGGGCAGGGCGAAGCTCATGATCTGCCCGAATGCCGGTGCGGCCACGGTACCGCCGTAGATCGACCCCGCCTGGGGTTCGTCGACGATCACGGCACACAGGACCTTCGGATCGGAGGCCGGTGCGAAGCCCATGAACGAAGCCACGTAGGCGGTCTTGGAGTAGGTGCCCGTCGCCGGGTCGATCTTGCTCGCCGTGCCGGTCTTGCCCGCCAGCTGATAACCGGGGATCGAGACCTCGCTGGCGGTACCTCCGGGCGCGAGCACCCCCTCGAGCATCTTGCGCACGGCCGCCGCCGTCGTGGGCGAGATCACGCGACGCCCGGGGGGCTCGCGCCGGGCGTGTCCGTCGATCGCGCTGATGATGTGGGGGGTGCGCAGGATCCCGCCGTTGGCGATCGCCGCGTAGGCGCTCGCCATCTGCATCGGCGTGACGAGCTCGCCCTGGCCGATCGGCAGGTTGCCCATCGAGGAGCCGGAGTACTGCGACAGGGGCAGCGCCACGCCGGTTTCCTCGCTCGGCAGATCCACGCCCGTGCGAGCACCGAAGCCGAACTTCCGCACCCAGCCGTTGAACGCGCTCGCGCCCTCGCGCAGACCGATCTCGATCGCGCCCACGTTGCTCGACTGGGCGAGGATTTCAGCGGTGGTGAGGGTCTCTTCGGCGTGTTCGGTGTCGTCGTGGATGGTGCGGTCGGCGACCTGGATCTGGTCCGGGATGTTGAAACCGCTGTCGGGTGTGATCAGGCCCTCCTGCAGCGCCCCCGAGACGGTGAACGCCTTGAACGTCGAGCCCGGTTCGTAGTCGAAGCCGACGGCCCTGTCCTGCAGCGCCGCGGGCGAGGACGTGCCCGGTTCGTCGGCGTTCACCGGCGGCCAGTTGGCCACCGCCAGCAGTGCGCCGGTGCGGGGATCCATCACGATCGCCGTGGCGTCCTTGGGGCTGAACACGCGTCCGACGGCACCGAGCACGTCTTCGGCGCGCTGCTGGATGTTCGCGTCGAGCGTCAACGTGACGTTCGCCCCGGGCTGCTCGGCGTGGACGTTGTCGATCGAGACCGGTTGGCCGATCGCGTCGCTGATCACGCGCCGCTCCCCGCGCTTGCCGCGCAGAAGCGCGTTCTGGGAGTACTCGAGCCCGGACAGCCCGCTTCCTTCGGTGCCGACGAAGCCGAGCACCTGCGCTGCCAGGGTCCCCCGGGGATACACACGGCGCATCGTGGGAGTGCCGGAGATGCCTTCGAGCTTGAGCGCCATCACGGCTCTGGCCTGGCGCGCGGGCAGCCGCCGCGCGAGATACACGAAGCCGGTGTGCTGAGCCAGCTTCGCCAGCACCTGAGCGGCCGGCTGGCCCAGCAGCGGCGCGAGCTTCTGGGCCGCCGAGACGGGATCCTTGACGAGATAGGGCGTTGCCGAGATGTCCTGGGCCGGCTCGGACACCGCGAGGTCCAAGCCGTTGCGATCGGTGATCGTGCCGCGCTGGGCGGGCACGGCTTCGGTCGTCAGCTGCTGGGTGCGAGCCGCCTTGCGCAACGCGCCGCTGTGCACGGTGCCGAGGTACAGGGTCCTACCCGCGGCGAGCACGAGCAGCGCGAAGAACAGCCCGAAGATGGTGCCGATCCGGTGCTGGACCGCCGCCACCCGCTACCCCTGTGGGCCGGCGGACGCCGCGGCGGATTCGCTCGCCGCCGGCGAGCTTTCGCCTGCGGCGCCTTCGGCGGACTGCGATTCGCCTTCGCCGGCTGCGCCGGCGGTCGACGCGGAGCTCGCTTCGGCGCCCGCTTCGGGCGCCCCGGCCTGCGCGGAGGAGGACCCTTCAGAGCCGGCTTCGCCTTCGGCGGCCGTGGCAGACGACGCTTCGGCGCTCGCCGGCGTCGCTTCGCTCGATTCCGCCTGCGAGCTCGAACCGGTCGTCGAGGATGCGCTCGCGCGGGCGTTCAACGCCGCCACGGCTCGCGCCGTTTCGCCCGCGGACGGCTGTGCGGAGAGGAACTTCAGCGTGCCCGTCGGAATCAGCTGCATCCCCAGGTGGGCGGCCTGCAGCTCGACCGTGTCGCCCGCCGCGACTTCGGAGTCTTCGATGCTGAGCGCCGAGTTTTCGCGCTGCAGCGCCGCCTCGTGCTCCAGCGCGCGGCCGATGCCGGCGTTCAGCTTGAGCAGCCCCAGTTGCATCGTCACGATCCCGATCAGGGCGAACGCCACCACCGCGATCCAGATGCGCCCGCGGATCAGCCTGTCCAGCAGCGGGCGGGCCGTGAGCCCTGCGGCGGGGCTGACCGTCCGGCTCCGGGACGTCGGACCGGACACGCGCCGGGGGCGGCGGCGGGGCGGGGCGGGGCGGGTTCGGATGTCGGGCAGCGGCCGGGGCCGCGAGCGGGGACGGACCGCGGGCGCGGGAACGGCGACGGCCGGTGGCGGGGTCATGCCGTCGCCCCGAGCTTGCGCGCGGCGCGCAGTCGCGCCGACGCGGCACGCGGGTTTTCGGCGAGCTCCCCAGCGGAGGGAGCGATCGCCCGCCGCGTCAGCAGCGCAGCTTCGGGCGTGCGCCCGCACGCGCACACCGGCAGGTCGGGCGGGCAGATGCAGCCCTGCGCGCGGGCGGCGAGGAAGCGCTTTACGCGCCGGTCCTCCAACGAGTGGAAACTGATGCCCGCGAGCACACCCCCTTCACGCAGGAGATCCCAGGCGAGCGGCAGCGCGCGGTCGAGCTGGTCGAGCTCGTCGTTGACGGCGATCCGCAGCGCCTGGAAGGAGCGCTTGGCGGGATGGCCGCCCGCGAACCGCGCGGGCGTCGGGATCGCGGAGACGATCGTCTCGACCAGGTCGAGGGTCGTCTCGATCCCCGCCCGCTCGCGCCGGCGCACGATCGCACGGGCGATCGCCTCCGCATGGCGCTCCTCGCCGAAGTCGCGCAGGGTCCGCGCCAGCCTTCGCTGATCCCAGCTCGCGACGATCTCGCGCGCCGTCAGCTCCTGGGCGGGATCCATGCGCATGTCGAGCGGCGCCTCGTAGGAGTAGGAGAAACCGCGCTCGCGGGTGTCCACCTGCATCGAGGACATGCCGAGATCGAAGTACGCGATGTCGGCGCTGACGCGCTCGCGGGTGAGCTCCTCCAGCGCCTGCTCGTAGCTCGCGCGGATGAACCTGACGGTGCAGGAGACCTCTTCGGCGAGCTCTTCGAAGTGCTCTTGGGCGACCGGGTCGCGGTCGATCGCGATCAGCGTGCCCTCCGGGCCGAGCCGCTCGGCGATCAGCCGGGCATGGCCGCCGCCACCGAAGGTGCAGTCGATCGCAGTCTGCCCGCGCTGAGGGTCGAGCAGGCCCAGCAGCTCTCCGGCGAGCACGGGGACGTGCCTGGTGGTCATGTCAAGCAGGATGGTCGACACGCGCCGTGATCTCCGCGACGCCGCCGAGCAGCGCCTCTCGATGGTCGTTCCAGCCGGCCCGATCCCAGAGCTCCAGACGGTCGCCCGCGCCGACCACCACGACCTCCTTGGCGAGGCTGGCGTGGTCGGAGAGGAAGCCGGGCACCATGATGCGCCCGGCGGAGTCCAGGTCGGCGTCCTGGGAGCTGCCGTAGAAGAACCGCTCGAGCTCGCTCAGCCGCGGCGAGAGCGGCGGCAGCTCGGCGAGCGCCCGCTGGGTGTAGCGCTCGTAGTCCTCGGGCCGCCACACGCCGACGCAGGGCTTCAGATCGACGGGCATTGCCAGCACGACGCCCTCTGCCAGCGTGGCTCGATAGCGAGCCGGCACCGTGAGGCGGCTCTTCGCGTCGAGGGTGTGGTCGAAGGCGCCGCGGAAAGGGACCATGTGGGTCAGGTGCAGAGCTGGTTATCAAGCCGAGGTGGAGGAGTGGGAGGAGCCCCTCCACCCCGGCTCGCTGCGCGCACCGTAACCCACTTCCTCCCACAATGCAACCCCAATTGCACATTTTTTCCCACATCCCTTTCACGACGCTCCGTACACCCGCAGAAACGCCTGCTCGCGAGCCACTTCCACGCCGCCGACCCGACCGGCGCCGCCGGCGCCCGGTACTGCACACGCGCTTGCAGATGCGGCGTATGCGACCGCGCTTGCAGCTACGATCGGCCGATGCGGCTCAGGTTGACGGCCTGCGCGCTCTCTTTGATCGCGCTGATGGCGGCGGCCTTCACCGGCTGCGGCGGGAGCAGCTCCACGGGCACGAACGCCGATCCGGCGGGAGTCGTACCAGCCCGCGCCGCGGTCTACCTCGGCGCGGTCGTGCGCCCCGACGGCAGCCTGGAGACCGAAGCCCTGGCAGCGGGGCGCAAGCTCACGCAGCGCAGCAATCCCTACCGGGGCCTGGTGGCCGTGCTGCAGACCCCCGGCAGCCCGACGCTCGACTACGCCCACGACGTCGCCCCGTGGCTGGGGCGCAACGCGGGCCTGTTCTTCACGGCCCTCGGCAGCTCGAGCGCCGCCGAAAGCCTGCTCGGGCGGGTGCTCACCGGCGGGATCACCGGCACCGCCACGAGCGGTCAGTGGCCGTTCGGCAATGGCGGCGCCGGCGCAGCCGGGGGGGCAATCGTGCTCGACACGAGCGATCTCGACAAGGCGAAGTCATTCCTCGCGAGTGCGGCGAGCCACGCCGGGGCCCACGCCAGCTCCTACCGCGGTGTCTCCTACGAGACGAACGGGAGCGCAGCCTTCGCGGTCGTCGATCGTCTGGTCGTGCTCGGCACCGAGGGCGCCGTGCACGAAGTGATCGACACCACGCAGGGCGGCGCCTCCCTGTCCGGCCAGCCTTCCTACACCCAGCTCGCCGCAGTGGCGCCCAGCGACGCCCTCGCGCACGTCTTTGGCAACCCGGTCGCTCTGTCCGGCGGGAAAGGCAAGACGTCCGGACGCGACCTGCCGGCGCTGCTCACGCTGCTCGGCGGCGGCAGCCCGCTGAACGTGTCGGTCGTTCCCACGGCCAGCTCGGTGTCGCTCGACGCGGATGTCGCGCCCGGCACCGGCGCCACGGGCGGCGGGCAGGGCGGGCGATCGGGTGGGCTGATACGGGCCGCCGCGAGCGGCGGACGCGCCTTCGGCGAACTGCCGGGCGACGCATGGCTGGCGGTCGGGCTGGGTGACCTCGGCGTCGCGAGCGGCGGCGGCGTGCAGGGGCTTCAGGCCCTCGTGACGCTGGCTCATACGCTCGCCAGCTCCGCGGGCGGCGAAGCGGCGTCCTCGCAGGTGACCGTGAGCGTCCCCGGGGTGATCGAAGGTCTGACCGCGCCGCTGCAGGCGATCCTCTCGAGCGGCGCGCAGGCTCAGCGGGACTTTCTCAGCTGGATGGGCGAAGCGGGGATCTTCGCTAGTGGGACGAGCGTGCTCGATCTGAAGGGGGCGATCGCGATCGCCTCCGACGACGCAACCGCCTCGCGCGCAGCGGTGGCCAAGCTGGGCAGCGCGCTGGGCAATGCCGGTGGCGAAGCCTCGCCGACGACGATCCCGGGCACCGAAGCGGCACTCGAAGCGAAGGTCACCGGCCTGCCGATCACGCTTGCGATCGCCGCCGGACGCGACGCGCAGGGCGAACCGAAGTTCGTGATCGGGCTGAGCCCCACCTCGGTGCAGGAAGCGCTTCACCCGCAGAGCACGATCTCGGGGTCTGCGGTCGCGACCGCCGCCGCCGGCGCGCTCGGTGCGGGCACGCAGCCCACGATCTCGGTCAGCATCACCTCGCTGGTGAGCTTCCTGGAAGGAGTTGGCCTCAACGAAGACCCGAGCATCACCCCGCTGCTGCCGGCGCTGCGAGCCGCGAGCACGCTGTCGGGCGGCGGCAAGCAGCTCAGTGGTGGGATCGAGCGCCTGGCGCTCGTGCTGGGATTGCAGCCCAGCACCCACTGAGCGCGCCGACGCGAGCGTTC
This sequence comes from uncultured Solirubrobacterales bacterium, assembly GCA_963696615.1. Taxonomy (GTDB): domain Bacteria; phylum Actinomycetota; class Thermoleophilia; order Solirubrobacterales; family Solirubrobacteraceae; genus Palsa-744. Next base: position 992,262 of record CAVOKU010000001.1, on the reverse strand, counting down.
CGAATCCGTGCAAAATTCCGTGCAGCGGAGGTGGCCAGGCAGGAGCACGACGTATGATCACGACGGCCCGGGCCCAAGCTATCCCCCGGCGAGAGCGACATCATGGAACGAACGTCGAAGCGCCGCGGAAACTACAACTCGGGTGAGGACTTCGTCCTCGAATACGGGGAGCTGAGGTTCACGTTCAACGAGGAGGACTTCGCCGAGCGTTGCGAGCAGGCGGCATTGAGGCTCGGCTTCGTGAAGGGCAGGCTGGGGGAGGACGAGCTCGAAGATCTCGTCAACCTGGCCGTCAACGGTGAGGTCTACGACCCCGCGTCTGGCCTCGGCGAGCACGTCAACGACTGCTGGCCCGAGCTGGTCGGCCCGGCCGAGCGCTCGCTCGTGCACTGGCTGCGGCGGCTGGTGTTCCGGGGAGCCTGGCTCGACCAGCGCGTCAACGAGGGCGAGCTCGGCGTCTGCTTCGACGAGAGCACGGGCGGGTTCACCTACGTTCAGCCCCAACGCGAAGACGAGCCGATCGAGCTCGCGCGCGAGCCCTCCTGGGGCCGCGTCGCATATCGTCGCTGAGGGCTCCCGCGGCGCTGGCTACTCGCCGCGAGCGTGAGCGACCGCCCGAGCGCGCGCGTCGGCGATCGCCCGAGCTCCGTCCTCGCCCACGAGCAGCTCCGCGCGCAACGTGCCACTGTGGATCAGATCGAGGGGCGGACCGCCCACCGCGGCGAGCTCGGGGGCGAGCGCGATCACGGTCGTCTCCCCTCCCAGCGGCTGGCTCGCGGTCGCGACGATCGTGAGTGAGCCGCCGTCCCTGAGGTTGCGTGCCGCGGCCATCACCCGGCGGGCGGTGTGCGGGTGCAAGCCGTCCAGGGTGTCGATCAGCACCAGCGCGTTTCCGCCGCGCGCGGCGGTGCGCTTGGCGGTCTCGATCGCGTGCTCGACCGCCTGACCCTGGGCGTCGGAGGAGGCTGCGAAGCTGAGCGACACGGCGGGCGTCACGGTCCCCTCGTGCCACTCGGTGATCTCCTCGGGTCGCACCCCGACGAGCGCGAGCGTGACCTCGAATCCCTCGCGACCCGTGACCGCGGCGAGCAGTGCCCGCACGAGCTCGGTCTTGCCCGACCGAGCCGGACCCGCGATGAGCACCCGCGAACCCTGCCCGAACGGCGTCAGCCACTCGATCGCCTCGAGCTCGGTGTCGCCTCCGTCGAGAGGGATCCGCTCGCTCGGATAGGCGACGGGCCGCTCGTCGTAGCGGGTGCCCTCCGAGACCTCGCCGGCGGGGGCGCCGTTGATGGTGTCCACGCGCACGAGCGAGGGGTAGCGCTCGGAGCGCCGCGGCGTGCGCACCGGGCCGGTGACGCGGTCACCGGACACGAGCTCACAGCGACGAACCTGCGCGGCGGAGATGTAAACGTCCTCGTCGGAGGCCTCGGGCGGATCGACCCGGACGAAGGCCGAGCCGTTGCCGAGCAGCTCGATCACGCCCTCGACGACGCGAGCGCCCTCCCCCGGGCCCTCCTCCGCACGCTGGCCGCGCCTGCCTCTGCCGCTGCCGCTGCCCTCGTCGTCGTCGTTCGCCTCGGCTTTGCCGCGGCGGGAGCGGGCCGGGCGGCGGCGGCGGCCCGATCGCCCGGAGCCCGTCGACCCAGTGCCCTCCTGCCGGCTCTCCTCCTCGCCATCCTCGCGGTCGGACGGCGTCTCCTCGGAGGAGCTCTCCGGCTCGGGCTCGCCGGCATCGGGGCGGCCGAGGATCGCGTCGATCAGGTCCGCCTTGCGCAGTCGTCGGAAGCCTTCGAGGCCGAGCTGGTCGGCGATCGCGTGCAGGTCGGCGAGAGGGCTTGCCTCCAGCTCAGAGCGTTCTAGCACTGGCATGTGAATCTCCTCGTGTCGGTGTGGGCGGTCGGCGTCCCGGCGCGTTGGACAGCGGCGGGCACCCTGCTGCAGCTCGCAGCCTAGCGTTCGTGGCGAAGTTCATCGGCGAGCACCAGATCCCTGCCAGGGTCGAGCTCGCCGTCCAGGGCCGCGCGCACGGCGATGAAGTCCCGCGCGGCGGCCACATCTCGCAGGCGGAACATGTGCGCACCCTGGTCGAGGCCGTCGGCGAGCTTGGCCAGCGCGACGGCGAGCTGCGCGTTCGTGCGCGTCCCGGCGCTCGCCGGAGGGGACCCTCGGCCGCAGACGTTCACCAGCACCGGCCGGCCGAGGCCGGTCACCGCGCCGAGCTCGAGCAGCGGCTCGCCGCCGGCACCGGACGCCCCGGCGGGGACCGCGGGGACTTCGACGATCAGCTGATCGAAGCTCACACCGCCCGCCAGCGCCGTCGCGATCCGCCTCCTCAGCGAGTCGAGCCCGTCGGCCCGGCGGTCTGCATCCAGCGCCGTGCCGGCGTGCTCGACGGCCTCGCACCTGATCACCAGCGCGGCGCCGGTGCGAGCGCAGATGCGCACGGTCTGCGGATCGCCGCCGGCGCTCTCGTCGAAGACGATCGCGGCGCCCGCATCGACCGCGGTCTGTGCCGCGGCCGGCCGCCCAGCGTGGATCGCGACGATCGCGTCGAGCTCGTCGGAGATCGCTGCGATCGTCTGGTCGATGCGCTGGAGACACTCGGCGGGCGAGATCGAGGCGTTGCCGATGTCCGGGGGTCCGCAACCCAACTCGATCGCCTGGGCCCCGGCCGCCAGCAGCCCACGCGCCTGCGCGAGCGTCGGGGACGGGTCGTCGATGACCCCGATCAGCAGTGGCGCCCGACCCAGCTCGAGCAGGTGGCGGCCCGCCTGCAGGCGCAGCGGCTCTGCGCTCACGCCGCCCGCTTCTCTCCTGGGGCGAGCTCCTCGGCATGGGCGCCCTCGGCGTCGGCCTCGGCCAGGAAGCGCTCGATCTCCGTGCGGGTGCGATCCGGATCCCAGTCCAGCTCGCGTGCGAGCACATCGGCGACACGCCTGACAGGCGGCGGCGCCCCGGCTCGCTCGGCCTGGTCGCTCACCCGCGAGTCGTCCGCCGCGCGCAGCTCCGACGCGGCCAGCAGCCCCAGCCGGGTGCGGCGGAAGAGCACGTCGCCGATGCTGCGCGCCTGCTCGCGGCGGACCGCGAGCGCTGCCTCGGCGAGGATGTCGGGCAGGCCGGCGACGATCGGTTGCGCGAGCTCGCCCCGCTCGGCGGCGAGGCCCAGGACGTCGTGCGCGGCGTGACCGTAGCGACCGGCCAGCGATGCATAGGACTCGCTCGGCACGCCCTCCACCTCGGGCAGATCTTCGACCGCGATCGCCTGGCCGAGCGGGATCTCGTGGGTGCGGCAGGGCGCATCACGGGCGTCGCGCTCGACCAGCCGATCCACGGTCATCTTGGCCATCCGCCGCCAGGTGGTGAGCTTGCCGCCGGTGATCGTGAGCATCCCGGAGGCCGCCTCGTACAGCTCGGCCTTGCGGGAGATGTCGGCCGAGCGCTTGGGGTCGCCGCTGGAGATCAATGGCCGCACACCCGCGTAGGCGCCGACGAGATCGCCCTGCACGAGCGCCGTCGCGAAGAACTCGTTGACGGCGGCGAGCAGGTACTCGACGTCCTCCGATGCCGGCTGCACCCGATCCAGCTCGCCGTCGTAGTCGCGATCTGTCGTGCCGACGAGTGTGCGCCCGAGCCACGGCAGCGCGAAGATCGAGCGCCCGTCACCGGCGGGGACGATCGCGCCGCCGGTGAGCGGCAGATCCTCACGCGAGAGGACGATGTGGGTCCCGCGACTCGGGCGGATGTGGGGAACGCCCGAGGCTCCGGTCGGCTGCTCGCCGGGAGCCGCGGCGGCAGATGGCGCGCCGACTGCGCTCAGCCGGTCGGCCCAGACACCCGTCGCGTTGACGACGTTGGCGGCCCTGATCTGGAGCTCCTGGCCGCTCTCGCGATCCTCGGCGAGCACGCCGCACGCCCGACCGTCGTGTTCGAGGATCCCGACCGCCGCGGTGCGGTTGGCGCAGACGGCGCCGAAGCGCTCGGCCTCGCCCAGCACGGTCAGCACGAGCCTGACGTCGTCGGTCTGGCAGTCGTAGAAGAGATAGCCGCTGGTCGGCTCGCGAGAGGCGAGCGCGGGCAGCAGCTCGCAGACCTCCTCCCCGGAGATGACGCGGTGGCGCTCGGGGCTCCAGGACTCCCCCCCTGCCTGCAGCGCCGGCTCGTCCTCCGCCGCTCCCTCCGGCGCGTCCCGCCCGCGCCGGCTGCGACGGGGGCGCAACCGGTCCCGTTCGACGGACATCACGTCGTAGAGGTTCAACCCGACGCCGACGAGCCGGTCAGGCCTGGCGCCGTCGAAGGCGGGGACGACCAGCGGCAGCGGATGCACGAGATGGGGCGCGAGCGCCACCATCAGCCGGCGCTCGAGCAGGGCCTCGCGAACGAGGCCGAGGTCGAGGTTCTGCAGGTAGCGCAGACCCCCGTGGACGAGCTTGCTCGAGCGGCTGGAGGTGCCCGCCGCGTAGTCCGCTCGCTCGATCAGCGCGACGCTGAAGCCGCGCGTCGCGGCGTCCAGAGCGACCCCGGCGCCGGTGATGCCCCCGCCGACCACAACCAGGTCGAACTCGTTGTGGGCGAGGGCCGCGAGGGCCTGCGAGCGCGCGATCACTCTCGCAGTCTCGCAGAGCCCGCGGGGGCTAGTGCTTGACTGTCCGGCGTTGCGCCCTGAGCAGCAGCGTCACCTTCGTCGGCTGGATCTGACGCACGCCGGCGCGGTCGATCGCGCGCAGTGACATCGTGAACCGGCCTGGTTTCAGGCCCGAGGCGGTGATCAGGAAGTGTCCCGCGGGGATCGCCTTCGCGGTGAGCGTGCGGGTGACCGTGCGGGTGCAGGTCGCGCGCCGGCCGTGCCGGTGACAGGAGAACCGCTGCCGGTAGCTCAGCGTCGCCTGGACCTTCGTGACCGCTGCGGCGCCGGCGCCCCTCGAGGCCAGCACGTTGACGGTGCAGGTGGCGCGCCGGCAACGCTTGGATAGGACGTCGAGGCTCGGTGGCATGGGTGGCGGCGTCGAGCTCGGCGCCGGCGCGGGGGCGGGCGCGGGCACCGCTGTGACCGCGGCGATGGCCGCGTCTTCGCTCAGCGCTTCGCCGTAGCCGCCTGCGTTGCGGGCGAATACGGCGCAGAAGATCCGTGTGCCGGCGTCGCTCCCCTGCACCGGGTAGGTGCGGTTGCTCGAGTAGCTCGCCGTCAGCGCGGTGGAGGCGAACGGATGGGTGATGCTCGATTCGTCGCGAAAGAACCTGACGAAGAATTCGGCCGAACCCAGCCACACCCCCGGTTCGCAGGTGAGCGTCTGGCCCGGCTGGGCCATGCCGGCGATGCGCGGACGCCCCCGCGCGATCGGAGCCTGTGGGGGATCCGAGCGGGCGAACTGGGCGTTTGCCGGTGTGATCAGGCTCTGGTAGATGCCGGGTGCCTCTTCGAACCCGCAGGCGGCGCCGAGGTCGACGATCGCGAGCAGCCGGTCGCCTTCATGGCCCGGTTCGCCGCTGAACAGCGGACCGCCGCTGTCGCCGAAGCAGGCGTCCGGTGCTGGCGAGCCGGTTCCGATCGCGCAGATCAAGTCTTCGCCGATCGGTTCGCCTTCGTAGTCGGTTTCACATGCCGCGCGTGAGCGGATCGACACCTGCGCCGAGCGCAGGACCGCCGGGAAGCCTTCTTCGAATTCACGTTCGCTGGGAACCTGTTCGACTTCGAGTGGTTTGTCGAAGCCCCAGCCGGACACCGTGGCCTGGTCGCCGACGCTGATTTCGCCCGCGACGCCGAGCTCGATCGGAGCGATCTTGCTGGTGCCGTCGATCGGCGGCTGCGGCCCCGACCAGAGCGGTTTTTCCAGCGTGAGCACGCCGAGGTCGTGTTCGCCGGTGAGTTCCCTCCATTCGGGATCGAACGAGGTCGCCACGGCGGGGTCCTCGACGGCGCCCGCGCCCGGCGTTTCGAGGTCGTTCGAACCGGCGAGCACCGCGACTTCTTCGGGTGCGGCGGCTTCGAAGCCGCCGACGGTGACGCAGTGCGCTGCGGTGAGAACGTGCGTGGCGTCGAGGATCACGCCGCCGCAGAACTGGCCGTTGAACGTGGCCGGAGGCTGAGCTTCACGCAAGTAGAGCGCCACCTGAAACGGCGCCTGTTCGATCTTCGTTTCGATCCCCGCGACGATCCGCCGCTGCGGGCGCACGGCGCTGGCAGGGGTCGGGAGCGGGCCGAGCAGCGTCAGCACGATCGCCGCCAGCGCCGCGGCGCACAACGCGGCCCGGCCGTGTGGTCCGACACGGCGCGGGTCCGTCGCGAGCGACATCAGATCTGTCCGAGCTCGGCGGTTATCTCGCTGACGGCGCTCTTGGCGTCGCCGAACAGCATCGAGGTCTTCGGGTCGTAGTACAGCTCGTTCTCGATGCCGGCGAAGCCCGGGTTCATCGAGCGCTTGATCACGATCACCGAACGGCTGTCTGCCACCTCGAGTATCGGCATGCCGTAGATCGGCGAGGAGGGCGTGTTCTTGGCGGCCGGGTTGGTGACGTCGTTGGCGCCGATCACCAGCGAGACGTCGGTGCGTTGGAACTCGGGATTGGCGTCGTCCATCTCCTTGAGCTGGTCGTAGGGGACGTCCGCCTCGGCGAGCAGCACGTTCATGTGTCCCGGCATGCGACCGGCGACCGGGTGGATCGCGTAGCTGACCTCGACGCCGCGAGCCTCGAGCTCTTTGGTCAGCTCTCTGACCGCGTGCTGTGCCTGGGCGACGGCCATGCCGTAGCCGGGGACGATCACCACGCGACTGGCGTAGGCCAGCTGGATCGCCGCGTCGGCGGCGCTCGTCGAGCTGACAGTGCCGGCGTGCTCGCCGGCACCCTCGGCGCCCGCGACGGCGCCGCCCCCGCCGAAGCCGCCGGCCACGATCGACGGGATCGAACGGTTCATCGCGACCGCCATCAGGCGAGTGAGGATCGAGCCGGAGGCGCCGACGATCATGCCCGCGACGATCAGCGCCGGGTTGTTCAGCGCCATCCCGGTGGCGGCCGCAGACAGGCCGGTGAAGGCGTTGAGCAGCGAGATCACGACCGGCATGTCCGCCCCGCCGATCGGCAGCACGACGGCATTGCCGAGCAGCGCGGCGACGACGAGCATGCCGATGAACAGCAGTTCGGAGTGCGCGCCGGCGACCAGGTAGACGCCCGCCGCGAGCGCGAGCACCAGCAGCACGAGGTTCACCGCCTGCTGAGCGGAGCCGAGCGAGATCGGGTGTCCCGGGATGATTTCCTGGAGCTTGCCGAAGGCGATGTTCGACCCCCAGAAGGAGACGGAGCCGACGATCGCGGCGAACACCGAGAAGATCGCCACGTAGGTGGGCACGCCCCCGACCTGGAGGGACACGCCGCTCTGCACGACGATCCCACGTCCGACTTCCGCGCCGACGTGGACGGTGTGGGAGCCGTAGGTCGAGCCGTAGTGACGGAACTCGACCCAGGAGATCAGGGCCACCGCGCCGCCGCCGACGCCGTTGAACAGCGCGACCATCTGCGGCATCGCGGTCATCTTCACCTGACGCGCCGCGGGCACCCCGACCGCCACCCCGAGCGCGATGCCGAGCGCGATCAGCCCCCAGTTGCCCTCGCCCGGATACAGCAGCGTGGCCACGACGGCGATCGCCATGCCGACCGCGGCGATGCGGTTGCCACGTACCGCGGTGGTGGGACCAGCCAGCCCTCGCAGTCCCTGGATGAACAGCGAGAAGGCGATGATGTAGAGGACGTAGATGAAGCTTTCGCTCTGCAGGAACACCGTCGCCGGTGTGAGCGTGGTCACGATCCGTCGTCCCCCTTGTCCTCGTCCTCCTGGGACTTGGGCTTGGGCTTGGACTTGAACATCTCGAGCATCCGATCGGTGACCAGGAAGCCGCCGACGATGTTGATCGTGCCGAACGCCACGGCGATCACGAGCAGCAGCTTGCTGAAGCCGTCCAGCCCGGCGAGGCCGAACAGCAGCAGCCCACCGAGCAGCACGATCCCGTGGATCGCGTTGGTGCCGGACATCAGGGGCGTGTGCAGCGTGTTGGGCACTTTCGAGATCACCACGAAGCCGATGAAGCCGGCCAGCACGAGGATCGCGAGGTTGGTGGTGAGGACGCTGCCGAGGATCATGTTCCCGCTCCCGCGCCAGACGCCGCGGCGACTGCCGATTTCGCACCTGGGTGCACGATCTCCCCCTTCCGCACGACGCACGCGCCGGCGATGATCTCGTCCTCGAAGTCGAGCTTCAACTGGCCGTCCTCGCCCACCATCAGGTCGAGCAGCGCCAGCACGTTGCGAGCGAACAGCTGAGAGGAGTGCTCGGGCATCTGGGCGGGCAGGTTCAGCGGCGAGACGATCTTCACGTCGTGCCCGACGACGATCTCCCCCGGCTCGGTCAGCTCGCAGTTGCCGCCCGCCTCACCCGCCAGGTCGACGATCACCGAGCCGGGCTTCATGCCGCGCACGGCCTCCTCCGTGACGAGCTTGGGCGCGGGCCGGCCGGGCACGAGCGCGGTCGTGATGACCACGTCGAAGCCCTTGATCGCGTCGGTCAGCGCCTGCTGCTGGGCGGCCCGCTCGGCGTCGGTCAGCTCGCGGGCGTAACCACCCTCGCCGCTGGCCTCGAGGCCGAGGTCGAGCCACTGGGCGCCGAGCGACTCGACCTGCTCGGCGACCTCGGGACGCACGTCATAGCCGGTGGTGCGCGCGCCGAGCCGCTTCGCGGTCGCGAGCGCCTGCAGGCCCGCGACGCCGGCGCCCAGCACCAGCACCTTCGCCGGCGGAATCGTGCCCGCGGCGGTCATCAGCATCGGGTAGAAGCGCCCCATGTTGGTCGCCCCGAGCAGTGCCGCCTCATAGCCTGCCACGTTGCTCTGAGAGGACAGCGCGTCCATCGCCTGGGCGCGGGAGATTCGCGGGATCGCCTCCATCGCGAACGCCGTCGCCCCGCCGTCGGCGAGCGCCCTCGTCAGTTGCGGGCTCGTCAAGGGCGCGAGAAAGCCGACGAGGATCGAGCTCGACCCCAGCCCCCTGACCTCCTGGGGGTCCGGCGGAGCGATCTTGACGACGACGTCGCTGTCCCACACCGCGTTCGCGTCGTCGGTCAGCTCGGCGCCCGCGTCGGCGAAGGCGGAGTCGGGAAGCAGCGCGTCGGCCCCCGCGCCACGCTGCACGAGGATGTCGAGGCCCTTGGCCTTCAACTTGCTCACGACCTCCGGCACGAGCGCAACCCTGTGCTCGCCCACGGCGGTCTCCTTCGGCACACCGATCCGCATCTGAGGTCCGAGAACGTATCCGATCCTCCCGATGCCGGGCGGCCAGGTCCGTTGTGCGAGACTCGTAGGCGCCGTGACGGTCAACCTGACTCGCATCTACACCAAGCTCGGGGACTCCGGCGAGACCCACCTCGGCGACATGAGCCGCGTGTCCAAGCTGCACCCGCGGGTCGAGGCGTACGGCACGGTCGACGAGCTCAACGCCGCGCTCGGCGTGGCGCTGCTGGCTCCCGGCCTGCCCGAGCAGTTCGCGAGCTGGCTGCGTCGGGTCCAGAACGACCTGCTCGACGTCGGCGCCGACCTGTCGGTTCCAGGCGCCGCCGGCGACGGCGAAGCCGACGGCGATTCCAGCGGCGGCGAGGGACGCGGGCGCCTGCGGGTCACCGGCGAGTACACCGGATGGCTCGAGCAGGCGTGCGACGAGGTCAACGCCACGCTCGCGCCGCTGCGCTCGTTCGTCATCCCCGGCGGCAGCCCGGCGGCGGCCCAGCTGCACGTTTGCCGCACCGTCTGTCGCCGCGCCGAGCGGCGCGCGATCGCGGTCGGAGACGAGGGCAACCCCGAGGTCGTGCGCTACCTGAACCGCCTCTCGGACCTGCTGTTCATTCTCAGCCGAGGAGCCAACGAGTCCGGCCCGCAGCCCGAGTCACTGTGGGACCCGGGCGCCCACGGTGGCAGCGTCGAGCCTTCAGGCTCCTGACGGACGCTCGGCGCCGCGCGGCGCGTTGAGCCGGCGATGCGTCCGCAGCGCGGCGACCGCCAGCGCCATCCACAACGCCGCGACGAGATAGCCGCCGAACACGTCGCTCGGCATGTGCCAGGCGAGGATCAGCAGAGAGCAGCCGACGGCGACCGCGAAGCCCGCGCCGAGCGCGGCCACGGCAGTGCGCCAGCGGGGCGGGGCGACGAGCACGGCGCACAGCACGAGCGCGAGCGCGGCCGCCGAGTGCCCGCTCGGCCACGACGCCGGCTGGACGAACACGCCACCGACGGGGGCATGGGGATGAGCCAGCAGCGGCTTTAGCGCTTCCGCGGTGAGCGGCGCGAGCGCCAGCACCGCGACCACCGCCAACGCCAGGTCCCAGCGCCTGCGCAGAATCGCGATGCCTGCCAGCACGACGGTCCAGGCGACGAACAGGTCGGGATTGAGCAGCACCAGCACCGCTTTCGCCAGCGGACCGGCGTGGGTGCTGTCCAGCAGCGTGAAGTCGTGCAGGGCCACCGCGTCCTTGAACTGGGCGGCGGGAACGAGCGCCGCGACCGCCCACGTGAGCGCCAGGCCCACCAGACACAGGCCGGCGATACCGAGCGGGCCGGCGGTGCCGCGACGCTCGGCACGGCCGCCGTAGGGCGCGTGGCGGCTCATGTACACGGTGGACATGCCCCAAGGTTAGGAGGGTCGCTAAACGCGCGCTCAAGTGGGCATCGCCGGGCGCGCTCCGGCTAGGCGATCGGGAAGATCCGGCCGGCCAGCGCGATCATCGCCTGCGCGGTCACCCAGACCGGCGTCTGGGCGCTCGTGCGCGAGTAGCGGACGCTGCCGCCGAACGTGACGAGGGTCTGCAGGTAGCCGATCGGCGAACGGCTGCCGCGGCGACTCACGGTGGCGGGGTTGCGCCCGGCCGCGATCAGACCCTGTACGGCCCACGCGGTGGACTGGGCGTTGGAGGCGCCGCCTGGCTGCTGGGGCATGCCGCCATCCAGGTCCTGGGCGCGAGCGAGGTAGCCGGCCGCTGCGGTGAGCGCGCCGCGGTCGCGGGCGCCAGCTGAGACGAGCGCCTGCAACACCGCCCCCGTGTCGTCCACGTCGCTGGGCGAGCCGCGCCCACCGAAGCCGAAGCCGCCGTCGCCGTTCTGCTGGCGCTCGAGCCAGCCTGCGGCCTCGCGGATCGGGCGAAAGCCGGCCGAGTGACCGATCGCGCGCAGCGCGAAGATCGCGAACGCGGTGAGGTTGACCTGGTGAGCGAAGGAGTGGTCGGCGGTCTGGGCACGCGTGAGCTCTGCGACGAGATCGCGTCCGGCGAAGGAATGGCCCGAGGCGCCACAGGCATGCAGCGCGAGGATCGTGCGCTCGGCGTCGCCGAGTCCCGACAGGGCGGATGCTTCGCGGCGCAGCGCTTCGAGCACGGAGTGTCCGCCCCGGCGCACGTGGGCGGGATCGCGACCCGCGGCGGCCAGCCCCATCGCCGCCCACGCGGTGAACAACTCGCTCGAGCGCTGCCCGGGAGCGCCGCCGAAGCCGCCGTCGGAGTTCTGCGCCGAGAGCAGGAACGAGAGCTCGGCCGAGGGCGCGGCGGCGCTCTGCGCCCTCACGGTCGCGGCGGTGTGGGCATGAGCCCGCGTGGGCAGAGCGACGAGGACGCCCGCGGCCAGCACGAGTACGAGCGCCGCGGTGGCGGCGACCTCGGGGGCCGACTCCTCCCATGTGACGCTCATGCGCTCGCGGGTGCGAGCCAGGAGACGGGCCAGCTCGGGGCCGAACACGAACGCGAACGCGAACGTGGCGAGCGTGTCGGTGATGTCGAACGGGAGGGCCGCGCCCGCCACCACCAGGAACGCCGCGGGGGTGTGGCTCGCGCCGAGCGTCCAGGTGTAGACGTTCATCATCTCCTTCGCCCCGAGCGCGGCGATCGCGCACGCCAGCGCCAGCGGCACCCGTCCCAGGCGTCGGCGCGAGAGCCATCCGACTCCGGCGCCGGCAAGCCCGACCAGACCCCACGCCGCCATTTGCCAGGGCGTGTAGGGGCCCTGTCCCAGCACGATGTTCGAGGCCAGCATCCCGACCGCGCCGACGGTGAAGCCCGGCAGGGGGCCGAGTCCGTAGCCCACGACGAACGCGATCGCGGTGATCGGCTTGACGTCGGGGAGCGCGGCGAAGGCGTCCCGGCCGAGCGCCGCGACCGCCGCGAGCGTCGCCACGACGGCGACCATCCGCGCCGACGGGCGCCTGCGCTCGTACGCGAGCCAGCCCGCCACGAGGACGATGCCAACCAGCAGGAACGAGGCGATCGCCCAGCTCATGCGACCGCCTCCAGGCGCGGGCCCGCACCGAGCAACGGCGCTCCCTGCTCGGGCAGCAGGGCCCCGCCCGCACCACCGAGGATGCGCGCCGTCTCGGTCGCGAAGTACCAACCTCCCGCGAGCAGCTCCGCGGCGGGCCCGTCGGCGATCACGCGCCCGTCGGCGAGCAGCACGGCGCGCCGTGCGCATGCCGCGGCGAACTCGGGGTCGTGTGTGGCCACGATCACGGCCTGCCCCTGCTGCGTGCGCACGAGCAGCTCCCGCGCGAGCACGGACTTCGCCTCGCGATCCATGCCGCGGGTGGGCTCGTCGAGCGCGAGCACCGCGGCCGGCCCCGGCTCGCCGGCGTCGGCGGGAGCCTGCGCGTCGTCCCGCATCGGGGCGCCGGCGACGATCGCGAGCGCGAGTCGCTGGCGCTCGCCGCCGGACAGGTCGCGGGGATCGCGACCGGCGAGGTGCTCGAGGCCGGCGGCCCGCAACGCCGCAGGCGAGGCCTCCTGCTCGACGCGCTCGTGCACGAAGTAGTCGCCGGGGTTCTGCAGCAGCAGCGCGACGCGTCCGGCGCGCTGAACCTTGCCGCGAGTGGGAGCGAGCAGTCCCGCCGCATGGCGCAGGAGCGTGGACTTGCCGACGCCGTTGCGGCCCATCAGCGCGACGCTCTCGCCGGGGCGCAGGGTGAGGTCGACGCCGCGCAGTATCGCGGGCCCGCTGCGCAGCTCATGCCAGACCCCACGCATGCTCAGCGCCGGCGACGGCTGTTCGCTTCTGCGTCCGCGGGTCGGCCCGGCGGCGGCCCGGACGGCCGAGGGCTGCTCGCGCGGGAGACGCTCCTGGGCGCGGAGCGTGGCGCGCGCCTGACGCACGCCGACAGGCAGCGGGCGCAGGCCGGCGAGGGTGAACAGCTTCGCACCCGGAGTCCTGAGCGCGGGCTCCTCCCGCGCCGCCCAGGTGAGGAATGCCTGCGGGTCCCCGTCATAGGCGACGCGCCCGTGTGCCATCGCGATCACCCGGTCGGCCACGTACAGGCAGCGCTCGAGGCGGTGCTCAGCGAGCACGATCGTGGTCTCCCACTCCTGGTTGAGGCGGCGCAGCAGACCGATCAGCTCGTCGCCGGCGACCGGATCGAGCTGCGAGGTGGGCTCGTCGAGCAGGATCAGGGGCGGCCTTCCGGCGAGCGCGGCGCCGAGCGCGACCCGTTGCTGCTCACCGCCGGAGAGCTCGTGCACCGAGCGCTCGAGCAGCCGGTCGATGCCCAGGGCGAGCGCCACCTCCTCGACGCCACGGGCGACGGCGGTGGCGCTGTGGCCGCGACTCTCCAGCCCCAGCGCCAGCTCGGCTCCGACGGAGTTCGTGACCAGCTGGGTCTCCGGGTCCTGGAACAGCACGCCCGCGAGCGCGCCGAGCTGCGCCGGAGGGTGCGCGCGCGTATCCAGGCCGCCAAGCTCGACCGTGCCCGCAAAACGCCCGCCGTGGAAGTGCGGCACCAGGCCGCAGGCAGCGCGCAGCAGCGTCGACTTGCCGCTGCCGGAGAGCCCCGCGAGCACGCACAGCTCGCCCGGCTCGAGGTCGAGGCTGATGCCCTGCAGCGCCGGCTCCTCGGTGGCGGGATAGCGGTAGTCGACGTCCGCGAAGGAGAGGATCGCGCTCATGGCTGTATCCCGCGACGATCGCAGAACGGCAGCAGCACCGCCCCCAGCAGGGCGGCGCACAGCGCGAGCGTGCCCGCCCCGATCGGGGCATGAACGCGGGGGTAGGCGCTGAACGGGGCGACGTCGCCGACCCGCGCGAGCGCCGTCAGCGCAAGGATCGCGACCGCCGAGCAGGCGAACGCGATGTCGTGGCGCGAGAGCGGGCGGGCCAGTCCCGGCGCGAGGGGCTCTCCTCCAAGCGTGCGCCGACGCGGAGCGCCTGTGGCGAAGCCCCTCAGCTCGAGCGTCGCCGCGACGTCCATCGCCCGGTCGAGCGAGCCGCCGACGACGGCGCCGATCAGGGCCACGCGGCCGCGGGCGCCACCGGGACCGGGCTCCGCGCGCGTGCGCTGGGCCTCGGCGAGCCGCCCGGCGTCGGCTGCCAGCAACGGGAGCATGCGCGTGGCGAGCGTCGCGGTGAGGGCGGAGCGAAACGACAGGCGCCCGCGCACCGCCCGCAGCAGCTCGTCGGGATCGACGGCGAGACTCGCGAGTGTCGTCACCAGGATCAGCAGCGTGACCTTCAGTGCGATCACCACCCCGTACACCGCTGCCTCCAGCGTCAGGTCCCCCTGGCCGAAGGGACCGAGATCGCCGAGGCGGGCGAAGACGGTCAGCCCCTCTCGCGAGACGAGCACGTTGACCAGGACGATCGGCACCGCGACGACCGCGGCGGTGCGCAGCGCCCGCGCCAGTTGCCCGCCGACGCAGGCGGCGGCTCCCGCGGCGAGGATCGCTCCCGTCAGCGCGATCAGCAGCAGGGGCTGGAACAGCACGAACGAGGCGCAGATCAGCGCCAGCGCCCAGAGGGCTCCGATCGAGGCACGGGTCGCGTGCAGCGGGCTGGCGAGCCGGCGGTAGAAGAACGGTTGGCCGGCGCTCAGCACCAGGTCATCCCCCTGGCGCCGGCACGGGCAGCACCGGCGAGCCGGGTGTCAGCGCCACGGCGAAGCGGTTGGTCAGGGCGGCCCGGTCGAATGCCTGCGCCGCGAGCGCGACACCGGCCTCGTCCGTGCCCGTGACGAGCCACACGGGCGCCTCTTCGGCGTATCGGGTCGCGGCCACCAACCCCGCGGCTCCCGACAGGGTGCGCGCGGTCTGGCCCTGTTCGTCGAGCACCGTCAGCCGATCGCCGCCTTTGGCGAAGATCGCATACACGCCGCTCGCGCGCGGGCCGCGGGCGATCGCCTGCGCGGCGGGATCGCCGCTCAGCGCGTCCCACGGACCGACCAGGATGCGCAGCGTCTGCGGCTCGTCGCCGGGCGAGATCGCCGCCACGCCGGCGAGCACACCGAGTCCACGCAGGCGTGTCGCCACGGCGTCACACGGCCCGCCCCCGACCTGGGCGCATTCGATGCGCACCGGTAGGCGCTTTCCTTCGATCCCGTCCAGGAACGGCTGGGGAAACGACCCCACCACGGCGGGCACGCCCTCGTTCTGGCTCCAGTCGTGCAGGTCCCACCAGATGCTGTCGCCGGGATGCACATCGGTGTCCGCCGCCCCCTTCGGGGCCTCCACGCCGTTGACGTAGTAGAACCAGTCGCGGGGCCGCCCGCCTTCCTCGCCTCCCCCGGAGCTGCCGTCGATGCTCTCGACGAAGCCCCCCGCGAAGCGGGTGGCGACGGTCGCGTTGCGGCTGAGCAGGCTCATCACCGTCTCCTGGCCATGAGCCTGGGGCGTGCTGAACGTGCGAACGACGTGGGCGCCGAAGTCGCGGGTGACGGTGAGCTGCACCCCGCCGGGCGTCTTGCCCGCGCCGAGGCCGCATCCGGCGAGCAGCGCCGCAAGCAGCGCCGAGCAGGTCGCGAGGAGCATGCGACCTGCGCGACGCCGGGATCGGTCACGGTCGGCGGGCACCGCCCCTACCGGACATAGAAGACGATCCGGGTGGTGCCGCGGGCGAGCTGGGTCTGGTTGCCGGCCGTGTCGGCGGCCTGGATGTCGAGCACGTACCTGCCGGCGGGCAGGCGGGTGGGCAGCAGGTAGGAGAAGCTCGCTCCGGTGGAGACCGCGAAGAAGCTCGCCTGTCCGCAGCGGGCACGCTGGAACGCCGCCCGGACGCCGCTGTAGGCGAAGCAGCGCTTCCTGTACTCGCGCCGCAGCCTGAGGCTCACCGAGGCGATGGGCGCGTGGGCGAGCACCTGGCCCGCGAGCACCCGGGGCGCCTGTCTGCGCGAGTAGACGTGCCCTTCGAGCAGACCGATGGCCTTCGCCACGACGGCGAACGGACCCTGGTAGGGGCTGCCCACACCGGGCGAGACGGCGGCGCCCGGTCCGCTTGCAGGGAGCCCGGCGCCGCAGGCCGGTTCGCCGCTCGCGGCGACGCACACGCTCACCGGGGCGGACGGCGCCGCTCCGGGCTCGCGCGCGATCAGCGCGTAGGTGGCGGGGTGAGACAGCACGAGCGTCGCGGCGCCTTCAGCGCCGGTCGTGGCGCTGAAGCCTGCGCCTGAGACGGTCGCGCCCGCCTCGGGCTGGGGGCTGCCTTCGCCGATTTCCGCAAACGTGCCCGGGCGGGTGTGCACCTTTTGCACATGCAGCGTGAACGGTGTGCCGGCGACCACGCTCTGGGGTGCGCTGAGCACGAGCGGGAGCACCGTCGGTTGGAAGGTCGGTTCGGGCTCGTGGTCTGCCACCAGCAGCACTTCGTCGCCTTCGCTCAGCAGGTCTTCGCAGATCCCGCCCGCCCAACGGTCGTCGATCCAGGCGGCCCACGTGTCCCCTTCTTTGGTGAAGGCGTGGGTCTCGCCGAGCACGGTCTCGGTGAAGTCGCCTTTGCTGCCTTCCGCGTCGCCGTGATCCCAGTTCCCGCCGACCGCGAGGTTGATCGCCGCGGTGGCGCTGTTCGCCGGACAGCCGCTGGCCGGTTCGGGGGCTTCGAGGGTGACGCTCGTCAACGCCAGCAACGTCGAGGATTCGCCCTCGACACGCACCTTCACGGTCGGCCCGGCCAGCGCCAGGCCGGGAGATGCGGATGCGATCGTGAGCGCCGCCAGCGCCGCAGAGCAGATGGACAGCGCGGCCGTGCGGCAACGCCGATTGAGAGAGAGATGGGTCATCTCGAGCCAACCCCTTTCCACGAGGGCTTGTGGGCTTGCGGTCGGCGGCAGGTCTCCTGGCTTCCGGGCCTACCCTTCCGCGCCTTCCCGGCCGCCGGCGGCGGATCGGTGGCGGCGCGCGATCACAGCGCGCTGCGGTGGGCATCCCCGGTCACAGTGGCGGGTCCGCGCCGGATTCACACCGGCTTCCCTTGACCACCGACCGTATGGACGTCCTGCATCCTACCCGCGCCGAGCGCGGCGGGCTCGCCCGCCGGACGCGACTCAGCCGCCGACCGTCGTGAGGTCGCTCTGCAGGTCGGCGAGTGCGGCCCGCCCTGGCTCGTCCAGGACGATGCCCGCGGTCAGCAGCCTGCGGGCGTGCTCGAGGTCCTCCGAGCGGCCGAAGGTGAGCGCCGCGAGCACCTTCCCGTCCTTCAGATACCAGTTGGTGAAGCTGCCGTCCTCGAGCGCCCCACGCACGATCTCCTCGCTCCATTCGTAGGCGGGGCCGACGTACTCGAGTTCGCCCCAGTCGGCGAGCACCGAGTAGAAATAGGGCACCTCCTCGTGCGGGATGTCGCGGCCGAGCATGTTCAGGGCGGCAGTCTTGCCGTGGTTGAAGGCGACGTCCCAATGCTCGATGCGCACCGGCGCGCCTCCGTGCAGCACCGAGTCGTACTCGCAGATGTCGCCGGCCGCAAAGACCCCGGGGACCGAGCTCTGAAGGCGCGAGGTGCAGCGCACGCCGCCCCGCTCGCCGATCTGAAGGCCGGCGCGCTGGGCCAGCTGGACGTCGGGAGCGACACCCGCGCCGACCACGACCGCGTCGGCCGCAAGCTCCAGTCCGGCACGGGTGATCACCTTGGCGACGGAGCCCTCGCCCTCGAAGCGCTCGAGCTCGTCCTCGCCATGGATCCTCACCCCACGATCTTCGAGCAGCGACTGAAAGAAACGGCCCACGTGCGGGCCGAAGCCGCGTTCGAGCGTGGTCGCCTCCTGCATCACGATCGTGCAGCGCTTGCCCAGCTTGGTCAGCGACGCCGCCACCTCGCAGCCGATGTAGGAGCCACCGATCAGCACCACCTCCTGCGCGTCGGCGACGCCCTCGCGGATCGCGTCGGCGTTGCCGAGCGTGCGCAGATAGTGGATCTGCTCGAGCTCACATCCCGGCACGTTCAGCCGCCGCACGTTCGCGCCCGTCGCGACCAGCGCGTGCCCGAAGGAGACCTCCTGCCCGTTTGCGAGCTTCGCCGTGCGGGTCTGCGGGTCAAGGCCCGTGACGCTGACGCGTCTCAGCAGCTCGATGTCCTGCTCGACCCACCACTCGTCCGGACGGAAGTAGGCCTCCGCGCGCTCCTCCTCCCCGCGCAGGTACCCCTTCGAGCACTCGGGGCGGTTGTAGGGCGGGTCGGGCTCGCGACCGACCAGCAGGATCGTCCCGTCGGCGCCCTCCTCGCGCAGCCAGCGTGCACAGTTGGCCGAGGCCAGACCTCCGCCGATCAGCAGGTAGTCGACTGCTCGCGAGGTCATGCCGCCACCTTACCCGTGCGGGCACCCCGTCTGGCGCGAGCACTCGAGCTGCTCACAGGCCGGGCGGGTGACGTACAGACCAGTCGGCCCAGGTCGGGACGTGGTCGAGGATCCGCCAGCGCGGACCGTCTTGGGAGCGGTTGGGACCGACGTCGGTACCGTCGTGGCTGGTATCCAGACGCAACCCGGCGATCACGACGAAGACGTGGTCGGTCGGCTCACGGGTGGCGTAGATGGTCACCCAGCGACCGGGGCCCGGTAGCCCCCAGCGGACGTAATCCTGGGCCAGCGGGTTGTCGTGCACGATTTCTGCGATCGGTCTCACACCCGCGCGGTAGAGCACGTAGTTGACCGTGCTGGAGCAGTCCTCTTCGCGGGAGCCGCGCGGGTCAGGGTGACCGCCGGGGCCATACGGCAGCTGCTGCAGCTCGTTGCCGGCGACGACCATCGCCTGTACTGTCGCCGGGACGTCAGCCGGGACGAGTGCGAGGTGCCCATCGGCCTGATCAAGGAGCGCGCGTTCGCCAGCGATGAATCGCACAGGTGTGACGCTCTCCGTCGCCAGGCGGACATCGGGCTGCATGCCCGATGCTTCGCCGCCTTCGCCATCGACAGCCGACGTGGGCGTGGCGGACCCTCTGTACCTTTCGGCCCAGCGCTCGACCGTGTCGACGTACCAGCCGGCGTGGTTGTAGGCGAAGATCGCCGCCCTGTAACCCTGGGGGGCGCCGGCCGCTCGCAGGTAGCGCGCAGCACTGTAGATGGCGTCCGCCGGGTCCCAACGATCGAGCTTTCCGTCGCCGTCACCGTCGACGCCGTATCGAGCCCAGGTGGAGGCCAGGAACTGCATCGGCCCGCCGGCCCCGGCCGCGTTCTGAGCACCCTCCCGGCTGCAGGAGGGGTCCGGGTCGCGACCGTGGTCGCACTCGATCTTCCCGATACCCGCCAGCACCGCCCAGTCCAGACCGTAACGAAGCGCCGCGGACCGATACAGGCGCAGATAGCTCGCGGGAATGTCCTTCAAGGCGAGCGCCGAGACGCCGCCGAGGGTGCTGCTCTGGCCGGTCGGGAGCGCCGCGCCCGGCGAGCTCCCGCCCGCCGCGGCGAGGCCCGCGATCGCGATCAGAATCGCGATCAGCACACTGCACGCACCGATCGCGGCCATGCTCGCGATGGGAGTGGTTGCGGGCGGGCGCGCCGCCTCGGACCTGCCCGTCATCGCCTCAATCGCGGTCCCGTCCCAGCTGGCGTTTTCTCTTTGCGGCAACCTCACGCGCGTCGTCGAGCACCGGGGAGCGTCGACGCCGAGCGGCTGTCTCGATCCGTTCGCGCTCGGTCCTTCGCCGCTCACTCGTCGCGGTCTCGAGGGAACCGGCCGACCGTGCGCCTGCGAGCCGCGAACCTGAGCCGGACGCGATTGCACGCGCAGGAGCGGGGGTGTGCCCGCGAGTCCTCCCCGGGTCGATCGCGTCACCTCGCAGGCCTCGGCGCAGCGAGAGCTCGCGGTCGATCTGCATCCGCACCTCGCGTCTGCCCCGCGGGTCGAGTCCTTCATACTCGGTCCGGCCGTGTCCCGCCAGCGCCGCCAGAGCGGCATAGTCGCGGCGCTCACCGTGCTCGCCTCGACGTCCGGCGCCGGGCAGAGCGGCTTGTGCGTCCAGCCACCGTGCCCGCTCCTGCAGCAGCTCGCTGGTTGGCGACTCTGATCTGCCCGCCCGTCGTATCGGGCGACCGGCCCCGGCATGGGTGGAGCGATGCTGATCCAGAGCAGATTCGGCGTCGGCCATCTCGCGCTCGATTTGCGCCGCCCGCACTTCCAGCCTCGCCACGCGACGGGTGTCGCCCGTTGCCCTCGCGCCGCGCCGGGCTGCGTCAACGCGACCGAGCCTCTCCTGCAGCTTGGCGCGCCGGATCCGAGCATCGGGTTGCGCCTGGACGGCGGCTCGTGCGGCCAGCTGCTCGCGTTCGAGCATCCGCTGCGCCTGCTCGTCGCCCACCGCGCCGGCGGG
This sequence comes from uncultured Solirubrobacterales bacterium, assembly GCA_963696615.1. Lineage (GTDB taxonomy): Bacteria > Actinomycetota > Thermoleophilia > Solirubrobacterales > Solirubrobacteraceae > Palsa-744. Next base: position 971,695 of record CAVOKU010000001.1, on the reverse strand, counting down.
CCGGCGCGCGCGGCGCGGGGCGGCGCGGCGCTCGCCGTCACCGGGGGATGGACGCGCCAGCCATTCTCTGGCTCGCGCCACCTGCCTCAGCGTCGCACGCGGGGTCTCGAACGCATCGGCGACCCTGCGGGCGAGAGGGCGGGGCGGTTGCCGTCGCTCACCTGCGAACGCACCGCCGGTCACTCCGAGCGCCTGATGGCGATGCGTGAAGGCCCCCCACCAGAACGCGGAAGTCAGCAGCCACTGCGTCCACCAGCCCAGCCCCCTGAGGTCGCCGATGACGCCTACGACCGCGATCACCACTCCCAGCAGGAACGAGTACACCAGCTTCGCCGTGACAGCCCCCAGCAGGCGACCAGCCCAACGGCGGAACACCGTCCGGCCACCCTCGCCGAACGCGGGAGCGAGCACGACCGCCGGGGCGAGCAGCAGGTACATCAAGCTGAACAGGGCCGCCGACAGGAGCCGCAGTGCGATGAACCCGAGCAGCAACAGCATGCCGAGCGTCCCCGCCACGATCAGCAGCAGGCCGCCCACGCGTGCCCACGTGCGGCCTCCGGTGCGGAATTCCGCCTGCGCCGCGGTCGGCCCACGGCATGCGGTCGCCTGGCTGCTGTTGCACAGCGCCCGCAGCAGTGACCCCGGTTCGTTGATCGAGTTGCGCCCGGGACCGTTGGGCGGAAGCGCGAGGAAGATCGCGCCGTTGCTCGTGGCGCCGCGCAGAAGCTGTGCGCTGTGCTCCAGAGCGGCCCCCTGAGCGCTGCTGGCCGGGACGCACAGAGACGGGGACGCGGCGGAGCGCCGACATCCGACGAGCGTCTGCTCGGCCGCCGCGATTCTCAGGCCGGCGTTGTGCAGACGTGGGTCGAGGCGAGCGTGCTCGCGACACCAAGCGACGTCGCCGAACTCCAGATAGCACCACGGCGCCTGGATCGTGGCCGCGAACACCCCGCCCAGGCTGTCCCCGAGCACCCGCCCAGCCTGGTTGGGAGCACCCCTGACCGTCGCTGCGAGCGCGCCGAGGCTCGCCTGGTTGGCCCAGTCTCCGAGCGCTCCGAGCGTCCCCGTGGGATCGAGCGCGACCCAGAGCCCGCCCGTCATCATCGCGAGCATCACGAGGGCGTCGCCGATCGTCTCGGCGACGCGACGGCGCACGAGCCCGTTGTACGCCGCCAGCACCGACGCCACGGCCAGCACGCCCGCCAGCCACGGTGCGGTCAGCGTCCGTTGCATCTCTCGCAATCCCGGGCCGATACCCAGGCTCGACGCGCTGTCCAGCAGGTCGATCGTGTAGCACCACTCGAGCATCACGACCAGCGCGTGCACCGCCCACACCAACGCCATCCACACGGGAGTGACGAACAGATCCTGTACCACGCTCAGGATCCAGCTGTAACTGACGACGGCCAGTCCGGTGTCGATGTGTACGTCGATTCCGTAATCGCCGGTGGGCGCGGGCGCCGCGACGAATCCTGAGCTTTCGCAGTTTCGACGGCTGCTGGTGGAGAGTTGGCCCGCGAGGGCGTCCCTGCAAAGGGGGCTTGCGAGCCCGTTGCTCACCAGCGGATCGGCTTCGCCCTGGGCCGTCTCCCCGGATCCCTGAACACCAGCTTCCGGGGACGTTTCGAGCGAGCCGGGGGTGAGCGCAGGTCCGCCGGGAGCCCTGGCCGGAGCGGAGCGCCTCGCCGCGGAAGCGTCGCTCGGGTGGGCCCACCCGCCGAGCACCACGCCGGCCAGCACGGCAGCCGCGAACGTCGTCGTTCCCCGATGGGCTCGGTCATCTCGCTTCACACCCGCCCCGGCGTCGTCGACAGTGCCCGCAACAGCGTGGGCACGACGAGGTCGACCTGGATCGCCTCCACGCGTCCGCGGTGGTCGCGCAGCAGGCACCTCCCGGCCTCGAGCTCGAGCAGGCTCTGGCGCATGCGCCCATCCTCTGGGTCCAGTCCAAGCATGCGCAGTGCGCGAGCCGCCTCGGTCTCCGAGCGCATGCCGAATACGAACGTGGCACCGATCAGGTTCTCCAGGGACTCGCGCTCGCCCACGAGAGCATCGGTGACCAGCTGGGTGCTCACGATCGGAACCGCCAGCTCCGAGCGTCCCATCCGCTGCAACGAGGCGAGTAGGCCACGTCCCACCGGGTCACCGAGCAGCCGCCAGCCCTCGTCGAAGGAGAACAGCTTGAGCCGGCCCCTCTCGGAACCCAACAGCTTCATCGCGAACATCGCGATCAGGCGCACTATCTGCTCTCCCACACGCTCGGCCTGGGAGTACTCCGAGCGCGGCAGTCCCGGCTCAGGCCCGGGGAGGTCGCGGATCGGCAGATAGGTGACCGGGCTGCCCCCGACCTGCGGCAGCGCCACCGCCGGGTCTGCAAATCCGAGTTGAGTCAGGCCCGAACGGGCGTATACCTCCAGCGTCTCCCCCACCTTCCGAGCCTCCTCGTCACCGTCCTGCACGAGCGCGCGCACGACCTCCAGGCAACTCGCGTCCCGTGAGCGCCTCAGCACACGATCGACCGCGGCCACCACCGCCGTCTCCCAACCCGGCTCGGCCCTGCCGGGCAGGAGATCGCGCAGGAACGACACCGCCGCCTCCTGACGCAGATGCTCGGGCGCAACTCGCAGCGGGTCGAGCATCCCTCGCAGCGTCGCGTCTGGCCTCAACGTGATCCGTTCGGCATGCGGCGCCACCTCCTCCAACAGGTGAAACCTGTGATCCCCCTTGGGATCGCAGTCGATCACCCGCGCGCCCTGGAGAAAGCCCTCGTACAGGAGCTTCTGCGCGAGCGTCGTCTTGCCGGACCCGAGCGCGCCCACACTGAGAATCGTCGCGTTGCGATCGCTGTCCGATCCCTCGCTCAGACTCAGCCGTACCGGCTGTCGCGAGCCGGAGAGCGTATATCCGAGGTAGTACCCGCCTGCCGATCCCACCTCGTGGGTGGCCGTCGGCATCATCGCCGCCACCTGCTCGGGCGTCAGCGTGTCGTCGTAGCCCGCGACACGCGTCCGCTGGGCCGGCAGATGCTGCAGGAAGAGCTCGAGCTGGTCTCCAGGCGGCCGGTGCAGGCGTATCTCGCCGTAGGCCCGCCTGACCATCTCGACCCGTTCCTCGAGCATCTGCGGATCGCTGGCACCGATCGCGACCGCGAGCGTCCCGCGCAGCAGCGGCGGCCTGCTCGAGGCCTGCAGATATGCGAGCAGGTCCCGCGCCTCCTGGGTGCGCTGATAGCCCAGATCCGACACTCCCTGGTCGCCATCGGACTCAGCCCTGGCGATCTGGTCGGCGTCCTGGATCCGGCGCCGGGCGATCCGCAACGCGAGTCCATTCGGCAGGTAGCGGGCGTTGAACGAGAGATCGACCCCGAAGGACAGCGTCTCCACCGGCGCAAACATGAGCTCGGCTCGCGCACCGGGAAACGCGACCCGCTCGGGCAGAGCTCCCAGCACCAGCTGGGCCTGCCAACTCGTGCCGAGCTCGGACTCGATCCGAAGGCGCCTGCGCTCCTGCTCGACATATCCGTCCATCCACCGCATCACGTCCCCCTCCAGCGGCGCCAGCACGGCACGTCCGTTGCGCTCGAACACGAGCGCCCGCGGCTCGTGCAGGCCATCGATCTGAGGCTCCCCGAGACCTCGACAGAAGGCTCTTCTGATCAGCCACTGCAGCTCCGGTCCGCGTGCCTGCCTGACCGGCAGGAAGTCGGCGAGGCGAGCATGGGCTCGATCGGCCCGCACGCGCGCCCGCTCGAGCTCGGACACGTCGAGCACCCTGCGATCGCGCGAGGAGACAATCCGCGTCAGGTCTTTCAGCAGTTCCCGCGGATGACTCGCCGCGACCTGCGACACGTACGTGGCGACGTCCTGCTCTGGCTCCCGCAGGCTCACGAACAGGAACACCGCTGCCTTCGCAGCACCCGCCGCCGCGAGCTGGCGCGTGTGCTGTTCGAGGTAGGCCCGGTTGGCGCGGCGGTACGGCTCGGCTCCGGCCAGGCCCTGCTCCGCCACGTATCGCTCGAGCTCCCACCGGCGTGCCACGCGCACGATCTGCACGTCGGCCTGGACCGCCTCGATTGCGCCGAGCAACGCCAGGAAGCGCATCCGCTTGGCGTCCTCGGACAACCACTCATACGTCGCCGTCTGGACGGCGAACGCCGCCCACCCGTCCGCGAGCCCGTCGGAGAACACGCAGTTGCCGTAGACGAAGCTGATCGGCGCCCGCAACTCTCACCCGACCCTGACGCTCGCATTCGCGGCGAGCGCGATCACGACTGCGCTCGGCTGGCGCGAGTCACCCGCATCCGGTCCCGCGTGCTGTACCGGGAGCGCCGGTTCACGCAGCCTCAACCCAACGGGAGCCGATCGAGGTCGAAGCAGGCCCGTCAATCCGCGCGAGGGCCCATCCAGCGTGTAGTCCACGCCCACGAGCACCGCGCCCGGCCCCGAATACCGCAGTCGTCGCATCCGTCCGTCCGAGCCGTCCGGAAGCAGCAGCAGATCCGGCGGCCCCCACCGCGCGAGAGATGTGCCGGACGCATCGCTTGCGATCGACCGGCGGGCGCGCAGTCCACCCTCTCGCCAGGCGACCACGCGAAAGCGTGCCAGCGATCGGACCGCCAGGTGAAACGGGCGTCCCTCGATCTTGACGGCGCTCAACAGGGCCGCAACCAGGGCTGGGATGCCGAGATCGAGCACGTACCACGGCAGCACCCCCGCCAAGCGATCGAGCAGCGGCACACGCGTCCCCAGGAACGCTCCGCCGAGCAGCCCCAGGAAGTAGACGACGGTACGCACGGGCACGCCGCCGGGGTTCAGGCGCAGGCGATCGACCCGATAGATCCGACGCTCCAGGTCGAAGACCGCGCGATAGGAACGGATCTCCATTCAGCGGGCGCCGAACAGCGTGTTGACGGTGTCTCGAAGGAGACTCACCCCGGTCGGGGTGGCGAGCAGCACCGACACGATCCCAACGGCGAACACCCCAGCCGCCTCCTTGAAGTCACGCCGGAAGGCGAGCACGATCGCCGCGATCGCCAAGGCGAGACCGATCAGGCTCATCGCGACGGCCCGGCCGGTGCTCCCGGCCTTCGCAGCCGCCGATTCCAGCGAACTGCCTTCTTGGCCCGACGCCGATCGTTCCGAGGCGGCCGGGCCGGGGGTGGCGATCGCCGCCCGCGCAGCTGTCGGGGCGGCCAGGAACAGGCATGCCGAGGCAAGCGCCACGCTCGCCGAACGCACACCTGGTCGCGCCCGAGCGGGTGGTCGCTGTGGCGCTGCGACACGGTCCTGCGTGCTGGATCGATCGGATGTGCTCATCCGCGCTCCTTTCTCGGGATGGGTTGCCTGGCTCCTGACCATCACGCGCCTCATACGTCCGAATCCGTCTCGATCGCGGCGACCTCCCAGCGGCCGGCGACGAGCGCGACGTCGAGCCGGTAGGCGAGCGTGTACCGAGCCCCTCGCTGATCCTGGGCCTGGACCACTACATCCAGCGAATCGCGACCGTGCGCCGACCAGTCCAGGCGTTGCACCGTCTCCAGACTCAACCCCTGCCGCGGCAGCGACACCCGAGCTTGCGAGGCGAGGTCCGCGGCCAACTCGCTGCTCGATGCCGCCAGGTAGTTGCGGATGGCGCGTTCGACGACCGCCTGGAGGGCCGGTTCGTCGACTTCGTGCAACCGCGGGCCGGCGCCTGCAGATGATGCTGGCGGCGCACCCACGAATGCTGGGTAGCCCTCGAGGTAGAGCGTTCCCTGGGCAGCGTGGCCGATCGCCACCGAGAGATAGACGAGCCCCGCGCTGTCGGTCTGCACCGCCAGCGTGTATGTCTGCTCGCCCGGCATGATCGTTCGTTCCCCCACCACGTCGATCCAGAGAACCCGCTCCTCGCCGCTCGGCGGCAGATCGAGTCCGGCGCCCGCTTCCATCCCGCTTCCGACGAACGCTTCTAGCGCACGCCGGTGCGCTTCGGGGTTGCTCGCATCCCAGTCGAGGTACGCGCGCGCGAACAGCTCGGCGTAGTTCTGACCGGCGAGGTCGGGCGGCCGCGGGGCCGCGATCGCACGGGCCGCCGACGTCGCTCGCGGAGGGTCGATCGCGAACCGTGCGCTGGCGAGCACCCCGGCGAGCGAGACCGCGCCCAGCAGATATCGCGGCAGGCTGCGCTCGAGCCTGATCCGCCAGAGCGGGACGGTGCTCACCGTCACCCGTGAGCGCGCCGTCGGTGCGTCATCCATCTCGTCGCTCGAAGCCGAACTCGCTCCGCGCCGCGGCGGGAGGCACGCGGACACTCACCGGTGCGCCCGGCGCACTCGCCGGGGCGACAACGACATGCAGGTGGGGCGCGGACGCGACCCCACCCGCGGCCGCCAACCCACGGCCACCCACGTCCTGCATACGCGTCGAGGGGCGCGAGAGCTTGGCCGGACCCCGTCGGGTGGGCCGCGCGACGCTCTCCTTCGGAGGGGCGACATTCAGCGTTCGCCGCCCTCGGGGGGGAAGCTCCCGAGGCGGCGCAGACGCCCGCGCCACGCCGCTCGCGATCTGTCGCTGCAGGAGAGACCCGCCCTCGGCCGCGGCCGCAGGGTGATCGGCACCGCCCTCGTGTGAGACCGCGAAGCCGATCGCGACGGCCAACGTGCCGAGCGCGCCACTCAGAGCCGTTGCTCCTGCCAGGCGGCGCAGCGCCCGACCGCCGCCCGCGTCGTCACAGATGACCCCGTTGGACGTAGGGGGCAGATCGGATGCGGACAGGTACTCCTCCTCGCTGTAGACGCGGTACATCGCGCGCGCCCGATCCCGGCTCATCCCCGAGGCCCTGCGGATCGAGACGATCGCCGGCGCATCGCCCGATTCACGCGAGCGACCGGAAGCCGAGGTGGGGAGACGCCTGGCTTCCGGCCGCCTGCGCGCGGATGGGCATCGCCGGTCGGTCGTCCGTCCGATCGACTGCCGGCGTCCCGCTGAGGGATTCGCCCATGAGTGGGGGGAGATGTGGTCACAGGCGGTCCCTGTCGACTGCTCCGACCCTGTCGGTGGAGGTGGGACGTGAGCCTCGGGCAACCTCCGCGACGCGGCCGCGGCCTGAGGCCTGTTGGGAGCCGATCTCCGCCACCACACCGCGCAGGCGCCCGCGGGCCCGCTGGGCGACCTTGCGGTACTTCTCGTGTGACCAGCCGAGGCGGGCGCAGAACTCCTCGCGGCTGATCTGCATGCTCACCTGGGACGCGAGCACGAGCCGCTGATCGCCGCTCAGGGCGCCCACCGCGAGCTGGATCGCATCCAGCTCGAAGCGGAGCATCGCCCGTCGCTCGACGTCGGCGCGGACGTCGGCGATCTCGACCTCCCGATCGCCCGGCGCTCCCAGGGACAGCGTCCCCCCCAGCGTGGCCTCCCGCGGGCTGCGTCCCGCCAGCGCGCGGCGGCGATCGTGGACGCGCGATATGAACCGTCGCTCGAGGATGTTGCGCAGGTGGGCGCGGCTCACGCACTTCAGCGTTCCCCGTCTGGCCTGCAGCAGCAGCTCGAGGGTGGCCTGGCTATAGCAGTCCTCGAGGTCCTCCCAACACATGCGCCTACGATGGACCGCGAGGATTCGATCGCGTGCGTCGCGGGCCACCAGGGCGAGCTCCTCGCACAGGTCGTGCGAGAGTCGCGTCTGGTGCTCAGATCGAGTACACACGCATACATGTCGCAGCGAGGGGCGCCACGCCTCCCCTCCGAATCCCGCGGTGACCGCGCGCCGTGGCCCCCCATGAGGGCGCGGTCGCAGGCGAGGACGGCGGGCGATCGATGAGCCTCACCGACCGGCTGCAGGCGATCGACGGCTTCCAGCAGCGCCACCGGGGGCTGCGCTTCCTCGCGGCGGTGGTGAAGAAGTTCGGCGACGACCAGGCCGGCCAGCTGGCGGCGTTGATCGCCTACTACGGCTTCGTCTCCCTGTTTCCCCTGCTGCTGGTGTTCGTGACCGTGCTCGGATTCGTGCTCCAGAACAATCCGGGCGAGCGCGATCGGATCCTCGAAGGCACGCTCGGTCAGTTCCCGCTGATCAGCGACCAGCTCAAGCTCCACTCGCTGAACGCCAGCGGGTTGGCGCTGGCGATCGGGGTCGTCGGCGCGCTGCTGGCGGGCATGGGCATCACCAACGCCGCCCAACACGCGTTCAACCGCATCTGGGACGTCCCCTTCAAGCGGCGGCCGAACTTCCTCACCGCGCGTCTGCGGGGGCTGGGGATGCTCGCGATCCTGGGCACCCTGACGATCCTCTCCACCACCGCCGCCGGCTTCGTGGGCGCCACCAGCCACGCCGCGCCGGCGGTCGCGGCGGGCGTGGTGGTCGCGTTCGCGTTCAACCTCGTGCTGTTCATGACCGCGTTCAAACTGCTGACCGCGCGGGAGCTCTCCTGGCGGGAGCTGCTGCCGGGGGTGATCGTGGCGTCGGTGTTCTGGCAGCTGCTGCAGCACCTCGGGGGCTACTACATCGAGCACACGCTGAAGCGCACGAGCCCCCTGTACGGCGTGTTCGCGCTCGTGTTGGGGCTGCTCGCGTGGATCTACTTCGGCGCCCAGCTGACGATCTTCGCCGCGGAGATCAACGTCGTGCGGGCGCGACGGCTGTGGCCGCGGAGCTTCTTCTCGGCGCCCCTGCTCGACGCCGACAGGCGGGCGCTCACCTCCTCCGCGGAGGTGGAGGAACGGGTCGAGCAGGAGAACGTGGAGGTCACGTTCGACGAGTCCGAGAGCTGATTTCTGGCTTGAGGACTGGGGTTACGGGATGACCCGGAAAGTACTTGCATCTGCAACGATCACAGGCTATACTAACTACACTTTCGTAAGCACCTATGGAGCCGATATCCATGTCCCCACCTGCAGAGAAGCCCAAGACCACGCCATCCCCCCCCAAGCCTTTGCTGCGCCTGATCCCGCTCGAGGACACGGTGGTGTTCCCCAACATGGGCATCACCCTCACCGAGGACGTAGGCGATGACGAGCGCGTCGTGCTCGTTCCCCGCCATGACAACGAGTTCCTGGAGGTGGGCACGATCGCCGAGGTCGGCGAGCGGCTGCGGCTGCCCGGCGGCGGCAACGCCGTCGCCCTCTCGGGCGAGCACCGAGCGCTGATCGGTGCCGCGCAGACGGCCCCCGCCGGCGAGCTGCGCGTCGAGGTGCAGGAGCGCCCCGACGAGGTGCCCGTGGACGGGCGCACCCGTGAGCTCGAGCGCGAGTATCGGGCGACCGTCGAGGAGATCCTCGAGCTGCGGGGCGACGACGGACGGATCGCGGCGTTCCTGCGCGCGATCGCCGAGCCCGGCGCGCTGGCGGACTCCGCCGGCTACTCGCCGAGCCTCTCCTACGAGCAGAAGGTGCAGCTGCTGCGCACGCTGGACGTGACCGAGCGTCTGGAGCTGGCGGTCAAGCTGCAACGTGAGAGCCTCGCCGAGCTGCAGGTGCGCAAGCGCATCCGCGAGGACGTCCAGGAGGGCGCCGAGAAGCAGCAGCGGGAGTACTTCCTGCGCAAGCAGATGGACTCGATCCGCAAGGAGCTGGGCGAAGACGAGGGCTCGATCGTGGAGGAGTACCGCGCCAAGATCGAGGCCGCGGAGATGCCCGAGGAGGTCCAGGAGCAGGCCCTGAAGGAGCTGGGCCGGCTCGAGCGGATGGGCGAGCAGACCGGCGAGTCGAGCATGATCCGCACCTACCTGGACTGGCTGATCGCGGTGCCGTGGAACAAGCGCTCGGACGAGCGCCTGGATCCGGTCGCCGCGCGCGAGGTGCTGGACGCCGACCACGCCGGCCTGGAGGACGTCAAGGACCGTGTCACCGAGTACCTGGCGGTGCGCAAGCTGCGCTCCGACCGCGGTATCGAGGCCGACCCCAAGTCCGGAGCGATCCTCACGCTGATCGGCCCACCCGGCACCGGCAAGACCTCGATCGGCGAGTCGATCGCCCGTGCCACCGGACGGGAGTTCGTGCGCATGTCGCTCGGCGGCGTGCGCGACGAGGCCGAGATCCGTGGGCACCGGCGAACCTACATCGGCGCCCTGCCGGGACGGCTCGTGCGCGCGCTCAGGGACGCCGGCACGATGAACCCGGTGATCCTGCTCGACGAGGTCGACAAGGTCGGGGCCGACTGGCGGGGCGATCCCTCGGCGGCGCTGCTGGAGGTGCTCGACCCGGCCCAGAACCACTCCTTCCGCGACCACTACCTGGATGTGGAGCTGGACCTGAGCCAGGTGATGTTCCTGGCCACCGCCAACGTCGCCGACACGATCCCCGGCCCGCTGCTGGACCGGATGGAGGTGATCCGCTTCGACGGATACACCTCCGAGGAGAAGCTCGCGATCGCGAAGGGCTACCTGTGGCCGCGTCAGCGTGACCGCAACGGCCTGCGCGAGGACGAGGTGGAGATCTCCGACGAGGTGCTGAGGACGATCATCGCCGAGTACACCCGCGAGGCGGGCGTGCGCAACCTCGAGCGCGAACTGGCCGCGGTGTTGCGCAAGACTGCGACCAAGATCGCCTCGGGTTCCGTGCAGACCCCTGTGCAGATCGATCTGGACGTCGTGCGCGACGCGCTCGGGCGCCAGAAGTTCTTCCAGGAGTCGGCCTCTCGCACCGCCACCCCCGGCGTGGCGACCGGACTGGCGGTCACCGGCGCGGGCGGCGACGTGCTGTTCGTCGAGGCGACCGCGATGAAATCAGAGCGCTCCTCCGGAGCGCTGGTGCTCACCGGTCAGCTCGGGGACGTGATGAAGGAGTCGGCGCAGATCGCCCTCTCCTACGTTCGCGGCCACGCCGAGGAGCTCGGCATCGAGCCCAGCGCGTTCGACGGCCAGGAGTTCCACCTGCACGTGCCGGCGGGAGCGATCCCGAAGGACGGCCCGAGCGCCGGTGTGACGATGGTGACCGCCCTGTCCTCGCTGCTGTCCGGCAGACCGGTCAAGCACACGGTCGGGATGACCGGCGAGATCACCCTGCAGGGACGGGTGCTGCCGATCGGCGGGCTCAAGCAGAAGGCGCTCGCCGCCCACGCCGCGGGCCTGACCGACGTGATCATGCCCGAGCGCAACCGGGGCGATCTGGACGACATCCCCGAGGAGGTCCGCTCGCAGATGGCCTTCCACCCGGTGATGACCGTCCAGGAGGTCCTCGACCGCGCACTGGAGCCGGCTCGCGATGTCGCAACGTCCACTGCCCCGTAGGTGCCAGCCCGTTCCACTGGAGGTTCGCGAAACCGCGAGCCTCCTGGAGCGGCGCTGGCAGCTGTCGATCATCTACGCCGCGCTCAGCGGCGCGCTGCGCTTCAACGAGTTCGCCGAGGCGGTGGCTGGGATCTCCCCCAGGATGCTCTCCGAGCGCCTGCGCGACCTCGAGGCGGCGGGCCTCGTCCGGCGCACCGTGATCCCCTCCAGCCCGCCCACCGTCGAGTACCGGCTCACCCGCCGCGGGGAACGTCTCGGGCCGGTGCTCGAAGCGATGCGCGCCTACGCCGAGGAGCCCGCGCTGGAGCAGGAGCTCAGCGAGGAGCCGGTGGGCGGCAGCTCCTAGCCAGGGCTGAGCTGGGCGGGGCGGCGCATGCGCCGCCCCGTGGGGCCGCACATGTGCGGCCCCGGGACGGTCGCACATGTGCGACCGCCAACCGACCTAGGCGGGGTCCAGGCTCGGCATCGCGTCCGCACTGACGTGGGCGGCGTCGAGGCTGGCTCCCACCAGCGCCCCTCCCTCGCAGCCCACCGCCTTGACCACGCGACGGGGGTTGCGCACGCCGATCGCGCCGACCACGCCACCCAGTGCGACGAGCACCGCGGCGATCGCCAGGCCGAGATGGAAGCTGTGCAGCGAGGCGGCTTCGGCGGCGCTGCTGATGGCGTGGGCCTGGCGGGGCGGCAGACCCTGCACGTCGGGACGCCCCAGCGGCAGCCGCTTGGCTTCGCGCACCGCCACCTGCGCGGCCGGTCCGAGCCGGGTGTCCGCGAGCTGGCTCTCCAGCGAGGAGCTGAACGCCGTGGCGATCGCTGCGCCGACGGCGGCCGTGCCGAGCAGGCCGGCGACACGGGCGATCGCGTTGTTGACCGCCGAGGCGATCCCCGCCTGGCTCTCGTCGACGCCCGCCAGCACCGCGGCGGTGAGCGGTGCGACCGTCATCGACAGGCCGACCGCGAACACCAGCAGCCCCGGGAGCACGTCGGCGACGTAGTCCACTTCGGTGCCCACCCGCTGGAACAGCAGCAGCCCGCACCCGGCCAGGAGCGGCCCCAGGCCCATGAACAGACGTGGCCCGTGGCGGTCGGCGAGTGCCCCGAAGCGGCGCGAGAGGGCGAACATCACGAGCGTCACCGGCACCGTCGCAAGGCCGCTCTGAAGCGGGGTGTAGCCGCCGATCTGCTGCAGGAACAGGACCAGGAAGAAGAACAGCACCGCCAGTCCCGCGTACATCGCGAAGGTCTCCACGTTCCCCGCCGAGAAGTTCCGCCGCCGGAACAGGCCCAGCGGCAGCATCGGATCGCGGGCACGGGCCTCGAAGGCGACGAACCCCAGCAGCAGCGAGACGCCGGCGATCAGCGGCAGGTACACGCCCGGGCTCGACCAGCCCAGGCGAGGCTGCTCGATCAGCGCGAACACCGGACCGCCGAGGCCGAGCGCGCACAGGGTCGCCCCGGGGACGTCGATCCTGCGCCGCTCCCCCGACACGCTGGTGGGAACGCCGCGGGCCCGCGCGGGGATCGACACCATGATCAGCACCACACACGCCACCACCAGCGGCAGGTTGATCAGGAAGATCCATCGCCACGAGGCGATCGCCAGCAGCTCCCCTCCCGCGAGCGGGCCGAGCACGGTCGCGATCCCCCCCCACGCCGTCCAGCTGCCGATCGCGGGACCCCGTTCGTCCTCGGCGAAGGTCGCGACGATCACCGCCAGCGCGCTGGGCACCAGCAGCGCACCCGCGACGCCCTGTAGCGCACGAGCGGCGACGAGCACCCCGATCGACGGCGACAGCGCACAGCCCAACGAGGCCACTCCGAACCCGGACACCCCCAACGCGAAGATCCGTCGCTCGCCGTAGAGGTCCCCCAGCGAGCCCCCGATCAGGATCAGCGAGCCGAGCGTCAGCAGGTAGGAGTTGACGATCCACTGCTGCGCCGCCAGCCCGCCCCCGAGCGCCCGCTGGATGCTCGGCAGCGCCACGTTCACGGCGGTCCCGTCGAGCAGCACGATCCCCGAGCCGAGGATGCACGCCATCAGCGCTAGGCGCTTGTTCGGCGCGATGGTCGACGCGGCGCTCATCCCCCCGGGGACGGTAGCTCGTTCGCTCCTCGAGGTGATATAGCGTGGCCGGCGTGTACGGGGAGATCGACAGCGACGCGGGACCCGGCGGACTGTGGTCGGCGATCGACGACTACATAGCAGGCCACCTGGTGGCGGCGGACCCGGTGCTGGAGGCCGCATTGCGCGACAGCGAGGAGGCGGGACTGCCGCCGATCTCGGTCACCGCCCCGCAGGGCAAGCTGCTGGAATTGCTCGCCCGCATCCACGGCGCCCGGACGATCCTGGAGCTGGGGACGTTGGGCGGATACAGCACCATCTGGCTCGCCCGCTCCCTGCCCCCGGGCGGGCGACTGGTGACGCTCGAGGCGAGCGAGCGCTACGCGCAGGTGGCCCGCGCCAACATCGAGCGGGCCGGCCTCGCGGAGCTCGTGGAGCTGCGGGTGGGGGCGGCGTTGGACACGATGGAGTCGCTCATCGCCGAGGACGACGGACCCTTCGATCTGATCTTCATCGACGCCGACAAGAAGAACAACCCCGGCTATCTGGAACGGTCGCTGAAGCTGTCGCGTGCCGGCACGGTGATCATCGCCGACAACGTGGTGCGCGACGGGGCGGTTCTCGAGGGCGGGGTCGAGGATCCCGTGCTCGGCGACGACGGCGTGAGGGGGGTGAGGCGCTTCTACGAGATGCTCGCCGCGAATCCCCGCCTCAGCTCCACCGCGATCCAGACCGTGGGGGCGAAGGGCCACGACGGATTCGCGCTCTCGCTCGTGGACGCACCCCGCTAGCCCGCCCGCGCGCTCAGCCGCTCGCGGCCTGTGCGAGCGCCCTCGCCAGCGCGGCCCGTCCGTCGTGGAGCACCGGCCCCCCGTGGGATGGGAGCACCCGCTCGATCGGCAGCTCCAGCAACGGACCCATCAGCCTCGCCAGCCCGGCGCGGTCGACCGCGACGTCCTCGAGCCAGCTCTCCGGACACAACGCCAGCCCTCCCTGGCCGTCCCCGACGAGGCGATCGCCCGCCACCAGCGCCCGTACGGCGGAGAGCCAGAAGAGCGTCTCCCCCGCTCCCCGCAGCGGGCGCTCCTCGACGCCGGGCGGCAGGAGGTTCCACGCCCGTGCGCTGTTCTGGCGATAGCGCCCGGCGAGCTCCTCGCGGCTGCGTCGGTGCCAGCGGATCGTGGTGAGGATGCTCACCGGGGTCTCCCCCACACGTCGGTCGAGCCACGCGAGGAAGTCCTCGCGCCGCTCCCGGGGAAGCAGCGGGTCGATCAGCACGACGGTGTGGGGCAGCTCATACAGCACCGATCCCACCTCGAGGTCCCAGTCCTCGACGCTTCCCGGCTCGGGGTCCCGCTCCCACTGCGGATGAGCCGCCGTCCAGCGAAACAGGCCGGGGGCTATCTCGACGGGAAGCACGGAGGAGTCCATGGCGCGGGTCAGTCGATGTGGCGCGGGTCAGTGGATGTGGCGCGGGTCAGTGGATGTGGCGCGGGTCAGTCGATGTGGCGCGGGTCGGTCGGGGCTCCGGTCAGGGTTCGGAGAGCGGGGTGACGTAGCGCAGGAACGGGTCCACCTGCAGCGGCCCCCCGGTGGCGCGTTCGACCAGCTCGGTGGTGTCCAAGCGGCGCCCGTACCGGTGCACGTGCTCGGCCAGCCAGCGTTGGATCGGCTCCACCTCGCCGCGACGGAGGTCCTCGTCGCGGGGACCCAGCTCCCGCTCCATCGCCTCCCACAGCTGGGCGGCGATCAGACACCCGAGTGCGTAGCTGGGGAAGTATCCGAAGCTGCCCGCCCCCCAGTGCACGTCCTGCAGGCACCCCTGGGCGTCGGAGGGCACGTCGAGGCCGAGCAGCCGGCGCATGCCCTCTCGCCAGGCGTCGGGCAGGTCCTCGACGGCGAGCTCTCCGTCGATCATCGCCAGCTCGAGGTCGAAGCGAAGGATGATGTGCAGCGGATAGGTGAGGGGATCGGCGGACACGCGGATCAGGGAGGGTTCGACCCCGACGAGCGCCGCGTGGAGCGTGTCGGGCTGCACGTCGAAGCCGCCGGCGGCCAGCTCGGCGGCGAGCACCTCGGCGAACGCCGGATGGCGCGCCACGTGGTTCTCCCACAGCTTGCTCTGAGACTCGTGCACGGACATCGATGTGCCCTGTCCCAGGTTCGTGCGCTGCAGCTGGGGGTCGACCTGACGCTCATACAGGGCGTGGCCGTACTCGTGCAGCGAGCTGAGCAGCGACTCCACGTCGCCGTCGCCATAGCGGGTCGTGATGCGGGTGTCGCCGACACCCACCCAGGCGGTGAACGGGTGTGCGGACACGTCCACCCGCCAGCTCGAGCTGTCGACGCCGAGCCGACGCAGGATCCGCTCGACCGCGGTGCGCTGGGCGTCCACCGGCACCGCGAGGGTGCGTCGCGGAGAGCGCCCCCGCGCCGCCGCCGCCAACCCCGGAAGCTCGTCGGCGAGCTGGGCGAACAGGCGCTCGAGCTCGGCCGCGCGCAGGCCGAAGTCATAGTCGCCGAGCAGCGCCTCATAGCGGGTCTGCCCCTCCTCGGCGAGGGCGTCCCCGTATGCCCGGGCGAGCTCGACGTTGCGCCGCAGGGCGGGCACGAAGGCCGGGAAGTCGTCGTTCTCGCGCGCCACCTGCCAGCTCTCCTGTCCCTCGGCGCTCGCACGGGCGAGCTCCGCCGCCAGGTCTCCCGGGACCCGCCGCGCCCTGCTCCAGTCGCGTCGGGCGAGCCGCACGATGTCCCGATCGACGTCGTCCAGCCGCTCTGCATCGAGCTGCTCGATCCACTCGCCGATCTCGGCGGCGGTGGAGCGCTCGTGGCGCATCCGGGCGAGCGTGGCGAGCTGCTGCGCCCGCGCTGCGCCACCCTGCGCCGGCATCATCACGAGCTGGTCCCAGGTGGCGAGCATCTCCAGCGCGAACAGGTCGGAGAGCTCTCCCGTGCGCTCGCGCAGCTCCTGCAGGGCCGTCATCTGGCGAAGCCTACGCGAGCGACCTCAACCGAGGCGATCGTGCAAACGGTTCAGCTCCGCCACCACCGCTTCCGCCTCGATCCGCGCCTGGGGGCTGCCGGCCCGTCCGGTCGAGATCGCGGTCATCGCGAGCTCCCGACCGTCGCGCAGTCGCGCTATCCCCACCGCGGGGAAGCTGCCGAGCGCCCCGAACGAGAAGCCCTCCAGCTGCGTCCAGGGAACGCTGGTGGTCTCGAGCAGGCCCCGAATCACGATACGGTCGCGCTCGACCCGCACCCCTGCGAGCACCGCGCGAACGGTGAGCGCCGCCAGGCACGCCGCTGCCAGGAACACGAGCGCCTTGGGGATCGTCGTCGGCAGGACCACCCCAACCACCACGAGCACCACCGTCACCACCGCCCCGGTCACCGCCGCCCCCTGCAGCTGACCGTGACAGCGCAGGGTGCGCCCCACCGGATCCTCGTCGTCGGTCACTGGTGGCGAATGTACTGTGCCCGGCCGACGCGGGGGCGCGAGGGCAACGGCGGGCGTCTCGGCGGGTCGCCGGTGCCTACCAGCGCCGGGCCGCGCCGAACAGCTCCTGGATGTAGCCGGCGACGGACACGGGCGACATGAACAGCTGGTAGGTGAGCAGGTAACCGATGTAGCCGAGCCGGTTGCGGCGCACTTTGAGGCCGACCTCGTGGAAGGCCTGGCGGCTGAAGCGGAACATGATCCCGGCCAGCAGGAGGTTCAGCGGCAACACCGCCAGCGTCATCGGCCCCACGATCGCGAAGTTGCCGAACAGTGCCAACACGAGCCCGATCGGGAAGGCCACCGAGTAGACGACGTCGACGTAGGGGAACACGAAGTTGACGAGCACCGCGTGCACATTCGAGCGCCCGCCCGCGAGCAGCGCCCCGCCGTGCTCCCGCAGGCCCTCGATCATCCCCCGCGCCCAGCGGCGCCGCTGGCGGGCGAAGCTCCTCAGGTCTTCGGGCGCCCCGGTGAACGCGATCGCCGTCCGCTCGTAGCCCACGCGGCCGCCCTCCCGCATCATCGCCCAGGTGAGGACGATGTCCTCACCGATCCGGTCCGGCCAGCCGCCGACCAGATCGAGGGCCCCGGCCCGGTAGACGCTGAAGGCACCCTGGGCCACCATCGTCCCCTGGAAGAGGCCCTGCTGGCGCTTGACCGAGGCGATGCCGAGGAAGTAGTCCCACTCCTGGGCGCGGGTGATGAAGTTGTTGCGGGAGTTGCGCACGAACACCGCCCCGGCGACCGCCACGGTGTCGGGCGGGGAGATCAGCAGACGAGCGACGATCCGCCGCAACGCCGCGGGCATCAGCAGCGTGTCGGCATCCACCGTGGATACCAGCGGCGTGTCTATCTCCGCCAGCGCCCTGGTCAGGGTCTGCGCCTTGCCGCCGTGGGAGAGGGCGACGACACCGATCCGCGGGTCCTTCTCGGCGCGACGCCGCGCCAGATACAGGGTTCGATCGCTCGAGCCATCATCGGCCACGAGCACGTGCAGCTCGCCCGGGTAGTCCTGGTTCAGGACGTAGTCGAGCGTTTCCTCGATCGTGTCCTGCTCGTTGAAGCAGGCGATCGCCACCGTCACCGGCGGGAAGGCGAGGTCGAACCGCAGTGGCGGCGGCCGATCGATCAGCAGCGAGGCGATCAGGTTGGCGTTGAGGTAGCCGGGAATGATCGCTATGCCCAGGATCACAGCAACCGCGAGGGGCATCGTGATCGACTGGCCGAGGGTCTCGATCCAGGGCAGCGAGAGCCAGAAGGAGAAGCCTGCCCAGGCGAGCGCGATGGCGATCACCGCTGCCAGCCTCAACGACAGCTTGATGTAGATGCGCCGGCGCCTGACGGGTGGACGCTGCGGGCTCTCGACCTGCAGCGAGGGCTCCGCTGTGAGGCCGAGCACGGGCTCTGCGCTCCGGGCGGGGGCAGCGGCGGCGCCGAGCACTCCGTGTGCCGGTGAGGTGGGCTTCAAGGTGGCCATCTCTGCTGCCGATATCGACCGCAGAGGCGATTTTCCGTACCGCTGCAAGGCACGTGAACGTGTGCGGGCGACCACGCAGGGGCAGGGGCGCGAACCGGAAACCACCGATCGCAGGCAGTTCACGAGGGGTGAGCGAGGGGACTCGAACCCCCGACCGCCTGGACCACAACCAGGAGCTCTACCAGCTGAGCTACGCCCACCACGTGAGGCAATCGGAGTCTACCGACGCTCTCCCGCGGCTCCCCGCCGCCCCAGCTTGTACGCTGCGTGCTCGCAAGCCGGCTGGAAGGGACGTCTGGCTGGTCGGCCAGCTCGGCTGTGGGGTGATCGAATGAGCTATGTGAGCCGTGTCGCCAGCCGCGCAGTGAGCCTGTTGGGAGCGCTTCCCTTCCTGCTCACGTTCCTCGGCGACGCCGCGATCGGCCGGGAGTACGGCGTCGGGTTCCAGGCCAAGCTGCGGCTGCTCGTGAGGTTCAAGCGCAACATCGGCGCGCTGGAGACGCTTAGCAGCATTCGCGAGCACATCGAGCTGGCGACGGCGATGCTGAAGGTGCCCCCGAGCGTCGAGGGCGACGTGGTGGAGTGCGGCTGCTATCTGGGCGGCAGCACGGTCAACATCTCCCTGGTGTGCGCCCTCGTCGGTCGGCGGCTGCGTGTGTATGACTCCTTCGAAGGCCTGCCCGAGCCCAGCGAGCAGGACCGCACCCATGTGTATGTCCACTACGGCACGACCGACGAGTACTACAAGGGCAGGTTCGCCGCGTCCCTGGAGAAGGTGCGGGACAACGTCGCCCGCCTGGGCCGGCTCGACGTGTGCGATTTCGTGCCTGGCTTCTTCGACGAGACGCTGCCCCAGCTCGATCGGCCGGTGATCCTCGCGTTCCTGGACGTTGACCTGATCGACTCGCTGAAGCCCTGTCTGATCGGGCTGTGGCCGAACATGCCCGACGGCTGCCGCGTGTACGTGCACGAGGCGGCGAGCCTGTCGCTCGTGTCGTTGTTCTTCGACGCGGCGTGGTGGCGCGATCAGCTCGGGACGTTCCCGCCGGGGTTCGTCGGGACCGGCACCGGGCTGCCGTTGACAGCGGTGCTGGGATCCGAACTGGGGTATGCCCAGAAGGGCACCGAGATCGGCGCCCCCGCGGCGGCGCCGCAGGCCGCGCTCGAGTAGCTTCGAGCCCCTCAGTCGGTCGTGCCGCCGAGCGAGCGGAGGGCCTCTTCGGCGAGCGCCAGACACTCGCTGGGAGACAGCTCAGGACGGCGTCTGGCGGCCAGACGCCACGCCTGGAGCAGCCCCTCGGGATCCTCTCCCAGCAGCGACATCAGCTCCGGCGAGGTGGGCTGAGGCGTGCGATCCGGCGGAGCCTCGCCGGCGCCGTCCGCCCCGGCCTCGGCGGCCGGGACCGCAGCCGACGGAGATCGCGCCACGACCTCCCTCATGAGAGCGAGCACCTGGTCGGTGACCTCCTTGCCGCGCCGCTCGGCGTTGCGCCAGCCGCGGCCCATCGAGAGCTCGTACACCTCCAGGTGGGGCCCCTCGATCACCGTGAGCGTCGCCTGGTTGGGGTTCCACTTGCGCTCGCCGAGCTCCACCCACTCCCCTCGCGCCCACGGGTCCAGCACGGCCCGCAACTGGGCGTCCGTGAGGTTGAAGCGGCAGAGATTGTGGGGAAACTGGCGCAGCTGCAGGTGATACATCGGCCAAAGGCTCGCAGGTCAACCGCACCCGCGCTCGCCGGGAGGGCCCGCAGCGCCGTCGCTTGACATAGTGCGGGTGTGAGCACGAACGGCCGACCCCATGCGACGGCAGCCGAGCTGCCGCTGAGCGGTGGCCGGGCCGACGCGACGGTGACGCTGCGGCCGCTGCTGTGCGCGGAGATGGGCGCCCCGCCCGGCTGGTTTCACCGCGCCGAGGGCCCCACCGCGACGCTGAAGGCGCTCGGCATCGGCGTGTCCGCAGAGGAGCAGATCGTCGTTCCGATAGTCGCCTTCCTGCTCGAGCACCCGACCGCCGGACCGATCCTGATCGACACCGGCTTTCACCGCTCGATCGCCGACGGCCCTCGCAAGGAGCGATCCCGCAACCTCGGTGCCATCGGCACGATCATGGCCCGCTCGGTGCGGATGCGACCGGACCAGACCGTCGTCTCGCAGCTGCGCTCGCTCGGAGTGGACCCCACCGACGTCGGGCTGGTGGTGATGACCCACCTGCACTTCGACCACGCGAGCGCGCTCAGCGACTTCCCCGCCGCGGAGGTGCTCGTCTCAAAGCCCGAGTGGGAGTCCGCAACCTCCCGCGGCTCCTCCCTGAGGGGCTACGTCGGCGCCCAGATCGATCCCCGGCCGCACTATCGCACGGTCGACTTCGACGGACCGGACGTTCGCCCTCGCGGTGCGTTCGCCAAGACGATCGACCTGTTCGCCGACGGGTCGCTCACGCTCGCCTACACCCCGGGCCACAGCCGCGGCCATCTGTCGGTGATCGCCCGCCTGGCCGATCGGGAGGCGTTGATCGCCGGCGACGCGATCTACACCCTGCAGACGCTGCGCGAGGGCAAGCGACCGTGGCGCTCGGAGGATCGCGAGGCGTTCGAGCGCAGCATCGAGGCGATCGCCGCCTACGACCGCGAACAGCCCGACGCGGTGATCATTCCCGGCCACGACATGGCCGCCTGGGAAGAGCTGGCCGAGGTCTACGACTGAGCGTCGGCGATGCGACCGTCGCGCGGGCCCTGCTGCCCGCCGGCGCAGCGATCCAGGCGCGTGCGCATGATCCGCACCGCCTCGGGGTTGCAGTCGATCAGGACATAGCGACGAGCGAGCCTGGCGGCGACCGCGCCGAGGGTGCCGCTGCCGGCGAAGAAGTCCAGGCACCAGTCGCCGGGCCGGGTCGATGCCTGCACCATGCGGCGGACGATCCCCTCGGGCTTCTGGGTCGGATAGCCGGTCTTCTCATGGCCGTTGGTGGGGACGATCGTGTGCCACCACACGTCGGTGGGCAGCTTGCCGCGAGCGGCCTTCTCGGCGGTGACGAGCCCCGGCGCCATGTAGGGCTCGCGATCCACCGCGGTTGAATCGAAGAAGTAGCTGCTCGGGTCGCGCACGTACACGAGGATCGTGTCGTGCTTGGATGGCCAGCGGCGGGTCGAGCGCGCACCGTAGTCATACGCCCACACGAGCTCGTTGAGAAAGCACTCCCGTCCGAAGATCTCGTCGAGCAGCAGCTTGCAGTAGTGGGACTCGCGGTAGTCGATGTGAAAGTAGAGCGTGCCCTCGGGGGCGAGCAGGCGGTGGGCATGGCGCAGTCGGGGCGCCAGGAACGCCAGGTAGTCCTCGAACGAGTCCCGGTATGAGGACTCCGCGAGCAGCCTGGTCCGGTAGCGACGGCCCTGAAAGCCGGAGCGATCGCCCTCCCCGTCACGGGTCGTCCGCAACGTCCTGCGTGCCTGCTGCCGGCCGGTGTTGAAGGGCGGGTCGATGTAGATCAGCTGGAACGACTCATCGGCGAACTCGGGCAGCAGCTCCAGGTTGTCGCCGAGCAGGATCTCGTCGACGTCTGGGGCTCGCGGCGTGTGGCTCACCGACTGAGCGTATGCCCACCGCAAGATGGAGTCGGCGGTCTCCACCGCCAGCGGTCGCTGCTGCCGGCGGTCCTCACCGTCACCGAGGAGGCCTGCGCGGGCCGGGCGTCATGCTCACCCGGCCCGCGGTCGGTCGGCCTCGTGCGGTGGCTAGCGCCTGGTGAGAGGCTGCCTCAGGGTCATGAAGGAGTCCGACCCTGTCACGAGTTTGATGTGGGAGCGCGCCCGGGTGGGGCTCCTCGGAACGCTGACCGCGACCGGAGGAGCAGGCGCGCGAGGCGGCTCTGCGAGTTCATCCGATCCCTCGCTCTCCTGCAGGAGAGCGGCGACGGCGTCGCTCAGGCTGGGGATCGGCAGGGCATCGTCGCTTCCCTCGAGCTCGCCTTCCTGCGGCGGGAGCATCGGTGCCTGTGGTGGGTTGTTGGTGGGTGTGGTGGTTGGTGTGGTTGGTGGGCTGATGGATTGGATGCGGTGGGCGGCTTCGCGGACGCGGTCGGGCATGAGGTGTCCGTAGATGTCTACGGTGGTTGAGGTCTTGGCGTGTCCGGCGAACGCGGAGACGAGCAGGATGTCCTCGCCCTGGCTGATCGCGTTGGTGATCGCGGTGTGCCGCAGATCATGCAGACGGATGCTGACGGGTAGCCCGGCGCGTGCGGCGTAGCGTCTGAAGACGCGGGTCACCATGCGTGGTGAGAGGGGCCTGCCGGTGGGGCGCATGATGCCATCGCGGCCGCGCTTTCGCTCAACAGTCGCGAACACCGGCGCCTCATCATCGGTATCAGCCGCGGTGCGGTAAAGCGTTTCTAGGGCTGCCTGGGCGCCATCGAGGATCGGCACCAAGCGCTCCCCCGCCTCGGTCTTCGTCGAGAGGGCATGCTCACCCTCTTCCCCGGTCTGCGTCGGGTCATCATAAGCACCGATGCTGCGACGCACATACAGGATGCGGTCCAACAGATCGATGTCGCTCCAACGCAACCCGATCAGCTCCCCACGCCGCAGACCCGTGTCCAACGCGACCGTGAAGAACGGACGCCACCGGGGGCTGCACTGATCAAGGAAACGCCTGACCTGCATCGGCGAGAGTTCGGTACCCCGAGCGCGACGGCGGCGCTGCTTGCGACCACGCATCCGCGGCGCATTCGCCGGATTCACGCTGACGAGGCCCGCGTCCTGAGCGAACGCGAACATCGCATGAATATGACGACGAATCTTTGAAACAGTCTCCTCGCTGAGACCCTCCGCACGCTTTCTACCCAACAAAGCCTTGACCATCTGGGGGCGCAGATCATCAACCCGAACCGCACCCAACGAGGGCGCGACATGCTTATAGAAGGTACCCCGATAGTTCGCTGCCGCGCCGGGCTTCAAATTGGGCTGCACATGCTCAAACAGCCATTTACGGCCAAGCTCGAGCACCGTGATACTCGACGGCACATACCGCCCGTCATCGACATCGCCCTGCAACCCACGCAACATCCGCTCCGCGCCACGACGAGAAGACCCCGCGGCCTTCTCCACCTGCTTCCAGCGAGCATCACCGGAATGAGGATCAACGACCAACACACGCGTCCGAACATAAAACCGTCCATTGCGCTCCCGAATGCTCCCAGACGCCATCCTGAAAACACCTCCAACCTCTCCCCAACCTCCGCACAAGAAACCAACCCGCCCTACCAACAAGAGCAAACCAGCCTCCCTATAAAACGCACCTTACCATAATGTCAACCCTCATGCAAGAACGAGGTTCCCAACCGTCAACCACCAACCACACCACACCCCCAAAACCCACACCCACACACAAAAAACAGGAATCCGGCCGATCCGCGCGCAATGCCCCCAGCCAGCCCCATATGCTTCATGGGCCGCCCGCGCCTCGAGCACGGACGACCCATAACCTCGCACGACTTGGGGGATCCCCGACGTTGAGCCCTCCGCAAGCCAATCTCGCGAATGGCCCTTGCTGATCGAGCAGGCTCGTCGCGGGCCCGGAGGACGTAGCCACGCCGCGGCCCGTCGAATCCGGCCGGCGCTACGTGGCGGGGCTCGATGGCCTTCGCGCGCTGGCCGTGGTGAGCGTCATCGCGTACCACCTCGACCTCCACTGGGCCCAGGGAGGGATGCTCGGGGTGGGGGTCTTCTTCACCCTGTCGGGCTACCTCATCACCGATCTGCTGCTCGTGCACTGGCGCCGCCACGGGGACCTCGGACTGGGGACCTTCTGGCTGCGACGGGCCCGTCGCCTGCTTCCCGCGCTGTTCGTGATGCTCGCGGCGGTCAGCGTGTGGGTGGCGCTGCTGGACGCGAGGCAGCTCGCCGCGGTTCGCACACAGGTGCTCGCGGCGTCGGTGTACATCAGCAACTGGTCGACGATCGCCCAGCACGGCTCCTACTTCGCCCACTTCGCCAACCCCCTGCCGCTGGACCATCTGTGGTCGCTTGCGATCGAGGAGCAGTTCTACCTGGTGTGGCCGTGGCTGCTGCTCGCGGGGATCTGGATCGTGCGCAGCCGGGTGGGGCTGATCGCCCTGACCCTGCTCGGCGCGGCTGCGTCCGCGGTGGCGATGGGTCTCCTATACCACCCCGGATACGACCCGACCCGGGTGTACGAGGGCACCGACACGCGTGCCGTCGCGCTGCTGGTGGGGGCCGCCCTCGCGATGGCGTGGCCGAGCGACGGATCGTTTCGCGTCGGGGCGCGGCCTGCGGTGCGCAACCTGCTCGACGCCGCCGGCGTGGCGGGCCTGGTGGGGATCGCGATTCTGATCTGGCGGACCGACCCGTACTCGTCGTTCCTGTACCCGTACGGGTTCGTCCTGCTCTCGCTCGCCACGGCGGCGACCGTGGCCGCCGTCGTCAACCCCGCGAGCCGGCTCTGCTCGACCCTGGGCTGGCGCCCGCTGCGCTGGGTGGGGGTTCGCTCGTATGGCATCTACCTGTGGCAGTGGCCGATCATCGTGCTCGCGAGCCCGACGCCGAGCGCGATCGGATGGCCGAGAGCGACCCTCGAGGTCGGCGCGACGCTGCTGATCGCCGCGCTGTCATGGCACCAGGTCGAGGACCCGATCCGCAAGGGCTCCCTCGGCCGCCTGTGGAGGCAGGTTCGCGCCGGGGCGGGCCGCCTCGGCGTGCGCCGCCGTGCGCTGGCCCTCTCGGGCACGGCCATCGCCGCCCTGTCCCTCGTCGCGATCAGCCTGATCGGCGTGCTTCCCGCCGCCTCGGCAGGACCCGGCTCCGCGGGGGGTGCGCCCGCCACGCTCCGAACGCCCTCTGCGGCGCCCGCCGGCACCCGTGCGGCGAGCCTCCACCCCGCCCGTCCGGCGAGGCTCCCCACCCGAACGTCCTGTCGCTCAGTCGTGTACATCGGGGACTCCACCTCGGAGGGGGAGATCTCCACGGAATACATCCCCGACCCGCGCCGCCGGCTGCAGGCGCAGCTCGCCGACGTCGGGGTGCGGCGGACGCTGCCCGAGATCTCGGGGGCCCGCTCGATCGTGGAGACGTTCGAAGGCCACCCCAATGCCGCCACGGTCGCCCAGCGGCACGTCTCCGAAGGCTTTCGCGGATGTTGGATCCTCGCCCTCGGCACCAACGACGTGGACAACGTCCACGACGAATCTCCGATCGGTCTCTCCGCCCGCATCGCCCGCATGATGTCGATCATCGGCACCCAGCCGGTGATGTGGGTGGACGCGATCACGCTGCTTCGCTCAGGCCCCTACTCCGAGCAGGCGATGCAGCCGTGGAACCGCGATCTCCTGGCGGCGTGCCACCGCCATCCGAACATGCGGGTGTTCGACTGGGCCCACTGGGCACAACCGCGGTGGTTCATCGCCGACGGCATCCACTACACCTCGCCCGGCTACGTCGCGCGCACCCATCTCATCGCCCAGGGGCTCGCGCATGCTTTCCCCTCCGGCGGGGCGGCCAATCCGGGCGGGAGTTGCCTGCTCCGCTGACCGCGGCCAGCGGAGCAAGAGGGGGCGTGACCCCCGAGAGAGGGCCTCGGGAGCCACGCCTGGTCCTGCGTCGTGCCCCGGCCTAAACGGAGAGGGAATCCGTGCCGGGGATTGCTCGAACACCCACAGACAGGGATGCTCGAAGCCCGAAAGCCTGTCTCGCGACGCTCACGGGCCACCGCCCGTGAGGTTCGCCTTCTTGGCGGCGTGTTTCTTCTTCAACGGCCCGTAGTGTTTGCGGGCGGTGCGTTCACATTTCTGGCGCTTTTGCTTTGAGTGCTTGAACTTCTTGCGACACGCCTTCAGGGCCTTGCTCAGCTTCTGCGCCCGCGTGAGCTTCTTGGTGGTGATGCCTTTGACGCCGCCGCAACCTTCGATTGCGATCTTGGTCTGCTGGGTGATGACCGCGCCGTTTTGGCCGGTCAACGTGGTGGGCATCGTGAGCTTGGTGGTGCAGAGGCTGTAGTTGGCCTTCGGTGGCAGGTTCGTCGTCAGTGCCGAGTGGGGGCCCTGGGGGAGCACCGTTTCAAACGAGGAGACGGGTGCGTCGGGCACGCTGTTGAAGGTCGATGAGGTGACGCCTTTCCTGATGGCTGTTTGCCCGTCGAGGATCAGCGTGATCCCTTCGCCTTGCAGTACGAACTCGAGGTCGGGGAAGGCTGCGCCGCCGTGGGAGACGAGGTAGGCGGGGCCGGTCAGCGCGCTCCTGAGGACCGGGGTGTGGACGGTGGCCGAGCCCACGAGCGAGCCTTCCGGGCAGGATGCGGGGTTGACTTCGAAGACATGGTCCACACAGGCTTTCTGGATCGTTGTGAGCCGCGAGGGCAGCGCGCTCGGGAGGACGACCATGGCTTTGCCGATGTTGGCCTGGCCGGGTGTGGAGCCGACCTTGACGGTGAGGGCGGCGCCGTTGGCTTTGCTGTTGTGGCCCTTCGTGGCGGCTGTGAAGGAGGGGTGGAAGGGGAGGTTCTGGCAGTTGGCGACTTGGAATGGCTCTGAGATGGCCTGTGTTGCTCCCTGGGCGCCGTTGAGGGTTCCTTCGATTCTCTTCGGTTCGCAGCTGGTGGGGTTGAACTCGAAGCCGGGCCGGTCGACGTTCACGGTGATCTGCTGGAGTTGCAGGGGGACGCCGGAGGGGGGCATGCCGATGCCCTGGACGATCGTGGGTAGCGTGCTGGCGATCGTCACGGCAGCGGTGTGCGGGTCGACGTTGATCGTGGAGCGCACGACGACGAGGCCGAGGTCGAATGGTCCGGCGACGGCGGGGGTCACGATCGACAGGCCGAACGGCGCACCGGCGTAGGGGCCGGTGATGTAGACGCGTCCGGTCTCGGTGTAGGGGTCGGGGCCGAGGCCGGCGCTGGCGGTTGCCTGCCCGATTTCGCTTTCCGGTCCGCATTGTCCGGTGGAGGCCTGGGGTTCGGGGCAGGGTGTGACCGAGGAGAGCATCGCCGCGTCGCCGGTGGGCAGCCGCAGCGTGATGCCCTGCAGCTGCTGGTCGCCGTCGGGGTGGGTGATCTGCAGCGTGAATGCTGTGAACGCGCCGGCCTGTAGGGCCGTCGAGCCGGCCTGCAACGCGGGGGTGAAGCTCTGTGTGCTCGAGCATGGAGCGCCGCCGGCGCCAGCGGAGATCTCGAACTGTTCGGGGTCGGAGAGCACCTGCACGGGCGCCATACCCGACCATGGCGTGAACGTGGCGGCGGTCGAGTAGCCGCCGCATACCGGTGGCGTGGCGACCGAGGCGCGCGGGCCGCCGAAGAATTCCAGTTCGAAGTCTTCGAAGGGCACCTGCGGGGTATCGGCGAACGTCGAGGTGATCTGGCCTGTCTGTCCGTTCAACTGGACTTCGCCGGCGAGCTTGACGCGTATCCCCGAGAACGGGTCTTCGGCGACCACATACAGGGCCAGGAGCGACCCGAACGGGTTCCGGGCGCCTTCACCGGCGGGCGCCGGCGTGGCGAGATACACGGCGCCCTTCAGTTCGTGTTCCAGCAGCGGTGTCCTGACGTGCACCGCGCCGACCTTCGAGGCGTCGGGGCACTCGGCAGGGGCGGTGGAGAACCGCAACGGTTGCGGTGCGCCCTGTGAGAGCGGGTCCGGTGCGGGTGGGCCTTCATAGCCGATCTGTTCCTCGCTGCAGGCCTGCAGGCCGTTTGCCGAAGCGGGGTTCAGTTGCACGCCTTCGGGGAGCGTCACGGTGCTCCTGCGCACATCGGCCTGCGCCAGAGCGTTGGCGTCCAGGGTGCTCTGCTGGGGCAGGTGCACGTCGACCTTCAACCCGGTGGGGGTGCTCGCTGCATGGGCTTCGCTTTCCAGGTCGATCGCGGGGCTGAACGGCAGCTGTTGACAACCTTGCAGGCCGTTCGCGAAGGTGTATCTCGTGGCTTGGCCTTCCAATGAGAAGACCTGGCCGGGTTCGCTGCCGAGCGACTTCAGTGGCCAGGAGTGCCCTTCCACGGTGCTCGCGATCTGCCCGGTACAGGAGCTCGGCAGCGTCAGGAACGCCGTTCCCGCACGGTGGGCGGGCGGTTCGCATGGCACTTCGTGGTTGAAGTACACGCCGCCGAGCAGACACGCCCACCCCCGCGACGCATCGTGGCTGGGATCGCTGGGGTCACCCCAGATCGTGACTTCGCTGCCGAGGATCTGCGCGGCCTGGGGCGTGTTGTTGACGCTCACCGTCACGCCGTAGTCCCCCCCGGTGCGCACGGACGTGTCGAGCACGACCGGGACTTTGAGGACCTCGAAGCCCAGCCTGGCGGGCTCCCCGCTTGCTGGTTCGAGGTTCCACAGCGGGACCGCGCGG
This sequence comes from uncultured Solirubrobacterales bacterium, assembly GCA_963696615.1. Taxonomy (GTDB): domain Bacteria; phylum Actinomycetota; class Thermoleophilia; order Solirubrobacterales; family Solirubrobacteraceae; genus Palsa-744. The sequence continues at coordinate 943,114 of CAVOKU010000001.1, read as the reverse complement.
GTGATGTCCCCGAAATGGTTCGGTTCATTGAGGGTGACGACGACCACCCCGATCGCGGACTGCGGCTGGCAGGAGTTCGTGTCCGTTTCGTTGATCGCCAGGAACGCGACGGTCGGGCATGATGGCACCGCACGGGGGTCGCCGATCAGCCCGGGCGGCAGGTTGAAGCCCAGGTCCTTCGGTAGTGCCGGTGCCGCCTGGGTGGGACCGGATTTGGGGTTGGATTCAAGCGTCTGGTTGAGATCCAGCTGGGTCGTCAGCTGAAACGGGTGCGAACCCGCCCGCGTATCCACAGTGCCGCCCAGCGCTTCCGGTGCGAGGGCATATCCGCCTTCTTCGACGCCGAACGGCGTCGGCTGGTCGTTCGCGATCAGCGGCTCGCTCACAGAAGCGCCCGGCACCGCCACGCCCGGCTGATCTTCCTGTTCGCCGCCGTGAACGCTCGCCTGGTTCTGTTCGCCGCTGAGTGCTGCTCCGGGCTTCACGTTCACGGTCATGATCACGTCGAGCTGTTCAAAAGCGGGGTAGGTCTCCGCCTTCGAGGTGCAGGTGAGGGTCGCCAGTTCGCAGCTCATCAGGTGCGACACTTCTTTGTGGAACGCGGGTTCGCCCCGTATTTCGGTCGCTTCCAGGCCCGGCGGCAGCGTGTCCTTGATCGTCACGGGCGTTTTCGTGGCGTCCACCCCGGCATCGCCGACGTTGCTCGCCGCAACCACGATCGTCGCTTTCTCGCCATGCACGAGGAACGTCGGTGCCGCGCGCGAGGACAACCGCCACCACGCCCCGGCGAACGCCGGGGCCGCCGCTGCCAGCACCAGCGCCGACGCTGCCGCCAGGGCCACGCACACACGTACGGGCACCGCATTCAGGAGCCGATGTGAGAGGCCCCGCACCCTCACGTCCCCTTCCGCTTGTGCGTGGTGGTCTTCCTGGCGGTGATCCTGTGATGGCTGCTGGCGTGAGCTTTGTACTTCTTTCTGGCGGCGGCTTCGCACACCGAACGCTTGTGTCGCTGCTTGATCTTCCGGCACTTTCTCAGCGCGGCCGCGAGCTTCTGTGCGCGTGTCATGGGTTTCGGTGTCGTCTTGGGTTTGGCCGGTTTGCCGTTCTGGCTGGGTGGGTTGGGGTTGCCTGGTCCTGAGAAGGTCAGGCTCGCGGGCGGCTGCTGGCCAGGCGGCGGCGCCGATGGTTCAGGTCGGCACCCTTCGCCGGTGCACGGCGGCGGCGGCGGTTCGCGGACCGGCAGACACGGCTGTGTGTCCGGCGTGCCGCAGACCCTCGCGTCGTACACGTCGAGGCTGTTGTCGGTGTCCTGGCCGGTCAGCTGCGCGGCGGTCAGGAAGAACACGTCGTTGGCGTTTTCGCTGGCATCCAGGAACGCCGATTCGTGATCAGAGGTCCCCGAGGAGACGAGCGCCACACAACCCGGCTGGCTGGTGCAACTGCCTTCGCCACTGGACTCGTACTCATAGACGTTCTCCACGCCAACCTGCTGGGTGCTGGCGTTGATCGTCTCTTGCCGCGTCGGTGCGCTCACCTGGCCGACGAGGGCATCCGCGCTGTTAAAGAACAGCCGGCCACTGTTGGAGAGGTAGCGCGACTGGTGCTCGGCGATCGGATTGTTCAGCTCGAACAACGTCCAGCCGGGAATCGAGCCCGCGAGCCAATGCCCGCTCCAGGTTTCCGGGCGGTCGACGGTCAAACCGAGTCCTTCGCCGGCGTGTTCGGTATCAAAGACGCCCTGCGGGCGCTGACCGCCGGGGTTACACGACGCACAGACCAGGCTCCCGGCGTTCGCGTCATAGAGGAAGACCTCCTCGTCGTGCGCCCCGCCGGCCTGAGGGTTGGTGTCGACGTTGTCATATCCGGTGAGCTCCCGTTCTGACATGAACGCCAGATAGCGCCCGTTGGCAGAGACCTGCGAGGTCACGCCACCCAGATCTCCCGGCAGCGGCGAGTTGCCCGCCCCCCAGTCCCCCGCGTCTTCATAGGACAGGCGCGCGATCAGCTTCGTCTCGCGCTGGCCCGGACTTTCGGGATCGGGCTCTGAGACATACAGGTTGCACGCCGCCTGGGGGTGGGGCAGCAGCGGCCTGGTGCGGGGACAGTCACCCGGCAAAGCACCCGGCGCGAGCACACCATTGGCCACGAAATAGACATAGGCGCCGTCTTCGCTGGCGCCGGGGAGCGTGCCCAGCACATCTGCGTTCTCGCCCGCACGCCGATCGACCGTCAGGTCGATGAGCTCGCCCGTGGCGACGTCGAATTCATACAGGTCTTCCGGGCGGCCCGCCGCGCGCGCTGCCTGCCCTTCGGTGATTTCTTCCTCTTCCAACGGTTCCAGCGTCGATTCGCTCGTCAACGGCCACGAGTCGGTGAAGAACACCCGCGAACCATCACCGGTCGCGGACTGGAAATGCACTTCATCCAAACCTTCGCTGCGCTCTTCTTCGCCGGGTTCCCTGACGCCCTGCGCGGCATTGACCTGGACCGTTTCGCCCTTGACCGTGTCACGCATGTACAGCGGGCCCCCAACACCACCGCTGGTGAAGAACACACGCGACCCATCGTTAGAGATCGCGTGACGCACATCACGCCCCTGATCCCCCAGTTCCGGTTCGCCCGCCGACGTCCCGTCCGGCAGCGCACTCACGAGCCGAAGCGACCCCCCCGATTCCCACTCATACAGACCCGCCTGCCCCGCTCCGGCGAGGACCGGCACTTCTGCGCCGAACACGACGTGGCTGAGATCGGGCGTGGCAGCGGCGAATTCAAGCTTCCCCCCGAACGGCGTTTTCGCCGTGTCATTCCCCGCCGTCACCAACGGCTCATATCCACCGGTGGCGTTCGTGCGTCTGTACATCGTCTTTTCCTTCGCTTCCGGTGCCAGCGGCGGATCTTCCAACGGTTCGTTGGGGACCTGCGGCTGCACCAGCGCCAGCGACAGATCCGGCGAGAAGAACCTGTACTCACTCGCTTCACCGGGATCGATCCCTTCCCCACGATTGTGAGGCGTCGTGATCGTCTGTGAAGACCATTCCTCGCCACCCCGGGATGAGAGCACCTGCACCGGTTCCGGCGTGCGGTTGCCCTGCGCTTCGCCACCCACCGGCGTGCTCGCCGCCCACGTGATCGCACCACCATCCGCCGCGGCCTGAATCAACGCGCCTTCACGACTGATCGGTTCAACCGAGGCGCCATGCTTTTCCGGCGGCGAGACCAGCTCCCACTCACGATGATCCGCGAGCACACCTTCAGCGCTCGGCAACGTCGTGAAGAACGTTTCCCCGCTCTCAGGGCTCTGCGCGCTGCCGTCTTCGTTCGCCGCCAGCACACGGTAGAAGTACGTCGTGTTCGCCTGCAACCCCGTCAGTTCCACGCTCACGCTCTGATCGCCGAACCCCGAACCGAGATCAGCACCCGGCGCAACCGGCACATCCGTACACGAGGAAGGAGCAGCCACACAACTACCCGTCCCGTACTGAAAGAAATAGTGCGTATCCGCACCCCGCGGGTCGATCTCCGCATTCAGCCGCTCAGAGCTCGACGTCAGATTCTGCGCATCGACACTGTCCACCACCGGAGCGCCCGCGCCTTCACCACCGAACACCACAACCTTGCCAGTGCCCGGTTCAACGACCAACACCTCGCTACGCGCCGAGTCGACCGCCACCGCTCCGCCCGCGCCCAACGCACCTGAACCGAACCGCTCGATCAACGACCCATCCGGGCTGAACCCCGCCACACTCGCCACGTTGTCCACATACACATCACCGTCGCCGCCATCCACCGCCACCCCGCTCGAGGCTTCGCGATCAACCCCACGAGCAACGGCGTGACCAGAGCCGTCGAACTTCGCCACGAGCGCAGGCGAGGCTTCTTCTTCGGCGCATTCCCCCAGATCGCTCTCACGTTCATGAGCGACATAGAAGAACTCATCGTTCGGCGCCACCGCCATTCCCGGCCTCGCCCGACAGCCAAACCGTTCCTCGACCTTTGTTTCCTTCGTCAACGACGGCAGCCAATGGTTCGCTTCCGCATCCGAGAAGCCGCTCAGCACACCTTCTTCGCCCCAATAAACCCACAGCGTGCCGCTCCCATCCACCGCGACACCATAGATTTCTTCCAATTCGAGTTCTTCTTTTTCCGCGTGGAAGACCGTCTTTTTGAACAGCACTTTCCCCGTCGTCGGGTCATACTTGTAAAGCACACTGTGTTCTTCCGCGAAAGCGCCTTCTTCTTCAGCGCCAACCACATACACATCCCCACGCGAAGAATCGGCCACGCTCGACGAGTTATCCACCGCGATCCCAGCCGGCGACTTCACATTGAAAGCCGAAACGAATTCATAGCCCCCTTCACCATCCGGCCTGAACCGCTCCACCTGTTCATGCGGCGCGCCGTGATCGGCCACATACACTTCCCCGCTCGCTTCATCAACCGCGATCCCATCCGGACGCACCAACCCGTGTTCGGCCCCACCTTCAAACGAGCCAACGAACACATGGCCACGACTGATCAACCCCGACGCCGGCGCGCCACCCAACAACAGCACACACAACACCAACCAAAGACCGCCAACGTACCTCATACGCCCTCGCCCTCAACCCTCTCTGCCCGACCCATCGCGACACCGATCTCCTAGACCTTGACCAGGCCCTCCATGGCCACACAAGCCCTCCATGGCGCCCCAGCCCTCCATAGCCGCCCGTCCGTCCGGTGTGGGACCGCTCCACCGCGATCCCACACCACCACAACACCTGAACACCGATCTCAGACGACCGCGTTCAACTCCAGCTTTTCTTCACCTTTCACAGTCGAGTTGATGTTCTGACCCGCCTGTTCGAAGGCTCCGTTTTTGAAGTTGCTGAACGACGCTTCGAGAATCGCCGGGAACGGGCTTTCTTCCCATTTTTCCGGCTTCTGTTTGCCTTTCGATGCCTTGAACTTCAGCGTTTCCGTTTCCGTCATCTTGTCGTTTTTGATCGGCGCAAGCACCTTGCCCTTGACTTTCACCACGAGACCCGAGCATTCGAATTCAATGAAGAGGCCCGACGACACGCTTTTCGCTGGGAAGAGCTCTAGATCGGTCTTTTTCCGTTCTTTGTTTTCCCAGCCGACGATCCCTTCCAATTCGTTAGTGGTGAGTTCGCCGGCTTTCGCGCCCGGACTGGTGCAGGGCTCGCCGAGAGATTTACAGCCCGTAAACGTCACGACGATTCCCGTCTCTTCTTTGTTATTGCCGGGAACAAATTCTCCGGTGCTCGTCTGAGCTTTGCATTCCACCCCAGAGCCACCGACGGTGGTCAGTACGCCGATACCGCCGGCGCTCGTGAATTTCGCTTTCCCGGCGCCCGGCGACCATTCGTATTTGCCCGTTTTCGTGCCGCTCGCCTTCGTGCACTTCGAGTCGGTGTAGCCGCCGTGATAGCCGCTAGCTTCTTTGTCGACCTTCAGGCACCTACCATATTCCGGAGCCGTCGCCCAGGCGCTCGTCGCGACAGCGGCGCTGAGCGCAAACACGACAGCCAAGCCAAGACTCGTGATCCTCATCCGTTTCATACCAGTCACACCCTCGGTTCGGTTTCAAATTGATCTGCTGCGATAAAGGAGACTTCACCAGCGCTCTCGCCAGCGCCAAAAGGGCCCCGCCCCTTTTCTGAAGCGGGGCCCTTATCCATCGTCTCGCGGTACTACCGACCAGGCGTCACTGCGTCAATCATGCTCCGCCTTCTTCGGCTACAGAGTTGAGTGAGTTGTACAGTGTGCCTTTGATTTCCGTAAGCGAGGCCCCGGCAACGGCCGGAATCCCGAACTCCTTATCGATCGTCGCGGCGATGATCGAGGAGTATGGCCCTGTGCAGGACGCTCCTGGAACAGGGTATGTGTTGTCGACGAGGTCTGTGTGGGACAGAATGACCTCAGTGAATTCCTTTAGGAATTCCAGTTCGCCAACGGACCCATGGACTTCTTCACCGGTCAGCGGGGACGTGCTCGTACCCGACACCAGGTGCTGCACGATCGGTTCTTCTTCGGAGCCGATGTAGCAGGCATCGCCCAGTTTGCTGAGCCACTTGTTTTCGCCTTTGATCTTTACCGGTGCTTCGACGGCGGTGCCTTCCTGGAACAGTAGGTTGCTACGGCTGGTCGCGGGCGTGCCGGCCAGTTCGATCGCCTCGAATACTTTCTTGACCTGACCTTTTTTCTGCGCTTGTGCGTAGCTGTACTTCAGGCTTTCCGGCCAACCCAGTTCTTCCTGTTCTGCGGCTGAGATGTGCCCGATCGGTTCACCTGGGACCGGCTCCGGGGTGGGTGTGATTGCTTCCACACCGTGCGACGGCGCCACATACCCTTCTTCGCCGGTTTCTTCGTTCTCGGCCAGGCCGTACTGCAGTATGATCTGCTTCACGATCGGTGTCGTGATCGGCCCAACCGTGAACTGGCCGCCTTCTTTCTGTTCGGTAGCGCCGACGATACAGAGATTATTCGGTAGCCCGTTTACTTCTGAGATGCTGTGGATCGGGCAGTTGAAAAATACTTTTGCGCTCTTTGACGGGTTTTTCAGCGCCAACGCGTTCGATGCGGCCACCGCCGCGACTGCGAACACGGCGACGATGCAAAGCCCTAGCATCCTTACATGTCTCACTCCACTACTCCTTTTCCTCTCGGGTAATGATCGAACGGCGCCCGGGTCTCATCCGAGAGACCCCGGGCGCCGTCGTTGTGCAAAAGCAGCCGACCGGCCCGCCGGGCTCTCCTGCTGAAGAGCCCTCCAAGTCGCTCGATTGCAGCAGCGCGTCCGCTCGGAACCTCCTGTCCCCGTGATCGAACGCACATCCGTGACGGGCGGCCCGCACCACCATCGTGCGACGCGCACCCGAAGGTCGCCATGACCCTGAGCGCGGCCACCGGTACAACCGGCCTCGCCGTGGGCCGGTTTGAAGCTCATGAGGCACTCCTGGGCGCGCGGCCGTGTGCACCGCGCCGCGGTCCCGGGTGCGAGGCGAGCAGCTGCTGTTCGCTGTTCAGCTCCGCCAGGCGCCAGCCCTCCCCCGTCAGGAGCCAGGCGTTCGCTTCACCGTAGGCGTGCCCCAGCCCCACGTTCTCGATCAGGCCCTGGCGCTCCAGGCGTCGCAGGAGCTTGGAGGTCTGGCCCTCGTCGGTCAATCCCGCCGCGTCGGCCACCTCACGGTTGCTGGAGCGAGGCGCGCGGGCGATCGCGCGCAACACCCGCGCCGTACGGTAGGTCGTGCGAAGACCCTTGTGCTCGCGCTCGCTGGGTTCGGCGACCGGCGAGCGCCCCGCCAGCTCCACACCGGCAACCCCGCGGCCGAGGTAGGGCACCACGACGAAGGACATCAACGAGGGCGCCAGCTCCACAAGCGGACCTCCGTCCTGTTCGAGCATCCGCCCCTGGATGACCGACAAGACGCCACCGCCGACCATCTCACCCACGAGCTCGGAGGAGACCCCGAACCCTCGATCGTCGGCCATCAGGTCACTCGGCGCACGATCACCGAGCAGCTCGACGAGCACGCCGATCACACCCTGAGCGCCGTCTGGCGCTTCACACACGAGCAGCCGCGCCCAACCCGGCTCGTCGTCGAAGAACCCGAGCAGCGCCACCACACCGGCACGGACCCGCTCGAGCCACCCACCCACGCCGGTTCCGTCGACCCCATCTACCGCATTTGCGACGACGGCACACAACCGCCCGACACCCTCATCCACCGCCGCCGCCAAGCATCCATCGACACCCCCGAAGACCTCATCGAGCACGCTCCGAGAGACCCCCGCCCTGCAAGCGACCACCGAATACGCCAGACGGGGGTCACCGTCGCTCGCGAGAGGTGTGGGTGGCGTCGATTTGACAGCTACATCAGAGTTCTCGACAAGTCAGCCAAGACGAGGCGTCCAGTAATCACGGCGTATTCGTCACCTCGATTCACAGGAGAAACGTGGGGGCGCCGATGGATCGGCGACCCTAGTCTTGACAAACTCGTGGGGATGTGTTCTTATCTCTTCCCACGGAAGTTGCAGTTGGTTTTGGGGGAGCTGCGTCGTGAAGAGGAGAGGGACCGGGACTATGGAGGGGAGTGGAGAGGGCAGCATGGACGGCCGGATTCGACTCGACCTTGCAGGCACTTCTCAGCGGGACGCTGAGGCGTTCTTGCCTCCACGTGGCAGCAGCTCGGGCCACGACAAGCAGACGGCGAGCCAACGCGAGCGGCTGATCGCTGCGACCGTAGAGGTCGTTGCCGACGGCGGTGTGGCCCGTCTGGCGTAGACGCGGGGCATGCGGAAATCCGCATGACCACTGCGTTTACAGGGCCCATCCCACGCTCTTCCCATACGCGCTTGATAGGGGCAGGCGCGACGGCCACGGGGGTCCGTGTGGGAAGAGCGTGGGAAGAGCCGCGACACCCAACACCCAGGCGCTGCGCCGGTCGACCCGGAAAATGGCCTGGTAGCAGGCATTTCTCGCCGCCGCCAGCGCCAGCGCTGACGGGGTGACCCCCGCCCTGGGCGGTCGGTGGAGCCCGTCTGGCTTCCCACATCCCACGATGTGTTTCGTGGGACGGCGAATCGGCCCCGTAGAGCAGGCGCCGTCCACCGGTGTGATCGGCCGTAGGGTCCGCCTAGACGACGGCGCGACCGCTCTCGTGGGCGCGCGCGCTTTGAAGGGGATCTACAGGATCTGCAGCCGTGCCCGAGCGCCTGTAGCGGCGCGTCCTCGGGTCCCGTTCGAGCAGGCCGGCGACGGCGAGGGTCGTGACGTAGCGAAACGCGGTGCTCACGGTCAGACCGATCATCCGGCTGACGTCGTTGACGCCGAGCGTGTCTCCATCCTCGGGGAAGCAGGTGAGCACGATCAGCCCGAGCAGCAGCGACCGCGACAGCTGGGGATGGTTGGACAGCGACCGGTAGGCCTCGGAGAGCTTGTCCCGCCCGGCCAGGCCGCTGAGCGCTCCAGCGATGCCCTCCTCCCCGCCCGCCTGGCGCACCACCTCGTCGACCTGCCCACGGGAGAGAGATATCGAGATTGCGTCACTCATCGTCACGCCTGTCGCCGATAGCGAAGGCCGGGCGCCGTGGGGGGGCGCCCGGCCGAGTCGCTGCTCGAGACGGAGACGAGGCGGAACTCAACGGGGTACACCAACCTGGGGTCCCCATCGGGCGGCGCAACCGAGCCAGCATGACCATCCTCTGTCACCGGCCCACATACTGAACCCCCGACCCCCCGCGCGGGAAGACCGCTGCACACCTAGTCCTTCAGCGGGTATCCAGAATCGGATCGTCCCGAGCCGGAGGTGCGCTTCCCGGTGGATCGCTCAATCCGGGCGATGGATCAGCCGACGCGCGCGCAGAACGAGCGTCGCCGGCCTGCCGAGATCATCCAGCGAGGCCAGGATCCGTTCGGTGGCGTCGCGGGCGAAGGGAACCCACGCGCGGGGGTGTGACAGGTAGAAGCCGGTGACTCCGGCGAGGATCAGCCGATGCTCGGCACCCACGGCGCTCGCCCGGCGATCGGCTTCCAACGCCAGCCGCTCCAGTCGCCGGGCCATGTCCTCCGCAGAGGAGTAGTGACAAAGCAGGTTGTGCTGTCCCGTCGCCATGTCCTCGGCGTGATCGACGAGGCTGTCCAGCAGCGTGTGCAGCACCCCGAGCCAGGGCCAGTACAGCGCGTCGATCGCCTCCGCCCGTCGATCGGTCAGCGCCGGATCCGCAGCCGCCGCCAGCAGGGCGAAGACACCCAGCGAGGAGCCCGCCGCGGCGGCCAGCTCCCACCACACGAGCCCACTCGGGGGAGTGTCCTCCGCCGTGGTCCAAAGCTCGAGCTTCGCGTAGTCCTCGTCGGAAGCGGCAAGGTTGACGGCGCTCTGGTAGTAGACGATTCGCCGCGCGTGGCGCAGCACCCGTTCGGCGACCAGCGCATAGGAGGGCAGCCTGTCCACCGCATCCCGGCAGGCGTCCACGAGATCGACGAGGTAACCGTCGTCCTCCTCGCGGGCGTGATAGGCGTAGTAGTCGGGATGCGGCCTGCCCGGCTCGAGCGCTGTGAGGATCGCCTCGTGCAGTTGACGGGCGTTGCGGGCGGGGTGCTCTGCAGGCTGCTCCATCAGGGTGTCCGCGTAGTCGTAGATCGCCTGAATGCGCACGAGCAGGCGGGCCACCATCGCGCGACGTCCGCGGTCCACGAACGCGGCGAACACTGCGGCACCCTCCTCGCTGTCCCACTTGCGTTCCTCGGTCTGGATCGCCAGCCGGCGCAACACCCGATCGGGGATGTCTCCGGCGCGGGTGCGCAGACGTCTGACCACGGCCCGGGCCACGGGGAACACGTAGACCCAGTAACGCCAAGCCGCCGTGAGAAACGCCGATACGAGCGCCAGACGCTGACGTGTCCGGGAGGGCAAGGCGTGGCGTCCCGTCTGTCCCGGAGTATCGAGTCACTCTTGGAAGCTCGCCTGCGTCGGAACGCCTGCGGCCGAATAGCCCGGAAGCGCGATCACTGCCAGTGAGATCCCGGCGATCAGCACAAGGGTCACACCGAGCCCGACTGCGCCGACGTTGAAAGGGGCGGGAAAGCCGCTGCTGAGACGCAGATATCGATCGGCGAGTGCATGCCCGTAGAGGCCCAGCAGAGCGCCGTCGACGGATCCCACCCCGACGATCACGACGCTCTCCAGCAGCAGGCTCCGCCAAAGCTGCAGCCGGTCGAAGCCCTGCGCCTTGAGCGCCGCGAGCCGGCTCCGTCGCTGGTGGATCGCCGTCGAGAGAGCGGCCGCGAGCGCCAACGCCGAGGAGATCAGCAACAGGATCGAGATCTGGCTGAGGATGGCCAGACCTTGCGCCGTTGATCGCTTCACCTCCTCGATTCGCTGTGCGGCGGTCTGCACTCGCAGGCCGGGGGGAAACCCCAGGACGCGTTCGATCCCCCGTTTGCCCTCGCCCGGAGTCACGCCCGGGCGCAGCCGTACCGCAAGCGTCGTCGGGTCCGCGACCTGCCAGTAGCGGCGATAGTCCTCGGTGTTGATCGTGATCGTGCCCGAGGGCCAGCCGAGATTCGTCGTCACCGCCGCCACCCGCAGGCGCGCTTCTCCCGCGGGTGTGGGCAACGTGAAGCTGTCTCCCGGATGCAGATCACGTTCCTTTGCAAAGCCGTCGGACACAGCGGCCCAGCCGCTCCCGCGCATCAGTGCATCGGCGCGCGCCACGTTCCCCTCCAGCAGCTGGCTGGGGAGAATCAGGTTCGCGCCCGCGGGCGGCCCAGCTCGGATCCACAGACGGTCCGGGCCGACGTCGAGGAAGCCGCCCTGATGAGCGCTGACGGAAGCGACGCCGGGCGCACGCGCCAGCGCAGCCGTCGCGATACCCGCCCGGAACGTGTCGGCGTCGAAGTTGTTCGCGTTGGGTGTGATCCACACCTGGCTGGTCCCCCACTCCTCGGCGATGGCCTGATCGAGCCCGCCCAACAGGTCCGCCCGGGCGCCCCCCAACGCCACCAGCCCATACACCGCCAGCGCCGCGATGCCCGCCAGCGCTGCCGACCGCGTGGGCGTCGCATCGAGTTCGATCACCGTCACCGCGAGCATCCCGCCGTGGTGTCTGCATGCAAAGGACCTGATCGATCGGGTGACGATGCGAAATGCGAGTGGAATCACACACAGCACCGCGAGCGCGAGCAGCACCCCCCCGGCGATCGAGGTCGTGGGGGCGACGAGCACGAGCGCGGTGACGAACCCCACCGTCAGGGCTCCCACGGCAGCTGCGGCGAGGGCGGCCCTCCGGGAGATGCCCTGCCCCGGCTCGCCCTGGCTGTGCATCACCGCGTCCGCGGGCTCGCTGGAGCGCAGGTCGAGCAGAGGCGAGATCGAGGCCAGCGCTGCAGCGAGCACGCCGCAGCCGAACGTCACGAGCACGGTGGTCGGCCGAATCGCCTGATGGCCCGAGAGGGGAAATGCCGTCACCAGATACGCGGGGGCGGCTCCGAAGATGGTGCGAGCCAGCACCGCGCCCGCGAGGATGCCGAGGATCGACGCCATCACGCCGAGCGCGAGCGCCTGCGAGATCACCGTGAGCAGCACCTGTCGCGAGTCATATCCCTGGACCCGCATGTCCGCGATCGCCCGCCGGCGCTGGGGCACGGTCAGCAGCATCGCGTTGAGAGCGAGCAGGAACCCCACCATCACGGCGATCGCCGCGAACAGGTCCGTGGACTGACTCGTCGGCCTCGTCGCGGTGCGCAGCAGCCGCAGTTCGTTGTCCGCCGGCAGCACATCCAAACGGCCCGCCGCGAGCGTGCGCAGCTCGCCGAGCACGGCGCGGGTCATCCCTGGTCGAGTCCTGATGAACACGGTCGTCACGCGACCCGGGAGATCTGCCAGCGCCTGAGCGCGCGCCAGCAGCACGACCGCCACCTGAGCGGATGCGAGCGCGCCGATCGCCCCCGAGCCCATCACCGCCCGGACGTCCACGCCGTGCGCCGCCCCGTCGATGATCACGGTGACGGGCCGTTGCGTCTGAGCTCCGATCGCTGCGGCCACGTCGGAGGGCAGGCCGAGCCCGCGTGCCAGCAGCAGCGCGCCCGAGCCGAGGTTGCGGGTGGCGGCACCCTTGAGCGCGAGCAGCTCGGGATCGACCCCCACGAGCTGCACCGGCCGTCGTCCGTTTGGTCCTTGCACGACCGCGCTCTCGCGAAGCAGGCTCGCGGCGTCCGTCACACCCGCAAGACCGCGGGCCCGCCGGGCGAGGTCTTCGCTGAAGCCGGCCGACGAGCGCGCCGACAGCTCCACGGTGGCCGTTCCGTCGACGGCGTGGAGCACTTCCCCGGCTGAGGCGAACAGGCTCCCATTTGCGACCAGCACACCGAACACCAGCGCCACGCCGATCGCGATCCCGCCGCCGGCGAGCACCTCCGAGACGAGGTGATCGCGCAACCGCAGACGGTAGAGACCCGCCAGCGTGCTCACACGCATGCCGAAGATCAGCGGGTTGAGAGGTTTGCGAGAACCCTTCATTCAGCCGATCGTGGCGGTGAGATCGACATCGAGGCCTCGGCTGAGCGTGCCGTCGCGCAACGTATAGACCTCGTCGACGTACGCCGTGGCCTGCGGATCGTGGGTGACGAGCAGCACTGGGATGTCGCGCTCGTGGGAGATCGCCGCGAGCAGCGCGAGCACCTCGCGGCTTCGCTTGGAGTCCAGGTTGCCCGTCGGCTCGTCAGCCAGCAGCATCCGTGGCTCGTTGGCCAGCGCCCGGGCGATCGCCACGCGCTGGCGCTCCCCCATCGACATCTCCGCCGGTGTACGACCGGCCCGGTCACCCAGCCCCACCCGCTCCAGCCACGGACGCGCGGCCGCGGTCGCCTCCCGCAACGTCAGCCCAAGCGAGAGCAGCTTGACCGCCGCGTTGTCCAGCGCCGACGCGCCCGCCATCAGGTGAAAGGACTGGAACACGACACCGATCTCCTCCCGGCGATAGCGGGCGCTCTCGCGCGAGGGCAGGCTGCTCACGGCGCGTCCGTCGAACAGGACCTGCCCCTCGTCGGGGCACAGGATCGCCGCCGCCAGCAGCAGCAGGGTGGTCTTGCCCGAGCCGCTCGGTCCGTACAACGCGACGAACTCGCCCGGACCGGCTCGCAACGACACCCGATCGACTGCGTGAACCGTCTCTCCGGCGCTGACGTAGCGCTTGGAGACCTCGCGCAGCTCGAGCGTCATTTTGCGCCGGCGCTCTTGCCGTGGGTGCCGCGAGCCCGTCTCTCGGGGAAGCTGACGATCGTACGCCGGGAGTCGGTGGAGTACAGCCGACCGCCGTCCAGATTCATGACCCGAGCTGACCCGCGCAGCGCCGAGACGTCTTCGGAGGCGATCAGCAGCGACAGCTCGAGCCGTCTGGGCAACGAATGCAGAAGTGCGTTGAACGAGGCCGCGTCTCTCTGCTGGGCCAGCACGGCGGGCTCGTCGACGAGCAGCAGCTTCGGTTCCCGCACCACGGCCCGGGCGAGCTCCACCCGTAGACGGTCCGCGAGACCGAGTCGCCCCGTGGGCAGGTGGCCCAGTCCCGGTGCCTCGACGATCTCGAGCGCCTGCTGAGCGCAGGACTCGGCGAGCTTCATGCTCAGCCCATCGCTGTAGAGAGGGACCGCGACGTGCTCGAGCACCATCATCGAATCGCCCGCCCGCCAGTCCCCCCGCGCGAAGGCGATCCCGCCCTGACGCCTCGTACGGGCGCGTTCGCCGGCGCTCAACACCGCGAGATCGCGGCCACGCCAGCACACCTCGCCCTGATCGGGCGGCTCCAGTCCGGCGGCCACCCGCAGCAGGGTGGTCTTTCCCGCCCCACGCGAGGCGAGCACCCCGATCGTCTCGCCCTCGTGCAGCTCGAAGGAGACGCCGTCCAGAACCGCCACCTCCCGCAGGCCGTCGAGGAAGCGCTTCGTAACACCCCGAAACGCGAGGAAGCTCATCCGGGCCGGTACTCAGCCTCGGCCGCTTCGAGCGTCCGGCATGCCTCCCCGACCCACTCGACTTCGGCCTTCAGACGCTTGTCCACAGCCGATCTGTACAGGCTCATGATCGTTCCCAGCCAGGACACCCGAGGGGTTTCGGTAGAGGCGTTCTCCTCGATCTCCTCGAGCAGGTCCACCCGCCATTGCTCGAGCGCCCGGAGCAGCGCCGGGATGTCCTCATCTCCAGAGAAGGCAAGCCGCGCGTGGATGTCGGCCCGCAGGATGCTCGACGCCGGCGGCGTCACGAGCCATTCCCGGCGTGCCTCCTCGGCCGCGTCGGTCGGGTGGTAGAAACGGCGCCAGTAGGGAGGATCGTCGATCGGCTGACGCTCTGACCACACGAGCCCAGCGTCCTCGAGCTGTTTGAGCACCGTGTAGATGTGCTTCTGCTGCACCTGCCAGGAGGAGCCCATGCGTCGGTTGATCCGCTTGGCGACCTCGTAACCGTAGGTCGGCCCTTCGAGCAGCACCGCCAGCGCCGCCGCCTTGACAGGCGAGCGACCTTCGACCAGCGATGCCCGTTTCTCCCGTTTCGTCGTCCTCGCTGCCATCTTCGTCTCGTCTCGTCCAACAACCCAACAATCCGATAGATCGAAATCCTACCCGTGGCTGATCTGCTGACAAGTGGTGTTTCCGACCCCTGCGAAGCGCACATCGACCGGCTCGCGACAGGCCCGTCCAGCTCGAGCCGCTGGGGCGCAGACAGCCCTTGAAAGAGCCCGGTCAAACGGGATCTGCGGTCACCGTTTGGTTGCGTAGTATTGCCGCCACGATGGCGCCCGGGACACAGGAGAGTCACAGCTCGATGGCTCGGACGAGGCCCATCGCGCTGGCCTCGCGAGTGCTCGGGATCCTGCTGGCCGCGATCGGCCTCCTCGCGTTCACAGGCACCGACGCAGCGCTCGCCTTGATTCCGACCGAAGGCCAAACGTTCACCAACGGCGTCGTGGTCGAAGGGCACTGCGAGAGCAGCGTCGGGCAGGAGATCGGCGTGAGCGAACAGTGGACGCTCAACACCGTGGACCCGCAGCGTGCGCCCATTGCCGCCGGCGCGAGCCTCGCTCCGGTGAGCCTGCCGCCAAGCCTCGTGCCGTTTGGGGACTTCTGGACGCCGGGCGAAGCACTGGGCGAGCACGGCCACACCTTTGAAATCAACCATGACCCGAAATTCAGCGCATCCTGGGGATGGAAATACGACGACGAGTGGGCTTGGAATGTGGAGGGGGGCTCGAATACCGAAGAACTCGGCCCCGCAAGCAGCAGCAGCACCACCTGCTCGCCCGTCCACACAGAAGATAGCTCCGGACAACACAATCTGGTGTCCGGGCTGGGCACCTACGCGGGTCAGTTCGGCGGAGACTCGGTCGCCCAGGGCACCGGGCTGGCGCTCAATCGACCGGGTCAGTATGCGCTCGATCAATGGCGCCTGGAATTCCAGTACGCAAGGGTCGGGAGCGCCGAATTCAAAGCCCACCCCTTTATGCCAAAAGCGTGCCCCACCGGGAGCAAGCTATTTGCAGAAACCCCCTCCAGTGAAGAACTCCGGAACGTCGCCGGAGCAGAAGTGGACTATCGCCTGTCAGGTCCGCCTCCGGAAGAAGTGCCCATCGGCAAAGGTGAAACGGAACGATATGAATGGGTGGCTGAAACGTACTGTCTGACCGCAATTGCCACCAACTTCTTCGTGGTGGGTCGACCCGGCGCGGGTGCGTACAGCGGCGACATGTCCCAGTGGCCCTCCTCTCCGTACATCAACCAATACGAAGCTGGAACGCGACTCGGTTTGCCGTCCGGGGAACAGGACGCCCGCCCCGGGGCTGTCGCCTGTGGTCCCTCATCGCTGATGATGGGCATGGACGAGGTAGTCGGCTCGACCAAGCCCGCGTCGTGGTGGCCGAGCTTGAACGATGTCTACGACAGGACGGTCACCGAGGAGAAGACCTTCGATCCGTCTCGAAGCGTCAAACTGCTGAAGGAACTCGGCTGGAAGCAGGCCCGGGTCACACCGCTGCCTGCTGACCGAACCAGCGTCGGCGATGCAGGGCCGCCCTATCCGATCGTCTACCCGAATCCGACCAACGAAGCGGCCATCGACAAAGCGCTGCAGAGCGGCCCGGTGGAGATCAGCACTGCGTTTGGAGCCGACGAATGGGGAAAGACGAGCACCGGCCACATGATCCTGATCGTCGGGATCGACCCCCAACAGCCTGGTGAGTACATAGTCGATGATCCAGCGGGCGACTACTTCTCGGCGCCGACCGATCACTATCAGGCAGGTTCCTACGGCTACCAAGTGGATTATCCGAAGGCCTGGGTGCTGGCCTATTCGCCGAACGCGATGGGCCGCGGCTTCATCGAATTCGGACCATACACAGACGAATCCGCCGTGATCGACATCTCCGAGGCCGAGGCCACCGGCTCGAGCGTGCCGACCTCCTTCTACCTGCAGAACGACGCCGGTCAACGCGCAGGATGGGTCAACGGCCAGGCCGTCGCGGAGATTCCCGACTCCTTTGCAGGCGAAGATGTCCCATGGAGCCAGGACGTGGCCGGAGGGGACGCCGAAATCGAGCCCACGCCCGAACCGGAACCGCTGGGCCCGTTCCCGCGTTTTCTCAGCGTGCCCGCACCGACGACGGACGTGAAGTTGCACGTGGTGAGCGGCAGCAGCGGCAGTTACGTGCTTTCAGCCGAAGCGGGCAGCGATGGAGGTGCCACCGTGAACGAACAGCTTGACGGGACGTCCCGCCCCGGACAGGACACGATCGTGGCCTCACCCGCCCTCCAGTCGATCGCCGTGCCACCGTCTGGTGGCAGCCAGACCGAAGGCGGCCATGACACGAACGGCGCCAGCGTCACCGCAGGCAACGTCCCGAGCGCCGGAACCGGAATCTCCGCCAGCACCAGCGCACACGCCAGCTCGGCGCAGATCCGATCGCTGTTGGCGAGCGAGATCATCCCGTCCGGTAAGTCGGCGAGCGGCTCCTCGCTGAAGAAGCGCGACACGTTCGCGCTCAGGTTCAAGGCGCTCGAGGCGGGCATCGCCGCCGTCAACTGGTACGAGCTCTCGCACGGAGCCCGTCCGGCAGGTGAGACGAAGGCGAAACCCGTGCTCGTCGCGGCCGGCAGGCTCACGTTCTCCGGGAAGGGAATCAAGACGATGCACATCCGGCTCACTGCTGCGGGCAGGCGCCTGCTTCGCCACGCCAACCAGGTCAAGCTCGATGCCCAGGGCGTGTTCACGCCCCCCGGCGCTGCGTCGGTCCGCGTCACGCGGCAATTCGCGCTGAGGCCGTGAGTCGATTAACCCGGGAGGTAATCGAGTCCCGGTTTCGGGGCAGCTAGAGTCGGCCACAACCGGATGGCGACGGCCTCCCCCGGTCACGGATCGATCGGCTCAAGCCCACCTTCGGACACGTCCAGATCGCTGAGCGCATCCTCTCTCTGGCTGTAGGACCTCAGGTGTACGACGAGCCCGTCGCGCCATCTCGCCACGAGGGCAATCGGCATCGCGACCTCGGCGCCGCTGAGCCGGCCGCGTCCGTGGAACACCAGAAAGAGGATCGTATGCTCGCCCAGGTCGAAGTAGGCCTCGGGTTCTATGCGGATCTCATCCCCCCAGGCGTCCGCCAGATCGCGAAAGTACCTCGGTAGCTCGTCGTGACCGCGATACACGGCACCCCCCACCGCCGCGAACACGGATTCGAACTCGGCGCTCGGATCAAAGCACGCGACGAACGCCTCGACGTCGCGCGCGTTGAACGCGTCGATCAGCCGGCGGTGGACCTCGACGTTCTCACTCGACATCGCCCGCACAGTACCGGCGCGCCGCCCGCCACGATCGAGCAATCGCTGACAAGGGTCATAGATGGGCTTTGTAGAGCCAAGTTCCAGCGGCCAGAGCGGGACCGGACCGTGATGTCCGCGAGAACGGATCCACTCCACCAGCGCCGTTGCCGATCGAGTGTGTCGGCAGCGATTTTGCAGTGCCCCCGCCAGGATTCGAACCTGGGACCCTCGGATTAGAAATTGCTTCCGAGGCCTCTGGTTTGGCTTTGTAGAGCCAAGTTTGATCGAGCATACTCTACTGCCGCACCCTCATATTTGCCGAGTTGGGGACATGGTTCGGGACACGGTTTAGCTCGACGCTCCCGCGACCCAGGTGTCGTCAACGCTGTCCAAACTCACGGCCTAAGTCTAGAGTATGATGCGTACTGTCTGCAAGGAGTGCTACTAGGCGCCAGCACGAGCTCTGGCGGCAGAACGCCCCTTTCGCTCAGCTCGACGCAGTGCGTACAGCGGAGCGCAGGTACCAGTGGCGTGGCCCCCGGTGAGAGTTCGGGGGCCACGCCTGGTCTGTGGGTCATGCCTCGGCTAGACGGAGAGGGAATCCGCGCCGAGGTCTCCTCCAGCGCCCGTCGGGAAACGGGACGCTTGAAGCCTCATTTCCGAGCGTTCCTCTTGGCGGCGTGCTTCTTCTTGAGTGGGCCGTATTGCCTGCGGGCTCTACGTTCGCAGCGTTGCCGCTTGGCCTTTGAGTGCTTGAACTTCTTGTGGCACGCCTTTAGGGCTTTGCTGAGCTTCTGCGCCCGGGTGAGCTTCATGTTGGTGATGCCTTTGACGCCGTTACAGCCTTCGACCGTGATCTTGGTCTGTTGGGTGACGACAGCGCCGTTCTGGCCGGTGAGGGTGGTGGGCATCGTCAGTGTGGTCAAGCAGAGGCTGTAGTTGGCCTTCGGCGGGAGGTTGGTCGTGAGCGCCGAGTGGGCTCCCTGCGGCAGCACCGTTTCAAAGGAGGACACGGGCGCGTCGGGCACGCTGTTGAACGTCGAGGACGTGATGCCTTTGCGGATCGCGGTCTGCCCGTCGAGGATCAGCGTGATCCCTTCCCCTTGCAGCACGAACTCCAAGTCGGGGAACGCGGCGCCCCCGTGGGAGACCAGATATGCCGGACCGGTCAACGGGTTGCGAAGCACCGGCGTGTGCACCGTGGCCGACCCGACGAGGCTTCCTTCCGGACAGTCAGCAGGATTCTGGTCAAAGACGTGATCCACGCAGGCTTTCTGGATCGTCGTCAACCTGGAGGGTAGCGTGGACGGGAGCACGACCATCGCTTTGCCAATGTTCGCCTGACCGAACGACGAACCCACCCTGACCGTTAGGCCGGCACCGTTCGCTTTGCTGTTCTGCCCTGTCGTCGCGGCCGTGAACGCCGGATGGAAGGGAAGGCCGGCACAGTTACCGACCTGGAACGGCGAGGAGACATTCGCGCTCGCGCCCTGGTCTCCCGTGATCGTCCCTGTGATCTGCATCGGGTTGCAGTTCGTCGGGTTGAACTCGAAGTTCGGGCGGTCGACCGTCACGAGCACCCGTTTGAGCTGTAGCGGGATCCCACGGATCTGGGTCGGCAACGGATCCGACACGACTTCAACCGACGCATCATGCGGATCAATGAACAGCTTCGAGCGCACCGTCACGTAGCCCAGGTCGAACGGGCCGGCCTTCGCAGGCGTCACGATCTCAAGGCCGAACGGCGCACCCCCGTATGGGCCGGTGATGAAGACTCGGCCGCCTTCCTGGACATACGGTTCGGGGCCCAGGCCGGCTATGGCGGTCGCTTTGCCCACTTCGCTGCCGGGCGGACAGGCGCTCGCCGCCGCCTGCGCATCCGAGCACAACCCCACCGAAGAGAGCATCGCCGCGATACCCGACGGCAGATGCATCCTCAGCCCGCTCAGCGCCTGATCGCCATCCGGCCTCGCGAGTTCCAGTTGGAAGCCTGTGAACGCACCGGCCTGTGTGCTCTGGCTATAAGCCGTGAACCCCGGACCGAACCCTTGCCCCGCCGGACACGGACCGCCGCCAACACCCGAGCCGATCTGGAAGTTTTCGCCTGGACCCGTCACCGCGACCGGTCCGGTGCCCGACCACGGCGTGAACACCGCGTCTGTCACGTAACTGCCGCACAGCACCGGTGTCGTGACCGACGCCCTGGGGCCGCCGAACAGGTCCAGTTTCAGGTCTTCGAACGGCACCTGCGGCGCGTTACGGAACGTCGTTGAGGTCTGCAACGTCCCTTCATCCACATGACCTTCGCCCGCCAGCTTGACTAGCACACCGGACACCGGATCTTCGGCCACCAGATACACCGCCACCAGGCTATTGAACGGGTTACGGTCCGCTTCGCCGTTCGGCGCCGGCGAGGCCAGGTACACCGCACCTTCAAGTTCATGGCTGAGCAACGGCGTCTTGATACGGACCGTCCCGACCTTCGAACCGTCCGGGCAGGCCACCGGATCGGTGTTGAACTGGTTCGTCTGCGACGCTTGGTCGAAGCCCGTGAACCCCACCTGTCCCTCCGAGCAGCCTTCCAAGCCGTTCGCCGCCGACGGGCTCAACGCCACCCCCTCGGGCAACGTGACCATCGTATCGCGCACATCCGCCTCCGCCAGCTTGTCCGCTTCTAGCGTCGTTTGCTGCGGTACTTTCACATCTACACTGAGCCCTGTGGGGGTGCTCGCTGAACGCTGTTCTGGGTTCACGTCGATCGACGGACTGAACGGCAACTGGTCGCAATCTTGGAACCCCAACAGCTGTCCGTTTCCGTTCATCCACGCGTATTCGGTGCCTAGGAGGGTTCCCGGTTGCGCCCAGGAGTCTGCTTCCATCGAGAAGACGACTGGTTCGGCCTGAGGATCGTCCGCGCAGTGCGAGGGAAGTGTTAGGAAGGGTTCGGTGGTCCCGGTGCTGGTTTCGGGACAGGTTTTTTTGACCTGATTCGAATAGACTCCGCCTGCGATGCATTCCCAGCCCCTGGCGTTGTTGTGGCGCGGATCTCCAGGGACGCCCCAGAAGGTAACCTGACTTGACAGCAATCCTGCGGTCTCGGTGGCGTTTTTGACGCTGACGTCAACTCCGTAGTCTCGTCCGGAGCGTACCGATGTGTCGATGATGATCGGGACCTTCCCGAGCACCTCGAAACCGAACCTGGCGGGCTCGCCATGAGCCGGCACCAGGTTGAATATCGGAACCAGCCCGCTGAACACTTTGAGGATCGGTTCATGCGCAGTCACGCTAGCGACGCCCACGACCGAGTTTACGGGGCACAAGTTAGTCTGCAGCACCAGAGCGAAGAAGTTCGCCATCGTGCACTGTCCTGCCGCGTTGGGGTTGCCGACCAGTCCCTGCGGTAGATGAAAGGTCAGATCCTTTGGAAGCTCTACGGGATACCGTGGCTTGTTGGGATCGCTGGTGGCGGTTTGGTTCAGCACGAGCGTCGTTGTGACCTGGAAGGGATGGGCACCCGCTTGCGTGGCCGGGGTCCCGTCCTCGTTGAACGGCGCCAGTTCATAGCTGGCAACGCCAAACGGTGGTGCTTCGCTGCTGATCGGCACCGTAAGGAGCCTCGTGGAGGCCTCTGCGCCGCCGCCCTCGACGCTCGCTTCGTCGGACAGCCGCATGACGGTGCCCGGGGGCTCTTCGATCTTGACCGCAATCGTCACGGCAATCTGTTCGTAGGGATTGAGAACGCCCGCGAAGGTGCATTTTATCGTCGCCAGCGTGCATTGCACCTGAGTGTGGTTCACGACTGGTCCTGCAATCGCAGTCGCGACGACGCCAGCCGGGAGACGGTTCGTGATGATCACCGGTTCTTTACTGCCGTTGATTGCAGCATCGCCGAGATTGCTGACCACCACCTGCAATTGGCCTTCTCCGCCCGGCGGCAGATAGGTCGGGACCGTTTCCGAGCTTATCTGCCACCATGGCGACTGCGAAAAGGCGGTCGCCGTCTTCACAAAAGCGAGCAGCGATAGGCTCACCAGCACAGCCCACGTCACCCGTCGAGTGGTCGATCGCAGCACGCTCATCGTCGTACCGTCCCCCAGCTGGGCTTCTGCGACGTGGCGGTCCTCTTGGCCCTGCTGGATTGCTTGGCCTGGTGGCGCTTGCCGTAGCGCACGCGCGCCTTGCGTTCACAGGCCGTGCGCTTCTTCTTGGCGCGAGCATAGCGCTTGCGACAGCTCTTGAGCGCGCTCTTCAGTTGCTGAGTGCGCGTGAGCGGCCTGGATGCCTTCTTGCCCTCGCTTTGCTGTTTAGCAGGCGGACTTTGGGAGACGATGTTCCCTGTCCCTGAGAAGACTGCGCTGCCCGAGGGTTCGCTCGGGATTTGCTGGGCACGTTCAGCCGGGCGACATGTCTCGGTGTCGGCACAGCCCGCTGGTGCCGGTTCGGGCGGTGTCTGGCACGGCCAGGAAACGCTGCATTCCCTGGCATCATATATGTCGAACTCCGTATCGCTGTCCCGCGCCAGCAGCCGGTCCTCGGTGACGAAGAACACGTTGCTGCCGCTCGGCGTAGCTTCAACGAACGCCGATTCGCGATCCGAGTTCCCTCCCGAAAGCAAGGACAAGCAGCCACCCGTTGGACTCTGGCAGCTCCCTACGCCCGCGGGCTCATACTCGTAGACGTTCTCTTTGCCGTTGGCGGCGGCCGGCACCAACGTATCGGGGCTGTTGAAGTACAGCCGCCCGCCATCCGAAAGGTATCGCGACTGAAGCAGGGCGCTCGTAAGACTCTGCGCGGTCCAGCCCGGGATGTTACCCGCAAGCCAATGTTCTTTGCCGAGTTCGTTCCAGATCTTGCGACGGTCGACGAGCAGCCCGAAGCCTTCCCCAGATTCGTTGGTGTCCAGCACTCCTGCAGGACGAGCTCCGCTCGGGTTGCAAGAGACACAGCGCAGAGATGCCGTCGTCGAGTCGTAAATGTAAACCTCCTCGTCTAGTGACCCTTTCGCAGTCGGGTTCGCGTCAACATTGTCATAGCCCGTGATGGGCGCAGCCGACATGAACGCCAGATACCGCCCGTTCGGCGATACCCGTGCAGTCAGAAACGCCGTGTCCGATTTCGTCGTCCCACCTTCCCACTCCGGACTGTCTTCGCTCGACAGCGTCGCTATGAATGTAGTCATCCACTGGGCGTTGGCGAAGCGAAGCTCATACAAATTGTTCTTGCCGGCTTCAGCTTCTTCCCCGTTGCCGTTTTCGTTTGAGGCAAGCACACCCTTCGCGACAAGATAGGCCCTACTGCCGTCATCGCTGATACCGAGAATGAGGTTCTGTACCGTCGCGTGTTCGCCTTCATTGTGCTCAACGGTCAAGTCGGTGAGATGACATCCCAGTTTGCTATTTTCCTCCACGAGCCCGCACTCATACAAGTCAGCCTTGGGAGAACTCTGTGACGCGTCCGTCGTCGCGTCCGCCGTCAGGCGCTGCTTGTCGGTGAAGAAGACGCGCGAACCGTCACTGCTAGCCGCCTGGTACTGCGCAGCGCCTTTTTCCGGTTCCGGAGCGCCCTGGGCCGAGTCGAGCTGGACAGTTTCGTTGTGATCCATGTCGCGCAGATAGAGGTGGCCTCTGCCGTTGTTTTCTTCTTTTTTCGTCCATACGATCCGCGTCCCGTCGCTTGAGATCGCGTTCGCGAGCACACGCCCGAAGAAGCCAAGTTCCGTCTGTCCTGGCGCCTGCACCCCATCCGGGAGCACACTTACGAACCGGAGCTGCCCATCGGACCACTCGTACAATCCCGGCCCGGATTCTGGGCCTGACAACGCGATACTTGATATGAGCACAATGTGACTGAGATCTGGTGTTGCGCTGACAAAATGCACATGGGTCCCGAACTCCGTTCCCGGCGCCGTGTTGGCTTCATTCACAAGCGGTAGAAATGCGGCCGTGGCGCTGTCACGCAGGTAGATCGTCGCCTGCGTAATGCCAGACGCAAGCGGCGGTTCCGCTCCTGTCCCGACGGGTTCCACCAATCCCAGTGACAAGTCAGACGCAAAGAACTGGTACTCGGGCGCGTTTCCCGGACTCGCGCCCTTGGCTTTGCTGCTGGGGGTGGCGATGTCCTGCGAGCTCCAGCTGTTCGGGTTGCGGCTAGCGATGACCTGCTGCCATTCAGGAGTCCGGTTGCCTTGGACGTTTTCGCCGAGCGCGCCGTTGACTACATAGGTCAGCCTGCTGCCGTCTTCAGCGGCGAGGATAATGCCGCCTTCGCGGGTCAAGGCTTCGACGGGTGCGCCGGCCTTGTCGGGTGGAGAGACCATCTCCCAGGCCCGGTTGTCGGGCAGCGCGAAGGGCTGGTTCTGTTCCTGTGTCGTGAAGGTTTGTTCGCTGCCTTCGGTCGTGCCGAGCACGTTGCTCGCGAGCACGCGGTAGTGGTAGGTGGTGTTGGGCGCCAGGCCGGTTAGCTGGATGCCGCGTGCGACGTCTTCGCTGCCCGAACCGATTTCTTCCGCGGGATCGGGAATGCTCGTACAGGCGCCCGGGTTCTGCTGACAGCTCTGTGTGCCGTACTGGAACTGGTAGTTCGTGGGGTTGCCCAGCGGGTTGATCAGCGCGTGCAGCGTCGCGCCGCTGGCCCCGATCTCCGTGGCGTAGGTCGCGTTCACCGGGGCGGGCGGTACCGTCGTGAACGTCTGATCCGGGCCTGTCGTGGTGCCTACCGTGTTGCTCGCGATGACCCTGTAGTGGTAGGTCTGGCCGAGCTTCAGCCCCGTCAGGCTCGCGCTGACGGGCACTGGTGTGCCGCCCGAGCCGATGCTCGCCCCCCCGGACGGGATTTCGCTGCCATAGCCGGTTGTTTCACCGTATTCGAAGTGGTAGCCGGTGGCGAGCTGATCAGGGTTAATCTTCGCGTTGATCGTCGCTTCGGTGTGCCCGATCCCTGAGGTCGGTTCGCTGGTGATCCGTGGCGGACCGGAGGTCGTAAACGTGTTGTCTTCGCCCTGTGTGGTGCCGAAGCTGTTTTCCGCCACCAGGCGGTAGTGGTAGACGGTGTTCGCCTTCAACCCTTCGATGCCAGTTTCCGCTTCGACCGGCAAGGTGCCGGAGTCGGCGTCGGTCCCCGGCGGCACAGGGCTCGTGCTGCCATAGCCCGCGGTGGTGCCGTACTGGAAGTAGTAGTGCGCGTCGAACCCGCCCGGCGTCAGTTTCCCGCTCAGCGTCGCGCTTTCGGGCTGCAGGTTCTTCACGGGACCCGTCGAGAGGCCTTCGACCGCCGGCGGCGTCATAAATTCGCGTACCAGGCCGTAGTTCAGGCCGTTTTCGTTCTTCCCCACGATCCGGTAGAAATAGGCCCTGCCCGCGTGCAGCCCTCCGACCACGCTCGAGACTTTTTCTTCACCGGCGCCCGAGGCCTGGCTCGCGGTTTCCGAGCCCAACGCTTCCGTTTCGCCGTACTGGAAATGGTATTCCCCGGCTTTGCCATCCCCGTTGATCGTCCCCGCCAGGCTCGCGCTCGTGCGCGTCAGCCCCGCTTTGGCGATTTTGCCCGTTTCCACATCAGGCACCACCACGCTCGGGCCGAACCTGTCTACCAGCGCCCGCGCGGCGTCCGCGACATACACATCCCCGCCAGGCGTCAACGCCACGCCGCGCGGTTCCCAGAGCGGCCCTTCCTGACCCTGCGTGATCCACCCCTCCCACACCCCTGACGGGCTGTACTGCGAGACGACGTGCCGTTCGGCTTCAGCCACATAGATCTCCCCAGAGGCTTCATCCACGCCCAGCCCCGCAATGTTGCCTTCTTCTTCTTCTTTTCCTTTGAAAGACCCGAGCGGCGAGCCCTTCCCCGTCACCTTTTCTTCGAACACCCCCACTGGGCTATACGCAACGATCATCCCCTTCGCGCCATCGGCGACCAGCACCCTGCCCGTCCCCGCGCTCACGGCAATCCCGTTCGGTTCTTCCAGTTTCGGCCCCGACAGGCGCTTCAGGAACTGGCCTTCTTCGCCCGTGCCTTCTTCGATTTCTTCAACCGGATTGGGCTTTGGCTTGAAGACATCCACCACACCGCCTTCCACATCCGCAGCTTCAGCCTCAATGACATAGACATCCCCCGCAGACGGGCCTTTGGAGTTATCGACCGCAACCCCCGTCACTTCGCCGAACTCCTTCCCCGGCGTACCCGCACCCTCCCATTCGCCGAGCAACCGGTACCCCCCACTCCCATCCGGCTCATACACGATCACCAATGCATCGAACGGATCCGCCACATACACATCACCCCTCGCTTCATCGACCGCCACCGACGCGCCTTCCAGCGCACCACCCCCGAACCGCGTCAAGAACTTCCCCGACCCGTCAAACACATCCACCCAGCCCGCTTCCCAATCCCCAACGAACACATCCCCACTCGAGCGATCCACAGCAACCGACCCAGGGCCCACCAGCTCCGTACCAACAGGAGCCTGCGACAAGCTCGAAACGAACCCGTGACCAGCAGTTGCCGCGGCATGAGTCGGGCACAGGCCGAGACACACAAGCGCAAGCAAGAGGCAGGAGGCCGTACCGTGCAACATGACACGTCCCGCCGGTCGCCGGCCCCACCAGTTGTTGATCGGGTTATTTATCATCAGCACTCTCATCCAGCCGTCTTTCATCCATCCCAGCCTGCATCGTCGCCACTCACAAAGCGCGCATGGAGTCAGATGTTGACCCCATGCGCGCCAATTGCTTCAGCAGGCGTGCCTACGCCTTGATCTCACCCGGTTCCGCCGGAGTGTTCACGTTTGTGATTTCCTCCGCTCCTCTGGCCCATTTGCTGCTTTCGTTTTCGATTTCTGATTCACTTAGACTGCCCTGCCTTAGGGCGTCTTCGAGCAGCTCGATATGCTTGCCTTCGAAATTTTGTGGAATATTCTGCGTTTTCCCATTGACCGTATACACCTGTGTATATTCGTTAGTCATTTCGTTGACCGGCGTGACCGGCGAGATGATCCCGTCATAACCGCCGTGGCTTTCCGGCGAATATGCTGCACCCTGTTTCGTGTTACCCACGCCGACAGTCGTCACGATGCCGACGCCTACAGCACATTCGAATTCTGCGAAGGTACCGTGCTTTTTCACCGGTTCAAGAAGGACGCCCACTTCCTTAGCCGCTTTGTTGATGTACCCCAGAGATCCCTTCAATGCATTGGTCTTCACTTCTCCTTCTGCTGCCCCTTCGTTCTGACACGGGAATGCGCCAAACAGGGTGCAGCCTTTGAACGTCACGCTTACGTTCTTCACTTCCTTCGAACCAGATGCTTCACCAGTCGCGTTCTCTTTTTCACATTCAACCTTAAAGGCTTCGGAAGTTTCGTTAAATTCGTTTACTTTCCCACCGCCTTCTATGCACTTTTTGTTCGAAACCTTTTTCGAATTATACGTTCCACCAGCGCATTCCGAAAACGCCGTGTAGAGAACTCCGCCACCGCCGACGCCTTCGCCCGTAAAGGGCACAGGCGCGAGCGTTTTGCCCTTCTTCCATTCGAAGCTGCCACCTTTACCTTTTGTCGTGCAGTTCGAATCGGTGTATTTGCCTCCGGGCTGAGCTACGCACTTGCCCCATTCCGGCAGCGCCGATGCGCTTGAGGTTGCGACTGCCGCGATCGCCAGAACGGCGACGAGGCACAGCCCTAGTATCCTTACATGTCTCACTTGTCCACTACTCCTTTTCCTCTCGGTAATGATCGACCGGACCTCGAGCAGCGCCCGTGATCGGTCGTTGCTGCCGCACATCCGCATCTGCCAATCGAGGCGGTCGGGATGCACGCTTGTCATCGGCGCACCGGACCTTCGTCTCAGCGCCGAGCGACGACTACAAACAGTTGAATCGCGCCGCATGTCTCGCGGAGAGCAACGAGGCTCCTGTCCGCTGGTCATGCCGAGCCCCTAGCGCGGCGCGCCCTGAATACCGGTGCGCCAGCAACCGGCGCACGACCAACCCGCGAGACGAGCTGCTGCCCATCTGCAGTGAGCAGCCATTCGTTCGGTTCTCCCCACGCATGGCCGAGACCAACGTTTTCGATCAGACCCCGGTCCCGCAGGCGCCCCAGCAGCTTCGATGTCTGCCCCTCATCGGTGAGCCCCGCGAGCTCCGCGACCTGACGATTACTCGAGCGCGGCGAGCGCGCTATCGTACGCAACACCATGCTCGTGCGGTGCGGAAGACGCACCGGCAACTCGACCGTCTCCGAAGAGGCGTGCCCGTCCGGCTCGCAGCGCCCAGTGAGCTCCTCAAGCGCTGCGCCCTGACCGACATAGGGACGGACGATGAAGGACATGAGCTGTGGCGCAAGCTCCACCAACGCGCCAGGCTGACGTTTGTGCATACGAGCGCGGACCACGGACACCGCGCCGCCTACCACAAGCTCACTCGTCAGCTGCGGCTCGGGCATGAACTCGCCCGCCGCCTGCGGCGAACCGTCGTCCAGCAAACAGGTCAACACCCCGAGCACACGAGCCGAAAGACGAAGACTCAGCGCACCATCGGTCAACGGCGGCCCACAGATCAGCAGCCTCCCCCACGCTGGCTCGTCATCAAGGAAACCGAGGAACGCCACGACCCCAGCTCGCACTCGCTCAAGCCAAGACCCCTCCTCACAGCCAGCCGCTTGATTGACTGTGGCAGTCAGACGATCGAGGCTCACCTCAAATGCCGTCAGCACACAATCCTGCTCACTCTGGAACAGTTCGAGGAACACCTTTTCACTCGCACCACAACGAGTGACCACCGTATCTCTTAGACGGGGGTAACTCGCTTTGCGGACTTGAGTTCGCGGTCACAGACTTGACAAAGTGCGTCCGATCTGTTCTTATTTCCCACCGATAGCAGTGCTGGTCTAGGGGAAGCAGTCCGGCCAAGCGTGAAGCAACGCCGCCGGTGGACGGTTGAATGTTGTGAGAGCAGGAGAGGTAGAGGGAGTGAGGTGAGGGGATGATGGAGGGAAAGAGAGCGTTTACGATGAATCGCGGAACCTCGCACAGCCATGCGGTTCCCGCGCACCCGACCGCCCGATCAACTCGCTCAGAGCCCGCTGGACTAAGGCCGTCCGAGAATGCGCGTGAGCTCCGTGAGCGTCTGCTTGAAGCTGCGATCGAGGTCATCGCCGACGGCGGTTACCCCCGTCTAAGAGAGTCGGCGGACCCGCTTATCTTGGCTTAGCTAAGCCGTTTTCGGGGCTTCTCCCGCGGGCATCCCACAGCTCGAGCAGGACGCGTTCTCGGTCGGTGTCGCCTGCCTGTGACGTCGCTCAGCGACGCAGCGGCGGGCGTGTCGCGGGCCTTTTCCGACGCTCTGGTGCACGAGCGCCGAGCGGGGCGACCGGCCGGTGGCGGACAGGGGCGTGGCCCCCGGTGAGAGTCGGGGACCACGCCTGGTCTGTGGGTCGTGCCTCGGACTAGACGGAGAGGGAATCCGCGCCGAGGCGTTCTCTCGAGCACCCGTCGGGAGACGGGACACCCGAAGCGCAGACATGGCACGCGGCACACAACGATAGGACCAGCCCTCGCCTGATGTCGCCGTTGCGGATCATCACAAGCTAGTGACCCAGACCGCGGTGATGCGCGGCAACGCTCTTGGCATGCTTCTTCTTCGATGGACCGTACTGCCTGCGTGCCCTGCGTTCGCAAGCCTGACGCTTGGCCTTCGAACGCTTGTATTTCTTGCGACAGACCTTCAACGCCTGCATCAGCTTCTGTGCACGCGAGAGCTGACGCTTCTTGACCGCTTTCACAGCACCACACCCGGCAACGGCTATCTTCGTCTGCTGCTGCACCACCGCGCCGTTCTGGCCGGTCAACGTCGTCGGCATCACCAGTTTCTGCCCGCACAGGCTGTAGTTAGCCTTCGGCGGCAGATTCGTCGTGACCGCCGAATGCGGACCCTGCGGCAACACCGTTTCAAACGCGCTGACCGGGGCGTCGGGTACGCTCTGGAATGTCGAGGAAGTGACGCCTTTCTTGATCGCTGTCTGTCCATCCAACACCAACGTGATCCCTTCCCCTTGCAGCACGAACTCGAGGTCCGGGAACGCCGCACCACCGTGGGAGACCAGATACGCCGGACCGGACAGCAGATTGCGCAGCACCGGCGTGTGCACGGTGGCGGAGCCGACGAGGCTTCCTTCCGGACAGCCCGCGGGATTGGCGTCGAACACGTGATCCACGCAGGCTTTCTGGATCGTCGTCAACCGCGACGGCAACGTCGAAGGCAAGACGACCATCGCTTTGCCGATGTTCGCCTGCCCGAAGGACGAGCCCACCGTGACGGTCAGGCCCGCGCCGTTGGCTTTGCTGTTCTGCCCTGTCGTCGTCGCCGTGAACGACGGATGGAACGGCAATCCTGCGCAGTTGCCGACCTGGAACGGACTGGCCACGTTCGCACTCGCGCCTTGATCACCCGTCAGGGTGCCGGTGATCTGCATCGGGTTGCAGTTCGTCGGGTTGAACTCGAAGCTTGGACGGTCCACCGTCACGAGCACCCGTTTGAGCTGTAGCGGGATCCCCCGCAGCTGCGTCGGCAACGGATCAGAGACGATTTCAACCGACGCGTCGTGCGGATCGATGAACAGCTTCGAGCGGACCGTGACGTAGCCGAGGTCGAACGGGCCAGCTTTCGCTGGCGTCACGATCTCAAGACCGAACGGGGCGCCGCCATATGGGCCGGTGATGAAGACTCGGCCGCCTTCCTGGACGTACGGTTCAGGCCCCAGGCCTGCTATCGCGGTCGCTTTGCCGACTTCGCTGCCTGGCGGACAGGCGCTCGCCGCTGCCTGCGCGTCCGAACACAGCTCCACGGACGAGAGCATCGCCGCGATACCCGACGGGAGATGCATCCGCAGCCCGCTGAGAGCCTGATCGCCGTCCGGCCTCGCGAGTTCGAGCTGAAAGCCCGTGAACGCACCAGCCTGCCGGTCGCTGCTGCCCGCAGCGAAGCCGGGGCCGAACCCTTGCCCTGCCGGACACGGCCCGCCGCCGACACCCGAGCTCACCTGGAGGTCTTCGCCAGGGCCCGTGACGGCTAGTGGTCCTGTGCCCGACCACGGCGTGAACACCGCATCCGTCACATAGTTGCCGCACAAGGCCGGTGTCGTGACCGATGCTCGCGGACCGCCGAACAGATCCAGTTTCAGGTCTTCAAACGGCACCTGCGGGGCATTGCGGAACATAGTTGAGATCCGCAGCGTGCCTTCGTCAACGTGACCTTCGCCGGCCAGCTTGACCAGCACACCGGACACTGGGTCTTCGGCGACCAGATACAGCGCAACCAGGCTGTTGAACAGGTTGCGGTCGGTTTCGCCGTTCGGCGCCGGCGAGGCCAGATACGCAGCCCCTTCCAGTTCATGGGTCAATAGCGGCGTCTTGATGCGCACCGTCCCCACCTTGGAACCGTCAGGACAGGCCACCGGATCGGTGTTGAACTGGTTCGTCTGCGAGGCCTGATCGAAGCCCGTGAACCCGACCTGGGCCTCCGAACAGCCTTCCAACCCGTTCGCCGCCGACGGACTCAACTCAACGCCCTGCGGCAACGTGACCGTCGTATCGCGCACATCGGCCTCAGCCACATTGTCGGCTTCGAGCGTCGTCTGCTGCGGCACCTTCACGTCCACGCTCAACCCCGACGGCGTGCTCGCCGAATGCTGTTCGGGCGCAACGTCGATCGACGGACTGAACGGGAGCTGGCCACAGCCAGTAAAGCCAAGCAGTTGCCCGCCATCGTTCATCCAGGCGTATTCCACACCCGAGAAGTCTCCGGGATGGGCCCACGAATCGGCCTGCATCGGAAAGACGACCGGTTCTGCTTGGGTGTTCGCCGCGCAAGAGCTCGGCAGCGTTAGAAACGGCTGTTCGGGCTCAGCGCTGGTTGCGGGACATACTTTGCCTGCCTGTTTCGCAAAGGCTCCGCCCGCGACACATTCCCAGCCGCGCGAGGAGTTGTGCCGCGGGTCGCCCGGCACGCCCCAGAAGGTCACCTGGCTGCTCAGCAGGCCGGCGGTCTGCGTGGCGTTCTCGACGGTGGCATCCACGCCGTAGTCGCGCCCGGAGCGCACCGAGGCGTCGATCACGATCGGGATCTTGCCGATCACCTCGAAACCGAGTCTCGCCGGCTCGCCCTGTGAGGGAACCAGATTGAACAGAGGCACGGTCTTGGTGATGATTCCTCCCGGGTTCACATTGTGCGCAACGACCGTCGCGACGCCCACCACGGCGTCGGGCGGGCAGAGGTTGGTTTCGGTCACAAGCGCGAAGAAGTTGGCCAGCGTGCACTGCCCGGTCGCATTCGGGTTGCCGATCAAACCGGGCGGAAGATGGAAGTGGAAATCCTTGGGCAGCTCTACCGGGAATCGGTCGGGGGTCTGGTTCAACGTCATTGTGGTCGTGAGCTGGAAGGGGTGCGTGCCAGCTTGCGAGGCGGGCGCCCCATCCTCGTTGAACGGAGCCAGCTCGTAGCCCGCAACGCCGAACCCCGCAGCTTGACCGTTGACCGGGACCCTCAGGGTTCTCGAGACCCGCGCCCCGCCGCCGCCTTCCACGCTCGCTTCATCGGAAAGCGAGGCGACCGTGCCCGGCGGCTCTTCGACTTTGACTGTGATCGTGACCAAGATCGCTTCGTATGGGTTGAGGACTCCCGCGAACGTGCACCTAAGCGTCGCCAGTACGCATTCAACCGGGGTGCCGTTCTGCGAAGGCTGAGAAATCGCTGTCGCGGTCAGTCCCGTTGCGAGACTATTTGTAAGGATCACCGGATCTTTGCTTCCATCAATCGGCGTGTCGCCAAGGTTGCTCACCGCCACGACGACCTGTCCTTCTCCTCCAGGCGGAAGGTTCGTCGGCGCCGTTTCAGAACTGATCCGCCACCACGGCGTCTGCGCATCAGCAGGCGCCACGCTGATGAACGCCGTCGCGAGCGCGATCAGTGCCGCCAGCCCCAACCGGAGCACCGGGACAGACGGCCTCTGCTTCAGGGCTGGCGCTCGTAGAGCGGGCCTCCCCTTCGATTGTCGCGCCATCACCTCGCCGCCCTTGCGAAATCCCGGCGCGCCTGGCTCGACCGTCGCTGGTTGACCTTGCGACTGCCATAGCGTTTTCGGGCTTTGCGTTCGCAGGCCGCTCGCTTCTTCTTGGCGTGCTTGTGCTGGCGGCGACAGCTTTTGATGGCCTTGGAGAGCTTCTGGGCCCTCGTAAGAGGCTCGGCTGCTTTTTTGACCGCCCGGCTTTCCTGCTTGGGCAGCGCCTGCGTGGGGACGATGTTCCCGCGTCCCGATATGTTCATCGTGGCCGGTCCAGCGCCGGGGATCTGCTGGGCTGGCGGCGCGGGGCGGCAGGCGTCCGTGCTGGCACAGGCGGCGGGAGCTGGTTCGGGCGGCGTCAGACAGGGCGAGGCCTGGCTGCATTCGCGAGCGTCGTAGATATCGAACGCCGTGTCTGTGTCCTGGGCAAGCAGTCGGCTCTCTGTTACGAAGAACACGTCACTGCCGCTCGGCGTCGCTTCGATGAACGCCGATTCGTGACCGGAGTTCCCGCCCGATATAAGCGACACGCAGCCGCCCGACGGGCTGGCGCAGCCTCCAGTGCCCGTGGGCTCATACTGATAGACGTTCTCTTGGCCGTTGGATGCCGCCGGTACCAGCGTGTCGGGACTGTTGAAGTACAGCCGCCCGTTGTCAGAGAGGTATCGCGACTGGTAGAGCGCGTCTTGAAGGCTCTGCGCGGTCCAACCCGGGATATTGCCCGCGAGCCAATGTCCGAGCCAGACCCTGCGCCGGTCGACAAGCAGGCCGAGGCCTTCACCGGATTCGTTCGTATCCAGCACGCCCGCCGGTCGTGCCCCCGTCGGGTTGCATGAGACGCACCGCAGGCTCGCTGCGAGCGAGTCATAGAGGTAGACCTCCTCGTCATGCTGGCCGCTGTTCTGATCGATGTTGTCATAGCCCGTGGCGCTTGCCGCAGACATGAACGCCAAATACCGGCCGTTCGGCGAGACACGTGCCGTGAGGAACGCGGTGTTGGCTTCCTTTTTGCCTTCCCACTCCGCGGCGTCTTCGCTTGAGAGCGTCGCGATGAACGTCCTCGACCATTTTGAACCGTCGAAATGCAGCTCATAGAGATTGTTCTTGGCGGGTTCGGCCTTTTCGCCGTTACCGTTTTCGTTCGTCGCCAAGACGCCCTGAGCGACCAGGTAGCCACTTGTCCCGTTATCGCTCATACCGAACAGGAAGCCCTGCACGGCTGCATGCTCGCCTTCGTTCTGGTCGACAGTCAGGTCTCTTAGATTGCACACCAACTTGCCTGCGACTTCAGCAATCACGCACTCGTACAGGTCGTCCTTACCATTTCCCTGGCCGGCTTCGGCCGTTGAATCCGTGGTGAGCGGCTGCCTGTCCGTGAAGAACACCCTGGAGCCGTCGCTGCTTGCGCCCTGGAATTGCGCCGCACCTTTGGCAGGTTCGACCACCCCCTGGGCGGCATCCAGCTGGAGCGTTTCGCCTGTCACCGTGTCGCGCATGAACAGATGTCCGCCGCGCGTCGTGAGGTCTTCTTTGTTCGTCCACACGATCCGTGAGCCGTCGCTCGAGATCGCGTGAACGAGAACGCGATCGAACAGGCCGAGTTCGCCAGCGTTTGCGGCCACCCCTCCAGGCAGCACGCTTACGAACTGCAGGTTTCCTTCCGACCACTCGTACAGGCCAGGAGCCGAGCGCGCCCCTGTCAGCGCGACCGCGGAGGTGATCACGACGTGGCTTAGATCGGGTGTCGCGCTGAGAAACTCGAGCTGGGCGCCGAACTGCGTGCCCGGGGCCACGTTGGCGTTGGTCACCAGGGGCAGGAAGCCGCCGGTGGCGTTATCCCGCAGGTACATGGTGGCCTGTGTGACGCCGGGCGCCAGCGGCGGTTCGGCGCCCTGCCCGGCGGGTTCCACGAGCGCCACAGACAGGTCGGGAGTGAAGAATTGGTACTCCGGCGCCTGACCGGCAGTTATGCCCTTTGGTTTGCTGCTCGGCGTCGCGACGTCCTGCGAGCTCCAGCCACTCGAGCTTCGGGTCGCGATGACCTGCTGCCATTCGGGGCTGCGGTTGCCCTGCACTTCCTCGCCTAGCGCGCCATCGACCACGTAGGTCAGCTTGTCGCCGTCTTCAGAAGCGAGGATCAGCCCACCTTCCCGGGTGAGCCCTTCGACAGGGGCGCCCTGCTTGTCCGGCGGGGACACCATCTCCCAGGCACGCCCGTCAGGCAGCACCGCAACGGCTTCTGGCTCCTGGGTCGTGAAGGTGCGTTCCGCGCCTTCGGTCGTGCCGAGACTGTTGGTGGCCAAGACGCGGTAGTGATAGGTGGTGGACGGTTCGAGGCCGCTCAGTTGCACCTTACCTTCCACGTCTGTTTCACCGCCGCCGATGTCTTGCGATGGACTCGGGGCGTTGGTGCAGGCCCCGGGGTTTGCCTGGCAGCTCTGCGTGCCGTACTGGAAATAGAACGTGGTGTCGTTCCCGAGTGGATTGATCTGCGTGTGCAGCGTCGCCCCACTAGGAGTGATGTTGGTGGCATAGGTGGCGTCCACCGGGGCGGGCGGGATGGTCGTGAACTTCTGATCCGGACCGATGGTGCTGTCCGCTTCGTTTTCAGCTACGACCCGGAAGTGGTAGGTCACGCCGAGCTTGAGACCGGAGAGATTGGCCGAGACCGGCACAGCTTCTGAGCCGGAGCCCAGGCTCGCCCCCCCAACTGGGACTTCGCTCCCGTAGGCGGCGGTTTCGCCGTACTCGAAGTGGTAGGTAGTCGCAATCTGGTCGGGGTTTACCTTCGCGTGGATCGTGGCTTCTTCGTGCCCGATCCCGGTGGTCGGTTCGCTCGTGATCCGCGGCGGCCCGGACGTCGTGAAGTGCTGGTCGGCACCATAGGTGACGCCGAAGCTGTTTTCGGTGACAATCCGGTAGTGGTAGAGCGCGTTAGGCGAAAGCCCAGAGAGGCCTGTTGTCGCTTCGACGGGGCTCATACCCGCGCCGGCGTCGGCGCCGGGCGGGTTCGGGCTGCTGTTGCCATAGCCCATCGTGAGACCCCATTCGAAGTAGTAGTGGGCGTCGAACCCGCCCGGCGTCAGTTTGCCTGTAAGCGTGGCGCTCGAGGGCTTCAGGTTCGCCACGAGACCGGAGGACACGCCTTCGACCGCGGGTGGGGTCGTGAATTCGTGCAGAACACCGTAGTTAGAGCCGTTTTCGTTCTCGCCGAGCAGCCGAAAGTGGTAGGTCCTGCCTGCGTGCAGGCCTTCCAGCGTGGCTGAGACTTTTTCTTCGCCCGGACCCGCCGCCTGGCTGCTCGTCTCAAATCCCAATGCTTCGCCTTCGCCGTACTGGAAGCGATATTTCGCCGGTTTGCCATCCCCGTTGATCGTGCCCCCGACGACCGCGGTGGTGCGCGTCGTTTTCGAGTCTTTCCCCGTTTCCACGTCCGGCACGACGACGCCCGGACCGAAGACATCGACCAGCGCGAGACCGGCGTCAGCCACATAGAGATTTCCCGAGGCCGTAAGCCCTACGCCGCGTGGTTCCCCCAGCGACTCCGACGGCGTGGTCATGACCCAGCCCTCCCAAATCCCGGCCGGGCTGTACTGCGAGACTGCGTGCCGTTCTGCTTCCGCGACATAGAAGTCTCCTGTGCCTTCGTCCACCGCCACCGCAGCGACATTTCCTTCTTCTTCCTCCTTGCCTTTGAACGATCCGTAGGGAGAGCCTTTTCCGGTCAGCTTTTCTTCGAGACTCCCGGTCGCATCGAACGCGTACACTGCGCCCTTCACACCGTCGGCGACAAGCACCCTGCCGGAAGAGCGGCTCACCGCCACACCGCTAGGTGCTTCCATTTTCCCGGCGGAGAGCACTCGCACCAGTGACCCTTCCTGATCTTCTTCCGACCCCGTCGACTTCGGCTTGAACACGTCTACCGCGCCCAACCCTGTACTTGCGTCTTCGCTGTCGACCACGTACAGGTCGCCTGAGGAGGCGCTGCTGGAGTTGTCCACCGCAACCCCTGCCACTTCGCCAAATTCTCCGCTCGCCAATCTTTCACCAAACCATTCCGACAGCAACGCATACCCACCCGCACCCTCCGGCTTGAACACCAGCACGGCGTTCTCAAACGTATCCGCCACATACACGTCACCGCTGGCTTCGTCCACCGCAACACCCGCGGCGAACAGTGAACCCCCACCGAACTGCGTAATGTAGGCCCCTGACGAGTCGAAAACGTCCACCATTCCAGAACCCTCGTCTCCCACAAACACTCGGCCGGTGACCTGATCCACGGTCACCGCATCGGGTGCTTCCAAGCTCGTGCCAGGCGGTGCATCACTCAAAGCCGATAGGAACCCGTGCCCGGTGGCACCCAGCGCCGGGCTCGCGCCGCACATGACGCATAGAACGAGCAGCATGACCGAACATATGCCAGCGACGGAGGTCCGCTGTAGCCGAGTCCGCGACACCCGGAAGTCAACTTCCGAGCCGAGCCCTTCTTTTCGACCGTTTGTCCGCATGCGCGCTGCCAGCTCTCCAATCGCCCCGTCGCCCTATTTCAACACCCTGACGAGCGTACGTGGGGCCGCGAGGCCCCACGTACGCTCGATCACCTACACAGTCGGCGTCCGTCCTACGCCTTGATCTCCCCCGGTTCTGTCGGTTCGCTGATATTTGTGATTTCCTCAGCTGATTTTGACCACATCGTCGAGTCAGTGGGTTCTTCCACTGCATACGTGTAGTTTTCGAGCAACTCGATGTGTTTACCTTCGAATTTACTCGGTATGTTTTCTTGCGTCGCGAAGTTGTGCGTATATACCTGTTCGTATTCGCTGGTCTGAACATTCACCGGCGTCACCGGCGAAATGACTCCGTCATAACCGCCGTGGCTTTCCGGTTCGTAAGCAGCACCTTCCTTCTTGTTACCGACGCCTACGATAATTGCAAAAATTTCGCCGCATTCGAATTCGGCGAATGTTCCCTTTTTGACAGCTGGTTCGAGCAGCAAGCCCACTTCCTTCGCCGGTTTGCTGATGTAACCCAGACTGCCCTTGAGCGTATTGGTTGTGACTTCTTCTTCGGTACCGCCGAAGTTTTTGCACGGAATTGCCCCGAGCAGCTTGCACCCCGTGAAGCTGACTTTGACGTTCGCGACATCGTTGGTACCTGTTGCTTCGCCCGTGTTGTTCTCGGCTTCACATTCTACAGCGAGTTCTCCTTCCACCTCTACTTTTTCGCCTTTTTCGGCGCACTGTTTTTTCGTAATTCTTTCCTGCTTAGGATTGCATTCCCTAAACTCTGTGGTCAGTACGCCGCCACCTCCAATGCTATGCCCTTTGAATTTCACAGGGGCAAGTTCTTTGCCCTTCTTCCAGGTGTATTCTCCGGCGCCTTTTTTCGCTTTGACGGTACAGTTGGCGTCAGAGTATTTGCCGCCCGGCCCCGTTTTTTCACATTTGCCCCATTCGGGCAGCGCCGAAGCGCTCGACGTCACGACTGCCGCAATCGCCAGAACAGCGACGAGGCAGAGCCCTAGCATCCTTACATGTCTCACTTGTCCACTACTCCTTTTCCTCTCGGTGATAGTCGGCCAGACCGCGCACATACCCATTCGCGACCGACCGTCGCTGCAGCACACCCGCACAAGCCAAGGGCCGCGCGGATGCACGCTTGTTCTCGACGCGCCAGACCGTCGGTCTCAGCGCCGAGCGACGATTTACAAACATTTGCGTCGTGCCGTCTGCGTCGCGAGCCGCGACGAGCCTCTGCCCACGGATCATGCCGAGCCCCTCGCCCGCCGCGCTCGGTATACCGGGGCGCCTGCAGCCGGCGCGCGCCCGAGACGCGACACGAGCTGCTGCCCATCAGCAGTAAGCAGCCATTCGTTCGGTTCGCCCCACGCATGGCCGAGGCCAACATTTTCGATCAGGCCACGCTGACGCAGACGCCCAAGCAGCTTCGACGTCTGTCCCTCATCGAACAGCCCCGCCAGCTTCGCGACCTGACGATTGCTCGAACGCGGCGAGCGGGCTATCGCATGCAATACCAGGGTCGTGCGGTGCGGAAGGCGTACCGGAAGTTCAACGGTCTCTGAACAAGCGCGGCCGGTCGGCTCCGAGCGACCCATCAGCTCCTCGCGTGCGGTCGCCTGACCAAGGTACGGCCGTACGATGAACGACATCAGCTGAGGTGCCAGCTCCACGAACGGCCCCGACTGCTGGTTGTGCAT
The DNA here is from genome assembly GCA_963696615.1 of uncultured Solirubrobacterales bacterium. GTDB lineage: Bacteria > Actinomycetota > Thermoleophilia > Solirubrobacterales > Solirubrobacteraceae > Palsa-744. Next base: position 903,544 of record CAVOKU010000001.1, on the reverse strand, counting down.
ACGCGTACGGATCACCGACACCGCGCCGCCGACCGCTAGCTCACCCGTGAGCTGCGGCTCGGGAATGAACTCGCCGATCGCCTGCGGCGCACCATCGTCCAACAGACACGTCAACACACCCAGCACGCGCGCGGAGCACCGCAATGCGAGCGCGCCATCGGTGAACGGCTGCTCACAGATCAGCACCCTTCCCCACGCCGGCTCGTCATCCAGAAAACCAAGGAATGCCACCAGCCCGGCACGCACACGATCAAGCCAAGAACCTCGCTCGCGAGCAGTTGCCTGATCAACGGTCAGTGACAGACGTCTAAGGCCCTCCTCAAATACGGTCTGCACACACGCCTGCTCGCTGGTGAACATATTGGTAAATTCGCTGTCACTGATTTTGCAGCGAGTGACCACCGTCCGGCCTAGACGGGGGTAACTCACTCTTGAGGTCGCTTTTTGACAAGTCCCACTTGACAAAAGGCACCTGATCTGGTCTCATTGCCCCACAAGTAGTAAGGACATTGGTCTAGGGGAGTCGGTCCGGCAAACGTCTGCCCGGGTCGACAGAAGTCAGAAGTCGTGAGAGCAGGAGACGCAGAGAGGGAGCAAGTGAGGGACGATGGAGGGAAACGGAGAGGTCACGATGAGCGGCGGAACACTGCGCCACGACACGGTTCATGTGTCGGTATGCCCAAGCCAGACATCCGTGACCTCCGGCACCAGCAGGACATTTGAGGAGCTGGAGGCACTACGCCAGCGACTACTCGAGACCGCTGCAGAGGTCATTGCCGACGGTGGTTACCCCCGTCTAGGCCGGACGGCGGACCAGCTTTTTTTGGCTTAGCCAAGCCGTTTTTGCGGGCGTTTCCCCACGGCTCCCACGAACTGTGCAGGGTCGCATCGCAGGAGAGCGACGCCGTCCGACCGAGGGCCGCGTGGCCCTCCGAGGTGCGCGAGCTTCGGATTCGCGAGCGGTGACCCAGACGGCTCGGGCCGTGTCTAGATCCCTGTACCGGCAGCGACGGCTGGGGCGCTGGGCGGCGGGGGAGAAGCAACGCTCGATGTGGATGTCGACGTGCGGGTGCAGCGCCGGCCGGGTTTGCTCCCGAGCTTTGCCACAGGTCGCGGTCGTACGGTTTCGTGGAGAGCGCGCTCGGATAGACAGACCGTTGCCCGTTCACCTTCTGACATCCCTTCTTCCGAAAATACATGCCGCCGTTTGCGGGGAGCTCATCGGCGCCTGTTGAAGTACATATCTCTTGCGGTAGCAACAGGGGAGACTTTCTGCGCCGAATAGACAGGAGAGTTCGGATAGTCACGATGCGTCGGATGGCTGGCCGGTGACGAGTCCGCCGTCACACGCACCGAAAGCGGCGGCTCCGCCGCCTTTCTCTTACCGGTCAGCCAACCCCTCAGGAACGGGACTAACCGGCTGCCACGAGCGCGACCGCGCGCTCGGTCTCATATGAGGCGAGCGCATGATCCCGTGCGCGCTTGTTGACCAGACGGGCAGCACGACCGGTCGGGCGCACATCGATCGTGAACTCGATCTCAAGCGCACCGGCGAGCCGCATCAGCGTCTCAAGGGTCGGATTGACATCGCCGCGCTCCAACCGCGCCACCTGCGGCTGCTCCATCCCGAGCAGCCTGGCAAGCTCACGCTGAGAGATCTTACGCTCGGCGCGGTAACGCACGAGACGCAGCGCGACGGCCCGGGCGAGCGCCGTCCGCTCCCACTCGGCACGGAAGGCCGGATCGGCCAGCTGCTCGGCGATCAGCTCGTCGTTGGTCTTCATCTCACTCAGCTTCATCGTCGGCCTCACGATATCAGACCTGTTATCGCCTAGAACGCTCGCAGATCTAGTCGGCCTCCAGCTCCTGCACGCGCCGCCTCGCTCTGAGCACCGCGGCATCGAAGCCGCTCTTGTCGAGCTTGCAGCTTCGCCACGGCGTGAAGCATCGCGACCTGCTCGCCCGGTGGCCACGAGCGGTCCCGCTCCGCCTCCGCCAGCGGATGCCAGCGCGCTACAAACGGCGGCCGAGCCTCGTCCCGTGGTTGGCGCTCCCGAACAGGCTCTGCGGGCTTCTTCGAGCGCTTGCGAGCGCGTTTGTCGGGTGACATGAGTGAGCGTCTGCAGCACGACCCGTCGCTGCCCCGCCATGCTGGAGCCAGTGGAGGCGTCCAGCGCCGCCTCCCTCAAGATCCGGCCGTTCGCGGCGCATGGATAAACGCCTCCCCGACCCCGTTGCATATTGCGTCCTATCTGGGCTATGGCTCCAGCGCGATCGGATCCACCGGGTGAGACGTTCTGGGTTACGTACCCTCGAAGGCCTTCGACAACCTCCGTGCCGCGTCCGCCCGCGGCTTGTAATGCATATAGATCTGCGTGGTGGAGAAGTCAGAATGGCCCATCCACTCCTGCAGCTCACGCGGATCAGCAGTGCGAATCGCGACACTGCCAAACGTGTGGCGCAAATCATGGAACCGCAACGTTCGCAAGCCAGCCGCGTCGCGGGCGAGCTTGTAGCGCCGGCGAAGTGCAGGCCCATCGAGTATGCCTCCCCCGTCTCCGGGAAAGACACAGCCGTCGGGACCCACCCAGCGCGGGCGCTCGCTCAGCAGACTTAGGAGTACCGAGCAGGCCCGCGGTATAGCTTGCGGTGACCCGCAGACACTGCGCCGGAAAGTCGACGTCGCGCCAACGCAAGGCGAGCAGCTCCCCCATCCGCGCGAACGTGACTCCCGTGCGCACCATCCCCGGCAACACGCCACGCCGTGCCTGATCGAGCGTGTCGGCCAACCACGCCGCCGCAGTGCGTTTCGTATACCAGCCCGCGGGAGGGCGCCCGCGCTCGCTCCAGGCCGGCCCCAGCCGCTTCTGGATCTGGCGCCCGTCGGGCAGCCTGTACCTGGCGTACCAGGCCGGCCCGCGCCTGCGCTCGGCACGAAACACTTACCCGCTCGGGGGCCGGATCTGGGCCTGAGTGAAAGCCATCCCCATGCCCACTCATCCGTCGCTTGGGACATATTGGGGACATATTTGACGTGCGCGGAAGGTTCTGGACTCCGCGAAATCCCCACTTTGCAGCGATTTTGCAGTGCCCCCGCCAGGATTCGAACCTGGGACCCTCGGATTAGAAATCCGATGCTCTATCCAGCTGAGCTACGGGGGCGCAGAGCCGACGAGGGAGCCCGGCCGAGAAGGCCGCCTCACGCCCGCGGCCCCCGAATCCTCGCATGGGCGCGGGCGGGACGAGGCCAACTTAGGCAGGCTTGAGCGAAACCCTGTAGAAATTGGGGGCATGAGCAGCTCGGTGGAGGACGACGAGGCGGGACTGACCCGCAAGCAGAAGCGAGAGCAGGCACGGGCGGAACGCAAGGCGGTCGAGGAAGCCCATGCGGCCGACGCCGCACGTCGCAAACGCCTGACGCTGCTCGGCGGCGTGATCGCCGGAGTCGTCGTGGTGGTGGTCGTGATCCTGATCGCGACCGGTGGAGGCGGCGGCAGCAAACCCGCCGTGAACGGGTCCAAGCCAAGCAACGAAAACGTGGCCTCGGTGGAATCGACCGTGGGCGGCATTCCCCAGCACGGAGACGTGCTCGGCAACCCCAACGCGCCTGTGACGCTGCAGTACTTCGGCGACCTGGAGTGCCCGATCTGCAAGGAGTTCACGCTCGGGGCGTTCTCGCCGATCGTCCAGAAGTGGGTCAGGACGGGCAAGCTGAAGATCGAATACCGCTCGCTCGAGACCGCCACGCGCGAACCCGAAGTCTTCAAAACCCAGCAGGTCGCGGCGCTCGCCGCAGGCAAGCAGAACAAGATGTGGCAGTACGTCGATCTCTTCTACCACGAACAGGGAGAAGAGGACAGCGGCTATGTCAATGAAGCCTACCTCCAGAAACTGGCGCAGGAGGTGCCCGGGCTGAGCCTCACGACGTGGACCAGCGACCGCAACGACTCGGCGCTCAACAACCAGGTCGAAAGCGACGCCCAGGCAGCCAACAACGCCGGCTTCACGGGCACCCCGTCGTTCCTGATCGCAAAGACCGGCGGCACCCCGACCAAGCTCACGTACACGTCGCTGAGCGATCCCACCGCGTTCAACGAAGCGATCGAAAAGCACCTGAAAGGCTAGCCCGATGAGTCAGGGCAGGCTCAGAGTGGTGATGATCGTGTTGGCGACGATCGGGCTCGGCGTGGCCAGCTATCTGACCTACGTGCATTACTCCGGCACGCCACCCGCTTGCACAGCCGGTGGCAGCTGTCTGAAGGTCCAGACCTCGGTCTACTCCAAGCTCGCCGGAGTGCCCGTTGCCCTGATCGGCCTGATCGGATACATCGCGATCCTCGGCTCGCTGCTGGCGCCGGAAAACGAGAACACCCGGTTCGCGACCGCCGCGTTCACGCTGGTCGGGTTCGGCTTCTCGGCGTACCTCACCTACCGGGAGCTGTTCTCCATCCACGCCATCTGCGAGTGGTGCGCCTCGAGCGCGGTGATCATGACGATCCTGATGTTCCTGTCGGTGTGGCGGTTCCTGCGAGGTGACCGCGACGCCCGGGTACAGGCCGAAGAGTCCGGCGAGCCAGAGTCGATCGCCTCGCCGCTCGGCGCCGTCCAGCCGTAGTCCGACACCCCCAGCCCCGGCGCCGCGACCCTTCGCCCGAGCGGGAGCCGGTCCAGTCTGGACGGATGTCGAGTAGAAGATCTGTCCAGTCGCGGCAGGCCCGTCCTGACATCGCGATCGTCAGGCCGACCTGATGGATGACCATGCGTTCCAACCTTCGCAACGACGGGCCACCTGGACTCGTGGCAGCACCACCCGCTTCCGTGATCCCGACGGACGTTCACGAGATCGAAAGGCTGTTCGAGATGACCAGCGACCTGCTGGCGGTGATCTCGCTCGACGGCCGGTTCACGCTGCTGAACCCCGCCTGGGAGGACGCTTTGGGATGGTCGCTGGACGAGCTCACCGCCCAGCCGGTGCAGGAGAGGGTGCACCCCGACGACGTCGAGCAGACGCTCGCACTGACGCTGGCGGGGCGCAACCGCACCGCACGACTGGTGAACTTCACCAACCGCTACCGCCACCGGGACGGCTCGTGGCGGTGGCTGCTGTGGAGCGCCCGTTGCGACGGGGAGGTCTGGTACGCCGCCGCCAAGGACATCACCGACCGCATCTGGCTCGAGCGACAGGCGCTGCACGACCCGCTGACCAAGCTGCCCAACCGCCTGCTGCTGATGGACCGTGCCCGCCAGGCGCTCACCAGGATGAACCGCAGCCACGGACCCATCGCGCTGCTGTTCATCGACCTCGACAAGCTCAAGGCGATCAACGACAGCCTCGGCCACGCCGTCGGCGACCAGGTGCTGATCTCGGTGGCCGAGCGCCTCGAGGCCACGCTACGCGAAAGCGACACGGTCGCACGGCTGGGTGGCGACGAGTTCGTGATCCTCGCCGAGGAGCTGGACAGCGAGGCGGACGCGCTCGCGGTGGCCGATCGCGTCGTACAAGCTCTCGAGGAGCCATTCGCGGTGGGATCGATCCAGGTCGCGGTGTTCGCAAGCATCGGCGTTTCGATCTCACGCGACCACGCTGCCGACCCAGAGGATCTCCTGCGCGAGGCGGACGTCGCGATGTACCGCGTCAAGCGAGCGGGCGGTCGCGGGCTCGAGCCCTTCAGTGAGGAGCTGCGCCGGGAGATGGACAGACGCGCCGAGCCGGTCGGCTCGATACGCTCGCACGCGCGATGGCACCCGATCGCGCAGCTGAAGCGCGCACTCCGCTGAGCAGCCCCGACGAGCACGAATCTCCGATCGCGCGGCAGAAGCGCGCCGCGGCGAGAGCGGCCGCGGAGCTCGTCCAAGATGGGATGAAGGTCGGTCTCGGCACCGGCTCCACGGTCGCCTACCTGCTGCAGGCGCTGGGCGAACGCTCACCGAGCCTCGCCAACTGCCGCTGCGTGGCCACGTCGGTGCTGACCGCTCAGGTGGCGAGGGAACTGGGTCTGACCGTGAGCGACCTCGACGAGGTGGGCGAGCTGGACATAGCCATCGACGGAGCCGATCAGGTGGACCCGCGCGGATGGCTAGTGAAGGGCGGCGGCGGCGCCCACACCCGCGAGAAGATCGTCGCCGCGTCCGCCGAGCGCTTCGCGGTGATCGTCTCCGCCAACAAGGAGGTCCCCCGACTCACCGCCCCGGTGCCGCTCGAGGTGCTGCGGTTCGGCGCGACCCGCACGCTCCTAGCAGTCGGCGAGGCCCGCCTGCGTGCGGCCGAGCCCAGCCCGGACGGCAACCTCCTCGCCGACTACACCGGCCCGGTCGATGACCCACAACGTCTCGCTGCCCGCCTCAGCGCCACGCCGGGCGTGGTCGAGCACGGACTGTTCCCGCCGGCGATGGTCAGCGAGATCTTCACCGCCGAGGAGGGAGCCGTGAAGCGCAGGCCCGGCGGCAAGCGATAGGCGCGAGAGGTCGACGCGGAGGCCAGCGCGGCCGCCGCATCCCGTGGACCGCGACGCCGATCAGCCCCGGGCGCGAGTGAGCCTCAGCCCCCTCGCCGCCAGCAGCCCACCACAAAGGACCGCCGCGATGATCGCCGGCAGCAGCGCGTCTGACACTTCCAGGCCGGCCCCCTCGCACAGCCAGTAGATGCCGAACGATGTGAGCATCACCCCCACGGCGAACTTCAGCGTGTCCTCGGGGATCCGAGCGAGGGGCGCCCGCACCGCTATCCCAGCGACGCACACCACCAGAACCGCCAGCAGCGCCGAGACCACCCCCACGCGCAATCCGTGCCCGCCCGCCGCGAAGCTCACGACGATGATCACGACCTCCAGGCCCTCGACGAACACCGCCGTGTATGCAGTCGTGAGGGCGTAGGTATCCACTCCATGCTTCTTCCGTTCCCGCTGTGCCTCCCGGGTCGTCCTCAGGTAGACAGCCTGCTCGTCGCTATGGGCCTTGCGACCTGCGGCGCGAAGCACCGCCTTGCGCAACCACTGCAGACCGATGGCGAGCAGCACCGCGCCGACGAGGACTCGCACGAGATCGACCGGCAGCGCGATGATCGCGGGCCCGAGTGCTCCCACCATCGCCGTGAGGGTCAGCAGCGCTCCGACGACCCCGCTCAACGTCCACCGCCAACTCCGCGTCGAGCCTACGGCGAGGACCACAGTGAGGGCCTCCACCGCCTCCACCGAGCACGCGAGGAAGACCGCGAGGCCCAACCCGAGATCGGCCGTGGTCACCGCTCTCCGATGCTCCGTGCTCGCACGCCGGGTCGATCTCCGATCACCGACCTCACCCTAGCCTTCCGCCTCGCTCGGGGACACCCGAGTCGGCGAGCGCTCTACGCGGAGGCGAGGGGGCGTAGCTCCTCGCTGGAGGCGACCGTGTGGCGCACGAGCACGCCGCCCTCGGCCACGGCATAGGCGCCCATGCGAGCGAGAGGGGGCGAGTAGACGTGGAGCGTCACCGCGGGATCGACGCCGACGTGGCGAACACGATGGATATCCGCCGCAGAGAAATGAAACGCCTCCCCGGCGGCGAACACCCGGTCGCGTGGCTGACCCTCGATCGTGAGTCGCTCCTCGCGTACACGCCCCCCGCCACCGCCACGGCCCCGGCGGAGACGTCGTGGTCGTGAAAGCCGGTGTCCTGGTCCATCGACCAGCAGATCAACCAGGCGGTGACGTGGGCGTCGCTGAAGAGCTCCTCGTAGACACGCTGCACGGGATCGTGACGAACCAGATGGATCCACAGCTCGGGACGATCGGCGAGCTCCGCCACGAACGTGGCGAGCTCCGGTGCGCTGAGAGCCCGCCCGAGCGCCCTGGGGATCTCCTCGAAGTCGCGGCTCATCGCGAGACCGCCTGCCGAGCCCCGCCACGTGGCGCGAACAGCGCCTGCGCGCGCCCGTCGACGTCGACGGGCGGGGCGAGCATCGATAGATCCTGCCTGCCGGGAGCTTCGGGCTCGACGACCGGACGATCGGAGCCGTAGAGCAGCTGAGACGCACCCACCTCCGAGGCGATCGCGCCGATCGCGGAGCGCCCGTAGGAGGACGTGTCGTAGAACACGAGCCGATCGGCGACCCCGCTGACCCGTCCCCCACGCGAGGCCAGCCGCTCCCGTTGCAGTGGAGCGAGTCCCGCGAGCATCGCGAACACGACCGGGAGCGTGGGGTGGGCGGTGCGCCCGACCGCGTGGAAGGCGAGCCAGGCCGCGTTCATACCGGCGACATAGCGCGTGAGTGCCGGCCACCACAGGGGATCTGCGAGGCACCCGACCTGTGCTCCGGGAACCGCGCCGGGGCCCGGGCCGGGATGAACCAGCAGCGGCGCCTCGCGCAGCGCGAGCCGCTCGAGCACCGGGCGCAGATCCGCCAGCGACGCGACGTCGCCGAGCGCCCCCGCAGGGAGCGAGAGCCCGACGCAGCCGCGGTCGAGCACCAGCTCAAGATCGTCTGCGTCGGGCCGATCGAGCGCGATCGCGCCCCACACGCCGAACGGCTCACCGAGGGCCAACGCCCCATCGTGGTAGGCGGCGAGCAGCGGGACCGCCTGGGTTCGCGGAAGCGACTCGATTCCCAGTGGGCTCGACAGGCAGACCAGGGCCCGGTCGAGCCCGTCGCGTTGGACGAGCGCCGCCCTGCGCGCCGGGACTTCGGCCGCCTCGTCGAGCACGAACGGTCGCTCCCCGGCCATGTAGAGGATCGTGAGGCCGTTCTCGTGACGGACGAACGGGAGCTCACGACGGCTCGCGAGCGCCTCGAGCAGCGGCTCGGTCCAAAGGTGCTGGTGTATGTCGATTCGCATGCGAGACGCCTTTCGGCGAGACCCCCGAGCCTGCCGGAGTAGGTCCAGAGCATGGCTTCCCGCGTATATCCATGCTTGTTGATCGGTTTTATGATGTTTACCCCACGCGACGCCCCAGGACCGACGCGCCGCCGCTCCTGAAAGCGGGGGACCGAGGAATCGAACCTCGAGTTGCGGTTTTGGAGACCGCCGTGTTACCACTACACCAGTCCCCCATCGCCGCGCCCGCACTTGGGCGGTCAGGGTGGTTCCGAGACCGCGCCTGTCGGCGCCGACGGCGGTCCGGGGCGCGAGCGGCGGCTCGTCCCCGTTGCGCGCTCAGGATACCCACCGGGCTCGACCTGGGCTCGCGCCGACAGCCCTCCCGGCCTTCACGCGCGGGCGTGCCGGCGAGCGGTCGCCAAGATCCGGCCGGCTCGCCAGCGAGCACCGTGCTCCGCGACGTCCCAAAACCCTCAAGCCGGACGGTCCCCGTGCCGAAGCGTTACCTGGAGCCACGAAACCTCACTTGTGATGATTGCTACTTTGATGCCACGGCTGCCGTCTCCCTCATCGGAGGGCGGCTTCATGCTGATCGAGGTGGTCATCAGCGCCCTGCTGGTGGCGCTGATCGCCGTCGCCACACTGACCGGCATCGACGTGACCAACCGCTCGACGGCAGACGAGCGGTTTCACAACGAGGCAACCGTGATCGCCCAGCAGGACGAGGACCGCATGCGCGGGATGACGGTCAGCGAGCTGGGGCAGTTCGGCACCTCCACGCAGACCGTCGCCGAAAACGGCCAGTGCATCGAAAAATTCTCGAGCGCATGGCGCTACTGCGAAGGAACTACCAGCCCTCACGAAAAATACACCGGGACCGTCTTCACCGTGAAGTCCTCAGCGGAATACGTCACGGCCGGCACCGAAGCCAGCGCGGAAGCGTTCACCTGCGAAACCAGCGGAGGCACCGCCGACTACATCCAGACGAGCTCCTCGGTGAGCTGGCCTTCGCTCGGCTCGCACAAGCCCGTGAGCCAGTCGAGCATCGTCAGCGTGCCGGTGGGTCGCGCGCTGCTGATCAAGGTCGCCAACCAGAACGCAGAAGCGGTGCCGGGCGCCACCGTCTCGGTGACCAACGCCGGCTCCCAGACGACACCGACCTCGGGGTGCGTCATCTTCGGCGCGCTCGCCGCCGAACCGGCGAGCGTCACGGCTACGGCCGAAAAAGCGCTGTGGGTCGAAAAGAACGGCAAGAGCACGGCCACGGAAACCCTGACGCCCGCGACCGCTGCAACCACCCCCAAGACGTTCACGATCGGCGAAGCGGGCGCGATCCAGGCGAGCTTCACGAGCAATGGCTCCTCGGCGTTCGGCGACACGTTCGTCGCGGTGCAGACGGGAATGTCCACACCCCAGTACGTGCTCGAGGGCACCGCCAGCCCGAAAGCGCCTCCCAGCTACCTCAGCTCCGTGACGTCCACCAAAACCCTGTTCCCATTCGTCAACCAGGGTCACCCGGCGACGAACAACCCCTACACCGTCTACGCGGGCGACTGCACCGAAAACGACCCGACCAAACAGACCGCGTTCACGAACGCCACGGCCCAGGTCAATCCCGGCAGCACCGCCACTCCGACCCTGACGGTTCCTCCTGTGAAGATCCTCGTCAGGACGGGCAGCGGCGCCGGGAGCGAAGGCACGGTCGTGACGTCCGCCACCGGCGGGCTCGCCTCGTTGACGAACACCAAGTGCGTCGGCAAGACCCCGCTCAACGAAGGCAGCTTCTCCTACGTGCACTACCAGCCGCTGAACGTCGGCGGGCACCTCACCTACCAGGGCGTCCCGTTCGGCGAATTCAAACTCTGCGTGAGCGGGACGGTCGAAGGCAAAACGCGCAAATGGACCGGATCGTTCACGAACAACAGCACGTCCGGGCCCACAACCCTGCCTGGCAACGGCGCCACGAACGGTGAAGGCTACCGGATCATCTACCTCGGCTCGGGCGCCTCCGGCACCGGAACGGAATCGTGCTGATGCTCGCCAGAGCTCTGGACCTACTGCGCGATGACCGCGGCTTCACGCTGATGGAGCTGCTGGTCGCGATCGTGACCGGGATCGTGGTGACCGGGGCGCTGCTGACGATCCTCGAGGTGTCTCTGCGCCAACAGGCGCGCATCAACGATCGCGCCCAGGCCAACCAGCTCGGGCGGGGAGCGATGAGCGCGATCATCGACCGCCTGCACTCAAGCTGCGCCGGATTCGGCACCTACCCGATCCAGGGCCCAAGCTCCTCCCCGACCTCTCCGCTGGAAGGAACGGGACCGGTCAACCTGTGGTTCCTGAGCGAGTACGGCAGCTCCACCAGCGGCGCGGCCTCGCCGTCGTCGAGCGGAATCACCGAGCACGACATCAACTGGACGTTCAAGGAAAAAAGCAACACAGGTCTCTCGCTCGGCACGCTCACCGACTACGCATTCACCAGCACCGGCGGCATATCGCCGAAATGGACCTTCCCCGAACTGAAGGTGGCCAACGCCAAAGCGACGATCCTGGCCAAGCACGTCGTTCCACAGACGGTCAGCGCCACGAGCACGCTCTTCCAGTATTACCAGTACAACACCAACAGCGCGAGCGCGACCTTCGGCCAGCTGCTCGGGCCGCTCGCGGCCAGCGAACTGCCATACAAACAAGCGACTACCGAAAAAGCGCAAAGCGTCGCCAACGAACTCGCGAAGGTGACGATCGGCTTCACGCAGGCGCCCGAAAGCGCCGATACGCGAACAGACCGCACGGCGAGCCTCAGCGACGCCGTCGTGTTGCGCTTCACTCCCACTGAAACCGGCACGGAAGCGGTGAACTCGCCATGCGAATGATCGACCTGAAAAAGCTCACGCGACGAGTCGCGCGCCATGAGGACGGTTTCACGATGATCATCGCGATTCTCGTGATGTTCGTCACCTCGCTGATCGTGGCCGGCGTCTTCGTCGCTGCCAACGGCGACGTTCGCCTCACGAAGACCGACACCAGCCAGAAGAAGGCCTACTACGCCGCGCTGGCCGGCATCTCCGCGTACAAGTACCACCTCAACAAGGAACCGAACTACTGGAAAGAATGCCCGACGATCGCCAAACGCGACGTCACGCCGGGCAACGGTGAAGAGGAATACCAGGTGCGCACGGTGCCCTCGACCGGCCACACCGAAGGCGAATGCAAGAGCAAAAAGAACTATGACATCATCGAGAGCTCCGGCTCGGCCACGGGCACGTTCCGCATCGAGTCGACCGGCACCTCCGGCAGCTCGACGCGCTCGCTGGTCGCGACCTTTGAGCATCCAGGCTTCCTCAACTACGTCTACTTCACCAAGTACGAGGTCGAGGATCCGACGAGCTATCCGACCGGCACTCAGGTCCCGACGGCCGAATGCGAACATTACTACAGCTATCGCAAAGAACACTCCTACACCCTCAATGGCAAAACCAAGCTGCTCTCGGAATGGTGCGTGCCGATCCAGTTCGCCCCCAAAGACAAGGTCAACGGCCCCCTCCACACCGACGACGCCGCCGATGTGTGCGGCGAAGGCGCCAACAAGCCCACCTTCGGCCGTCGGGAATCGGACAAAGTCGAGATGAATGGAGGCCACTACGCGCTGGGCTCCTGCAGCAACTCGATCAACCTGCTCGGCACATACACCGAAAAAGCTGCCGAATTGAACCCACCCGAAACCGACAGCGAACTGGCCGAAATCGCGGGCCTCAAGTTCAGCGGCAAGACGATCCTCAACCTGAACACCGGCAAACCGAACACGCTCACCGTGACGACCGAAGGCAAACCTGCCGAAACGAAAAACTTCCCCTCCAACGGCATCCTATACGTCTCCAACAGCCCATCCGTCGGCTGCGGCGTCTCCTACACCCCATTTGACACCAACTACACCGGCGACAGCGGCTGCGGCAACGTGTACGTAAGCGGCGAATACACAGAATCGCTCACGATCGCCTCAGCCAACGACGTGATCATCGACGGCAACATCACCACCACGACGGAAGCCTCGGGCGAACCCAACGGTAGCGGAACGCTTGGTCTGATCGCCACCAACTTCGTACGTCTCTACCACCCGGTCGCAAAATCGTATGCGCTTCCGGGGTCCGCATACACGCCCACGTTCTCCAGCACCGAAACGGCAGCGCCGACCACCAAAAACACCTCCACCGAATCGAGCACCACGTACAGCTCGACAACCGCCTCGCCGACCACGTACTCCACCACCACGGCCAGCCCGACGACCTACAGCTCGGCCACCGTCGAACCCACACTGAGCGCAAGCACCCGCTATGCGCCGACGCTCAAAGCCCAGGGCGTGACCAAAGCCGGCGGCAAATGCGAACCGGCAAGCGAATGGGAATCGTACAAAGGGACCTGCTACAGCAAGAAATGCGCCGTGGGTACGTACTACGGCGAAGGCAAATGCGCCACATGCACAGGCGAAGACCTATATTTCGCGGCTGAAAAAAAATGCGCGAGCAGCACCTGCTCAGCTGGCCTGACGTACTTCGGCGAAGGAAAATGCGCCAAATGCAACGCCGGCTACGAATACCTCACGTCCAACAAAAAATGTGCGAGCACGTCATGCAACGCGGGTGATACGTTTCTCGGAGAAGGCAAATGTGCTCACTGTGCGGCAGGTTACGAATACATCTCGGCCAGCAAAAAATGCGTGAGCACCACCTGTAACGCCGGTGACACCTACCTCAAAGAAGGAACGTGCGCCCATTGTAGTGCGGGATTTGAATACCTGTCGAGCAACAAAAAATGCGTCAGCACCACGTGTAACGCCGGCGACTCCTATCTGGGAAATGGTGAATGCGCACACTGCCCGGCGGCGTTCGAATACCTGTCGAGCAGCAAAAAATGCGCGAACACCACCTGCTCGGCGGGGGAAACCTATATGGCCGGGGAAGGTAAATGCGCGAAATGCGAAGCCGGCTTTGAATACGTGACGGCTACGAAAAAATGCTCCAAGACCAGCTGCAACAGCAACTACACGTACATCGGCGGCGGCAAATGTGCTCAGTGCAAAGAAGTCGAATACAACGCCGCGGAAGAAAAGTGCGGCAAATGCAACAACGAAGACCAGTATCTCGGCTCCAACGCCTGTGAATATGAAAACAACACCGAAACCTGCAAGGCCACAAACGAGTCGGCGGCCGAAGACACGACGAACGGCTGGGGATCTCTCTCGAGCCCGACCATCGACGCCGCGATACTGAGTACCGATCACTCGTTCATCGTCGACAACTACAAGTGCGGAAAATCGTTGGGCACGCTAAACATATGGGGATCGATCGCCCAGTTCTGGCGCGGGCCTGTCGGCACGAGCGGAGGATCCGGCACCGGGTACATCAAGAACTACAACTACGACGAACGCCTCGCGACCGATCAGCCGCCGAGCTTCCTCACACCCAGCACGACGATCTGGAAGATCACCCGCGTCACGGCGCCGCCGACCAAATTCACCGAATAGCGCTATCCGCCTTCTTCGCGTTCCCTGCGCCGTAGTTCGCGTTTCTTCTGGCGTTCTTCTTCGGTCCTCGGCGGACGCGACCCACCTCCAGCGCGCTTTTCTTCACGTTTTTCGCGCTGCTTCTGGCGTTCTTCTTCGGTCCTCGGCGGACGCGACCCACCCCCTGGGTGGCGTTCTTCAAGCGTCCGCAGGTGTTCTTCGCGCTGGCGCTGGCGTTCTTCGCCCTTGCGCTGGCGTTCTTCGGCGGTGAGCTTGCGTTCTTCGCCCTTCAGTTCTCGTTCGCGGTTGCTCCGTTCGCGTTCATCGATCTCCTGCAGCCGTTCTTCTTCGCTCTCTCGCGGGCGTTCGCCGTTCTTCGATGTGTCTTCTTCGCCCGCCCGTTGGGTTTCCTGACCCTTCCCGTGTTCCTTGCCGGATCCGCCGCCGCCCGCGCCGGGCACCCTGCTCGGGACCGACCGGAAGCCGTGCACGAGCGTCGATGGGGAGGGCTGGCTGTCCTGCGTGGCGCCCGGTGTGGATCCGCCGCCGACCTGCGGCGACTCGCCGACCAGGTTGGCAGAGGACCAGCCGACTGTGTTCGCCGGCGCCACCGATGCCAGCAGCGCCAGGTGCCTGTGTTCAGCGGCAATCGACGCCTGGGGAGCCGGCACCTGAGATGTAACCGGAGCGCTGATCACCGAAGCCCCTACGCCGGCGCAGCCGCCCAAGCAGGCCATCCCGGCCGCCACCTTGACGGCGAGCGCTTTGACCCCGCCGCCGGCGACCTCCACGGCGGCGCCGGCCACCGATCCTCCGATCGCCGCGCCCCCCGCGTACGTGGCCGGATCCACGGCCCCGCCAGCAAGCGCCTCTTCGAGCGCGCGGTACCGGAGCACGAGCGACGGTGTCAGGGGGAGCAGGGCTCCGAGCTGGCGGCGCTGACGGGCGACTCCGTCGGCGTAAACCCGGCACTCCGCACAGGAGCGCACGTGACGACGCAGACGCCCCCTCAGCAGCGCACCCCCCCGCGCCGTCGCGAGCTCTTCACGGATCTCCCGGCAGTCGGCCTCCCGCGCCCGCTTCTCGGAGATGAGGTTCGATCGGGCTTGGTAGACGTACGCCTTGACCTGCTCGGGTCGGATGCCCAGCACCACGCCGATTTCGGCCTGGCTGAGGCCGTGCAGCTCCGCCAGCACCAGCGCGGCCCGCTGACTCTCGGGCAGCTCGCGCAGACCCTCGAACATCTGACGGACCTCCTCGCGCACCTCGAGTTCGCGGAACGGGTCCCCTCCGAGCGCCGGCTCCCCGTTCAGCTCGACCGTCGGGCGACGCCCACGCAGGATGCTCAGGCAGTCGTTGCGCGCGATCGTGAACAGCCACGGTCGCAGGGTGACCGGTCGCCGGTCCGCGCGCAGCGCCCGGTAGGCCGAAGCGAAGGTCGCCTGAACGGCGTCCTCGGCGTCGTGCCTGGAGCCAAGCATGTACACGCAGAACGACAGCAGCTCGCCGGCGTGGCGCTCGTAGATGGCTTCGAATGCCACGGTATCCCCGCGGCGCACGGATGCCACCAGGCGATCATCCGATGCGAGCCGCAGCCTGACCCGCGAGCCCGCCGTGACAAGTCGATTACGGTCGGTCAACCATCCGTCTCCCTCACCCTCACCTCCGAGCCATCTCCCTCGACCCTCGCCTATGCGAGTACTACCTACCCAAAGCTACCGCCCTTTACGCGCGGCTTCAAGGGCGAGCTCGATCACGTCGCACGGGATTCACAAAATTTCGTGCCTCTGGCCAACTTCTTCATTAACACGGCGTTGATAGCGACGAGACGACAATGAAGGAGAGCAACATGGCGAGCCGGGCTTGCAGGCTGGTCTGTGGTCGCTTTGCCGATTTCAGCGGTCTCCCTCATGGGCGCCGGCGCGGCGTCGGCGAGCGCCGCCGAGGCCAGGGCAACTCGATGGGCACGTTCAGCATGCCGCTGACCGAGGTCCCGGGTGTGAGCCTTGGCGGGACGCTCGAAAGCGGGCCATTCTCCGGTGACAGCATCGCCGGCATTGCCGGCACCGTGTCTCAGATGTACACGGGCGGTCCCACCTGCGGCGTCGCTGTCGGCAAGAAGAAGGTGAAGAAGGTCAACGAGGGGACCTTCACCGGATCCGCGATGACGATCTCCTAACAAGCTCACCGGGGTTCACCGGCACGAGGAGGAGATCCCCCGCGATCTCCTCCTCGGCCGGACCGGACTGAACTGCGCAGCAACCATCAAGGACGCCCGGATTTCATTTCCGGGCATTCTTGTATTTGAAGTGGTCTTTCTTGCTGATCGCGCTCGTGCCGTCGGGGGTGGTGACGGTTACATCCACGGTGCCGGCCGTCCCGGCGGGAGACACGACGGTGATCGACGTCGAGGAGCTGACGGTCACTTCTTTGGCGAGCGTTACCCCGAACCTGACCGTCGCCGGCGCCGCGAAGTTGGTTCCGGTGATCGTCACCGAAGTCCCTCCAGTGGCCAGGCCGCTTTTCGGTTTGAGCTTGGTGACCGTCGGCGGCTGTGCTGAGCGTTGCTCGCATCCGGCCGCTTCGTTGCTCCACTCCTGCTGGTACCAGTACAGGTCGCCATTGATCACCTGGTTGTAGTTCGAGCCGTCAGGGGCTTTGCCGAGCGGTTCCCCGTATTCGGTCGCTTCTTTGAACGTGCGGCACTTGTCGGCGACCTCGCGACCTTTGCTGTCATACCAGGCGTTGAGCTCGGGGTCGGTGACCGACTCGCTGTGCTCGTGGGCGAGCCCACCGCCGATCGTCGCGTCCGAGGGGTTGCCGTTGGGGTGTTCTTCGCCGAAGTCGCAGTTCATTTCATCGACGTACGGGTCGTTCGCGTAGACGATCACCGCTTTCCCGACCGGTATGTAGCCGTGATAGGCACAGTAGGCCGGGTGGGCGGCTCCGTCCGAGCACGAACGGCCTGCGGCTTCGAAGCAGCTTTCGATGCCGGGTGGAGTGAGCAGGAAGTACTCGTGTTGGAGGTCCGTCGGAAGTTTGTGGGCTTCGACGTATTCCGTGATCTCCGTGCGAAGCTGTGCATCGGTGAAGCAGACCGGCGCCGCCGAGCAGCCGTTCGCCGGATAGGGGTCGGTGTCGATCAGCGCCCCCCCAAAATGCGAGTTGTAGTTGGCGAGTTCGCCTGCTTCGTCTTTGTATTGCGTGAGCACCGAGTCGGTGTTCTGAATGCCACCGCTGTCATGGGCCAGGTCTTCGAAATACCTGTTGAGACCCGACTCGTATCCGCCCGGGTAGGCAGACCCGCCCGAGGGGTCCCAGTAGAGCGTGTAGTTGGTGTTCGACGGCATGATCGGGCCGCCTTTGTGATATTCGACCTCCGTCCCCCCGGCCGTCTTGGGCTGTGACTGCGCCTGCCCGAACGGACCCGGAACCGGTTGGTAGCTGAGCGTCTTGCCCGGCAGGTGAACGATCACCGCCGAGGCGTTGCTCGCCCCGAGGATGAACGCGACGCCTGCAAGGAGCCCTACCAGCCGGCCGTGGCGCCTGAGTAGGTGTGCGCCGCCCAGGCGGCCTGGGTGCACGCCTCTCAGGCGCTCGCCCGACGATGCTCCAATAGCCCTCATGGCTCTCCCAAAACAGCTCGTATTGGCCCCTCTGCCGCTCGATTCTAGGTCACCAGAGCACCGGCGGCAACCGGTGGCAAGCGCCGCACCGTGTAACCAGCGCAAGCTGCTCTGCACAGCGCCGGCGTCCTCTGCAGAAACAGACAGGCCCTGCACGCGTGAAATATGCGCGCGGAGGGACTCGAACCCCCAAGGGCTTGCGCCCACCGGCTCCTAAGGCCGGCGTGTCTACCAGTTCCACCACGCGCGCGGGAGGCGGTCGACGTGCTTGCAGGAGCGCACGAAGGCCGCCAGAGATTGTATGGTCATCGCTGCTGTGTCATCGATGAGCACGCCCTACGACGATCCCGACGATCCCGGTGAGGCCGTCGTGATCACCCACCCCAACCGGGACAAGCCCGTGGTCCAGGCGACCAGGGCCACCGTGATCCTGCTGCTGCTGATCTCCGCCGGGCTCGTGCTGGTCGTGACGGTGGGCGGCTGGAAGGTGCTCGAGGGCGCATGGCTGGTCCAGGCGGGCTTCATCGTCGTGTACCTGATCCTCGCCTTCTTCGCCGGACGCTGGAACCGGGGCGTGCTGCCGATCTCCGCGGCGCTTGCGGTGCTGCTGCTCGTGTTCGCGCTCGTCGCCGGCCCGGGCTGGTTCGACCGCGACAAAACGGGATTCGAGCAACCCGCGCTCAACGCCGGCGTGCTCGGGGTGATCACGCTGCTGATCGTGCCCGTCCAGATGCTGTTGATCGCATTCGCGATGCGCGGCTTTCAGCAGGGCTGGAACGTCGAGCTGGAGCGTCCCGCCGGCAGCCTCGGCGGCTCCTCCTACGCGGGCGCCCAGGGCAGCCCCGCCTGAGCGAGCCCGCGACACCGCTGTCGGTGGGCGGGGGCTGGCCTATATTTGGTCGCTCACCTGCGGCGGTGGCGGAACGGTAGACGCGAGGCCCTCAAAAGGCCTTGTCCGCAAGGGCGTGTGGGTTCGAATCCCACCCGCCGCATCCGGGCGGCCTGCGCGCCGCAGCTCCGAGACGAGCCATCGCCCGGCCGCGAGCTATGGCCCGCCGACGAGCTCGAACAGCGGCTCGGCGAGCGCCGGCGGCGCGACGAGAATCCCCCACGGAAGGTGCTCGTGGGCGGGCAGCTCGCGCACGGTCAGGCCCGCTTGCTCGCAGATCAGCGCCCCCGCTGCGATGTCCCACTGCTTGACCGACCGCTCGTAGTAGGCGTCGAACCGTCCGGCGGCCGTCCAGGCTAGATCCAGCGCCGCGCTGCCGAGGCGGCGGATGTCCCGCACCGCAGGAAGCAGCCGGTCGAGCACGCGCGATTGGCCGGCCCGGACGTTCGCGTCGTAGGCGAACCCGGTCGCCACCATCGCCCGCGACAGGCCCTCCCCCGCTGCCGGCGAGGCTCCCCTCAGCTCGATCTCCCCGGCGGCGACGACGAGGGTCGGGGGTCTGTCTCTGCTCGCCGTGAACAGCTCGTCGCGGTTGGGGTCGTACACCACACCTGCGACGGTTCCATGTGCGTCCCGCACGGCGACGCTCACGCTCCACTGGGGGATCCCGAACACGAAGTTGACGGTCCCGTCGAGTGGGTCCACAACCCAGCTGAGACCGCTCGAACCCTGCTGGTGAGCGCCCTCCTCCTCCCCCACGAAGCCATCCTCGGGCCGCCGTGTCGCGAGCAGCTCGCGGATCGCCCGCTGGGAGGACAGGTCGGCCTCGCTGACGAGGTCGGTGGGAGTGCTCTTGCTCGCCACCTCCCGCTCGGCGCCGTGGCGGCGGCGTTCGACCAGGAGCGCTCCCCCAGTGCGGGCAGCCTCGATCGCCACCGCCAGCAGCCCGCCCGGGTCGGCCCCGGCGACCGGCTCCGCCCCCGGCGAAGGGTCGCTCACGGGAACTGCGCGGGACGGTGCTGTGCCCAGGGGCGCTCGGCCTCGATCTGGGCGGCGAGCGACAGCAGCGTCGTCTCCGCGTGGGGGCGCCCGACGATCTGCACGCCGCGAGGGAGCCCGTCGGCGCCGAAGCCCGACGGCACGGACGCAGCGGGCTGACCGGTGAGGTTCCACACGCCGTTGTAGGGAACCATCCCGGCGACCGCGTTCAGGGTCCAGAGCGCACCGCGGCCGTGCAGCTGGCCCACGCGGGGAGGCGGGCTCGCCGTGGTCGGCGTCAGCAGGACGTCGTGATCCTCGAGCACCCGGCCGAGCCGGCCAGCGATGTCGGCCTCACGTGCAAGCGAGCGCTCCATCAGCGCCGATGGGATCAGGCCGCCCAGTCGAGCGAATGCGCGGGTGCGGCCTTCCAGGCGGTCGGGATGATCCATCGCGGCGGCGTCGTCGTGGCCGCCGCGCAGGTAACGGGCGAGCACCGCCGGGATCGCGTCCAGGCCATAGTCGGGATCGCACTCCTGCAGCTCGTGGCCGAGCGAGCGGAGCAGCTCGACCGTCTCATCGAGCGCCCGTGCGGCGTCCCCATCCAGGCGCGGTATCACCCCCGCCGGTATGCGCTTGGAGTACGCGATCCGCAGCCGTCCGGGACTGCTTGCGGCGGCCTCGGTGAAGGAGATCGCAGGCGCTTGGGCCGTGTCCTGGTCGATGTCGATCGAACCCGACGCGACCTCGTGGAAGAGCGCCGTGTCCGCCACCCTGCGAGCCAGCACGCCGTTGACGGAGAGGCCGTACCACGCGCGGGGCCGGGGCGCCATCGAGATCCGTCCGCGCTGGGGCTTCAGCCCGAACAGCCCACACCAGGCCGCCGGGATGCGGATGGAGCCCGCGCCGTCGGAGCCCAACGCGGCGCCCACGAGTGCCGCCGCGACCGCCGCGCCGCTGCCTCCGCTGGAGCCGCCAGGGGCGCGTTGGAGGTCCCACGGGTTGCGGGTGGCGCCGAACGTGGCGGTCTCGGTGAACGGCCACAGGGCCAGCTCGGGCACGTTGGTCTTGCCGATGATCACCGCTCCGGCCTCGCGCAGACGCCGTACCACCTCGCCGTCGCGGGGCGCCGGGTGCTCGTTGGCGTTGGTGCCGAGCATGGTCACCTCCCCCGCGACGTCGATGTCGTCCTTGACCGCGATCGGCACGCCGAGCAGCGGACGCTCCCCGCCGGCGCCCCGTCGGGCGTCGGCCTGGTCGGCCTCCAGCCTGGCCCGCTCGGCGAACACGATCCGGAACGCGTTCAGGGTCGAGTCGTAGCGTTCGATGCGGCTCAGACACACGTCCAGCAGCTCGCGGGAGCTCACCTCGCCCGCGGCGATCAGCTGCGCCTGATGCGCGATCCCGGCGTATGCAAGCTCGGCGGCATCCATCGCGAGGCAATCTAGTCGATCGCACCCCGGGCGCGAGGCCGTCGCTGCTCGTTGCGGCAAGTCCCGTCCAGAAACCTGACACGTGCGCCTCGGCGCGATCTAGGATGGGCAGGCAAGCAGCTGCTGGTGCTGAAAAGGGACGTACGACCAAGGGGGATCTCTCGTGTCCTATCCCGTCACGTTCGAAGCCGACTATGTCGAGCAACGCAACCGTCTCACCACGTTCTTCCGTCTGATCCTGGCGATCCCGCTGGCGATCTGGCTGTATATCTACGGCATCCTCGCCACGATCGCGATCGTGATCGGGTGGTTCGCGATCGTCATCACCGGCGAGTACCCACAGGGGATCTACGACTTCGTAGCGGACTTCACCCGCTACCTGGCGCGGTTCACCGCCTACGCGGCGCTGCTGTGCGATCCCTACCCGGCCTTCTGGGGCACGGATGACCCAGCTTTCCCGGTGCGGATGCAGTTCGCCGGGCCGCTGCACCCCTACAGCCGGCTGAAGACGCTGTTCCGCATCGTCCTCGCCATCCCGGTGCTGGTGGTGCGCTACGTGATGGGCATCCTGCTCGAGATCGGGGCGATCGCGGCGTGGGTGGTGATCCTGTTCACGGGCAAGATGCCCAGCGGCCTGTTCGACCTGATGGTGCTGGCCAACTCCTACACCGCCCGGTCTGACGCCTACATCTACCTGCTCACCGAGACCTACCCCCCGTTCCAGGACGAACAGACCCGGTCGGCGGGCATGCAGGGGCCGCCGATCCCGGGAGCCCCGTCGCCGTCCTAGACGGGCGTGACCGGGTTGCGCTTGCGGGGCTGACCGGTATCTGACGGTTCGCGGCGCTTGGAGCTGGCATGGGCAAAGCGTCCCACCAGCTCCTCGCGCAGCTGATCGGGCTCGATCACGGCGTCGATCACCAGCTCCGAGGCGAGGTGCAGGATGTCGATGTCCTCGGCGTACTCCCGCCGCAGCTCCTCGGTCCTGGCCGCGCGCTCAGTGTCCTCGGAGATCGCCTGGAGCTGGTTGTAGTAGACGGCGTTGATCGCCGCCTGGGGGCCCATCACGGCGATCGAGGCGCTCGGCAGCGCGATGCAGCAGTCGGGCTCGAACGCGGGGCCGGCCATCGCGTACAGGCCGGCGCCGTAGGCCTTGCGCACCACCACCGAGATCTTCGGCACGGTCGCCTCGCTGACGGCGCTGATCATCTTCGCCCCGTGGCGGATGATGCCCTGGCGCTCGACCTGGGTGCCGATCATGAACCCGGGGACGTCGGCGAGGAACAGCAGCGGCACGTTGAAGGCGTTGCACGTCCAGATGAAGCGGGCGGCCTTGTCGGCGGAGTCCGAGAACAGCACGCCGCCCTTGTGCTTGGGCTGGTTGGCGACGATCCCCACGACCTGGCCATCGAGGCGGGCATAGGCGACGATCAGCTCCTTCGCCCAACGGGGATGGATCTCCAGCAGCGAGCCTCCGTCGACGAGGCCCTCGATCAGCTGGCGCATGTCGAACGGCTTGTTCTCGTCGGCCGGGATCAGCTCGCCGAGCGGTTGCTCGCGGGCGGGCTCGGCGGGCGGGGCCGAGGGCGGGCGCTGCTCCCAGTTGGAGGGCATGTAGGAGAGGTAGCGCCGCGCCAGCTCGATCCCCTCCTCGTCGCTGCGCACAAGCTGGTGGGCGCAGCCGCTGACGGAGGTGTGCATCCGCGCGCCTCCCATCTCCTCGAGGGTCACGTCTTCGCCGATCACCATCTGGGCCATCCGGGGCGAGCCCAGGTACATCGACGCGTTGCCCTCGCGCATGATCACCACGTCGCAGAACGCCGGGATGTAGGCGCCGCCGGCGGCGGACGGTCCGAACAGGACGCACACCTGGGGGATCGCCCCCGACATCCGCACCTCGTTGTAGAAGATCCTGCCGGCTCCGCGCCGCCCGGGGAACATCTGCACCTGATCGGTGATGCGGGCCCCGGCGGAGTCCACCAGATAGATCATCGGCAGGCTCAGGGACAGCGCCCGCTCCTGGATGCGGAGGATCTTCTCGACCGTCTTCGGCCCCCACGAGCCCGCCTTGACGGTCGGATCGTTGGCCATCAACGCCACCGGCCTCGAGCCGATCGCGCCGATCCCCGTGACGACCCCGTCGGCGCCGAGGCCCTCCTCCTGCCAGTTGGCGAGCAGCGCTTCCTCGCGGAAGCTGCCGCCGTCGAGCAGCTGGGCGATCCGCTCGCGGACCGGGAGCTTGCCCTGCTCGCGGGACTTCTCGTGGTGGCGATCGGGACCACCGGCGAGCGAGCGCTCGGTGGCCCTGCTCAGTCCGCTCACGGACGCGGCAGCCCTCGCGGCAGACCGTGGCGACGGCCCCGTCGCAGGCGACGTTCCTGGCGGGCCTGGAGCCGGGCCTGCACCAGCTCGTGGTCGGATGCGGGGCCGAACAGGTGCCAGGCGTCGCGCACCACAGGCAGCAGCGTGAAGCCGATCACCCATCCCGGCCAGAAGCTCCCGGCGGGGCCGCTCGCCAGCCAGATGCCGACGCACAGCAGCGACACCCCCAGCGAGCCGCCGGCCTCCTGCGCCAGACGGCGGCGCAGGTGCTTCTTGCGCTTGGTCAGCGCAAGCTTGACCGAGGTGGAGCTGACGGGCAGGTCAGCCCGCAGCACGTCGAGGTCCGCGCGGGTGGAGGCGCGATAGGCCTGGCCGATGCGCTCCTCGAGCTCTGCCGATGTGAGCCTCCCCTCGACCGCGTGCTCGCGCAGCTCGTCTACCAGCTGCTCACGATCGGCGTCTGCCACACGCATGCTCGACAGGTCGCTCATGTCTGAAGGTTAGTGGTCTGTGGAGGGGCGCGGGGTTGGCGCACCCCCATGCGGGTGGATCAGGTGGAGGGCATTGGTTACTTGCGAAAAGAAGTTCGGTATAGCGATGGTATCTACTGTAGATACCATCGCTATACGCGCTCGCGATTTGGAGTATGCCCCCCACGCGTCCCCCCTCGAGCGAGACCCTCGGCGGTATGCCTCCCCGCCTGAGCCCCGCCCGTTCGGAGCTACTGGATCCCCGGATTCGCGGCAGGAGCCTCGCCGGAGTAGTCGTAGAAGCCCATCCCCGACTTGCGGCCGTACCACCCCGCGGCAAGGATCTTGCGCAGCACCGGCGGCCGCGCGAAGCGGCGCTCGCGGAACTCGTCGAAGAGCACGTCGCAGATCGAGCCGAGCGTGTCCAGCCCGACGAAGTCCGCCAGGGTGAGCGGCCCCATCGGATGGCCCGCACCCGCCTTCATCGCCTCGTCGATCTCGCTCACCGAGCCGACCCCCTCTTCGTAGGCGCGGATCGCGTCGAGCATGTAGGGGACGAGCAGGCGGTTGACGATGAACCCGGCGCGATCGCGGGTTGGAATCGCGAGCTTTCCCTCGGACCGGGCGAACGTCAGCGCGACCTCGAAGGCGGCGTCGGCGGTGGTCACGCAGCGGACCACCTCGACGAGCTTCATCACCTGGGCGGGGTTGAAGTAGTGAAGGCCCACGAACCGGTCGGGGCGGCCGGTGACCGCCGCCTGGTCGATCACCGCAAGCGAGGACGTGTTGGTGGCGAACACCGCCTCGGGCTTGACGATCCGGTCGATCTCCCGCCACATCTCGAGCTTCAGCGGAAGGTTCTCGGTGATCGCCTCGATCACGAGGTCGCAATCGGCCAGGTCGCCGTAGTCGACCGTGCCCGCGACTCGTCCGCGTACGGCGTCGGCGTCCTCCTGACTGGACTTGCCCTTCTCCACCGCCCGGGCGAGCTGCTTCTCGATCTTGGCGACGCCCTTGGCGAGCGTCTGCTCGTCGACCTCGCGCAGAACCACCTGGTAGCCGGACTGGGCTGCCACCTGGGCGATCCCGTGGCCCATCAGTCCCGCCCCGAGCACGCCCACCTTCTCGATCTCCGCCATCGTCCCCTCGGTTCTTGATTGTTTCTGGGAAGCAACTCCGCGTGCTGACCGCACGACGGCGCCCTCGCCGGCTGCGAGGCCCACTGGTCGAGCCCGCAGCGTAGATGATCGATTCCGAGTGCGTCCACTGTGGATGGCGGGGCTCCGGTAGGATCGGCGGTGGATGAGTCTCGTCATCAGCGAAGATCGCGGTCCGGTCAGGCACGTGGTGCTCAACCGGCCTGAGAAGCGCAACGCCATGAACCAGGAGCTGCTCGGCGAGCTGGCGGGCGCGCTGGAGGAGTGCGCGCGAGACGGGTCGGTCACATGTGTGGTGCTGCGGGGTGAGGGCCCGGTGTTCTCCGCAGGGGTGGATCTCGACGAGCTCGCCGCCTTTGCGGGCGATCCCAGCGTGCTCAGGCCGTTTCGTGGCGTGTTCCTGCGATGCGCGAATCTGTGCGAAGAGATGGTCAAGCCGGTCGTGTGCCAGATCCACCACACCTGCGTCGGCGGGGCGCTCGAGGTGGCGCTCGGGTGCGACCTGCGGATCGCCTCGAGCAACGCCCGTCTGGGGCTGCCCGAGGTGAAGTTCGGGATCATCCCCGACGTGGGCGGCTCCTCGCGGCTGCCGGCGGTCGTGGGCCTGGGGCGGGCGAAGGAGCTGATCATGACGGCGCGGCTGATCGACGCTGGCGAGGCCGAGCGGATCGGGCTGGTCAACCGGGTGGTGCCCGCCGAGGAGCTGGACCGGGCGACCGAGGATCTGGTGGCCGAACTGCTGGCGAACTCGCCCGTGGCGGTGGGCCGGGCCAAGCGGGTGATGGACGCCTCGGCGCGGCCGGCGCTGGCGAACACGCTCGAGATGGAGGTGGCGGTGCAGGAGTACTGCGTGGCCTCCGTGCGGGAGGCCGCTCGCCAGGCCGAGGGCGCGATCGCCGGGGCGGACGCGGGCGACGAGAGCGCACCTGCGCGCGAGCCGATCGCGGGCTAGACGAGTAGTGCCACGGTGTCACGCGGTGTAGCAGGCGAGGGAGCGGGTGGGGCGGCCGAGTTGGTGGTTGAGTGCGATGCCGGCGGCGAGTGCTGCGAAGCGAGTGGCGAGACGAACGCGGAGGTTCTCCAGGGTGCGGGCGCCGTGACGCTCGAGCGTGAACAGGTCCTTGCATGTCCAGAAGATCGACTCGATGCGTTGGCGGATCGGTGCGAGGTGTGGCCCGCGGCCGGGCTCGTCCTTGCGGCGGGGGCGCATGATCTGGGCATCGAGTGTGGCGAGTTCGGTTTCGAAGTCCTTGCCGCGGAAGTTCTTATCGCCTATCAGGATCAGCATCTGGGCGCTGTGGCGCTCACAGCGCGCGACCAGTTGCACGCAGACACGCTTCTCGTCGATCTTTGGCGAGGTCAAGGCGAGTGCCCTGGGGGTGCCGTCCAGGGCGAAGATGGCGTGCAGTCTGAACCCCCAGAAGTGACGGCTGTGGCTTGCGCAATAACCGTAGTCGGCAGCGTTGGCGAGCGCGTCGCCGAGACTGGAGGCACCACCACGCTTGACGGTCTCGCGGCTTCTGGCGCACTCCACCGGCGTGGAATCAACCAGCAAAAGATCGCTATAGAAACCGGGGCTATGCGCGGCGAACGTGCGGATCAACGCCTCGATCGCACCCGACAGTCGCAGTCTGCGCTTGTGAAACGCGGTCCGCTCGGGCAGATGCGGGAACAAGTGACCAAGCTGGCGCCGAGCAGCCCGCAGGAACCGCGCGTCGGAAGGAATACCCATCATCGCTTGGGCGATGCACAGCGTGATGACCTCCGCGTCGGAGATCCTTCGCCTGGCGTTTCCCGGCCTCTCGGGCAGGAAATCGTCCACCGTGCAGTAAACAGCGATAAGCAGCAGATCGAGGTCGGCGTCCATCGAGGCCCCCTTGGGTCAGCGCTGGCAGTGAGCACCGCCGACTTCGATCTGCCTGCCTACAACCCCTCCCCACAACCCACGACCACACCCACGGCCGTGGCACTACTCATCTAGGGAACTCCGGCGGCGGCGGTCAGCCGCGCAAGCTTCTTTCCGGGGTTGAGCACGCCGGTGGGGTCGAACGCGTGCTTGACCCTCTCGTGCAGCAGGATCTCCGGCTCGCTCCACTGGCGGGCGAGCTGGCCGCGCTTGAGATAGCCGATTCCATGCTCGCCGGTGACGCGGCCGCCGAGCTCGACGGCGAGGTCGAAGAACCGCTGGGTGTTCTCGTTGGCGCGGTCGAGCTCGCGGGGGTCGGCGGGGTCGATCACGAAGTTCGCGTGGATGTTGCCGTCGCCGGCGTGGCCCCACGTGCAGGTGGGGATGGCGAGCTCCTCCCCCACCGCGCGGATCCTCTGCACCGCCTCGGCGAGTCGCGACACGGGGACGACGATGTCCTCGCCCACCTTGCCGCCGCGCAACGAGGTGACTGACGGGTTGAACCCCTCACGCCAGCGCCACAGCTCGGCGGAACGCGGATCGTCGACCTGCAACGCGTCCGTCTCCAGCACGTCGCGAAGCTCGGCGGCCTGGCGCCGGGCCTCCTCGCCTGGACCGTCGACCTCGGCGATCAGGGCGAAGCGCGATCCGGCCGGAACCGTGCCGGGATAGGCGGGTGCGACGATCTCGAGCGCGGGTTCGTCGACGTAGTCGAGCGCCGCCGGCGTCAGACCGGCGCCGAGGATCTGTCCGACCGCGTCGCCGCCATGCTCGACGGAGGCGAAGAAGGCGACCAGCGGGATGACGGTCTCGGGGGCGGGGAGCAGCCGCAGGGTGACCTCCGTGATCACACCGAGCGTCCCCTCGGAGCCGACCAGCAGGCTCTTGACGTCGTAGCCGCCGACATCCCTGCGCAGATCGCCGCCGAGCGACGTGAGACGACCCGGGGCAAGGACAGCCCGCAGGCCGGTCACCCAGGCGCCGGTGGCGCCGTACTTGAAGGCGTGTGGACCGCCGGCGTTGGTGGCGACGTTGCCGCCTATCTGCGATTGCTCGGATGCGCCCGGGTCTGGAGCGAACAGCAGTCCGTTCTCGCGGGCGAGGCGTTTGACCGTCGCGGTGCTCACACCGGCGCCGACGCGCAGGCGCCACTGCTCGGGCACGAGCTCCTCGATGGCGGCCAACCGCTCGAGTGCGAGGACCACGCCGCCGAACACCGGGACCGCTCCTCCCGCCAGGCCGGTGCCGCCGCCGCGGGGGACGAGCGGGACGCCGCGCTCGCAGCACCACGCCATCACCGCCGCCACCTGCTCGGCGTCGGCGGGGAGCACCACCGCGTCGGGGGCGCCGCGCAGTCCGCGGCTGCTCGTCGCGTCGGTTTCGTACGGGGTGGCGTCGCGTCCCGCGAGCACGTGCTCGGCGCCCACCAGCCGGCCCAGCTCGCGGCACAGCGCCGAGCCCGACGCGGCGGCGGCGCCCGATCGACCGCCGGCGCTCAGTCCGCGCCGTCGCGCCACCGGACCGGGCCGGCCACGAGCGTGTGGCTGCCGAGCTTGCGGGCGAGGATGTCCTGGACCCGCCGCGAGCAGGCCAGCAGCGCGGGCAGGTCGATGCCGGTGTCCACGCCCATCTCGTGCAGCATCGAGACGAGGTCCTCGGTGGCGATGTTGCCGGTGGCGCCCGCCGGTACCGGGCATCCGCCGAGCTCGCCGAAGCTCGACTCGAAGCTCTCCACCCCCGCCTGCAGCGCGGCCAGCACGTTGGCGAGGCCCTGACCGCGGGTGTTGTGGAAGTGGGCGGTCAGCTCGACGCCCGGCAGGCTCTGCCTCCATCGCGCGAACAGCTCGGAGACCTGGCGGGGGTTGGCCATGCCGGTGGTGTCGCCGAAGCCGATCTCCTGAGCGCCGGCGTCGCGCAGGCGGCGGGCGATGTCCAGCACCCGCTCGGGGGGGACATGGCCCTCGTATGGGCAGCCGAAGGAGGTCGAGATCACGCCCTCGCAGCGCAGGCCGGCGGCGCGGGCACGGGTGAGCACCAGCTCGCATCCCTGCAGCGACTCCGCGATCGAACGGTTGACGTTCTTCCGATTGTGGGTCTCAGAAGCCGACAGGAACACGTTGACCTCGTCGAATGCGGGGCGGCCGCCGGCGGTCGCACCCGGACCTTCGCGCAGGTCGAGCGCGCGGTCGAGTCCGCGCTCGTTGGGGATCAGCACACCCACAGCAACGTCCGCCGGCGCGTCGATCTGGGCGAGCACCTGCTCGGCGTCGGAGAGCTGAGGGATCACGTCGGGACGCACGAAGCTCGTCACCTCCAGACGTTTCACCCCGGTGCGGGCGAGCGCGTCGATCAGCTCGACCTTGTCCGAGGTGGGGATCGTCTCGGGCTCGTTCTGAAAGCCGTCGCGGGGACCCACCTCCCTGATCCTCACCGACTCGGGAAGCACCATCAGTCGCAAGCCTACGCCCTACGCGGCGCGGCCCGGACCTATACTCGCCGCCGTGCCGCCCTCCCCCACCGACCCGGTCGCCGTCGTCGGCGCATCGGGCTCGCTCGGCTTCGGCCTGGCCGTGCGGCTGGCACGCACCGGCGTGCCGATCGTGATCGGCTCGCGCGACCCCGAGCGGGCGGCGGAAACCGCAGAGCGCGCGCGGGAGATCGTCCCCGAGGGCTCCTTCGCGGGGCGCGAGAACGCCGAGTCGGTGGCGGGCGCCGAGACGGTGGTGCTCAGCGTGCCCTTCCGCAACCAGTCCGAGACGCTCGCCAACCTGCGAACGGCGTTGCGGCCCGGTCAGCTGCTGATCGACGCGACGGTGCCGCTGGCGGCTGCCGTCAGCGGCAAGGCGACGAGGATGATCGGGGTGTGGCAGGGCTCCGCCGCGCAGCAGGCTGCGGAGATGGTCCCCGACGGCGTGCGGGTGGTCTCGGCGCTGCACACGATCAGCGCGGGCAAGCTGAACGAGCTGGACCGGGTACTGCAGGAGGACGTGCTGGTGTGCGGCGACGTGCGCGCGGACAAGCGCGAGGCGGCGCTGCTGATCGAGCGGATCGAGGGTCTGCGGTGCGTGGACTGCGGCCCGCTGGACATGGCGCGCATCACGGAGTCGTTGACCGCGCTGCTGATCGGTGTGAACGCCCGCTACAAGGTCCATGCGGGCATCCGTCTGGCGGGTCTGGCCGACGTACCCTGGGAGTGATGGACGCAGACGTCGTGGTACTCGCCGGAGGGACCGGCGGCGCCAAGCTGGCGCGAGGCATGGCCGATGCGGTGGACCCCGAGCGGCTGGCGGTGATCGCCAACACCGGGGATGACATCGAGATCTATGGCGCGTACGTCTCACCCGATCCCGATCTCGTGTCCTTCTGGCTCGCCGACCTGATCGACGAGCGCGGCTGGGGCCTGCGGGGGGACACGTTCGCGGTGATGGAGGCGCTGCAGAAGTTGGGCGTGGAGGTGTGGTTTCGCCTCGGCGACCGCGACCTCGCGTGGTGTCTGGCGCGCGCGCGGATGCTGGCGGGAGGTGAGTCGCCACCGCTCGGACCGACCGCAGCGCTGGAGCGGCTGAACCGGGCGATCGGGGTGCGTGCGCGGGTGCTGCCGATGAGCGAGGACCCGGTGCGCACATGGGTGCGCACGACCGCGGGATGGCGCTCGTTTCAGGAGTTCATGATCCGCCAGGGTGCCGAAGGCATGGTCGAGGGCCTGGAGTTCCGGGGAGCCGAGCAGGCGCGGCCGAGCCCGGCGGCGCTGGCGGCGATCGCAGCGGCGAGGACGATCGTGATCGGGCCGTCCAACCCGCTCGCGTCGATCGCCCCGATCCTGGCGGTCCCCGGGATCCGCGAGGCGATCGCCGAGGCGTCCGCGCCGGTGGTCGCGGTCAGTCCGGTCGTCGGCGGCGAGGTGCTGAAGGGGCCGACCGCGGCGTTCATGGCGTTCGCGGCGCTGGAGTGCAGCGCCGCGGGAGTGGCCGACTTCTACGGAGAGCTGCTCGACGGGATCGTCGCCGACGAAGACGTGGGGCGGCTGGCGACGCTGTGCGTGGACACCCGCATGGACGACGCGGAGGCGCGCAGGCGGGTGGCCGAGCAGACGCTGGCCTTCGCCGAAGCTCTACGGTGAGCGCGATGGGCACCGCGGCGATCCTCCCGATCAAGCGCTTCCCCGCCGCCAAGAGCCGCCTGGGCAGGAGCATCGCCGATCCGTTGCGCGGCGATCTCGCGCGGGCGATGGCCGGCGACGTGCTGGTGGCGCTGTCGCGGACGCCCTCGATCGCCCGGACGATCGTCGTCACCGGCGAGCCGTCTGTGGCGGCCGCGGCACGCTATCTGGGGGCGCTCGCGATCGACGACGGGGACGACGAGAGCCAGAACGCAGCCGTCGCGCTCGGGGCGGCGCGGGCGCTGGCGGAGGGCTTTCAGCGGGTGCTGTGCGTGCCCGGGGACTGCCCCGCGCTGGATCCGGCGGAGATCGACGAGCTGCTGGCCGAGCCCGGCGCGATCACGGTCGTGCCCGACCGCCACGGGACCGGGACCAACGGGCTCGTGCTCGAACCGCCCGACGCGATCGCGGCGAGCTTCGGCCCCGGCAGCTTCGAGCGCCACCTGGAGCTGGCCCGCCAGGCGGGAACCGCCTGCCGGGTGGCGCGACCCTCCTCGCTGCTGCTGGACATCGACACCGGCGAGGACCTCGCCGTGCTGCGTGAGCGGCTGGCGGGCGAGCGCACCAGAGCCCCCCGGACCCGTGCCGTGTTGGGCCTCTCTCAGACATCATGGCTGGCCTCTCCGCCCGCAGCCTGAGCGCGATCCCCGAGGTCCGCCGCGGCGAGGACCTGGCGGAGCTGATCCTCGCGGCACTCGCCGCCGAGTCGTCGCCTGGCGCGCTGAGGGACGGCGACGTGGTGGTGATCGCCCACAAGATCGTCTCGAAGGCCGAGGGGGCGGTGGTGTCGCTGGCGGACGTGCGCCCGGGCGCGCGCGCCCAGGCGCTCGCCGAAGCGCAGGGCAAGGATCCGCGTGCCGTCCAGGTGGTGCTCGACCAGTCCACCGAGGTGGTGCGGGCGGCCCGGGACGTGCTGATCTGTCGCACGCCCCACGGCTTCGTCTGCGCGAACGCGGGGGTGGACGCCTCCAACGCCTCCGAGCCGGACACGGTGGTGACGCTTCCCCGCGACCCGGACTCCTCGGCGCGGCGGCTGCGCGCGCGGCTACGGGAGCGCACCGGCGCGACCGTCGCCGTGCTGATCACCGACAGCTTCGGTCGGGCGTGGCGGCACGGCCAGTGCGACGTGACGATCGGCTGCGCAGGGATCGACCCGCTGCAGGACTGGCGCGGGCGCACCGACGCGTCAGGGCTCACGCTGCGGGCGACGTTGCCGGCGATCGCCGACGCCGCAGCGGCTGCGGCGGACCTCGCTCGGACGAAGGACTCGCGCGAGCCGGTGGTGCTCGTCGAGGGCCTGCAGCGCTTCGTCACCGCCGCGGACGGCGCCGGCGCCGCCGCGCTGGTGCGCCCGCTCGGCGAGGACCTGTTCCGCTGAGGCTCAGCCTTGTGGGCGCTTGGCCATGCGCGACCAGAAGCGGATGAACTCACGCTCGTGGCCGATGCCCGCTTCGAGCGCGAGCGCCCAGCCCGGGGGTGGGTCTGACTGTTCGGTGCGGACTTCCTCGAGCATGCGCTCGCAGGATCGCAGCTGGCGTCTGTGCGCCTCGAGCTGGGCGGCGGCGAGCTTGGCTGGATCGCCGCCGAAGAAGAGCTTGACGGTGCTCACGTCGCGCACCTCGTCGAGCTGGTCGGTGGGCTCCGAGCGCCACGCTTCGAGCGCCGCCCGTCCGCGGTCGGTGAGGCTGTAGGTGCGCCGGCGCCTGCCGGTCTGCTCGCGGACCTCCTCCAGCAGTCCCTCCTTCGCCAGACGGGCGGACTCGCTGTAGAGCTGGGTGTGGGGCACGTTCCAGAAGTTGATCGTGCTGAGCTGGGCCATCCGCTTGAGTTCGTAGGGGGTGGCAGGGCCGATCTGGTCGAGCATCCCGAGCACGACGTAGGAGGTGTCGCTGAGGCGGGGCGTTGACATCGTCGCCAACCTACAATATGGTCTCCCATAGTCTGGATCGAACGATTCTGGAGGAACTATTATGTCGGTAGACGCGCTCCGCAGCACAGCCGCAGCGACGACGGCCGCCACGCTCGGCTTCTCGACCCTCGAGCAGGAGGTCACGATCGACGAGCTGCCGCTGCGAGGCGAGCTGCCCGGCTGGCTGGCGGGCTCGCTGCTGCGCACCGGGCCGGCGAAGTTCGAGGTGGGAGAGCAGCGGATGCGCCACTGGTTCGACGGGCTGGCGATGCTGCACCGCTTCTCGGTGGCGGACGGGCGGGTCTCCTACGGCAACCGCTTCCTGAACAGCCGCTCCTACCGCACGGCCCGCGAGCAGGGCGAGATGGTCTACGGCGAGTTCGCCACCGATCCCTGCCGGTCGCTGTTCAAGCGCGTGCAGACCCTGTTCGCCGGAGGGGTCATGCCGGACAACGCCAACATCAACGTCACCAAGCTGGGCGAGCGGTTCATCGCGATGACCGAGACGCCGCTGCCGGTGGAGTTCGACGCGCGCACCCTGGAGGCGGCCGAGGTCCGCCCCTACCAGGCGCCCGGGCAGCTGTCCACGGCGCACCCGCACATGGACCGGTCGACCGGTGCGATGCTCAACTATGCCGCCAAGCTCGGGCTGAGCAGCAGCTATCGCTTCTTTCAAGTGCCGCCCCTGTCCGCCGGCGCGGGTCCGGCGAAGCCGCGGGTGATCGGCTCGCTGCCGGTCAGAGAGCCGGCGTACATGCACTCCTTCGGCCTGACCGAGCGCTGGTTCGTGCTGGCCGAGTTCCCGCTCGTGGTCAACCCGCTCGCGCTGGCGCTGTCAGGGCGCCCCTACATCGAGAACTACCGCTGGAAGCCCGAGCGGGGTACGCGGTTTCGCCTGATCGACCGCCGCAGCGGCGACACCGGCGCAACCTTTCAGACCGACGCCTGCTTCAGCTTCCACCACGTCAACGCCTTCGAGGACGGGGGCGAGGTGGTCGTCGACCTCTGCGCCTACGCCGACGCCCAGGTGATCGAGGACCTCTACCTCGACCGGTTGCGCGCGGGCAAGCCGGTCGCCCCGGCGCACCTGACCCGCTTTCGCCTGCGCCCAGCGGACGGGTCGCTCGGCCGCGAGCGGCTGGCCGAGGGCGACCTCGAGCTGCCCCGGATCAACTACGGTCGCTGCAACGGCCGCCCGCATCGCCACGTGTGGGGTGCGGCCCTCGGCGAGGAGGGTTGGGTGCAGCGGATCGTCAAGGTCGACAGCGAGGACGGCGCGACGCTGTCCTGGAGCCAACCCGGCTGCTACCCGGGGGAGCCGGTGTTCGTCGCCCGCCCGCAGGCCGAGGACGAGGACGAGGGCGTGCTGCTGTCGGTCGTGCTCGACGGCGACGCCGGCAGCTCCTTCCTGCTCGTGCTGGACGCCGCCGACCTCAACGAGCTGGCGCGGGCGGAGGTCCCCCACCACATCCCCTTCAGCTTCCACGGCCAGTTCGCGCGCGCGTGAGCGGGTACGCGCCCTACCCGCGCGAAAGGTCCGCCAACCCACTGATCCGCGGCCACACGAAGCTCCTCGGCGTGAGCTTTCATGGCGGCCGGGTGCTGAGCGCGTCCCAGCTGCCGCTGTTCATGCTCATGCCGCCGCTCGGCTACGGCGTGCTCACCACGACCGGGCGCAGGACCGGGCGGCAGCGCAGCAAATGCGTTCGCGCGATCCGTCGCGGGGACCGGGCCTACGTCGTGTCGATCGCCGGCGAGAGGGCGGCGTGGCTGAAGAACATCAGAGCCGACCCGAAGGTGTCGCTGCGGATTCGCGGCGGCACGTTCGGCGGCAGGGCGAGAGAGCTCGACGGAGCGTCCGATCGCGAGCAGGCGATGGCGGCCTACTGCGAGACGGTGAACCTGTTCGACTACGCCGAGTGCGCGCTGTGGCGCCGCGGGCGCCCGACGCGGACGAAGATCACCGATCTGCATCGTGGCTGGTTCGCCGAGGGCGTGGCGGTGGCGATCGAGCTGGGTGGCCTCTACGCGGCGACCGGCAGCTCGTAGAGCCTGCGGGTCTCGTACAGGGTGGTGCGCTCCGCGGCGGGACGGCCGGCCCGATGGGCCGCCGCGACGAGCTGCTCGGGGTCGAGCCTGGTGCCGTGGTAGGAGCCGGCGAGGCGGCTGATCGACTCCTCCATCAGCGTGCCGCCGAGATCGTTGACGCCCCACCAAAGCGACTCGGTGGCGGCGTCGAGGCCCATCTTCACCCACGAGGCCTGAAGGCTCGCGATCGTACGGCCGAGGGCCAGGCGGAACACCGCCGTGTGCTTGAGGTTCTCCTCGCGTGAGATCTCCTGCACGCCGTGGGTGCGTCCGAGCAGGGTCTGGAAGGGGATGAACGAGAGCGGCACGAACTCGGTGATGCCGCCGGTGCGTTCCTGCAGCTCGCGTACGACACGCATGTGCTCGGCCAGCTCCCACGGCTCCTCGATGTGGCCGAACATCACCGTGGCGGTCGAGCGCAGGCCCGCAAGGTGGGAGGCTTCGATGATCTCCACCCAGCGCGCGACCGGCAGCTTGTTGGGCGAGATCCGTTCGCGCACGCCGTCGTCGAGCACCTCCGCCGCGGTGCCCGGGGTCGAGTCGAGGCCGGCCTCGCGCAGGCGCACGAACACCTCGGCGGCGGGCAGGCCGGAGATGTCGCACATGTGGGCCACCTCCATCGGGCTGTATGCGTGCAGATGGATGTCCACCCCCTCCCCCGCCGCGGTGCGCTTGGCCAGGGCGAGCCAGTCCAGGTAGTCCTGCAGGGTCCACTCCGGGTGGATGCCCGACTGGATGCACAGCTCGGTCGCCCCGTACTCGACGGCCTCACGCACGCGCCGGGCGAACTCCTCCTCGGAGTGGTGGTAGGCGTCGGGCGAGCGACGGCTCTGGCCGAAGCCGCAGAAGGCGCACCCCACGGTGCACACGTTGGATACGTTGATGTTGCGATTCACCACGAACGTGACCGTGTCCCCGGCGAGTTCCGCGCGCAGCTCGTCGGCGGCGATGCGGATCTCCTCGATCGCCTCGGGTCGGGTCTCGGCGAACAGCGCGATCAGCTCGTCGGGGCTCAGCCTGGCGCCGTCACGGGCGCGCCCCACCGCGCCGGAGACGAGCTCCGGACGGATCGGCGCAGGCGGCTCGGTGCGCCCCGAGCCACGGCGGGGGATGAAGCTCCAGTACTTGACCTTGATCGTGTCCATCACGCCGCGCGAGAGCCACTCGGGGGAGGTGTACCGGGGGTACACGCACAGGCGCTCGCCGAGCGCGACGCCATCCTCCTGCAGGCGCTTGCGCACCTGGTGGGGGGAGGGAAAGGGGTGCTCGGGCGAGATGTGGTCGCCGTTCGCCGAGAGCCCGCCGAGGTCGCTGGCGCCCGCCGCCACCAGCTCCGGCCACCAGTCGGCGAGGTTCGGCGGGATCTGGATGCCCACGTCCGGCATCAGCGCGCGCGCATGGGCGATCAGGCGCTTCATGTCCTCGATGCCCACCGGGCAGGCCCAGTCGGGCAGGTCGAGCTGGGGGCGTCCCTCGCCGACCCCCGTGCGCCAGTACTCGCGCGCGGAGGCGTCGGCGATCTCCGCCGGCTCGCGCCCGTAGTAGCTCTGGTGGGGGACGAAGTTCTGCAGGATCACCTCCTGGATGTGGCCGTGCTCGGCGTGGATCTCGGCGATCGCGGCGAGCGAGTCCATGCGCTCCTGCTCGCTCTCGCCGATCCCCACGAGGATCCCGCTCGTGAAGGGGATCCGCAGCTCGCCGGCGGCACGGATCGTCTCCATCCGCCGGGCCGGGTGCTTGGTCGGCGAGCCCGCATGGACCGTCTCCATCAGCCGCTCTGAGACCGACTCGAGCATCAGCCCCTGCGAGGCGGTGACCTCGCGCAGGCGGGCGAGATCCTCGCGGTCCAGCACGCCGAGGTTGGTGTGCGGCAGCAGGCCCCGCTCCAGCGCCCGCTCGCACACCCAGACGACGTAGGCGGTGAAGTCGCCGTGGCCGTGCTCCTGCAGGCGGCGCGCGACCTCTCCGTTGACCTCCGGGTGCTCCCCGGTGAGCACCAGCAGCTCCTTGACGTTGCGCTTGGACGCGCCGTCGAGGATCTCGAGCACCCGTCCGGGCTCGTACAGGTGGGGCTGGTGCGTGGCGAACGCGCAGTACTTGCAATAGCAGCGACACGTCCGCGACAGCGACAGTGTCAGGTTGCGCGAGAAGGTGACTCTGCGACGCACCCTGAGCAGTGTATGCCGATGATCCGCCTCAGCCGGGCCGGCCTGCCGGGTCGCTCTCGGGCACTCCCACGGCGAGCGGTCGAGCTGGTCCGTCCGGGCGGGATCGTAGCTTGGCGACATGCTCGAAGATCCATTCCGG
Organism: uncultured Solirubrobacterales bacterium; assembly: GCA_963696615.1. Classification (GTDB taxonomy): domain Bacteria; phylum Actinomycetota; class Thermoleophilia; order Solirubrobacterales; family Solirubrobacteraceae; genus Palsa-744. The sequence continues at coordinate 866,008 of CAVOKU010000001.1, read as the reverse complement.
CGCGCGCTCGCCGAGTTCGTCGGCACGTTCACGTTGATATTCATCGGTTGCGGCTCGATCATCGCCGCCAACGCGATCCACGACCCGTCGCTGATCGGCGTGGCGCTCGCGCACGGCCTCGCCATCGGGGTGATGGTCTCGGCGCTCGGGCACATCTCCGGTGGTCACTTCAACCCCGCGATCACGTTCGGCTTCCTCGCCACCCGGCGGATCAAGCCGGGGCTCGCGTGCGTCTACTGGGTCGCTCAGTTCTCCGGTGCGGCCCTTGCCGCGCTGCTGGTCCAGGACCTGCTGCCGCGGGTGGCGAGCGAATCTGTGAACCTCGGCGTGCCCGCCCTGGGCAACGGCGTCGATGCGGCGTCGGGCTTCGGGCTGGAGGCGATCCTGACCTTCTTCCTGGCGTGGGTCGTGTTCGCCAGCGCGGTCGACTCGCGGGGAACGTTCAAGTCGATAGCGGGCCTGGCGATCGGCTTCACGATCACGATGGACATCCTCTTCGGCGGACCGTTCACGGGTGCGGCGATGAACCCGGCGCGGGCGTTCGGTCCACAGCTGGTGGGCGACCACTGGGCCAACGGCTGGGTGTGGTACGCGGGGCCGATCGTCGGTGCGCTCATCGCCGCGCTGGTGTACGAGTTCCTGTACCTGCGGGCACCCAAACTCGAAGACGTCGGATCCGCCGCGAGCGGGGTGCTCGAGCCGCGCGCGAGCGAGCCCCAGTAGGGGCTGACATCATTCGCGGCTGATGTGCGCAAGCGTCTTTCTGGCCAGGCATGGCCAGACCGCCTACAACCTGGAACGGCGCTTTCAGGGGCAGCTGCCGGTGACGCTGGACGAGACCGGTCGCGGCCAGGCGGCCGAGCTGGCCGAGCGTGCCGTCGAGCACGGGTTCGCCGCGTTGTGGTGCAGCACGCTCCCGCGGGCACGCGAAACGGCGGAGGTGGTCGCGGCGCGGATCGGGTTGGCTCCCAAACAGGACACCCGTCTGATGGAGACCGACGCGGGCGACTGGACCGACAGGCTGTTCACCGACGTGCAGGCGCACGAGCCCGAGCTGTTCGCGAAGTTCATCGTCGGTGATTCGACGTTCGCGTTCCCCGGGGGCGAGTCCTTCGCACAGCAGGAGGTGCGTGTGGCGGCGGCGCTCGATGACGTGGAGAAGGGCCCACTGCCTGCGCTGGTGGTCTGTCACGGCATGGTGATCAGGGCCGCTCTGTCGGCTCGGGCAGGCCATTGGGAGCCGCGCGCAGAGCGGGTGCCCAACGGCGCACTGGTGCCGTTGGACCCGGCGCTCGCCCGTCGCGGGATCGCCCAGGACGGGACGGCCACGCCCGCGAGCTGATCGAAGACCGCCGCCGGCGCTCCGGTTCCGCGTGTGCGCAGCGGATTCCCACGTTTGCCGAACGTTCACGACCTCGATCGGCGCGCGGCTATCATCCGTCGTCGTGGCCAGCTCGGGCTTCGGTGCTCGAGCCGACGATCGGGGAAACGAGGAGATGTCAACCGGGATCGCTCTCGCTGTTGCTCGCGCCATGGGGCGGCGCGGGCGAGTGGCTTCGGCTTTGCTCGCGTCACTGGCGCTCTGCGCCGGGGCGGGCGTCGCCATCGCGGCGGGCGCCGGCACGGCGGCGGCTTCCCCCGCCTATCGCGTCGAGCGCATGTGCGCGACGGCGAAGCCGGGCTCGGCCTCGTGCATGATCGACCGGCTCGTGGGCGAATCCCCGCCGAGCCTCCCCGGTGGGCAGGCCGCCCCCCGGGCCGCCGGGGCCGGCCCCGGGGTCGAAGAAGAAACGCCCTGGCCGGGCTTCCTGACCCCTCAGCGACTGCACGCCGCGTACTCGCTGCCGCAAGAAACCGGTTCCTCCTGGACGCAGACGATCGCCGTGGTGGACGCGTTCAACGACCCGACCGCCGAAGCTGACCTGGGGGTCTATGACGAACAGTTCGGCCTGCCCCCGTGCACCACCGAAAACGGGTGCTTCACCAAGCTAAATCAGGAAGGACAGGCCAGCCCGCTGCCCCACGACGAAGGGGGCTGGGCCACGGAGATCTCGATCGACGTGCAGATGGCTCACGCGATCTGCCAGAACTGCCACATCCTGCTGATCGAGGCCAAGAGCGAACAGTTCAAAGACCTCGGCGCGGGGGTGAACGCGGCGATCGAAGCGGGTGCAACCGAGGTCAGCAACTCCTACGGAGGCACCGAGGAAGGCGCCGACCGCGCGCTCAACACGAGCTTCTATGACCACCCCGGCGTGGTCGTCACGGCGAGCTCGGGCGACTGCGGCTATCTCAACGAGAAGTGCAAATTCGACCCCGTCGGCGCGAACTTCCCAGCCAACTCTCCCGACGTGGTGGCGGTTGGCGGCACGAGCCTCACCGAAGCGGCGGGGGTCTGGTCGAGCACCGCCTGGGACGAAGGGGGCAGCGGCTGCAGCAGCCTGTTCAGCGCGCCCCTGTGGCAGACCGCGGCGGAGGGCTTCTCCGTCACCGGCTGCGGCAGCGGACGGTCGATCGCCGACGTCGCTGCGATCGGCGATCCGCAGACCGGCGTGGACATGTACGACAGCACTCCCGACGGCGAAGGGGACCCCACCGGGTGGGGGGTGTGGGGCGGCACCTCCGTCGCCTCGCCGATCGTCGCCGCCGAGTTCGCCCTGGCGGGCGGGGCACACGGGGTCGAGTACCCCGCGGCGACGCTCTACACCCACCTCGGCGATCCGAGCGCCCTCTACGACGTCCTCGCCGGCAGCACCGGCTCGTGCGGCAAAGCCACCTCGTGTCGCGCGGTGGCCGGCTTCGACGGCCCCACCGGCGTGGGCAGCCCGGTCGGCCTGGGCGCGTTCACGACCTCCGAAGCTCCCGTGGACACCGCGCCGCCGAGCATCTCGGGGACCGCCCAGCAGGGACTCCAGCTGACGGAGTCCCACGGCGAATGGACCAACGAACCGACCTCGTTCACCTACAAGTGGGAGCGCTGCGAAAGCTCGGGCGACGGCTGCTCGCCGATCGCGAAAGCGACCGAACAGACCTACACGCCGGTGCCAGCGGACGTGGGCTCGACGATCCGGGTGCAGGAGAGGGCGAGCAACGCATCCGGCCCGAGCGCGCCGGCGGTGTCCGCGCCCACCGCAGTGGTCGTCTCCGACGTTCCCAAGATCGCGAGCGTCAGCCCGGGCTCGGGCATCACCGGCAGCGCCGTCACGATCACCGGCTCGGCACTCACCGGGGCGAGCCAGGTCACGCTCGGCAAGCTCACCGCCGCCTTCACCGTCCTCTCGCCGACCGAAATCCAGGCCACCGTGCCCGACGGAGCGGTCGCGGGCAAGCTCACGGTGACGACCTCGTTCGGCTCGGCGAACAGCGCGAAGTTCGACGTGACCCTGTCGGTGACGGGCTTCTCCCCCGAGACCGGGCCGGTGGGGAAGGTCGTCACGATCAAAGGCAGGGGCTTCAAGAAATCCTCGACCGTGCAGTTCGAAGGCACGCCGGCGAGCACCGTCACGTTCGTGTCCGACAAGAAGCTGAAGGCCACCGTGCCCGTCGGCGCGACCACGGGCACGGTCACCGTGACGAACGCCTCCTCGCCGGCCGGCACCGTCGCCGGCGCGAGCGTGTTCACCGTCAGCTGACGATCAGCCGCGGGCCAGGCCGGCGACGAGCTCGCCGCCCTCACGGGCCATGCGCGAGCGTGGCACGAGAAGCTCCACACCGGCCCGCTTCGCCCGTTCCCGAGCGGCCACGTCCACGTGAGAGTAGAAGCCGAGCGTGCGCGGGGGCGGGTCCAGTTCCGCGGCGCCCACCGCGGCGATCACCCCGGCGGGGTCGAGCTCCGGACCGGTGAGATCGATGATCACCACGGCGACGTTCGCGCCGCCGGACTTGGCGAGCAGCTGCTCGAGCCTGGCCTCGTCGGCGAGCAGCTGCACGTCGTGGCCGGCGGCCGTGAGGGCTCCCTGCACGCGGGAGCCGAACAGGAGGTCCGGTATCAGCGCAACGACACGCGCCACCGCCGTCACTCCCCCCTACTGTGCGCGCAGGCGCAGGAACTCCTCGCGCGCCGACTCGGGCCGGCCCCACATCTGGGTGACCTCGGCACGTCCGGAGCGAACCTCGCGCACCGCCAGCTCTCCCTCGATCTGAGCTTCGTCGAGCAGCGCCAGCGTGCCGTGTGCGGTGGGGGCCGAGGCGGCGTGTCCGAAGCGATGAGCCACGAGCAGACGCCAGTGCCAGTCGTGCTTGGAGTAGGGACGGGCGTTGCACGTCACCAGGTACACCGCGGCTTCGATGTAGCGGGACTCATCCGCGAGCCGCAGGTCGAGCTCGAGATCGGTCCAGTCGTCGGGCAACGAGTCCACGATGCGCTGGAAATCCTCGGCGAGCAGGCCCATTCGCCGGGAAGGGTAGCGCGGCTATCCTCGACGGGGATGGCCGGCACCGACGCACCGACGAAAAGCAGCCTCGAGCGCGAGTACACCGCCATCACACACCGGTGCGGCCTGCTCGACCGCTCCGACCGCGGCAAGCTCGCGTTGACGGGGCCGGATGCGGTGGAGTTCCTCAACGGCCAGGTGACCAACGAGCTCGTCGGTCTACGTCCGGGCGAGGGCACCTACGCGGCGTTCCTCACCCACAAGGGCAAGATGCTGGGCGACCTGCGCATTCTCGCCATCGGCGATGACCGCTCACAGCCGCCGCGGGAGCTGCTGCTCGACACCGAGCGCTCCGCCCTGCAGGCGCTGTTCGACATGATCCGCCGCTTTCAGATCGGCTACGACGTGGAGCTGCACAAGCGCACGCTCGAGCGCGGGTTGCTGTCGCTGATCGGGCCGACCGCCGAGGAGCTCATCGACGCGCCGCCACCGCCCCGGGAGCACGCACACACGCCGGCGAGGATCGCCTCGATCTCCGCGCTGGCGGTGCGGACGGCGACCGGGATCGACCTGCTCTGCGAGGCCGCCGACACCCAACCGCTGAGCGAGGCGCTCGGTGAGCTGGGAGCTCCTCCCGTGAGTGAGGGCGCGGTCGAGATCCTGCGGGTGGAGCGTGGCGAGCCCCGCTACGGCATCGACCTCGACGACACCGTGATCCCCCAGGAGGCGGGCCTGAACGACCGCGCGGTCAGCTTCGCCAAGGGCTGCTATGTCGGCCAGGAGACCGTCGCCAGGCTCCACTACAAGGGCAGGCCCAACCGCCATCTGCGGGGCCTTCGCCTGTCAGAGCCGGTTGCACCCGGGGCGGAGCTGCGCATCGGGGAGCGGACCGTCGGCGTGCTCAGCAGCGCGGTGGTGTCCCCCACCTTCGGCCCGATCGGCCTGGCGTTGGTGCGCCGCGAGGCCCAGCCCGGAGCCCGGCTCATCGCCGGCGACCACCAGGTTCCAGCCGAGGTGGTGGAGCTGCCGTTCGCGCCCACCGATCCCGCGATCGGCTGACCTGCCCGTCCCCCAGAGCCGCTTGTGTGATGCATCTCACATGCGCAATCGTTGCGCTTCCATTATACTTGCGTGCGTGCAAGCAACCTCTGAGCGATCTCCTTCCCCGTCGTCCTCCTCGGTCAAACGGCAGACGCTGACGCGGGAGATCTACGCGCTGTTCAGCTACCTGATGCGGATGGCGAACGTGGGCACCTTCAACATGATCGCCGAGCTCGACCTGTCGTTCACCCAGCTGAAGGCGCTGTGCGCCCTGGAGATGGACGGCGAAGAGCGCTCCGTGAAGGCGCTCGCCACGTCGATGGGCGTCTCCATGCCGGCGATGAGCCGCGCCGTCGAGGGGCTGTTCGAGCGGGGGTTCGTCGCCCGCGAGGAGGATCCCCTGGACCGGCGTATGAAGCGCGTCCGGTTGACCCCCGCCGGGCGAACCGTGCCGAAGGCCTTCAACGAGGCCCGCCTGTCCGTGCTCGAGGAGCTGATGAGCTCACTCGACGACGAGGAGGCCCGGGCGCTCGAGCGGGCGCTCGTGCTGATCGTGGAGCGCCGTGAGGAGATCGCCGCCTACATGCCCACCGATCCCGAGACGAGCAGATGAGCACCGCATTTCGTCTGCCGAAGATCGACGAGCAGAACCGCCGCTGGTGGACGCTCGGGGCGATGTGTTTCGCGCTGTTCATGATCATGCTCGACAACACCGTCGTGAACGTCGCGCTGCCCTCGATCCAGCGCAGCCTCCACGCTTCGACCTCCTCGCTGGAGTGGACGGTGAACGCCTACACGCTCACCTTCGCCGTGCTGCTGGTGACCGCCGGGCGGCTCGGCGACCTGTTCGGGCGCCGGCGCATGTTCCTCGTGGGCGTGGCCATCTTCGGAGCGTCGAGCTTCATGATCGGCCTCGCCCAGAGCGACACGTGGCTGATCGCCTTCCGCGCCCTGCAGGGCGTCGGCTCGGGCTTCATGATGCCGGCGACGCTGTCGATCATCACCAACGCCTTTGCGCCACACGAGCGGGGGCGGGCGATCGGCACATGGGCCGGCGTGTCGGCGATGGCACTGGCGATCGGACCGGTCGTCGGCGGCCTGCTCGTCCAGGATGTCAGCTGGCAGTCGATCTTCTTCCTGAACGTCCCCGTGGCGATCGTGGCGATCCTGGTGACGCTGTTCGCCGCGCGTGAGTCCCGCGACGAGACCGCCTCGCGCACCCTCACCGAGATCGACTTCCCGGGAGTCGCCGCGTTGACGGTGGGCCTGGGCGCGCTCGTGCTCGCGCTGGTCGAGAGCAACTCCTGGGGCTGGAGCTCGGACCGGGTGATCGGCCTGTTCGTGCTGTCCGCCCTGTCGATCGCGGCGTTCGTGGCGATCGAGCTCCACCGCCGCGCGCCGATGGTCGACTTCCACCTGTTCCGCTCCCGCCAGTTCATCGGCGCCAACGTGGTGGCGTTGATCATCTCTTTCACGATGTTCGCGATGTTCTTCTACCTCGCGTTGTACATGCAGGACATCCTCCACTACTCCCCGCTGCAGGCCGGCCTGCGCTTCCTGCCCTCGACGGTGCTCGTGATGATCGTCGGACCGATCGCGGGTCGCATGTCCGATCGCATCGGCTCCCGTCCGCTGATGACCGGCGGCCTGTTGCTGATCACCTTCGGGATGCTGTGGATGACCGGCATCACCACACACAGCAGCTACGGATACCTGCTCGTCTACTTCGTGGCGTTCGGCATCGGCATCGGCCTGGTGATGTCGCCGATGAGCACCGCCGCGATGAACGCCGTGGTGGTCACGAAGGCCGGCGTCGCCTCGGGCATCCTCTCGATGGTCCGCATGGTCGGCGGCACGCTGGGGGTGAGCGTGATGGGCGCGATCATCGCCGCCCTCGGGCGCGAACGGATCGCGCTGCTGCTGCCCCATGCGAGTGTGGCCGACCGCGGCAAGCTCGTGGGTGCGCTGGGCTCCGGAGCGAGCACCCACCACCTGCCGGCGGTGGTGCAGTCCGCGACCGAACACACCTACGTGTACGCGCTCTCGAACGCCCTCTACGTGAGCGCCGGCCTGGCGTTCCTGGGCGCCGTGCTGGCATGGACGCTGGTCGGCTCACGCAGGGAAGGACGCGCCCTCGCGGCCTCCCACACCCCGCCGCCCATCCTCGAGGCCCCGCGGCAGGCCCACGCCGTGTCCGAGCGCGAGCCCCACGAGGCCAGCGAGCCGATCCACGCCTGAGCATCCCGTGGCCAGGGCCGCATGCGGCCCTGGCGGAAGCCGCACATGTGCGGCTTCTCCGAGCGGTGCATGCACCGCTCGGCCGGCCGGCGCATGCGCCGGGCCGGGCACTGGGTAGGATTGCGAACGCAACCCGTTCCCGACACGCGAGGTTCAAGAGCACGTGGCAATCGACCTGCAACAAGTATCCGAGGTGAGCGCCCCACCCGGCGAGCTGCCCGAGAAGATGGCCGCATGGGTCATCCGGGAGGACCGCCTCGGAGAACCGAAGGACGCCTTCCAGATCGAGGAGATCGAGGTTCCCGAACCGGGAGCGTTCGAGGTGATCGTGCGGGTGATGGCGGCGGGCGTCAACTACAACAACGTGTGGGCCGCCCTCGGCAAGCCGGTGTCGGTGATGAAGTACGGCGATCACCCCGAGTACGGCCACCACATCGGCGGCTCGGACGCGTCGGGGATCGTGTGGAAGGTGGGCGCCGGGGTGACCCGGTGGAAGGTGGGCGACGAGGTGGTGGTGCACTGCAACCAGGCCTCCTACGAGGATCCCGAGGTGCACGGCCTGGATCCGATGGCGGCCCCCTCCCAGAAGATCTGGGGCTATGAGACGACGTGGGGGTCCTTCGCGCAGTTCACGAAGGTCCAGGCCCAGCAGCTGCTGCCCAAGCCCCACGCGCTGACCTGGGAGGAGGCGTCCTCCTACGGGCTCGTGTACTTCACCGCCTACCGCATGCTGCTCACCCGATGCAAGCTCCAGGCGGGCGCCAACGTGCTGATCTGGGGCGCCGCCGGCGGCCTGGGCGTGTTCGCCACACAGCTGTGCGCGGCCGCGGGGGCCCGCTGCGTGGGCGTGGTGAGCTCGCCCGAGAAGGGAGAGCTGGTCAAGCGTCTCGGCGCGGTCGACTACATCGACCGGGGAGAGTTCACGGGGATGATGCGCAAGGGCGGCGAGACAGCCGAGGAGGAGAAGGCCCGGTTCGGTGCCTCACGCGAATTCGCCAAGCGGGTCAAGCAGATCCTCGGCGACGCTCCCGACATCGTGTTCGAGCACGTCGGCCAGGCCACGTTCCCCACGTCGGTGTTCACCGTCAAGCCGTTCGGCAAGGTCGTGATCTGCGCCGGCACCACCGGCTTCAACCTCGACTTCGACGTGCGTTACCTGTGGATGAAGCAGAAGGAGATCCTCGGCTCCCACTTCGCCAACGCCTATGAGTGCATGAAGGCCAACGAGCTGATCGAGAGCGGCCAGATCCGTCCCGTGCTGTGGCGCACCCTCGGCTTCGACGGGGTCGGCGAGGCCCACCAGCTGATGCTCGAAAACAAGCATCTCGGCAAGATCTCGATCCTCGTCGGCGCCGAGCACGAGGGTCAGGGCAAGACAGCAGAGGGCCCCGGCGCGATCCACGCGGAGGTCGGCGCCTGATGGCCGGCCAGCGCCCGGGTACGGTGATCATCCCGTGGTATGCGACGGGCTTTCGCGCCAACGCCCTGGAAGCTCCGCTGAACGAGGTCGCCGCGATCGCGCTGCGATACCGCGCGAGCGGCTATGACGTGTATCGCTCCCGTGAGGACCGCTACCGCTACCAGCAGCTCGCCCACTTCGAGGACTACCTGGACTGGCAGCGCTACTGGGAAGGGCCGGAGATGGTCGAGTTCCGGGTGGCCCACTCCGGCTGGTATCAGGTGCCCGTGCTCTACGCCTGGTGGGACCGTCCCGTCACCGGCGAGGTCCTCGTGAACGGGGCCGCCCCCGCCAACGGGCCCCACGCCGGCAACGGAGCACCCGTCGGCGAGATCGTCTAGCGGGACCTCACCGCCCCGCCCGCCGGGGCTGCGCCGCCGTGCTTAGGAACTACAACTAGGTGGCCAGCGGCGCCATCGTCAAACCGGCGCCCTTGAGCTGCTCCCAGTAGTGCTCCGCCGGCTCGCGATGGCCGCTGAACACGATCGCCCGGCCCGTGTTGTGGATCACGTTGGCGATCTCGTGGCCCCGCTCGAGGGTCGTGCCGGGTATGTAGCGCGCGAGCGTGCGCGCCACGTGCTCGAAGGTGTTGTGGTCGTCGTTGCGTACGATCACCTTCCAAGCGTCCCCCATGCCGGTGCCGGGCAGCCCCGTACGCGGCAGCTCGATCGTCTGGCTCATCGGCGTTAAGAATAATGGGCCCAGCCCGTCCGTACAATGGCTGCATGAGCGCCGATCACACGCCGCGACTGCCCGAGCGGGACCTCCCGTGGATGATGCGCACCTACGCCGGACACTCGACGGCGAAGGCCTCGAACGAGCTCTACCGGCGCAATCTCGCGAAGGGCCAGACGGGCCTGTCGGTCGCCTTCGACCTGCCCACCCAGACCGGCTATGACCCCGACGACGAGCTCGCCCGGGGCGAGGTCGGCAAGGTCGGCGTGCCGATCTCCCATCGCGGCGACATGGCGGCGCTGATGGCCGGGATCCCGCTCGACGAGATGAACACCTCGATGACGATCAACGCGACCGCGGCATGGCTGCTGGCGCTGTACATCGTGGCCGCCGAGGAGCAGGGCGTCGAGCAGGAGAAGCTGCAGGGGACCACCCAGAACGACATCGTCAAGGAGTTCCTCGCCCGCGGTACCTACGCGTTCCCGCCGGCCCCCTCGCTGCGGCTGATCGCCGACATGATCGCCTACACCGTCGAGCACGTGCCGAAGTGGAACCCGATCAACATCTGCTCCTACCACCTGCAGGAGGCGGGGGCGACGCCGGTGCAGGAGATCGCCTACGCCATGAGCAACGCGATCGCCGTGCTCGACGCGGCCCGCGAGCGGGTGCCCGCGGAGCGGATGGACCAGGTGTTCGGGCGCATCTCCTTCTTCGTCAACGCGGGCGTGCGGTTCGTCGAGGAGCACGCCAAGCTGCGCGCGATGGGCATCCTCTGGGAGGAGCTCGGCCGCGAGCGCTACGGCGTCACAGACGAGCGACACCTGCGCTTCCGCTACGGCGTGCAGGTCAACTCCCTCGGCCTCACCGAGGCCCAGCCGGAGAACAACGTCCAACGGATCGTGCTCGAGGCCCTCGCCGTGACCCTGGGCCGCGATGCCCGCGCGCGGGCGATCCAGCTGCCGGCCTGGAACGAGGCGCTCGGGCTGCCCCGCCCCTGGGATCAGCAGTGGTCGCTGCGCATCCAGCAGGTGCTCGCCTTCGAGACCGACATCCTCGAGTATCCCGACATCTTCGAGGGCTCCCACGTGATGGAAGGGCTCGTCGCAGAGCTGCTCGCGGGCGCCCGCGCGGAGATGGCGGTGGTGGCCGAGCACGGCGGCGCGATCGAGGCGGTCCCCTACATGAAGGCCGCCCTGGTGGACGCCCACCGGGAGCGCATCCAACGGATCGAGGCCGGCGAGCAGGTGGTGGTGGGGCAGAACCGCTTCACCGAGACCGAGGCCTCGCCGCTCACCGACGACGGCGACGGCGGCATCCTCGTCGTGGACCCCGCCGTGGAAGCGCAACAGATCGAGGAGGTCCGCCGCTGGCGCTCGGAACGCGACCAGACCGCCGTGGACGCCGCGCTGAGCGAGCTGGCCCGGATCGCCGGACAGGGAGATGGCGAGTCGCGGGAGAACCTGATGATCCCCACCATCGCCGCCGCCCGCGCGGGTGCCACCACGGGCGAGTGGGCGAAGGCGCTGCGGGAGGTGTTCGGCAGCTACCGCGCCCCCACGGGCGTCGGCGAGGCGGCCGCCGGGCGGGCCGACACCGAGCTCACAGAGCTGCGCGAGCGGGTCGCCGAGCTGCAGGAGCGTCTCGGTCGACGGCCGAAGATCCTGGTGGGCAAGCCGGGGCTGGACGGCCACTCCAACGGCGCCGAGCAGATCGCGGTGCGCGCGCGAGACTCGGGCATGGACGTGGTGTACGAGGGCATCCGCCTGACGCCCGCCCAGATCGCGGCCTCCGCGCGCCAGGAGGGAGTGCACGTGATCGGCCTGTCGATCCTGTCGGGCTCCCATCGCGAGCTGATCCCGGCCGTGATCGAAGCCCTCCACGACGCCGGCGTGAACGCTCCGGTGGTCGTCGGCGGGATCATCCCCGACCAGGACGTGGCGCCGCTCGAGCAGGCGGGCGTCGCGGCGGTGTACACGCCCAAGGACTTCGACATCACCCAGATCATGAGCGACATCGTCGAGCTGGTCGGAGCCGGCGTCGACGGAGCCGGCGCCAACGGAGCCCCCGTCGCGGGCGTCTCCTCAAACGGCGCCTCGTGAGCGACGACGGAGCCGCGCTGGGCGCGCGTCTGCGCGCGCGGGACGTGACCGCCGCACCGGACACCCTGAACCTGCTCGAGAGCACCGCACCCGCCGACCGCGACCAGGCCAGGGCGCTGTTGCACGCAGTCTCCCCCGCCGCTCTCGGCGGCGAGGCCGAAGGCCACGTGATCGGCATCACCGGACCTCCCGGAGCCGGCAAGTCGACCCTCCTGTCAGCGCTGCTCCACACCTGGCGGGAGCGCGACAGGACGGTGGCGGTGCTCGCGGTCGACCCGAGCTCGCGCAAATCCGGGGGGTCGCTGCTCGGCGATCGCGCTCGCATCGCCTCCGACCCCGCCGACGTGGGCGCCCTGATCCGCTCCACCGCCGCAGGGGACAGGCTCGGAGGGCTCGCGCCAGCCACGAGCTCGGCCGCCCAGGCGCTTGCGGTGGCGTTCGACGTGGTCGTGATCGAGACGGTGGGGGTCGGCCAGAGCGAGACCGATGTGGCCGACGCGGCCGACACGGTGGCGGTCGTCGTGCAGCCCGCCAGCGGGGACGTGCTGCAGTTCCTGAAGTCGGGGATCATGGAGGTTCCCGACGTGCTCGCCGTCACGAAGTCAGACCTCGGCCAGATAGCCGTGAACACCAGACGCGACCTCACCGCTGCGCTGCGCTCGCTCGGGTCGCGCTCGACGAAGGTGGTGGCGGTCTCCTCGCTGCGGCCGTGGCAGGGCATCGAGGAGCTCGTGGCGGCCCTCGAGGAGCACCGCTCACAGCTCGACCTGACCGCCCGCCGCCGCGACGCCCGCCGCGAGAGCGCACTGGCGGAATACGCCCGCGAGCACGGCGAGCGGGGCCTGCGCTCGCTGGGAGGACGCCGGGCCGCGCGAGCGCTGCTCGAGCAACAGGATCCGGGCCTGGACGTGCCCGCGCTGGTGGCGATCCTCGAGCACCACCCAACCGGATGAGCGGCCACTGAGATGGCACGCGACCTGGCGACGATGTTCGGCGCCTTCGTGCTCGCCAGCGCGCTCGCGGGCGCGCTCGGCGCGGCCAACCTCGGCACCGCCCTCGCGTTCGGTCAGATCGCCTTCGCGCTGGCGGTCGTCTACGTGATGCTCAGACGCTGATCGCCCGCCCTGTCAAGCGGCGTACCCCTGGCGGCGGGACGCGTAGGCTGCCGGTGACATGATCCTGCTCGTAGGCTTCGCCCTCCTGGCAGGGGCGGGCACCGCCCTCTCGCCATGCGTGCTGCCGGTGCTGCCGGCGCTGCTCTCGGCGGGAGGCGCGGGCGGCAGGCGCCGGCCGCTGGGAGTCGTGCTGGGCCTCACCGTGACCTTCACGGTGACGATCGTGGGCATCGCCAAGGTCGTCGGCGGCGTGGGCCTGGGCTCGGACCCCCTGCGCGGCGTGGCGGTGCTGGTCCTGCTCGGCGCCGGCCTGGCGCTGCTCGTGCCCGGCCTGGCCGACGGCCTGGAGGCGCGCCTCTCGCGCCTGGCGGCCCTCGGGCCGCGCACCACCGGCGACGGCTTCGCCTCGGGCCTGCTGGTGGGAGCCGCGCTCGGCTTCGTCTACACCCCCTGTGCCGGCCCGATCCTCGCAGCCGTGATCACCGTCGGGGCGGCCTCCGGGCGCAGCGTGGCCGTCGCGATCGCTTTCGGCGTCGGCTCGGGCGCCGTGCTGCTGGGGCTGACACTCGGCGGTCGCAGACTGTTCGACCGTATCCGTCGAGCCGGCCACGGCCCCGCGCTGCAGCGGGTGCTGGGGGCGATCATGGTCATCACCGCCGTCCTGATCGCCACCAAAGCCGACGTCAACTTCGACGAATACGTCGCCGAACACATTCCCGAAGTCAGCCTCACGGCCTCGCTGGAACGCTCCCACGCGATCGAAACCCGCCTGCACCAGCTCACCGGCCACGGCACGAAGTTCAAGCCGAGCACCGCCACCCCCTCTGAGCCCCACGGAGCGAGCCAGGCCAAGCTGCTGGCGGACGCCACCCGGCTGAAGGTGCTCGGCGAAGCCCCCGAATTCATGGAAACCGAGGACTGGTTCAACACCCCCGGTAAACGCCCGCTGACGCTCGCCGGCCTGCACGGACGGGTGGTGCTGATCGACTTCTGGACCTACACCTGCATCAACTGCATCCGCACGCTCCCCTACCTGAAGGCGTGGTACGCCGCCTATCGCAGGGACGGCCTCACGATCGTCGGCGTCGAGACACCCGAGTTCGCGTTCGAGCGCGACCCGTCGAACGTGGCCGACGCGATCTCCCAGTTCGCCATCCACTACCCCGTCGTCCAGGACAACGAAATGGGGACCTGGAACGCCTACGGCAACGAGTACTGGCCCGCCGACTACCTGATCGACAGCCGGGGCCGCGTGCGCTACGCGACGTTCGGCGAGGGCGAGTACTCCCAGACCGAGACTGCGATACGCGCGCTCCTGGCCGAAGCCGGCGCGGGCGTGGGCTCCATGAGCCACCCCGCCGAGGTGATCGTGCCGAGCGAGCAGGCCACCCCGGAGACCTACCTCGGCGCCGACCGCGCGCAGGGGTGGGTCAACGGCCCGAAGCGCGGCACCCACGACTACGGTCCCCCGGGACGCTCGGACCTCGGCCTCAGCGACTTCGCCTACAGCGGCACCTGGAAGATCGCCGCCCAGCCCGCCGAGGCGATCGCCCACGCCGGCGTCGAAGTCGACTTCCAGGCCAAGAACGTGTACCTCGTGCTCAGCTCTCCCGGTGAACGTCCCCGCCCCGTCGAGGTCCTGCTCGACGGCCACCCGATCCCCGCACGGCTGGCAGGAGCCGATGTGCACGACGGCACCGTCACCGTACGCCGCCAGCGTCTGTACACGCTCGTCTCGCTCCCCCACGACGAACGCCATCGCCTGGCCCTGCGGTTCGCGCCCGGGGTCTCAGGCTACGCGTTCACGTTCGGCTGATGCGCCCCACCGGCGCCGGCCCCTGGGGCCGGCGCCGGTGGACGACGCGATCATTTTTTCTTGTGGTGCCTTTTTTTCGGCACACAGGTGTGGAACGTGCGCAGATCCTCGTATGTCTGTCCGGTCGAGGACCTCGCGATCAGGGCGACTTTGAACGTGCCCTTCGGCAGCCCCTGCAGGTTGATCGTCGTGTGACGCTTGACCAGGCCGCCTTTGAACTTCCGTTTGCCGTTGACGAGCACTTCCACGCTGACCAGCTTGACGCCCTTCGGCGCGCGTGGATGAGCGATGAACTTGCGCTTGCTCACACAGCCCTTCACGGCCGGCAGGCCGAGGTTGGCCTTCTTCGCGACCACCAGCACCTCGCTGCCACACGCGCTCGCGGAGCCCGCGTTGACCGCGTCACCGCTGTAGATCGCGCGCCAGTAGTAGGTACCCGCCGCCGGCTTGAGAGCCGCCGAGGGACCGACCACTCCTTTGTTCACCGCCGCGGCGCTCGCCGCTGCGGCCGGCACGGTGCATTTGTTGTCCTTGTAGAGGACGTATGAGACGGTCCCCGTGGATGCCGCGGCCAGCGGCCCGGCGATGTGCGCCGTGTCGTTGACCGGCGAGCCGACGGGAGCGGTGATCGAAGCGCCGCTCGCGCCTCCGCCGGACTGGACCGTGGTGGTGGTCGTCGGCGCGAGCACCGTCAGCACCTCGGTGCCACACGTGCTCGATACCGCCAGGTTGTTGATGTCGCCCCCGTAGCTGGCGCGCCAATAGTATTTGCCCGCAGCGAGCCCCGACAACGCCGAGGACGCTGCCGCAACGCCACCGGAGACGGCACCCGTGCCGGCCGAGGCGGCGAGCTGCGTGCAGCCGGCGTCCCCGTAGACCGAGTAGGTGACTTTACCGGTCGCCGAGGAGGCTCCCGCGCCGCTGAGCGTGGCCGTGTCGGTCACCGGCGTACCCTGCAGGACGCTGATCGCGGCGCCGATCTGCCCGCCGCCGGTGAGCGTGGTGGAGAGCGTCGTCGCGGTGCCGAACCCACCCGCCGGCGGTGACTCCAGCGAGAAGTAGGTGTGTTCGCCCGGTTTGAGTCCGCCGGAGAAGTTCACGACCCCGCTGTTGTCGGTGAAGAGGCTGTTGCTGGCGATGTTCGTGAACCAGGTGGTCGGCCCCTCATAGCCGGTGACCGGGTCGCCGTTGGCGGCGTAGCCGTTGATCCCGATGCTTTCCGGGAAAGTGATCCCGGTGGGCTCACCGGCAGGCGCCGGGAAGCCGCACGCTTCGATTTCGGGCGGGCACGGATGGTCCGGGTTCAGGGTTTTTTCTTTGCTCGAGTTTTCGGGGAGCACCACGCAACCCGGGGGCAGCGGTTCGCCTCCGGGGCTGCAGATGCCGTCGTTCTCGAAGCCGAACAGTTCGTCTTCGGCCGAGAGCGGCAACGACGCGATCGTTTTCGACGAGTTGTTCTGGATGCCGATGAGCGCATCGTCGGCACCCTCGTAGGGCCCCTGCGTGGGGTCGGATTCGACGGTCGTTTCGCTGTCGGTGACGGTGATGAGGAACTGACATCCGCTGTTCAGGTCGACCGGCGGACACTGCGTGAATGCTGCGCTGGCCGACGTTGCCCCGATGCCCCCGAACGCGATGAGCGCCAGCGCCGCGGCTGCGACTAGCAGTCGTCTGCTGCTTGGTCCCAAGATCTTTCTCCTTCTGGTTTCGCTCCCAATGCCGGCGACCCCGGCGTGACCGGCCGCCACGCGGGGCAGCCTATCGCAGGCGGTCCCCGTCAAAACCAAGATTGGACGGATTGCTCGCCGACCCCCGCAAACACCGTGCATCGGGGCCGAGGCGGCCCGGCGCCATACAATGGTCACATGGAGGGCTCCCTGTCTGAGACCAGCGCCCGCAGCTGGCTTCGCTGCTACCGCTGCTGGTCACAGGATCTCGAGGTCCAGGTCCACTACGAGGGCATCCACAAGATCGACCCCGACACCGGTGAGCGCTCGGAAGTCGTGGACGAGCTCCAGGAGGCTGTCGTGCAGTGCCTGGACTGCATGCACGACCAGCCCCACCTGGGCTTCAACAACGGACGGGTGGAGCCGATCGAAGACCGCTGGGAGCGCATGATCGCGGGCACGCCGTGGGTCGCCTCCTGCACCGTGTCCGTGGACGCCGACGAGGTCGAGAGCTGCTCGGGCCCGGAGGCGGGCGACGCGCTCTCCTACGCCGCCTTCGGCGACCACGGTGTGCGCGAGTTCTTCACCCACGTGCGCTTCCACAAGCACGAGGACGACGCCCGCATCATCGTCCACCTGCTGGTCGAGCTGTACGCCCGCTCCCACGAGGAGGCCACCGAGGTGCTCGAGTCATCCGCCCGAGGCACCCTGACGATCACCTCACTGGCCGAGGAGTCCCGGCCGCCGGCGGCGGCGGGCGAAGTCCACGGCCACGACTGACCGGCTCAACGCCCTCGCGGCGGCTACTGCGAGAGGCGCGACTCGAGCGCTTTGAGCTGGGCGTCGAGCTCCGCCGGCAGCCGCTGGAACTTGGCGAAGTGCTCGTGGAAGTGGGGTAGCTGGCCCTTCCATTCGTGCAGATCGACGCGCAGCAGCTCGCTCATGTCCGCTTCCGAGACGTCCAACCCGCGGGTGTCGATGCCCTCGCCGTCGACGGGCGGGATCAGCCCGATCGGCGTCTCCCGCGCCGCGCCATGGCCGGCGCAGCGTGCGAACACCCACGCCAGCACCCTCGAGTTCTCGCCGAAGCCGGGCCACAGGAAGCGTCCGTCGCCGTCCTTGCGGAACCAGTTGACGTAGAAGATCTTGGGCAGCCTGGCCCCCTCGCGAGCGCCGATCTTCAGCCAGTGGGCGAAGTAGTCGGCCATGTTGTAGCCGCAGAAGGGCAGCATCGCGAACGGGTCGAAACGCAGCTCCCCGACGGTGCCCGCCGCCGCGGCGGTCTTCTCCGAGCCCATCGTCGCCCCCAGGAACACGCCGTGCTCCCAGTCGAACGCCTCGGTCACGAGCGGCACCACGGTCGAGCGCCGACCGCCGAACAGCATCGCGTCGATCGGCACGCCGCGGGGGTCCTGCCACTCGGGCGCGATCGCCGGATCCTGGGCGGCTGGCACCGTGAAGCGGGCGTTCGGATGCGCGGCCGGCGCCTCGCTCGCCGGAGTCCAGTCGTTCTCGCGCCAGTCGGTCAGGTGTGCGGGCGGCTCCTTCGTCAGCCCCTCCCACCACACATCCCCATCGTCGGTGAGGGCGCAGTTGGTGAAGATCGTGTTGCGCGCGATCGTGCGCACCGCGTTGGGATTGGTCGCCTCGCCCGTGCCCGGCGCGACGCCGAAGAAGCCCGCCTCCGGGTTGATCGCGTACAGCCGACCGTCCTCGCCGAACTTCATCCAGGCGATGTCGTCGCCGATCGTCTGCACCTCCCAACCCTCGAGCGTCGGGATCAACATCGCCAGGTTCGTCTTGCCGCACGCGCTGGGGAACGCCGCCGCCACGTACTTGACCTCGCCCTCGGGGGAGGTCAGCTTCAGGATCAGCATGTGCTCGGCCATCCAGCCCTCGTCGCGGGCCATCACCGAGGCGATCCGCAGCGCGAAGCACTTCTTGCCCAGCAGCGCGTTGCCGCCGTAGCCGGAGCCGTAGGAGACGATCTCCCGGGTCTCGGGGAAGTGCACGATGTACTTGTTGTCCGCGTTGCACGGCCACGAGACGTCTTCGACGCCGTCGCCGAGCGGCATCCCCACCGAGTGCAGGCAGGGCACGAACTCTCCGTCCTCCCCCAGCACCTCCAGCGCGCCCGCACCCATCCGCGTCATGATCCTCATGCTCACCGCCACATACGGCGAGTCGGTGAGCTGCACGCCGATGTAGCTGTGATCGGAGCCCAGCGGTCCCATCGAGAAGGGCACCACGTACATCGTGCGGCCCCGCATCGCCCCTTCGAGCAGCTCGGCCAGCGCTTCGCGCATCTCGTCCGGATCGCGCCAGTTGTTGGTGGGCCCCGCGTCCTCCTCGCTCGTCGAGCAGATGAACGTCCGGTCCTCCACCCGCGCCACGTCGCCGGGGTCCGAGAGCGCCAGGTAGGAGCCCGGCCGCCTGTCGTCCGAGAGCCGCTTGATGGTGCCCGCCTCGATCAGCTGCGCGCACAGCCGGTCGTACTCCTCCTGGGACCCGTCGCACCAGTGAATCGCCGCGGGTTCGGTCTGCGCTGCGACCTCGTCAACCCAGGCGAGCAGGCGTTTGTGCGCGGTTGGGGCAGGTGCGGTGGTCTCCATGATCGACATACGACTCCTTGGCTAGGACAACCTCGGGAGCCTATCGGACGCCTACTCGACGTTGCTCTCGGCGCCCGCCTCCGCGCCGCCCGGAGTCTTGCGCGGCACGAGCACGAGCCGCTTGAACTCGGCCACCAGCACCCCGTCCTGGTTGAGCACACGGGTATGCACCTTGACCGTGCCCCGGTCGGGCTTCGACTGGGACTCACGCTTCTCCAGCACCTCTGACTCGCAGAACAGGGTGTCGCCGTGAAACACCGGCGCCGGGTGCTTGAGCTCTTCGGTGGCCAGGTTCGCGATCGCCTTGCCACTGACGTCGCTGACCGACATCCCCAGTGCCAGCGAGTACACGAGCGGCCCCACCACCACGTTGCGCCCCTGCTGGGAGTTGCGCGCGTACACGTCATTGATGTGCAACGGATGGTGGTTCATCGTGATCAGGCAGAAGAGATGGTCGTCGGCCTCGGTCACGGTCTTCGCCGGCCAGTGCTTGTAGACGGCGCCCACCTCGAACTCCTCGAGGTAGCGTCCGTACGGGTGGGCTCCGCTCGCCTCGCGTGCGGCCTGGTCGGTCTCGACGGTGTCGGTCATGGTCTCGCTCATCGCTCTCCGGGGCTCTCCTGTTCGCTTGGCTCGATCCTCACCTGCCCGGCCAACTCTAGTGAGGACGGCCCAGCCGCTACGGTTTCATGGCCGAAAGACGACCCGACAGGAGACGATTTCCACTTGCGCAACCCTCGCCACTTCTTCAAGCCCCTCGCGATCGACGCGCCCGAGCCCGCGCGCGAGATCCCCTTCAAGCCGTCCCGGATGATCCACTTCCTGGACTTCTCCAACGAGAAGATGGTCGAAAAGGTCCCCGCGATCGCCCCCACCGTCGACATCCTGCTCGGGAACCTCGAGGACGCCGTGCCGGTCGAACGCAAGGAGGCCGCCCGCGCCGGCCTGATCAAGGTGGGCCGCGACATCGAGCTCGGCGACACGGCGCTGTGGACGAGGGTCAACGAGCTCGCCTCGCCCTGGATGCTCGACGACCTCACCCAGCTCGTCGGCGAGATCGGCGACAAGCTCGAGGTGATCATGGTCCCGAAGGTCGAGGGCGCCCAGGACATCCACTACGTCGACCGCCTGCTCGCCCAGCTGGAGGCGAAGGCCGGCCTGAAGCAGCCGATCCTCGTGCACGCGATCCTCGAGACGTCCCTCGGCGTCGCCAACCTCGAGGAGATCGCGGCCTCGTCCCCACGCATTCAGGGCATGAGCTTCGGTCCCGCCGACCTGGCGGCCTCCAGGCGCATGAAGACCACCCGCGTCGGCGGCGGCCACCCCGGCTACCGCACGATCGCGGACCCCGACCCAGACGATCCCGACGCGCCCCGCCCGAGCTACCAGCAGGATCCGTGGCACTACTCGATCGCCCGCATGGTCGATGCCTGCACCGCGGTCGGTGCGCTGCCCTTCTACGGGCCCTATGGCGACATCAGGGACGAGCAGGGCTGCGAGACCCAGTTCCGCGCGGCGTTCCTGCTCGGCTGCGTCGGGGCATGGTCGCTGCACCCCGCCCAGATCGCGATCGCCAAGCGCGTCTTCTCACCGGACCCCGAGGAGGTCGCGTTCGCCAAGAAGGTGATCGAGGCGATCCCCGACGGCCGCGGCGTGCACATGATCGACGGCAAGATGCAGGACGACGCCACCTGGAAGCAGTGCCAGGTGATGGTCAAGCTCGCAGAGATGCTCGCCCGCAAGGACCCCGAGCTGGCGCAGGCCTACGGCTTCGCGCCCGCAGCCGAGGCCGAGCCCGCCCCGGCCGGCGTCTAGAGGCCCCGACGCGAGCTCGGCGCCGATGGCCCGTCGTCTGCTGACTGCCACCGTGCTGGTCCTGGCAACCGGCACGACCGGCGTGGCGGCGGCCGTGCAGAAGAGCGTCGAGGTCAGCGCCACCGAAGGGACCGTCTCCGCGACGCTCACCTACCGGCAGAGCACCCACGCCGCCGTGGCTCCGCTCGTGAGCGACCTGCAGCTTCAGATCTCGCGAGCGGGCGTGAGCGTATTCGCGACCCCCGTGCATTCGCACTTCTGCGAGGCGCTGTGCGGGCTCGAACGATTCGGCACCGGTCCGCTCAGGGTGAAAGACCTCGAAGCCGACGGCCAGCCGAACGTCGTAGTCGAGCTCAACACCGGCGGCGATCACTGCTGCACCGTTGTCCAGGTGTACACCTACGACCCCGGGGCGTCCACCTACCGCGTCAGCGAACACGACTTCGGCGACCCGGGCGCGCTCCTCACCGACGTGGCCGGCGACGAACGCGTGGAGCTCGAGTCCGCCGACGACCGCTTCGCCTACGCGTTCACCTCGTTCGCCTTCTCGGGCCTTCCCCTGCAGATCTGGCGCTTCGCCAAAGGCCAGTTCAGCGACGCAACCAGAGAATTCCCGCAGGCGATCGCAGCCGACGCCAAACGGCAGTGGGGCGGCTTCCTCGCGAACCGCCGCCGGGGCCTCGGGCTGGGCTTCATCGCCGCCTGGGCCGCCGACGAGGAGCTGCTCGGCAACCACGGCGCGGTAGCCGACACGCTCGCCCGCGAAGCGCGCCTTCGCCATCTGCGCAGCGGCGACCATCTCAGCCCGGGCGGGACCCGCTTCGTGCGCAAGCTCCAGCGCTTCCTGCTGAAGACGGGGTATGCCCAGCACACGATTTCTCATCCAAACGGCTCCCGGCCGGGCACGCTCCCCCAGCCGACTCCTTATAGGGTTCCCAGCCGATCGACATGAGCACAGGCAGATGAGATTCTTCGAGTTCGAGGCCCGCGAGGTCGTCAAGCGGGCCGGCATCCCCGTAACCGACTACGGCTTCACCACCGATCCCACCGAGGCTCGCGGGATCGCCGAGCGCATCGGCGGACCGACGGTGATCAAGTCCCAGGTCCTCTCGGGCGGCCGCATGAAGGCGGGCGGCGTCAAGTTCGCCGACACCCCCGAGCAGGCGCAGCAGTACGCCAGGGAGATCCTCGAGCTCGAGATCGGCGGCCACATGCCCAGAGGCGTGCTCGTCGACCCGAAGGCCGAGGTCGAGCAGGAGTACTACGCCGGCGTCGTGTGGGACGGCATCCGCAAGCAGCCGGTGATGATCTTCTCGCCCGTCGGCGGCATCGACATCGAGCAGGTCGCCGAGGAGCAGCCCGACAAGGTCGGGCGCCGCCACTTCTCGAACATCCTTCCGTTCGGGGATTTCGAGGCCAAGGAGGTGATCGCCGCCACCGGCGTCACCGGCTCGGCCCTGAACCGGCTGGTGCCGATCGTCGCCCGCCTGGCGAAGCTGTTCGTCGAGAACGACATGACCCTGGCGGAGATCAACCCCCTCGGGCGGCTCGCCGACGGCACCTTCATCGCGCTCGACGCCCACATGGAGATCGAGAACGAGGCCCGCGGACGCCACAAGCGTCTGCTCGCCGACCTCGGTGTCGGCGAGGAGGAGACCCGCCAGGCCCGGGAGGCGACACCGTTCGAGCTCGCCGGTGAGCAGGTCGACGCCACCGACCATCGCGGCGTGGCGGGAAACGTGACCGAGTTCGACGGCAACCTCGGCCTCGTGATCGGCGCCGGCGGCGGCTCGCTCACGCTGTTCGACGCCGTCCGCGCCCACGGCGGGAAACCGGCCAACTACTGCGAGATCGGCGGCAACCCCTCGGTATCGAAGGCGTGTGGCCTGGCCAAGCTCGTGCTCACCAAGCCCGGCGTGGAGCGGATCGCAGTGATGATGTCGATCGTCTCCAACACCAGGGTGGACATCGTCGCTCGCGGTGTGATCAAGGCCTGTCTGGAGCTCGGCTTCGACCCCGCCGAGAAGATCGCGATCTTCCGCATCCCCGGCGCGTGGGAGGAGGAGGGCTTCAAGATCCTCGAGAAGTACGGCGTCGACTACGCCGATCGCTCGGTCTCGCTCAACGAGGCGGCGCGCCGCGCCGTGGAGAAGATCGAAGGGGAAGGCGGCGGCCCAAGCGCCGCCGGTCCTGGGCGCCAGGATGGCTCACGATCCCATCACGACGCTGAGCTGGAGGCTCCGCGGAGCTGACCATGTCCATCCTGATCGACGCCGACACCACGTTCATCGTCCAGGGGATCACCGGCCGCGAGGCCGTGAACCTCACCAGGGAGTGCCTGGACTACGGCGCCGGCGCGAAGGTCCTCGGCGGCGTGACCCCGGGACGTCTCGGCCGCGAGGTGCATGGCGTGCCGGTGTTCGACACGGTCGCCCAGGCGGTCGCACATCACGGCGGGCCGATCGACGGCTCGGTCGTGACGGTCCCCCCCGCCTTCACCAAGGACGCCGTGTTCGAGGCGATCGAGAACGGCGTCAAGCTGATCGTGATCGTCACCGAGCGCATCCCTCGCCGCGACGTCGCCGAGATGGTCGAGCTCGCCTCGCTGCGCGGCGCCCGCATCATCGGCCCCAACTGCCTGGGGATCATCGTCCCGGACGTGATCAAGATGGGCGGCATCGGCGGCCCTGCCCGCAACGCCGCCCAGGCCTACAAACCCGGCCCGATCGGCGTGATCTCACGCTCCGGCGGGATGACCACGGAGATGTCCTCCACGCTCTCCGCCGCCGGTCTCGGCCAATCCACCGCCGTCTCGATCGGGGGCGATGCGATCATCGGCTCGACCTATGCGGAGCTGATGCCGCTGTTCGAGGCCGACGTGCAGACTCAGGGCATCGTGATCTACACCGAGCCCGGGGGGCGCATGGAGGCCGAGCTCGCCCGCTGGGTCACCGAGCAGGACTCCCGCCTGCCGATCGTCGCCTTCATGGCCGGCCGCTTCATGGACGAGATGCCCGGCATGTCCTTCGGCCACGCCGGCACGATCGTCGAAGGCAAGGCGGACACCGCGGGCGAGAAGATCGCCCGTCTCGCCCAGGCCGGGATCGCCGTCGCCGAGCGGATCGAGGACATCCCGGAGATGATCCGATCGAAGATCGCCGAGCGGGCGGGGCGCACCGCGGACGGCGCCGCGACGGTGACGGCACCATGAGGAGCGAGGGAACCTTCATCGCCGTCGAGGTCGACGACGCGGTCGCCTCCGATCCCGAGCTGAGCACCAAGCTGACCGACGCCTGTCCGGTGGACATCTTCGCCCGCCAGGACGACGGCGGGCTGCGCATCGTCGAGCAGAACCTCGACGAGTGCGTGCTCTGCCGACTGTGCCTGGACGCCACTCCGGCGGGCGCGGTGAAGGTGATCAAGCTCTACGACAACAACGCCGTACTCGCCTGACACGCAGGGGCGCCGCCGGCGAGCGGCCCTGCGCGCGGAGTGGCGCTGGCACGGACGGGCGGGACGGGACTTGGCGTGCGGGTGGTGGTGCGGGTCTTTGCGCATCGTTCTCTTGCGCGGAATGTGCGCCATGGTTATACGCTCCCGCCAGATCGAGACAAGCCACCTCCGCTCTCCGGCGAGTTTGCGCGGCAAGTGTGCGCCATGGTTATACGCTCCCGCCAGATCGAGACAAGCCACCTCCGCTCTCCGGTAAGGTCATGATGGAGCCGTGAACGAAAACTTCTCACTGATCGTGATGTGCCTGTGTCTGCTCGCGTCGCTGGCCTTCCTCGCGCAGCAGCTCACCTCCTACCACTAGAGAGAGATCGCCGACCGGCCGGCGTCTCTCACGCCGAGGCCGCTCGCATCGCGCACGCAGCCCACCTTGCGCGGAAGCGATCGCCCACTTCAGGGTCGGCGCGCGCGGCGCAGCCGCTGGCGCTCCTGGTGGCGCTCGACCACGTTGACGATCAGCCGCAGGAACTGCTCGGGACCCGAGGCCTTCGCCTGACCGTAGGTGAACCCCTCGACCCAGTCCTCGACCTTCGCTTCCCGGGCCATCACGTTGAAGAACTCCCGGCGCATGTCGACCCGCACGCGGGCGTCCGCCGCGGGCCCCTTCGTCACCTTGATGTCGGGCATCTCCAGACGGAAGTGCTGCACGTCGCCCCGGCCACGCAGTTCGACGCCTACGACCAGCTTGATCGGCTCGAGCGCCGGCACTTCCGCGATGAACCTGCGAACGGCGAGCTCGATCAACGCCTTCGCGTCTTCTGCCATCTCAGGAGATACCTCCAAGCCCTTTCCCCGGCCGGGCGAAAGGAGTGGTCCTAGACAATCGGCCGATTCTAGACTTTATGACGCTGCAGCAGCTTGCGGCCGATCACCATCCGCTGGATCTCCGAGGTGCCCTCGCCGATCAGCAGCAGCGGCGCGTCGCGGTACAGGCGCTCGATCTCGTACTCCTTCGAATAGCCGTATCCACCGTGGATGCGAAACGCCTCCTCGACGCAGAACCGGCCCGCCTCCGAGGCGAACAGCTTGGCCATTCCCGCCTCCAGATCCGAGCGCTCACCGGCGTCCTTCAGTCGGGCGGCGCGCAGCGTCAGCAGACGTGCGGCGTCGACCTGGGTGGCCATGTCGGCGAGCTTGAACTGGATCGCCTGGTGCTCGGCGATCGGACGGCCGAACGTCTTGCGCTCCTGGGAGTAGCGCAGCGCGAGCTCGAGCGCCCGCTGGGCGATGCCGACGCCTCTGGCCGCGACGTTGACCCGCCCGACCTCGAGCGCGTCCATCATCTGCGCGAAGCCCTTGTTGAGTCCGGCCTGCTCGCCGCCGAGCACGTTCTCGGCCGGGCAGCGGTAGCCGTCGAACACGAGCTCCGTGGACTCGACGCCCTTGTAGCCGAGCTTCTTGATCTTCGGCGGCACGTTCAGGCCCGCGTAGGGACCGGTGTTCTCCGAGGCCCCCGGCTCTTTCTCGGCGATGAAGCAGGTGAACCCGCGGTGGCGCGGCTCGGCATCGGGGTCGGTCTTGACCAGCACGAACACCAGCGATGAGAGCAGTCCGTTGGTGACCCACATCTTCTGCCCGTTGATCTCCCACAGGCCATCGGATCCCTTCTTGGCGGTGCTTTTGATCGCCTGGACGTCGGACCCCAGCTCCGGCTCGGACAGCGAGAAGGCGGCGCGGATCTCCCCGGTGGCCATCCGCGGCAGGTACTTCTGGCGCTGCTCGTCGGTGCCGAACTTCATCAGCAGGTAGGAGCCGATGAAGTGGGTGTTGACGATCCCCGAGATCGAGATCCAGCCGCGTGAGAGCTCCTCGACGATCATCGCGTACGTCGTCAGGTCGAGACCCATCCCGCCGTACTCCTCCGGGATCGTCACGCCGAACAGGCCGAGCTCCCGCATCTGCTCCACGATCGGCTCCGGGAACGAGTCCTCGTGGTCGTAGTGCTCGGCGTTGGGCAGGATCTGCTCGTCGGCGAACTGGTGCACCATCTCGGTGATCGCGCGCTGCTCGTCGGTCTTCTCGGTGTAGGGCTCGGCGGCTACGGCCATTCGGTCTGCGCTCCAGGTTCGAGGTCGTCTTCAGCTGATAGAGGCAGAATACCGGCGTGAACTTCGCCCGCGATCTGCTCGACGCAGCCCCGCCGCAGCGGCTGGCACTGGTGGAGCTCTCGCTCGAGGGCGCCCGGCGCGAGTGGCGCTTCGGCGAGGTCGCCGAGCGCTCGGCACGGCTCGCGGGCGCTCTGGCCGGCCACGGCATCGGTCGGGGTGACGTCGTGATGACGTTGATCGGCAACCGACCGGACTGGGTGATCGCGATGTGCGCGTGCTTTCGCATCGGCGCGGTCGTGCTTCCCTGCACCGAGCAGCTGCGCGCGAAGGACCTGCGTCTGCGCCTTCAGGTCGCCGGGCCGTCGCTGATCCTCGCCGACGAGCGCAATCGCTCGGAGCTCGAGGCCGCGCTCGCCGGCTCCCGGGCGACCCGCGTGGTGTTGGTCCCCGACGAGCGCCTATTCACCGCCGAGGCCGCGCCCGCCGCCGAGCTGCGGGACGGCGACCCGTGCCTGATCACGTTCACCAGCGGCACCTCGGGCGAGCCGAAGGCGGTCGTGCACGGCCAGCGCTACCTGGATGGCCAGCGGCTGCAGGGCTCACACTGGCTGGGCGCGGGCGAGGAGGAGCTCGTCTGGTGCACCGCCGCCAGCGGCTGGTCGAAGTCGGCGCGCAACGTGTTCATCGCTCCCTGGCTGTCGGGCGCCTGCGCGCTGCTGCACGACGGCCGCTTCGACCCCCACGAGCGTCTGGAGCTCCTGCACCGCGAGCGCGTCAACGTGCTGTGCATGGCGCCCACCGAGTACCGCGTCATCGCCAAGCGCGCGAGCCTCGGCCCGCTGCCGGCGCTGCGGGAGATGGTCGCCGCCGGCGAGGCGCTCAACCCCGAGGTGCTGCGTGCCTGGCAGGAGGTCACCGGTCTTGCGATCCGCGACGGCTACGGCCAGACCGAGACCGGACAGCTGACCGGGATGGCGGCCGGCGAGCGTCCCCGCCCCGGCTCGATGGGCCGCGCCCTGCCCGGCGTGGGGCTCGCGATCGACGATGGGGAGCTGACCGCCGATCCGCGCACGGTGCCCACCTTCTTCCTCGGCTACCTGCAGGACGGCGTCCACCGTGGCGACGAGGGCGTGTGGGCGATCTCCGATCGACGTGGGCGGGGGCGCTGGCGCACGGGCGATCGGGTGCGCGAAGACGACGAGGGTTACCTGTGGTTCGAGGGCCGCTCCGATGACGTGATCGTCTCGGCCGGCTATCGGATCGGCCC
Source organism: uncultured Solirubrobacterales bacterium (assembly GCA_963696615.1). GTDB lineage: Bacteria > Actinomycetota > Thermoleophilia > Solirubrobacterales > Solirubrobacteraceae > Palsa-744. The sequence continues at coordinate 838,273 of CAVOKU010000001.1, read as the reverse complement.
GTTCGAGGTGGAGTCGGCGCTGGTGTCCCACCCCGCGGTGGCCGAGGCGGCGGCCGTCGCGGCACCCGACGAGGAGCGCGGAGCGGTCGTGCGAGCGGTGGTCGTGTTGAGCGACGAGCACCGCACGCCCTCGCCCGAGCTCGTGCGGGAGCTGCAGGAGCACGTCAAGCGTGAGACCGCGCCATACAAGTACCCCCGTATCGTCGACTTCGCCTCCGAGCTGCCGAAGACCGCCAGTGGCAAGGTGAGGCGCTCACAGCTGCGGGCCAGCGGCCCCGCCTGACTCAGGCCGGCTGAGCCTCGGGCTGGGCCGCGCCGGCGTGCTCGTGCTCGGTGACCTCCTGCGGTGCGGCCCCCGCCGGCCGGCGGAGGATCAGCAGCGAGGCGACGATGCCGAGCACCACCGAGACCGCGCCGACCATGTAGGAGAGGTGATAGCCGCCGGTCAACGCGCCGTTGAGCGAGTCTCCGCTGGCGATCAGCGACTTGGAGTGATCGGTGGCGATCGTGCCCAACGTCGCCAGGCCGATCGCGCCGAACAGCTGCACCGACACGTTGATGATGCCCGACGCGAGGCCGGCGTCGCGGGCGGGCGCGTCGGACATGCCCATCGTCAACAGCGGCAGGAACGAGGCGCCGGCGCCGAGGCCGATCAGCAGGAACGCGCCGAACAGGCCCGGGAAGTAGCTCGCGTGCACGCCCTGGCCGGCCAGCACCACGAGCCCCGCGGCGATCGCGGCGAGGCCGACCACCAGCGTCCGCAGGGGACCGAAGCGCTCTGCCGCACGGGCCGACACGCCCAGCGACATGACCGCGATCGCCACCGTCAGCGGCATGAACGCCAGCCCGGTGTCGACCGCGTCGTAGCCGAGCACGCGCTCCAGATACAGCGAGCCGAGGAAGAACGCCGAGAACATCCCGGTCACGAGCAGACCCCGCACGAGGCTCGAGCCCATCAACATGCGCAGGCGCAGGACTCGCAGCGGCATGATCGGGTTCGCCACGCGCGCCTCGAGCGCCACGAATGCGCCGAGCAGTGCCAGCGACACACCGCCCACAGCCAGCGTGGGCGCCGAGAGCAGTCCGTAGTCGGAGGACTTCACGATCGCGAACGCGCCGAACATCGTCGCCAGCGTGATCAGCACCGAGCCGAGCACGTCGACGCCCTGTCCCAGCCCGATGCCCTCGTTCTCCACGATCAGCGCCGACCCGAGCAGGAACGCGGCCACGCCGATCGGCACGTTGACGAAGAAGATCCAGTGCCAGCTCAGCGACTGCGTCAACAGGCCGCCGGCGAGCAGGCCGATCGAGCCGCCTCCGGCGGACACGAACGCGTACAGCCCCATCGCCTTCGCCTGCTCGCGCCTGCCGGGGAACTCGGTGACGATGATCGCGAGGATCACCGCGGAGGCCACCGCCCCGCCGACGCCCTGGAGCAGCCGCGCCACGATCAGCATCGTCTGATCCCACGCGACGCCGCACAGCACCGAGGCGGCGGTGAACAGCACCAGCCCCGTCAGGAACACCCGCTTGCGACCGACGAGGTCGCCCATGCGCCCGGCGAGCAGCAGAAAGCCGCCGAAGGTGATCAGGTAGGCGTTCATCACCCAGGTGAGGTTGCCCTGCGAGAAGTGCAGGTCGTGCTGGATCGAGGGCAGCGCGACGTTGACGATCGTCGCGTCGAGCACCATCATCAGCTGGCCGAGACAGAGCACGCCGAGCGCTATCCAGCGACGGCGCTCACGGGCGCCCTCCGCTGTCGCGGCGGTCGTGTCCTGCGGGAGCGTGGTGGTGTGGGTCGCTGAACTCACTGACTGGCTTCCTTCCTGGGTGGCGGGCTCGACAGAACACACCATAGCAGCGATCATCCATGTTACAGGTATGATCTAAAACAAAGTGACGATCGCTGCTTTGTGGTACAATCCGAGGCACTATGGATGCTGAGGATCGTGTCTGCAATCCGGGGTCGATGGTGCTCCTGACCCGTCTGGCGAAGCAGGTCTACCGGCGCAGCAGCGAGGAGCTCCTGGGCATGCACCTGCGCCACCTGATGGCGCTCAGCTACCTCCGCGACCACGAGGGCGCGCCCCAGCAGGAGCTCGCGGAGGCGCTCTGCATGGACGCCAACAACGTCGTGCTGCTGCTCAACGAGCTCGAGGACCGCGGCCACGTCGCCCGCCGTCGAGACCCCGACGATCGCCGGCGTCATCTCGTCGAGCTGACCCGCGCCGGCCGTCGCGCGCTGACCCGTGCCGAGCGCGCGCAGGAAGGGATCGAGGACGAGGTTCTGCAGGCGCTCGATCCGCAGGAGCGGGCGACCCTGTGGCAGCTACTGACCCGGGCGCTGTACGGCGCCGAGCCGGTGCCGCCCGAGGCTCGCGCGGAGCTGCTCGCGGCGACCGGCGCGCCGCCCGGGCGCTGAGCGCCCGCCGGCGCAGATCAGACGGCGACGATCGCGTCGATCTCGACGAGCGCGCCCTTCGGCAGCGCCGCGACCTGGACGGCGACCCGTGCCGGAGGATCGCCGCCGGCGAAGAACGAGCCATACACCTCGTTGACCGCCGCGAAGTCGCCAAGATCGGTCATGTAGACGGTCAGCCGCACGGCTCGGTCGAGCACGCAGCCCGCGGCCTCGCACACCGCGCTCAGGTTCTCCAGGCAGCGGCGCGCCTGCTCGGCGGCGGTGGCACCCACCAGCTCGCCGGAGGAGGGATCGAGCGGGATCTGGCCCGAGCAGAACAGAAGGCCCCCGGCGGGCGCTCCGGCGACCAGCACGGCGTGGCTGTACGGGCCCACCGCGGCCGGCGCTCCCGGCGCGTTGAGGGTGCGACGATCGCAGGCCACGACTGGACCCTAGCGTGCCCCACAAGCGATTCGACCGGACGCCGGTGATCCGGTAGATTCGACCTGTGCGACTCACCGTGAGGAGCGTTTGCGCCGCGATGCTCCTCCTCGCGGCAGGCGCCGCGGGGTCGCTGGCGAGCGTCCAGGCGCAGATCGCGTGGGCTCCGTGCAAGGACAGCAACGATTTCGCGTGCGGTCACCTGACCGTGCCTGTGGAACCGGGGGGCGACGGAACGGGTGTGCTGACGCTGGCGATGCGACGCCACCGTGCGCCGGTCGGAGAAGCCTCCGAAGCGGTGATCACGCTGGCGGGCGGGCCCGGCCAGGCCGCGATCCCGTTCGCCGAACAGTTCGCCCATCTGCTCGGCCCGATCGTCGCCACGCGTGACCTGATCGTGTTCGACCAGCGCGGGATCGGCCTGTCCCACCCCCTCTCCTGTCACCGCTTCGAAGTCGGGGATCTCGGTCCGTCGGGCACCGCGATCGCCGAATGCGGCGCGCAGCTCGGTCCGTCGCGCAGCGACTACACGACCGCCCAGACGGTCGCCGACATAGAGGCGATTCGCCAGGCGGGGGGCTATCGGAAGCTCGTGCTGTACGGCACCTCTTACGGCACCAAGGTGGCCGAGCGCTACGCCCAGGCGTACCCCGAGCACGTCGGCGGCCTGGTGCTCGACTCGGTCGTGCCTCCGAACGGACCCGACCCGCTGCAGCGACCGACGTTCGCGGCGATCCCCCGCGTGCTTCACCAGCTCTGCGAAGCCCGGGCCTGCGCGCAGATAACGCCCGAACCGGTGGCCGACGTGGCGCAGACCGTGCGGCGGATGGGCCGGGGAACGCTGGCCGGCCGCTGGATCGACGACGACGGACATCCACACACGTTGGGGCTCTCCCCGGCGGACCTGCTCGAGATCCTGCTCGCCGGCGATCTGGAACCTGTGCTGCGCGCGGAATTCCCCGCGGCGGTGCGCTCCGCGGCGAGAGGCGACACGGCGCCGCTGGCGCGTGTGCTCGCCAACGCGGCGGAACGAGGCGAGGGTGGCGGCGGCGAAGAAAGCCCCAGCGAGAGCTTCGACAGTCCCCTGTACTACGCGACCAGCTGCGAAGAGCAGCAGTTCCCCTTCAGTCGCGCCGCCGCCCCGGCGAAGCGTCTCGCCGAAGCGCGGACGCAGCTCGCGCAGCTGCCGGCGAGCGAGTTCGCGCCGTTCGCACCCCCCGACGTGTTCGCGATCAGCGACATCCCGGCGTGCGCATTCTGGCCATACGCGACACCGGCGCAAGCGCCGGTGTCGGCTCCGTTCCCACGGACGCCGACGTTGATCCTCAGCGGCACCGACGATCTGCGTACGCCCGTCTCCGGCGCCCGGGAATTGGCCGCCCAGATTCCCGGCTCGCACCTGCTGGTGGTGCCCGGCGTGGGACATTCGGTGCTCGGCAGCGATCTCAGCGGCTGCTCTGCGAAGGCGCTTCAGGCGCTGTTCGCCGGCTCACCGATCAAGCCCTGCCCGTCCGGGCGCGAGCTGCTGAACCTCGTCGGTCTGGTGCCGCTCGCGCCGGCCCGACTGAGCGACGTGCGACCGACCGGAGGCCTTCCCGGACGACCCGGTCGCACCCTGGACGCGGTCTCGGAGACGTTGGCGGACCTCGGCCGCCAGGAGGCGATACGCGCCCTGAGCGCCCTCGCCTCGGGGAACCTCGGCGCGCTCCTGTCGCTGCGCGTCGGCGGACTGCGAGCCGGCTGGGCCGGGATCGCGCATGGCAAGCTGGCGCTGCACGGCTACTCCTATGTTCCGGGGGTCACCGTCTCCGGCGCGGTCTCCCAGACGGGCGCGGTCCTGCGTGTCGGCGGATCGGCCTCGGCCCACGGAACTCTGCGTCTGAGTCGCCACGATCAGCTCGTCGGCAGGCTGGGGGGCACACCTGCACGCCTGCCTGCGCCCACCGGGACGGCTGGCGCTATCGTCAGTGAGGATGCGCAGGCCAGCCCGACGTTCGCTCATGGCGGCCCTGCTGCCCGCGCTGCTGCTGGGCGCCTGGCCGGCCTCCTCGCCCGCGTCCCTTAGCCCGCTCGCGTGCCCGGCCGCGACGCCCGTGGGGTTCACGTGCGCGACGGTGAGCGTTCCGCTGGACCGCGGCGGTCAGGTGCCGGGCACCGTCTCGCTGAAGCTCGAGCGCAGGCCAGCCTCGGTGGGGTCCAGCACCAGCGCCGTGGTGGCGCTCGCCGGCGGGCCGGGCCAGGCCGCGCTGGGGCTCGGTGAATTCATCGCCAAAGCGATGGCGCCGGCCCTGGGGACGCGCGATTTGCTCGTCTTCGACCAGCGCGGCACCGGCGAATCGGATCCGCTCAGCTGCCCGGCCCTGAGCGTCCGCGGCCAATTCGAAGGCACCCCCTCGACGGGGGAACTCGTGAGCCGCTGCGCCCAGCAGCTGGGGGCGGCCCGCGCCGCCTACACGACGCGTGAATCGGTGGCGGACATCGAGGCGATCAGGCGGGCGATCGGCTATGAAAAGCTCGTCCTGTACGGCACCTCATACGGCACGAAGGTGGCCCTCGAGTACGCCGAACAGTACCCCCAGCACGTCGAATCGCTGGTGCTCGACTCGGTGGTCCCCGCGGGTGGTCCCGAACCGTTCGGGCTCACCACCTTCCAGGCGATCGGCGGCGTGCTGGACGAGCTGTGCGAAGGCCGCGCCTGTGCGGGCATCACCGCCAATCCCATCGGCGATCTCGCGAGCCTCACCGCGCAGCTGCGCAAGCACGCCGTCTCCGGCTCGGTGTACGACGGGTCGGGCGTGAGGCACTCGGTCACGCTCGATGAGGCGGGCCTGCTCGACGTCCTCAAGGCGGGCGACCTGAACCCCGCCCTGCGTGCGCTGTTGCCGGCCGCCGTCATCTCGGCGCTGCATCGCGACCCCGACCCGCTGTTGCGACTCGAGCTGCTCTCCGAGGGCCTGATCCCGACCATTCCCAACCGCCCGAGCGAAGAAGCCCAGAACTCGATCGATGAAACCCTGTTCCTGGACACCTCCTGCGAGGAGAGTCCGTTTCCATGGCAGCGTTCGGCCTCGCCGCAGGCGCGGGAGACCGAAGCGCTCGCCGCCCTGCACGGGCTGCCGAGCCGCGATTTCAGCCCGTTCGACTCCAGCACCGTGCTGAACGCCAGCCTGCTCCCGCTCTGCTCCTACTGGCCGGACGCCTCCCCCTCGCCGCCCGTGACGGGGGCCCTGCCGACGGTGCCCACACTGCTCCTCTCGGGTCAGCAGGATTTGCGCACCCCCACCGCGAACGCCCGCATGGTCGCCGAACGGATCCCCGGCGCGCAGCTGTTGCTGGTGCCGTTCACGGGCCACTCGGTGCTCGGCAGCGACTTCAGCGGATGCGCCGAACGGGGGGTTCAGGCGTTCTTCGCCGGGACCCCCGTGCAGCCGTGCGGAAGGGCCATCAACCACTTCGCGCCGACTCCCGTGACGCCGCGGAGGCTGGTCTACATCCATCCGCCGCCGGCGCTCCGCGGCAGGCCCGGTAAAACGTTGACGGCGGCGCTCGACGCGATCCTCGACCTCGAACGACTGGTGATCAGCGCCACGCTCGAGGAGGACGCCGAACTTCCGATCGGCTCGAGCTTCGGCGGCCTGCACGGCGGCTACGCGCGCCTGGGATCCTCGGGCGTCGTGTTGAGGAGCTTCACGTTCGTGCCCGGCGTGCAGCTGAGCGCGACGATCCCCGTCCGCAACGGACGGCTGCAGCCGGCGACGATCCGCGTGTCGGGCTCGCAGGCGGCGCGGGGCACGATCCGACTCGTCTCGGCCAAGTCGGTGAGCGGCACGCTCGGCGGCGTTCGCTTCGTCGTGAACACCTCGGCGGTCAAGCTCGCCCGCGTCGGCGGCTCATCGGCGAGCTGGCCGTCGGGAGAGGTCACGTTCCCGCTGCCCGGCCTGGCCCGCGTTCGCTGAGGGGCGGTTGGGTCGGCCCCCGCGCCGAGCGGCCTCACCGGCCGGGCGGGGATAGGCTGGAAGGATGTCGAACGCCCTCGCGCAGGAGACCTCGCCGTACCTGCTCCAACATGCCGAGAACCCGGTCGACTGGCTGCCGTGGGGGCCCGCCGCGCTGGAGCGGGCACGCGCAGCGGACAAGCCGCTGCTGGTGTCGATCGGATACTCCGCCTGCCACTGGTGCCACGTGATGGAGCGTGAGTCCTTCACCGATCAGCGCACCGCCGCGCTGATGAACGAGGGGTTCGTGTGCGTGAAGGTAGACCGTGAGGAGCGCCCCGACGTCGACGCCCTGTACATGGAGGCGGTGCAGAGCATGACCGGTCACGGCGGCTGGCCGCTGAACGTGTTTCTCACCCCCGAGCAGCTGCCGTTCTACGGAGGGACCTACTTCCCGCCCGAGCCCCGTCACGGGATGCCCTCCTGGACACAGGTCCTGCAGGCGATCGGCGAGGCATGGAGCGAGCGTCGCGAGGAGATCCGCGCCGGCGGGGAGCGTCTGCGCGAGCGCCTCTCCGGCGGCGCGCGGCTGAAGCCCTCGACCGAGCCTCCGAGCGAGGAGGCCCTCACCGAGGCGGTGGCCGAGCTCGAGCGAGCCCACGACTCCCGCCACGGCGGCTTCGGCGGAGCCCCCAAGTTCCCCCACGCCTCGGCGATCGAGCTGCTGCTCCTGCGCGGCCGCGGCGGGATCGCCTCGCACACCCTGCACGCGATGGCCCGAGGCGGCATCCACGACCAGGTGGGCGGCGGCTTTCACCGCTACTCCGTCGACGCCAGCTGGACGGTGCCCCATTTCGAGAAGATGCTCTACGACAACGCGCTGCTCGCACGAGCCTATCTGCACGGCTGCCAGCTCAACGACGACGAGCGTCTCGGCCAGGTGTGCCGTGAGACGCTCGATTGGGCGCTGCGCGAGATGCGCGGTCCCGAGGGCGGCTTTCATGCTGCCCTGGATGCGGACTCCGACGGTGTCGAGGGCCGCTTCTACGTGTGGACGGTGTCCGCGCTGAACGATGCGCTCGGCGAGGATGCACAGTCGGCGATCGCGTGGTTCGGCGCAAGCGAGCAGGGCAACTTCCTGGACCCCCAGCACCCCGAGCCCGGCCTGAACGTGCTGCAGGGCACGGGACCGCCGCCGGGGGCGCCGGTGCGCGAGCGGATCCGCGAACGTCTGCTGCATGCGCGCGCGGCACGAACGCGGCCGGGACTCGACGACAAGCGCTTGACCAGCTGGAACGCGCTGATGATCTCCGCGCTGGCCGACGCGGGCTCCGCGCTCGGAGAGCCCCTGTATCTCGACGCCGCCACCCGTTGCGCCGAGTTCCTGCTGGGTGAGCTGCGTGACGAACAGGGGCGGCTGCTGCGCACCTACTCCGCGGGCAGGGCCACCCTCGATGGCTACCTCGAGGATCACGCGTTCCTGCTGGAGGCCTTGATCACGCTGTTCGAAGCGAGCTGCGAGGAGCGCTGGCTCGAGCATGCCACGACGCTCGCGGACACGCTGATCACCCGCTTCTCAGACCCGATCGACGGCGGCTTCTTCTCGACCGCCACAGACGCGGAAGCGCTGATCACGCGACGCAAGGAGCTCGAGGACACCCCGATCCCCGCCGGCGGATCCAGCGCCGCGATGGGTCTACTGCGGCTGGCCCAGCTGACCGGCGAGCCCGAGTACGAGCGTCAGGCCCTCGGCGCGATCGCGCTGCTCACAGACATCGCCCCACGCCACCCGACCTCCTTCGCACACATGCTCCAGGCGATGCACTGGAGCCTCGCCCCGATGCGCCCGCTGGCCTGCCCACTCCCCGGATCCTGAGTGACCAACGGAGCCAGGAGTGGCGCATGAGCGCCGCAGGCGCGGTCAAGGCCGCCCGGACGACGGCCCACCAAATCGAGACGCCGACAGGACGGAGGCGGAGCCACGAAGCGCCGAAGACGCGGTCAAGGCCGCCCGGACGGCGGCCCACCAAATCGAGACGCCGACAGGACGGAGGCGGAGCTGCGCTACAACACCGCCAGGTAGCGATCGAGCTCCCAGCGGCTGACCTGCATGCGGTAGTCCTCCCACTCCTGGCGCTTGATCTCGACGTAGCGGTTGAACATGTGCTCGCCGAGCGTGCGCAGCACCAGCTCGGACTCCGACAACAGCTCGACCGCCTCGCCGAGCGATTCCGGCAGCTGCTCGACACCGAGACGGCGGCGCTCCTCGGCGGAGAGGTGGTACAGGTTCTTCTCCATCGGCTCGGGCAGCTCATAGCCCTTCTCGATCCCCTCCAGCCCCGCCTGCAGCAGGGCCGCGAAGGTGAGATATGGGTTGCAGGCGGGATCGGGGCAGCGCAGCTCCATGCGGGTGGCCTGCTCGCGTCCCGGGTGATACAGCGGCACCCGCACCAGCGCCGAGCGGTTGCGCCGCGACCAGGCTACGTACACGGGCGCCTCGAAGCCCGGGACGAGGCGCTTGTAGGAGTTCACCCACTGCGCGAAGATCGCGCAGATCTCGCGAGCGTGCTTCAGCTGGCCGGCGATGAACGCCTTGCCGACGTCCGAGAGGAAGTACTGATCGTCGGGGTCGTAGAAGGCGTTGCGGCCGTCGGCGAACAGCGATTGGTGGGTGTGCATGCCGGAGCCGTTCTCGCCGAACAGCGGCTTGGGCATGAAGGTGGCGTGCCAGCCGTACTTCATCGCGTACTCCTTGACGGTGATGCGATAGGTCATGCAGTCGTCGGCCATCTTCAGGGCGTCGGCATAGCGCATGTCGATCTCGTGCTGGCTGGGGCCCACCTCGTGATGGGTGTACTCGACGTGGATGCCGAGCTGCTCGAGCGCGAGCACGGTCTCGCGACGCACGTCCGAGCCGGCGTCGAGGGTCGTCAGATCGAAGTAGCCGCCCTGGTCGAGCACCTCGGTCGAGCGGGAGTCGCGGAACAGGAAGTACTCGAGCTCGGGACCGACGTTGAAGGTGTCGAAGCCGAGCTCGTGGGCACGGACCAGGGCGCGACGGAGCACGTGTCGAGGGTCTCCCTCGTATGGCGTGCGCTCGGGGGTGAGGACGTCACAAAACATCCTCCCCACCCCCTGCTCCACCGGCCGCCACGGCAACACCGCGAACGTGCTGGGATCGGGCATCGCGATCATGTCCGACTCCTCGATCGCGTTGAACCCGGTGATCGAGGACCCGTCGAAGCCCATGCCCGCCTCGAACGCGTCGTCGAGCTCGGCGGCGTTGATCGAGAACGACTTGAGCTGGCCGAGGATGTCGGTGAACCAGAAGCGGATGAACCGGATCTCGTGCTCGGCGACCAGCGCCTTCACGTCCTCCGCGGTCTGCGGCGCGGGCTCTGCAATGGGCGGCTCGGACATCGCGGCTGACCTTAGTGGATGGGGTGTCGGCCCGCTATCGACCGTTGGCCAAATCGTCCACGGGGGACGTCGTCGCCTCAGTGGCCGGCTACGGCGGCCACGAACGAGGCGATCTCTTCGGCTTCCTTGCCCTGGTAGAGCTGGGCGGGCATCTGGCCGAGGCCGCGTGCGCGGCCTTCGAGGATGGCGCTCAGCACGAGCGCCTTGCGTCCGGCGGGCGTCGAGACGTCGTCGCCGACGCGGACGTCGAGATCCGGGCCGATGCGTCCCACCGACTTCGTGGCTTCGAGCGTGTGGCAGACCGCGCAGCTTCTGGAGAACAGTTCGCGTCCTTTCTGCTGTTCGGCGCTCAGGTGCAACCCGCCGACGGCCACGGTCGCCTTGTGCTCCTCGTTGAAGGCGAGCACGAGCGCAGGCACCGCCAGGCCGAACGCGAACGCGAGCACCACTCCGAACACCGTCAGACGCCGTCCGGCCTTGGATTCCTGTCCGGGCTCGCCGGCGGCATCCCGCCCGCGGGCGCCCCCGCCGCGCATCGCGACGAAGAACACGCCGAGGCCGAGCACCACCCAGAACGCTATGAACGCGTACACCATGCGGCGGGGACCATATCGCCTGCCGGGGCCGGACGGCGCTCGCGGCGTGGCCCAGCGCTACCCTGAAAAGCAGAAGGTCGATGGGCAACCTACTTCGCCGACTACCGCTCTCCCGCCTGGCGCTCCTGCTCGTGCTCGTGCTCGCGCTGGGGGTGGGCGCGACGGCGATCGCGTTCGCGCTCGACACGGGGCCCACGCCCCCGCCCAAGCCGCTTGCCGAGGCCGTCCACGATGCGCTCTCAGCGCCGCCGGTGCAGGGTGTCAGCGCGCGTGTGAAGCTGACCAACAATCTGCTGGAAGGCGCCGACATCGCCAGCGGCGACGGTGGTTCCGCGGGCGAACTGACATCCAGCCCGCTCTTCACCGGCGCCTCTGGGCGACTGTGGATCTCCGCCGACGGACACGTCCGGCTCGAGCTCCAGGCCGAAAAGGGCGACACGGAGATCCTCTACGACGGCCATACCGTCACGCTGTATGACGCGGCCTCGAACACGCTCTACCGCTACACGCCACCCGCTGGGAGCGATCACGCCGGCGGTGGTGGATCGGACGCGGTATCGCAAGGCACGGCCGGGTCGACGCCTGACAGCGGGGTCCCGAGCGTGGCGAAGATCGAAGAAGCCATCTCCCACCTGCAGCGCCACACGGTCCTCTCGGGCGCCACCCCCACAGACGTGGCAGGCCAGCCGGCCTACACCGTGCACATCGGCCCCCGCGAAGGGGGCAGCCTGCTCGGCGGAGCAGAGCTGTCCTGGGACGCGGTGCACGGAGTCCCGCTGCGGGCGGCGGTCTACTCCACCAAGAGCACCTCGCCGGTGCTCGAACTCGCGGCCAGCGAAATCTCCTACGGACCGGTCGAAGCCTCCACGTTCGAACTCACGCCACCGGCGGGAGCGAAGGTCGAAGAAGTCTCCCCCAACGGTGGCGGGAGCGCCCACCAGCCGGACGGGACCCAGTCGCATGAAGGCCACGCCAAGCTCACCACCCGGGGCCACGGCCCGGCCACGATCGCGGTCATCGAAAGCCCGGTCAAGCAGGGCGGCGGGCAGTCCTCATCGCTCCCCGAAGGCCTGCAGAAGGTCACGATCAACGGCACCAGCGCGGCGGAGCTGCCGACGGCGCTGGGCACGCTGCTCGGCTTCGAGCGCGCCGGGGTCCGCTACCTGGTGCTCGGCGCCGTCGATCCGGCGGCGGTCGAAGCGGTCGCCAAGGGTCTCTGAGCGCGTGAGCGAAGCCCCGCCGCGTTCGCCGCGCCCGAGCAGCGGGGCACCCCGCAACGGACAGGTCAGCGCCGCCGACGACACGCTCCCGGTCAGGGCCAGAGGGCTGGTCAAGCGCTACAAGGAGGTGCTGGCGGTCGACCACATCGACCTCAACGTGCACGCCGGCGACGTGTACGGGTTCCTCGGACCCAACGGCGCCGGCAAGACCACGACCCTGCGGATGGCGCTCGGGCTGATCGTCGCGAGCGAGGGTGTGGTCGAGCTGTTCGGCCGCGACCCGATGCGCGAGGGCGCACGGGCGCTGCAGGGCGTCGCGGGCTTCGTCGAGGCGCCCCGCTTCTATCCCTACCTGACCGCCAAGAAGAACCTCGAGCTGCTGTTTGCGCTGGACGGCGGACGGGCCAAGCAGCGCGGTCGGGCGATCGCAGAGGTGCTCGAGATCGTCGAGCTGACTCCGCGGGCCGGACACAGGGTCGGCGGCTACTCGCACGGGATGCGCCAGCGCCTGGGGATCGCCGCGGCGCTGCTGCGCCGGCCGCGGCTGCTGATCCTCGACGAGCCGGCGACCGGCCTGGATCCCGCCGGGATGCGCGACATGCGCCAGCTGATCCTGCGCCTCGCCGGCGAAGGGATCACGGTGCTGCTCTCGAGCCATCAGCTTCCCGAGGTCCAGGAACTGTGCAACCGGGTGGCGATCGTCGACTCCGGGCGGATCGTGTACGAGGGGGCGCTCGCCGATCTGCGTCGCCAGGGAGGCACCGCCTACCGGCTGCACACCACCGACGACGCGCGGGCGCTCGGGGTGGTCCGGGCGCAGGCGAGGATCGAGCAGGCCGGCAGCGATCACCACGGCGTGACCTTCCAGGCCCAGGAGGATGACGTCGGGCGGCTGTCGCTGGCGCTGGGGGCGGCGGGCATCGGCATCCTCGCGCTCACGCCCGAGCTGGCCTCGCTGGAGGACCTGTTCTTCCGCCTGACCGAGGACGGTCACCTGCAGGGCACCGAGGCGACTCCCCTCGTCGGCGCCGAGGCGGGCCTGGCATGAGCGACGCGAGCGCCTCGGTGGCGATCGCGGCAGCGCCCATCGCGGAGCCGCGGCGCCCGTCGACGCTGACGGCGTGCAGATGGGAGCTGCGCAAGCTCGTCTCCCAGAAGCGCACCTATCTCGGGCTGGGCCTGGCGGTGATCCTGCCCCTGATCTTCGTGCTGGTCGAGTACCTGCGCCACCCCCACGGGCGGGAACGGGGCAGCGTGTTCGCCTCGCAGATCACCCAGTCGGGGCTGGCCACGCCGGTGCTGATGCTGCTGTTCCTGTCGGTCTTCATGCTGCCCCTGATCGCCGCGCTCGTGGCGGGGGACATCGTCGCCGCCGAGGACGGCAACGGAACGCTGAAGACGATCCTCACACGGTCGGCGGACCGCGGCCAGGTGTTCGCCGCGAAGGCGCTGGCCGCGATGCTCTACGCGATCCTCGCGGTGTTTCTCTCTGCGGCGGTGGCATCGATCGCGGGCATCGCGGTATGGGGCTTCAATCACATCACGACCTTCTCCGGGTCGGTCGTGGCCGCCCCCAAGGGGCTGCTGCTCGTGTTCGCCGCAAACGCCGCCTATCTGATCCCGCTGCTCACGGTCACCTGCATCGGTCTGCTCCTGTCGACGGTCACCCGCAACAGCGCCGCTGCCGTGGTGGGGACGGTCGGGTTCACGATTCTGCTGGCGATCCTCTCGACGATCCCCGGACTGGAAGGGGTCACCCCGTATCTGCTCACCGACCAGTACGAGAACTGGCACGGCCTGCTGCGCACACCGACCGACTGGGCGCCGATCTGGCACTCCCTCTGGGTCTGTGCGCTGTACGCGGTGCCCGCCCTCCTGGGCGCCTACCTGGTGTTCCTGCGCCGCGACGTCGCCGGGGGCTGACCTGGCCGGTCGGGAGGTCTATTTGCGCTCGTAGCTTGCGACCGTGAAGCCGAGCGCGACCCTGCCCTTCAGCTCGGAGCGCACCTGGGCCGGGTTGAAGCCCGACTGCAGGCCGAGCTTCTTGCTCAACGCGTACATCAGGAACGAGACGTGCTGGACCTTGCCCTTGCTGCCGCAGACACCGGCCCAGCCGATCTTCCCGGCGCTGTTCACCCCTGCGACGGCGCCCGGCGGCAGCGAGCCGGCCGGCAGCGAGCTCGTGCTGGCGGGCATCGCGACGGCCCACTGGACGGCGACGTTGGGTCCTCCGCCGATGTCGGCGGCGAGCAGATACAGTTCCTTGGCGCTCTTGGGCACGCCCTGCCACTGCAGCGGCGGGGAGATTCCTTCGCCGTCGCAGGTGTAGCGCGTTTCGATCGAGCCGCCCGGGCTGAACGCGGTGCTGCTGATCGAGATCGCGCCGAACCCTTTGGCGAGCGCCCCGAGCCCCCTGCGCGCCTTCCCGGCCTGCGGCCCGGAGAGTCCCAAGGGGCCTTTCGACCTGGGGGTGGTGCTCGTCGGGGTGGTGGGGGTCGAGGTGGTGGTGCTCGTCGAGGTGGTCGGCGTCGGGGCGGTGCTCGCCGTGGTGGGAGCGCTCGCCGTGGTGGCGACGCTCGCCGACGTCGATGCCTGGGTGGTGCTGGAGGAGCCTTCGCCGCAGCCGGCGACCACGATCGCGACGACCGCCGCGAGCGCCAGCGCGGCGAGCCCCCCGGGCCGGGCCGGGCGCTTGGTTGCGGGGGCGCCCGCGTCCTGGGGCGATGGCGATCTGTGAATCCTCATGTCCTGTTGTCCCTCTTCCGAGCTTGGGTGACCCGATCGAGTCGGGCACTATACCGGCACACCGGGGCAACTCTCACCGGTTGAAACCGCAGGCCGAGCAGCGGCCGGCGACTCGGAGGCCGGACGGGCCGGCGAAGCTCAGCCGACCTTCGTCGGCAGCTCCACGTCGGTCAGCTCGATCTCGCCGAGCAGACGGCGGGCCTCCCGCGGATCGATCAGGCCGGCGCCGAGGCGCCCGGTGGACTCCGCGCCGCAGGCCACACCGAAGCGCAGACACTGGTCGGGGGAGCGGGATTCGTAGCGGGCCGCCAGGTAACCGGCGAGGAAGGCGTCGCCGGAGCCGCTCTTGGCGATCGGCTCGCGGGGGCTGACGCGCACGCGCCTGAGCACCTGGCGACCGTCGAGCAGGATCTGGGCGAAGCAGCCGTCGGGGAGCGTCATGATCGCCTCGCGGGGGCCGAGCGCAGCGATCTCGCGGACGGCCAGCGAGCGCTCCTCCTCGCCGGCGAACTCGTGTCCGACGAGCTCCTCGGCCTCGAGCACGTTGGGCGAGACGACGTCCGGCTCGGCCCGCACGGCATGGCGCAGCGGCTCGCCGTCGGTGTCCACGACGGTGGTCACCTCCATACGGGCGAGGTCGTGGATCAGCGACGCATACAGCTCCGGGTCCACGCCGGGGGGAAGCGAGCCGGCGAACACGACGATCGCGGCGCCGCGGGCGAGGTACAGGAGCTTGTCGCGGAACAGCTCGACCTCGCGCTCGGAGATCGAAGGGCCGCGTTCGTTGATCTCGGTCTGCTCGCCGGTGGTGGGGTCGAGCACCGAGGTGTTCATACGCGACTCCTCGCGGATGCGCACGAAGTCGTTGAGGATCGACTCGTCGGTGAGCTGCTCCACGATGTGGGTGCCGGTGGCCCCGCCGGCGAAGCCGGTGGCGATCACAGGCTGGCCCAGGGCCTTGAGCGTGCGCGCGACGTTGACGCCCTTGCCGCCCGCCATCGTGCGCTGCTCGACGGTCCGGTGCCTGCGCCCGATTCGGAAGTTCGGGACCGAGAGCGACTTGTCGATCGCCGCGTTGAGCGTGACCGTGATGATCATGCCTGGTTCTCTACCGCCTTCCGTCGCCCGGCAGGTACCCCGCCGAGGCGCTCGCAAACAAGGCTAGCGAACCCCCCGGGCGAGCGCCGCATGCCTGCGAGCACGGGCCCGATCGTGGCCGGCGACGGTCACGCCGCGAGCGCCAGCGCCTGCGCGCGCAGCCGCTCCGCCTCGACTCGGGCGGCCTCGGCGGGATCTCCTCCCGCGGCTAGATGGGCGCCCGCGATGCTCCGCGAGGCGCTCACCAGGCCCCCGGCGAGGCCCGGAGCGAAGGCGGGCCGCAGATCCTCCACGCGACCTCCCTGGACGCCGACGCCGGGCAGCAGGAACACCGCGTGCGGCATCAGCTCGCGCGCGCGGGCGAGGTGGTCCGGCGCGGTGGCACCGAGCACCGCGCCGACGTCCGCGAGGCCGCTCTCCCCCACGCCCGGCCGTCCCAGCTCGTCGACGATCGCCGCCAACCGCTCCCACACCGGGCCGCTGCCGCCGGCAAGCTCGAGCTCCTCGACGTCGGCGGCGCCGGGGTTGGAGGTCCGCACCAGCACGAACACGCCCGCCCCGCCTGCCCTGCCCGCCGTCACGAACGGCTCCAGCGCGTCACGGCCCATCAGTGGATTGACGGTGATCGCGTCAGCGCCGAGACCGGGCAGCCGGCCGAACGGAGTGTCGGCGCCCGAGAGCAGTGCCTCGGCGTAGGCGCGGGCGGTCACGTCGATGTCGCCCCGCTTGCCGTCGGCGATCACGAGCAGTCCGGCGTCGTGTGCGTGCACGAGGACCTGCTCGAGCACCGTCCAGCCGGTCGCACCCAGGCGCTCGAAGCACGCCAGTTGGGGCTTGACCGCCACGCACGCCTCGGCGACAGCGTCGATCAGCGCCAGGCAGTGGGCCAGCACGGCGTCGCCGGCGCGCTGCACGGGACTGGCGCCGGAGCGCTGCTGCGAGCGCTCGACGGCGGCCGGCCACAGCGCGCTCGGATCGGGGTCGAGCCCGAGCACGATCTGAGACTCGCGTGAGGTCACCCGCGCCGCGAGCGAGTCCCCGAACGAACGCTCGCCAGCGGCCGGCCTCGCGGTGGAGCGATCGGACAGGGGCAGACCCGGCAGCGGCTCAGCGACCCTTGACGGCGCTCTTCAGGCCGCTTCCCGCCGTGAACCGCGGCACGCGCGACGCAGCGATCTGGATGCGCTCGCCGGTGCGGGGGTTCACGCCCTGACGTGCACCTCGCTCGCCGACGTGGAACTTGCCGAACCCCGACAGGGTCACGTCGCTGCCACGCCGCAGGGCATCCTCGACCGTCTCGAGCACTGCGTCCACCGCGCGGGCGGTGTCGCTTTTCGTCAGGCCGGTTCGATCGGCAACCTGGTCGACCAGCTCGGACTTCGTCACTTGGCCCTCCTCGTTCGTGAAACGGTGGCTGTTGACGCTAACAGCGTTCACGGACGTTCACGGGCCCGCAAAGCCGGGTCGGGCGCGAAAAAAAGGGCCGCCAAGCCGGCGGCGGGCGGGTTCGCACCGCCACCCCCCTACGACGACGGCGCCATAGGCGACAATTGGCGGGCGATGACCTTCGAACGGGCCGCATGGACGGCGACGGTGATGATCGCGCTGCTGACGGCGCTCCTGCTGCTGCTCGCGGGCTACACCGGCTATGCGGGGCTGTCCGGAGCGGTCGCGGCGGCGGCGGCGATCAACCTGCTCTGATGCCGCGCGGCTCACCGGCACGATCGGCCGTGGTGGACGTGCTGAGCCAGTCCAGCAGCGCCCGGACCGCGCGGCCGCGGTGGCTGATCGCGTCCTTCTCCTCGTCGCTCAGCTCGGCGAACGTCGGCTCGCCCGGAACCTCGGCGGTGACGAACGCCGGGTCGTATCCGAAGCCGCGCTCGCCTCTGGGGCGGTCTGTGAGGGTGCCGGCACAGCGACCCTCGAACACCTGCTCCTCCCCGCTGGCGGGATCGGCGTAGGCGAGCGCGCACACGTATTCCAGGCGGCTCCCGGCGGGGGCCTCCCGCAGCAGCTTGGCGAGGTTCTGCGCGTCGGTTGCGTGCTCGCCGGCATAGCGGGCGGAGCGCACTCCGGGGCGACCATCGAGGGCGGCTGCCTCGATGCCCGAGTCATCGGCGATGCACGGCCTGGCGGTGGCGGCGGCGGCCGCGCGGACCTTGCCGAGGGCGTTCTCGGCGAATGTGTCGCCCTCCTCGGGGGGCAGGCGCACGCCGCGGGGCAGGATCTCGACGTCCGCGACGGGTGAGCCGGCCACGTTCAGCAGGCGCGCGAACTCGCGGCGCTTGTGCTCGTTGCGGGTGGCGAGGATCAGGCTGAGGGTCATCGCTCGGCGGCACCGGCGATCGCCCGCTCCTGGACCGCGCGCAGGTCGGCGATCCCACCCGCGGCGAGCTCCAGCAGCTCGTCCAGGTGGGCCCGGGAGAGGGGCATGCGCTCGGCGGTGGCCTGCACCTCGACGAGGCCGCCGTCGCCGGTCATCACGACGTTGGCGTCGACCTCGGCGTTGGAGTCCTCGCCGTAGTCGAGGTCGAGCCGCGCCTGGCCGGCGACGATGCCACAGGACACCGCGGCGACAGAGCCGGTCAAGGGGCTGCGCTCCAGCTTGCCCGCATCCTTGAGCTTCGCGCAGGCGAGCGCGAGCGCGACATAGGCGCCGGTGATCGACGCGCAGCGGGTGCCGCCGTCGGCCTGGAGCACGTCGCAGTCGAGGTAGATCGTGCGTTCGCCGAGGGCGGCGAAGTCGATCACCCCGCGCAGGGCGCGCCCGATCAGGCGCTGGATCTCGACGCTGCGGCCATCCAGGCGGCCCTTGGACACGTCGCGGGCCTTGCGCTCGCCGGTGGAGGCGGGGAGCATCGCGTACTCGGCGGTCACCCATCCCTTGCCCTTGCCCGCGAGCCATCGCGGCAGGGACTCCTGGGCCGAGGCGGTGCAGATCACGCGGGTCTCTCCCACCGAGATCAGCGCCGAGCCGGTGGCGGTGCGCACGAAGCCCGGCTCGATGCTCGTCGGGCGCATCCCCTCGGGCGGCCGGCCGTAGCTGCGTGACTTGCTCACGCAACCGCCTCGACGGCGTCGAGCTCGACGTGCTCGACCGCGCCCAGCGGCATCTGCAGGAATGCTGTGCCGAGCTCGCGAAACGCGTCCACGTCACCCGTGCACAGGAAGCAGTACTCGCCCTCCTCCCCGGCCCCCGCCTGCCCGGCGGGGGGTCTGCTCAGCGCCCGCGTGCTCAGCGCGTGCTCGACCTGTCGCGCGAGCGCCGCGCCCGAGGTCACGAGCGTCACCTCCGGTCCGAGCATCCGCTGGAGCATCGGGCTGATCAGCGGGTAGTGGGTGCAGCCCAGGATCACCGTGTCGACGTCGGCCGCGAGCAGCGGTTCGCAGGCCGCTCGGACGGTGGCGACGGCGGCCTCGTCGAACTGCTCGCCCGCCTGGATGATCGACGCGAGCGTCGGGCACGGCACGGGATGCAGGGTGACGTGGGGATCCACGGCGGCGACGGCGCGATCGTACGCGCCGCTGGCCACGGTGGTGGGTGTGGCGAGCAGTCCGATCCTGCCGCTGCGGGTGCTCGCCACCGCCTGCAGCGCCTCGGGGGCGACGACGCCGAGCACGTCGATGCCGAGGGTCGTCTGACGCATGCGGGCGCTGAGGCTGGGCAGCGCGGCGGAGGTGGCGGAGTTGCACGCGACCACCAGCAGCTTCGCGCGACGGCGCAGCAGCTCCTCGGCGATCTCCGCGGCGAAGCGCTCGATCTCCTGCGGCGAGCGTTCGCCGTAGGGGAAGCGGGCGGTGTCCCCGAGATACAGGAAATCCTCGCGGGGAAGCCTCACGAGGAGCTCGTGCAGGACGGTGAGACCACCCACGCCCGAGTCGAACACCGCGATCGGCCGCATACGGGGATCGGCCCCTGCCGGTGAAGTGTGCATCGAGGCCATCATTCCAGAGCGCTACCGTCCGCGACGGATGCGTGCGCTGGTGGTCTCGAACATGCTGCCCTCGACGGCCGATCCCGAGCGCGGCCGGTTCGTGCGCGACCAGGTCGACGCGCTGCGCACCCTGCCGAGCCTCGACGGACTGGACGTCGAGCTCTACGAGCTGGCGCCGGGAGCCCGCACGCTGGCGCTGGCGGCGAAGGACCTGCGCCAGCGCTATGCGGGCCAGCGCTTCGACGTGGTGCACGCCCACTTCGGGCTCTCCGCCTGGCCCGCGCTGGCGGTGGGCGCGCGGGTGCGGGCGCTGACCGTGCACGGCACCGACGTGAGTCACCCGCGCACGCGCCTGTTGACCGGCTTGGCGATCCCGATGATGGACATCGTGGCGGCGGTGTCGGCAGAGCTGATCGAGCGGCTGCCGCTCCGCTCCGCGCGCCGCCGGGCGCAGGTGCTGCCGTGCGGGGTGGACCTCGAGCGGTTCCGCCCGGTTTCCCGCGAGCAGGCCCGTCGCCAGCTGGGACTCGATCCCGAGCGCCCGTTCCTGCTGTTCGCGGCGAGCCCCTCGCGGCCGGAGAAGCGCTACGACCGGGCGCTTCTGCTGGCGGGCTCGGTGGGCGTGCAGCTGCGGGCGCTCGGCGGAGTGGACCCGGGACAGGTGCCGCTCTGGCTGAACGCCGCGAGTGCCGTGGTGGTCCCGTCCGAGCGAGAGGGATTCGGCCTGGCGGTGCTCGAGGCACTGGCGTGTGACGTACCGGTGCTCGCCACACCCGTCGGCATCCATCCCGAGGCACTGCGGGACGTCCCGGGGACGCTGTGTGCGCCCTTCGAGCTCGAGCGGTGGCGCGCGGTGCTTCAGTCGCACATGCTCGTCTCGGATCCCCGCATCGCCGGGCGCAGCCACGCCGAGCCGTTCTCCGCAAAGCGCATGGCCGAGCGCGTCGGCGAGGCTTGGCGCACGGCACTGGAGCGGGCTGGGTAGCATTGACAGGTCGATGACCGACACCCAAGCCACTGGTCCGGCGACGGGAGAAGAGCCGCCTGCCGGCGAGGACACCACCGCCGGCCCACCCGGTTTCAGCGCGCGCGGGCGCATGCGCCGGCGTGCGCGCTTCCTGCGCAAGGCGCGGGAGCTCGCCTACCGCGATCTCGGCGGGCTCGTCTACAGCCTGCACCACTTCGGACGGCGCAACGACGCACTGGTGCTCTCCAAGCTCGAGACGATCGCCCGCATCGACGGCGAGCTGCGAGCGCTGGAATCGGCGCTGTCCGAGCACCAGCCCGTGACGATCCTGCGCGAGGCAGGCGTGGCCGCGTGCCCCAGGTGCGCCGCGATCCACGGCAGCGACGACCGCTTCTGTCCCAACTGCGGCCTGGCGATGGACCTCCGTGCCGAGCGGCCGATGGCTGGGGCGCCAGCCCCTGCTCCGGCACCCGAGGCGGTGCCCCCCGCACCGGCGTCGGCCCCCGCGACCGTGCAGCCCGCCGCGCCCGCCGCACCCGCCGCACCGGCGCCGGCGCCTGCCTCGGCGGCGCCGGGGCAGGGATCCCCGGCCTCGCCGCAGCCGACGGCCGCACAGGCGATGGCCGCACAGCGAGCGGTCGTCCAGCCCACCGCCGCGCGTGAGCGACCCCCCGCGACCCAGCCGCCGGAGGCGGAGCCCGAGGGAGACCCCGAGGGGGAGCCGTCGAAGGACGAGCCGACCGAGATCATCCGCCCCCCCGTGCAGAACCCTTGAACGCCGCCGCGACGAGCACCGGCCCCGGCGAGCAGGCTCTCGGCGGGGCCCCGGCCCCGCCCGTGGACGCGGCCTGTCCGCTGTGCGGAGAGCCGCTCGCGCCCGAACAGGAGTGGTGCGTCCGCTGCGGCGCGGCCGCTCGCACCCGGCTCGCCGCCCCCACCAACTGGCGCGCCCCGATCCTCGCGCTGGCGGCGATCGCGACGCTCGCGCTGGGAGCGCTGGCGGCGGCCCTCGTCGAGCTGACGGGGGGCTCCGGCACGGGCACGATCCCAGCGCCGATCACCACCACCGTGACGACCGCCGCGCCCGGCGCGTCCACGTCCGGAGTGCTGCCCGGGGTGAGCACCGCCGGCGCGGCGCCCGGTGCGACGCCGGCGCCGGCGAGCCCCAGCGGGGTCAACCCGGGCACGCCGACCACGCTCAAACCGTCTGGATCGGCGACCACCACCACGACGACCGGGCAGGCGAGCACCACCGCCCCCGGCGCCGGCCGGAGAAGCTCGACCTCCGCTGCGGAAGCCCTGCGCAAAGCCGGCTTCCTGCCGCGGGGTGGGAAATAGAGCGGCGCGCGAGCGCGATGGGCTCGATCGGCGAGCCGTCCATCGCCGACACCGACGTGGTCGTCGTCGGTGCGGGCGTGGCGGGGCTGTATGCCGCGGTGTGCGCCGCCCGGGAGGAAGGCCGTGTGGCGCTGGTGTCGGCGGGGCCGCTGGCGCAGACGGCCAGCTACTGGGCGCAGGGCGGTCTGGCGGCGGCGTTGGCGGCGGACGACAGCCCCGAGCGTCACCTGGCGGACACCGAGCACGCGGGACGTGGCCTCGTGCGTCGATCCGCGGCGGAGATCCTCGTGCGAGGAGCGCCGGCCTGCGTCGAGGACCTGCAGACGCTGGGCGTGAGGTTCGACGCCGACCGGTTCGGGCGGATCGCGCTCGGCCTGGAGGGAGGGCACTCGATCCGGCGGATCGTCCACGCCGGCGGCAGCGCCACCGGTCGGCGGCTGGTGCGCCAACTCTCGGCGCTGGTGGCGGCCGACCCGCGGGTGACCGTGCTCGAGGGCGCTCGCGCGGCGGCGGTGTGGCGGGAGGGGAAGGACGGGCCGTGTCGGGGGGTGGTGTGCGAGAACGCCCACACCGATGTGATCCGGGCACGGGCGGTGATCCTCGCGACCGGCGGCGCGGCGGCGTTGTGGGCGCGTACCACCAACCCGCCCGGGTCACGGGGCACGGGCCTGTTGCTCGCACACGACGCGGGCGCGCGGCTGGCGGACCTCGAGCTGCTGCAGTTCCACCCCACGGCGGCGATCGGGGTGCCGGGCAGGGAAGGCTTTCTCATCACCGAGGCGATCCGGGGCGAGGGGGCGACGTTGCACGACATGGGGACGGGGGAGCGGTTCGTGGATGAGCTCCTCCCCCGCGACGAAGTGTCGCGAGCGATCGCGGCGCGGTTGCGCGACACCGGCGCGGAGTCGGTCGGGCTGGACATGCGGTCGATCGACCCGGCCCACTTCCCGAACGTGTTCGCGGCGCTGCGGGACGCGGGCCTCGACCCCGCCCGGGAGCTCGTGCCGGTGGCCCCGGCCGCGCACTACGCGATGGGAGGGATCGCGGTTGATCTCGACGGCCGGTCCACCGTGGCGGGGCTGTACGCGATCGGGGAGGTGTCCTGCACCGGCCTGCACGGCGCCAACCGGCTCGCGTCGAACTCGTTGAGCGAGTGCTTCGTGTTCGCCGCGCGGGCGGTCGCCGCGGCCCTGTCCGAGCCGGCTCCCGCGAGTGAGCCCGCGAGCGCCACCGGGCTGAGGGAGCTGGCGGCCCGGGAGAGCACGCCGCCGCTGGAGCGCTCCACACAGACGGCGCTGTGGCGGGACGCCGGGATCGCGCGCACCGCCGAGGGCTTGCAGCGGCTGCTCGGGGACCCCCATCCGCTGGCGCGGCTGATCGCTCGATCGGCGCTCGCGCGGCAGGAGAGCCGGGGGGCTCATCTGCGTCTGGACCGCCCCGACCTCGATCCCGCGCTCGATCGCCGTCACGCGGTGATCGGCAGCGACGAGCAGGTGCGTTGGGAGACCTGGGAGTAGCCTGCAGCCGACGGTGCCCCGCGAGGGGGCGCGGGAGGGCGCTGCGGGGGGCGATCTCGGCTGTCTCAGAAGGACCTGCGCGACACCGCATCGTTTGTGGTAGCCCAGGTGTTCTGTCGGATGGAGGAGTTGGAAGGAAGGGGGAAGTTCGGAGTCTCAGTTGTGGCGGGCGTGCGCGAATCGAGTGACCAGACGATGAAGGAGAGCCACGTACGCCATGTACCAGTTCAGCAGGGCCATCTACAGGGAGCTGGCGCCCCACGTCCTACCGCCTGCGAGCGGGCCGGCCGGCGCGAACCTCGAACACGTCCTGCGAGCTTGCGAGGCGGTCGTCGAGCGCATGGCGATCGACCACCGTCACTTCGCCCACCCCGGGCGGACCTTGTTCTGTGACATTCGGAACTACTTCCCGATGAGCGAGCAGGGACACGTCCACCAGGTCGTGAACCGCTACATCGGCTACGCCGAGCAATACCTCGCGGAGAACCCCGTCGCGGCCTACACCGCCGTCAGCGGCGAGCCGCCCCAGTGCCGCGCCACCACCCGCAAGGGCTCCGCCTGCCAGCGTGTGCCGCTGCCCCACAACGGCTACTGCCCCTCCCACCAGCACCTCGCCGAAACCGAGAACAGGGAGCTCGCCGCCGCCTGAGCGGGCCGTCGGCTGGATCGCGTCCCGCGCAGCCACCACGGCGCTCCGCGGGCGCGGGACGGCCGGTCCCGCGTAGGCTCTGAGCCATGCTCCTCGGGGTGGACGTGGGCGGGACCTTCACCGACGCGGTGCTGATCGGCGCCGGCGGAGAGGTCCACACCGCCAAGCTCCCCACCACCCCCGCCGACCATGCCGTGGGGGTGCTCGCCGCGGTCGAGATCGTGCTCACCCGGGCCGGCGCGGATCCGGCACAGGTGGGGCGATTCGCCCACGGGATGACGGTCGCCACGAACGCGCTGCTGGAGGGCACCACAGCGCGGACGGCGCTGATCGCGACGGAGGGGTTCACCGACGTGATCGAGCTGGGCCGCCAGGCCCGGCCCAGCCTGTACCGGCTGTGCGAGGCCGCGCCGAGGCCGCTGGTCGAGCCGGACCTGCGCTTCGGCGCGCACGAGCGATGCGGCCCAGACGGCCCCCTGATCGCGCTCGACCGCACCGCTGCCGCGGAGCTGGTGAGGGCACTCGCCGCCGCCGCGCCCGAGGCGGTGGCGGTGTCGCTGCTTCACTCCTACGCCCACCCCGGACACGAGCGGCTGCTCGGTGAGCTGCTCGGCGAGCACCTGCCCGAGGTGGTGCACGTGTCGCTCTCCAGCGAGCTGGTGGGAACCTTTCGCGAGTACGAGCGCACCGCCACGACGGTGCTCGACGCGGCGCTGTCGCCGTTGGTGGGCACCTATCTGCGCAGGCTCGCGTCCCAATCCCGCGAGCGGGGCCTGCCGGAGCCCGAGATCATGCAGTCCTCCGGTGGCCTGGCGTCGTCCCAGCGGGCGGCCGCCCATGCCGCCGTGACCGTCCTCTCCGGCCCCGCCGGAGGGGTCGGGGGGGCGCTCGAGCTGGCGCGGCTCGCCCAGGCCCCGGACGTGCTCTGCTTCGACATGGGCGGAACCTCCTGCGACGTGTGTGTGATCCGTGGGTCGGAGGTGTCCGAGACCGCGGAACGGACGGTGGCGGGACGTCCACTGGCGCTCTCGTCGCTGGACATCCACACGGTCGGCGCGGGTGGTGGCTCGATCGCCTGGCGGGATCCGGGGGGCGCGTTGCGGGTGGGACCCCGGTCCGCGGGCGCCGTGCCCGGACCGGCGTGCTACGGACTGGGGGGAGAGCACCCCACGGTGACCGACGCCAACCTCCTGCTGGGTCGCCTCCGCGAGGACGTGCCGCTGGCGGGGGACCTGCGTCTGGACCGCGACGCCGCCGAGCGGACGGTGTCGGAGCTCGCTCGGGAGCTGGGCCTCGACCCGGGCGAGTGCGCCGCCGGGATCGTGCGGGTGGCGGAGTCCGAGATGGCGAGAGCGTTGCGGGTGATGACCGTGGAGCGTGGCATCGACCCCCGGGACTTCGCCCTGATGCCCTTCGGCGGCGCGGGGCCGCTGCACGCGTGCGCGCTCGCGAACGAGCTGGGGATGCGGAGGGTGCTGTGCCCCCGCTCCTCGGGTGTGCTGTGCGCGCTGGGGCTCGCGGCGGCGGCGCCCCGACGGGACGCTTCGCGGACGGTGATGCTGAGCGGCGAGACGTTCACCGAGCAGGCGGTGACGGAAGCCCGGGAGCGACTGCTGGAGCTGGCATCGAAGGACCTGGCGTTCCACGGTGGGGCGCCGGAGCGCAGCCGCACCACGTATGAGCTGCGCTACCGCGGACAGTCCTTCGAGCTCGCGATCGAGTGCGACGCCAGCGACCCGGCGGTCCTGGCGGAGCGGTTCGCGACCGTCCACGAGCAGCGCTACGGCTACCGCGACGACGGGACCCCGATCGAGCTCGTCACGATCCGGGTGTCGGTGTGGGGAGCGGCGCCCACGTTGGGGCTGCGGGGAGACGGTGGCGGGGAGCGGATCGTGGGTCCCGCGGTGCGTGCCCTGCCCGAGGCCACCCTGTACGTGCCGCCGGGCTGGTGGGGGGAGATCGACCAGTGGGGAACGATCCGGCTGCAGCGCGGCGAGCCCCGGGCGGCGAGCGAGCCCCCGGCGGCGAGCGAGCCAGGGGCGGCGGACTGACGATGAGCGGGCCGGACCCGATCGAGCTGCAGGTGATCGCCGGCGCGTTGAGGGCCACCTGCGAGGAGATGGGCGCGGTGTTGATCCGGTCGGCCCACTCCTCGAACATCAAGGAGCGCCGGGACGCGTCCACCGCGCTGTTCGACCGCGACGGGGAGATGACGATGCAGGCCGAGCACATCCCCGTCCATCTGGGCTCGATGCCGGCGGCGGTCGAGGCGGTGCTCGGAGAGGACCATTCCGAGGGGGTCTCGTGGATCCTGAACGACCCCTACGCCGGGGGAACCCACCTGCCGGACATCACCGTGATCACGCCGGTGCTCGACGGCGAGCGCGGGGCGCTGCTCGGGTTCGCCGCCAGCCGCGCCCACCACGCCGACGTCGGTGGGCGGATCCCGGGATCGATGCCGGCGGA
The DNA here is from genome assembly GCA_963696615.1 of uncultured Solirubrobacterales bacterium. Lineage (GTDB taxonomy): Bacteria > Actinomycetota > Thermoleophilia > Solirubrobacterales > Solirubrobacteraceae > Palsa-744. The sequence goes on along the minus strand of CAVOKU010000001.1, from coordinate 811,545 downwards.
CAGCCGCACCCTCGCGGAGGAGGGGGTGGTGATCCCCCCCACCCCCCTCCACGAGCGCACGATTGGAGAGCTCGCGGCAAGGATGCGTCAGCCCGCCGAGCGCGAAGCCGACCTCCGCGCCCAGCTGGCGGCGAACCGGCTCGGGGCGGTGCGGTTGCGAGAGCTGTCCGGGCGGGTCGGATCGCGGCGCCTGCGGGAGGTCACCGACGCCGTGCTGGACTACGCCGAGCGAAGGACACGGGCGTGCATCGCGGCCCTCCCCGACGGGGAGCGGGTGGCGGAGGACGTGCTCGAGGCTCCCGGCCGGGACCTGGTGCTGACGCTGCGGGCGACGGTCGCCGGCGAGCGGCTGGTGCTCGACTTCGCCGGCAGCTCCGGACGGGACGAGGGCAACCTCAACTGCCCCCTGTCGGTAACCCGGTCGGCGTGTCTGTTCGCGGTGAGGGTGTTGACCGATCCGGACATCCCCCCCTCGGCGGGCGCCTACCGGCCGATCGAGATTCTCGCGCCGGCGGGATCGCTGCTGAACGCGAGCCCCGGGGGCGAGGCGGCGGGCGCCCCGGCGGTCGCCGCCGGCAACGTCGAGACGAGCTCCCGTGTGGCGGACCTGGTGTTGAACGCCTTCGGCAGGGCCCAGGGGCAGGGCACGATGAACAACCTCACCCTCGGCGACGATCGGTTCTCCTACTACGAGACCGTCGGCGGCGGCCAGGGGGCGTGCGCCGACTGCGACGGCCCCACCGGGGTGCACGTGGCGATGAGCAACACCCTGAACACGCCGGTGGAGGCGCTGGAGCGGGAATTCCCGCTGAGAATCGTGCACTACGGGGTGCGTCGGGGCTCGGGCGGGGCGGGTGCCCATCGTGGCGGGGACGGAATCGTGCGGGAGATCCAGGCGCTGCGGGAGATGACGTTCTCCTTGATCGCAGAGCGCCGCCGTCACGCTCCCCGGGGGGCCGCGGGCGGGCATGGGGGACTCCCGGGACGGGACCTCCTGGACGGCCGTCGGATCGAGGGCAAGACCACCGGCACGCTCGGACCGGGCAGCCGCCTGAGACTCGAAACCCCCGGAGGGGGTGGATACGGGGCGCCCGAGGAGCGCACCTGAAGCTCCTGGGGACGGTCGCGATCGCCCTCCAGGTCGTCTCAGGCCGCCCGGAGCCAAGCTGTCAACCCTATGAAAATCCGCTTGTTTGCAGGGGATTTGGGATTTCGGTCAGGATTTCGTATCGTTAACGGAAGTAGTCGTGGTGGCCGCCTCCAGACGTTGGCGCCATGCGGCCCTCATCAAGACGTCCTCGTTCATCGTTGATCTCCCCCTAGGTTCCGTCATGCCAATTGCTCTGAGAGAATGGGCTGTCACCGTCCGCGCCCTCGCGGAAGGTGAGCAGCTGCTCACCCTGCGCAAGGGTGTGCTCCGCCAGCCCGGCAAGCCGTTTCGGCTCGCCCACGAGCGTTTCTTCCTCTACCCCACCTTCGACAACCAGAGCGGCGACCTCGTCCGGGAGTCCCATCAGCCGGAGCTGCGACGAGCGCTCGAGGAGGGGGTGTGGAGCGACGGGGAACCCCCGTTGCACGCGTTCAAATCGGCGATCCCCCTGGAGCAGCCCGACCGGGTGCGGATCCGCGCCTGGGCGGAGGTGGCGGGCCACTTCACGATCGCCGACCCCCGTTCGGTGGACGCCCTTTCGCCCTTCTACGTGTGGACCCCCAGCTACGCCGAGCGCCGTCTGGGCTGGCGTCGCCAGCAGCCGCTCCACGTGCTGCTGCTCCGCACCTACCGCATCCCCCGGCCCGTGACGGTGAAGGTGAGGGACGAGTACAGCACCTCCCAGGCGTGGGTGGAGCTCCAGCGGGAACTGCCGTTCGAGGGCACCCCGGTGCTCTCCGACACCGAGTTCGAGCGCGCCTCCGAAGAGATCGAGGCGATCACCAGCGAAGCGGGCACACCCGCCCTCGTCTGATCGTTCTCTGGATGAGAGCGCCGCATGCGGCGCTCTCGGGGTCGCGCATGCGCGACCCCACGGCCGGCGCATGCGCCGGCCGGCCCTTCATCCGGATGGGAGCGCTTTCAGCGCCTCCCGGGCGACCTGGGCGCCCGACTCGGGCACGAGGATGTCCCGGGGTCCGGCGGCGAGGAAGTCCGGGACGTCGAAGCCGGCGGCACGACGGGTCATCGAGGGTATGCCCTGCTCCAGCAGCAGCCCCTGGATCAGCTCCGCCTCGGGCTGGTTCTGGGCGTGGGCGACGGTCACGAGCCGTCCTTCGGTGTACTGGGGCTTGACCTTCCGCACCCGCCGCTGACGCTCCCCCGGCTGGCGGTCACGCTCGGCGGCGTCGGGGGGATAGACGAGGGGCATCTCGCAGCCGACGCAGAACCGCTCGGTGGGACCGTACTCGGTGCCACAGGAGGGGCATACGAGGGATCCCCCACCGCCCTCCACGTCAGTCGCGCTCCAGCGGGACCTCCCGCACCTGGCCACCGTCGATCAGGTAGGAGCGGATCTCGGGCCGGTCGGGATCGGCGAGGCCGACGATGACCCACTCCACCCCGGGCCAGTTGGCGGCGAAGTTGATGTCCGTCTGCGAGGGATAGGGAGCGGTGCGGGTGTGGGAGTGGTAGATCCCGCCGAGCTCCTGCCCTTCCTCCTCGATCGCGTCGGAGAGGCGCAACAGCTCCCTGCCGTCGACCTCGAACTTGAGCGGGCTGGCGGCGATGTTCACGGTGCGGTGTACCCCCACCGCCTGGGTGAGCGAGCCCTCGTCGGAGGAGCTCGGTGCGACCGCGACGATGCCGCAGCACTCGTTCGGGGCGTCCTCGCGGGCGTGGGTGAGCAGCTCATCGAGGAGCGCCTGGGAGATCAGCAACCCTCACCACCAGACGGTGGCGTCGAGATCCTCGATCTCGTCCACCGGCAGCGTGTAGATCCCGCTGGAGAGGTACTTCCAGCCGTCGTCGGCGACGACGAACACCACGTTGCCCTCGTCCAGCTCGCCGGCGATGCGCACCGCGATGCTGGCTATCGCCCCGCTGGAGACGCCCGCGAACAGCCCCTCCTCGTCGAGCAGCTTGCGGGTCCACACGATCGCGTCGCGGTTGGTGACGAAGATCTTTCGGTCCAACAGCGAGATGTCGATGATCGGCGGGATGAACCCGTCGTCGAGCGACCGCAGTCCCTGCACGGGCTCGCCCTGCATCGGCTCGGCGGCGACGATCTTCACGGCGTCGCCGAACGTCTCCTTCAACCGCCGCCCGTTGCCCATCAGGGTGCCCCCGGTGCCGAGGCCCGCGACGAACGCTGAGATCTCTTCCAGCTCGTCGAGGATCTCCAGGGCGGTGCCGTTGTAGTGGGCGTTCGGGTTCGCCTCGTTGCCGTATTGGTAGGGCATGTAGCAGGCCGGCTCCGCCTCGGCCAGCTCGAGCGCCTTCTCGACCGCCCCGTTGGACCCCTTCGAGCCCTCGGAGTAGACGATCTCCGCCCCGTACATCTCCAGCAGCCGGGTCCGCTCGGGGGTGACGTTCTCGGGCATCACCACCTTCAGCCGGTACCCCTTCCGAGCACAGATCATCGCCAGCGAGATCCCCGTGTTCCCCGACGTCGGTTCGAGGATCATCTGACCAGGAGACAGAGCCCCCTTCTCCTCAGCGTCCTCGATCAGCGCCCGGGCGACACGATCCTTGACCGAGCCGGTGGGGTTGCGACACTCGAGCTTCGCCCAGATCCTCACCCCCGGCTTGGGCGAGAGACGAGGCAGCTCGACGAGAGGGGTGTTCCCGATCGACTGCACCAGATCCCCGTACCGACCCCCACAAGGCCGGTTCTGTAGCGGCTGGCTGGCCATTACTTCACGGAATATAGCGTCCGGGAGAGAGGGTGGTGGGTCAGTTCGAGGCTGAGACCCATGTCTGTTCTTTTCGGCGGCGTATAACCATGGTGATACGCAGTCAAGAGTGATGTGTCCCGAACCTGGACACCCCGACACCCCGGAAGATCAGCCTCGCCCCATCCACCGGTGCCCCCGGCCCCCTCTCCATTTTCCCCCCGACCGGGAGCATCACTAAGGGTAGACCCTGCTGCGGGGTGAATCTCGCAGGATCCAGCTTGGCCGACCGGCGGAACTTCGGCGGGGAGGTCATTAGGATGACTGTTGCAATGGGGGGCTTCGACTTCGACTGGCTGGTGATCGGCTCGGGCTTCGGCGGCAGCGTGTCGGCGTTGCGGCTGTCCGAGAAAGGACATTCGGTGGGGGTGCTCGAGTGCGGCCGTCGCTTCGCCGACGACGAGCTGCCGAAATCCACCGCGGACCTCAAACGCTACTTCTGGAAACCCCGGCTGGGGATGAAGGGGATCTTCAGGCTGAGCACCTTCAAGGACGTGGCGGTCGTCTCCGGCTGCGGGGTGGGCGGAGGCAGCCTCGGCTACGCGAACACCCTGTACGTCCCACCGAAGGCCTTCTTCGATGATCCCCAGTGGCGCGAGCTCGACGATTGGGAGAGCGCCCTCACTCCCCACTACGCCGAGGCCCAGCGGATGCTCGGTGTCGTGCAGAACCCCTTCGACGATCCCGCCGACCAGCTGCTGCGGGAGCTGGGCGAGGAGCTCGGCGTCGCGGACACCTACAACAAGACGCCCGTCGGCGTGTTCTTCGGCGAGCCTGGCAGGACGGTCGCGGATCCGTTCTTCGGCGGCGAGGGTCCCGACCGGACCGGCTGCAGCCTGTGCGGGCGCTGCATGGTGGGATGTCCCCACGGCGCCAAGAACACGCTCGTCAAGAACTACCTCTACCTCGCGGAGAAGCGCGGCGCCCGGGTGATGGCCGAACGTACCGTCATCGACATCCGCCCGATCGGCGCCCCCGACGGCTCGGACGGCTACGAGGTCGAAAGCGTCCGCTCGGGGGCGTGGGTGCGCCGGGAACGGCGCGTGCAGCGGGCCCGCGGGGTGGTTCTCGCCGCCGGGCCGCTGGGCACCAACAAGCTGCTCCAGCGCTGCCGCCTGGGGGGCTCGTTGCCGCGCATCTCAGCCCGCTTGGGGGAGCTCGTGCGGACCAACTCCGAGTCGATCCTCACCGTGACGGTGCCCGACGATTACCCCGAGAACCTGATCCGGCGGGTAGCGATCAGCTCCTCGATCTATCCCGACCCGAACACCCACATCGAGACGGTCACCTACGGCAACGACGGTGACTCGATGCACCGCCTCTACACGCTGCTCGTCGGCGACGGCACCCGCGTGACCCGCCCGTTGAAGCTGCTGTGGCAGTTCGTGCGACACCCCGACCGGCTCGCGAAGGCGCTGTTTCCCAAGCACTGGTCGCGGCGCACGATCATCCTGCTGGTGATGCAGACCCTCGACAACGCGATCGCCCTGCGTCCCCGCAAAGGTCCGTTCGGGTCGCTGTGGCTGCAGACCGAACAGGATCCCGAGCGGCCCAACCCGACCTTCATCCCCGTCGCCAACCAGGCGGCCGAATGGTTCGCCGAGCGCACCGGCGGCATCGCCCAGAGCGCGCTCACCGAGGCGCTGTTCAACATCCCCTCGACCGCCCACATCCTCGGCGGCGCGGTGATCGCCGCCGGTCCGGAGGCGGGGGTCGTCGACGCCCACCAACACGTGTTCGGCTACGAGAACCTCCTCGTCTGCGACGGCGCCGCGATCCCGGCGAACGTGGGCGTGAACCCGTCGCTGACGATCACCGCACTGGCCGAGCACGCCATGAGCCACATCCCGGCGGCCGGCGAGACCGCCGTGCCGGGCGCCGCCTCCGCGGCCGTCTAGCGTCCGCCGGCCATCGCCGGCAGGATCACGAGCGTGTCCCCGTCGCCGACGGCGGTGTCCAGGCCGCCCAGCACCCGCACATCCTCGTCGTTGAGGTAGACGTTGACGTAGCGGTTCAGCTCCCCGTCCGCAGAGAACAGCTGCTCCTCGGTGGCGGGGTGGCTGGAGGCGAGGTCACGCAGCACGTCGCGCACGTTGGCCCCGGCGGCCTCCACCTGCTTCTCGCCGCCGACGGACGCTCGCAGGACCGGGGGGATCTTGATGGTGGCCATGGGCGAATGATTACCACGCCGCGCCCGCCGGGCGCGCGGCGGTGCCCCACAGGCGGTCGATCGGGTGCTCCACGATCACCCGGCGGCGGCGCAGAACGCCTCGTAGTCGGGGAAGACCCCCATCTCCTCGTCGGCGATGTCCTGTGGGTCGCGCGAGCAGATCGGGCAGTCCGGGTCGCGGTGGACCTTGACCTCGGTCAGCGTCGCCCCCAGCGCGTCATAGAGGAGCAGCCGCCCGATCGCGGGATCGCCGATGCCGAGGATCAGCTTGACGACCTCGGTGGCCTGCAGCAGCCCCATCGTGCCGGGGAGCACCCCGAGCACGCCATTGGCGCCGCAGGAGGGCGCGAGCTCCGCGGGCGGGGGCTCCCGGAACAGGCAGCGGTAACACGGCCCCTCGTAGGGCTTGAACACCGACAGCTGCCCGTCGAAGCCGAGGATCGAGGCGGACACCACAGGGATCCGCAAACGCACCGTCGCGTCGTTGAGCAGGTACCGGGTGGGGAAGTTGTCGACTCCGTCGACGATCACGTCCCACCCCTCGATGATCTCCATGATGTTCTCGGCGTTCAGCCGCTGCTGGTGCTTGACGACCTTCACATCCGGGTTGAGGGCGTGGATCGACTCCTCCGCGGAGTCGACCTTGGGGATGCCCACCCGTTGGGTGGAGTGGATCACCTGACGCTGGAGGTTGGACAGGTCCACCTCGTCGTCGTCGACGATCCCGAGGGTGCCGACTCCCGCCGCCGCCAGATACAGCGCGGTCGGCGAGCCGAGCCCGCCCGCCCCGAGCAGCAGCACCTTGGCATCGAGCAGCTTCTGCTGGCCCTCGACGCCGATCTCCGGGATCAGCAGGTGCCGGGAGTAGCGGTCGCGCTGCTCGGCGGTCAGGGCACGGGGGATCTCGACCTCATACCCGCGATCCTTCCACAGCGTGATGCCGCCCTTCATCGAGCGCACGTGCTCGTAGCCCATGTCCTCTTTGAGCGTCCGTGCCGCGTAGGCGGAGCGGCTGCCCGAGGCGCAGTAGAGGATCACCTCCGACGAGCGGTCCCCCACCACGCCCTCGATCCGCGACTCCAGATGGCCGCGTGGAACGCTCTTGGCGCCGGGCAGGTGGCCGGTGACGAACTCTTCGCTTCCCCGCACGTCCAGGATCGCCACGCCCTCGTCGATCAGCTCCTTGACCTCGGACGGGTCGACCTCGTCGATCTTGCTCTTGATCTGCCTCAGCAGCTCTGCGCCTGAGACGCTCATCTTGGAAACCTCTAAATCATGGTCGGGATTCAGGGAACTTCATAAAGTGTAGCGTCAGATGCCCTCGTCTTCAGGGACATCGAGGATCATCCCCGCCATGCCCCGCCGAGGCCACACGATCCTGCTCCTGACGACCGCCGTACTGGTGCTCGCCTTCGTCCTGGCGGTGCTCCTCGATCGGCCCTCCTCCCGCCGTCCGGCCGGGAGCTCGACGCTCTCCAGCGGCCCCTCCGGCCAATCGGCGGGGTCGGAGTTCGACGGCGCGCCGCTGCCCCCGAACGTACCCGCCCACGACTTCACGCTCACCGACCAGTCGGGCCGCCCCGTCTCCCTGGCGGACTATCGCGGCCGGGTCGTGGTGCTCGCGTTCGTGTACACCGGATGCGGCTCCACCTGCGTGGTCGTCTCCCAGCAGATCCGCGGCGCGCTGGACGAACTCCCCCACCCGCCTCCGGTCCTGTTCCTGAGCCTCGATCCGACCTCCGACACCCCGGCACGCGTCGCGCACTTCCTCGCCCAGGCGTCGCTGACCGGGCGGGCCCGCTATCTGACCGGATCGCTCTCCACCCTCGCGCCGGTGTGGCATGCCTACGGCGCGGTCCCCGCCAGCGCCGGCTCCAACGCCGTCGACCGGGCCGCATCGGTGCTGCTGATCGACTCCCACGGCCTGCTGCGCGTGGTGCTGCCGGTCGAACAGCTCACCCCCGAATCGCTCGCCCACGATGTCCGCCGATTGCAGTCGGGCGCCTGACCGAGCCCCGGGACCGCCGCAAGCGGCTGATACCCTAGCGCCCAGGTAGGTATTCGAGCGATGATGTTCTCAACGAAGGCCGAGTACGGCGTGAGGGTGATGGTCGAGCTTGCTCGACGCGGCGGCGAGGGCCCGGTTCCGCTCGCGGAGATCGCCTCCCACGATGGCCTTCCCCTGGCGTATCTGGAGCACCTCGTAGCCCGTCTACGCAAGGCGGGGCTGGTCGATTCCCGCCGCGGCTCCCGCGGCGGCTACCTGCTGGCGCGTTCCCCCACCGAGATCACGATGGCAGAGGTGGTGGAGGCGCTGGAGGGCTCGATCGCTCCGATCGAGTGCATCTCCCAGGCCCCGGACGGCTCGATCGTCTGCTCGCGCGAGTCCGACCCGGGCCACGTCTGCCCCACCAAGCTGCTGTGGACACGCGTCCGCTTCTCGATCGTGCGCACCCTGCAGGAGACCACCCTCGCCGATCTGGTACTCGGACCGGCGCTGACGGGCGGGCTGCCGGCGAGCGCCACGGCCGCGCCGCTGGCCCAGCCGAAGCTCGTATCCAAAACCCTCACGACTGGAGCTTGATCGAACACGATGGCTGACCTCGAGATCAGAGACCTGCACGTGCGCACCGAGGACCGCGAGATCCTCATGGGCGTCGACCTGAACATCTCGCGCGGCGAGATCCACGCCCTGATGGGACCCAACGGATCGGGCAAGTCGACCCTCGCCAACACCCTCCTCGGCCATCCCGCCTATGAGATCACCGAGGGCACGATCACCTTCAAGGGAGCGGACATCACCGAGGCCGAGCCCCACGAGCGTGCGAAGGCGGGCCTGTTCCTCGCCTTCCAGTACCCCGTCTCGATCCCGGGCGTGTCGGTCGCGAACTTCCTGCGCATGGCGATCAACGCCAAACGCGACGAGCCGATCAACGTCAAGGAGTTCGGCGCCCAGCTCGACCATGCGGTGCGCCTGCTCGACGTCGATCGCTCGTTCACCTCGCGCCACCTCAACGACGGCTTCTCGGGCGGTGAGAAGAAGCGGGCCGAGATCCTGCAGATGGCGATGCTCGCCCCCGACATCGCGATTCTCGACGAGACCGACTCGGGCCTCGACATCGACGCTTTGCGCACCGTCGCCGAGGGCGTCCAGCGCCTGCACGAGGAGCAGGGTCTCGGAGCGCTGATCATCACCCACTACCAGCGCATCCTCCACTACATCAAGCCCAGCTTCGTGCACATCATGATGGACGGCCGCATCGTGCTCGAGGGCGGCGTCGAGCTCGTCGAACGACTCGAGCGCGAGGGCTATGACCAGATTCGCCAGGAGGTCGGAGCAGGTGCCTGAGCAGGTGGCGGTCAAGCCAGGTCGCCACCGCGAGGCAAGCCTCTACCACGCGCTCCACGGCGCCGGCGCGGGTCCCGGCGGCCGCGAGGGACTCTCGCCGCAGGAGATCCGCGATGCCGCCGCGCTGCTCTACGAGCAGAGCGAGCTGCCCGTGTGGCGTCGCTCCGGCTTCTGGACCACCAGCCTGCAGGCGCTCGACCTCGATGCGCTCGAGATCCGCACCCACGATCCGCAGGCCCACCCGCCCGCGTTCGTGGCCGACGCCCTGCCCGCTCGCGGGCACATCGGCCGTGGGCTCGCCGGGCGTATCGTGCAGCTCGACGGCTCGGTCGTCGCGGTGGAGCTCGATCCGGCGCTGGCCGAGCGCGGGGTCGTGCTGTGTCCGCTGCAGGAGGCGCTCGCGCAGGGGGACCCTACCGCGATCGCGCATTTCTCCAAGCGTCTCACCTACGACCGCCACAAGCTCGAGGCCGCCAACGCGGCGTTCTGGAGCGCCGGCGCCTACCTGCACGTGCCCGCCGACGTCAAGGTCGAGGATCCCTTCGAGATCGTCTATGCGATCGGCGAGGAGGGCACGGCCCAGTATGGACGCACGCTCGTCGTGGGCGACCGTGGCAGCGACTTCCGCGTGCACGAGCACGACCTGGCCGCCGAGTTCTCCGGCCAGGCCCTCCACGCCGGCGCGTTCGAGCTCTACCTGCACGACGGCGCCCGCTGCCGCCTGGCCCAGCTGCAGGACTGGGGACCGGCTGAGGTCTACGACGCCTCCACCCGCTTCGTCGGCGTGGGCCGCGACGCCTACTGCCACTGGCTCCCGTCGCTGCTGGGAGGCCGGCTCGTGCGTCAGCACCTGGAGCTCGCCGTGTCCGCGCCGGGCGGCGACATGGCCTTCCGCGGCCTGTTCTTCACCGAGGCCCAGGAGCACCTCGACGCGTTCGCCGTCGATCTCCACGAGACCGGCCCCTCCGGTGGTGACGTCCACTGGCGCGGCGCCGCGACGGGCGAGAGCCGGGCGTCCTTCGAGGGCCTGATCCAGATCGATCCGGGCGCCCAGCAGACCCACACCTACCTGCAGATCCACACGATGATGCTCTCGCCCAAGGCTCGCCTGGATGCGATCCCCTCGGTGCTCGTCTCCGCCGATGACGTCTCCGCCTCGCACGGCGGCACGGTCGGCGAGCTCGACGAGAGCGCGATCTTCTACATGCAGTCACGCGGCCTGGACCGGCCCGCAGCCGTGCGCCTGCTCGTCGAGGGCTTCTTCGAGCCCGTGCTGACCCAGCTCGAGGACGAGCCACTGGAAGACCTGATCCGGACCAAGCTAAATGCCAAGCTGGCGTCCGCCCGGGAGGACATCGAGGCCTATGCCACCAGTCGCTAGCGCAACGGCGCTCGACGTACGCGGCGACTTCCCGATCTTCGCCCGCCGCTTCGACGGGCGCGAGCTGATCTACCTCGACACGGGGGCGACCGCCCAGAAGCCGGCGGCCGTGATCGATGCCCTCGCCGAGCACCTCCGTGAGCACAACGCCAACGTCCACCGCGGCGTCTACAGGCTCGCGCAGGAGGCAGACGCCGCCTACGACGGCGCCCGCCGTCGAGTCGCCGCTTTCGTCGGCGCCAACCCCCAGACGACGATCTTCACCAAGAACGTCACCGAGGCGATCAACGTCGTCGCCTACTCGTGGGGACGGGCCAACGTCGGACCCGGCGACGTCGTCTTGATCACCCAGATGGAGCATCACGCCAACATCGTCCCCTGGCAGGTCCTCTGCCGCGAGCGGCATGCGACGCTGCGCTACCTGGAGGTCGACGAGCGGGGCGAGCTCTCGCTCGCACAGCTCGACGCCGAGCTCGCCCGAGGCGACGTCCGCATGGTCGCCTTCACCCACCTCTCCAACGTGCTCGCCACGATCGTCCCCGTTGCGGAGATGGTCGCCCGCGCCCGCGCGGCCGGCGCCGTCTCGCTGATCGACGGCGCCCAGGCCGTCCCCCACATGCCCGTCGACGTCGAGGCGATCGGCGCGGACTTCTATGCCTGGACCGGACACAAGGCGCTCGGGCCGACCGGCATCGGCGTGCTGCACGGACGGCGAGAGCTGCTCGAGACGATGGAGCCCTTCCTCACCGGCGGCGACATGATCGCCGCCGTGGACTTCCAGTCGGCGACCTGGAACGAGCTCCCCTACAAGTTCGAGGCGGGCACCCCTCCGATCGCCGAGGCGGTCGGACTCGGCGCGGCGGTCGACTATCTGCTTGCGCTCGGCATGGACCGCGTCCGCTCCCACGAGCAGGCGCTGAGCGCGTACATGCTCGAGCGCCTGGCCGAGGTCCCCGGCCTGCGCGTGGCCGGCCCCCCCGCGGCAGACCGTCGCGGCGGCCTGGCCTCTTTCACGATCGAGGGCATCCATCCCCACGACATCGCCGAGCTCGCCGACCGCGCGGGCGTGTGCATCCGCGCCGGCCACCACTGCGCGCAGCCGCTGATGCGCTGCCTCGGCGTCGGCGCGACCGCGCGGGCGAGTGTCGGCGTCTACAACGAGCCGTCGGACATCGACGCGCTCGTGGACGCGCTGCTGGCGGGACGGAGCGTGTTCGGGCTGTGAGCGGACCGACGTCTGGGAAGGATGTGCCCCTCGTGCCACGAGGAGGCCGGGCGGCACGCGGGTGCATGTGCGGTGTGACTTCGCTGACACACGGACCTCTGGTGCCTTTCAAAAAAAACGGACCGCGTATAACCATGGCTATACGGGCCGCGCAAAAGTAAACGTCAACAATGGACGACCTCTACCGCGACTACATCCTCGAGCACTACAAGCGGCCCCGCAACTTCGGCGAGCTGGAGCCGCACGACCTCGAGGGCCACGAGCACAATCCCCTCTGCGGCGACGAGCTGGGCGTCCACATCAGGGTCAGCGACGGGCGCATCGAGGACCTGCGCTTTCACGGCACGGGCTGCGCGATCTCCCAGGCCGCCGCGTCGATCGCGTCCGAGGAGCTGATCGGTATGGAGCTGGACCAGGTTGGTGAGCTCGGGGCCGACTGGGCGATCGAGCTGCTCGGCATCCCCGTGTCCGCCACCCGGCGCAAGTGCGCTCTGCTGGGACTGAAGGTCGTCCGCGGCGCGGTCGTGGGCGACCACAGCTGGCCGGGCGAGTCCGCCTGAGCCGGCTCAGGCCTTCGACCGCGCCCGTCGGGCGAGCCGCAGCACCGGCAGCAGCCGACCCCGCAAGCGCCACCACCCGCCGGCATAGATCCGCGCGAGCGTGCGCTCGGACTCGGCCAGCCGCGCCACCTCTGCATCGGCCAGCTCGAGCCGGGCCGAGAGGGACTCGATGTCGCCCATCCACTCCGCCTCGCGCTCGGCTCGCTGGCGGCGCAGCTCCCGACGGAGCGCTGCCAGAGCCTCCGGATCGCCGATCCGTTGCAACCAGGTCGTGTTCTGGCGCACCCGCTCGGGCCACGGCTGATCGCGGTCGGTCGCCCGAAAGTGCAGCACCGTCGGCTCGTCGGTCATCGCCGACCGCGCCCCAGCGGCGAGCAGGCGCTTCCAAAGATCCCAGTCGCCGAAACGGGTTAGGCCCGCATCCCAGCCGCCCGCCGCCAGGGCCGTCTCGACGCGCACGCATACCGAGGACATCACGTTGGTGTTGCGATCGGCCAGCGTGCGCAGATGACCGGGGACGCTCCAGTCGAGGCCCACCCAGGTCAGCGACTCGTCCGCCCACACCACCACGGCGGGCGTCTGCACGACATCGGCGATCCCGGCGTCCCAGTACTCGCCGACGCGCTCCAGATGGTCGGGCAGCAGCAGATCGTCGTCGCCGAGCCACATGATCGCATCGCCCCGCGCCAGCTCGAGCGAACGGCTGCGATGGCCGTATGCGTAGCCGGGCAACTTTGCCAGCTCGACCGCCTCCACGCGCTCGTCCTCGAGCGCCCGGACCGCCTCCGCCGTGCCATCGGTACAGCCGTCGCAGAGGACGATCACCTGGTCGGGCGCCCGTGTTTGCATCAGTGCGCTGCGCACCGCCAGCACGACCGTCTCACGGCGGTTGTGGGTGGGGATCGCGATCGTGAAGCCGCCGGCCATGGCTGCCACGATAAGTCCTCATATACGCTGGGCCGATGCCCGCTCGTTCTGACCCGCAGACGGTCACGCCCGCGGGGGAGCGCCTGCGGGCCCTGCCCGACGGCGTCGTGTTGCGCAAGCTGATCACCCACACCGACGAGCGGGGAACCGTGTGCGAGCTGTTCGATCCGCGCTGGGGGATCCAGCCCGATCCGATGGTGTTCGCCTACGCGTTCACGATCAGACCCGGGTTCGCGAAGGGATGGGGCGTGCACCGCCGTCACCACGACCGCTACGCGTTCCTCAGCGGGGAGCTCGAACTGGCGCTCTACGACGAGCGCGAGGACTCGCCCACCGCGGGGCTGAGCGCGACGGTCGTGCTCAGCGAACTGCACCGGCGACTGTTGACGATCCCCCCGGGGGTGTGGCACGCCGAGCGCAACATCGGCGAGACCGAGGTCCTCGTCGTGAACTTCCCCACGATCCCCTACGACCACGCCAACCCAGACAAGGAACGGCTTCCCCTGGACACGGAGGAGCTGCCGCTGCAGACCACCCGTGACTGGCGTGGCTGGTAGAGCCACCGGCGTCGTCGGTCAGAACCAGCGGCTCGCCGCACGGGGACGAGCCGGCGCTCTCGGTACAATTCCTACTTCAGAGCACAGGATTCCGCGGTGACTGTGCGCTGCCCGGCGCGCAGAACAGAACGAGCTACCAGTCACGAGGATCGCCATGGCCACAGTTGACAAGACCAAGATCGCCAAGCCCAGCCCGATCGTCGAGGACGACCAGGGACAGCTGCGCGCTCGTCAGGGCATCTCGCGGGAGGTGGTCCGCGAGCTCTCGCAGATCAAGGGCGAGCCCGACTGGATGGCCGGGAAACGGCTCAAGGCGCTGGAGATCTTCGAACGCAAGCCCACCCCCACCTGGGGCGTTGACCTGTCCGGGCTGAACCTCGACGACCTCGTGCTCTACTCACCCCCGACCGCCGGACGCTATGACTCCTGGGACGAAGTTCCGCAGGAGATGAAGCAGACCTACGAGGACCTCGGCATCCCCCAGGCCGAGCGCGAGCACCTCGCCGGGGTCGTCGGCGTGTGGCGCCAGGAGCCGGTGTACGAGGGCCTGAAGGAGGAGTACCGCAAGCTCGGCATCCTGTTCTGCTCGATGGACACCGCGATCACCGAGTACCCCGAGCTGGTGCAGAAGTACTTCATGAACAAATGCGTCCCGCCCCAGGACAACAAGTTCTCGGCGCTGCATGGGGCGGTGTGGTCGGGGGGCTCGTTCCTGTACGTGCCCAAGGGCGTCAAGGTCGACCTGCCGCTGCAGGCGTACTTCCGCATGGAGGGCGCCGGCGAGGGCACCTTCGAGCACACTCTGATCGTCGCCGACGAGGGTTCTGACGTCAACTACATCGAGGGCTGCACCGCCCAGACCTACTCGGTCAACTCGATGCACTCCGCGGTCGTCGAGATCTTCGTCCACGAGGGTGCCAAGGCGCGTTACACGACCGTGCAGAACTGGTCCAAGGACGTCTACAACCTCAACACCAAGCGGGCCGTGGTCGACGCGGAGGGTACCGTCGAGTGGGTCGGCGGCTCGATGGGCGCGAAGTACGTGATGCTCTACCCCGGCTCCTACCTGATGGGCGAGGGTGCCCGCGCCGACCACCTCAACGTCGGCGTTGCGTCCGGCGGCGTACACAAGGACACGGGCGCGAAGGTGGTCCACCTCGCACCCAACACGACGTCGAACATCCTCGCCAAGTCGATCTCCAAGGACGGCGGCATCATGGGCTATCGCGGGCTGGTCAAGATGGGCGCCCACTCCGAGGGCTCCAAAGCACGGGTCCAGTGCGACGGGCTGATGATGGACGGCATCTCCCGCTCGGACACGTGGCCGGACATCCAGATCCAGAATCCCCACGTCGCCGTCGCCCACGAGGCCACGGTCGGGCGCATCTCCGACGATCAGCTCTTCTACATGGGCTCCCGCGGCTTCACCGAGGACGAGGCCGCCGCGATGATCGTCAACGGCTTCATCGAGCCCGTCACGAAGGAGCTGCCGATGGAGTACGCGGTCGAGCTCAACCGCCTGATTCAGCTGGAGATGGTCGGCTCGATCGGCTGAGGCGAGCGGCGGGCTGCAGCTGGCCGGGTCCTCGGTCGCTATCTGCACAGCACCTCGCTCCCCCCTGGCCCTCGCGATGCCTGCCCCTCGCCCGCTTCAGTCGCGTTGAGGCCTTCGTGCGGGCTCCGGTGGACACGATTGCCGCGCCGTTGTTCCCCACGAAGCTGCCGTGGATCAACGTCCCCGCCGGGACAGCCAACGCGAGCGTCCTTCAGCGGGGCCGCCCGATGCTGGTGGAGTTCTGGGACTTCTGCCGCCCCAACTCGCTGCGTACGCTCCCCTACCTGAAGGCGTGGCACGCACGCTACGCCGAACACGGCCTGCGGGTGATCGGGGTTCACAGCCCCGGCTTCGAGCCCTCTCGCGACGAGCAGGCGGTGCGCGAGGCCGTGTCGCGACTGCAGATCGAGTACCCCGTGCTGATCGACGCCGAGTTCGAGCTCTGGCAGGACTACGAGAACGTCGGCTGGCCCGCCCGCTACCTGTTCGACGGGCGGGCTCGGCTGTTCGAGTACCACTACGGCGAGGGCGCCTACGGCGAGACCGAGCTGGCGATCCAGGAGCTGCTGCAGCTCGAGCGTGAGCCGGTGGCGCCGCTGCGAGCGGAGGACGCGCCGGGCGCCCACGTCCTGCCCCAGACCGGGGAGCAACCCGGTGCCTACTCGGGCCCCTACGAGGCGGGCGGCGTTTGGGTGGTGCTCGACGGGACGGGCACCGTGCGCTTCACGGAGTCCACAGCAGAGCCGGGAGGCGAGATCGCGGTGGAGCACCCCGGCGCGTATCCGCTGGTTGAGCACGGTCGCCACACCGCCGGGACGGTCGCGATCGAGATCGATCCGGGCGTGACCTGCCACGCGACGTGCTTCACCCCGGGCGTCGCCTAGCGGCTTCCCGCGAGCTCGACTGGCAAGAAATTCGCCGGTCAATCCGTCCATTTTCGGGTCCGAACGCAGTTTTTCGCGTCACCACCGCTGTAGAGTCTCCGCTCGTGCGAGTGGCAAGGCGGGCGCTGGCGTTCCGGGGGGCGGGCATCGTGCTCGCGCTGCTCGGGGCGCTCCTCTTCTCGGCCGTGGCGCAGGCCGCCACGATCACCCCCACCCGTTTCGACGATCCTCCCGGCGCCGGCAGCTGCCCCGCCGAATGCTCCTTGCGCCAGGCGATCGCGGCAGCCGGCCCCGGTGGCACCGTGCTGCTGCAGGGCGGCACCTACCAGCTCACCCTCGGCTCGCTCGCCGCCGCGGCCGACGTCACCATCGCCGGCCCAGGCGCCGCGGCGAGCATCATCTCCGCGGGCGGGAAAAGCGAGATCCTCACCGTCGCGTCCGGCACTCACGTGAGCGTCTCGGGCGTCACGCTCACCGGCGGCCTCGCGCCCGCTTCCGGCACGTTCGGTGGCAACGGCGGCGCGATCGAAAACCGTGGCGTGCTGGCGCTGAGCGGGGTCGCCCTGGTGCGCAACGTCGCAGCTGGCGGGACGCCGACAAGCGAAGTCTTCGGCGGCGACGGCGGCTCCGGCGGCGCGATCATGAACTGGGGGCTGCTGACGGTGGTGGGCGGCACCTTCGTCGAAAACACCAGCCACGGCGGATCGACGAAATTCAGCGGGAAAACGACCGAATTCGAGGGCAGTGAGGGCACAGGCGGAGCGATCGACAACCGCGGAGCCCTCGTGGTGAGCGGCGGCACGAGCTTCAGCGCCAACATCGCGGAAGCGGGAGCTGACGGTACGGTCTTCTCCGGCTCGGGCGGCGAGGGTGGAGCGATCACCAACAACGCTTCGGCGCACATCACGGACGCGAGCTTCAACGCGAACACGGCCGCCGGCGCGTCGAGCGAAGGTGCCGACGGCGGTGCGATCGACAACCTCGGGACCCTCCGCATCACCGAAGGAACGCTCTCCAACAACGTCGCCGGCACCGGCGCGAGCGGGAGCGACGGCGGCGAAGGCGGCGCGATCATGAACCACAGCTCGCTGCACATCGCGGCGAGCACGCTCGTGGGCAACAAGGCCGCCGGAAACGCCACCGCCAACGGAGAAGGCGGCGCTGTCCAGAGCTCCGGGGCGGTCACGATCGAAAACAGCTCGCTCGACGGCAACAGCGTCCAGGGACCGACGAGTGAGGGCGGCGCGATCGAGAGCTTCTCATCCCTCGCGATCAGCGGCAGCACCCTCAACGGCAACACGGGCGCCGAGGAGGGCGGCGCGATCGAGAGCTTCTCCTCCCTGACGATCCAGGCGAGCACCCTCAGCGGCAACAGCGTGGCGGGCAAAGCGGCCGAGGGGGGCGCGATCGAGAGCTTCTCCTCTCTCACGATCGAAGGGAGCACCCTCAACGCCAACACGAGCGCAAACGAAGGCGGCGCGATCGAGAGCTTCACCTCACTCGAGGCGACCAACGCGACGATCGCAGGTAACTCAGCCACGAAAGAGGGCGGCGGGATCGAGAACTACGGCGCTGCGGCACTCGCGAACGTCACGCTCGCCGGCAATGGCGCGAGCGCGACGCACGGTGGCAACGTCGAGAACTTCGGTCCCCTGCTCCTGCACGACACGATCGTCGCGCAGGGCACCGTCACGGGAGGCTCCGGCGGCGAGAACTGTGCGGGGCCGGGCGAGTACATCTCGTTGGGCTTCAACCTCGAGGATCAGAACCAGTGCACGCTCACGGCGGCCGGTGACAAGACGAACGTCGGCGCGGGGCTGGGGCCGCTCGCCGCCAACGGCGGGCCGACGCAGACGCTCGCGCTGCTTGCCGGCAGCCCGGCGATCGATGCGGGTGATTCCGGCGGCTGCACCAACACCGAAGGCGAACAGCTGACCGTCGACCAGCGCGGCACCCACCGCCCCCAGGGGTCACGTTGCGACATCGGCGCGTATGAGCTCGTGCAGACGCCGTCGCCGGCACCGCCGCCGACGCCGTTCGTGCACCTGACCCCCGTGCTGCCGGCGCCGGCGATCACCGGCCTGCGCGTTCTGCCCTCGCCGCTGCTGGCTGCGCCCTCGGGACCGACGATCGCGCGCAAGCAGAAGCCGGGAGCGACGATCTCCTACAGGGACAGCCAGGTAGCCACGACATCGTTCACGGTCCTCCGCTCGGCGGCCGGCGTGCGCAGCGGCAGACGTTGCATCGCGCCGCCACGACACAAGCCCAAGCACCGCAAGTTCAAGCGCTGCACACGACTCGTGAGCGTGGGCGGCTTCGCCCACGTCGACGCCGCGGGCGCCAACAACCTGCGCTTCAGCGGGCGGGTGCACGGGCGTAAGCTCCCGCCGGGCGGCTACACGCTGACGGCGACCCCTGCCGTGGGCAGGCGGGTCGGTCGCACCGTGAGCACCCGCTTTCAGATCAAGCGCTAGCGGGCACCACACCCACCGGAGCCAGCTCGGCGGGCGAGCGGTCGAGCAGCAGCCGCTTGAGCACCGGCGGTCCCGTGTCCTCGACGAGCACGCACGTGCCGGGCCAATAGGGGCTCTCGCCGGGTGTCGGCGTGATGAAGATCGAGTCGTAGATCCAGCTGCCGGAGTTGACGAGGCGTGCTCCTCCCCGGCCCCGCCACTCGGCGGGATCGTCGTCTGGGAACGGACCGGCGCGGTGGGTGTGGCCGAACACGAGATAGGCGTCGGCGAGCCCCAGCCTCGCGGCCACCTCCCCCATCGCCCGCAGACCGCCACGACGGAGCTCGCCGCCTGAGATGTTCGGGCTCAGAGGCCCCAGGCCGGCGCGGTTCAGGGCGGATATCACCAACGGGAACCCACGCTTGACCGCGGCGCCTCGCAACGGCCTGCTCGCTGCCGCCATGAGCGCCCGGGCGCCCGCGCGCGCGATCGAGCCGCGACGGTCGGAGAGGGTCGCGGGAAGCGCTCCGTTGGGGGTGGCGCCGCCGGCTGGGGCGTTGCCGTCGTGCGACCGTGGCGATCCCCGTTCGCCACGCAAGGCTCGCCACGCCCGCACCGTGGCGACCCCGTTGAGGGTCGGTCCCGTGCGGGCGTAGCGGGCGACGGCATCGCGCCACGCATAGATCGGCGAGGTGACCGCCTCGTAGCCGTCGACGGTGCCGAGGTCCCCGGTGGGGCGTTCCAGCAGGCGCGCCATCGCACCGACGCCCAGACGCTCGAGGGTGGGAATCGTCAGATGGCAGTCGAGGTAGTGGCCATGCGTGGCATACACGTCCGGGCGCAGCCACAGGCCGGGATAGGCCACCACCACCCGTGCAGGCGCGCTCCACTGTGCGATCTGGGCCAGCATCGGCGAGGCTTCGGTGGGGTCGAACCGCTGCTCGAGCAGCAGCGGTCCCGGCTCGTACAGCGCACGGGCATCGAGCCAGGTGGAGACCATCAGGTGATCGTGGTTTCCGGCGGTGATGATCAGCTCGCGCTCGCCGAGCGCCCGGCCGACGTCTTCGAAGAACGGCTGTGCCGCCGCCAGCGCCTCGTGGGGCGGGCCGTGGCGCAGCTCCAGCGCGTCCCCGAGCAGCACCAGCCGATCGACGTCCGCCAGCTCCTGCAGCAGCGGAGCGCGCAGCTCTGCGCGGCGCAGCAGGTCGATCCCGGAGAGTCCACCGAGATGCAGATCGGAGACGATCAGCGTGCGCATGGGCGTCAGAGCGATGTCCGCTGCAGCGAGCTCGCGCTCAGGCGGCGCCACCCGCGGCTACCGCCTCGCGGACGGGCTTGGGGAGCATGAAACGGACGTCCTCGCGCACCACGTCGACCTCCGAGACGTCCCTCACGCCGCGGGCGCGGAAGAACTCGACGAGCTCCTCCACCAGGTTCTCGGGAGCGCTCGCACCCGAGGAGATGCCGACCACCCGCCGGTCCTGCAGCCACTCCTCGCGCACCTCGTCGGCTTTGTCGATCAGATGCGCTTCGGTGCCGCAGTCGCGCGCGACCTCGACCAGGCGCACCGAGTTCGATGAGTTGCGCGAGCCGATCACCAGCATCACGTCGCAACTGCCCGCGATCTGCTTGACCGCCGCCTGACGGTTGGTGGTCGCGTAGCAGATGTCATCCGTGCGGGGACCAACGATCTTCGGGAAGCGCTCGCGCAGCCGCGCCACGATCGAGCTCGTTTCATCGACGGAAAGAGTGGTCTGGGTCACGTAGGCGATCCGCTCGGGATCGTCGACGTGCAGCTCGTCCACGTCGCGCTCGCTCTGCACGAGCACGATCTGCTCCGGCGCCTCTCCCATCGTTCCTTCGACCTCCTCGTGGCCATCGTGGCCGACGAGCACGATCGTGTAGCCCTCCTGGGCGAAGCGAACGGCCTCGCGGTGGACCTTCGTCACCAGCGGACAGGTGGCGTCGATCGTCTGCAGGCCGCGTTCGCGCGCACCGGCACGCACACTCGGTGCCACGCCGTGGGCTGAGAACACGCATAAGGCGCCCTCGGGAACCTCGGTCTGCTCCTCGACGAAGATCGCGCCGCGGTCGGTCAGGCGCCGCACGACGTGCTTGTTGTGAACGATCTCCTTGCGCACGTACACGGGCGGGCCGTGCAGCTCGAGCATCCGTTCCACGGTCTGCACCGCCCGATCCACGCCCGCGCAGTATCCGCGCGGCGAGGCGAGCAAGAGCTTTTGCACGGTGTTGGTCACGGAACACCCATTGTACGGAGCGAGGTACGCTTGACCCATGCCGCAACACCACCTCGACCGGATGACTCCAATAGACGCGTCGTTCCTGCATCAGGAGGGGCCCACCTCGCACATGCACGTCGGCGGCCTGACGCTCGTGGAAGGGCCTCCTCCGGACATGGAGGCGTTCCTGGAGCAGATCCGCAAGCGCCTGCATCTCGTGCCCCGCTACCGCCAGAAGATCGCCCACACGGCGCTCGACAGCGGGCGGCCGGTGTGGATCGATGACCCCAGCTTCAACCTGGAGTACCACGTGCGCCACACGGCGCTGCCCACACCGGGCGAATGGGATCAGCTGTGCGCGCTGACGTCGCGCATCTTCTCCCAGCAGCTCGACCGCTCGAAGCCGATGTGGGAGATGTGGCTGATCGAGGGCCTGAGCGACGATCGCTTCGCCCTGATCTCCAAGACCCACCACTCCCTGATCGATGGGATCTCCGGCGTCGACCTCGCGACGATGCTGTTCGACATGAGTCCCGGCCCTCCACCGATCAAGCACCCGAGCCGCCCGTGGAGCCCGCGCAAGGAGCCCGGCACCGCGGAGCTGCTCGCGGCGGGCCTGAAGGGGGCGGTGCGGGCGGGCTACGAGCTCGCCGAGGGCGCCCTGGACGCGCTCACCCACCCCGACCGGGCCCTCGCCCGCGCCCGTGAGATGGCGGAGGGAATCGGCGAGATCGTCTGGGCGGGGCTGAACCCGGCGCCGGAGACCCCGCTGAACGTGGAGATCGGACCGCACCGGCGCTACGTGGGCATCGAAAAGCAGCTCGAGGACTTCAAGCTCGTCAAGAACGCGTTCGGGGGCACCGTCAACGACGTGGTCCTCTCGGTCGTCGCCGGCGCGCTGCGGGCGTTCCTGATCTCGCGGGGCGTACGCACCGAGGGCGTCGAGCTGCGGGCGCTCGTGCCTGTGTCGGTTCGGGCCGAGGACGAGCATCAGCAGCTCGGCAACCGGATCGTGGCGATGCGGGGCCCGCTGCCCGTCTACATCGCCGATCCGATCCAGCGCCTGCGCTTCGTCTCGCACGCGATGGACGGCCTGAAGGAGTCAAAGCAGGCGCTCGGAGCGGAGGTGATCGCGGGCGTGCAGAACTTCGCTCCGCCGACCCTGCTGGCACAGGCCTCGCGGTTGAACTTCTCAACCCGCCTGTTCAACCTGATCGTCACCAACGTCCCCGGACCCCAGTTCCCGCTGTACGTGCTCGGACGCGAGATGCTCGCCGCCTTCCCGGTCGCGTTCCTGCCCGAGCATCACGCCCTGGCGATCGCGATCATGTCCTACAACGGCCAGATGAACTTCGGCCTGCTCGGCGACTTCGACGCCTTGCCGGACATCGATTTCATCGGGGCGAGCATCGACGCCGAACTGGCGAACCTCGTCTCGCTAGCCCACGAGGCGTTGACCGAGGCGGCGGCCAAGCCCGCCGCATAGCACCGGCCGTCACGACTCACCGCCCTGCCCTGCGGCGTGGGTCTTGGCGAAGTCGGTGCGGGGTGCCTCGTTGCTCACGCGGTAAGGCCTCACGCTGTTGTATGTCTCCTCGGCATTGACCTGCCGGCGCTCGACGAATCCACCCCGGAGCAACAACTCGAGCGCCATCTCACCGCCCTTGCGTTTGACGCCGGCGCGCGTACGGATCGTCGGCGCGTTCGCGCCGGGGTTGGCCTCTACGACACGTGAGACGTGCTCCAGAAGGTCTCGCACGCGTGCGCGCTGCTCGTCGTCCATCACCCCATCATCCTCTCGATCCTCGTGGTCTGACTCGTCGAGATCCGCACCGAGCGTTCGCGCTCGCGCTCAGTACCCCAGCGCGAACTTGGCGTCCTCGCTCATCTTCTCCGGGGACCACGGCGGGACGAACACCATCTCGCTCTCCACCGTCTTGACGTCCTCGAGTTCGCCCACGAACTCTTCGATCTGTTCGGTCACCTGCGGGCCGATCGGACAGCCGGGCGTGGTCAGGGTGAAGGTGACCCGCACGTCGCCGCCATCGATCTCGACGCCGTAGATCAGTCCCAGCTCGACGAAGTCCAGCCCGAGCTCGGGATCGATCACGTTGGACAGCGCGTCCATCACATCGTCGACGGTCAGCATCGAGGACATTCTAGGCGGCTGCACCGGCGCGACCAGGTCCCGCTTGCCGCGCACGCCGCCCTCGGGCCCACGCGCTCGTGCGGCGCGGGGCTCCCGCGACGCTAGTTGTCGCAGCCCTGGCGATCCCAGACGTAGAGCTGGATGCACTCGTGTGCGAGCTCGATCGCCCGCTCGCGGGAGAGGCAGGGAAGCACGGTGTCCAACGCTTGCTCCTCGGACACGCCAGCCTGGAAAGCTTCCTCGCCGCGGAAGCCCGCGGCGATCTTGAGCGCCTCGCGCCGGTTGTCGCCGAGGCTGGGAAACACGCCAACGAGGAAGTCGGTGTTGGGAACCGGATGGCCCACCTCGAGCGAGGCGTGCCATGCCGCCAGCAGGTGCAGGTCGTCCTGGTCCAGGCCGGACACCGCCTTCGCGTAGTGCACCGAGAGCTCCTGGTCGGGGATGTCATCGACCCACGCCCGCACCACCTCGCCGACGAGCTGACGCCTCGCCTCGCGCCCAACCGACTCCGCGATCACCCGGATCGCGTCCTGCGGCTCGATGAAACAGAGTGCCATCGAGACAGACTGTAGGCACCGGAGTGGACGGCTTTTTTCAGACTCCGAGCGCGTCGCGGGCGAGCTCTTCCGCGGTCGGGTCGGCGACGTCGGCGGGGAAGCCGAGCGTCGCCCGCTCGCCGGCCGACCAGTTGGCGAGGGCCAGGTCCAGCGCCTCGATCGGCAACGAGGACGCCTGCGCGAACGCGACGGTCCGGCGCTCCAGATGGACCGGCTCGGCGATGCCGAAGATGCGCTTGGCCGCGCCCGTCGTCAGGTCCTCCGGGGCGCCGGGACGCTCGCCGGAGAGATGCAGCGAGTCGGCCCGCAGCTCGTACACACCCAGCGCGCCGAGCGTCACCAGCAGCTCGTAGCGACCCATCCGTCCGAAACCCGGGAACGCGAGCCGTTCGAACAGCCGCGCGAACCGCCGCTGTGGCGTCCAGCTCTCCTCACCCAGGAACGCTCCCGCCGCGCCTGACCGCAGGCGCCCGCCGCGGTCCGTCCACTGGCGATATGCGAGCAGCGTCTCGGCCCCCCGCGCCGGGTCGTGTGAGGTGCGGGGCCCCAGTGGAACTCCCTGAAGCGACGGGCTCTCCCCCCGGGAGAGCGCCAGCCGGATGCCGGCGAACGGATCCTCGCCCTGCAGTGGCGAGAGGTAGACGGTCAGGAAGCAGGCCCACGTCGCCCGCTCGAGCTCCCCCCGCTGGGCGAGCGCACGCGCCTGGCCGAGCACGTCGGGCGCAGCGTCCTGCAGCCGGCTCAGGCGGCCGTTCGCGAAGGCGAGCTCCTGCGCGAGCCGCGCAGCGTCGCTGCTCGCACGCAGGCCCGGCACGAGTGGGTTGCGATAGCCATCGTCGGCGGCTCGCGTCTCGCGGTGAACCCGCAGCTGATCGCCGCCCCCGGCGCGGCGGCTGCGCTGTCCCGGCGAGCGCGACCCCGTGGTTCCACGCGCGCCGGCGGCGGCACCCTGACCGCGGCGTGTGGCGCGCGCTCGCCCCCCGCCCGTCGGCGCGGGGTCCGGAAGCGTCTTGCTGCAGATCGGGCAGCGCTCGAGGAAGCGGTTATGCCGGCAGAAGGTTGGCACGAGCCCGCTCCGCGCCGGCCTTGCGCTCCCGCTCGAGGCCGAGCATGTAGTCGTCGAAGTCGACCTGGATCGTGTGCCGCTTGGAGGTGACGTAGCGGCGGCGCATCGCCGCCTGGTCGGCAACGATCTCGGCGCGCATCTCGGCCGGCGTCGGCGCGAGGTAGTCGCCGAGCAGGTGATCTCCCACCCACTTGCCCTGCACCTCGGCGATCGGCATGATCGCGCCGAGCGGCTGCAGCAGCCCGATGAAGTAGAGATTCGGGACGTCGGGGTGAAAGACCCGCCGGTAGAGCTCGATGTGGTTGTCGGGCGCCGAGACGAAGGACTCGTCGAAGAACGGGAACGTGATCTTGTAGCCCGTGCAGTACACGACCACGTCGGCCTGCACCGTGCTGCCGTCGACGAAGTGGACCTCCTCGCCCTGCAGCGAGGCGATGTTCGGCTTGGGGGTGATCGTGCCGTGGGCGATGCGGTCGAGGATGCGTCCGGACACGGTCGGATGGGCCTCCCCGAACTTGTGGTTGGGTTTGGGCAGGCCGTAGCGCTCGGGCGAGCCGACATACGTCTTGATCAGCTGGTGGGTGACGCGCTGACGGATCCTGAAGGGCACCCGCGGGTCGTTGGGGAGTTGATCCACAGGCGTGCCGAACAGGTACTTGGGGATGATCCATGCACCCTGACGGGCGGCCAGCCAGGTGTTCTGAGCGACGTAGGAGGACTCCACGGCGATGTCCATCGCGGAGTTGCCCATGCCCAGGATCACCACCCGCCTGCCGTCGAACAGTGAGTTGTCCACGTAGGAGTGCGCGTGCAGCTGCTCCCCCGCGAAGGTGTCTGAGCCGGGGAACGCGGGTTCTGGCCAGCGTGGATCCCAGTGGTGGCCGTTGGCGACCAGCAACGCGTCGTAGACGCGGGTCGCTCCGCTGTCCAGCGCGACCTCCCAGGTCCCATCCTCGCGACGGCTCGCACGCTTCACGGCGGTGTTGAAGGTGATCTTCTCGCGCACGCCGAAGTGGTCGACGTAGGCGTTGAAGTACTCCTTGATGTGGGTGTGATGGGGAAAGTCCGGGTAGGACTGCGGCATCGGGTAGTCCGAATAGGCCATTCGCTCGCGGGATACGTTGATGTAGAGGTCCCTGTAGGCGGCGGACATGCCGTTGCGGTTGCCGAACACCCAGTTGCCGCCCAGCTCGTCTGACTTCTCAAAGCAGTCGAACGGGATCCCCCGCTCGAGCAGTGCCTTCGCAGCCGCGATTCCCGAGGATCCGGCGCCGATGATGCAGGTGCGTGGAAGCGGGGACGCGCCCCTGCCGTCTCCGTTCGCTGCCTGAGCGTCCACCGTCACAGTCACATCGTATGCGAGGAGGCGAGCTTGCTGAAGGGCTATTCGACGGCGATGCCGGGACTGGCGTGACGGGGCGGGCCCTCGGGCCCTTCGTCCGCTCCCGCGTGCCCTGCGAGCCCCTCGTCCTGGACCTGCTGCCGCTCCGCCGCCGCGCCGTTGCGCTTGCCCGCCAGGTAGCGATCGACCATGCGGGCGCACTGGCGGCCCTCGTTGATCGCCCAAACGATCAACGACTGCCCCCGCCTGGCATCGCCGGCGGCGAACACCCCCTCGACCGAGGTCGTGTAGGGCTTGACCGCCTTCACGTTGCCGCGGGGATCCCGCTCCACGCCGAGCTCCTCGAGCACGTCCTGCTCGGGGTGAAGGAAGCCCATCGCCAGCAGCACGAGCTGGGCGGGCAGCTCCCGCTCCGTGCCCTCCACCGCGGCGAACGGCGGATCGGGCGCCGCCCGAGCTACGTGCAGGGCCGCCACCCGGCCGTCGGCGTCGCCGGAGAAGCGGGTCGTCGTGATCGAGTAGTCCTGCTCGCCGGCGCCTGACTTCAGCGCCTCCTCCATCGCGTAGCTCATGCGGTACTTCAGCGGCCACTCCGGCCACGGCGTGCGCTCGTCGGGGCGTTTGGCAGGCGGCTCGGGCAGCAGCTCGAGCTGCACGATCGAGCGGGCGCCCTCGCGCACCGCATTACCCACGCAGTCCGCACCGGTGTCGCCGCCGCCGATCACCACCACGTCGCGATCCTTCGCGCTGATCTGGCGCCCCGGCGCAGGCGGGGGAACCGCCGGCTCGGGGCCCAGCTCGCGGGCCACCCAGCGGTTACGCATATAGAGGTAGTCCATCGCGAAGCAGACCCCCTCCAGCTCCCGTCCGGGCGCGGGCAGGTCGCGGGGCACGCGCGAGCCGGTGGCGAGCACGATCGCCTCGAAGGAGCCCCGCAGCTCCTGCACGCTCACGCGCTCACGGGCGCCGCTGGAGGCGCCGACCGCCTCGCCGGGGGCGCCGGACCCGCCCACCTCCACGCCACAGCGCAGCTCCACCCCCTCGGCTAGCAGCTGCTCCACCCGCCGCTGGACGACGGTCTTCTCGATCTTGAAATCGGGCACCCCGAACCGCGCCAGCCCACCCGCTGCCTCGTCACGCTCGAACAGCACCACGCGGTGCCCGGCGCGGCGCAGCTGCTGGGCGGCTGCCATTCCCGCCGGCCCGGAGCCGACCACGGCGACCGCCTGGCCGGTCTCCCGCTTGGGCGGCTGGGGCGTGATCCAGCCCTCCTTCCAGGCGCGATCGACGATCGCCAGCTCGATCTGTTTGATCGTCACCGCGTCGCCCTCGCGGATCTCGAGCACGCACGAGGACTCGCACGGTGCGGGGCAGAGGCGGCCGGTGAGCTCTGGGAAGTTGTTGGTGGCGTGCAGCTGCACGATCGCGTCCTCGAAGCGGTCGCGGTAGACGAGGTCGTTCCAGTCGGGGATCAGGTTGCCCAGCGGACAGCCGTTGTGACAGAAGGGCACGCCGCAGTCCATGCACCGCGCCCCCTGCTCGCGCAGCTCGGGCTCGGGCCGCGTCACCATGAACTCGCGGTAGTCGTGCGCGCGCTCGAGCGGGTCCCGGTAGGGGATGCTGTGACGCTCGATCTGCAGGAAGCCGCCCAGCTTGCCCATCAGCCCCCCCTGCCCATCAGGCGACCACCGGCTCGGAGGCCGTCGCCTCGGGCGGCGGCGCCTGCGCTTCGGCCTGTTCGCGCAGCACGCGCTTGTAGTCGTGGGGCATCACCTTCACGAACGCGCCCCGGCCCAGCAGCCCGTCCCAGTCCGCGAGCACCCGCTCGGCCACCGGCGAGCCCGTGCGCCGCAGGTGCTCGGACACGAGCGCCTTCAGCTCTTCCGCATCCCTGCCATCGGGAGCTTCGAAGCCCACCATACCCATGTTGCAGCGCTCGGCGAACGTGCCCTGCTCGTCGAACACGTACGCCACGCCGCCGCTCATCCCGGCGGCGAAGTTGCGCCCCGTCGGTCCGAGCACCACGACCCGCCCGCCGGTCATGTACTCGCAGCCGTGATCGCCGACGCCCTCGACGACCGCCGCCGCGCCCGAGTTGCGCACCGCGAAGCGCTCCCCTGCAAGCCCCCGGAAGAAGGCCCTGCCGCCGGTCGCTCCATACAGCAGCGTGTTGCCGACGATCACGTTCTCCTCGGCGACGAACTCGGGGGCCATGCCCTCGCGCGGACGCACCGCCAGCACCCCGCCGGAGAGTCCCTTGCCGGTGTAGTCGTTGGCGTCCCCTCGCAGCGTGAAGGTCACGCCCGGGGCGAGCCAGCCGCCGAAGCTCTGCCCCGCGGAGCCCTCGAAGGACACCTCGATCGAGCCCTCCGGCAGGCCCCGCGCCCCGTGGGCGCGCGCGATATGGCTGGAGAGGATGCCACCGACGCAGCGGTTGACGTTGCGGATCGGCATCTCGATCTGCACCCGCTCGCCGCGCTCGATCGCTCCCTGGGAGCGCTCGAGCAGCTGCCAGTCCAGCGCGTCCTCGAGCACCGCCGGCGGCGGTTCGATGCGCCGCCGCGGCGCGCCCTCGGCCACGTCGATGTGGGTGAGGATGTGCGACAGGTCCACGCCCCGCGCCTTCCAATGCTCGATCGCGCCCGCGGTGCGCATCAGGTCCACCCGCCCGATCGCCTCGTCCAGCGAACGCAGGCCCAGCGAGGCGAGGATCTCGCGCACTTCCTCGGCTACGAAGAAGAAGAAGTTGACCACGTGCTCGGGCGTGCCCTTGAAGCGCTTGCGCAGCTCCGGATCCTGGGTGGCGATCCCCACCGGACATGTGTTCAGATGGCACGCCCGCATCATGATGCAGCCCGTGGCGATCAACGGCGCCGTGGAGAAGCCCATCTCGTCGGCGCCCAGCATCGCCGCCACGACGACGTCGCGTCCCGTCTTCAGCTGTCCATCGGTCTGCACCACGATCCGCGAGCGCAGGTCGTTGAGCAGCAGCGTCTGCTGGGTCTCGGCCAGCCCGATCTCCCACGGCACCCCCGCGGACTGGATCGAGGACAGCGGCGAGGCGCCCGTGCCGCCGTCATGGCCGGAGATCAGCACGCGGTCGGCGTTCGCCTTCGAAACGCCTGCAGCGACCGTGCCGACACCCACCTCGGCGACGAGCTTGACCGACACCTGCGCCTGCGGGTTGGAGCAGCGCAGGTCATAGATCAGCTGCTTGAGATCCTCGATCGAGTAGATGTCGTGGTGCGGCGGCGGTGAGATCAGGCCCACGCCCGGCGTGGTGTGGCGGATCGAGCCGATGTAGCCGTCGACCTTGTGACCGGGCAGCTGGCCCCCCTCCCCCGGCTTGGCTCCCTGGGCCATCTTGATCTGCAGCTCATCGGAGTTGACCAGGTAGTGGATCGTCACGCCGAAGCGCCCCGAGGCGACCTGCTTGATCGCCGAACGCCGTCGATCGCCGTTGGGGTCTGCTCGGAAGCGGGCCGGATCCTCGCCGCCCTCGCCCGTGTTGGAGCGCCCGCCCAGTCGGTTCATCGCGATCGCCAGCGTCTCATGCGCCTCCCGCGAGATCGAGCCCAGGCTCATCGCGCCGGTGCAGAACCGCCTGACGATCTGCGCCGCGGGCTCCACCTGGTCAAGCGGGATCGCCTGCACTCCCTCCACGCCGAGCTGCAACAGCCCACGCAGCGAGGCCTTGCGCGCCGCGTCCTCGTTGACCTGGCGCGCGTACTCCCGGAACTTGGCGTAGGCGTCGCTCTCGCGCACGGTCTCAAGCGCCCCGTCATCGCCCGCCAGCGCCGCCTCGATGTTGCCGTTGGCCGCCCGCACGGCGTGCTGCACCAGCGCGATCGTCTCGGGGTTCCACATGTGATGCTCGCCGTCGCGCCGCCATGCGTATATGCCCCCCACCGGCAGCAGCGAGTCCCGCAGGACGGGGTACGCGCGCGCATGGCGCTCGAGCGCCTCCTGCGCGAGCACCTCCAGGCCGACCCCACCGATACGCGAGGCAGTGCCGGTGAAGTGGCGGTCGATCAGGCCGCGCTCGAGCCCCACAGCCTCGAAGATCTGGGCGCCGCGATAGGACTGGATCGTCGAGATCCCCATCTTCGAGATCGTCTTCAAGAGCCCTTTGCCGAGAGCCTTGACCGTGTTCTGGGCGGCCTCCTCGGTGCTGGGACCCTGCTTCGCATCCCCGTCGGCCGCGCCCGCGAGCTGCCCGCTCAGGACCAGATGGTCGAGCGTCTCGAGCATCAGATACGGGTTGATCGCGCTTGCGCCGTAGCCGATCAAAGTGGCGAAGTGGTGCACCTCCCGCGGCTCGCCGGACTCGAGCACGATGCCCATCCGCAGCCTCGTTCCCTCGCGCACGAGGTGATGGTGCACGGAGGACACCGCCAGCAGCGAGGGGATAGGCACCCGCCGCGAGCTCACCTGGCGGTCGGACAGGACGATGATGTTGATGCCCTCCCCGATCGCCTCGTGCGCCTGCAGGCACACCCGCTCGAGCGCCCGCTCCATGCCCGCGGCGCCCTCCTCCGCCGGCCAGGTGATGTCGATCGTCTGGGCCTTGAACAGCTCGTGGGACACATGTCTGAGCGTCTCGAGCTCCCGGTTGAGCAGGATCGGGCGCTCCAGCACGAGCTTGTGGGCGTGCGCCGGGGTCTCCTCGAACAGGTTGCGCTCGCTGCCCAAGGTCGTCTCCAGGCTCATCACGATCTCCTCGCGGATCGGATCGATCGGCGGGTTGGTGACCTGGGCGAACAGCTGCTTGAAGTAGGAGAACAGTGGCGGCGCCTGGTCGGAGAGCACCGCCAGGGAGATGTCGTTGCCCATCGAACCGATCGGCTCCTGGCCCTCGCGAGCCATCGGCGCGAGCAGCACCCGCAGATCCTCCTGGCTGTAGCCGAACGCGCGCTGGCGGCGGGCGAGTGGCTCTTCGGAGATCGTCACCTGCTCGGAGGGCTCGAGCTCCTCGTAGCGGACGGAGTTGCGCATATACCACTCGCCGTAGGGCTTGCTGGTCGAGACCTCGCGCTTGACCTCGCCGTCCTCGACGATCCGCCCCCGCTCCAAATCGACCAGGAACAGCTTGCCCGGCTGCAGCCGACCCAGGCGCTTGACCTCCCCGGGGGCGACGTCGAGGATCCCCGTCTCCGAGCCGAGCACCACGTGGCCGTCGGCCGTCTCCACCCAGCGTCCTGGACGTAGGCCGTTGCGATCGAGCGTGGCTCCGACCGCCCGTCCGTCGGTGAACGCAACCGACGCAGGCCCGTCCCAGGGCTCCATCAGGCAGGAGTGAAACGCGTAGAAGCCCTTCAGCTCGGGCGCCAGGTCCTCGCGGTTGCCGTAGGCCTCGGGGATCATCATCATCGCGGTGTGGGCGGGTGAGCGTCCGGCCAGCAGCAGCAGCTCGAACACGTTGTCGAACGTCGCCGAGTCCGAGTTGCCGGGCGTGACCACCGGCAGGATCTTCTGCAGGTCATCGCCGAACAGCTCGCTGCGCAGCTCGCTCTCGCGAGCCCGCATCCAGTTGATGTTGCCCATCAACGTGTTGATCTCGCCGTTGTGGCAGATCGTCCGGTAGGGGTGGGCGAGCTCCCAGCTCGGGAAGGTGTTGGTGGAGAAGCGCGAGTGCACGAGCGCCAGCGCGCTCTTGCAGCGCTCGTCCTGCAGGTCGGGGTAGAAGTCCGCCAGCTGCCAGCTGGTGAGCATCCCCTTGTAGTTGAGTGTCCGCGAGGAGCTCGAGGCGACGTACAGGCCCCTGCCCCGCTCGCTCAGCTCACACACCCTGCGGATCACGTACAGCTTGCGCTCGAACGCGTCCTGATCGCCGGCGTGCTCGGGCCCCGCGCCGACGAACAGCTGCCTGATCGTGGGGCGCACACGGCCGGCGACCTCGCCCGTGTGCTCGACCCGCACCGGCACGTCGCGCCAGCCGATCACCTCCTGGCCCTCCTCCAGCACGGTCTGCTCGAGCAGCTCCTGCAACCCGCGCCGCGCCTGCTCATCGCCCGCCAAGAAGCACATCAGCACCCCGTAGGACCCCGCTGGCGGCAGCTCGAATCCGGCGCGCGCCCGCAACAGCTCGTCGGGCATCTGCATCAGGATCCCGGCGCCGTCGCCGGTGCATGGGTCGGCCCCCGAAGCCCCGCGGTGCTCGAGGTTCTTCAGCGCCTGCACCCCCCGTGCCACCACCTCGTGCGTGGCCTGGTTGTCCAGCCGTGCCACCATCCCCACCCCGCACGCATCGTGCTCGAAACGGGGGTCGTAGAGTCCGACGGCCTTGGGCGGCTGCATGGTTCGCGAAGTCATGGAAGTGCTCCCTTGGGGCGGCGCGCTCCCCGCGAGGCTACCTCCGCGCGGGCACAGGCGGGCACCTGAGGCTGAGCCTGAAAGGGTATCAGTGTGAACGGGGCGAAACCGCCCGCGCACGCATGTGTCCCAGGTCGCCCTCCGCGCCCGATTTCGTCCCCGTGGGCGCGCTCTGTGGCGCTCGCACCGGGAGCAGGGGGCCAGCGCTCAGCGACTCTTCGAGCGGGCGGGTTTGCGCGGCGGCGTGTTTGCGCGCGGCTTGGCTTTGCGCTTGGCCTTCGCGCCGTCCCCACCGCGCTCGCGGGCCTTCTCGAGGCTCGCCTCCAGCGCGCTGATCAGGTCCGGGGTCGCGCGCGCCGGCTCCCGCGCCTGCGGCTCGGCCACGACCTCCTCGCCACCGGCCTTGCGCTCGATCAGGTCGAGCACAGCGTCGCGGTAGGTGTCCCGGTAGCGCTCGATCTCAAACGGCTCCGCCAGCGACTCGATCAGCCGCTTGGCGACGTCCAGCTCGCGGTCGTCCACGGTCTGCTTGCCGTCGTCCTCCAGCTCCCCGAGCTCACCGGTGGAGTTGATCTCGTCGGCGTAGTTCATCGTGGTCATCAGCAGCACCTCACCGTGCGGATGCACTGCGACGAGACGTTCGCGGGAGCGCAACACCACGCGCGCGATCGCCACCTTGTCGGTATCCCGCATCGCCTGCAGCAACAGACGGTAGGGACGGGCGCCGTTGCGATCCGGAACGAGGTAGTAGGGCTGGTCCAGGTAGATCCGGTCGATCTCCGAGATCTCCACGAAGTCCGCGATCTCGATCGTGTGGGTCACCTCGGGAGCGAGCGTCTCGAGCTCCGCGTCGTCGACCACGACATAGCGCTCGGGCGCGATCTCATAGCCTTTGACGATCTCCTCGAACGCGACCTCCCGGCCGTCGACCGAGCACACCCGCTTCTGGCGGATCCGCCCGCCGTCGGCTGCATGCAGCTGGTGAAAGTGCACGGTCCTGCTGGTGACGGCGCTGTAGAGCTTCACGGGCACGCTCACCAGGCCAAAGCTGAGCGTCCCCTTCCACATCGATCGGGGCATCCCCCACAGTGTCGGACGCCCGCGGCGCACTGTCAACCCGTGGTGGCGCCGTTGCGCCTGCCACGGGGCGTCTGCAGCCGGCAGGAGATCGCCACGTCGGCCTCGTCGAGGGCGAGCGTGCGCTCGACCCGCCCCCTGGCCTCCCGGCACAGCGTCGGCAGCTCGGATGAGAGCGCCGGCCCCAGCCAGGCGATCGGTGCCGCTCCGGAGCGGTCGGGCGGCCACGCCGCGAAGTCCGCCGCGCCGCTCAGGATCAGCCGCTCCCGGGCGCGGGTCATCGCCACGTAAAGGATCCTGTCCTCCTCCGCCGCCTGCGCCTCGCGACGCTCCTGGGCGAGCTGCGTGTATGCCAGCGCGGGGGACGAGCGGGACTCCTGCAGGTCCAGCAACCGAACCCCCACCCGCTCGCCGTCGACCAGCAGGTCGGGTACGCCGGTGCTCGGCGCGCGGCCGAGATCCGCGACGCACACGATCTCGAACTCCAGACCCTTCGCGCCGTGAACGCTCATCAACCGGACCGCGTCCCGCGCTTCGCTGCCGGCCGGCGCATCCGCCTCGGCGGTCGCTTCGGCGCCCGCCAAGAAGCCGCCGCCGAGGGCCTGTTGAAACGCCGCCTCGGCCAGGAACCCCGGTAGGTCGCGTCCTTCGCTGCGTTCCCAACGCTCGGCCAGATCGGCGAGCTTGCCCACGTTGGCAAGCCGGCGCTCCCCGTCCACCAGCGACGCCAGGACCGCAGCGTATCCCCGCTCCTCCACGATCCGCCCCAGCATTTGCGCGAGCGTCGCCTCTCCCGCCAGAGCCCGCTGGCGTGAAAGCCACTCGCGCGCTTGTGCCAGCTTCTCGCCGTGGCGGGTCTCGAGGCCCTCGACGGGGGGCTCGCCGACCGTCTCCCATAGCCCCCGACCGCTCGAGGCACCCGCCCGGGCGAGTAGGGCAAGGGCCTCCATCGAGAGCCCCACCAGTGGCGATGCCAGCGTCCCGTACAGCCCCACCTCGTCCAGCGGATCGGCGATCGCGCGCATGCACGCCAGCAGATCGCACACCTCCTGGCGCCTCCAGAACGCCCCGGCGTCGGCGACCGTCCGCAACCCCCTGGCGCGCAAGGCCTGCTCGTAGCAGTCGATGTCCGAGGTGCCACGCAACAGCACCGCGACGTCCCCGGCCGATGCCCGGCCGTCTGCCACCAGCTCGGCCACCCTGTCGGCCAGTGCGCGGGCCTCGGCCTCCCGCCACGCCAGCGCGAGCCGCTCACCACCACCGTCCGCAGACCCCTCCCCACCATGCTCCCATCCACGGCGGTCGCTGAGCAGCAGCTCCAGCAGCGGTTCCCGTTCGGCCTCGTGGTCGCGCTCGCTCTCGCGCCCCGCGCGCAGCGGTGTGAACGACTCGCCGAAGCGCTTGGCGAACACTGCGTTGACGGCCGCCAGCAGCTCGGGCCGGCCGCGGAAGTTCTCGGCCAGCCGCAGGCTCGCGCCTCGCTCGCGCAGCTGCTCCTCACGTGCGCGGAACAGGCTCACGTCGGCGTGCCTGAAGCCGTATATCGCCTGCCACTGGTCTCCCACCGTGAACAGGTTCTCCCGCTCGAGCGCCCGCAGGAGACTCAGCTGGCGGAGGTTGACGTCCTGCAGCTCATCCACCATCAGCAGCTCGAACCGATCCGCCCATGCCGAGCGCACGCGGGTGTCATGCGCCAGCAGCTCCGCTGCCCGCAACTCGAGGTCGTCGAAGTCCAGCCCGCCCCGCTCTCGCTTGGCGTCCTCGTAGTGCCCGGCGAAGCGCTGGAGCAGCTCATCCCACAGTGCCACCGCACGTGCTCCGGCGAGCTCGTGCGCCTCGGGCTCGTCGCCGAGCTCGGGTCGGGGCAGGCTCGGCTCCCGCTGGCCGCGGCTGCGCAGCTCGGCGAACACCCCGAGCACCGTCGCCCGCGCCCGGTCCGCCCCGGAGGCGGCGATCAGCTCCACCACCTGCGGGCGCTCGCCCGCGAGGAAGTCCGCGAGCGCGGACGCGAACGCGTGCCTGCGCAGCCGTCCCGTCAACCCCTCCTCGAGGATCTCGAAGTCCGCGGCGAGCCCCACCATGCCGCCGTCGGCGCGCAGGATCCGCGCGCAGAAGCCGTGAAACGTGCCGAGATAGCCGCGCTCGATCGCACCCGCCTGCTCGCCCGCGCCACCTGCGAGCAGGCCCAGCCGCACCCGCTCCTTGAGCTCCGCCGCGGCCCGCTCGGTGAACGTGATCGCCAGGATCCGCTCCGGCGGGTGACCGTCGTCGCGTACCGCCCTGACGAACCGCTCCACCAGCACGGAGGTCTTGCCGCTGCCCGCGCCCGCCGCCAGCGCCAGCGGCTCGCCGCGACGCTCCACCGCCTGCAATTGCTCGCCGGTGAGCGCCCGCGGGGAAGACGCGAGGGACTGTGGCCTGGGCTCATCGGTGCGGGCGAGCCCGTCCTCGCCGAGGGAGAGTTGCTCGTAGGCCGCCGCCGGGCCGTGGTCCTGCGCGGGCTCTGGGGGCTGTGCCACGTCCCTCACGGGGTCAGCGCCCGTGGCGGCAGATGGCAGCATAGGCGCATCCCCCGTTGTAGGCGCAGGTGTGGGGCCGCGCCTCGATCTCGCCGGTGCGCGCCTGCGCCGCGGCCGTCCGTGCGAGCCCGACCGCCTGCTCGAGCAGCTCGTCGAGCTCGGGGCGCTCCATCAGGTCGCTGGGCACACATCCGAGCTGCACCCCCACGTCTCGCTGAAGCGCTCCCCGCCCACGCAGGTCGCTGCCGCTCAGCGGCTGGTAGAAGCCGCCGATCACCCGCAGCCCCAGCAGCTGTTCTGCCGCCACCATGTACAGCGCCAGCTGGATGCGACGATCGCCGATCCACCTCGCCGCGGGCCATACGCCGGCGCCCTTGTAGTCGTACACCACCGCTTCCCCGGCGGGCCCGACGTCGATGCGGTCGATGCGCCCGCGCAGCGTCACCCCCCCGCCGAGGTCGACCGCCGTCAGTCCCCCCGGCTCCTCGGAGAAGCCGAACCCCAGCTCGAGGTGGACGGGCTCCAGGGGGCTGTCCTGCTCGGCTGCGTGACGCAGGTAGCGCTCGAGATCGGCGGCCAGCCTGCGCCTGGCCCCGGGTACCCGCTCGGGCCGGTCCGAGAGCGGAAAATCTCGCTCGTGGCGCCTCAGCGAGTCTGCCAGCAGCGACCGCGCCAGCTCCAGCTGCGCGGTCCTCGGACGCGCCGAGCCCGTCTGCTCGCGCAGGCCCTCGAGCGTCTCGCGCAGCACCAGGTGCGCGAGACCGCCCCGCACGAGGGGCTCGGGATCGGGGTCGATCCGCCCGGGGCGCAGCATCCGCTCCACCAGCCACCTCGTCGGACAGCCAATCCACAGCTCCAGCGAGGACGCCGACCAAGCCCGCCCGCGGAGATCCGCCAGCAGCGTCGGATCACGCAGCCGCGCCGGGTCCCGTGACGGCCCCGCTGCCCCCGCTGCGCCTGCAGGTGCGGTGACCGGCTCCACTACGGCCTACTCGGCTGGCTCGCCGGCGTGCCTGGCACACACACCACGCCCCTATGCGGCAGTGCGAGCCTCCACGTCCTTGCCCGCCCGCGTGGTCCGCTTGGCGACCCCATCGCCGTCCGCCTCGACCTCAGCCTCGGGCGGCTTGGCGCCCTCCTTGGCCCACTGCTCGTCGAACTCGACCCGCCATTTGCCCTCCTCGGTCTGACTGAGGGCCAGATGGGCGCGAAAGCTGCGGCCGCTACGTCCCCGAAAGCCGGTGATCGCCTGGGCGGTGTAGCCGGTTTTGATCAGCTCCTTCGCAACCGCCACCGGCAGCTGCTTGCCCGCTTTCGCCTTCCAGATCACGAAGCCGCAGCCCGGATCGTCCCGCGCCCAGCAGGAGTACCCCTTGCGGTTCTCCACGATCTCGTGCCCGCATACGGGACAGGGCCCCAGGCGCGCTCGGGGGATGCGAACGTCTTTGAGCTTCTCGTCGAGCTCGTGCACCGTCTCGCGGGCGAATTCGGCGATGTCCCCCATGAACTTCTCACGCGAGTCCTCCCCCCGCTCGATCTTGCCCAGGCGGCTCTCCCACTCGCCGGTCAGTTCCGGCGAGGTCAGCCGGTGGGCGTCGAGCAGACGGATCACGCTGCAGCCCTTCTCGCTCGCCACCAGCGCACGCCCGTCGCGCTCGATGTAGCCGACCGTGATCAGTCGCTCGATGATCGCCGCCCGGGTCGCCGGCGTGCCGATCCCGGAGTCCTTCATCGCCTCTCTGAGCTCCTCGTCGTCCACGAGCTTGCCCGCCGTCTCCATCGCCCCCAGCAGCGAGGCGTCGCTGTAGCGGCGCGGCGGTTTGGTTTCCTTGCGCGCGCTCTGCACCTCGCGCGTCTTGACATCCTCGCCCTGCACGAGCTTGGGCAGCTGCTGGTCGGCTCCCTCGTCCTCCTCTGCGCCCTTGCCCTCGCCGGGCTTGGCCGCGGCCTTCGCGTCGCCGCCGGGCGATGTCGCGGACGTGCCTTCGTCATAGACCCCTCGCCAGCCGGGCACGACCAGGACCCTGCCCCGCGTGCGGAACACGTGTCCGCCGTCCTCTGCCCCCTCCACCGTGACGGTGGTCTCCACGCGCGTGTTCTCGAACTCCGCCTCGGGGTGGAACACCGCCAGGAACCGTCTGGCGACCATGTCGTAGATGCGTTTGTCGTCGGACCCCATCCGCTCGAGGTCATGTTCTGAGCGGGTGGGGATGATCGCGTGATGGTCGGTTACCTTCGCGTCGTTGATCACCCGTCCCAGCGGCAGCAGGTCCAGTCCGGTGACGTAATCGGCCGCCTTGCGGTACTCCCTGCGCGCACCCACCAGCTCAGCCGTGGGCTTGATCTCGGCGATCATGTCTTTGGTGAGGTATCTGGAGCTCGTGCGGGGATAGGTCAGCGCCTTGTGCTCCTCGTAGCAGCGCTGGGCCGCCGCCAGCGTCCGTTTGGCGGAGAACCCGTATCTCGTGTTCGCCTCGCGCTGCAGCGAGGTGAGGTCGTACAGCAGCGGCGCCCGCTCGCGCTGCTTTTTGTGCTCCAGCTTGGTGATCGTGGCGGCCTTGTCCCTGCAGGCATCGACGATCGCGGCGGCCTGCTCCTCGCTGGCGATCCTCGGCTTGGACCCAGCGTGGTAGCGGCCCTCGTACACGCGCTCGGGGTCCGCCTCGAAGGTCGCGTCGACCAGCCAGTAGGGCTCGGGCACGAACGCCTTGATCTCCTCCTCCCGCCGGGCCACGATCGCCAGCGTGGGCGTCTGCACCCGGCCCAGCGACACCGCCCCGTCGAAGGAGCTGCGCAGCCGGATCGTCGCGGCGCGGGTGGCGTTCATGCCGACGATCCAGTCCGCCTCCGAGCGCGACCGCGCCGCCTGCTCGAGCGAGACCATTTCCTCAGCGGGCCGCAGCGAGCCCAGCGCGTCCTTGATCGCGGCGTTCGTCATCGAGCTCAGCCACAGACGCTTGACGGGCTTCTTGGCCTTCGCCTTCTCATACAGGTAGGCGAAGATCAGCTCCCCCTCACGGCCGGCATCGCAGGCGTTGACGACCTGCTCGACGTCGTCGCGGCCCAGTTGGGCGGTGACCACGGTCATCTGTTTGCGCGAGCGTTCGTCGCGGATCACCAGCTTGAACTTGTCCGGCACGATCGGCAGGTCATCCATCTTCCAGCGCTTGAACTTGGGGTCGTACTCGTCGGGCTCCGCCAGCTGCACGAGGTGACCCACGGCCCAGGTGATCACGTCCTCGGGTCCCTCCAGCCAGCCCTCCTTCTTCTGGAACGGCCCCTTCAGCACCCGCGCGAGGTCCTGGCCCACCGAGGGCTTCTCGGCTATCAGCAGCGTCTTGGACACGGCGGTCAGCGTAGCGGTTGCCCGGGCCGGGTCTCGGCGCGACGGCCCCACCGGCGGCCGGGCGCGGTCGCTAGCCTCCGATCGGCGCCCGCGGTTTGGCGCCCCAGAACACCTGCGTGCCAAGCATCCCGATCATGTTCACGAGCACGAGGTTGAGCACCATCGACTTGGCCGTCGCGGTGCCCACGCCGACCGGTCCGCCCCGGGCGTTGTAGCCGTAGTAGCAGCCCACCAGCACGATCGCCGTGGCCATCGCCATACCCTTGATCAAGCTGAAGATGAAGTCCGGCGGATTCTGGAACTGCCAGAAGATCAGGAAGTACCCGCCCGACGAGATGTAGCCGACCTGCTGCACCACCGCGAGGTAGGAACCCAGATAGGCGACCCCGATCGCCGATATGTACATGAACGGCAGCACGATCCAGGCCGCCAGCAAGCGGGTCGCGCACAGGAACGTCATCGAGTCGATCCCCATCACCTCCAGCGCGTCGATCTCCTCGGAGATCCGCATCGCCCCGAGCTCCGCCACGATCCCCGTACCCACCTTCGCCGACATCATGTAGCCGAACGTCAGCGGCACGGCCTCGCGCAGATCGCACCAAGCCGCGAACACGCCGGCGTAGGCGGGCGCCCCCTGAGCCTCGGTGAAGTACGCGCCCTGGATCCCGCAGGTGCCGAGTCCGACGATGAACACCAGCCCCCAGATCACGAGCGTCGAGGACATGATCAGGATGCCCGACTGGCGCAGAGCCTCGCCGAAGAAGCGGAATACCCGCAAGCCCCACACGTCGCGCACGACGTTTCCGGTGAAGCCAGCGATCTCCCCGGTCGAGGAGAGCCAGTCGCTCGGCAATGCCAGCGGCCCACTCATCGCGGCCCCGCTGCCCCCGGCTCGCCACCGGCCGGACCGATGCTGGCGGCCAGCGCGCTCACTTGATCACCAGGATCCCCGGATGCGTGGCCAGCAGCGTCTGCGTGAACACGTAGTTGAACGCGCCGATCCCCAGGAAGGCCACCACCACCGCCTGGTTGACGGCCCGGCCGACACCCTCGGCGCCGCCGGAGGCGGTCATGCCCTTGTAGCAGCAGACGATCGCGATGATCGCGCCGAACATCGTCGTCTTCAGCTCAGAGCCCCACAGGTCGGTCGAGGTGGCATTGGCGAACAGCGTGTTCCAGAACGGGCCCAGGGGCTGCGCGTAGGTCAGCGACGCGAGGATCCCCCCGAACAGGCCGAACAACACCGAGTAGAGGTTGAACAGCCCTGTCACGAGCATCAGCGCCAGGAAACGCGGCACGACGAGGTTCTTGACGGTGTCCACGCCGAGCACCTGCAGCGCGTCCAGCTCCTCGCGGATCTTGCGTGCGCCGAGGTCGGCGGTGATCGCCGTCCCGGCCACGCCGGCGAGCACGATCGCCGTGATCAGCGGCCCTATTTCACGGATCGCCTCCACCACGAAGAAGCCCCCGAGCCGGTCCGGAGCGCCGATGATCGTCAGGAAGTTCTCGGCCTCCAGGCCCGGCGCGCCGTAGGAGATGGCGACCGTGGAGAGCAGCAGCGGCAGCCAGCACTGGCGCATGACGAACAGGAACTGCCCCACCAGCTCACCGCCGTAGGGATACGGGGGACGCACTGCCGAGACGATCGTCTTGCCGGTCAGCGTCACGATGTCGCCGACTTCCTCGAGCACGCTCCGCGCCGGCAGCAGCGCATGCTCAGCGAACGTGCTCGCCGCCTCCCCGACCCCGCTGACGCCCTCCTGGTCGCCTGCCATTTGCCTAGTGTACTAGTCAACTAGAACACTATGGGTCTTCCTCTGCAGCCGCTAACGTGGACGCATGGCCGACTCACCGGACCTCGACATCACGATCGACCGCCGGGCCGAGATTCCGATCTGCGTCCAGCTCGGCTGGGGCCTGCGGGCCCGCATCCAAGACGGCCGGCTGAAGCCCGGCCAACGCCTCCCAGGGCTGCGCGACATGGCCGAGGCGACTGGGGTCAACATCAACACCGTCCGCTCCGCCTACCAACGGCTGGAGCGGGCGGGACTGATCGACAGCCATCAGGGCAGCGGCACGTTCGTCGCGCCCGCGCCCCCTCCGCGCTCCGCCGCCGCAACGATCGCCGCCGACGCGGCGCGCGAGGCCCAGGCCACCGGCGTCGACCCCCGCGAGGTCGCGGCCGCACTCTACGTCGCGCGCGACACCACCCGGGCTCGGGATCGCGATGGTGCCGGGGACGACTCGAGCGTCACCGAGGGCGAGGCCGAGCGCCGTCGTGCCCTGCGCGCCCAGATCGCCGTGCTGGAGCGCGCGATCGGCGAGATCGAAGCCGAGCATCCGGGCGTCGCCCCGCCGCCGACCCCCACCCGCCGCTCCGCCGGCCCCACCCTGCTCGGCGGCCGGGAGCTGGAGCAGGTCCGCTCGGCGCTGGTCCGCCGCCTCGCCGCCGTCCAGGCGGCGATCGACGAGCGCTCCGAGCCGCGACCCGGGCCACGGCGGAAGCCCTCCACCCAGAAGGCCGACGCGCCCGTGCCGGCGCAGCCCAAGGCGAACAGCGCCCGCAAGCGCCCCCGCTCCACCGGGCGCCCCGCCACCGCCGGTACCTGAGCGGTCCAGGCGGCGATCATCCGCTCACGCACGGACCGGTGCCGACGACCGCGCCGGTGACGCCCGCGAGGACGTGGGCGACGGTGGAGTTGGCGACGCCGTAGCCGCCCGCCGGCCCGCCCCCGACCGTCCCGGCGAACACCGTCGTCAGCACGCCGCCATCCACGTCCACCAGCGGACCGCCCGAGTTGCCCGGTCGCACCACCCCCCGCAACGGCGTCAGCAGCCGCGAGATCGGGCCACGCCCGTAGGCGTCGTCGGTGAGCACGACCTGGGTGCGCCCGATCCGCCCCGGCGACACCCGGTAGGTGCCGTTCTCCGGATAGCCGAGGATCGCTCCCGGCCGTCCGGCGGGAGGATCGGCGACGAGGCTCAACGGTCGCACGGCGCCGAGCCCCGGCACGCGGAGCACCGCGATGTCCACGGTCGGGTCGAACGCCACCGCTTCGGCGTCGAGCTGCGGCGGTCCGCCGCCGATCTCGACGGTGGTATCCCCCTCGCCGGCCACCACGTGCGCGTTGGTGACGATCTCATCGGGACCCGCCACCCAGCCCGAGCCCTCGATCGCCAGGCCGCAGGCGGTGCCGAGGACCCGCACGACGCTGCGCGAGGCCAGCCGCACACCGGGGGCCCGACCGATACGTGGCAGCGGCGCCGCGACGTCGGGAGAGGGGCCGGCCACCTGGGGCAGCGGGTCCAGGCGCGAGAGCGCGTTGAGGATCGGGCCCGTCGGGGGCAGGAGCTGGTTGAGCTCACCGAGGATCGCCGAGCGTTGGATGTCCTGCCGCAGCCCTCCGTCGCCGGGGGTCTGCGCGGCCACGGCCGCCGCGATCCATACGATCCCAAGCCCCAACGCGGCGCCCAGGAGCGCCCCGAGCAGACCGTCGAGCAGCCCCAGGCCGGGAATCACGAGCGTGCGCCTGAGCCTGAAACCCACCCCCTCCAGGCCCGTCGCCAGGATCGCGCCGGCCACAAGCGCTCCGATCAGGCCGAACGCCGGTGCGTAGGGCGAGGCCGAACCCTGCGGCAGCAGTAGAGGACCGAGGCGGGTTCCGAGGAATGCTCCACCAACGAACCCTGCGAACGAGAGCGCTCCCACGATGAAGCCCCGCCGGAACCCGAACAGCGCCAGCAGCGCGGCGAAGGCGACGATGATCCAGTCCAGGGTGTTCACACGCGCGCGCGCCGATGCGCTCGACGTCCTGTGGGCGCGAACTGGTACACGAGACCATGTTCTACCGTTCCGTGACTGTGGAAAGCCGCGCTGAACGCCTGCGACGCGCCCGGCCGATGATCGCGCTGGCCGGCGTGGCATTCGTGGTGGGGGCGATCGTCGGCGCCAGCCGGGGTCCCGACGCGGCACACGCGCTCGCGGCCCGCTTCGCCGACGCCTGGGCCAGCGGCAACTACGCCCGTATGTACGAGGACATCGACCGTCCCTCCAAACGAAAGATCTCCGCGCAGCAGCTCGCCGAAGACTGCCGCGGCGCGCTGCGAACCGCCACGGCCACCACGGTCAGGGTGCTGGGCAAGCCCGGCGAGTCCCCCGGCGGGCTGCTGGTCGTGCCGATGCGAGTGCACACCCGCCTGTTCGGCACGCTGCTGCTCGCCTATGCGGTGAAGATCGGCGATGGCGACAGAGGCGTGGCGTGGTCGCGCTCGCTGGAGTTCCCCGGCCTGCGCCCCGGCCAGCGTCTCAGCCGCACGCTCAAGCTGCCCCGCCGCGCGACGCTGCTGGCGCGCGACGGATCGGTGCTGGCCGAAGGCGACCCCAGCGAAGCGGGACAGCGCGACTCACCGCTGGGGACGGTCGCCGGTGCCACGCTGGGCGAAGTCGGGCCCGCCCCGGCCTCCCGCGCCCGCCAACTGGAAGCCGAAGGAGCCCCGGCGGGAGCCCTCGTCGGCGTGAGCGGGATCGAGGAGGCCCTCGACACGAGGCTGCGCGGCACACCGGGCGGCGAGCTCCTTGCGCAGGGCCAGGGGCCGGGAGCACCCACCCGGGTGCTGGCCACCGCGACGCCCCGGGCCGGTGCGACGGTGCGCACGACCCTTTCGCCCGCGGTTCAGCAAGCCGCCGTGACCGCTTTGGGAGGGCAGCTCGGGGGAGTCGTGGCGATGCGGCCGGACGGCCAGATCCTCGCGGTCGCGGGGCTCGGCATCGACGACCTGCAGCCGCCGGGATCCACGTTCAAGATGATCACCGTCAGCGGTGTGCTCCAGGCGGGCGTCGCCACCCCTCACAGCACCTTCGAATACGCCACCCACGCGACGCTGGACGGCGTCAAGCTCAGCAACGCCAACGGCGAGGACTGCGGCGGGTCGCTGGAACTCGCGTTCGCGGTCTCCTGCAACTCCGTCTTTGCCCCCCTCGGCGTCAAGCTCGGAGCGCCCCGGCTGGTGGCGATGGCAGAACAGTACGG
The DNA here is from genome assembly GCA_963696615.1 of uncultured Solirubrobacterales bacterium. Lineage (GTDB taxonomy): Bacteria > Actinomycetota > Thermoleophilia > Solirubrobacterales > Solirubrobacteraceae > Palsa-744. Next base: position 766,964 of record CAVOKU010000001.1, on the reverse strand, counting down.
CTTCAACCACCCGCCCGGCATCGCCGGCGCGGTCGAAAGCACCCTTCCCCCCGCGTCTCAGATCAACGGCGAACTGGAGGTCGGCTCGACCGCGATCGGCCAGGGGGAGGTACAGGCGAGCGCCCTGCAGATGGCCACCGTGGCGGCCACGATCGCCGACGGCGGACACCGCCCCCAGCCGACCTTCACGCTCGACGCCGGCTCTCCCCCGGTCGCGACCGCCACCAGCGCGTCGGTGGCGCGCACGGTCAGGCGCCTGATGATCGGCGTGGTGCGCGAAGGAACCGGCACCTCGGCGGCGATCTCCGGCGTGACGGTGGCGGGCAAGACCGGCACCGCCGAACTCGGCTCATCCTGCTCGCCGACCGGCGGTGAAGAACATTCCGGCGAAGGCGGCTCCTCCGAAGAAGGCGGCTGTGAGGGAGCCGCGAGCGATCCCAGCAACACCGACGCCTGGTTCGCCGCGTTCGCCCCGGCCCTGCATCCCCGCATCGTGGTGGGCGTGCTGCTCGTCAAAGACGGAGCAGGCGGAGACACGGCCGCGCCGGTGGCTCGGGCGGTGCTCGAAACGGGTCTGCAGGCCTCTCACTGAGAAGCGCCAGATCCCTCGGCGCCGTTCGCATCAGACGTCGAGCTCGGCGGAGGCGGTCTCGGCCCGATTGGTGGGATCGACGATGTGCACCGTCAGCGGCCGGTTGTCGAGCGAGACGATGTTGATCTTGTAGAGCAGCAGCGCGCCCTGGGTGCCCTGGCTGGAGGCGACCGTTCCCGGCACCGGTATCTGGCCGTTCGCCGGGACGAGGCCGCCGCGGTAGGCGAACAGGTTGCTCTGGTCGGGCACGATCGGCGTGTACACGTTGCTCTGGGTGTCGCTGATCCTCACGTCGGTGGCCCCCGGATGGGCGGTCGAGTTGTGGTTGTAGACCTGCAGGAACAGGGCGAACCACTCCTGGCCGGGCGCGAGCCGCCGCTGCGCCGGGGTGAGGCCCTCGAGGTATGAGGCGTCTTCGTTGTTGGTGGGGTTCAGCTCCCGCGAGAGCTGAACCTGATAGACCAGCGGGCCGACGTTCAGGTAGGGAGCGTTCTGCCCGGACTCTCCCGCGTAGGTACCGGTCGTGACCTTCGTGTCGGAGCTTCCGCACGCGCCGAGTGCGCTCGCGGCCGCGAGCGCCAGCAAGAGAGCGAGGATGGGCTTGCCCAGGCGGGTCCTCATGCGGGCGGCAGTCTATCCGCCGGCGACGGTGACGCGCCGTCCGCGGCCCTCTCCCTGCTCGAGGATGCTCCGCAGCCGGCGCATCGCCCGGGTGTTCTGGCGGCGCATCCACGAGCGCGCCCCGAGACTCTCCAGCAGGCGATCGGAGAACGTCGCCGGCACCGTCTCGAGCGTGAACTGCACGCGCGTGGTGCCGCCGGCGGCGGGGGCGAGCTCGTACACGCCCTGGGTGCGAACGCGGTTGGTCTTGCCGGTCCGCCCCACCTCGACGATGCGGTGGGGCCGCTCCACCTCGGCGAACGTCACGTCCCCCCAGGAGAAGCGCGCTCCCGGCGCCTTCACGCGAAATCGCGCACCCGCGCCCAGCCCGACCGAATCGATCCGCGTGAGATGCCAGTCCACCAGGTAGTGGTCGGTGAACTCCGAATGGTTGGCGATGTCCTGCAGGTAGTCGAACACCTGCTCGCGGGGACGGTCGACCACGACCGAGACGGTGAGGGGGTCCATGCTGGCGGGCAGTCTAGCGGCGTCTACGCGGCGCGCTTGAGCCGCACGGTGTGGCCGTGCTCGGAGTGGCGCACCAGCTCGCTCGCCACCGGCTGCTCGCGACGCAGTGAGCTGCACAGCTCACACACGATGCCCGCATCCTGCGCGTAAAGGTGCACCTGCTCGCCGACCAGCGGCGTGCGCCCGCAGTCCGCACAGCGATCACGGCCGTCCTCCAGGGTGCCCACGCCGCGGCGCAGCAGAAAGCGCTCCAGCTGCTCCACGTCGCCGATCGCTATGCGACTCATGGCCACGATCTTCGCCGCTCGGGCGCCGGTTCCTGCCCCCTTGGGGAAGCTGGATCCTCGGCTGCAAACCGCAGCGCGACGAGCATGCGCCGCGAGCCGCCAGCGCCTCGAGCGACGAGCGCCCCGCGCTCTCGCGACGCGATCTCCAGGAAGTTGCTAGATTTCGGTTATCAGAATTACGGGCTGGTCGCGAGTCCGGCTGCGGCGAGATTGACAGCCTTGTTATGCTCGCATCGCACTCCTCTGTCGGGCAACACGTTGGGGACAGCCGAGCGGAAAGGGGACGCACGGTATGGAATCGCTTACTTCGGGCACCATCGCTGGCTCGGGATCGTTTCGTTGCAGGCGCTGCGGGTACGTTCTCACCCTCACCGGATCGGACAGGCTCAGTGACTGCCCCGGTTGCGGGGGCCGCGATTTCGTGCGCGCCTCCCTCTTCAGCGCCGGCTCACTCGCAAGGTCGCGCGCCACCGTTGCGGACGTGGGGCACGCACCCGGCGATCCCGTCGCGCCGCTCGCCCGCCACGAGCCGATCGATGACCATGAGTGGCTGGTGCAGGCTCGTGAGCGGATCACCGAGCCCGGCGAGTACCTCGCCTACGAAGACTCCCACGAGGTGAGGCTGATCCCCCTGAGCCGAGAGTGGACACGCATCGGCCGCAGCCTCGCCGCGGACGTGCGCTTCGACGACCCCACGGTCTCGCGCCGCCACGCGCTCGTCGTGCGACAGCCCGACGGGGTCAGGGTGTTGGACGATCGCAGCCTCAACGGCGTGTTCGTCAACGGCCGACGCACCGAGTCGAGCGTGCTGGTCGACGGCGACGAGATCCTCGTCGGCCGCTACCGGCTGCGCTTCCTCAGCGCACCCCCAGAGAGCGACGATCGACCCGCGCCGAGCACCCTCCACCGCGCCGGCTGAGCGGCCCCTCGGCGGCCTCCCAGCCCGTTCGGGGAGGGGCGCGTAGTATCGCGCCATGCCACCGACGATCACAGTGGCGGTGGTCTCCCAGAAGGGCGGCACCGGCAAGACGACTGCGGTGCGATCGCTCGCGGATGCCTTCCGGCGAGCGGGTGTGGGGACGCTGGCGATCGACCTCGATCCACAGGGGAGCCTCTCGGACTACCTCGACGCACCCCCCGATATCGAGCCGACGATCGGCGACGTGCTCTCCGGACGGGCGTCGCTGCACGAGGCGATCCACGACGACCTGGTGCCCGCCAACCTGACGCTCGCCGAGGCCGAGCTCGCACTCGGCGCGAAAACGGACCACGAGCTGACCCTGCGACGGATCCTCGCCAAGGCGCCCGACGAGTACGAGCTGATCCTGATCGACTGCCCGCCCTCGCTGGGCCTGCTCACGTTCAACGCGTTGGTCGCCGCCGACTTCGCCCTGGTCACGGCGGTGGCCCAGTACTTCGCGCTGCAGGGCGTCGAGCAGGCGATGGCGGTGATCGAGCTCGTCCGCGACACGTTGAACCCGAAGCTGACCCTGCTCGGTGTGCTGCTGAACCTTGCCGATCTGCGCACCGTGCACTCCCGCGAGGTGCTCGCCTCGTTGCGGGAGCGCTACGGCGAGCAGGTCTTCCAGACGGTGATCCGCTCCTCGATCGCCTACCCCGAATCGGCCGAGCAGGCCAGCTCGATCCTCGACCATCGGCCCGATCTCGGCGCCGACTACCTCGCGCTCGCCGAGGAACTGCTCGCGCGGCTGCCCGGCCTGCAGGAGGCTCGCGCGCGGATGACGGCGCGCGCTTAACCGGCTTGGCCGACCGTGTCGGGCGCCAGCGCTTTGACGTGCGTGGCTCCGGCGCTTTGACACGCGTGGACGCCGGCGCTTTGACACGCGTGGACGCCCGCGCTTTGACGTGCCTTGCACGCCCTCTGCGGCGAGAACCGCCCCCCTACAGCTCCCCGACGTAGGCCCCCTGGGCCTCGAACGGGGTGCGAATCAGCTGCGCCCAGCCCTCGACCTCGCCGTTCAGCGCCTCGACGACGGCGCCGGTCTGCTCGTAGAAGCACCACACGAGCACGGTGGGGCCCGCTCCGGAGATGGTCGCCCCCAGCGCGCCCAGCTCGCTCGCGCGCTGGGCGAGCTCGTAGGAGCGCGGGAACAGGCTCGCCCGGCGGCCCTGGTGCAGGCTGTCCTTGAGGCCTCGCGCGACCAGGTCCCAGTCCCCCTTCGCGAGCCCGAGCATGAGCAGCGCCGAGTGGGCGATGTTGAACACCGCGTCGCCCATCGGCACCTGTGCCGGCAGCGCCTGGCGGGCGGCCCGCGTCGCTACGGCCTGCTCGGGCACGACCGCGAGCGCCTCCAGGCCGGTGGGCGGATCGAAGCGCGTCGCCTCCCCGTCGGCGTAGACCACGAAACCCCCATGCAGGGCGGCCGCGACGTTGTCGGGGTGGCCCTCGATCTCGCTCGCCAGCGCCAGCAGGTCGGCGTCCAGCTCGAACAGGTGGTCGGCCGCCATCAACCCCGCCACGATCGCCGCGGCGCTCGAGCCCAGTCCGCCCGAGAGGGGTATCTGGGAGCCGATCCTGAAGGTGAACCCGTCCGCCGGATGCAACCGCTCGAACGCCTGCACGCACAGGTTGCCCCGGCCCCGGGGCACAGCGAGGTCCGTCTCGACCGCGAACGTCCCCGTCTCCTGCACCTCCAGCCGCAGGTGCAGGCCGACGGCGGCCGCCATGCAGTCAAAGCCCGGGCCGAGGTTCGCCGAGGAGGCGGGCACGCGGACCACCCGTCTACGGATCACCCAGCACGGCCTCCTCGACCGGCCCGATCTCCGGCGCGCAGGGGATCACCCTGCCGTCGTTGTGGGCGATCGCCGTCTCTGGATCCTTCAGCCCGCGACCGGTCAGCACGCACACGATCTGCTCGGCCCCTTCCGCTCCGTACTTGAGCAGGCCGGCCACCGACGCCGCCGAGGCGGGCTCGCAGAACATGCCTTCGCTCGAGGCCAGCAGCCGGAAGGCCGCCAGGATCTCGCTGTCGCTGACGGCCCTGATCGCCCCGCGCGAGTCCCTCGCCGCCGCCATCGCGTCCTCCCAGCGCACCGGATTGCCGATCCGGATCGCGCTGGCGACGGTTTCCGGGTGCTTGATCGGATGGCCCTCCACCAGCGGCGCGGCGCCCTCGGCCTGGTAGCCGAACAGCCTGGGCGCGGCCCCCATCTCGCGAAAGCCCCGCCAATAGGAGGTGATGTTGCCGGCGTTTCCCACCGGTATGGACAGCGCCTCCAGGCCCCCTTCGAGGTCGTCGTGTATCTCCAGCGCAGCCGTCTTCTGGCCTTCGATGCGAAACTCGTTCACGGAGTTGACCAGCACGATCGGATGGTTGGAGGTCAATTCCCGCACCAGCGTGAGCGCCTGGTCGAAGTTGCCCGCGAGCGAGATCACCCGCGCTCCGTGCACGAGCGTCTGGGCCAGCTTCCCCTGCGCGATCTTGCCCTCGGGGACGATCACCGCGCAGGTGATCTGCGCCCGTGCCGCGTAGGCGGCCGCGCTCGCGGCGGTGTTTCCGGTGGAGGCGCACACCACCGCCTTCGCCCCTTCACGCACCGCCGCGGAGACGGCGCAGGTCATGCCCCGATCCTTGAAGGACCCGGTCGGGTTGGCGCCCTCGAGCTTCAGGCGCACCTGTGCCCCCACCATCTCAGAGAGGACCGGCGCGCGCAGCAGCGGCGTGGAGCCCTCCTGCAGGCTCACGAGCGGGTCGCTGGCGGCGAACGGCAGCCGCTCGCGCCAGCGCTCGATCAACGGCACGTGCTTCACGCTCATGAAACGTGACTCGCTCGTGGATGCGGACGGACCGCGGCGAGATGGTGCGTCGTACTCATAGGAACTCCTCTTCGATGACTCTGATCGTGCGCGGGGGCGAGCCCACGAAATCGAACTCCGAGAGCTCGGCGACCGCCGTGTGCAGCCGGGACTCGAGCACCGCGTGGGTGACCATCACCAGGCGCGCGTTCTCCTGCAGGCCTCGCTGCACGACCGACTTGATCGAGATCTGGTGCTTGCCGAGCACCTGCATCACCACGGCCAGCACCCCGGGGCGGTCCGCGACCTCGAGGTGCACGTAGAACGCGCTCTCGACGTCCTCGAGCACCTTCAAAGCCAGCGGCGGGGCGGGCGGACGGGCGCCGCCGGTCATCACGCTCACGACGTCGCCCAGCACCGCGCTCGCGGTCTGGCGACCACCGGCGCCCGGCCCCGACATCGTGATCTCGGTGACGACCTCCGATTCGAGGGTCACCGCGTTGAAGGGACCCGACACCGAGGACAGCGGATGGCCCGCATACAGAAACGCAGGGTGAACCCGCACCGACAGGCCGCCGTCGCGCCGCTCGGCCGTTCCGATCAGCTTCAACCCGAGGCCCAGCTCGCGGGCATACTCGAGGTCTTCGACCTGCAGGTGCTCGATGCCCTCGTAACGCACGTCCTCCAGGTGCACCGGCGTGCCGAACGCCAGTCGCGCGAGGATCGCCATCTTCGCCGCGGCGTCGCGGCCGCTGACGTCGTCGCTCGGATCGGCCTCGGCATAGCCGCGCCGCTGGGCCTCCGCCAGCGCCTGGGGATAGGAGCTGCCCAGCGCCATCTCGCTGAGGATGAAGTTGGTGGTGCCGTTGACGATGCCGTGGATCCGCTCGATCGGCGTCGCCGCGAGCGACTCCTCGAGTACCCGCACGACCGGCACGGCCCCGGCCACGGCAGCCTCGAAGCGCAGCTTTACGCCGTGCTCTCGCGCCGTCTGGAACAGCTCCTCCCCGCACTGGCTCAGCAGCTGCTTGTTGGCGCTCACCACGTCCCTGCCGCCCCGCATCGCCGTCAGCAGATACTCCCGCGCGGGTTCGACCCCGCCCATGAGCTCGACGATCAGCTCCGCATCGGCGAGCACCTCCTCAAAGCTTCCCCGCGAGCGGGTGAGCACACCCGTGATCAGCGGCGTGCGGCCGTTCATCCGCTCGATCTCCACCGCCCGCTCACCCAGCAGCGCCGCGAACGCCGAGCCGACCGTGCCGTGCCCGAGCAGGCCGACACGGAACGGGGCGCTAGACATCGCGCGAGGCCAGGTCCTCGAGGGTCTCGCGCCTGACCACCAGGCGCGCCCGTCCGTCGTTGCAGAAGATCACCGGCGGCCGGGGAACGCCGTTGTAGTTGGACGCCATCGCGTGCCCGTACGCGCCGGTGGCGGGGGTCACGATCACGTCGCCTGGGTGGGGATCGTCGAGCATCGCCCGGCGCACGATCACGTCGCCGGACTCGCAGTGCTTGCCGGCCAGCACGCACTCGGTCGCACCATCGAGGCGGTCCACCACACGTGCTTCATAGGCCGCCGCGTAAAGCATCGGGCGCAGATTGTCCGACATTCCCCCGTCGACCGCCACCCAGCGCGAGACGTTCTGCTTGACGCTCTCCACCGTGTACAACGTCACGCAGGCGTTCGCCGTGAGCGCCCGTCCGGGCTCGATCAGCAGCCGCTTGCCAGGCCCAGCCATGCCTTGCTCCCGTGCCGCGGCGATGACCGTCGCCACGTAGTCCTCCACCGTGGGCGGCTCGGCCTGCTCGGCGGTGTATCGCACCCCGAGGCCTCCACCCACATCCCATACGGGGAACTCGCCCAGCTTCGCCAGCTCCTCGGCCTCGCGGCGGAACGGCCCCAGATCGGTCAGCTGGGAGCCGATATGGGCGTGGAGTCCCTCGAGCCGCAACCCGTCGACCTGCCGCAGCCGCGCGATCGCCTCGGGCGCATCGGCCATCGAGAAGCCGAACTTGGAGTCCGCCTGGCCGGTGGAGATCTTCTCGTGGGTATCCCCCCGCACGTCGGGCGTGACCCGCACGAGCACCGCACGAGGATCGCCCGCAAGCTCCTCGCACAGCCGTCTCAGGCGCTCGATCTCGTCGAAGTTGTCGATCACGATCAGCCCCACCCGCCGCTCGAGCGCCATTCGCAGCTCGCCCTCGGACTTGGCGTTTCCGTGCAGGATCAGACGCTCGGGCGCGAAGCCCGCGCCGAGCGCCAGATGCAGCTCCCCCGCAGAAGCCACGTCGCACCACAGGCCCTCCCGCGCGAACAGGTCGAGCACGGCGGTGCAGGGGAACGCCTTCGAGGCGAACACCACCTGCAGATCGGTGTGCCCGCTGCGCTTGACCGCGTCGAGGAACGCCCGCGCCCGGGAGCGGAGATCCGCCTCGGCGACGACGTACGCCGGGGTGCCGTACTCCCGCGCCAGCTCGATCGCGTCGCAGCCGCCGATCTGAAGACGGCCGCGCTCGTCGACGGTGCTGTCCTCTGGAAACGCGCCCGAGAGCACGGCGGCGGCGTTGGCAGCTGTGGCTTCGGTGGCCATCCGGGGATTATCGCGCGCGGCGTCAGCCGGCTGCGGGCTCGAGCGTGCTCCCGCTCTCGGCACGCAAGCCCCGCAGGCCGTCCCGGCGGGCCATCAGCGCCAGCCACACCGCTCCGACAACACACGCCACGACACTCTCCAGCTGGGGAGCCGTGAGGCCGGCGAGCACCTCGCTGTTGCGCCGGATGAACTCCACCAGGAAGCGCTCCAGCCCACTGAACAGGAGGTACAGGGCGAAGATCACCCCGGGCCGCACACGGTCGCGCAGGTACCACAGGAAGTATGCGAGCAAGCACATCGCGACGGTCTCGTAGATCGGGGTGGGCTGCACCCGCACCCCGGGCGGCGTGGGGACGGTTCCGTGCGGGTAGCCCATCGCCCATGGCAGGCTCGAGCGGATTCCGTAGTCGCCGTCCCCGGAGACCTGACAGCCGATCCGCCCGATCCCGTAGCCGAGAGCCAGCGCGGTGGCGCACATGTCGAGCATCCTCAGCTGCAACACATGCCTGAAGCGCATCCACGCGAGCACCCCGATCGCCCCCCCGATCGCGCCGCCGTACCAGACCAGGCCCGAGCCCGAGAAGACGCTCCCCACGAGGTCGTGCTTGACCTGGGAGTAGTTCTGGATCACGTAGTAGCCCCGTGCACCGACGATGCCCCCGATCAGCGCGGCGAACACGATCTCATACGCCCAGTCGACCGGCCGGCCCAGCTCCCGCAGACGCCTGGCGATCACCAGCCCGCACGCCAGGAAGCCGAGCGCGAACGTCACCCCGAACGTCTTGATCGAGATGCCGAGCAGGTGCACTTCGGGCTTCATCGCTGGTCCGGTCCGGGGCTCATCGTGGCAGCGGGACTCTACGGGCCCGTCCGCCTGCCCGCGCCGCCGCCCGGGGCCCGGATCGCGACGCCGGCTTTAGGGGATCGTGACCTGTGTCTGCCACAATGCCGGCGGATGGCCGGACGACGCTCGAACTTCGGAAAAGACACGGGCCTACAGGCCCGGATGGTGCTGACGTTGTTCCTACTCGGCCTCGTCTACGCGGTCCTGATCGGCGCGCTGTTCGTAGCGGGAGCAGGCGCCGTCGTGATCGCCGTGGTCGCCGGCGGGCTGCTGTTGCTGCAGCTGTTCACCTCGGACAAGATCGCGCTGGCGACGCTCGGCGCGAAAGAGGTCTCTCCCGCCGAGGAGCCCGAGCTGCACGGCATCGTGGAACGTCTGTGCGTGCAGGCGGATCTGCCCAAGCCGCGCGTCTGCGTGATGGAGACCTCGATGCCGAACGCGTTCGCGATGGGACGCTCGCCGAAGGCGGCCACGGTGTGCGCCACAACCGGCATCCTGCAGATGCTCGAGCCGCCCGAGCTCGAAGGTGTGATGGCCCACGAGCTCACCCACGTGATCAATCGCGATGTGATGGTGATGACGCTCGCCAGCTTCTTTGCGACCCTCGCCTCGCTGATCGCACAGTTCACCTTCTTCTTCGGCGGCGGCTACGGCGACAGCGAAGAGGAGGAGGGCATGGCGATCGTGCTGCTCGTGTCGGTTCTCGTCTACGCGATCTCCTTCCTGCTGCTTCAAGCGCTCTCGCGCTATCGCGAGTTCGCTGCCGATCGCGGCTCGGCGGTGCTCACCGGCAGGCCCTCCGCGCTGGCCTCCGCCCTGCTGAAGATCAGCGGCACGATGGAGCGGATCCCCTCCAATGATCTGCGCACCGCCGAAGGGATGAGCGCCTTCTTCATCATCCCCGCCCGCACGAAGAAGTCGCTGATGAACATCTTCTCCGACCATCCCCCGCTCGAGCAGCGGTTGGCGGCGCTCTCCCGCCTCGAGTCCCAGCTGCAGAGCGCAGCGGTCGCCTAGCCGGTGGGCCTGCGCGAGATCATCACGGGCCGCCACGAGGTCAAGGGGCCGGCCCCCGACAAGCTGTTCGCGATCTCAACCGCCTGGGTGGCGCTGCAGAGCGAGCACGCGATCGACCCGTCAGGAGCCGCCGCGATCGTCTTCCAGGCGCTGGCCACGAGCGAGTTCGAAGCGACGCTGCGGGAAATGGAGGAGGTCGTCAAGGCGACCGGCGGGGAGAGCGGCACGACCGTGTCTACCGAGGACGACAGCTACGGCTATCGCTGGATGGTGCTCCGCAACCCACCGGGATCGGCGAGCGTGGAAGACCTTGCGGTCGGGATCAATGCCGTGGCCGGTTCGATCGAGTCCGCCGGCCACGGCGAGCGGCTGCTGTGCGCCGTGTTCGCCTTCGCCGACGCCCAGAAACGGCCGGTGTACTTCATCTACAACTACAAGCGGGGCTCTTGGTACCCGTTCGTGCCCGCGGGCTCCTCCACCCCCGACGGCGGCCAGGGGCAGCGCTCGACCGAGCGCGAGCTGCAGCTGAAGGCGCAGATGTCAGCCGAGCTGCCGATCGAGCCGGAGCTCGAGCGCTGGTTTCCCCTGTGGGGGATCCCAATCTAGGCGCGCGTGCCACCGCCCGGGGTTGCGGATGAGCAAGCCGAGCTGGCCTGTAGGCACGCCCGGTTCCGGTGGACAGCTGGATGGAAGGAAAGAATCGCCGACACCGATAGCCATGGTTATACGCCCGGCTGAATGGAAGGCAAGAATCACCGACCGTGATAGCCATGGTCATACGCTGCTCGCGAGGTGAGTACATCGGCACCCACCCCCAACCGCACCGGCGCGCGCAGCCCCACTAATCCGGGATCAGACCTTCGCCGGTGAACTCGCGACCCGCCTCGGTGAACGTGAGATCGGCAGGCGGGAGGATCACGTCGGAGGGCTCGAGCCCCTCGTCGGGAACGACCTCGCCGTGTGCGCGCACGTAGCCGAGCAGCGCCTCATAGGCGTCGTCGAACCCGTCTTCCCGGCCGGCCTCGACGATCTCGACAACCGCCTGCTCCAGCTCATTCAGGCGCGCCGACGCGGTGTCGTCGAGGCGATACTGGTCCTCGCCAGAGATGCGGACGATCATCACTGCCCGCCCTCTGCCGGCTGACCTCCCGCCGCGCCGTCGCCGTCGGACGCTGCGCCCGGGGCGGCCGCGATCTCGCCGGCCGGTGGGGCGCCCGCGCCCTGGCCCAGCTCGGCCTTCATCTTCGCGAGGTCGTCGTCCACCGCCGACTGGCTCGAGAGAGACTTCAACTGGCGGTCGATGTCGTCTTCGCCGGATCCGAGCGCGGTGATGTCGTCGAAGGTGCCGGCCGACTCGAGCTCTGAAACTGCGTCGGCGCGGGCTTTCATGTTTTCGGTCTTGTCGACCGCGCGTTGCATCGCCAGGCCGACGTCGGCCATCTGCTCGCCCACGCCGGTGGCCGCCTCGGAGATACGCACCTGCGCCTCGGCGGCAGAGTACTGCGCCTTGATGACCTCCTTCTTGGTCCGGAACGCCTCGATCTTCGCGCGGAGCTTCTGCTCGGAGTCGGTCAGCTTCTGCTGCTGCTCCTCGAGTTCGGAGACCTGGGTGTCGAGCGACTGCAGCTCGGTCTGTGCGACGTTCTTGCGCTCCAGGGCGGTGCGAGCGAGATCCTCCTGGCCGGAGGAGAGCGCCTGGCGGGCCTGGGTGTCCAGCTTGACGACGCTCTGCTGCAGGGTCGCCTCCTGCATCTGCAGGCGCTTCTTGGCGGTGACGACGTCGGCGATGCCCTTCTTGACGTTCTGCAGCTGTTCGACCTGCTTCTGGTAGCTGTAGTCGAGCGTCTCGGCGGGATCTTCGGCGCGGTCCAGGAGTTTGGAGACCTTTGCCTTAACGACGGTTGACATGCGCCCGGTCAAGCCGGCCATCTGATCCTCCTATTGCAGTGCGCACGCCGGCGGCGGCTCGCGCGGTTGGTTGGCTCAAGCGTAGCCGAAGCGGCCAGCGGCGACCGCAGCCCAGGCGGGTCGCACGCGCCGGAGCGGGCGCCGTGCGAAGCGTGCCGCTACAGGCCGAGCGGGTGGCGGACTATGTAGCCGCCGTTTTCCTGACGCAGGGGGCGCCAGCGGGGGCCCTGCTGGTTGGAGGGATCGTCCGCGGCGCTGGTGTCCAGACGCAGGCCGGCGACGGTCATGTAGGCGTGGCCCGGGTTGGCGAACACCGCCACCCAGCGCCCGGCTCCGTGTGAGCCCCATTTTTCGAATTCCGAGGAGTCCTCGGGCGTGCTCAGCAGGTTGCCGCCGTGGAGCGCGAAGGAGACGGTGCCCGAGCAGTCGTAGCCCGGCGAGACGAACGAGGCATGTCCGCCGCCGAAGATGTAGGGCAGGCCGACGATCTGGTTGCCCGCCCAGATCACCTGCTGGACGCTTGCCGGCGCAGACATCGGCGCAGCGGCGAGGCCGTCGACGTAGCGTGCGAGCGATCCGGGCACGAGCAGCTCGGGCTTGGCCGTCGTGGCCGGGCCGGTGGTGACGGGACTCCCCCCGGTCGGGCTGCCGGCGGCCTGGCTCGCCGTGGCCGCGGGCGCGTAGGGCACGACTTCGCCCGTGGCGGTCTTCTGATAGACCGGCCCGGTGTAGGCGATGTTCGGCGTCTTGGCGGTGACCGGGGAGAGATGCACCGGCGTCTTGGGCTTGCTCGCCGGGGATGAGCCGCCGCTGGCGGAGGTGTTCAGGGTGCCGGCGGAAGCGCCTCCGGAGACGGATACCGAGCTCGCGGTGCCGGCGAGAGCGGGCGCGGCCATGCAGGCCAGTCCCGCCAAGCTAGAGCAAAGCACCGCACTCAGGGTTCGCGTCAGCACCAAAACCTCTTTCGTCGGCCTGCGGGGTTAGCTGACGGGCTAGCGCTGAAAGAGCCTGCGCTTCCGGCGGGTCTACCGCGGGATTCGCCCCAACAACTTGGGTCCCCCGTTCCCTGGCACCTAGTCAGGGATTCGGCTTGTGGCGCGGCAGCCTACCAAAGTGCAATGACGCTTGCAGTACTTGCATGGTCGCTGGCAGCTTTTGCCTGCCAAATGCGAGGCCCAGAGCTACAAATCGGCCAACGCCGTTTTCCTCGTCAGACTTGGCGGCAGACGCGACATCAGCTGGCGGCGACGAGCAGGCGCCGGCCCGCGCCACGATCCTGGCCCGGTCGCGCTGTTCGTCAGCGGCGCGGTGGGCCCCGCAGCGGACGCCCCCAGCCGCGTCGAGCACCCCATCGCGTGCTCGGTATCGCGTGCTCGGGTGAGCCTCGAGAGACCCTGAACCGGAGGTCGAGATTTCGGCTCTCCTCTCAAGCAGCGGGACCGCCGTGCCGATAGCAAACATCGGACGACCGACGGGTCATCCGTGAACGGCCGACTGATCATGATCGACAGGTCATCCGGGTAGAGGGCGGCCGCGGGGCCGAAGTGTTGCCCGCCCCCGGTCGCCCTTGTTCGCCGACGGCTGGCCCGCGGCGAGACCACGTCGCATACCGCTCCGACGCCGCTGTGCTGGTGAGGTAGGGTGCCCGCGCGATGTCCGATGCTCTGAGCGCCGAGGAAATCCGCGAGGTCAACACCCGCTATCACGACGTGGCGGCCGAGCACTACGACGCCAAGTGGGGCATCGACTTCGGCGACACGGGCGGCCAGCAGGTGACGGCCAAGGTTCGCAAGGCACTCGGCGGATCGGGGCCCGAGAGCTTCGCGCGATCGCTCGAGATCGGCGCGGGCACGGGCTACTTCACGCTCAACCTGCTCCGCGCCGGGATCATCCAGGAGGCCACATGCAGCGACATCTCCCCCGGCATGCTCGCGACGCTGCAGCACAACGCCGAGGGACTTGGCCTGCGCGTTCGCACCGAGGCCGCCGACGCCGAGCGGCTCCCGTTCGGCGATGGCAGCTTCGACCTCGTCCTCGGTCACGCCGTCCTGCACCACATCCCCGACCTGGATCGCGCGTTCGCGGAGTTCGCGCGGGTGCTCTCGCCGGGCGGGACGATCCTGTTCGCAGGAGAGCCGTCACGTTACGGGGATCGCCTGGCTGGAGTCCCCAAGCGCTTCGCCGGGGCGCTGGCGCCGGTGTGGCGACGAGCGATCGGGGCGCGACACGCCCACGGTGCCGAGGGCGACTCGCCCGACGCCGCGCTGGAGGCGGTGGTCGACGTGCACGCGTTCGCGCCGGGCGAGTTGGCGAGCGCGGCGAGAGGCGCGGGCTTCGAGGACGTCCGCGTGGGCGGCGAGGAGCTGCTGGCCAACTGGTTCGGCTGGACCAACCGCACGCTCGAGGCCACCGCCGAGCCCGCCGACGTGCCATGGGCGTGGCGGCAGTACGCCTATCGGGGCTATCTGCTCCTGCAGGATCTGGACCGGCGCCTGCTCGAGCCGAGGCTGCCGGCGGCGATCTTCTACAACCTGATGCTCACCGCCAGGACCGCCACCTGAGGACCGCCACCTGCGGACCGCCGGCACGGCGGGGGTGGGCCGCGACGGAGCCCAGACGGGGCCTGCGCCGGCATTAGACTTCCTTCATGGCGGATCGGCGCGAGGAAGGGTTTCCGCTGTTCCCGCTCGGGATCGTCGCTCTGCCCACGGAGGCTGTGCCACTGCACATCTTCGAGGATCGCTACAAGCGGATGATCGGCGAGTGCCTCGAGCACGAGCGGGAGCTCGGCATCGTGTGGCTGTCGAAGACAGAGCTCAAGGAGGTGGGCTGCGCGTGCGAGATCGAGCGGGTGCTGGACCGTGGGGAGGACGGCAGCATGGACATCGTCGTGCGGGGCACGCGTCCCTTCCGCCTGGTCGAGCGAGAGGGCGGGCTTCCCTACCCCGCGGGCACGATCGAGCCGCTGGCCGACGCCCCGGAGGAGCCCGACGGCGAGGCGGCGAGCGCGGCACGCGAGCTGTACGGCGAGTTGGTGGAGCAGGCGACTGACAAGCATCTGGACGAGCAGGAGCTGTCCGAGCTCGGCGCCTATGCGATGGCCGGCACCGTCGAGTTCGAGAGCGACGCCAAGCAGCAGCTGCTGGAGCTGCGCTCGGAGAACGAGCGCATGCGAGCGCTCGCGGTGCTGCTTCAGGCCGCGATCGAGCGCCTCGAGCTGATCGACCGAGCGCAGGCGCGAGCGCTCTCCAACGGGAAGGTTCGCTTCGGCTGAGCTCAGGCGCTCTGCTGGGGGATCCTGCACTGAGCCTCGGCCACCTGGAGCACGAACAGGGCGAGGTTGCGCAGGACCTTCGGCTGACCCGAGGAGTTGTCGGCGAAGAGAACGGTCCCGTCTTCGTCGCGCACCCGGTAGGCGAGCACCGAGCCCCGCCGGGCCGACAGCGACATGTGTTCGCCGGCGGGGGCCTTCAGTTCTTCCTGCAGAGCCCTCGCCTGGACGAGCTGCGCGTCATAGAGTTTGGGCGCGGCGCGGCCGTTGCAACGCACCCCGCCTTCTTCGTTGACGAGCACCGTCAGGCGCGCACCCGGAGCGTTCCCCGTCCGTTCGACGATGAACAGGTCCGGGGCCGTTATCCCTCCACACCCGGCGAGCATCGCCAGGAGCCCGAGCGCGAGCACCGGCGCGCCCTCGCGGACTGGGCCTCTCACGCGCTCACCGCGACGCCACCGCGACGGGGATCGCCTGCCCCGAACAGCTCCCCGCCTCGATCGAGCACCGCCTGGACCCCGCCGAAGAACAGGTTCAGCGAGTGGAACCGCACGATCTCCGGCTCGCCGCCCTGCTCGTGCAGCGCCGCGGTGTCGATCCCCGGCTCGTGGTAGACGACACCGTCCTCGAAATGCACCCGCGGCGCCTCCACGGCCTCGCGCACGTCGAGGCCACGATCGACGACGCCAACGATCGTCTGCAGGATCGCCGAGCGAATGCGGTTGGAGCCGGCGCTGCCCAGCACGAGCTCGACCTCGCCGTCTCGCAGCACCACCGACGGGGCCATCATGCTCGGCATCCGCCTGCCGGCGGGGTGGCGATGAAACCCCAGCGGGTTCAGGTCCTCCTCGCCCATCACGTTGTTGATGTGCATGCCGGTGCCGGGCACGACCACGCCCGAGCCCTCGCCGTTGGTGCACGTGACGCTGCACGCCCGACCAGCCGAGTCGAGCACCGAGATGTGGGTCGTCGAGCCGAGCTTCGAGGCGAGGAACCGCTCCAGGAAGCCCTCCTCGGCGAGCCCCTCGACGAATCCGGCGGTGCGCTCGCGCTGGGCCGCCCGCATGGCGTCGACGACGTCGGGCAGCGATGGCGGCCGGGAGCCGCGGTCGAGCAGCGCCAGCGAGTAGGCGAGCAGCGTGCCCCCCGCCGAGGGTGGCGGGTTGGTGAGCACCATCCGGTCGCGATAGCCAACGGACAGCGGCTCGCGCTCCAGCGCGCTGTAGGACGCGAGCTGGGCCGGTGTCAGCGAGCCTCCCCGCTCGCCCAGCCAGTCGCACACCGCCGCCGCGATGTCGCCGCGATAGAACGGATCCGCCCCATCCCGTCCGAGGCGCTCCAGCGCGTCTCCCAGCTCCGGGTTGCGCAGCACCTCGCCCTCCCGCAAGACCCTTCCCTCAGGCGCCCACAGGGCGGCGCACTCGGGCGTTGAGGTGAGCAGCTCGGCGAGGATCTCCGCGACATAGGCCTGGCCGGCGTTTAGCCGCACGCCCTCACGCGCGAGACGGGCGGCGGGCGCGGCGAGCTCGGCCAGCGGCAGCGTGCCCCAGCGCTTCACGGCGGCACACACCCCCGCGGGCGTGCCGTAGATGCCACACGAGGCCGGGCCGATGTAGAACACCTGCACCGCGTCGCCGAACGATACGTCGACGGCCTCGAGCTCGGCGGCGCTGCCGTCCCCCGCACGCGCCGGTGCCTGCACGAAGAAGTCCAGCAGGGCGGGTGCCTGCCCGCCGCCCGCCACCAGCATGTATCCGCCGGCACCGAGGCCGCTCAACAGCGGCTCGGCCGCAAACGAGGCGAGCATCGCCCCAACGGCTGCGTCCACGGCCGTTCCCCCCGCACGCAACACTTCGGCGCCAACCTCGGCGGTCAACGGGTGACCCGCCGCGATGACCCCCCTCTCAGCATTGGCGCTCATGGGTGAGCGATAGCACAGGCACGCCGCATCGCGCGGAGCGCTGACGTGAAACCACGACGCCAGGTACGCGCGTCAGTCGAGCCAGGCAAGGACGCAGTGAGCCAAGTGTGCTCGCGGCACACGAGCGATCGAGGACGAACCCTGACGAAGCGCCGACGAGGGTCAGGCGCCCGGGATGAACTCGGGTACGTCCAAATCCTCCACCGACAGGCTTGCGCGGCGCTCCGGGCGCGCGGGTCGTGCACGGCGCACCCGGGGCTCGCCGGTGGGCTCGCGCAGCGCCCCGCTCGCGTCACGGGCGACCACGCGCTTGGCATCGTTGTAGCCGGTGGCCACGACGGTGACCCACACCTGGTCGTCGAGCTTCTCGTCGATCATCGCTCCGAAGATGATGTTCGCGTCCTGGTGAGCGGCCTCGGAGACGGCCTTGGCGGCCTCGTTGACCTCCCACAAGGAGAGGTCGCGGCCACCGGTGATCGAGAGCAGGATCGAGCGTGCGCCCTCCATCGAGGTTTCCAGCAGCGGTGAGTCCACCGCCTGGATCGCGGCATCCACGGCGCGGGACTCGCCGCCCGCACCCATGCCGATCCCCAGCAGAGCGTTGCCGGCG
Source organism: uncultured Solirubrobacterales bacterium (assembly GCA_963696615.1). Taxonomy (GTDB): domain Bacteria; phylum Actinomycetota; class Thermoleophilia; order Solirubrobacterales; family Solirubrobacteraceae; genus Palsa-744. Next base: position 749,038 of record CAVOKU010000001.1, on the reverse strand, counting down.
TCGCTCATGATCGTGCGAACGTCGGCGAAGTCGAGGTTGATCAGCCCGGGCAGGGTGACGAGGTCAGAGATGCCCTGCACCCCCTGGCGCAGCACGTCGTCGGCGACGCGGAAGGCCTCGACCATCGCCGTCTGCTTGTCGAGCACCGACAGCAGGCGGTCGTTGGGCACGACGATCAGCGTGTCGACCTCGTCCGCGAGCGAGCCGATCCCGTCCTCGGCCTGGGCGCCGCGGCGGGAGCCCTCGAAGCCGAACGGCTTGGTGACGATCGCGACCGTGAGCGCACCGACTTCACGGGCGATGCGAGCCACGATGGGCGCGGCCCCGGTGCCCGTGCCGCCGCCCGCCCCTGCGGTGATGAAGATCATGTCCGAGCCCTTCAGCAGCGCCTTGACGCGATCGTAGTCCTCCATCGCAGCCTGCCGGCCGACTCCCGCGTCCGAGCCCGAGCCGAGGCCGCGCGTGACCTCCGCGCCGATGTGCAGGGTGATGTCTGCAGTCGACTGCTGAAGCGACTGCTGGTCGGTGTTGACGGCGATGAACTCGACGCCCTCGACCTCGGCCTCGACCATGCGGTTGACCGCGTTGACACCGCCCCCACCGACGCCCACGACCCGGATCACGGGCTGACCTGCCGGCCCGTCGTCGGGCGCGGTGGCGGTCTGCTCGCGGGTGTAGGTCTCCATCACCGGCCGAGCGGCCGGGGTCTCGGGCGCGCTCTGGCGCTCCATCACATTGCCGGGGATCTCCGAGGAGAAGGCCTGCTTGAGGCGGTCCTTGGGCGCGGGGGGATCCGCAGGGGAGCCCAGCGCCGGATGCGGCGCCTCGGTGCCGGCGGGCTCCTCGGTCTCCTCGGTCTTGCGAAAGAGGGCCGCGAGCGGTCCTTCGCGCATCGAAGCGCGCTTAGGGCTTGCCATTTGCCAGAACCTCCTGCGCCAGTTGCCTGTAGGACTGCGCGGCCACGCCGTCGGGCTCGTACTTGAGCACCGACATCCCCTTCACGGGCGCCTCCGCGAAGCGCACCGTCTTGCGGATGCGCGACGCGAACACGCGCTCGCCGAAGTTCTCCTCGAGGATCTCGATCGCCTCCTTGGCGTGGATCGTGCGCGAGTCGACCAGTGTGGGCAGGATGCCCTCGATGTCGACGCCGGGGTTGAGATTCTCGCGGATCATCGCGAGCGTGTTCTGGAGCTGGATGAGACCACGCATCGATAGATACTCGCACTGAACGGGGACGATCACCTTGTCGGCCGCAGTCAGGGCGTTGATCGTCAGCAGTCCGAGGCTCGGCGGGGTGTCGATGCAGATGAAGTCGTAGTCGTCCATGATCGGTTCGAACGCCTTCTCCAGCGAGCGCTCCCGGCCGATCATCGTGGACATCGCGATCTCCGCGCCGGCGAGGTCGATCGAGGCGCAGGCGACGTCGATCTCACGCTTGCGGATCACCTCTCTGATCGAGAGCTTGTGAACGAGGACGTCATACATCGACCGCTCGATCGTGTCGGGATCGATCCCCTGAGACATGGTGAGGTTGCCCTGGGGGTCCATGTCGACGCACAGCACCCGGTGGCCCTCCTCCGCAAACGCGGCGGCGAGGTTGAGGGTTGTGGTGGTCTTCGCCACGCCCCCCTTCTGATTGGCGAACGCGATGACCTTGGCCTTGCCTTGCACGAGAGGCTCCGATACGTAGGTTGCTGGAAAGCCGCTGTCCGCTTCCTATTCGCATGCGGATCGGCGATTCCTGCCTGCCCGGCGCCGATCGCCGAGACGCACGCGCGGGCATCTAGGATCGCGGCATGGCCAAGCGTCGCGCAGAGCCACCGACCGCGAGACTGGCGGAGAAGCGTGTGATCGTGTGCGTCGGTTCCGGCGGCGTCGGTAAGACGACGGTCTCCGCCGCGCTGGCGCTGGGGCTCGCGATGCGGGGACGGAAGGTGGCGGTGGTGACGATCGACCCCGCCCGCCGTCTGGCGGCGGCGCTGGGGCTCGACGAGCTCGCGAGCGATCCCCGCCGCATCGATCCTGCGCTGCTGGCGCGGCACGGGATCGAGGCCGAGGGCGAGCTGTGGGCGATGATGCTCGATGCCAAGCGGACGCTGGACGAGATCGTCGCGCAACTCGAGCCTGACCAGACGCGCCTGGCGACGATCCTTCAGAACCCTGTCTACCGGGAGCTCTCGACCGCGGTGGCGGGCTCCCAGGAGCTCGGTGCGATTGCCAAGCTGTACGAGCTGCACGAGGAGCACGACTTCGACACGATCGTGCTCGACACCCCTCCGTCGCGCAACGCCCTGGACTTCCTGGGCGCGCCAACCCGGCTGCTGGGTTTCATGGAAGGGCGGGCTCTGCAGGTCTTCCTCGCGCCGAGTGGACTCACCGCCCGCCTGTTCGGACGGGGCACCGGAATCGTGTTTGCGATCTTCGCCCGCGTGACCGGCATCGACATGCTGGGCGAGCTGTCGCGCTTCTTCCGCTCGTTGGACGGGGTGATCGAGGGCTTCGGCGTGCAGGCGCGAGGCGTGGCCGAGCTCCTGCGCGACCCCGCCACCAGCTTCGCGATCGTGACCTCACCCGAGCCAGAGCCCTCGCGCGAGGCGGTGTTCCTGGCCCAGCGGCTGGAGGAGTCGAGCATGTCCCGTGGCGCGGTGATCGTCAACCGGGTGCACTCCGAGGGGCTGCACGGGCACACCAGCGCCCAGGTCGCGACGCTGCTCGAGCACGACCTCGGCACGCGGCTGGCCGGCCGCGTGGCGGGAAACCTGGCCGACTTCGACGTGCTCGCCCGCCGTGACGCGGCGACGCTCTCGCGACTGTCCGAGGAGCTCGGCGAGCCGGAACCGGTGCAGGTGCCCCACCTCGACGGCGACGTCCACGACCTGGCCGGGCTCGCGCGGGTGGCAGCTCACCTGTTCGACTGAGCCTCTGTGCTGCGCCCGCCCGGCGCGCCTGTCCCTGGAAGCTAGGCCTCGACGAGGATCTGCTGGGCTCCCCCACGCGGGACCGCGGCCCCTTCGTCGGGCGCATCGGGCGCCTGGGGACTGAGCAGCTCGTCGGCGAGCCCGGCGAGATCGGCCGCCAGGTGCCCGCAGATGACATCCCTGAGCAGCGCCCTGAGATGGTCGGACACGTCGCGTGCGAGAGCCAGTCCGGCGGCTCGCTCGGTTGCGGTGCCGGCGACGATCGCCCGCTCCAGGGCGAGCGCCTTGGTCATGCGCTCGGTCAGCTTCGCGCGGTCGTCAGGCGTTGCGCACAGGGCGGCGATCCTGCCGGCGAGCATGCCGCTGGCGGGACCCTCGGGCTCGAGCAGCGCCCGCAACGCCAGCAGGTGGTCGGTGAGCCCCTCGTATGCGCTCGCGCGCTCGCAGCCGAGCTCGAAGCGACGCAGCGCCCACGCCAGCTCGTTGCCGTGGGGAGCGCGCCTGGAGACCAGGTTGCAGAACGCCCGCAGCTCGTCCTCCTGCTCGGCGGGCACCACCAGCATCCCGTGTGGCCTCCCGCCGGTTCCCAGGGACACCGCACTCCAGCGACCCTCGCCGCCTGCGCGGGTCCACCCGAGCGAGCCGAGCGTGACCCGCCCGTCGCCAAACAGGCGCAGCGCACGCAGGAGGTCCGCGAGGACCTCCTGCGCCTGCGCGATCGCGGCCTCCTGGCGGGCAGATCTCGCGGTGAGGAGCTCGTGCTCGTCCTCCTCTGCGTCGCCACAGGTGAGCGCCACCAGCAGGTGCTCGGCACCGTCGTGCTCAGATGCGAACTCGAGATCGGCGATCGCGGCCTGCGGAGCCCAGCTCAATGCGCTGGGGGTGGCGATCGTGAGACCCCGCGTCAGCTTGATCTCCTCCGAGGCGATCGTGAGACCGTGCAGAGTGGCCACCAGCATGATCGTGTTCTCGCCAGCGCCCGGCTCGGCCCGCTCGAGGCGGCCGAGGGCTTCCGCCAGGCGCTCGGGACGGACCTCGAAGTCGGTCTGTTCGGCAAAGATCTCTTCCAGCAGCAGACGCAGCCCGCGGCGAGCGCGCGTGCGGGCGCCACCCGCCGGAGCGGGCGGCTCGCGGCGCTTGACGAGGATCCCCTGGTCGCGCAGATCCCCCGGACTGCCATCCCAGCTGGAGAGGTAGCGCTCGAGCCCCTCGAAGTTGGCGAGGGCGTCGGCGGCGGCCTCATACTCGGTCAGCCGGGCGATCTCCGACTCGCGCTGTGCGATGAACGTGCCGGTCAACGGCTGGTAGCTGTAGAAAGGGGTCCGTCGGGCCCCGCGACCGCCGCGTGCGCACAGCTCCAGCTCGACCTCGGCCCCGGCCGCGACATCGGCGGCGAGCATGCGCCCGACCGCGTGCACGAACTCGCTCAGCGCTTCCTGCAGACCGCCCGACATCGTGCTTGAACGCATGGGCGGGAGTTCGCCCTGCCGTCGAACGCTCCTGCTCGCCGCAGGGCGCTTTGCAGCGCTAGCAGCGCTAGACGGCCGCGGCCGCGACGGCGGCCATGAGCTCGCCGGACTGCTCGGCGGCGCCTTCCGCGCACTCTGCGCCCAACCAGCGCTCACCGTAGGAGCGCATGTCATCGATGATCGGCAGCAGCGCGCGGCCCTTCTCGGTGAGGGCGTACTCGACGCGAGGGGGAACCTCGGGGAAGGTGTGACGCTCGACGATCTGCTCCTCCTCGAGCGCACGCAGCCGCAGCGAGAGGGTACGGGGACTGATTCCTGCGAGGGAGCGCTCCAACTCACAGAAGCGAGACCGGCCCTCGGACAGGTCTCTGACGAGCAGCAACGTCCACTTTCCACACACGATCTCAGCGGTACGGCATACCGGGCATGTTTCGTCAGGAACCGCCATATCTTTACTTTACCAAGTGAAGTATGGGGTCCCACACCCGGGAAGGGTCGAGCACCCGCTGCGGCGCCGGCTCCGGGCGGGGACGAGCGTCCCAGCGCATGACCGGCGAGAGCTGCTCAGGCGACCGTCAGCTTCGGCTTTGAGTCGCCGCGGCGCCGCTCGGCCTCCTCGACGTCGGCCATGGTCGTTCCGCGCTTGCCGTCGGCCTGTGTCAACAGCTTGAAGTCGTGCGGGCTGGAGGCGACCTTGATCGCCTCGTCGAAGCTCACCAGACCCGCCTTCACGTGCGCGAACAGCGCCTGGTCGAAGGTCTGCATGCCGTAGTAGGCGCCGCTGGAGATCACCTCCGACAGCTTCCCGGTCTGGGAGGGGTCGACGATCATGTCCCGCACCCTGCCGGTCATCCTCAGGATCTCGCAGGCGGCGACCCGGCCGCCGTTGGCGCCGGGGACCAGCCGCTGGGAGATCACGCCCTTGATCGTGCCGGCGATCATGCTGCGCGCCTGCGAGTGCTGGTGGGGCGGAAAGAAGTCGAGCATCCGGTTGATCGACTCGATCGCGTCGACCGTGTGGATCGTCGAGAGCACGAGGTGGCCGGTCTCGGCCGCGGACAGCGCGGTGCGCACGGTCTCCTCGTCGCGCATCTCGCCGACCAGGATCACGTCGGGGTCCTGCCTGAGCACGCGCCTCAGGGCGCGCTTGAACGAGCTGGTGTCCATTCCCACTTCGCGCTGGTTGATGACCGAGCGCTTGTCTTCGTGGACGAACTCGATCGGATCTTCGATCGTCACGACGTGCTTGCTCATCGTTACGTTCATGTGGTCGATCATGGCCGCCAGCGTGGTCGACTTTCCCGAGCCGGTGGTGCCGGTGAGAAGCACGATCCCGCGCTCCTCCTCGGCGAGTTCCTTGACGACTTCGGGGAGCACCAGCTCCTCGATCGTGCTGATCCGGTGCGGGATCGCCCTACACGCCATCGAGATCACACCCCGCTGCTGGAAGGCGTTGACGCGGTAGCGGGCGACATCGGGGATTTCAAAGGAGAAGTCGACCTCGTGCTCGGCCGCAAACTCCTCGAGCTTCGCCTCGTCGGCGAGCAGCGACTTCATCGCGCGTTCGGTGTCCTGCGCGTCGAGGACGGGGCCGTCGTGCTCAGCGCCGAGATTGCCGTCGACGCGGAACAGCGGCCGGGAGCCCACCTTCAGGTGCAGATCTGATCCGCCTCTGTCGACCAGGTCGCGTAGGGATGCTTCGACATCGAACATGACCTCCATCTGATCGGCATCTCGGTCGCCCGGCTTGAGCGAGGCCTCGCCGAGAGGACCGCCGAACGAAACCGGGCCGCTCAGGCGACGTCGCGGAGCTTCTGGGCCTCTGCCAGCGACTGGAGCTTCTTGAGCGACTGGTTCTCGATCTGACGGATTCGCTCGCGGGTCACGTTGAACGTCCGCCCCACCTCGTCGAGCGTGCGGGGGTGCTCGCCGCCGAGGCCGTAACGCAGCTCGAGCACACGCCGTTCGCGATAGCTCAGATTCTCGAGTGCCTCGCGCAGGGCCTCCTTGGTCAGGATCTCCGCGGCCCGCTCGTAGGGCGACTCGGCACGCTCGTCGGCGATGAACTGGCCGAACTCCGACTCCTCCTCGTCGCCCACCGGCTTCTCCAGCGAGACGGGTGCCTGGGCCGAGCGCTTGATCGAGTCGACCTCCTCGGGGTCGATCCCGGTCACCTCGGCGATCTCCTCTGCGCTCGGCTCACGGCCGAGCTCGGTCACGAGCTTGCGCTCGGCGCGGCCGATCTTGTTCAGCTTCTCGACAACGTGCACCGGGATGCGGATCGTGCGCGCCTTGTCGGCGAGCGCCCGCGCGATCGCCTGACGGATCCACCAGGTCGCGTAGGTGGAGAACTTGAAGCCCTTGCGGTAGTCGAACTTCTCGGCGGCTCTCACCAGGCCGAGCGTTCCCTCCTGGATCAGATCCAGGAACGGCAGCCCCTGGTTGCGGTAGTTCTTGGCGATCGAGACCACCAGGCGCAGGTTGGACTCGACCATCTTCTGCTTGGCGTCGAGGTCGCCTCGCTCGATCCGTTTTGCCAGGTCCACCTCCTCCTGGGCGGTGAGCAGCCTGACCTTGCCGATGTCCTTCAGGAACAGCTGCAGCGAGTCGGTCGTCATGTCCGGCTTGAGGTCGAGCTGCGCTTTGGCTTTGCTGCGCCGCCCGCGCTTGTCGGGGGCACGCTCCACCTCGAGCGCCGCCGCCGTCGCCGGATCGATGTCCTCGACGAGCTCGATCTCCGCTTTCTCGAAGAAGCCGTGCAGCTCCTCGACGTCGGACTCGTCCAGATCGAGCTCGGAGGTAGCCGTGGATATCTCCGAGAACGTGAGCACTCCCACCTGCTGGCCCTTCGCCAGCAGGCCCTTCACCTCATCAAGCTCCTGAAGTTCGACTACCGACATCTCTTCCCGTTTCTGTCAGTGCTGGATCGCCGTCACGTCGCTGCAAATCGGATGCCACCTCCGGGCCGCCTCTGCTCTCGGCCGAGGGCTATCGCTCCGCTGGAGCACTACCGCGACGCCCTCGGGACGTTACAGCCGGTCGCAACTCCCGGCGCCTATGCTAACGCGCATGAAGGGGACCCCCAAGGGTGGAGGCGCAGCTCCCACCGCCTCGAAAGGACGCCGGGCGGGCAAGGAGACCAGGCCCAGCGTGCTCACCAGCCTCCCTCGCGTCCGACCCCAGCGTCCGAGCGCTCGGCGCGCCAGCAAGGGCTCGACGAGCCGCCCGGCCGAGCTGACGAACGTGCTCGCCGGCCTTCCCCGAGCCCGCCCACAGCGCGCCAGCGCCAAGCGGGCCGCTGCACGGGCCGCGCGCGCCCGCTCCACGCCCGCCGACCCCCTCGTCGATGCCCCGACCCAAGCCGCCGCTGATGCGGATACGCGCCCGCCGCCGCCGCGGTCGGCCAAGCGCGAGCATGGCGCCCCTCGCGTCGATGGGTCGACCCCGAGGCAGGGCTTTGAAAACGACCCCGAGGATCTGACCGGGTCGGTCCAGCCCCCCGGTGGAGCCGAGCTCGTCACCTCCGCGGGCGAGCTGGTGGGCGAGCTCGCGAAAGTCGGGGTCAACACCGGAGCGCGGCTGCTCAAGGACTTCGTCTCCAGGCTGCCGGGCTGACCGGTCCGACGGAGCGACAGAAAGCCGCAATTTGCGAAGACAGCCCGCTGCAGGGTTGTCATAACATCGCCTCCCCGCGGAGCATCGTCGCGGCGCATATGTATACTCGCGCCCACGCCGAGCCTCCTCGACCCAGGTCGCGGAGGACGGGGGACCCAATGCGGATCAAATTGATCCGCGGGGGCGAATCGACCGCTCGAGGTCGTAGCGCCGCCGTCTCAGCGATGGCCGCGCGAGCCCGTCAGCTCACCCCGTAGGCGTCGAAGAGACCATGAGATTCGACCACCCGATCCGTACGACCCTGCTCGCACTGCTCGCCGCGGCGACGTGTGCGACCCCGACCATCGCCGAGAACGCGACGGCGCTCGCCGCCGGGGCCGTGCCCAGCGGTGGCACTGCCGGCGGATCGCGCGCCCCGAACGGCAGCACGGGCCAGACGAAGGTCGCCGGGAGCGGCATCGCAACGTGGTTCGGGCCGGGCTTCTACGGGCAGAAGACCGCTTGCGGTCAGACGCTAACTCCGGCCGTGATCGGCGTCGCCAACCGGACGCTGCCATGCGGGACGCTCGTCAAGGTCACCTACCACGGGCGCACCGCGACGGTGCCGGTGCTCGATCGTGGCCCCTACGCCCACAACGGCGCGAGCTGGGACCTGACCGCCGGAGCGGCCGGGGTGCTGAACGTCGAAGGCATCGCGCGCGTCGGCACGCGTGTGGTGGGCAGCGTGCCGAACACACCCACTTTGGGCTCCCCTCCCATCACACCCGCCGAAGCGCTCTCCGGCGGAGCCCAGGCCGTTCAGCCCGGCTGAGCGCGCTTCGCCCGCCCAAGCTCGTTCCGGGACCGACCGCGCGGGCCGTCAGCTCAGCGTGGATCGTCGAATCCCGCCGCCTCACGACCGGAGGCCTGAGCGGCGTAGAGCGCCATGTCGGCGTGCGCCGCGAGCGCCGGAGCGCGGCGGCCATCCTGGGGACACACCGCGATCCCAGCCGCGAGCAGCAGCGGCGCGGAGCGGTGGCTCGCCGCGCGGCGGACCCCGGCCGCCAGCCGTGCGGCCAGCGCCTTGGCGGCACCGACGTCCGTCTCGGGCGCAAGCAACCAGTAGCGTCCCGGACTCTCACGCGTGAGCGAGTCGGCCGGGCGCAGCTCCGCCGCGAGCGCCGCCTCCACGAGGCCGGTGAGGCGAGCGACCTCGCCCGGCAGCTCGGCGTGGCGCAGGCGCTCGATCCCCGACAGCTCGAGCAGCAGAACGGCGAACGGCAGTCGGTCACGCTCGTGACGCTCGAGCCTGCGCGCGATCGAGGCGATCCACGGCGCCGCGTCGCTCTCGCCGGCGGGCTCCGTCGGGCGTGGGTGCTCGCGTCGCTCGTCCCTGATCTCGATGCCCGCATCGACGAGGGCCTGCGCGGGCCGCGGCGCAGACGGAGCTGAGATCGGGGGCGCGGGCGATCGCACCGCACTCGAGACATGCGACTCGCTCGACACCGCCGTCCCCGAGCTCGGGTGGCCGATCGGCGCCTCGCCGGCAAGCTCGTCGACGAGGACCGCCACCGGGCGATCGCCATCATCGTGGTGCGGTCGGGGTGCGCGGTCTGCGTCCCCCGCCGACGGGGACTCCCGCGTCGGCGGCGCCTCGGGTGTCCTGGCAGCTTCAGGTGACTCCCCCTGCGGAGACCAGGAGGACCCGTCCGGCTCGCCTGTGGTGCGCACGAGCACGGCGAGAGTCGAGGAGATCGCCGCGAGGCGCTCGGACAGGTCTGCGAGGTGATCGGCGCGCGCTCCGGCGAGTTCCTCCTCGATCGCCTCCCATACGACCTCGCTGAGCGATCGCGCCGCCCGCGCTCCCCGAGCAAGGCGATCGGTGAGCCGGGGGTCGGAGATAAGGTCGGTCACGGACGTTGAATATCAGCAGACAAGGACGGCCAGCGAGCGGTCCTCGTCGGGCGCTTGCGCGAGCGACCCGTCGCGTCCGTCCGGGTAGCCTGCAGGTCGTGCACGCCGCGACGGTGTCGAACTTGGAAGATCGCACTACCGAAGACGCGCGCACCGGGGCGATGCGCTCGGTTCAGGCCGCCGACGTGTGCCTGCCCGAGGAGGCCCTGCAGGAACTGTGGTCGCCGATGCATCTCGAGCAGCTGGCGCGGACCTACTGGCGCTTTCTGACCCGTGTCACGCTCGGTCTGATCCGGGTGGTCTACAGCGACCGGGAACGCTCGGTCGTGCTGATCGGCAGGCCCCTGCGGCTACTGACGTTCGCGGCCCCCGAGTACCAACTGGAGAGCGAACACGGGGTCGTGCGCTGGCGGATCGTGCGAGGCCTGCTCGTCGCTCGCAAAGGTCGGCGCGAGTCCGGCCACCTGCAGATCGATGTGCGGCGGCTCGTCGACGAGCGGCCCGACCGCGCGCGGGTGCACGTGGAGGTCGAGGTGGCCAACTTCCACCCCGCGATCGCGTCCGGGTTCGGGCGGCGCGTGTACAACGCGACCCAGGCTCGGATCCACGTGATCGTCACCCACGGCTTCCTGCGGTCGCTCGCCCGCTTGGACCTCGCCGAGTCGCGTGTGGGCCGGTTTCGCCGCTAGAAGCGCTCGCCGCCGACCGCCCTCAGCTTCGCGCGGTCGTGAGTCGCTCTGATGCGCCTGATCGTGCCGGAGCGCGAGCGGGTGACGAGCGATTCGGTGGTGGCCCCGCCCGCGCTCGGATAGCGCACACCCTGCAGCACATCTCCGTCGGTCACGCCCGTGGCGGAGAAGAACACGTCCTCGCCGGAGACGAGATCGTCACGGGTGAGGACCCGCTCGAGCTCGTAGCCGGCGGCGAGCGCGGCGCGGCGCTCCTCCTCGCCACGGGGCCAGAGCCGGCCCAGCAGCTGCCCGCCCAGGCACTTGACCGCAGCGGCGGAGATGACCCCCTCGGGGGTGCCACCGATACCCCACAGCAGGTCCACCGGAGAGCGCTCGGTCACCGCCAGCAGCGCCGCCGAGACATCGCCGTGGGGTATCAGCCGCACGCGGGCTCCCGCCTGGCGGATCGCCGCGATGCCCTGCTCGTGGCGTGGGCGGTCGAGCACCACCGCCATCACGTCCCCGATCGCACAGCTCTTGCGCTCGGCGATCAGCCTGACCGTCTCGCCCAGCGGCCTGTCGAGGTCGAGCAGATCCGCGATCTGGGGAGCGCCCGCCATCTTCTCCATGTACACGCACGGACCGGGGTCGAACATCGTGCCCCGCCCGGACAGCGCGATCACGGCGAGCGCGCCCGGCACGCCGTCGGCGGCGAGCGTGGTCCCCTCGAGCGGGTCGACGGCGATGTCCACCTGCGGCGGCGAACCGTCGCCGATCTGCTCGCCGTTGTAGAGCATCGGAGCCTCGTCCTTCTCGCCCTCCCCGATTACGACGATGCCATCCATCTGCACGGAGTGGAGCATGTAGCGCATCCCGTCCACGGCGGCCTGGTCGGCGACCTCCTTCTCGCCACCGCCCACCAGCGGGGCCGCCGCCAGGGCGGCCGCCTCGGTGACGCGCACGAGCTCGAGCGCCAGATTGCGATCGGGCTGCTGGGGAGCGGCGCCCGGGCTCATGGCTCTTCCTCGGCGCGACGAGACGGCTCAGGTGATCTCCCGCCGGGAGCCCGCTCGGCCTGTGCGAGCCCGCCGCTCGACTTCTGTGGGGACTCCTTGAGCAGCACCCTCGGGGGTTGGCCCACCACCGTCGCCCGCGACGGCACGTCCTCGGTCACCACGGTCCCCGCTCCGATGCGTGCGCCCCGCCCGATCCGCAGGGTGCGACCACGGGGGGCGATGATGACCGAGTTCGCGCCGATCCTCACGTTGTCCTCCACGACGATTCGCGATCGCGTGCCGGGCACGGTTGCCGGGCCCGACGGCGGCCTCGCGTGGCCGTCACCGGAGCCCGCCATGTCCGGGTTCGTCCGCGCGGGACGACCCGCGGTGAGCGTGGTGTTCTGCCAGATCGCCACCCCACGGCCGATCGCCACCTCGCCGTTGATGACGATCCCGATGCTGTTGTGACCCAGCCGGATATCGGGGCTCACCGATGCCTCGGGCGCCAGCGAATTGTGGTACAGGAGCGTGTTCAGCTGCTTGATCCAGAACGCCATCACCCAGTGGCCGCGCTCCCGCAGGCGGATCGACAGCAGCCAGAGCCTTTCCGGGCTCGCCAGCCACAGCCTGGCGACTCGTCGCTTGAGAAGCTGCAGCTGGTCGTGACTGCGCTGAGTGCGACTCACCTGGCTCACCATCCACGTCGGCGCTGCTCGCCGCGGATCTCCCGCGATCCGGTCAGCCTCTCTGTGCCCCTGATTCTCATCGGCCGGGATCGTAGCCGACTCCCGATCGCCGGTCTCACCCTGAGTCGCGGCGACGGTGCGCGGTTGTCACTACGATCGTCGCGTGAGCACCCAGGCGCCCGTCATCGAGTCCGAGCAGGCGGAGAACCCACTGACGGCAGGACTCGAGCGGTTGCCTGTCGCCCCGACGGCACTCGTGATCTTCGGCGCCTCCGGCGACCTGGCTCAGCGAAAACTGCTGCCTGCCCTGTACAACCTCGCGCACGAGGGGGCGCTGCCCGGGCGCTTTCACCTGGTGGGGATCTCACGCCGCGAGAAAGCGCACGCGGACTACCGCCGCGAGTGCGAAGAGGCGATCCGCCGGTTCTCGCGGCGAAAGCCAGACGAGGACGTGCTGAGGGCGCTGCTGGAGAACGTCAGGTACGTACCGGGGATGTTCGACGACCCAGCCGTCTACGGACGGCTCGGAGAGGTGCTGGACGACTTCGACGAGCAGGCCGGTGAGCGCCTGAACCGCGCCTTCTACCTCTCCACATCGCCGGACTTCTTCGGCGTGATCGTCGGCCAGCTGGGTGGCAGCGGCCTGTCACGGCGCGCCGAAACGGACGTGCGGGTGATCATCGAGAAGCCGTTCGGGGCATCGCTCGAAGAGGCGCGGGAGCTCAACCGTCGCGTGCTGAGCGTGTTCGACGAGGCTCAGGTCTTCCGCATCGATCACTACCTGGGCAAGGAGACCGTCCAGAACATGCTCGCGTTCAGGTTCGCCAATGGCATGTTCGAGCCGCTGTGGAACCGCAACTACATCGACAACGTGCAGATCACCGCCGCCGAGGACATCGGCATCGGCGCCAGAGCCGGCTACTACGACAAGGCCGGGGCGCTGCGGGACCTGATCCAGAATCACATGCTCCAGCTGCTCTGCCACGTGGCGATGGAGCCTCCCGCGAGCTTCACCGCCGAAGACGTGCGTAACGAGAAGGTCAAGGTCCTGCACGCGATCGCCGCGCCGCGCCCGTCGGAGATCCCCGACATCGCGGTGCGGGCCCAGTACACGGCGGGACATGCAGGCGGGGAGGACGTCCCCGGATACCTGCAGGAGGATGGCGTGCCGGCGGACTCCATCACCGAGACCTATGCCGCGTTGCGCCTGGAAGTCGACAACTGGCGCTGGGCGGGAGTGCCGTTCTATCTGCGCGCGGGCAAGCGACTCGCCCGCAAGATCACCGAGATCGCGGTGACGCTGAAGCCGGTCCCCCACCTGGCGTTCAGCCAGGACGGCTCGCTCGGTGTGCAGCCGAACCAGCTGATCCTCACGGTCCAGCCCAACGAGGGCGTGACGCTGCAGCTCGGCGCGAAGATCCCGGGCACGCGCATGAGCATCAGGCCGGTGAACATGGAGTTCCTCTACGGCACATCGTTCCTCTCGCAGTCCCCGGAGGCCTATGAGCGGCTGATCATGGACGCGATGCGTGGCGACCCCACCCTGTTCACCCGCGACGACGAGGTCGAAGCGCAATGGCTCATCTGCGACCCGATCGTGACCGCGTGGGCGCACACGCCGGGGCCGCTGCCGCAGTATCAGGCGGGCTCCCAGGGTCCCGCGGAGGGGCGCCGGATACTCTGCCCCGGGCACTCCTGGCGGGCGATCTGATGGCCTCCACGGACGGGGCCCTGCGCTCCCTGTCCGGCGAGGCAGTGTGGAGCGAGCAGGGCACCACGCCCGACGCGATCGAAGCGGCGCTGCGCGAGCTGCTGGCCAGGCGCGCTGCTGAGGGACGCGCCTCCCCGGACGGACTGGTGCCCGCCCGTGTGTTGAACATGATCGTGTTCGTCGAGAGCCGCTGGAGCGAGGAGACCGCCGAGCGGCTGCGCGGCGTGGGTCGCTACCACGCCTCTCGCACGGTGGTGCTCTCCTACGAGCGGACCCGCGAGCGCCTGGATGCGAAGGTCGTCCTCGCCGCGGAAGGGCCCCCGGGCAAGGGCGAGCTGGCGCTGCTGCGCGAGACCGTCGTCGTCGAGCTCGGGGAGCGCCACCTGGACGACCTCACCACGATCGCCGACCCGCTCGTCCTCAGCGACCTGCCGACGCTGCTGTGGTCGCCGCACAGCCATCCCGAGGAAGCGGACGCGCTGCTCGAGCTCGCGCAGGCGACGCTGATCGACTCGATCGAACGACCGGGGCGCTCGCGCACCGGCTGGCGAGCCGCGATCGAGCGGGCGTGCGCCCTGTCGGGACAGGTGTACGTCGTCGACCTGGCGTGGCTGCGCTCAACCCCCTGGCGGGAGCGCGTCGCCGCGACCTTCGATCCGCCGGCGATGCGTCACGAGCTCGACCGGCTGAGCGCGGTGACCGTCCGCCACCATCCCGCCTCGACGGTCGCGGCGATGCTGCTGCTCGGCTGGCTGGCCTCCCGTCTGGGCTGGGAGCTCGACCGGGCCGAGCTCGTCGAGCGGGGCGAGGACGACGGCGAACTGAGTGCCCGAGCGAGGGTCGCCGGCCGGGACATCGATCTGCGCCTGCAGGCGACACCCCGGCTGCAGGTGCCGGGCCTCGAGGGCGTCGAGCTCGCGAGCGAGTCCGGATTGCGGGTCAGCCTGGATCGCGGGCCGGGCGGCCTGCATGCCCGGTCGGGCGCTCATGGCAGCGAACGCGCGTGGACTCTGCTCGGCGCTTCCCGGGGCGAGGGCGGGATCCTCGGCGAGGGCATCAGACAGGCGTTGTTGCGCGACCCGACCTACCGGCCGGCGTTGCGCGCGGCCGAGGCGATGCTGGCGTAAGCCGAAAGTTTGCGAAGCGTCCTACAGTTAGGGGTCGGCACATGGCCTCGACTGCGACCGCCACGTCCAAGACCGCCGCAACGCCGAGCCGGGGGGATGTCATCGCCGCGCTCAGCGAGGCGCGCGAGCAGACCCTCGCGCTGGTCGCGGACCTGACCGACGCGCAGCTCACACGGGTGCACTCGCCGATCATGAGTCCACTCGTGTGGGATCTCGGCCACATCGCCGCCTACGAGGATCTCTGGATCGCGCACCGCCACGCCGGCCGCGAGCTGCTCAAGCCAGAGCTCGCGGACGTCTACGACGCGTTCGAGACGCCACGCAGAGTTCGCGGCGAGATCCAGGCGCTTGCCCCTGCGGAGGCGTTCGCCTACATGTGCGATGTGCGAGCGCGCTCCGCGGAGGCGCTCGAACATGCCGGCATCGGCGACGGGGTGGTGTGCGAGATGGTGATCCGCCACGAGCTGCAGCACAGCGAGACGATGCGCCAGACGATGGCGATCGCGGGGCTGCTGCCGGCAGGAGAGCCGCGGCTCGGCGAGGCCCCGAGCCCGGCGGGGCAGCGAGCATGGCTCGAGGTCCCCGCGACCACGTTCGCCATGGGCGCCGGCGAGGAGGGCTTCGCATACGACAACGAGCGCCCACGGCATGCGGTCGCGGTGGACGGCTTTCAGATCGCGCGACGGCCCGTGAGCAACGCCGAGTGGATGCGCTTCAGCCACTCCGGCGGCTACCAGCGCCGCGAGTGGTGGTCCGACGAGGGCTGGGCATGGAAAGAGGAGCACGACATCACCCATCATCAGACGGTGGCGCAGGGCGCACCCCAGGCGCCCGCGTGCCACGTCAGCTGGTTCGAGGCCGATGCCTTCGCCCGGGCCCGAGAGGCGCGTCTGCCCAGCGAGGCCGAGTGGGAGCGGGCCGCGACCTCGGGCCAGCCGGCGCTCGATGACGTCGGGTCGGTATGGGAGTGGACGAGCAGCTCATTCGGGGGCTATCCCGGATTCGTCGCCTATCCCTACCGTGAGTACTCGGAGGTGTTCTTCGGCGATCGCTACCGCGTGCTGAGGGGCGGCTCGTGGGCGACGAGCCCGCGCGTGAAGGCCGTCACGTTCCGCAACTGGGACCTTCCCCAGCGCCGGCAGATATTCGCCGGCGTGCGTCTCGCCAGGGATCTCCCGTGAGCGTCCAGGCACAGGGCTCCGAGGAGTGCACGCCGGGGGAAACCCGGTGATGGAGCCCGTCACCAACCCGACGGGTCCGGGGATCCGGATCGACTCCCACCTCGACGGCGCGCAGGAACGCTCGCTCGCCGAGGACGTGCTCGACGGGCTCACCAAGCCGTTGAAGGAGCTCCCGCCCAAGCACTTCTACGATGCCCGCGGCGCCGAGCTGTTCGACCAGATCTGCGAGTTGCCCGAGTACTACCAGACCCGTACCGAGCGGGCGATCCTGCAGGAACAGTCCGCGGAGCTGGCCGAGCTGACCGGTGCGGTTGAGCTGGTCGAGCTCGGCTCCGGCACGGCCGCGAAGACGCGGGTGCTGCTCGACGCCCTGTCCGACGCGGGCACCCTCGCCCGCTACGTGCCGGTGGACGTGACCGAGAGCATGGTGCGCGAATCCGCGAACGCGCTCACCGAGGAGTACCCGGGGCTGCAGGTGCACGGGGTGATCGGAGATTTCGAGCGCCATCTCGACC
Source organism: uncultured Solirubrobacterales bacterium (assembly GCA_963696615.1). Classification (GTDB taxonomy): domain Bacteria; phylum Actinomycetota; class Thermoleophilia; order Solirubrobacterales; family Solirubrobacteraceae; genus Palsa-744. The sequence goes on along the minus strand of CAVOKU010000001.1, from coordinate 732,254 downwards.
AGCTCCCGGAGGCGCTCGGTCCGCGGATCGTCGCATTCCTGGGCGGCACGATCGGCAACTTCCCGCCCGGTAGCCGGCGGCGCTTCCTGCGCACGATCGCGCGCATGATGGGCGAGGACGATCACCTGCTGATGGGGACCGATCTGGTCAAGGATCCGAAGGTGCTGGAGGCCGCCTACGACGACTCCCAGGGCGTCACCGCAGCGTTCAACCTCAACCTCCTGCGGGTGCTCAACCGCGAGCTCGCGGCGGACTTCGACCCCGACAACTTCGAGCATGTCGCGATGTTCGATCCCGAGCACGAGTGGATCGAGATGCGCCTGCGGGCCCGCCACGCCCACACCACCTATGTGCGCGCGCTCGACCTGCCCGTCCGTTTCCGCGCCGGGGAGGAGCTGCGCACCGAGATCAGCGCCAAGTTCACCCCCGAACGGCTCAGCGGCGACCTGTCGGCCGCCGGCCTGGAGCTGGTGAGCTGGTTCACGGACCCCGACGAACTGTTCGCCCTCACGCTCTCCAGGCACACTTCGTTGTAGGCCGCACCACCGCGGGGCCGGCTCACCAGGCCGCACGGTAGGCTCCCCGGCGTGCAGATCGAGGGCAGCTCAGCAATCGTCGTCGGCGGAGCGTCGGGGCTCGGCGAGGCGACCGCGCGGCGGCTGCGGGAGCACGGCGCGGCGGTGACGATCGCCGACGTCAACGCCGAGAAGGGCGAGGCGCTCGCGCGAGAGCTGGACGCGCGGTTCCTGGCATGCGACGTGCGCGAGGAGGACCAGGTCCAGGCCGCCGTCGAGCAGGCGGCCGCGGCGGACGGAGGCCTGCGCATCGCCACCTGCTGCGCAGGGGTGGGATGGGCGCAGAAGGTCGCCGGCTCCAAGGGCCCCCATCCCCTGTTGCCGTTCGAGACCGTGATCCAGATCAACCTGATCGGCACCTTCAACGCACTGCGCCACGCGACGGCGGCGATGATCGCCAACGAGCCGCGCGAGGACGGCGAGCGGGGCGTGTTCGTGTGCACCGCATCGATCGCCGCCTACGACGGCCAGGTCGGGCAGATCGCCTACGCGGCCTCGAAGGGTGGGATCGTGTCGCTCACGCTGCCCGCGGCGCGCGATCTGGCGCAGTACGGCATCAGGGTCAACACGATCGCTCCGGGCCTGTTCGACACCCCGCTGCTGGCGGCGCTCCCCGAGGAGGCCCGCCAGAAGCTCGGTGCGAGCGTCCCCTACCCACAGCGTCTGGGCCAGCCCCATGAGTACGCCCGGCTGGCGTGCGACATCATGGAGAACCGCATGCTCAACGGCGAGACGATCAGGCTCGACGGCGCGCTGCGGATGGCGCCGCGCTGAGCGCGAAGCGCCCGCTTGCCGACGGCCGCCCGCTAGACCCGGTCATAGCCCCACAGGCTCACGAGGTCGCGCCCGAGATGCTCGCCCAGCGCCTCCACTTCGGGCTTGAAGCGCCGGCGCAGCTCGAGGCTGAACGCCTCGTCGGGACGGTCGGGATGGGTGTAGACGATGCGTCGCCACATCTCGACGGCGGGGCGCGGCGTCACCGCGTACACCGCCCGCGCGAGCGGGTTCGCCGCGTCGGGCCTGTGACGCGCGAGCTTCACCGCACGGGTGAGCTTGTGCAGCGGCATCGAGCGCACGGCTTTGCGCGGCTGGCGGGTGTTGACGACCTCCACCGGGAGCGTGTCGTCCACATCCAGGAAGCGCCACACGCTGCGCACCGTCGCCTCGTTGTGGCGGAGGTAGTCCTCGTAGATGAGCACCAGGATCTGTGAGCTGGGAAACGCCGCCTCGAAGCGATGCAACTGCTCGAGGTAGCGGACATGCTCGGAGTAGAGCAGCCTGACGGGAAACTCCGAGCCCCGGGGCAGCCGCTTGCCCTGACGGCGGTCCTCCTCGAGCGCCATCGCCGCGCGCAGGTCGCGCTCGGTCTCGAGGTTGCCTTTGATGTTCTGCATGTGAAACGAACGCAGAAAGCTCACCGGCTCACGTAGGATCGCGATGATCCTCGCCTGCGGCTGGAGCTCCGCGATCCGTTCGGGCGCCACCCGCGAGCGCAGGTATTGCGGCGAAGCCTCCCCCACCCGCTGCTCGGGCCGGGCCGGGGCGAACAGCTCCAGGTAGGCCTCCAGCGTGCGGGGCCGGCGCACGTTGCTCGGAGTGAGCGCGCGCACGCGGGTGTCGGGCGAGAAGAATCGCGGCTCCTTGAAGTCCGGCATGAACACCTGCGGATGCCCCCGGAGCATTTCGTACAGCGCGGTTGTGCCGCACTTTTCGTGGCCTACGATGAAGAAGTCGGGCACCCTCGCCGTGGCTGCGCCACTGCGGCCCCGATCATCCCTGTCGCCCCTCGCCTCTCCAACTGTCGTCGCATTCCCTGCGCTCTCGGACATGCCCTCGGGCGGCGGAGGCTCTGCTCGCGCGCTCATGGCCCGAGAAACCATAACAAGGGTCGCTAGAGGCGCTCCACCAACATCGCCATCCCCATGCCGCCGGCGACGCACATCGACTCGATGCCGTATGTCCCGTCGAGCGTCTCGAGGTCGTTGAGGAGCGTCGTCATGATGCGCGCGCCGGTCATCCCGAACGGGTGGCCGAGTGCGATCGCGCCGCCGAACGGGTTGAGCTTCTCCTCGGGGATGTCCAGCTCCTCTTTGCACGGCACGATCTGGGCGGCGAACGCCTCGTTGATCTCGACGACGTCGATGTCCTGCATCTTCATCCCCGTGGCTTTCAACAGCGCCTGGATCGCCGGGATCGGGCCGAGTCCCATGATCTCGGGGCGGATCGCGACGACGGTCGAGGCGACGATTCGCGCCTTCGGCTTGCATCCCAGCGCGCCGGCCTTCTCCTCGGACATGATCAGCAGCGCCGCCGCCCCGTCATTGAGCGGGCACGCGTTGCCCGCCGTCACCGTGCCTCCCTCTTTGAAGACGGCGGGCAACGAGGCGAGCTTGTCCATCGTCGTCCCCGGTCGCGGGCCGTCGTCCTTGCTCACGACCGTCTCGGGCACGTCGATCTCGTTGCCCTCCTTGTCGACGTCCTTGTGCGCGGGCACGGTCACCGGGACGATCTCGCGGTCGAAATGGCCGCTCTGCACGGCCTCCACGGCGCGGCTCTGTGAGATCACGGCCCATTCGTCCTGTGACTCGCGGCTGACGTTGCAGCGGTCGGCGACGTTCTCGGCGGTCATGCCCATCGGGATGTACACGTTGTACAGGGATCCCTCCGAGCCATCCACGGCGTGGTTGAACTCGAACTGGGAGCCCTGACCGGCGCGCGAGACCGCCTCGACACCCGCCGCGATGTATGTGTCGCCCTCGCCGGCCTTGATCGCGTGGTAGGCCATCCGCGTCGTCTGCAGGGAGGAGGCGCAGAAGCGGTTCACGGTGCATGCCGGCACATGATGGTCGATGCCCGCCAGCAGGCCGGCGATGCGCCCCACGTTGTAGCCCTGCTCGCCCTCGCAGAAGCCGCAGCCCATCATGATGTCCCCGATCGTGCTCTGGTCGAGCTCGGGATTGCGCTCCAGCAGAGCCTTCAGCGGGATCGCGGCGAGATCATCGGCGCGGACGGTCTTCAGTGAGCCCTTGGCCGCGCGCCCGATGGGCGTACGGATTGCGTCGACGATCACTGCTTCAGGCATTTGGAGGTCTCTCCTCTGGTCGTGGGCCGGTGGTCCGGGACACAGATCCTATGCCAGCAAGTCCGATCGGGCGTTTGGCGGCCTACAGATCGAGGCGGCTGACACCCAGCTCGTCGAACCCGACGTGGTGGGCGAGCTCGTGGCGGACCGTGCGCACGACCTGGTCGCGCAGCAGCTCGGGGCTGTGGCCGAAGTCCCGGCGCAGCGTGTCCCGGAAGATCACGATGCGGTCGTGGGCGTCGTCGCGGCTGGCGCCGTCGCCCTGATAGAGGCCGTAGGCACCCCGCCTGCGGCCGCCGTCGGAGATCACGACCGCGACGTGGGCGAGCGCGTTGCGCAACAGATCGGGCAGATCGTCGAGCGCGTCACGAACGAGCTCCTCGAAGTCCTCGTCGTCGAGCGGGTCGAGCTCCAGGAAATCGAGTTCGTCGGGGTCGGTCACGAGGCCTTCCCGGGCGAGCTCTTCAGAGCGGCGCACCAGCACGTCGAACTCCCGCTCGGACTCCGGGTTGCGCCAACCTCCGAGCCGCACCGCCAGGAACGCCGCGCCGCCCACCAGGAGCGCGACCAGGATGATCCCGAACGCGACGTCCTCCAGCGCCCGGACCGCTCCGACCGAACTGAAGCCCTGACCGAGCACGACCACGATCAGGCCGACCGACAGGGCGACCAGCGCGGCGAAACCGGCGCGGCGCAGCTGGCCGGAGGCGCGCTGTCGTGAGAAGAACGACGGGCGCACCGAGGCCTCCCTACTTGAGCGTGCGGGCGATGACGAGCCGTTGGATCTCGTTCGTCCCCTCGTAGATCTGGGTGATCTTCGCGTCCCGCATCATCCGCTCCACCGGATACTCCTTGACGTAACCGTAGCCGCCGAGCACCTGCACCGCCTCGATCGTAACGGCCATCGCCGTGTCTGAGCAGAAGACCTTCGCCATCGAAGAGTACTTGCCCCGCTCGGCATCGCCACGATCGGCCATCGCACACGCCTTGTAGAGCAGCTCCCGCGCCGCCGCGGTGCGCGTCTCCATCTCGGCGAGCTTGAACTGGATCGCCTGCAGCTCGTTGATCGGCTTGCCGAACTGAACCCGTTCGCGGGCGTAGCCGACCGCGTAGTCGGTTGCTCCCTGGGCGATGCCCACGGCCTGCGCCGCGGCGCCGAGACGGGTGCGCTCGAGCGTCCCCAGTGCCACCGAAAGGCCCTTGCCGACCTGGCCGATCACGTTCTCGAGCGGCACCCTCACATCCTCGAAGATCGGCTGGCCCGTCGGCGAGGCGCGGATGCCGAGCTTGTGCTCGAGCTTGCCGATGCTCAATCCGGGCCGGTCGGACTCGACCACGAACGCGGTGATCCTGCGCGTCTCGCGGTCGGTCACGGCGAAGCAGATGTAGAAGTCGGCGATGCCGAGATTGGAGATCCAGTTCTTGGTGCCGTTGATCACCCATTCGTCGCCGTCGAGCACCGCCGTCGTTTTCATCCCGGCGGGGTCGGATCCGGCCTCGGGCTCGGACAACGCGAACGCGGGCGACCACTCGCCGGACGCGCACCTGGGCAGGAACCGCTCCTTCAGCTCGTCGCTGCCGTAGAGCTGGATCGGCAGCGTGCCGAGCTCCTGCACCATCAGGATCAGCGCGCAGGCGGCATCGACCTTCGCGATCTCCTCGACCGCCATGTTGAGCATCAGCGTGCCAGTGCCGGTGCCGCCGTACTCGGTGCCGAACGGCAGGCCGAGGATGTCCTGCTCGGCGAGCACCTTGCGCACGTCCCACGGGTATTCGGCCTTCTCGTCGATCTCGGCCGAGCGTGGCGCGATCCGCTCGCGCGCGATCTGACCGATCGTCGCACAGAGATCGAGGTGCTCCTGCGGGATCGTGTAGACGTCGGAGGTGATGGTCTGAGTCATCGTGGTCCGATCCTAGTGGGCTCGCTACGCTCATGCTCCATGGCGGCCCCGGCGGAGAGCTCCGGCATCGAGATCGACCCGCGCGAGGTGTTCGATCGTCGGGCGCGGGAGCCCGAGCTGCAGCTCATCGACGTGCGCGAGCCCTACGAGCGGGAGGCCGGCCACATCGAGGGCTCCCGCCACATCGAGCTGGTGGAGCTCTCCGGCCAGGCGAGCTCGATCGAGCGCGACAGTGCGGTGATCTTCTACTGCCGCGTGGGCTCCCGCTCGCAGATGGCCGCCCAGGCGTTCAAGGCCGCCGGCTTCGACGCATATTCGATGAGCGGCGGACTCATGCGCTGGACGCAGGAGGGCCTGCCGCTGCACCCCGAGGACGGGCATGTCGCCCGACACTGACATCCACCACAGCAGGGCGTGCGCCCTCGCGGGGGCAACCGTCCCCGGCGACGCGTGAGGCCCGGACAGGAGACGCGCGATGGAGACATCATCGGAGTACCCGGACGTAGTGGTCGGCGAGGGCTATGCCGTCGCCGACCTCGACGCGCTCGGCGTGGGACCCGGCTTTCGCAAGATCCGCAAGGGTCTCGGCGTCACCGCCTTCGGGATCAACGCGATCGTGATGCCACCTGGGTACGAGAGCGGATTTCATTACCACGAGGAGCAGGAGGAGCTGTACTTCGTGCACAGCGGCACGATCGAGATGGAGTTCGGCGATGGCTCGGTCCAGCGCCTGCAGCGGGGCGGCCTGGCTCGCGTCGACCCGGCCACCCAGCGCAAGATCCGCAATCCTGGCGAGGTCGACGCCGTCTACGTGATCGCCGGCGGCAAGGACGGCTATGTCGGGCGCGACGGCCGCGTGCCCGAGGGCGAGCAGCGGGTCGGCCCGATCAACAGATAGCGCGGCCGCGGCCCCCAGCAGGCCCTCCGCCGGCCTCAGTTCAACAGCTCCCTCACGTAGCGCTGGTGCAGACGCCCGAGCGGCGTCTTGGCCGGTTGAAAGCCGATCGCGTTCCACAGGAGGCTCGAGGCCGGCGCCCAGGCGATGACCAGGTACGCGCCCAACACGAGCGTCGTCGCGCGCAGCCGTCGCGACCGCGACAGCGCCGCCAGCGGCAGCAGCCACAGCACGTACCAGGGCAGCACCCAACCCAGCGTCACCAGCAGCGCCACGGTCGCCCAGCCCGAGGGAGTGATCGACTCGCGGTTGCGCCACGCGAGCACGCAGCAGCCGATCACCGTCGCCGCCAGCGCGAGGCTCATGAGGCTGTGCAGCGTTTCGGTCTCGCCGCCGCTGCCGAGCGCGAGCCCGAGGAGGTTGGGAATGCTGATGTTCGTCACCACCCGGCTCTGGGTGCTGAGGTCGGGGATGTGCAGCCCGAACGCGAGCAGGCTCGCGACCCCCAGCACCGCGCCGGCGGCGACCATCCCCATCAACACCCCCACCAGGCGCCGGGGGGCTCGGCACAGGCCCACCAGCACGATCGGGATCAGGATCCCCCCTGACGCCTTCAGCGCCGTCGCCGCGACGAACGCGGCGCCGGCACCCACCTCCGCCGCCCGGGGGGGCCACCACCGCGAGCGCCCCGGGGCGTCCGTTGCGGAATCTGGCGATGCCGGGATCGCGCCCGCCCGCAGCAGCAGGTAGAAGCCGAGCACGATGCAGAACACGATCAGGAAGTCGTTGTGATCACCCCCGAGTCCCCAGATCAGCACGATCGGATTCAGACCGACCAGCACGATCGCCCTGACCGGATCGAGGCGCAGCATGCGCGCGCACTTCCACACCAGCAGGATCGTCCCCAGGCTGGCCGCCGCCAACACCGCCTTGATGGCCCAGAACGAGGCCGCCACGCCGAGCGGGACCAGCGCGAACGTCAGCAGCGTGAACAGCGGCCCGTAGGGGCTCAGCAGCTGATGCCAGTTGCTGAGCGCATAGCTGGGGTCGCCGTGCGGCTCGAGCACGGGGTAGCTGGTGTACGGGTTGAGGTGATGCACGACCTCCATGCGCCCGTAGTTGACGTAGTTGAAGATGTCGGTGAGCGCCATCGGCGGGGCGAGGAAGAAGATCGCGTGCACCCCCACCACCGCCGCGATCGCCCAGCGGGCGGGGAGCCGCGACGGCGCGTAGAACAGCGCCAGCAGGTAGCTCACGTACATCGCCACCAGCGCCCCCGTGAATACGAATTTCAGCGCCGTGGCGTTGCGCGTCATCCACGGCAGCAACCCACCGAGCGGTCCGGCCATCCATCCTGGGAAGTAGCCGATGTGGGTGGTCGCTGAGAACACGCTCGGGCGGTTCGCCGCGATCAGCACCACGAACAGGCTGAGCGCGACGATCGTGATCAGTCCGAGCGCCGCCGCTCTGGTCTGGGCGCGGACCCGGACGATCCCCTCGGGCGCGCTTGAGGGATCCGCGACTGCGATCGAGGACGCGTCGGCCGTGGACCTGTGCCGGGGAAGGGCTGCGGCGTCGCTGCTCACGAGCCCACCGTGGACAGTGAGTAACCCAGAGCCTGCAGCTCCGCGCCGGCGAGCCGCTCGGCCGCCTCGATCTCCTCCTGCGCGCGGCGCCGGTGGGCGCCGATCGATCTTGGATGCACGGATTGCAACCGCGCCAGCGTACGCCCGGTCGCATGCTGGCCCAGGTGCTCGGTGATCCGCTCGCCCTCCGGCAGCGGCGTTCGAACCAGATCCTCGTAGCGCACTTCGAGCACCCGCCCCGAGCCGCAGACGTCCGGCTCGCCGAAGAAGGCCCGGCAGCGCCTGATCATCTCACGCCACATCCAGATCGCGCGCACGTAGGGTCTCGCGGCGAGGAACCGCTGCTCCTCCCCCTGGGCCACCCACCACGGCACGAACAGGTCTCCCACCGGGCGGCCGAGCGGCATCTCGTTGGACTCGAGGTCCGCGAGCTTGCGATCGCTGAGCACGTCGTAGGTGCGCACGAGCGAATCGGCGACGTCCCGTCCGTCGCGGAAGATGTAGATCAGACGTGCATCTGGCACGCCGCGGTACGCCAGCCAGGGAGCGAGCGCCAGGAACGGCTCCTTGTAAGCGAGCATCGTCTCCGTGCGCGTCCCCCGAGCCGCGCCCGACAGCCCGGACGCCGGGTGGCCGACCAGCCACCACTTCCTCAGGGCCGCCGAGCGGGCCCGGTAGGCGCTGCTCATCAAGTAGTCGTTCAGCGCGCCTCGAAAGCTTCGCTCCAACAGCGGGCCGACGCCGTCTGGCAGGGTTTGCGCGGCCGCGTGGGAGATGCCCACGGGCATCAGGTTGCCGCTCACGCACTCGACCGCGGGAAGCGTGTCCAGGACGCCCATCAGGAAGGTCGTGCCCGAGCGGGGCGCTCCCAACACGATGGCATGCTCGACACTCACACGAACGCTCCGCTGCCCGCCGCGCCCCGGCTCGTGCCGGGCGAATGGCGTCAGCGGCCGGATGGTAGCCGGGGACGGCCCGGTCCGCAACGAGAAGGGCCCGCCTAGGCGGGCCCTGGGTACGCGTCTGTCACGCCGCGCTCACAACGCCTGGACGTTGACGGCCTTCGGGCCCTTGTCGCCCTGCTCTGCGTCGTAGGACACCTTCGCGCCCTCCTGCAGCGAGCGATAGCCCTCGCCGTTGATGCCGGTGTGATGGACGAACAGGTCCTTGTCCCCGTCGTCGGGGGTGATGAACCCGAACCCCTTGTCGTCACTGAACCACTTCACTGTGCCGGTAGGCATATATGGAGATCCTCCACGGTACTTGGTACGTGCTGCCGCGCGGAGGATGCTGCCAGAGCCTCAACCTGCGAGCGCCTGCACTACTTACTTTTCGCCGGTCGAAAGTCGCCGGCCAGACGCCCCGACCGTAGCAGGTCGCCCTATGCAGGTGTTTCCAAGTTGCTATATCTCGCGCTCATCCCAGCGCAGCCCGTCATCCTCACCCGCCTGCAGCCTCCGGGCAGCCCGGCCGAGGTGTCCGAGATCGTCGCCGGCTTCGGTCTGCTCGAGGACCCGCCCACCCCGGCCACACCGCGCCCGTACGTGCTGCTGAACATGGTCAGCACCGTGGACGGCAGCGCCACCCTCGACGGGCGCTCGGGACCGATCTCCGGCCCCGCCGACCGGGAGTTGTTCCACGGTCTGCGCTCTATCGTCGACGCTGTGATGGCGGGTGCCGGCACCGTCAGGACCGAGCGCTACGGGCCGATCGTGCGAGACCCCGACGAGCGCCGCCTGCGTACACGGCGAGGGCTCGATGAGCAGCCGCGAGCATGCATCGTGACCGGACGAATGGCGCTGCCCTCAGACCTGCCGCTGCTCGCCGATCCGGACTCGACGGTCACGATCCTCACGCCATCGGCCGCGAGCCTCCCCGGGCCCCGCGCCCACGTCGACTACATCCGCACGGCCTCGGCCGGCAAGCTCGACCTGCCCGCAGCGCTCGCGGAGCTGCACAAACGCCACGGCGTGCGCACGCTGCTGTGCGAGGGCGGACCCCACCTCAATGCGGCGCTGCTCTCGGCGAACCTCGTCGACGAGCTGTTCCTGTCACTCTCGCCGATGCTCGCCGGGGAGCCGAGCCACGATAAGCCATTGCGGATCGTCGCCGCCGTGGGCTTGGAGCCGCCGATGCAGCTGCAGCTGCTCTCGGTCTTGGGGCACGAGTCCCACCTGTTCCTGCGCTACCGCGTGCTCAGCCCTGATCGCCACTGAGCCGCCCGGCGTCCTCGACCTGCTCAGCGCCGTCGCCATCGTTGCTCGCCGCGCCCGGAAGACGTGTCTGCTGAGAGACGACCTCGAGCAGTTCGCTGGCCAGGCGACGACCCTGTGGAGCGTGCTCGGGGGTTGCCGAGATCCGCACGACGACGGCCTCGCCATCGAGCTCCTCCAGCGTGATCCGGGGTGCGTCGCGCAGGCGGGTGTTCAACGACTGCTCGAGCAGCTCCTGCAGGTCGCCGGGGGTCATCCCCGGGCGCAGGCGTGCGCGCAGGTTGACGGCCTCGGGTTCGCGCAAGGGCAGCACCGCGACGTTCAGAACCACGCTGTTGGGGACCATGATCGAGTCCTCCCCGGTCGCGAACGTCGTGTACAGCAGGCCCAGCGAGCTGACCGTGCCCTCGAGCTGACCGGCGAGCGGCCCGCCCTGCAGCCGCACCCGCTCCCCCACCCGAAACGGTCGCGCGCTGAGCAGCACCATACCGGCGAACAGGTTTCCGAGCGTCTGCTGCGCAGCCAGGCCGAGGATCACGGCGGTGAACGCACCGCCGACGAGCAGCGTGCGTGCCTCCACCCCGGCGACCCGCAGCGCCACCAGCAGCGCAACCGCGACGGTCGCCAGCCTGATCAGGAACCCGACCGTGCCCGCGGTGGCGGGATCCAGCCGGCGGAACAGCGCCGGCCCGAACGCCCGGCCGATGTCCCGCGCGATGGCCCAGCCCAGGATCAGCAGCACGAACACCGTCGCGATGTGCACGAGCGTGTTCACTTCCGGGGAGCTACCGTGAGAATCGACCCCGAGCAGGCTCTGACGGTTGTCATAGACGGCCACGATCGCGACGAACAGGGGCACGAGCACGAATGCCTCCAAGCGGGCCCGCCGGACCGCCTGCGGGGTGATCTGACGCAGCAGCCCGACCTCCCGCCAGGCCTGGCTGCGGGTCTCGAACATCTTCGGTGGCGTCTTTGGCACGGGCATGGCGAATCGTCTCAGGCGATCACGGCGATCCCGCCGGGCGGCGGATTCCCTCTGTGATGGTGGCACGACCGGCGTCCGCTCCCCAACCGAAGAGCGCTCGCTGTCACGCCTGAAAGCCTCTGTGGGTGCTCCCGCCCGTCTAGACCTGCGTGTAGATGACCATCGCCAGGCCGAACACCAGGCAGTACACGGCGAACGGGATCAGCGTTCTGGTCTTGAAGTAGCCGACCAGAAAACGCACCGTGAACACCGCCGTGACGGCCGCCGCTGCGCATCCCACCACCGACTGGCCGCGTACGCCATTGCCGAGGTTGCCGAGCAGGTCCGGCAGCTTGAACAGGCCAGCGGCGAGGATGATCGGGGTCGCCAGCAGGAACGCGAAGCGCGCCGAGTCGCTGTGATCCAGTCCACGGGCCAGGCCAGCCCCCATCGTCGCTCCGTCGCGGCTGATCCCGGCGATCAGGGCCGTCGACTGGGCGGCCCCGATCACGAGCGCCTCGCGGTACTCCAGCGTTTCGAGTTCCCGGCCCCCGTCAGGCTTGGCTCCCTCGCGGACCGCCAGTTCGCGCACCTGCGCGCGACGGCGGAACCACTCGGCGGCGAACAGCACCAAGCCGTTCACCATCAGAAAGATCGCAGCCACCTCGGGCTTGGCCGTGATCGTGCGCAGCTGATGCTCGAACGCGAGCCCGAGGATCCCCGCCGGGATGCTCGCCAGGATGATCAGCCACGCCAGTCGCTCGGTGCCGGTCTGCACGCGGCGCGTGGTGAGGGTGTGCAGGAACGCGCGCACGATCTGAACCCAGTCGCGCCGGTAGAAGTAGAGCAGGCCCAGGGCGCTGCCCACGTGCAGCAGCACCACGAACGCGAGCCAGAAGGACTCCGACTGCGACTGCACGTCCACGAGCTCGTTCCAGCCGAACAGCGTGGGGAACAGCACCGTGTGCCCGAGGCTCGAGATCGGGAACAGCTCGGTGGCCCCCTGCAGGATGCCGAGCACGATCGCCTGGAAGTAGGTGATGGCCGAGGCCAGGATCGCCGACATCGCCGCGACAGCTTAGGGACGTCGGGGGACGAGCCGCGCCAGGTGAGCGGTTTCTCATCTGATGTCACGGGCCGCGCCTGCGCCGACGGAGCGCCGACGGCTTCACAACTCCTTCACGGGATCGTTCCCGGCTGGTCACAGAAAGTCGCTATTTGCGCAGGAAACTGAGCTCGTACGCAAAGAGATACGAGAGGAGCAACGATGACCCTCAGTACGACCACCCGGGTCGACATGCACTGCCACTCCAGCGCCTCGCAGGTGTCGAGGCTCGGCGTGCAACGCGCCGCGGGACTGCCCGAGTGCGCGACCCCTCCCGAGCAGGTCTATGAGCTGGCCAAGCGCCGCGGCATGGACTTCGTCACGATCACCGACCACGACACGATCGACGGCGTGCTGCAGATCGCCGACCGCCCCGACGTGTTCATCTCCGAGGAGCTCACCGTCCGCTTTCGAGGCGAGCCACAGGCGGTCCACGTGCTCTGCTACGGGATCACGCCCGACGACCACGACTGGCTGCAGGCCAATGCCGGCGACGTGGAGCTGTGTGCCGCCTACCTGTACGAGCGCGAGATCGCCTGTGCGCTGGCCCACCCCTACTACGCCGTGTCGGCGCCGCTGAGCGCCCGCCATCGTCGCCGTCTGGCCGAGCTGTTCGGCGCGTGGGAGATCCGCAACGGCTCCCGTGCGCCCGAGCTCAACCGCCCCGCCGCCACATATGTCGCCACCCGCGACAGCATCGGCGTCGGCGGCAGCGACGATCACGCCGGCGTGGACATCGGGCGCACCTGGACCGAGGCTCCACCCGCCGCGACGCCGGATGAGTTCCTGGGGCACATGCGCGCCGGCCGGGTGGCCGCGCGGGGAGAAGAGGGCAGCGCCGCCAAGTGGGCCCACGCCGCGATCGCGCTCGCGGCCCGATCGGTCGGCTCGGCACCGCCCCAGCCCGGCGAGCGCGGCGGCACAGCCGGTCCCGCCAGGCCCGACCCGCAACGGGTGATGACGCTCGTCAGGCGCCTGCTGCGCGAGGGGGACGCGCGCGAGGGCAGCTCGGGCGGCGCCGGAGCGGTGTCCCCCCAGGACACACGGTGCCTGTTGCGGGCGTGGCTCTCAGCGGTCGAGCTCGACCACCTCGACGTGCCCGGGCTGATCGCGGTGATGCAGGACGAGTCCTTCAGTCACGCCGGCCTGTACCGGAGAGCCTGCCGCCTGCACGAGCGCAAGCTGCGCAGCGCCGTCGAGCTGGTGTTGCGGGCGGCCACCGGCGAAGCCGATGCGGGCGCCGCGGCCGAAGGACTGTTCGAGGGTTGCATCGCAGCGATCCCCTACGCCCCCGCGACCGCGTTCCTGGCCAACGAGCAGGCGAAGCTCGCACGACCGCCGTTCGGCGGCGACAGCGAGCCCCGGCGGGTGGCGATCATCGCCGACGGCATCGGCTCGACCCACGGCGTCACACGCACGATCGAAGAGATCCGCCAGCGCGGCGTTCCGGGCTTCGAGATCGAGGTGATCGGCACCGATCCCGCGGTCGACCGCCGCCTGGCTTCGGTCGCCGAGATCGACGTGCCCCACTATCCCGGCCTGCAGATCGGCGTGCCCAGCCTCGCGGCCGCCGTGCAGATGCTGGCGGGCACCGGTGGAGGGGGCTACGACGCGATCCACGTGTGCTCCCCCGGACCCGCCGGCGTTGCCGGCGCCCTGCTCGCGCGCGCCTTGGGAGCACCGCTGATCGGCAGCTACCACACCGAGCTCACCGCCTACGCCCGCCTGCGCTCGGCCAGCCCGAAGCTCGCCGAAGCGATGGCGCTGACAGTCACCACCTTCTACCGCGCCTGCGACGTCGTCCTCTCCCCCAGCCCCGCCTCCGACGCGGCTCTCGAGGCGATCGGCATGCCCGCCGAGCGGGTCATGCGCTGGGATCGCGGCGTGGACACCTCACGCTTCGACCCGTCGCTGCGAGACCCCGGCCTGCTCGACGCCGAGCAGATCAACGTTCTCTACTCCGGGCGGATCACCCAGGAGAAGGGCGTGGAGCTGCTCGCCGAGACGTTCGTGCGCGCGCGTGCGCACGAGCCCAGGCTGCACCTCGTGCTTGCCGGTGGCGGTCCCGAGCAGCAGTGGCTGGCCGAGCGGGTCGGCGAGCGCCACGCCACGTTTCTGGGGTGGCTGTCGGGCACCGAGCTCGCCCGGGCGTACGCGAGCGCCGACCTGTTCCTGTTCTGCAGCGCCACCGACACCTTCGGCCAGGCGGTGCTGGAGGCTCAGGCCAGCGGGATTCCGGTGATCGCCGTCGCCGAGGGTGGCCCGCTGTCGCTGATCGAGCACCGCCTCACCGGCCTGCTGTGCGATGCCGATGCGCACGCGCTGGCCGGCGCGGTGCTGGAGCTCGCCGGGTCGCCCCTGCTGCGCAAGCGCCTCGCCGCCGCCGCTCTGTCGCGGGCACGGTCGCGGACCTGGGAGAGCGCCCTGCAGCGTCTCTCCGGCGGATACGAGCGAGCGATGTCGCTCGAGGCCACGCGCTCAGACCGTGTGAGCGCCCGTGCGGCCTGAGCTGTCGCAATTCTGACATACGGCCGCGTTGGTGGCGCGTCGCCGCGGCCGATCGGTCACGCTTGTGGTGTCGCTCCTAGAGATAGTGAGATGGCGTGTGTGAGTGGACGGCCGGTCGCGCTTCCTTCCCCCCTTTGGCAGCGCGGTCACCGTCCACTCAAGACCCGGCCCGCGTGGTCAACGCTCGTGTGCGTCCCGGCCGTGCGTTGCGAGGTCTTGCAGCTCGCCGGGTGGTGAGCCCCGCAGCAGCCACCCGCGTCCGTTGCGCACCACCTGGCCTTCGCGCGAGAGCGCACCGAGCGCCGCGCTGACGGTCGGGCGGCGCGCCGCCACCAGCTCGCCGAGGATCGCGTGGGTGAGCCGCTCGGGCATCAGCACTCCGTCGGGGCGCACGATCCCCCACCGGTCCGCCAGGTGCCACAGCAGCATGTGCACGCGCGTCTGCACCCGCGGCTGGTGCACGATCGCCATGTTCACGGCGAGATGACGCGAGCGGCGCAGCGCACGAGCGATGAGCTGCGTGTGAATCTCCGGATACGCCGCAGTGCGTCTGACGAACTCGACGTCGAGCTGGGCCAACCAGGTGCGGCGCAGCACCTGCCAGCCCCGCTCACTGGGCACGGTCGCGAGCGCGTCCTCGTGCTCCCATGGCCGCAGCAGATCGCCGCGGGCGAGCAGCTCTGCACCATAGCGACCCTCGAGCCCCACGCGCCGCAGCAGCAGCCCGTCCAGCACCAGCAGCCCCGCTCCGGCCCGAACGTCTGAGGGCCACTCGCGTTGGGGCCACGGGCCGGTCGAGAGTGCGATCGTCTGTGCCTGGGCCTGGGCGAACGCGCCCTGCAGACGCTCGCCCGTGAGCTCTTCCCCCAGCTCCGGATCCTGCTCGAGCATGTCGACGCGCTTGCGGGCCACTTCTCCTGAGTGTGACGACTCGCGCCCGCTCATCGCGCAGCCCTTGCCGGCTCTACTACCATTCACCGACACGCCCACCCCACCCGAGCTGGATGCTCGGCGATTGGCGGCACGGCGTCGGGGGAGGATTTCATGCATGTCGATCCGTACATCGTGCTGGGGGCCGCTGTCGTCGGTTTTCTCGTCGGCATGACCGGTGCGGGCGGAGGCGCCCTGATGACTCCGATGCTGATCCTGCTGTTCGGAGTTACCCCGTCTGCGGCTATCTCAAGCGATCTCGTGGCAGCCGTGCTGATGCGCCCGCTCGGGGCGGGGATCCACCTCAAGCGCGGAACCGTCAACCTGCGCCTCGTTGGCTGGATGGTGCTCGGCTCGGTGCCGATGGCCTTCCTCGGCGCCTACCTGCTGCATCTGATGGGTAACGCCAAGCAGGCCCAGCAACACATCGAGCTGGTGCTCGGCATCGCGCTGCTCGTGGGAGCCGCGGCGATGGTCCTGCGCTACATCCTCGACCGCCGCGCCGGCGGCACCCGCACCGCGGTCGTCCACGAGATCATCCCCCGGCCGCTGCCGACGATCGCGATCGGCATGATCGGCGGGATCGTGGTGGGGTTGACCTCGGTCGGGTCGGGCTCGCTGATGATCATCCTGCTGCTGTTCCTGTACCCCACCATCGCCGCCAGCCAGCTGGTGGGCACCGACCTGACCCAGGCCGTGCCGCTGACCGCCGCCGCCGCCCTCGGAGCACTCGCGTTCGGGCACGTGGAGATCGGCGTGACCGCATCGCTGATCATCGGCAGCGTGCCCGCGGTGATGCTCGGCGCGCTGTTGTCGTCGAGCGTCCCCGACCGCTACATCCGGCCCGTGATCACATTCGTGATCTTCGCCTCCGGTCTGAAGTACGTGGGCCTTGACACCACCGCGCTCGGCTGGGCGCTGTGCGGCGTGCTGCTCCTCACCGGATGCGCCTGGGTCGCCGTCACCCGACCCTGGACCAAGCCCGTTCCAGGCGCCGAGGTGATCAGGATCGCGCCGGACGCCGAGGGCGAGCAGCCCGAGGTCTCCCCAGGCGTCGCTGCATCTGAGCTCTCGGGCTAGGCCCGGCGGGAGCGGGCCCAGCGAGAGCGCTAGCCCGGGTTCGAGAACAGCGACGCTTCGAAGGCGGTGACCTTCGCTGCGGCGGCGTAGCCGAGGTGGCTGAGGCCGAACGCGTCCTCGATCGTGCGGAGCAGCGAGAAGTGGTTGTACGGTTCCTGGCTGACCGTCCCGCCCTTGATGAACGGAGAGATCAGCAGCGCTCCCACCTGTCCTCCGCCTTCGGGCGCAAGCCCGCTCGTCGACGGAGCCACGTTCGGGAATCGGGGCTGGCCACAGCAGGAGCTCGAATCGGCGAATTCGCCGCTCGACGGGGCCTGGTCCACCGTGATCGCCAGCAGACCCCCTTCCTTGTAGGCCTTCGAGGCGAGGATCTCCGGCACCACCCGCTGCAGGAAGGAGTCCGCGGGGCCCATCCCCGCGCCCGCGCCGGGTGCGCAGGCGAGGGGGTTGCCGTCCTCGCAGCGGTTCGGGACCACGTAGGAGAGGCTCGGCGTGCCCTTCGTGTTCGACAGATCGCCCTGCAGAGCACCCAGGCCGACGTCGCGACTCGCACACGTGGGCGGGTCGGTCAGGGCATGGAAGTAGACGAACGGGTTGCTCCAGCTTGCATATCGCCCGCCCGCCGGCGGGGTCACGCCGGCGTTGGGGTCGGTTGCGCCGGCCGTGGGATGGGCGCAGGTCGGTTCGCTGCCGGGCCCTTCGTCCAGCCCCGCGACGTAGGCCTTCCAGGTCAGGTGCTTGGCGCTCAGCTGTCCGGGGAGGGTCTGGGTCGCGGAGGGATACACGCACCCCTGCCCGCTCACCTGTTCCTGCGCGCCAGCCGTCGCCGGGACGAGGTCCCCATAGATAGGGCAGTTCTGGGCGGTCTGCGGCGTCGGTCCCTGGCCGCTCAGCAGCGCGATCCCGTCCGCGAGCTGCTCATGTGCGACCGCGTAGTAGCGCACCAGCAGCGCTCCCTTGTGCTCGAGCGTGCCAGACAGGTAGTGCGCGGCGGATCCCGGTCCGAACACGGCCGCGTAGGGCTGGTCGTCGAGCATCACGACGAACACGTGCTTGATCTCGTTGAGCTTGAATTCCTTGCCCTTGGCGGATCCTCCGCCGCCCTTGCCGCCTGAGGAGCCGCCGCCGGAGGAGCCTTCGTTGTTCGAGGACCCCGACGGGGCGCCGGGGCTCCTGGCCGAAGCGTTCGACGATCCTCCGCCGGCGCCGCCCGCGCCGGATTCTTCGGCTCCGCCTGACTCTTCGGCTGCGCTCGATGCTTCGGGGGTGGCTTCGGCTTCGCTGCCGGGTGGCGAGGAGGATTCGGCGCTCGGGCTGGGCGATGGGCTCGGGGGCAGCAGGACCCTCACACCCCGGCGGCTGGACGCGGCCAGGGTGCTTTCCACGCGCGAGGCGGCCGCGCCGCCGATGATCACGCCGAAGCCGAGGAACACGAGCACCAGCAAGGCCGAGATCCGCGCCGGCGGCAGCCGCAGAGCCGGGGGCGGAACCCCGGTGGACGTGGCTGCGCCCGCGTCGCCCGGCGGGGGCTCGGGGCTCGAGAGTGTGTCGCCCGCGGGAGACCTTCCAGCGACCGGCTGGGGGTCGCGCATCCGCCGAAGGAGCTGCTCGAGCTGAGGGCTGCGTGCGCCCAGACGAGCGCCGCAGGCCAGGCAGTAGCGCTGGCCGCGGGCGAGAGGCGAGCCGCACTCGGCGCAGTGCCCGTGCGGGTCGAGGTTCACCCTCAGGCCCTAACGGTCGCCGTCGGAGGCATCGCGGATCCGCTCGGACGCTGACTCCCCGGAGGCACGCGCCCCCTCGTGGTTCGCGTCGGGACCCGCCGGCGCGAGCAGCGCGTCCATCACGGTGGTGGCGCCCTCCACGGTCGCACCCGAGGAGCGCTCCAGCAGCGCCGTGCCGCACTGCCAACAGAACACCGCGCCACGGCTGTGGGGTGCGCCGCATTGCGGGCAGGCACCAACCGCGCCGCTTTCCTCCATCGCCAGCAGTCGCTCGATCTCGGCCAGCTCGGCGTCGCGTTCCTGCAGCACGGCCGCGCGCCGCACCAGCACGTCGAGACGGAAGTGGTCGCGGATCGCCATCTCGTACACGAGTCCGCCGAGATCCCAATGCAGCTCGGTCACCTGCTCGGCGAGCTCCTCGCGCCTGCGCTGCAGCTCGCTGTGCCCCTCAGCGGCTCCCCCGCCGGCCGGGGGCTTGGCCACCGCGGGGCCCGCCACCGGACCTGTGCCGGGCGGGCTTGCGCTCTGAGCGTGCTCGTCTGCTCCGATGCTGTCGCGAAGGACTCCCATGCCTACCCCGTCGAGACCACGTTGGGAAGGTTCTTCGATTCCTGCTCGTAGCTCTGCCCTTTCTTCTTGGACAGGTTCTTCAACACCGATGGCGGCGCCGGATGGCTCTCGCTCGAGCCCGCACCCGAGCCGCCGGCGGCGCCGGAACTGGCACCCGAGGACCCCGCCGAGCCGCCGTTGGAGACCTTGATGACCTTTGCCCCGGGAAAGCTCTTCCTCAGTCCCGGAAGAGCCTTCTCGGCCTGGGGGCGCTGGTGGTAGACGCCCGAATAGATCACGTAGCTGCCGGGGCTGAGGCTGTTGAAGTCTTCGGACTTCAACCCCCCGACTTCCTTGGCGCCCTTGCTCGAGGCGCTCGTCTTGGCCGCTTCCACGGCATTCGCCTGCGTGCCGGACTGGGGCAGCGTCTGCAGCTGCACCGTGTACCCGGACGTGCCCGCGGGCCAGTCGCTGGCGACCGAGGCTTCGCTGCTCGCGGGGCCGGTCGCGGTGGAGCTCGGGGGTGCGGTGCCGACCGTGATGACCTGCGCCGCCGGAGCTGCCTTCGAGCCGCCTCCCGAGCGTCCGATCAGCACGCCGACTCCCATCGCCAGCAGCAGCACCCCCACACCGGCGATGACGGTGACCCAGCTACTGCGGCCCTCGCCACCGGACTGGGCGCCGACGATGCTCGACGCCGGTGGCGCCGGAGGAGTGCTCGACGTCGGCTCCGAAGGCGTCTGCCCGCGCATCTGGGGCGGCCCGCCGAGCAGCACGCTGCTCATGCGGGCGCGGCGCTCACCGCACTCCAGGCAGTAGCGCTGGTCTGAGGCGAGCGGCGACCCGCAGGCCGCGCACGGCTCGACGGAGGTGCTCGCAGACGGTGACCGGGTGATCGATTCGGAGGACAGGGGGGTCGGTGATCGTGGACGTGCTGAGACGGCTCCAAAGCCGCCGGGCGCGCGGCATCCTGCGCTCTCGCGCCCCGCCGCATAGGGTCGAACCCAGCGCCATCCGGCGCGTTACGATTTCGTGAACGTCCGACGCCGCGGCCTGCTCGATGGCGGTCGGGCGCGACTGCCCGGGTGCAGCCGCGCCCCGCCGGCGACCCTCAAGGTCGCCGACCGCTCAGGTGACTTTGAACGTCGCCGTGGTCTTCACGCCTGTGGCGGTGCTCGACTCCGTGAACGTACCGCTGCCGAGCGACGCGCCCGCGGGGATCGCGACTTCCGTGGAGAATTCGCCGCTCGCATTCGTGGTCACGGTGGTGTACGTGGTCTTCGCTTTTTTGGCGTCCTGGAAGGTGAGCTTGATCTTGTCTTCCGCAGGCAGGACCGAGCCGGTCAGTTTGACCGTCGAGCCTGGAAGGCCTTCGGTCGGAGCCACGACCAGTTTGGCCTGGGACACCACCAGGGTGACCCCGGTCGCGGAGTAGGTCGGGTCGTAGTAGATCCCGACCGGTCCTTTTTTGATTTTGACCTTCGCCCCTTTCACCTTCCCGAACAGGCCCGTGCGCGAGCCGGCCGTGATGATCGCGAATTTGTTGCCGAGCGCCGGCGTGAACGTTTTGGCGGGTTCCAGCGTGAGATTGCCGGCGAGCGCCGCCGCGCCGGATACCGACATCGCGCCGAAGCTGCCGGCGCTGACGATCGCGACCTTGACCGTGCCTTTCTTGCCCTGCGAGTAGCCGCCGATGACTTTGAGGTTGGCGCTCGCCCCCAGCACGACCGTCTTTTCGTTCGTGATCGACCCTTCCAGTGTGCGACTGCCGCCGCTCGGCTCCTGCGCTTCGAGCGCGCCTTTGTTTTCGAGCGTGGCCGCACCGAGGGCGAGGGTCACGCTGTTGCCACAACCATCGCCGTTGGTGAGCACGAGCGTGCCGCTGTTGCTCAGCGCCGCGCCGCCCGTGCTGACGGTGGCGTTCTCGCTGCACGTGCTCTGGATCGAGAGCGTCTGGCCGGAGTTGATCGGGCCCGTGAGTTTGCTGCTGGCTCCGCGGAGGGCGATCGTGCTCGCACCTTTGCCGGTGTAGTCGAGCGTCAGGTCGTCGAGGATGACGGGCTCGGTGCCTGTCGTTTTGCCTGCGCCCTGGTTGAACGTGCCACCGCTCTGCACGAGCGCGCCCGTGCCGGTGGCGGCGATCGTTCCACCTTCGTTGCTGACCGTCTCGCCGTTGGAAACGGTCAGCGAGACGGCCGTGGCGAGGTTGATCGCGCCGTTGTTGGCAAGCGTCGTCGCGGACGAGTTCACGGACGTGTTGGCGTTGATCGCCAGCGTGCCGGTGTTGTCGAAGTCGCCCTGCAGCGTGCGGGCACCGCCGTTGGCCCTTTCGGTCGTGATCGTGCCGCTGTTCGTGATCAACCCCGTGGGGATCGTGAGCGTCGCGGCGTTGCCGCAGCCGTCGCCGTTGGTGAGCGTGACCGAGCCTCCGTTGGTGAGGCCCGACGTCGCTGACGTCGTCGCGTTCTCGCCGCAGGTGCTCTCGACCGACAGCAGCTGACCCGCCGACAGGTTGCCGGTCAGCGTGCTCGAGCCGTGCAGGGCGATACGGCCTTGACCCGAGCCGCTGTAGGTGAGCGAGCCGTCGTCCAGGATCACGGGCTTGGTTCCGCTGATGGTCCCCGCCCCCTCCGTGAAGAACGTGCCCGTGCCGAGGCTCAGGACGCCCGTTCCGGTGGCGACGATTTTGCCGCCGGAGCCGTTGGTGACCGAGCCTGCGTTGGAGACGACGAGTTCCCGCCCTTCGGCGAGATCGAGCGCTCCTTCATTGGTCAGCTGCGCGCCGGCGGCGTTGTAGGCGGTCGTGGTGTTGATCGTCAGCGTCCCCTTGTTGGCGATGTTGCCCTGCAGGGTGCGGTTGCCACCGTTGGCTTTTTCGCTGCTGATCGTGCCCGTGCTGGTCAGCGTCCCCGAGGACACCGCCAGCGTCGCGGCGTTGCCACAGCCGTCCCCGTTGGTGAGCGTGATCGAGCCGGCGCTGGAGAAGCCGGCAGATGCCGTCGCGATGAGGTTCTCACTGCAGGTGCTCTCGAGCGCCAGCAGCTGACCCGCCGACAGGTTGCCGCTCAACGTGCTCGTGCCCCGCAGCGCGATCGGGCCTTCACCCGCTCCGGTGTAGCTCAGCGCAGCGTCGTCCACGATCACCGGCTTGGAGCCGCTCGTCGCGCCCCCACCCTGCGTGAACGTCCCCGCACCGGACTGCAGCACGTCCCCGTTGCCGGCTGCGGTGATCTGGCCGGCGAGATTGCTCACCGACGCGCCACCGGAGGCGACCAGCTGCTTGGCGTTCGCGACGTCGAGGGCGCCTTCGTTGGTCAGCAGCGAGGTTTTACCGTTGGCGAAGCTGGTGTTCGCGTTGATCGTGAGCGTCCCGGTGTTCGTGATGTTGCCCTGCAGCGTGCGGCTGCCACCGTTGGCTGGTTCGCTGGCGATCGTGCCCGTGTTGCTCAGCGTCCCCGAGGACACCGCCAGGGTCGCGTTGTCGCCACAGCCGTCCCCGTTGGTGAGCGTGATCGAGCCGGCGCTGGAGAAGCCGGCAGATGCCGTCGCGATGAGGTTCTCACTGCAGGTGCTCTCGAGCGCCAGCAGCTGACCAGCCGACAGGTTGCCGCTCAACGTGCTCGTGCCCCGCAGCGCGATCGGGCCTTCACCCGTGCCCGTGTAGCTCAGCGCAGCGTCGTCCACGATCACCGGCTTGGAGCCGCTCGTCGCGCCCCCACCCTGCGTGAACGTCCCCGTCCCGGACAGCGCCACGGCGCCGGAGCCGGTGCCCGTGATCTGGCCGGCGAGATTGCTCACCGACGCGCCACCGGAGGCGGCCAGCTGCTTGGCGTTCGCGACGTCGAGGGCGCCTTCGTTGGTCAGCACCGTGCCCGTGAGGTTGAACGCGGTTTCGGTGTTGATCGCGAGGGTGCCCGTGTTCGTGACGTTCCCCTGCAGGGTGCGTTTCCCGCCGTTGGCCGGTTCGCTGGCGATCGTGCCGGCGTTGTCCACGGGTCCGCCGAGCGTGACGCTGTCGCCGCAGCCGTCGCCGTTGGTGAGGGTCATCTTGCCCTGCGCGCCGATGCTCGTGCCGGCCGTGGTGAACAGCATCGTGTTGACCGAGCAGCTGCTCCCCACTGCGAGCGTCTGCGTGCCCGCGGTGCCCCCGAGCGTCAGCGACTTCAGCTGCACTTCGGCGCCGGTGAGTTCGACCGTGTACGTGCCTTCGAGGGTGATGCAGGCTTCTTCGGTGGAGGTGGGCGGCGCGTTGTTGCTCCAGTTGCTGGCGGTGAACCAGCTGCCGCCTTTGACATTGGTCCACGAGTCGGTGCAGCCGCTCGCGTGAGCCGCCGAGGGAAGCACCGCGAACGCGCTCACGAGCGCTGCCGTCGCCAGTCCAGCAGTAAGCGCACGCGATCCGCCGCGCAGCCAGCTCCACGCTCCAACCATCTCTCCACCCTCCATAGCCATGAGCCGTCGGGGCCCTTTGCCGATTCGCACGGGTGCGCTCCCGCGCGCCGCCCGCCGCGTCGCACACGCTATTGCAAGGGGGCGCCCGAAGTCAACCCGGGCGCAAGTCGACGCCGGGCCGCGTCGACCGCATCAATCCCGTGCAGGCGGTGTTTCTCAGGTCACGGGCCGGCTCACGGTGCCGATGGCGTTCATGGACAGTGGCGAGCGACGCGTCGAGACGGCGGCGTCTGCGAGAATTGGAGGGACCCCGATATGCGTCGACCGAGAATCTGCAGGGCGCTCGCGCTGAGCGCATCGATCCTGGCCAGCGCGGGCCTGACATTGCCGGGCGCCCTGCACGCCGCGGTCACGAAGAAACCCGGCGTCCCGGTCGTCTCCACCGGCGGCGTGACCCACGTGCGCGGCACCTCGGGCGAGCTCAATGGCTCTGTGGACCCGCGTGGCGTCGCCACCTCCTACTACTTCCAGTACGGCCCCACCGTCGCCTACGGCGCCCAGAGCACCCCCGCCACGCTGGCCACCGGCACGTCGAAGACGAAGGTCGCACAGACCGTCACCGGCCTGCTGGCCGGCTATCACTACCGCATCGTCGCCACCAACCAGTACGGCACCGCGCTGGGGCACGACCGCACGCTCAGCGCCAACACCAGCAAGCCCAAGTTCACGGTCCCGAAAAAGACCGAACCGGTCACCTACGGCGGCACGATGACGCTCAGCGGCAGCCTGACGGGTGCGAACAGGGCGAGTCGCCACATCGTGCTGCAGTCGAGCCCCTTCCCCTATCTCACCCCGTTCGTGGCCGTCGGCACACCGATCCTCACCGACGGCGCCGGCCGCTTCACCTTCCACGTGGCGAACCTCATCACGAGCGCTCAGTTCCGCGTCGGCACGCTCGATGCGAAGCCGATGTACAGCTCGATCGTGAACCAGAGCGTCACGGCGAAGGTCACGCTGAAAGTGCACTCCGCCGGACACAGCGGTCTCGTGCGGTTGTCCGGCACGATCACACCGGCCGAGCCCGGCGCGCCGGTCACCATCCAGCTGCGAAAGCCGATACGGCCCGGCGGGAAGTCCGAACAGACCACACGGTTCGTGAGCCGCTTCGCCACCGTCTCCAAGCGCGCGACCAAGCGGACGTCGCGCTTCAGCGTGGTCATCAAGGTCCGCGAAACCGGCCGCTACCGCGCCTATGTGCGTCTGCGCAAAGGCGCGATCGCTTCCGGCGGCAGCGCCAGCGTGGTGCTGAAGGCGCCCACGGGCTCCACCAAGCAGCGCCGCAAGAAGCACTGAGCACACCGCCGCGGACCCCGGTCTGAGCGGGGCAGGAGTCGCGAGCGAGGCCGCCGCTCAGTCTGAGGTTGCCAGCAGGGCCCTGGCGGCGAGCAGCTCGAGCACGCGCTCGACCTCCTGCTCGACCGTTTCCCCGCTCGCGCCGAGCACCAGATCGGGGTTGGCGGGCGGCTCGTAGGGAGCGCCGACGCCAGTCATGCCGGTGACCTCGCCTGCCCGCGCACGTGCATACAGGCCCTTGGGGTCCCGCTGCTCGCACAGCTCCAGCGGCACGTCGACGAAGATCTCGATGAACGGCAGGTCGTCGGCGGCGTGCAGGGACGCGGCCGCCTCACGATCGGCGTGATAGGGGCTCACCAGGCTGACGAGGGCGATCGTGCCCGACTCGGAGATCAACCTCGCGACGTGCGCCGTGCGGCGAACGTTCTCCCGCCGTTCGGACTCCTCGAAGCCGAGATCGCCGTTGAGGCCGTGGCGCAGGTTGTCGCCGTCGAGCAGGAACGCCGGTCGCCCGGAGGCGACGAGACGCTCCTCCACGGCCGCCGCCACGGTCGACTTGCCGGCGCCGGGCAGGCCGGTGAACCACACCGTCGCGCCCGCGTGGCCCAGCGCGTCCCAGCGAGTGCCGCGGGTGAGCCTGGTGCTCTGCCAGCGCACGTTGGGGCTGCGCTCGGACCGTGCTTGCTCCTCGCGGTCGGTCTCGCCGTCCACCTCGGTGTCGAGGATCACTCCCGCGGCGACCGTTTCGTTGCTGGCCTGGTCGATCACGATCAGGCTGCCTGTGACCCGGTTGCGCCGGTAGGAGTCGAACGCGAGCGCAGAGCTCAGTTCCAGGTGCACCCGTCCGAGGTCGTTCAGGCCCAGCACCGTGGCACTCTCGTCGCGGTGCAGGCTCTCGACGTCGATGCGGTAGCGCACGTCGATCGAGCCCACCATCGCCGTGCGGGTGGTGTGCTTGACCAGATAGCGCCGGGACGGGCTCAGCGGCTGCTCGGACATCCAGCACAGCAGACACTCGAAGCTGCCGGACACGGTCGGCTGGTTGTGGGTGCGCACGATCATGCTCCCCCGTCCCACGTCGACGTCGTCGACCAGCCGCAGGGCGACCGACATCGGCGGGAACGCCTCCTCGAGCGGGCCGTCGAACGTGTCGATGCCCGCGATCGCGCTGCGCTGCCCGCCGGGCAGCACCACGACGTCGTCGCCCGGTCGCAGCACGCCACCGGCGACCTGGCCGGCATAGGCGCGATAGTCGGCCACGGCACGGGACTGCGGACGAATCACCGACTGCACCGGGAAGCGGACGTCGATCAGGTTGCGGTCGGAGGCGATGTGGACGTGCTCGAGGTGGTAGAGCAGGGGTGGGCCCTGATACCACGGCATCTCCTGCGAGCGCTCGACCACGTTGTCCCCGCGCAGCGCCGAGATCGGGATGAAGGTGACGTCGGACATCTCCAGGCGCGCCGCGAAGGCATCGAACTCCTCGACGATCTCCTCGAACACGCTCTCCTCGTAGTCCACCAGGTCCATCTTGTTCACGCACACCACGAGGTGGGGGATCGCGAGCATCGAGCTGATGAAGGCGTGGCGCTTGGACTGCGCCACCACCCCCTTGCGCGCATCGACCAGCACGATCGCGAGATCGGCGGTGGAGGCGCCGGTGACCATGTTGCGTGTGTACTGCTCGTGTCCGGGCGTGTCGGCGATGATGAAGCGCCGCTGGGCGGTGGCGAAGTAGCGGTAGGCGACGTCGATCGTGATCCCCTGCTCACGCTCGGCGCGCAGGCCGTCGGTCAGCAGCGAGAGGTCGACGAACTCGTGGCCCATCCGCTGACTGGTCTGCTCGACGTGCTCGAGCTGATCGACGAACACCTGCTTGGAGTCGTAGAGCAGCCGGCCGATCAGGGTGCTCTTGCCGTCGTCGACCGACCCCGCCGTGGCGAACCGCAGCAGGTCGGCCGGCCGCTCGGTCAGCCGCCGGAAGACCCCCTCCGTGTCCTCGGGCGCCCGAACGCCGTCCTCGCGTGCGAGACCGCTGCTCTTGCCGTTGCCGGCGCTCACGACGCCGGATGAGAAGCCGGGGTCACGCATCAAAAATACCCCTGCCGCTTGCGATCCTCCATCGCGGCCTCGGTGACGCGATCGTCCGCGCGCGTCTGGCCGCGCTCGGTGACCTCCGTGGCGGCGATCTCTGCCACCACTTCCTCGAGCGTGCCCGCGTCGGATTCGACCGCGCCGGTGCAGCTCATGTCCCCCACCGTGCGGTAGCGCACGCGCGTCCGAAAAGGCTGCTCGCCGTCGATCAGCGACACGAACGGGCTGACCGCGTAGAGCATCCCGTCGCGGGCGAACACCTCTCGCTCGTGTGCGAAGTAGATCGATGGAACCTCGAGCTGCTCCTCGGCGATGTACTGCCAGACGTCCAGCTCCGTCCAGTTGGAGATCGGAAAGACCCGTGCGTGCTCGCCCCGGTGGATGCGCCCGTTGTAGAGGCTCCACACCTCCGGGCGCTGGCGCTGGGGCTCCCATTGGCCGAACTCGTCGCGAAATGACAGGATCCGCTCCTTCGCCCGCGCCCGCTCCTCGTCGCGTCGGGCGCCCCCGAACGCGGCGTCGAAGCCGTGCTCGGCGATCGCGTCGAGCAGCGTGACGGTCTGCAGCGCGTTGCGCGAGGCCCGCGGTCCGGCCTCCTCCACCACGCGTCCCTGGCGGATCGACTCCTCCACCGAGGCGATGATCAGCCGCTCGCCGATCTCGGCCATGCGGCGGTCGCGAAACTCGATCGCCTCGGGGAAGTTGTGACCCGTGTCCACGTGCATCACCGGAAACGGGAAGCTCCCGGGACGGAACGCCTTCTCGGCCAGCCGCAGCAGCACGATCGAGTCCTTGCCGCCGCTGAACAGCAGCACCGGGCGCTCGAACTCGGCGGCGACCTCGCGCATCACGTGAACCGCCTCGGACTCGAGCGTCCGCAGGTGGGGAAGGTGGTAGGTGGTTGGCATCCCTGCTCGGCCCCGATTTCGTGGCTGTCCCTCGACTGCGAGTCGCTCAGGGCACACCGCTCACAGCCTGCCGCCCCCCGACGTCGCCGATGTGAACCTTAGGGTGTGCCACCCGGCTTTTCAAGATGGTGCAGGCGCTCGCCCGCAGGACCCAGGTCCTCAGGGACCCTCAGCTGGCGCGTCGGCGTGCCCGCCGTCCGGCGAGCCGGGGGAGCGCGGAGCGCCGAGCATCTCCAGCAGCGTCGCCTGCACCCGCTCCACGAAGACCGGCCAGGCCAGGCGCCGGGCCCGCCGCGCGCCTCCCTCCCCCAGCCGCCTGGCGAGCCCCTTGTCGAGCAGCAGCGTGGTTATGGCCTCTGCCACGGCGATCGGATCGCGGGGATCCACGAGCAGCCCGCTCTCACCGTCGGCGACAGCGTCGACGGCCCCGCCGACGCCGCCGGCGACCACCGGCTTGCCGAAGGCGCCAGCCTCGAGATAGGCGATCCCGAATCCCTCGCCCGCGAGCCCGCCCGCCGGCAGCCGACTGGGCATCGCCAGCAACTCTGAGCGGCGCAGCCACGAGTCGCGCTCCTCGTCGGAGATCGCACCGAGAAAGCGGACCGAGTCCGACACGCCGTAGGTGCGGGCGAGCTGTTCCAGGCCCGGCCGCAACGAGCCCTCGCCGATGACCACCCACAGCGCATCGGGCACCTTCGCGAGCACGAGCGGCAGCGCCCTGATCATCACATCGTGCCCCTTGTAACGCTCCTCCAGGCGTGCGACGGTCACGAACGTCGGGCGCTCCGCCGGCTGCGGGCGGGCGTCGTCCGGGATGTCGACCCCCGGCGAGATCAGGCGCAGCTGCGCCGGCGTGACGCCGGTCGCGGCGATCAGCCCGGCGGTGTAGGAGCTCACCGCGATCGACACGTCGGCTGCCCGTGCCGCGAACGCCGCGAGCCGCGGCCTGGCGGTGATCTCTTCGGCGTGGAAGATCTGGGCCGTGCGGGTGCCCAGCGCGCGTCGCATCGCCGCCACTCCCGGGCTTGCGACCGTGTGCGCGCTGAGCGCCGCGGCGGGGCGAAACGCCAGCGCCTCGCGCAGGGCGCCCAGGTTGAGCATCGCGTTGGCGGCACCGCGCATGCTCGCCCCCCCACGGACGCGATGCACCTGTACGGGGCGCTCGCGATCGAACCGGTCGGCTCCGGGGGCGTCGAGCGCGACCACCCGCACCTCGAAGCGCTCGATCCCGCACGCGAGACGATCGACCATCACCTGGATCCCGCCGCGGCTGGGAGGGAAGTCGGGAGTGACGATCAGCAGCCGCGGCACGTCGGCCGCGCGCCTACGCGCCGTCGAGCCCATGAAAGCGGTCGACCCACAGTCCGAGCGCGAGCAGCGGCCACAGCTCATCGCTGTGATCGCGCTTGCCCGACAGGTGGGCGTTGACGAGCGCGCCCACCGCGCGCCGGTCGAAGTAGCCCTCGCTGTAGAGCAGACCCCGTCGCAGCTGACCGGTGAGGACCGGCGCGAGCGGACCTCGCAACCACTCCGCCGCGGGTACGCGAAAGGCGGTCTTGCGATAGCCCCGCGGCGAGCGTGCCGCGATCACCCCCGGCGGCAGCATCTCGTGGACGAGCGCCTTGCCGGCGCCCTGCAGGTGCAGCGCGGTGTCCAGCGAGCCGGCGAGCTCGGCCAGACCGGCATGCAGGAACGCGGTCCTCATCTCCAGTGACACGAGCATGCTCGCCCGGTCGCTCTTGACGAGCACGTCGTCGGGCAGGTAGTGAACCTGGTCCAGGTGCATCAGCCAGCGCACCGTCGGCGTGCCGTCGAGCTCCCCCGCCTGCAGCGCCAGATCGTCGAGCACCCGCGCGCCGCCGACACCGGCCAGGCGGGATCCATACAGCCCGGAGCGGCCGTGACGTCTGCCTGCCGTGACCCAGTCGAGGTTGCGTTCCAGCAGCGGCTCCGGGGCGAACCGGCTGGCGCGCCGCCCCAGCGGGCCGAGCCGCGAGGAGTGGCGCAGCAGCCCGAGCGATCTCCTGGCGGCGAGGGGCATCGTCGACTCCACTCGCGTGGCCCGCTGCAGCCAGCGATAACGGGGATAGCCGCCGAACAGCTCGTCGGCGCCCTCGCCGCCGAGCGCGACCGTCACGCGCGGGCGAGCAAACTCCGACAACGCGTGCAGCGGCACGAGCGCCCGATCGGCGAGCGGCTGGTCGAGCGCCGCCAGCAGCGCGGGCACCCGCTCGGCGACGTCCGCCTGGGTCAGCGTCACCTCGTGGTGCTCGCTGTCCAGGTAGCCGGCGACCCGGCGAGCCTGAACCGTCTCGTCGACCGAACCGGTGTCGTAGCCGACGGTGAAGGTCCGCAGCCGCTGCGAGGACTCCTCGGCCGCCACGACCGCCACCAGCGTGGAGTCCACGCCGCCGCTGAGGAACACCCCGACGGGCACGTCGGCGACCATGCGCGTGCGCACCGACTCGCGAAAGAGCTGCTTGGCCTCGGCCGCCACAGCCTGGAAGGACTCCCGCCGCGCCACCCCCTGCTCGGCCGGCGACCACCACCGGCGTTCATCGCAGCGCCGCCGCTCGCGGCTCCAGCTGAGCAGGTGCCCGGGGCGCAGCTGGCGCACCCCCGGCACGATCGTGCCGGGGCCCGGCACGTAGGCGAACACGAAGAAGGCATCGATCGCCGCGGGGTCCAGCGCACGCAGGGCTGGCTTTGCCTGCAGCAGCGCCGTCAGCTCCGAGGCGAATGTCAGCTCGCCGGCCTGCTCGTGCCAGAAGAGGGGCTTCTCGCCGAAGCGGTCGCGCGCGAGCAGCAGGCGCCCCCGCGACGCATCCCACAGCGCGAAGCCGAACATGCCCTCCAGCGCGTGGACCAGGGCATCGCCGTACTCCTCATAGAGATGCACCAGCACCTCGGTGTCCGAGCTGGTGGCGAAACGATGGCCGCGCGCCCGCAGCTCCTCGCGCAGCGCCACGTGGTTGTAGATCTCACCGTTGCACACGACCCAAACCGAGCCGTCCTCGTTGGAGAGCGGCTGATGGCCGCCCTCGACGTCGATCACCGCGAGGCGCCGAATGCCGATGCTCACCCCGCTGGCGCGATCGGTATGGGTCCCCTCGTCATCCGGGCCTCGATGGCGCATGACCGCACACATCTCCGCCACCGCGCGTCCGTCGGGGTCGTCCGTGCTCCCACCGATTCCGCACACGAGCGCAACATAGCGATCACGCCCGCGGTCCGCGCGACACGCGGCGGCCGAGCAGCGCCTAAAGTCCTTCATGCAAGCGGTCGATAGCTTCCGCAGAAGCGCCGTCATTTCGTCTACCCGTGAAGGACGAGCCACGATGCTGACCCAACTTCGCCGGTTCCTGCTGGCACTCTCGAGCTGCGCGATCCTCGCCGGAGGTCTGCTCGCCGCGGCCGGCGCCTCAGCGAGCACGCATCGGCGACCCCGAGCACCCTCCGAATCGCCAGCGAGCACCGCGCCGCAAGCGGGATCGCCGCAGGAATCCGCGTTCCCACAACAGGCCGGCGGGCCGCGGGAATCGGGCGGCCCAGGCACGGCGGTCAACGCGGGCGAATCTCCCACCCCAGGCGAATCTGGTGCCTCGAGCCCAGGCCGCGGCGGCCGGCGAGCACATCGGCTGAACGGACGCCGCGGCGGCGGCTGCACCCTCGATGTCGAAGCATCCTCGATACTCGTCACGGCCGGCGAAACGGTGACGCTCTCGGGCCGGCTCGTGTGCCCGGAAGGCACCGCTCTGGCAGGCGAAACGATCACGGTCCGTCAACGAAGCCGCGGCGCGGGCGGCCCCAGCGCGAGCGACCTCCCGCCGGTCACGGTCGGCGCAGACGGCTCCTACCACATGACCACGCCGGCGCTCTCCGCGAAGAGTGTGTTCGTGCTTCGCTCCTCCCTCGCGCGTCGTGGCGCTCGCGCGGCTGTCAGGGTCGCACCGCAGGTCACGCTGGCGGGTCCCGCCGCCGATGGCGCGCGGCTGGCCACGCGTGGCGATCGTCGGGGCGGCGGCGGACGCAACAGGTTCACCTTCACGGGCACGGTCAACCCGGCCGCCGCCGGCACGGAGGTGGCTCTGCAGCGCGAGTACGCCGCGTCCGGTGAACAGTGGCGCACGATCGCCCTCGGTCGAGTCGACGGGGAAGGTCACTACTCGATCGCCCACAGCTTCAGGTCTCCCGGGGAGGTGAGCGTACGGGTGATCGCACACGCCAAAGACGAGGTGCCCAGCGCCAGCGAACCGCTCACCTACGACATCGTCCAGGCGCAGAACCCCGCGCTCACGATCGAAGGCTCGCCCGATCCGGTCGTCGCCGGAGAATCCGCGACGATCACCGGGGTCGCAGCCGGGCCGGCGAATCAGAGCGTGACCCTGCTCGCACGCACCCAGCAGGGCGGCTTCTCGGCCGTCGCGAAAGCGAGTACGGACGCCGGCGGCGCGTACACGTTCACCGTGGCGCCGGAGCACAACACCTACTACCGGGTGATCGATGCCGGCACGTCGTCGACCCAGCTGTTCGAGGGCGTCAGGTACACGCTCTCCCTCTCGCCCCTGCCGAGCACGGTGCAGAGCGGCGGGGCCCTCACCTTCTCCGGCACCCTGCTGCCGGCCGCCGCGGGACAGGTCGTCTACCTCCAACGCCAGAACCCCGACCACATCGGCTTTCACACCGTCGCCTCGACCACGGTGGACGGCGCCCAGTCGTTCTCGGTCCCCTACACGTTCGGCGCCCCAGGCACCGTCGTGATGAGGATCAAGGTGCCCGCCACCGAGGAAATGCTGGGGAGCACGAGCGAACCGTTCACGATCGCCGTGACATCGCCTCCGGCCGGCGCGATGCAGGGCCAAGCGCCCGCCGCAGCGGGCTGACCGTCTCGACCGGCGGGGCTCGCCGCCGTCTCAACCGGCCGCCGTGCTCGCCCCCGGGCGCGCCAGCCAGTTCACCACGCCGGCGCTCGCAAGGAACGCAGCGCGCGAGAACGGACCGTCCCCGGTGATCGAGAAGACCTCGTAGCCGAGCTCCGCCAGCAGATCCCACACGCCGGTCGAGCTCGCCCCGTAGAGGGTCGCCGCCGCGGCGACGTGCTCGAACAGGAGAATCGGTTTGGCCCGCGAGAGGATCGACCTGCCGCCTTCGATCACATCGAGCTCGGCGCCCTCGACGTCGATCTTGACCACGGTCGGGTTCGCCCCCGCCAGCTCGGCGTCGAGCGTCGACACCTGCACGGTGATGTACTCGGGGTCGCCCTGCTCGTCGCTGATCTCGGGGCTGCGGTGCAGGCCACTCCAGCCGTCCATCGTCCTGAAGTGACAGAACTCGGACACCTTCGTTTCGCCGCCCACCGCCAGCTCGCGGCAGTCCACCTGGGGGAATGCGCGCCTCAGCTCTGCCGCCAGCTCGGGAATCGGCTCGAACGCGATGTGGCGGCCGCCCGGCGCCACCCGCAGCGCCTCCCCCAGGAGCTGACCCCGGTTGGTGCCGACGTCCACGTAGGTGGCGTCGCTGGGGAGGGTGGCGGCCAGCACCGCTCGCATCGCGATCTCCTCGTGCAACGTCTGCCGGGCGCCCGGATAGAAGGCGGCGAGCAGCTCCGGACGCTCGAGCCGCCGCGACGCCGCCGCCAGCGCCCTCCTCAGCAACGCCACGGCCCTCACCTCCCCCCGCTGGCCGTCGCGGCCGGGCGCAGCCGCCGCAGCACGGGCGCCCAGGGCAGCTGGACGAGCCACGTCAGCAGCGTGCGCCGCACGGGGGCGGCGCTCGAGCGCCTGACGGCGATCGTCTCCGAGCGAATCAGCCTGTTGCCCTGCAATGGGACCCCGATCCGCAGCGCGCTCAGATCGGGGACCTCGACCGCGGCGCCGACCCGGTCCAGGATCTGGCGCATCACCCCCTCGGGATCGGCGAGGAAATCCTCGTGGCGCACGAAGATCCGTCGCGACGGAGGATGTTTGAGGAACACCATCACCGACACCAGCTGGGTCAGCCACAGGTTGCTGTTCATGACGAGCGTACGCCACCTCGTCTCGGCCACTTCGTGGGGGCTGAGTTCACGGGTATTGGAGGCGACCACCGCCTGGGGGTCGCGCACCAGGTAGATCAGATACAGCTCGATGCCCTGCAGCGCCTGCAGCTCTCGAGCGCGTAGGGGAAAGTGGGAGGTGTCCACCACGTAACCCGCGCCGGCGACGTCGGCAACGGCGGTGATCACCTGCTCGGCGACGTTGCGGTAGAGACCGCGCATGCGCCGCCGAGCGGGCCACAGGTCGACCCGGAGCACCACCGAGGAGCGCTCGATGCAGCGGTTGGCCTTGCCTCCGAAGAGGCTCTCGGCGCCGTGCACGCGCTCTTTGACGGCGGACCAGAAGCGCTGGCGGTCGCTCGCCGCCCAGCGCGGGCGCTCGCCGGTGAGCAGCCACTCCTCGAGCTCACCGCCGAACACGAACCCCTCGCAGTTGCCCAGCGCGACCCCAAGGATCGTGCTGCCGCTGTGCCCCGCGCCCATCACATAGACGACCTTCGGTCGCGCGGCCGTCGATCGCGGGGGCATCGAACGTGTCTAGGCGGCCGTCGGTGTCGCGAGGATGTGAGAGCGCACCGTGACCTCGCCGTCGTGATCGTCGGAGCCGATCGGCTTGTACTCATAGCCGGCCTCGTCGAGCAGCTGCGCCACCTCTTCATGGGTGGCGTGCCTGACCTCTCCTTTGGTCTCGTGCAGCTCGATGATGAGCGTGGGCCTGTCCGTCCGCAGCATCTCGCGCATGCCGCGAATCACCGCGGCCTCGGCGCCCTCGACGTCGATCTTGACCAGCTGGGGGTGAGCGTCCGCGCGACCGGCATATTCGTCGAGCGTGATCACCTCGACGTCAACCGACCTCTCCCGCGCCACCATCAACCCCGACCTGCCGGTCTCGCCCGGATCGGACAGGTACAGAGGCATCGTTCCGGCGTGGTCGCTGCACGCTCGAGGGACAACCTCGATACCCCCGGGCCCGAGCTCCGCGCTCTTCTGCAGCAGCGCGCGAACGACCGGATTCGGCTCGAACGCGTGCACGGTGGCTCCCAGCTCGCGCGCGAGAATCGAGAAATAGCCCGCGTTCGCCCCCACATCGAACACGGTCGAGCCCGGCGTGACGAGGCGTCGAAACAGCGAGGTGATCTCGGGCTCATACGTTCCGTAGAAGTACAGGTTCCGATGCTGGTGGTCGCGCATCGAGAGGGCGATCGGCGATCCACCCGGGGTCCTGCCGATGAGCACTCGGTCGCCGAGCGCCTCGCCCAGCCTGTAGGCCCCTCGTTTCGAGCGCCGCGTGACCGGCACCACGAGCGCTCTGGGAAACCTCGCTGGCTTCATCGGATCGCGAGTGTAGGGGATCGCCGGCTCACCGGCTCGCCCCCGGCAGCGGCTATCATCAGAGCGCCCGCACGAGAGCACGATGGTGTCGCCGGCTGACAGGGATGGAGACGAGATATGTCGGTGAGAACGCGATCGGTGCTGCTGGTCATGCCCAGCTGGACCAGGGATGGCGGCGTCGCGACGCACGTCATGGCAAGCGCGGCGGCGCTTGCCCGGCGCGGGCTCGAAGTACACGTGCTGGCGGCCCAGATCGAAGCCGGTGAGCCGGTTCCCGGGGTGACGCTTCATCAGAGCGCCGAGCTGTTCGACCGCGCCGTGACACCCGAGCAGCGCGTCGGGGACGCGCTGTCGACCCCGATCTCGGTGATTCACATGCACCAGTTCGACGATCCGTCGGTGACCGCTCATCTGCAGCGTCACGCACCCGTGCTGATCAGCGCGCACGGCTACCCCGCGTGCACCTCCCGGGTTCACTACTTCCGTCCGGGTGAGGAATGCATGCGCGCGCACGGTCCCGGATGCGTGCCGAACCTGCTCGCGCGGGGCTGCGCGCACGTGCGCGATCCACGGCCGCTGCCGAGCAGCTACCGACGGTCCTCGCGGGCGCTCGAGTCGCTCAAGCGCGCCGATCTGTCGATCTCCCATTCGAGCGCCGTCGATCGTCACCTCGCGATCAACGGCGTGGAACGACGGGCGGTGGTGCCGCTCTTCAGCACGGTCACGCCCGTTCAGGGCTCCGGACACGAACAGCGCCGGCGGGTCGTGTTCGCCGGACGCGTGGTGAGACCGAAGGGCGTGGACGTGCTGATCCGTGCGGCCCACGTCCTCGACGCGGAGTTCGTGATCTGCGGAGAGGGTCTGATGTTGGACGCCATGCGCCGGCTCACGCGCAGGCTGAAGGTCGAGGACCGCGTCTCGTTCAGGGGCTGGCTGGACACCGCCCAGCTCGCGCGAGAGCTCGCCGAAGCGTCGGTCGTGGCAATGCCCTCGCTCTGGCCTGAGCCGTTCGGGCTCGTGGGCATCGAGGCGCTCGCCGCCGGACGCCCGGTCGTCGCCAGCGCGACCGGGGGAGTTCGCGACTGGCTGAGGGACGGTGAGAACGGGATCTGCGTCCCCGCCGGAGACGTCCGTTCGCTCGCGCATGCGCTCGAGGAGCTCCTCGCCGATCCCGAGCGCCAGGCCGCGATGGGCGCAGCCGGCCGTAGGATGGTGGGCGAGCGCTTCTCCGAGGAGTGCCACGTCGCGGCGCTGCAGCAGGCCTACGATTCCGCGCGGGTGCGCTGGAGCTCCAACCGGCGGGAGAGCTCCGATGCGGTCGCCGAGCGCGGGCGCCGCGCCGAGCCGTCGCGCACGTGACCGCGAGCCGGCTCGTCATGTCTCGCGCGTTCAGATCACCTCGCTCCCAGCCCGCGGGCAAGCCGACGCTGCTGTGTATCTCCCAGTCGTTTCCGCCCGACACCACGCCCACCGGGATCAGGGCGGGGAAGCTGCTTGGCGAGCTCAGCACACGGTGGGAGATCACGGTGGTGACCGAGGCCCGCCCCGACCCGGCGCGTCCGCCGTGCGACGGGCGAGTGCGCGTGGAGGTGGTCGCCAGCCGGCGACCGGCGAGGCTGCTCGCGATGCTCCGGCGGCTGCGGCTGAGCAAGCTGCTGGAGATGGCGCTCTGGCCCGACGAGTCCATCTTCTGGGTGCTGCCCGCGATCCTCGCCGGCCGGCGGCTCGTCCGCGAGCTGTCGCCGAGCGCGATCGTGGTGTTCATGATGCCCTACTCCACGGGGCTCGCGGGCATCGCGCTGAGCCGCCTCACCGGGCTGCCGCTGATCCTCAACCTCGACGACTCGCCCACGTGCACGGACATGCACCCGTCCTTTCCCTCGCGGTTCCACTACCGCCTGGCAAAGGCGCTCGAGGACCTGTACGTCAGACGCTCGGACGCGATCGTCTACGTCTCGCAGAGGAACCTCGACTCCGTCAGGTCTCGCCAACCCAAAGAGGCGCACGAGCGGTTTCACCTCGTGCGTTACGGAGCAGATCGGGCCGACTTTCACCCCCAGCCGCCGCAGTCAGGGCAATTCGAGATCACCTATGTCGGCGCGATGTCCGGCTGGTGGCGGCTGATCGAGCAACGCCAGGCGATGGGCCGGCTGAGGGGTCTCTATGGTGCCTGGACGCGCCTCGGCCGCCACCGGCGAATCGAGCTCGATCACAGCACCTCCTCGCCCGCGGTCATCGGTGAGGCGATCACCGACGCGATCACCGAGCAGCCCAGCTGGGCGCGACGCGTGAGGTTGACCGTGTACGACAACACCTATCCAACGGCCGTCGTGCAGCGTGCGCTCGCCGCCGCCGGGATCGAGGACGTCGTGACGGTGTGTGATCCCGTTCCCCACGAGCAGGTCGCGGACATCCTCTCCCGCGCGGACCTGCTGTTCCTGACGCTGCCCCGCCGACCCGACGGGTCGCCGGGTGGGCGCATCTCGGCCAAGACGTATGAGTACCTGATGACCGACAGGCCGATCCTCGCCGCGGCGCCGCGGGGGGAGAACTGGGACTACCTGGCCGACAAGCCCGGCGTGTGGCTGGTCGAGCCCGACGATCACCAGCGCATGACGGAGATCATCGTCGAGCTGGCCCACGCGAAATTCGCGGGAGCACCGCGCTTCTACGATCGCCGCCACCTGCACGAGGAGCTCTCATACGAGACCCGGGCGCAGCAGTTCGCGGCCGTCATCCACATGGGAATCGAGCATCGCCGCAACGGTCATACGCGACGGCGCTCATGACTCGCTGAGCACGTCCTCCAGCAGCCGCGCCACGACCACCGCGGTGCCCTCGACGCTCATCCTTCGCTGCGCGAACGCACTGCCACGCGCCCCCATCGTCTGTCGCAGATCGTCGTCTCCGAGCACTCGCTCGAGCGCGTCTGCGAGAGCATCCCCGGTCGGCGGGATGACCAGCGCCGCCTGCGAGGCGATCAGCTCCTGCCAGCTGTTGCGGCCGTCGATCGCGACCACCGCCCTACCGGACGCGAGCGATGCGGCGAGCGTCGTCTTGCGCGAAGTGGGGCCCGGTCGGTCGGCGCACAGCAGGACGTCACACGCGGCGAGCGCATCGGAGAGCTCCTGCGGCGCGAGGATGCCCGAGAACTCCAGCGGCTGGGCGATACCGCGCGTCCGTGCCCCCTCCTGCCACGCGGCGGCCACCGCCGACGGGCTGCCCGGCGCGCCGAGCAGCATCAGCCGCACCGCGACGCCTCGGTCATCGAGCAGTCGCAGGGCGTCGAGCACGACCGCCACCGAGGCCCCCTCGTGCGAGTAGCCGAACAGCCCGACGACGGGAACGGCACCACCGGGGCGGGGTTCGACGACGGACGGGGGCAGGTTCGAGAACACCGGCGCCACGGCGACCCGCCGCTGCGGCAGCCAGCGCCGCGTGGCCAGCCAGTCGCCGCGAAAGGCGGCTGTCACGACGACCGCCGCCGAGGCGCTCATGACCTCCACCAGCAGCGCCCGCTGGCTCAGCGCCCAGGCCTTGCCCCGCACCCCACCGCGCCGCCAGGGGTATGCGTACTCGTGCAGCACCGTCACCACCGGAACGCCCAGGTTGCGCAGCGTCGACAGCGCCGGGTGCACGAACAGGGGAACGCCCCGGTAGGAGTATTCGAACACCGAGTAGTGCAACAGGACGGCGTCGAGACGTTCAGGATCGAGCTCCCTGCCGAGCGCCCGCGTCCATCCACGGACCTCCGCGTTGGCTGCCCGCATCGACCGACCGGTGCGCCACAGCCAGTGCAGCGAGCAGGACACGTTCTCGCGAGCCAGCGCCTCGGCGAGCAGCACGGCATGATCGCGCACGCCGCACGTCCTGCTCGTGGACACACCGACGGCGGCGACCCTGAGCGGCTCGCGACTCCCGATCGGGGCAGCGCCGGCGCCAGCGGCGATGTCGATGCCCACCCCGCTCACGACGGCGATCGCGCCATCTCAGCCACCGAAGATCTCTCCCCGATAGGAGGCCTCGATCGCCTCCGTGAGGGCATCCAGATCTCCCGTCGGCAGGACCAGGCCCGCGCCGGGCGCGTCGATCAGCTCCTTCATCCCGGTGTCCTCGCTGACGATCACCGGCACGCCACACGCCAACGCCTCCGCCGGCGCGTACCCGAACCCGTCCTCGTAGGCCGGATGGACACACACGCTCGCGTTGCGCAGGTGCGGCAGCGGATCGCCGGGGCCGGCGCTGATGCGACCGTCCTCCGCACATGCGCGCTGGATGAAACGCCGCATGCCCCGCGTTCCCCAGCCGCCCACCAGGATCAGCCTGATGTCGGTGTGGGGCAGCCGGCGGACGGCGTCGATCAGCAGCGGCACACCCTTGTGGACGGCGAGGCTGCCCACGTAGACGATGTCGAAGCCCGCCGACCCCGTCGACCTCGTCGGCCCGGCCGCCGGCTCGTAGCGGGGGTCGGGCGTCAGCGGAAAGGTTGCCAGCGCCTCCTCCGCGAACCCCTCTTCCAGGAACGACTGCCGGATGTAGCCAGAGGCGAGATAGATGCGATCCGCCAGCGCGTACTCGCGGAGGTTGCGATCGACCACGTACCTGGTCCACGATCCCTCGAGCGGATACCGTCGATGGGCCCGCGCGTGCTGGCGTGCGACCTGGCGCAGGTGTGAGTTCGCCGAGACCAGCGCAGCCGACTCATAGCCTGCGCCTCTGGCCGCGCGGAGCTGGCTCAGCGCCTGGCCGTTGAAGGCGATCAGGTGATCGGCGGGCGCCAACCTCTGCGCCGCGAAGGTGTCGAACTCGGTCATGAAGGCACGCGTGCGCACACCGGGAGACACCGGCAGCGGCGAGGAGGCGAGCAGCTTGGCCAGGTTCGGCAGAGCCGACCGGCGGCGAGAGGAGCCGCTCGCCGAGCTCGCGGCGGATGCCCGCGTCGAGCCGGAGATGCAGACCGTCGGCTGCTCGCTTCGGGTGAGCGCGTCGAGGATCTCGCTGAGATGACGTCCCAGGCCGCCGACGCCGGGGCGCGCCGAGCAGGAGACGACGGTTCTCCCCCGCGCCAGCGCCGACCCCTGCGCGCGCTCTGCCGCCTCACGCCAGCTGGCGCCGCACGGTCGGTCGGGGCGAGTGTCGGGCGAGGGCGCCTCAGCCGAGGCCGTCATAGCCCCAGAGCTTCACGAGATCGCGATCCAGATACTCGCTCAGCGCTACGACCTCGCCCTTGAAGCGCCGGCGCAGCTCGAGCATCAGCTCCTCGTCGGGGGGCGTGGGCGTGCCGTTGATCAGGTGGCGCTGGGTCGCCCGCATCGCCGTGCTGCGCAGCTGGCTCGGCGTGAGCGCCTTCACACCCGCCTTGACGGCTCGCGAGACAGGCCCCCTCCCCACCGAGATCACGTTCAACAGTTCGTCGAGCTGCTGGGAGCGCATCCGTATCGTCGTCGGGTTGGCGTCGGTCACGTCGACCGGAGCGCCCTCGTCGACATCCAGGAACCGCAGCACCCGGCGCACGGTCGCCTCGTTGTCGCCGCGGAAGTCGTCGTAGATCAGCACCAGCACCTGCTCAGCCGGGAAGGCGTCGTGATAACGGCGCAGCTGCTCGACGTAGCGGACGTGATCTGAATACAGCAGCAGCTGTGGACGGTGGGAGCGACGGGGGATCTTCCTTCCTTCGCGCCGGGCGGGCTCGAGGGCGATCGCCTGCGCGAGATGCTTCTTGCTCTCCACGTGGGTTCGCAGAAGCTGCAGGTGAAGCGAGCGCAGAAAGCTCGCCGGCTCGCGCAGGATCGCGATGATGCGCGCGTCCGGGCGCAGCTCGGCGATGCGCCCGGCGGCGGTACCCGACAGCAGGTAGGACGAGGATGCCTCGCCGACGCGCTGCTCGGGCCCGGCGCTCTCGAACAGTGACAGGTACTCGCCGAGCGTCTCCGGCGGGGAGGCCGACCGCGGCGGCTGGAAGCGCGGGCGCATGTCGCTGGCCAGATACCACGGCTCCTTGAGATCGGGCATGTAGATCTGCGGATGTCGCCTCAGCATCTGATAGAGCGCGGTCGTGCCGCACTTGGGATGGCCGACGATGAAGAAGTCGGGCATCCGCTGCCGCGACGCGCTGGCGGCGGCCGGTGCCTCAGCCGATGCTGTCATAGCCCCAGAGCTTGACAAGATCGCGATCGAGGTACTCGCTCAACGCGACGACCTCCCCCTTGTAACGCGTCCGCAGCTCCCGCATCAGCTCCTCGTCGGGTGGACGGGGCTTGCCACGCTGAAAACGATGCTGGACCGCCAGGGCGTCGTGGCGCAGCCGGCGTGGCGTGAGCGCCTTGATCCCTGTCTTCAGCACCTTCGTGCTCGGGTCCTGTCCCAGGTACAGCGAGCGCACGAACGAATGCAGGCGGGGGGAGCGCACGCGAGCCGCGGGGTTCGCCTCCACCACCTCGATCGGAGACGTGTCGTCCACGTCGAGAAAGCGAAGCACCCGTCGCACCGTGCCATCATTGTCGGCGCGATAGTCGTCGTAGATTAGAACCAACACCTGCTCTGCAGGAAATACGGCGTGATAGCGGCGCAACTGCTCGACATATCGCACTTGCTCTGAGTATAGGAGCGCCTGGGGGCGGGTCGAATAGCGCGGCAGCGCCTCTCCTTCGTGGCGCAGCTCCTCGAGATCGATCGCTTTGCGCAGGTCCTTCTCGGTCTCGGCATGATTGCGCAGGAATTGGAGGTGAAGTGAACGCAGAAAGCTCGCAGGCTCTCGCAGGATCGCGATGATCCGGGCGTCCGGCTGCACCTCGGCGATGGCGGCTGCAGCAGTGCGAGACCACAGGTATGACGCCGATGCCTCGCCGACGCGCTGCTCCGCTCCGGCGGCTGCGAACAGCGACAGATACTCTTCGAGCGTGTCGGGACGGTGGGCGGACTTACGTTTGCGAAAACGAGCGGGAAGCTCCGACAGGAAGAACGACGGCTCCTTGACGTCGGGCATGTAGATCTGGGGGTGCAGTCTCAACATGTGATAGAGGGCAGTGGTGCCGCTCTTGTGATGGCCGACGATGAAGAAGTCGGGCATTCGCCCGGCGTTGGGTGTGCTCATGGCATCTGTCGGTCAGTCGAGCCGGTCATAGCCCCAGAGTGTCACGAGGTCACGATCGAGATACTCGCTGACCGCTGCCACCTCGCCCTTGAAGCGACGACGCAGCTCCAACATCAGCTCCTCATCCGGCGAGCCGGGGTCGCCGTAAAGGACACGGCGCCGAAACGTCCCGAGCGCGTTGCGACGCGCCCGCTCGGGGGTGATCGCCTTGATCGCCGCCTTCAGGGCGCGTGCGGCAGGCCCGCGGCCCAGATACAGCGAGCGCACCAGCTCGTCGAGCCGCAGCGAGCGAACTCGGACCGTCGGATTGGCCTTTATCACCTCGATCTGAGACCCGTCGTCGACCTGCAGGAACCGCAGCACCGCGCGTACGGTGGCCTCGTTGTCGTCACGGAAGTCGTCGTAGATCA
This sequence comes from uncultured Solirubrobacterales bacterium, assembly GCA_963696615.1. Lineage (GTDB taxonomy): Bacteria > Actinomycetota > Thermoleophilia > Solirubrobacterales > Solirubrobacteraceae > Palsa-744. Next base: position 689,529 of record CAVOKU010000001.1, on the reverse strand, counting down.
ACACCAGCACCTGCTCTGCCGGGAACACTGCGTGATAACGACGCAGCTGCTCGACATATTGCACGTATTCGGTGTACACGAGACCGGGAAAACGGTGAAGCTGGGCGCGCCTGACCTGCTCGTCGGCGATCGCCTTGCGCAGATCCCTCTCTGTCTCCACGTGATCCTGCACGAACTCCAGGTGCAGCGAGCGCAGAAAGCTCGCGGGCTCTCGCAGGAGTGCGATTATGCGCGCGTCCGGGCGCACCTCCGCGATGCGTGCGGCGGCGGTACGGGAGCGCAGGTAGGACGGTGACGCCTCACCGAGACGCTGACCGGGATCCGCCGCAGCGAACAGTGAAAGATATTCTCCGAAACTATCCGGACGTGCGCCTGATCGGCCGGCACCGGGATGCAACTCAGGCGCGAAGAACCTCGTCTCCTTGAGATCGGGCATGTAGATCTGAGGGTGACGTCGCAACATTTCATACAACGCGGTCGTGCCGCACTTGGGATGACCCACGATGAAGAAGTCGGGCACCCTCTGCGTGGGCGTCCGAGTCGTTACCGCCGCCTCAGCCGATGCTGTCATAGCCCCAGAGCTTAACGAGGTCCCGGTCCAGGTACTCGCTGAGCGCGACGACCTCCCCCTTGAACTGGCGGCGCAGCTCGAGCATCAACCTCTCGTCGGGCGCCGGCGGCTTACCCCACTGCATACGACGCTGGATCGCGAGGGCATCCTGGCGCAGCCGCCGTGGCGTGAGCGTCGTGATCGCCGTCTTGCCGGCCCGGGCGGCGGGTCCCCGACCCATGTAGAGCGAGCGCACCATCCGATACATCCGCGGGGACCTGACCTGGACGCTCGGGTTGGCTTGCACCACCTCGATCGGGGCGGCGTCGTCAACCTCCAGAAAGCGCAGCACCTCTCGCACGGCCCGCTCGTTCTCGGCGCGATATTCCTCGTAGATCAGAACCAGCACCTGCTCACGTGGGAACGCGTCGTGGAAGCGACGAAGCTGCTCGACGTAGCGCACGTGCTCCAGGTACAGGAGGCCCTGCGGGACCAGCGACCGGCCGGTCTCCTTCTCTCGACGTCTCGCGTCTTCGAGGGCGATCGCCTTGCGGAGGTCTCCCTCCGTCTCCACGTGGGACTGCAGCAACTGCAGGTGCAGCGAGCGCAGGAAGCTCGTCGGCTCCCGCAGGATCGCGACTATGCGCGCGTCCGGGCGCAGCTCGGCGATGCGGCCCGCGGCGGCCTCGGAGCGCAGGTAGGACGGCGACGCCTCGCCGACACGCTGTTCCGGGCTGGCCTGCTCGAACAGCGCCAGGTACTCCTCGAGCGTGTCGGGGTGCTTTTTCGTTCGTCGCCGGCGGGGGTGCAGCTCCGGCGCGAAGAAGCGCGTCTCCTTGAGCTCGGACATGTAGATCTGGGGGTGACTGCGCAGCATCTGATACAGCGCAGTCGTCCCGGACTTGGCGTGCCCGACGATGAAGAAGTCCGGTGCGCGTCCCCCAGCCGGCGCCTCCAGCGCCGCCGCTCGGTCAGATCTCGCCATAGCCCCAGAGCTCGAGGAAGTCACGATCGAGGTACTCGCTCAACGCAACCACCTCATCCCTGAACCGAACCCGCAGCTCAAGCATGAGCTCCTCGTCGGGAGGCTCGGGCGGGCCGAACACGAGCTGGCGCTGCACGGCATAGAGCGCCCTGCGACGTGGACCGGCCGGCGTGACGCTCTTGATCGCCTTCTTGATCGCGTGGGAGACCGGCCCGCGACCTACGCCAACCGCATGCACGAGCTCGTTGAGCGTCTGCGAGCGGGCACGCACCGTCGGGTTCGCCTCCACCGGCTCGACCGCCAGCGAGGCGTCCACGTCCAGGAATCGCAGCACGTCGCGCACCACCCCCTCGTTGTCGGCACGAAAGTCCTCGTACACGAGCACCTTCACCTGGTCTGCGGGAAAGACCTCGTGGTAGCGGCGAAGCTGCTCGACGTAGCGAACGTGATCGGAGTAGAGCAGCAGCTGCGGCCAATAGGTGTAGCGCGGCAGACGACGACCCTGCCGGCGCTCGGGCTCCAGTTCGATCGCCGTGCGAAGGTCGGCCTCGGTCTCGTAATAGACTTCGAGGAACTGCAGGTGGAGCGAGCGCAAAAAGCTCGCCGGCTCGCGCACGATCGCAATGATGCGGGCGTCGGGGTTCACGCGCGCTATGTGCGCCGCGGCCGTGGGCGACCACAGGTAGTGGGGCGATGCCTCCCCCACCGTCTGCTCGGGCCGAGCATCGACGAACCACTGCGAGTACTCCTCCAACGTGCGCGGAGTGCCTCCCGGTCGCGGAGGCGTGTGCTCGTGCAGCTCCTCGGCGAAGAACCACGGCTCCTTGTTCAGGGGCATGTAGATCTGCGGGTGGCGTTTGAGCATCTCGTACAGCGCGGTCGTACCGCACTTGGGATGCCCCACGATCAGGAAGTCGGGGATCCGCCCGGTGATCCTTTCAGTCGGCGAACGTTCGGTCGATGCGGCCATGGCCCACAGGCTAACGGGGTCACGCTCCGGTCCCGACCATCGCGACGGTCCGGCCGCGCCGTCCTAACGTACAGCCCCTCCGGTCGCCAGCCGGGAGGCGTGCCGGTAGTAGTCGTTGTCCCGCTGGAGGGCGTCTTTGGTGTCGAAGCCCGCCAGACGGCCTCCGTCGATCACCATCACCCGATCGCACATCTCGAGCGTCGACATCCGGTGCGCGACGATGACCAGCGTCAGCTCGCTTCGAATCGCGAGCAGCGATTCCCCGATCAGCGCCTCCGAGTGGGGGTCCAGCGCGCTTGTCGGCTCGTCGAGGATCAGCATCTGCGGCCGCGCCGCGAGCGCCCGGGCCAGGCAGATCCGCTGCTGCTGGCCGCCGGACACGGCGTCGGCACGGGGCCCGACAACGGTCTCGTACCCCTTCTCCCAGCTGACGATGTCCTCGTGGATCCGGGCCAGGCGTGCGGCCCGTTCGACCTCCTCGTCCGGGATGTCGCGGAAGAACCGGATGTTGTCCGCCACCGAAGCGTGCAGCAGCCGCGGCGCCTGCGGCACGTAGGAGACCTGGCGATGCCAGTCGCCGCTGGCGAAGCTCTCGGCGGGCAGGCCGTTGACCAGATAGCGCCCCTCGAGCGTCGGTCGCAGACGCAGCAGCAGCTGCACCAGCGTGGACTTGCCGGCGCCCGACGGGCCGACGATCCCGATCGATTCACCGCCACCGATCTGAAAGCTGACGTCCGACAGGACGGGAGAGTCCGGGACGTAGGCGAAGGAGACCCGTTCGAAGCTCACCGAGTCGACCGCCGGCAGTGGCTCGTCGCCGAACCTGTCGGCGCTTTCGCCGTAGCGCGCCACCATGTCCTGGGCGCGCTGGATGAACGGCATCGCCTGCACGAGGCCCTGATAGGCGCCCTGCATCAGCTGGCCGGCGGTGCCGGCCCGCAGCAGCAGCAGCACGACCCCGCCGAGCGAGCCCGCATGGTGGCCGCCGACGAGATACAGGGCGGCGAGGCCCGCCACCAGCAGCAGGTAGATGAGGCTCTGGTAGAGGTTCGTGACCAGGCGGGTGATCAATGCCGCGCGGTAGTAGAAGTGCTGGGAGGTGCCCACGAGCGTGCCCACCCGCTCGCGCTGCGGGTCGACGACGCCGAAGACGTGCGTCTCTTCGGCCAGCCGGTTGGTCTCGGCGATCCCGCCTGCGAAACGCACCTGGGCTTTCGAGAGTTCGCGTGCGTTACGCGCGCCGCGGCCGCGCAGCGGCCGCAGCAGCCCGAACAGCAGCACCGAGGTGCCGCCGACGATCACCGCCGCCACGGCGTTGAGGACGAGCGCGGAGATCAGCAGCACGGCGAACTGGAAGGACGCGGTGATCAGCTGCGTGGTGCCGACGGCGCCGCCGACGGCCTGTGTCACCTGGCCGGTGATGGTCTCCTGCAGCTGGCCCTCGCGGTCGCGCGACTGCACCGTCCAGGAGCCGCGACTGAACGCGTCGAACAGTTCGGTGCGCAGCCTGGCCTGCACGTCGGCGGCGATTCGCGCGGGCAGCATCGACAGCGGGATCTGAAACAGGAGCCGCACCAGACACAGGCCGAACGCGATCAGGATCAGCGTCCCCACGCTCGCGTGGAGGTTGAGCAGGCTGCTGCTGAGCCCATGGCCGCCCTTGTGGGCTTCGTGGGTGCCCGGGACGAGCGAGGCGGCGATGTAGGCGACGAGCGCCAGCGTCCCGGCTTCGGTCAGGCCGGAGACGATCGAGCAGGCCGCGAGCGCCACGATCAGCGGCTTGCGATCGCCGATCAACAGGCTCAGGCGTGAGCGCATCGAGGCGGGGGAGGGCTTGGGTGCCCCCTCAGGCGGCGGCGAGCTGCGCATCGCGCCCTCCCGGCTTCGAGCCGAGGTGCTTGCGCCCTGGCCCAGCGAACCAGTAGGCGGCCACGCCGATCGCGAACCAGAAGTAGGGGCCGGTCGCCTCGCCGGACCCCAGAAATGCGCTGAACCCCTCGATCGGCAGCACGAAGAACGGCGCAAGGGCGCCGGCGAGACAGACCGCGAGGTCCCCGTCGCCCACGCGCCGCATCCCACCCGCGATGAGGATCATCACGTACAGGGCAAGCGCCGACCACAGCAGCAGTCCGGGCAGCCCCAATTCCTTGACCAGGACGTTGTACTCGCTCTCCGACGTGAGGCCGTGACCTTCGAGCAGATTGGTGACCCTGCCGCCGAAGCCCCCGACGGGGCCCGCCGTGCCGAGCCCGAACCCGAACGGCGCCGCCTGGACGTACTTGGGTATTTTGCTCCAGGAGCTTTCCTTGTGAAGCGTCGTTTCGGTGTTCAACCCGATCCGTTCATAGCGCCTGAACGTGCCGCTGCGCAGGGAGGAGACAACCAGCACACCGACGGGGATCGCCAGGACGCCGATCGTCAGCAGCGCCGCCACGGTTCGCGTGACCCGACGTCCGGAGAGTGCGGAGAGCACGCAGAAGGCGACCACCGCGAGCGCCGCGCCGATCAGGGACAGCCGTGCCAGCCCCACGATCACCGCGACCATCGCCCCGAAACACAGCAGCGCCGCCAGCCATCTTCGCCTGCGCCAGATCACGAGCAGCGCCAGGCAGCACGGCAGCGCGATCTGGCCGATGGATCCGCTGAAACCGGACTCCGAGCCGAGCCCGGGCGGGCGCACCCTGATTTCGCCCTGGCTGGCATACACCCGACCCTTGCCCTTGCCTTCGGAGGGGACGAACACGAGGTCGTGATAGCCGGGCCCCCAGCTGGCCAGCTGCGACGGGGAGAGGCCTGTCTGATACGCCGCCACGACGCCGTTGGTCAGCGCGATCACACCCATGATCACGAAGAACTGCTGGAAGCGACGCTTGGAGCGCAGCAGGACGTAGCCGAAGAAGAAGAAGGGCACGTACTGCAGGTCCTGCCTGAAGCCGCCGAGGACGTGCAGGATCCCTTCGGTTCGCGGGTTGAAGGCGTTGACGAGGACCAGCGTGACCCAGGCGATCACCCAGCCGCACAGGGCGGGCATCTGCACGCGCTCTTTGTGCACGACGATCCGCATCAACGCGCCGATGCAGACGGCGAGGATCAGCACGTCCTGCACCGACGCCGTGACTTCGCGCGAGCCGAGGAACAGCTTGACCGGGCCGTCGAGCAGCCCCAGATACAGCACCACCAGCGCCACCGTCACCTCCAGGCGGCCACTGACGATCAGCGCGACCACCCCCACCGCGCCGGCGATGATCCCGAGCACCAGCGGCAGGCTCGCCTGCGGGAACGAGACCGTGATGGCGAGCGCCACCGCCGCGGGGATCAGCGCGCTCAGGGCGACCAGCAGGATGTCGCGGATGCGCCGTTCGAGAACGACCGGATGGACCATCCCAACCGCCGCGGGCGAGCGCAGCCGGGGCGCGTTCATCGTCCCGTCAGTCTGCCCGGCCACACCCGTCCGTTTGGCGAGTAGAAGCCGTACCGCTTGAGATCTGCGCGCGCCACGAAGTTCACCGCCACTCCCAACACCGGCGCGTTGGCGGGCTGCTGCAGCAGCTGTGCCAGCCGCCGCGCGGAGTTCTCCCGGGTGTGCCCGGCGCGCGCCACGACCAGAATGCCGCCCACCACGCCGAGCAGCGGGATCGCGTCGCTGACCTCGAGCGGCGACGGAGCGTCGATCAGCACGTAGTCGAACTCCGCGGCGAGGGACCGCAGCAGTTCGGGCGCGGCCTCGTGCGCCAGCAGTGCGGGCGGGTTCGCGACCGGGCCGCCGCCGGCGAGGACGAACAGCGAGCCCACGCCCGCCTGCACGGCCGTGGCGATACCCTCGCCGCCATCGCCCGGCTGGGTGGCGGCGGCATGCGGCGGCATCACGCGCTGCATCGCCTCCTCGACGGTCAGGCTGCCGGCCAGCACGTCGCCCAGGCCCTGCTGGCCGCTCAGGCCCAGCAGGCCGGCCTGGACCGGCCGGCGGAAGTTGGCCTCCACCACGACGACCCGTTCACCGGCTTCGCGCTGGACCAGCGCGAGATCGGCGACCAGCGTCGACTTGCCGTCGCCCGGGTCGGCGCTGACCACCAGGATCACGCGGCCGGGACTCTGTTGCGCTGCGTCGGGCGGGCGCTGCTCGCCCAGCCGCAGCGCGGTGTGCAGGCGCCGCAACGGCTCGAGCAGGGCGGCCGAAGGATATGGATCGCCCTCGCGACGGATGATCGGCCGCCCGACCTTCGGCAGCGCCGTGAGGATCGGCGCTCCCATGATCCCTTCGATCACGGCGAGCGAGCGCAGCCGCCGGTCGAAGCGGCTGAATGCATAGGCCGCGATCGCGGCCAGGACGAGTCCGATGACGAACCCGAAGATCGCGTCTTTACGCGGTTTCGGAGAGATCAGCTGGGCGGTCTTCGCGGTCGCGGGTTTCACCTGCTGAGCGCCGGTGGTGGTCAGGCTCGCTTCCAGCTGGTTGATCTTCGAGCTGAGGTTCGCCGCCTGGAGAATGCGCGAGGTGCTGTTCGAGCTCGCGGCAGAGCTCGAGCTCGAGCTCGAGCCGCCTTCTTTCGAGGTGCTCGTCTTCGGCGCGGGCTTGGGCACACTCGCTGCTTCGATCCGACGCAGCTGGCGGCGGGTGATCGCGATCGAGGCTTCGATCGACCGCCGGCGGTTGGCGTTCTGGCGCCTGATGTAGGACTGAGCTACGAGATTCGCGAGCAGGGCTGCACCGTGGGCGCTGTGCGCTTCGGTGCTGATGGTGATGAATTCGCTCTTTTCGGCGGATTTGGCGCGCACTTTCGAGCCGCGCACCAGCGCACCTTTGTGCTCGGCGCGCAGCTGGTGGTGCACTTTTTCGACCACGATCGCATTGATCACGGCCGCCTGGTCACTGAGGGCCGCGCCCCGGCTTTTGCTGCCCGACTTTTCACTCGCCAGCTGTTCTTCGGCGCTTGCGCCGAGGAACACCTGAGTGCTCGCCTGGTAGGTGGGACGCTCGCGCTTGTAATAGAAATAGCTGGCGGCGCCCACGACGATGGCGACCGCGAGGATCAGCCACTTACGCCTCCAGATCGGGCCAAAGATATCGGTGGCGTCGGTGGTCTCGTTCATCGACTGCAGATCCGTCCATGGACGCGGTGCGCAGCCATCATAGAGGCTCGCCTAACTCGCCGCTAAAGGCGGAGGCTAGCGCGCCTGCGCACCCGCAACGAGGTCCGCAAGCATACCTGCAGAACGCCGCGGCGCGGGGCGACGCCGTCCGGGCCGTGCGGGCGATCGGGCAGCGGACCCGGGCGGATCCCGTAGTATGGCCGGTCGCGCACCGGCGTGAGCTCATGCCCGGGTGCCAGCCAAGCCGGCGTGGCGTGGGACCACCGATGTCGCGAGCCACGGGTCGAGGACGCGGAAGGACGAATGTGGAGAACGCGGGCGGCGAGCGGATCCTGTGCTTCGCGACACAGGGGCACGAGCACATCGAGGGTGAGCGCATTCGGGTGCTGCTCGAGCCCCTTCGGCCACAGCAGTACCGATTCGACCGCGGCCACAAGCTTCGTTCGGCCGTGGGTCTCTTCAAGGGCGCACGTGCCACGCGACCGCGCCTGATCGTCATGGAGGGCACCGGCACCGCGGGAGGTCTGACACTGCTCGCGCTCGACCTGCTGCTGGGCATTCCGTTCATCGTCTCGAGCGGCGACGCAGTCGGTCCCTATCTCGGTCTTCACTCGCGCCTGCTCGGTGCCCTCGGCACCATGTACGAGCGTCTGCTGTGCCGGCGCTGCGCCGGCTTCGTGGGGTGGACCCCCTATCTGGTGGGCCGGGCTCTCACCTACGGGGCGCCACGCGGGATGACCGCCCCCGGCTGGACGCGCAGTCATCCCAGCGCGGGTGCGCGCGAGCGCGTGCGGGGCGCTCTCGGCGTGGCGCCCGATGCGGTGATGGTGGGGCTCGTCGGCTCACTTCACTGGAACGAGAACGTCGGGTACGTCTACGGAGCGGAGCTCGTACAGGCCGTTCGTCGCCTGCAGCGCCGCGACGTCGTGGTGTGCATCGTCGGCGACGGTGACGGTCGGGCGCGACTGCAGGAGATGGCGGGAGACGACCTCGGAGAGCGAGTGCTCCTCCCCGGGCGGGTCGCACCCGAGAACGTTCCGGACCATCTCGCGGCGTTCGACATCGGCAGCCTCTCGCAGAGCGTCGACGCAGTCGGGTCGTTTCGCTACTCCACCAAACTGAGCGAGTACCTCGCCGCCGAGCTCCCCGTGATCACCGGCCAGGTGCCGCTCGCCTACGATCTGGACGAAGGGTACTTCTGGCGAGTGCCCGGGCGAGCGCCCTGGAGCGAGACCTACATCGACGCGCTGGCCGGGCTGCTGGAGGGTCTCACCGCGGCGGAGATCGCGACGCGACGCCAGGCGGCCGTGCAGGCGAGTACGGACACGTTCGACAGAGCCGCCCAGCAGCGGCGCATGAGCGAGTTCGTGAGCGACATCCTCGCCGCCGGGTCTCAGCGGCGCTGAGCGTCGGTCCCGTCGCGATTGCGACTCGACGACTCGGCCGCCCACCGCAGGTAGAGCTCGTGGTGGCGATCGACCATCTTCTCCCAGCTGTACTCGAGCGCTGCGTCCCGCGCGGCGGCGGCCAGCCGCGCCCGCAGCTGCGGGTCGTCCGCGAGCTGCTGCAGGCGTTCTGCGATGGCGGCCGGCTCGCGGCTGATCAGAAAACCGTTCGTCCCCTCCTGGACCAGCTCACGCACCCCGTTGACCGGTGTCGCGAGCAGCGGCAGTCCGCTCGCGGCGGCCTCGAGCGCTACCAGCGGGAACGCCTCGTAGCTCGAGGGGAACACGAACGCGTCGGCCAACTGATAAAGCGGCGCCGTATCGCGCGAGACGCCCGCCCAGTGCACGGCCTTGCCCACTCCGAGGTGCTCGGCCAGCGCCTGATAGCGGTCCCGATCGCCGTTGCCGACCACCAGCAGGTCCCAGTCGGGAGCAAGGGCAAGCGCGCGAATCACGGCCTCGAGGCCCTTGCGCTTCCACTCACTGCCGACGAAGATCGCCACGAGCCGATCTCGCTCTACGTCCAGCTTCGCGCGCGCCGCCGCCGCCTCCCCACTGCGTGACTCCGGCGCGAAGGCGTCGATGTCAACGCCGTTGTGAATCGTCATGACGCGATCGGCCTGCTCGGGGAAATGCCCGCGCATCTCGTCCGCCACGCCCTCGGAGGCGCACACGAATCGCCACGGCCGGTTGCGGGGAAAGCACACCCGCTCGGCGATCCGCCCGAGCAGCGCGGCCGCGCGGGCGTTCAACCGAAACAGCCAGCTGGTACGGCTGGGGGTCGCCGGTCCCACCTGCTGGCAGTACTGGATCGCGATCAGGTCCACCCGGTTCAGCACGATCGCCCCCATCGCGAGCACCACCCCGCGGCGCCAGCGTCGCAGGGCGATCGTTCCCGCGAGCATGAACCACGGGTAGCTGAGCACGAACGGGCGGCTCGGGCCGCGCACCCGGCGAAACGTCACGCCCGAGCCGGGGGGCAGCTCGCACTCGTAGGCGATCACCGTCACCTCGTGACCTCGCCGGCGCAGGCCCATCGCGAGTTCGGTGAGGATCCGCTCCATACCCCCGACCGGGCCGACGTGGTGGGCGACGAGCGTCACCTCGCGCGCGCCGTCGAGCGCCAGGTCCTCTTGCGCGGCCGGCTGCGCCCGCACCGTTTGCGGATCGACCGTCATCGGCTAGCGCTTCCTCCGGTACCGGGCGACACGCTCGAGTTCGCCGTAGAACCGCTCGCACATCGCGACATCGGTGTAGTCGTGCATGAATCGCTCGCGCCCGGCCCGGGCGATCGTATCGCGCAGATCGGGTGAGTCCAGCAGGCGCTCCAGCGCATCGGCCAGCGCATCCGGTGCGCCCGAACGGGCGAGCACGCCGGTGCGCCCGTCGTCGATGATTTCACTCGGGCCGCCCGAGTCCACGGCGACGACCGCCACTCCTCTCGCCATGCCCTCGAGCACGACGATGCCGAATGGCTCGGGGTCTGAGGCGTTGACGAGGATGTCCATCTGGCCGATATACGGTCCGGCGTCCGCCACCTGGCCGGTCATCGTCACGGCATCGGCCAGGCCGAGGCGATCGATACAGGCCGGCAGCGAGCTCGCGTACTCAGGCGAGAACCCGTGGGCGTCCCCGCCCACGATCACAGTGTGGATCCGGTGGCCGCGGTCGCGCAGCAGAGCCTGCGCCTGAAGCAGGCGGTCCTGCCCCTTCCATGGCTGCAGGCGCCCCACCAGACCGACCGCGGGTACGTCCTGGGGGAGCGCCAGCGGTGAGCGCTCCGGACTGGCGTTCGGCGCGCGCGAGCCCGCGTTGACGACGAAGGTGGGGCGTGAGGGCCACAGCGTCGCCTGGGCGCGGGCGGAGGCGCGCGAGGAGCAACCGATCGCGAGCGTCGGCAGCTTGGTCGCGAGGCGATCCACCCACTCCCGGTGTGGAATGCCGTGCTGCCACCAGAGCAGCCGATCGGTCATGCCGGCGAGCATCGCGGCCGGCGCCCCGTACAGGTGCATCTTCGGCAGCCAGTTGAGAATCAGGTCCGGTTGGCGAGCCCGAAGCACTCTTGCGAGGCGCACGATCGTCATGATCATGAGGTGCACCTGGCGCAGGCGCCCGGCGGGGATCACCTCGACGTGAAAGCCGGCGCGGGCGAGATCATCCGCCCATGGACCGGGCTCGAAGAAGACGAGGTCGACCTCGTGCCCGGCGGCCGAAGCTCCGTCGAGGGCCGTCTGGAGCATGTCTTCCGATCCACCGAGCCGACGCCCCCAGGGCACCGTTACGAGTACGCGCATCTGCTGTGAGGGCTGCTGCTCATGCCCGGCTCTCCCTGCCTCTCGCTCACCGGGCGAAGGATAGCCTAGCTCCGCCGAGCGCCGCCGGCGTGGCACCGGTGTCCGCACACCATACGGATACGCTTGGCTCACATGAATGGGGGCGCCTCGCATCCTCTCACCGCCGAGCGCGTGACGCTGGCCCACGACTACCTGCTCGTGATGCGGGGCGCCGAGCGTACATTTGCGGCGATGGCCGACCTGTACGCGAACGCTCCGATCTTCACCCTCCTATACGACGAGGAGGGCACTCGCGGACGCTTTGCAGCTCATTCGATCACCACCTCCCCGCTGCAGCGCCTCGGTGTGAGCCAGCGTAACTTCAGACGCCTGCTGCCGCTCTATCCGCACGCGGTGAGGCGCCTCGAGCTGCCCGCCAGCGACGTCGTGCTCAGCAGCAGCAGCGCGTTCGCACACGGGGTGCGGGTGCCGAGCGGAGCCGTGCACCTGTGTTACTGCCATGCGCCCTTCCGCTACGCGTGGAACGAGCAGGCGCGGGCACTCGGCGAGGTGCCACGACCGCTGCGTCCGCTGCTGCGCCGTCAGCTCGCGTCGATGCGCAGATGGGACCTGTCCGCCAGCCGGGGAGTGGACTTCTATATCGCAAACTCCCAGCTCACACGTGAACGGATCAAGCGCTTCTACGGCCGCGAGGCGACGATCATTCACCCTCCCGTTGAAACACATCGGTTCGCGCGGGGCGAACCCGGCGACGCTCTGCTGGTGGTGTCCGAGCTGGTCTCACACAAGCGGGTGAACGTCGCGCTGGAGGCGGCCCGGCGCGCGGGCGTGCCGATTCAGGTCGTGGGTTCGGGCCCGGACTATGGGAGTCTCGCCGAGGCCTACCCCGAGGCGAGATTCCTGGGCCGGGCAGGAGATGAGGAGCTCGTCGAGCTGTACGCATCCGCTCGGGCGGTGGTGATCACGAGCATCGAGGAGTTCGGCATCACAGCCGTCGAGGCGCAGGCCGCCGGGCGGCCCGTGATCGCCGCCGGCGCGGGGGGTGCGCTCGAGACGGTGCTGCCGGGCGAGACGGGTCTGCTGGCGAGATTCGACGACGTCGAGTCCTACGTGCGCGCGATCGAGGAGATCGACCGTCTGGCGTTCGATCCCGAGCGCGCGATCAACCATGCGGAGAGCTTCTCGCTCGCGAGCTTCCAGCGGCGGTTGGCCGCACAGGTCAACTCGGTGGTGGAGCGGGGCAACGCGGCCGCAGTCGCGGGATGATCAAGCTCCACGGGAACTGAGCCAGGCCGCGGCGAACCGACGTCCGATGTGCAGGCAGCTCCCGGCGTTGAAGCGCAACCGCCTGCTCGCCGATCAAGCGGTTGCCCTGCAGCGGCATGCCGGTGTCGAGCGAGCTGAGATCCGGGACCGGCGCCGGTGAGTCGACATGATCGAGCAGACAACGCGTTACGCCCTCGGGGTCTGCCAGGAACTCCTCGTGGCGGATCACGAGGCGCCGCTCGGTGGGGTGCCTGAGGAATGTCCGCACCGCGATCAGGTTCGTCAACCACAGGTAGGCGTTGGTGGTGGCCGCGTTGAACTGCGGCTCGGGCACGTCCTCCCGCGCAAACGACGCCACGACGCTCTCAGGGTCTCGAACGAGGAACAGCAGGTACAGCTCGATCCCGTCGAGTGCCTGGAGCTCGCGCGCGCGAAGTGGATAGTGAGAGCTGTCGACCACATGTGTGACATCGGCGACCTCCGCCACGGCGCGGTAGAGCTCCTCCATGACGCGCCGGTAGGGCATCCGTATGCGCCGACGAACCGACCGGCGGCGCACGCGAAAGAGCGCCGAGGAGCGCTCCAGGTACTGATGAGCCTGCCCCCCGAACAGCGGCTCGGGATCGGTCACACGTTCACCTACTGCGTCCCAGAATCGGGTTCGCTGCTCGTCCTGGAGCTTGGGCCTGCCCGAACGCAGCAGCCACTTGTCCAGCTCACCGGCGTAGAACACGTTCGCACAGTTGCCGAGAGTCACACCGAGGATCGTGCTGCCACTGCGACCCGCCCCCATCACATAAATCACCTTCGGCCTGGGCGGGCGCTCCCTAGTCGAGGATTCAGGCGTCGGCGGCTGTGCCATCCGGCGGGCAGTCTTACAGATCGGGCCGGGATCGCCGGACCCTCTGTAGGGTGTGCGATCGATGTCTCCCAAGCCGCTGCACATAGCGTGGCTCGGTGCGGGGCCCGGCCAGCGCGAATCCGGTGGTGTGCCGGGCGTGGCGACCGAGCTGTTGCTCGGGCTCACACGCCTCGGCCACCGGGTCGACTGCTTCCTGCCGGGAACCGGGCACGCCCTGCCCGAGCGGATCGCCGACGCCGAGGGACTCACATTCAACTGGGGAACCAACGATTGGCGCTGGAACCGCTGGTACAACCGCACCAAGATCGGCACCTTCGTCACCGCGATGGCCTCTCGCGGACTCGCCTCCGTTCGACTTCGCCAGGAGCTCACCCGGCGTCACGCGCTCGAGCCCTATGACGTGATCTACCAGTTCTCGGACATCGAGGCCCTCGCGATGCCGGCGTCGCTGCGCCCGGCGGTGCCGTTGGTGATACACCCCGAGACCCACATCGCCGGCGAGCTCAGGTTCCTGCTCGCGGAGAGAGAGCTGAGCCTGCGGTGCCAGCCCGCCTATGTGTTCGCGATCGCGGCCGCCACGATGTCGCTGCGCGTGCTCGTCCAGCGTCGGCGCATCCGGCGTGCGCGCCTGCTCGTTTGCATCAGCAGCGTGTTCCGCGATCACCTGGTGCGCGACTACGGCTTCCCATCGACAGACACGGTGGTGATCCCAAACCCGGTGCGACTCGAACGGTTCGCCGCGGTGGATCCCGATCGGGGGATCGGGCGACCACCCACGGTGCTGGTGCTGGGGCGGATCGCAGCGCGCAAGGGCGTCGAGGACGTGATCGCGGTCGCCCGGAGGCTGCGCGAGCGTGGCAGCGACGTGCGCGTGCGCGTGGTCGGCGGTCCGAGCCTGTGGTCTGACTACACCCGGCTGCTCGAGGACCTCCCCGCCGACGTCGCCGAATACGTGGGGCGGATCAACCCGGCGGACATCCCGGAGGAGCTCGCGCGAACCGACGTGTTGCTGCAGGCGAGCAAGTATGAGCCGTTCGGGCTCACGGTGGGCGAGGCCCTGGCCGCGGGGGTGCCGGTGGTGGCGACCAGCGAGGTGGGAGCGATCGAGGGCGTCGACCGGTCGGTCGTCAGCGAGGTGGCACCCGGGGACGTCGAGGGGATGGTCGCGGCGATCGAGGACCTGCTCGAGCGGCTGGGCGACGCGCCGGCGCAACTGCGACATCGTGCACAGGCCGAGGCAGAGCGCCGCTTCGCGCCGCAGATCGTGTGCGAGCAGATCTCAGACGCGCTCGAGCGCCTCGCGGAACCGGCTGCGCTCTGATCGGAGCCAGCCCGCCGCGGGTCGTCAGATCCTCTGGGCCCTCAAACGCTCGTCAGCGCGCGCGGATCGCGCAGCCACCACGGAACGACCGACCGTGGCTGCGCCTCCAGGCCGCTCAAGTCCAGCGTTCTCGAGCAGACGAACGCGAGCCGTCGCTCGCGGCGGTAGTCATCCATGCCCGTGTAGTCGGTCACCTGCAGAGCGAGCGCGACCGTCTGGTAGCCGAACCGCTTGGCGAGATCCGCGACGGCGTCCCTGCTCGGGACCAGCACCAGCCCGTCCCCCAGGACCTCGCGGGCGTTGTAGAGGGTCGAGACCTCGAACAGGCTCGACCGCGCTCGCGAGACTTCGGTGTCGATCAGGATCAGCTCGGCGCCGACGCCGGACATCAGCTCGAACAGCTCCACCGGCTTGCACACGCGATCCATCACCCCCAGGCACAGGACCAGGTCGAAGCCCTCGTCGAGGCGATGATCGAAGATGTCCCCCTGCTCGAAGCGATAGCACGCGGGATCGACCCCCTTCGCCTGGAACACCAGCTCGGCCTGGTCGATGTACTCCTGCTGAAAGTCCACTCCGAGCACGAAATCCGCCGCCGCCTCGGCGGCGGCGAGCGCCCAGAAACCGGCGCTGCAGCCCAGGTCGAGCACCCTCCGCCCGTCGAGCGAACCCCCTGTCAGCCCGAGCAGCGGCTCGAAGAAGTAGCGGCGGCGCTGATCCTGGCGGTTGATCCTGCGCCGGTCGGGCACCGGCGTGGCGACGCCGTCGCCGAACTCGAACCGGTAATTCCAGCGAGGAAAGGTCGCGATCCGCTCTCGCAGCTCCTGGGTCTCCACGCGGGCGAAGCGTAACCGAACAGCCAACGCCACGCGTGGAGCTTGGCCTCGAAAAAGGACGGAGCGTGGAAACGGGGCCCCGTCGGCCGGCCCCGCTGCCACGCTCCGTTGAGTCGAGTGCCCTAGGCGGGCTGCGCTTTCGCGCTCTCGGCTCGGACGGTCATCCGTCTACTGGAATTCGAGATTGCCTCCGCTGACGCCCACGAGCATCTGTCCGACGTATTTGCCGTGTTCGCCTTCGAGCAGTTCGATGTCTTCGTCTTCACAGACACCGCCGCCTTCTTCCGACCATTCGAGGTTCTTGAAGAAGTTCGTGATCGCGACCTTCTTCTGTTTCCCTAGCGGGAAACGCTTCGAGATCGGAACCGAGACTTCTTTGTTCGAGTAGGTCGCAGCTGAGAATTCTTTTTCGGGATGTTCTTCAGCCGACGGGGGATATGTCCCGCTGAACCAGTTCACCAGACATTTGACGAACTTGGCTCGCATTTCGATTTCTTCGCCCGATTCGACCCAGCCGTTGACGTGGAACGTGTATTCCGCTTTCTCTTTCAGGCGCATCGGTACTTCGGTCTTTTTCCCAAAGACCTCGATCGGGCCTGTCGTGCATTCCTTGTACGTGACCGCCAGCGGAAGTGTTTCGCTGGTCGGGGAGTCGAGGGTGCCTTTGATGTTCGCCCTCTGACACACGACACGTATTTTGTTGAAGTTGAATTCCTGTTCGCCGGTGCTTTCGCCTCTCAGCTGCGCCGGGAATTCGCTCGCGGTCGCCACGAATTCGTGGGCCGACGCCGACACCGCACCGATGGCGGCGACTGCCAAGGCTCCCAACGCTACGAGCAGTCCGAGCGCGATCCTGGTCATCCTGATCCTACGAGATCCTCTCATCATCCTCCGAGATCTTCTCATGCTCCAAGGTCCTCCCCTTCTTGGCCTTGCGAGTCGACCCCCACCGCCCTGAGTGCCGGCTCTCGCGTAGACGTTGTCTAGATCTAGGTTCAGTCCACCGCCCCCACCGCTCCTCGGAGGGACGAGATGGCCGAGCATAGCACAGGAATGATCGGTTTGCACTGGCTCTAGAGCCAAAAAACTGGAACCCGTCGGCATTATGGGCGGTTGCGTACGAGCCCGGTCCCAGTGCCGGATTGGGCGCCCTGGCGCCCCAGTATCACGGCCCGCTGCATCGCGGAACCCCGCAGCCCTGTCAAGCCCTCGCTGACGGTGTCAAGCCCTTGTGTCGTGCGTGCTCGCTTGGGCGACCGCGCGAGGATTCGGACCGCGGCCCCGATCCCCCACTGCGGTGTCCGCCGCGCGAGCGGGGTCACGCCGGCGGCCCGCCGGCCCGGCCAGTGCGCGGATCCGCAGACGTGCCGGGACGAGACGGCCCAACAGGTGGCTGGAAAGTGGGCCGAGAAACGGCTGAGCCGCCCCATCCCTGCGGCGGCTCAGCCCAGTCACTTCCTTGCATCTGTGCCGCACGTCCCCGTGCGGGTGCGCTCCTTCGCGACACCACGATGACCGTGCGGGTGCGTTATACGAACGGCGCTATTCGCTTATCGCCCACCCGATTTCCTGGATGCCCGCTTCAGCCTCCTTGATCACGGCCTTCGGGAGTTGTTCGTAGTCTTTGTTCTTGAGGTCCTTGCCGCCGCCTTTGCCGCTGATCTCATACATCAGGTAGTTCTCGACGCCGGTGGCGAGCGCGATTCCCTGTGCATCAGTGAGCGCAGCTCCGAAGTACGGCTTGTACAGCTTGTACGCCAGATCGTAGGTCAATCCGCAGATGGCGTAGTGTTCCTCGTTGAGCGCGGCCTTGGCTCCGTTCCACAGATCCCTCGTGCTTTCGGGCGGGAATTCTTCTTCGCTCGAGTTTATGTAAGAGGTGTTCTTGCAGTTGGAGTTGCCGAGCTTTTCCACATCGCCGTCAGAGGACGGGTCCGCGTAGGTTATCGGCGAGCTTTTGTTCTGAACCTCGGCCCAGAACTTGGTGTTCTGTTCGCCCTGTTTGGTCGCCGAGCCTTTTTTGTTTTCGCCACCCTGGCCTTTCGCCGAGAAGAATTTAAATTCCCGGGCGACCGCGAGGTCAGCGTAGCCGATGCTGCTCGGGGTCGAGTTGACCTTGTTGACGACTCCGGGATTCCCGGATTCTTCCGGCCTGACGACATGCGCGGCCTCCGGCCAGCGCTGGTTCTGACACGCTTCGGCGACTTCTCCCCAGGTCTTCGCTTCGGCGGGGAATTTCGTGCCACAGCCAGTACTGCTGCCGAAGTATTCTTCTTCGTATGGCTCAGCTTCGAACGGAGCGGGATTGGCGAGACTGAGATACGCCTTGAAGATATGCGTCGTACCTGAGTGGTCCAGGCGCACAACCGGCTTGATCGCCGTTTCCTCTTCCGCGGTGCCGCCCGTGCAGCTCAGCGAGTCGTTGCCGTGGCCCGCTCCCTGAACTTCGATTGCCTGCTTCCAGTTGCCGATCAGGCCGCGGTAGATAGCGTCGATCGTTGAGTTGTCGAACACCAAGCGTCCCAGTTTGTATTTTTTGCCTTTCGATTCGACTTCGCTGCTCGCCCTGCAGCCTTCGGGCAAGTGGACGATGATCGCCTCGGCGCCCTGCGCGACCGGAATCGTCTCCAGCGACTTTTCTGCTTCGCCTTCTTTGTGCGATTCGATTTCGCTTTTCTGCGTGACATTGGGCGCTTCATCGGTCCCGCAGTAGTCATACGTGCGGTTCGGCGACACTTTTTCGGCGCCGAACGCCTTCAGGCACGCCCCGCTGCCGCGATCTTCTTTGAGCGTGTTCCTGTATTCGGCTTTAGGCGTGCCTTTGCTTCCCTGCGTGCCGCTGCAGGCGACCGAGCTGGTGTTTTTGTTGAAGCCCGGGTTCCAGACCAGCTGAGCTGGGTTCTGGAAGGTGGAGCCCCTGCCGACGATGTTCGACCCCGAGCACTGTTCACCGCGGTCGGTGACGGGCCCTTTTTTTGCGCTCGCCGTGGCCGGCACCACGGCGACCATTGCGGCCGCCGAGGCGACGCAAGCAGCCACACGTCGCGCAGAGAGAGACGTCATTGGTTGACTACCTCCTGATAGCTGTTCCATTGCCAGGCGCGGATCCCTGTCCGCACACACGGGGCTACTTCCCCGCTGACCGGTACGCTCGCATCTGAGGACGCCCAGATAGTTACGATCCTGGTTCCGCCGCGAAGTTCACCAGTTGTTCACAGGCCCCGGGCAGGCCGAAGCGCATCGACCCGCGAAGACGGCGAGCGGTCGGCGACGACAGGACGCTCGCCGTGACCGTCGGCAGCCTGACGGTCAGTGCTTGTGGGCAGCCTTCGCCAGACGGAGCGTCACCGATGTGTTGACGGTGCGTTTGACGCCGGCGGGATCGTGTGCCACGAGCGCGGCCTTCGCCCGCAGCACGTGCGAGCGTGCGAGCAGCGCTCGCGCCTTCGCCGATAGGTGGAGCGTCAGCGCCTTCGTCTGCCCGCCGGCGACGGTGAACGAGCCGGTTGCGAGCGTGAGGATGGCCTTCTTCTTATGCGCGGAGGCGCTCACCGCCGCTGCGGTGCGCAGCGTGACCGTCCCGATGCAGGTGGCCTCGCCACTTGGGCAGGTCACCTTCAACGTGAAGACCCCGCTTGGGCTCACGCTGACCGCGGTGCCGGCCAGCTTCGCTTCGGGGTTGTTGGTCGTGATCGAGCCCAAGACTCCGCCGCCTGCATTGCGTTCGTGAGCTTGGCGTTCGGCCAGTTCGTGCGCTTCCCGTTCGGCGCGTTCGCGGCCTTCGCGTTCGTGCGTTTCCCGTTCGGCGCGTTCGCGTTCTTCGCGTTCGCGTTCTTCGCGTTCCGTGGCGCTTTCGCCAATCGTGATCTTGACGGCCGCGCGAGCGTTCAGTTTGCTGCCGTCTTCGACTTCCAGCGTGATTTCACGGACGCCTGGCGAGGAGTAGGTGTGTCCGATGCTCAGACGGGCTTCATTTGGCGTGCCTTCGCCGAGCTTTTCGCCTTGCGCAGAGGTTCCATCCCCGAACTTCCAAGTGTATTTCAGATGAGGCGTCGTTTCCGCGCCGTCCGTCACGGCAGCCCGGAGGATTACTTCCTGACCCGCCGGCACGGGTTCGGGCTGGGCGAGTTTCAACTTGAAGCCGTTCGTCTTCACGGTCACGGTTTCCGCAGTCGCGCCGGGAAACGAGAGATTGTCCGTGGTGACGACCTCGCTGATTTCGTACACGCCCGCGCGCTTGAACGTGAACGGGAGGGTGGGCGCGCTCTGAAGCGTCGTGGTTTCCTGCTGTTCTTCTTCCGTTTCGCCCGTGCTGGGGTTCTTGTATTTGAACTTCCACAGAACACTCGTGGCGTTCGCGCCTTCCATCTTCGACGAGAGCTTCACGGGTTCGCCGATGCCGACTTCCGTAGCGTTGGGGTTGTTGCCGACTTCAACGCTGGGAGGAGTGACGGTAGGCTGGTGCCCACACGCTTCGGCGGCCGCGTTGCGACCGAACTGCTTGACGTAGCCGCCTTCTGTGCTCAGCGCGAAGACGCTTTCGCCACCACCGCCGGCAACCATGATGGGGTGGCTCAAGTTCAAGGACACGAGCACGCACTTGACCTGGGG
The DNA here is from genome assembly GCA_963696615.1 of uncultured Solirubrobacterales bacterium. Classification (GTDB taxonomy): domain Bacteria; phylum Actinomycetota; class Thermoleophilia; order Solirubrobacterales; family Solirubrobacteraceae; genus Palsa-744. The sequence goes on along the minus strand of CAVOKU010000001.1, from coordinate 669,298 downwards.
CGAGAGTTTTTCCTGACCGGCCGTCCAGCCGATCTCTTTCGCTTCGGGCGCGCCGGCTTTCCCGTGTTCGGTGTAGCCCAGCGCGAGCAGCCCGTTGCTCGCGCCCTTGACCTTTATATCGACATAGAGCGTGCCTTCAGCCGGTTCAGATTTGCTGGCGACGAACGACATCGACCCGCCTTCTTCTTCGTGGGCGACGCCGCCGAACACATCGTTTTCTTCACCCAGCGAGTACAGCCATTTGGGCAGCACTTCCGTTTCAGCTCCGTCGGTCCCGCCGCTCGCGGGGAATTGCCAAACTTCTTCTCCATCCTGGACATAGACGTTGCCCCCCGACGTGACGACCGGCGAGATCGCGCCGTCTTCTTCTTCGGCTTCCGATTCCTTGCAGTGGGGTTCGGTGCTCACCGGTTCGGCCTGATCGAGGCAATTCTTCTTGTCTATGTAGCGCGGGCCCAGGGTGCCCGCTTCGTTGACGCGCTGGACCGCGGCACGCAGGTCTTCTTCGCCTTCGCCCTTCTTGATCGATTCGTCCTGCTGGCCGGCGATGATCACGTCGTGAGTCTTGGGATCGACGGCGATCCCGCCGGGGTGGAGCAGCGGCACTTTGCCTTCTTCGGAGTCTGGCTGGAGGACTTCCCTGCCCGTCAGCGTCTGTTCGGGGAGTTTTTCTTTGCTCGGCGTCGTGGAGAACGCCAAGAGTTCCGCGGCCGCCAGTTCTCCCGGATCGAAGACCGGTAGTTCGCCTTCCAGTTTTGCCAGTTCCGCTTGCAGTTCCTGGATTTCTTTTTCCAGTGCTTCTTTTTCGGCTTTTTCTTTGGCTTTCGACAGCTTTTCTTCAGCTTTTGCGATCTTTTCTTCGACTTTTTCTATCTTTTCTTCGATCTTTTCGCTTTCTTCTGGGCGTTCTTCGTCCAGAAGCATGTAGACCCGTTCGCCGGATTTCGCCCTGGGATCGATAGCGAGACCGCCCAGCCTCTCGGTGACTCGCAGTTTTATGCGGTTTTCGGCAAGGAACCCGCCGGTGGCGCTGAACTCCTGAAGACGTGACACGAACTTTTCTTTTTCCTGCAGTTCGTCGGCGATGAACAGGTCCCCGGTTTCCGGGTCGACGACGAACGCGTGCTCGCGATTGGGGTTGACCTGGCCGTGGCCGCCCCCGGTTCCAGACGTGATCGTCGACCCCACCGGGCCCAGCCCGCCATAGGGCACTGCCTGCGCGCGCGACGCCGCCGCCAGCGCGATTGCGAGCAGGAGCGCCAGCGCGGCCGCGAGCCCGAGCAGGTGGAAGCGGCGTGCTTGTTGTTGGCGAGCGGAGATCATCGATCGGTGTCCGACGCCAAGCAGGCTCTCCGATCGCGTTCGAGATCGTGTTGCCAATCGGTGAACGAAACGCAAGAGCACTCCTCTCAGAGAGGCCGGCGGGATTCCCGACTCATGCGCCGTTGGGCGCGCGTCGCCGTGACGGTGGCGGGCGCCACCCGCACCTCGCGCGGGCCGCGTCGAGGACGCCGCAGCCCGGCGGCGCCCGCGAACGCGGCGAGGAGGACGACGCCGAGCAGATAAAGCGGGGAGGGCTCGTGTTCGTCCGCGCGGTAGGAGGCAGCCTGATTGCTGACCGACTCAGGCGCCTCCTCCTGCTCCTCTTCCCGTTCGGCCACCTCGACCGGCGAGGTTACCGCCGAGGTGCCGGTCGGCGGATTGGGCCGCGCCGGCGTCGGCACCGGCGGCGGCACGAACGCGAGCAGCGGCGTGGTGATCGCGGCGGGCACGAAGAACGGCGGCGGCAGATGGGCGGCCGCAATATGCGCCGCCGGTGGTGCGCTCGCGGGGGGCGGCGGCAGCGGCACGGGCGGGGGCGTCGAGGCGGGTGCCGCTCCCGCGGGCTCGCTCGCCGGGGCGGGCGGCGGTGCGGGGGCGGACCCCTGCGCCTGGGCGCCCTGGCGTTCCAGCAGCGGAGTCGTGCCGCAAGGCTGGCGCACGCTGCCGGGCTGCACGGTGACGGGCAGCGAAGACGAGAGCCCGCCCGCGCTGATCGTGACGATCGTGGTGCCCGCGTTGAAGGCGCAGAACAGCCCCGACTGAGCATCGGGGATCGTTGCGCCGTTCGGGCCCTGCTCCACCGCGTGGGGGTTGCCCGCGGAAGCGAGGTTGGGCTCGACGAAGTCTCCGATGTCCGGGCGCGAGGAGCTGAAGGTGTACTCGGGCTGCAGCGCGGTCGCGCATTCCTTGCCAACGCAGTTGGTGGGGATCGCGATGTAGGGATCTTCTTCTGATTCGTCGCCGTTGGGTCGGGCGTGGCCACCGGCGCGGGGACGGCGGGCGAGCCCGTCGAACAGTGCGGGCTCGCTGCGGCGCAGCAGGATCCCGTCTTTGGCTTCGAGCGCCAGTTCCCCGATCAGGGGGATCACCCGCGGGATCACCCGCGCGCGGTTGGTGCGCGGGTTGCGAGTCTTGCCTTCGACGTCGGCGAGCATGATCGAGCTCGCGCCGTGGAAGTCGCCACGCAGCTGCCTGGCGATCTGCTCGTAGCCGAGCGTGCCCGAGCCGAACGCGGGAATCGATTCGCCGCCCGCCTTCAGCGACTTCTCGACGTTTTCTTCGGGGGAGTCGTAGATGTACGCCGAGGCGCCTCCGGCGACGAGCACTTCGACGAGCCGCGCCGCCTGCACCTGGCCGGCGGCGACCTGGGCGTTCAGGTCGGCGCTGCCGATCACGATCGCGGGCACGCCGGCGACCTTCGCGCCCGCGAGCTGCCCGGCGAGCCAATTGCGTTGGTTTTCGCCGACTTCGGCGCTCTCGTCGAGCACGACAACCCGCACCCGGCCCGTTCCCGCCGTACCTTCGGATTCGATCGCGAAGTAGTGGCAGTTGACTTCCGTCCCGCAGTTCCCGGGTGACGCTTCGGGAGCCGGCGCGAGCCCGCCCGCAGGCGCGCCGCCGCCGAACGGCTGGGGGAAGCCGGCGAAGATGTCCTGGAACGTTGCCTCGGTCCCTTCGCGTTCCGGGCGCGCGTCCCGGTCCTGTGGCGAAGCCGCGACGAACGCCGGCGCGAGCGGTGGACTCGGAGCGAGGATCGCAGCGGTTCGTTCCAGCTCGCGGCCAAAGGGAAGCGGGAGCGACCGCGGCCCTTCGACTTCGCCCCTCGTCATCGACGGGCCCATGTATAGGAACGCGCGCGCGCCGACCTTGCGGGCGAGGGCGAGCCCCGAGGAGAGCCAGACCTGGGGCCCCACGCCGGCCTGAGCGCGCGCCCAACAGGTGGCGAGGCATTCGGCGTGTCCACCGATCGCGAGCGTCGTGTCAGCGGCTTCGAGCGGGACCGGCGCTTCACCGACGCCGGTGGGCGGTACGCCGTCCGACGGGTAACGCTCGATGTCGCCGGTCTGCAGTCGCGGCTGACCGCCGCCCTGCTCGCCACCCACGGCCCAGCCCTGGGATCCGGTCGGATCGACGAGCACCGCCAAGATCGGGTCGGGCCGGTAGGGCAGGTCCTGTCCGGCATACGCGCCGCGGGGCTGTTTGATCGGGTTCAGTTCGTGGCTCTCGTCGCGCCAGCCGGCCGCGGTCTGTCGCAGCAGGATTGGGTCGGTGACGCCGGCGTTGACGTCGCCGATCGGTTCGTAGAAGGTCGGCGGAGCGCCGGGAGGCGCCGCGGGTCGCGATTCCGGGTTGCCGGCGCCGCCGCCGGCGACGATCGCCCGCAGCGCCCCGCCTTCGCGGAACAGCGCGAGCTCGCCGGCGTTGCCCGGCAGAGGCGTGGGCGTACCGACCCACGGGGCGCCCGCCGATTCACGCTCGTACACGCGTTCACCTTCGCTGCCGCCCGTGGTGGTGAACGCCGCCCCGCCGTCCGCCAGCCCGGCGACGGTCGAGGGCACGCCGTTGCCGATCGCCGCCACCGCGTTCGTGTCGACCCGCCAGCCGGAGCCGTCGTTGACTAGCAGTCCACCCACGAAGCTCTGCACCTGCGGATCGGGCTGTCGCCGGTATGCGACGATCGCCTCCGATCCCGCGAACGCGATCGAGGTGAAGCTTGCGCCCTGCACTTCGGCGGGAAGCTGGGTTTCTTCGGTCCAGCTCTTGCCATAGCGCAGCAGCACCCCGCCCGAGCCCAGTTCGGTCGTCCCCACCGCGTAACCACGCGCGGGGTTGTTCGGGTCGAACGCCACCCCGAGCAGGTCGCCGCGGAAGTTCAATGGCGTCGCGGGGTCTCTTTCCCAGAGGCCCGTCTCGGCCCGCCAGAGCCACATCTGCCCGTGGTCTCCGACCGCGTATGCGCGCGTCGGCGTCGGCCAGGCAACGGCCCGCAGCCGTGGCGTTTCCACGCGCTCGCTCGGTCCGAACAGGCTTTCCGGCAGCCAACCCGTGCCGGGCTTGTAACGCGCAACCGCGCCTTCCGAGCCCACCGCGAGCGCTCCGCTCGCAAGCGAGCCCACCGGCGCGCCCGGCTGTGGCGCGATCGCCAGCAGGGGGTGGCGGAACGGGGCGGGCCACAGCGTGAGCCGGCTGGGGGCAGGCTTTTCGGTGAGGTGCACGGGCGGACCGTTCTCACCGAGCCATCCCTCGGTCGGCTCGGAGAACGCAGCGCCGAGGCTCGCGCCAGGGTCTTCGAATGATTCGCGACCAGCACCGAGCGCCAGGACGGGTGTGAAGGCTTCCCCTTCCAGCCGCAGACTCACCCCTTCGGCCAAGCCCGTGATCACGCGCGCGCCGAACGGTTCCGCTTCGGACCTTCGGGGCCAGGCGATGCTGCGCGAGTAGCCGCTCGGGAGCGCTTCGGGCAGCTGGTGCAGGCACGCGGGCGTACCGGAGGGCGTCGCCGCAGGAAGCTTGCACCAGCTCGAGCGCACACTTCCTCCCGCCGCTCCTTCCGGCTTGAAGAACAGCGTGGCCGTCGCCGGTTCGTTGACGTGGACGTCTGCCCGTTCGCCGTCGATCCACACTCCTTCGCTGGTGACAGTGAGCAGCTGCCCCTTCACCGTGGGAGGCGATCCGGTGCCGGGAACGGTGAACGGCTTCGGTTCGCCGACCTGCACCGGGACGGTCAGCGGGTGCGCCTTACCGTCTCCCGCTCCCGCGCTCAGCGTGACGGGCTTCCAGCTCCATTGGCCCCCTTCCTGCTTGCGCCGGAACAACGCCACCGTGCCGGGCGGGAACGAGGCGTTCGAGGCCAGTTGAGCGAGCAGCCAGGCGTTCGTCGGCGAACTCGCGCCGATCGCGAGCACACGCAGGCTTTCGGCGCTTTCCGCAGGCACCTCGATCGGCTCGCGTGTCCAAGCATGGCCGTCCCAGTGCAGGACCTGTGCCTCGACGGCCGCTCCTTCGCCGAGCGTGACCGGGACCACGAGTGCTCCCGCCTTACCTTCTTCTTCTTCGAGCGGAGCGATCAGCGGGGCGCGAGTGGAGTCGAACAGGACTTCCCCTTTCTTCAGCAGCGGTTCTTCACCTTCTGCGAGGGCTTCGCCTTCGGCCGGGGCCGGCCCGGCTTCTTCGAAGGAGCCGCCCGCCTTGCGTAGGAGCACGAGCGGCCGTTTGCCTCGTTCGCCGGCCAGCACCCCCGTGCCGCGGGGGGTCATCTCGCCGAACAGCGGTCCCTGTCCCAACGGCTCGAAACCCGACGGCAAGGCTGGGCCGAGCGTCCAGGTGCCTTCTTCTTCGCCGCCCAGGCCGGGGTGCAGGTAGTAGCGCACGAGCACCTTCGTGGAGCCGCTTTCGCCGACGCTGCCAAGTCCCCACGCCTCATCGCGCCCGGGCGCACCCGGTTCTTCAGGGGTGGCGGCGATCATCGTCACCAGGTGCGCCGGAACCGATGCATCGGTCTGCGCCACTGGTCCGCCGAGGCCCGGCTGCGCCGCGGCGGGCGCCGCGGTACCGGGTCCCGGCAGCACTTCGCTCGTCATAAGCGCGCCCGCAAGCGCGAGCAGGCTCGTGAGCCCAAACGCGCCTACGAGCCGAGCCGGCCGCGGGCGCAGGGCCGCCCGAACTTCTCGCCGGAGCCTCACGGCAGCGAACCCAATCCGCTCGACAGAACGCCGCCCGGCAGCACCACCAGGCCGGTGGACTCGGTGGTCGTATTCGACGCCCGCGAAGGGACGGTCGGCAGCTTCGCGAGGGCGTGTGTCTGCAGGTCCAGCTTGGTGGGCCAGCTCTGCCGGCTCAGGCGCAGCAGCAGCTTGCGGTTTCCGGCGCCGAACGTGTGCATCGGGGTCTGCGCGACCACATGCTTGCGCCGCTTCGCGACCAACCGGACGCGAGCCTTCACCGCGAGGTGGAAACGAAGTTCGAGGGTGCTGCCGTGCACGAGCCGGCTGCGCAGATGGGAGAGCAGCGACACCGCGACCCTCGATTCGTTGGCTCGAGCCGACGTTTCGGCGAACGAGCCGCCGTAGTTGGGAGGTTCTTCCACGAGCCCCGAGTCGTCGACCGGCGGCGCGTCGGGCGGCACCTGGGGAAGGCCCTGGTCCGGGGGACGGTAGGTGATCAGGCCGTTGAAGTATTCCGATTCGCGGGGATCCTTCGAAAGCGTCCGTTCCCCCGCAGGCGCGAGATGGAACAGCCAGCCCTGCGCTGTGGCCAGCCAGCAGTCGTTGGTCGCCGGGCACGCGAGCTTCGTGACGGCGCCCTTGGGTCCGAGCCCTGCTTCCTGTTCTGCTGTCGAGGGCAGCGTCTGCTCTTCCAGGACGTCGCCTTCGGCGGAGACATGCAGGAGGACCGCGCGTGTCTTGGCGTTCGAACCGCCCGGTGGGGCCAGCGCTACCCACGCCGTGTCGGTGCCAGGTTCTGCCGCAACCGCGCTCACGGCCGCCTTCTTCCCTTCGCCGCCGAGCAGTTCGGCTTCTTCGCTGGGATTCCCGGGCAGGATCGGCGCGAGTGGATGAGCGGGTCCGATCAGCTGCGTCCAGCTGCGTCCCACCCCGCGCACGACGGTCACCTGACCGGGCTTGTGACCTTCTTCGATCGGTTCGCCAAATTTCGGCCCGGCAGCTGCCCACAGAGCGCCATCGGCCACGCTGAGGTGCAGGAAGTCGAGCGCCCGGGCGAGCTCACCGCCTTCGTAAAGCGATTGCGGAAGTTCTCCGAACAGCCCTTCTTCGGGTTCGATCGTCGGGGTGATCCCTTCGGGGTTGATCCGATCGACGACCGGGATCGTGGCCTTGCTTTCGACGACCCGATCGCTGCGTCCGATGCGCGCGCTCTCGTACAGGTGCCCTTCGAGCGCGCGCATGTCCTCCACGGCATGTCCTTCGCCGAGGTACGGTTCGTTTTCCAGAGAGCTTCCGTTCCAGTGCAGGTGAAACGCGCCGGTCTGCGGTTCGGGCAGCGGGTCGCCGCCGAACCAACAGTCGGTCGCCTTGAGGCATGCGGCGGCGTGCATCGCCTGGTAGGAGTCGGCCTGGTTGGCGGGATGGGCGTAGGAGCCGACGACTTCGCCGTGGGAGAAGTGGCACAGGGTGTTGTCCTGCAGAGGCACCGCCGTTTCGGTTCCGTTGCCGGAGATTTCGTTCGCCTGCCCCGCCCGCCCGTCGGAGACCGTCCAGAATTCATTCGCCGCCGCCCACGCGATACGTCCGTCTGTCGCCCCGCAGACGTTGGCTAGCTCGTGCCACCCAGCCCCGTTGTATGCCCACACGCCGGCCGGGATCGTCGGCGGCTGGCCTTCCGTGATGAGCAACCCCCGATTCGGCGCCCAGAACTCGATGTCGCCTACTTTGCCCATGCCGACCGGCCATGGCGAACCGGCTACCACAGGCTGTTCGAGGCCGCTCCAGGTCGCCGCAGCAGCAGTGCCAAAGCTTCCTGCGAAGAGGCCGCAGGAGCTCGCGAGCGCGAACGAGACAGCCAGAGCGAGCCTGCGCGGAGAGTTCATCGCGCGGCCCTCCGACGGCCGCCCGGGTGGGCCTTGCCGGGGCTGTGTCGGGTGCTGGTCCTTCGCCTGAACATCACCGGGACCGCCTGGCGCAGTGCGTGATGGCCGCGCGCGGTGAAGGTCAGCGTCACCTCCGCTGAGAGACCGCCTCCGCGCCACGCGAGCGGTGCGTAGGGCCTGGCGAGCTTCAGCACGAGCGTCACCAGTTCGCCGCCTCCCGCCGTGACGATCTTGGCGGCTGTTGCAACGGTTCGTGTGGCGGTCGTCGTGCGTGCGGCTCGACGCCGTGAGGTCCTGGCCGGAGCCCCGTGCCCGGTGCCTCCGTGCCTGGCGCTTCCCGCCACGTGTGCGGCAGCTACGCGGACCACGCCGCGCGCCGCCGCGCGCAAGGTCCCCTTTCCTGGCACCTCGGCGTACACCAGCACGCTCCCGTCGCGACGCGAGAGCACGGTCGCGCCGAGCTGCCAGACCGGTTGCGTGTTCGGGCTCGCGGGCGGCGGCGAGATGACCTGCGGGGTGGCCAGGCTGGCGAAGATCTGACGTTCGACCAGGAACGCATCGCTGCCGTCGAACGGCCCGGCGGGCGAGGCGTTGCCATCGCCGAACGCGAGGTTGGTGGCCGTCGAGGCGAAGGCAAGCAGCTCCCCGTCCCCCGCGAATGACGGCGACTGGGCCCCGATCGCGGAATCCTGGCAGTAGACGTCTTCTGGACATTCGATCTTCGATCCCAGCGGGCGCTCTTCGCTCGGTTCGCCGTTGAAGCCGCGCGTGACCCGCGTGAGGGTGTCGTCGCCCAGGTCGGCGTCGTAGAGCTCGCTCTCGCCGGGAAGCGCCTGTGGGGCGCTGACGTAGGCGGGCGACCCCGGTGGAAACTCGGTGCGCCTGGTGGTGAACGCCACCTGCGTACCTTCGGGGGAGATCTCGATGTCGGTGACCGGGTCCGAGGCCGCGACGCCTTTGCCCGCTATCTCTGTCAATGGCGTGAGCGCCTGCGCGCGCGTGAGGCCGGGGCTCATGTTCGCGACGTAGGCGTCGGCCGGCTCACCGTGGCGTTCGCTGCTGAAGCCCAGGCCGATCGAGATCGGAAGCGCTGACGCGAGGAAAGCCACGCTATAGCCATCGGCGCTCAGCCGCGGTACGAAGTTCGCTTCTCCCCCGCCTTCTTCGCTCCAGATTCCGCGGCTCACCGTGCTCACGACGTTCGCCTCTACGCGGAACGGGCCCTGGCAGGGATCCGACGCCGACTGATCTTCGGCCGCCGGGAGCAGCCCCTCTCCGCTCGCCACGCAGGCGGGATTGTTGGGTTCAGACCCCCCCGTCACGCGCTCGGTGGGCGTCTGCGAGCCAGGCGCGATGCGCCGCCAGAGGGGCTCGGTGTACAGAGGTGGGGGAGCTTCCTGCGGAAGCATCCGAGCCTGCTTCCCGACGTCCTCCCCCATCCACGCCACAGCCGATCCGTCTGCGCTGATCGAGGCGCCGGGCGGCGGGTCGCCGGCCCACTCGCCGGTCGCCGGCGGAGGACGGAAGCCTGGCTCGTGCGCCGAGCCGGGAAAGACCGCGCCGAAGGTCTCTCCGGCTTCCGTGAAGGACACCGGCGCCACGGTCGTCTGACCCGTGAGCGGATCAAATGCTCCACTCACGAGCACCGTCTCGCGGCGGGCGAGATAGCGAACTGCTACCTGCAGCGGGGGGGTGTTGGGCGTACCTCCGGGATCGGTGAGGTCGGAGACCGCGGTCGTCACGAACGCGACCTCGTCGCCGTCGGCGCTGACCGCTGAACGCCCCGCCGCGACGGAGCCGAACTTCGGTTCTTCCTGACCTGGGCTCGGATAGGCGTAGGCAAGGCTCTTGGTGGACCCTTCGACCGTGACCGCCGAGGCGAGTGTGAATGCGCACTGCGGAGCGGACGGTTCGCCTTCGGGCGCGCCGCAGGGCTGAGAGCCCGGCAGGTCCATGTCGCGCACGTACACGTCGGGCGCGCCGTTGGTGTCTTCGGGGACGAGCCTCGCAGTGGTGGTGAAGCTGATGTGGCGACCGTCTTCGCTGATCGACGGCAGCTCGGCATCGCCGCCTGCGACCTGCTCGATTTCGCCGCTTGCCAGATCGCGCCGCCAAACGCCGGTGACGCCGCCAAACGAGCCATCGAATGCGACATACCTGCCATCGGCTGAGATCGCGGCGTCATGGGCGTATTCGGCCTGCTGGGTCAGGCCGCCGGCTGCCGTACCGGCGGAGACGAGCGAGATCGGCCCGAAGACATCGGCTTGGGCGGAAGCCGGCACGGAGATCAGCGCCATGACGAAAGCGCAAGCGAGCGCTGCCCAGACGCGCGGCCGCATTGCCCGCCGATCGGGCTCGGCGCTGGACCAGCCCCGCGTCATCCGACGCTCACCCACCGGCGCACCACTCCGGCGTTGCCGAGCTTGTCTCGGACGTGCGCGATGACGAGATACACGCCCGCGTGGATGTAGCGGTGGCGAAACGACGTGCGGCTGCGCCCACCGTGACCGTCGCCGAAGCTGACGCTCACCGCACGCTTGTTCACCCCCGAGTCGGGGTCGCGGATGCGCACGGAGATCCCGCCGCCGCGGGTACTGAGGATCTTGACGACCGGCGGAGAGCCGTCCACGCGCAGAATCGAGGGCGGCGACAGCGTGGCCTCGCCGCTGATGTCGGTCGCGAGCAGTTGCACGCGGTGTCGGCCGGACCCGAGTCCGCGGGGGTCGAGGCGCAGCGCGTGGGCGCCTGCGGGGGTGGCCTGACGATGGCCGTCCAGCACCACCTGGTAGCGAAGCGGCCCGTCGGCGCTCACGGGGGTTTCCCACGTGACCGCGGCCGCGCCTGGCTTGACCCAGCCCCTGGGCGCGCTGATGACCGCTTCGGCGGGCGGGGCGGTCACCTCTGCCGCGACGATCGCCGCGTTGCCGAGCTGACCTTGACGGAACGCGACGAGCCCGTCACCGAGCCCCGAGCGCCCGACCCCGAGTTCGCTGACTTCGCCACCCGCGCCACCGCTGACCAGACCCGTCTGCACGGCTCCGTTGGGAAAGTCCTCCCGCACCCCGACTGCGGGATGTCCCTGGGCACTGGCGCTTGACCATGCCGAGACTCCGCCCCCCGCGGGGTTCATCACGCTCGCGGAGTACGGTTCGGCCCCGGCGAACGGCGGCCCCAGCGAAAGCGTGGCGGACAGCCCCCGATCGTTGCCTTCGACGACGCGTGGCGTGCCGTTGCTGTCGTACAGCAGGCGCAGATCCTGCTTTTCGTCGATGTCGATGCTCGGTGGGCCGACCGAAGCGGTCCTGGCACCTGCCACGGCCTTGTCAGCGATGCTCGCTCCCTGGAACTCCGCGCCGCTGGCCGATTCGCCGTCGGGGAGGATGTTCAGGTAGATCCTGGGCCCGGGGAGCGGGGATCCAGGGCCCACGTTCTGGCGATAGGCCACCTCGGCTTGGCCGAGGCGCGAGAAGGCGATGCTCGGCGCGTCGGCATCGTCGACGATCGGCGCGCCCGCGAAGCTCGTCGCGCTGACCGGAAGAACGTAGTCGAGCGCAGTGCCGAATACGCGCCGCGCCCAGATGCGCGCGACCCCTTCGACGTCGGGCTCCTGCCAGACGACCACGCCGCTGCCGGTCACGTTGACCGCCACCTGCGGTGCGTTGGCTTGGTTGGGCGGGCGCATCGATGCCCCGGGATTGCGGTTGACCGCACCCAGGCCCAGCCAGCGCTGGCCGTTGAAGTGCGCGATCCGCACCTGCTCGGCCACGTCTCCCACGCGTAGCGGCGGCACGATCGTGTTGGCGGGTTCGACCACCCTGTAGACGACGTCGGCCTGGCCGGTGGGGCTGACGGCGAGATCGGGGCTCGTACCGGCCGCTTCTTCGATATCGGGGTCGACGATCATCGCCGGCCCGAACGTCGAGCCGCCCGGGCCGAGCAGCGAGCCGAGCAGCTCGTACACCGGCTTGCCGTCCTTTGTCGCGAACGGTGTGGCCCACACGACCAGCAGCTCGCCACCTTCGGCCGCGCCGATGCGCGGCCAGCTGGCCGCGAAGGGCTCTTCGCGGTCGACCTGCACGGGCGCGCGCCAGCGACCCTCGGAGTAGCGCGAGACGAAGACGTGCGGGACGCCGCCCACGCGCTTGAGATACACGAGCCCGCCGGTGCCGTCTTCGCTCATCGCCACGCCCCCGAACCCGGCGATGTCCTCGCTGGGACCGTCGACAGTCGTGGCCGGGAGGATCACTGCTCGCGCCTGCGAGGCGAACATGCACAGGACGATCGCCACGAACGCGCCCGCGATGGCCGCACCACGCATCGACGCTCCCGCGAGCGCCGTGATTCGCGTTCGCCGCGGCGCCGGGAGAGGGATCGGAATCGCTTCGCCCCTCACGAGAGCCTCAGGATTCGGATTTGTTAACCGCGCCCGCCGTCTTGGCAAAGGCGCAGCGGAAGTTCTCGGGCTGGTTGACCGGCTCGGAGCCCGCGAAGCCGCCCTTGTTCCCGTTGTCGTAGACGGTCACGTACTGCAGCGATTCGGGCAGCGAGTTGGCGGGCAGCGGAAGCGGGTTGGCCTGCCCTTGGCGGGGGTTACCCGTCGCGCCTTCGCTGACACCCTCGGACCCGGCGGCCGCCGACCCGGCTTCGGTGGTGGTGAGAGTCGAGCTCATCTCACGCATGTCCTGCAGGCCGCGCGTCGGATCGAGTGGGATCGTGGCCGTGAGCTGGGAGTCGTGGATCGTGGAGGCGAGCTTCACCTTCGCGGCGGCGCCGAGCAGTTCGGCCGCCGTGGGCAGCCAGCCGCCTTCGGCCTCGCACGCTTTGCTCGCCCAGATGTAGTTGTTCTTGCCGAGCTGCTGATTGGTGAGCGGATACAGCGCCGTATCCAGGCACCAGGTGCCGATGTCGACTGTGTCCGGCAAACAGGTCCCGGCGAGCTGGGTGGCCGTCTCGCCGCCGACCCTGCTGGCGTTCTTGACGGTCGGGATCGCCGAGGCGGGGAATTTCCCGTTGCGACCCAGCAAGAGCAGCCCGCCGGGATGGGGCTTCGTGCTGACGCGATGACCGGCGATCATCCCCACCACAGCATGACGGGCGGCGTCGGCGAGGCCGGTGCTCGAGAGCGCGAGAGCGATAAGCGCCACGACCATCGCGGGCGAGGGCAGCCGCCGGGCGCTCACCGTGGGTCCCCCGGCTCACGCGCCGGCGGGCTGCGGCGCACCTCGCGCAGCTCATCGAGCGAGGACTCCTGCACGGTCGAGAGCAGCGCATCCAGCGCCAGCCCGGAGAGGGTCTCCTGCTCCAGCAGTGCCGTGGCTGTCTCCTCGACGGTGTTCCAGTTGCGATCGAGGATCGCCGCGGCGCGAGCCTCGGCGTCGCCCACGAAGCGCTCGATCTCGTTGTCGATCAGGTTCAGCGTCTCGGGGCCCACCGAGCCGAGGTCCTGCAGCGAGGCGCCCAGGAACACCTCTCCGCTCTTCTCCCCGATCGTCACCAGGCCCAGCGCCTCGGACATGCCGAAGGACGTCACCATGCTGCGCGCCAGCGCGGTCGCAGCGTGGAGATCGTCGTTGATAGTGGTGGAGACGTGTCCGAAGGCGATCCGCTCGCCGGCCATCCCCGCCACGATCGAGATCAGCTGGCGCTGGAGGTCAGGCTCGCTCATGATCACCTGGTCGCGGTCGGTGAGCATGTGCGCCGCGGTGCCGAGCTGGCGCCCGCGGGCGACGATCGAGAGCTTGCGTGTGGAGGTGGCGTGCCCCAGCGCGTCGGTGACGACGGCGTGGGCGGCCTCGTGGATCGAGATCCGCCAGCGCTCCTCCTCGCTGAGGATGTGCGTTTTCGCCGGCCCGGCGACGACCCGGTCGATCGCCTCCTCGAGCGTCGCCTGGTCGAGCTCGACGCGACTGTCGCGCACGCTCAGCAGCGCCGCCTCGTTGATCACATTCGCCAGCTCAGCGCCGCTGAATCCTGGCGTTTGGCGAGCGACCTCCTCCAGTGAGGCGTCCGGCGCCATCGGCCGCTTGCCGCCGTGCAGGCGCAGGATCTCCAGCCTGCCGTGCACGTCGGGCGTGTCGACGACCACCTGCCGGTCGAAGCGCCCCGGGCGCAGCAGCGCGGGATCGAGGATGTCCGGACGGTTGGTGGCGCCCATCACCACGAGCCCGCCGTCGCCGGCGAAGCCATCCATCTCGACCAGGATCTGGTTTAGCGTCTGCTCGCGCTCGTCGTTGCCCTGGCCGATGCCGGCGCCGCGCTTGCGCCCGGCGGCGTCGAGCTCGTCGATGAAGATGATCGCCGGCGCAGCCTTGCGGGCCTTGCGGAACAGGTCACGCACGCGGGCGGCGCCGACGCCCACGAGCGACTCCACGAAGTCCGAGCCCGAGAGCGAGAAGAACGATGCGTCCGCTTCGCCGGCGACCGCCTTGGCGAGCAGCGTCTTACCCGTTCCGGGCGGTCCCACCAGCAGCACCCCCTTCGGCGCCGCGGCTCCCACGCGCAGGTACTTGCTCGGGTCGGCGAGGTAGTCGCGGATCTCCTTGAGCTCGGCCACGGCCTCGCCCGCCCCGGCGACGTCGGCGAAGGTGATCCTGTCGTTGGAGCCCTTGCCCTTCCGTCTGCCCTTGCCGGTGAACTGCGAGAATGCGGCGATGCCACCCGCGGCCCCCTCCGCGCCAACACGCATGAACAGCGAGAACAGACACACGAGCAGCAGGATCGGGATCAGGAACTGCACGATGATCGTCTTCGTGCCCTTGCCCGACTGCTGATCCACCGCGACGGTCGCGCCACTCGCGCTGAGTTCGCGCAGCAGCTGTTGGGTCTGCGCGCCCGAGGAGGGATAGGAGGCCCACAGCAGCATCGGCACCGCTGCAGGGGTGGCGGGCGCTCCGGATCTCGGGGGCGCGGCGGCGGGTTTCGTGGTCAGCTCGACCCGGTTGTCGTGGTCGAGCAGGAGCGCGTTCGAGATCTCGTGGTGCCTTGCGAGGTTCTGGACGGTGCTGAGCGGCGCCTGCAGCCCGGCGCTGCTGGGCTTGATGTCACCCAGCAGGACGGCGAAGGCGATCGCCAGCCCGAGCGATGCGAGCAACAGGAAGGTCGCGAGGGGATCGCGCAGGAGAACGCGCAGCGTGCCGCGCCCGAAATCCTCGAGGGCGACGAGCGCGGGGTTGCGACGGTGGGCCAAGCCGGAGCGCACCACGGGCACGTCCGAGCGCCGCAGGCCGTTGGTCGATGGAGCCTCCGGGGAAGGCTCTGGCGGGTTCTGGTCGTCTGACATGTGGGATCGCGAACTCGTCGGTCGACGCCGCCGTGATGGCCGGCCTGCGATCGAACGGCGCCAGCGTCACACGACGCGAGCTGAAAAGCAATGCCGTTCACAAAAACGACACATCATGCAAACCCCTGCTCGACACTCTTGCGCAGCGGCGGCGACGCTGATCGCGCCCGCCGCACCGATTTGACCCGATCGTCTCCGCTGGCCCCAGGCGTCCAACGCTGAAGCCGTGCTCGACACCCGATAGCAAAGGAGCAAAGTACGTTGCGCACGCACCGCACCCTCATCGCCTCGATGGTCCTCGCGCTGATCCTCGCCGTGCCTGCGGCGGCAATGGCAAAGCGCCTGATCATCGGCGGCTCGACCTCCGTGCTCCCCCTGGCGCAGAAACTCGCCTCCGCCTACCACAAGGCATACCCGAAGCTCCCCGCGCCGAAGGTCAGCGGCGGCCAGTCCGACGTGGGCATCAGCGGGGCGGCCAGCGGCAGCTTCGACATCGGCGACTCCTCGCGCGATCCGATCGTGGGCGTGGACCCCAAGGGACTCGTGTTCACGAAGATCGCCCGCGATGGCGTATGCATCGTCACGAGCCCGAAGAACCCCGTCGGGAACCTCTCCCAGCAGACCGTCGAAGGCATCTTCACCGGCAAGATTCGCGACTGGAGCCAGGTCCCGGGCGCGCACGTCTCAGGCTCGATCGACCTGTTCGACCGCGACGGCGCCTCGGGTACCCAGGACGCCTTCCAGCACATCTTCCTCGGGGAATACCTGAAGATCTCGACCGGCGCGACTGCGGAGACCTCCAACGGCCTCGAGCAGCTCCACGTCGAAAAGGACGAACACGCGATCGGGTTCGTGTCCTTCGCGTACACCGCCGGGGTGCACCCGGTGAGCTACCAGGGCGTGGAATGCAACCTCAAGAACGCCCGCTCGGGCCAGTATCAGGGCGTGCGTAACTTCTGGATGGTCACGAAGGGCGTCCCCAAGGGCGAAACCGCGAAGTTCCTGAAGTGGGTCACGAGCGGCAACGCCACCACCAAGAAGATCATCAACTCGAACTGGATCGCCATCCACTAGCGGGGATGTCGGCCGGCGCTCCACATCGCGCGCGCCGACGGAGCGCCACCAGCCGTGACAGGCGCGTCGAGCGGATGCTCGGCGCGCTGGCCGCGACGACGCTGGTGCTGATCGCCGCGATGGTGGTCACCGTGTTCATCAAGGCGTGGCCGTCGTTTCAGGCCAACGGATTGAGCTGGTTCGGTTCGGGCGGGAACGTCGACACCCAGCTGCGGGCGATGGAGGAAGCGACGCCCCTGCCGGGCCACTCGGTGCTGTACTTCCGCGCCTGGCCTCTGATCTGGGGCACGCTGATCACGACGATACCGGCGGTGCTGATCGCACTTGCGATATCCACCCTGGCGGCGGTGTTCATGACGGAGTTCGCGCCTGCGCCGGTGCGCCGCACGCTCGAACCGGTCGTGAACCTGCTCGCGGGTGTGCCCTCGGTGGTGTATGGCCTGATCGGGATCCTGGCGCTCGCCCCGTGGGTCGAGAACCACCTGATCAGCGAAGCCCGCCGCAATTCCGTCTCCTATGTCGTCCAGCTCGAAGGAGCCAACCTGACGACGGGCACCCTGATCCTCGCGCTGATGATCACCCCGATCATGGTGTCGCTGATCGCCGGCGCGCTCGCGTCCGTGCCGGCGTCCTGGCGCGAGGGCTCGGCGGCGCTCGGGGTGAACCGCTGGCGCACGGTCGTGCGCGTCTCCTTGCACACCGCACGACCGGCGATCGTCGCCGCGACCGTACTCGCCACCGCGCGGGCCCTCGGCGAGGCGATCATGCTCGCGATGGTGACGGGCAGCCGTGGTTTCGCCGCGAATCCGCTCGACGGCATCACCTTCCTGTTCGAGCCCGTCAGGCCGCTGGCGGCGACGATCGTGCAGGAGTCCGCCGGACTGACGATCGGCCCCCTGAGCCACACGCTGTACGCGATCGCCGCCGTGCTGCTCGTCTCGGCCGCGATGCTCTCGTTCGCCGGCTGGGCCGCCAAGCAGTCGCTCAAGCGCTACGGGATCAGGGCCTGATGGCGAGCGAAGGAGCCACACAGGTACCGGCCGGGCTGACGGTCGTGCATCCCGAGCGCCAGGGCACGGAGTCCTGGCCGCTGGTGGATCGGATCTTCTACTGGCTCGCGTGGAGTGCGGGCGTCGCGCTGTGCGTGATCACGGTGGCGATCGTCCTGTTCATGCTGTTCAAGGGAATCTCCTACCTGCAGCTGAGCCTGTTCGTGCACTCCCCCGCCCCCTCGCTGCAGCAGAGCCAGTCCGGCGGCTTCCTGGACCCGCTCGTGGGCACGATGGTGCTGACGGCGCTCGGCATCCTGATCGCCGCACCGACCGGGGTCGCGCTGGCGGCATGGCTGTCGGAGTACGGCCGTCCGGCCGGCCTGGCTCGCGCGGTGGAGTCGGCGATCGAGATCATCGCCGGCGCCCCGAGCATCGTGCTGGCGATCTTCGGGCTGCTCGTGTTCTCACAGAACTTCCTGGGGTTCCTCTCGCAGAACTCCTCCAGCGGGGCCGTCACGGGGCAGTCGTTCCTGACCGCCGGCGCGATGATGTCCCTGCTCGCGCTGCCGCTGATCGTCGGCTCCACACGCGAGGGGCTCAGCCAGGTGCCCGACCGCATGCGCGAGGCCTCCTACGCACTGGGCAAGACGCGCGCGACCACGATCCGCCGCGTGCTGCTGCCCGCGATCCGCCCCAACATCGCCGGGGGCATCGTGCTCGGGATGGGCAGGATCATCGGCGACACCGCGATCGTGATAATCCTGCTCGGGGCCACGCTGAAGATCGAACCGGTGGGCAGCGCGCCGGGGATCGGGCTGCTGCGCGGCACCGGGTCCACGCTCACGAGCTATGTATATGAAAACTCCCCTGCCGGTGAGGGCAACGCGCACGAGAAGGCCTACGCGGCAGCGTTCGTGCTGCTGATGATCGTGCTCGCGCTCAACTTCGCGGTGACGCGCCTGGCCAGAGCGAAGGAACGACCCGCGGGCGGCTCGCGGCTGCTCAGCCGCGTCGGGGGACCCTCGTGAGCCCGTTGAGGCCGCCGCCGGTGCGGCGGATCGTGGTCGACAAGGACCCGCGCGTGGCGAGCGCCACAGCGGAGGAGAACGGGCTCGCGACGCCCGCGCCCGCCGACGGCGCACGGTCGCGCAGCAAACGGCCCGCGGCGGCGCAGGTGCGCGAGCGGATGCGGATCGAATCGGTGTGGCTCGCCTATGGCGAGCACTGGGTCGTGCGAGACGTCAGCCTGCCGGTGCGACAGGGCGAGGTGCTGGGGCTGATCGGTGCCTCGGGATCGGGCAAGACCACGCTGCTGCGCTCGCTGAACCGGCTCACCGAGGTGACCGCCGGAGCCGCCCGGGCGGGACGGATCACCCTCGACGACGAGGAGATCCACGAGCTCGAGGTCAATGCCCTGCGCCGCCGGGTGTCGATGGTCTTCCAGCAGCCCAACCCGTTTCCGATGAGCATCTTCGACAACGTTGCCTATGCGTTGGCCGAGCAGCGACCGGCAGCGGGGCGCAGGCGCCGGCGGCGCAGTGCCGAGCTCGAGCAGTCGGTGGCCGACGCTCTCCGCCGCGCGGGCCTATACGAGGAGGTGGCGGGCGACCTCGAGCGCTCCGCGCTGCGTCTCTCCGGCGGCCAGCAGCAGCGCCTGTGCATCGCCCGGGCGCTGGCAGCCCAGCCGGAGGTGCTGCTGCTCGACGAGCCCTGCTCGGCGCTGGATCCGATCTCCACGGCGACGATCGAGGATCTGATCGTGGGGCTGCGCGAGAGCGTCGCGATCGTGATCGTCACCCACAACCTGCAGCAGGCACAGCGCGTGGCCGACCACGTGGCGTTCATGCACCTCGGCGAGCTGGTCGAGTACGGGACGAGCGCCGACATCTTCGACCGTCCCAGCCGCCAGCGCACGCGCGACTACATCGCCGGAGCGTTTGGATGAGCCGGCCCGCGCCCCACCGGTCGGGACGCACGGCAGGGGCATGAGCGCCGCCGGCGGACGGGCGGCCCGTACCGCGCTGGCGCTGACCCTCCTCGCGCTCGGGCTCAGCGGATGCGAGACGACCGCCGAAGAGAGCGCCAAGCTGGAAAAGAGCGCCAAGCATGTGACGCTGGCACACAAAGGCCTGGCGATCACCCGCGCAAGCAAGCAGGTGAAGGTGCTGGAGGCGACGGTGATCCACGGCTCGGAAGGGACGGCGGTGGCGGTGACGCTGCACAACATCTCCCCGCGTCCGCTTCACTCGGTGCCGATCGCGATCACGGTCGCAGACGCGGCCGGGCGCACGCTGTTTCGCAACGACGCCCCCGGGCTGGAAGCCGGTCTCACCTCGATCGCGCTGCTGCCCGCCGATGGCGATGCGACCTGGATCGACGATCAGGTTCCCTCCGCCGGGGGCCCGGCGAAGGTGAGCGTCGTGGTGGGTGAAGCGCCCGTGGCGAGTGTGACGCCGCCCCGGATCGAGGTGTCCGGCCTGCGTGCGGGCAGCGAAGCCGGCGAACCGGCGACAGGGACGGCGCGCAACCGCTCCGACGTCGCCCAGCAGAAGCTCGTCGTATACGTCCTCGCCAGGCGGGCGGGCAGGATCGTGGCCGCCGGCCGGGCGATCGTCCCGGCACTGTCGGCCGGGGGAGCGGCCTCCTTCCAGGCGTTCCTGGTGGGCGATCCGAGCGGCGGCGCGCTACAGGCGAGCGCTCCGCCGACCACCCTTCCCTGAGTCCTCAGAGGCCCTCCGGCTCAGCGGCGTCGGCGCTTGAGCGTGATCCCCTCGAGCACGTGGGCGACCGTCTCGCAGGCGTCCACCGCGGCCTCCAGGGACTCGAAGATGTCCTTCCAGCGGATCACCACCATCGGGTCGATGCCGCCTGCGAACAGCGACGCGACGGCGTCGCGCTGGAGCGTGTCCCCCTCGTTCTCGAGGCGATGGATCTCGACCAGGTGGGGCCCGAGGTCTCCGCCGCTGTTGAGCTGGCGCAGCGCGCTCGATATCTCCACCCCGGCCGCCACCAGAACGTCGGCGAACGAGACCGCCTGCTCCATCGGCGCTTCGACGCCGTAGATGTCGAGCTGGGCGGCGGCCTGCTCGGTGTAGTCGACGATGTCGTCGATCGCCGTCGCGAGCGCGTAGCCGTCGCCCGCGTCGAACGGCGCCCGCACGTGGCGCCCGTTACCCATGCGATGAATGATGTCGTGGGTGATCCGGTCGCCCTCCTGCTCGCAGGCGGTGAGATCCTCGGCGAGGGCGGCGTGCTCGGGAAACTCCCGGAGCAGCTGGCGCAGGATCACGCTCGAGCGCTCGACGTTGCGCCCGGCGTCCTCGAGCAGGGCGCTCAGAGCGGCATCGGCCCGGCCCGCACGAAGGCTCACGGCGGGCCCTCGCGGCGGGCCGTCTCGCTCTCCTCGGCGTGACATCTGCGTCGGGGCATCCGGGCAGATTATGGATATCCCCCCGCCTCCGTGAGCCTCTTCACGACTTCTTCACGAGTCGATCACGAGTTTGCAACCCCGGGGTGGCGGCGCGGGAGCGACGCTATGCGCCCGTGGCGGCTTCAGCCGACAACGCGAGCATCCTCTACGCCGGCGAACTGGAGATACGGCTGGGCGAGGGCCTCGTGCTCGCCACCGGGAGGGCGTTGAGGCTTTCGGTGCGCGAGTTCGAGCTGCTGACGGCGATGGCGAGCCGAATGGGCGCGATCGTCTCGCGCGACGTCCTGTATCGAGAGGTGTGGGGCGGGGAGCTGCGGCCCGGTGACCGCTCCGTCGACGTGTATGTGAGCAAGATCCGGGTCAAGCTCGAGACGGCGCTGCCCGACCGCCGTTTCATCCACACCCACCCGGGCTTCGGCTACCGCTTCCAACCCCAGCCGGCACACGGGTCCGCGCTGGCGGAGGACGCCGGTGAGGAGCAGCCCGACGGGGATTCCGCAGAGCCTTCACGAAATGTTTACATCGGGGCTCCCGGCGATTAACAGACTGCACGCACGCCGAGGGATGACGGCCATCTCGGGGCCGCCCATCGTGTCGCACAGACTCCACGGCGACCCACAAGGTCAACCGGAAGAGGAGAAGCAGTGATCCAGAACAAGATTGGTGCGTTCGTGGGCGTGCTCGCGCTCGCGTTGGGCCTCGCGGCCTGCGGCAGCTCCAGTTCCTCGAGCAGCTCTTCGAGCAGCTCGTCTCCGACCACGATCTCCGGCGCCGGCTCGACTTTCGCGGCCCCGGTCTATCAGCAGTGGGCCTCGGCCCAGTCCGGCCTCACGGTCAACTACCAGGCTGTCGGCTCGGGCGCGGGCATCACCTCGCTCGCCGCCAAGACGGTCGACTTCGGCGCAAGCGACCCGCCGCTGAAGGCCGCCGACTTCACGAGCCTGGAAAAGGTCGGATCGGTCGTGCAGCTGCCGATGTTCCTGGGCGCGATCACCGTCTCCTACAACCTGCCCGGAGTCAAAACCGGCCTCAAGCTCGAAGGCAAGACGATCGCTGACATCTACCTCGGCAAGATCAAGACCTGGAACGACGCCGCGATCAAGGCGCTGAACCCGGGCGTGTCGCTGCCAAGCACCCCGATCACAGTCATCCACCGCTCGGACTCCTCCGGCACCACCGCCGGCTTCACCGGATTCCTGAGCAAGGTCGATCCCGAATTCGCGACCAAGGTCGGCGAAGGCAAGGACGTGCAGTGGCCCACCGGCACCGGCGCGAAGGGCAACGCCGGCGTGGCGGGCGCGGTGCAGCAGACGGCAGGCGCCGTCGGCTACGTCGAGCAGGCGTATGCGCTGCAGCACTACTTCACCTACGCGTCGGTCAAGAACAAGTCCGGCAACTTCGTCGCGCCGAGCCTGGAATCGACCAGCGCCGCCGCCGAAGGCCTGACCGTGCCCCCGAATCTCGGGATCAAGATCAGCAATCCGGCGGGCGCCAACGCCTACCCGATCACCTCGCAGACGTTCATCATCGTCTACAAGGACATGTGCAAGGCGGGCATACCCGGCGGCGAAGCGGCCGCCAAAGGCGTCGTGCAGTTCATCAACTACGGCCTCGGCCAGGGCCAGTCGGTCCTCGCGCAGGCCGACTACGCCGCGCTGCCCAGCTCGATCCTCACGAAGTCCAAGGAAGCGGTGGGGACGCTGGAATGCAACGGCTCTTCGCTCAGCGGCTGATCCACCCCCGCCGACCCATGGTCCGAACCCGGAATCGGGTATAGAAGGGCGATGGAGGCGACAACGGTCTCGACCGGCGGGCGCTCGACTCTCGGGCGCTCGCCGATCGCGCGCCTGCCCGATCGCGCACTGCGCTACGGACTCACGGCACTCGCAGCGCTGATCCTGGCGCTGATCGTCTACTTCTTCATCCGCCTCGTGGGCGAAGCGCGGCCGGCGTTCGAAAAGTTCGGCGTCCTCGGCTTCACGTTCGACAACGACTGGAACGTCTCGGCCGAACAGTTCGGCGCGCTGCCGCTGGTGATCGGCACGCTGATCACCTCGGGGCTGGCGCTGCTGATCGGCGTCCCCGTCGCCGTGGCGACCGCGATCTACATCACCGAGCTGTGCCCGCGGCGGGTCCGCTCGCCGGTGACGGTGCTGATCGAGCTGCTCGCGGCGGTCCCCTCGGTGGTGTACGGGCTGTGGGGGATCTTCTTCCTGGCCCCCAAGCTGCAGCCAGCCGAGCAGTGGGTCGCCAACACGCTCTCGTTCATCCCGTTCATCGGCGGGGGCGTGGTGACGATCCCCAACTACTTCGTCGCCGGCCTGGTGCTGGCGATCATGATCCTGCCGATCGTAAGCGCCATCTCGCGCGAGGTCATGAACACCGTGCCCGCCGACCACAAGGAGGCCGCGCTCGGCCTGGGAGCGACGCGATGGGAGATGATCCGGATCGCGGTCCTGCCCTACTGTCGCGGCGGCATCATCGGCGGCGCGATGCTGGGACTCGGTCGCGCGATCGGTGAGACGATCGCGGTCACGATCCTGATCGGGGATGCGCCGCAACTCGGCAAACACCTGTTCGGCCAGGGCTACAGCCTGGCCGCGGTGATCGCCAACGAGTTCGGCGAGGCCCAGGGCCTGCACCGCTCCGCGCTGTTCGCCGCGGGGCTGGTGCTGTTCGTGCTGACGCTGCTCGTGAACGCACTCGCGCGTCTGCTCGTGCTGCGGGCCGCGCGCGTGCGCGCACCGACGGGCACCGCTCAGGGAGGGCGCGCCGAGGACGCCCCGGTCCTGGCCGGAGGAACGGCGGGCTGGTGAGTACGTCAGGCCCCACAGCCGACCGCTTCGCCCGCTACGCGCTGAGCCCCGCGCGCAAGCGCCGGGACAGGATCGCTCGCCGCTCGATCCTCGCGGGCACCGCGATCGCGCTGATCCCGCTGGTCCTGATCGTCTACTACCTGCTGCAGAAGGGCCTCAGCTCCTGGGGGCCCAGCTTCTTCACCACCGACCCCACCGGCAACACGTTCTTCAAGAACTCCTCGATCGGAGGGATCCAGAGCGCGATCCTCGGGACGATCGAGATCGTCGCGCTCGCCTCGGTGATCGCGATCCCGATCGGTGTCGGCGTGGCGGTGTGGCTCGTGGAGTACGGGCGCGCCAGCTGGTTCGCCGGCACGGTGCGCTTCTTCACCGACGTCCTCACCGGGGTGCCGTCGATCATCTTCGGCCTGTTCATCTACATCGCGCTGATCGTGGGCACCGGCAGCTCCTACGCCGGCTACAAGGGCTCGCTGGCGCTGTCGCTGCTGATGCTACCGGTGGTGATCCGCTCGGCCGAGGTGGTCCTGCTGCTGGTGCCGGGGGCGCTGCGCGAATCGGCGCTCGCCCTGGGCGCGCCCCGCTGGCGGGTGATCTGGAGCATCGTGCTGCCCACCGCGCTGCCGGGGATGCTCACCGGGATGCTGCTGGCGATCGCGCGCGCCGCCGGCGAGACCGCGCCGCTGCTGTTCACCGCCGGGGCGACCTTCAAGACCAACACGAACCTCGGGCAGTTCATGAACTCGCTGCCCGTGCAAATCTACAACGACGTCACATCGCCGACCCCCGCGGTGGTAAACCGTGCGTGGGGCGCTGCATTGACCCTGGTCGTCATGATCCTGATCCTGAACCTGATCGCCCGCGTCGTCTCACGAAGGAGCCGCCTTGCATGACGCTCGCCCCAAACACAGGCCTCGCGGCAGCGACGGAGGCCGCTGAGATGGAGCCCGAGGAGCTCGCCGAGGAACGGCGCAGCGAAGCGCAGGCGCCCAGCCCGGCGCCCGAGAACGGGGCCAGCCCCGCCGCAGTCGCCACACCCGGCCTCGCCGTGCGCCTGGAGGGACTGCGCGCCTTCTACGGCGACGCCGAACAGGTCAAGGGCCTCGATCTCGAGTTCAAAGCCAACGAGGTCACCGCGATCATCGGCCCGTCGGGATGCGGCAAGTCGACGATGATCCGCTGCATCAACCGCATGCACGAGGAGATCCCCGGCGCGCGAGCCGAGGGCCGGGTGCTGCTCGACGAGCTCGACGTGTACGACCCCTCGGTTGACGTCGTCGCCGTGCGGCGGGCGATCGGGATGGTCTTTCAGAAGCCGAATCCCTTCCCCACGATGTCCGTCTTCGACAATGCCGCCGCGGGTCTGCGCCTGACCGCGCGCCGGCGCGGAGACCTGTCGGGGAAGGTCGAGGCGGCGCTGCGCGGCGCAGGCCTGTGGGAGGAGGTCAAGGATCGCCTGCACGAGCCGGGCGCCGGGCTCTCCGGCGGACAGCAGCAGCGTCTGTGCATCGCGCGCTCGCTCGCGGTGAATCCCGAGGTGATCCTGATGGACGAGCCCTGTTCGGCCCTCGACCCGATCGCCACGCTGAAGATCGAGGAGCTGATCGACGAGCTGAAGACGCGGGTGACGATCGTGATCGTCACCCACAACATGCAGCAGGCCGCCCGCGTGGCGGACCGCACCGCCTTCATGCTCGGCGGGCAGCTCGTCGAGGTGGGGCCCACCGACGGCATCTTCACCAAGCCGTCCGATCCGAGAACCGAGGAATATGTCACCGGAAAGTTCGGCTAGCTCCCCCCAGGACGGCGCCAACGGAGGCAGCCGCGAGCTGCCCGACCACGCCACGCTCGCAGGAGCCGGCGACGGCGGCGCCGGCCGCGCCCACTTCCAGCAGCAGCTCAAGGAGCTCCAGGAACGGGCGCTCGACGGCCTGGACATCGTCGTCGAACAGCTCGATCGCGTGCTCGAGGCGCTCCGTCACCAGGACGTGGAGCTCGCCCAGATGGTGATCGCCGACGACGATCGCGTCGACGGACGCTACCTGGAGGTGCACCAGGGGATCCTCTCGCTGCTGGCACTGCAGGCGCCGGTCGCGGGCGATCTGCGCCTCGTCGCGGCGCTGCTGCACGTGATCATGCGGATCGAGCGGATGGGCGATCAGTGCGTGAACATCGCCAAGCTGATCCCACTCTCGGGCCACGAGCCTCCCGTTCGCCAGGAGATGCTCGACGCGCTCGCGAAAATGGGCGCCCAGGCCCGCTCGGAGGTCGTGCAGTGTCGCGCGGCGTTCGCCGGCCGTGACATCGAACTGGCCGAGGACCTCGTGCGCCAGGATCACGAGATCAACCGCCTGAATCGTGAGATCTTTCGCATGGCGATCGAGGTCGGCGACGACCCCGACACACGCGAATGGGCGATGTGCATGATCCTCGTCGCCCGCGCGCTGGAGCGGATCGGCGACAACGCCGTGGACGTCGGCGAGCAGGTGGCGTTCGTCGTGACGGGGTTGTTCAGGGAGTTCTCGGACTCCTCTCGCCCCGCCTGAGCGCCCCTGCGGGAGGCGTGCCGTACACGGGCGAGACCGCCGACGAGCCCGCAAATACCGGTTTTATTCTGTGAAGATCCTGTAACCACGATCGGCTCGACGTGCACCCACCCGGGCCGTCCCCTACACTCCGCGGCGATGACGGAAAGCGTCACCGCCACGGAGGAGGCGGCCCCGTCAAACATCCGCGGTGGCGGCGCGTCGTTGCGTGTCGCGGTGCTGGACCGCGACAGCGGGTTCATCCAGGTTCTCAGCAAGCGCCTCGATCGACTGGGTTGGGAGCACCGCGTGCTCGCCGGCCCCGTGCCGCCGGACGCGATCGCCTCGATGCGGCTGAGCGCCCTGATCGTGGACCTGACCGTGCTCGCCCCCCAGGCCTGGGAGTGGCTCGAGCGGCTCTGTGGCGCTCTGCCCGAGCTGGGCGTGGTGGTGTGCACCGGCCCCTCCACCGTGGCCCAGCGGGTGCGCGGACTGCGGCTCGGCGCCGATGATTGGATCAGCAAGCCCTGCCATCCCGAGGAGGTGATCGCACGGGTTCAGGGAGTGACCCGCAGGCGCCAACGCTCGAGCGGCCGTGCGGAGGCCAAGCCGGTGCTCGCCGGCGAGGTCGAAATCAGGACCGACCGCTTCCAGGCGTTCGTCGCCGGACAGAGCCTCGAGCTGACCAGACGCGAGTTCGAGCTGATCGAGCTGCTCGCTGCCGCGGAGGGCCGGGTGCTCGAGCGCGAGGACATCTACTCGCGGCTGTGGGGCTACGCGATGGTCAGAGGCGACCGCTCGGTGGACGTGTTCGTGCGCAAGGTCCGCCAGAAGCTCGAGAAAGCCTCGCCACGGTGGCGCTACATCCATACCCACTTCGGCATCGGCTACCGCTTCGCAGCGGAGTCCCGCGACACCGCCGCCGAGGCGACCGAAGCGGCGCCGACCTCAGTCCAGGTCGACTGGGACCCCGGCGATCAGAGTCAGCTCCCTGGGTCGCATCAGGACCGCGAGCTCACCGCCCGCGCCCTCTAGGCGCACGACCGCAAGACCGCCCTTCTTCAGGTCGATCCGCGCGCCGGTCAGCGCGCCCACGGTCAGCGACAGATCTGGCTCGTGGCCGACGAGGAGCAGCCGTCCGCCGGCCGAGACGCCGGCCAGC
The DNA here is from genome assembly GCA_963696615.1 of uncultured Solirubrobacterales bacterium. Lineage (GTDB taxonomy): Bacteria > Actinomycetota > Thermoleophilia > Solirubrobacterales > Solirubrobacteraceae > Palsa-744. Next base: position 642,150 of record CAVOKU010000001.1, on the reverse strand, counting down.
GCCTCGCGCGCGTCGTGCTCGTCGAAGCCGCCCGCGAGCGGCGGGTGCTCGTGCAGCAGCTCGCGCTGCTCGGCGCGCCAACCCTCGGCGGCGAGCTCAGCCGTCCTGGCGGCGCGCACCTTGGGGCTGAACAGCACCTGCTCGAACTCCGCCCCAAGCCGCTCGATCGCGACTCCCGCAGCGCGCGCCTGACCGGTGCCGCGCTGGGTCAGCTGCCGCTGCGCATCGGTGCGGGTTCCATGCGGCTCGGCCTCGGCGTGACGAAGTAGCCAGAGTTGGCGCGCCATCCGAAGTGCCACCCTAGCGCGATCGCCACGATGTCACCCGGCGGGACGGTGTAGCGTGGATTGCAACGATGTCCGGTTATCCGCAACCCAGCGACAACGGCGCCCGGCCCAGCATCGTGGCGCCGGAGCCGGCCGCGGCGCCGGAGACCGCCCAGCTGCAGGATCCCGAGCTCTACATCAACCGCGAGCTCTCGTGGCTCGACTTCAACGATCGGGTGCTCCAGCTCGCCGAGGACGAGCGCTCGCCGCTGCTGGAGCGGGTCAAGTTCTGCGCGATCTACACCACCAACCTCGACGAGTACTACATGGTGCGCGTCGCGGGCCTGCACGACCAGATCGACGCGGGCGTCGAGACCCCGAGTCAGGACGGGTGCACACCGTCTCAGACGATCGCGCTGATCCGTGAACAGGTCAAGGCCCTCGGGCGGCGGCTGAGCGCCTGCTTCGAAGGTGATCTGCGACCCCGGCTGGCCGAGCACGGCATCACGTTGGTCGACGTGGACGAGCTCGACGAGCGCCAGCGCGCCGAGCTGTCGCGGCAGTTCCAGCGGGTGATCTTCCCCGCGTTGACGCCGCTTGCGGTGGCGCCCGGACGACCGTTCCCCTACATCTCCAACCTGTCACTCAGCCTCGCTGTGCTGGTGCGCGACCCGGTCACCGACGAGACCGTGTTCGCCAGGGTCAAGGTGCCGACGGAGATCCTCCCCCGCTTCGTCTCGGTCGATCAGCCCGGCGGCGGGCGCGCCGGCTCCGGGCAGGTCGTGATGGTGGCGCTGGAGGACGTGATCGCCCACCACCTCGACGCGCTGTTCCCAGGAATGGAGATAGTCGAGTGCGACGTGTTCAGGGTCACCCGGGACGCCGACCTCGAGGTCTCAGACGACGCCGCGGATCTGCTCCAGGCCGTCGAGGACGAGCTGCGTCGCCGGCGCTTCGGCGAGATCGTGCGGGTTGAGATCGGGGCGGCCTGCCCCAGGCGTCTGCGTGCAGAGCTGACCGAGCTGCTCGGTGTCGCCGAGGACGAGGTGTACGCGGTCGACGGGCTGCTCGACATGGGCGCGCTGTGGGAGATCGTCGGCCTGCAGGGGCACCCCGAGCTGCGCGAGGAGCCGATCGTCGGCAGCACCCACCAGCGGCTGGCGGCCCACGAGGGCGAGCGACCTGACGTGTTCGGGGCGATGCGCGAAGGAGACCTGCTGGTCCATCACCCCTATGACTCGTTCGCGACCTCGGTGGAGCGCTTCGTCCAGCAGGCAGTGGCCGACCCCAACGTGCTCGCGATCAAGCAGACCGTGTATCGCACCAGCGACGACTCGCCGCTGGTGCCTGCGTTGATCGACGCGACCGAGCGGGGCAAGCAGGCGGTCGCGCTGGTCGAGCTCAAGGCGCGCTTCGACGAGCGCATGAACATCCATTGGGCCAAGGCACTGGAGGAGGCGGGCGTGCACGTCGTCTATGGCCAGCCGGCGCTGAAGACCCACGCCAAGTGCGTGCTCGTGGTCCGCCGCGAGGGGGACGGCGTACGCAACTACGTCCACATCGGCACCGGCAACTACCACTCAGCCACCGCCCGTCTGTACACGGACTTCGGGCTGTTCACGATCGATGAGCAGATCGGCGCCGACGTGGCCGACATGTTCAACTACCTGACCGGATACGGACGTCCGCTGCACTACCGCAAGGTGCTGATGGCCCCCCAGCAGCTCCGCGACGGGTTCCTCGAGCAGATCGAGCTGACGATCGCCTCGCATTCGCCGCAGTCGCCCGCGAGGATCGCGATGAAGATGAACGCGCTGGTCGACGGACGCTGCATCAGGGCGCTCTACCGCGCATCTCAGGCGGGAGTCAAAGTCGACCTCAACGTGCGCGGCATCTGCTGTTTGCGTCCCGGCGTGCCCGGCATCTCGGAGAACATCCGTGTGGTCTCGATCGTCGGCCGGCTGCTCGAGCACTCGCGCGTGTACACGTTCGAACGCGACGGCGAGCACACGATCTACATCGCCTCGGCCGACCTGATGCCACGCAACCTCGACCACCGTGTCGAGCTCGCGACCCCGATCGAGTCCCCCGCGTTGCGCGCCGAGCTGCTGGACACGCTCGAGCGCGCCTTCGCGGACAACCAGAACTCCTGGGTGCTCGACGCGCAGGGCGACTGGCACCGACGCACGCCCGCCCCGGGCGAGCAGCCACGCTCGCTGCAGCTGGAGATCGCCGAGCTGCACTCCCGACGCGAGGTCGAGGAGCGCTCCGCGTCCGGGCGCGAGACGGCGCCCCTTCCCAGTTAGGCGGCGGCCGCCGGCAGCGCGTCCAGCGCGGACCGCAGGTCGTCCACCGACTGGAAGTCCAGGCCGAGCAGGTGGTCGTGGCGATCGCGCACGATCCCCCGCTCGTCGATCACGATCGCCGCACGCTTGGTCCCCATACGCGGGGAGTAGGCGCTGTAGGCGCGTGCGACAGCCTTGTCCACGTCCGCGAGCAGCGGCACGTTGAGCGAATGCTTGCTCGCGAAGCCCTCGTGCGAGGCGAGATCCTGCGAGGAGATGCCCACCACCGTCGCGTTCAACTTCCCGAAGTCCTCCGCGCGATCGCGGTAGGAGCAGAACTGTTTGGTGCACACCATCGTGTTGTCGCCGGGATAGAACAGCAGCACGACCCGCTCGCCGCGATGGTCGGACAGCTTGAACGTGCCCGCTGTGCCGGGCAGCTCGAAGTCCGGCGCCTGCTCGCCGACACCCGGAGTCTTCGCCATGCTCTTCTGCCTCCTCCTCATGCTACGCGATTGCCCGGCCAGCATAGCGCCACGCCACGCGCCCGTGGCGCCCACCATGCAGGGGCGCCGGCGCGAGCGCGCGCGGCGCGCCGATCGCGGCCGATGCGCTACACATCAACACGTGCCAGCCCTGCCGAGCAAGCCCGTCCTGATCGCGACCCTGCTCACGGGTGCGCTGGCCGCATGCGCCCCGCTGGTCGGCTGCGGCAGCAGCGCCAGCGACGCCACGGCTGGTCCGGCGCCGACGATCTCGCCCACCGCGATCCCGGCACCGGCCCAGGGCACCGCCGCCACCGCCCCGCTGCAAACGTGGCCCGAGTTCGGCCTGGACCCCCAGCGCAGCGACAGCACCGACGCCCGCACGGGGATCACCGCCGCCAACGTCGTCCATCTTCACCACGTGCACGTGACGCTGCCGGGCACCGTGGACTCCTCGCCCGTGTACCTGCACGGCGCAACCGTGAACGGCGCCCCACACGACACGATCGTGGTCGCCACCAGCTATGGCAAGGTGCTCGCGATCGACGCCAACAGCGGCCAGATCCTGTGGACGTTCACGCCGCCCGGCTACGGCACGTGGGCGGGCAGCCCCCAGTTCACGGCGACGAGCCCCCTGCTGGACCCCGACGGGCGCTACGTGTACAGCGCCTCGCCCAACGGGCTGATCCACAAGCTGGCGCTCGCCGACGGGCAGGAGGTCGCGGGCGCCGGCTGGCCCGCGCGCGTGACGCTCGAACCCAAGCGTGAGAAGCTCGGTGCGGCGCTCAACATCGACGGGCCCGACCTGCTCGTCGCCACGAGCGGCTACTTCGGCGACATCCCCCCCTACCAGGGCCATGTCGCGCTGCTCGATCGCGCCAGCGGAAAGCTGAAGGGCGTGTTCAACACGCTGTGCTCCGATCGGCGCACGCTGCTCGTGCCGAGCACGTGCCCCTCCAGCGACTCGGCGATCCTCTCCCGCGGCGGCGCCGTTGTGGAGCCCGGCGGCAAGCGCATCCTGATCGACACCGGCAACGGCCCGTGGAACGGCACCACCGACTTCGGCGACAGCGTGCTCGAGCTCACGTTCCCCGGACTGGACCTGCGCCAGTCCTTCACACCCACCAACCAGGCCCATCTGAACGAAACCGACACCGATCTCGGCTCCAGCGCCCCCGTGCTCGTCGGCAAAGGCCGCGTCACCGTCGCGGGCAAGGACGGGATCATCCGGGTGCTGAGAGCCGCGCGTCTGAACGGCGGGCCGAAACGCTCGCACACCAAGCTCGGCGGGGAAGTTCAGCGTCTGCCGCTGCCGGGAGGCGGCGAGCTGTTCAGCGCTCCCGCGGTGTGGCGCCACAACCGGCGTACGACGATGTTCGTCGGCGCCGAACACGGCACCGCCGCGTACGTGCTGCGCAGCGGACGTCTGTACGAGGCGTGGCAGAACGGGACCCCGGGCACGAGCCCCGTGATGGCCGGGGGCCTGCTGTACGTATACGACCCCAGCGACGGCGGTGTGTACGTGTACCAGCCCGGCTCGTCCAAGCCGATCGCCAGGCTCCCCGGCTCCTCCGGACACTGGAACAGCCCGATCGTCGTGGACGGTCACGTGGTCGAGCCCGAGGGCAACGCCAACGACCACGCCACGACCGGCGAGCTGGAGATCTTCAACGCCGGCTGAGCAGCCGGCGCTGCGGTGCGCTTCGAGACCCCCCGCGGCCCACCGACCGGCGGGAGGAGCCCGGGGGGCGCGGTAGCCTGGGCATCATGGAGGAATCGCTCTCCGGTCAACTCCTGCTGGCATCGCCCACGCTACGGGATCCCAACTTCGAGCGCTCGGTGGTCCTGATCGGGATGCACAGCGAGGACGGCGCGATGGGCGTGGTGCTGAACCGGCCGTCGGCCGTGACTGTGGGCGAGGCCGTGCCCCAACTCGAACAGGCGGTCGCCGAGGAGGAGCCCGTGTACGTGGGCGGACCCGTGCAGCCGGCGGCGATCGTCTGCCTGGCGGAGTTCGTCGATCCGGAGCCCGCAGGCCTGCTGGTGCTGGGGCGGATCGGCTTCCCCGCCCCCGACACGGGCATCGAGGAGCTGACCGAGGCCACCACCCGCCGGCGGGTCTTCGCCGGCTACGCCGGCTGGAGCGGCGGTCAGCTGGATGAGGAGTTCGACAACGGCGATTGGATCACCGATCTGGCCAGTCCCGACGACATCTTCACCGAGGAACCTGCGGAGCTGTGGAGCGCCGTGCTGAGGCGCAAGGGCGGCGGATATGCCCTGCTGGCGCGCATGCCCGCCGATCCGACGGTGAACTGATCGAGCGGGTCCGGCCCGCGCCCCGCAGGTCCGGCGATCGACCGCCCCGCCGGATAACCACGGCCAACGTGGCTACCCTTGCTGATGTCCCGTTCCCCGCTCCCCGCCCGGAGGACGCTGAAGATGCTCAAGCTCGCCCGCTGGTCCACCACCCACCGTAAATATGTGCTGCTCGGCTGGGTGATGCTGCTGGTCGCCGTCAACGTGCTGGCCCAGTCGGCGGGCACGAGCTACTCCAACAACTTCACGCTCCCCAACTCCGATGCTCAGCGGGCCTCGAACCTCCTCCAGAAGAGCTTCCCGGCCCAGGCCGGAGATCGCGACACGATCGTCTACAAGGTCAACTCGGGCACGGTCCGCGACGCGGCGGTTCGCGCGCGGATGGCGGCGATGTTCGCGGCGGTCTCGAGGCTTCCCCACGTCACGACGGTGATCAGCCCCTACCAAAGCGCCTCGGCTGGACGGTCGGTGTCGGCAAACGGGAAGATCGCCTTCGCCACCGTCGTGTTCGACGAGAAGGCCAACGAACTTCCCAAGAGCGCCGGCGAAGACGTCGTCAGGGTGGCCCGCGCGGCCGGCCAGCCCGGCCTGGAGGTAGAGCTCGGGGGGCAGGCGATCGAGCAGACCGAGCAGGCGGGCTTCGGGATCTCGACCGCCGTGGGCCTGCTGGCCGCCGTGATCGTGCTGCTACTGACGTTCGGCTCGGTCGTCGCAATGGGCCTGCCGATCCTCACCGCCCTGTTCGGCCTCGGCACGGGCCTCGGGGTGATCGCGCTCTTCACCCACGTCGTCGACACGCCGAACTTCTCAACCGAGCTCGCCGCGATGATCGGCCTGGGCGTGGGCATCGACTACGCCCTGTTCATCCTCACCCGCTTTCGTGAGGCCTACCGCACGCCGGGCCCCACCTTCGAGAACTCCCGCGAGTCGGTCGTGCAGGCGATGGACACTGCCGGACGGGCCGTCCTGTTCGCCGGCACCACCGTCGTGATCGCGCTGCTCGGGATGATGTTGCTGGGCGTCGACTTCCTCTACGGCGTGGCCATCTCGGCGTCGATCGGGGTGCTGCTGGTGATGCTCGCCTCGCTCACCCTGCTGCCGGCGCTGCTCACCTTCGCCGGCCGCCGGATCGCCCGGCCGAGCCGCCGCGCCCGCGCCCGGGCGCGGGCAGCGGCCAACAGCGACCTCTCCCCTGAGGAGGCGAGCGCCGCCGCCGCCGCGGCGAGCGCGTCGCAGTCCGGTGGAGCCTGGGTGCGCTGGAGCAACTTCGTCCAGCGCCGCCCGTGGACGATTGCGATCTGCGCGACCGCCGTGATGCTCCTGATCGCCGCGCCGGCGATCGCCCTGCGGCTCGGTTCCAGCGACGCCGCCAACGACCCCGCCAAGCAGACCACCCACCGCGCCTATGAGCTGCTCGCGCAGGGCTTCGGGCAGGGCTTCAACGGGCCGCTGCTGGTCGTGGCGAAGGTCCCGCAGGGTGGAGCAGGCGCCCCGGCGATCACACGCCTGCGCAGCGCGATCGCAGCGGCGCCCAACGTCGCCGCCGTTGCTCCGGCGAGGGTGAATCCGGCTCGCACCGTGACCACGATCTCCGTATACCCGCGCTCCTCCCCCCAGGCGTATGCGACGACCCAGCTCGTCACCGATCTGCGCGAGAAGATCGTTCCCCCGGTCGCCGCCGGCACCGGCATGACCGTGTACGTCGGCGGTGTGACCGCCGGAGCGGTCGACTTCGCGACGGTGCTGGGTCACAAGCTGCCGCTGTTCATCGGCGTGGTGGTGCTGCTGTCGGCGCTGCTGCTGCTGATCGTGTTCCGCTCACTCGTGATCCCGCTCCAGGCCGCGGTCATGAACCTACTCAGCATCGGCGCCTCGCTCGGCGTGATCGTCGTGATCTTCCAGTGGGGCTGGCTGAAGGGGCCGATGGACGTCCAGGGCGGACCGATCGAGTCGTTCATCCCGGTGATGCTGTTCGCGATCGTGTTCGGGCTCTCGATGGACTACGAGGTGTTCCTCGTGTCCCGCATCCACGAGCGCTGGGTGCAAACCGGCGAAAGCTCCCGCGCGGTCGCCGAGGGGCTGGCCCTCACCGGCCGCGTCGTGACCGCCGCGGCGACGATCATGGTGTGCGTATTCCTCTCCTTCATGCTTGGCGAAGACCGTGTGATCAAGGAGTTCGGGCTCAGCCTGGCGAGCGCCGTGGCGCTCGACGCGCTCGTCGTGCGCTGCCTGCTGCTGCCTGCGGTCCTGCACATCGTCGGCGAGCGCACGTGGTGGATCCCCGGCTGGCTCGACAGGGCGCTGCCGCGCCTGAACATCGAGGGCACCGTCCTGCCCGCCGACTCCGACCAGGACGGACAGACCTCCGGCAGGACCCCTGGCCAGCGCTCACGCCCGCTCCCGGGCGTGGCGACCGAGGGAGTCGACGGCTGAACCGGCCCGGGCGGGCGCTGCGGATGTTCCGCTTCGCGCAGCTCCTCGCCCCGGTCCTCGCCTGCGCGGTGGTGGCCGGCGCGGCCCAGGCGAGCGCCGGCGCGCGTGAGGCGCAGGCGATGGGGTTCGCTGGCGCTCCCCCCACCCCGCCACCGGTGAGCCGCGGGCGCGCGACGCCGCCGCACGTGCGCCTGCGTCGCGGCTCGGTGTTGCTCGCCTTCCTGCCCACCGGCGAGCCCCGCCTGGCCGCCGTACCGGGCCTATCGATCGGGATCTTATCTGCGAGCCAGGGCAGCTACTCCCCCGCCCAGCTGCTGCTCGACATCACCCAGGGGGGCCGTGTGGCGAGCTCCGCCTACTCGCACAGTCGCCCCCCCGCGATGACCCTGCGGACACTCCCGCCGGGGGGGTTCATGGAAGGCTGGCCGAACGCCCGCCGGCGTGCCGAAGACGCTCCGCAGCTGCTGCGTCCAGGGCTGCTCGCCTCCCAGATCCCCGGGGGCGGCGCCTACGTGGGCATCGATGCGACCGACGACCTGGACGCGATCGCAGCCGCGGACCGCGACGGGCGCGTGGCGACGGTCTCGATCGGCACGCCCGCCAGCCTGTCCGCCCGTGTCGAACGGCTGCTCGCCAGCAGGCGTCTGGTGGTGGCCGATCTTCCCACCGGCGCCCCGGGCGCGAACGACCTGCGCCGCCTGGCCGAACGCCGCCGTCCCGGCCAGCTGCTGATCGTCGTGCAGCGCGCTCGCACCCCACACGGCCACGAACTGCTGTGGCTCGCCGCCGCCGGACTGCCCGGGCCGCCAGGCACCCCGCGCCAGCTCACCTCGCCGACCACCAATCAACGTGGCCTGGTCGCTGCGATGGACATCGCCCCCACGATCCTCGTCCATCTCGGCCTAGCCGTGCCCGCGGACGTGCGCGGACGGACGATCGAACCAGACGGATCCCTCGACGGCGCCTCGCTGCGCACCTTTCGCGCGCGACTGCAGGTGCTCGGCGGGCGGCGACTGAGCGCCCTGGGCTGGCTGCTGTGCGCGTGGGCGCTGATGCTGCTGGCGTGCGCCGCCCATCCCCGTGCCCGCTCGTGGGCGATGCGCGCCGGCGCACTCGGAGTGCTGTGGGCGCCCGTCGCGGTGCTGATCCCGGCCGTGCTGGCGCCGAGCGCGGCGGTCGAGTACGCCACGATCGCGCTCACCTGCCTGGCGTTGGGGGCGGTCACCGACCGCGCGTTGCCGTGGCCCCGCGCGCCGCTGGCGCCCGCGTGTGTGGCGGTGCTCGTGCTGAGCATCGACGCGCTCGCGGGCACCCAGCTGCTGGTGCGCTCGCTGCTCGGCCCGAACCCCGCGCTCGGGGCTCGCTTCTACGGCTTTGGCAACGAGCTGAAGTCGGGCCTCGCCGTGCTCACGTTCGCCGCGGTCGCCGCGGCCCTGTATCCGGCGACGCGGGGCCGCCGGGCGGCGCTCGCGATGGTCGCCGCCGGCGTGCTGCTGGCAGCGATCGAGGGCTCTGCTCGCGTCGGCGCGGGCGTGGGCGGCGTGATCCTGGTGAGCGCCGGCACCGCTGTGGCGACGATCCTGCTGCTGCCCGGCGCCGTCACCCGCAGGCGTGTGCTGATCGTGCTCGTGGCTCCCGTCCTTGCGCTGGTCGCGCTGGCGCTGCTGGACCTGCTCACCGCCCACGGCTCGGGCCATTTCACGGGCAGCATCCTGCACGCCCGCTCCCCCGCCGACCTGCGGGACGTGCTCGTCCGCCGCTACAAGGCCGCCTGGGATGAGCTCGGCAACCACGCGATGCCGATCGCCACCGCCCTGGCGCTGCTCGGGGCGTTCTTCGGGGTCCGCGACCGCCGGCGCCTGCTCGCACCCGTGTCCGGCGATCCCGGCTGGCTAGCGGCACTGGCGGGAGGTCTTGCCGCCGGGCTGGTGGGCGCCCTCGCCGAGGACTCCGGACCGGTGCTGCTGCTCGTCGCCGTGTTCGCCCTCGGTTGCGTGCTCGCCTACCTGTGGGGCAGCCCGCAACTCGACGCGAGTGCCGCCGAGGAGATCACGCCCCGCAGTCCCGGCACGAGCCGTGCAGCACGATCTCGTGCTCGGACACGGTCAGCGGAACCCGCTCGCTGAGCCTGCTGATCGCCCGCTCCAGCGCAGCGTCGGAGAACGGCATCACCAGCCCGCACTCGTCGCACACGAGATGGTGGTGGTGCTCGTCGCGCTCGCACATGCGCTCGTAGCGAACCATCGCCTGACCCGTCTCCACCCGCTGGACCAGCCCCAGCTGCTCCAGCTCGTCGAGAATCCGATACACGCTGGCCCTGCTCACCGCCCTGCCGCTCGTGCCCCCCCGCAGTGCGTCCTCGATCTCCACCGCGGTGAGCGCACACTCCTGGCGGTCGAGGAGCTCGAGCAGCGCCCGCCTGGCGCCTCCCCGCTTGTGCCCAGCCGCCACCAGCGTCGCCTCCGCCCGCTCGCTCCAGCTCCCGCTCACCGCGTGCGCGTTCATGCACCGATGGTAGTCGCGCGCGTCGAGGAGCCGATCGCCGCGAGGACGTAGATGCCGACCGCGAGCGACACGATCGCGGTGCTCGGCGGCAGCGAGGGGATCGCGTAGGCGAGCGCCAGCCCACCCCACATCGCGCCCACACCGAGCAGCCCGGCCAGCGCGATGCCCGCGAAGGGCCTGCCCGTGAGGCGATGAGCCGCCGCCGCGGGACCGGTCAGCAACCCCAACAGCAGCAGCGCCCCGACCGCCTGCGTGGCCTCCGCCGCCACCACGCCCAGCAGCGCCACGAAACCCACCCCGAGCAGCCCGGCGGGCACCCCCCGCGCCACCGCCACGTCGGGCGAGAGCGAGGCGAACAGCAGCGGTCGGGCGATCACGAGCACGCCCACGGTGCTCGCCAGCGCCACCCCCGCCGCGAGCCGTGCTTCGCCCGCATCCAGGCCGAGGATCGAGCCGAACAGCGTATGCGCCGCCTGGATCCCCGCGCTCGCCGATCCGCCCATGCTCGCCAGCGTCAGGAAGAACACCCCCAGCCCGAGCACGAACGTGAACGCCACCCCGATCGCGGTGTCCTGCGCGGCCGTGCCGCCGGTCCCGGCCGTCCCGCCGTCCCCGCGCCCCCGCAACCCGAGCACACCGATCCCCGCTCCCACCAGCACCGTCGCCGCGAACAGCCCCACCCGCTCGTCCACGCCGGCTGCGGCGGCCGCGAGCGCTCCCGGGAAGGCCACGTGGCTGAGCGCGTCGCCGGCGAACACCTGTCCCCGCAACACCACGAACCACCCGCTCACCCCACAGGCGAGCGCCACGAACGTCCCCGCCAGCAATGCGTTTCCCATGAATCCCTGGCCGAACATCTCAGGCGATCACCCCCTCGCCGGCCGCCTCGCCGGGTGACCTGCCACGTACGCGCCGCTCTCCCCGCCGGCCGGCGGCACCACGCGCCCACCCGAGCACCCGCGCGAGCACGTACACCGCGAACGCGAGCGTCGTGATGAAGAAGCCGGCGGGAAACGTCGAGAAGTAGGAGATCCCGAGACCCACCCACACGACCGCGACACCGATCACCACCGTCAACGCCAGGCTCACCCCGGGCCGCGCCGTGATCGCCTGCGCGCTGGCCGCTGGCGCAACCAGCACGGCGAACACGAGCAGCACCCCCGTGATCTGGCTGGTCGCCGCCACCGCCAGGCCCAGCAGCGCCAGGAACGCGATCGACAACGGACGGGTCGCCACCCCCCGCGCCTGTGCGAGGCCGGGATCCACGCTCGCCAACAGGAGCCGCCGCCCCACCGTCGCAAGTGCAACCACCGAGCCCACCGCCACTGCCGCCAGCACGAGCACCTGACCGTCGGAGATGCCCAGGAACGTGCCGAACAGCAGGTTCTCCAGGTCACCGAGCACGCCCCCGTACAGAGTCACGAACAGGAACCCCAGCGCCAGCGCCAGCGCCTGCGCCGCCCCCGTCCGCGCCGACTGCTCGCTCCACGCGCGCCCCTCCGCGTCCGAGCTCCCGCCGATCGCCACCGCCCCCGCCCCGCAGAAGACGAAGTACCCCCACGCCGCCGGAATCCCCGCCAGGGTCGCCCCCGCTGCTCCGGGAAACGCCATCATCGCCAGCGTGTGCCCCGCGAACGTCTGCCGTCGCAGAACCATGAACCACCCCAACAAACCCCCCATCACCGCCACGATCGTCCCCGCCAACAGCGCGTTGACCATGAAGTGGTATTCGAGTACCTCGCTGACGTCGTGGGCGAGGTTCCAGGTCAGCGTCGGTTCGCCGGTCACCGACTCACCCGCGCAGCCGCTCGCGCGAGCCCTCGCCGTGGGGGCCATAGGCGCGCCCGTCGCGGTGGGGTCCGCCGTCGTCGGGGCGAGGATCCTGGGAGCGACCCTCGCCGTGTTCGTGGCCGTGGCCGTGTTCGTGCTCGTGCTCGTGGCCGTGGTCGTGTCGGTCGTGGTGGTGCGCGGGCGGGTCGGGCTGGCCGACCACCACCAGCCGTCCGTCGCGGGCGGTGAGCACCTCGACCGGCACGCCGTAGAGCCCGCTCAGCGTCTCGCTGTCGATCACCTCAGAGACGGCTCCCTGAACCGCTTTGCCGCCCGCCAGGTAGACCACCCGGTCCAGGTAGGGCAACAGCGGGTTGACGTCGTGCGCCACCAGCAGCACCCCCACACCCTCGCGCCTGCAGATGTCCGCCACCAGCCTCGCCACCGTGCCCTGCGTGGGCAGGTCGAGGCTGTCGAGCGGCTCGTCGAGCAGCAGCAGCCGCGGGTCCTGGACCAACGCCTGGGCGATCAGCAGCCGCTGCTGCTCGCCCCCGGACAGCTCCCCGATCGCTCGAGCCGCGTACTCCTCGGCCCCCACCAGCTCGATCGCACGCGTCACCCGCGCCGTGTCCTTCAGCCGCCGTCGATGGGCGGCGCTGCGCCGCGGCACCGGCAGCGGCACCCCCCAACGTGTGCCGTCGCAGCCCATCCTCACGATGTCCTGCCCCCGCAGCCTGGTGGCGCCGTCGAAGGCCCGCCGCTGGGGCAGGTAGCCGATGCGGGCGTTCGCCTCCCCAGGGGGCCCACCCAGCACCGAGACGTTCCCCGCCTGCAGCCGCAGCATCCCCAGCGCCACCTTCAACAACGTCGACTTGCCCGATCCGTTCGCTCCCAGCAGCGCCACGAACTCGCCCTGCTCCATGCTCATGCTCACGTCGCTCCACACCGTCCGCCCACCGACGCGCACGCTCGCCTCACTCAGTTGCAACGCCACCTCGCTCATAGACCCGGCCAAACCTATCATAAGACTGAGTCTCATTCTTGGTAGTGTCGCAACCCTGCCTGCAGCAGACCTATAAGATCGCCGCGCATGCCTGACGAGCAACGCTCTCACCCTCGCTCACACAACGCCCCACCGGAGCTCACGAGCGAGCAGATCGAGCGGCTCGAGGGGCGCTACGGCAACCGCTTCCTGCTCGAGCCCGCTCCCGACCACAAACTCCCGAAGGCGGGTATGGCCGCCGAGGAAGCGATGCGCCTGATCGGTCAGGAGCTGGTCCTCGACGGCATCCCGATGCGCAATCTCGCGACCTTCGTGACCACCTGGATGGAGCCCGAGGCCACCAGGGTGATCCAGGAAACGCTCCACACCAACTTCATCGACCACGCCGAGTATCCCCAGACCGCGGAGATCGAGCAGCGCTGCATCCGGATGCTGGCCGACCTCTTCCACGCCCCGGGCGAGACCACCGGCGCGCGCACGCAGGGATCCTCCGAGGCGATCATGCTCGGCGCACTCTCACTGAAGTGGAAGTGGCGCGAGCGCAGGCAGGCGGCCGGCAAGGACGTCGACCGTCCCAACCTCGTGTTCGGCGGAGACGTACACGTCGTGTGGGAGAAGTTCTGCCGCTACTTCGACGTCGAGCCGCGCATCGTCCCGCTGGCGAAGGACAAGTACACGATCGGTCCCGAGGATGTCGAGCCCCACATCGACGAGAACACGATCGGCGTCGCCGCCGTGCTCGGCACGACCTTCACGGGGCACTCCGACGACATCCGCGGCATCAACAAGCACCTCGTGACCCTCAAGCACGAGCACGGCCTGGATGTGCCGCTGCACGTCGACGCCGCCAGCGGCGGCTTCGTCTGGCCGTTCCTCTACCCCCACTCCGAGTGGGACTTCCGGCTCGAGCAGGTCCGCTCGATCAACGTCTCGGGCCACAAGTTCGGCCTCGTCTACCCAGGCATCGGCTGGCTCGTGTTCAGAGACAACAGCGACCTCGCCGAGGATCTCGTCTTCTACGAGAACTATCTCGGCAAGACCGACGCCACCTTCACGCTGAACTTCTCCACCGGATCGTCGATGGTCCTCGCCCAGTACTACAACTTCGTGCGCCTCGGCCACTCCGGCTACCGCTACGTCATGGAGACGATGAAGTACAACGCCCGATGTCTCGCCAAGGAGATCATGGCGATCGGCGACTTCGAGCTGGTCGGCAGCGAGGAGGACGAGCAGCTTCCGCTGGTCGCCTTCAAACTCGCCGGCGAACACGACTACGACGAGTTCGACGTGGCCGCACAGCTCGCCGCCGAGCGCGGCTGGATGCTGCCCGCCTACACCCTCCCGCCAAACGCCGAACACATCAAGATCATGCGTGCTCTCGTCAAGGCGACACTCGGCCAATCACTGACGAGAGCCCTCGGCGCCGACATCGCCCAGGCGTGCGCGACGTTGGCGGCCAAGGGTCGCCTGCACGAGTCAGACCGCCGACGCGTGAAGTCCAACACCGGCTTCTGAGCCGGCGTCCGAGAATCCTGCCGGGCTACGTCCCGTCGGCCTACTGAGATCCGGACCGGACCGCGGGCGCGGGACCTTCTTCTTCGGCCCGCAGTTTTCGCCGGCGGTCGTACAGCAGCACCGCCACCACCACCACGATCACCACCACAACGATCCCACCGGCGATGTAGCGGAGTTTGTGATGGGTGGCGGGTTTCGTCGTTTTCTTCTTGACGATCAGAACGCTCGCCCCCCGCGCTTTGGCCTGTTCGTAGAGCTGCTGCTGCTGGCTGGGCGCGTAGGCCACGACCACTTTCCCGCCACCGTTCAGCGACACGTGCATCTTGTGCGCGTTCTGGTGGAACACCACCGCGTGGACCTGCCCGTGACTCAGCTGCCCCTGAAAGACGGTCACGCTCTCGGGGGTCAGCGCACCGAGCGCAGCCGCCGGGAGCAGCGCCGTGAGGGCACACGCGAGCGCGAGGACGATCGTGCGTCTGGGGAAACTCATCCGCGGCAGGCTAGCGCAACCGCGTTCCGATGTGCTCCGCTCGATCACAAGCGGACAGCATCCTCGTCGTGCGCACCGTCAGCACCCACCGATCGCGTTCCAGATCAGCAGCTGCCGCCGCCGGTCGCGCCAGCGCTGGCGCTGCTCGTGGAGCACCTGCCAGCGCCGCCGGCGCAAGCTCCCGTGCCGTACTGCCACCACAGTTCCCGCTCACTGGTGGCTGACATTCGTCACATCTTCGACCGGAGGCTGGAGGTGTTGGTACTTCGTTCTTGTGGCAGCGTGCGCCATGGTATTCACGCCACCCCGGAAGAAGACCGCCTCGCAGACCCCGGGTATATACGTATGCGCACCCAATGGGGCAAAGGGATCCAACGCCCGTAGCGCTCATGGGGCGGTGACATGTCCGCACTGCGCTCACTTGCGGGCCGATTTCAGGGCCTTGTTGCGGTCGATCTTGCTCAGCACCATCTTGCGCGGCCGCACCGCCTCGGGCGTCACTTCGACCTGCTCGTCCTCGCGCACGAACTCGAGCGCCTCTTCCAGGGTCAGCTTGCGTTGCACGTCCAGCCGCACGAGCACCTCCGAGGTGGACGAGCGCATGTTCGTCAGGTGCTTCTCCTTGCATGGGTTGACGTCGAGGTCCCCCGCCCGCGAGCTCTCGCCGATGATCATCCCTTCGTAGACGTCCTCGCCTGGACCCACGAACAGGGTGCCCCGCTCCTGCAGGCTCATCAGCGAGTAGGTCGCGGTCGTCCCGCGCCGGTCGGCCACCAGCGCGCCCGTGCTGCGGGTGGAGAGCTCCCCCGCCCAAGGCTCCCACCGCTCGAACACGTGGTGCATGATGCCCGTCCCCCGCGTCTCGGTCAGGAACTCCGTCCTGAATCCGATCAGTCCGCGCGCCGGCACCAGGTAGTCCATGCGCACCCAGCCGGTGCCGTGGTTGGTCATGTGCTCCATCCTGCCCTTGCGCGCCGCCAGCAGCTGTGTGACCGTGCCCACGTGCTCCTCGGGCACGTCCACCGACAGCCGCTCCACGGGCTCGCTGCGCCGACCGTCGATCTCCCGCTCGAGCACCTTCGGCTGTCCCACCGTCAGCTCGAACCCCTCCCTGCGCATCATCTCCACGAGCACCGCCAGCTGCAGCTCGCCCCGTCCCTGCACCTCCCAGGTGTCCGGTCGCTCGGTGTCGCGCACGCGCAGGGAGACGTTCCCCACGAGCTCCTGGTCGAGACGGCTCTTGATCTGTCGCGCGGTCAGCTTCTCGCCCTCCAGCCCGGCCAGCGGGGAGGTGTTGACGCCCACGGTGATCGACATCGCGGGTTCGTCGACGGTGATCACCGGCAGCGCATGCGGATGCTCGGGATCGGCCAGCGTCTCGCCGATCGTCACCTCCGCGATCCCCGCCACGGCGACGATCTCGCCCGGCCCGGCCTGTGCCGCGTCCACGCGGTCCAGCGCCTCGGTCACGTACAGCTCGGCCACCTGTGCACGCTGCACGGTGCCGTCGGACTTGCACCACGCGATCTGCTGACCCTTGCGGATCTCTCCGTTCAGCACACGGCAGATCGCCAGCCTGCCGACGTAGGGAGAGGCGTCGAGGTTCGTCACGAGCGCCTGCAACGGGTGCTGGGGGTCGTGCATCGGCGGCGGGATGTGCTGCACCAGCAGGTCCAGCAGCGGCGCGAGGTTGGCGTCCTCGCGCAGCGGCACGCCCGCCTCGTAGTGAAGCGAGGATCGCCCCGCCTTGGCATTGCAGTAGACGATCGGGAACTCGATCTGAGTCTCGTCGGCGTCGAGGTCCAGGAACAGCTCGTACACCTCGTCGACGACCTCCGCCACCCGCGCGTCGGGCCGGTCCACCTTGTTGATCACCAGGATCACCGGCAGCTTCGCCTCGAGCGCCTTGCGCAGCACGAACCGGGTCTGCGGGAGCGGCCCCTCGGAGGCGTCCACCAGCAGCAGCACCCCGTCGACCATCGTCAGCCCCCGCTCCACCTCCCCCCCGAAGTCCGCGTGGCCGGGCGTGTCGACGATGTTCAGCTTCACCCCGGCGTAATGCAGCGAGGTGTTCTTGGCGAGGATCGTGATCCCCTTCTCCCGCTCGAGGTCCATCGAGTCGAGCACCCGTGTGGCCACCTCCTGGCCGACCCGGAACGCGCCCGACTGCCACAGCATTGCGTCGACCAGGGTCGTCTTGCCGTGATCGACGTGGGCGACGATCGCGACGTTGCGGATGTCCTTGCGGGGAAGGAGTGTCACGGCGGGGAAGGGTAGCCGTCGCGAGTCAGGATCTGCCGGCGATCGCCCGTGGCGCCGCCCGAAGGCCGAGCCGCATCAGCGCCGCTGGGTAGCGCTCGGCCGCGGCCACCGTCTCCTCGAGCGCCTCCGCGAAGCGTCTGATCTCCGCCTCGGAGATCACGAGCGCCGGGAGCGCCTTGATCGTGTTCATGTGGTGGCCGGCCACCTGGCAGAAGATGCGGTGCTCGTGGAACAAGGGCACCGTCACGAGCT
Organism: uncultured Solirubrobacterales bacterium; assembly: GCA_963696615.1. Taxonomy (GTDB): domain Bacteria; phylum Actinomycetota; class Thermoleophilia; order Solirubrobacterales; family Solirubrobacteraceae; genus Palsa-744. The sequence goes on along the minus strand of CAVOKU010000001.1, from coordinate 624,568 downwards.
GGGCGAACAGCCCGGGCTGGCGCCGCTCCACGGCGCTCCACAGCCTGCGGCTGGCACGCCCGGGCGGGGGCCCGAACTCGATCGCCCACATCAGCCCGATCCCTCGCACGTCGCTGACCACCTCGTAGCGCTCCACCAGCGGCGCCGTCAGCTCCAGCAGCAGCGCCCCCATCCGCTCGGTGTGGACGAGCAGGCCCTCCTCGTCGAGCACACGCAACGTCGCCAGCGCCGCCGCCGCGGCGAGATCGTTGCCACCGAACGTCGAACCGTGCCTCACGGCCTGCTCCATCCCGTCGAACACCTTTGCGAAGGCCTGGCGTGAGACGAGCGTGGCACCGATCGGTACGAGCCCACCCGAGAGAGCCTTCGAGAGACAGATCATGTCCGGCTCGAGCTCCCAGTGCTCCCCGGCGAGAAACCTTCCCGTGCGCCCGATCCCCGTCTGGACCTCGTCGCACACGAACAACGCCCCGGCCTGCCGGCACAGCCGCTGGGCCCGCTGCAGATAACCGTCGGGCGGCAGGTTCACGCCCTTGCCCTGCACCGGCTCGAGCACGAGCGCAGCGACGTCCTCCCGTTCCAATGCCCGCCGCAGCGCGTCCAGGTCACCCCACGGCAGCGCCTCGGTGTCGGCCAGGAGCGGTCCGAAGCCGTCGGTGAACTCCCTGTTGCCGTTGATCGAGAGCGAGCCCAACGTGAGCCCGTGAAAGGCGTGCTCGGCATACAGGATGCGGGCGCGCCCGGTCGCCGCCCGGGCGATCTTGATCGCCGCCTCGACCGCCTCGGTACCCGTGTTCGCCGGCACCATCGCCCCCACGCTCGCGGGCGCCCGCGCGAGCAGCTGCTCGGCCAGCACGCCGCTGAGCAGCGTCACGCCCAGCTGGGGAAGGTTGCCCGTGCAGGCGTCCAACGTGTCGGTGACCGCCGCCAGGGCGGTGGGGTGATTGCGACCGATCGCGAACACGCCGTAGCCGCCGAAAAGGTCCAGGAAGCGCTCGCCGTCGGCGTCGATAAGATGCGCCCCCTCACCACCGGTCCAGACCCTGTCGAACCCGAGCGTTCGCACGATTCGCCCCATCTGGGGATTCAGGTAGCGATCGTTGAGAGCCAGCTCCTCGCCCGTGCGCCGGGCGATGATCTCGCGCACGCTCGGGATCGGTTGATCGGCCATCGGCTGAGCCTAGCTTGCGTCCGCCCCACCCACCGGCACGTTGGCGAGCCGGGCGGCCCGAATCCCGAACGTGCGAATAAGACGAAGAGTACAGTCGCCGACATCCGCTTGCTACACAAGGTACTGTGGCCACTGAAGCAGACAAACGTCTGCGCGAAGTAGCGCACCTCAAGTCTCGAGCTGACACGGCCGAGTAGTCCAGGGTGAACCAGGCGTCCTGGCTGTGTCCGACCGAGCTCGACCGCATGCGCGTCGTCGACGCGAGTGACCGCGTGCGCACGATCAGGCGGGTCGGCTCGGGAGCGATCGCGATCGCGCTGCTCGCCGCGATCCCGTGGATCGGCTGGTGGACGCTCGGCCTGCTCGCGCTCTCAGCGGTCGACTTCGCCGTTGTCGAGCGGCTGGTGCGTACGAGCTCACGTCCGGAGCTCGTGAGCTGGTGGGGGGTCGCACTCACCCTGGCGCTGCTCGCCGTGGGAGTCGCGCTCAGCGGTGGCCCGCGCAGCCCGGCGCTGGCGTGGATGGTCATCCCCACCGGTCTCGTCGCCGCCCGCTTTCGTCCCCAGGTGGTGCTTGCCGCCGCGCTGGCGACGGCCGTCGCGATACTCCTCGCCACGCTCGCCGCGCATCCGCAGTCGACCGTCCACTACCCCGTGTACGTGATCGCCACGCTGGCCCTGCTGGTGGCCGTGACCGCGATCGTGTGGGCGCTGCAGGGCGCCGAGCTGCATCACCGTGACGAGGCGATCCTCGATCCCCTCACCGGCCTGCTCAACCGCTATGCGCTCGCGCCGCGGTTCCTGGAGATCTCCCAACAGGCGTTGGTCACGGGCCAGCCCGTGAGCATCATCCTTTGCGACGTAGATCGCTTCAAGGAGGTCAACGACGTCCATGGCCACGACTGCGGCGATGCCGTCCTGCGCGACATCGCCTATGACCTGCGCAGGCGTTTGCGCTCGTTCGAGCTCGTCTACCGGCTCGGCGGCGAGGAGTTCATGGTGGTCCTCCCCGGAGTGGGCCTGACGGCCGGTCACGCCACCGCGGAGCGGCTGCGGGCGGGCGTCCAGACGCTGCGGCCGACCGGGATCCCGATCACCGTGTCCTGCGGTGTGAGCGCCGCCAAAGGCGCCGAGGTCCACTACGACGCGCTCTTCAAGGCGGCTGACGACGCCCTCTACGCGGCCAAGCGGGCGGGACGCAACCGCGTGTTTGCCGCGGACCCCTCCTCGCCCGCGCACGGGCTCCTCCGCGCCGGCGAGAGGCGGTTCGACGTCGAAGATCCCTCCGGCGAGCTGCACCCCGAGCCACTGGCAGCCGGGTCGGCGGGGCCGCTCGCCGGCTGACCGGCGCGGGGACCCCGGACGGGCATAGACTGCTCCCGTGTCCGGCCCGGATCCCCTGCGCGAGCGCCCCGCCTGGGCAGAGCTCACCAGCCATTGCGAGCGGATTCGTGGCATCCACCTGCGGGAGCTGTTCGCTGAGGATCCCGCGCGCGGAGAGACGCTGACGGCCGAGGGCGCCGGCCTCTACCTGGACTACTCCAAGAACAGGATCAACGGTGAGACCCTCGCGTTGTTGGTGGCGCTCGCCGAGCAGTCCGGATTGCGCGAGCGCACGCAGGCGATGTTCTCCGGCGAGCGGATCAACGTGTCGGAGAACCGCTCGGTGCTTCACGTAGCTCTGCGCATGCCGGCAAGCTCCTCGCTGATCGTCGACGGCGTGGACGTGGTGGCGGAGGTCCACGACGTGTTGACACGAATGGGGACATTTGTCGGTCGGGTGCGCGAGGGTGAGTGGAGAGGCCACACGGGCAAGCCGATCCGCAACGTGATCAACATCGGCATCGGCGGCTCCGATCTCGGCCCTGTGATGGCCTACGAGGCGCTGCGCCACTACTCACAGCGGGACATCACGTTTCGCTTCGTCTCCAATGTCGATGCGACGGACTTCGTCGAGGCGACCCTGGACCTCGATCCCGCCGAGACGCTGTTCATCGTGTCCTCGAAGACGTTCACCACGCTGGAGACGATGACCAACGCCAACTCCGCCCGCGAGTGGTGTTTGTCGGCGCTCGGCGCACAGGAGGCGATCGCGCGCCATTTCGTTGCGGTGTCCACCAACGCGCGGGAGGTGCAGGCATTCGGCATCGACACCGAGAACATGTTCGGCTTCTGGGACTGGGTGGGCGGGCGCTACTCGATGGACTCCGCGATCGGCCTCTCGACGATGCTCGCGATCGGGCCCGATCGCTTCGCGGAGCTGCTCGCCGGCTTCCACGCGATGGACGAGCACTTCCGCACCGCCCCACTGGAGCGCAACCTGCCCGTCCTGATGGGTCTGCTGGCGGTCTGGTATGGAGACTTCTTCGGCGCCCAGACGTGTGGGGTGATGCCCTACGAGCAGTACCTGAAGCGCTTCCCGGCCTACCTGCAGCAGCTGACGATGGAGTCCAACGGCAAGCACGTGACCCTCGACGGGGCCCACGTCGACCACCAGACCGGGGCCATCTACTGGGGCGAGCCCGGTACCAACGGCCAGCACAGCTTCTACCAGCTGATCCACCAGGGCACGAAGCTGATCCCGTTAGACCTGATCGGCTTCGCCCGCACCCTCAATCCGCTGGGTGAGCACCACGACATCCTGATGTCCAACGTGTTCGCCCAGGCCCAGGCGTTCGCCTTCGGCAAGACCGAGCAGGAGGTCCGCGCCGAGGGGACGCCCGAGGCGGTCGTGCCCCACCGCGTGATGGAGGGCAACCGTCCCACCAACGTGATCCTCGCCGAGCAGCTCACTCCCCACGCCCTCGGCACGCTGGTGGCGCTGTACGAGCACAGCGTCTTCACCCAGGGCACCATCTGGGACATCGACTCCTTCGACCAGTGGGGCGTCGAGCTGGGCAAGGTGCTGGCCAAGCAGATCATCCCCGAGCTGCTCAGCGAGACCGAGCCCGACCTCGCCCACGACAGCTCGACCGACGCCCTGATCCGCCGGTACCGCTCGATGCGCTGAGAGCGCCCGGCCCCGGCGCAGCTACGCCAGGGCGACGATGCCTTTGATCACCGCGTACACGCCGACGGCGGCCAGCACGAGGGTGAGCAGCACCCGTGAGTTGCGGCGCAGCCAACCGTCGAACCGCTCCACCGCGGTGCGGGTGCCCTCAGGGCGGACCACCAGCAGCGCCAGCGGCACGATCGCCGGCGAGAGCATCAACACGTTGAACAGCAGGATCGCCAGCACCTGCTGCTGATGGGACACGTTCGCGACGACGATTTCCTTCATCGCCGCGATGTACCTGACACTGGGGAAGTTCAGCAGCACCCCTGCCAGGAACGCGAGCCAGGGCCGACCCGCCAGCAGCCGCTCGCTCAGCGGCGGATTCTCCTCGGCCTCCGTCGCGACTCCTTGCGCCGGCGCACTCGCCCCGTTCGCGGCGTGCGCTGCCCTCGCCGCCTTGGCCTCGGCACGCCTGGTTCTGAAGCGTGCGACCCGTCCGGTCCCGTACAGGAACGCCCCGGCGAGCAGCGCCACCCCGATCACGAGATCGAAGATCGGTCGCGACGGCGAGGACTTGCCTCCGAACGCGTCGGCGCTGGTGGCCACCGTGACGACGCCGATGCCGAGGCCCACGCTCCACGTGAACGCACCGGCGAGGTATGCGCCGAGCATGCGCTTGGGATGCTCCGAGGCCAGCGTCAGCAACACCACGCCGAGCAGCACGGGGTTCAGCGCACAGCTCAGTCCGAGCACGGCGACGTTCTCGATCATCGCCTCGGCCTCCCTGGGTCCCGGCGGCTGGCTGTCAAGCTTTCGCGGGCAGCACGAACTGCTCGACGGCGCGGGCGAAGCCGTCCTCGTCGTTGGTGGCGGTGACGCGTCGGGCCGCCCGCTGGACCTCCCGGCTCGCGTTCCCCATCGCGATGCTGAGCCCCGAGTGGGCGAACATCAGCACGTCGTTGGGCATGTCCCCGATCGTGGCGATCTCCTCGGCGGGGATCTCATAGCGCCGTGACAGGTATCTGGCGACGCTGCCCTTGTTGGCCTCGGGATGGGTCACGTCCACGTAGTAGGGCTGGGACCGCGCCGCCGAGACGCGGTCGCCGAACCGCTCCTGGGCCGCACTCGATGCGCGTTCCACCGCGTCGTGGTCGTCGCTGACACCGACGAGCTTGGCGACGCCCTCGACGAGTGTCTCGTAGTCGGCGCGCACGGTCGGCTCGAACTGGACCGTGTCGGCCTCGCGCTCGACGTGGGGCCCGTCGCGATCGTGCACGAACCAGTCCGCGCCCTGGTAGATCCACACGCTCAGGCCAAAGGATTCGAGCAGCTCCACCGCGGCGGGCACGAGCTCCGCCGGGATCGTCTGCTGCTCGATCACCGCCATGTCGCGGTCGACCAGCACGCCACCGTTGAACGCCGCGATCGGCGTGCGCAGGTCCAGCGGCGCCACCAGCATCCTCATCCCTCGCGGTGGACGGCCGCTCGTGACGGCGAACAGGATGCCCTCGTCCCCGAGCTTTCGCACCGCCGCGATCGCGGCGTCGGTGAGAACCTTCTCCTGCGTCACGAGAGTTCCGTCGACGTCGGCGAGCAGCAGGCGGATCATCACCCGCCCTCCGCGGGATCGCCGCTCGCGCCCGCACTCGCGCTCGCGGGCGGGCGGGCGAGGCTCTCCAGCTCGCCGACCATGAGCAGGTTTTGACGGTCGCCCAGCCGCGCGCTGATCATGTCGGTGAGCACCTTCAGGCGCCGGCCGGGGATGCCACTCAGGTAGTACAGGTGCACGCCGAAGTACATCGCGAACGCGGGCCGGCCGGAGAATTCGATGCCGCGCACCGCACACACCGCCTTGCCCCGACCGACGACGGCGAGCGCTCCCTTGTCGAGATAACGGAAGGGTGTGAGCGCGCCGGCAGCACCACGACGGATCCCGTGGGCGATGTGATCGGCCTGCTGGATCGCCACGGTGGCAAGGCCGGGCAGGGGACCGCCGTCGGGCCCCGCGAGCGCCGCCATGTCGCCGATCGCCGAGATCTCAGGGTGCCCGGGCACCGTCAGGTCCGGTTCGATGCGGATCCGCCCGCCGCGATCGGTCTCCGCGGAGGTGGCTCGCGCCAGTACGCCGGTGAACTCGGCGGGACACACCCCGGCCGCCCACACGACCGTGCGCGAGGGGATCCGCTCGTTGCCGGACTCCACCGCGACGGTCACGCCCTCGCCGTCGATCGCGGTGGCACGCGCTTGCTCGCGCACGGTCACCCCGAGCGAGGCGAGCTCCTGGGCCACCTTGCTCGACAGTCGCTCGCTGAACGAGGGAACGAGCCGCTCGCCGGCGTCGAGCAGGATGATCTGCGCATCCTGGGGGCGGATCCGCGAGTAGTCGTGCTCGATCGTGTGCCTGGCGATGATCGCCAGCGATCCCGCGAGCTCGACGCCCGTCGGGCCGCCGCCGACGACGACGAAGGTCATCCACTGTTCGCGCACGGCGGGATCGCTCGTGCGCTCAGCCTCCTCGAAGGCGCCCACCACGCGGTTGCGGATCTCCACGGCGTCGTTCAACGTCTTCAGCCCGCACGACACGTCCGCCCACCCGTCGTTGCCGAAGTAGGAGGTCTGGGCGCCGGTGGCGACGATCAGGCTGTCGTAATCGAGATGGTCGCCCCGGTCGAGCACCAGCCTGCGCCGCTCGACGTCGAGGCCGGTCGCCTCGGCCATCAACACCGATGCGTTGCGACTGCGTCTGAGCGCAGCCCTGATCGGAGTCGCGCACTCTCCGGTGGACATCCCTCCGGTGGCCACCTCGTAGAGCAGCGGCTGGAAGAGGTGGTGGTCCATCCGGTCCACGACCGTCACCTGCACGTCGGCACGGCGCAGCTTGCGCGCGGCGGCGAGCCCGCCGAAGCCGCCGCCCACGATCACCACCCGGCGCGGCTCCCCGCGCGAGCCGGCGCTCCCTTGACGGCTGGCATCAGCCCCGGAAGTCATCTGGTCGATCAGTATTTCGCCTGTGCCGGCGTTCCGCGTGCCGGGCGCGGGTGAGAGACTCACCGGCAGCGCAAACGAGAAAAGGAGCCGACGAATGGCGACGGAGACACCGATGCAGCTGGGGATGGTCGGATTGGGCCGGATGGGCGCCAACATCGTGCGGCGGCTGATGCGCGACGGCCACCGCTGCGTCGGCTATGACGTCAACGCCGACACGGTGGCCGCGCTGGCCGCGGACGGAGCCGTCGGGGCATCGTCGATCACCGACTTCGTCGCCAGGCTCGAGCAGCCCAGAACGGCGTGGGTGATGGTGCCCGCAGGCGAGATCACCGACAGCACGATCGGCGAGTTGGCGCAGGCGATGGAGCCGGGCGACACGATCATCGACGGCGGCAACACCCACTATCACGACGACATCCGTCATGCGGCCGAACTGAAGGAGCGGGGCATACACCACATCGACTGCGGCACCAGCGGCGGCGTGTGGGGCCTGGAGCGCGGCTACTGTCTGATGATCGGCGGCGAGCGGGAGGTCGTGGAGCGCCTCGGGCCGCTGTTCGCCTCGATCGCCCCCGGGGTCGACTCCGCGCCGCGCACGCCGGGACGCACCGGCGAGCCCTCGAGCGCCGAGCACGGCTATCTGCACTGCGGCCCCAACGGCGCGGGGCACTTCGTGAAGATGGTCCACAACGGCATCGAGTACGGGTTGATGGCCGCATACGCCGAGGGGCTGAGCATCATCCACGGCGCCGACGCGGGCCTGCACACCCAGGCGCATGACGCCGAGACGAGCCCGCTCGAGCACCCCGAGTACTACCGCTACGAGATTGACGTCTCGCAGGTCGCCGAGGTCTGGCGACGGGGCAGCGTGGTGGGCTCGTGGCTGCTCGATCTGACCGCCGAAGCGCTGCTGGCCTCGCCCAAGCTGGAAGAGTTCGCCGGGCGGGTGTCGGACTCCGGCGAGGGTCGCTGGACCTCGGTGGCGGCGATCGAGGAGGGCGTGCCGGCGCCGGTGTTGACCACGGCGCTGTACTCCCGCTTCGCCTCGCGGGGGCTGAACGAGTTCGCCGACCGTGTCCAGTCGGCGATGCGCAAGGGGTTCGGCGGCCACGACGAGAAGCCCGCCGGATGAGCGATGCGCCGCGGGTGGAGATCCTGCCCGACGCCGACGCGGTGGCAGCGCTCGGCGCCGGGTTCGTGGCCGCACAGGCCCGCGCCGCCATCGCCGCGCGGGGACGGTTCGCGTTCGCGGTCAGCGGTGGACACACCCCGTGGGCGATGTTCGCGCGGCTCGCCGACGAGGACATGCCCTGGCAGCAGACGGCGATCTTCCAGGTGGACGAGCGTGTGGCGCCGGCGGGGGACCCCGACCGCAACCTCACCCACCTGCGCGAGAGCCTGCCGGCGGGAGCCGACGCGGAGATCCACGCGATGCCCGTCGAGGGCGAGGACCTGCAGGCGGCGGCCCGGGACTACGCGCGCGAGCTGCCCGGGCGTTTCGACCTCGTCCACCTCGGTCTCGGCGCCGATGGCCACACCGCCTCGCTGGTGCCCGGGGACCCGGTGCTCGAGGTCGGCGATCGCGACGTGGCGACCACCGAGCCCTACATGGGCCGCCGCCGGATGACGCTCACCTACCCGGTGCTCGACCGCGCCCGGGCGCTGCTGTGGCTCGTGACGGGCCCGGACAAGGTCGATGCTCTGGCCCGCCTTCGCGCGGGCGAGCAGTCGATCCCGGCGGGCCGGGTGAGCGCCGAGCGGGCGCTGATCATCGCCGACGCCGCGGCCGCCGGCGTCAGCTGAGCTCGCGCAGGCGCTCGATCAGGATGATCCGCGCGGCGGCCTCGATCAGCGCCAGGTGGGAGAACGCCTGCGGGAAGTTGCCGAGGTGCCGGCCGGTACTCGTGTCGAACTCCTCGGCGTAGAGGCCCAGCGGTGAGGCGACCCGCAGCAGCCGTTCCATCAGATCGCGCGCACGCTGCTCCTCGCCGATGATCGCCAGCGCCGACACCAGCCAGAAGGAGCAGATCAGGAAGCTCCCCTCCTTGCCCGACATGCCATCGTCGGTCTCGTCGGTGCGGTAGCGCAGCACGAAGCCGTCCTCGGTCAGCTCTTCGGCGATCGCCATCACGCTCGCGTGCAGCCGCTCGTCCTCGGCGGGCAGGAAGCCGAAGATCGCAGCGAGCAGGTTCGACGCATCGAGCGCGTCCGTGTCGTAGTGCTGGCGCAGCACACCGCGACCGTCGAGACCCTTCCCGAGCACGTCGGCCTTGATCTCCTCGGCGGTGGCGGCCCAGCTCTGCTGCAGCTGCTCGTCGCCGCGCATCGCCGCCAGCTTGGCGGCACGATCCATCGCCACCCAGCACATCAGCTTGGAGGAGACGTAGTGCTGGGGGTTGCCCCGGGCCTCCCAGATGCCCTGGTCGGGCTCGCCCCAGACCTCGCTCGCGCATTTGGCCTGGGCCTGGACGATCGGCCACAGCCGCCGGGGTAGACGCTCGCTGCGGCGGGTGTGCAGCAGGATCGAGTCCAACGCCGCCCCGAAGACGTCGTTCTGACGCTGGTCGAAGGCTCCGTTTCCGACCCTGACGGGGCTCGCTCCCGCGTACCCGGATAGGTCCTCGCGCGTGGACTCGGTCAGGTCGCGGCGCCCATCGATGCCGTACATGATCTGCAACGCCCCGTCCTCATTTGGCTCGAGGTCGGCGATGAACTGCATGAACTCCTCGGCCTCCCAGTCGAGGTTGAGATAGTGGAGCGCCTGCAGCGTGAACGTCGAGTCGCGCAGCCACGTGTAACGGTAGTCCCAGTTGCGCTCCCCGCCCGGTGTCTCCGGCAGGGAGGTGGTCAGTGCGGCGACGGTGGCGCCCGTGGGCATGTAGGTGAGGCCCTTGATCGCCAGCGCCGAACGTTGGATCGACTCGCGCCAGCGATGGTCGGGCAGCCGCGCCCTTCCCAGCCAGCCGCGCCAGTAGCGGGCGGTCGTGGCGAGCCGTGCGTTGGCGTCGTCGATCTCTTCGGGCGCATCCAGCTCGTCGGCCCAGGAGAGCGCGCAGAAGACCTGATCGCCCTGCGCCAGCACGTGGCGGGCCCTGACCCAATCCCCCTCGACGCCCACCGTCATGTCCGTCTGCAGCCTGATCGTCAGCTCCGAGCCGGCGGCGTCGGCGCGATGGCCCTCCTGGGAGATCGACCACTTGGCCGGGACGCGGCCGTAGTCGAAGACCGGTTCGCAGGTCAGCTCCACCTCGACTTCGCCCTCGAGGCAGATCGCCACGCGCACGAGCACGTGCTCGGCGTCTTCATCGGTGGGGGGACGGGTGTGGGGAGTGACGCGATCCTCCCCTCGCCGCGGCCCCAGCGTGAGCGCGTCGCGCACCGCCACCCAGCCGGTCGGGGTGGTCCACGTCGTCAGCAGAGTGTTCGTGCCCGGCTCGTACACCCGTGCGGCGGGCACGTTGATGCCGAAGGGGGCAAAGCGAAACGCGCCGGCCTGCCGGTCGAGCAGAGTGCCGAACACGCTGGGGGCGTCGAAGCGGGGCACGCACAGCCAGTCGATCGCCCCGTCGGGGGCGACCAGCGCGCCGGTGTGGCAGTTGGACAGGAACGCGTAGTCGGCGATCGGCGGGAACGGCGACGGCGCGGCGGCGCTCTGAGGCTCGGGGCGGCTCATCGGCCCGTCCAGGGCTCGTGCCACGCGCCGAAGCCGGCGAGCAGCCGCTCGGTCTCGTCGGGTCCCCAGGAGCCGGTGGGATATGGGTGCACCGTCGGCGGAGAGTCGATCAGCGGTTGCATGATCCGCCAGGTCTCCTCGACGATGTCCTCGCGGGTGAAGCGGGTGCTGTCACCCACCATCGCCGCGTGGAGCAGCACCTCGTATGGGGTCGGCCCCTCCCCGCCCTCCTGCGCGAACTCCATGTCCAGGTTGATCTGCTCGGGCTCGACGTGGGCGGCCCGCTGGGCCTCGAGCAGGAAGCGCACGCCGGTCGCGGGGTCGAGCCGGATCACCAGCTGGTCGGGCTCGGGCCGACGTGAGCGTTCGGCGAGGAAGCCGAGCTTGGGCGGATGGCGGAACACCAGCCGCAGCTCGGTCTGAGTGATCGGCATCTCCTTGCCGGCCCGGACGAAGAACGGGACGCCCGACCAGCGCCAGTTGTCGATCTCCAACCGCAGCGCCGCGAAGGTCTCCGTCGAGGAGCCCGCCGCGACACCTTCGACATCGCGGTAGCCGTCGTACTGGCCGCGCACGTAGTGGGCCGGATCGGCGGCGGGCATCGCGTGGAACACCGATACCAACGCATTCTTCATGGTCGCGGGAGCCTCGCCCGCCGGCGGCTCCATCGCACCGGCGGCGAGCAGCTGCATGAGGTGGTTGACGACAACGTCTCGCAGGGCCCCCACGGGGTCGTAGAAGTGCCCTCGATCGGCGACGCCGAAGCTCTCGGCCATCGTGATCTGAACCGAGGACACGAAGTGGCGATTCCAGATCGGCTCGAGCAGCGCATTGGCGAAGCGCAGGTAGAGGATCTCGTTGAGGCCCATCTTGCCGAGGAAGTGATCGATGCGATACAGCCGGGACTCGTCGAGATGCTCGTGCAGCTCCTCGCTGAGCGCCCGCGCCGAGGCGAGGTCGTGGCCGAACGGCTTCTCCACGACCACCCGTCCCCGGTCGGTCAGCCCGACCGTGGACAGGCCCTTGACTACCATCCCGAACAGCGAGGGTGGGATCTCCAGATAGAAGACGGGGCAACCGGCCTTGCCCACGGCCTTGGCGACCCGCTCGTAGGTTGCCTCGTCGGCGAAGTCGCCCGAGACGTAGGAGAAGCGGGCTGCCAGCCGCTTGAAGATCTCCTCGTCGATCGTCTCGCCACAGTCGGAGATGCACGTGCGCGCGTGCTCACGCAGTTCCTCCAGGGTCCAGTCGTCGGCCGCGACGCCGACGATCGGGCAGTTCAGCAGGCCGCGCCGCTCCAAGCGGTAGAGCGAGCGAAGCGTCATCACCTTCGCCAGGTCTCCGGTGATGCCGAACACGACGAACACGTCTGCCGCACGCGGCGCATCTGTGTCACGAGCACGTCGCGAGGCTCGGGCCATGGGCGCACACGCTAGCGCTCGGTGTCCGGGAATGGACTCAGGGGCCGCCGAGCGGCTCACGCCGGCAGCCCCCGGCTTCCACGATGCGGATGACCGTGCGGTTGATGGCGAGCGAACGCCCGCGTGGTAGTACCATCGATGGAGTCGGCACCCGGCCGGCGGTGCGCTTCAGCAGCGTGGGTGGCGCGAGGGTGAGAACGGAGGATGATCGGGATGGCTTCGGGTACGAGAGCCAGGTCCAAGCAGCACACCGTTCCGTGTGCGCTGGAGGGACAGCGGCAGCTGTTCGTGCGTTGGCACGACCACGCCGACGAGGCCGCCCGCAACGCTCTGGTGGAGCGCTACATGCCACTCGCCCGCAGTCTGGCGCGGCGCTACGACCGCTCCTCGGAGCCGTTCGAGGACCTGCTGCAGGTCGCGTCGCTGGGTCTGCTCAAGGCGCTGGACCGGTTCGACCCGAGCTTCGGCCACCCGTTCACGTCGTTCGCGGTGCCCACGATCCTGGGCGAGATGCGGCGCTACTTCCGCGACTCGGGCTGGTCGGTGCACATGCCCCGCGGAGCCCAGGAGCGGGCGCTGGAAGTGCGCGACGCGCAGGAGCGCCTGGCGAACCTCAATGGGCACCCGCCGACCGTGAACCAGCTCGCGGAGTACCTGGAGCTCGCCACCGAGGAGATCGTCCAGGCGCTGCAGGCGATCCAGGCGTATGAGGCGGTGTCTCTGGACGCACCCCGCGCGGGCGCCGAGGACGGAGGTGCGATCGGCGACGGCATGGGCCACGAGGACGAGCACTACGAGCTGGTGGAGCTCGATGCGACTCTCAGCGCCGTGCTGCGACACATTCCCGCGCGCGAGCGGGCGATCCTGCACATGCGCTTCGTCGAGGATCTCACCCAGACGGAGATCGCGAACCGGATCGGGATCTCCCAGATGCAGGTCTCACGGCTGCTGCGCCGCTCGCTGGACCAGCTGCGAGCGATGGCCAAGGACGTCAGGCAGCTACAATAAGAACGATCGCTTCGAACCGCGCGCCCGGAGCGCAGTGTTCGGCGCCGTTTCTGTTCCAAGGACGCACCAGGAGACGATAGGGTCGCGTTGTCGGTTCCATCGATCGTCGCGCCGTGATGGCTGAGCTACCGAATGTGCGCCTGAGCCTCGCCAACAGGCCGGAGAACGTGCTGCTCGTGCGCGAACTGCTGACCGGGCTGGCCGAGACGATCGAGCTCGACCGGACCGATCTCAACGACATCCGCACCGCCGTCACCGAGGCCTGCAACAACGTCGTGCTCCACGCCTATGGCGGCGAGGAAGGACCCCTGGAGGTCGAGGTCTACGGTTCGGCGGACAAGGTCGAGGTCGTCGTGCGCGACCACGGCAGGGGCATTCAGCCACGGATCCGCCCGCCCGAGGAGATGGCGCTGGGCATCGGCTTGAACGTGATCCAGGCGCTGGTGCGCAGCGTCGAGTTCAGGGACTCGGAGGGCAGCGGCACCGAAGTGCGGATGGAGTTCGCGACGCCGAGCGCGCGCTCCCTCGCGGCGCCCGAGGAACAGGAGCTGACGCTCCCGCAGATCGACCGCTGCGACCTGGCCACCACGACCGGCGTCGCGATCGCGCCCACCGGCCTCGCCCGCAAGGTCCTGCCCCGCGTGTTGAGCGTGCTCGCAGCCCAGGCGCGCTTCTCCACCGACCGGATCTCGGACGCCCAGCTGCTCGCGGACGCACTCGCGGCTCACGCCCCAGAGGCAATCGGAAGCCCGCTCAGCCTCGCGGTGAGCGTCGCACCGCGAGAGCTGCAGCTGCGCCTCGGCCCCCTCGACGCGACCCAGGCCAAGCGTCTGATCGTCGACTCCGAGGTGCAGGGTCTCGGACCGGTGATCGAGAAGCTCACCGACGGCCATCAGATGACCGCGGTGGGCTCCTCTGAGCTGCTCACGCTTCGCCTGACCGAACAGCGCTGACACGCTTCCCGGACGCCCTCACCCTCAGCGTTAAGGGGGCGGTGGCCGACTGCGGGACGCGACCACCGCCCAGGGGGGTGAGAGAGGAGCTAGGAGAACGGCTCACTGCTCAATTGCCCAGTCGCGAGCGCTCTAAACGTCGAATCTGCGAACGCCACGAATTGTCTCGCGACGGAGTCCCGTTTGAGGGCGCCGGCAATGGGGAGATCTCAATAAAACCGTGCGCTAACATCAGCTTCGTGGGAGTTGACGGTCATCTTCGCGTCGATATCAGACGCCAGCAAGACCGTGTGGTGCTGCACCTCAAGGGCGAACTGGATCTCGCCAGCGCCTCGATCTTCAGACGCGAGATCGAGAGCCCGGAGATCACAGAGGCACCCGTGATCGTGCTCGACCTGCAGGACCTGGAGTTCATCGACTCCACCGGTCTGCGCACGATCCTCACGGCCCACGCCCGCTCGCAGGAGCATGGACAGGGGTTCGCCGTCACCGAGGGCTCCTCCCAGGTACAGCGGCTGCTGAGCATGACCAGCGTCGGCGATCACCTGCGCATCATCACCTCCTCGGACGCGGCGCTCGTCTAGAGCGCCCGCGCACGGGGTGCAAGAGGAACGCGGCGGGCGTCGAAGAAGAAGGCGACGTCTGCGGCCCAGCCGAGATACGCCGGCGGTCGACCCGAAGGAGAGCATGCGCACCGACAATAGGACCCTCGTGCTGGTGGCGATGATCTTCGCGGTCGCGATGATCTTCATCGATCAGACGATCGTCGCGTTGGCGATCCCGCAGCTGCAGCGCGAACTGCATCTCTCTCCGACGGGCGCACAGTGGATCGTCAACGGCTACCTGCTCTCGCTGTCGGCGCTGTTCGCGCTCGGCGGACGGGTCGCCGACGTGCTCGGCCATCGTCGCATGGTGCTGATCGGCGTCAGCGCGTTCGCGATCTGCTCGGCCATGTGTGGCGCGACCCCGACCGGCTCGATCGGCGAGAGTTGGATCATCTTCTTCCGCATCCTCCAGGGAGCCAGCGCGGCGTTCCTGTTCCCGGCGGCGCTGGCGATCGTGGTGGGGGCGTTCCCGGTCAACGAACGGGGCAAGGCGCTCGCGATCTTCTTCTCCGTCTCCGGCGGCCTGACGGCGGTCGGCCCGATCGCCGGCGGGTATCTGACCCAGTGGACGTGGCGGTCGATCTTCTGGATCAACATCCCGGTCGCGATCGCAGCGATCGTGTTGACGCTTCGCTCGCGACCCAGCGAAGAGCGCCACCCGGCCCCGATCGACGTGCCCGGAGCGGTGCTGGTGTGCGCCGGTATGGGACTTTCGGTGCTCGGCCTGCAGCAGGCGAGCACCTGGGGCTGGAGCAGCGTCGCGACCTGGGGCTGTCTGATCGTAGGACTGTTGCTGCTGGGCGCCTTCGTGCGGGTGGAGCTGGCCTCGAAAGAGCCGCTCGTGCCGATTCGCCTGTTCGCCGACCGCGGCTTCGGTACCGACAACGTCGTGCTGTTCCTGATGTCGATCTGCTTCATACCGCTGTTCTTCTTCGCCTCCCTGTACGCACAGGTCGCGCTCGGGGAAACCGCCTCGAGCGCGGGGCTGTACCTGCTCGTGTTCTTCGGCGGCTTCACGATCGCGGCGCAGTGGGGCGGGCGGATCCTCGATCGCAGGGGCGCACGCCCCACCGTCGTGCTCGGGTGTGCGGTCGCATCGGCGGGCTTCTACCTGTGGGGATCCAAGCTCACCACGCTCTCGTTCGAATCGCAGTGGCCGTATCTTGCACTCGCAGGCGCCGGCATCGGCATGGTGCTCGGGCCCGTGAGCACCGATGCCCTGAACCGCGCCTCGAGCGCCACCTACGGCGCCGTCACCGGCGCAACCCAGACGGTGCGCAACTTCGGCGGGAGCCTCGGGCTGGCCGTGCTCGGCTCGATCCTGATCACCCAGAACACGTCCCGCGTGGAGAAGACGCTCGGCAAGGTGGGCGTCCCCAGTGCCCGAGCCGATCAGATCGCACACGCGGTCTCAGGCGCGAGCGGCGGCAGCTCGGGCTTCGGCTCCGGCGCCCACGGAACCGGCGCCCATGCGGTCGTCCATGCGGTCCAGGTGGACTTCGCTCTCTCCACCCGCACGGTCGTGTACGGCATGGCGGCTGCGATGGCACTGGCGTTCCTGGCCGCGTTCACCCGCATGCCCCGTGGACGGGTCGAGCACCCCGTCAGCGAGGCCCAGGCGAGCCCCCACGACGGCGGGGCGAAGCCCGGCCGGCCTCCGCGACGAGCTGAGCCGCGGCGACCCCGCCGTCAGGGGCGGGCTGCGGCTCAACGTTCGAGCAGAGCGAGCAGCTGACCGACGACCAGCTCGACGTGATGGCGGCGGGTCTTCGGATCCTCCAGGTCGCGGCCGAGCGCCGCCATGAACGTCGAGCGCTGGGTGAGTGGCGAGAAGGAGAGCGAGACGAACACGAGCACCGCGTCGGCAACATCGAAGGGGCGCAGCCCACGCCTGCGCGCAACTGCGCGCAATGCCTGGAACGCGTCCCATACCGCGCGCGATTCCCGTGGCGTCTCGCGCAGCAGCCTGGCGCCCACGAGCTCCTCGTGTTGCACGAGCTTCGCAAACGACGGACGCTCCAGCAGGAACCTCAGATAGCGGTCGACCGCGATGCCCAGCGTTCGCGCGAGCGGCTCGGTTTCCTCGGCCGCACTCCATCGCACGAGTGGCGCGAACGCCTCGCTCGTGGCCTCCTCGCGTGCCTGGAAGACCCGCTCGAGCACCGCGCGGTAGAGCTGGCGCTTGGAGCCGAAGAAGTAGCTCGGTGTCCCCCGCGAGAGCCCGGCGGCGAGGGCGATGTCGTTGAGGCTCACACCGTCGAAGCCGTGGTCGGCGAACAGGCGCTCGGCCGCGTCGAGGATCTCCTCCCGGCTGCGCGCGGCGTCGCGGATCTTGGTCATGGGTGCCTGCTTGTCGGTCATCCCGCCGGTCGGATCGTCGGGGCTGCGGTGCACCATCGCACCACCTCCGAAACAGCATGATATAACTTGCTAGGCGTTTAGCTAGCTATGTCGGACAGCGACCCCATCCTCTACTTCGATCTCGGCTCTCCCTACGCGTATCTCGCCGCGGAGAGAGCCGGCGAGGTGCTCGGCGGCGAGCCCCTCCTCGAGCCGATCCTGGTCGGGGGCATCTTCGCCATGCGGGGAAGCGGCAGCTGGGCGCACACCTCCGAACGGTCAGACCGGGTCGCGGAGGTCGAGCTTCGCGCCGAGCGATACGGGCTGCCGGCCGTATGCTGGCCGGAGGGCTGGCCCAGCAACACGCTGGAGGCGATGCGCGCTGCGATCTGGGCCAAGCAGCAGGATGTGGGGGCAGCGTTCGCGCGGGCCGGCTTCAGGGCGGCGTTCGTAGAGGGTCGGGACCTGAGCCGGCGCGACGTGCTCGAGGAGCTCATCGCGGCCGTCGGCCTGCCGGCCGGGCAGCTGTCGGCGAGGATCGAGAGCCCCGCCGTCAAGGAGGCGCTCAAGCTCGCCACCGCCCGCGCCTGGGAGCGCGGTGTGGCGGGAGTCCCGTGCGTGGCGGTCGGCGATCAGGTCTTCTACGGCGACGACCGGCTGGAGGCGGCCGCGGAGCGGCTCGGGCGAGACCGGGCCGGGTCCTAGTCAGTCGCCGACGGACTCGTCGGTGGGGACCGCGCCACTGCGCTCGCGTTGCAGTCGCGCGATACGTCCGCCGAGGGCCGCCAGGAGCATGCCGATGATCCCAGTGAGGACCGCCAGCAGCGGTGGAAATTTGCCGAGCGAGACCTTCGCGTGGGTGCCGACGATCGCGTGGACGACGAGCAGCGCCACCCCGTAGATCACGCCCGCGACGAGGCCGCGATCGGCACCCCCCCAACCGTCCTGGTGCTCGAAGCCCGAGACGACGGTGGCGATCGCCGCCACCGCAGAGAACGCCCAGTAGGCGCCGGCGGAGACGCCGATGAGCACGCCCGCCACGGCGCCGGAGATGGCCGGGATGACACCGCCGAGCACGATCTGCACTGGACGAGGACGGTCCCTGAACAACGTTGGTGCGTACATGAGCTGGCCTCCTGTGCGCCGGTGAAGCCTCTCCCCAGGCTGCTTGTATCGAATGCTACCGGGTCACTCGGAGCCGCCGGACGGGCTCGGGCCCGTCAGAACGGCCGAGGTGCCTTGCTACGATCGGATCGATGTCTGCCGGCGCGCCTAGACAGCTCGACTATGTGCGTGACCAGCGGATCGAGGGGGTCACCGCGTTGGCGACGCCTGCGCTGATGCTGCGTGAGCAACCGCTCGCGGAGGCCTCGGCCGAGCTCGTGCTGAACGGCCGCTCGGCCGTCGCGGACATCCTCGACCGCGTGGACGACCGCATGCTGGTGGTGGTCGGGCCCTGCAGCGTGCACGACGCCGACGCCGCGTTGACCTACGCCCGGCAGCTGAGCGCGAGGTCGCTCGAGCTGGCGGAGGACCTGTTCGTCGTGATGCGGGTGTACTTCGAGAAGCCGAGAACCACCACCGGCTGGAAGGGCATGATCAACGACCCTCACCTGGACGACTCCGGCGACGTCAACGAGGGCCTGCGAGTCGCCCGCAAGCTGCTGCTGGAGGTGCTCGAGCTCGGCCTACCGGTGGGTTGTGAGTTCCTCGACCCGATCACCCCCCAGTACATCGCCGACGCGGTCACGTGGGGGGCGATCGGCGCGCGCACCACGGAGAGCCAGATCCATCGCCAGCTGGCGTCGGGGCTGTCGATGCCGGTTGGGTTCAAGAACCGCACGGACGGAAACGTGGCGGTGGCGGTCGACGCCGTCCGCGCCGCCGCCGTGCCCCACGCCTTCGCCGGCATCGACGTGATCGGCACGCCCGCGATCCTGCGCACGCGTGGGAACCCCGATTGCCATCTGATTCTCCGCGGGGGACGCAACGCGCCAAACTACTCCGCCGACGCGGTCGCCGACGCGCTCTCGCAACTGCGCGCGGTCGGCCTGCCCGAGCGGGTGGTGCTGGACGCGTCTCACGACAACAGCGGCAAGGACCACGACCGTCAGCCGGCGGTGATCGCCGACATCGCAGCGCAGATCTCCGCGGGCAACGAGGCTCTCGTCGGCGTGATGCTCGAGTCGTTCCTGGTCGCGGGTCGCCAGGACCTCGTCGAGGGCAGCGCGCCCACCTATGGGCAGTCGATCACCGACGCGTGCATGTCGTGGGAGACCACCGTCGCCGTGTTGGACGAGCTCGCGGCAGCGGTTCGTCAACGTCGCGGCGCCGGCTGAGCTACCCGCGCCGCGCCACGATCACGACGTAGCGGCTCGTCACGCGAAAGCCGGCGGAGTCCTCGTTGGCGTCCTGGAGCATCGCCAGGGCCCGCTCGCGAACGGCCTGCAGCTCCCCGCGGGGCTCCAGCACGGCGCCAGCAGCGATCCAGCCGGGATGAACCGGCAACTCGGTGTCCAGGAACTCCTGCGGCGACGCGGCGGTGAACGCGAGCCGCTGCTCGTGCAGATCGATCGAGAAGCCCCACGGCGCGAACCCGCCGGTCAGCGCCGCCCGATCGTGCCACGCAAACCGGGCTCCTGCGTCGGGTGCACCGGCCGCGGCAAGCGCCTCGCCGCGCACCCGCATGACCTCGGCGAGCGCCCCGCCCGGCATCCACGCGGACACGACGATCCGCCCACCCGGAGCCGCGACGCGCGCCATCTCTTCGACCGCCGCCGGCGCGTCCGCGGCGAAGATCGCTCCGAACACCGAGACGATCGCCTGCGTGCTCGAGTCGGCCAGCGGGAGGCGGGCGGCCTCTCCGAGCAGGAAGCTCGCATCGAGGCCACGGGCCGCCGCGTGGGCCCCCGCGACATCGAGCAACCGCTGCGCGGGATCGATCCCCGTCGCGCGAGCACCTCGTTCGGCTGCGAGGAGGGCTGCGTTGCCGGTGCCACATCCGACGTCCACGACGTGCTCGCCTCGACGCGGAGCGGCGCGATCGATCACCACCTGCGCCGCCGCCAGCAACTGCGCCGCAATCTGCTCGTACTCGCCGACGCTCCAGTCCATCAGGCCCGAGCAGTGTATGCAGATCCTCCGAGCTCCCGCGACAGCGGCTGGGCCGGGCCGCGCCGACGCCGGTATCGAGCGGCCGGCGATCAGCCGATCGGGTCTAGGAGAACTCGGTCACCGAGTAGACGGGATTGCGCACACGCAGCGGCACGCCCATTCCCCCCTCGGCTTCGGCGGTGTGCACGACGAACGCCTCGCTGCGTCCGTGATCCATGATCGCTGCCACCACATCTCCTGCCACCACCTCTCCCTCTCCCGAAAGCGGCCTGCCGACCTCGATCTCACGGTCGCGACCGTCGAGGCGGCAGCTCAACTTGAAGATGCGCCGCAGCCGCGCAGGACAGCCCGCCAGATCCTGGGAGAGCTCCCGCAGCTCCTGGTAGGCCTCCTCCGCGCGCAGGCCGGGCGATGCGACGCCGCCGACGAAGAAAGCCGTCATCTTCGGCGGGCCTTGGGTGGCTTGACCGGGAAACGTCTGCGCTCCTCCGGGGTCATCTTCCGGACGGTGAGCGAGCCATCCTTGATCTGGCGCTGAATCTCCTCCAGCTTCGCGCGACGGCGCTCCGCCGCACGGTCTGCCTGCGTTGGCATGGGTCCAGGTTAGCGCGCCGGCACAGTTGGCCTGCAACTGCCAGCGACGGCCCAGGCGGATGCTCCTCGAGGAGGGAACGACCCGTTGACCGGCGCAGTGAGCGAACGAGACATTTGCGCACGGCGGGAACACCGGGATATGCTGGAGGTCTCGATTGGGGGTGCCCCGGTCGGACCGGCTGGCGGCGCCACCAGAGAAAGGGGAATCGATGATCCCCACCGAGACACCTCCTGCTCCGACTGCTGCGCAGCAAACCGGTGCACCATCGCGACGCATCGCCACCGGCCCCCGGCCTGGAACCCAGCGGGCGGACCTCGCCTCCTGGCGCGAGGCTCTTGCTCCCTATGCGCAACCGCGCCGGGGGCGGGCGTTGATCGACCTGGCGACGTCGGTCGTGCCCTACCTTGCCCTGTCGTTCGCCATCTACCTCACGTTGGAAGTGTCTGTGCTCCTGTCGCTCGCGCTCGCGATTCCCGCCGCGGCGCTGCTGGTGCGCACGTTCATCGTCTTCCACGACTGCTCCCATGGTTCGTTCCTGCAGTCCAGGCGCGCGAACGCGTGGCTCGGGATGGCGTTGGGACTGCTCCTGTACTCGCCGTTCCTGCGGTGGCGACACGACCATGCGGTTCACCACGCGACCTCCGGCGATCTCGGACGGCGCGGCGTGGGAGATGTGCGCACCCTGACGATCGTCGAATATAACGCGCTGGACTGGCGAGGACGGCTTGGCTACCGGCTCCTGCGAAATCCGATCCTGATGTTCGTCTTCGGGCCACTGATCGCGATGGTGATCGGACCGAGGATCGTGGCAAAGGGAGCCCGTCCACGTATGCGACGCAGCGTAATCGCCACCAATCTCGCGCTCGCCGTGCTCGTCGGTGGCCTCTGCTGGCTGATCGGCTGGCGCGACTATCTGCTCGTGGCAGGTCCCCCCGCGCTGCTCGCGGGATCGGTGGGCATCTGGCTGTTCTACGTCCAGCACCAGTTCGAGGACGCCTACTGGGAGAACGGGAGCGAGTGGAGCTACGCCGACGCCGCGCTGCGCGGCAGCTCGTTTCTGAAGCTGGGAAAGGTGCTGCAGTTCTGCACCGGCAACATCGGCTACCACCACGTGCACCACCTGAACGCCCGTATCCCCAACTACAACCTGCAGCGAGCGCACGACGAGAATCCGATCTTCCACGAGGTGCCCACCCTCTCCCTGTGGGACGGGGTGCGCGCCGTCACGCTCAAGCTCTGGGACGAGGATCGCAGGCGGCTCGTGACGTTCGGCCAGGCCCGCAGCTCGCCCACCAGGCCAGCGGGGCGTGTCGTCGCGGCCCAGACGGGCCCCGACGCCTAACCAGCAGGCTACTCCTCGGCAAGCCGGCGCAGGACGAAGATCTCCACGGCCAGGTCCGGGTCCAGGTGGTTCGTGCTCAGGAACGCGGCGACGTCGCGACCCGTGAGGTCCTCGACCACCCGGATCGCATCGGCGCGCATCGTCTCCTGGAACGCCCGGCGGGTCTCGATCACGGTCTCGCGCTTGCCGTGCCTGACCAGGCTCTGCTCGCCCTTGGTGAGCGCAGCGCCCATCACGCAGACAACGAGATCCCTGCCGAGAGTGGTGCGGGAGCTCGTCGGGCCACGTCCGGCATGCTCGTGCAGCAACCTCACCATCGCGTCCGAGATCGCAGCGGTGAGAGAACCGTCGACGGCATGCGCTTCCCGGCCGGGGTTCTCCTCGATGGCGCGGGGCATTGGGCCCGCTCCTCCCTGCCGTCTCTCACCAAAGGCGTCGCGCGCAAGGGAGAGTCGGCAAAGACCACAACGAACGACGGCTGACTTCACGGTAGCGCGCCGGTGGGATCGCCGCGGCCCACGAGTCGGTGGCTGCAGTCCCTGGGGCGCCCCTCGGCGGGCGCGACGCCGGGCCCCGTTTCCGATTGCATCCCATCTTGCGCCACCCGGCCGGCTGGTGGTCGGCGCCTGGCTTCCTGCTACGTTTGTCTGAGCGGTCGACGCCGTCGGCCGCGAGGCAGCTCGCTTGAGTCCCGCACACAGCGGTTCGGGTCAGCCATAGCCTCCCGAACCGTTCGCGGCCTCGCAGCCGCTGAGGAGTCATGCATGCCAAGCACCAGTAAGTCCTTCGCCGATCTCGGCGTATCGAAAGCCGTGGTCGCCGCGCTCGCGCGTCGCCGGATAACCGAGCCGTTCGCGGTCCAGCGACTGGTGGTGGGAGACGTGCTCGCCGGACACGACGTTCTCGTCAAGTCACCCACCGGATCGGGTAAGACGCTCGCGTTCGGCATCCCCATCGCCGAGTGCATCGATGCCGACGGTCCTCGTCCAGCCGCGCTCGTGCTTGCGCCGACCCGCGAGCTCGCCAGTCAGATCGTCGAGGAGATCCGCACAGTCGCCCATGCGCGGGCCCTGCGCGTCACCGCCGTCTACGGAGGGGTGGGGCTCACCAAGCAGGCGAGCGCCGCAGCGAGATCGCACGTGATCGTCGCGACCCCAGGAAGACTCGAGGACCTGCTCGAGCGAGGGGCGTTCACGCTCGAGAAGATCCGTGTCCTCGTACTCGACGAGGCCGATCGGATGCTCGACATGGGCTTTCGCCCGGCGGTCGATCGGATCGTCGCAGCCTGCCCGCGAGCACGCCAGACGCTGTTCTTCTCCGCGACGCTCGACGGCGCCGCGGGACGAGTGGCTGAGCGCTACACGCACCAGGCGGTCGTTCACGAGCACGTTCCCTCGGGGTCCCAGGCCGCGGCCGAGATCGAGCATCGATTCGTGGCGGTCAGCGGTGAGGACCGCGTCCGCACCCTCGTCAGGGAGTTGGCCTGCGAACGAGAGCTCGCGCTCGTGTTCGTGCGCACGAAGCGTGGCGCCGATCGGCTGGTGAAACGTCTCGCCACCAACGGTGTCACGGCCACCGCGCTTCACGGCAACAAGTCCCAGCGCCAGCGCGAGCAGGCGCTCGCACGGTTTCAGTCGGGCAAGATCGACACCCTGGTCGCCACCGACGTGGCGGCTCGCGGAATCGACGTGGACGGCATCTCGCACGTGATCAACTTCGACCTTCCAGGCGATCACGAGGTCTACATCCACCGGATCGGGCGCACAGGACGGGCCGGTCGCGCCGGTGTCGGCATCACCCTCGTGGCGGCGGCCGATCGCAAGGAAGTGAGCCAGATGGCGCGCAGGTTGGATCTCTCCCATGGGCTCACAGGCGGGCAGGACCATGGCGACAGGCGCCCAGCGCCACCGACGAAGGCGGCCCCCGGCCGGCCGGGGGCACGCAACCAGCGTCGTCGCCGCCGCCGCGTCCACACCGGCGGGTGATCTCCGCCGATTATGATGACGGCCGCATCCACACCGAGAGCACTCCCCCACCCACCACCGAGATCCTCCTGCTTGCCGGCGAGCGCCTGCACGTCGAGGGAGACTGCACGCGGGTGGAGGCGAGCATCCTCGACGCAGCACGCGGATCGCTGATGGAGCTCGTCTGGCTCAAGGACGCTCACACCGGTCAGGCGATCGCGCTGAACCCCGAGCACGTCGTGATGCTGCGGGCGCTGGACCCACAATGAGCGACGCACACATCCGCATTCTTCGAACGGTGGCGCGCCAGATGCAACGCAAGCTCGATCACCACGATGCGGGCGATGGCGGGTACGACCGCGCGGGTGAGGATCGGCGCCGACATCTGGCGCGAGTGGCACGCACCACCAGAAACCGGGTCGACACCGCAGCGGCGCGCCGGCGGCGGCCCTCCCCGCCCAGATCCGACTAGAGGCGCCTCATAGACTGGGGCACCACAGCCACCCGCCCTGTCACACGTCCTCGAGGAGCAAGATGTCCACCTCGCCCACAGACTTCAACGCCCGGATCATCGAGGAGTTCCACGCCAACGAAGGTCGCGTCGGCGGCATGTTCGAGGGCCTGCCCCTGTTGCTGTTGCACCACACCGGTGCCAAGTCCGGCAAGAGCCGCACCAACCCGCTCGCCTACCAGAGCGACGGCGGGCGCTACGTCATCTTCGCCTCCAAGGCGGGAGCGCCGACCAATCCCGACTGGTATCACAACCTCAAGGCCCATCCCGACGCCACGATCGAGGTCGGCACCGACACGATCGACGTGGTTGCCAGCGAGGCCACCGGCGACGAGCGCGAGCGCCTGTTCCGGACGCAGGTCGATCGCGTCCCGCAGTTCGGCGACTACGAGCAGAAGGCAGGACGAGTGATTCCCGTGATGGTGCTGACGCCCATCGAGTCCGCCTGAGCGAGCGAGTACCGTTCGGCGCACCCGGGCTACGGCGGCCTGGCGGCGCTTGGGCGACCGCACCGGCTCGAGGTCCTGCCTAGATCCAGTCGCTGCGCCGGAAGGCCCAGTAGAGGCACACCGACAGCACGATGATGAGCGCCGTCGAGAACCAGAATCCCCAGTGGGCGGCAAAGCCGGGATAGGGCACGTTCTGCCCGTAGAAGCCCGTGATCGCCGTCGGGACGGCGATGATCGCCGCCCAGCTCGTGACCTTCTTCATCACCAGGTTCATACGGTTGCCCTGGATCGTGAGGTTGGTCTCGAGGATGGTGGTCACGAGGTCGCGCAGTGAGTCGGTCCATTCGGTCGCGCGCAGCACATGGTCATAGACATCCTGGTAGTAGGGAGACATTCCCTCCTCCAGAACATGCAGGTCGCGACGCATCAGGGAGTTGACGACCTCGCGCATCGGAAGCACCAGTCTTCGAAGCAGGACCAGGCTCTTGCGAAACTCGAACGAACGGCGCTGGACCTCGGTGTTGCGTGGGGCATCCTCGAACAGCAGATCCTCGAGTGACTCGATCTCCGTGTCCAGCGAGTGCACCGCCTCGAAATGTCCGTCGACGATGTCATCCAGCACGCCCCAGAGCAGGAACGACACTCCGTGCCTGGCAAGCTCCTCGGATTCGTCCCACCGAGCGAGGATCGAGTCGATCTTCACACCCTCGTCACTGCGGACGGTGACAAGCGCGTTGGCCGTGATGAACACCCCGACTTCGCTCGTGCACAGCTCGCCGGACTCGGTATCCAGCCTCACGGCGTATGCGCTCAGGAACAGGTGCGAGTCATAGCGGTCGAGCTTCGGGCGCTGATGCTCGCTGACCGCGTCCTCGACCGCCAAGGGATGCAGCTTGAGCTCCTCGGCGATCGTCGCGAGCTCCGCCTCGGTCGGCGCGCAGTAGTCCAACCACACGCATGCGCGCGGGTCCTCGAGGTGCTCTGAGATGTCTTGGACCGGAAAGTCCTCGAGCGCGAGCCTCCCTTCGCGATAGAGCCTGGTCCGGGCCATCAGCGCAAGATAGGGCGTGGCCCGGATCGTGCTCGGCGCCGAGATGCGCGGTCGCGTCCGAAGAGCGCCGAGCCTACAGGCCAAGATCTGCGCCCGGCCGATGGTCCGTAGGATGTCGCTCAGATGCGGCGGATCTACTGGTTGGGTGGGTTCATTCCGGTCGCGCTCGCGTTGCAGCTCGCGAATGCAGCGCCTTCGCTGATCTTCGCGGCATCCGCCGTGGCGATCGTGCCGACCGCGGCGTTGATGGGCGAGGCGACCGAGCAGCTCGCCGCTCGAGCGGGGCCCGGGATAGGCGGCCTGGTGAACGTCACGTTCGGCAACGCACCCGAGCTGATCATCGCGGTGTTCGCGCTCGCCGACGGCCTGCAGGAGGTCGTCAAGGCGTCGATCGTCGGCTCGGTGGTGGGCAACGCGCTGCTCGTCCTCGGAGCCGCGATGTTGGCCAGAGGATGGAAGCGAACACGACAGACATTCGATCGCACCGCCGCACAGGCCCAGTCGGGGATGTTGCTCATCACGGTGCTGGCGCTCGTGTTGCCGGCGGTGCTACAGCTCTCGCGGCACGGCAGCCTGCCGAGCGTGGGAGGGGTGCGTCGTGTCTTCGAGCCCGACCTCAACCATGTTTCAGTGGCCGTCGCGCTGGTCCTGATCACGACCTATCTCGCGGGTCTCGTCTTCTCGTTGCGAACACACCGCGACCTCTTCAACCCCGCGGGGTACGCCGATGACGCGACAAGCGTGTGGTCGCTGCGCAGATCGGTTGGTGTCCTCGCGGCCGCCGGAGCGACCGTGGCCGTGATGAGCGACCTGCTGGTGGAATCGATCGAGCAGGCCTCACACGATGTCGGCCTCTCGCCGTTCTTCGTCGGTGCCTTCGTCGTCGCGGTGGTAGGCAACGCCGCCGAGCATTACGTGGCCGTGCTCGCGGCCGTCAGGAACAAGATGGATCTCGCGGTCAATATCGCCGTCGGCTCCAGCGCTCAGATCGGTCTGTTCGTGGCGCCCGTGCTGGTGCTGCTGTCGTTCCTGCTCGGACCGTCGCCGATGGCGTTGGTGTTCAACGGATACGAGCTCGCGGCCCTGCTGTCGGCCGGACTGATCGTGCCCGTCCTGGTCTCGGACGGCGAGTCCACCTGGTTTGAGGGATTCCAGCTGATCGCGCTGTACACCGTCCTGGGGATCGTCTTCTACTTCGCTTGACCGGCGAGCCACGCTGCCAGGAGCAGAAGTGGGACGGGTTTGCGGGCCACCGCTCGTCAGCCTCGCTCTTCCGCGGCGGCCAGATGGCGTGTGAGGTGCTCTGTGAACTCCGGCGAGTGCTGCACGAAATGGCCCGCACCCGCCACGACGAGCCGCTCGGCGCGCAACTCGCTCGCCAGTGCATCGCAGATCCGCTCGAGCGCGCCAGAGTGTCCCCCGGACGCCACGAGCACGGGGACCTCGGCGTCGCGCAGGGTCTGCAGGGTCGGCCGAGCGTCCCCTGGGAGCCGTCCGTGATGAGCGCGCCGGATGGTGTGGGCGAGCTTGGCCGGCAGGGGGCCGTCGGGCACCTGTGAGGCGCCCGCGAGCAGCAGGAACCCACGCAGCGTCGTCAGCTCGGCGTCCATGCCGCGGGTCAGCACCGCGTTTGCCATGCGCTCCAGCTCTTCGACCTCGGGATCGCCGGCAGCCAGGTGGAAGAGCGGCGGCTCGATCAGCGTCACCGACCTGACGCCGTCGGGGTTGCCCGTGGCCGCGATCAGGGCTCCGAGCACGCCGTAGGAGTGAGCCACGACGTGGGGGCGAGACTCGAGCAGTGGAGCCAGGTCGACAGCGTCGAGCTCGAAGTCGTGGTGTCCAGGAGGACTCGGCGGATAGCCACGCCTGTGGACGATCACGAGCCTCCAGTGCGCGGCCAGCGGCCGCAGTGACCGCCAGGTCGTGCGGGGGCTCGAGCCACCGTGGACGAGCAGCAGCTCCGGACCGTTACCTTCACGAGCGACGGCGATCTCAGTCATCCGTCGGGTGGTGGCCCTCACCGCTCACGCCTGGCGCGGTGCCTCGAAGGTGGCGACGAGCTCATCGCGGGAGTGGATCCCGAGCTTGGCGTAGACATGACGGAGGTGGTATTCGACGGTCTTGGGGCTGACGAAGATGGCCGCGGCGGCCTCCCGCGTGGTCTTCCCGTCGGCGAGCAGACGCGCGATCTGCAGCTCCTGGGGAGTGAGCTCGTCGAGCGTGCTCACGTCACGCCGGCGCGCCGTCTCGCCCGTGGCGGCGAGCTCCGCGTGTGTCTGCTCAGCCCAGGGCTGCGCGCCGAGGAGCTCGAAGATCTCAGCGGCCACGCGCAGCTCGTCGCGTGCGCGCACGCGCTTGCGGGCACGACGCAGGCGGACCCCGTAGGCCAGGTGGGTGCGGGCGGTCTCGAAGGCGTCAAGCGTCCGTTCGTGAAGTTCCAGGGCCTCCGCGAAACACCCCTCCAGCTCGTCGGCGGCCGCCAGGAGCCCGCGGCAGCGAGCTGCCCGGGCCAGCGCCCACGGTTGGCCCTTCGCCGTTGCCTGGTCGACGAACTCGACCGCGACCGCGACCGCGTCCTCGTCCCGTCCGAGGCGCAGGAACGCGTCGACGAGCTCGGGCGCCGGCGATAGGTCGACATCGGCGATACCGCGCGAGCGTAGGGCGTCCGCCTGGGCCTGGTAGTGCTCGACCGCCGCAGCCGGTCGCCCCAGCCCGAGCTCGAGGTCTCCGAGGGCCTGGATCGCCCACACGCGGTAGAGGCCGATGCCGAGCTCATCGCAGAGCTCGATCGCCTCGGCGGCCCGCATGCGGCAGGCGGCCTCGCGCCCCCATCGTGCTTCCAGCCATGCGAGTCCGGCCAGCGACGCGGCAAGCTCGACCCGCTGCCCGGTCTCCCGCGCCAGTCGGATCGCTTCGTCATAGCTCGTCTCGGCGGCTGCCCACTGGTCGGTCGTCGCCTGGTCGCGCGCGAGCAGGTGAAGCAGGCCCGGCAGCGCTCCGAGGGCCGCCTGCGCGCGCGCCCTCTCGAACGCTCGATCGACCAGCCGACGCCCGACCTCGGTTTCGCGCAGCAACAGTGGACCGAATGCTGCCCAGCCGAGCAGTGTCGGATCCTCGCGCAACTCGTCTGACTGCTCGAGGATGTCGACTGCCCGCCGTGCCGAGGCGGCGCCGGCCTCGCCCTCTCCGTCCACCACCAGGGCGATGGCCTGTGCCATCGCTGCGAAGAACGCCGCGCGCCTGGAGTCTTGACCCTGCGCGAGTGCCACGGCACGCTCGGCGGCCACGATCATCGCCGGGGTGTCGCCCGAGTAGAAGCAGCCGTGGACCGCCTGGGCGAGCATGACCACAGCCAGCTCGGGGTCGGTGTCGGCGATCTGTCCGGCAGCATCGACGAGCAATCGATACCCATCCATGACCGGCCCGCGGCGTATCGCCACCTGTCCACGGAGGTGATCGATCTGGGCTGCGACGGCCGGAGCGACAACGTGCAGCTGTGCGGCGTCCAGGAGCGCGAGCGTGCGCCGCGCGTCGCCCGCCAGCCATGCCGCCTCGGCCGCCGCGCACAGCAGGCGGTCTCGGGTGTCCTCGATCGACGCCAGGCCGGCGGCCTGCTCGAACGCTGCGGCGGCGACCGCGTAGGCGCTGCGATCTCGTGCCCGGGTGCCGGCCTGCTCGAGCGCCGCGGACGCTTGGTCGTTGGGGCCGACGCTCGCGGCTGCGAGGTGCCACGCGCGCCGATCGACGTCTCGGTCGGGGAGCGCCGCCGCCAGGGCAGCGTGTGCCTCGCGGCGCTCCTGTGGGGCCGCGTCGGCGTACATGGCCGCGCGGGCGAGCGGACGTGTGAACTCGATCTCGCCGGGTCCCACCGTGACGAGACCCGCTTCCTCCGCCGGGGCGAGATCGCCGATGTCCAGCCCGATCGACGAAGCGGCACGTGCGAGCACCGCAACGGCACACGCGTCGCTTGCGGCGACCAGCACGAGCACACGTCGCGTCGACTCGGGCAGCTGGCCGAAGCGGTGCAGGAACGCCGTCGCGATGCTCGTCGAGATCGGCACCGGCGCAGCGCCCGTCATCGGGGCCAGCCGCCCGGCCTGGGGCGCGAGCTCCAGCAGGGCGAGCGGGTTGCCGCCGGTGGCGCGGTAGAGACGCTCGAGCACGTCGTCGGGAAGGTCCGCCCCAGAGTTCAGCTCCGCCGCGTCGGCGCGGTCGAGCCCGGCCACGCGGAGCGTTCGCAGGTCGGCCCCGTCCAGCAGCGAAGGCTGGCCCTCGCGCACGGTGAGAACGAGCGCGATCGGATCCGCCAGCAGGCGTCGTGCCGTGAACAGCAGCGCCTCGGCGCTCGAGCGATCGAGCCAGTGCGCATCGTCTACGAGCAGCGCGAGCGATCCCTCCTCCGCGCTCGCGGACAGCAGGCTGAGCGTCGCTGCCCCGATCGCGAAGCGGTCCTGGGCGCGCGCCGGTCCCAGCGCGAGGGCACCGGCGAGCGCGGTTGCCTGCGGCGCGGGGATCCGGTCCAACGCGCCCAGGGCTGGACGGAGCAGCTCGGCCAGCCCGGCAAACGGGATCACCGCCTCGGACTCGATCCCGCGCGCTCGCAGTATCCCCATCCCCTGCGCGCACTCGGCCGCATACTCGAGCAGCGCGGTCTTGCCGATCCCCGGCTCCCCGACGAGTGCCAGCACACCGCTGCGGCCCTCCCGCGCCTGCGCAAACAGGCGGTCGAGCGCCAGCCGCTCACTGTTGCGGCCCAGGAGCATCGGCCGATTCTGACGAGTCGCTGCTCCCGATGCGACCGGGCCCGAGCCTGTCAACGACTAGGTGGGCCCCCTGATGCGATTGCCGTCGGCGCGGGGATACGGTCGTGACAATCGATCGAAGGAGGCCACCAATGGCAACCGCGGCACAGCCCGTCGAGGTCGACGGCGAGAAGCTCCAGCAGTTCGTGTTTCGCGCAGTCGACGAGGTGGGCGCCACCCTCAATTCGGCGCTTGTCGTGATGGGGGACAAACTCGGGCTGTATCGCGCCCTGGCAGGCGCCGGAGGATTGACGCCCGTCGAGCTCGCACGGCGGACCGCTGTCAGCGAACGATACGTCCGGGAGTGGCTGAACGCGCAGGCGGCCGGCGGCTACGTGGAGTACGACCCGGTTGGCGGCACCTACACGCTTCCGCCCGAGCAGACGGTCGCCCTCACCGACGAGGCGAGTCCCGCGTTTCTTCCGGGCTTCTTTCAGATCGCGCTCGGCTCGGTGATCGACTCGCCGCGCATCACGGAGGCGGCACGGAGCGGCGAGGGTGTCGGCTGGCACGAGCACAACCACGACGTGTTCGAGGGCTGTGAGCGCTTCTTCCGGCCCGGCTACAACGCGAGCCTGATCCCAGCGTGGCTGCCGGCGCTCGACGGAGTGGTCGAGAAGCTCGAGTCAGGCGCCAAGGTCGCAGACCTCGGCTGCGGGCACGGATCTTCGACGATCCTGATGGCGCAGGCGTTCCCGAACTCGACGTTCGTCGGGTCCGACTACCACGAGGGCTCGATCGAGACCGCCCGCAACCGGGCGCAGGAGGCGGGCGTCGCCGATCGCGTGCGCTTCGAGACGGCCGCTGCCGCCGCTGATCACGGCGAGGGCCATGACCTGGTGACGATGTTCGACTGCCTGCACGACATGGGTGACCCGGTCGGCGCCGCCCGGCAGGTCCGCCGGATGCTCGCGCCCGACGGGACGTGGATGATCGTCGAGCCGATGGCAGGCGACCGCATCGAGGACAACCTCAACCCGGTCGGCCGCGCCTTCTACGGTTTCTCGACATTCCTGTGCACCCCGGCGTCGCTGTCGCAGGAGGTCGGGCTGGCGCTCGGCGCGCAGGCGGGCGAAGCCAGGATCGGCGACGTTGTCTCGGGCGGCGGGTTCACCCGCTTCCGGCGTGCGGCCGAGACCCCCTTCAACCTCGTGTTCGAGGCCCGGCCGTGAGCACTACGATCGAGTTCACCCCACTCGATCGGGGGAAGACATGAACACGACCGCGGAAACCACCACCGTACGCGGACCGGCCGAGAGATCGGTCGGCCGCGACGGCGAACAGAGCCGGGCCATCCACCCCGACGCCGAGGGCTTCGTCGAGCGGGACGGCCAGCGGCTCTTCTACGAGGTGTACGGCGCCGGCGAGGAGACGATCTTCCTTATCCCGACGTGGTCGCTGGTCCACTCCCGCCACTGGAAGATGCAGATCGCGTACTTCTCGCGCCACTTCCGCGTGCTGACGATGGACGGCCTGGGCAACGGCCGCTCCGATCGCTGCCGCGATCCGCGGCGCTACGGAGCAGCGGAGTTCGCCCGCGACTGCCTGGCCGTGATGGACGGGAGCGAAACCGAGCGGGCCGTGATGGTGAGCCTCTCGCGTGGCGCCCAGTACCTCCTGGACCTGGCGCGGCTCGCCCCCGAGCGTGTCGCCGGCGCCGTCTTCATCGGCCCGCTGTTTCCGTACACGCCCTCGCACTGGTCGTTGCTGCTGGATCCGCGGGTGGCCTCCCAGTTCCTGCAGCCTTACCCCTTCTACCGCTGGTGGGGGCGCATGAACGCGATCCACTGGCGCAAGGACTATCCGGACTTCGCGGACTGGTTCATCTCGCGCTGCTTCCCGGAGCCGCACTCCACCAAGGCGATCGAGGATGGCGTGGAATGGGCACTGGACACCGATCCGGAGACGCTGATCGCGACCATTGGAGGCAAGGTCCATCGCGACCGGCGTACGCTGCGCGAGCTGGCGCAGAACCTGCACTGCCCGGTGCTGGTCATCCAAGGAGACCGCGACAAGATCACACCGCCCCGCGATGGTCGGGCGCTGGCCCGCCTCAGCGGCGGGCGGCTCGAGGCGGTTCGGCGCGCCGGTCATCTCCCGCACGCCCGCAAGCCGGTACAGGTCAACCTGGCGCTGCGCGACTTCTCCGAGGATGCCTTCGGGCGGGCCCGCACGCCGCGGGATCCCACCGTGTACCGCCCCGACGGGCGGCCTCGCGCGCTCTACATCTCCTCACCGATCGGGCTCGGTCACGCCCAGCGCGACGTGGCGATCGCTCGCGAGCTGCGCCGACTGCACCCGGACCTGCAGATCGACTGGCTCGCCCAGGATCCGGTCACCCGGGTGCTGGCGGCCGAGGGCGAGCGCATCCACCCCGCCAGCGAGCACCTGGCCAACGAGTCCCATCACATCGAGTCGGAGTCTGCCGAGCACGACCTGCAGTGCTTTCACGCGCTGCGCCGCATGGACGAGATCCTCGCCGCCAACTTCATGCTCTTCCACGATGTCGTGCGCGACGAGCGTTACGACCTCTGGATCGGCGACGAGGCGTGGGAGCTCGACTACTACCTGCACGAGAATCCGCGCGAGAAGAAGGTTCCATTCGCGTGGCTGACCGACTTCGTCGGCTTCCTGCCGATGGACGAAAGGAATGAGCGGGAGAGCCTCCTCACCGCTGACTACAACGCCGACATGGTCGACCACATCGCCCAGCATCCCGAGGTGCGGGACCTGTCCCTGTTCGTGGGCAACCCCGAGGACATCGTCCCGGAGCGGCTCGGGCCGGAGCTGCCGATGATCCGCGACTGGACCGAGCGCAACTTCGACTTCACCGGCTACGTGACCGGCTTCGACCCGGAGGATCTCGGCGAGCGCACGAAGCTGCGCGCCGAGCTGGGCTTCGGCGAGGCCGAGCGTGTGTGCATCGTCACCGTCGGCGGCTCGGGCGTCGGCGGCAGCCTGCTGCGACGCGTCATCGCCGCCTACCCCCAGGCCAAGGAGCGCGTCCCGCAGCTGCGCATGATCGTCGTAGCCGGTCCCCGCATCGACCCTCAATCGCTGCCGGCTCATGCCGGCCTCGAGGTGGTGCCCTACGTGCACAACCTCTACCGCCACCTGGCAGCATGCGACCTGGCCGTGGTGCAGGGAGGTCTGACGACCTCGATGGAGCTGACCGCACAGAAGCGGCCGTTCCTGTACTTCCCGCTGCGTCACCACTTCGAGCAGAACTTCCACGTCCGTCACCGCCTCGAACGCTACGGGGCTGGCCATCGCATGGACTACGACGACTCCCCGCCCGAGCTGATCGCGGCGGCGATCGCGAAGGAGATCGGCCGCGAGGTGGACTATCGCGACGTGGAGGTCGACGGCGCCGCCAGGGCGGCCCGGCGCCTGGCCGAGCTGCTCTGACGCAACCGCCGATACACCAACTCGAAGTCCTCCTCCCAGGTGACACCGTCCCTGCAGATACCCCACGGCCGTCGATGGCGTTGCCGATCGATCGATCCCGGCGACTAGGCGAGTGCGAGCGCCAGCGCGATACCGGAAGGATCGTGGACGACGGGGTCGCCAGGTCCCTCCGCACGCGTTTGGCCGCTGCGCTCGACCCGCTCGAGGACACGATCGCGCTCCGCCTCGTCAGGCAGGACGATCGTCGCGTGGCGCAGGCCAGCGGCGCCCGGCGGCGGCACACGATGGTCCGCGCTCTCCCAGGTGTTCGCGCCGAGGTGGTGGTGATAGCCGCCGGCGCTCAGGAAAGCGGCGTGCGAACCCATCTGGGCCATCAGGGCGAAGCCCAGCACGTCGCGGTAGAAGGCGACGGTGTCAGCGATCCGTGCGACCTTCAGGTGCACGTGCCCCATCCGCGTTCCCGACGGCAGCCCGTGAAACGGCTCGGTACTCGGATCGTCGAGCTCGCCGAGCAGGCTCTCGACATCCAACGGCAGCGTCGTCATCCGGCTCGCGACCTGGCCCTCCCACAGCTCGCGTGAGCGGTCCCAGTAGATCTCGATCCCGTGACCGTCGGGGTCGCTCAGATACAGCGCCTCGCTGACGAAGTGATCGGACAGCCCGACCAGAGGCACGCGGTCGCGAGCACCATGCGCAAGCCAGCGCGCGAGGTCGACACGCTCCGGCAGCAGCAGCGCGAAGTGGTAGAGACCGCTGTACCCGACAGCCGCTCGGGCGAGCGGCTCCTGCACCAGGCCGAGCAGCTCCCGTCCGCCCACGCCCAGCGACGCCCGCCCGTCGCCCTCAGCGAGCACCTCGAGACCCACCGCGGCACGGTAGTACTCGAGCGAACGATCCAGCTGTGTGACCGTGATGTGCACGGGTCCGACCGTCGTCGACGGCGACAGCTCAGCGCTCACGGGCGCATCGGTCGCCTCCAGCTCCTCGGGATCCCGCGGCGCGGTCAACGCCTGCGCCGTCCCGCGGGAAGGGTGTTCTTCGTCAGCGTTCGTGTTGCTCGCCGGCTGTCTGCCACCGTCATCAGGCGCGGGCCGCAAGCCGCTCGTGCACCGATCGAACGGCGCTCGATCCCTCACCCACGGCTGCGGCCACTCGCTTCATCGAACCGTGGCGAACGTCCCCGGCGGCGAACACGCCGAGGGTGGATGTCTCGAACGGAAGCGCACCGGGAGCGCCCACAGCCGGCGTAGCAGGCAGTTGGCGATCGGTCAGGACGAATCCATCTCGGTCGAGCAGCACGTCCGGTCCCAGCCAGGCCGTGGCCGGACGGGCACCGATGAAGCAGAACAGGCCCGTGCAGGGGATCGTCCGTCTCGCGTCCGTGTTGACGTCACGCAGCGTCACCTGCTCGAGACGATCCTCCCCGGCGAGCTGATCCACTTCGACCCCGGTGAGGAGCTCGATCTTCGGGTCGGCCTCGATCCGCTCGATCAGATACTGCGACATCGTCTGGGCGAGATCGTCGCGGCGGATGGCGATCGTCACGCGGCAGTTGTTCTGGCCGAGGTAGATCGCGGCCTGTCCCGCAGAGTTGCCGCCGCCGATCACCAGCACCGAGCTGCCATCGCAGACCCGTGCCTCGAGATCGGTTGCCGCGTAGTAGACGCCGGCGCCCTCGAAGCGCTCGAGGTTCTCGACGGCCAGCCGTTGATAACGCGCTCCGGAGGCGACGATGACCGCTCGCGTCGGGATCTCACTGCCGTCGCTGAGGACGACGCTGTGAAAGGCCGCCTCGGTTCGCAGGCCCGCCACCTCGCACGGCGCGTTCAGGCGAGCTCCCAGACGCATCGCCTGGACGGCAGCCCTCCCCGTGAGGTCGCCACCGGAGATGCCGTTCGGAAACCCCGCGTAGTTCTCGATGCGCGAGCTTGCGCCCGCTTGACCGCCGATCGTCACAGCGTCCAGGGATACCGTGCGCAGGCCCTCCGATGCGCCGTATACCGCGGCGGCCAGGCCGGCCGGGCCGCTGCCGACCACCACCAGATCGAAGATGAAGCCGGGTGTGGGGTGATAGGTGAGGCCGATGTGCTCGGCAAACGAGCCCGTCGAGGCGCGACGGAGCGTCTCGGTCGAGGTGATCACCGCCGGGACGTCGTGCGGACGCAGGTCCATGCTCGCGAGCAGAGCGTCCACGTCGTCGGAATCCTCGACGTCGATCCAGGCGTGCGCAAGGTGGGCGTGCTCGGCAAACGCCCGCAGGCGCATCGCCTCGGGCGAGTACCTCGAGCCGACGATGCGGATGGCCTGGGCTCCCTCGCCCGATCGCAGCACCTCACGACGGGCGACGAGCGCTCTGAAGATGGTGTCGGCAAGCGTCGGTCGAACGCTCATCAGGCGCCGGAACTCGGCCTCTGCGATCACCAGCACGCGGCCTGGACGGGTGACCCGGCAGCCCAGGAAGCGGCGCTGGCCCGTCAGGAGGTTGAGCTCCCCCACGAAACCGCCCGGTCCATAGCTGACGATCACCACCGCGTCCGCGCCGTCGCGACGGAAGACCTCCACCTCACCCTCCAGCAGGACGAACAGGTCATAGGAGGCCTCCCCCGCCTCGAACAGCATCTGCCCGGTGGTCGTCGGCTGCTCGGTGCCGAACTCGGCGATCTCCGAGAGCTGCGAGGCACTCAGTACCGGAAAGGCAGCGGCGTCGCGACTGTCGGGGGCGCTCATCGTCGCGTGGGCTCAGGTGACACGCTTGACGAACGCCAGCGCCGTGTCGGCGACCATGCGCCGACCGCTGTCGACCGTCATGGCGTGTCCGCGGTCGGGTAGCTCGACGATCTCGGTCGCGCCCCTATTGCGCTGCGGTTTCTTGAACGATCCGTTCGCGCTCGCCCACGGCACGCGCCTTCCTCGTGATCTGCGCCGTGTCCACCGCGAATCCCGCATCGAGAGCATGATCCCACGACGTCGCCGTGCAGGCGCGCCGGACAGCCGGCGCGGCGATCGTGCCTCGCAACGGGGGTCGCCTCGTGATGCGCCACTCCGCCACATTCCGCAACCTCCCTGCGGGAACACGCGGATGTGAGCCGGCGCCGGACCGGACAGAGTCCGTCCATGAGACTGTGTCGGGTCGCGGCTGTGACAGCCGGTGTGTACGCGTCCTACCAGCTGTTGTTGCGCCAGCCGATCCTGACCTGGGGAGCGACCGAGGCGGAGGCGACCTCCCGGCTGCCGGGAGATGAGCTGCTCGAGGACGCCGACGGTGTATCCACGCGCGCAATCGATATACACACACCGGCCTCCGCGGTATGGCCGTGGCTCGTGCAGATGGGCCCATCTCCGCGCGGTGGCGCCTACACGTACGACTGGGTCGAGAACCTGCTCGGTCTCGACATGCACAGCACCGACCGCGTCCTCACGGAGTTTCAGCATCCGGCGATCGGAGAGACGATCGGCTTCGGCGCCAATCGCATGCGACTCGAGCGAGTCGAGCCCGAGCACGTGCTCGCCTGGCGCTCAGAGGACGGCAACTGGGTTTGGGCGTTCGTGCTGGTGGCGGACGACGGTGCCACGAGGCTGATCAGCCGCAACCGCTTTCGTCTGCCACCGCTCCCCGCGCGGCTCGGCATGCTTCCCATGGAGCCCTGCTCGCTCGTGATGGAGCGCAGGATGCTGCTGGGCATCAAGCAGCGTGCCGAGTCGCTGGCGGGCGCACCGCAACCCGCTATGCAGCAACAGTCGTGATGACTCCCGGGCCCAGGTGTTCGATCGAGCCGAGGACGCTCCAAATCGCCTCGCTGTCGACGATTACGCCGTCCAGGTCGAAGATCAGGGCGGTCGACGCCGGCGGGCCGAGCTGCGAAGCCCTGTCGGTGTGACCGGCCACGTGATGCCATCAAGATGGCGGACGCCAACCTCTGGCCAGGGTCGTCTGGCCCACCTCGATCAGGTAGCCGTCAGGATCACGGATGTAGCAGCGAATCTCGGTGGCGTGCTGCTGCGGCGGTGTCAGGAATTCAGCGCCCCGCTCTCTCCACTCGGCGTACACCGCTTGGATGTCCGCAACCCGGATGTTGAGGAAGCTGTTCACCCGATCCGGGTCGGGCGGCGTCTCGAGCGTGACGGTGGGCTTGTCGTCGGTGGGACCCCCTCCGACGTTGATGATGATCCAGCTGTTGGCTAGCGCTACATACGTCACCTCGTCATCCCCCTCGCCCGCGATGACGGTCCTGCCGCCGAGTACGTCGGTGTAGAAGCGGCGGGACCGCTCGACATCATCCGAGACGATGAAATGGG
The DNA here is from genome assembly GCA_963696615.1 of uncultured Solirubrobacterales bacterium. Lineage (GTDB taxonomy): Bacteria > Actinomycetota > Thermoleophilia > Solirubrobacterales > Solirubrobacteraceae > Palsa-744. The sequence goes on along the minus strand of CAVOKU010000001.1, from coordinate 585,883 downwards.
CCAGGACCATCTCCTGGTCGACGGTGCTCATGCTGACCTCCGTTGTTGGATTGACTCCATAGTCACGCCTCACGAGGGTGTCGTTCGGCGGGATGCGCTCTCCTCGGCGATGGCCGCGCTCAGCGCCTGCTCGAAGGATTTGGGTCGGAAGTCGAACAGGGCCATTCCCGACGGGTCGGTGACGGTCGTATCGGTGGAGAGTCCCTCGATCAGCGGCCTCGCGACGCCTGCGTCAACAGGTGTGACGAGCCCGATCCAGTGCGAGGAGAGCCACGGCGTGAGCAGCGGCACTGGGATACGCGGGCGCCGGCGCAGGCCCAGCGCGTCGGCCATCAGGTCGAGCATCTGACCGTACGTGAGCACCTCGTCCGACCCGATCTGGATTTCGCGGGAGCGCGTCTCTGAGATCCTGGGAGCCTCGACCAGGTAGCGCAACACGTCGCCGATCCCAATCGCCTGGGTGGGTGTGCTGAGCCATGACGGTGCGAGCATCACCGGCAGGCGTTCGACGAGCGAACGGAGCGTCCGGTAGCTCTCGGAGCCTGCGCCCACCACCATGCCGGCACGAAACCAAGTCAACGGCGGCCCTTCATCGCGCAGGATCTCTCCGACTCGCAGGCGCGAGCGCAAGTGCCGGGACGCAGGGCGATTGCCGAGACCGCCGAGGTAGACGATCCGATCGATGCCGGTCGCAGTCGCGAAGCGGGCGAAGTTGGAGGCGGCGCTTGCGTCGCGCTGCTCATAGTCGGCATCACCCCCGCGACCCATCGAGTGAACGAGGTAGTAGGCGGTCGTATAGCCATCCCCGATCGCATGCAGGGACTCCGGGTCGAGCATGTCGCCACGATGCACCGTGACGGAAGGATCGAAGCTCACCCGGCTCGGATCGCGCGCCACGCATCCAACCGGCTCGCCGAGTGCGTGAAGCTGGCCCACCAGCTGACTGCCCACATAGCCAGAGGCTCCGGTGACGAGCGCGCGGACCATACAGAGCGAACGAGCATACGCCGATCGCGGTCTGTGGCTACGTAACGGCGACGAGCTCTGACCGGTTGCGGCTCCTGGCCTTCGCGGCATGGAGCGCGCGATCGGCGTCGAGCATCGCGCCACGCCGGTCATCACCCAGCGGCGCGCCGCCGATGCTCACCGTCACCTCGCCGCCCCTCATCTCCTGCAGGGCCTTCCGGACCTGCTCGGCCACGCGGCCGGCCTCGGCCTGCGTGCACGCCGGCAAGAGGACCGTGAACTCGTCGCCACCGATGCGTGCGACCGTGTCGCCGGCACGAACCGCGCCGCGGATGGCCCGCCCGAGCCGGACCAGCAGCGTCTCGCCGACCTCGTGACCCTGGGTGTCGTTGACGCTCGCGAGACTCAGCGTCTTCGCCGGTTTCCGCCCCTGTTCGCTGGTGTTCGCGGATCACTAACCAATCGGGGCGATTGAGGCTGGTTGGCTCTGCGACGCAGGTTTGCAGGGGCCGTGGGCGGTTTCGTGGGCGGTCGGAATGCGCCCAGCGGTCCGCCTGCGATTCCGGCTCGGCTTCAGGATCGGGCTATCCGTCGTCACTACGAGACCGCGACGAGCTCTCGGTCGGCGACGGACTCCAGCTCATCGCTGAATCCGATCACGAGATGCGTCTCGAACGCTGCGGCCAAGCGTCGCAGCGTCGTGACGCTCGTGGGGTGCTGCCCACTCTCAATCCGCGAGATGACCGAGTGGCTCGTGCCCACCCGCTCGGCGAGCTCTTGCTGCGTGAGGCCGAGCGCCTGACGCCGCGCGATCACGATTCTCGCCAGCCCCTCGTACGGGGCCAGGCGACGGAGCTCCTCGCGGTAGGCGTCGCTCTGCTGGGCACGGCGGCGACTACCGGAGCGATGAGTCGAGCCGACTTGCGAGACGTCGCCGTTCGACTGCGGGCGCGAGGGGCGCGTGGGCTTTGTCTGGGTCTTAGTCATCTCTGCTCATATTTCGGATCGGCTCCAAGCTTGGACACTTTAGCAATATTGCGAAATATCATGGTGCGTCATGGCCGGCGGCTCGCGGCGGGCGCCGCCGTTCCGAATCCATTCGCGCCTTGAAGTCAGTCCAGCGTGTCTCGGCGATGGCGATGTCCGCCTCCCGCAGCTTGCCCGTGTCTTTGCGTAGCATGTGCAGAAGCACGACTAGGTTTCCCGAGCGCCGGTAGAGCACCCCCTAGATTGTAAGACCCGAGCAGGTTGTTCACGCGTTCGATGGGTGTCTGTCGCCCGATGGCTTGGTGTCGTCGTCGATGGTTGTAGGTCCATAGCCATCCGTCAAGGGCCGCTGTGCGCTCAGTACTCGAGCCATAGATCGCCCCGTAGGCCCAGCCTCCGAGCATCGTGCGGATGAAACGCTCTGCCTTGCCGTTGGTCTGCGGCCTGCGCGCCCTGGTGCGTATGTGGCGAATCCCCAGCGTCCGGCAGGCGATCGCGTGCACAGCTGAGCGATAAGCAGAGCCGTTGTCGGTCAGGAGCTCGCGGACCACCATGCCGTGACGCTTGAAGAACGCGATAGCCCGTCTGAGGAATCCGATCGCCGTCGTCGCCCTCTCGTCATCGAGCACCTCGGCGTAGGCCAGGCGTGTGGCGTCGTCGATCGCGATGTGCACGTACTCCCAGCCGATGACCTTGCGTTTGACACCGTCGCGGTCTACATGCGTCTTATACGGGTTGCGCTTCTCGCCGGTGATGCGCTTGCCTGAGCCGCCGTGGATGCGCCCGAGCTTCTTGACGTCAATGTGGATCAGCTCGCCAGCAACCGTTCGTTCATAGCGCTCGGCGGGCTCCAGGCCGAGCCGGCCGAGACGACCCATCCCGATCCGCGTGAGGATCCCCGAGACCGTCGAGTGCGGCCTGTCGAGCACTTCTGAGATCTCCGGGCCCGTGAACCGCAAACGCCGCAGGGCGGCGATCGCCTCAATTGTCTGCTCATCGCTGCGGTTTGCCACAACCATCGGCGCCGAGGAGCGGTCCAACAGTCCCGCAGCTCCTTCAGCGCGATACCGGGCGACCCACTTCCTGGCTGTTCGGGCACTGACCTCGGCAGCGAGGGCAGCCTCGTTCACGGACCAACCTTGATCGACAACACGACGCACCATCCGCTCGCGCTGCCTAAATGACAACGCCGCATTAGCGTGCAGCTTCATTCGGTTCCTCCTTGGGACTGGGGCTTAGACAACCACCAGCCTCCAAGGAGGACCGGATGAACAACGTGCTCAGGTTCTACAGCTAGGGCCGCGCCCCCCAATCCCTGATCCCAGAGCCAATCCCCCGGCCCAGGGCCCTCCCCGGCCCCCTCCAACAACCAACAACCCTCTAATCGGGGCGAACGGTTAGAGTTGGCTTGCTGATGCGATTTTTGGGCAGTCGTCTACGGATTTTCTACGGCCATGCCGCGTCGAAGCCGGGGGCTGGTCGGGTCAGGCCGCCCGTCGAGGCGATCGAGTGGCAAACGTCGCCGCCGATGGTCGTCGGGTCGAGGATTCGGTTCCGAGCTCAGTTTCTAGGCCGAACACTGGAATACACCTACGAAGTTAGAGAACTCCAACCCGGGTGCCGGTTCGTCATGGTAACCGCGCAAGGCCCGTTTCCGATGGAGACGACTTACACCTGGGAGAACGCGCCGGACGACGCGACCAAGATGACGCTCCGCAATCGCGGAGAGCCTTCGGGCTTCGCCGCGGTAACGGCGCCTCTGATGGCACGAGCGATGCGAAAGGCCAACGAGGCGGACCTGCAACGATTGAAGGCTCTCCTCGAACACTGACGATTCGCAGCAGCGACCCGCGACCCCCCTAGCCTCCACGCTGGCTTACACGTGGTCAAGTGCGACGATATTCGGTCAGCCTAGCCCGGTTCGGGGCCGATTTGCTCGATAAACGCCGCGAGTGCTGCGACTTGTTGTGGATGGCTCGCCAGGCGTAGATGCCTGATCGCTCTGCGCATCAATGCTGGGTCATATCCCTTGATCTGAGCGTCTTCGGGATTTCGTAGCGCTTCTCTTAGGAAGTGTTCGTCTACGAGGACGCGGCGTCCGTCGGTGAGTGCGCTGCGGTGCCCGGCAAGGTTCGCAAAGCTCGGGGCGATTCTCCGTCCCGCGGGAGTGAGGTGGCAAGCCGAGCAGCCGTCGGTGACGACGAGGCGGGCGCCTTGCTCGATGAGTTGCTGTTGGTGTGTGAAGGGTTCTGAGATGTACGACGGTTCAGTCGAGGTGGGCGACCCTTGGCTGTCCGTCTCTGGGCTGGTGCCGCAGCCGGTGAGCGAGAACAGGATCATTGTTGCGATCATCGCTCCGGCGGCCTCCCGCATGAGGAGTGCTATCCAGCGCCTGTTTGGCATGAGCGTCAACGTGGCCTCGTCACCTATCTGAGTGAGTCGATGAACGCGACGAGCGCCCGGACTTCGGCCGGTTTGTTCTTCAAGTCGAGCGTTTCGATTGCTTGGGCCATCACCTCGGCCGGGTAGCCCTGGACGGTTAGTGCGCTGGGTTCGGTGATGTGCTTGGTGAGGTAGGCGCCATCGGCCGTGATTGTCCTGCCGTTGCTGAGCTCGACTTGACTGCCGGCAAGCCCCTTCCATGATGGTCCGGTTAGGCGTGTGCCGTTCAGTGAATGACAGCCTGCGCAGCCGTCCGTCTGGTAAAGCGCTCTGCCGCGTGCCATGAGCGAGCCACCTGTGCGTGCGGTGCCTGGGGTGCTGCTCGGCGCTTGATGGGTGGTGCTGCCGCACCCGCTGGCGAGTGAAAGCCCTGCGGTAGCGACCAGCAGCATGATCCCGACTCGCAGGGACCATTGGCCGCGTGGCGTCGCTGTCGGGTATGCGTTGGAGGGTGTGGCATTTCTGGTCATTGGAGTAACATCCTGAAGTCGTAGGCGAGGTCGTTTGGTGAGACGGGTGCTCCGGCGTCGATCTCTGCTTGGCGTTGGCCTTGGCGGTTGACGAGCCAGATCGCGGCGGTGTGCGAGCTGTTCGGGTCGCCGGGTATCTGCGGCGCGACGAAGTAGGCGTCCCATGTGGGCTTGAGTTGCTGTTCGCTGCCGATGAGGTAGTGGAAGTTCGCCGGCTCGCGGTGGAGTTTCAGCCATGCGCGCACAGCGGCCAGCGTGTCTCCCCGTGGGTCGACTGAGACGGCGACGACGCCTACCTTGTGGCTGTCGGGTCCGAGCTGGGCGAGGGCGGTCTGTAGCTCCTCGCCGATGAGGGGGCAGACGTCGGGGCAGGAGCTGTAGAGGAACGTGATCGCGTAGGGCTCCCCGAGCAGACTGCGGGTGTCCAGGACGCCTCCTCGGGCGTCGGTGAGACGTATCTCTGGTGCCGGCGAATTAGTCAGCCCGGCCGGCAGGATCGTCGCGTCGCGCAGACCGGCAGCGTGCTTGAGGGACGGCTGAGATTTTTGCGAGAGGTCGAGGACGGCGGAGATTGCCAGGGTGACGAGCGCGATCAGCGTGAGCACGAGCGGGTTTAGACGGTGCCGATTCATGTGCCGACCGCCGATAGCAACCAGAGACCGAAGCTCGTGAAAGCGACCATCACCGCGAGCATCCAATACTGCGAGCGAACGGCATCCTCAACGTTGCTGTAGGTAGCGAGTGCCTTGTCGTGTGCGAGCGCGAGTCCGCCGACGTGGCCGGCGAGCAGGGCGGCTACCTGGACATACCAAATCGCTGCGTAGGAGATGAGCTTGTAGTTGATCTGCGAGCCGGCCGTCCCGAGAAGATTCGCGCCGTTGCCGAGCGGATCTGAGATGAGGTAGGCCATCGCCTGTCCCTGCCAGATCACAAACGAGAAATAGTGCGCAAGGACGTAGGCAAACCCGATCGGTACGAGCGTGTGAGCGAAGCCACGGGTCAGCCACTCCATGCTGTAGCGGGTGCTGACGGTGCGCAGCCCCCTCACTCCGAGGCGGTAGATGCCAGCGACGAGCGCGATGCACGACAGCAGCCCGAATGTGAATACAAGCTCGATCGCCGGGTTCTGCTGCATACCAAGGTTCCCGAGGGCTTCAACCAGAGTTCCGGCGAGTTTCTTCCAATAGCCGCCGTTGCTGAGCCCGTCAAACGTAGTGGTCCCGATTACCGTGCAGATCAGAGCGACGGCCCCAGCTTGCATCTGGAGGCCAGTGATCCCGCTCAAGGGCCGCCTGAAATAGACGACGCCGCGGCGATACTCAACGGCAGACAGGCGGGATAGAAGGTTGAAGTAGGCAGCGAACCCGTCCGCGCGCGATCCCCACTCCTCGACCCCGAACAGCATCATCCCGACGACCATCGCCACGAAATAGACCACCGAGAGGGCCGCAAGGGTGGACGGGACATCACGGTAGAGATAGACCAGCTCAAGCCACCCGAAGCCGATGAGACCAGCAACGGCGGGCCATACTCCGAGCCACGAGGGGTAACGAAGGACGGGCCGGGCGAACGCCTTGGGCGTGATCCGTCGCGCGATCCAATAGAGCGCACGGGCACAGGACCGCCACGGACTGAACACGCCGAAGATGTCGCCGAACAGCACACTCAACAGCGGGAGACCGACCCAGAAGACGACGTAGATGAACGTGACCGAGAAGTTCGCGTTCGCTATCTGCGCGCCCGCGAAGCCGCTGTAGAGCACCAGCGCGAACAGCGCCAGCCCGATCAGGTTCAGCAGTGGCTCAAGGCGCACCGGCAGAGCGAAAGCACGCCGCAACCGCTCCTGCTGTAGCTGTGGTGTCCTCCACAGCGAGGAGAGTGCGACGAACGAGACGACGAGCACGATCGCTGCTGCCCAACTGAACAGCCACACCGGTATCGGCAGGTCTGCCTTCCCGACGATCCCGTGCGCCAACGCGGCCTGCGGGAAAAGAACGCTGGCGCTCAGCAGACCCGTGACGCTCAGCAAACAGTATCTAAACCGCCTCACGACGCGGGATGACGACCCGCACCCACTGACCACATAAGACCGCCGGGTTCGTGGGTGCGGGATCGACATTCCGGTACCTCGGCTCGCTGGGCTACACGGCACTCTTACGACGCGAGGCCGCGAGCGCGCCGAGACCCGCGATCAGGCCGAGCGCGCCGAGGATCAGCGCGGTGATGCCAAGGCCCTTGCTCGCGCCGCTACTCGCTGACTTCACGACAGCGGGTGCCGGTGCGGACGCGGATGCGCTTCCTGCCGTTTGTCCCGCTGTCGGGCCTGCCTCGTCACCCGCGATGTCTTGGATCACGCCGCCCTTGGCCGTGACGTTGATCCGCGGCGAGGGATGTTCGGCTTCAAGCGACGGTGATATCCAGTGGACGACCTGTCCGTTGCTGTAGGTCTGGACGGTCCTGAATTCCAGTGCCTTGCCGGTCGCATTGTCGGGGATCGCCAGCGACAGCGGGAACTGGATGAACTGGCCGTTGTTGACCTTCCCGAGCGGACCGACCCAACTCCACACGATCTGCGAGACCTCGGTGTCGATCGTTTCGCCGTCTTCTTTGATCGGGGTCGCCAGCTTCGTTTCGATGACCTTCGTTGACCAACCGGGCACGTTTTCGTAGTCCACTCCCGCGAAGCCCTGCGGGAACAGCACATCGACCTTCTTGATGTAGGCGCCTTCCTGCTCGCCAGGAACCCGCACGTAGAGCGTCGCAAACGCGCCCGCAGGGATCGTGTTGGGATGCAGACTGATGTGCGCCTGCGCGCTAGCGGGTGCGAGAAGCGCCCCCACCGCGAGCAGCACAGCCACCTTCTTGGACTTCATGCTTGATGTACCTCCTGAGTAAGTGCCTGAAAGAAACTCGACTAACCAAGACTCAGGGGTGGCGCGCGCCCTGCGAGCGCCGACGCAAGCAAGCTGCCGCCCCGAGGCATGTGCCCCAAGGCGAGGCGGGGCACCATGAACGTCGGTGTGCCGTGCCGTCGCTCGGTGCGATGCGAGAGCGCCACGAGCAGCCGCTCGCCCGGATAGTGCCCGAGCCACAACAACACGAACACGAACACGGCCGGGGCGAGGTAGCCAAGCCCGAGCGTCAAACCTGGGAGGTGCGCGAGCGACACGCCCACAAACACAACGACGCCGACGATTAGCGCAATGTTCAGATGCCTTCGATTCGGCGCGCTCATCTGATCGGCACCTTGATCGTGCGACTGGACTGTTCAAATTCAGAGATACGGTCGATGATTTCGATATCCCAGATGCCGCCGGGGCTGAGGACCGCCGAGTTGAGGACGTAATGTCCCGGTCCCGCCACGATCGGCTTGAGCACCAACGGCCCGATCCCCTTTGAAGGCAGCTTTGCGGTGGCCGTGAGTTCCTTGGTCGCGGTGAACTGGGCGCCGGTCTTGGCGTTGATGAGATAGAGATGGATCGTGTTCAGCCCGACCTTCGCGGGTTCGACGGTCATCTCAAGCTCAGCCGAGCCGATCGAGGTGTTCACCGAGAACGGCCCCGTCGCGGCGTCGATCGGCGGCGCATAACTGATGAGCGCAGCGGTCACGCCGAACACGCACAGCATCAGCGCGAACTCGCCGCGCATCGTGCGGCGAGCCAACGCCCCGATCCCGCCGGGCGACTGCCCATCCCCCACCAAACGTTCAAGCGCCGGGATGACCCTTTCGCGGTTGATGAAGCCAAATCCGATCAGGCAGGCCAGCAACACCACCTTGACGATGATTAGCGCACCGTAGGTCGTGTGCAACAGCCCGTGAAGGCTGCGCACGTCGATGTACGCCTGGATGACACCCGTCACGGCAATTAGGACCACCGCGCCCAACGCGATCGGCGAGAACCGCACGAGCGTCGCAAGCAGCAGTCGGCTACGCTCACCGCCCTCGAGCTGGCGGGTTGCACCGGGCAGCGCGAGCAGCAGACAAGCGATACCTCCGACCCACACGCCGCCCGCCAACACATGCAGCGCATCGGACGGGAAGAACACCGCGACCGGGCTCTCGATGCTCGCATGGCCCGCCAGTGCCGGGGTGATCGCCAGGTACAGAGCACCGATCCCGAGCAGCGCGAGAATCACACGAGGCGGACGCGGAGTCAGCGCCAACTTATCGGCGTCCCGCGAGCTGACTCGTAGCTTCGGGATCGCGTCCCTACCCATAGCCCTCGCCACTACCAATACGGCGCCGAGCAATAGCCAGTCGATCGCGCGCAGACCCCACACCATGCCGAACCGGCTTTCCAGCGTGTTTTCGATGATCGAGCCCTTCAGCGAGGCCCACAGCGACACGCCCGCCGCGCTCGCGCCCTGCAACAGCACCCCAAGCACGCTCACGACCACACCGAGCACGATCGCCACCGCAAACAGTCGCCACAGCCGCGAAGCGAACACACGCGACGCGAGCGACCAGCGCTCCTCCGAGCCCGCGACCGCCACCAGGCCCGGCATCCAAGCGAAGAACAGAAAGACCAGACCACCCACCATCAGCGCAAGCGTCAGGTAGTTCAGTCCACGCACCACGCCGAAGGCGACCTTGGTGACCGTGCCGCTCTCGTTCTTGCCGATCAGCCCCGCCACCGTCACCTTCGAAGAGGCGCTTGGATGGCCGATGCTGAACACCAGCCCGCCGTAGACGATGTGCGTATCGGCAGAGATCACCCGATAGGTGCCCGTATAAGTGCCATCGGGTAGGCCGGGCTTGAGCCCGACGCCCATCCAGTGCTCGTTACCGTCGGGATGCGAAACGTTCAGGTCATCTACCTCGTCGCCCTGCGCGTTATAGACCCGCACCGCGCCGAGCGTCCCGCCAACGTCCTGGTTGAACTCGAAGATCACCTCTTTGGGCTGGACCTTGACCGTCGAGCCCGACACTGGCGAGGTGCCAAGCAACTGCGCGTGCGCCCACGCCGCCGGAGCGCTCCCAAGCAGACCCGCAACGGCGAGCACGACCGCCAATGAGCCGCTAAGTAGGCGGCTCCGACGCGGACTCGCCGTCGTGTCTTCCTTATTGGTCACGGGACTCACCACGCCTCTCTCACAGACCGATCGGGCTCGCTGGGCGAGCCCCGATCGGGCGCCGCGCCCGCCGCTGGATCCGCGCCGGGCGGCCCGTGCCTGCGCCTGCGTACCACGAACACGACCGCGAGTCCCGCGAGCACGACCACGACCAGCGCCACGATCGCGGCGATTGGTGTCTTGGTGCCTTCCTCGGGCACCCAAAACAACTGACCATCCACCGTTCCCCGCGTTGCCCCGACCTTGATCGGCACCTGCCAGTTGAAAATCTTGGTGCGCTTGCCCTTGTTCTTGACCTGCGGCGGCAGCGCCGGTGACATCCAATGGATACGATGGTCATGCCATTCAAGCTCGCCTGTGCGATCAATCACCGTCCAATTCGGTGTCGCGGTCGGTGACGCCGAGGACGGCACGTTCACATCGCCGTAGAAGTTCTGATTCAAGTAGTAGGCGGGCGAGCGCGTGTTGACCTGGACCGCCCCATCAGCCATGACCCGCGCATACGGTTCGCCCTGATAGCCGTAAACCGTGACCGTCTTGCCCGTGTGATTGGTCAGTACCAGGCGGTCGGCGAACTCCAATACTTCGAGGTTCAGGCCGGGAACGCTTGGCACGATGTTGGTGATGTTCGAGCGGTAGTTGTAATTGCTGCCCTGATCGTTGATCGGGTTGTCGCTCTCCTTCGCGGGAGTAGGCGTGCTGCTCTGTGCTTGCGCCACGGCACACAACCCCAGCAGCAGCGCGCCGAGCGTGGCAGCGATAAGACGACGGGACATCGAAAGCTCCTCGCATACGTGCCTATATGAGCTAACCGAGAACCGCACAACGCGCGGACGCGCGTTCGCGGCAAGGGTTCTCCGGGGGACGAGCAGCCGACCCCCACACGGGGGGCAAGAAGGATCTAGCTCGCCGAGGGCTCGAACGGCGGAGGGCGCACAGCTAGCGAGGAGCCCATCAGACGACCTCCGCGCACAGCCAACAGCACCATGCGGCGACGCGGGGCCATACAAGACCGCGCGTGCGGCCACCGCGTCGGCTCCACACGCCGGAGGGCGAGCAGAACACGCTCACCCGGATAACGCCGCGCCAGCAGCGGTATCGCTAGCACGAGCGCAGGCGCCAGACACAGGACAGCGTGAAGCACGAGGCCGCAAACACTACTCCACGACTCGCGTCCTGACCCCCACCTCGGCTACGCAAGCTGGATGGCGACGAAACCGGCGTACAACGCGATCACTGCTGCGGCCTCGGGCCTGCGTATCCCGCGCTTCTTTGCCAAGGCCAGCAGGCACACGCACGTCATTCCGACCAGCCAGCCCAGTTGAAGCTTCGCTGTCGATGAGGGCACCGTGAACGCAACGAACAGCGAAGGCACGATCACGCCGGCTGCGAGGTTGATCGTGTTGCTGTTGAACGTCTCCCCGACAAGTGCCTCACCGCGACCCGCAAGGCCCAGCCGGACGGCTGTGACAGCGTTTGGCACGCTCGTAAGTGGTGCCAAGATCAACATTCCGAGCACTGCACTTGAGATGCCCCATTGGTCGCCGAGCGTCAGGGCTGCCTCCACCATCCCCGCGCTGCCCGCCACGATCAGCGCCACATCGAGCACGATCAGACCCAGCAAATGATGCGTGGGATCGCCTGGGGCCCACTCGCGGTGCCGTGACCTTCGCGGCCGTTGATCGAGCGTGCGGGCAAGCCTTCCCAGGGAGCGGCTTGCCCCGCTCACGAGCAGCACGTAGGGAATCAGCACGCACGCTGTGAGACTCACCGCCACAGCGGGGGCCAGCCAGCCCACCAGGACCGCGACGCCGATCAGCATCACGCTCGCGCTGGACAGACCCTCAAGCAGCAGCGTGTCGCGCGATATTCGCACGCTGCCGACCAGCAGTCCGCTGAGGCCGATCATTGCCGCAAGGTTGAAGGCGTTGGAACCGACCACCACGCCCACGCTCACCCCATGCTCACCCTTGACTAGCGCGAACAGTGCCGAGGAAATCTCCGGGCCATCCGCCGCCAACGCCGTCAGCAGGCCGACCAGGACCTCGGGGAACCCAAACCGCCGTCCAAGCTGATCCAGCCGGCGCGCAAACAGACGCGCGGCCACGAGCGTCGCCGACAGTGACGCCAAAAACAACGGAACTGCAGCAACTGAGGCCACAGGAAGCTCCTTATGGGTCGGGCGAACGTCGCCGACCAGGCTTCCCGGCACACCTATGGAGAACCATACACGTCGTCAGCCCATCCGGCCGCAAACCACACGCGGCGGGCCTCGTCGCCCGGAAGCTCAGAGAGGGACTGCGATACACTAGCTAGCTCATACAAACCGACGAGTCGGTTTGTATCTTTCCCAGGAGCCTACCGATGCCGAAGATTCGTCCTGAGACCCGCATAGAGCGTCGCCAGTTGCTGATCGACGCGGCGTGGCGGTGCGCGGCAGTGCGCGGCTTTCGAGACCTCACCGTCGATGACGTTTGTGCCGAGGCCGGTGCCAGCAAGGGCGCGTTCTATGGGTATTTCAAGCAGAAGCAGGACCTGTTGCTCGCGCTGCTTGAGGACGACACGGCTGCGCTCGATCGTGAGCTTGCGCAGATAACGCACGAGAACTCCTCGGGGGTGCAGCGGGTGCGACGCTTTGCGCGTGTGATGCTTGCGCGTGGTGACGATCCGGCGCGTGTGCAGGTTCGCGCCGATCTTTGGGCTGAGCTGTTGACCGATGATGCGGTGCGGGGCCGGCTCGCCGAGGCGACCCAGCGCAGGCGAGAGCTTGTGCGCTCGTGGATCGAGGAAGCGGTGCAGAGCGGCGAGTTGGTGGCGATCCCGGCGAATGCGCTCGCGTCGATCCTGCTCGCGCTGACCGACGGGCTGATGCTGCACGGCGCGCTTGACCCCAGCGGGTTTCGCTGGCGCAACATCCATCGCGCGATCGACGTGATGCTCGCCGGCCTTGAAGCGGAGTGACACTAGGGATGCCCACTGTGCGAGCAGTAACGGACGGGGTGGCCTGGCGAGCGCGCTCGCGGCGCTCGATCATAAACGGCTCGACGGGACTGACGGTGCTGGCGCTGCTCGTCGGCGTCGGCGCCGGTATAGGAGCAGTCGCCTTTCGGTACATGATCCTTGGCGTCACTTACCTGTTCAGCGGCCATCGTGACTACAGTGCCGCCGGTCACGCCGCCAACCCGTTGATACCGGGTCTCGGCATGTGGTTCGTGCTGATCGTGCCCGTCGTCGGCGGCCTGATCTACGGACCGCTCGTCTCACGCTTCGCACCGGAGGCACGCGGCCACGGCGTGCCAGAGGTGATGCTCGCCGTAAACAAGCTCGGCGGAAGGATGCGCCCACAGGTGCCGATCGTCAAGTCGCTCGCCTCAGCGATCTGCATAGGCTCGGGAGGCTCGGTCGGCCGAGAGGGACCGATCGTGCAGATCGGCTCCGCGCTCGGCTCGCTGACCGGCCAGATCATGCGCGTCCCGGAGTCAGAGCTGCGGCTGCTGGTCGCGTGCGGCGCTGCCGGTGGCATCTCCGCGACGTTCAACGCTCCGATCGCGGGAGTGTTCTTCGCGCTTGAGCTGATCCTGCGCAACTTCGAGACCCAATCGTTCGGCCTTGTCGTCCTGAGCTCGGTCGCCGCAGACGCGATCGGACGAGCGGCATTCGGCTCGCACCCGTTCCTGTCGCTGCCCACGTTCAGCTTCAATTCCCCGCTTGAGCTTGTCCTGTACGCGGGCCTCGGCGTGCTCGCCACAGGCGTCGGGCTCGGTTTCGTGCGCGTCCTATACACGGGCGAGGACATCTCAGACCGGCTATGGGGACAGCGCCCGGACTGGCTGCGCCCAGCCGTCGGCGGCGTATTGCTCGGCTTGCTGCTGCTCGCCATCCCACAGATGTACGGCGTCGGCTACCCGGTCTTGCAGAACGCGGTCGCCGGCCACTACCTGATCCTCGCGCTGCTCGGCCTGCTCGCGGCAAAGGTGCTCGCCACGAGCCTGACAATGTGGATCGGCGGCTCCGGCGGCGTATTCGCCCCCTCACTGTTCATGGGCGCGATGCTCGGCTCCGCCTACGGCGCCATCTTCCACCACCTCACACCGCACCTCGCCCCCGCCGCCGGGGCCTACGGGCTAGTCGGGATGGGAGCAGTGTTCGCCTCCGCGTCGCGCGCCCCGATCACGGCGGTCATCATCATCTTCGAGCTGACCGGCGACTACCACGTGATCCTGCCGCTGATGTTCGCCATCGTCGTCGCCACCGCCCTCTCCAATGCGATCACGCGCGACACCATCTATACGCTCAAGCTCCGCCGCCGCGGCATCGACCTGGACGCCTCGCACACACCCAACCCGATGACGCACATCACAGTCGGCGAAGCGATGGGCAGTCCTCCACGCCCACTGCAACCACAACAGCCATTGGACGAGCTAGTCGCGCGGTTCGGCTCTGAGCTAACAAACGCCCTGCCCGTCGCCGGCCCGGACGGCAAGCTGCTCGGCGTCGTCGCGGCAGGCGACCTAGAGCACACGATCGCCCGAGACACAATCGGTCAGCAGAACACCGCGGCCACACTCATGCGCGAGGCGCCCACCCTGCACGCGAGCGACTCCCTAGAGCAAGCCATCCTCGCCCTCGGCGCCACCGACGACGAGGCATTGCCCGTCCTCGCCCCCGAAGACGACCGACTAATCGGCTGGCTCACCCACCGCCGCGTGCTCAACGCCTACCGCCAGCACCGCGACATCTAAGAGCCCAAGGAGCGTCGGCCACCCGAGTTACTTCGGCGGCCTCGATGGCTCCGTGGTAAGGCCGCATATGTTCGGCGGGACGACCTTCTCGGGACTCTCGCCCAATAGCCGTGATTGTCGCTCATCCACTCGCGGCGACTGCGGCCCGCGAACCACCACGAGCACCACGACGGCCACTGATGCAGAGCTTATCCTCGCCCGATGCTCGGCCGGCATAGCTGTCCCGAGATCTTGTCGATGGCCCGGACCACCTGCCATCATGGAGGGCTGACCGGGCAGGCGCACGTCAAGCTCAGCGGCGATATCAACGGCCGCTACGTCGTGACCGACCAGCGTGCCGGCGGCGAGCTGACTCTCGTACCCGACACCTCCTGGGAGGCGATCCTAGAGCGCTCAGGCGGTCGAGAGATGGCCCCAGAGGAGTCCGCCGAATTTTGGCGCGAGCACGAGCCCCACATGCGCCCGCCCGACGACGAGCCGTAGGCGATTGAGCCGATCCGGCCGCCGCGGCTTTCCCGCGTACTTCGATCAGACTGCCTGGGAGGAAGATCTCGCTCGTAGTACGGCAGCCGGACGCCAAGCCGCCGAAGCCGCCAGAAGGGACTATGGAGTGGACGCGCTTCCGCGAGCAGTTTGATCTGACACCCTGTTCGTCAAACCGCGTCCACTCCACTCAACGATGGCGCGAGCCCGAAAGCGCCTGCTACCGATTTGCTACCGCTTCGGCGCCCGCTGCTACCGCTCCGCTACCGAGATGCCGGCGAAAGCCCGCAAAAACAGGCGAAACGGCCGACGCCTACCCCCGTGCTTTCGGCGGTTTTCGCCCGTCATTGCTGGCCTTCGCCAAACCCTAACCAATCGGGGCGACCGGTTCACATCGGTCGCTTTCTGGCTTTCGAGAGCCGTTTCTTAGACGGCTTGCGAACCATTTGCGAATCAAACGCCGGAGAGAAGCAGCGCTTTTGCGAACCAGACATTCAAGCTAGCTCATGGTCAGCAGGCGACCCGCGGGGGCAGATCCACCGCGACTTCCGTGAGGTCGACGAACGCAGCGGCAAAGTCCATGAAGCGGTGGAGGTCGGAGAAGTTGGAGGCGAGCCCGAGTGACGCGCGGATGGCGCCGCCCGATGGCAGGCCTATCTCTCGGACGTAGTCGTCGAGGGCCATGCCGTCCCCGAACTCTCCGCCGACGAGCGTCTCGCGGGAGATCGTGAATGCGATCTCGCCTGCGCCTGGGTTACAGAAGCAGCCTGTGCGTAGTGAGACGTTGTGCTCGCTGGCGATGCGATCGACATAGCGCTCGTCGACGATGCGCCCGTCGGGATGCAGGAAGTTGAACGCGATCGTGGCGCCTCGCTGCTGCCATGAACGCGGCCCATAGACGATCGCTGCGGGCGAGCCGTCGGAGTGCTTCAGGTCGCCCAGGGCGTCCAGCAACCAGGTCCCGAGTGCGGCCACTCGTGCATGGATCGACTCTAGACGCACGCGGTCGAGAAGATCCAGGCCAATCTCGACTGCAGGTAGGTTCAGGTAGTTGACGGTTCCGTCCTCGAAGTGCGGGGCGCCCGGTGCAGACTGGTAGTACTCGCGCTGGACGAACGCGGCGACGATCGTGCCGCCGGAGAACCACGGGCGCTCCAGCTTGGCCAGTGCCTCCCGGCGGGCAAGCAGACAGCCCACTCCGGTGGGCCACCCGAACATCTTGTAGAACGAGAGCGCCACAAAGTCCGGATGCCAGCGGCTTAGGTCGAGCCGGTTGGTGGGCACGTGTGCGGCGGCGTCCAGCAGCACGTCCCAGCCGTGCGTATGGGCGTGCTCGATCCACTCCAGCGGGTGATGCGCGCCAGAGAAGTTGGATTGAGCAGGGTAGGCGAACAGGTTGTGGTGGTCGCCGGGGGTGTCGGTGAGGTAGCGCGGCAGCAGGGTCTCATCGACGCGCAGGTCGGGTGCAACGCTCGGCACGTACGTCGTCTCGGCGCGACGGGCGCGGGCGAACTCTCGAACCCCGTTGACCGAATTGTGGTTGTCGAAGGTGAGCAGGAAGCGATCGCCCTCGCGGAAGGGGTAGGCCTCGCCGACAAGCCGCAGCGCGCCGGTGGCATTGGGCGTGAAGATCGCCTCGTACTCGTCGGGGGAGGCTCTGAAGAACTCCAGTACCCGCGCTCGGGTGCGCTCGAGCAGCTCGGTGCTCGCTGCCGAGGTCGGATTGACCGAGTGCGGGTTGCCGTACACGTTCTCGCGCAGCATCCGCATGTGATCGGCCAGCTGCGAGTCGGCGTACAGCCCACCGCCCGTGTAGTCGAGGTAGACGTGACCGCCGCGGTCCAGGCGCGCGAAGTCGGTGCGGCGAAGCTCGTCGAGCACGGCCGTCTCGCTGTAAGCCGGATGATGGTGCCGAAACGCTGCTTCGGCCTCCATGCGCGCGTCCGGCTCGGCGTGGGCAATGCTCATGTCGCCCGCGCACCGCCCGCGAGCACCCTCGCCGCGTTCGGTCCGCTGCCGTCGCCGAGCGGCTCGGGCTCGTCCATCAGCAGCGCGTGGCGGCACAGCGGCGGCACCAATACGCCTAAGGGTGTGCCGACTTGCGCCGCGCCGTGCCGAGTACGAACGGGATTCCGAGGGGCCCCGGTCCCGAGGTGAACCGCCGAACCTGCTCAACCGTGAACCCGGCGGCCGCGATCGCGCCGACGGTGTCACGAGCCAGATGACATCCCGCGCCGAGCTGCGGCCAGATGCCCGTGCCATCCAGGCTTGCCTGAACGGCTTGGCCAAGACTCCGCTCGGCGACGACGTGCTCGAAGAAGCGCAGCTCGCCCCCGGGCATGAGGACTCGGTGCAGCTCGGCGAGCGCTATCTCCTGGTCGATGACCGAGCACAGGACGAGCGAGCTGACGACGGAATCGAAGACGCCGTCCTCGTGGGGCAGCAGCTCGGCGGTGCCGTCGACCACCGTGACCTCCACGTGCGTTTTGCGTGCGGCATCGGAGGCGAGCCGCCGGAGGTGTGGCTCGGGCTCAACGGCGAGGACCTCAGAGACCTCGGATGGGTAGTGGGCGAAGTTGCGCCCGTCGCCTGCCCCCACCTCGAGAACCCGCCCGCGTAGACCGGCGAGCAGCTCCGAGCGCTGCCTGTCGGACCCCACCCTCGCGGACATGTGAGACCACACTCTCGCGAACACAGGATGCCGGCCGGCTCCTGTCCCTGAAGGCTTGCGGGCGGACAGGGTGTTCAGCGAGAGGTTGGCGAGAGCCATCGCTCTGGCAACGGCGTCGACCTCGTTGAGCTCGCGGACACTCAGGTGCTCTCGCGCGGACTTCTCTATCTCGGGGGATGCTGACCCTGCGAAGCGACGCTCGGCACACTCGACGGCGTAGGAGACGGCGGCGCGGCTCCGCGGGTCGAGACGGTCGAGCTTTCCGGCGCGAAGAGCGTCCAGCTCGGTGGACGACACGCCTGAGCGCAGCGCCCAACTCCGATGCACCCTGGTGCAGCCGCCACATGAATTGACCTCACTGACGGCGACCATCACCTGCTCGCGAAGCTGGCTGTCGAGCCCTCCCGTGTAGGCACGAGCCAACAGCGGGCCACGCAGCAGAACGCTCGCGACGTCGCGAGCCGCTTCCTCGGCCGAGAAGAACCGACGCGGCGCACAGGCGCGGGCTCCGGCCCCGCCGCGTTCATCCTCAGCTGAGATGACCACATCGGTCGTCGTCTCGCGCTCGTCTGCCGTTTCCGTGCTGGCGCCGTTCGGGCTGGTCATGACCTGACTGTAGCTTCGCTGCGCTGGACCTCGGGTCAGCTCCTCGCCGCGTCTAGATCGGAAACCAACCCAACTACTAGCTTGTACACTGGACTGGAGGTCTCCTTGATGGTTATTCCGAATGAGCCAACGGGCGGGATGTGCGGATGAGCGCTGTCCCCTCAGGTGAGCGCTCGATCGCCGCGGCGGAGCTCGCCGATCGACTTGCGGGCGGCGAGCGTATGACGGTGCTCGATCTTCGCGCGGATAGCGAATGGGGCATCGAGGCGCCGGGCGTGACCTCTCGCCACATGAAACCCGCCACGGTGCTCGCCGATCCCGCGGCTCTCGCGCAGGAGCTGACCGGCCCCGTCGCCGTCGTCTGCAATCGAGGCTTGACGGCCCAGCCAGTCGCCGATGCGCTGAGGAAGCTGGGCGTCGATGTGGTCGTGGTGGGAGAGGGCATGCGCGGCTGGATCGCGGCCCTGCAATCACGGCCCGTCGACCTCGAAGTCGAGGGACTGCTCGTGCGACAGATCCAGCGCCCCGGCCGCGGCTGTCTGTCCTATCTGCTCGCCGCCGGCGGACAGGCGCTTGTGGTGGACCCTGCGCCAGACGTCGGCTTCTATCTCGGACTTGCCGAGGAACTCAGATCGCGCATCACCGATGTCTTCGATACCCACCTGCATGCCGATCACCTCTCAGGGGCTCGGATGCTCGGCGAGCAGACCGGCGCGACGTTGCGGCTGCCGGCGCTCGCTTTGGAGCGCGGCATCGCCTACGCCGAGGATGTCGAGCCGCTTCACCACGGCGACACACTGACGCTCGGCCCAGTCACGCTGCGGGTGATCGCTCTGCCGGGCCACACGACCGACATGACCGGGCTGCTCGTCGCCGATCGCGCACTGATCGCCGGCGACTCGCTGTTCCTCGACGGGATCGCGCGTCCTGATCTGCAGCAGAGCGACCCGGAGGGCGCCCGGGCCATGGGCCTCATCCTGCATCAGACGCTGAGCACCCGAATCCTCGCGCTCGACGAGAACGTCGTGCTACTTCCAGGACACACTCACCCCGGCGTCCTCGCCAACGCCGTCGCTTCCCCCCTGGCCGACGTACGGGCCGCGGTCCCAGAGCTCGCAATCGAGGATCCCGGCGAGTTCGCCGAGAGGCTGCTCAGCGAAATGCCGCCGCGCCCTGCCAACTACGAGGCGATCATCGCCGTCAACGCCGGTGTCCACCCCTTTGACCCCGAGCTGGAGACGGGCGGCAACAGCTGCTCGGCGCGCTAGGGATCGCGACACAGAGGAGCCAATCGATGACGCTTCCCAGCCCCATACCGGTCGACCTGGCGGAGATGATCGCAGCGCGGCTGCGAGTGATCGGCGACCCGACGCGAATCCGCATTCTCGACCTACTTCGCGACCAAGAGCTCACGGTCACGCAGATCACAGAAGAGCTGGACACCAGCCAGCAGAACGCTTCCAAGCACCTCGGCGTGCTCCTGCAGGCCGGCATCTTGGCGCGGCGCAAGGATGGGAACAGCTCCATCTACAGCATCGCCGACCGGGGCGTCTATGAGCTCTGCGAGCAGGTCTGCGGAGGACTCCAGCTCCAGCTCGCAGAGCTCACGGCCCTGGTCCAGGGAACCCGCTGAGCGTCGCCGACTCAGGATGCATGTCCTGAGCGCCGCGACAAGCGACTGGTGCATCTTCCACTCGCAAGGACGGGAGCCGCCGGTCTTTACCACTAATCCTGCACACAACAATGTAGTTGTGATATGCTCCCGGCATGGATGAGTCGGCGCGTTTACCCCGCCACGTGGAGGACCTCAACGCAGTGCTACAGGAGGGAATCACGCAATGAGCTCAACCGCATGTGTGCGCCAGTCGACGCAGGACCCCGTAGCGGGCAACTCCCGCTGGCCGCTTGAGCGCGTTCTGTTCGCGCTTGCGGGCAGCATGACGCTTCTCAGCGCCGCGCTCGCGGCACTCGTCTCCCCTTGGTTTCTGCTGCTGGCGGCGTTCGTCGGCGTAAGCCAGTGGCTTTACGTGCTCGTCGGTGCGTGCCCGGCCTCGCTGGTACTCCAGCGTCTGTTCTCGCTGCCGTCCCTTCTCTACCCCCACCGGGAGGCACGCTCATGAGCACCACCACCACGCCTGCACCCGCCACGATCCCGGCGTCGCCTGTCGAGGCCCACACGAAAGTTGGGCCGATCGGACGCCTCGGGCACTACACGGCGACGCATTTCCGGACGGTCCTCATCGGATGGGCGGTAGTCGCCGTGGTGCTCGGCTTCTTCGCACCCAAAGTCGAGACGTCTCTCTCGGGAGCGGGCTGGGAAGCAAGCGGCTCGCAGTCGGTGCAGGCCCGCAAGTTCGTCGAAAAGGACTTCGCGGGCCTCGGCAGCTACGGGCTGATGACCGTCGTTTACTCCCCCACCGAAACGGTCGGTTCGCCGGCATTCAGGTCGGCAATCACGCGCGTCGAGCAGACGCTGCGCGCAAACAGTGCCGTCCGCACGGTAGTCGCTCCCGTGCCCGGGCTGTCGATCTCCCGCGACGGTCACACCGCCATCGTGCAGGCCGGAGCCGCCAAGAACCCCAACGAAATGGTCGCCGCGGCCGACAAACTGAAGGGAACGCTGCACGAGCTCTCCACGAGCACAGTCGTGGTCAACCTCACGGGCGCTGCGGGAATGTGGTCGGACTTCAATGCTGCCAACCGCTCGGCCATGCTCAAATCCGAGGTCATCTCCTGGCCCGTGACGCTCGGCATCATGCTGCTCGCATTCGGCTCGCTCGTGGCCGCAGGCCTTCCGCTGATGCTGACCATGGTCGGCCTGCTCTCAGCGGCCGGGATGCTCTACCTCGGAACGAAGATCACGCCGATCTCGATCTGGGCGATGAACTTCGCGCTGATGTTCGCGCTCGCGCTCGGCATCGACTACGCCCTGTTCATAGTGATGCGCTTCCGCGGCGCCCTCTTCGGGTCCAAGATGGACGCGGAGGAAGCGACCGCAGTCACGATGGACACCGCCGGCAAGGCCGTCCTGTTCAGCGGCGTAACCGTCCTCATCTCCCTCACCGCGGTGATGCTCGTCCCGAGCCCAGCCTTCCGCAGCATGAGCCTCGGGATCATGCTGGCCGTGATCTTCGTGCTCGCAGCGACGCTGACGCTGCTGCCCGCGGTGCTCGCGAAGCTCGGCCCGAAAGTCGACAACCTCGCGCTTCCGTGGGCCCACAGCGGCGAGCACCGCTCCGCGCGGTTCGCCGCTTGGGGGGAACGACTGTGGAGCCACCCGTGGCGATACGGGATCTCTGCGCTCGCGGTGCTACTCGCGCTCGCCTACCCGGTGACGCAGCTGAAGACCTCCATGCCCTCGATCAAGGTCGTCCCGACAAGCGACTCCTCGCGTGTCGGTTACAACCAGGTCCAGGCCGCGATGGGCCCAGGGGCGACAGGGCCGTTGCAACTCGTCACGCCCGCGGCCGATGCCACGAAGGTCACCGCGATCGTGAGGGACGACCCGGGCATCGCCCAGGTCGTGCCGGCCGAGCCCGGGAGCAACGGGCTTGTCCTGGTGACGGCGATCCCGCGTCAGGACCCCTCGAACCCCGCCGTCGGCACAACGATCAACCGGCTGCGCAGCGAGATGCCCGCGGGCACAGTGCTCGGCGGCGCGGTCGCCGAAAACCACGACCTGCAAAAGCTGCTCTCGGCGAAGACCTCACTGGTCATCGGGGTCGTGCTGGTGCTCGGCTTCCTGCTGCTGCTGTTCGCGCTGCAGGCGCCGCTGCTCGCCGCAGCCGGCGTGCTGACCAACCTTCTCGCCACCGGAGCGGCGTTCGGCGTCTCCAAGTGGATCTTCCAGGACGGCGACATGCACTCGCTGCTCGGATTCCAGCCCCAGGGCTTCCTGGATGCATGGGGCCCGGTGTTCTTCTTCGCGATGATCTTCGCGATCTCGATGGACTACACCATGTTCCTGCTGTCCTCCTCCAAGGAGCACTGGGACCACAGCAAAAGCGCTAAGGACGCGATGGTCAACGGGATGGCACACTCCGGCCGGGTGATCTTTGCCGCCGCGGCGGTGATGGTCGCCGTGTTCTTCACATTCGCCCTGTCGGGGCCGCTGCCGCCCAAGGAGATGGGCATCATCCTCGGAGTAGCTGTGCTGCTCGACGCGGCACTCGTGAGACTGCTGCTGCTCCCGGTCCTGCTGCGGCTCATGGGCGCCCGCGCCTGGTACCTGCCCAAATGGATGCGCCGCGTCCTGCCCGACGTGCGGTTCGGACACTCGTGAGCCAATGTGCCACCGAGAAATCAGGCAGCTGCTGTCCGAGCGCCCCGCCGGCGCAGCCGAGGGGGCTGCCTAGCCGTGCCCGCGACACGCCACATCGAGCGACTTGCACGGCGCGAGAACACCTGCATGGTGCCTCGGCCTGTGCCGAACCAGCCTGGGATCCTGACCGTCGATGCCACCTGGGGCACGATCGCACCGATGCAGCTCGCCCCCGGCGTGTCGACCGTGGGTGAGCTCGAGGTGATCGACCACATCGCCGCCGGATTGCCGCTGGTGGATACGCGGCTGGAGCACTTCTACCGGGAGGGGACGATCCCGGGTGCGCGCAACATTCCCCACGAGCAGATCGAGCAGTCGATCGAGCCGCTCGACCCGGGCCTGGCCACGATCTTCTTCTGCAACGGACCCCAGTGCGCTGCGACACCCAACGCGATCCGCACGCTCTTGGCAAGCGGCTATCCGCCCGAGGCGATCCTCTACTACCGCGGGGGCATCCACGACTGGATGACGCTGGGACTCCCAATTCAGACACCGGCGGTATGAATGGCCACCGTCTTGGACGCGGGCAGCCCGCGATTGCGAGGCCGGCTCGCGTCCTCGCGCCTACGCAGTATTCCGCAGCAACTGAGCGGCATCGCCCCCTGGGGTCATCGGGCGGCGCCGGCAATGATGGGTGATGCAATGGCGCACAGAATCCTCATCCTCGGCGGGGGAACCGGGGGCACGCTGGTCGCCAATCGACTTCACCGGCTCTACGGTGAGGCGGCGAGTATCACGGTGGTCGACCGCGACGACACTCACGTGTATCAACCGGGCCTGCTGTTCGTGCCCTTCGGGCTCGCAGAGCCCGGCGAGATCGTCAGGCCTCGCCACGCCCAGTTTCGCGACGGCATCGATTTCCGCCTCGACGAGGTTCAGAGCGTCGACATCGCCCAGAACACAGTCCATCTCGCGAACAGCGCAGACGTCCAGTACGACGTGCTGGTCATCGCCACCGGCGCATCGCTACAGCCAGAGGAAACCGACGGCCTGACGGGGCCCGCGTGGGGCACCTCGATCCACACCTTCTACTCGCTCGAAGGCGCGAGCGCCCTGCGGCGTGCCCTGGACGAGTTCGACGGGGGCCGCCTCGTGGTCAACCTGATCGATATGCCGATCAAGTGCCCGGTGGCGCCCCTGGAGTTCTGCTTCCTCGCCGACTGGCAGCTGCGAGAGCGCGGGCTGCGCGACCGGGTCGAGCTCACGTTCGTGACACCCCTGGACGGAGCCTTCACAAAGCCCGTCGCGTCCGCGCGCCTCGATGCTCTCCTGCGGGAGAAGGACATCGGTGTGCAGGCCGAGTTCGCAACCGGTCGCGTCGATGCGAGCGCCAAGCGGCTTCACAGCTGGGATGAGCGCGAGATCCCCTTTGACCTCCTCGTGACGGTCCCGGTCCACGGCGGCCCGGCGTACATCGCGCGCTCCCCGGGCCTGGGTGACGCTCTCGGGTTCGTCCCAGCCGATCGGCACACGCTTCAGTCGCGGGCCGCACCGAACATCTTCGCGATCGGGGATGCTGCGGACGTTCCGACCTCGAAGGCCGGCTCGGTCACTCACTTCGAGGGCGAGACAGTGGTGGAGAACATCCAACGGTTCCTCGAAGGCGACGAACTGAGCGGCTCCTACGACGGTCACGCCAACTGCTTCATCGAGACAGGCTTCCGCAAGGCGCTGCTGATCGACTTCGACTACGAGACCGAGCCGCTACCGGGCCGCTTCCCCGAGCCGCACCTCGGCCCGCTGCCGCTGCTGGCCGAGTCACGGCTGAACCACCTCGCAAAGCTCGCCTTTCAGCCGCTCTACTGGCACGTGCTACTCCCCGGACACGACATACCGGGCGTCAGCTCAGAGTTTCATTCACCCGCTGCACAGCCTGCAATCCAGCGAGCTGGAGGTTCACGATGAGCACCGTCACGCTTGCCGGCTCCACCGTCGAGGTCGACTCCGAGGGCTTCCTCGTGGACGCCCAGCAATGGAACGAGCAGATGGCCCAGGAGATCGCACACGACAACGGGATCGAGCAGCTCACCGATCGTCACTGGCAGGTCGTCAACTTCATGCGCAAGACCTATCTGGAGACCGGCTCGGCACCCTCCATCCGCAGTCTGGGAAAGACATCAGGGGTCCCAATCAAGGAGCTCTACGAGCTCTTCCCCAAGGGCCCGGCCAAGCTGGCCGCGAAGATCGGCGGTATCCCCAAGCCACGCGGCTGCATCTAGACACCCGAGAGATCGAGGCACACATGAGCGACACCATCGAGAAGGTCTCCATCATCATCTCCAAGGGCTCTCTCGAGGGGATCTACCCGGGGCTCATCATGGCCAACGGAGCCCGCATGGAGGGCATCGAGGCCAACGTCTTCTTCACGTTCTTCGGGCTGGACGCAATCAACAAGGCCAAGCACGACCACGTCAAGGTGGCGACGGTCGGCAATCCCGGTCTGCACCTCGCCACCTGGGCCGGCGGCTTTCCAGGCATGTCTGCGCTCGTCACCCACCAGTTGGCGGGGGAGATGGAGAAGCTCGACATCCCGCCGATCCCCGAGTTCGTCGAGATGATCGCCGACTCCGGCGCCGGCCTGTACGCGTGCAAGGCATCGGTGGACCTGTTCAAGCTGAGCGACGAGGACTTCATTCCCCAGGTGAGGGACATCATCACCGTCGGCGAGTTCTACGGGCTGGCGGGCGGCGGCCAGATCATCTTCACCTGAGCTGGCGCGTACGCCACCCGGCGGGACGCAGCTTGCGCACTGCTGCGCAGAACTCTTTGAGCGGATCTGCGGAGCAGTGCGCAGCTTTGCGAAAGAAAAGACGACTATCGGGGCGCCCGGATTTGAACCGGGGACCTCACCGACCCGAACGGTGCGCGCTACCAGGCTGCGCCACGCCCCGATACGCGGCCCAGTATCCCACACCGATATCGTCGCCCGCGTGCCAGCGCCCCTCGCAGAGATCCTCGCGGAGCTCGATTCGCTGCTCCAACCCGAGCGCTTCCAGGACTACGGTCCGAACGGCCTGCAGGTGCCCGGCCCGGACGCGGTCTCGACGGTGGTGACGGCGGTTTCGGCGGGCCTGGAGCTGTTCGAGCTGGCCGCCGCTGAGCGGGCCGGTCTCGTGCTCGTTCATCACGGTCTCTTCTGGGGCTCGGGGCTCGGACCGATCGACAAACAGCTCAAGGTCCGTCTGCAGGTGCTGTTCGACGCGGACATGGCTCTGGCCGCGTACCACCTCCCGCTCGACGCCCATCCCGAGTTGGGCAACAACGCGCTTCTCGCAGGCGCCCTCGACGCGCGGCGGCTCGACCAGCCTTTCGCGGTGCACGCCGGGGAGCCGATCGGTTGTCTGGCGAGCTTCCCCGGCGAGGGCATCCCGATCGCCCAGCTCGTCGAGCGCACGCGGACAGCGACCGCCCGGGAGCCGCTCGTGTTCGATGCGGGCCCACCGCTCGTGCGCACCGTGGCGATCGTGACCGGTGCCGGTGTGGACCACCTCGGCGACGCCGCGTCCGCCGGTGCCGACGCGTTCATCACAGGCGAGCCCGCCGAGCGGGCGATGGCCCAGGCGAAAGAGCTCGGGGTGCACTTCATCGCCGCGGGCCACTACGCCACCGAGACGTTCGGGGTGCGCGCGCTCGGCGACGTGCTGGCCGAGCGCTTCGGCGTGGGCCACATCTTCCTGGACTTGCCAAACCCCGTCTGACCGACCTCCCCGGGGCGCCCGCCGCCGGCGGACCGGCCAACGCGCGCGAGGCGCCTTCTCACGCGCTCGCGGAGGTTGGGCGGGTGCCAGCCGAAACCCCGCAATTTGGACGAAATTCCTGTTGCATTCGTCCGCTCACGGCGCTAGGTTGGGACCCTCAGATTGAGCCTCGTCTCCCGGACTAGGAGGTTATGCACGATGGCGAATCATCTGACGCCCACCGAGCTTGCTCGCGAAGCCGGCATTGGGCGCCGAGAAGTCCTCTCAAAGTGTGTCGAGAACGGTGTCCCCATCTTCAAGGGACGCATCGACAAGAGCCTGTTCCTCGCCTCTCTTCGGCAAGGCGCTCCCAAGCAGCGCCCCGTCTCGGCGAAGACCTGACGGACGGCCGTCCGCGGCGGACAGCCGCAGCCGGCTCGGCAGAGAACACCGATCCGGATCCGGTCAGCGACCGGGGCGATGTGTTGTTGCCCTCCGGCCGGACGTTGCGGCCTGAACTCCCTAAGATCAGGGGGCCAAGACAGCTCGTTGATCGAGGAGGAAGCTCGCTATGGAGGTCACAGCCTCGCCCCCCGCAGCCGCGTTGCGGACGCTCGCCGAACTGGTTCCCCGCGCGGCCTCGCGCCACGGCGATCGGCCGGCGATCCGCTACAAGCGGGATGACTCCTGGCATGACGTCACCTATGCGGAGTTCGCCGAGATCGTCACCGAGATCGGGCTTGGGCTGATCGACCTCGGCATCGAGGCGGGAGAGCGTGTGTGCATCCTCGCCAACACCCGTCCGGAGTGGTCCTACGCCGACATGGCTGCGACCTCGGCGGGGGCCGTGGTGGTGCCGATCTACCAGACCAACTCCCCCGAGGAGTGCCATTGGGTGATCTCCGACTCCGACGCCTGCGCGATCGTGTGCGAGGACGCGGGCCAGCTCGCCAAGATCGCGACGATCCGCGAGCGGCTGCCCCAGCTGCGCACCGTGATCGTGATGGACCCGCCCTCCGCCGCGGAGACCACGCCGGCGATCGCCGCGCTTTCAGCGATCACGCTGGAGCAGGTGCGGGCACGCGGCCATGGCCGCACCCCCCAGGAGCTCGACGCCCGCCGCGCCGGCGTTCGCCCCGAGGACCCGTTCACGTTCATCTACACGTCGGGCACGACTGGGCCGCCGAAGGGGTGTGTGCTCTCCCATGGCAACTACTGCGCGATCGTCGACATGGTCGAGCAGCGGGGCAGCCTCGAAAGCGACGCGGGAGACGTCGTGTACCTGTACCTGCCACTCGCCCACTCCTTCGCGCTGCTGCTACAGCTGGTGGTGTTCGACCTCGGCGTGACGCTCGCCTACTTCGGCGGGGACACGAAGCAGATCATCGGCGAGCTGGCGGAGGTCAAACCGACCTACCTGCCGTCGGTGCCGAGGGTGTTCGAGAAGATCTACACGCTCGTGTGCGCGAACGCCGATCCCGAGGAGCTCGCGGGGGCGGTGCGGGTGGGCATGGCGGTGCGCGACCTCCAGCTCGCGGGCCGGCCGATCCCCGACGAGCTGCAGGCCCCCTTCGAAGAGGCCGAGGAGCGGCTCTTCAAAAACGTGCGGGCGGCCTTCGGCGGGCGGCTGCGGGAGGCGGTCAGCGGTGCCGCCCCGATCGGCAAGGAGATCCTCGAATTCTTCTTCGCCTGCGGGGTGCCAGTGATGGAGGGGTATGGCATGACCGAGACCGCCACAGCGGCGACCGCGGGGCGCCCGGAGGATCATCGCTTCGGCAGCGTCGGCAAGCCGCTGCCGGGGGTGGAGGTGAAGATCGCCGAGGATGGGGAGCTGCTGATCAAAGGGCCGAACATCTTCCAGGGCTACCACAACCGCGCGGAAGAGAGCTTCGGGGCGATCGAGGACGGGTGGCTTCACACCGGGGACCTCGGCCGGGTCGACGAGGACGGGTTCGTCTACATCGTGGGCCGCAAGAAGGACATCATCATCACGGCGGGGGGCAAGAACCTCACCCCCGCCAACATCGAGAACGACCTCAAGCAGTGTCGCTGGATCTCCCAGGCGGTGATGCACGGCGACCAGCGCCCCTACCCGGTCGCGCTGGTGACGCTCGACGAGGAAGAGATCGCCTCCTACGCGGCCGAGAACGGCCTGCCGACGGACACGCCATCGCTGGCGCGGGAGCCCGCGGTGCAGGCGCTGGTGCAGGAGGCGCTGGACCGTGCCAACTCGAAGTACGCCCAGGTCGAGCAGGTCAAGCGGTTCGCGATCCTCGACCACGATCTCTCCCAGGAGACGGGCGAGCTGACGCCGACGTTGAAGGTCAAGCGGAACGTCGTCAACGAGAAGTACAAGGACGTCCTGGACTCGCTCTATCAGGGGTAGGCGGTCGCGAGCACCGATGACGGGGCGCGCGCTGCGCGCCGGAGAGGGTTGAACATGGAGCGCCCGGGGACTACCTGCGAAGATAGGTTGAATGCGCACCGATCCTTCTGAGACCGGCGGCCTATTCGTCGGTCGACGGCCAGGCACGGCGCCGGTGCACTATCGCGAGAAGCCCAA
This sequence comes from uncultured Solirubrobacterales bacterium, assembly GCA_963696615.1. Taxonomy (GTDB): domain Bacteria; phylum Actinomycetota; class Thermoleophilia; order Solirubrobacterales; family Solirubrobacteraceae; genus Palsa-744. The sequence continues at coordinate 556,882 of CAVOKU010000001.1, read as the reverse complement.
GCGGGGCAGCGCGCTGCGCCAACGCTTCGACGGATCGTTCGCGACCGTGCTGCTCGCCGGGATCGTGCTGTTGAGCCTGCTCTGTTGGGGCCCGATCCCGCTCGCGTGCCTGTGGATCGGGTCGCGTATGAACTACCTGACGGGCAGCGTGAGCCTGGGCATCCTGATTGCGTTCGTCGGCCTGTTCGTGCTGCTGTTCGGCGCGCTGGCGCTGCTGCGACGCCTCGACCAGGCCTGGATCCTCGTCCGCCGCGCGGCGGGCCACGACCAGCGCACGGGCATCCTCGGTCGGGTGTTCGCCAGTACCGCCGTGGTGTGCGGGCTGGGCTTCGCCTTCTGGTTCATCATCATCCACGGACCCGGCGTAGGGGCGTGAGCGCCCGCCCGTTCCGCCGCTGCCGGCGCGTCGCGACCGGCAGGGCCCGCTAGAGCACACCAAGCCGCCATGGGCCTGCTCGACTACTACCGCCAGTTCGAAGGGATGTCCGAGGAGGAGGTCAACGAGGGTCTCCGCGCGGAGGCGGCCGAGCGCAAACGCAAAGCGTTGACCCGGGTGGAGACGCTCGACCTGTCCCAGACCACCTGGCCCGAGCTCCCCCATCCGAGCATCGTCAACGCGATCACGTTCGTCGCCCGCCGGGGCCTGCACCGCTATCCCCACCTGCGGGGCTCACAGCTGCGCGAGGAGCTGGCCGAGCGCCACGGGGTGGAGCCCTCCCGTGTGATCCTCGGCAACGGCTCCGCCGAGCTGCTGACCTCCGCGGCCCGCGCCCTGCTCGAGCCGGGACAGCGACTGTTGACGACGTGGCCCTCCTACCCACTCTTTCCGATCATGGCCCGTCGCGCCCACGGGCAGGCGGTGCGGGTCAACGGGAGCGTCGACGCGCTGCTGGAGGCGGCGGGCGAGCCGGACACCCGGGTTGTGGCGGTGGCGAGCCCCAACGACCCCACCGGCGAGCTGCTCTCCACCGCCGAGCTCACGCGACTGCTCGACGGCCTGCCGGAGAACGTCGCGGTGCTGCTGGACGAGTCGCTGGTGGAGTTCGCCGACGCCCAGCCGGTCAACTCCTCGCTGGGTCTGCTGCAGGAGCACTCCCGGCTGCTGGTCTTTCGCAGCTTCTCGAAGGCGTGGGGGCTGGCGGGCCTGCGCGTGGGCTACACCCTCGGCGGGCCCGGCTCGGAGGAGCTGCTGGCCGAGCTGCAGCCGGACCTCGGCGTCTCAGAGGTCACCCAGGCGGGAGCCCTGGAGGCTGTGCGGACCTGCTCGGAGCTGATCGCCCGGCGGGTGAGCACGGTGTCGGTCGAGCGCGACCGCGTCACCGAGGAGCTGCGCAAGCGGGGCTTCGCGGTGAGCGACAGCCAGGCCAACTTCGTGTGGGCCGCCCATCCCTCCCTGCAGGGAGGGGAGCTGTCCGCGCGACTGGCTCAGCTGGGCGTGCTGGTGGCGGCGGGGGAGGCGCTCGGGGAGCCCCGCCACGTGCGGATCGCGCTGCGGGACGCGGCGGCCACCGACCGGCTCCTGCACGCGCTCGACAAAGCGCTCTAGCCCGAGGCGAAGCCCGGCAGCAGCGCGCCGGTGGTGCCCCCTAGGATCTTGCGCCAGGCGCTGATCTCTTCGGGCTCGATTTCGAAGTGCTCCACCACCTGGCTGATCCGCTCGCTGGAGATCTCGATTTCGTGGCGCTTGGCGATCTCGCCGTAGCGCTCGTATTCCTGGGCCAGGTGACGGGTCACCGACTCGAACCCGTGACGGGCGATCTCCACCCGCGAGGCGTAGTGCATCATCGATGTCTGGAACATCAGCTCGTCGGTCTGCTCGGGCTCGATCAGCACGATGTCCACGCCCGGATAGCGCTCACCCCACTGGGCAGCCAGTTCGTGCAGCCGCTTGTGGGCGAGCAGCTTGAACGACTGGTAGCCGATCTGGGGGAACCCCATGTCCGAGACCCGCCGCGTCCTGGCCCCCCGCAGGGTGCGTATGTTGGCGGAGAAGTCGTTGACGAACGGGACGATCGGGTTGACCACCACCACCAGCTTGGCCCCCGCCTCGACGGCGATGTCGAGGTTCGTGGTGGATACGAGCCCGCCGTCCACGAGCTCGCGGTCGTCCACCTTCACCGGCGCATACACCATCGGCAGGGCCCCGGAGGCTCGCACCGCCGTGGAGATCGGCACGTCGCGGAAGCCCGGCCCCCCGAACACCACCCGCTCGCAGGTGTCCAGGTCGGTGGCGGTCAGGTAGAGCTCGATCGGTAGCTCGCGAAAGTCATCGGTGCGGCCCGCTTCGCCGAGCACCTCGTGCATGTATTCCTCGATGCCGGCGCCGGTGTAGAGGCCGGAGGGCAGCCCCTGAGCGAGACCCAGAAAGACGTCCAGGATCGACATCTGTCCGCGCTGTAGCACCGCCTGGCGCGCCAGTCCCAGACCCCGCAGCGGGAGCATCGCACCGGTGCGGGCGAGCTCCACCATGTTCAGACGGAGCAGGTTGCCGAGGTCCATCGCCCGCAGCGAGGTCTTGCCCTGGCGGGTGACCACCCGCATCATCTCGTCCGGGCTCACCCGGTTGGCGCACAGGGCCGCGATGAACGCCCCCGCCGAGGTGCCGACGTAGATGTCGAAGTCGTTGACGCTGCTGTTGACCGCGAGCAGATCGAGGGCTCGCAGCGCCCCGATCTCATACACCCCGCCGGTGAACCCGCCGCCGCCGAGCACGAGCGCGGTCTTGTGCCGCCGTGGACGCCTGCGACGATCCGCCGCAGGGGGATGGCCCACGCCGCGCGCAGCGACCGAGCTGCCCCGCCGTTTGCGAGCCCCGTCCTCCCTGACCTTCGGTTGCAGCTTGACAACCTTGCCCATGCTCTTTCATTGTACGTCCACGTGCCCCGGAACCCTCCGAAATCGGCCCTGGAGAGCGCCCCCGCAAGATCGCTCCCGGTCCCGATCGTGACCGCCGCGTGCCTCCTGGCGGCCCTCTGGGCGCTGCTCATAGGGGCCTCCGCGGCCCTCGCCGCGGGCGATCTCGCGAGCCTGCAGTCAGATCTCGGCCACCAGCTGTCGCTCGCCGGACCCGCCGACGGGGCTTATGTCTTCGACCTCACCACCCACACCGTCCTGTTCTCAGAACGGGCGAGCACCCAGCGGCCCCCCGCGTCGGTGGAGAAGCTCTACACCGCCACCACCGCTCTGCAGCGGCTGGGCGCCGGGGGGCGTCTGACCACCGCTGTGCTGGGCTCCGGCCACCTGGCCGAAGGGGGCACATGGGAAGGGAACGTGTACCTGCGCGGTGGCGGCGATCCCACGTTCGGCAGCACCGCCTTCATCCGCGCCCACTACGGTGGCGCGGGCAGCTCGGTCTCGGCGCTGGTGAGCCAGCTCGTGCACACCGACGCCATCCACCGCATAACCGGCTCGGTGCTCGGCGACGAGACCCGGTTCGACTCCCTCCGGGGCGAGCCGTCGAGCGGATACGCCCAGGATCCGTTCCTGGAAGGCACCCTCAGCGGGCTCTCCTTCAACCGCGGCGCGACCGGATCAGAACGCGGCGTTCACGCCCCCGCCGCATACGCCGCTCATCAGTTGTGGGCGGGGCTGAAGCACGCCGGGGTGTCGATCCACGGCTCGAGTGGCGCCGCCACCACCCCCCCAGGGGCCGCCACGCTTGCGAGCGTCGCCTCCCCGCCGCTGTCTACGCTGCTGGCGCTAACGCTCCCCCCCTCGGACAACTTCTTCGCCGAGACCCTCGTCAAGGACCTCGGCGCGGGCTTCGCCGGCGCGGGCACCACCGCCGCCGGGGCGAGCGTGGTGCGCCAGACGCTCGCCTCCCTGCTCGGCATCCACCCCCACGTGGTCGACGGCTCGGGCCTCTCCCCCGCAGACCTGACCTCCCCCTACGATGTCACCGACCTGCTGGTGGGGCTCGCCCCCACCCCGATCGGTTCGGTGCTCCGCAGCAGCCTCGCCGTGGCGGGGCACACGGGCACGCTCGCCAAACGGATGCGCCACACCGGCGCCTCCGGACGGTGCCAGGGCAAGACGGGCACCCTCACGGGCGTGTCGAACCTCGTGGGCTACTGCAACGCTGCCGACGGCCACACGCTGGCGTTCGCGATCTTCACGGACGGCGTCTCCACCGAAGCCGCCCACGTCTTTCAGGACCACATGGCGATCACGATCGCCGACTACTGACCAACGTCGCCGGGAACTACAACCAGTCACCCAGCCACGGCCAGAAGCCTCGCGCGAGCAGCGAGTCCGAGGCGGCTCCCGCGTGTATAGGGAGACCCCCGAGCGAGCATTGGCGGATGCCCGCTCGGGAGCGCCCTTGATCCAGACGAACGATTCGCCTAATTTGAAGACTACAGAATGGCGGAGACGGGCAGATAAGAAAGCCCTAAGTCGGTTCGCGGCGCGGCAGGCGATGGCCGTCAGCCGCCGCGAGAGGCCCCGTCGAGGAGCAGGCGCAGGCCGTCCTCGTCGAGCACCGCCACCTCCAGGCGCTCGGCCTTCTGCAGCTTCGAGCCGGCGCTCTCCCCGGCGACGAGGTAGTCGGTGTTCTTCGACACCGACCCGGTCACGCGTCCGCCCGCGGCCATGATCCGCTCGGTGGCCTGCTCGCGGGACCAGTTCGGAAGCGTGCCGGTGAGCACCAGCGTCCGGCCCGCGAGCGGACCCTGTGACGGTGGCGGGCCATCCTCGCGCAGGCGCAGGCCGATCTCGCGGAGGTCCTCGACCAGCGCGAGCATGCGCTCGTCGTGGAGCTGGTCATGGATCGTGCGGGCCATCTTCTCGCCGATCCCGGGGATCTCTGCGATCTGCTCGATCGAGGCGTTCAACAGCGCGTCGATGTCGCGAAAGCCCATCGCCAGGTTGCGTCCTGTGACCTCCCCCACCTCCTCGATCCCCAACGCGAACAGCACCCGCGCGAACGGCCGCTCCTTCGAGGCCTCGATCGCGGCCAGCAGGTTGCGGGCGGAGATCTCCCCGAAGCCCTCCAGCTCCACGAGCTGCTGCTCGGTGAGGCGGTAGTAGTCGCCCGCGGTCTTCACCAGCCCGTGCTCCTGGAGCAGCGCCACCTGCTTCTCGCCGAGGCCCTCGATGTCCATCCCCCCCTGGGAGACGAAGTGCTTGAGCAGCTGCCACCGCCGGGCGGGGCAGTCGCGGTTGGGGCACTTGGTGAACACCCCGTCGGGCGGCTTGACGGTGTCGGTGTCGCAGAAGGGACAGCGGGCGGGCGGCTCGGGGCGGGGCGGGCGATCGTCACGCTCTGCCACGTGGGGCGCGGGCGAGACCACCTGCGGGATCACGTCGCCCGCGCGCATCACGATCACCTCCTCCCCCGCCCGGATGTCCTTGCGGGCGAGGTCCTCCTCGTTGTGGAGGGTGGCGAGCCTGATCGTCACCCCTCCCACCGTCACGGGGCTCAGCACGGCATAGGGACGGAGGTCGCCGAACTTGCCCACGTTCCACATCACCTGCTCGAGCTTCGTCACGGCGGTCGTCGGGGGGAACTTCCACGCCACCGCCCAGCGGGGGTCCCGTCCGACCGAGCCCAGGCGGCGCTGGAGCTCGAGGTCGTTGACCTTCACCACCACCCCGTCTATCTCGAAGTCGAGATCTCCGCGGCGGCGCTGCCAGTCCAGGCACTGCTCGATCACCTCCTCCTCGCTGGCGATCAGCCGGATGTCGGGGTTGACCCTGAAGCGACGCTGTTTCAGCCACTGGAGGGCCTCCCAGTGGCTGGTGAACGACACTCCCTCGACGACCCCCACCTGGTAGCACCAGATCGACAAGGGCCGTTCGGCGGCGAGCGCCGGATCGAGCTGGCGGACCGTGCCGGCAGCGGAGTTGCGGGGGTTCATGAACGTCGACTGGCCCTCCTGCGCCCGGCGCTCGTTCAGAGCGGCGAAGTCCTTCAGCGACATGTACAGCTCCCCCCGCACCTCCAGCAGCCTCGGGACGTCCTGGACACGCAGGGGGATCGCACCGATCGTGCGCAGGTTGTGGGTGATGTCCTCGCCGACCTCCCCGTTGCCCCGGGTGGCGCCCCGCTGCAGCGTGCCCTCGCGGTAGACGAGGCTGATCGCCAGCCCGTCGATCTTCGGCTCCACCACGAACTCGAACCCGGGCTGCTCGATCCCCTCCCGGGCGAGGTGGTTGCGCATCCGCTCCACCCAGGCCCTCAGCTCCTCGGCGGAGCGGACGTTGCCGAGCGAGAGCATCGGCTCCAGGTGGGTGACCTTCTCCAGCTTGCCCACGGGCTCCCCGCCCACCCGCTGGGTCGGAGAGTCGGCGCTCTGGAGCTCCGGATACTCGGCCTCGAGCGCCCTCAGCTCGTCCAGGAGGGCGTCGTATACGTCGTCGCCGATCTCGGGGTCGTCGAGGACGTAGTAGCGGTAGGAGTGGTGCTCGAGCTCTCCGCGGAGCTCCCCCACCCGCCGGCGAACCTGGTTGGTGGGCCGCTTGTCCTCACTCACAGCGCGTCGTGGGCGATCGGCGCCAGCAGCTCCTTCAGATCGAAGCCCCGGAGCGCCTCGATGCCCTGGCGATCGGTGAGGTCGAAGTGGATCGGGGTGACCGCGATCCGCCCTGCCGCCACCGCCGCCAGGTCGGTGTTGGGCTCGTCGTGGAAGCCCGGATCGGAGCCGTAGATCCAGTAGCGCCGCCGGCCCTCCTCCTCGCGCTCGAGCTTGAGCTCGTCGCGGTATATCCGCTTGCCGATCCTCGCCACCTCCACCCCCTTGGGCTCGCCCGCCGGAACGTTCACGTTCAGGAGCGTCGTCGCCGGGAGCGGCACGTCCTCGATCCGCTCCACCAGCCGCGCCACGAACGACGCCGCCACGTCGAAGCCGAAGCCACCGTCGTAGCGGAAGTCCAGCGCCCGCGCCTTCGACTGCTGGGATACCGCGATCGCGGGGACCCCCAGCACGAGCCCCTCGAGCGCGGCCGCGACCGTGCCCGAGTAGGTGATGTCATCGCCGAGGTTGGCTCCGTGGTTGATCCCGGACACCACCAGGTCGGGCTTGAACCCCTCCACCAGCCCGAGGCTCGCCAGCCTCACGCAGTCGACGGGAGTGCCGTCGCTGGCGTATCCGATCGTGCCATCGGAGAAGGGAACCTCCTCCACCCACAGGGGCCTGCGGGTCGTGATCGATCGCGCCATCGCGGAGCGGTTGCCGTCCGGGGCGATCACCACGAGCCTCACCCCGTCGAGCCCCGCCAGCGCGGCGCGCATCGCCTGGAGGCCTTCCGCCTCGATTCCGTCGTCGTTTGTGAGCAGTACGTCGAGCACGCTCAGACCAGCATAGATACGCCGCCGACGGCCCCCCGCCGCGGGGCAACACCTGGGCGACATGTGGGCCACAGCTGCCGCGCACCGGAGACACGACCCGAGGGTCGCACGGAGTCGCGCTCCGGTGCCGCGGACGTCCTCGGCGCAAACGGAGAGGGTTATCCGGGCCGAGGAATCCTCGAACGCCTTGGGCGACAGGCGCTCAAGCGCTTGAACGATCGACCCGCTCGCCGGCAGGGCCTCCTTGCTGCGTGGCGCAGAGCTGGGGCCCCATCCCGGCTAGGACCTCCGCTGTCCTGCGCTCGACTTGTGGGCGCCCTTCTTGGCGGGGTGCTTCTTGAGGGGTCCGTAGTGTTTGCGGGCGGCGCGTTCGCATTTCCGGCGCTTGGGCTTTGAGTGCTTGTGTTGCTTGCGGCAGGCCACGAGGGCTTTCCTGAGCTTCTGCGCGCGGGTGAGCTTCTTGTTGGTCTTGCCCATGACGGCGCCGCACCCTTCCACGGCGATCTTCGTCTGCTGGGTGATCACCGCGCCGTTCTGGCCGGTCAGGGTCGTCGGCATCGTCAGTTTGGTGGCGCAGAGGCTGTAGTTGGCCTTCGGTGGCAGGTTCGTCGTCAGCGCCGAGTGGGGGCCCTGGGGGAGCACCGTTTCAAAGCTCGTGACGGGCGCGTCGGGCACGCTGTTGAACGTCGAGGAGGTGATGCCTTTGCGGATCGCGGTCTGCCCGTCGAGGATCAGCGTGATCCCTTCCCCCTGCAACACGAACTCCAGATCCGGGAACGCCGCACCACCATGAGACACCAGATACGCAGGACCCCTCAACGCGCTGCGCAACACCGGCGTATGCACCGTCGCAGACCCCACGAGGGACCCTTCCGGACACGACGCGGGGTTCGCTTCAAAGACATGATCCACACACGCTTTCTGGATCGTCGTCAGCCGCGAAGGCAACGTGCTCGGCAGGATCACCTGCGCTTTGCCGATATTCGCCTGACCAGGAGTCGAACCCACCCTCACCGTCAGCCCCGCACCGTTGGCTTTGCTGTTCTTGCCCTTCGTGGCAGCAGAGAAGGACGGATGGAACGGCAGCGCACCACAGTTCTCCACCCGGAACGGAGTGGCGATCGGCGCGATCGCGCCCTGATCACCAGTGAGGGTGCCATTGATCTCCATCTGGTTGCAGTTGGTCGGGTTGAACTCGAAGCCCGGCCGATCCACGCTCACGAGCACCCGCTTCAGCTGCAACGGGATCCCCCGCAGCTGAGTCGGTAGGGGATCTGAAGTGATGGTGACCGAGGCATCGTTGGGGTTGATCTGCAGCCTGGAGCGCACGGTGACGGTGCCGAGGTCAAACGGTCCAGCTTTGGCGGGGGTCACGATCTCCAAGCCGAACGGGGCACCCTCATAGGGACCGGTGATGTAGACGTGCCCACCGGTCTGTTCATAGGGGTCCGGGCCAAGACCCGCGATCGCCGTGGCATGCCCCACTTCGCTGCCGGCCGGACAAGAACTACTCACAGCCTGCGCTTCGCCACACAACGTGACCGAGGAGAGCATCGCCGCGACCCCCGTCGGGAGATGCATCGTCAGACCCCTCAGCGCCTGATCACCATCAGCACGCGCGAGTTCCAACGCGAACCCGCTGAACGCACCCGCCTGAGGATTCTCGCTCTGCGCCAGCACACCCGGACTGAACGGCACCCCTGCGGGACACGGCGAGCCGCCGACGCCCGAGGAGACCGTAAACGGCGCGCTGACCGCGAGTGGACCGGTGCCCGACCACGGCGTGAACAGCGCGTCGGTGGAGTAGGAGCCGCACAGGGGCGGCGTCGTGACCGATGCTCGGGGGCCGTCATACAGTTCGAGTTGCAGATCTTCGAAAGGCACCTGTGGTGCGTCACGAAACGTTGTCGAGACCCGCAGGGTGTTTTCATCGATCTGGCCTTCCCCTGCGAGCTTCACCAGCACGCCCGACACGGGGTCTTCGGCAACGAGGTACAGTGCGACGAGGCTGTCGAAGGGGTTGCGGCCTGGTTCGCTGGCGCCGTTCGGCGCGGGCGTAGCCAAGTAGACCGAGCCTTCGAGTGGGTGGCTCAAGAGCGGTGTCGTGATCTTGACGCTGCCGAGCTTTGACTGGTCCGGACAGGACACCGGGCTGGTGTTGAATTCGTTGATCTGCAATGCCGCATTGAAGCCGGTGAACCCGACCTCGTCCTCGGTGCAGGCTTCAAGGCCGTTCGCTGCCGAGGGGCTGAGCTCGACGCCTGTTGGCAAGGTCACGGTCGTGTCCCTGACGTCGGCCTCGGCCAGCTGACCGGGCGTCAAGGTGGTGGTCTGGGGGACTTTGACGTCGATCCTCAGTCCCGTTGGAGTGCTCGCGGCCTGAGAGACGGGAGTCACATCGATCCCCGGGGTGAAGGGCAGCAGGCCGCAGCCTTCAAAGCCCAGCAGCTGTCCGGCGGGGTTCATCCAGGCGTATTCGGCGCCCAGGAGCGCTCCCGGGTTTGTCCAGGAGTCGGTGCTCATCCGCGACACGAACAGTTCCACGCTCGGGTTCGAAGCACACGACGTCGGTAGCGTCAGGAACGGCTTTTCGGGCTCCGCGCTCGTGGCGGGACAGGCGCCTTTTTTGGCTTGTTTGGCATAGAAGCTGCCAGCGACGCATTCCCAGCCCCGGGAGGCGTTGTGCCGCGCGTCGCCCGGAACGCCCCAGAACGTGACCTGGCTGCTGAGCAGCCCGGCGGTCTCGGTCGCGTCCTTGACGTTCACGAGCACGCCGTAGTCCTTGCCCGAGCGCACGGCGGTGTCGATCACGACCGGGACTTTCCCGAGCACCTCGAAGCCGAACTTCGCGGGCTCGCCATGCGAGGGCACGAGGTTGAACACGGGCACTGTTTTCTGGAGCACCCCCGTCGCCGGTTCGTGCACGACGAGCGTCGCGACTCCCACGACCGTGTTCGCCGCGCAGAGGTTCGTTTCTTCGACGAGCGCCGCGAATTCGACGATCGTGCATTGCGCCGCGGCGGTCGGGGTGCCGATCAGTCCCGGTGGCAGGTTGAACGTGATGTCCTTGGGCAGTTCGATCGGGTTGCGCTGCGCTTCCTGGTTGAGCACGAGGCTGGTCGTCAGCTGAAAGGGCTGCGAACCGGCCTGTGTCGCGGGGGTGCCGTCTTCGTTGAACGGTCCCAGTTCCATCGACGCCACCCCATACCCGGTCTGCTGTCCGTCGATGTGTAGCGGGATCGTGCTCATCACCGCCGGCGTGCCCGCGCCTTCGACGGTCACTTCCTCAGGCAGCGTCGAGACGGTGCCCGCCGGCAGTTCGACTTTGACGCGGATCTGGATCGGCAACTGTTCATAGGGATTGATCTTTCCCGGGAATTTGCACGTCACCACAGTCGTGACCGAACACGACGTTTCCACCCCGTTCTTCACCGTCGGACTCACTTCAAATGCCGTCACACCCGCCGGGAGCTTGTCGGTGATCGTGATCGGGCTGCTGGTGCCGTCCGTCACCACGTTGCCGAGATCGCTGACCTCCAGCGTGACCTGCCCGACGTGTCCCGGCGCGAGATTCGTCGGAGCCGATTCCGAAAGAACGCGCAAGAACCCCGACGCCGAAGCAGATCCAGCCCCGACCGTCGCGAGCAACAGGCCCCCGAGCAGCAGCAACAGCGCAGCACGTCGTAGGGGGCTCATCGTGCGGGCCTCCCGTTCGAGCGCCGATCAGCAGAGCGCTTGGCAGCGGCCTTCTTGGCCGCCCCGCTGCTCTTCTTGGCTGGTCTTGCGCCGTAGAGCTTGCGCGCGTGTCTTTCGCAGGCCTGGCGTTTCTTCTTGGTGTGTTGCCTGTGGCAGAGCTTCAAGGCTTTGGCGAGCTTCTGCGCGCGGGTGAGGGGCTTGGTGGTGTGCGACCCTTGTTTGCCTTGTTTCGCCGGCGGCGGGGGTGGCGGTGGCGCGAGGTTCCCCGGTCCGTTCGCAGTGAGGCTTCCGCCGGGCGCGACCGGTGCCTGCACCGGCTGGGGCGCGGGACGGCACGCTTCTTCGCTGCCACAGGGTGCCTGGGCGGGCGGCGGCGTGGTCTGGCACGGTGATTGCTGTGTGCAGACTCTCGCGTCGTAGATGTCAAACGCGGTGTCGTTGTCCTGGGGCAGCAGCTGGCTGGCCGTGATGAAGAACACGTTGGCGCCATCAGGCGTGGCTTCCATGAACGCCGATTCGTTGCCCGAGGTGCCCGAGCTGAGCAGCGACACGCAGCCGCCGGTGGGGCTCTGGCAGCTCCCCAGCCCGGATGGCTCGTACTCGTAGACGTTCTCCTTGCCATTCTGGGCCTGCGGCACGAGTTCGTCGGGGCTGTTGAAGAACATCCTGCCTTCATCGGAGAGATACCGTGACTGGATCAGGGCGCTGTTGATGCTCTCCGCGGTCCAGCCCGGGATGTTCCCCGCGAGCCAGTGTTCACCGGTCTGTTCAGAGCTCCACACCCGCCTGCGATCCACGACCAGACCGAGTCCTTCACCGGCGTTCAACGTGTCGAGCACCCCTCTGGGACGGGCACCAGTCGCGTTGCACGACACACACCGAAGCGAGCCGGTCTGGGAGTCGTAGAGGAAGACCTCCTCGTCAGACTGGCCGCTCTTCTGGTCGATGTTGTCATACCCGGTGATGCTCCCCGCGGACATGAACGCGAGATACCTGCCGTTCGGCGAGACCCTTGCGGTGAGGTAGGCGGTGTCGGAGTTGCCGTTGACTTCCCACTCCGCACGATCTTCAGTGGATAGCGTCGCGATGAACGTGCGCGCCCATTTCCCAGCTTGCAGCTGATACTCATACAGGTTGTTCTTCCCCGCCTGCGCCTGTTCATGGTTGCCGTTCTCATTCGTGGCGAGGATGTCCTGCGCGACGAGATACAGCACCGTGGCGTCGGTATTGACGCCCAGTATCGAGCCTTTGATGTTCGCGTGTTCTCCCGCGTTCGTCGCGGCCGTGAGATCCGAGAGGCTGCACGCCAGTTTCCCTGCCTGCACCGTGACTTCACACTCGTACAGGTCGGGCTGTTTACTCGTGGATTCCGCCGTCGAATCGGGCGTCAGCTTCAGACGGTCGGTGAAGAACACGCGCGAGCCATCACTGCTGGCCATCTGATACCGCGCCTCCGGAGACTCGCTCGGTTCGGCAACCCCTTGCGCAGCATCCAAACGCAACGTTTCCCCACGCACAGTATCGCGCATGTACAACGGCCCCTGGCTGGCTTCCGAAAGGGACCCCGCATTCGTCCACAACACCCGCGAACCATCCGCCGAGATCGCGTTCGCTGCGTTGTGGTTGTACCCCACCTGCACCAGCCCCGTCGCCGGCACCCCCGCCGGCAGGATGCTGACCTGCGCCAGTTTCCCCGCCGCCCACTCGTACAGCCCCTGACTGGAGCCTTCGCCCAACAGCCCCACCTTCGACGCGACCACCACATGCGACAGGTCCGATGTGGCGTCGACGAAATGGACCTGTTGACCAAAGCTCGTGCCCGGCGCCGTGTTCTGGTTGGTCACGACCGGCAGATATGTTCCCGCGGCATTGTCGCGCAGATACATCGTGTCCTGCGTGACGCCTTCGGCCAGCGGCGGCGCTGGTTCCTTGCCCGCTGGTTCGACCAGTGCCCTGGAGAGGTCCGGCGTGAAGAACTGGTACTCCGGGATCTGGCCCGGCGTCACACCCTTCGCCTGGGTGCTCGGCGTCGCGATGTCCTGCGAGCTCCAGCTCCCGGGACCCCTGGTGGCTAGGATCTGCTGTACTTCCGGGCTGCGATTGCCTTCCGCTTCTTCCCCGACCGACCCCTCCGTCACATACGTCAGCTGATTGCCGTCCTCTGAGGAGAGGATCAGCCCGCCTTCCTTCGTGAGCGCTTCCACTGGTGCGCCCTTGTCTGGTGGCGTGACCATCTCCCAGGCCCGACCATCAGGCAATGCGAACCCGGCAGGTTCTTCGGGCCTGGTCTTGAACGTGTGCTCCGGTCCTTCGGTCGTACCCAGGCTGTTGCTGTCAAGGGCGCGGTAGAAGTATGTGGTGTCCGGCGACAGGCCGGTGATGGCCTGTGCCTCGGCCTGGTCGGTTTCGCCGGCGCCGATGTCGATGCCGGGCGGGGCGGGGATGCTCGTGCACGCGCCGGGGTTCTGCTGGCAGCTCTGTGTGCCGTATTGGAAGTAGAAGTGGGTGTCGTGCCCGAGCGGGTTGATCCGCGTGTCGAGGGTCGCTGTGCTCGCGGTGACGGCGGTTGTGAAGGTCGCATCGACGGGCGCGGGGGGAACGGTCGTGAACGTCTCATCGGGGCTCGTGGCGGGCGATCCCGGAGCGCTGTTGGACGCCACGACGCGATAGTGGTAGGTGCTACCGATCTTCAACGCGCTCAGCGGCGCCGACACCGCGACCGGGGTTTCGCCCGCGGGGATGGTGCCCCCGCCGAGCGGGACTTCGGTGCCATACGCCGTCGTTTCGCCGTATTCGAAGTGGTAGCCGGTAGCGAGCTCCCCCGGGTTGATCTTCGCGTTGACCGTCGCTTCGTTGTGCCCGAGGCCCGTGACCGGTTCGATCGTGATCCTGGGCGGCCCCGACGTCGTGAACTTGTGGTCTTCCCCGCGCGTGACGCCCAGTTCGTTTTCGGTGACGATCCGATAGTGGTAGAGCGTGTTCGGTTTCAACCCCGCCAGCGGCGTTTCCGCTTTGACCGATTCGCCACCCGAACCGGCGTCCGTCGGCGGTTCGGGGCTCTTGCTGCCATAGCTGGTGGTGGTGCCCCATTCAAAATAGTAGTGCGCGTCCAACCCACCCGGCTTCAACGCACCCGTCAACGTCGCGCTTTCCGGCTGCAGGTTCGCAACGGGACCGGTGCTCACGCCTTCCACAGCGGTCGGAGTCGTGACTTCCCGGATCACACCAACATTCGACCCGTTTTCGTTTTCCCCGACAATCCTGAAGAAATACGTCGTGCTCGGATGAAGCCCAGACAGCGTCGCAGAGACTTTTTCTTCTCCCGCCGCTGAACCAACGACCGGCGTGTCCTGGGAAAGTTCTTCTTCGCTCGTGCCCCACTGGAAATGGTATTTCGCCGCTTTTCCATCCCCATCGATACTGCCGTTCAAGATCGCCGTGGTGCGCGCCACTTTCGAAGCTTTACTCGTCACCACATCGGGCACCAGCACTCCCGCCCCAAACACGTCCACCAGCTCACGCCCAGCATCCGCGACGAACACCCGCCCTTCGGGCCCCACGCCCACACCCCGCGGTTCCCCGAACCCGCCCGTCGGGCTGCCCGTGATCCAACCAACCCATTCTCCCGCCGGGTTCAACTCGCTCACCACACGCCGTTCGGCCTCCGTCACCAGCAAGTCTCCCGTCGTTTCATCGAGCGCCAAAGCGCTGACGTTTCCTTCTTCTTCTTCAGGACCCCTGAACGAACCCTGCGGCGACCCCGAACCTGTCACTTTCCCTTCAAACACCCCGCCCGAGGAGAACTCATACACCGCGCCCTTCGCGCTATCCGCCACAAACACCTTCCCCGAACCGCTGCTCACCACCACACCGTTCGGTTCTTCCATATGCCCCGCCGCCAGCACCCGCACCACATCGCCTTCATCGGCTTCTTCCGGCCCCGCACCCTTCGGCTTGAAGACATCCACCACACCTTCGCTGAGGGACAGGTCTTCAGAATCAACGACATACACATCCCCCGCCGACCCGCCTTTGGAATTATCGACGGCGACACCCCTCACTTCCCCAAAACCTTCCCCCGGCAACCCCTGACCAGACCATTCCGAGAGCAGCCCGTACCCACCTTTCCCATCCGGCTTGAACACCAGCACCGCATTCTCAAACCCATCCGCCACATACACATCCCCCGACGCTTCATCCACCGCGACACCCAACGCGTTCAGATCCCCTTCCCCGATCTGCGCCACAAGCGTCCCCGCAGAACTGAACACATCGACCCGCCCACTCGACGCATCCCCCACAAACACCCGACCATCAGCCTGATCCACCACCACCGCATCAGGTTCCTCAAACGGACCACCCACCGGCCCACCAAAGCTCGACACAAACCCACGCCCCACTGCACCAAGAGCAACATCGGCACCAAACAGGCACACGAGAGCAGACGCCGCCGCCACACAGATCGCGACAGTCAACCTCCTGGACGGACTTGCGCCCACGCAAGACGATTCCCCTCGTCCCGCGCAACGTCCGTCAGCACGTGCCCACAAGAACCTCATCGACCCTCTCTCTCATTAACCCACATCGACAGCCACAACCAAGTTGTGTGCGCGGGGCCATACAGACCCCGCGCACACAAACGATCACTACGGCAGACGTATCTACGCCTTGATCATGCCTTCTTCTGTAGCGGTATTCACGTTCGTGATTTCCTCACCAGACGGAGCCCACAGGGTGGTGTGGCTCGGCAGTTCGGAGTTGTACGTGTACGCTTCGAGCAGCGAGATATGCTTACCTTCGAGTTTGCTCGGGATGTTTTCAAACGTTTCCGGGTTCACCGTGTAGACCTGTTCGTACGTTGAGGTCGTCTGGTTCACCGGAGTGATCGGCGAGATGATCTCGTCGTATCCACCGTGGTTTTCAGGCGAATAAGCTGCACCTTCTTTGGTGTTACCCACGCCTACGACAGTCGACAGGATTCCGGCGCAGTTGAAGCGCGCGAACTCGCCTTTCTTGGTTTTCGGTTCAAGAACGACGCCGACCTTCTTTTCTGCTTTGTTGATGTAGCCCAGCTCACCCTTCAGCGGGTTGACCTGGATTTCGCCTTCTTCTGGACCGTTCGAGCACGGGGCCGAACCAAACAGCTTGCATCCGCGGAACTTGACGGAGACGTTGGTTATACCCTTCGAACCGCTTGCTTCACCAGTGTTGTGCTCGCTTTCGCATTCGATCGCGGCTTCGAGGAAGGGCGTGACTTCTCCGCCTTCAGCTTCACACTTCGAATGCGGAATCCGCTTTTCCTGAACACTTTCAGGCCCCGAGCAGAGATACAGCTGCGAGGTCAGAACGCCGCCGCTGCCGACGTTTTCCCCGGAGAATGGCACGTTTTTGAGGTTCTTGCCCTTGATGAATTCGAACGTGCCTGAGCCTTTTTTGGCTTTCGTCTGACAGTTGCTGTCGGAGTATTTACCGCCGGCTTTCGCTTCGCATTTGCCCCATTCCGGCAGAGCCGACGCGCTCGACGACGCCAACGCGGCGACCGCCAGCACGGCAACGAGGCACAGCCCCAGCATCCTTACATGTCTCACTTGTCCACTACTCCTTTGTCCTCTCGGATTACGATCGAGCGGCGTCCCAAAAGGCTCCCCTCCTGCGGACACCCCGGTGCCACTCGTCTTGCTACACGGCAATCGACCTGCCCTCGGATCTCCTTCCTGGAGACGCCAAGTGCGTTGCCTTTGCCAAGCCACGCATGCGACGGGAACCTCCGGCCCCCGCACGGCTGCACGGCCGTCACCGGTGAGGGCGCCAACGACGCCTCACAGGCCGACGCTTTCAGTCGGCGGACTGGCGCTTGCGCCCCATCCCGTCCCGTCCGGCCAGAGAACTGGGCGGCGCCCAGCACGGCCAGGTGAAGGCTCATCTGCTCGCCACGGCCCGCGTGAGCAGCCGCGGCAACAGCGTGGCGTAGGCGGCAAGCGTCGACGGTCGAGCGCGACACTCGCGGCATAGCCGGATACCCCTGCGTATGGGTACGGCCATCCATGGTCAGGTTCCCTCTCCCTCTCCCTCTATTTCCTGGCGACCCTCTAATTTCGCCCGGGCCAGTCACCCCATCGTCGGCGGCGGCTTGGGCCCGTGTGATCGGATTAGAACAGATCGATGTGCGAATGTCAAGCCTTATCAAGCCCCTTATCGGCTGCCACTGAGATCTATCGCTTGAACGGCTTGCTAGAGCCGCATTCGGCCTGCAGAGCGGATCAGGTGTCCCGAGACTCGGATCGGTCCGGCTGACGGACGGTCAGGACGAGCCCACCGGCGACGTGAGCTCGAAGTTGGAGCCGTGACGCCGGCGGGGGGCCGATACGCGCGGTGTCGGGCAGCCCTCACCGCTGGCTCGACTCACCCGGGTCAGCGCGGTTGAGGCGTGGCCCCCGAGAGGGTTCGGGGACCACGCCTGGTCTTTGGTCGTGCCCCGGCCGATACGGAGAGGGAATCCGCGCCGAGGTGTTCTCGAGCGCCCGCGCTCAGGGCGAAAGCGCTCGAAGTCGGGAATCCATCGACGGCGAGCTAGCGGCCTCCGCCATTGTGCGTGCCACTCTTGTGCGCGGCCTTCTTGGCGTGCTTCTTCAGTGGCCCGTAGTGCTTGCGGGCGACGCGTTCACACTTCTGGCGCTTTGGCTTTGAGTGCTTGAACTTCTTGCGACACGCCTTCAAGGCTTTGCTGAGCTTCTGCGCCCGGGTGAGCTTCTTGTTGGTCTTGCCCATGACGCCGCTGCAGCCTTCGACCGCGATCTTGGTCCGCTGGGTGATGACCGCGCCGTTCTGGCCGGTCAGGGTTGTGGGCATCGTCAGTTTGGTGGCGCACAGGCTGTAGTTGGCCTTCGGTGGCAGGTTCGTCGTCAGCGCCGAGTGGGGGCCCTGGGGGAGCACCGTTTCAAACGAGGACACGGGCGCGTCGGGCACGCTGTTGAACGTCGAGGAGGTGATGCCTTTGCGGATCGCTGTCTGCCCGTCGAGGATCAGCGTGATCCCTTCCCCCTGCAACACGAACTCGAGATCCGGGAACGCCGCACCACCGTGAGAGACCAGGTACGCAGGACCCGTCAAGGGGCTCCGGAGGACCGGGGTGTGGACCGTCGCGGACCCCACTAGGGAGCCTTCCGGACAGGAGGCGGGGTTGGCTTCAAAGACATGATCCACACACGCTTTCTGGATCGTCGTCAGCCGCGAAGGCAGCGTGCTCGGCAGGATCACCTGGGCTTTGCCGATGTTCGCCTGACCGGGGGTGGAGCCCACCCTCACCGTCAGCCCCGCACCGTTGGCTTTGCTGTTCTTGCCCTTCGTGGCAGCAGAGAACGATGGATGGAAGGGCAGGCTCGCACAGTTGGCGACCTGGAAGGGCTGCGAGATCGGGAACGTCGCGCCCTGATCGCCGGTCAGGGTCCCATCGATCCTCGACGGGTTGCAGTTCGTCGGGTTGAACTCGAAGTTCGGCCGATCGACCGACACGAGCACACGCTTCAGTTGCAACGGGATCCCTCGCAACTGCGTCGGCAGGGGGTCTGAGACGATCGTGACCGACGCGTTGTTGGGATCGATGAACAGCCTCGAGCGGACCGTCACAAATCCGAGGTCGAACGGGCCAGCCACCGCCGGCGTGACGATCACGAGCCCAAACGGCGCACCACCATACGGGCCCGTGATGAACACCCGGCCCCCTCCCTGCACATACGGTTCCGCTCCCAACCCGGCGACCGCGGTGGCGTGCCCCACTTCGCTCTCCGCCGGACACGTGTTCGTGTTGGCCTGCGCTTCAGTACAGAGCGTGACCGAGGAGAGCATCGCCGCCACCCCGCCCGGGAGGTGCATCGACAGGCCCCTTAGCGCCTGATCACCATCCGGGCGCGCCAGTTCGAGGTTGAACCCCGTGAACGCCCCCGCCTGATCATTGGTGCTCCCCGCCGCGAACCCCGGGCTGAACGGCACCCCACCCGGACACGAAGCGCCCCCGACACCGGAAGAGATCGAGAACTCTTCCCCCGGGGAGAGCACACCCACCGGCCCCGTCCCAGACCACGGCGTGAACAACGCCTCAGTCGCATAGTCGCCGCACAACGCCGGCGTGCTGAGCGATCCTCGGGGCCCGCCGAACAGTTCGAGTTTGAGATCTTCGAACGGAACCTGCGGCGCGTTCCGAAACGTAGTGGACACCCGCAGGGTGCCTTCATCGACCTGTCCTTCCCCAGCCAGCTTCACGAGCACACCAGATACTGGATCTTCCGCGACGATATACAACGCCACCAACGACCCGAACGGGTTCCTGCCCCCTTCCCCATTCGGCGCAGGCGAAGCCAAATACACCCACCCTTCCAATTCATGCGAGAGCAACGGCGTCTTGATCTTGACCGTCCCCACCTTCGAACCATCAGGACACCCAACCGGCGTCGTATCGAATTCGTCGATCTGGGACGCCTGACCGAACCCCACAAATCCAACCTGCGCCTCCGAACAGCCTTCCAGCCCATTCGCCGCCGACGGACTCAACACCACCCCTTCGGGCAACGTCACCGTCGTATCCCGCACATCCGCCTCGGCCAACTTCCCAGCTTCAAGCGTTGACGCCTGCGGCACCTTCACGTCCACCTTCAACCCCGTCGGCGTACTCGCACCATGCACTTCCGGCGACACATCGATCCCCGGACTGAACGGCAACTGAGCACACCCTTCGAACCCAAGCGCCACACCCGAGCCAGACAGCCACTCATATTCGGTTGATAGGAAGCTTCCGGGCTGCGCCCACGAGTCCGTTTCCATTGAGGAGGTCAACGGTTCGGCCGCCGGATTCGAAGGGCATGAGGTGGGCAGCCGCAGGAACGGCTCTTCTTGCTCCTGGCTCGAGGCCGGACATGTCTTGCCGACCGCCTGTTGGAAGCGGCCGCCGTCGATGCATTCCCAACCACGCGACGCATTGTGTCGGGGGTCTCCGGGTACTCCCCAGAACGTGACCTGGCCCTCGAGGAATCCGGCGAGTTGGGATGCGTCCTTTACACTCGCCACGACGCTGTAGTCCTGACC
The DNA here is from genome assembly GCA_963696615.1 of uncultured Solirubrobacterales bacterium. Classification (GTDB taxonomy): domain Bacteria; phylum Actinomycetota; class Thermoleophilia; order Solirubrobacterales; family Solirubrobacteraceae; genus Palsa-744. Next base: position 536,820 of record CAVOKU010000001.1, on the reverse strand, counting down.
CGACCGTACCGACGTGTCCAGCAGGATGGGTACCTTTACGATCTCGAAGCCGAGGCGCGCCGGCTCGCCCTGCCCGGGCACGATGTTGAACACGGGCACCGCCTCTGTGAAGACTTTGAAGGTGACGGGTTCGTTCACGGTCACGAGTGCAACCCCGACCACCGAATCTGGTGGGCAGAGATTTGCGCTTTCTTTGATGAAAGCGGTGAAGTTGCTCATGGTGCACTGTGCCACAGATGTCGGGTTGCCGATCAGGCCTTGCGGCAGACGGAACCGGAAGTCCTTTGGTAGCGCGACCGGCTGTTGGGTCGCAGTCTGATTCAAGGTCAGCGAGGTCGTCAGCTCAAACGGCTGCGCACCTGCCTGGGTAGCCGGGCTTCCGTCTTCGTTGAGGGGCGCGAATTCATATTTCTGGACGCCATACGGCGTCGGCTGCCCGCTCACCGTCAACTTCTGGACTCCTGACGCGCTCGATGCCCCGCCCCCTTCCACGGTGACTTCGTTGGTAAGTGACGTTTCCGTGCCGAGGGGCTCTTCGACCTTGACGATGATCACCACTTCGAGCCGTTCGTAGGAAGGCAAGGAACCGGGATAGGTACAGCTGACGAGCGACGGGGCCAGAGAGCAGGTCAGTTTCGGACGCGTTGCCAGACCTGCGCTGCTCGTCACGGATACTGCGGTCAGGCCCGCCGGGAGCCTGTCGGCGATCGTCACCAGTTTGGCGGCACCGTTGATTTCTTCGTCGCCCAGGTTGCTCGCCGACGCGATGACCTTGCCTTCCCCGCCCGGGGACAGATAGGTGGGCGCGGCTTCAGTAGCTACGTGCCACGCTGGTGCCTGAGCAAGCGCAGGCGACGCGCTTGCGAGAGCAGCCACCAGCGCGGCGCCGAGAGCAGCAGCAACAGACGCGAGCGTCCGGCTCCTGAAGCGGTCGGAGATCATCGTCCACCTCTTCTCGTCGAACGGCTCTTCGAAGACTTGGTCGCCTTCTTCGTCTTCTTGGCCTTCGCGTGTGGTCCGTAGAGCCTGCGTGCGCGCGATTCACAGGCCTTTCGCTTCTTCTTGGCGTGTGCGTGGTGTGCCCGGCAGGCCTTCAGCGCATTGGCCAGCTTCTGCGCTCGGCTGAGCGGTTTGGCGATGGTCTTCGCACCTTTGCTTTCCTGTTTGGGGGGAACTTGAGAGACGAGGTTGCCTGGACCGGATGGCGTGACAGTCCCGGACGATGCCTGCGGCGGCTGCACCGGCGGCGGCGCAGGCCTGCACGCGTTCGCGCCGCTGCATCCGGGCGGCACAACCGGCGGCTGAGTCAGGCAAGGCGACGGGCCAGTGCATACCCGGGCGTCATAGATGTCAAAAGCGGTGTCGTTGTCCTGCGCCAGCAGCAGGCTCGCCGTCAGGAAGAACACGTCGTTCCCACTGGGTGTCGCTTCGAGGAACGCCGATTCCTTCTGATCCGTGCCGGAGGAGATCAGTGATACGCAGCCGCCAGTGGAGCTTTCGCAGCTGCCGACTCCGTCCGGCTCGTACTCATAGACATCTGCTTTGTGATTCTTGGCCTGTGGAACCAGGTCGTCCGAGCTGTTGAAGAACAGGCGTCCGCTGTCTGACAGATAGCTCGACTGATAGAGGGCCGAGGAGATGCTCTGAGCCGTCCAGCCAGGAATGTTTCCGGCCAGCCATTGTCCTAGCCACACCTGCCGGCGATCGATCAGCAGGCCGAGCCCTTCGCCAGCTTCTTCGGTGTCCAGCACCCCCGAGGGTCGCTCTCCCGTCGGGTTGCACGAGACGCACGTGAGGCTGGGCGAGCTCGAGTCATAGAGGTAGACCTCCTGGTCGCGCTTGCCGCTGTTCCTGTCGGTGTTGTCATAGCCGGTCAGGCTCGCCGCAGACATGAACGCCACGTAGCGTCCGTTCGGCGAGACGCGGGCGGTCAGGAACGCCGTGTCGCCACGTATCGGTTCCGCCCACTCAGGGCTGTCTTCGCCCGCCAGTCCCGCGATGAACGACGTCGTCCACTGCGATCCGTCGTTGTGAAGTAGGTACAGGTTGTTCCTCCCCGCCTGCGCGCTTTCGGAGTTGCCGTTCTTCGTCGTGTCCAATACGCCTTGAGCGACGAGATAGACGTCTTCACCGTCTTCAGCCGCGCCGAACACCAAGCCTTGAACTGCGGCGTGTTCGCCTTCGTTGCCATCGACGGTGAGGTCTTTGAGATGGCAAGCGAGCTTGCCCGCGCTTTCCACGACTTCGCACTCGTACAGGTCGGCCTTGGACGAGAGCAGCGACGGTTCGGCCGTGGAATCGGAGGTCAGACGCTGCCTGTCGGTGAAGAACACCTTCGAGTCATCGCTCGAAGCGGTCTGGAACTGCGCCGATCCCTTTTCGGGTTCGACGATCCCCTGGGCCGCGTCGAGCTGCAGGGTTTCGCCCCTGACCGCATCGCGCATGTAGAGATGGCCCCGCCCGGTGTTTTCTTCTTTGTTCGTCCACACGATGCGCGAGCCGTCCGCAGAGACGGCGTGCGTGAGGTCGCGACCGAAGAAGCCGAGTTCTGCCGACGCAGCGGGCGTGCCGCCGGGCAGGGCGCTCACGAACTGGAGCTTGCCTGCCGCCCACTCGTACAGGCCCGCTGTCGCTGGTGGGGGCGCCAGCGCGACCGAGGCATTGAGCACCACGTGGCTCAGGTCCGGCGTGGCCGTCAGGAACCGAAGCTTGCGCCCGAATTCGGTGCCAGGCGGCGTGTTGCCTTCGGTCACGAGAGGCGTAAAGCTCCCGGACTCGTCGTCGCGGAGATAGATCGTGGTCTGCGTTGCGCCCGGAGCCAGCGGCGGTTCTGAGAACCGGCTGGGCGAGAACGGTTCCACTAGGGCCATCGAGAGATCGGGCGAAAACGCCTGATACTCCGGCGCAGCCCCCACTTCCAGGCCGCCCGCCTTGGTGTTGGGCGTGGCGATGTCCTGCGAGGACCAGCCTTCTGGAGTGCGCTTGGCGAACACCTGCTGGAATTCCGGACTGCGATTGCCAGGTGGTTCATCTTCGATGGCCCCGTCTGCCACGTAGCTGATCGAATTGCCATCTTCTGCCGCACGTGCGAGGCCGCCTTCTTTCGTGAGCCCTTCGAGCACCGCGCCGTGCTTGTCGATCGGGGAGACCATCTCCCAGGCGCGATTGTCAACGAGCGCCGGGGAGCTTTCGGCAGACTCGGTCCTCAGAGTGTGCTCCACGCCTTCGGTCGTGCCCAACGAGTTGATCGCCAGCACGCGGTAGTAGTAAGTGGTACCCGATTCCAGACCGGTGACGTGAGCGCTCGCAGCCTGATCTGCTTCGCCGGAACCGATGTCGCTTCCCGGTGGTGTGGGGATGCTCACACACGCAGACGGTTCGGCCCTGCAGCTCTTGGTGCCGTACTGGAAGTAGTAGGTCGTGTCGTGTCCCAGCGGATTGATCCGCGCGTTCAGCGTCGCTTCGGTCGAGCCCACGTCATCTGCATACTCGGCATCGATCGGTGCGGCAGGGACGGTTTCGAAGGTCTGGTCGGGCTCGTTGACGGTGCCTGAGGTGTTCTCTGCCACCACCCGGTAGTGATAGACCGTTCCGATCTTCAGGCCGCCAAGCGTCGCCATTACCGCTACGGGTTCTGCACCCGAGCCGATGCTCGCCCCGCCCAGGGGCACTTCCGTGCCGTAGGAGGTCGTTTCGCCGTATTCGAAATGGTAATCTGTCGCGATCTGATCTGGGTCAACCTTTGCGCGCAGGATCACCGCTTCGTGTTCGAGCCCAGTGACCGGTTCTATGGTGATACGCGGTGGCCCTGGTGTCGTAAATTTCTGATCGCCTCCCACCGTGCTGCCGAAGCTGTTTTCTGCGACGATCCGGTAGTGATAGGTGGTGTTCGCGGTCAGACCGGTCAGTTCTGTGTTCGCCGCCACCGCACCGGCGCCCGAACCGGCGTCCGTTCCCGGCGGAGTCGGGCTCGTGTTGCCGTACGCGGTGGTCTTGCCCCATTGGAAGTAGTAATGAGCATCGAAACCACCAGGGGTCAATGACCCCGTCAGGACGACGCTCGTCGGCATCAGGCTCTGGACGGGCCCGGTGGCGAGCGCTTCGACCGCAGGTGGGGTTGTGAATTCGCGCACGATGCCCTCGTTTGCCCCGTTTTCATTCTCGGCTGCCAGCCGGTAGAAGTAGGTCGTGCCGGCATGCAGTTCCCCCAGAGCGACGGTGATCTTTTCTTCGCCACTGCCACCACTGTCGACTGGCGTGCTCGTGCCGAGACTTTCGCTGGTTCCGTATTCAAAGTCGTATTTCGTTGCTTTACCGTCGCCGTTCACCACGCCACCCAACGTCGCGGTGGTGCGTGTGAGTTTGGATGCCTTTCCCGTTTCCACGTCGGGAACGACAACGCCAGGCCCGAAGATGTCGACCGCAGCGCCGGCTGCGTCTCCGACATAGAGGTCGGCGGAGGGTGTGATGGCGACGCCAAGCGGTTCGCCGAGCGACCCAGCCGGTGTACTCGTGGTCCATCCAAGCCATTCACCTGTTGCGTCGTATTGTGAGACGACGTGCCGTTCTGCTTCGGCCACGTAGATGTCTCCTGTCGCCTGGTCTATCGCGACAGCAGCGACGTTCCCTTCTTCTCCTTCTTTGCCTCGGAAGCTTCCGTTCGGCGAACCGGTGCCGTTCAATTTGGCTTCGAAGCTTCCCGTCGGGCTGTAGGTGTAGATCGCGCCTTTGGCTGAGTCGGCGATCAGCACCTGGCCGCTACCACTGCTCACGGCCGCTCCATTCGGTTCTTCGAGTTTTGGCCCGGACAAGGTCCTGAGGAGCGCGCCTTCCCGTTCGGCTTCCGAGCCTTCCCTCGGCTTGTAGACGTAGACCGTGTTCCTCGCCGAGTCGACGACGTAGACATCGCCCTCCGAGGGGCCTTTGGAGTTGTCCACCGCGACGCCGAGGATTTCCCCGAACGCTTTTTCGGGAGTTGCTTCCCCAGACCATTCGGAGAGAAGTTCATATCCTCCCGAGCCATCTGGCTTGTACACGAGAACGCCTTCAAACGGTTCGGCCACGTACACGTCGCCGCTTTGTTCGTCCACTGAGATCGACGCGGCTTCCAAGACTCCTTCGCCGAACTGGGCCTGATAGGTGCCTTTGGCGTCGAACACGTCGACCACTCCGCGCCCCGTGTCGCCCACGAACACCTGCCCGTCGGCCTGGTCGATCGCCACCGCGCCCGGTTCGGAGAGCGGCGTTCCGAGAGGCGCTTCGCTGAGGCGGGAGAGGAACGGATGGCCCGTTGCCGCAAGCGACTCGCCAGCCGGCGCCAGCATCGCGACCACCGCCAGCGACGAGCACAGGCACGCCAGGCGGCGCGCCGTCGCTGGGCCGAGCCGTCGCACACGCGCGCGTGGGCCGCTTCCGCCGGTCTGAAATGCCCTCATCGAGACCTCTCTCTTTCAACCCTCACCCGTGTTTCACAGAGCAGAGCGTGCGTGGGGCCGTTGGCGGCCCCACGCACGTACGTCATTTGCTACCTCGGATATCGACTACGCTTTGATCTCCACCGGTTCTTCAGCGGTGTTGACGTTTTCGATTTCCTCTCCGGCCGGGCCCCAGAGTCCGAACTCTTCGCCGTTGTGGAGAAGCGCTTCGAGCACCTGCAGTTTGCCGCCTTCGAATTTGTTGGGAATGTTTTCGTCGCTTTCGTTGGCCGTGTAGACCTGGGTCTCAGTCGCGCTCATTTCGTTGACTGGAGTGATCGGCGAGATGATGCCGTCGCCGCCGCCCTTGGGCGGGTAGTACGGTTTTTCCTTTTTGTTGCCGACGCCAACTTTGGTCACGAGGAACCCACCGCAGATGAACTGAGCGAACTGTCCGTTCTTCAGCTGCGGATTGAGAACGACACCAACTTCCTTTTTGCCTTTGTTGATGTAGCCGAGCTTGCCCTTCAGAGGTTCGACTTCGACTTCGCCTTCGACGCCCGTGTTGGTGCACGGAATCACGCCGAATCCGGCGCAGCCGAAGAACTTGACGATGACGTGAGCAACTTCGCTCTTGCCCGTGGCTTCACCGTGGGCCGTCTCGGTTTTGCATTCGACGAACACGGCAATGGGTTCGGTCGGGCCGCTTTCGGTTTCTTCACGGACGAGGGTGTTCAGGATCCCGATGCCACCTTCGCCTGTGAACTTCTTGTGCGCAACTTCAGGCCCCTTGCGCCATTCGAACGTGCCCGAGCCTTTTTTGGCCTTCGTCTGACAGTTGCTGTCGGAGTATTTACCGCCTGTTTTTTCGAAGCACTGCCCCCATTCGGGGGTCGCCGCCGACGCGCTCACCGCAGCGATCGCCGCAATCGCGAACGCCGCAACGAGGCAGAGCCCCAGCATCCGTACATGTCTCACTTGTCCACTACTCCTTTGTCCTCTCGGATTACGATCGACCGGCATCCTGGGCTCCCCTCCGTGGAGACCCCCGACGCCGTTCGTTTGCGACACGACAGCCGTGCAGCTCCGAGCCCCATCTGGAGAGCTCGACTCCGCTCGTCTGCCAGCCCACGCTCGAGCGGGGCCACAACGGCTCCGTTCAGGCGCGCGCTCGTCACCGGCGCGGGAGCCAAAGACACCCCGCGTCGATGCACGCTCGTTGAGGGCGGTTGCGCGCGAGCAGCGCGGCTCCCCGCCACGATCACACTGATTGAGCTGCCCGCGCACACCGGCGCGGTCGGCCGGGGAGTCATGCGGCCTCCCTGGCCTTCGCGCCGGACGCCGGGCGCAGCGCCGAGGAGCTCGACGACCCGTCCGCCGTCGCCACGTGCTGTCCCGCGGGAGTGAGCTGCCAGGCGTTCGCCTCGCCCCACGCCTGGCCGAGGCCGAGGTTCTCGATCAGCCCACGCTGGTGCAACCGGCGCAACAGCTTCGAGGTCTGGCCCTCGTCTGTCAGTCCGGCGGCGGCCGCGATCTCGCGATTGCTCGAGCGAGGACTCGCTCCGATCGCGCGCAGCACGAGGGCGGTGCGCTGGGTCACCCGTATCGCGGGCCCGTCGGTTCGCGGGGGGACGGTTGCGTGCAGCCGCCGGCCGGCACGGCGGGCGAGCTCGCTCCCACCAGTCGCCTGGCCGCTGTAGGGGAGGACGATCAGCGACATGAGCGACGGAGCCAGCTCGACGAGCGGCCCGGAGTCGGGCTCGAGCATGCGGGCCTGGATCACCGAGAAGACCGCCCCCACGACGCCCTCGGCCATCAGCCGCGAGGATCGCGAGGGACGCGTGTTCGCCGAGCGGCCTGAGAGCTCGTCGTCGAGCAGGTCGATCAACTCGTTCAGCGCTCGTTGGCGGCGCTCGAGCACCGCCGTGCCCGCGGCCATCGCATCGATCACGAGCAGCCGTGCCGTCGAGGGCTGCTCGTCGAAGAAGCTCAGCAGCCCAAGCAGGCCAGCGCGGATGCGCTCGGTGCGTCGCGAGTGCTCGCCGCCGGCCGTGGCCAGTGCGCTCGCAGCTTGTTCGACGCCCTCCTCGAACGCGACCGCAATGTCGTTCTTCTCGGTCTTGCCGCGGTCCATGGTCCGCTGTCCCTCGCCCTCTCCCTCTGCTTTTGACATTCCCGCCTGCGGCGGGTCCCTCTGACGGGCTGTCGGGCCCGCCGTGATGTCTTTCCCCTAGACCAACTACCTTCCGTGTGCAAAGATAAGAACATATTTTTATGAAGATGTCAAGATGCCTGTAGACGACGAGCAGACCGAGCGTCACCCCTCCCCCGCGGGAGAGGCCCTCGTTCAGGCTCCTCCCGACCGCGATCCCGAGCCCCCGGCTCTGTGGCAGCGGGAGCGCCTCATGAACGCGCTCACCGAGGAGGTCGCCGAACGGGGCTACGGGGACACCTCGATCGCCGGCGTGAGCGCCCGTGTGGGCCTCTCCGAGGAGGTCTTCCGGGCCAACTTCGCGGACAAGGAAGAGTGCTTCATCGCAGCTTTCGACTCGCTCGTTCACCAGCTCGTGGCGCACACGATCTCCGCCTACCACGCTCCCCGTGAGCAGTGGTCGGAACGGCTCCGTGCGGGCCTCGTCACGTGCATCGCCGGCATCTGCACCCGTTCGGCCGCCGCCCGCGCCTACATGCTCGAGGCGCCCGTGATCAGCCGCGCCACCCGCGCACACCGCGCACTCGCGATCGCGCTTTTCGAAGAGACGATCGCCGAGATGCTCGAAGACGTTCCGGCTCCCGCGGAGCTCTCGCAGGTGACCGTCACCGGAATCACCGGCGGCATCTGGCGGGTCGTTGAAGGCCGGCTACGCGAGGATCGGGCGGCGGAGCTTCCGGGCCTCGTCGAGGGGCTGCTCGCGTGGACGCTCGCCTACATACCGGAGTCCTCCGCGCCGGCGGAGCCCGTCGAGAGCGAGACCGGGCTCGCCGGCGAGCTCACGGCCGGTGCGATCACCGAGATCGTCGAGCGCGACGGGCGGGAGAGCGCAAGGGAGCTCGCCTACCTCGCCCTGGCACCCGTGATCGGTCACGATCGCGCCATCGCAACCCGTCGGAAGGTAGTAACGTAGAGAAAGGTGCCTTGGTGAGCAACTGACGTCAAGGAAGGAGAGGGGGGCGCCTGAGCTGTCGGTCTCGTTCGGGTGTCCTGGGGTAGTCAGGACATGATGCCCGTGGGAAAGCGCAGCACTATCACGCACGGCGAGCGCTCGAAGCTCGCCCCCGGTTCGCGCCTCCCGCCGGAGGTCGTGAGAGCCAGCCAGCGCGAGCGGCTGATGGTGGCGCTCGTGGAGGTGGTGGACCGTCAGGGTCTGCAGGCCACCACCGTCGCCCACCTGATCAAGCGTGCGCGGGTGTCCCGAGCGGCCTTCTACGAGCAATTCGAAAGCCTCGAGGACTGCTTCCTGCAGACCTATGACACCCACACCGCTCGCGCCGGCGTCCAGCTGCTCGCCGCCTACGACGCCGCCGGCGAGAGCTGGCCCAAGCGGATCGATGCGGGGATGAGAGCCTTCACCGCCGCCGCCGCCGTGTGGCCCGCGGCCGCGCGGGTGTGCCTGTCGGACATCCTCACCGCCGGTCCCGCCGCGGGAGAGCGCAACGAACAGGCGATCGCGCTGATCCGCCACATGCTCCGCCTCAGCCGCGACGCCGACAGTGACCGCTCGCCCGTCTCCAAGCAGGCCGCGGTGGCGATCGCCGGCGGCCTACGGCGGGTCATGTACAAGCGTCTGCGTAGCACCACCGACAAGGTCTCGCCCGAGCTCGCCGGCGAGCTGACCGGCTGGCTGCTCGCCTGCTCGCCGCCATCGCTGACGGCGCTCGAGCTCCGTGGCGAGGCGCCCTCGCTCGGTGCCGCGAAGCGCAAGAGCGCCCGCGGCGGCGCCGGTCACGGCAGCGACAGCCCCGGCGACGGCGACAGCGAGACTCCTGCTGTCAGGGTTGCGCAGGACGGCGCCGATGCCGGGAGCGAGCCGCCTGCGAACGGCGATGGCAACGGCGCCCACGAGGAGCGTCGCGAGCGGATCGTCGAGGCGGTGCTCGAGCTCGCCGCGACGAAGGGCTGCAAGGCCACCACCCATCGTGAGATCGCCACCCGGGCGAGGGTCTCCTACAGCACCTTCTACAACCACTTCGCCAACAAGCAGGAGGCGCTGCTCGCCGCGTGCGAGGTCGCCCACGAGCGCCTGGCCGCCCACATCGCTCCGGCGGTGGACGCCGCGCCGGACTGGGCACATGGGGTCAGCGACGGGCTGGCTGCGTATCTGCGCGCGGCGGTCGAGCATCCCCGCGAGGCGCGTCTGGTGGGCTCTGAGATCTTCAGCCTCGGCCGCCCCGGAGTGGAGCACGTCGACAGGCATGGCGCCTACTTCGAACAGCTGCTCGACGGGGGCTATGAGCTTCACCCCCAGAGCTCGCGGATCGCCGCGGAAGCGCTCGCGGGGGCGGCGATCGAACTACTGCGCCACTACACCTCCGAGGGTCGTCTGTCCGATCTCGCCGACGGCGCGCCGGAGCTCGCATACATCGCGCTGGCTCCGTTCATCGGGCGCAAAGACGCCCAGCGGATCGCCCGCTACCGCCCGCCATATCCCGCGGCCGGCGAGGAAGCCTCGGCGCTCGAGCGCGCCGCAGCGCGACCTCGCTCACTGCGCCTGTAGATAGGCCACCGAGGCGAGCGCCAGGCCGTGGGGCGGAGCGGTCGGCCCCGCCTCGGAGCGGGGCCTGCCCCCAAGCAGCGCCTGGAACTCCGCCGGGGTCCGGCGCCCTGCCGCGACCTCGAGCATCGTGCCCACGAGGATGCGGTTCATGTGACGCATGAACGTGTCGGCCTCGATCCAGAACTCGAGCATCTCCCCCGACTCCCTCCACTCGGCTCGCACCACGTCGCGCTCGAAGCGCACGTGGTCGGTCTCGGTGGGGGTGAAGGCGGTGAAGTCGTGTCGGCCAGGCAGCGACGCCGCGCAGACCGCCAGGGCGTCGCGGTCGAGCCTGTGCGGCCACCACAGCGAGTGCTCGCGCTCGCGCACGGAGCGGGCGCGACGGGCGAGCACCCGATAGCAGTAGGTCCTGCTGGTCGCATCACGGCGGGCATCGAACCCCGAAGCCCTGGGCTCCGAGCCGAGCACCGCGACGTCCTGTGGCAGCAACGCGTTCAGCCGCTGGGGATCGACCGCCTCGTGCGCGTAGCTTGCGACCTGGGCCCAGGCGTGCACGCCGCGGTCGGTCCTGCCCGCAACCGTGAGGCCCAGCGGCTCGCGCAGGATCTTCTGCAGCGCCTGCTCCAGCTGCTCCTGCACCGAGCGCAGTCCGGGCTGGCGCGCCCAGCCGGCAAAGCCGGTGCCGTCGTATTCGATCGTGAGCTTGCTGACCATCGCCTGACGCCCCCCGACATGCGTCGCGTGGCACCCGGCCGCCGGGGCGCCCGGCCTAGACCAGCTCGATGAAGACCATCTCGGTCGCGTCGGAGCGGCGCGGGCCGAGCTTGAGGATGCGGGTATAGCCGCCGGGACGCTCGGAGTAGCGGGGCGCGAGCTCCTCGAACAGCTTGTGCACTGCGAACTTGTCCTGTGCGAGGGTCGCCAGGGCCTGACGGCGGGCGTGCAGGTCGCGGCGCTTGGCGAGTGTGATCAGCCGCTCGATCTCCGGTTTGACAGCCTTCGCCTTCGCTTCGGTGGTGCGGATCCGCTCGTGCTCGATGATCTCCTTGCTGAGGTTCATCAGCAGCGCCTTGCGGTGCGCCGAGTCGCGGCTGAGCTTGTTGCGGGTCTTCTGATGTCTCATCGTGAAGGTCTCTCTACGGGAGGGAGCGGGCGGCGAGTGTGTGGACGTTCCCGTTCGTGCTCGGCGTATCACCAACGTTATACGCAACGGGCGAAACGAAACACCCCAACGGGCAGCTCGCCCCAGTCCGCCTAGTCCTGACGCAGGTTCAGCCCCCGGGAGTGCAGCGTCTCGATGACCTCGTCGATCGACTTTTTGCCGAAGTTGGGGATCGCGTTGAGCTCGGCCTCGGACTTGGAGATGAGATCCCCCACCGTCTGGATGCCGGCCCGCTTGAGGCAGTTGTATGAGCGCACCCCGAGCTCGAGCTCCTCGATCAGGATGCTCCACTCCTCGCCCTGCAGCGCCCCCGCCGGGCCGCCCGCGCCGCCCGCGACCGCGAGGCCGTGCCCGTCGAGCTGGCCACCGGGGGTGGCACGGAGCTCCTGGATGCGGTCGGCGTCGGTGAAGATCGCCAGCTGGGAGATCAACAGCTCGGCCGCCTCCCGCAGAGCCGCCTGGGGGTCGATCGAGCCATCGGTCTCGATGTCGAGCGTGAGCTTGTCGAAGTCCGTCTTCTGGCCGACACGGGCCTGCTCGACGGCGTAGGCGACGCGGCGCACGGGCGAGAAGATCGAGTCGATCGGGATCACCCCGATCGGCTGGTCGGCAGACTTGTTCTCCTCCGCCGGGCGGTAGCCGCGGCCACGGCCGATCGTCATGTACAGCTCGAGCTTGGTTTTCTTCTCGAGTGTCGCGACGTGCACGTCGGGATTGAGGATCTCGACCCCCGCAGGCAGGTCGATGTCCTTCGCGGTGATCTCCCCCGGTCCGGTCACCACCAGCGGCGCCTCGACCTCGCTCGCGTCGGAGTGCATGCGACAGACGACGCCCTTGAGGTTCAGCACGATGTCGGTGACGTCCTCCTTGACCCCCGCGATCGTCGAGAACTCGTGGGCCACCCCCTCGATGCGTACGCTCGTCACCGCGGCGCCGGCGAGCGAGGAGAGCAAGACGCGTCGCAGCGAGTTGCCGAACGTGTAGCCGAAGCCGCGGTCGAGCGGCTCGATGGTGAACGTGCCGCGGTTCTGCTCCACGGACTCGCTTGTGATCCGGGGGATTTGGAAGTCGAGCATCAGCGTCCTAACGTCGTTTTGGTCTCGCACCGGCACCGTCGGGCGCCGGCTCCGGAGGCCGCCATCCCGCCCGGTGGGCGGCGTGGCGACATGGTGGGGCGGCTACTTCGAGTACAGCTCGACGATGAGCTGCTCCTGCACCGGCGCGGCCACCTCGCGTCGCTCCGGCTTACGTAGCACCTTGGCCGTGAGCGACTCGTGATCGGCCTGCAGCCACGCCGGGATCTGTCCTGTGAGCTCGGTCGCGTCCCTGACCACCTGCGTCGCGGGAGTGCCCGCCTTGATGGCGATCACGTCCCCGGGGCGCACCTGGTAGCTGGGGATGTTCACCCGCCTGCCGTTGACCGTCCAATGGCCGTGGCGGATCAGCTGGCGGGCCTGGCGACGCGAGGCGGCGAAGCCGAGGCGAACCAGCACGTTGTCCAGGCGGCTCTCCAGCAGCGCGAGCAGGTTCTCGCCGGTGATGCCGGGCTGGCGCGACGCCTTCTCGTAGTAGCCGTGGAACTGACGCTCGAGCACGCCGTAGTAGCGGCGGGCCTTCTGCTTCTCACGCAGCTGGATGCGGTACTCGCTCTGTTTCATCCGTCCGCGGCCGTGCTCGCCGGGCGGGTATGAGCGGCGCTCCACACCGCACTTGTCCGTCAGGCAGCGCTCGCCCTTGAGGAACAGCTTCTGGCCCTCGCGGCGGCACTGCTTGCACTGCGGTCCGGTGTCCCTGGCCATCAGACACGCCTCCGCTTACGGGGGCGACAGCCGTTGTGGGCCTGGGGGGTGACGTCCTTGACGCCGGTCACCTCGAGGCCGGCCGCCTGCAGCGAGCGGATCGCGGTCTCGCGTCCCGAGCCGGGGCCCTTGACGTAGACCTCGACCTTCTGCAGGCCCTGCTCGAGGCCCTTGCGAGCGGCGGCGTCCGCGGTCACCTGGGCTGCGAAGGGAGTGGACTTGCGCGACCCCTTGAAGCCCGCTCCGCCGGCGGACTCCCACGCGATCACGTTGCCCTGGGTGTCGGTGAGGGACACGATCGTGTTGTTGAACGACGTCTTGATGTGGGCCTGGCCCACGGGGATGTTCTTCTTCGGCTTGCGTTTGCCGCGCGCGCGTTTGGGAGGCGCCATCAGCTGTCCTGTCCCGGCTCGGCGTGAAGGACGATCACTTCTTGCCCGCTTTCTTCTTGCCGGCGACCTGCAGCCGCTTGGGACCCTTGCGGGTGCGAGCGTTGGTCTTCGTCTTCTGACCCCGAACGGGCAGGCCGCGGCGGTGGCGCAGGCCCCGGTAGCAACCGATCTCCTGGAGGCGTTTGATGTCCTGGGAACGCTCGCGGCGCAGATCGCCCTCGACCGTCAGCGACCGGTCGATCTCGTCGCGCAGCCTGACGACCTCGTCCTCGGTGAGATCGCGCACGTAGGTGTCGGGATCGACCTTCACCTCGGCGAGGATCTTGTTCGCGGTCGAGCGGCCGATCCCGTAGATGTACGTCAGCCCGATCTCCGAGCGCTTGTTCAGGGGCAGGTTCACCCCCGCGATTCTCGCCATCTAGGAAAGCCCTCCGCGCCGATGCGCTTCGCCCAGCGTCATCCCTGCCTCTGCTTGTGGCGCTTGTTCTGGCAGATCACGAGGACCGCGCCGTGGCGGCGGATGATCTTGCATTTCTCGCACATCGGCTTGACCGACGGTCTGACCTTCATGATCCCTTTCGGCTGGTCCGTCGACCGGGCTCTGGCCGCCGCCCAGGCGGCCGCTACCAGGTCGTGGAGACGCTCTCGCGCGCGCCAACTCGCTCGCGTTCGAGCAGGACACCAGATGGTAGCAACTCGCCGCCTGGCGGGCCCGTTCAGCGCGCCTGCGCGGCGGCCCGCGTGGCGGGGCTCTGAGCGCCCCCCTGCGAGGAGCGCTGCGCGGCGCTCAGATGCCACGGAGTGAGCACCCGCGGCCCGGCGGCGGTGATCGCCACGGTGAACTCGAAGTGCGCCGCCGGGGAGCCGTCCTGGGAGAAGATCGCCCAGCCGTCGCCGGCCACCCGTACGGCAGCGCGTCCGGCGGTGGTCATCGGCTCGATCGCCAGCACGATCCCCTCCTCCAGCAGCGGACCCTTGCCCGGACGACCGTAGTTGGGGACCTGGGGATCCTCGTGCATGCTGCGACCGATGCCATGCCCCACGAGCGAGCGCACGATCGACAGGCCGGCACCCTCGGCGACCCGCTGGATCGCGCTGGAGACGTCGCCGAGACGGTTCGCGGGCTGGCACTGCTCGACCCCGGCGAGCAGCGACTCATATGTCGCCGCGAGCAGGTTCTCGGCGAGGGGGCTCACCTCCCCCACGGCGAACGTACGCGCCGCGTCGGCAACCCAGCCGTCGAGCGTCACGCCCACGTCGATCGAGATCACGTCGCCGTCGGAGAGTCGGTACTTGCCGGGGATGCCGTGCACCACCATCGCATTCGGCGAGGCGCAGATCGAGCCGGGGAAGCCGCGGTAGCCCTTGAACGCCGGGGTGGCGCCGTGAGAGCGGATGAACCGCTCGGCGACCTCGTCGAGCTCGGCGGTGCTGACGCCGGGACGGATCTTGCTCTCCAGCAGCTCGAGCGTCGCCACGAGCACCTCTCCCGCACGCGCCATGCGGTCGATCTCGGCTGGGCTCTTCTTGATGATCACCGAATGAGCTTAGCTGCAGCGCCCGGCCCCGCTCGCTACAGCTCCTCCTCCAAGCGCAGGGTCGCAAGCGTCGCGCGGATGCGGGCGTGGACCTCATCCGCGCGCAGGCTGCCGTCGAGGCGACGGAGCAGTCCCGCGGCGTCGTAGTAGTCGATCAGGGGGGCCGTCTGGGCGTGGTAGACCTCGAGCCTGCGCCGGATCGTCTCCTCGTGGTCGTCGTCACGCTGGATCAACCGGGAGCCGTCCTGATCGCAGATGCCCTCGTGCTTGGGGGGATCGAAGTCGACGTGATAGATGTGGGTGGGGTTCTTCACGCACACCCGCCGGCCGGACAGGCGCTTGACGACCTCGTCGTCTGAGACCTCGATCGCCAGCACCGCGCTCAGCCCCCGTTCCTGCTCGGCCAACGCCTTCGCGAGCGCATCGGCCTGGGCGACGTTGCGGGGGAAGCCGTCGAGCAGGAAGCCGTCGCGTGCGTCGGCGTCGGCGACCCGCTCGGAGATCATGCCGACGATCACCTCGTCGGGAACGAGGTCGCCGGCGTCCATGTAGCGCTTGGCCTGCGTTCCGAGGTCGGTGCCGGCGGCGACCTGAGCGCGGAGCATGTCCCCGGTGGAGATGTGGGGCAGGCCGAAGTCTTCACGCAGGCGATCCGCCTGCGTGCCCTTCCCCGCGCCCGGCGGACCGAGCAGGATCAGGTTTAGCTCGGACACCCGTGCGAGAGCCTACCCGCTCGGCTACTTCAAGAAGCCCTCGTAGGAGCGCATCATCAGCTGAGCCTCGAGCTGCTTCATGGTTTCCAGCGCCACGCCGATCACGATCAGGATCGAGGTGCCGCCGAAATTGAACTGGGTGTGGGTGCGGGCGAAGAGGA
Organism: uncultured Solirubrobacterales bacterium; assembly: GCA_963696615.1. Classification (GTDB taxonomy): domain Bacteria; phylum Actinomycetota; class Thermoleophilia; order Solirubrobacterales; family Solirubrobacteraceae; genus Palsa-744. The sequence continues at coordinate 520,926 of CAVOKU010000001.1, read as the reverse complement.
TCTCCGGCAGCGCCGCCACGGCGGCCAGGAACAGCGCCCCCGGGAAGGTGAGGCGAGCGAGGATCCGATCGAGGAATTCCGCGGTGGGGCGCCCGGGCCGCACACCGGGGATGAAGCCGCCGTACTTCTTGAGGTTGTCCGCCTGGTCGACCGGGTTGAAGGTGACGGCGGTGTAGAAGTAGGTGAAGATCAGGATGAACAGCGACTGGCCGAGGATGTAGTGCCAGCCGTTGGGCGAGAAGAAGTCCGAGATCGACTGTCCCCAGTGCGTTTTCACGAGCTGGCCGACGGTCGGCGGGAAGGCCATGATGCTCGCCGCGAAGATCACGGGGATGACGCCCGCCATGTTCACGCGCAGCGGCAGGTAGGTCTGTCCGCCCTCGGTCATGCGTCTGCCGATCACCCGCTTGGCGTACTGGATCGGGATCCGCCGCTGGCCCTCCTGCACGAACACGATCCCCGCCACGACCGCCAGCACCAGGAAGGGCATCATCACCTTGAACACCTGGTCCTGTGAGGTCCACCACGTCTGGATGCCCTGCGGCAGGCGGGCGACGATCGAGGCGAAGATCAGCAGCGAGATGCCGTTGCCGATCCCCCGCTGGGTGATCAGCTCGCCGATCCACATCAGCAGCACGCAGCCGGTCGTCAGGCAGATGACGATCAGGAAGATGTGGGGGGCATCGAAGTGGGTCACCACCGATTCCCCGGCTTTGCCCTGCAGCGAGTGGAACAGGAAGACGTAGCCGATCGACTGGGCGAAGGCCAGGCCGACCGTGAGGTAGCGGGTGTACTGGGTGATCCGCGCCTGACCCACCTCACCTTCCTTTGAGAGCTTTTCCAGGGAGGGGACCACGACCTGCAGCAGCTGCAGGATGATCGACGCGGTGATGTAGGGCATGATCCCGAGCGCGAACAGTGCGATCCGCCCCAGGCCGCCCCCGGAGAAGAGGTTCAGGTAGCTGAGGATGCCGTTGCCGCTGAACTGCTTCTGGATGTTGTTGACCGCCGAGAGGTTGACCCCCGGCACCGGCACGTGGGAGCCGATGCGGTAGATCACCAACATCACCGCCGTGAAGGCGAGCTTCTTGCGGATATCCGCGACTTTGAAGGCGTTTAGGATCGTGGCGAGCATGGCTATGCCTCCGCCGGACACGAGCCCGCGGAGCGCACGATTCTATCTCTCCGGTCGCGAGGCGACGCCAACGGACGCCAGGCTGACGTCCGTCTCCATCAGTCGGGCCGGCCGGAGGAGGGTCCCGGCAGCACCGTGCAGGTGCCGCCCGCGGCCTCGATGCTCTGCTTCGCGGCCGCGCTGAAGGCGTGGGCGTGGACGGTCAGCGGCTTGGTCAGCTCGCCCTTCGCCAGGATCTTGACGGGCACCCCCTTGCGGGTGCCGAGTCCGTTGGCCTTCAGCGACTCGAGCGTGACGTCGGCTCCGCTCTCGAAGCGCTTCTCGAGGTCGAGCAGGTTGACGGCCTGGGTGACGGTGCGAAAGGGCTCGAACGGCATCGACTTCTTCATGTGGGGGCCACGCAGCTTTCGCATGCGCATGTGGATCGGCATCTGGCCCCCCTCGAAGCGAGCGCGGCGCTTGGAGCCCGAGCGCGAGCCCGCGCCCTTCTGGCCGCGGCCGGAGGTCTTGCCGGTGCCCGAGCCTTCTCCCCGCCCCACCCGCTTGCGGGGCCGGCGACTGCCTGGTGCAGGGGCGAGGCTGTGCAGCCCGATCCTGACCTCACCGGCCTTGCCGCCGCCCTTGCCTGCGGGGCTCACGCCGCCGTCTCCTTTGCCGCGGCGGTCTGCTTGGGCTTCGCCGCTGCGGTCTTGGCGCTCGCAGGCTTCTTCTTGGCAGCCTCGGCCTTCGGCGCAGCGACCTCCACGAGGTGTCGCACCGCGTGCACCATCCCCCGTGCCTGCTCGCTGTCGGCGATCTCCACGGTGTGGCCGATGCGGCGCAGACCGAGCGAGCGCAGGGTGTCGAGCTGGCGCTGGTTGCAGCCGTTGCTGGAACGGCGCTGGGTCACCGCGAGGGTCGCCATCAGGCCGATGCCTCGCTGTCGGCGGGCTCGGATGAGCCCTCCGTCGCTGTCTCCGTCCCGGCGTCCGCGCCGGGCGCAGGCGCTGTCTGCGGTGCCGCGGCCCCGTTGCCGGTGCCCGGCCCATCCGGAACCGCGTCCTGGGGGCTCCCGTCGGGCGCCCCGCCGCCGAGACCGAGCACACGGTCGATCGAGAGGCCGCGCAGGCGCGCCACCTCCTCGGGGGTGCGCAGCGAGCGCAGCCCTTCCACGGTGGCCTTGACCAGGTTGATCGGGTTCTGGGTGCCGAGGCTCTTGGAGAGGATGTCGTGGATGCCGGCGAGCTCGAGCACCGCACGGACGCCCCCGCCGGCGATCACCCCGGTTCCGGGCGCGGCCGGCTTCAGCAGTACGCGTCCGGCCCCGAAGATGCCTGTGGTCTGGTGGGTGATGGTGCTGCCGTGGCGGGGAACCCTGAACAAGTCCTTGCGGGCCCGCTCGACACCCTTCTGGATCGCGAGGGGCACCTCGTTCGCCTTGCCATAGCCGATCCCCACCACGTCACGCTCGTCGCCGACCACCACCAGGGCGGTGAACGAGAAGCGCCGGCCGCCCTTGACGACCTTTGCGACACGGTTGATCTCGACCACGCGCTCCTGGAGATCCAGGCCGGCGGGGTTGACTGAGCGATCCGATGAGATGGTCATGAGGTGGGCAAGGAGGGTAGCGGGATGCGGTGCGTCGCCCTCAGACGACGACGCCGGCCTCCCGGATCGATTCGGCGAACGCCCGAACGTGGCCGTGGTAGCGGTAGCCGCCGCGATCGAACACCGCTTCGGATACGCCGGCCGCTTTGAGGCGCTCGGCCAGCAGCTGCCCACAGCGCGTGGCGCACTCGGCTTTGGCCAGCGAACGCAGCTCCGGCTCGAACCAGCTGACCGCCGCGATCGTATGACCGGCGACGTCGTCTACGACCTGGGCGGAGAGCCCACGGTTGGAGCGAAACACCGAGATGCGGGGCCTCGTGGCCGTGCCGATGATCTTCGCCCGCACCCTGCGACGCCGTTTGAGGCGCTGTTGGCCCTTCGTCAGGACGGTCATGCCCGCTTGCCCACCTTCCTGGGCACGTACTCGCCCTCGTAGCGGATTCCCTTGCCCTTGTAGGGCTCCGGGGGACGCTGCTTGCGGATGATCGCCGCGATCTCGCCGACGAGCTGCTTGGAGATGCCCTTGACGACGATGCGGGTCGGCTGAGGCACCTCGAACTCGATCCCCTGGGGCGCCGGGATCGGCACCGGATGGGAGTAGCCGACGGCCAGCTCGAGGTTCTTGCCCTTCAGCTGGGCGCGGTAGCCGACACCCTGGATCTCCAGGCGCTTCTCATAGCCGGCGGTCACTCCCTGGACCATGTTGGCCACGAGCGAGCGAGTGAGGCCGTGCAGGGCCCGGTGTTCACCGCGGTCGGTCGGGCGGGAGACGAGCAGGCGATCGCCCTCCTGCACGACGGCGATGTCGCGCGAGATGCGCTCCACCAGCTCCCCTTTGGGGCCGTTGACGCGGACCGACTCCGGCTCGATCGCGACCGTCACGCCCGAGGGGATCGGGATGGGCTGTCTGCCGATTCTGGACATGATCTAAGGGAGCTCGCTCTACCAGACCTCGGCCAGGACCTCGCCACCGACCCCCGCGGCGCGGGCGTCGTGGCCGGTCATCACACCGCTCGAGGTGGAGACGATCGTGGTGCCCATCCCTCCGAGCACCTTGGGGATGTGCTTGGAGTCGACATACGTGCGCCGGCCCGGACGGGACACCCGTCGCAGCCCGGAGATCGCCGAGCGACGGTCCTCGGTGTACTTGAGCGTGATCTGGATCAGCTGGCCGGCGGCGCCCTCAGGGGCCGGCACGACCGACCACGATTCGATGTACCCCTGCTCGACGAGGATCCGCGCGAGCTCGGACTTCAGCTTGGACGCGGGGATGTTGACCGTCTCGTGCGAGGCGTGGATGCCGTTGCGCACGCGCGTGAGAAAGTCGGATATCGGATCGGTCATGGACATGGCTGTGAAGTCGTCGTTCCTCGGATCCTCACCAGGAGGACTTGGTCATCCCCGGAATCTGGCCGTTGTGGGCGAGTTCACGCAGGCAGATGCGACAGATCCCGAACTTGCGATACACCGCGCGCGGTCTCCCGCAGCGGTTGCAGCGAGTATAGGCGCGGGTCTTGTACTTGGGCGTGCGCGCCTGCTTGACGCGCATCGAGAGCTTGGCCATCAGCCGTCCTCCTCACTCTTGGCGGTGTCACCCTCGGCGGCATCCTCCCCGGCCGCCGGGGCATCCTGTTGGTCGGCTTGCGCCTCCCCCTCGGGCGCGGCGGAGACGTCCTCCGCCGCAGGCGCGTCGGCAGCGGCCTCCTCGGCGGCGGGCTCCTCGACCGCCTCCTCGGTGCTCGCAGCAGCGGGCTCCTCGGCGACAATCTCCTCAGCCGCAGGCTCCTCGGCGGCTGGCTCCTCGGCGGCTGGCTCCTCGGCCACTGTCTCCTCGGCAGCTGGCTCCTCGGCCACCGTCTCCTCCACGGCGGGCTCCGGGGCGGCGACCGCGGGCGCGGCGGCGGCCGTATCGGGCGTCGGCTCCTCGTCGTCGACGATCCCGGCGAACTCTTTCGGGCGACCCTGGCGAGCGAACGGCATCCCCAGCGCGGAGAGAAGCGCAAACGCCTCGGCGTCAGTGGCGGCTGTGGTGGTGACGGTGATGTCCAGGCCCCGCACCTGGTCGATCGCGTCGTAGTCGATCTCGGGGAAGATGATCTGCTCGCGAACGCCGAGCGAGTAGTTGCCGCGGCCGTCGAAGGAGCGTGGGCTCAGCCCGCGGAAGTCCCGGATCCGTGGGATCGCGATCGAGATCAGGCGGTCCAGGAACTCATAGCCACGCTCGCCGCGGAGCGTCACAGCCACCCCGACGGGCATCCCCTCGCGGAGTTTGAAGGCGGCGATGGACTTGCGGGCGCGGCGAATGCTGGGGCGCTGGCCGGCGATCGTGGCGAGCTGGTCCTGGGCGGCTTTGAGGGCTTTGGAGTCCTGCTTGGCCATGCCCACGCCCATGTTCAGCGTGATCTTCTCGACCTTCGGTGCCTGCATCACCGAGGAGTAGCCGAACCGGTCGATCAGGGCCGGGCGGATCTCGTCCAGGTAGCGGAGCTTCAGGCGGGCTGGGGGGGCTGTGGCGTTCATCTGGAGGATCAGTCGATCGTCGCGCCCGAGCGGACCGCCACGCGCGAACGTTTGCCGTCCTCGCGTTGGATCCTGACCCGGGTGGGCTGTCCTTTGGGGTCGAGCAGCATGACGTTGGAGACGTGGATCGGGCCCTCACGCTCGATCACGCCACCGACGGTCTGTTCGCGGCTGCCTTCCGCGACCTCTTTCGGTCGCAGGTGACGCTTGACCATGTTCATGCCCTCGACGTACACGCGGTTGTTGCGCGGGTCGGTGCGGAGCACGCGACCGCTCTTGCCGCGGTCCTTGCCGGAGACGACCCGCACCTGATCGCCCGCGCGAATCTTCATCGAAGGCCGTTTGGCGCTCTTGGCCTTGCGTGTCATCTCAGAGGACCTCCGGGGCGAGGGACACGATCTTCATGAAGTTGCGCTCGCGCAGTTCCCGGGCAACCGGGCCGAACACACGGGTACCACGGGGATTGTTCTGCTCGTCGATGATCACGGCTGCGTTCTCGTCGAAGGCGATGTAGGTGCCGTCGTTGCGGCCGATCGGCTTCTTCGTGCGCACGATCACGGCGGTGACCACCTCGCCCTTTTTGACCGCCCCCTGGGGATTGGCCTGCTTGACGGTCGCGGTGATGACGTCTCCGACGAAGGCGTAGCGACGTCGCGAGCCACCCTTGACGCGGATGCACAGGATCTCGCGCGCGCCGGTGTTGTCCGCCACACGCAACCTCGTCTCGTTCTGGATCATCGTGCGCGCTCCAGGACCTCGACCAGCTTCCAGCGCTTGGTGCGGGAGAGGGGTCGGCTCTCGATCACCCGCACGGTGTCGCCCTGGTTGGCGTCGTTGTTCTCGTCGTGGGCGTGGAGCGTGCTCGAGCTGCGCACGATCTTCTCGTAGCGGCGGTGACGGCGAGCAACGTCGATGCGCACGGTGATCGTCTTGTCGGCCTTGTCCGAGACGACTATTCCCTGACGCACCTTCGCGACGCCCTCGACGCGGGCGTGCACCGGCGCCAGCGGCTCCGCCGCCGGCGCGTTGCGGCGCCGCTCGGCCGCCTTCTCGCGTTCGCGAGCTCGGCGGGTACGCCGGCGTGAGGCCTTCGCCTTGCGCACCGCCAGGCGCTCTGCATGGCGCTCCTCGGGCGAGCGTTGGGGGCGCGCCTCGCCGGTGTGCGTCGAGCGTGCCACGCGGCGGCGCTGCTTGGAGGAGAGCTTCTCCTCGGGCTCGCCCGCCGTCTGCTCCGGCGCGCCGGCATCGCCACCCTGCCCATCCTCGGCGGGCTCGGCGGCGGCCTCGGCGGCGGGCTCGGCTGCGGCCTGGGGCTCGGCTGCGGGCTCCGGCGACTCGGCCTCGACGGGTGTGCCATCTGCCGTGGGCTGCTCGGCCTGCTCCTCGGCGGCGGGCGTCTCGTCCTCGTCTTTGTTCTCTGTCTCTGGTTCGTCAGCCATGTTTGTTCGTCCGGTTGGTGGTGGTCCTAGCCGTCTGAGCCGTCGGCCGCGGTGAGCTTGCGTTCGCTGGCGACGGTCAACGCGCGGGCGAGGTCACGCTTGGCGCGACCGATGCCGGCGGTGTCCTCGAGTTCCCCCGTCGCATTCGCGAAGCGCAGGCCGAAGAGGTCTTTGCGGAGGCTCGCGATCTGCTTGTCGAGTTCGGAGTCCACGAGGTCTCGCATCTGCTTGGCATCCATCTCGGCCGCGCTCCTCTAGTCCTCGCGCATCACGAACTTGGATTTCAGCGGAAGCTTGTGGGCGGCCAGACGGATCGCGTCGCGAGCGAGCGGCTCGGGGACGCCGGCGAGCTCGAACATCACGCGTCCGGGCTTGACGACCGCCACCCACCCTTCGGGGGAGCCCTTGCCCGAGCCCATCCTCGTCTCGGCCGGCTTCTTGGTGACCGGCTTGTCGGGATAGACGTTGATCCAGACCTTGCCGCCACGCTTGATCTTGCGGGTCATCGCGATACGGGCAGCCTCGATCTGGCGGTTGGTGAGCCAGCCCTGCTCGAGCGCCTTGAGGCCGTACTCGCCGAACTGGACCTTGACCTGACCGCGGGAGACCCCGCGGCGACGCCCGCGATGCTGCTTGCGATGCTTGACGCGCTTGGGCGAGAGCATCAGCGCTGACCCCCAGGGGCACCGCCGCCGTTACCGCCGCGCCCGCCACGTCCCGCGCTCGGTCCTCGGCCGCCGCCGGGGCCACCGGGACCGCGACCACCGCCGCCACCGCCGGGGCCACCGGGACCGCGACCACCACCGCCACCGCCGCCGGGGCCACCGGGACCGCGACCACCGCCGCCACCGCCGGGGCCACCGGGACCGCGACCACCACCGGGGCCGCCGCCGCGTCCACCGGGGCCACGAGCGCCGCCGCCGGGACCGCCACCGCGGCCACCGCGGCCGCCGCCCGGCCCGCCACCGCCGTCACGGCGCCGTCCGCGGCCATCGCCGCGGCCATCGCGAGAGCGCCCATCGCGATCGGAGCTCGGCGTCGCGGGAGCGGTGATGTCGGTGAGGTCCGCGCCGGTGTAGCCCTCGGGCATGATCTCGCCCTTGTTCATCCAGCACTTCACGCCGATCCGGCCGAACGTGGTGCGGGCCTCGTAGAAGCCGTAGTCGATGTCCGCGCGCATCGTGTGCAGGGGGACCCGGCCGTCGGAGTAGCTCTCGGTGCGCGCCATCTCGGCGCCGCCGAGACGGCCTGCGACCTGGACCTTCACGCCCTTGGCGCCTGAGCGCATGGCGCTCGTGAGAGCGCGCTTCATCGCGCGGCGGAAGGCGACCCTGTTCTGCAGCTGCTCGGCGATCGACTGGGCCACCAGCTTGGCGTCCAGCTCGGGACGCTTGATCTCGAGGATGTTGACCTTGATCTGCTTGCTGGTGAGGCGGTGAAGGTCGCGGCGCAGCGCGTCGACTTCGGTGCCCGACTTGCCGATCACGATGCCCGGACGAGCGGTGTGGATGTTCACCTCGAGTTCGTTGGCGTCCTTGCGGATCGTGATGTCCGAGAGGCCGGCATGGGCGAGCTTGCCGATGATGTGCTCGCGCACGAGGATGTCCTCGGCGAGGTACTCGGAGAACGAGCGCTCGTTGAACCAGTTCGACTTCCAGTCGTGGATGTAGCCGACGCGCATCGCCTCGGGGTGAACCTTTTGTCCCATGTCTATCTCAGCTGTCTGTTCTGTTGGATCCGGTGTGTTCTCTGTGGTGTGGCGAGGGTTGGTGGGGCGGTTCAGGCGTCGGTCGTGAGGGTGATCGTGAGATGGCTCGTGCGCTTGCGGATCGGCGTGGCACGTCCCATCGCACGCGGACGAAAACGCTTGATCGTGGGCCCTTCGTCGGCGTATGCCTCACGCACGAAGAGGTCGTCCTCGAGCAGTTCGTGGTTGTTCTCGGCGTTTGCCACCGCCGACTCCAAGAGCTTGCTCCAGTCGCGAGCCACCCCACGAGGGGCGAAGGCGAGGATAGCGCGTGCCTCCTGGACCGAGCGGCCTCGTAGATGGCCGGTCACCATGCGGGCCTTGCGGGCGGAGGTGCGCACGTAGCGAGCGTGTGCGTGAACGACCCGCCTTCGCGGACGTGCCTGGGCGTCTTTGCCGCCGCGGCGGCGGGCGGAGGCGCGTTTGGGCGGGGGCTTCTTCTCAGGCTTGGCCGTCTCGGACACCGGCGCTTTCGCGGCGCGTTTCTTGGGCGGTGCCTTCTCGGAGTCGTCCTTCTCCGCGTCGACTCCATCGGGGTCGCCCTTCTCCTGCGCGGCTTTCTTGGACGCCGACCGTTTCACGGTCGGTTTGCGAACCGCTTTCCTTTTGGCGGGCTTCTCTGCGGCGGGTTTCTCGGCCGCGGCCTCGCCGCCGGCGGGAGGGGTCTCTGCGGGCGTCTCTTTGTCGTTCTCGGCGCTCATCAGCGGACCCTCGCCGAGCCGGCGTGACCGCGGAAGACGCGGGTGGGAGCGAACTCGCCGAGCTTGTGGCCGACCATCGACTCGGAGATGAACACCGGGACGTGTTTCTTGCCGTCGTGCACCGCGATCGTGTGGCCCACCATCTCCGGGAAGATCGTCGAGGCGCGCGACCAGGTGCGAAGCATTTTTTTGTTGTTCTCGGCGTTCAGCGCTTCGATGCGCGACAGCAGTCGCTGCTGAACCCAGGGGCCCTTCTTGCTCGAGCGACTCATCGCTGCTTGCCCTTTCCGCGACGGCGACCGCGCACGATGTAACGGTCGGAGTCCTTGCGCTGCTTACGGGTGCGATAGCCGAGCGTGGGCACGCCCCACGGCGTCACGGGGTGACGTCCGGGGGTGGTGGAGCCCTCGCCGCCGCCGTGCGGGTGATCGACCGGGTTCATGGCCGTGCCACGGGTCTGGGGGCGCACGCCGAGGTGACGCTTGCGTCCGGCCTTGCCGACCTTCACGTTCTGGTGATCGGTGTTGCCGATCGTGCCGACGGTGGCGCGACACTCGGCGCGGACCATCCGCATCTCGCCTGAGGGCAGGCGCAGGGTCGCCATGTCCCCGTCGCGGGCCATCAGCTGCACCGCAGCTCCCGCGGAGCGGGCCATCTGGCCGCCGCGTCCGGGCTTCAGCTCGACGTTGTGCACGACGGTGCCGACCGGCATGCGCGCCAGCGGCAGGCAGTTGCCGACGGCGATGTCGGCGTCATCTCCGGAGGCGACGGTCATGCCGACGGTGAGGCGCTGGGGAGCGAGGATGTAGCGCTTCTCGCCATCGACGTAGTGCAGCAGCGCGATGTAGGCGGAGCGGTTGGGGTCATACTCGATCGCCGCCACCTTCGCCGGCACGCCGTCCTTGCGGCGCTTGAAGTCGATGCGCCGGTAGGCGCGCTTGGCGCCTCCACCGCGGTGACGGGAGGTCTTGCGCCCATGGGCGTTGCGTCCGCCACTCTTGGTGAGGCCCTCCACGAGGGTCTTCTCGGGCTTTGACCTGGTGACCTCGGCGAAGTCCGGATAGGAGACGAATCGCCTTCCGGGGCTGGTGGGCTTGGGCTTGCGAATGGCCATGACTCAGCTTCTACGCGGTTTCACTGGGAGGCGTCCAGGGCCTGCAGGCCCTGGAAGATCGGAATCGTCTCGCCCGGCTTGATTTGCACGATCGCCTTCTTCCACGAGCGGGTGCGTCCGGAGACGAGCCCGCGGCGCTTGGGCTTTGACTTGACGCTCATCGTGCGGACGTCCACCACGTGTACGTCGAAGAGCTCCTCCACCGCCTGGCGGATCTGGGTCTTGTGGGCGTCGGAATGCACCCGGAAGGTGTAGCGGTTCTCACCCGAGAGGACGTAGGTCTTCTCGGAGACGACCGGTCTGATGATCACCTGAGAGGGGTCCATCAGGAGGATCCTCCGGCGGCGCGTGCGGTGAGCGCCTCGAGCGCCGGCTGGGAGACCACCAGCGAGGCCGCACCGACGATGTCGGCGACGCCGACCGACTCGCAGTCGAGCACGCTCACGCGGGGAAGGTTGCGAAACGACAGCGCCGGGTTGCGCTCGTCGGCGGTGAGCACGACCAGCGTGGGGCGGCGGGCCTGGTTCCAGTCGTCGAGCAGATCGAGCGCCTGGCTGGTCTTGGGCTCGGTGAACACGGCCGGATCGAGCACGGCGATCGACCTGCGGGAGGCGTGCAGCGAGAGCGCGCTGCGCAGCGCGGCGCGATGCTCCTTGCGGTTGACCTTGAAGGTGTAGGAGCGGGGGTGGGGGCCGAACACGACGCCGCCGCCCGTCCAGATCGGCGAGCGGCTCGAGCCCGCACGGGCGCGGCCGGTGCCCTTCTGGCGCCAGGGCTTGGCGCCGCCGCCGGAGACCATCGCGCGGGTCTTGGTGGCAGCCGTCCCCCGCCTGCGGGCGGCCTGCTCGGCGCGCACGCTCTGGTGCACGAGAGGTCCGTGGAAACGAGCCTCGAAGGCGGAGCCGTCGAGCTTGACCTTCTTGCTCGCGCCGAGAACGAGAGCTTCAGCCATCTCCGCGAACCTCCACCACCGTGCCACGCGAGCCGGGGACCGATCCGCGCACCATCAGCAGGTTCTTGGCGGCGTCGACCGCCACCACCTCGAGGCCCTTCTGCGTGGCACGACGGCTGCCCATGTGGCCGGGGCCGCGCAATCCGCGCATCACCCGAGAGGGGGTGGCCGACGCACCGATCGAACCGGGCGCGCGGACGTTGTGGGAGCCGTGTGACTTGGGACCGCTCTTGAAGTTGTGGCGGCGAATGGTGCCCTGAAAGCCCTTGCCCTTGGAGATACCGGAGATCTTCACCCTGGCTCCCACCTCGAAGGACTCAACCGTGACGGTGTCCCCCATCTGCAGCTCTCCCACCTCGTCGCGGAACTCCGCAAGGTGGCGCAGCGGCGGGGCGTCCGCCTTCTTGAGATGACCCAGCTCAGCTTTGCTGAGGTGCTTCTCGCGGGCCTGGCCGAACGCCAGCTGGACCGCCTGGTAGCCATCGCGATCGGCAGTGCGGATCGCGGTCACCGGACAGGGGCCGGCCTCGAGCACGGTCACCCGTGCGACGCTCCCGTCCTCCTGGAAGAGCTGTGTCATGCCGAGCTTCTTGGCGAGGATCGCGGACATCGGCTCAGGTGGCGAGGCGGATCTCGATGTCGACGCCGGCCGGTAGGTGATCGAGACGCTGCAGGGAGTCGACCGTCTTGGGGGTCGGCTGGTGGATGTCGATCAGGCGCTTGTGCGTACGGATCTCGAAGTGCTCGCGGGAGTCCTTGTCCTTGAACGGTGAGCGGATCACGCAGTAGACGTTCTTCTCCGTGGGCAGGGGCACCGGTCCGGACACGGTCGCGCCGGTGCGCGTGGCGGTCTCGACGATCTCCTTCGCGGCCGTCTCGATCGCGGAGGTGTCATACGCCTTCAGTCTGATGCGGATCTTGTTCTGGGTGGCTGCTGCCATGTCTTCTCGTTTGCTCGATGGTGAGGCGTGCGCGGGGGCGGATTCACGCGCGAGCAGAATCCGCCCCCGGGCCCGCACTCAGACGGGATGTCTCATTCGTCGTATCGGACTGCCAATTAAGTGCCGCGCCGCCGGCTGAGCGGCGGCGCGTGCGGTACTACTCGATGATCTCGCTGACCACGCCCGAGCCGACCGTGCGGCCTCCCTCTCGGATGGCGAACCGCAGGCCCTGATCCATGGCGATCGGCTGGATCAGCTCGATCTCCATCTGGACGTTGTCGCCGGGCATGACCATCTCGACGCCGTCGGGCAGCTTCGCCACGCCGGTGACGTCGGTGGTGCGGAAGTAGAATTGGGGCCTGTAGCCCGAGAAGAACGGGGTGTGACGTCCACCCTCCTCCTTCTTGAGCACGTAGACCTCGGACTTGAACTTGGTGTGTGGGGTGATCGAGCCGGGCTTGCAGAGAACCTGGCCACGCTCGATCTCCTCGCGCTTGGTGCCGCGCAGCAGGCAGCCGACGTTGTCGCCCGCCTGACCCTGGTCGAGGATCTTGCGGAACATCTCGACCCCGGTGACGACGGTGGAGGTGGTGTCGTTGATGCCGACGATCTCGACCGTGTCGCCGGTGTTGATGATGCCCTGCTCGACGCGACCGGTCGCGACGGTGCCGCGGCCGGTGATCGAGAAGACGTCCTCGACCGGCATCAGGAAAGGCTTGTCGAGCTCGCGCACGGGCTCGGGGATGTAGGTGTCGAGCGCCTCTGCGAGCTCGAGGATCTTCTGCTTGTAGGCCTCGTCACCTTCCAGCGCCTTCAGCGCGGAGCCGGTGATGAAGGGGATGTCGTCGCCGGGGAAGTCGTATTCGGAGAGCAGCTCGCGGACCTCGACCTCGACCAGCTCGAGCAGCTCCTCGTCATCGACCATGTCGGCCTTGTTCAGGAACACGACGATGTAGGGGACGCCGACCTGACGGGCGAGCAGGATGTGCTCGCGGGTCTGGGGCATCGGACCGTCGGCGGCTGACACCACCAGGATCGCGCCGTCCATCTGGGCCGCGCCGGTGATCATGTTCTTGACGTAGTCGGCGTGACCGGGGCAGTCCACGTGTGCATAGTGGCGCTTGTCGGTCTGATACTCGACGTGGGAGGTGGCGATGGTGATACCGCGTTCCTTCTCCTCCGGCGCGTTGTCGATCTCCTCGAAGCTGCGCGCTTCAGCGCCGCCCTTCTCGGCCAGCACCGTCGTGATCGCAGCGGTCAGGGTCGTCTTGCCATGGTCGATGTGACCGATGGTCCCGACGTTGACGTGCGGCTTGTCGCGCTCGAACTTCTCCTTCGCCACTTTGTGTTCGCTCCTAATATCGGCTTGGATGTCCGCCGGTGAACGGCGAACCCGGGAAATCTATCTAAATAGGGAACTTCGTGTGTCTAGGCGGGGACCGGCTCCCCCGTGCGCTGTTCGATGATCTTCTCGGCGATGTTCGGGGGCACCTCCTCGTAGCCCTCGAACTGCATCGTGTAGTTGGCACGTCCCTGTGTGTTGGACCGCAGGTCGGTTGCGTACCCGAACATCTCGTTGAGCGGAACCCTGGCGGTGACCGCGAGCGCGTTGCCGCGACGCTCCTGTCCCTCGACCCGCCCGCGCCGGCGTGAGAGGTCGCCGATCACCTCGCCGAGGAAGTCCTCGGGTGTGACGACCTCGACGGCGAAGATCGGCTCCAGCAGCACCGGTTTGGCGCGTTTGGCGGCCTCTTTGAAGGCGATCGAGCCGGCCACCTTGAAGGCGATCTCCGAGGAGTCCACGTCGTGGTACTTGCCGTCGGTCAGGGTCACCCGCACGTCGACCATCGGATAGCCGGCCTTGACCCCGTTCTCCAGCGCCTCCTCGACGCCCTTCTCCACCGCCGGGATGAACTCGGAGGGGATCGCCCCGCCCTTGATCTTGTTGACGAAGTCAAAGCCCTCGCCGGGGGCGGGTTCCAGGGTGATGTAGACGACGCCGAACTGTCCCGACCCGCCGGTCTGGCGTACGAACCTGCCCTCGACCTTCTCGGCCGTGCCGCGCACCGTCTCACGGTATGAGACCTGGGGACGGCCCACGTTTGCCTCGACGCCGAACTCGCGCTTCATGCGGTCGACGAGCACCTCCAGGTGCAGCTCGCCCATGCCGGAGATCTCGGTCTGGCCGGTCTCCTCGTTGGAGCGCACCTGGAAGGTCGGATCCTCCTCGGCGAGGCGCCCCAGCGCGACCGACATCTTCTCCTGGTCGGCCTTCGTCTTGGGCTCCACCGCGACCTTGATCACGGGCTCGGGGAACTCGATCGTCTCCAGGCGGATCGGCGCGTCGGGCGCGGCGAGCGTGTCGCCGGTGACCACCTGCTTGATGCCCACCGCCGCGGCGATGTCGCCGGCGTAGACCTCGGGGACCTCCTCGCGGTCGTTGGCGTGCATCATCAGGATGCGCCCGATCCGCTCGGTGCGCCCGCTGTTGACGTTGAGCACGCGCGAGCCCGCCTCGAGGCGTCCGGAGTACACGCGGAAGTAGGTCAGCTTGCCGACGTAGGGGTCGGCCATGATCTTGAACGCCAGCGCCGAGAACGGCTGGGAGTCGTCGGCCTGGCGAGTCACCTCACGCTCGCCCTCCTGGCCGCGGACCAGTTCGGTGCCGGTCACCGGCGGCACATCGAGCGGAGAGGGAAGGTAGTCCACGACCGCGTCCAGCAGCGGCTGCACGCCCTTGTTCTTGAACGAGGAGCCGCACAGCACGGGGGTCATCTTGATTTCGAGCGCCGCCTTGCGGATCGCCTGCTTGAGGCGCTCGACGGGGATCTCGGCCTCCTCGAGGATCAGCTCGAGCAGCCCGTCGTCGTAGTGGGAGACCTCCTCAAGGAGGTGCTCGCGGGCGGCGGCGGCCTGTTCGGCCAGCGCCTCGGGGATCTCGACTTCCTCCTGTTCGGTGCCGAGCTCGTCCTTGTAGACGATCGCCTTCATCGCGACGAGATCGACCACCCCCTCGAAGTCGGCCTCCGCGCCGATCGGCAGCTGGATCGGCACCGGATGAGCGCCGAGCCGGTCCACCATCGTCTGCACGCCTTTGTCGAAGTCCGCGCCGATGCGGTCCATCTTGTTGATGTAGGCGATCCGTGGAACGCCGTACTTGTCGGCCTGGCGCCAGACGGTCTCAGACTGGGGCTCGACCCCTGCGACGGAGTCGAACAGGGCGATCGCGCCGTCGAGCACGCGCAGCGAGCGCTCCACCTCGACGGTGAAGTCGACGTGGCCGGGCGTGTCGATGATGTTGATGCGGTGGCCGTCCCACTCGGCGGTGGTGGCGGCGGAGGTGATCGTGATGCCGCGCTCCTGCTCCTGTTCCATCCAGTCCATCGTGGCCGCGCCCTCGTGGACCTCGCCGATCTTGTAGGTGCGCCCCGTGTAGTAGAGGATGCGCTCGGTCGTCGTGGTCTTGCCCGCGTCGATGTGGGCCATGATCCCGATGTTGCGTGTGTTTTCGAGCGTGAACTTACGTGGCATGGGGTAGCTCTGGGCGGCTTGGAAGGGTCGTGCTGGCGGCTGTTCGAGGCAAAAAAATTGGGCCCCTCGGGCCCACGCGCGCGACTGTCTTTGCCGGACCGGTTCGCGTCGTTATCTGCTCGAGGACTCCATCTTCGTGGTTGGCTACGCCCGGGGCCTGCTCACGCGACCATCCCCCTGGCGAGGCGGGGCCGACTATAGCAGAGGTCAGGGCCCATATCGCCGCTCTGAACGGGCTCTCCCGAGGCGCCCGCAGGCACCCGCGCACTCACACGCCGACCGGCTCGGCGGTCGTCTCGCCCAGCACCTTCTCGGGCTCGCCGAAGCGCGGCTGTGCGCGCTCCGCGCGCAGCAGCATCACACACGGGATCAGCGACAGCAGGGCGATCCCGAATGCCCACCAGTAGGCCGTGTCAAACGCGTCGGCGTGCTCGGCCGGGGTGATCGCGTGAGCTCCCGCACGCTGCAGCACGACGGCGAGGATCGCCGTCCCGATCGCGCCCCCGGTGCGCTGCAGCGCGTTGATCTGGGGCGTGGCGTCGGAGATCTGATCGGGGCGCATCGCGGCGAAGGCGACACTCATCGCCGGCATGAAGCACAGGCCGATGCTCAGACCCCTGACGACGAGCACCAACGAGATCGCCACGATCGAGGTGCTGTCACCCACGAAGGTGAGCGGAATCGTGCTCAGCGCCAGCAGCGAGACACCTGCGAGGGCGATCCGGCCGCCACCGAAGCGCTCGGTCAAGCGACTGGCGAGAGGCATCGCCACGAGCGCACCGAGCCCCTGGGGGCCGGTGAGCAGGCCCGTCACGATCACGCTCTCGCCGCGCACGACCTGGTAGTAGAGGGGCACGAGGATCATCGCTCCGAAGAGCGCCGCACCCAGCCCGAAGTTCACCAGCGAGGCCCCCGCGAACACGCGGTTGCGGTACAGGCGGATATCGAGCAGCGGACGCTCCACCCGCAGGGCGTGCAACGAGAAGGCCACGATCAGCGCGATCCCGGCGATGAACGGCGCGAGCACTTCGACGGCGTCGAGCGGCGCACCGGCACCCAGCTTGCTCACGCCGAAGACGATCGCCGCCGAGCCGGTGGGCAGCAGCGCGAGCCCCAGCAGGTCGAGCTTCCCCGCCTCACCGGAGTCGGTCTGGGGGAGCAGCCGCCAGCCGAGCGCGAAGGCGACCGCGCCGATCGGGACGTTGACGAAGAAGATCCACGACCAGTGCAGGTTCTGCAGGATCAGGCCACCGACGACGGGGCCGAGGATCGGCGCGATCATCGCCGGCATCGAGACGATCCCCATCACCCGGCCCATGCTCCGCGGACCGGCGACCTGGGCCATGATCATCATCGCGACGGGCATGATCATGCCGCCCCCAGCGCCCTGCAGGATGCGGAAGAACACCAGCGACGCGGTGGAGCTGGCCAGGCCGCACAGGAACGAGCCGGCGGTGAAGAGCACCAGCGAGACCAGGTAGACCCGCTTGGCGCCGAAGCGCCGGGCCGCCCAGCCGGTGACGGGTATCACCGCCGCCAGCGCGAGCAGATAACCGGTGATCACCCACTGGACTTCCGCAAGCGAGCTGTGCAGGTCGTGGGAGAGGGTGTGCAGCGCTACGTTGACGATCGTCGTGTCGAGGATCGACATGATCATCCCGAGGATCACCACGCCGGCGACGATCCATGTGTGTCGCTCGATCGGAGCCCGCTGCGAGGGGGGTGAGGGCACTTCGCCTCACCCTAGCGAAGGCCTGCCGGCCTTCCTGAAGGTGCTACCAGCGGTAGTGGGCGAAGGCCTTGTTGGCCTGCGCCATGCGGTAGATGTCGTCCTTGCGCTTGAACGCGCCGCCCTGCTGGGACTGCGCGTCCAGGAGCTCACCGGCGAGGCGCTGAGCCATCGTCTTCTCCCGACGCTGGCGGGCGAACTCCACCAGCCAGCGCACCGCCAGCGTGCGGGCCCGGCGCGCGGGCACCTCGACCGGCACCTGGTAGGTGGCGCCGCCGACCCGCCGGGAGCGAACCTCCAGCGTCGGCGTGAGCGTCTTGATGGAGCTCTCGAGCACCTCGATCGGATCGCGCTCGGAGCGCTCTCCGATCAGCGCCAGCGCGTCGTAGACGATCTGCTCGGCGGTGGACTTCTTGCCGTCGAGCATCACCTTGTTGATGACCTGCTGGACGAGCCTGGAGCGGTGGATCGGATCCGCCTCGAGGGGGCGGATCGAAGCGGCTGCGCGACGCGGCATCCTGCTACTTCTTCTTCACGCCGTACTGCGAGCGTGCCTTCTTGCGGTCGCTGACGCCGGCAGCGTCGAGGGTGCCCCGCACGACCTTGTAGCGGACGCCCGGCAGATCCTTGACACGACCGCCGCGGACGAGCACGACCGAGTGCTCCTGCAGGTTGTGGCCCTCGCCGGGTATGTAGGCGGTCACCTCGATCGAGCCGGAGATGCGCACCCGGGCGACCTTGCGCAGGGCGGAGTTAGGCTTCTTCGGGGTGGTGGTGTACACGCGCGTGCAGACGCCGCGGCGCTGTGGCGCGGCGACCTTCTTCTTGCGTCCCTTACCCGACTTCAGGCCGGGAGTCGCAAGCTTCTTCTTCGGGGCGACGCGCCCCTTGCGCACGAGTTGTGATGTGGTCGGCATCGGGTTGGGATGGTAGCAGTGAGAAGAGGTCCGGCGGCCGGCTGGCGGTCCGACCAGGAGCCTTGTGAGGGAGCGCCGGAAGGTAGCGCGATCAGGCCGCTGCCGCGGCGGCCCGAGCCGAGCGCACGGGAGCGGGCATCAGTGCCGCGGCGACGATCACGAGCACGAAGGCCAGCGACTGCAGCACGATCCCGGCGGGGCTGCCGGCCATCGGATCGCCGAACACGACGATCCCGCCGGTGATGCCGGCGATGTTCGCGGCGGTGCCCGTGACGGCGATGACAGGCACGGCGTCCCCGTCCTGCAGGCCGCGGGCCGACGCGTAGAAGGCAACGAGCGAAGCGACCAAAGCCACCATTAGCCACGGGCTGAGCAGCACGCCGAGGGCGCCGTGGGCGCCGACGATGCCCGTCAGCGCCTTGATCGCGGTGTCCGAGACGCCGAACAGGATCCCCGACGCCGCGCCGAGCATCACCCCGTGATGCTCGATCGGTCCGCCGATGCGGGGACCCATGATCAGCAGTCCTCCGAGGCCGAACAGCCCCGCCTCGAAGGCGATCATCGCCACCTGGGAGAACTGGGAGTGCGCGCCGTGCAGCGAGGGCAGGCTCACGCCGAGGATCACGAGCCCCAGGCCCATCAGCCACAGACCCGCCCACTGGCGCGGGCCGACGTCGAAGCCGAACATGCGGTCGGCCATCACCGCGATGAAGACGACCCCGCCGGCCATCGCGACCTGGATCACGGACATCGGCGCGAGCGCCAGCGCGGCGACGTGAAGCGCCCAGCTGCCGGTGGCGACGAGCATTCCCAACGTGAACCACTTCGAGGCGAACAGCTGCCGTGCCGTGCGCAGCGGATGGCGCACATCGACGCTCGGCGCCGCGTTCGCGCCACGGTGCTTGTAGAAGAAGCCGAGGTTCGTCGCGAACGCGCACGCAAGGGCGAGCAGGAGGCCGAAGGCTAGGGTCATGTGGGGGTTGGCGTGCTGTTGATGTCTTCTTGGAAGAGTCGTCCGGTGCGGACCTTCAGCGGCCCTCTGGTCTCCACGAGCGCCCCCCGCGCCCACTCACAAGGCCGATCGGCAGCGAATGCCTGCTGCTTTACTGGCCGCACTCGGTGACAGCAGATTACCTACCCCAACCTGTATGCGAGCTAAAGACCACCCCAGACCGCTGCTGATGGTGGACATCGACGGAGTCATCTCGCTGTTCGGCTCTCCGGCCGCCGCGCCCTGGCGCCAGGCCGGCCCAGAGCCCGATCGACCCGCGGGCGCGTTGTGCACGATCGAGGGCATACCCCACTTCCTCTCCGCCGCCGCCGCCGCGGAGCTGCTGACGCTGGGCGAGCACTTCGACCTCGTCTGGGCGAGCGGCTGGGAGGAGAAGGCCGAGGAATACCTGCCCGCGCTGCTGGGCGTGCCCTCGGGCCTGCCATTCCTGCGCTTCGAGCGCTCCCCCGGTGTGACCAACGCGCACTGGAAGCTCGCCGCGATCGAGGAGCATGCGGGCTCGCGGGCGCTGGCATGGATCGATGACTCCTTCAACGAGGCATGTCACGCGTGGGCGCGCGAACGCCCGGCCCCGACCCTGCTGGTGCAGACCGCCCCGGAGCTCGGGCTCACCTCGAGCGAGGCCGCCCAGCTGACCCGCTGGGCGGCCGCGCTCGCCGACTCGTGAGCCGCCGCCGATCGCCGCCGCGCTATGCGGTCGCAGACGAGGACCGGGCGAGCCTGCCCTGCAGGTTGGCGCGTACCTCTGGCCAGTCCTCGTCGATCACGCTGTAGTAGGCGGAGTCGCGCACCCCGATGCCCGGCATCAGCATGTGCTTGCGAAAGATCCCCTCGAACCGCGCCGGCAGCGCCGCCAGGGCCTCACGGGAGCGCTCGTTGCGGGCGTCGGTCTTGAACTCCACCCGCATGCACTGGAGCCGGGTGAAGGCGTCCGTGAGCATCAGCAGCTTGGCCTCCACGTTCGCCCCGGTTCGCCACGCGGACGGGGTGAGCCAGGTCCAGCCGATCTCGAGCCCCCGGTGAGCCTCGCGCACGTTCAGATAGCGGGTGCTGCCGATCGGCTCCCCGGTGGCGCGGTCGATCGTTGCGAACACGCCCTCGCGCCCGGCCTCGCACTCGGCCAGGCTGACGTCGAACCACCGCCCGAAGAACTCGCTGCTCTCACCGATCGGCGCCAGCCAGGTCCAGATCTCCGCGGGACGGGCGGCGGCAAGCAGGCCCTCGCGGTGGCGCTCTGCGAGCGACTCGAGCACCACCAGGCGCCCCTCCAGGCTGGTTGTCAGCGGATCCCACATCGCGGTGCAGGCTATCGGTCGGTCAATCGGGCAGGCGACGTACGAAGCGGGCGCGATCCGGCTGGCGTGCATATCCCGAGGCCTCCCAGAATCGCATCGCGACGGGATCGTCCTCGACGACGATCGCCGTCAGCCGCACCGCCCCCCGCTCGCGCAGGCGTCGCTCGCCCTCCGCCAGCAGCGCCGCCGCGAGGCCCTGCCGTCGACGGTCGGGGTGGACCGCGAGACGGTAGAAGCTGCCCCGCCAGCCGTCCCACGCGACGATCAGCGAGCCGACCACCGACGCCTGCTCGTATGCGAGCAGAAGCGCCTCGGGGTCCCTGCCGAGCAGCCTTTCAAGGCCCTCCGGTGTATCCGTGACGCTCGGCGTGCTCCCCGCCAGCGACCACAGGCCGATC
Organism: uncultured Solirubrobacterales bacterium; assembly: GCA_963696615.1. Taxonomy (GTDB): domain Bacteria; phylum Actinomycetota; class Thermoleophilia; order Solirubrobacterales; family Solirubrobacteraceae; genus Palsa-744. Next base: position 499,908 of record CAVOKU010000001.1, on the reverse strand, counting down.
ACGGCCGCGACGTCGGGCAGCTTGGCGGTGCGGATCGTCCAGTCGGGCAACGCCGCACGAATATCAGAGCCCGCGCTCAGGCGCCGGGGGCGGACAGCGCTTGCAGCTCGTCGGCGTCCTGCGGCGGCTCGTTCCTGGCTTGGGACTCCTCCGGGGCATAGGCGGGGCGACGGTTGAGCCAGCGCCTGTGCATGTCCTGCGCGGCGAGCCCGCGCATCTGCGCCAGCAACGCCCGACGGTCGGTGCCACGGCGCGTGAGCATGCGCCCGGTCGCCTCCAACACTCGTCGTTGGGTCAGCGCCCCCGAGGGGCGCACGCGGTGATTGAGCACGTCGAAGAACACGCCTGCGTCGCCGCGGGTCTTCATGCCCCGCAGGATCTCCACCAGCACGGCGGGCACCGGACCGCGATCTTCCAGATCGACCGCCAGCCAGTAGTGCTCGGCGAACTCGCCGTCGCGCCACCTGCCCCAACGGGCGAGCAACCGGTCGAGGTCGGCCGGCGAGCCCTCGAGCCCGTGGCCGATCGCCCGCGCGAGACTGTCCGCCTGCAGGAACGCGTCGCCGATTCCGCGGCCGGGAGAGGGGCTCTTGAAATGGCCGGCGTCGCCGCACAGGACCCAGCCCGGACCGGAGGGCTCGCGGAAGAACCCCTCCCAGCGCAGCGCTCCGAAGATCTTGCCCGTTCGGCGCGCTCCCGCCAGCCCCTCTGCGAGCGGCTCACACGTGCGGGCATGCTCGATGAAGGCCGCCTCGCGGTCGGCGCGAAAGCGTCCCAGTTCGGACTCTTCCGGCCACATCAGCACCTGGTAGAGGCCGCTGTCGGCCGGGATCCCGAGGATGAAGCGATCGGCCCAGCGGTGGGAGAGGAAGGTGGGCTCAGAGCCCATGTCGGCGTCCTCGAGGAATGCCCAGAAGAGGGGGCGACGGTTGGGGGTGACGTTGTAGCGCCGCGCGCCGCACAGCCTCGCCACCGTCGAGTGGCGCCCGTCGGCGCCCACCACCAGGCGGGCGCGCATCCGCCTCACGGCGCCCTCCTGCTCGAAGCTCACGCCCGCGACGCGGCCCTGCTCGTGGATCAGGCCGGTGACACGCGAAGCGGTGTGGACCTCCGCGCCGGCCTGTCGTGCCGCGTCGGCCAGGATCGGGTCCAGCAGCAGGCGTCGCACCGAGGCCATCCCGCCGATGTCTCCTGCACGCAGCGGCAGGTCCATCGTCAGATGGACGTCCTCCACGCGCGTGTCGGTGCGGTTGACCGGCGGAGCGCCCGTGGCCCACAGCCGCTCGGTCACGTCGAGGCGGTTCAGAAACGCAAGCGCATCGGCCTCGAACAGGTGGCTGGAGAGGGTGTCGCGAGGAAAGCTCGCGCGCTCGAGCACCGCGACGTCGAGCCCTTGGCGGGCGAGCAGCGCAGCCAGCGGCGACCCCGCACAGCGGGCGCCCACCACGACCACGTCACAGCTGTGCTCCGAGCCGTCTCTCATGCGCCTATCCTTTCCGCTGCGGGTGTACCTAGTGACGGTTAGGCATCACTTTCGAGAAAGTACCTAGTGGCCGTTAGGTTGTCAAACTCCGAGCAGCGAGGGTCGCCGCGCAAGCGGATGTCGGCCGAGGCTCGCCGTGAGCTGATCGAACAGGCCGCCAGCGAGCTGTTCGCCCAGCGCGGCTACCAGGCCACCACGATCGACGAGATCGCGGGGCAGGCCGGGGTCACCGCGCCGGTCGTCTACGACCACTTCGCCTCCAAGCTGGACCTCCACCGGCGATTGCTCGAACGCCATTTCGCGGAGCTCCGTCTGGTCTGGCGCGAGAACCTCAGCGGCGACGGCCCGCCCCGGATGCGCTTCCCCCGGGCGATCGACGCCTGGTTCGCCTACGTCGAGACCCATCCGTATGCGTGGCGGATGCTGTTTCGCGACACCACCGGCGAGCCCGAGGTGGAGGCGATCCACGCGGAGGTGATCGCCCAGAGCCGGGCGGCGATCCTGCCGCTGTTCGTGCGCGAACGCGAGCCCGGCGGCGGCGAGGAGGCCGCCGAGAGCCTGGATGTGGCCTGGGAGGTCCTGCGCGCCGTACTGCAGGGACTCGCCCAGTGGTGGTACGAGCACCAGGAGGTTCCCCGCGCGACGATCGTCGCCACCGCGATGAACTCCCTGTGGGTGGGCTTCGAGCGGTTCTTCGCCGGCGAGCGCTGGCGCCCGGACACGGCGGCCGAGGCGCAGTGAGCGCCCTCGGCCGGCTGGCGAACACACTCGTCGGCGCCGGTGAGCGAATCGGCCTCGCGCTCAGCACGGTGGGCCTGACCCCGCCCCCTGTGCCCCAGGCCTTCTATGACGCATACATGGCACCGATGGGTGCGCGGGCGCTGATCGCCGCCACCCGCACCGGCATGATCGCCTCCCTCGCCACGCGACCGGCCGGCCCGCAGGAGCTCGCGCGGGAGCTCCGGCTCGCGGAGGTGCCGGTCGGGCTCGTCCTCGCGGCGCTGCAGAACATGGGCTACGTGCGATACCGCAAAGGTCGGTTCGCACTCACGCGAACCGCCAAACGCTGGCTGGCGCCGGGAACCTGGGACGGGGTGGTCGGCGGGCTCGCGCCAGAGGGGTGGGAGATGATCGCCGGGCTCGACGCACGCCTGCACGGCGATCCCCCCGCCAGGTGGCACGAGCGCTCCAGCGAGGACCCGATGTGGGCCCCATACCAGCAGGCGATGGCCCAGCTCGCGCGTCCCACAGCGGTGCCGCTGGCGCGGGCGATACCGACGCGCTCACCCCGCCGCCTGCTCGACCTCGGCGGCGCCCACGGCCTGCACGCCGCCGCGATGTGTCGCCGCCATCCTGGTCTTCAGGCGACCGTGATGGACCTCGCGCCGGCCGTGCGGTTCGGGCGCGAGACGATCGCCGGCGAGGGCATGTCAGAGCGGGTGAGTCACGTCGAGGGGGACATCTTCGCGGCCGAGCTGGGCGAGGGCTGGGACCTCATCACGGCCCATGCCCTGCTTCACAACTTCTCAGAAGAGCGCTGCGCCGTGCTGCTGCGCCGCGCGCGTGAGGCGATCGCGCCCGACGGCGTATTCGCGGCACTGGAGATCGAGGGGCCGGCGCCGGGGCGACGGGGCACGCGGGTGGGCGCGCTCAGCGCGCTGCTGTTTCACACCTTTGGCGATGGCCGCACCTACCGGCCCGAGCAGGTCCGCGAGCTGCTCCTCGCGGCGGGGTTCTCGCAGGTGCAGATCAAGCACCCGCCCGCGCTGCCGGCCGACTTCCTCGCGCTCGCGCGACCCTGACCGCGGCCTCCAGCCGATCGGTGCGCCCGGCCCGGAGCCTATGCTCAGCCGATGGCGAACATCGAAGACGCTGTGTTCGACGAGCCCCGTGAGCACCCCGGCTTTCGCTGCAGACGCGCCCGCGTCAGCCGCCAGGCGGGCAGCGAGCGGCTCGGGTTGAGCCTGTGGGAGGTGCCCCCCGGCGAAGCGGCATATCCGTATCACCACCACTTCGGCGAGGAGGAGCTGATCGTCGTGCTCGAGGGCACCCCCAGCCTGCGCACTCCCGGAGGTTGGCGCGAGCTCGCCCGGGGCGAGGTCGTGGCGTTCCTGCGCGGCGAGGAGGGCGGACACCAGGTGGTGAACCGCACCGAGGAGACCGTCCGCTTCCTCGCGTTCAGCACCAACGGCGACCCGGACATCGTGGTCTATCCGGATTCCAACAAGCTCGGCGCGTTTCAGCGGCTCCCCCACGGCGGCGGTCTGAAAGCGATGTTCCGGCTGGAGGACACGGTCGACTATCACGACCGCGAGCGTCCGCCCGCCTGAGCCAGGCTTGCCGTGGCGGGGCGGACGGCCCGGGCCTCAGGCGGGTCCGGAAAGCCAGGCGGTGAGCGCCGCAGAGGGCTCGATCGCCGGGTCCAGCCGCGGGTCGGGCTGGAGTGCCCCGGCGGCGATGCGCAGCGGTATCACCCCCGCCCACGCGTCCAGCGCATAGTCCTGCTCCTCGTCGACCGGCGGCCCGGTGCGGGTCTTTGCCGAGCACTCGCCCAGGTCCAGGGAGAGCACCCGGGTGGCTCGCAGCTCCTGCTCGCTGGGTGTGCGCACCTCCTCCCAGCGGCCCGGCACCATCCGCTCGGTGAACGCCCGCAGCGCCGTCAGCCGCTCCGCGGCGCCCTCGACGGAACGGGCGCTGCCGAGCACCACCACCGAGCGATAGTTCACCGAGTGGTGAAACGCCGAGCGGGCGAGCACGATGCCGTCGATGAGAGTGGCCGTGAGGCAGGTCGGCACCTCCTGGGCGAGCGTCCGAAGCGTGCGGGAGGCGGCCGACCCGTGGAAGTACAGCAGGTCCCCGGAGCGCGCGAACAGCGTCGGGATCGCATAGGGCTGGCCGTCCTCGACGAAGGCGACGTGCGCCACCAGGGCCTCGTCGAGGGCCTCCTCGACGGTCGCGCGATCGTGAGACCCGCGGGCGGGCTTACGCCGGAGCCTGGTCCTGGCCGAGGGAGCGTTCGAGACCCCTGGCAGGCTACCCGGCGGGTGAGGCTGGGAGCTGGAGCGGATCGGAGACCGTCGCCGGCACGCCGCCGGCGCCGGGGCACAGCGCCCGCAGCGAGGTTCCCCCCGCCTGGGGGACCAGCGGCAGCGCCAGCGACCACTCACCCTGCGGGCCGCTCACGGCCTGAGCGACGGTGCTCTCGGCGACCACTTCGCCGCGGCGCGTGACGGTGCGGGCCTGGATCGCGATCGGCGCGCCTGAGATCGGGGTGCCGTCGAGGAACGCCAGCGTGCCCGTGAGCGGCTGCGGCTGGCCCGGTGGGGCGGCGGGGACACCCGGCGCGAGCGTCGCCCGCGCCGGTCGGCCGGCGAGCCGCGCGATGCGCGGGCGCAGGCTCGGCAGCTCGCCGTAGAGGACGTTGCCGGGGCAGTCGGTTTGATCGCCGTCGCGGTGGCCCGCCACGCGCGGCAGCGACACCGGGGCGCCGGCCGGGTAGCGGCTGTAGACGGCCCCCGCCGGGTCGACCTTCACGGTCACCCGGCCTTCGCTGGGGATCCCGTGCAGCGAGAGCTTCCACGCGAGCAGCCGCTCGAGCGCGAGCGCCGCCGCCGGCGAGGGCGCCTGGCCGGTGAATTCGCCCAGCACCGCGACCCCGGTGGAGACGTAGTTGTAGCCGCCGGCGTGGGCGCCCACCACCGGCTCGTCGATTCCCCCTGCCCGCGCCTCGAAGGTTCGCCCGAAGCGGTCGATCACGAAGTTGTAGCCGATGTCGTTCCAGCCGTTGACGTAGCGGTGGAAGGTGAAGATCGCCCGCAGCATCGCCGGCACCTCTCCGCTGAGGTAGCCGTTGGGGTTGTCGGTGTGGTGCACGAACCCCAGCTGCACGGTGCCGTATTCGGGCGCCAGCCGTGGCTTGGACACGCCCCGAGCCCACACCCGGCGGGCGATCACCGGCGGCTGTCCGGGACCGGCCGGCAGGTCGGGGCTCGCGAGCGCCGGCGAGGACGCGATGGCCAGCGACCGGGATGCCAGCGCGAGCGTGCGAGCTCCGAGCCCCCCGCTCACGTCCACGCAGCTGAGGCGCACATGGGAGATCGCGCGGTTCGAGCGCACCTGCACGAGCGTGGACCCTCCCGACCAGACCGGATCGCCCGCCGTCGGCGCCCCGGCGGGGCCGTGGCCGTGATGAGCCGCCGACGTCCAGGGGCTCCAACCGCCGTGTTCGTCGCGAAAGCGGAGCTCAACCGACGCGGACGGCGCACCGGACCAGCGGACCCCCACCAGGTCGGCGTTGCGCCCGAGCTCGACGCTGGCGCGACGGTTGGCCGCGAGCTGACCCACAGGCCGCTCGAACAGCGCCGGCCGCAGCGCGCTGCCGCGCGAAACGTCACGGAGCGCCGCCAGCGCACCCCGCGGGCGGACTAGCTCTCCCGCAAGCGCTCCAGCGCCCGCGGCGAGCAGGGATCGGCGCGTCAGGCCGCGATCCAGCATCGGCCAACAGAACACCAGCTTCGCGAGGGAGTATCGCGAGGCTCCGTGAGAATCCTGCCATGTTCCCGGAGACCGGGCGGGCAGCGATCAGGGGTAGACCTGCTCGCCGGTGTCCTCGTCGAGCACGGTGATCGCGGCGGCGGGGCAGCCCTCGGCCACCACGAGCAGCTGCTCCAGTGGAGCGGTGCCGATGACGGTCGCCAGATCTTCCTCGACCTGGAACACGTCGGGGGCGAGCTCCTCACAGTCGCCGTGCGCGAGACAGGCGGATTGGTCGATCAGCGGTCGATATGTCATGTGTGCCTCGATTCGGTGCGCTGTTGGTGTGTCGACAGCGAATGACGGCGGCGGGATCGTTCGGATCTCGAGCCGCCCGTGACAGCTCCGTCGTGTGCGAGCCTTCGGCGATCCGCCGCCGTGCTCGCGCAAGGGCGTCGGGCCGGTCGACCAGCAGGGCGCCGGCCGCGGCGCCGCGGCGGTTGATCCACGCAACGAACGGCTCGTCTGCCGCGACGTCGCCCTCGAAATCGAGCTCACACCCGCCGGCAGCGTGTCCCACCAGCTGGATCCGCCGCCCGTGCTGGTCGCTCCAGAACATCGCGGGCGCCACCGGCGCAGGCTCGAGCCCGACGATCGTGCGGGCCACGGCCACACCCTGACGCACAGCCGCCTCCCAGTGCTGGGTGGGAATCGATCTGCGCAGGTGGGGATCCGGAAAGCACGCGGCATCCCCGGCGGCGAACACGCCGGAAACAGCGGTGCGCCCGCCGAGGTCGGCGTAGATCGCACCCCGGCCGAGAGGGCTCTCCGCGAGCCAACCGGTGGCGGGCTCGGTGCCCGCGGCGACGAGCACGGTGCCGGCCCGCACAACGGTCCCGTCGCTGAGCGCGATCCTCGTATCGCGGCTTCGCAGCGATACGCGCTCGACGGTGGTGGACAGCCGCACGTCCACTCCGTGGCGTCGGTGCAGGTCGGCGATCCAACGGCCGAGCGCCGCGGGCAGCGCACGAGCCAGCGGCGTTGGCGCGGCCTCGATCAGCGTCACCTCGCATCCCAGAGCTCGCGCCGAGGAGGCGACCTCCATGCCGATGAGACCAGCCCCGATCACGGCGAGACGTCCGTCGCCGTCGCGCAGCCTCGCCCGCAGCGACAGGGAGTCCTCCGCGGTGCGAAGCTCGCACACCGGCCACCCGATCTCGAATCCGGGAAGGCGACGGGGACGGCTGCCGGTGGCGATCACGAGTTGGCGATAGCGAAGCGGGTGGGTGACGCGCGCCTCATCTCTGACGAACACGGTGCGCGCGCCGACGTCCAACTGCTCCGCCGCGTGACCGACGAGGAGCTCGATTTGCTGCTCGGCGTACCACTGGGCGGGCTTGAACTGCAGCTGCGTGGGCTCGCGGGCGCCGCTGAGCACCGTCTTTGAAAGTGGCGGACGGTCATAGGGCGGGCGCGACTCCTCGCACAGCAGCACGATCCGCCCGCCATAGCCCAGGCGCCGCAGCGCTGCTGCGCAGCGCTGCGCAGCCAGCCCGCCGCCCGCGATCAGGACGTCGGTGTCCGGAGCGCTCATGCCGGGCGCCTCATGCCTCTGCCTCGCCCGCCACCCGGGTGCGAGCCGATGGCGCGAGCCGCGGCGTCCGACGAGCGCGCTCGGGGGCCTGCGGCGCCGGCCTCGGGGCTCCGTGGGGTCGTTTCCCAGACCCCTTCTCGCGCCCCTGGCCAATCCGCAGGACCGTCAGGTACACGATCGGGATCGCCGGCAGCAGCACGAGTGCCCGCAGCCACACGGTGCCCGCGTCGCTTCCTGCACCGAGCGTATGCGCCACGCCCAACACCCACACGAGCACTGTGGCGCGGTGCAGCCGGCGCCACAGCCTGACGCCGATCCGCCGGCGGGCATAGAAGCTCAGCCCCAGCAACGCCGCCAGGTAGCCCGCCAGGATCCCGAGTCCGGTGAAGAGGGGTCGGTAGGACATCGCGAACGGAACGGTGAGGCCGCTGAGGCCGGGTCGCAGCCACGGATCTCCCAGCAGCGCGAGCCCGTGCATCGCGATCGCTCCGAGGCCGACGAGTGCGACGTGCTCGTGTAGCCGCATCAGCGTGCGTCCCACGCCCGGGCGCCGCAGCAGCTTGGTGGACATCGACAGGCCGAGCAGCACCGCGATCGTCACGAGGCCGAGTGCGACGATGCCGGAGGCCCGGCTGACCAGCCACCACAGATAGGGAGTGGGGTCCTTGCTTGCCATCACGCCGCCCCTCGGACCATGTGGGCGACCACGGGGGGGCGGTCGAGCGGGCCGGCGACCTCCACGTCGCCGTCGTCGTGCACGATCACCCCGCCGTGTTCGGCGAGCACGCGCCGGGCACCCAAGGGGCCGAGCAGCAGCGCCATCTTGGACAGGGTCTCGGCCTCCAGGGCGCTTGGAGCGATCGCCGTGACCCCGATCAGCCCGGTCCAGGCCGGCACTCCGGTCGAGGGGTCGAGCAGGTGATGCGCGAAGCCGCCCCCTGGACGCTCCCAGACGCGCACGTTCAGGCCGGAGGTGGCGACGCCCCCGGCGCAGAGGCGCACGTTGCGGATCGTCTCGCCCGTGAGAGGATGCTCGACCTCGATCTCGTAGGGCTCGATCTGGGCCCCCACTCCTCCCACCGCGAGGTCCCCGCCGCAGTCCACGACGAAGCGCGTGTAGCCGTTCAGGCGATGCGCGACGGCGTCGGCGCACAGGCCCTTGCCGGTGCCACCGGTGTCGATCCGCAGCCCCACCGGCCGACGGATGGCGCCCGCCGGGTGATCAATCGACACCGTCTCCCACAGCCGCTGCGCATGGGGGCGGGCCGGAGCACGGGTCGGCGCCGTGGCGAGCGCCTGTACGAGCGAGGCCGGCTGGCCGCGATCGCGCGAGGCGTCATAGCCGGCTCGCTCGAGCGCTCCGAGCAGTGTGGGATCAACGAGGCCTCCGCTGCGCCGCGCCGCCCACAGGCCCGCCTGCACGGCCGTGCGCAGCAGCGCGGAGGCGGGGACCACCACGCGCGGGTCACGGTTGAGGGCACTCAGCTCGCTGTCGGCACGAAAGCGCGACAGGCGGGCCGCGAAGTCCTCGATGTAGGCGCGCTCGCGACCCGCCGCCTGAGCCGGCGCGGGAGCGCCGGGAAGCAGCGGGCGCTCGATCAGCAGCCGTACATCGCTGCCCATCGCATGGAAGAGGATGTCGTGCGCTTCGCTCATGACGCTCGGGTGCTCGGCGCCGCGGGCGCCGGCGTCGGGGAGGCGCCGGACGCAGACTGAGTCACCGAGCTGCCGTCGGCGCCGACGGAGCCCGGGGGAAGCACGCGTTCGACGACGGTCGTGCGATAGATGCGCCGTACCAACACCGGCCGTCGCGCAGCCGCGGCGGTCGTCTTCGAACGACCGAGCTGGTTGCCCAGCAGCGCCAGGATCGCCAGGAACGCGGCGACGGAGAACAGAGCGACGCTGATCCGGTCGGGACCGCTGCGGCGGCGACTGTCGCGGGTGGATGCCCGCAGCGGTATCGCCCGCTCACCCATCGCGCTCTCCCGTCGCGCCCGCGGCGCCACTCGCGCGGGTGACGACTGCCCGGGAGGTGGGTGCGGACCCCGAGCCGCCGCGCTGGACTCCGGGGGCGGGTGCGAGGGCTCCGCTCGCGCTCGTGCGCAGGGACGGCCGGCTGGAGCCGGAGAGCCGGGCGGCGGCCGCGTTCGCCCGAAGCGCGGGGTCGTGGCCGGCGGTGACTCGAGCCGTGAGCAGAGCCAGCACCACGAGGAAGCTTGCAAGAGCCGCCGTGAGGACCGCGACAGGGTTGCGCAGGGGGTTGGTGTCCGCGATCCGCGAGGCTCGACGAGCCGTACGCGGATCCGGGCGCCGGCCCCCGCGCGAGGCGGGGGTCGGCCCCGGGTTGGAGGTGCTCGTCGGGGCAGCGACCCTGGTCGGTCGGAGGCCCGAGCCGCCGCTCCGCCGACGATCCTCAGCTCCTGGGCGGGCATCAGTCATCGTGGCCGCCTCCGTCGTGCTCGCCGCCGTGGGACCCGCTGGTGCGTGTGCGAACCGCGCCGCCGCTCTGGACACGGCCTGCGTCCGGGCTGCTCGGCGTGCCACTCGCGCCGCTGGTGCGGGTGCGGACGGGCGTGCCGGAGGAGCCGCGCGAGGGCATCGTGCCGGTACCGCTGCCGCGGGAGCCGCTCGTTCGCGTGCGCGGGGCTGTGACGGCGGTGGGGGTCGGAGCCGGGGCGCTCGAGTGCGAGCCGCTCGAGCTCGTGCGGGGGGCGAGCGAGCGAGCGGGTTCGCCCGTCCCGGCCCGAACGGGAGATCGGACACCGGCACTCGTGTGCGAGCCCGGGCGCTCGTGGGGACGTTCGTGGCGGACGATGTGGACGGTCCGCCTGATCACCTGGGTGCGGACCTCAGCTGCCTGCTGCTGTGCACCGGTGGCGACGCCGGTCCGGGGCGCCGAATCGGGGCGAAGCGCATAGGCGGCGAGCACCCCGGCGGTCACGGCCGAGGCGAGGGCGGCGATCCTGGCGCTGCTGGGTCGGCGTTTCATCGAGGGCTCCTTGCACGTGGGTCCAGATCCACTGTGCCCGAGCACCGACAAGCGGCCGGCTAGCCGCAGGCAAACGTTTGGCAAAGGCTTGACGGCGGAACGGGGTCAGTCGTCGTGGTGTCCCCCGCGTGCTTCGGCGGGGTGTTCTTCACGGCGTTCTTCGGCGGCCTGTTCAGCGCCGCGTGCTTGGCTGCGTTGTTCCCGGTCGCCTCGCTTGGTGGCTTGTCCTTGCGCGGCGCTGTCGTCGCTCGAAGATTTCGAGCCGCCGGGCCGACGCAGCGGCTGTGAGCGGGTTGCGGGCGTACCTCCGCCGGTGCCCGTGGGCGCTCGTCGGCCGCCGGATTCGGTGGCGGAGCGGGCGGGTGGGGATTCCGTGACCGTGCTCGATGGTTTCGAGGTTGTCGGGGCGCTCGTGCTCGTGGTCGCCGGCGCAGTGGTCCTGTTGCGAGCGGGAGCCGTCGTGCGCGACCGTCGCGTTGCCGAGTGGGCACCCGTCGCCTGCGGCGCGAGCCGACGGCCGGCGGAGAGCGGTTGCGAGGAGAGTCCGATGCGCTGGCTCGTCAGCTGGCTCGTGGCCCACGTGATCGCAGCGGTGAGGACGATGCCGAGCAGGCCCACGAGCGCCCACAACGCGATTCGACGATTCACGAGCCCGAGCCTAGAGGGCCGAGGGTTAAGCGCTGGCAAGGTCTCAGCTCCTGTGCTCGCGCAGTCGCAAGCGGGCACGCGCGCCGCCGCCCTCGCGGTTCTCGAGCGTCACCCGTCCTCCCCACTCGCGGGCGAGCTCCCGGGCGATCGCGAGCCCGAGGCCGCTTCCCGGCGGACCGCCGCGACCCGCGCTGCCGCGGTGAAAGCGCTCGAACAGCTCCTCCCCCTCACCCTCGGCGAGGCCAGGGCCTGTGTCCTGCACCTCGATCCAGCCCGGTCCGCATGAGATCGTCACGAGCGCCCCCGGGGGGGAGTAGTGCAGCGCGTTCTCCAGCAGCACATCCAACGCGCGGTCGGCGTCGGCGCGGGCGCACCATGCGCCTCCGTCCGCCAGCCGCCCGGTCTCGAGCGCTATCTGGCGGTCGCTCGCCGCTCCCTGCCAGCGGGCCATCGCATCGGCCGTCACCTTCGCCAGATCGAGCTCCTCGCCCGGCAGCTCTCGCTCGCCGGCGCGGCTGAGGAGCAGCAGCTCGTCGACGATCTGTGAAAGCCGGTCGACCTCGGCGATCCCGGCTTCCAGCTCCGCCCTCGCCTCGACGCTACCGCTGGCGGCGCGGGCCTCCTCGAGGCGCAGGCGCAGACCCGTGAGCGGGGTGCGGAGCTGGTGTGAGGCGTCTGCGACGAAAGACCGCTGCGAGGTCAGCAGGCGCTGCACCCGGTCGGTCATCTCGTTGAACGACTCCCCCAGGGAGCGCTGCTCGCGGCTGCCCTCGATCGCCGCCCGGGCGCTCAGATCGCCGCCCGCGACCTCGCGGGCCACGCGCTCCAGGCGGCCCAGGGGACGGGCGATCTGAGCAGCGATGACCGCCGCGACAGCGAGGCCCAGGGCGAGCACGATGACTCCGATCAGCGCCAGCCCCAGCTCGACGCGGCGCACCGCGGAGTGCACTGCAGCCACGCTTTGGGTCACGCGCACCGCCCCTTCGGTAACCCTGTTGCGGATGATCGGCACGGCGGTGGCGAGGATTTCCTCGCCGAGGGTCCTGCTCGCCCGCTGCACCTGCACCGGGTGGCCGGCCAGGGCGCTGGCCATCTCCGGGCGCGCGCCGTAGTCAGCGCCGACCTGTGGCGGTTCGCCGCTGTCGGCCAACACGACCCCCGAGCGGTCGGTCACGAGCACCCGGCCCCGCACGGTGACGGCGGCGGTCTGCACGAGCACCTCCAGCTCGCGTCGACGGGCACTCGGGAGCAGGTCCGCAGCCGTTGCCGCGACGAGATCTGCCTGCTCCCTGGCTTGCGAGCGCACCTCGTCGTTGACGCGGGTGCTCAAACTCAGGGCGAGCGGCACTCCGAGCGCCACGATCGCGAGTAGGAGCACATAGGCGAAGGCTGCAAGCAGCCCGGTCCGCAGTCTGATCGTTGGCGCTACGGTTCCGGCCCCGGGTTGCGAGCGAAGCGAAAGCCGACCCCCCGCACGGTGTGGATGAACCGGGGGGTGACCGGGGAGTCTCCGAGCTTGCGTCTCAGCCCGGCGATGTGTACGTCGAGGGTCTTGGTTGATCCAAACCAGTTCTCGTCCCACACGTCGGACATGAGCGTCTCCCGCGAGACCACCGTGCCGGCTTCGCGGACGAGGCGAGCGAGCAGGTCGAACTCCTTACGGGTGAGCTCCAGCTCCTGCCCTGCCAGCTGCGCCTGACGGGCTCCGAGATCGAGGCGCAGGTCGCCCGCGCTCAGCACCGACGGTGCTCGCGGAGAGACCCCCTGCGTCCGGCGCAGCACCGCGCGCATCCGGGAGATCACCTCCTCGGCCGAGAACGGCTTGACCACGTAGTCGTCCGCGCCCAGCTCCAGTCCCACCACGCGGTCTGTGACCGTGCCCCTGGCGGTGAGCATGATGATCGGCACATCGGAGATGCGCCGAAGCTCCCTGCACACGTCGCGGCCGTCCCCGTCGGGCAGCGAGATGTCGAGCAGCACGACCTCGAACCGGTCCTCCTCGCGCGCGAGTCGCAGGGCGTCGCCGGCGGTGGAGGCAATCACCGGGCGAAACCCGTTGCGGGCGAGCGCCTGCGCGAACGGATCGGCGATCGAGGCCTCATCCTCGACGAGCAGTACCCGCTGACCATCACCCGCGTCGGCAGCCATCCGTCCTCACGATAGGCCGGCGGAGCGCGGACCGGGTGTCACCCGGTCCGCGCTCGCGGCACCGTTCGCTCTGGCAGCTCCGGAGTTAGGAGCCCTCGCCCGAGGGCTCCCCACCGCCGTCGGGGACCTCGAGGTCGGCGAGCTCCTCCACGAAGCCGGGATCGGTCGCGCCCGCGCCGATCTTCTCCAGCGAGGCGAGGTCGGCATCGAACTCCTGGCCGTAGCTGACGCTTTCCCCGCCTGAGAGGCCGAGCTCCGCGGCGATCTCGTCCTGGTCGAGCAGCCCCACGTCGTCGATCGCCCGCGGCAGCGGTTCGGAGGGTTCGATCTCGATCCGCCGGTAGCGCGACAGGCCGGTCGCCGCGGGGATCAGCTTGCCGATGATCACGTTCTCCTTGAGCCCGTTCAGCCGATCGGTCTTGCCCTCCAGGGCGGCGTCCGTGAGCACCTTCGTGGTCTCCTGGAAGGAGGCCGCCGAGAGGAAGGAGTCGGTGTTCAGCGACGCCTTCGTGATGCCCAGGATGATGTCCTCGAACTGAGCCGCCTCGCCCTTGCCGGAGGCGACCTCGTCGTTGACTTTGGCGAATTCGAAGCGGTCCACGAACTGGCCCGGCAGGTAGTCGGTGTCGCCCTTCTGGACCACACGTACCTTTTTGAGCATCTGCCTGACGATCAGCTCGATGTGCTTGTCGTTGATGTCCACGCCCTGGGACTTGTAGACCTCCTGGACCTCCTTGACCAGGTACTGCTCGGTCTCGGTCCGCCCGCGGATGGCGAGCAGCTCGTGCGGGTACAGCGACCCCTCGTTGAGCTGCTTGCCAGCCTCGATCTTCTCTCCCTCGGAGACGAACAGCCGGGTACGCCGGGGGAAGGCGTGTTTGTGCTCCTCACCGGCGTCGTCGGTGATGATCACCGTGAGAGCCTTCTCGGACTCTTCGATCGACACCTTCCCGTCCTGCTCGGCGATCTTCGCGAGCCCCTTCGGCTTGCGCGCCTCGAACAGCTCGACGATCCGGGGCAGCCCGTGCGTGATGTCCGCACCGGCGACGCCGCCGGTGTGGAACGTACGCATCGTCAGCTGGGTTCCCGGCTCGCCGATCGACTGCGCGGCGATGATCCCCACCGCATCTCCGATCTGGGCGAGCGCGCCGGTCGCCATCGCCCGCCCGTAGCAGGCCTGGCACACGCCGCTGGGCGCCTGGCACTTGAGCACCGAGCGCACCGGCACGGTCACCTTGGCGCCCTTCTCGTGTTCGTCGGCGAACGCCTCGGCGATCTCGGCGAACTCTCCCCGCCCGATTTCCGCGCCCTGCTCGACGAGCATCCGTCCGCGCTTGGTCTTGATCGGAGCCGCAGCGAAACGTCCGATCAGGTCTCCGTTGAGGTCCTTGCCGTCGCTCCACACGGACATCTCGATGTACTCCTCGGTGCCGCAGTCCGCTTCGCGGATGATCACGTCCTGGGCCACGTCCACGAGCCGTCGTGTCAGGTAGCCGGAGTCGGCCGTCCGCAACGCGGTGTCGGCCAGGCCCTTTCGTGCGCCGTGGGTGGAGATGAAGTACTCCAGCACCGACAAGCCCTCCACGAAGTTGGCCTTGATCGGACGCTCGATGATTTCGCCCTTCGGGTTGGCCATCAGCCCGCGCATGCCCGCCAGCTGGCGGATCTGCTTGAACGATCCCCTCGCACCAGAGTTCGCCATCATGAAGATGGGGTTGAGCTCGTCGAGGTTCTCGATCATCGCGTCCGCCACCTCGTCGGTGGCGGCGTTCCACTTCTCCACGACCGCCTCGTGGCGCTCCTCCTGGGTGATCAGGCCCATGTCGTACTGGTCTGAGATCTCAGAGACCTGGGTCTCGTACTTGTCCAGGATCGACTGCTTGTCGGGCGGCACCACGACGTCGTTCTTGGAGATCGTGATGCCGGCCTGAGTGGCGTACTTGAAGCCGAGGTCCTTGAACGCGTCGAGGACCTGGGAGACCGTGCTCGCCCCGTAGCTCTGCACCAGCGCGTCGATCAGGCGGGTCGTGTCGCGCTTCTTCATCGACTGGTTCACGAACGCGTATTTGCCCGCATCGAAGGCATCGCCCAGCGCCTCTGCCAGCGCTCGCTCGATGCGGTCGTTGTAGATGATCCGCCCCACCGTCGAGAGCACGTGGCCGCCCTCGCGGCCGAACGGCCGGAACTCCGCCAGGTCGTGCAGCGTGACGACGCCCGCCTCGTAGGAGAGCTCGGCCTCCTGGGCGGTGCGGAACACATGCGGACGCTCCTCCCCGGAGGGCCACTTGCCGCTCGTCAGGAGCTCACGCTTGCCCGAGAGCTCGTCGGCCTCTGGTCCATAGGTGAGGTAGTAGGCCCCCAGGATCATGTCCTGGGTGGGCGTCGCCAGCGGCGCGCCGTGCGCCGGGGAGAGGATGTTGTTGGAGGAGAGCATCAGGATCCTCGCCTCCGCCTGGGCCTCCGCCGACAGCGGCAGGTGCACCGCCATCTGATCGCCGTCGAAGTCCGCGTTGAAGGCGTGACAAACCAACGGGTGCACCTGGATCGCCTTGCCCTCCACCAGCAGCGGCTCGAACGCCTGGATGCCCAGGCGATGGAGCGTCGGTGCGCGGTTGAGCAGCACCGGGTGCTCGTGGATGACCTCCTCGAGCACGTCCCACACCTCGGCGATCATCGAGTCGACCATCTTCTTGGCCGCCTTGATGTTCTGAGCGGACTTACGCTCGACCAGCCGGGCCATGATGAACGGCTTGAACAGCTCCAGCGCCATGATCTTCGGCAGGCCGCACTGGTGCAGCTTCAGGTAGGGGCCGGCCACGATCACCGAGCGCCCCGAGTAGTCCACGCGCTTGCCCAGCAGGTTCTGACGGAACCGCCCCTGCTTGCCCTTGAGCATGTCCGAAAGGGACTTCAGCGGACGGTTGCCCGGCCCGGTGACCGGACGCCCGCGACGGCCGTTGTCGAACAGCGCGTCGACCGCCTCCTGGAGCATCCGCTTCTCGTTGTTGACGATGATCTCGGGCGCCCCCAGATCAAGCAGCCGCTTGAGCCGGTTGTTGCGGTTGATCACCCGGCGGTAGAGGTCGTTGAGGTCAGACGTGGCGAAGCGTCCACCGTCCAGCTGCACCATCGGGCGCAGCTCGGGCGGGATCACGGGGATCGCGTCGAGCACCATCATCTCGGGCTTGTTGCCGGACTGGATGAACGCGCTCACCACCTTCAGCCGCTTGACCGCCCGGGCCTGCTTCTGGCCCTTGGCCGTCTTGACCTGCTCCTCGAGCTCCTTACGTTCGGCTTCCAGGTCGACCTGCTCGAGCAGATCGCTGACCGCCTCGGCGCCCATGCCGCCGCGGAAGTACTCACCGAAGCCGTACGGCGAGCCGAACCGCTCCTTGAGCTCGCGGAAGGTGGTCTCGTCGTGCTCGATCTGCTTGGGCTCCATCGTCTTGAACAGCTCCCACACGCTGCGCATGCGCTCGGCGGCGTCCTCGATGTAGGCCTCGGTGTCGGAGATGTCGGCGTCGAACGCCTTGCGCAGCTCCTTGAGCAGTTTCTCGCGCTCCTCGTCGGAGATCTTCTGCAGGTTCACGTCCAGCGAGTCCGCCCACAGGTGATCTTCATCGTTGAAGTTCGTCTGTTTGCCGTTCTGCAGGTACTTCTCCCGACGGGCCAGGGACTCCCGCAGCTCGAGCACTCGCTCCTCCCGCTCGGCGGTGTAGGAGTCGAGGACCTTGTTGACCTCCTTCTCCAGCGAGTCGAGGTCCTTTGCGCGCGCCTCATCGTCGACCCAGGTGACGATCGAGGCGGCGAAGTACAGCACCTTCTCCAGTTCCTTCGGAGCCATGTCGAGCAGGTAGCCGATGCGGCTGGGAACGCCCTTGAAGAACCAGATGTGGCTGACGGGAGCCGCCAGGTCGACGTGGCCCATCCGCTCGCGACGGACCTTCGAGCGGGTCACCTCGACACCGCAGCGCTCGCACACGATGCCCTTGTAACGCACTCGCTTGTACTTGCCGCAGTAGCACTCCCAGTCCTTGGTCGGACCGAAGATGCGCTCGCAGAAGAGCCCATCCTTCTCGGGCTTGAGCGTGCGGTAGTTGATGGTCTCCGGCTTGGTCACCTCACCCGAGCTCCAGCCGCGAATCTGCTTGGAGGAGGCGAGACTGATCTCGATGGCGTCAAAATTATTAATGTCGATCATGGATGTGAGACCTCTGACTGGGGGTTAGGCCGGATGCCGTAAAGGGGGCGAAGCCCTCTCGTGTCGATCATCTGGTGGCTGCTTTCGCTCGGGTGACACCTGGGACGGTTTCTTGCGGCTCCTAGCCGCCGCCGGTTCGTGCTGCCTGTCTGCTGCGGGCGTCCCGTCGAACCGGGGGCGGGACGAGCGTTGCCGGCGCGGCGCGAGCGCCGGCACGCTGCACCGAGGCCTACGTCTCGGTCTCCTCGACCAGCTCCTCGCCGGCCACGTCCTGCGCGAGCGCCTCGATGTCGAGCTCGCCCACACCCTCGCCGAGCAGCGCATCGACGTCTATCGCCTCCGCTGCCTCGGGCTCCTCGCCGCTGGCCTCCGCGGACTCGGCTCCCTCCTCGGAGCCCTCCGCGGCGTCGCCCGCAGCCTCGCCCTCGAGCGCCTCGTCGGCGGCTGCCCCGCCCGCGGGCGCGCGTACGCCGGAGAGGTCGATACCGAGCTCCTCGGCTGCCCGCAGGAGATCGTCGTCCTCGTCGCGCATCTCCGCGCGCTGGCCTTCCTCGGAGACGACGTTGACGTCGAGCGCCAGCGACTGCATCTCCTTGAGCAGCACTTTGAAGGACTCCGGGATCGAGGGCTCGGCGATGTTCTCGCCCTTGACGATCGCCTCGTACGCCTTGACCCGCCCGACGGTGTCGTCGGACTTGATCGTGAGCATCTCCTGCAGCGTGTAGGCGGCACCGAACGCCTCCAGCGCCCACACCTCCATCTCGCCGAAGCGCTGGCCGCCGAACTGCGCCTTGCCGCCCAGCGGCTGCTGGGTGACGAGCGAGTAGGGGCCGGTCGAGCGAGCGTGGATCTTGTCGTCGACGAGGTGCAGGAGCTTGAGGATGTACATGTACCCCACCGTCACCTGCTCCGCGAACGGCTCGCCCGTGCGACCGTTGTACAGCGTCATCTTGCCCGACGCCTGTTCGCCGGGCCGGCGGCTCTTGTCGATGTCCATCCTGATGTGTCCCCTGTGCTCGTCCTGCCACTGCACGAGCGCCTTGTCGACGTCCTCGATCGTGGCGCCGTCGAACACCGGAGTGGACACGTACACCCGCCGGCCCTGGGCGCCGTTGCCGGCGGAGCCGTTGCCCGAGCCCTGCGCCTTCTTGTAGGCGTCCGAACCGTCGTCGTACCAACCCTGTGCGGCGACCCAGCCGAGGTGCGTCTCGAGGATCTGGCCCACGTTCATGCGGCTCGGCACCCCGAGCGGGTTGAGGATCACGTCCACGGGCGTGCCGTCCTCCAGGAACGGCATGTCCTGTACGTCGACGATCTTCGAGATCACACCCTTGTTGCCGTGACGGCCCGCGAGCTTGTCGCCCTCGGAGATCTTGCGCTTCTTGGCGACGAAAACCCGCACGAGGTCGTTGACCCCGGGAGGCAGGTCGTCGCCCTCGTCACGGCTGAACGTCTTGACGTCGATCACCACGCCACCCTCGCCGTGGGGCACCTTCAGCGAGGTGTCGCGCACCTCCCGGGCCTTCTCCTTGAAGATCGCCCGGATCAGCTTCTCCTCGGCGGTCAGCTCGGTCTCGCCCTTGGGCGTGACCTTGCCCACGAGCAGATCGCCGGACGCGACCTCGGCGCCGACGCGGACGATCCCGCGGTCGTCGAGGTTGCGCAGCGACTCCTCGGAGCGGTTGGGGATGTCGCGGGTGATCTCCTCCTCGCCGAGCTTGGTGGTGCGCGCGTCGATCTCGTACTCCTCGATGTGGATCGAGGTCAGCTCGTCGTCCTGCACCAGCCGCTTGGAGAGGATGATCGCGTCCTCGAAGTTGTAGCCCTCCCAGGACATGAACGCGACCATCAGGTTCTTGCCGAGTGCCATTTCGCCGCGGTCGGTGGAGGAGCCGTCGGCCAGCACCTCGCCCGCCTTGACCTTCTGGGCGGTGCTCACCAGCGGCTTGTGATGGATCAACGTTCCCTGGTTGGAGCGCATGAACTTCTGCAGGTCGTACTCATCCTTGCCGCCATCGCTGCGCTCAACCACGATCCGATCGGCGTCCACGTACTCGACCGCGCCGGCCCCCTCGGACAGGAGCACGTCGCCGGTGTCGAGCGCCGCCCGGCGCTCCATGCCGGTGCCCACCAGCGGTGCATCCGCCTTGAGCAGCGGCACCGCCTGGCGCTGCATGTTCGAGCCCATCAGCGCCCGGTTGGCGTCATCGTGCTCGAGGAACGGGATCATCGCGGTCGCCACCGACCAGATCTGCTCCGGGGAGACGTCCACCAGATCGACGTCTTTCGGCCCCACCGTCACGTACTGACCGGCCTGGGTTCGGCACAGGATCTCCGAGCCTTTGAGCTTGCCCGTCTTGGCGTCCACGGGGGTGTTCGCCTGGGCGATCACGAGCTCCTCTTCCTGGGTCGCGTCGAGACGCCTGATCTCGTCGGTGACCACGCCGTCCTTGACGACGCGGTAGGGGGTCGTGACGAAGCCGTACTCCGAGACCTCCGCGAACGAGCTCAGCGAGCCGATCAGCCCGATGTTCGGACCCTCCGGGGTCTCGATCGGGCACATCCGGCCGTAGTGGGTGGGGTGCACGTCGCGCACCTCGATCGGCGCCCGCTCGCGCGTGAGCCCGCCCGCGCCGAGCGCCGACAGGCGGCGGCGATGGGTGAGCCCCGCCAGCGAGTTGGTCTGATCCATGAACTGGCTCAGCTGGGAGGAGCCGAAGAACTCCTTCAGCGCCGCCACCACGGGCCTGATGTTGATGATCGTCTGCGGCGTGATGGTGTCGGCGTCCTCGGTCGTCAGCCGCTCCCGCACCACCCGCTCCATGCGGTAGAGCCCGATCCGGAATGCCTCCTGGATCAGCTCGCCGACGGTCCGCAGGCGGCGGTTGCCGAAGTGCTCGTACTCGTCGAGGTGCTCAGCCACGGGCTCGCGGGGCATGCTCAGCGCCTCCGCCGCGTAGTCCTTGATCTCGTTCTCGGGCTCCTCGGGCATGCCCAGCCGCTTGGGCAGGGAAACCAGCTCCCTGACCAGCGCCAAGATGTCGTCGTGGGTCAGCACGCGCGTGTCGATGTCGATGTCCAGTCCCAGCCGCGAGTTGAGCTTGTAGCGGCCCACCCGCGTGAGGTCGTAGCGCTTGGGGTCGAAGAACAGCTGGTTGAGCAGCGCCTTGGCGTTCTCCACGCTGGGCGGCTCCCCCGGACGCTGCTTCTTGAACAGCTCGATCAGCGCGCCGTCTTCGGTGCGGGTCTGCTCGGTGTCGGACTCCAGCGTGTTGCGGATGTACAGCGAGTTGTCGAACAGGCCCAGGATCTCCTCATCGGAGGCATAGCCCATCGCCCGCAGCAGCACCGTCACCGGCAGCTTGCGCTTGCGGTCGATGCGGACGTACACCTTGCCCTTCTTGTCGATCTCGAGCTCGAGCCACGAGCCGCGGGCGGGCATCAGGTTGGCGATGAACACCTGCTTCTCACGATCCTTGGGCTCCATCAGGTAGGCGCCCGGTGAGCGCACGAGCTGCGTCACCACGACACGCTCGGTGCCGTTGATCACGAACGTACCCCGCTCGGTCATCCAGGGGAAGTCCCCCATGAACACCGACTGCTCGCGGATCTCGCCCGTCTCGCGGTTGATGAACGCGACGGTGACCGTCAGCGGACGCGCGTAGGTCAGATCCTTCTCGCGGCACTGGTCGAGCGACGCGACCGGCTCGTCGAACACGAACTCCCCGAACTGGACCGCCAGGTTGCCCGTGTAGTCCTCGATCGGCGAGATGTCGTCGATCGTCTCCCGCAGCCCTCCGCCCTTGGGGTCGGTGAGCCACCGAAACGAACGGCGCTGGATATCAATCAGGTTGGGGACATCGATGGTCTTATTAAGGCGCGCGAAGCTTCGGCGCGTCCGGAGGGCATCAACAGCAGCCAAGAAACGTCTCCTTCGGAGGGCGTTAGAACGGGCAGAGGAGAGCGCAGAGAGCGCGACCAGCAAAGATAGCACAGGCTATCGACGCCCTTAAGTGGGGCTGCCAGTGCTCACGGACCCCACCCTCGACGACCGCGTATGTGGCGCGGCGTCGCACCGCTTGGGTGGCTTCGACTATCGACCGGCGCCCGGCACTTTACCGGAAAATCCGTGCAGCCGAGAGGAAGATAAAGAGAACCTGAAGAGGCGGGCGGGGGGTCTTCTTTTTCGAGCTGCGTATAACCATCGCTATACGCGACTCTCGCGAGGAATCCACACCCCCCGCCCCCCGGGCAGCTGGGGAGAGGCCCCCGGGACGGCTGTTGGGGCGGGAGCTGCAGGGGGAACGAGTCCCCCCGCGCCCGGCGGGGCTACTTCAGCTCGACGGTGGCCCCAGCCTCCTCGAGTTCGGTTTTCAGCTTGTCGGCCTCCTCCTTCTCGACGCCCTCCTTGACCGGCTTGGGAGCCTCGTCGACGAGGGCCTTCGCCTCTTTCAGGCCGAGGCCCGTGGCGGCGCGCACCACCTTGATCACCTGGATCTTCTTGTCGCCGGAGCCGGCGAGGATCACGTCGACCGTGCTGGGACCCTCGTCCTCACCCCCGGCGCCATCGCCGCCGGCAGCCCCGCCACCCGCAGCTGCCGCCGGTGCCGCGACTGCGGCAGCCGACACGCCGAACTCCTCCTCGAGTGCCTTGATCCGCTCCGCGAGCTCGAGCACCGAGATGCCCTTCAGCTCCTCGATCCAATCCTCTGTGCTTGTTGCCATGACTCGTCAGTCCTCCTTGGTCGGATTCGCTTCGGCGGCCTCGGGCTGATCGGGCGCCGCAGCGTCCGCCTGGTTGTCGTCGTCGGTTTGCGCCGGCTCGTCCTGCGCCGGCTCAGCTTGGTTCTCCGTCTCCGCCTCCGCCTCGGCCTCGGCCTCGGCCTCTGGCTCGGGCTCTCCGGCAGGCGCCTCAGCGTCGGCCTCGCCGGCAGACGCCTCAGCGTCGGATGCGGCCTCGGCCTCGGCGGCAGGCGCCTCAGCGTCGGATGTGGGCTCGGCCTCGGCGGCGGGCGCCTGAGCGTCGGATGCGGGCGCGGGCGTGGGCTCGGCTGCGCTCACTGGGGGCTCGCCGGCAGGAAGCTCGCCGGACTCCTTCTTGCCCTGCACCTGGCCAAGCGCGACGGCGAGGCCGCTGATGAGTGCGTTCAGGGTACGCACGAGCCCGCTCACCGGTGAGGCCACGACCCCCACGAGCTGGCCGTAGAGCACTTCGCGGGAGGGCAGGCGGGAGAGCGCGCGGATCTGGTCGGGCTGGAGCTCCTCGCCGTCCATCATGCCGCCCTTGAACGGCAGCAGCTGTGTGGCGCGGCCGTAGTCGGCGATCGCCTTGGCGGCGGTGGCGACATCGCCGCGCACGAACGTCAGCGCCGTGGGGCCTTCGAGCAGGGCCTTCAGCGCCTCGGCTCCGGCCTGGTCGGCGGCGCGTTCGGTGAGGGAGTTCTTGACGACCTTGAAGGTGGCGTCGGCCTCGCGCAGCTTGGCGCGCAGCTCGGCGGCCTGGGGCACCGAGATGCCCTTGTAGTCGACGGCGAAGACCGCCTGGGAATCATCTATGTGGGCGGCGATCTCGGCGATCGCCGCGGCCTTCTGGTCTCGGTTCATTGGGCTCCTGTCCCGGTCTTGTGCGGCCGATCGAAGATCAGCCAGCCGCCGGGGGTCTCTGGTGGCCTGTGTGGATGCGCTAGGCGGCAGCTGCCGCTCGGGGCGCCTCCTCGATGATGTCACGTGTGCGGCTGGGATCGACTTTGACGCCCGGCCCCATCGTGGAGGTGAGCGTGATCGTGCGCAGATAACGGCCCTTCGCCGCGGAGGGCTTGGCACGAACCAGCTCTTCGATCACGGCTGCGTAGTTCTCGAGCAGACGACCGTCATCGAAGCTCGCCTTGCCGATCACCATGTGCACGATCGCGGTGCGGTCGGTGCGGTACTCGACCTTGCCGGACTTGGACTCCTCGACGGCCTTCGCGACATCCATCGTGACCGTGCCGACCTTCGGGTTGGGCATCTTCCCCGACGGCCCGAGGATGCGTCCGAGCCTGCCCACCACCGACATCAGGTCGGGCGTGGCGATCGCCACGTCGAAGTCCGCGAAGCCCTCCTCGATCTTCTTGGCGAGGTCCTCGGCGCCAACGACGTCGGCGCCGGCCTCCTGCGCTTCGTGGGCCTTCTCGCCCTGGGCGAACACGGCGATGCGCACGTCCTTGCCCAGGCCGTTGGGCAGCGCGATCGTGCCCCGCAGCTGCTCGTCGGCATGTCTGACGTTCAGCCCGGTGCGCACGTGCAGCTCGACGGACTCGTCGAACTTGGCGCTGGCGAGGCTCTTGATCAGGGCGACCGCTTCGGCGGGCTCGTACTCGCGCTCGCGGTCGATCTTCTCGAGGCCCTCCCGGTGGCGGCGTCCGTGGCTGCTCATGGCGCGACGTCCACCCCCATCGAGCGGGCGGTGCCGGCGATGATCTTGGCGGCCTGGTCGATGTCGTGGGCGTTCAGGTCGGCGAGCTTGCGCTCGGCGATCTCGCGCAGCTGGGCCTGGGTGATGGTGCCCACCTTCGTGCGGTTGGGCTCGCCCGAGCCCTTGCCGATGCGAAGGGCCTGCTTGATCAGGACCGCCGCCGGCGGCGTCTTGGTTATGAACGTGAAGGAGCGATCCTCATAGACGGTGATGACGACCGGGATGGTGGTGCCCGTTTCGCTCTGGGTCTGAGCGTTGAAGGCCTTGCAGAACTCCATGATGTTGATCCCGTGCTGGCCCAGGGCAGGGCCCACCGGGGGCGCGGGGCTCGCCTGCCCGGCGCTCGCCTGGAGCTTGATCGTCGTCAGAACCTTCTTGGCCATGATCTAGAGCTTTTTCACCTGGTCGAAGCCGACCTCTACGGGCGTCTCCCGCCCGAAGATTGATACCAGCACCTTGAGCTTGGCTGCGTCGTCGTTGATCTCGGAGATCTCGCCGGAGAAGTCCGAGAGCGGGCCGGAGACGACCTTGACCGACTCCCCGATCGTGAACTGGGCACGGGTGCGAGGGGCCGTGGCGACCTCCTTGTGAAGCAGGCGGTCGACCTCTGACTGGGTCAGCGGCACGGGCTCCTGGGAGGCACCGACGAAGCCGGTCACGCCGGGGGTTCCCTTGACCACGCCCCACGAGTCCTCGTTGAGCTCCATGTTGACGAGCACATAGCCGGGCATCGTGCGCTTCTCGACGGTGATCTTCTGGTTTTCCTTCATCTCCGAGACGGCCTCCGTGGGCACGACGACGTTGCGCACGGCGCGCTGCTGGCCGAGCGAGACCACACGGTGCTCGAGGTTCTGCTTGACCTTGTTCTCGTGACCGGAGTACGTATTGACTACATACCAGCGAAACATTCGGGCTCTCTAGTTAGATGGATCAGAGGATGAATTCGACGATTTCCTTGGCGAGGTAGTCCGCCACGCCGAGGTACACGCCGGCGATCGCCACGAAGCCGAGCACCACCGCGGTGGCCTGGAAGACCTGGCGGCGGTCGGGCCACTGCACCCGCTGCAGCTCGGCCCAGCTGGCGCGCAGAAAGCCGGCCGCACGACCGCCGATGCCACGATGGGACTCCTGCTGGCGCTCGATCTCCGCCTCGACGCGAGCCTCCTCGGTTTCATCGGCGGGAGCCTCCTTCGGGGGCTTCGGCACGGAGGCGTCAGCCTCGGCTTCGAGCTCCTCGATCGTGTCGGGGTTGGCGGGCGTGCCCCCGGCTCCCTTGACGAGAGCGGCATCGAACTCGTCGACGTCGCCGGCGTGCTCGAGCGCCCCGGGCAGATCGGCGCGCTCGATCTGGCCATGGCCGACCGCGGACTCCTGGGCGTCCGCGGGCTCGGCCGATCCGCCCGCGGGGCGGCGAGCCGGCTCGGCCTGCGTCCGTCCGGTACCCCGGCGGGCGCGACGTTGCTTTGCACGTTTGCGGTCACGGGCCACGGCAGCGGCTCTCCTCCGCTAGCGAGTCTCCCGATGACTGGTGTGGCGGCGGCACCAGCGGCAGTACTTGCGCAGCGCGATCCTGTCCGGATTGTTGCGCTTGCTCTTGTTCGTCTGGTAGTTGCGCCGCTTACAGTCCTCGCACGCGAGGGTGATAGCGATTCGAACGTCTCCGCGGGCCATTGGCGGGCTTCCTACGTGGTCGGTTTGGATAGCGGCCCAGGCGAAGAAAAACCCCGCCCAGGCGCGAGGTAGCAGCAGTCTAGCGTGCTTTCGCCGCGAGGGCGAGCAGACGCAGACCGCCGCGGGCGGGCTACTCGTAGAGGGTCAGCGCGGCCAGGATCACGTACAGGGCCACCAGTGCCCAGCCCTCGAATTCCGCCGCCTCCCCATCGCCGGTCACCTGCCACACGGCCAGCGCGGTCAGCGCCAACGCGCCGACGTACACGGGAGCCAGCGCGAACGTGAGCGTGGTGGGCAGGGCCAGCGAGATCAGCACCAGCGCGGGGAACAGGAACGCTGCGATCTGGGCGACCGAGTTCTTGACGACCGAGATCGCCAGATCGGAGCGGCGTTTGTAGGCGAGCGCCAGCCCCGCCGCGTTCTCCACGGCGTTGCCCGCGATCGCGACGATCACCAGCCCCGCGAACGCCTGGGAGATGTTCAGGATCTCGATCGCCGGGGCGAGCGCGGCGATGAACCAGTCCGAGACGAACGCCGATCCACCACCCGCGAGCAACAGCAGCGCGAGCGTGGGGACCAGGTCCAGGCGGGGCGCAGGACGACCCTGGGGCGGGACGTCGCTGCGCAGGTAGGGCACCACCCAGGCCAGATACACGACCAGCAGGCACACCGCCCCCACCACCGAGATCGCCTCCACGTGATGGCTGGCGGGATCGTGGGAGGCCAGCGACAGACCGAGCAGGACGATGATGAACACCGTCACCTGCAGCAGCGTCGCCGTGTCGCGGGGCAGGCGCTTTGAGAAGCGCATCATCCCGTCCCCCGAGCGGCGGGCACCGACGACGATCACCAGGCCCAGCACGAGCAGGGCGTTGGCGAGGATCGAGCCTATGATCGCCGTCTGGGCGACGATCAGCTCGCCCTGTTTGAGGGCGAACACGACGACGAACAGCTCGGGGAGGTTGCCGAGCGTCGACTGCAGCATCCCCGTCGCAGCCGGACCGAAGCGCTCCCCCAGCTGCTCGGTGGCGAACGAGACGATCCACGCCAGCCCGGCGAGCGCGAACGTCGCCAGGGCGAAGGCCGGCACGGGCGCCCAATGGTCGTAATGGGCCACTCCCGCCAGCGTCGAGAGCGCCACCACCAGCGCCAGTCCGGTGCGCTCGACGGTGCTCAGACCCGACACCGCGCCCCGGACCTGGCTCGCGTCCTGGACATCGCGTGAGGCTGGCTGTCCCTCAGTGGCTCTCGAGCACGCGGTCGATCAGGCCGTAGTCCTGCGCCTGCTCGGCAGTGAAGAAGCGGTCGCGCTCCATGTCTTCGCGCACCTGCTTCTTCGGGTTGCCGGTGTGTTCGGCGTAGATCTGATCGAGCCGGTCGCGCACGTTTAGGATCTCCCGCGCGTGGATCTCGATGTCCGTGGACTGGCCTTCGAAACCGGCGGAGGGCTGGTGGATCAGGATGCGGCTGTTGGGCAGCGCCGCGCGCTTGCCCTTCGTGCCGCCGGCCAGCAGCAGCGAGCCCATCGACATCGCCACCCCGACGCACATCGTGGCGATGTCGGGCTTGATGAAGCGCATCGTGTCGTAGATCGCCAGCCCCGAGTAGACCGAGCCGCCGGGGGAGTTGATGTAGATCGAGATGTCCTTCTCGGGATCCTCGGACTCCAGGTGAAGCAGCTGGGCGACCACCAGGTTGGCGACCTGGTCGTCGATCGGGGTGCCGAGGAAGATGATGCGCTCGTTGAGCAGCCGCGAGTAGATGTCGAACTCACGCTCGCCACGGGCGGTCCGCTCGACGACCATCGGGATCAGCGGCATGGCCCCACCCTAGCGGCTGGTGCTGCGGGAACACCCGCACCGGCGCGCCCGGGCGAGCGTGGGCGGCGGGCCGTGGTGTCGCTCGGGTCCGCGACGGGAATGTGCCACCGACTGCGCCCGCGGCAGCGACCCCCTCACAGGTTGACCGACGGCATCACCGCCGCGGGATAGCGCTCGCCGGCGGCGGGCGGGATCGCCTCGGCGATCTGCTGCACCTCCGCGTCGCTCAGCTTCACCTCGACGGCGGCGAGGTTCTCCTCCAGGTAGGAGACGCGCTTGGTGCCGGGGATCGGCACGATGTGCTCACCGCGGTGAAGCACCCAGGCGAGCGCGAGCTGGCCCGGGGTGATGCCCCGCTCGCAGGCGAGCTCACGGACGCGCTCGGCGAGCTTCAGGTTCTGCTCGAGGTTATCGCCGGTGAAGCGGGGGCCGTGGCGGCGAAAGTCGCCCTCCTCGAGCTCGTCCGGCGAGGTGAAGCGACCGGACAGGAAGCCCCGTCCGAGCGGGGAGTAGGCGACGAGCGCGATGCCGAGCTCCTGCAGCGTCGGCAGGATCTCGGGCTCGACGTCGCGGGTCCACAGCGAGTACTCGGTCTGCACAGCTGTGATCGGGTGCACGGCGTGGGCGCGGCGGATCGTCTGGGCGCTGGCCTCCGAGAGGCCGATGTAGCGAACCTTGCCGGCCTTCACCAGCTCGGCCATCGCCCCCACGGTGTCCTCGATCGGCGTGTTGGGGTCGACGCGATGCTGGTAGTAGAGGTCGATCTGGTCGACCCCGAGGCGCTGCAGCGAAGCGTCGCACGCCTCGTGTACGTACGCGGGGGTGCCGTTGACTTCCCGGCGCAGCAGGTCGTCGTCTTTGACGAGCTTGATCCCGAACTTGGTGGCGAGGAACACCTGCTCGCGGCGATCGGCGATGGCGCTGCCGACGAGCAGCTCGTTGGTGTGGGGCCCGTACATGTCCGAGGTGTCCAGGAAGTTGCACCCCAGATCGAGCGCCCGCGCGATCGTGGCCCGGGCCTCGGACTCGTCGGCGGTGCCGTAGAAGGCGGACATGCCCATGCAGCCGAGGCCGATCTCCGAGACCTCCGGGCCCTGCGGTCCGAGCGTGCGTGTGTTCATCCGGGCCTCCTGTCGCGTCGGGATCGAGAAGTGACGACATAATGGCAGCGCTCGTGTTCCCGCTGAACCTCCCCAACATGCTCACCGTGCTGCGCATCATGCTGGTGCCGGTGCTCGTCGTGGCGCTGCTGGGAAACACCTCTGAGGGGGACGTGCTCGCGGCGGCCGTGTTCGCGCTGGCCTCCCTGACCGACTTCGTCGACGGGTACCTGGCGCGCTCGCGCAAGAGCGTGACGACGTTCGGCAAGCTGATGGACCCGCTGGCGGACAAGCTGCTGATCGTCTCCGCCCTGGTGGCGCTCGTCTCGCTCGATCGGTTGGAAGCGTGGGTGGCGATGGTGATCATCACCCGCGAGCTGGCCGTGACGGTGCTGCGCCTCGGCGCCACCCAGGCGGGAGTCGTGATGGAGGCGAGCATGTTCGGCAAGCTCAAGACCTGCCTGCAGATCGCGGCGATCCTCGCGGTGATCGCCGTGCCCGGGCCGCCGCCCTGGGTGTCCGCGCTGGTGTATCTGATGGTCGCGGTGACGGTGCTCTCGGGCCTCGACTACTTCTTCGGCCTGCGCCGCCGCCTGGCCCAGGCTCAGCCGCGCAGCTGAGCGCCTGCCGCCAGCCACTCGTCGAGCGTCGTGTGATGCGGCGCGAGCTCGCCCGCGTCGATCTCGTGACGCACCTCTGAGAGCAGCCCGTGACGCTCGGCGAGTACGTCGTGCTGGTGGATCGTCTCCAGGTTCTCCTGACGGGCGCACACGAAGCTCCGCCCGTCGAGCCCGGGAAAGCCCGCGACCACCCCCGCCACCATCTCGCGCACGCAGTCCTCGACGAACCGTGGCCGGGCGTGGGCCTTCTCGACCACCGCCACCTCGTCGGAGCGCTTCATCAGCTCATAGATCTCAGAGGACATGCTCGCCTCGACGATCTGGAGCAGCGTCGAGGCCTCGATCTCCTCCACGCACTCCTCGACGCAGCCGATCTGCAGCGTGCCGAGCCCACGCTGGTTGTGGGTGGCGACGGGGACCCGGTCCAGGATCCGCTCGACCTCCAGCTCGGAGAAGCCGTCCTGCAGCAGGCGCTCGCGGGCGCGCTCGGCCACGAGCTCCTGCGCGCACGGGCAGGCGGTGATGCCGGTCGCCGAGACGCCGATCACCCGCCGGGTGCCGTGCTCGAAGGTCACGGCACGGCCGAACATCGTGTAGATCTCCTGCGTCTCCACGCCGGAGACCGGGGCAGGCTTGTGCTCGGGGTAGCGCGCCCGGATCGTCACCTCGGCGCGGTGGGCCCCCTGGCGGGCGCGGACCAGCTCGGCGATGTGCTGTGCGAGCGTCTCGGCGCGAAACGGGGACTCGCTGAGCACGACCTCGCCGATCGCCTCGTTGACGACCTCCTCGAAGCGCGACATGTGCGCGCCCTTCTGCTCGGAGCCCAGGTCCACGAAGCAGCTCAGTCGCGCCAGGAACAGCTCGTCGCGGATGCGCACGACCTTCTCCACGCCGGTCACCCCCACCCGCGACAGACCGACGGGAACGCTGGGCGCGCGCGCCTGCACGTCGTCCCCCACGCCGCTGGTCGGAGACAGCGAAGGTATCTGGTGGGTGGCCGCCACTTCGCCCAAGCCTAGCGCCAGGCCGGCGAGCCACCGCACACGGTCGCCGACAGCCCGCCGCGACCGGCCCGTGAGCGCCGCCCAACCAGCGTTGACGCCCGTCGTTTCTGGTATCAATTGCTTCAACTGGCGAAGTCGAAACTCGTGCGGACGTGGGGTCCCGGCGCCTGAGAGCTCGGGCGAAAGCTCGGCCGAGGAGCCTCGGGAAGTTCCAAAGAGCGCAATCGATGGAGCCGTTTGGGGCACGGACGGCAAAGCTGTCGAGCATGAGGAGAACCAGACGCAGCGCAAAGGGAGAGGTCGGGGCGCTAGGTGCTTCGACGGGAACGCCGTAAGGATGCTGGGGGTCCAGAGTTGAGCGAGAATCTCGAGGTTCTGATCGCCGCCGAAGCGACGGCGGTGGTGGAGATCGACGAGCTGCAGGCGATCCTCGCCGAGGGTCAGGAGCGTGGCTTCTTGACTCGTGAGGCGATCGTGTCCGCCCTCGAAGAGGCGGATCTGAGTGCTGAGCAGACATCCGATCTGCTCAGCTACCTGGAGGAGCACGGGATCGAGGTGCGCGCGACCGCGAACGCGATCGCCGATGGCGAGCCCGACGTGCGCGTGGAATCGCGAGACCGCCCGCGACGTTCCACGCCGGAGAAGAAGGACGAGCTCGACCTCGCCGTCGAGCCCAGCCTGGACTCGCTGCGGCTGTACCTGCGCTCGATCGGGCGGGTGCCGTTGCTCAGCGCCGAGGAGGAGGTGTGCCTGGCCAAGCGGATCGAGCGAGGCGACATGGCCGCCAAGCAGCACATGGTGGAGGCGAACCTGCGCCTGGTGGTCTCGATCGCGAAGGGCTACGTGGGCAGGGGGCTGAACTTCCTGGACCTGATCCAGGAGGGGTCGCTCGGGCTGATCCGGGCCGTGGAGAAGTTCGACTATCGCAAGGGCTACAAGTTCTCCACCTACGCCACCTGGTGGATCCGGCAGGCGGTCACCCGCGCGATCGCCGACAAGGGCAGGACGATCAGGATCCCCGTGCACATGGTGGAGCGTTTGAACAAGGTGCTCCACACCGAGCGCGCCCTGATCCAGCGGCTCGGCCGCGAACCCACCAACGGCGAGCTCGCCGCTGAGCTGCAGTGCTCGACACGAGAGGTGCGGGAGCTGATGCGGATGGCCCAGCACCCGATCTCGCTGGAGCGCCCGGTGGGCGAGGAGGAGGATTCGGCGCTGGGAGACTTCGTCGAGGACGTCGGTGCCGAGTCGCCGTTCGACGTCGCCTCCGAGGCCTTGCGACGGGAGAACGTGATGCGGGTGCTGGCTTGCCTGCCGCGTCGCGAGCGCGAGGTGATCGAAATGCGCTACGGCATCAGCGGCGGGCGCCAGCGCACGCTCGAGGAAGTGGGGCGCGCCTTCAACATCACCCGCGAGCGGGTCCGCCAGATCGAGAACCGCACGCTCAAGAAGCTGCAGTCCCTGCCCGACGCCCAGCCGTTGCGCGAGGCCTCGTAGGCCTGCCGCTCCCGGCCCGGCGCGGTCGTCGCGCCCCGGGCAGGCCCGGAACCGCCGGCTGCGGATACAGCCACTAGAATCGTCGGCCCCCGCGACGGCTCCCGTCGCGTGACCCCCGGTGGGGTGTCCGAGTGGTTAAAGGAGACGGGCTGTAAACCCGTTGGCTCTGCCTACGCAGGTTCGAATCCTGCCCCCACCATCCTCCGTTCCCCAGCGAGTTTCAAGCTCTGCGCGGCGGGTAGGAAAGATGCGTCGGGCCTTCCGGCGATGGCGTGCGATACGCCCGCTCACGCGAACGGACGTCGCTCGCATGAGACCCGCAGGCAACGTGTTCATGGAA
The DNA here is from genome assembly GCA_963696615.1 of uncultured Solirubrobacterales bacterium. Lineage (GTDB taxonomy): Bacteria > Actinomycetota > Thermoleophilia > Solirubrobacterales > Solirubrobacteraceae > Palsa-744. Next base: position 467,866 of record CAVOKU010000001.1, on the reverse strand, counting down.
CGAGAGGGGGATCTGAGGATGAGACGCAGGATCGATGACCGTGGTGCAGGTGCCGCCCGCGCTCGCGCCAGGGCGACGTCGACGACGATCGCCGTGGCGGCGGCACTGGGACTGCTCGTCGGAGCCGCGCCCGCACCGGCGAAGAAGACGCCGAACCCCGAATTCGCCCCGTTCGCGGACTGTCCGGTGGGCGTGCACGGCGTTCGCTACTGCGTATACGCCGACACCACCAGCGGCGAATTCAAGGTGGGCAGCAAGACGGTCACGATCAACAAGCCGATCACGCTGCAGGGCGGCCTGATGGAAGGCTCCGAACAGCTCGTGCCGGCGACGGACGGCGACACCCTCACCAAGACGCCCCTGACCGTGCCCGGCGGCCTGGTCGGGATCGAAGGGCTGGGCGGAGAAGTGACGGCGACGACGGAAATCGCCGGACCGGTGCTCGTCAACGAGGCGAACGTCGCCACCGGGAGCGGCCCCGTGGTGACGCTGCCGGCGAGGGTGAAACTGAGCAACCCGGCGCTGGGCGAAACGTGTTACATCGGCTCCGACGCCGAACCGATCCTGCTGAAGCTGATCACGGGCACGACGAACCCACCGCCGCCCAACAAACCGATCACGGGCAGCCCTGGCTCGTTTGCGTTCAACCCGACCCAGGAAATCGCGATCATCAGCAACACCTCGCTGGTCGACAACTCCTTCGCCGCCCCCGGCGTCAACGGCTGCGGCGAACCCCTGTCGGCGGTGCTCGACCCGGTCGTGGATCTCGCCGCCGGGCTGCCCTCGGCGGCCGGAGGCAACACCGCGATCCTCAACGGGACGGTCGAGGAGGCCGCGGCGACGTCGGTCAAGAAATCGCACGTGATCCCGAAGGAAAAGAAGCCGAAGCCCTAGAAACCACCTCCCCTGCTCGGGGCGGCGCGATCCTGCCCGCGTCGCCCCGGCAGCCGCTTGCGCCCGTAGGGGCCCCGTCTCGGCGGACGCGGCCTCGCTCAGATGCGCGGCAGGTAGTCGATCTCCGGTGAGCGCAGCGCGATCCCCAACCCGCGCAGCGAGACCCGCCCGGATTGCGGGTAGAAGCACATGTCTGCGGGCTCGCGGGTGCCGTAGGCCAGATAGGTGAGCCCCCGCTCGCCGGGCCGGAGCGCATGGGCCACGCCCGTGCCGGCGGGACGCGACACCACCGCGCCGGCGCTCAGCTCGAGCTGTTCGGGCTCCTGCCCCCCGTGCGTCCAAAGCTCCAGCACGCCATCCCCGTCGAGCACCGCGAACAGCTCTTCCTCGTGGGAGTGGCAGTGCGCGGGAGCGCCCTGCTCGCCGGGCCCCAGGACGACGTGGTTCAGGCCCGTGCCGACTGCGCCCGCCCGCTGTCCCAGGCGGCGGGCGCGCCCGTCGAACACGGCGGGGCAGTCATCCAGCGCGATCATGTTCGCGGGACGCTGTGCCAACGGAGGTGGACACTCGGGCGGGCCGGCCGCGGCCTCGCGGGCGAACGGGTTCTCGCCGTCGCCCAGCTCCAACCAGCGCGGAAAGGACCACGCCACGCCTGCGCGGGGCAGCGCCGTGAGCGCCGCGTCGGCCCGCTGGCCGAAGACGAGCACATCGAGCCCGCCCTCGCCGCCGCGCAGCGTGTGGGGGCCCGATCTGGGGCGGTGCACGATGCAGTCACCGGCGGACACAGCGAACGTCTCTCCATCCAGCCACAGCAGGCCCTCGCCGCCGAGCACGAAGAAGATCTCCTCGTCGGCACCGTGCTCGTGGGCGGGCGTGGAGAAGTGACCCGCGGCGATCTCGATCCGACGTACGCCGATCCCGCGGGTGTCCAGCTGGCGACCGAGGTCGCGCCAGAGCCCCTTGATGTGTCCCACCGCCAGCTCCCGCGACGGTCCCCCGTACATGTCGGCGATGTGCACGGGTCCTGACGCTACCAGCGCGCCTTCGGGCGCGCCCGGCGCGGACGCGATACGGTCCTGGGCTAGCTTTCCGCCATGAACAACCAACTGCCTCCAGGCCCCCGCATGCCGGCCATCTTGCAGACGATCGGCTGGTGGAGTCGTCCCACCGCCTACCTCGACCGCTGCCGCGTCCGCTTCGGCACCCGCTTCACGATCCAGCTTACGGGCCAGTCGCCGTTCGTGGTGCTGGCCGATCCGCAGGACATCAAGGAAGTGTTCCAGGCGCCGCCGGAGGTGCTCCACCCCGGCGAGGGGGCCAGCATCCTCGAGCCGGTGGTCGGCTCCAACTCGGTGATCCTGCTCGACGAGGATCCCCACCTGACCCAGCGCAAGCTGCTGCTGCCGGCCTTTCATGGCGAGAGCATGCAGCGCCTGTCGGGGCTGATGGCCGAGCTGGCCGAACGCGAGGTGAGCTGCTGGCCGCGGGATGAGCCGATCGAGCTGCATCCGCGCCTGCAGCGGCTGACGCTCGAGATAATCCTGCGGGCCGTGTTCGGCTTGGAGCGCGGCGCCCAGCTCGAGGAGCTGCGAGAGCTGCTGACCGAGGTGCTGGCCTTCGGTGAGAGCCCGCTGTCCTTGATCCCGCAGGCCCAGCGCCTGTTCGCCGGACGCGGGCCGGTGGCGAGGCTGAGGCGGGCGGGAGCCCGCGCCGACGAGTTGATCTTCGAGCTGATCGAGGAGCGCCGCAGCCAGGAGGTCGACGGCGATGACGTGCTCTCGCTGCTGCTCGCCGCCCGCCACGAGGACGGGTCGCCGATGAGCCCTGCCGAGCTGCGCGACGAGCTCGTGACGGCGCTCGTCGCAGGCCACGAGACGACCGCCTCCCAGCTCGCGTGGGCGTTCGAGCGTCTCGGCCGCGAGCCGCTGGTGCAGACCCGCCTGCAGGAGGAGCTCGACGGGGGCTCGGACGAGCAGTACCTGACCGCCACGATCCAGGAGATCCTGCGCCTGAAGCCCGTGCTCCCCAACGCGGAGCCACGCCTGGTCAAGCAGCCGATAGAGATCGGCGGGATCCTGTATCAGCCTGGAGCGGTGCTGTTCGCGAGCGCCCACCTCGTGCAACGCGACCCCGCGATCTATCCCGAGCCCCTTGCCTTCCGGCCCGAGCGGTTCCTCGATCGTACACCGGGCACATACACGTGGATCCCGTTCGGCGGCGGCCGGCGGCGGTGCCTGGGAGCAAGCTTCGCGATGCTGGAGATGAAGCTCGTGATGCGTGCGGTGATCAGCCGCTGCCACATCCAGCCCGGGAGCCCCCGCCGGGAGGGCACACGCAGACGGGGGATCACCCTCAGCCCCTCGGGGGGAAGCCGGGTGATCCTGCACGAGCGCTCCGACCGGTCCACGCCGCCGCCGGTAGCGCCGGCCCGCCGGCCGGCGCTCGCCTGAGCTGCGGCCCTCTGCGGGACTGCGGCGGCCCCGTGGGAGACGCGGTGGGGCCGGCCGTCCAACAACCCTGGCGCAGAGCGCTCCGGGGTGGGATGATCATCAAGCCAACCCGCCAGAAGGGAGCCCATCATGGAGTCCTCCGAGACCGTTCCCCGGGTCCTCGTCGTCGCGCACAAGACAGCGACGACCAAGCCGTTGCTCGACGCCGTGCACGCGCGAGCCCAGCGCGGACCGTGCACGTTCACGCTGCTCGTTCCGAATTCCACCCACGGCCTGCACAAGGTCGTCGACCCCGAGGATCAGACCGGGGGCGAGGCCCAGCGGGCGCTCGATCGGTCGCTGCCGCTGCTCGAGCGGGCGGCGGGGGGCCCGGTCACCGGGCTGGTCGGCGATCCCGACCCGGTGGCAGCGGTGCACGACGCGCTCAACCTGCAGGGCTTCGACGAGGTGATCATCTCCACCCTCTCGGCCAAAGTGTCGCGCTGGCTGAGGCTGGACCTGCCGAGCAAGGTCGCCGGCATGGGCCTGCCCGTCACGACTGTCACGCCGGGCGAGAGCGTGCAGGCGATCGCCAGCTGACCGTCGCGATCGAGGTCCTCGCGCCACGGTCGCCGGCCGCGCTCCCCACATGCGCCGCAGGAGCGGCGCGGTGCGGGGTGGGCTTGTACATAAGATGCGTCCGTGTTTGCAACTGTCCCGCTCGCCGCCCCCGCGCGAGGCCACAGCGACGGCTGGGCGAGCAGGCGTATGATAACGACTATTGTCTGTAAGCGCTACGTCTGGCATCGCTCCGTCTGTAGACGTTCCGTCTGCAACCCGAGAGAGTGGGGGGCGTGAGACCAGTGGAGCCCGTGCGCCAGAAGTTCGCCGAGAACCTCCGCAATCACAGAGAGCGAATGGGCCTCTCCCAGGAGGCCCTCGCCGAGATCTGCGACCTCCATCGCACAGAGATCAGCCTGCTCGAGCGCTGCAAGCGCTCCCCCCGGTTGGAGACGATCGTGATCCTCGCCCGTGGCCTCGAGCTCGGCTCCGCGTGCGAGCTGCTCGAGGGCGTCCGCTGACATCGGGCGGGTGAGCCGGTAGCCGCCGGCCGTCGCCGGCTACGGGGCCCTCAGCGAAACCGCCGGTGGGCATTCTGGCGGTGAATGCCCACCGCATCCCCGATGTCGGCCCAGGTGGCCCCCCGACGCTTGGCCGTATCGACCAGTCGATGTTCGTAGTGGCGCAGGCCGGCGCGGGCGGCGTCGCACACCCTCAGCACGTCCAGGACCGACTCGTCGAGATCTCCGGTGAGGAACTCGAGGTGAGACCGCAGCGGCTCCGGGAGGGGAACCATCCGCCGGGACCATAACCTGTCATCGCTATGATTACAAGCCCTCGATCCTGCATGCCTCCCCGGCACGGATCGCAGGGCACCCCGCGACTCCGGCAAAGTCCCACCAGTCGGAGCCGCGGGGCCTGAGCTTGCGGCCTGGTCCCCGGGTCTCAGAGCCCAGTTCCGGACTCGAACCGGAGACCCCTTCCTTACCATGGAAGTGCTCTACCAACTGAGCTAACTGGGCGGGTCGTGGGACTGTAGCGTGCCCGGCTCGCCGAGCAGCGGCATGGGCGCCTGGCGTCCGACGGCGCCCCGCGGGAGCCGTGGACACGACCACCGGAGCCCAACCGAGCGGCAGATCAGCTGGGGGACTCCTGCACGGCCGGGGTGCGAGCGCCGGGACGCCTGGACAGCGCGGCGCGTGAGCGGGCCAGCCCCGGGCGGGTGATCGGCGCCGGGCGCAGATCGTGGCGCGGACGGCCCGCAGCGGACCGCGCCCGTCGCCCGGCCGATCCGACGTGGGGCGTGAGGTGACTCGGACGGGACATCACCCAGGCGAGAGCGCCCACCAGGGCGATGTCGGCGAGCGCGTTGACGGTGATCAACAGTGAGAGGGACATGACGCTCCTCGGGGTGGGTTCGTTTCAGCTCGAGGAGCGAGTATCGGGGCCCAACGTTTGGCCACCTTGTGCCCAGCCTAAGAAGTCCGTGAGAGCGAGATCGCCGGGCGCTGGCGCTTGCGCGCGCGCCACCCGGGGAGCGAGATCGGGATGATCGTGCCGAGCATCGAGGGATCGGCCGCCCGCGCACTGGCCGGACGGCCGATCCCTCCACGCCCAGCGTCTACTTGACCGTGCGTCCCGATGAGTTGATGGCGTACCAGTTGCCACCGAACGCCCTTTCCCCGACATACGACGTTTCTCCGGGGCCGCTGTCGCCGCTGTACAGGTAGAGCGCGTGTCCGGCATAAGTGACCTGTTTGCTCCCGCCGGGGAGATTGATCGTGGACAGCAGCGAAGAGCGGACGCCTGTTCCGGCGGTGGGCCTGCCGCTGGTGCTCAGCGCCGGCCATGTTTCAGAGCAGCCGCTGATCTTGACGCAGGCGTTGCTCTCGGCGTGGTCCCTCGTGAACTCGTACAGGGTGCGGCCCGAGGAGCTGACGAGGATCGTTCCGACGCCGGTGCGCCGCAGCCCGACCTTCGCCACGCGAGCGGCCGTGGCGTTCCAGGTGCGTCCCTGTGCGCTCGCGAGCGCCACGACGCTGGCTGCGCTGATCAGGACGCCCAACAGGAGTAGATGAGTTCGTTTCACGGGATCTCCTTCGGATCTACAGGCCGTGCGGGGCCTTGCCGATCGTTGATGGCCTTCACAACGAAGACGCCGCCAGCGCGAGCACCTTCCCGAATGGCACGAACTCGGCCGAGCGCGAACATACTCGCGTGGGGGAACCGCCGCAGCCCCGACGGCGAGCTGCTGGGCGCGAGTCCGTCGCGAGGACGGGGATAATCGAGCACATCAGCCCCACCACACCTCCCTCCCCAAGCGGCTCGCGCGAGCCCGGTCCGCCACGACGGTCGCCCAGCTTGATCGCCCGCTGGGTCGGGTCCCGCAATCCGGGCAGCGTCGTCTACGGAGTGATCGTGATCGGGGCGCTGCTGGCGGCCGAGAGCGGGCCCGGACAGAGCTACCCGGAAACGGTCGTCTCGGTGGCGATCGGGCTGGGGGTCTACTGGCTCGCCCACTCCTATTCGAACATGCTCGGCGAGCGGCTGATCCAGCGCGAGCACCTCACCGCCCGGTCGCTGCTCAGAGCGCTCGGCCACGACGGCGTGATCGTGCGGGGTGCGGGGATGCCGCTGATCGCGCTGCTGATCGCCTGGGCCGCCGGGGCATCCCACGAAACGGGCGTGACCGTCGCGATCTGGACGGCGATCGGATGCATCATACTGTTCGAGCTACTCGCCGGAGTCAACTCATTTGCATCTCCCGCCGAGCTCGTGCTCGAGGTCGCGGTGGGCGTCGGCATGGGGCTGGCGATCCTGGGCCTGAAGGCCCTCGCGCACTGACCCAGCCCCGACGCCCCCCGAGCGGCGCCACCCCGCGCCTGTGATCGTCCGATCGCAGGGGCATCGCCCGACCTGCGGTTGCGTTCGTGCAACCAGCGGCGATACGTGCGGATCCCTGTAGACAAAAAGTTGCTGACATGGAATGATTCCATGCCATCGGCTCTCTTGACGCTCATCTGGACAGACAGATCGGTTCGGCGAGGTAGAACGATGTCCCAGCACGGCGATCGAGGACCTCGCGCGAGCGCGGTCGCGCCTCTGTACCAGCGCCTGCCGCGGGGGCCCCATCGTCTGGGACAGGCGGAGGTCGCCCGCCACCAGCGGCTGCGGATGCACGGAGCGATGGTCGAGGCGGTCGCAGTGAGCGGCTATCCGCAGACGAGCGTCAAGCAGATCATCGGCCTCGCCGGGGTCTCCCGGCGCGCCTTCTACGAGCAGTTCGCCAACAAGGAGCAGTGCTTCGTGGCGACCTTCGACCTGCTCGCGGCCCGCGGCGCCCAGCGGATCGCCGACGCCTACAGGACCGCGCCGGGTGGCGTGCGGGAGCGCCTGCAGGCCGGCTATGAGGCGCTCGCGACGGGCGTCGAGGCCAACGCGAAGGGCGCCCTGCTGACGATCGTCCATGCCCAGACCGCCGGCCCGGCGGGGCTGGGGCGTCTGCGTCGAGCCTCGGCGATGTTCGAGCAGATGCTGTGCGGTAGCTTCGCCCACGCCCCCGACATGGCGCCCATGCCGATCCCCGTCGTGAGGGCGATCGTCGGCGGCGTGAACGAGGCGATCTCACTGCGACTGCGTGACGACCGTGCGCATGAGGTATCGGTGCTCGGCAGCGACCTGCTCGACTGGACGCTCCTGTTCCAGACCCCGAGCCTCGTGCGCCTCTCCGAACGACTGCTCGAACGTGCCCGCCTCGGGGCGAGCCCGAGCGGATGGCAGGGCAGCGCCCGCGACGGGGACGACGCGGGCGCAAACTCCCGCGAACGCCTGCTGCTGAGCATCCTGCACCTGGCCGCAGTGGATGACTACCACGAGCTGAGCACGCCCCAGATCGCCGAGGAGGCGGGCGTGCCGATCGAGATCTTCCTCGAGCTGTTCTCGAGCAAGGAGGAGTGCTTTCTGGCGGCGTTCGACGCGCTCGGCGACAGGCTCCTGCAGGTGGCTGCCGACCCCGATCTCGTCTCCGGTGAATGGCCCTGGGCCGTGCGCCGGGTGCTGGGCGATCTGATGGGCCTGCTCGCCGCCAGGCCCCTGTATGCGCAGACGATCGCCCGCGTCGCGCCCGCCGCGGGGGCCCAGGCGCTCGCCCGCAACATGGAGCTCGCCGAGAGCATCGCCACGCTGCTGACCGAGGGAGCGCCCGAAGATGCACGCAACCCGCTCGCCCGCGAGGCCGTCGCGGGCGCGATCTGGCACACGGTCCGCTATCAGGTACTGAGCGGTCAGGTCCACCTGTTGCCCGCGCTTGCGGACTACCTCGCGTATGTCACGCTCGCCCCCTTCATCGGAGCCGACGCGGCCGCGGACCTCGTGATCGCCGAGCTCCCGGAGATCCCGCCCGGACGAGGCTGATCAGCTGAGCTCTGCCGGTCCGGCCCGAGCGCCGCGACGACGCTCGCGCGCCGTCGCCGAGCAGCCACTCAGCGGCGCTTGCCGGTGCGTCGGTCGGCGATGTAGGTGAGCACGATCCCCACCAGCAGCGAGATCACCACCACGATGATCAACGGCGCCTGGCCGGAGCCGAAGATCCAGTTGACCTCGACCTCTTCGAGGTTGAGCACCGCGAACAGCGTGATCAGCACAGCGAGCACGACCCACACGCCGGTGCGCACCAGCTCGCGACGTGTGCGCTTGACCTTCTCTGCCTGTGCGGGCGGCTTGTCAGCCATCGCTGATCTCGATCCTAGCCGGATCCACGGCCGCCTCTCGCTCGGCCACGACCCACAGCGATTGCGCGGAGAGATCGTCGACCCCGAGCGCCGCCGCGACGTTGAGGGTCATCCCATGCCTGAAGAAGTCGTCCAGTCGCTCGCCGTCGGCTCCCGAGAGCTCTCCCGCCAGCCCCACCAGCTCGGCGTAGCGGCGACGCACATACGCCCGCACGACCTCGTCCCCGCACGCGGCATAGGCCTGGTGCTGGAGCATCAAGTTGTCCGGGTCGGAGCTCAACAGCTGCTTGTAGGCGACGCCCATCGCCTCCAGCGCGTCCTCGTATGGCGATGACGACGCCTCGCGATAGTCCTCCGCAGCCGCGACGAACGTCTCCGCGACCCGGTCGAAGCTGCGCCCCAGTGCCGCCAGGAACAGCTCACGCTTGTTGGGAAACAGGCTGAACACGTAAGGCTGAGCCACCCCCACCCGGCGGGCGATCCTGTCGACCGGCGTGCCATGCAGTCCGCCTTTGGCGAACTCGTGCAGGGCAGCCGCGATCAGCTCCTGGCGACGCTCGGCGGCGGGCACCCGCCTCCGTACCGGAGGTCCGCTCGCGCTCACACCGGCTCCCCCACCACATCCGGCATGCGCTCGAGCGCAACCGCGCCTTCGCTGCGACGCTCGGGCTCGTGGCGAGCATCTCGCTCGGAGCCCGCGGGATGCGTGCTGAACGGCAGCGCCAGCACCGTCAGTGCCCCAACCGCGAGCACCGCCGCGCCGACCCACACGGCCGGGATCAGGCCGTCGATGAACGCCTGTGCCGAGCCGTAGCCGCCGGCCCCCGTGAACACGCTCGCGAGCACCGACACCCCGAGCACGCCCCCGACCTCCCTGATCGCGTTGTTGGCGCCCGATGCCTGGCCGGCCTGGTCGGCCCGCACCGAGGACAGCACGGCATTGGCCGAGGGGGCGAACACGAGCGCCATGCCCGCGCCGGCCATCACGAACGGCACGAGCATCGATCCGTACGAGAGATGCAGACTGATCATGCTCGCCAGCCAGCCGAGTGCGCCCGCCTGCAGCGACAGTCCGGCGAACATGAAGACCCTGCTTCCAAGCCGCTCTGAGAATACGCCCGCGAGCGGAGCGACGAGCATCGTCGCTCCGGTCCACACCAGCAGCTTGAGCCCGGCCTGAAGCGGGCTGTTTCCGAGCACGTTCTGCATGTACTGGCTGAGGAAGAAGATCGAGCCGAACATGCCGAAGTACATGCTCAGCGAGGCCACGTTGGTGACCGCGAAGGAGCGCTTGCGAAAGAACGACATCGGCAGCATCGGCTCGCTCGCGCGCCGCTCGGCGAGGACGAACCCGCCCACCAGCAGAGCCCCCACGAGCAGCGAGCCCAGCACGGTCGCGCTGGTCCAGCCCAGCGACTGGGCACGCACCAGCCCGAACACGATCCCGAACGCCCCGCCGGAGCCGAGCGCAAGGCCCCTCGAGTCGAGCGTGCCATACGGGCCCCGGCTCTCACTCAGGCGATTCCTGGCCAGCGCCAGCACAGCCAGCCCGATCGGCACGTTGACCCAGAAGATCCAATGCCAGGAGATTCCCTGCACGATCGCTCCTCCGACGAGCGGGCCGAGGGCGACCGCGATCCCGCTGACCCCCGACCAGACGCCGATCGCCATCCCCCGGCGCTCGCGCGGGAACGCCTCGGCGAGCAGCGTCAGCGTCAGCGGCGTGACGATCGCCGCCCCCACCCCCTGCAGCGCCCGCGTCGCCACCAGCAGCCCGGTGCTCGGCGCCAGCGCCGCCCCCGCGGAGGCCGCCGTGAAGAGCGCCAGGCCGATCATGAACATGCGCCGGCGCCCGAACCGGTCCCCGAGCGCCGCGCCTGTGAGCAGCAGCACCGCGTAGGAGAGCACGTATGCGTTGACGGTCCACTCCAGCGACTGGATCGAAGCGCCCAGGTCGCGATGGATGGTGGGCAGGGCGACGCTCACCACCAGGTTGTCGAGCACCATCATGAACAGCGCCACCGAGACGATCCCGAGCGTCCACCCGTTGCCCCTCGTGCGTGTCGCCTCACCACCGTTGTCGCTCATCAGCACTCCTGACCTGGCTCGTTTACGTGGATAATAGCTTAGCAGTTACTAATAACTAAGCCCACATGGCCAGCAACCGAGGACGACCCTGGGTGGCGGCGAATACGATGAGCAACCATGGCCACGCTCCCGCAGGTCACGCCGCCGACCCTCCTGGCGCTGACGCTCCTATCGCTCGCTGGATGCGGCGGCGCCACCACGACGGTCACCGTCTCCAGTGCCCCCAGCCCGACCCACACGGCCCGACAGACGAGCACCGCGCCGGCGAGCACGAGCTCGACGGCGAGCAGCCCGCCGTCGCCGAGCGGCGGCGAAGGGCAAACGGGCACCTCCAACACGCGCACCGCGCCGGCGCCCAAGTTCGCCCAAGGGGAGTCGACGGCCGGCGGGCTGTCCGGCGCCGTGGCCGTCGTCAAGGCCCACGGGTACACGCCCAACGACACCGCCGAATACGACGCCAGCCACACCCTACGGGTGCTGCTCGCCACCAAAACAGGCTCCGCCGACGGGTATGACCAGCGGGCCTTCTTCTTTCTCGATGGCCACTACCTCGGGACCGACGCGAGCTCCCCCAGCGCGGGCGTGAAGGTGCTCGACCAGGGCGACACCGAAGTCACGCTCGCCTACCCCCTGTACCGCTCGAGCGACCCCCTCTGCTGCCCGGGCGCAGGACAGGCGACGGTCCACTTCCAGCTGAACAACGGACGCCTGGTGGCGCTCGATCCGATCCCTCCCGTCGAACCGACGAGCGGAGACGGACGGCGCTGACTTCGGCCCGTGAGGGGCCGCTAGGAGGAGCGCTCCGCAGGCCGTATGGTGGTGTCGTCAGACACCGCCCCACCACCAGAAAGGTCTGTCCGATGAGCGCCACGATCGACGGCCGCAGTGCCGAGCTGTTGCAGGCCAAGAACTTTTGCAACGTGTCCACGATCAACGTCGATGGCACGGTGCATGCGGCGCCGGTGTGGATCGACGTGCAGGATGGACAGCCCGTGCTGAACACCGCCGAGGGTCGTGCCTGGCCGCGCAACCTGGAACGCGATCCGCGCGTCACGCTGACCGTGCAGAACATGGAGAACCCCTACGAGTACGTCTCGATCCGCGGACGGGTCGCGGAGCGCACCCATGACGGCGCCGACGAGCACATCGATTCGCTCGCCAAGAAGTATCTGGGCCAGGATACCTATCCGTTTCGCCAGCCTGGGGAACAGCGGCTGATCATCCGGATCGACCCCGAGCGGGTCAACGTATGGGGCAGCTGAGCGGGCGGCCCGCAACGCTCGGGGTGCGAGGGGCTCACCCACGCCTCACCAGCCGCCGCCACCAGGGGCGCCCCCGCGGCTGGGTCTGCAGCCACTCTTCGCGCAGCAGCAGCTCTCCCCGACGGCGGGCGTTCATGACGCACTCGGTGTGGGCGTGGCGGCGACGGCGCGAGTCTCCTTCGGGCGCGATCAGCATGTGCTGGCTCAGCGACGGCAGGCGATGACCGCATATCGGACATCGATACGTCGCCGGCTTGCGATTACCCGCAAGCCGCACCGTCCACCACCGAGCCGCTGGCAGGCGCCTGGCCATGGCCTCATTGTCGCGCGACCGGTGCGCACGACGCTCGCCGCGACCGCGCTGCTGGGCGTGACCCTCGCGCTGGCGGCGCTCGCCAGGGCCGAGCGTGAGCGCCGCTCCGCGAGGGCCGACCCCGACCGGCTGAGGCGCCACTTCGGGCTGCTCGCCGACGAGCCACCGGCTGAGGGGCTGAGGCGCATCGCCCTCGGCCAGCTCGACATCGCGATCGAGCAGCTCTGCGTGCAGAACGGCGACTCGCCCGGCGAGGCGGTGCACGAGGTGCGCAAGGCGCTGAAGCGCCTGCGGGCGCTGTTGCGGCTGCTCGAGGACGAGCTCGGCTCCCAGCTCGTCGCGAGCGAGCAGTCGGTCCTCGGCGACGCCGCCGATCGCCTCGCCGGGGCTCGCGATGCCGAGGTGATGGTGCAGACGCTCGAGGCGCTCCTGCACCGCAATCCCCGCCAGCTTGCGTCTCGCCGCGGCGTCGGTGAGCTGCGCACCCATCTGGCCCGCGAACGGGTCCGGGCGTCCCGGCGTGTGACCGCGCAGGCCGATGGCGCAGGTTCGCGCGGGCGGGACGGCGACTGGAGCGCAGAGCCCAGCCGGACCGCCCGGGACCTGATCGCGATGCGCGAGCGGGTCAACCGGTGGGCGCTCGCCGACGGGCCGGCGCTCGAGCTCGTGGGGCGTCCGCTCAAGCGCATCTACCGCGAAGGCCGCGACCACCGCGACCTCGCCGCGGCGCGCAGGCCGGGCACGAAGGCTTTGCATCGCTGGCGCAAACAGGTCAAGGACCTGCGTTATGCCGCGGAAGTTCTCGACGTCCGCGAGAGTCAGCCCCGACGCTCGAGCCGCGAGCGGGACGGGCGCATTCGCAAGCTGGCGCGCCGCGCCGATGCGCTCGGTGAACTGCTGGGCGAAGAGCACGACCTCGCCGTGCTGGCGGAGGTGGTGCGCGCGCACAAGCCCTTGAAACGGCGCCGCAAGGCCCGCCGGGCGCTGTTGCGGGCGATCGCCCGACGGCGGGCACGGCTGCGCAAGCGAAGCCTGAGCGCCGGCGCGGGAATCTACGCGCGCAAGCCGAAGCGGTTCCTGCGGTGGGCCGCTGCCGGCGTCAGGGCCCGCTAGTGTCCTGATGCATTAGTTCGGTTGCAGTAGCGGTTGATGGAGTCGAGGATCTGCTCGGCGGTCTTGGTCCAGACGTACGGTTTGGGGTCATTGTTCCAGGTGTTTATCCAGGTGCGGATGTCGGTGTTGAGTTCGCGCACTGAGCGGTGTGTGCCGCGGCGGAGCTTCTTGTTGGTGAGCTCTGAGAACCAGCGCTCGACGAGGTTCAGCCACGAGCTCGAGGTCGGCGTGAAGTGCAACACGAACCGGGGGTGCGCGAGCAGCCATTTCTTGACGGCCGGCGTCTTGTGCGTGGAGCTGTTGTCGAGGACCACGTGCACATCGAGATCGGCTGGGACCGTACGATCGATGGTTTGCAGGAACTGCTTGAACTCGATCGCGCGGTGGCGGGCGTGCAGAGAACCGATCACCTGGCCGGTCGTGATGTCCAGCGCGGCATAGAGGCTCGAGGTGCCCGCACGCTTGTAGTCGTGGGTCGCGCGCTCGGGGGTGCCCGGCAGCATCGGCAGGATCGGCGCGGTCCTGTCGAGTGCCTGGATCTGGGACTTCTCATCCACGCACAGCACGACGGCGCGCTCGGGCGGGTTCAGGTAGAGCCCGACGACATCACGGACCTTCGCCACGAACTGCGGGTCCTTGGAGAGCTTCCAGGTCTCCTGGCGGTGGGGCTGGAGCCCGAACGCCTGCCAGATCCGCAAGACCGCTGACTGGGTCAGCCCGAGCTCTCTGGCCATCGACCGGGTCGACCAGTGCGTCGCGTCCTTCGGCGTGGACTCCAGCGTACGGACGATCACTTCCTCGACCTGCTCGTCGGTGATCCTCCGCGGTTTCCCCGGACGCGGCTCATCCAACAAGCCGTCGAGGCGATACTCCGCGAACCGCGATCGCCACTTACGCACCATCGGCCGGTGCACCCCGAGACGCTCAGCGATCTCCGTGTTATTCAGCCCGTCAGCGGCCATCAACACGACCCGGCAGCGCTGCGCGAGCGCCTGCGCGCTCGTCCGACGACGCGCCCACGACTCCAACTGGGCGCGCTCCTGATCTGACAACTCAATAGGAACAGCAGTAGAGATAGGCATACATTCTGCCTACCCCAATACCACCGAACTAATGCATCAGGACACTAGCGACTCGCATCCACTCCAGGATCGGGGGCGATCGGCCGATGTAGAGATGCAGCCTCGCTGCGGCACGGATGGCCTACAAAGCGACCCCATCGACGCTGTTCCTCGCCTGCCTGCTGGGAGGGCTCGGGGTGCTCGTGCTGCACGTGATCGCCGGTCTGGGCGGGCCTGGCAGCAACGAGCTGTTCTTCGACGTCATCTACAACGCGCTGATGCTCGGTGCCGCGCTCGCCGTGATCGCGCGCGGGGTCACCGTCAAGCGGGGCCGGGGGGCCTGGCTGACGATGGGCGCCGGGGTGCTCTGCTGGAGCCTCGGCGAACTGTATTTCACGCTGTTCGTCGAAGGGACGAGCGCCGAAGGCGCCGTCACACCGGCCGACGCCTTGTACCTGGCGATGTACCCGTGCCTGTACATCGCCCTGATGCGACTCGTCGGCGAACACGTGCGGGGCCTGCGCGTGAGCGTGTGGCTCGACGGCCTGATCGGCGGGCTCGCAGCCGGCACCGTCGGTGCAGCGGTGCTGCTGCCGCCGATCATCGAAAGCGCGAGCGGCGACCTCGGCTCGGTCGCCGTGACCCTCGCCTACCCGATCGCCGACCTGCTGCTGCTGTTCTTCACCGTGTGCGCCCTGGGCATGACCGGCTGGCGCCCCGGGCGGGTGTGGCTGCTGATCGCCGCGAGCATGCTGCTCAGCACGATTGCCGACGCGATCTACCTCTATCAGACCGCGACCGGCGACTATCAGGCCGACACCTGGATCGAAGTCCTGTGGCCGGCGGCCGCGGTGCTGCTGGCGATCGCCGCGTGGACGCCCTGGCCCCCGGTGGTGCGCCGGCGGATCGAGGACTGGCGGCTCGTGTCGGTGCCCGCCCTGTCGCTGCTGGTAGCCCTCGGCGTGTTCATCTACGGCAACCTCGAGGGCCGGCTCGCGGTTCCGGCGCTGGTGCTGGCGATCGCCACGGTGCTCGCTGTGTGTGCCCGGCTGATGGTGACCGTGCGGGAGAACCTGAAGATGCTCGACGGCTCCCGCCAGCTGGCGCTGACGGACTCGCTCACGGGACTGGGTAACCGGCGACGGCTGATGGAGGATCTCGCGATCGCCTGCCACCTGGCCGACCCGCGGGAGCCCTGGACGCTCGTGATGTACGACCTGAACGGCTTCAAGCGCTACAACGACACCTTCGGGCACCCCGCCGGGGACGCCCTGCTGCGCCGCCTCAGCGACAAGCTGGCCGCCGTCGTCGCGGCGGGGGGCACCGCCTACCGCATGGGCGGAGACGAGTTCTGCGTGCTGTTTCGGTGCCTGCAGGCGGGAGCGCACGCGCTCGTGGAGAGCACTGTGGCGGCCCTTTCCGAGCAGGGTCCCGGCTTCTCGATCAGCGCGGCCCACGGGGACGTGCTGATCCCCGCGGAGGCGGGCAAGCCGGCAGCGATCCTTCAGCTCGCCGACCAGCGTCTGTACCGGCGCAAGGACCCCACGCGCGAGAGCGGCGCGGCGCTGCAGCTGCGCGATGTGCTGTTGCAGGCCTTCCGCGAGCGCCACCCCGAGCTGCAGGAGCACCAGCGTGGAGTGGGCGAGCTGGTGCTCGCCGTCGGGCGCCAGCTGGGTCTCCAGGGCGAAGACCTCGACGTGCTCGCCCGCGCCGCGGAGCTCCACGACGTCGGCAAGATCGCGATCCCGGACGCGATCCTCGACAAGCCGGGGCCGCTCAACGACGAGGAGTGGCGCTTCATGCGCCGCCACACGATCCTCGGCGAGCGCATCCTCATGGCTGCAAGCGCCCTGCGGCCAGTCGCCCGGCTCGTACGCTCGAGCCACGAGCGCTTCGACGGCGGCGGCTACCCGGACGGTCTGCGCGGCCGGGAGATCCCGCTGGGCGCGCGCATCATCTTCGTCTGCGACTCCTACCACGCGATGATCTCCGAGCGCCCCTACAGCCCGGCGATGAGCACCGCCCAGGCGCTCGCGGAGCTGCGGGCGGGTGCCGGCACCCAGTTCGACCCCCTCGTGATCGAGGCGTTCCTGGCGCTGATGCCCGGCGCGGAGATCGAGTCGCCGCCGGCCCCGGGGCAGCCCATGGCCGCGCTGCCACGGTGAGCTAGCGACTAGAAGTAGGTGGACGGAGAGGAGGAGAGCAGCCCGTAGATCTGCGCGATCGCCGCCTGCACCAGCAGCTGCGCGGAGGGAGGCGAGCCCGCCACGAACAGGTTGCCGACCAGACGCTGGTGCTGCCAGGCGTAGTCGACGTATGGCTGCGCGAGCTTCGCTCCGGGCGGATCGTGGGTGACCGAGTCCAGGTAGAGCATGTTGCGGAAGTAGACAGCCACGAAGAACGGGTTTTCCTGAGCGAGCCGTTCGGGTGTGTAGTAGACCAGCGCGGCCTTCGCGGTCTGGCGTGCCTGGTAGAGGTAGCCGCTGTTGTGGGTGGCCTGGTAGAGCAGCACGCCGGCGCCGATCATCGAGCCCTGGTTGTAGCTCCACAGGGTCTTGTCGACCATCCCACGCTGGCGGATGTGGTCGGCGTAGAGTTCGCCGGGCTGCAACAGACAGGTGCGCACCCAGTTGTAGGCCATTTCGGCGAACTGCATGTACTGGGCGTTGTGGGTGGCGCGGTACAGCTGCATGGCGAGCTCGACGCCGGGACCGTCGGTGACGGTGTTGCGGTCGGTGTTTTCCACCGAGTTGGAGAACGGCACGCCGCCGGCACAGGCCAGTTCGGGGTTGCTGTCCCACCCGGCCATCACGAACGCCATGATCGCCTCCGCGCTGCCGAGGGCGGTCGAGTTGCCGGTCAGCTCGTACATGCGCATGAGCTCGATCCCCACCCACTCGTTGTCGTCGTAGTACTTGGTTCCCCCGGGCCCCACCGGCGGTGCGACCGTGCCGTCGAAGGCGGCGAGGCTGCTCGTGAACGACCCTTCCGGCGCGCCGGAGTTCGACGTGTCCAGGTAGGAGTGCAGGCCGATCAGGCGGGCGTGCAGTTCGCGACCGAGGGTGCTCGCCAGACCCGGGATCTTGGCGATGCCCTGCACGTGGGACATCGTCACGGTCGCCGCCAGCGCCTGGGAGAAGGGCCACAGGAACGAGAACGGTTCCCCTTTGTACAGGCCCGAGCCGGGGATGTAGTAGGCGTTCTGCATAGCTTCGAACGCGATCAGGGCCCGCGCCGGATCCCCGTGCAGGACGGGCTTGGGCTTGGCCTTCTTCTTGGAGGGTGTCCTGGTCGACCTCGCGGCGCGCGCGGAGGCGGCTCCCACGAATTCCGAGGGCTTGGCGACGCGCAGCGGCCTGGTGGCGCCCGCGGGGTAGCGGGAGGCCCCCGGGGCGGCCGGTCGGGAATGTGAGCCACCTGCCGCCCCGGCCTGTGAGACCGGCGCGAGTGCGCAGGTCAACGCCGCCAGGGCCGCAGGCAGCGGCACCCGGCGCAGGCCAAGCGGAAGCCGGTGATCGACGCGAAAGCTCATCGGACTCCAGTTCTGCAGAACAGGCGAGGCGCCTATTCGATTTGGTCAGGCTAGCGAAGAAACCGTTTCGACTTGCAGGACAATTGCCAGCCCGTCACGCTGCGAGCGCCACGCCGATCAGACCGGTGAGCTCGGCGGGCGCCAGCTCCCCGTCGCGCCCGCACGCCCGTGCGGCCAGCAGCAGGCTGCCTCCGACGGGAGCCATGGCCACCGGCGCCACCCTCGCGTCGGGGGCGATGGCGTGGACGATCTCGGTCAATCGCTGCACGAACACGGGGCCAGCCTTGAACGCGCTGCCGATCAGGCCCACGGGAAAGTCGCCGGACAGGCCGGTCGTCGATATGACCGCCCGGATCTGCTCTCCGAGCTCCGCCGCCGCCCGGGCGTATAGACCGCGCGCGACCGTGTCCCCGGCCGCGGCCAGCCTCGCGGTCTCGACCGCGAACGCGGCCACTTCGCCCTTCGTGAGGGGCGTCGTGTAGACGCTCGCCGCGAGCGCCTCGATCGTCGGCGCACCGAAGAAGCGCAGGCACGCCCCGGTCAGCTCGGTGGGCGGCCCGGAGGCGTCGCGGTCGTGAAGCGCCGCCTTGATCGACTCCGCGCCGAGCCAGTAGCCGCTGCCCTCATCTCCGAGCAGGTGCCCCCAGCCCCCAGCCCGCCAGCAGCTCCCGTCCGGGCCCACGCCGAACACGTTCGAGCCCGTCCCGGAGATCACTCCCACGCCCGGCCGGGCCGCCGTGGCGGCGGCCCACGCGCCGACGACGTCGTTCACGACGATCCAATCCTCGCCGCGCATCTCGCCCAGGTGGCGGGCGATCGAATCGGTGTCGGTGCCGGCCACCGCCAGCACCGCCGCCGCCAGCTCCTCCTGGCCGGCGCCCGCGCCCTGGAACGCCTCATCGGCGGCATCCAGCAGGGCCTTCACCGCGAGCCGCGGACCGACGGCGTCCTCGTTGCTCGGGCCGGCGCGACCGAGATGAAGCGCGCCCTGCTCGAGATCCAGCACCGCGGCCAGCGTCTTCGTGGCTCCGCCGTCGACCCCGAGTATGTACCTCCCGGACTCCGCGGAGGGACTGCGCCGTGGGTCCCGGCCGGGATCGGTCCGGTGGGAGTCCGTCCGCGGGAGAGCCAGGGCGGGCGGAAGCGCCACCAGCGGGCTGCGATCCACGGGGGTGCGATCGATCTCGGAGTCCACGGCGGCATCCTCGCATGGGTGGGACTAGGATCGCCGTCATGCAGGCTGACGCGGTCTTTCCCTCGGCCGCCCGGGAGCGGGGGATGTACGAGTCCTTCTACCTGCGCGCGGTGTCCCCGACCGAGCCTGTGGGCGTATGGGTGCGCTACACGGTTCACAAGCGCCCGGGGAGCGACCCTCGCGGTTCGCTGTGGTGCACCGTGTTCGACGCACAGCGGGGAGCCCCGTTCATGCACAAGCTCACGACGGCCGACCTGAGCGTGTCCCCGGGCGGATGGATCGCGGTAGGCGACGCGCAGTTGGGGCCTGGGAGAGCGGAGGGGCGTTGTGGCGAGGCGAGCTGGTCGCTGACGTTCGATTCCGACGAGCGTGAGCTTCGCCATCTGCCCAGCGCATGGATGTACCGTGCGAAACTGCCCCGCACGAAGCTGACGAGCCCGCTGCCGGATGCGCGCTTTCAGGGCACGTTCGCACTGCCGGACAGACCGGCGCTGCAGCTGGACGGCTGGCGGGGAATGGTCGGCCACAACTGGGGCGCCGAGCACGCCGAGCGGTGGATCTGGCTGCACGGGGTGGACTTCGACCCCGACCGCACCGCGTGGCTGGATGTCGCGCTGGGGCGGATCATGATCGCGGGGCGCCGGACGCCGTGGGTGGCCAACGGCGCGTTCTCCCGCGAGGGGCACCGGACGCAGCTGGGCGGGCTGGCCAAGCGTGGGCTGATCGTGCGGGAGAGCTCCACCGGATGCACGCTGCGGCTGCCCGGCGAGAGGGGCCTGCGGCTCGACGCCGACGTGAGCGTGCCGCGCGACAGCGCCGCGGGCTGGCGATACGCCGACCCGGACGGCTCAGAGCACGAGATCGTCAACTGCAGCGTGGCCGAGCTGACGCTGACGGTGACCGGGGCGGACGGGGTGCGACGCTCGCTCCACACCCCGCACGGAGCGGCGTATGAGCTGGGCATGCGCCCGGGTGAGCTGCACGACGTGCCGATCGCGCCGTTTCCCGACGGCTGAGCCGGATCGCGGCTCCGTCGGGAGGCTCTGATGAGGTTCTTACGTTGATCCTCTTGAATGTGGTGCTGTCAAGCGGAGGGCGAGAACAGGAGGCGGTATGAAGGTGATCGGCGCCGGATTCGGCCGGACTGGAACGATGACGCTCAAGGCGGCCCTGGAGGAGCTGGGCGCAGACCCCTGCTACCACATGATCGAGGTCCTGTGGGGAGACACGAGCCGGCTGCCGCTGTGGCAGGCCGCGGCGAGCGGCGAAGACACAGACTGGGAGCGGCTGTTCGAGGGGTTCGAGGCGACCGTCGACTGGCCCGGATGCACGTTCTACGAGCCGCTGATGGAGGTCTTCCCGGACGCGAAGGTGCTGCTGACGGTGCGCGATCCCGAGGCCTGGTATGAGAGCGCCAAGAGCTCGATCTACGCCGCGCTCATCGCCGGACGCAACGGCGAACTGGCGGAGGGCACCCAGGAGCCCCCCTCGACGGAGGCGTTCCAGATGATCTCGACGCTGATCTGGGAGGGAACCTTCCACGGGCGGTTCGAGGAAAAGGACTACGCGATCGAGGTCTTCAACCGCCACATCGAGGACGTCAAGAGCAAGGTCCCGCCGGAGCGACTGGTCGTCCACGACATCAAGGACGGCTGGCGGCCGCTCGCCCGGATGCTCGATGTGCCCGAGCCCGACACCCCGTTCCCGCGTCTGAACGACAAGGTCGCGTTCCGCGAGATGGTGGGACTGCCGGCGCTGGCCGGCTGATATGGACCAGCCGGTCGGCAGACGGGGTCGCCCTCAGATCGAGGGCTCGACGAGCGCCACCGGCCGGGGTGTGTGCCCTACGGCGGCGCGCGGGCGCCCTGTCCGTAGCCGGCGTGCGGAACACCACGGAACGCCCGCTGAGGATTCCGCTGTGGCTACTGCCTCCACTTGATCGAGCAGCCCACTGGAGGCGTCTCGGCCGGGTCGGGCTCGCGACCGGCGAGCAGCGCGTCGAGAGCCTCGCGCATGAACGCGGCATTCTCGCGGGGGTCTTCGTAGTCGCCGTCGGGGGCACCGCGATAGCGCAGGCGCAGACCCTCGTCGAGCACGAACACGTCCGGGGTGGTCTTCGCGTCATATGCGGCGGCGACCTCCTGGGAGTCGTCGCGCAGGTAGGGAACGCCGTTGAACTCCCCCTGCTGGACGCGCTTTCGCATCTGCTCGGCAGAGTCGCGGGGATAGCGCTCGGCGTCGTTGGGGTTGATCGCGAGCACCCTCACCCCTCGATCGGAGTAGTCCTCGGCGAGAGCCACGATCCGCTCGTGCCAGGCCAGGGCGTAGGGGCAGTGGTTGCACGTGAACACCACCACCGTCGCGGGAGCGCCACCGGGCTGGTGCAGCTCGCCGCTGGTGTCCGGGAGGGCGAAGGTCGGGGCGGCATCGCCGATCGCGGTCATCTGGTTCCTCCTGCTGTCGGGGTCTGGGCCGCCCGCAGCGCGTCACGCACGGCGGCCGGATCCGGGGTGGGCGAGAAGCGGCCGTCGCGCCGGCGGTAGACACGGCACACCAGCCCGGGCGGATGGCCGCTCGTATCTTCGATGTCCTCGCCGTCGATGCGAATGGTGGGCGATCCGACGAAGCCCTCACGGCTCGCCTCGGCCTCGGTGTGAACCTCCCTGACGACCACCTGGTCGGGGTCGAGCGACATCTGCGCCAGCGCCTCCCGCAGCTCGGCGAGAGCTTTGGGATGGGACGGACACCCGTCCCAGTAGAGAAGCTCCACACGCACGCCCTCAGGCTAGAACAAGCAGGGACGTGGCCCCCGAGAGGGACCGGAGGCCACGCCTGGTCTGCGGGTCATGCCCTCGAGGTGTACGGCGCCCGGCCGTGAACAGCCGTGAAGGCGATCGTCTGCGTCCACCACCCGGGGTCCCTGCAACGCTCGAGGAACGCGTCGATCAGCGCATCGGTGAGCTCGCCGGAGGCCATCAGCCGATCGCGCAGCTCGATCACCGTCTGCGTCCAGTAGGACGCCCACGGCGATCCGCCCGCGTAGAGGGCGGTCTCGGCGACCGCGGCGACCTGCTCCAGTCCGTGATCTTCCAGGCTCCGCGGGAGGCGACGACCGATCGTGTAGTCGATCTGCTCGGTGCGCGACCAGGCCAGCCAGCCCTCCCAGAACGCGGCGATCTCGGGCGGCTCGGCGATCCCGACGGGCAGAAAGTCGGGCTCGATCAGCAGGATGGCCCCGCCGGGGCGCACGCTGGCGGCAAGGTTCGCGATGGCGAGCTCCGCGTCCGGGATGTGATGGAGCACGGCGCGCGCGGTGACCAGATCGAACGCCCCGGACTCAACCGGACCGCCGCAGATGTCACCCTCGCGGACTTCGAGGTTCGCCGCTCGAGCTTCGATCAGCGACGCCTCGAGATCGAGTGCCACCGCCTGTCCGGCCGGAGCGACTCGCTCGGCGAGCCAGGCCGAGATCGAGCCGTTTCCGCACCCCACCTCCAGGGTTCGGGCGCCCGGCCCGATGCCCAGCGCGTCGATGTGGCGACGGTGCATCGGGTCGAGCAGGCTCGACATCAGCGCGAGCCGCTCACGCTCTCCATGCCCGTGGTGATCGAGGACGTAGTCGGACATCGGGGTCTCAGCCTGAGCAGCCCGCCGCGGCGATCTCAAAGCCTGGGTTCAACCGCACAACGCCGAGACTACTCGCGCGCGCGACGGAGGCACGGTTGGTCACAAAAGCCGCTGATCAGCAGGGATTTCCTGGCCGATGACGGCCAAGCGCGAGATCCAACAGCGGCGCCCGGACGGATTCGCCTGTGGAATACTCCGCCGCATGGCGCACCGGCCCGATCGCGATGACTGACCGCGACAGCGAAAGCTCGGTGACGAGGGCACGTCAGCGGATACGTCGGGCCAGGCACAAGCTCGTCTTCAAGATCACCACCCGCTCGCCCACCCGGCACCGGCGCGTCGGTCCCTCCTTCCTCTGGGCGATGAAGCGTCGCTTCCAGTTCGAGTTCCTCACATCGCACGGGCTGCGCAGCGATCACACCCTCCTCGACATCGGCTGCGGATCGCTGCGGGGTGGTATTCCCCTGATCGAGTATCTCGACACCGGCCGCTACACCGGCATCGAGCCAAGACCGAAGGTGCTCGACGAAGGCCGCCGCGAGCTTGCTCAGTCCGGGCTGGAGCACAAGCGTCCGCGGCTCATCCAGGCCGAGCATCCCCGGCAGATAGAGATCGAGGCGCCCTTCGACTTCGCGTGGGCGTTCATGGTGCTGATCCATATGCCCGACGACGTGGTGAGGGAGTACTTCGACTTCGTCTCACGCGGGCTCGCACAGGACGGCGTGTTCTACGCAAACGCCCTGCTCGGCGATGCACCGGAGAAGAAATGGGAGAGCTTTCCGGTCGTATCACGACCCCGCGATCGCTACGAGCAGTGGGCGAGCTCGTCCGGGTTGATCGTGGAGGACGTCGGCACGCTGGAATCGCTCGGCCACCGTGCCGGAGAAGAGGGCGACGGGATGATGATGCTCCGGTTCACCCGCGCATCCGCCTGAAGTACGGCCGCCGCCGGGCGCTCGCCACTCGCCGTGGAGACGCCCCCATGAGCAGGGAGCTCAGCGCGCCAGGAGAGATTCGAACTCCCGACCTTCGGTTCCGTAGACCGACGCTCTATCCAGCTGAGCTACTGGCGCAGGGCGACCTAGTCTAGTCGCTGGTTGGGCGCCGAGGTCGGTGGAGCGCCCGGGCGAGACCGATCGATGGCGTAGGCTTTGCCACCGGCGCTCGGCGCCACCGATGAGCTTCCATCCGGACCACATCGAGGACTTCGAGGCCTGGCAGGTCGAGCTGCACGGCCACCGGGTCATCTACCACATGGCGGGCACGGGACCCCCGGTGGTGTTGATCCACGGGATGCTCAACTCCTCCCGCCACTGGCGTTCGGTCGCGCTGGCGCTGGCAGACCGCTACACCGTGATCGCGCCCGACCTGATCGGCCACGGCGATTCGGCGACGCCACGTGGGGACTACTCGCTGGGCGCCCATGCCACGAGCATCCGCGACCTGCTCGCGGTGCTGGGCGTGGAGCGCGCGACGATCGTCGGGCACTCGCTCGGAGGTGGCGTGGCGATGCAGTTCTTCTACCAGTTCCCCCAGCGCACCGAGCGCCTCGTGCTCGTCTCCAGCGGGGGCCTCGGGCGACAGGTCAGTCCGCTCCTGCGCACCGCCACAGTGCCTGGAGCCGGAGCGCTGCTCTCGCTCGCGGCCAACCGGCGTCTCCTCTCCGCGGTGCGCCGGCTAGGCGATCGCCTGGACGATTCGGGATCACGCCAGGGCGTGTACCTGCAGGCGCTCGCACGGGCGCTCCGTCCGCTCGAGCAAGCGGACGCACGCAAGGCCTTCCTGCACACCCTTCGGGCGGTGATCGACCCCCACGGACAGCGGGTGAGCGCGCAGGACCGCCTCTACCTGCTCGCGGGGATGCCCACCCTGATCGTGTGGGGAGAGCGCGACAACACGATCCCCCCGAGCCACGGTCTGAGCACCCAGCGAGCCGCGCCGGGCAGTCGCCTGGAGACACTGGCGAAAGCCGCCCACTTCCCCCACCTGGAAGACCCGCAGGGGCTCGCCTCGGTCCTCCTGGACTTCCTCGCCACCACCGAGCCGGCCCGGATCGAGGACGCCGATTGGGGGGACATCGTCTCCCCCCGCGCCCCTCGCAGCCGCCATCAGGAGAGCTTCCCGGTCTGACCGCGGCCCAGCGCCGCCGGGCGGGAGGTCAAGGACGTCTTCGAGCCCTCAGCCAACCGGGTCGGGAGCCGCACCGACCCTCTCGACGGGGCGTCCCTGAGCGCGCTCGTCGCCCGCACCGGTCACGCTCTGCACCACGACGGGCACTCCATGCTTGGGCGCGAGCGTGATCCCCCGCAGCACCACCGGATCGGGCTGCTCGCGCAGCGGGCGAAGCTCGACCGACGAGACCGCGAGGCGCAGCACCTCGGCCATCTCCGCATGTGCGAGGGCCGCGCCGATGCAGCGACGGATGCCGCCGCCGAACGGCAGCCAGGAGTAGGACTCGACGCCGTCCTCGAGGAAGCGCTCGGGCCTGAACTCCCGGGGTTGCCGGTAGAGGTCCTCACGCAGGTGCACCAGCGCGATCCCCGGATAGACCTTCACACCGGCCGGCAGCTCCCAGCCGCCCACCGTGCGGGGTACGGTGAGGGTCCGCTCGGCGGCGTCGATCACCGGTCGCAGCCTCAGCGTCTCCTTGACGACGGCGTCGAGGTACTCGTCCCCGCGATCGGATGTGAGCTCCTCCCGCAGGCGGGCGAGCACCGAGGGATTGCGCATCAGCAGCTCGAACGCGAATGCCAGGCCGGTCGCCGTCGTCTCGTGGCCCGCGCCCAGCATCGTGAACAGCTCGTCTCGCAGCTCCACGTCGGTCATTCCGCGACCCTGCTCGTCGCGGGCGCACAGCAGCAGCGAGAGCACGTCCGAGCGCTCCTCCAGATCGGGCTCCTGGCGCCGGCGCTCGATTTCCTCATACAGCACCGCGTCTGCGGCGCGCAGCCGCCGCGCGAACCGCCCGCCGGGACTGAGCGGTCCCAGATCGGCCCGCACGATGTCCGCCACCATGTAGAGGGGGCTGCTGTCGATGACCGCGATCAACCGCTCGCGCAGCAGCTCGACCCGGTCGCGTCGCGTGACGCCGAACACCGCCCGGCAGATCACCTCGAAGGTCAGCGCCCGCATGCGCTCGCGCAGCACCAGCGACATTCCCGCTCGCCACCCCGACAGCTCGCGCTCGGCGGCGTCGCGGATCACCTCGCGAAACGCCATCACCCGGGAGCCCTGAAACGGCGGCAACAGGAGCTTGCGCTGGCGCAGATGCTCGGGCCCGTCGAGCACCAGCACCGAATGAGGCCCGAGCACGGGCTCCAGGAACGAGTTCGCCTCACCCGCCCGCAGGTCGGACTGATCGCCGGTGAAGAGCTCCTTGATCGCGTCGGGGTCGACGATGTAGACGCCCGTGCCGAACCCCGTCATCTTGATCGTGAAGGCATCGCCATAGCGAGCGTGCCACTCGCTCAACACCTCCAGCGGCCTGCGCGCAAACCGCGCGGCGTTGACGATGGCCGGTGCGCGAGGGCCAGGCGGCAGAGCCATCCGCCCAGTCTAGATCCCCGTCCCCGCCGATGGAGTGACCCGGGGCCCTCGGGGGCCTCTCACATTGGGCGCCCACTAATCTCTGGCCACGGTGTCGTTCACGACCGCGACCAGCCCACACACCGTGCACGAGACGATGGACAGAGCGATCGTGGCGATCGAACGGCGGGGCATAGAGCTGTTCGCGCGCGTGGATCACGGTGCAGGAGCGCGTGCGGCGGGACTGCAGCTGGCTGACGAGGAGCTCGCGATCTTCGGCGATCCACGCGTCGGCACGCTGCTGATGCAAGGCGATCCGCGTGTCGGCTACGAGCTGCCCCTCCGCCTGCTCGTCTGGGATGACGCCGGCCAGACGAAGCTGGGTTACCGACCGCCTGCCGACCTCATCGGCGACTTTGACCTGTCCGATCAGATGACCGTGCTCGAACGCCTCGGTGGCGTGCTCGAGCAGATCGTCGCCGAGAGCGTCGCGTCGAGCTAGCGATCCCACACCCGGGTCGACGGCGTCGATCAGTGGACGTGCGCGACGCGCCTGCCCACGCTGAGCCCCGCGGGGCGCCTCAGCTTCTCGGTCCATCGGCCAGCCGGGCGGCCCAGTCGCCCGGGTCGAGCGAGGCAGGCTCGGTGGAGTCGATGAAGTCGACCAGCACGTCGAGGAACCGCTCGGGCTCGTCGAGCTGGGGAAAGTGCCCCGAGCGCGAGAAGACCTGCAGCCTGCTGCCGGTGACCCGCTCATGGGTCGCATACGCGTGGGACACCGGGATGATCGAGTCGCGCTCCCCCCAGGTGAGCAGGAACGGGATGTGTTCGGCCAGGTAGAGACGGTTCGAAGCGTCGATCCGCTGGCCACCCGGCTCCACGACCGAGCGAAGGGTGTGCACGAACGCGGCGCGAGCATCGGGCTCTGACAGGGTCGAGTGCCCCCGGGCCATCTCCTCCAGGTCGGTCCCGAGCCCCAGGCCCAATCGGCCCAGCACGCCCCCGGCCCGCGCCCCGACGTCGAGCAGGCGAGTCGCGGCGAGGAACGGCAGGACGAGCTCG
Organism: uncultured Solirubrobacterales bacterium; assembly: GCA_963696615.1. Classification (GTDB taxonomy): domain Bacteria; phylum Actinomycetota; class Thermoleophilia; order Solirubrobacterales; family Solirubrobacteraceae; genus Palsa-744. The sequence goes on along the minus strand of CAVOKU010000001.1, from coordinate 440,474 downwards.
GACCCGGGCAGCGTCGCGGCTCGCAGCAGCAGGCTCACCTCCCGGCCCAGGCCGCCGCTGTCGACCAGCACGAGCCGCTCGCAGCGCTCCGGGAACTGGTAGGCGAACTGCATCACGATCCCTCCCCCGAGCGAGTGCCCCACGAGGGTCGCCCGCTCGTGGCCGAGGGCGACGAGCAGGTCGCGCACGTTGCTCGCGTGGGCGCCGAGCGAGTAGTCCCCCTTGGGCTTGGCCGATTCGCCGTGCCCGGCGAGGTCCGGCGCGATCACGGTGAAGCGACGGGCGAGGTAGGGCATGACCCGCCCCCAGGTCGCTGAGCTGGAGGTGATGCCGTGGACCAGCACGACGACCGGCCCGCTGCCGGCCTGACGGTAGGCGACGTCGTGACCATGCAGGGTCGCGTGCCTCGTCTCTTCATCGTTCCCGCCCGTGGCAGACGACATGCGACGCTCCGATCCGTTGCGCCCTCCAGGTCACGCCGCATCTCCATGCGACGCAGCGAGGGGCGACCAGCCCGCAAAGGCTACCGGGGGCGTGCGGCGCGCTCGAAACCTGCGCTACTGCAAGATCGCTGTCCGGTCTGCGCTCCACCGTACATTCGTCCGATTTGTTGCAATGTACTAGCTGGCCGAACTGTTCATGGCGTCCTATACATCATGGCGAACGACCTCACAGACAACCTCAAGCTGCTCGAAGCGAAGGTCACAGAGCGCACGCTCGAGCTGAGCACGGCCCGCGCAGAGGCACTCCAGTTGCTGGCCGTCGCGGCCGAGTACCGCGATGACGACACCCTCCGCCATACCGAGCGCGTAGGGGTGATCGCCGCAGAGATCGGTGCCCGGCTGGGTCTGGCCGGCGGCGAGGTAGAGCTTCTACGAGAGGCCGCCCCGCTGCACGACGTCGGCAAGATCGGGATCCCCGACAGCATCCTGCTCAAGCCGGGAAATCTGAGCGAGGCGGAGCTCGAGATCATGAAGACCCACGCCGCCCTCGGTGGACGACTCCTCGGCAATTGCACCTCACCGGTGCTCGAGATGGCAGCGGCGATCGCCGCAACCCACCACGAGTGGTGGGACGGCACGGGATACCCGAACGGCCTCGCGGGCGAGCAGATACCGCTCGTCGGCCGAATCACAGCCGTGGCCGACGTGTTCGACGCGCTCAGCCACGACCGGCCGTACAAACCTGCCTGGCCCATCGGTCAGGCGATCGCCCGGATCAAGCGCGCGTCGGACAGCCAGTTCGACCCCCGCGTGGCGGCGGTGTTCCTCGATATCGCCAGGGAGAATGCGATCGACGACGACCGCGAACCCCCGAAGACCCCGACGTCCGGGAATCGCCCTCCACGAGGGCGGACGATCACCACTGGCACCGGACCAGCCGCGCGGTCCGCGCGGATCGCTTGACGTCGGCGCTACGCCCGCTCGACCACCGTGGCCAACGCCGGCGTGGTGGCGAGCGTCTGATAGACGACGCAGTAGCGCTCCGTCAGCCGCTCGAGCGTTGCGAGCTGCTCCTCATCGGCATCGGTCTCGAGCTCGAACGAAAGGCGGATCGCCGAGAATCCGACCGCGGCCTCCCGCTCGACCCCCAGCGTCCCGCGGAAGTCGAGATCACCCTCGGCCCGCACCTCACCCGAGGTGACCGAGATGCCCAGGGAAGTCGCGACGGCCCTCAGCGTCACGCCCGCGCACGCGACGAGCGCCTGGAGCAGCATGTCGCCCGAGCACAACAGCGAGCCGTCGCCGCCGGAGGCGGGATGCAGCCCAGCTTCGCCGAGCGCCCGTCCGGTCTGCACCGAGCACGAGATGCCTTCCCCGAGGGCTCCGGCCGCCGACAGCGTGATCTGCGCTGCCTCCGGTTCGACGCGGTAGCGCTCCTTCAGAGGCGTTTGCAAAGCGCGTAGCTGCGCTCGCTCCATGAACGCAGTCTAGGGGGGCGATGATCGGTGAGACGGGCTCGGGGGACGACGACCGGACGCTCAAGCCGTCTCGGGAGAACGGGACGGTTTCGAACCACGCCGTCCTCGATCGGCTCTCGGCCGCGCTGCTCGAGCCGTCGGCCGAGAGGCTCGCAGGCGAGCCGCGGAGGCCATCATGAGCGTTGAGGATCGCTCAGAGCCTCGCTGAGCGATCGCCCGGCGTCGGACGTCTGACAAAAGATCCGGGCGGTGTCGATTGCGACCGGCCTCGTTCGACGTGCGGGTAGAAACCACCAATCCACCACAAGGAGACACCAATGCGTTTCATGGTTCTGGTCCCCGGAAGCCCCGAGTCCGAGGCGGGCGAGATGCCCAGCACGGAGATCCTGGAGACGATGACGAAGTACAACGAAGAGCTGGTCAAGTCAGGCGTGATGCTGGCCGGCGAGGGCCTGCACCCGACATCCAGGGGCGCAAAGGTCCGTTTCAAAGGCAGCGAGCGCACCGTGATCGACGGTCCGTTCACCGAGGCCAAGGAGATCGTCGCGGGCTACTGGGTCTGGGAGTGCGCGTCGCGTGACGAGGCGATCGAGTGGCTCAAGCGAGCGCCGTTCGCAGGCGGTGTCGAGATCGAGCTACGCCAGATCTTCGAGGCCGACGACTTCGGCGAGCAGCTGACGCCGGAGCTGCGCGAGGCCAACGAGCGGCTGCGCGAGCACACCGCCCACAATTAGGCGCGTGACGTCGTCGGCGACCCATCGCGCCATCGACGCCGTCTGGCGCATCGAGTCGGCCCGGTTGATAGCCGGGCTGACTCGCATCGTGCGTGACGTGGCGGTCGCCGAGGATCTGGCCCAGGACGCGCTCGTCGCCGCGCTCGAGCAGTGGCCCGAGTCGGGCATCCCGGACAAGCCGGGCGCATGGCTGATGGCCACCGCCAAGCGCCGGGGCATCGATGCGTTGCGCCGGCGCGTCACGCTCCAGCGCAAGCAGGAGCTGATCCGGCGTGAGTTGGAGATCCTGCAGCAGCTCGACCAGCCCGACGCGGCCGCGCGAGTCGACGATGTTCAGGACGACGTCCTACGCCTGATCTTCATGACCTGCCATCCGGTGTTGTCTCGGGAGGCGCGCGTCGCGCTGACGCTGCGTCTGCTCGGCGGCCTGACGACGCCAGAGATCGCGCGCGCGTTTCTCGTCTCCGAGGGCACCGTCGCGCAGCGCATCGTTCGCGCCAAGCGCACGCTCGCCGAGGCGCGCGTGCCATTTGAGGTTCCCGGTCGCGACGAGCTGGCTGAGCGTCTGTCGGCGGTGCTCGAGGTGATCTACCTGGTGTTCAATGAGGGCTACGCGGCGACGGCCGGCGAGCACTGGATCCGCCCGGCGCTGTGCGAGGACGCGCTGCGCCTCGGAAGGATCCTGGCGGCACTGATGACCCGCGAGCCCGAGGTCCACGGCCTGCTGGCCCTGATGGAGCTGCAGGCCTCGCGGTTGCGCGCGCGTGTCACGCCGCACGGAGAGCCTGTGCTCCTCGCCGATCAGGATCGTGCGCGCTGGGACCATCTGCTCGTGCAGCGCGGTCTGGCCGAGCTGAGGCGTGCCGAGGAGCTCTGCGGCGCGCTCGGCCCGTACACGCTGCAGGCCGCGATCGCCGCCTGCCACGCGCGGGCCCGGAGCGTCGAGGAGACCGACTGGCCGAGGATCGTCGCACTGTACGACGGCCTGGCGGCGCTCACCGGCTCCCCGGTCGTGGAGCTCAACCGGGCTGTGGCTGTGACGATGGCCTTCGGTCCCGAGGCCGGGCTCGAGCTCGTCGACTCGCTCGCCGGTGAGCCCGCGTTGGGTGGTTACCATCTGCTGCCCAGCGTGCGTGGCGACGTCCTCGTACGCCTGGGGCGTCTGGCTGAGGCCCGCGAGGAGTTCGAGCGCGCAGCCGACCTGTGCGACAACGAGCGCGAGCGCGAGCTACTGCTCTCGCGCGCGGTGGCCTGTGGCGAATGAGACGGCGCGCGTGTTGAGCTTGACCAACCGTTTGGCGTTGGTCGCCGAGGCCGACGAGCTCAACGGCTGCTTGTTGCGCACGGCGAGAGCCGCGTTCGAGCTTGTCGCTCGGTGAAGCCACGGTCAGCGGTGCGTCGCGTCGCTGCCGTCGCGAATCCTTTTCGCCTGCTGGCGCCTCTTATTCATCGGTCGAAGTTCAACTGATCAGAAAAGAGGCCCGCTTTGAACATCTGTATCCGACCGATACGCTCTCTCTGCTTTGTGGCACCGGCGTCCCTCGCCCTGCTCGCGGTGGCTGCCTTTGCCCTCGTAGCCCCTGCCTCCGCAGCCCCCACGCTCGCCCTCGAGACGAAGATCCTTCCCATACCCGGCTTCCCCCACACCGGCGACATCCTCGGCGCCGGCGCCATCATCGAGGGCGAAGCCGCGCTCTCGGGTACCGAATACGCCGGCTCACCGCCGCCCCTCACCGAGATCAGGGTCTTCGCTCCCGCGGGGACCAAGCTTCATCCCCAGGGCTTCGCCACCTGCTCGCCGGAAGCGATCGAACAGCGCGGTCTGCAGGCTTGCCCGAAGAAGTCCTTCGCCGGACCGGCGACCTCTGCAGTCGGCGCAGTGAGCTTCGCCTCCGAACGCGTCCCGGAGACCGTCGCCATCCAGCCCTTCTTCGCACCCGGTGGCGCCATCGACGGGTTCGTTGCAGGCGCAACCCCGGTCTCGCTCGAAATCATCGCCAGCGGCCACATCGTTGCTGCGGCCCGCCCCTTCGGCGTCGAGGGCATCGTCGAAGTGCCGCTCATCGAAACGCTTCCGGGCGCCCCCGACGGCTCCTTCCTGCACGGCGTCGTGGGCGTCGGCGCCGCCTATCGCAGGCACGGCAAGACTGTTTCCTACGTCACTCTGCCCCGCACCTGCCCCCGAGGTGGCTGGCCTATCGAAGTCCAGTTGAGCTTCCACGGCGGAGCGACCGCCCAAGTCTCAGACAGAATGCCCTGCCCGAGGGCGTCGAGCCAGTGATCGCGCCCTGGCCCAGCGAGCAGGTCGTCCGAGCCGCCCAAGGTGGCGATCCGCGCGCGATCGCCACCCTTCTCTCTGGTTCGCATGCACACGTCAAGCGCTTCGCTCGCACCCTCTGCGCGACCCCCGAGGACGCCGAGGACGCGGCCCAGGAGGCCCTCATCATCCTGTACCGCAAGATCGGCACGCTCCGCGTCGCCGCCGCGCTCGCCTCATGGATGTTCCAGATCGTCCGCAACGAGTGCATACGCCGCACCCGCGTTGGCTTGCGCAGACCCATCCCCGACGTAGCGCATGGACGCTCCGCCGAGGATGCCGCGCTCGCCCGCCTCGAAGTCGAGCGCATCGTCGACGCCATCGCCGCCCTCCCATCCGAACAACGCGCCGTGCTCGTGCTGCGGGACATCCAGGGACTCTCCGGGTCCGCCACTGCCCACACGCTCGGTCTCAGCCGCGCCGCCATGAAGTCCCGCCTACACCGAGGCCGCGAAGCCCTGCGGGCCAACCTCGCGACGACGAGCTCGACCGCCGATGTCACTGACGCCCGGGACGCCGCCAATCACGATGCCGGTGCGGCTCCACGCTCGCCAAGACGCTGACCGCGAGCGTGCCTGACGATGGGGTCATCCGAAGAGGACAGAAGGGGGTGTGTCGCAGCACATCGTGGACTGCTGTCTCGGGACATGCCGGACACCTACGAAAGGTGGGTGCTGGTATGGAGGGGACGGAGAGGGAGGGATTCGAACCCTCGAACGAGGTCAACCCCCGTTACGCGATTTCCAGTCGCGCCCGTTCAACCGCTCCGGCACCTCTCCACGTGTGGCGTGACGGCGGCGGCCACTAGGCTACGACACGCGCGCGGCGGGCGCTGGTAGGCTGGCGGCGATGCTCTCGCTGCTGGCCACCAGTCACTCCGTCGTAGTCGATGTCGGGCTGATCGCGACCTTCATCGGGATCGGCGTGATCGTCAACCTGATCCTGATCTTCATCTTCATCCAGGTTCGTGGCGAACGCCAGCAGAACAAAGAGCATCTCGGCGAAGCTCGCCGCCCGCACGGCTGAGCTGACCGCGCGCGATTGGCGCGCGGTCAGACGATGTAGACGGGGGTGCCCACGGGTGTGCGGCTGTAAAGCGCGATCACGTCGGGGATCCTCATGCGCACGCAACCGTGCGAGGCGTTCTGTCCGATCGAGCTGTACTCGCTGGGGTCGATGCCGTGGATGCCGGCCCCTCCGTCGAAGGACATGAAGCGGGCCTTCAGCGGGTCTTCGGGACCCGGCGGGATGGTCTTGCCCGCAAGCGCGCCCGCCCACGCTTTGTTGGGGACGATCCAGGGAGGATCGACCTCCTTCCACTGGATGTGGTAGAGGCCTGGAGGCGTTTCCAGGCCCTGCATTCCCACGGCGATTTCATACGTTTTGGCGAGTTTCAGGTGTTCGTAGAAGCGCAGCTGGAACGCTCCCCGGTCGACCACGATGTATGCGGGGTACTCGCTCGCCAGCTGAGCGGTCGTGACCTTCGGCTGGACCGTCCTGGTCGGCACCCCGACGGTGCGGCTGACGCTCGCTCCGGTCAGCGCGTACTCGACCCTCCCGCCCAGCTTCGAGCTGTCGACCATCACCCCGACTCTGCCGGGCACTCGCGTCAGCCCGCTCCCGCTCACCGCGACGCTCGCATTCTGGGGTTCCCTGTTCACGGCGGCACGCACCTTCGCCGTCAGCGTGCGCACGGCTTCGTGGGAGTAGCTCACCGCGATCGGAACGTCACGGTGGACGCTCCCGCCGAACAGGCCCCTGAAGGTGCGCGTGAAGATCGATCCTTCCCTGCTCGCCCGCAGCGCCTGCGCCACCATGTTCTGGGCGTCCACGGTGAGCCTCGCCTGGCGGGGATCGAGCGTCCACGTGCCCGCGCTCGAGCGTACCTTCACGGGCGAGTTCAGCGGATCGATCACCTCGTGCTGGACCTTGCTCAAGGCAGCCCGTTGGCTGAGCCCGCCGACATCCACACCGGCGATCCTCACGCCCTTGGCGATCGTGTCGCGATGGGCATGGTCGTACAGATACATGCCCCCGGCGAGCAGCACCAGCAAGAGGCCCGCGACGGCGCCGACGACGATCCACGGGCTGGCTGTGCGCCTGCCGCTCGACGACCTGCTGATCCTGTGCTCGACACGCTCAGCCACGAGAAGACCCGTCGGCCGATGTTAGCGCCACATCCTGACCCCGGTGCAAGAAGGCCGCCGCCAACCGGCGGACGGCGCGAGCGCACCGCACTGCCCGGCTCGCGTCAGCCAGCGGCGCTCGCCGGTGGTTCGTTGTGAGCCGCGAGCCGCGCGCGGCGGTACTCGTTGACAACGATCTCGGTGAGCTCCTCCACCGAGGTCTCGGCGGTCGGCTTGTCGAGCGCGATCGCGCCGTCCTCGATCATGCTCACCCGGTCACATGCCTCCAGCACGTGTACGTAGTTGTGGAGGATCATGATGATCGAGACCCGCCCCTCCTCCTTCAGACGGGCAACGAGGTCGAGGATCATCGAGCCCTCCTTCGCCCCCATCGCCGCCAACGGCTCGTCGAGCAGCAGGATGTCCGCGTCGGAGCTGACCGTGCGGGCGACCGCGATCGCCTGGCGCTGACCGCCGGAGAGGCGCGCGACCGCGACATCGATCCGGGGGATGTTGATCCCGATCTCGTCGAGCGCCCGCCTCGCATCGCGCTTCATCTCCCGGTTGGCGAGCAGCGGCAGCGGCCGGTGGATGCGCTCACGTCGCAGGAACAGGTTGTGGTAGACGGAGAGTTCGTCGATCAGCGCGAGGTCCTGGTAGACGGTCTCGATTCCTTTCGCACGTGCGTCGTCGACGCTTTTCGGTGAATAGGGCTGTCCGTGCAGGAACATGCGCCCGGCGTCCTGTTTCTGAAAGCCGCAGATGATCTTGATCAGGGTCGACTTCCCGGCTCCGTTGTCGCCGAGGAGGCCCAGCACCTCGCCCTTGCGCAGATGCAGGTTGACGTCCCGCAGCGCCGTGATCGGACCGAACCGCTTGCTGATGTGCTCGACCCGCAGCACGTCATCCGGCGCAACGGCGGGCGCGACGATCGGCTGGCCGATCGGCTGCTCAGCCACTGCCTCGACCCCGGCGCGCGCGCTGCACGTTGACGTTCACGGTCATCGCCACGATGATCGCGAGGCCCGTGTAGAAGAGCAGGTAGTTTGCGTTTACGCCCTGCAGGATCAGGCCGTCCTTGAGGATCCCCAGAAACAGCGCACCGATCAGCGCGCCGACGACCGTTCCCGACCCACCGGTCAGCAGCGTCCCGCCGATGACCCCCGCGGCGACGGCGAGGAACAGGATTTCGTTGGCGCCGGCGGGGTCGGGCTGGACCGAGGCGGCGCGCACCGCCTCGAAGATCCCGACCAGCCCGGCGGTCAGGCTGCAGAGCACGAAGTTGCGGATCATCACGAGCCGCACCCTCACACCGGCCTCGGAGGCGCCCAGCTTGTTGGAGCCGATCGCGACCGTGTAGAGACCCCAGCGGGTGAACGTCAGCACCACTTGCAGGATGGCCACGATCGCCAGCGCCCAGATCAGCTCGGAGTAGACGCCACCGCCGAAGACTTTGGCGAACGTGCTGATGTGACCGCCGTTCGTGATTTCGGCGCCGGGCGTGGGCACAGGTGTCCCGTGGGAGATGATCAGGGCGAGCCCCTCGAACGTGAACAGCATCGCCAGCGTCGCGACGAACGAGTTGATGCCCACGACCGCCACGAAGAAGCCGTTGGCGAGGCCCACCGCCATGCACACCAGCAGCGCGAGAATGACGCTCGGCACGAGCGGGATGCCCGCCGTCGCCAGCTTGTAGTAGACGAACGGCGCGAACAGGTACATCGCCCCGATCGACAGGTCGATCTCCCCCAGGATCATCACGAACACCTCGCCCGCCGCCAGGATCGCGAAGGGAGCGAAGTACGGCAGCAGCGTCTTGAAGTTGGCGCTCGTGAAGAAGCTGCTCGTGTTCAGGGAGAAGTAGAGCGCGGTGACGAGCGTGACGATGATGATGCTGCCCTCGCGCAGCCCGAGCAGGCGCTCGAGCAGCTCCCGCCGGCCGGGGGGAAAGGCCCGGCGCCCCTCCGCCGGCTCTTTGGCCGGCGTTGCCGGCGGCTTCTCCGAGGAGGCCGCCGGCGGTCCGCCAGTCACGTTGGCCACGCTCAGGCCGGCGTGCCGGCCGGGATCGGCACGACCTTCGCTTCAGAGGACGTTCCCTCGTAGCGCGTCTTGGAGTTGACGTAGGGAACGACGGTTTCTTTGCTGAGGAACTTCAGGCCCGTATCGGTTTCCGCGGGTCCCGTGAGCGTTCCCGAGACGTGCCACATGAACAGCTGCAGCACGGGCAGGAAACCCTGCAGGTAGGGCTGCTGGTCGATCGTGAATTCGATGTTCCCTTCGTGCAGCAGTTTCTGGGTGTTTTCGGTGAGGTCGAAGCCGCCGGCCTTGATCCCTTTGGCGGCCAGCCCGTACTTCTGCATCACTTTCGCGAGGCTTTCCGTCGAGCCCCCGTCGACCGCGTACATCCCCTTGGTGTTTTTGTGACCGACCCAGTAGGCGTCGATCGTCGAGAGCTCGCCCGGCACCGCGGCACCCGTCGCGACGGTGTGCACCGTGATCGGCTTGCCCGACGCCTTGATCGCCGCCTGCGCACCTTCGATGCGCGGCTGCAGGTTCGCCGAGCCCGGCGTGGCGATGAACAGCGCCACGTCGCCGGACCCCACGGCGGCGACGATCCGTTCGCCCATCTTTTCCCCTGCCAGTTTCAGGTCCTGGCCGATGTAGGACAGACGCGCGTTGCCAGGGGCATCCGCGTTGTAGGCGACGACCGGGATGCCCTTCTTCAGCGCTTCTTCGGTCGGGGCGTTGAAGGCATGCAGATCGATCAGGGCCACTGCAATCCCTTCGGCGCCGCCGGTGACGGCGCTGTTCATCGCGTTGACCATCTGATTGACGTTGCTGCTTTCCGATCCGGTCCACTGATACGAGCAGCCGAGCAGCTTGCAGGCGTCCGCTGCGCCGTACTGGGTCGGTACGAAGAACGGGTTCGTCGTCACGTGATTGACGAACGTGAATTTGTAGCTCGGGTGCGAACCGAACACTTCGGAGGAGGCCCCTCCGCTCGAGGCACTCGAGCCGCAGGCGGCGAGGATCGAGCTGACCGAGCCGGCAGCGACCCCCGTGAGCGCCGTCCGACGCAGGAACGATCGCCTGTCGAAGCCGGGGCGATCGACCTCGGTTCGATCGAGAAAATCGAGACGCTCCACCGCCTCGTAGGCTTGATCGGCCTCGGACATCTCTTCCTCCTCGTGCTCGCTTACCGGTTGCGCGGCTCACCGGTGGCGTCCGACGAGTGACGCGCACCATCTACCTTCCCGCTAATGACGGTTTCAGTCAAGAGTCGACACCGGATCTCCCGATAATTCGTGTGGCGGCGAACAGCCGGTATACCTTCCGAATGTCGCCGAAGCCCCCAGGCGAGTCCTCCAAGCACCCGCAGGACGAGGAGGCCCATCGAGCGAGCGGCGGGCGAGAGCGCTACGGAGAGCTCTATGTCGAGCGCCACCGCAAAGACGACGGCCGCGCGCTGATCCTCTACACGCACGCACCACCGCAGCCCGCCCGCGCGCCCACCGGCGAGGCGGCGCGATCGGTCGGGGACGCGGCTGCGCCCACCGCTGCCGACACGGCGCGGAGGAGCGACGCTCCTGCCGGCGAGGAGCCCGCAGGGGACAGCGAGCTGCGCTTCGACGAGCTCCGCGGTGAGCTGGTCGTTTACGCGATCCACCGCCAGGAGCGCACGTTCCTGCCGCCGGCCGATCACTGCCCGCTGTGTCCCACAGCGCCGGAGGGCCCGCCGACGGAGATCCCCTTCGCGAGCTTTCAGATCGCCGTGTTCGAGAACCGCTTCCCCGCCTTTCGCGCCCCCAACGGAGCGGCCGAGGTCGTCGTCTACAGCGATCGCCACGACGGCTCCTTCGGCGGGCTGTCGCCCGAGCGGGCGCAGGCGCTGATGTGGGTGTGGCGCCACCGCTACCTAGAGCTGGGAAACCGCGCCGACGTCAGCTATGTGTACGTGTTCGAGAACCGGGGCGTCGAGGTCGGCGTCACGCTTCACCATCCCCACGGCCAGATCTATGCCTACCCGTTCCTGCCCCCCGTGCCAGCGGCGGAGATCGCTGCCGACCGGCGACTCGGCGGATGCGGCCAGTGCGAGCTGCTGCGTCGCGAGCTCGCCGATGGCCGGCGGGTGCTCTACGAGAACGACGCGGTCGTCGTGTATGTCCCCTACGCCGCCCGCTGGGCCTATGAAGCGCACGTGGTGACGCGCGAGCACCGGCCCAGCCTGCTGGAGTGCGAGACCGGGGAGCTGCACGGGCTGGCGCGCGGGCTGCAGGCGCTGGCGCGCGGATACGACGCCCTGTTCGGAAGACCCTTCCCATACGTGATGGCGACGCACCAGGCACCCACCGACGGGCTCGCCGCGGGGCATCTGCACGTCGAGTTCTACCCGCCACTGCGCACGGCGGACAAGCTGAAGTACCTGGCGGGCTCAGAGCAGGGAGCGGGGACCTTCATCTCCGACACCCTGCCCGAGGAGTCCGCGCGACGGCTGCGCCGGGCGATCGTCGATGCCGCCTGAGGGTGCCGGCCCGGCCACGCCCGGCCGCCGGGTACGGGCCTTCGCGCCCGGGCGGGTGAACCTGCTCGGGGAGCACACCGATTACAACGAAGGGCTCGCCCTCGCGTTCTCGATCGCCGAGGGGGTGACGGTCCGCGCGCAGACGCTTCCGCCGGCGACAGACGGTCGTCGACGCGTGCTGGCACAGGCGCTCGACCTCGACGAGAGCGACGAGTTCGCGCCCGACGATCCACCCCCCACGCGGGGATGGCGCGCGTTCGTGCGCGGGGCCGTGGCTGAGCTGGCAGGCGCGGGGCACCCGACGCCGGACGCCCGCCTGGAGATCGCGGGCGACCTTCCTCGCAGCGCCGGACTGTCCTCCTCGGCTGCGCTCGAGGTGTCGCTGTGCCTGGCGCTGCTGGCGCTGACCGGAGCCCAGCACTCGATCGACCGCATCGCTCTGGCCCAGCTGTGCTCGCGCGTGGAGAACGAGTGGGCTGGCGCCCGGACGGGGCTGCTCGACCAGCTGGCCTCCGTCTGTGGCGAGCGCGACATGGCGATGCGGATCGACTTCCGTACCCTCGACGTTCAGCCCACGCCGCTGCTGTTGAACGGCTGGTCGCTCGTCACGCTCGACTCCGGCGAGCAACGCAACAACGCGAGCTCCGGCTACAACCAGCGTCGCGAGGAGTGCGCACAGGCGTGTGAGCTGCTCGGGGTCACCTCGCTGCGCGACGCGAATGCCGAGCAGGCGGAGCAGCTGCCCGCGCCGCTGCGCGAACGGGCGCGGCACGTGCTGAGCGACAACGCCCGGGTCGAGCGCGCCTTCCAGGCGCTGCAGGCGGGCGAGCTGCAGGTGCTCGGCGAGCTGCTGAACGCCTCGCACGTGAGCCTGCGCGATGACCTGGAGGTGTCCACACCTAGAGTCGAGGAGACTGTGGCACAGATGCTGGACGCGGGGGCCGCCGGCGCCCGGCTGCTCGGCGGCGGTTTCGGCGGCAGCGTGCTGGGCCTGTTCGCGCCCGACGCGCAACCGCCCGCCGGCGCCCGTGAGGTCCGTCCGTGCGCAGGCGCGTACGTGCGAGAAGAATAGTCTCCGCTGCAGGCCACGCCGAGATCGGACGCCACCCAAAGCAAGCGAGGAACCCATGAGCGAGCCCGGAACACCATCCATGAACGGCCACGCAGCGCACTCCGGCCGGCCCTTCACAGCGGTCGTGACGGGCGCCTCCAGCGGCATCGGCGAAGCCACCGCCCGGCGGCTCGCACGCGAGCCCGGAGCGTCGTTGGTGCTGGTCGCCCGGCGTGAGGAGCGTCTGCGCGCGCTCGCCGACTCGTTCGGCGCGGGCCAGGCGAGCTGGGTGGCCGTCGATCTCGTCGACGAGGCCGCCCCGCAGAGGATCCTCGACCACTGCCAAGAGCATCACGAGCGTCTGGATCTGCTCGTCAACAACGCAGGGGCCGCCTGGCGCAAGCGGTTCGCCGACGGCGGCTACGCGAACGTGAAGCGCACGATGGAGATCAACTTCGATGCCCAGGTACGCCTCACCGAGGCCCTGCTGCCCTTGCTGCGCAAGTCGGCCCCGAGCGCGATCGTCAACGTCGCCAGCACCGCAGCACGGGTGACCCGGCCGGGGACCGGCGCCTACAGCGCCTCGAAGGCGGCGCTGGCCTCCTGGTCGGACGCGCTCTTCGCCGAGGAGCACGCGGGCGGCGTGCACGTGGGCCTGGTGCTGCCCGGGTTCATCTCGACCGAGGGCTTTCCCCAATCAGAGCTGACGGCCCAGCCATGGACCCGTTGGGCGGTGTCGACGCCCGAGCGGGGCGCCGAGGCGATCGTGCAGGCCGGCCTCGGACGGCGCCCGGAGCGATACGTGCCGCGTCCGTATGCCATCACCGCGGCATTGCGAGTGCTCGCGCCCGCTCTGGTGCGCCGTGTGCTGCGCGGCAACAGCGCCGTCGTGATGACGACCACGACCGCCGCAGACGTCGCCGACCGGTCGCCGGCCGCGCCCGAGTAGGTCCTGCGGGGGCTCTCAGGGCTCGAGCTGGCCCGCGTACAGGGCGAAGACCGCACCCTGGGGGTCCGCGACGATCGCGATCTTCGCGATCTGGATGTCGATCGGCCCGGCGTGCAGGGTGCCGCCGAGCTGCTGCAGGCTGGCGAGCGCGGCGTCGAGGTCCTCGACACCGAAGTACGCCAGCCAGAACGCCGGCCTGCCGGGCGGCGTCGCGGGACGGATGCCGCCGTTGTTGGCCTGGCCGTTGGTGATCGACAGGTACGGTTCGGGGCTGCCCTCGAACGGGGCGATCGTCCAGCCGAACAGCTCGCTGTAGAAGGCGCTCGATGCGTCCAGGTCGGGAGAGCCGAGCTCGTTCCAGACGAGCGCGCCGGGTGCGTTGACGAGCGCCGCGCCGAAGTGCTCACGGGGCTGCCAGAGCATGAAGAACGCACCCTGGGGGTCCTGGATGACGGCCATTCGCCCCACCTGCATCACGTCGAACGGGCCCACGTGGACGTTCGCGCCGAGCTCCTGGGCCCGCGCGGCGGTGGCGTCGGCGTCCGCCACCGAGACATACGAGTTCCACAGCGCGGGCACGCCCGCGTCGCGTTGGGACTGCGGCTGGGGCGCGATCGCCGCCACCGGCTTACCTTCGACGGTCATCATCGAGTAGGCGACGCCGTCGCCGACCGGGTTGTCCTGCGCGGTCCAGCCGAACAGCGCCGAGTAGAAGCTCTTGGCGGCGGACTGATCGGTGGTCGAGAGGTCCACCCAGCAGAAGGTGCCGGGGGCGTACTCGCTGCGCTCACCCATGCGGCGAGCCTACCGCAACGGGCAAGCCAAACGTGAAGAACCGGCCAAGGCCGTCGAACGCGCGCGAGCCCCGGGGTGCTCGGGCCCGGGATCGCCCAGGACCGATCAGGCGACGCGCGCGAGAATCAGCGCCCCGGCGGTGAGGACCGTCGCCAGCGACAGCGCCGCGAGCGCCCCGTCCAGCGGCGCGAGCAGGCCCGCCACCGTCAGCGGCTCGGTGCTTCCGTCCGCGCGGGTTCGTAGGCCCTGCACCGAGCTGGTGCGACGGCGAAGCTCCCGCGCGGGAGAGCTCAACCGGCGCTGAGCGACGCTCGAGGCCAGGCATCCGCCGGCGATCAACAGCGCCGCCACCGTGATCCGCTCGGCCTCCACGAAGTAGCCCACCAGCGCCGGAAAGGCACCCCAGCCGATCGCGAACCACAGGTCGTTGTGCATCCGCCCGCCGAACAGCTCCAGGTTGTACGCCGGCAGGAACAGCGCCCCCGCGAGCACGAACGGGGTGAGCGCGACGGTGACGCTGAGCACTCCCGCGACGCCGATCGCGACGGCGCCGAGCAGGCTCCCGCCGGCGAGCGCGGTCAGGGCCCGGTCGGACAGGCGGGTGCGCAGCGGCCGGTCGTGAAGCTCATCCAGCGCGTGTGCCGCCACCCCCACCGCGAGCCCGAACGCAGCCAGGCCCCAGAGCAGCCGGTCGACGTACAGATGCGGCGCGATCGAGGCTCCGATCGCGAAGAAGCTCAGGTGCCAGGCCGTGTAGGGAGGGTGAAGCAGCGCGAGCAGGTCCCCCGGGAGGCCGCGCCCGAGCGCGTAGAAGGCGGGACGCTCAGGCGCCGCTCGCATCGGAGGCGCCTCCGGCGCCGGCGGGGACGGCCGACCTGGTGGCCGACATCACGACGCCGCCGCCGAGGCTCATGCGCCGGGTCGTGACGTCCTCGAGCCCGGCCCTGCGCCAGTAGTCGGCGAGCTGCGAGAGCGGGTGGCGCTCGTAGAAGCCGTCGATGCTCGGGCCCAGAAAGCTCCCCACCTCGCGCCAGTCGCGCGAGACGAGGCTGCCCAGCACGGGCAGGCCGACCCTCGTGTACAGCCGCCACGCAAGCCGCGCGGGCGCATGCGGGGGCACGCCGAACTCGAGTGAGGCCACCCGTCCCCCGGGCCGGACCACCCGCGCGAGCTCGCGCATCGTCGCCGCCGGGTCCTCGACGTAGCGCAGCAGATAGGTGACGGTGAGCGCATCGAAGCTCCCGTCTGCAAACGGCAGCCGCTCGGCTTCCCCCTCGATCAGCTCGACCCGATCTCCGCCGGGGCCAGTGGCGAAGCGGGCGCGGGCGCCCGCCAGCATCTCGGGGCTCTGGTCTATGCCGACGACCGTGCAGCCGCTGCGCGAGAGCAGCTCGGCAGCGACCATGCCTGTTCCGGTCGCGACGTCGAGCACGCGCTGTCCCGATCTCGGCGCGACGGCCTCGACGACCGCCCGGCGCCAGCGTGGGTCCTGCCCGAAGCTGAGCACCGAGGAGAGCAGGTCGTAGTGGCGCGGCAGACCGCGGAAGATCTCCCGCGCCCGGCTCTTGCCCGCCAGGCCGGGCTCGACGGGTACTCCCGTGCCGGGCGCGGCGGCGAATCTCTCGCTGTTCGGGTTCGGGCTCATCGTGGCGGTGCGCCAGAGGCTAGTGTGCGCCACGCAAATCGGGCCCTCGCTCGTCGGCGGGCAGGCCATATCGATCACGATCGAGGAGGCGGCGATGATCACCACCACCATGAACGACCTGCCGGGATACGAGATCGAAGAGGTGCTCGGTGAGGTGTTCGGCCTCACGGTCCGCGCCCGCAACCTCGGCTCTCAGATGGGGGCCTCGCTGAAGTCGCTGGTCGGCGGAGAGCTCAAGGGCATGACCAAGATGCTCGCCGAAGGTCGCGTGCACGCACAGGAAAGGCTGGTCGAGGAGGCCGAGGCGAAGGGTGCCAACGCGATCATCGCGTTCCGCTTCGACACCTCCGAGCTGGGCACCACCTGGACTGAGATCTGCGCCTACGGCACCGCCGTGCGGGCATCCAAGCGCTGACCGCGGCAGCTGCGAGCCTGCGCGAAGGTGACCAGCCTGCCGCTGCTCTCATCCCACAGCTTCAGACGCACCGCCCGCAGGCCGTCCCACAGAGACAGCGTGGGCACCTCGTGGAAGATCGGATTCTCGTCGTGGGCGCGCTGCAGGTTGTAGTTGGGGATACGGGCGCTGAGGTGGTGCACGTGATGCAGCCCGATGTTGCCGGTGAAGAACTGGAGCAGCCGGGGCAGCTTCAGGTAGGAGCTGCCCCGCAGGGCGGCGTCTGCGTAGCTCCACCCCTCCGAGCGCTGCCAGTAGGTGTCCTCGAACTGGTGTTGCACGTAGAACAGCCAGATCCCCACCGCCCCCGCCAGCAACGCGGCCGGGGCCCACACGAGGAGGAAGTCGCGCCAGCCGATCAGCCAGCAGAGCGCCGCCACGATCACGGCGAGCGCGATGTCGGTGCCGATCACGCTGCGCCTCATGCGGGGGCGCGCGTCGCTCGCCACCAGGCGTGGGCCCACCACCATCGCGAACACCGGACCGACCCCGAACATCACCGCCGGGCTGCGAAACAGCCGGTAGCCGAGCCGGCCCCGCCAGGAGCGCGACACGTACTCGGAGACGGTGAGGGTGGGCAGGTCACCCACGCCCCGCCTGTCGAGATCGCCGGCGGTCGCATGATGCACCGCGTGGTCGTGGCGCCAGCGCACGAACGGCGTGACGACGAGCAACCCGCACGCCGTCCCGAGCCACGCGTTCGCACGTCGCGAGGGCAGGAACGACCCGTGAGCGCAGTCGTGGAAGACGATGTACGTGCGCAGCAGAAAGCCCGCGGCCGGGACGGCGAGCGCGAGCGCCAGCAGCGGCGAGACTCCGATCGCGAAGTAGATCCCCACCGAGAACGCCAGGTAGGGAACCGCGGAGGTCAACACGTCGCCCAGGCTGCGCAGCGGACGCGGCCTCGCGTAGGGAGCCAGCGCCTCGCGCCAGAACGCATGATCGGGCGCCGAGGTCTGCTCAGCCGCCCCGCCTTCGGGTGCGCCCGACCGGAGCCGGCTCGTTGGTTGATGAGTCAAGGCTGTCTCCCTTGTGCGAAGCCGACCAGATCGAGGTGGCCCGAGGACGGGCAGGCGGCAGACTACCGTCTACGCCAGATATATGACGCGGCCGAGCGGAAGGGGAGGGATTCGAACCCTCGTCGGAGGAAAACCCCCCGAAACGGTTTTCGAGACCGCCGCATTCAACCACTCTGCCACCCTTCCAGGAGAGCGGATCTAGGCTAGATGATCGGCGCGTCCCGAGCCGGCTCCGGGACTACCGTCGCGACGCGAAGAAGGCGCTCAGCAGCTGGCCGCACTCGGGCGCGAGCAGACCGGAGAGGACTTCGGGGCGGTGGTTCAGACGCGGCTCTGAGAGCACGTCGAGCACGCTCCCCGCGGCACCGGCCTTGGGGTCGGTCGCTCCGAACAGGACGCGGGGTATCCGTGCGAGAACGATCGCCCCCGCGCACATCGCGCAAGGCTCGAGCGTCACGTACAGAGCGCAGTCGAGCAGCCGCCAGGAGCCGAGCTCCCGGGAGGCCTCCCGTAGCGCGAGGATCTCCGCGTGGGCGGTGGGATCAGCCCGCAGCTCGCGCTCGTTGTGCGCGGCCACGATCACCTCGCCGTCGTGGACGAGCACGGCGCCGATCGGCACATCCTCGTGCGCGATCGCCCGTTCGGCCTCGCGCAGCGCCAGCCGCATGAAGTAGCCATCCTCCTCGGCCGGGGCCAGGTGCTCGCTCACGGCTGGCCCGCCAAGCTCTCGCCTCGAGCTCTCGGCGAGCGCCGCCGATGCCCGCTGAGGAGCTCGCGCATGAGCGCTCTGCCAGAGTGCCTGCTCGTCGGAGTGCCGCCTGGTGGGGTCACGGCAGGGATCATTGCTCATAGGGACATGTTGAATCCAACTCGAAAGAGCGTCGTTCGCCGCGGAGGACGCTCGCGGCGAACGACGGCCCGACACCTCGTCGCGCTCGCGGCCGCGAGCGCGACGGTGACAGCCCTGCTCGCCGGCGCCGCCCCGGCGGGTGCAGCCACCCCAGGCGCCCCCCCAGGCGCCCCCTACTCGCCGGGCGAAGTGGTCGTCAGGTACGCAGACGGCACGAGCCCCCGCGCCTGGGAGGCGACCGCGCGTAGCGCAGGCGGGGGGGCGACGGCGGTGGTTGCCGAACACACCCGCCTGCTGCGGCTGGCTCGCGGGGTCACCGTCGCCCACGCCCTACGGACCCTGCGCAGGCAGCACGACGTGGTGTGGGCGACGCCCGACTACGAGGCCCGCACCTCGGGTGCTTCGCTGCCCAACGATCCCGGCCTCGGCGGGCCGGGCGACTGGGAGAAGCTCCAGTGGAACTTCGACGGCCAGTTCGGGGTGGGCGCGCCTGAAGCCTGGTCCAACGTGGCCTCGGAGGGCGCTCCCGGTGGCCGCGGGGTGATCGTGGCGGTGCTCGACACCGGCGTCGCATATGCCGACCGGGGCCGCTACGAGCGCTCGCCGGACTTCGACTGGCACACCTTCGTTGCGGGATACGACTTCGTCAGCGGCACTCCCTATCCCAACGACCACAACGGACACGGGACGTTCGTCGCCGGCACGATCGCCGAGGCGACCGACAACCACTTCGGGCTCACCGGGCTGGCGTGGGGCGTGAAGCTGATGCCGGTGCGGGTGCTGAACAACGAAGGCGAAGGCTATGCAGCCACGATCGCCAAAGGCGTGATGTTCGCGGTCAGGCACGGCGCGAGGGTGATCAACATGAGCCTCGAGTTCTCGAGCGACATCACCGCCGCCGACATCCCCGTGCTGATCGACGCGTTGCGCTACGCCCACCGCCACGGGGTCGTGGTGGTGGCGGCTGCAGGCAACGAGGGCCACGCGTCGATCTCCTATCCCGCGCGGGCGCCGCACGTGATCGCCGTCGGCGCGAGCACCGAACACGGCTGCCTCGCGGACTACTCCAACTACGGACCCGGGCTTACGCTCGTCGCCCCCGGCGGCGGCCCCGACGCAGCGCTGCGGGGCGACCCCAACTGCCGTCCGGAAGAACCAGGCGGACGGGACATCTACCAGATCACCTACGACGGCCTCTCGGCCCGCCAGTTCGGGCTTCCCTCGGGGTATGAAGGGACGTCGATGGCCGCACCCCACGTGGCCGCCACGGCCGCCCTGATCATCGCCGGCGGCGTGCTGGGACGCTCGCCCAGCCCGAGCCGGATCACGGCGCGGCTGAAGGCCACGGCGAGGCAGCTCGGAGGACCCGAAGACGCGAGCGTCTACGGCGCGGGCCTGCTCGACGCCGCCGCCGCGACCGCCCGCGGCGGGCCCGGAGCGGTCGGGTAGGGACCCTCTGGGCCACGGGTCCACGCCGGGCTGCCGCGATGGTCCGGCGGGGAAATACAGTGGCCGATGTGTCGACTGCCCACCTGTCGGCGGATGCCCAGCCCTTCGCACCGGCGCCCTCCAGGTGCGATCTCGCGATCGTCGGCGGCGGCATCCTCGGCCTGGCTGCGGCGCGCGAGCTGAGCGGCCGCCACCCGCGCCTGTCGGTGTGCGTGCTCGAGCGCGAGCGGGAGCTCGGTGTCCACCAGACCGGCCACAACTCGGGCGTCATCCACTCCGGTCTGTACTACCCGCCCGGCTCGCTGAAGGCGAACCTGTGCGTGCAGGGAGCACGCGAGCTCTACGAGTACTGCGAGCAACGCGACATCCCCCACGAGGTGTGCGGCAAGCTGATCCTCGCCACCCGCCGCTCAGAGCTCGCCCCGCTCCAGGAGCTGCTGCGACGGGGAGCAGCGAACGGGGTGCCGGGACTGCGCCGGCTCGACCCGGCCGGCATCGAGCAGCTCGAGCCTCATGCCCGCGGGCTTGCGGGCCTGCATTCGCCGCGCACCGGCATCGTGGACTTTCGTGCCGTCGCCCAGGCCTTCGCCCGCGACGGCCTGGAGCGCGGCGCCAGCATCGCAACCGGCTGTGAGGTTCGCCGTCTGCAGGCCGGCGCGCGCAGCCTGCGACTGCTCCACTCCCAGGGCGCGACCGAGGCCCGACACGCCCTGTTCTGCGCCGGAGCCTGGTCGGACCGGCTCGCGGTCGCGGCCGGCGCGAGCCGTGACCCGCGCATCGTGCCGTTTCGCGGCGCGTATCTGCGACTGCACCCGCGAGGAGCGCGCCTCGTGCGCTCGCTGATATACCCGGTGCCCGATCCGGGGCTCCCGTTCCTCGGCGTGCATCTCACGCGGCACATCGGCGGACAGGTGCTGATCGGGCCCACCGCCCTGCTGGCGGGCGCGCGCGACGCCTACAGCCTGCGTACGGTGCGTCCGCGCGACGTCCTCGACACGCTCGCCTGGCCGGGGTCGTGGCGGATGCTCGCCCGCTGGTGGCGCACGGGAGCGGCAGAGCTGAACAGCGCCCTGCGACCGACCACGCTCGTACGGGCGGCGGCGCGCTACGTGCCGGAGCTCGACGGGGACGACGTCGAACCGGCGTTCGCGGGCGTTCGCGCCCAGGCGCTGGCACGAGACGGGCGCCTGCTCGACGACTTCGCGTTCTCCGCCACCGACAGGGCGCTGCACGTGCGCAACGCACCCTCCCCCGGAGCCACGTCCTCGCTCGCGATCGCACGCCACGTGAGCCGGCGTGCCGAGCAGGCCTTCCAGCTATCGTGACCGCGCAGCTTCGCTCCCCGGCATGAACCGTCGTCAAGCCACCGCCAGCAGGATCGCGACGCTGTCGATCCTGGCAGCCTTCGCGCCGGCGCTCGCGCTGCCGCGCACGCAGCTCGCCGCCGCCCGGGCGGAACCCGCCTGGACCACCTATCACCGCGATCCGGCGCGCTCGGGCGCAGACCCCGACGCCGTGGGTCCGGTCGCCCCGGCGCTGGACTGGCAGAGTCCGGATCTGGGCGCACCGATCTGGAGCCAGCCCCTCGTGCTCGGTGAACGGGTCTACGTCGCCACCGTGGGCGATCGGCTCTATGCGCTACAGGCATCCACGGGCCAGGTGGCGTGGCAGAAGAGCGCGGGCACGCCGGTGCCCGCGGGCGAACTGCCCTGCGGGGACATCTCCCCGACGGTCGGCATCGTCGGCACGCCCGTGATCGACGCCGCCACGCAGACGATCTACGCGGTCGCCGACACCTGGAACGCCAGCACCCACGAAGCAGCGCACATGCTCGAGGGGTTCAACACGAGCGACGGCGAACAGGTGCTGAGCGTCCCGGTCGACCCCCCCGAATCCGACCACCGGGCGCTGCTGCAACGCACCGCCCTGAACCTCGACGGGGGCAACGTGCTGTTCGGATACGGCGGCAACTGGGGTGATTGCGGGGACTACCGCGGCGCGGTGGCGGCGGTGCCACAGGCAGGCGGCATCCCGCGCTTCTGGCAGGTGCCGATCGCCCCGCCCTCGCAATCGGGCGGTGCCGTCTGGGCGCCGAGCGGGCCAGCCGTGGACGGTGAAGGAAACGTGTACGCGAGCACCGGCAACCCCGACCCGCCCCCGGGCCAGGAAGCGACCACGTTCGACTACTCCGACAGCGTCGTCAAGCTCGGCCTGGAACAGGACTTCGTGGCCGATCCCCTGGCCGAACCGGTGGCGCCGCTGGCGACGTTCGAGCCGCCCAACTGGCTGGAAGAGAGCAACAACGACCTCGACCTGTCCTCCACCGGGCCGCAGCTGCTCCCCGGAGGGCTGCTGTTCCAGGCCGGCAAGGATGGGGTCGGCTACCTGATCGACCAGGCGAGCATGAAGGCGGTCTTCCACGAACAGGTCTGCGCCGGCAGCGGCAGCTTCGGCGGCGACGCCTACGCCGCCGGGGTCATCTACGTCGCCTGCAGGAACGGAACCCAGGCGCTCGCCTACGACCAGTCCGCCCGCACGTTCACGCCCCTGTGGCAGGGACCGGTGGACGCCTCCGGACCGCCGATCCTCTCCGGCGGACTCGTCTGGACCGTGGCCACCGGCGGTTTCAACGGCGGCGGCACGGTGCTCTACGGCCTCGACACGAGCGGGCAGCCCCGCTACGTCGAGACCCTGCCGAGCCCTGTGGCGGACCACTTCGCCTCGCCCAGCGCCGCCGGGAGCAGGGTGTTCGTGGCCACCGGATCGACCGTCACCGCATACGCGCTGACCCCGGTGTCGAGCGCCGTGTCCAGCGGCGCTCCGGCGCCCCCGGGCTCCAACGAGGCATCGCCGGCGATAACGGCGGTGATCCGCACCGCCCCGGTGACGCTGCTGCGCTCGCGCCTGCTGGCAAAGGCGAACGGCCGGGTGCGGCTGGCGTTGAAGTGCCTGACGGCGAGGCCATGCCGCGGCACCGTCACGCTGCGGGCGAAGCTCACGGTGCCGGGCGCAAAGGCCGGCGCCAAAGCCCACCGTGTTGTGCTGATCACGCTCGTGCGAGCGCGCTTCGGCCCCCACAAGGGCCGCTTCGCGGTCTCGCTGAAGCTGAGCGTGAGCGCCGAGCAGCTGCTGCGCCGCCACCGCCGGCTCGTGCTCCAGGTCCTGATCGGCTCACCCGGGAGCAGGACCAGGCGCGCCACGGCGACGCTGACCCAGGCCCCGTGAGCGCGCGAATCGGCTCACGTGGTGCGAATTATCAGCACCGAGCACGGAGCGTGGTGGGAGACCTTGTTCGGAACCGATCCGAGCAGGAAGCGCCGCGCGCCGGTCATGCCCTTGTTGCCGACGACGATCAGGTCGGCCTCGCGCTCCTCGGCGACGTCGAGGATCGCATCGGCCGGGTCTCCCTGGCGCGGGTAGACGTCGACTGCCACCCCCGCCTCGCGCGCGACGGCGGCGGCCTGCTCGAGCGTCGCATCGACATCCTCACGCGGCCCGATCGCCCACTGCAGATCCTCGGGGGCGTCGCGGCGTTCTTCGCGCAGACGCTGAGCGGGCACCGGTTCGTAGGCGCTCACCAGCTCGACCTTGGCGCCCACGGCGCGGGCCAGGTCCACCGCCTGGCGAACCGCCTGCCCGGCGGTCTCCGAGCCATCCGTTCCAACTACGATTGACTTGAACATGATCCTCCTCGCCGCTTGCGCCTGCAGGTCACTCCCCGGTGACGGCGCAGCATCATATCGGCCCTCGCCGCCGGGGCTGATGACGGCGTGATCGACCTCCACTGCCACGTGCTGCCCGGCATCGACGACGGGCCCGAGACGATCGCGGACTCGCTGGCGCTCGCCCGTGCCGCGCTCGCCACCGGGACCGACACGCTCGTGGCGACCTCCCACGTGAGCTATCGCTACCGCAACACCGCCGCCACGATCGCGGGCCTGGTCACATCCGTCAATGAGGCTCTGCGGCTTGCGGACGTCGCCCTCGACGTGCTCCCGGGCGCGGAGATCGCCGCCACGCTCCTGCCGGACATCGAGGCCGACGAGCTGCGGGCGCTCGTACTGGGTGGCGGGCCCTGGCTGCTCGTCGAGCCCCCGTTCACGCCGAGCGCGATCGGCCTCGATGCCGCGCTCCTGCGCGTGCTGCGCGGTGAACACCGCGTGGTGCTCGCCCATCCCGAGCGCTGCCCCGCCTTCCACCGCGACCCGGCGATGCTCGAGTCGCTGGTGCGGGCCGGCGTCCTCACGTCGGTCACGGCCGGCTCGCTGGTGGGCCGCTTCGGCAAGGAGGCCCGCCGCTTCTCGATGTGGATGGCGGAGTCCGAGATGATCCACAACGTCGCCTCGGATGCCCATGGGACCGAGGGGCGGCCACCGGGGATCGCCCAGGAGCTCGCTCAGGCCGGCCTGGAGCCGCTCAAGGAGTGGCTCACCGAGGCGGTGCCGCGGGCCGTGCTGAGCGGCGCGGACGCCGCGCCGCCCCGTCCCGCACAGGCCGTCCCCGAGCCCAGGGCGCGCCGCGGATCCTCACGTTGGAAGGAGATGCTCAGCCTCAAACGAGCTTCGTGATCGCGATGATCATCCCGATCACGACGAACACGACGATCGCGATTTGCATCCAGATCCACGTCGGGGACATCGCCTGAGAGAGCCTACCCGCAAGTGCGACCGGCGTCCTGGGCGCTCGTTAGCATGGGAGTGCGCATGGCCACGCACCTTCGCCGGTCCATAGTCGCGTTCGTGATCGGGCTCTGCGCCGCGGTCTGCGTGTCCCTGGCCGGCGCAGTCGTCGCATCCGCCGCGGTACCCCAGGGTGGCGTGAACCTGGAAGGGCTCGGCCCCGACTCGACCCCCGCCGAAGCCGACGAGACGATCGCACTCGCGCGCGGCTTGAAACCGAAGCTGCTGCGCATCGAAGTGGCATGGGCCCTGCTCGAGCCGCGCAGCGCCGCCGAAGTGGACCCCCGCGCGCTGGCGTATCTCGACCGTCTCGTCAGCGACGCCCACGCGAACGGCATGGGTGTGATCATGATCGTCGACTTCACCCCCTGCTGGGCCTCCTCGGCGCCCGCCAGCCTGATAGGCAAATGCAGTCCGAGCCAGCCCAGCCAGGCCAACCGCTGGCCGCCGACGAACCCCGGCGACTATGCCGCCATGCTCGCCTATCTGGCGCAACGCTACGGGGGCAAGGGCCTGGCGGCGATCGAGGTCTGGAACGAGCCCGACCAGGCCAACGAAAAGTACTTCGCGGGACCCAACAAGGCTGCCCGCTACGCCGCGATCCTGAAGGCCGCCTACCCCGCAGTCAAGCAGGCGAGCCCGAGCGTGACGGTGCTGGCGGGGTCGCTCGTGGGCTACAACGGCGTCTTCCTGCGCAAGCTCTACGCGTCGGGCATCAAGGGCTACTACGACGCCCTCGCGATCCACTTCTACTCGCTCACGCTGGCGTCGATCCGCTCGTTCCGCGCGGTGCAGGTCGCCAACGGCGACAGCTCGCCGCTGTGGCTCGACGAGTTCGGCTGGAGCAACTGCTACCCACGCAAGCGCATCCAGGAGGAACAGGCCTGCGTCACCACCGCGGTCCAGGCCCAGAACGTGACCAACCTCTTCCGCGAGCTCGCCCGCACCAGCTACATCGCGGCGATGACCCTGTATGAGCTGCGTGACTCAGGCCCGGAGAGCTTCGGCGTGGCCACGCTCAAGGGGGCCCGCAAGCCCGCCTTCAAGGCGCTCGCGGGCGTGCTGCGCTCGCCGCTCGGACGCCCCTCCCCTGTCACGCTGAAGCTGCGCCGTCGCGGCTCGAACGTGCTCGCCAGCGGCTCGGGACCCGTCGGAGACTTCATGCAGATGGAAGTCCACGCCGGCGGGCTGCTGCGCTTCAAGGCGACGTTCACGCTCGACCGCTTCAACCGCTATTCGATCACCCTGCCCTCGGTACTGGGCACGCAAGGACTGCAGGTGCGCGTGCTTCAGCCCTGGACCGGCTCGCAGGCCCAGCGGGGCATCTAGTAGTAGCCGTCGTGGCTGATGAGCACCTTCCCGCGCCGCCCGGCGCCGGGGCCATTCGCTACTCCGCGTTGTGGAACACGGCGACGAGCGTCAGCAGCAGGATCTTCAGGTCGAGCCCCAGCGACCAGTGGGCGATGTAGTAGTTGTCCCACTCCACCCGTTCGGCCAGCGAGGTCTGGCCGCGCAGGCCGTGGACCTGCGCCCAGCCGGTGATGCCGGACCGCACCCGGTGACGATCGCCGTAGCGGACGATGTCGTGCTCGAACAGCTCGACGAACTCGGGGCGCTCCGGGCGGGGGCCGACGATGCTCATCTCTCCGCGTAGGACGTTCAGCAGCTGAGGGAGCTCGTCGATCGAGGTTCGTCGCAGGAAACGGCCCACGACCGTACGGCGATCGTTGCCCTCGACCCCGCCGGGGGCGGTGTCGCCCCCGAGCAGGAAGCCGATCGCCGCGCCGTTTCGCTCATCGGCGCTCGGGTCGACGGGCATCCGCATCGAGCGAAACTTGTAGAGGTCGAAGAAGCGTCCGTCCCGTCCGACCCGGCGCTGGCGAAACAGCGCGGGACCGGGCGAGCTCAGCCGCACCGCGAACGCGGCGAGCAGCAGCACCGGCGAGAACAGCACCAGCAGCGCCAGCGCCAGGATCCGGTCCAGTGCGTGCTTGAGCGCGAACTGCCAGCCCTTCGGATCGACCGCCGAGAAGGTCAGCAGTGGAGTGCCCCCGACCGTGTCATACCAGGCGCGATTGTTGATCGCGTCGAACATGCGCGGCACCACCGACACGTCCACGCCCAGCTCCTGGCAGCGCTGGATCAGGCGACTGACGCGAGCGTCCGCGACGGTCGAGAAGGCCACGATCAGTTTCTGCACGCCGGTGTCCGCGACGATCTCGTCGAGATCCTCGACCGTGCCGAGCACCGGCACGTCGCGTCCCCCGACCTCGGCCACCGAACGAGGGTCGTCATCGACGAAGCCGACGGGATAGAGCCCGTACTCGGGGTGCTTCTCCAGCCGCCGGGCGACCTGCGATCCCACCACCCCAGCGCCCACGATCACCACAGGCAGGCCGACCAGCCGCTTGGACCGCGCGTAGCGCTTGGCGCTGGCCAGCGCCACACGCCCGACCGCGACCGCGAGCAGCGCGAACAGCCACGCCCGCACCATGTCGGACTCGCGCGGCGCTTGGCCATTGACGAACAGACCGATCGTCGCAGTCGCGATGACGGCCACCGAGACCGCGCCGATGGCTGGCACGACGCCGTCGAGCACGAGCGCACGCAGCCGCGTGCGGTACAGCCCGCGCATGTACATCCCGATCATCACCAGCAACGGCAGCACAAGCAGCGGCAGCCGCCGCGTGGAGGGGTCCACCGTCGCATCCAGGCCGCCGACGGTCACCACCATCGCCACGCACAGCAGCACGAAATCGACCGCTGGGCGCAGGCCGCTCCAGCCCGGGCCCTCGAGCGCCCACTGCAGACGACCGCGAAAGTCCCCTCCCGGGACCGACGTCGGGCGCGGCGCGTCGCGGCTGAGGCTGCCCGTGACCGGCAGCGTCGTGGATGTCTGGCGCGTGACTCGCGGTTGGTCCATGATGTCGAGGCGTTGCCTTCCCTATACGCCTAGTCGAGCGCTCGAGGTGATCCCTTTAGCGTGCGGGACTCCTCCGAGGCGTTCTCATGCGCGAGCCGGCCAGTCAACAGCCCGGTTCCGAGCAGCACCGCCAGCACCACGAGCGCGAACAGCAGATCACGTCCGGAAAGCCCGAGCACCTGCGATTCGGTGCTGGCCTGGCGGGCGATCGCCGCCGCATACGCCGACTGGGCCGCGCCGGGCGCCTCGTGCGCCGAGCCTGCGCTCGAGCCCGTGCCGTGGGTGGAGCCCCCGCTCGCGGCCGAGCCGCCGCCGCTCGCTTCAGATCCCCCCTGGCCGCCGCCGGCGCCGCTCCCACTGCCGTTTCCGGCACTGGCGCTTTCGCTCTGGGCCGAGGAGCCGGCGGCTTCGCCTGAGCCCGGAGCGCCGCCGCCCGCTGCGCCGCCCGAGCCGCCACCGGAGCCACCGGAGGGGCCGTTCACGAGCGCCGCGCCGATGATCACCTGGCTGCCTCCGCCAGGGCCCCCGTAGCCGCTCAGAAGCGGGCTCGCACAAGCACCGGCCGGCAGCAACAGGGCCGCCGCGGTCATCACAAGGACGAGCGGGGTCGGGCGGGTTGGCGTCACACGCCCCTTCGTCTCCGAGTCATGCATCCCTGCTTCGAACAATTCGATCCTTCGGCCCACAGTAACGTCGATGTCAACATAACCGCCGGTGCGCTTCGTGCGGGTCGCCATCGCGAGCCCGGGGTCCGCGACCTGGCTGGCCTCCATCCGCCTCGGCTGCGGCCTACCAGCCGACGCGATTCCACACGCTAGCAAGACGACAGGGGATATTCGAGTCGATTATCGGGAATTTCCCACTGAACTTACCGCGCTTTTACATGATTCGCTGAGCTTTGAGCAGGATCGATCGATTGAGCTGATCGAGATCGATCCGTCCGCCGTGGCGCACGAAGCTCAAGGCTTCCTGGGTGAGTTCGTCACGGGGGTCCAGATGGGCGGCCCGCTCGAGCAGGAGCAGCGCCCGCGCGCGCTGTCCCCGCGCCGAGGCGATGGCCCCCAGCTCGAGTGTGGCGTAGGCATCGCCGTGGGTGCGTGCCAGCGCCCGGGAGAACTCGCGTTCGGCTCGCGTGAGGTCGCCGAGACGCACGGCGATGCTGCCCGCCACCGAGAAGGGCTCGTCGCTGAGCGGGTCCAGGTCGGCCGCATCGTCGAGGTATCTGTAGGCGCTGGCGGGCGCCGCCGGCCAGACCCGTGCCGCGCGCTCGACGTCGAGCTGGCTGAGCCATGGCCCGCCGAGCGTCACGAGCAGGACCGCGACGGCGACGACCGCGCCGGCCACCAGCCACAGCCGCCGGCGCCCGCGTCCGCGTCCGCGTCCGCCGTGAGGATCGCCCTGCTCCGCGGGCTCGGGTCCGGCGGCCCCTGCCCGTGCCGGCGTGCGTGGCGCCAGCGCGCACGCGATGCCCAGCAGCGCGAACGCCGGCGCACCGAGACCCGCGAACTCCCAGAACCAGTCGAAGGATCCGTGCACCAGCCAGTAGACGAATCCCGCGAGCGCCGCCCCGGCGACGGCGCGTCCCAGAGGATCGGCCCGCCGCAGCGCCCTCCCGCCGGCCAGCAGCGCAGCGGCGAGACCGGCCACGGCCAGCAGCGCGCCGACCAGTCCGGTCTGGGTGAGCGTGCGCAGCTCCACGCTGTGGGGATAGTGGGGCGTCTCGTCGCTGCGACGGCGGGCGAGATACGGCTGGGCGAAGTTGTCCGCGCCGATCCCGACGAGCGGGTGATCGACGAATTCGTCCAGGGACACCCGGTAGAAGTCGTAGCGGCTGCTGCCGAAGCCGCTCGTCAGGCGATTGCCGCCGCCGTTCGCCGCGTAGCCCTGCGGGCTCTTGAAGGTCTCCCATGCATGGCGCGCCCGGCTGATCGGGTTGCCGGCCGCGATCCAGCCGCCCGCGAGCACGCCGACGACCACCACGATCGCCAGGGCGCCCAGACCGGTGCGCACGCGCCGCACGCCGTCGCTGGAGAGGTGCGTCCGCCCCTCGAGCGCGGCGCCCCCCGCCACGATCACGCCGACCACGGCGGCGGCGGCGAAGATCGCGCCGATCGCCGTGTGCAGCGCCGCGTGCGCGTCCCCTCCGTGCAGGATGCGTTCGGCCACGTGCAGCACCGCGGGCGTCGCCAGGCCGATGCCCGCGGTCACCGCCAGCAGCACCGCGAAGGTGCGCAGGCGGTTGGGCAGCAGCGCGAACACGAGCACGAGCATCACCACCGTCGCGTACAGCGATCCCCGGCTCTGGCTGAGCAGCGCCAGCAGCGCGAGCAGCACCGTCCCGCCCGCGAACACGCCGCGCAGGGCCCACGGCAGCCGCCGCTCGGATGCGAGCAGCAGGGCCGGCCACATCGCCATCGCCCACATCGCTGCGCTGGCGTTGATGTAGCCCGCCGGATACCCGAGGCGACCTTCGTCTGCGAACCAGGACAGGCTCGTACGCGTGTCGACCCGTAGCGCGACGTACGCGGCGAGCCCGATCATCGCCAGCGTCCAGGCCGACAGCAGCAGCGCCGCGCTGGGGCCCCGCTGGGGCCAGAGCGCGAACAGCGCGAACACGAGCAGATACAGAAGCGTCCGATCCGCGCCTTCCCACGCGTCACCGGGGACGGCGGCCCACAGGATCGAGAGGAAGCTGAGCGCTGTGTACGCCGCCAGGCAGGCGAGCGCGATCACGACCGGGCGCGGCAGCTCGCGCAGGTGTACCGGCACGCTCCACAGCGCGATCGCGAGCAGCGCTGCCACGATCAGGCCGCCCGGCGCCCAATGGGTGACGGGATAGCCCGCCTGATCGCCGGCCCACACGACGAACAGCACGAGCGCCCCCAGCGCCGGTACGGTCGCCGGCGCACTGCGCAGCACGTCGCTCAGCCTTCTCACGGGCATCGTAGGTATCCAGTTCCGCGGCCGATCCGCCGATCCTCGTGGCATGCGACGCACGCCACCGTCACGGCGCCGATGCAGCTAGCTCGCGCGGCCGCGGTAACTGCGCCGATCTCTAGGCTACGCGGCATGGAGGGCGCTCGCTGGCTCACGCCTCAGGAGCTCGAGGAGCGCCGCGACGAGTGGCGCAACCTCGCCGCGGGCAGCGAGTTCCCGACCGCGTTCGTGGCGCCCGCATGGATTCTGGCTTGGTGGCAACACTATGGCGAGGGACACGAGCCGTGGTCGCTGGCGCTCGAGGGCCCCGACGGTTCGCTGCGGGGTCTCGCGCTGCTCGCCCTCAGACGATCGCGGCTGACCCGGACGCTCACGTTCGTCGGCGCCAGGTGGAACAGCCTGGAGACGCTCGTCAGCGCTCCGGGATGCGAAGCCGAGCTGGTGGCCGCGCTCTCGCAGGCGCTCGCGCAGAGGAGCCGGGAGTGGGATCTGTGGCGCATCGGTCGCCTTCCCACCGACTCGCTGCTGGCGCGGAGCCTGCTGGGAGCCGAGCACGAGATCCGGGCGGCGGCTCACGATCTGCGACTGCAGCCATATCTGGAGCTTCCCGGAGAAGCGGAGGTGTTCGAAGCACAGTTCAACTCCAAACGTCGCAGCGAGTTCCGTCGCAGGTGGCGCAGGCTGATGGAGCTCGGAGCACGTCCGCGGCTGGTCGCCGACCCCGACGAGGCGCGCGGGACCGTGGCCCAGCTGCTGCAGATGCGCCGCGAACGAGCCCTCACCAAACACCAGAGCCACGCGCACCTGGACGCGCGCTTCGAGCGCTTCCTCACCGACGCCGTACATGACCTGCTGCCCGAGGGCGCGCGACTCTGGACGCTGGAGCTCGACGACCGGATCCTCACCGCGAAACTCAACCTCGTGCAGGGCCCGCGCGAGCACGGCTACCTGGTGGGGCTGAGTGACGAGCACCTCTCGCTGAGCCCTGGCCACGCGCTCGAACGACACATGATCATCGCCTCGATCGCCGATGGCAGGGCCGAGTTCGACTTCGGCGCCGGTCGCGACGACTACAAGTACCGCTGGGGAGCGATCGACCGGGAGGTCGCACGGATCGCGGTGGCCAGCCCCTCTCCCCGGGGAAGGCTCGCAGGTGCGCCGGTGGCGATCGATCTGCGACTGCGCAACACGGCTGCGGCCGAGCGCCTGCGACAGCGTCGCGGGATCGCCACCGAACGGGCGACCGCCGAGCACCCGGCCCACCGCGCGAATCCTGCCACCCCGGTCCGGGAGCGCTAGGCCGCAGGCAGGCCCGCCGCCGCGAGACCCCCGCCGCAAGAGCCCGTGAGAACGCTCATGTACCACGACATCGCGCCCCGCGCCGAGCGGGACGCGGTCGGCTTCCAGGGTCCGCTGGCGGCCCGCTACAAGCTCGAGCCGGCCGCGTTCGAGGCCCACCTCGACGCCCTCGCCGCGACGGGGCTCGGGGTGGGAACGCTCGAGCGCGACGAGGGCGCCCCCGAGGTCGCGATCACCTTCGACGACGGTGGCCGCTCGGCGTTGGACGCCGCTGCGGCGCTCGAGCGCCGCAGCTGGCCCGGTCAGTTCTTCATCACCACCTCGCGCATCGGGACCCCCGGCTTCCTCACAGCCGGGCAGGTGCTCGAGCTCGCCGAGCGAGGTCACGCGATCGGCAGCCACTCCCACACCCACCCCACCTACATGGGCCGCCTCGGCGCGGCGGAGCTGCGCCAGGAGTGGACTCGCAGCCGCGCGGTCCTCGCCGAGATCCTCGGGACGCCCCCGTCGAGCGCCTCGGTGCCGGGAGGATTCCTCTCAGACGACGTGGTCGCCGCCGCCGCAGACGCCGGCTATGAGCTGCTGTTCACCTCCGAGCCCACGTCGCGGGTCCGCAACGCCGAGCTTGCAGTGCGCGGCCGCTACACGATCTGGGCCGGCACCCCGGCCCGCGTGGCGGCCGCGTACGCCCGCGGCAGCAGTCTCGCCTGCGGGCGGCTGTGGCTCGAGTGGAACGCCAAGAAGCTCGCCAAGCGCACGAGCCCGGTGGTGTATCAGCGGCTGCGTCGCGTGCGCGCCGGCGGCGGCTGACAGGACTCGCGCTCAGCGCCCGCGCTCGAGAAACCCGGCCACGCGGGCGGAGCTCGCCTCGAGCGTTCCCGCTCGGGCTCGCGCGAGACCGGACTCGATCAGACGGGTGCGCAACCGCTCGTCATCGGCGACCCGCTGCAGCGCGCCGGCCGCCTCGCCGGCGTCGCCCGGCGCCACCAGCAGCGCGGCTCCCTCGGCGGCTGCGGGCACCCCTCCGACCGCTGTTGCGACCGTCGGCAGGCCGCTGGCGAAGGCCTCGACGAGCACCTGAGGGAACCCCTCCGTCCAGGAGACGTGCAGGAACAGATGGCTCTCGCGATAGAGCTCGAGCAGACCACCGTCGATCGGCACGTACCCCCGCAGCTGCACGCGATCGAGCAGGCCCAGCTCGGTCAGTCGCTCCTGCAGCTGCGCGCGCATCGGGCCGTCGCCGCAGACGACCAGCCGCCAGCGCGACGCGGGCGCCAGCAGCGCCAGGATGTCGGCGAGCAGCAGCGGGTTCTTCTCGGCGTCCAGACGCCCGACGGTGAGCACCGTCAGCTGGCCGCCGTAGTCCCGCGAGGAGACGGCCTCGGCGTCGCCCACGATGTCGCGCTCGGAGACCAGCGAGACGGTGCTCGCGAGCAGGTGGGGCGCGCGGTGATACTTGCGCGCGAGCTCGGGACCCACCACAACCACCGGATAGCGGCGCGCCAACAGCCTCCAGAGCGACTCCAGCACGTCCGCGCTCAGATGCATCCAGCGCCGGTCGGGACGGCGGCTGCGCACGTAGGCCGGCATGTCCTGGCGCACCCCGAGCACGAGCCGGCGCCGACGCAGGATCGTCACGAGCGCCAGCGCCACCGAGTGCGGATAGGGGCCGAGCACCCACACGGTGTCGACCTCGTCCAGCAGCCTCCAGAACCGCACCAACGACACGGCCAGCGAGCGGGCCACCGACCACGGCTGGGCGAGGCTCTCGTAGTGGGGCAGCCCCACCAGCTCCGTGTCCTCGCCGAGCGGGTAGTGGGAGGTGCCCGGCTTCGGATCCATGCGCCCGACGAGCACCAGCCGCTGCACGTGGGGCGCCAGCGCCTCGAGGAACACCACGAAGGCGCGCTGGCCGTAACGGGTTCTACCGTCGCTGCAGTACTCGTAGTCGGTGTAGACGGCGAGCCGCACAGTCAGGCGAGCCCGTCGCGCAGCGAGGGTGCATACACCCGCTGCGGCTCGGCCTCGCCGGCTGCGCCGCTCGCGGCGGGCGGGGAGCCCGCCAGCATGACCAGCGCCTGCAGCGGCGGCCCGAACCGGAGCGCCCCCACGAGCGTCCCGAACCCCCAGCCGAGATGCATCGCCGGCAGCACCGCGACCAGCAGCGCACCCGCCTCGCGCTCGCCGGAGCGCCGTGCCGCGTTCGTCGCCGTCGCCGCGACCGCGCCGAGGTATGCGACGACCGCGGGGCGGGCCAGCCGACGCAGCGGGCGGGGCCCGAGAAGTGCCGCGAGCAGCGCGCAGCTGAGCGCCGGCGCGATCAGGTGCGAGACACGCATGCTCTGCGGATGGCGGCGGAACGTGCGAGCCCGGTAGTAGCCGTAGCGGAAGTACTGGCGACCGAGCGCCCGCAGCGAGTCGCGTGGCACGTAATGGCCCGCCATCTCCGGCAGGCACACCAGACGCGCGCCGCGACCGAGAAAGCGGGAGGCCATCTCGGAGTCCTGGTTGATCGGCCAGCGCTCGTCCCAGCCGCCGGCGTCGAGCACCGTCGAGCGTCGCCAGACACCGCCGAACACGCCGGTGTCGAGCTCGCGCTCCTCGTCCTGCTCGGGATTCTCGCTCCACTTGCGCGAGCCGCCGCGACCGAGCCACGATGCGAGGGCGAGCGCAACGGCGCGGGAGACCGCGCCCGTGGGCCGGGGGATCGCCGGGCCGCTGACCCAGTCGGTGTCGCCGCGGCGCAGCCGTTGCACACCCGCCTGCAGGTAGCGATCGGCGTAGAAGGTGTGAGCGTCCATGCGCGCGACGTACTCTCCCCGGGCCTCGCGCAGGCACACGTTCAGGCCACTCGCCGTGCGCCGGCGGGGATTGTCGAGCACCCGGATGCGCGGGTCCCGCTCGGCGAGCTCGGCGAGGATCTCCCGCGTGCGGTCCTGGGACCCTCCGTCGGCGAAGAGCAGCTCGACCGTGCCGTCGAAGCGCTGCGCCTGCATCGCCGCGACGGTCTCGCGGATGTGACGCTCCTCGTCGAGCACCGGCACGAGCACGCTCACGTCCACGCTTCCCGCCGGCTGGCCGCGGATCTGCGCCTCAGATGCCGGCAGGGTGCTCATCGCCAGTGATTATCCTGTCCGTCGCCGACGTCTGGGAGACGCTGCAGACTCTGGATCGTCGCCTGGCCGCGATCCGCCCAGCCGGGGCGCTTGGAGCCACCACCGCCGTGAACGACGTGATCGTCCTCTGCTACCACGCGCTGAGCCCGCACTGGGCGGCAGACCTCTCGAGCACCCCCGAGCGCTTCGAGCGCCAGCTGAAGCTGCTGATCGCACGGGGCTACCGTGGCGCGACGTTCACCGAGGCGCTCGGCGCGCCGGACGTGCGACGGACGCTGGTGGTGAGCTTCGACGACGCCTACCTGTCGGTGCTCGAGCTCGCCCGGCCGATCCTCGATCGCCTCGGGCTCGTGGCGACCGTGTTCGCGCCGAGCGACTGGATCGGCTCGCACGAGCCGATGCGCTGGCCCGGGATCGAGCAGTGGATCGGCGGCCCACACGAGCGCGAGCTGATGCCGATGTCCTGGCAGCAGCTGCGCTCGCTCGCGTCCGCGGGATGGGAGATCGGGTCCCACACCGCTTCCCATCCGCACCTCACCGAGCTCGGCGACGATGCACTCGCGCAGGAGCTGCGGCGCTCCAAAGCGGCGTGCGAGGAGCACATGCAGCTGCCGTGCACGTCGCTCGCCTATCCCTACGGCGACGTCGACGGCCGCGTCGTCGCTGCCACCGCGCAGGCGGGCTACGCGGTCGCAGCCGCCCTGCCGCACCGCCTCGACGGCGCCGAGCCGCTGTGCTGGCCGCGGATCGGCGTCTACCACGTCGACGGCGAGCTGCGCTTCCGCCTGAAGGTCTCCCCCTCGCTGCTGCGCCTGCGCCGCTCGGCGGCATGGGACTCGCTGTCGGCCGCGCGGCGGCTCGCCGCCGCCGTGCCCCACACGCCGGGCCGCCCCCGCTGAGCCGCCACGGCGCGAGCTCGACCGGGACGCGCCACCAGACACGACACTGTGTCGCACGACACCGGGTCGCGCTCAGCGATGGTGGCGAGCGACGCGCGTCCGGCGACCGTGCCGCGTGTGCGGCGACGCGGCGTGCCGCTTGGCGAGAGACCTTCTCGAGCGGTGCCGGGCGGCGTGCCTGTGGTGGTGGCGTCGGGGCCCGGTTGCCGGGCCGCGTTCACCGCTCCTGCCTTCACCGCGCTTGGTTTCGCCCGAAGCGCCGCTGCCGCCACCGCCGGGCTGTTCCGGCGCGCCGCCCGGTGTGGTGGTGGCGGGCGATCCCGGGCCGCCCGTGGGCCCTGGACCGCCTTCGGGTTTTTCCACGGGAGGCGGAGCACCACCCGCGGCGCCGCCTTCACCCCACTGGCCCGCGAGCACTTCGGGCACCATCCCGGCGCACGCCGAGCCGGCGACCGGGGCATAGCCGCCGGCCGGGGTGCCAACCAGTTCGCTCGCGGAGGCGGTCGCGTTGTTGGAGGCGCTGAAGCCGCCGGCGGCGCCGTTGATGCCCCGTCGCGAGACGCAGTTGAACTGCACGACGTTCCCGGTGCCGCGCGGATTGCCGGCCGGGTACCAGGATTCGACGTCGCTGCGGATGTTCGCGTTGACGATCAGGTTGTGTTCGATGACGCTGTCGCTGGAGGCAACGCCGCCCTCGCCCGAGATGTCGATGCCCTCGCCGTTTTCGGAGATCACGTTGGCTGTGATCACGGCGCCGGTGGAAGCGGGGTAGAGCTGAATGCCACGGTCTGTGTTGTGATCGATCAGGTTCCCGGCGATGACGGTGTTGGTCGCGTCGACGATGTAGATCCCGTGGTCGCCGTTGCGTGAAGGGAGCAGTCCACAGTCATGGATGTGACTGTCGAGGATCCGCGTCGAGTCGGGGATCCCCCACCCGGCGCTCCCGATCGCGAAGCAGATTTCGGTGTGTTCGTCGGTGACGTCGTCGGCTTCGAAGGTGGCGTGGCTGCCGTCGACGGTAGGGCTCGGCAGGTCTTCGGAGGCGGGTTGATGGCTGCCGTTGAGACCGAGGTCTGCGACCGTCACGTAGCTGGATCCCTGGGGTACGTACACGCGGCCGACGATCGTCGCCTGTTCGCCAGGGTAGCTGCGCAGTGTCAAGGGCGCGCCCGCTGTCCCCCCGTGACCGAAGCGCAGCCCGCCCGAGTAGGTTCCGGCGCGCAGGCAGCCCACCTGGCCCGGGGTGAGCACCTGTATCAGCTTCTGGGCCGTCCGCAGCGGCGCCGTGACCGAGCCAAAGGCCGAGTCCGAGCCTTCGGGCGAGGCCACCTTGTCGCAGCTGGCGGGAGCCGAGTCGGCGAGCGCGGGCGCAGCACCGATGCAGGCCGCCAGCGCGGCCAACGCGATCCAGGGAGCTGAAAGATGGGTTGCGCTTCTAAGCATTCCTGGCGGTTCTCCGAGGCTTGAGGACGAGGTCGGCCGAGGCTTGGGGGACGAGGTCGGCATCGACGCCACCCCGCTTCCCATGACCGAAAATCTCCAGGCTCCGACGAACGTCCAGGCGAGGCGGCGCTCAATCGTCCAGCGAGGCCCTGCATGGGGCTCCGTTCGCCGCAATAGTCGCTACCGTGTGGCCGATGCGTCGCTGCCTCACGATGCCTGGTTCGTGTCCCTCCGATACCGGCTCCTGTACCTCCGATAGCGATCGCCATGGCCGGCCCTAGCAACACCTCGATCACGCCGACCTGGTTCGCGCCGCAGGGGCCCCGCGAAGGGCTGGGTCACTACGTCGAGGTGATCCGCGAGCACCTGCGGCTGATCGTCGGCTGCGTGATCGTCGCGGCGGCGATCGCGGGGCTCTACGCGAAGCTGGCACCGCAGACCTGGACGGCGGAATCACACCTGTTGGTCACTCCCGTCAACGGGGAAGCCAACCTGATCGGCCTGGGGCTGATCACGAACTCGAGCAATCCCAGCGGCGACGTGTCGACCGCGTCCAGCCTCGTGGCGACATCCGAAGTGGCCAACCTGGTGGCGGGCAAAATCGGGCACACGACCTCCCAGCAGGTGCTCAAAGACATCAGCGCCGTGCCTGTCGCGCAGAGCAACATCGTGTCGATCACGGCAACCGCGTCGAGCGCGGCGCGGGCGCAGGCGATCGCCGACGCGTTCGCGCTGGCCACGGTCGCGAACCGCACCGAAAAGCTCCACAACCAGCTCGACAGGATCATCCCCGCCCTGCAGGCGCAGGTTCAGGCGCTGCCCACCTCCCAGCAGACCGGCCAGGGCTCGCTCGGAGAACGGCTCGCCGCGCTGGAGGCGCTGCGCGCGGCGCCCGACCCCACGATCAGCGTCGAGTCGCTGGCGCAGCGCCCGACCGCTCCCTCCTGGCCGAAAACCAAGCTGAGCATCCTCGCCGGCATCTTCGTGGGCCTCATCATCGGCGTCGGCAGCGCGTTCGTGCTGGAGGGCGTCGACCCCCGCATTCGCCGCGAGGAGACGCTCCGCCGCATATTCCGCCTGCCGATACTCGCGCGCATCCCCCGCGAGCGCTATGGCTCCTCGCACCAGGCGCCGCTTCGGCCCGACGAGCTCTCTCCGGTGGCGCTCGAGAGCTACCGGATGCTGCGTGTGGCGCTGGGCCTGCGCGGCGCCTCGATCGTCGACACCGCCTCGGACCACGCCCGTTCGGTGATGATCACCGGATCGACGAGCTCCGAGGGCAAGTCCACGGTCGCGTTGAACCTCGCCTGGGCGCTGGCGAGCGCCGGACACAGCGTGATCCTGATCGAGGCCGACGTCCGTCGGCCGACTTTGGGGGCCACCCTGGGGATCAACGCCTCGCGCGGGATCGCTGGCGTGCTGATGCGTGAGATCGATCTCGAGGACGCCCTGATCCCGGTCGACATGGACGCCGGAGATGGCAGCATCAGAGTGCTCCTGGTCGAGCAGGCGGGGGCCTATCTGGCCGACGGCCTGCTGGCCAGCGGACCCGAACTGCTCGAGCACGCCACCCGTTTCGCCGAATACGTGATCATCGACGCCCCGCCGGTGACGGAGGTCGGCGATGCTCTGCCACTGACCCAATATGTCGACGACGTGCTGCTCGTCGCGCGACTTGGGCACACCCGCACCGACCAGCTCGTGAACCTGGGTGAGATCCTCGCCCGCTCCGGTGTGCGGCCATCGGGAATGGTGGTGGTGGGCGACGAGCTCAGCTACCGCGGCGGCTACTACGCCGAACCATCGGCGAAACCGCGCGGCCGGCGGAGACATCTACCGATCAACGCCTGATGGCTCTCCGGGCGGGTGGGATCCGGCTGCTCGCGCCCGCCGCCCTGGCCTGCGCTGCGGCGTTGGGGGTGGTGGCGGGGATCCAGCCGCTGATCGCCGTGGGGGTGGTTGCGGGGATCGTGTTCGCCTGTGCCGTGTTCGCGGATCTGGCGGCGGGCTTCGCCGTGCTGGCGTTCATCAGCTTCCTGGACACGCTGCCGACCTCGGGCGCGCTCAGCCTGGCGAAGGGAGCCGGCCTGCTGGTCGCGATCGCGTGGCTGGCCAAGCTGGGCGCCGGCGACCGCGACCAGCGCGACTTCTTCGCCGACCATCCCCAGCTGACCTGGATTCTGATCGCCTTCTTGGGATGGTCGACGCTGTCGCTGCTGTGGGCGACGAACGCGGGGATGGGCATCGCCGCGGTGTCGCGGTACCTGCCGAACATCCTGCTGCTGCCGATCGCCTACTCGGCGATTCGCACCCGCCGCGATCTGGTGCTCGTGGCCGGCGCCGTGGTGCTGGGCGCGGTGCTCGCGGCGAGCTTCGGAATCCTGCAGCCACCCGACTCGGCCCTCATCGAAGAAAGCTCGCGGGCGACGGGGACCGTCGGCGACCCCAACGAACTCGCCGCGTTCCTGCTCGTCGGCCTCGGCTTGGCGGCGGGGTTCGCGCTGGGACGGACACGCTCGCCGGCCGTGCGGCTGGGGGCGAGCGTGGCGGCGGTGCTGTGCGTCGGCGGAGTCTTCCTCAGCCTCTCGCGCGGCGGCCTCGTCGCGCTCGCGGCGATGATGCTCGCCGGCACCCTGTTCGCCGGGCGCTGGCGCCTGGCGATCGCGCTGATCACGCTCTGCGTCGCGACCGGCGGAGTCCTCTACTTCACCCAGCTCGCCCCGCTGCCGGCGCGCGAACGCGTCACCAAAGCCAGCGGAGGCACCGGCCGCTCGGATCTCTGGACGATCGGGGTGCGGATGGTCAAGGCGCACCCTGTCACCGGCGTCGGCGCCGGCAACTTCCAGGCGGTGTCGGCCAACTACGTGCTGCAGCCGGGCACCATCACGCGCGGAGATCTGATCTTCTCCAGCGCCCCCAAGGTCACGCACAACACCTACCTGGAGATCATGGCCGAGGAGGGACTGCCCGGGTTCCTGCTGTTCGCCTGCGTGGTCGCGTCGTGCCTCGCCTGCGCGCTGAAGGCCGCCCGCTTGTGGGCGGCGCGAAACGAGGCGTCGATGGAGGCGCTTGCGCGGGGAATCTTCCTCGGCCTCATCGGCATGCTCGTCGCCGACTTCTTCATCTCCAACATGTACACGAAGCTCCTGTGGGTGATGCTTGCGCTCTGCCCAGCCGCGCTCGGGGTGGCCCAGGCCGAGGCGCGTGCCAGACCGGCGACGGACGAGGCGCGCGCCGAGAATCCGGTTCTCGGGCTCGCGAGCCCGAGACCGCACGCCGCCTGATGTCTCGCTGTTAGGTCGCCGGCGGCCGGCTGGGGGGAGCGAGCAGCGTCCGTGCCGCGCCGATCAGATCTGGCACCACATGGTCGGCCAGAGGCACAGCGGCCTCGCGAAGCTCCTCCGAGCCGATCAGGACCGTGGTCAGCCCCAGGACGCGACCGGCCTGCATGTCGCTCGGCGAGTCGCCGACGATCGCCGCACGCGCGAAGTCCAGATCGGGATGCTCCTCGCGGGCTCTCAGCAGCATCCCCGGCTGCGGCTTTCGACACGAGCACGAGCCGTCTTCGTGGGGACACACGTAGATCGCGTCGAGGCAGGCGCCGGCGCGACCGAGCAGTTCGCGGAGCCGCTCGTGCACGGCGTCCAGGTCCTCGGTGCTCATGCGCCCGAGGGCGATCGCGCGCTGGTTGGTGACGACGCCCGTCCACACGCCCGCTCGATTCAACGCGAGCACCCCCTCCGCCGCCCCGGGCAGCAGCCTCAGCTCACCGGGACGCTCGATGTACTCGCCGGGGGCAGGCTTCACGTTGAGCGTCCCGTCGCGGTCCAGGAACACCCATTGGATCGCGCGATCGCCGCGCTGGGAGGTGGAGCTCCGGTTCACCGTGCCAGCGTAGCCCCGCTCGCTCGATCGCCGGGGGGTGCGAGCATTTGCCGCGCTAAGGTGCCATCCGGAGAGCGTCGATGACCGTCACATCGTGATCATCTCCAAGACACCCCTGCGCGTGTCCTTCGTGGGCGGCGGCACCGATCTCGGCGACTTCTGCGATGAGCATGGAGGCGCCGTGGTCTCGAGCGCGATCGACAAGTGGATTCACGTGGTCG
Organism: uncultured Solirubrobacterales bacterium; assembly: GCA_963696615.1. Taxonomy (GTDB): domain Bacteria; phylum Actinomycetota; class Thermoleophilia; order Solirubrobacterales; family Solirubrobacteraceae; genus Palsa-744. The sequence goes on along the minus strand of CAVOKU010000001.1, from coordinate 399,240 downwards.
TCGCACCGCGCTTCGAGGGCGACCTGCGAGTCAGCTACTCGCGCACCGAGATCGTCCCCACCGCCAGAGACGTCGAGCACGAGCTGGTGCGGGAGGCACTGACCCTGACCGGGCTGCCCCGCGGCCTGGACGTGCTCACGCTCGCCGACGTCCCCTCGCAGGGGACCGGGTTGGGCTCCTCGAGCGCGGTCACCGTCGGGCTGCTCAACGCGCTGTACGCCTACCAGGGGGTGTTTCGCTCCAAGAGCGAGCTGGCGGCGGAGGCATCCAAAATCGAGATCGAGATCCTCGGCAAGCCGATCGGGCGCCAGGACCAGTACGCCTCGGCGCACGGAGGTTTCAACTTCATCGAGTTCCTGCCCCGCGGGGGAGGGGTCAACGTCGAGCCGATCGTCTGCCCCGCGCACACGCTCGAGCGTCTGCACCGCTCGCTGATGCTCTTCTACACCGGGCGCCAGCGCGCCGCTTCGGAGGTTCTCAGCGGCCAGCGGGAGGCGATCCGCGACGGCAGCGCGACCGAGGGGCTGCTGGCGATGCGAGATCTGGCCTTCGAGCTGCGGGATGCGCTGGGCAGCGGGGACGTGGAGGCCGTCGGACCACTGCTCGACCGCAACTGGGAGCTCAAGCGCACGCTCGTGTCGGGCCTGAGCGATGCCCAGGTCGACGCGTGGTATGCCCAGGCTCGCGACGCCGGCGCCAGCGGCGGCAAGCTGCTCGGTGCGGGGGCGGGCGGGTTCCTGCTGATCATGGCGAGCCCCGATCGCCAGCAGCGCGTCCGCGCCGCCCTCTCGCCGCTGCGCGAGGTGCCGTTTCACTTCGCCGCCCGCGGCACGGAGATCACGTTGCTCGAACGAGACGGCGGGCTGCTGTGATCGCGCCCCACGTGGACGAGTACATCGAGCGGCTGCAGGAGGCACTCGACGCGCTCCCGCGAGAGGTGCTGGCGACGCTCAGCGAGACCCTGTTCCGGGCCTACCGCAACAGCAAGCAGGTGTTCGTGCTGGGCAACGGCGGCAGCTCCTCGACCGCGAGCCACATGGCGGCGGATCTCGCGAAGAACACGATCGGGCCCAACATGAAGCGTTTTCGTATCGTCAGCCTCAACGACAACGCGGCGATCATGACGGCGCTCGCCAACGACCTCGGATACGAGAACGTCTTCTCCGAGCAGCTGAGCAATCTGATCCAGGCGGGGGACGTGCTGATCGTCGTCTCGGCGAGCGGCAACTCCCCCAACGTGCTCAAGGCGATCCGCTACGCTCGCTCCCGCAGCGCGGAGGTGGTGGGCCTGCTCGGGTTCGACGGAGGCCAGGCAGCCGAGCTGGCCGACATCCCCCTGATCGTCCCGTCCGACCACTACGGGGTGGTGGAGGACGTGCACCTGATCGTCAACCACATCCTCGTGGACTACTTCAAGATGCGCCTCGCCGAGGTCCGGCCGTGGGTGGTCTGAGGCGCCGTCCGCCGGCTGCGCGGGGCTCAGCCCCGCGGCGATCATGAACGCGATGCTGCTCGCCGCCGGGCGAGGGACACGTCTGGGCAAGCTCGGCGAGCGCACGCCGAAGATCCTGGTGGAGATCGACGGCGAGCCGCTGCTCGCCCGCCAGCTCCGCTACCTGAAAGGGTCGGGAGTCCAGCGCGTCGTGCTAAACGCGCACCACCTCGCCGACCAGGTCCAGGCGTTCGTCGCTGCTCTTCCGGAGGCGGCCGATGTCGAAGTCGTGGTCGAGCCCAAGCTGCTCGGGACCGCGGGCGGGGTCCGCAACGCGCTGGATCGCCTGGGGGACGAGGCTTTCGCGGTGCTCTACGGGGACGTGCTCTGTGCAGAGCCGATCGCGCGCGTGTTCGACACACACCGCCGCAGCGGCGCGCTTGCGACGCTGACCGTCTACGAGACCACCGAGATCGAGGGCAAGGGCACCGTCGAGGTCGGCCCCGACGGCATGGTGGCGGCGTTCCACGAGAAGGTCGCCTCGCGCGCAACCGCCGTCGCCTTCGTCAACGCGGGGCTGTATGTGGTCGAGCCGGCCCTGATCGCGCCGCTGGCGCCGGGTGTCGCGCTCGATTTCGGCCACGACGTGTTTCCCGCCGCGCTCGACCGCGGCGTTCGCATCGCCGTCCACAGACTGGCCGCCCCCGTGCTGGACATCGGCACCCCCACCGCGCTCGAGCTCGCCCGCTCGCGATGAGCGGGCTCGCCACCGCCGGCCGGTGTGCCGGTCCGCCTCAGCCGTCGTTCGCGCCCCGCTCGAACTCCTGCACGAGCGCCGCGTAGGTGTCGCGCAGGCCCTGCTCGAGCGGGATGGCGGCACTCCAACCGAGCTCACGCTCGGCCCGCGAGGGATCCATGCAGCTTCGCTCCAGCTCGCCCTCCCGCAGCGGCAGTAGCTCGGGCTCGATGCTGAGGCCCGCCACCTGCGAGAGGATCCGCCAGACGGTCATCACATCGCTCTCCACCCCCGTCGCGACGTTGAACGTGCCAGCCACCCCCGACGCCGCCTGAAGCGCCGCCACCACATCGGCGACATGGACGTAGTCGCGGGTGGGCTTGCCGTGGCCGAAGATCTTCGGGGGGCGCCCCGTGTGGAGGTGGTGGCTGAAGATCGACACGACACCCGCCTCGCCGTGGGGGCTCTGCCGCGGTCCGTAGACGTTGCCGAGGCGGCACACCGCATGCGGGACTCCGGAGGAGGCCGCCCACGTGTTCACGTAGGCCTCCCCCGCCCACTTGGAGGCGCCGTACGGTGCCACCGGCGCGGGAATCCTGTCCTCCGAGGTGGGTATCGGCGCCTCGTTGCCGTACAGGGCGCCCCCTGTGGAGGTGAACACGATCGGCGCCCGATGACGGGTGGCGGCTTCGAGCACGTTCAGCGTCCCCCCTACGTTGACGGCGCAGTCGCGGGTGGGGTCCGCCACGGACACGGTCACCGAGGACTGCGCCGCGAGATGGAAGAAGGCGCTGGGCCCGACCTCGTCGACGACCTCGTCCAACGCCTCGCGATCGACGATGTCGAGGCGGCGGAAGTCGGCCTCCCGCGGGACCCGCCGCTGCTCGCCGGAGGAGAGATCGTCGATCACCACGACCCTCGCGCCCCGGGCGAGCATCGCATCGGCCACGTGCGAGCCGATGAATCCCGCTCCGCCGGTGACGATCACCGTATCGCTCACTTCAGTCACGCGCCCTTCGCGGCGACCCTCTCGCAGCTGCGGAGCAGTGTCCACTGTGGGTGACCTGCTGCTCGCGTTCGTGTCGAGTCGCTCATCGTCTCGGCCGCACCACGGGCGTTCGGCGCAGTGGCGCGGATCATATAGGGCGCCCCAGCGGATTCCGTCGGTGGCCGATGTGGCGTCTACGCTTAGCGACGATGAGCGAGGAACGTGTCAGCCGCAGCGCCGGCTTCGCGTTCTCGGCACAGATGGTGGGTGCGCTGCTCACCGCGGGACTCACCATCTTCCTCGCGCGCAGGCTCACCGCCGAGCAGTATGGCATCTTCACGTTCGCGCTCAGCGTGCTCGCGATAGCGACGCTGTTCGCCGATCTGGGCACCACCTCCTCGGCGGGACGCTACCTCGCCGAACGGCGCGATCACCCCGAGGCGGCGGCGAACGTGCTGCGCACGGCCGCGCGCCTGAAGCTGCGGGTGGGCCTGCTGGCCTCGGTCACGCTGTTCGCGCTGGCGGGGCCGATCTGCGACCTGTTCGGAACCAGCGCCGCCGCTTGGCCGTTGCGTGTGCTGGCGATCGCGCTGCTGGCGCAGAGCATGTTCATGCTCCTGCTCGGGGCGTTCGTCGCGCTCGGCAAGGTCAGGTACAACCTGCTGATCGCATCGGTCGAGAGCGTCGTGGAAGTGCTGGCGACGATCGGGCTCGTGATGCTCGGCGCCGCCGCCACTGGGGCGGCGGCGGGTCAGGCGCTCGGCTATGGCGCCGGGCTGCTGGTGGGCTTGCTGGTCGCGCGCCGCGCGATCGGCAGGCTGCGCCGCACCGCGGACGAGCCGTCCGTGGTCTCGGCGCGTCAGATCCTCAGCTACGCCGGGCCGCTGCTGCTCGTCGATGCCGCGTTCCGCGTCTTCTCGAGCATCGACGTGCTGCTGATCGCGGCGCTCGTCGGTGGCACCGCGAAGATCGCCGCGTTCGCCCTGCCGATGCGACTCGCAGCGTTCCTGGACTACCCCGCGGCGGCGGTCTCCTCGGCGGTCGCTCCGCGGCTGGCTCGCCGCCGCAGCGACGGCAGCGACATGAAGCTGTTCGCGCAGAGCACCCGCTATCTGGTGATCATGCAGATGGTGTTCACCGCCCCGCTGCTCGTGTGGCCGGAAGCGATCGTGCACCTGCTCTTCGGGAACAAGTACCCGGAAGCTCCGGCGGTGCTGCGCGCACTCACCCCCTACGTCTTCTTCGCCGGGCTCGGGCAGATCACGACGCTCAGCGTGAACTACCTGGGTTACGCGCGCAGGCGGGTGCCGATCGCGGCGGCGATGCTGAGCGTCAACGTGGTGATCGACGTCCTGCTGCTGCCGCGCATCGGCATCGTGGCGGGCGCGATCGGGACGAGCGCAGCGTACGCGCTGTGGGTGCCGGCGCATCTGTGGATCCTGCACGAGAAGGCGGGCCTGCAGCTGCGCCCGCTCGCGCTCACCGCGTTGCGGACATGCGTCGCCGGCGCGGCGATGGTGGGGGTGCTGGCGGCGCTCGGAACCGGCCAGGTGGGGGTCGGGTGGATGGCGGTGGGCGCGATCCTCGGTCCGCTCGCATATCTGGCGGCTCTGCTGGCTGTGCGCGAGCTCTCGCTGTCGGAGCTCGCCGGGCTGCGCAACGTGGTGGCTCGGCGGGTGGCGGCCTGAGACCTGCCTGCCGGGTCTGCGGCTACAGCAGCTCCTGATAGATCCCGCACATGCGCTCGCACCACGCGTCGAGTGCGAAGTTCTCGCGCACCCAGGTGCGGTTCTCCCGGCCCGCCGCGGCGCGCTCGGTCGGTGTCTGGTCCAGCAGCCGCTCCAGCTGTGCCCTCAGCGCGTCGGCATCCTCGCTGGGGAAGGTGAGGATGTGCGGGGCCTCGCCCCACGCGGCCGTGCCGCGGATGTCGGACATCACGACCGCCAGCCCGCACGCCAGCGCCTCGCCGAGCGCGGATGACTGTCCCTCGTGGCGGGAGGCGCTGACGAACATGTCGGCGGCTGCGAACAGCAGCGCGGAGTCGCTCACGAAGCCGCTGGGGCGCAGCCAGGAAGGAGGCTCGCCGGGAATGCGCCGGTGCAGGAACTCCCGCATCACGTCCTCGCCGATCAGCAGGCCGCGCAGGTTCGGATGGCCGGTGGCGAGCGGTTGCATCGCGTCCAGGAAGACGTCCACGCCCTTGACGTCAGGCCACCAGCCGAGGCACAGGATCGTGGCGGCGTCCTGCTCGAGCCCCAACCGCCGGCGCGCCGCGAGACGATCGGGGAGGTGTGCGAAGCGCTCGGTCGCGATCGCGTTGGGAACGACCTCTATGCGCTCGGCCGGGACGCCGCGGCGGCGCATCAGATCGCCGAGCCACGGAGACACCGCCACGATCCGCGCCACGCGGCGGCGGGCAACGAGGCGGATCTTCACCAGATCCTTTGCGCGCTGGCGCAGCGGGTACCCGTTGAATCCGGTGCGCACGTGCCAAACGCACGGCACGCCCGCCGCGGCCGCCGCACTGGCGGCCTGAATGTCGGCCTCGGTGAAGTGGCTGTGGACCAGCACGCCCGAGCGCTCGGCGATCACGCCATCGAGATGGCTGCGGCAGAGCTTGCGATCGGCGCTGAGGATCGACCAACTCGTCGCGGCCGCATCGAGGTCCTCGAGCCACGGCATCCCCTCGGCCCCGTGGGCGAGCACGAAGTGGGTGTCGAGATCGAAGCGCTCACGGGCGCGAGCCGCGAGCGCCAGCTGGCTGGACATGAAGTTCCCCAGGTAGGGGCTGTTCCACAGCGGCACCTGCACGATCGTGCCCGCGCTCATCGCGAGCTCCCGGAGGCGGCTCCCGCTCGCGGCCCGCACCCGCGACCCCGGCGCAGCCCGGGCAACCAGGCATGGCGCAGGACGCCTCGCGGTTCCCGGCGGCGCAGGTCGATCGCCTCGAAGCGACTGTCGGCGCTGTAGGTGTGGGTGGCACGCGCGCCGCCGACCTCGCCCGGCTCGATCCGGTCGATCTCGTGCTCGGCGTAGTCGGAGGTGCTCAGCGTGTCGATCTCGCGAAACGACACCGCCCAGCCATAGCGGCGGCTGCCGTCCTGCCCCAGCCGGATCAGCCGCGAGCCCCACCGCTGAATCGCTCCCGCCGGTCGGGCGCAGCGCACGTCGGAGACCACTGGGTTCCGTGGATGCGGCTGCCACGGACCGCGCAGGTCCTCGGCAAAGTACAGGTGCAGCTCGTCGAGCGAGCTCGCCCCGACCGCCGCGACCGAGGCGAACAGCCACCAGCGGCCCTCGTGGAGCAGCAGCGTGGCGTCGGCCGCGTCGACGTCCTCGAGCAGGATCGCGTCGCGCTCCCAGCGGCGCGGGAAGTCGACCGCCCGGTAGAGCTGCACGCGCGATGCCGCGGAGCTCTCGGGCACCAGGTACAGATCACCCTCGTGGGCGAACACGAATGGATAGGAGAGGTGGTGGGGTTCGCTCAGCACGACCTGCGGGGGGTCGGCGGGTCCCGCGTCCAGTGGGAGTTCGGTGTGGGAGATCACCCCCCGCCCCGTTCCCGGAAGCACCTCCTCGCAGAACAGGTGGTGGCGACCGTCGTGCTCGAACAGGAACGGATCCGCATACACGTGCCCGCTCCTGAAACGCACCTCTGCGGCGACGTGCGACCAGCCCGCCGTCGGCCTCTGCTGGCGCCGGCGAACCCGCACCTGCCAGGGCCTGGTGAACAGCAGCCTCTGAGCGGGCGCGCGCAACCACGCCCTCAGCGAGCGCCCGAGCAGCCTCGCGGCGGACGGAGCGCTTCCGGCCGGTGCCCGCGCTTCGGTTGGAGCGGCGAGTCCCGGCGCCCGCTCCGCCGCCCGCGGGATCGCGACGGCCAGCTTCCACAGCAGCTGGTTGCAGCTCGCCGACAGCGAGAAGGGGCGCACCGCGGAGACCGTCCGTTCGACGATCAGCGAGCCCTGCTCGCCGCCGAGCACGATCTCGGTCTCCAGGCAGTCCGCGTCCGCCAACAGCGCGCCCCCGAGCGCATCCTCGACGGGCTGCTCCCGACCCCCATGGCGCAGGTGCAGCAACGGGGTGGGCTCTCCCGCCGGTGGAGGGCGTTCGGACAGCCACACCACCAGCGTCGCCGCGGACCGGCCCTCGCCGGCGGCTGCCCGCACCGGCGCTTCGCTCGGCGCGGGCGCGGGCGCGAGCGCGTCCGGCCCGAGGCCGAACACGCGCGCGTCGATCGCCGCCGCGATTCGGCGCGAAGCGCTCCGCGCCAGGGGGCCCTCGAGTCTCGTCTCGACCACCGCGAGCGTCGCGGAGCTGGTCAGGTTCTCCAGCGCGCGCGCCTGCCAGGCCGGAATCGGGTATCCGTCGAGGACGACCGCGACCGGCCTCGCGGAGAAGGTGCTCACAGACTCGGAACCTCCCAGCCCCGACGCTCGAGCAGCTCGCAGTAGAGGGCTTCGAAGCGTTCGATCATGACGTCGAGATTGAACTCGGCGCGCCGACGCCGGCGTCCCTGCGCACCCATCTCCCGTGCGCGCCGGGGATCGCGGAGCAGCTCCGCCGTCGCCTTCGCGATCGCATCAGGGTCTTCAGTGGAGACGAGCAGACCGTGCACGCCGCTCTCGATCAGGTCGGGGATGCCTCCCACGGAGGTCGCGACCACCGGAAGCTCGGCCTCCATGTACTCCAGGATCGCCGCGGGGGTCCCCTCGAAGTTGGAGGTGCACACGGCGACGTCGACCGCGCTCAACACGTCGGACACGTCCCCGCGCAGGCCGAGGAACCGCACCGTGGACTGCAGTCCCAGCTCGCGCGTCATCGCCTCCAGGCCGGCGCGCTCCGGTCCGTCGCCGACGAGCAGCACCTGGATGTCCGGCCACTCGCGCCTGAGCTCGAGCGCCGCGCGCAGCAGCACCGGAAGCGCCTTCTGGGGGCGCATCAGACCGACGGCGCCGATCACGGGAGCGGTCGCGGGAATGCCGAGCTCGGCGCGCACGTCGCGGCCGCTCGCGGGCTTCGGGGGGGCGATCCCGATCGGGACGAACAGCGTCCGCGCCGGATCGATGCGCTCGATCTCGACCATGCGCCGCTGGTCGGCGCGCGACACCGACACGAACCGGTCGGCCGACCGGGAGACGAGCTCGCGATCGAGCAGGCGACGCAGCGGCTGGCCTTCATAAGACCAGGTGTGCTCGTGGGCGATCACCACCGGCACGCGCGCGATCCTGGCGATCGGCGTGCCCCAGACGTTCGAGCCGAACTTGTGCGCATGCAGCACGTGCACTCGCTCACGGCGCAGGTAACGCTCCAATCTCACCCACGGAGCCAGCTCCACTTTGCGCTTGCGTTCCAGCGGCAGGAACCGTGCGCTCGAAGCCTCGAGCCGTGCCAACGCTTCCGCGTCGGCCTCCCGCGTGGCCTCGGTCGACTGAGACGGCCAGCGACTCACACACAGGGTCGAGTCGAACCGTTCGGGGTTGAGCCTGGTGGCGATCAGGAACGCGAAGTGCTCGGCTCCCCCGCGGACGCTCAGCATGTCGACAAGCGTCACGATGCGCACACGCTCTGCGCGCCGGCCCGGCATGCGAGGCACGCTCATGCCGTCGGATCGTATGACCGACCGCGGCCGATCGGCCGTCGCTGCGTCCTGGCGGTCGCTCATGCGCGGCCCTTCCCGCCAAGCGCGGGGGGCTCCTCGCCGCGGCGTGCGTCGATCTTCTGCGCCACCGCGAAAACCCGCTGGCCATCGTCGGCCATGCACCACAGCGGCTTGCGATCCTCGCCCGCGCCCAGGAACTGCTCGAATCCCCAGTTGAAGTCCACGTCGTCCACCACCACGAACCCGCCCGGCCTCAGCGCGCGCCAGGCCTGCTTGAGCTCCCAGCGGACGTTGCGGGTGGAATGCATGCTGTCGTGGACGAACAGCCCGATCTCACCCAGCTGGCGCAACAGCGGCACGACCCGCCGGCGACTCGAGCCCTCCAGGTAGCGCCAACGATCCCGCAGCTCGCTCGTCACCGCCGCGCCGATCTCCTCGCGCCGCTCGAGGATCGTCATCGCCGGCAGGTCCACGCTCGACAGCCGTCCCTCGCCGTTGCGCTGCAGCGCCTCCAGCATGATGCGGCTGCTGAGGCCGTGCGCCACCCCCGTCTCGACGACGTTGCCGGGACGCAGGTGCGAGACCAGGCACCACAGCGTTCGGGCGAGGCCCGGGTCGGCGTCGTCGTCGTCGCCGTAGTTGGCACGGCCGACCCGCATCCCGTGCTCGGCCATCGTCTGCTTCGCGGCGGCCCACACCAGCTCGAACGGCGCGTGCTCGGGACACGGCCACGGCACCCCGAGCATCTCGTGCAGGCGTCTCTCCCAGTCGGGCTCGACCTTGCTGTGGGGGGGCACCGGGCGCACGATCCGCTCCCAGCGCCAGGCGCCTTTTTCGAGGACCTTCTCCACCGCGTCGCCGGGGCTGGCGAGAGCCGCCCTCGTCGCGCGAACCACGTAGGTGCCGCGGGTTGGCGCCATCGGATCCCTGCTCATGGCAGGGCCCGAATCGTAGTCGAGCACCAGGCTGTCAGCCCGATCAAACGCCGATCAGGCACCATCGCCCTCGCCTCGCTCGCGCAGCTGCAGCACGCGGTCGCGAGCGGCCTTCAACGCCGGACGCAGCCGCTTGCGATAGAGGTAGCCCGGAAGCGCCTCGCGCCGGTATGCCCACAGCCCCAGTCGCGGGCGCACCTCCGAGGTCCAGCGGGTCTTGTACGTGTCCGGGTCGCCGAGGAAGTCATAGCCCCGCAGCCCCTCCTCGATCGACGAGCGCAACACCTCGGCGCGCAGGACCAGGCCGGGCGAGAGCCGACCGAAGTCTTCGTTGAAGCCGGTCTTGATGAACACCCCACGCCCGGCGAAGCCACAGCCGAAGTCGGCGGCGATCGCCTTGCCGTCGAGCTCCAGGAAGTACAGGCGCAACCATCCCTGCCGCGCGGCCGAGCGCGCGAAGGAGCGATACAGGCTGTCGGTCGCTGGTTTGCTGACGATCGCCGTGCCGCTTCTGCCCTTCCACCCCGACCCCTCGAGCTCGAGGAAGATCTCGAGGTCGCGCTCGAGCGTCTCAGGGCCGCCGCTGACCCGGAAGGTGACCGCCCCCTCGCGCTCGAGCATCCTGCGACGGCGACGGACCTGCCCGCGCAGAGAGCTCTTGACCCCCTCGATCAGCTCCTCCCAGCTGGAGGGCAGCGTCAGCCAGGGACAGAACGGTCCGGGCACTGACACCGTCCGGTAGCCGGCGCGGTGCAGCTCCTCGGCGATGAAGCGTGCGCTTTCGGTGCCGTCGAGCATGCCCCGCAGCTCGATGCGGTTCGCCCCCTCCCCCACCAGCGCGCGCCACAGCTCGCCGCGAGCCTGCTCGTCGATCGCGAGCACCTCCCAGTCGGCGCTGTGGACGTTGATCGCGGAGGCGAGCTTGCCCGATCGCGTGCGCTGCACGCAGGTGCCGGCGCGGATCGATCCGTCGGCGTCGTGCAGCACCCGCCAGCCGTACTTCTCGGCGCCGAACGCCTCACACCACGCGCTCAGCCACTCGTGGGTCATGAACGGCGTGCCGGCATCCACCGCCAGACGGTTCCAACCCTCCACCAGGGTTCCGTCGAGCTCTCTGTAGGTGCGGAGCATCTGGCCTGCCGATGATCGCGGCTCAGCGCCCGAGCCGTCGCGCGATCCGCCGCGCGGCGAAGTCCGCGCCGTAGACGAAGCGCATCACCGGACCGAAGCTGAGGCCCGCGAGGTAGCCGGCGAAGTGCAGGCCCGGGACGCTGGTGCTCTGGAAGTGGCTGTCCAGCACCGGGGTGCCGATCACGCTCGTCGCCACCTGGTCGCGCAGCGTGGGATCCAGGAAGTCGAGCCTGCGCACCTCCGGGCGATAGCCGGTCCCGGCGACGACGTGCGACACCGACAGCTCGCGCTGGGTTCCCCCCGGCCCCTCCAGCCGCAGGTTCACGCCGCCGTTGGCCTCGGCGTGAACCACCGTGTGGCCGAGCACGACCTCGAACTGATCCTCGATCCGCGGGCGCAGCCACCACGCGCCGGAGGGTCCAAGCGCCGTGTAGGCGCGTTTGAGTTTCTGACTCTCCGGCGCAGCGTGAAAGGCGAGCGGGTAGTTGGCGTACACCCACAGCCCTTTGGTGTCGCCCAGGCCCGACACGGGGCGCTGCAGGCGCTGGCGCAGCGGGCGCTCGGAGCCGGCGGGGTAGGAGTTCCACTTGACCTCCGTGGCCCGCACGATCGTATGCACGTGTGCTCCCTGCTCGTGCAGCAGCGCAGCCGCCTCCAGCGCGGACTGCCCGGCGCCGACCACCGCCACCTCCTGCCCGCTCCAGCGAGACGGGTCGCGCAGGTCATAGGCGTGGTCCAGCGCCTGCGCCGGCAGCCCGCTCAGGGCGGCAGGGACGTACTTGCAGCAGCTCATGCCGCTGGCCACCACGACACTCCCCGCCCGCATCGTCTCGCCCGTGTCCAGCCTCAGCTCGAAGCCCTCCGGGCGGCGGCTGACCGACTCGACCCGGTTGCGTCGCAGGCCGGGGACGGCCCACTCCTGAAACCACCTGCCGTAGCGCTCGAACGTGTCGAGCGGGATCGGCGACCCGACCCGTCCGTAGGAGAGATCGTGCTCGGCGCAGAAGCGCTCGAGCGTGTGCAGGCCGGCGGGATCGGAGAGGTTCGAGGCGAAGCCCTCCGACTTCAGGTACATGCCCACCGGCATGTGCTCGGCCCACAGCTCCATCGGCTCCCCGAACGTCTCGTGACGCACGCCCGAGCCGCTCAGCTGGGCGGAGATCGACAGGCCGTAGGGCCCTGCGCCGATCACGGCCACCTCCGTGTCCAGGCCGGCGCCCGCGCCTGTGCCGGGGGAGGCGACTCGACGCAGCCGCCGTGCAGCTCCGCTCGCCGCGACGAGCGCCGGACGCGGGTCCCGGCGGTCGAGGTAGTCGTAGCCGTAGGGATGGGTGAAACCGCCCGCGAACGCCCCGAGCGCTCGCCCTCGCGAGGGCACGTCGGGGCCCGGCGGCTGGGTCAGAACGCTCCTCAGCCAAGAGAGATCTCCGCCCAGCCAACGCATACGCAGACCGGCACGATAGCCGTCGACCTTGTGGAACGGTTCCTGGGCCGCCCATGCGAACAGCAGCCGCGGAAACGACACGCCCGCGCGCACGGCGATCTCCACCGAGGCGGACAGGCGCGGGTTGATCTCCATCAGCGCCGGGCGACCCTGGGCGTCGCGGCGGAACTCGACCTCCGAGTACCCATCGAGTCCCAGCTCGGCGACCAGCCGCTCCGCAGCCGGCGTGATATCGGGTGGTAGCGGGATGCTTTCCCGCAGCACGGAGTTGCCGCCGAGCGGTGGAAAGGTCCGGTCCGCGCGCTGGGCGAAGCGGGCCCAAACCCGTCCACGGGCGTAGAACAGGCTGACCGCCTCGCGTGCCCCGGGCAGCCACTCCTGCACGACGACCTCGACGCCCTCGCAGAGGATGCTCTCGATCGCCTGCAGCGCCTCGGCACGGGTGCCCACCACGGTGGCGAGCAGGCGCGTGCCCTGCCCCTCCCCCTGCGACCATGATCGCGTCGGCTTGATCACGGCCGGCAGGCCCGCCTGCTCGATCGCCGCGTCCGCTTCGTCCGCGCCGGTGACGAACGCGCCCCTGGGGACGTGCAGACCCAGCGACTCGGCCACCGCCAGCGTGCGGGTCTTGTCGACCGCCGCAGCCAGCGCGTCCTCGGGCGCCAGCGCGAGCCGCGTCACCTGCTCGAGCTCGTCGCGGCGGCGGCGCAAGGCCTCGATCGTGCCGTCGTGGGCGAGCAGCACCGCGCGGGGCGTGTGCTCGGCGAACACCCTCAACAGCGCGTCGACGTATGCATCCTGGCCGAGGGCGACGTCCGGCACGACCGCCGGAGCCTCACACCACCGCGATGCCAGTGCGGGAGCATCCGCGGTGCTGTCGAGCGCCCCAACCGACAGACCCGCGCCGCCGAGGTCGCGTACCGCGACGAGCGCAGCCCGCTGGGCGGCATCGAGCACGAACACGTCGACGGGCTTAGTGGGACTCGCAGGGTTGGGCGGGTGCATTGTAGTGTCCTTCGGCGGCGTTTCGCGGTCACTTGAGCCCGTCCCGCAAGCCGGATCCCAAGATGCACCGACCACGCTAGCGTGGTCGCGTCGATGCCTGTCGCGGCGGTTCTCCCGCCGCGCGATCCGGGCGGCCGGCGCGCCGCGCGGCCAGGGAGGATCAGCGATGCCCCACGCCCGTTCAAAGCAGGCCACCCAGACCTCGCAACCGGCTGATCTCGTCGGTTTCTACGATCACGCCTACAGCGAGTCCGACCCCCTCGAGGCCGCCCGATATGCCCGCTGGCGCGAGCTGGGAGCCGTCGGCAAGGCCGAGCACGCGATCGACCTCTGCGCCCGCGCGGGGATCGACCCCGATCGCACGCTGGAGGTCGGCTGCGGCGACGGCGCCCTCCTGGCCGAGCTGCACCGGCGCGGGTTCGGCGGTCGGCTGTGCGGCGTGGAGATCACCCGGGCGGCGGTGCAGATCGCTGGCGGCCGCACCGAGATCGACTCGGTCGAGTGCTATGACGGCTCGCGCCTGCCCTTCGCCGACGGCGCCTTCGAGCTCGGCGTCGTCTCCCACGTGCTCGAGCACGTACCCGAGCCGCAGCCGCTGCTGCGCGAGATCGCAAGGGCCTGCGGCGCCGTGCTCGTGGAGGTGCCCCTCGAGGCCAACGTCTCGGCCCAACGCTCCTCCAAGCGCGCTCACGCCGCAGAGGTCGGCCATCTGCAGCGGCTCTCCCGCGCCGACGTGCACGAGCTGGTGCGCCGCGCGGGCCTGCGGATCGTCGCCGAGCTCGACGACGCGCTGCCGCTGGCCGTGCACACCTTCTTCGCCACCAGCCCGCCCCAGCGAGCCCGCGCCACGGCGAAGTGGTCGCTGCGGGCGAGCGCACACCGCATCGCGCCGGCGCTCGCCAGGCGGCTGTTCACCGTTCACTACGCGTGCCTGTGCGTGCCCGTGGCCTGAGCCGGCGGACCCGTCAGCGACCGGCCGGACGGGTCACCGCGGCGAACAGCAGCGAGAGGATGCGTCCCATCAGCTCGTCGGGAACGGCGTCGGGGTCGGTCAGCTTCTGGCGGGCGATGCCGTCCGCGAGAGCGTCGATCGCGAGCGCCAGGTGCTCGGCGGGCAGCTCGAGCTCGAGCTCGAATTCCCTCATCCCGTCGGCGATCAGCCGTGTCAGCATCTGGCGCATCTCGCCGAACTGCTCGGCCACGCGCGGGCGCATCCCGGGGTCACGCACGCCGTAGGCCCAGAACTCCATGAACAGCAGCAACAGCTCCGGCTCGCGCTCGATCATCGTCATCCACTGGCGAGCTCCACCGGTGGCGCGCTCGGCCACCGAGTGACGATCCCCCACGGCCTCGGAGATCTCGCGTGCGTGCGTGCCGATCTCCCGCTCCATCAGGGCCAGGAACAGATCCTCCTTGCCTCCGAAGTTCGAATACAGAGCGCCGGTGGAGAAGCCCGCCTCGGAGGCGACTTCCTCCACCGAGGCGCCGTGGTAGCCGTTGCGGGCGAACACCGCCCGGGCCGCGTTCAGCAACCGCTCGCGGGTGTTGGCCTTGCTCTGCTCCCGTGTGAGCCTTGCGCCGGCCGTCTCGCCACCGCCGCTCTCGCGGACCGCACTCGCTGCGCCCGAGCCGCCGGCGCCGGAGGAGGAGGAGGAGGAGGAGGAGGAGCGTGTCGCGGACGGAGACTTCATCAGGCCCATCTTACTTGACAGAGCGAGCGCTATTGCGATAATGTTCGTTATCTGCCCGTGTGCACGGGCCCGCGGCTGTGAGGTCGTGGCGAGCTTGGGGCGGTTACGCCCGACAAGGGGAGCAGCCGATGGCGACCGTAGCGACCGATTCCACGACGAACGGCTCCACCGGGCCGACCCATCCGGAGAACCCGGCGAGCCTGCCGACGGACGCGATCACCTACGAGGATCTCTACGCCCGCTGGGAGCGCGGCAACTGGAAGGCGACGGAGCTCGACTTCACCGAGGACGCGCGCCAGTGGCGGGAGGACTTCACCGATTTCGAGCGCACCGCCGCGCTGTGGAACTACTGCCTGTTCTTCTGGGGCGAGGACGCGGTCGCCGACAACCTCTCCCCCTACATCGATGCCGCCCCGAAAGAGGAGCAGAAGTACTTCATCGCCACCCAGCAGGTCGACGAGGCCAGGCACGCCGTCTTCTTCAAGCGCTTCATGCACGAGGTGTGTGGCATCGGCGACGGCTCGATGAACAGCGGCCTGCAGGCGATCAAGCCGCAGCTGACGCCCGGCTTTCGCCGCATCTTCGACCGTCTCGACCAGATGGCCGACGAGCTGCGCGCCGACCGCTCCCCGGCTCAGCTCGCCGCCGCCGTCGCCCTCTATCACATCATCATCGAGGCCTCGCTGGCCCAGCCCGGTCAGCACTTCATCTGCAGCTACCTGGAGCAGCGCGACGCGTTGCCCGCCTTCCGCGAGGGCATGCAGAACATCGCCGCCGACGAGCAACGCCACATCGGCTTCGGCGTCAAGCTGCTGGCGGATCTGGCCCGCGAAGACCCGGTGCGGGTGCCCAAGGCGGTCGCCAAGCTGCTGCGCGAAGTGACCCGCTACACCTCCCAGGTGCTGATGCCCCCGGGCTGGGACGAACGCTATATAACGGTGTTCGGCTCGACCTACGACGAGGTGGGCGTCGAGGGACTGACCTCGCTGAGCACCAAGCTCCGCTCCGCCGGCCTGGCGCTCGAGACGCTGCCCGGGCCCGCCCTGCTGCCGCCCGGGCTGAGCCCGCTGGAGATCTCAGAACGCGGGCGGATCCTCGCCAAAGCCGGCATCATCGGCGTGCGCGAAGGCCCCTCCGAGCGCGATCCCGAGGTGATCGCGCTGCTGTTCGACACGATCCGCCGCCAGGTCAACCCCGCGCACGGACTCAAGCGCCCCACCACGTTCCAGTGGGAGTTCACCGACCCCGACATCTCGACCTGGCACCTGACGGTCGACAACGGCTCGAGCACGGTCTCAGAGGGTCCCGCCGCCAACCCCGACCTGCGTATGCGCCTCGCCTACCAGGACTGGGTGGACATCGTCGGCGAGCGTCTGGACCCGCGCCGCGCGCTGCTCAGCGGAAGGCTGCGGCCGCGTGGCAACCCGCTCGCGCTGGCGCGCCTGAGCAAAGTGTTCCCGCAGGACTAAGCGCACAGCGGCAACCGGCGATCGGCCACCAGGGCCGCCGCAGCGGGGTCAGCCGACTCCGAACTCGCGCTCTGCGGCGGAAGGACCGTCCGGGCCGCCCGACCCGGAGCGGCTCCTCGAGGACCCGGCCGGCGCCGAGCCGGCGGGAGCGGCCCCTGCGACCGTCGAGCTCACCCCGGCCCCTGCCGGCGCCCTCCCGGCGAACCGCGCGGTCCTCGCGTGCCGCGACAGGAGCGACCCGTGGGAGCCCGCGGTCGCGGGTTGCTCTGGACCGAACTCGCGGTTGGCGGTGCTCGCCGGGGTGAGGGCGTGCGAGCTCCGATCGCCACCGCCACGCCGAGCGGCCGCCGGGGAGGCCGGCGAGGCCGGGGAGGAGCGGGCCGGCGCGATCGGCGATCCGACGCCCTGGGCGAGGTCCGGCAGGCGGGAGTCCGAGACGTGCAGCGACGGGTCGCGGTGCGCCTCGGGATGGCGGCGCAGATGGCGCCCGCCGGTCGTGAGCGCGACGCAGCCCCCACCGACGCCGACGGCGAGCAGGCAGCCGATCGCGAGCTTGGCGCCCAGCCCCCCGCCGGCCACCGCCCAACCGCCTCCGGCCGCTGCGCCCGCGCCGGCGACGGTGGCCGTGCCGGCGCTCCCACCGGCGGCGGCGCCGGCTCCCGCACCCGTCGCGACGCCCGCGCCGAGCGCCAGGGGCAGCGGGGGCGCCGGCAGCACGGACGCCAGGCCACGCAGCGAGAGGACATAGGCACGGCACGCGGGACAGCGACGCCGATGCGCCTGCGCGAGCGCGTAGCGCTCGCCCTCGGGGTCGAGGATGCCGAACGCCAGGGCTCGCATCGACGAGGCCTGTTCGGCGCAGAAGGAGCCGGCGCGGATCGTCTCGAGCAGCTCCCCGACCCTGCCCGCGACGCCGGGGGAGCCCGGGCGGGTGCCGTCCATCAGCTTGCGCATCCGCGACGGGGTGATGCCCATGCGGGCGGCCGCGTCGGCGCGAGACAGCCCCTGCAGGTAGCACAGGGCGGCCGCCTCACGTTCACGCGGCGAGAGCCGTGCGCGGAGACCCTCCATCAGCTGGCGCAGCCGCGCATGATCGTCGAGCTCCTGCGCGAGGTCGCGCTCCGCTCCCGGCTCGGCGTGCACGGCGGCGGCCGAGCGGCGGTGACGCACCTGGGTGCGGTGCTCGTCCAGCGCCCGCCGGTGGGTGACCCGGACGAGCCACCCCATCTGATTGTCGATCTCGGTGCGGCCTTCGAGCACCGTCGCGTACAGGCCGTGAAAGGCCTGGGAGTAGCACGCCTCGAGATCGCCCGGATCGAGCTCGACACCGGCGACGCGCAGACGCGCGCGGACCGCTGTCAGCACCCCCGTGCGCATCGCGGCGAACTCCTGACGCAGCAGGCGTTCGGCTCGATAGCGACGCACGGAGCGAGGACTCACTCAGCAGAAGATGACCAGCTATGCGAATCACGACTCAGCTGAATTCCGCTATTTGCTGAAGACTCACACGCCGCAGGTCCTCGTTGGCGCGTTCGGCCTCGTGCCAGCGAGCGACTCGCTGCAGCGCGTCCTCGAGCGTCCACGACGGACGCCAGCCGAGCTGGGCGCCGGCCGCGGAGGAGTCCAGCTCCAATCGATTCGCCTCGTGCGGGTTGACGCCAACGTCGATCTCCCACCGAAGGCCCCCCCTGAGCATCTCCGACAGCTCGCGCACGACCTCGAGGACGGTCCGCGCGTCCGCCTGGGCGGGGCCGAAGTTCCACGCCCTCGCCGCATCGGATCCGACCGCGGCCTGGGCGTGCCGGTCCTCTGTCCGCTCGCCACAGAGCGCCTGGGCGAGCGTGAGGTAGCCGCTGAGCGGACTCAGCACGTGCTGCCAGGGCCTGATCGAGTGCGGGTAGCGGATCAGCACGGGACGCCCGTTGGCGTGCGCGCGCAGGATGTCGGGCACGAGCCGATCCTCGCCGAAGTCGCCGCCGCCGATCACGTTCCCGGCGCGGGCCGTGGCGATGCGGGCGGGCGCCGCCGCGGGGCGGTCGTCGAGCAGCGAGTCGCGGTAGGCGGCGGCGATCAGCTCGGCGCAAGCCTTCGAGCTGGAGTAGGGGTCGCGCCCGCCGAGCGGGTCCCCCTCGGTGAGGGCAACGGAGCGGACGCCGGCGCCGGCCTGCCCGGCGGCGGGATTGTCGTAGCACTTGTCGGAGGTGACGACCACCACCGCCCTGACGCGCTCGCCGGCGACGCGGACCGCCTCGAGCAGGTTCGCCGTGCCAAGCGCGTTGACCTCGTAGGTGAGCAGAGGCTCCCGCAGCGACAGCCGCACCATCGGCTGCGCCGCGAGGTGAAAGACGACCTCGGGAGCGCTCCGCCTGAGCGCGTCGCGTACGGCGCCGGCATCGCGGATGTCGAGCGCGTGCTCGCCCGCGAGCAGCTCGCCGACGCGGGCGAGGCCGTACAGCGACGGCTCGGTGGGCGGGGCGGGCGCGAGCCCGTGCACGTGCGCGCCCAGGGAGTGCAGCCACAGCGCCAGCCAGGCGCCCTTGAAGCCGGTGTGACCGGTCAGCAGGACCTGACGGCCTGACCAGAACTGAGGGTCGATCGCGGGCACGGGCGTCGGTATCTTCACGGAATCGCACACGCCGACGCACCGAGCGACTCAACACCGGCCGCCGAGAGCTCGGTGGGCGCAGGCCAGCCGATGCCGGAGCCCCCCCGGCGGGTCGAGATCCTGGGCATCCCACTGGCGGTGTCCAACTACGAGGAGGTGCTCGACTGGATGGACGCCGTGGTCGCCGCGGGAGCGCGGGGATACGTGACGGCGGCCGCGGTCAACCTCGTGATGAACGCCCAGGAGAACGGGGCGACGATGGATGCGGCGATCGCCGCGACGCTGGCGGTGCCCGACGGGCAGCCGCTCGTGTGGGCGCTGAGAGCGCTCGGCAACCGCGAGGCGACGCGGGTCTACGGGCCCGACCTGATGGCCAGGCACTGCGAGCGAGCCGCCCGCAGGGGCACGCCGATCTACCTGTACGGCGGCCGCGGGGACGCCGAGCGGGAGCTGCTGGGTGAACGCCTGGTCGAGCGCTACCCGGGGCTGCGGATCGCCGGGGGCGCCAGCCCGCCGTTCCGGCCGCTGACGCTGGCTGAGGACGAGCGGCTGCTGGCCGACATCGACGCGTCGGGGGCCCAGGTGGTGTGGGTGGGCACCGGCCAGCCCAAGCAGGAGCAGTGGATGCACAGGATGCGCCCCCGCCTGCGGGCGCCCCTGCTGGTGGGGGTGGGAGCGGCCTTCGACTTCCACGCCGGCCTGGTCAAGCAGGCGCCGCCGTGGATGCAGCGCAACGGCCTGGAGTGGTGCTACAGGCTGATCCGCGAGCCGCGTCGGCTGTGGCGGCGATACGCGCGCTACAACCCCCGCTTCGTGGTCGGCTTCGCGCGCCAGTACGCCCGCCACGTCCGCGGCGAGCGCCGGCCGGGCGGAGCGCGATAGCGCCCACGGGCTCTGCCCCGGGGCGGACCGCACACGGCCGGCACCGGCGGCGCCGGCAGGTAGGGTGGCGGGCATGACAGACAGGCGCACGGCACTGAT
This sequence comes from uncultured Solirubrobacterales bacterium, assembly GCA_963696615.1. Classification (GTDB taxonomy): domain Bacteria; phylum Actinomycetota; class Thermoleophilia; order Solirubrobacterales; family Solirubrobacteraceae; genus Palsa-744. The sequence continues at coordinate 379,221 of CAVOKU010000001.1, read as the reverse complement.
CACGGGCATCACCGGCCAGGACGGCTCCTATCTCGCGGAGCTCCTGCTCGAGAAGGGCTATGAGGTGCACGGAATGGTCCGCAGGGCCTCGACGGAGAAGTTCGACCGGATCGAGCACCTGCGCGACCGGATCACCCTGCATCAGGGCGACCTGCTGGACCAGCGCTCGCTGGTCGACACGCTGCGGGCGGCCCGTCCGAGTGAGATCTACAACCTGGCGGCGATGTCGTTCGTGGCGGTGTCCTGGATCCAGCCCACGTTGACGGCCGAGTTCACCGGAGTGGGCGTGACGCGGATGCTCGAGGCGATGCGAGAAGTCTGCCCGCAGGCGCGCTTCTATCAGGCCAGCTCGAGCGAGATGTTCGGCAAGGTGCTCGAGGTCCCCCAGACCGAGACCACGCCGTTCTACCCCCGCTCCCCCTACGGGGTGGCGAAGGCCTACGGGCACTTCATCACCGTCAACTACCGCGAGAGCTATGACCTGCACGCCACCAGCGGCATCCTCTTCAACCACGAGAGCCCCCGCAGGGGACTAGAGTTCGTGACCCGCAAGATCACCTGGCACGCGGCGGCGATCAAGCTGGGGCTCGCCTCGGAGCTGCGGCTGGGCAACCTCGACGCCGAGCGCGACTGGGGCTACGCGAAGGACTACGTGGAGGCGATGTGGCTGATGCTCCAGCGCGATCAGCCCGAGGACTACGTGATCGCCACGGGCGAGTCGCACTCGGTGCGCGAATGCTGCGAGGTCGCCTTCGACGAGGCTGGACTGGGGAGCTTTCAGGAGCACGTGACGATCGACCCGGCGTTCGTGCGCCCCGCCGAGGTGGACCACCTGATCGGCGACCCGGGCAAGGCCGCTCGGGATCTCGGCTGGAGGCCGCAGACGTCCTTCGAGGAGCTGATCCGGCTGATGACACGAGCCGACCTGGAGCTGTTGAGCTCGCGTTGATCGAGCTGTTCGACACGTCCACTCCGCTGGAGCCGCTGCGGGCGCAGCTGCGAGCGGCGATCGAGCGGGTGCTGGACTCCGGTCGCTACATCCTCGGCCCGGAGGTGAGCTCCTTCGAGCGGGAGTTCGCCGCCTACTGCGGCGCCGCACACGGCGTCGGCGTGGCCAACGGCACCGAGGCGATCACGATCGCCCTGCGGGCGATGGGCGTGGGCGAGGGGGACGAGGTGGTGGTGCCCTCGTTCAGCTTCTACGCCTCGGCGGAGGCGATCCCCCCCACCGGCGCGCGGCCGGTGTTCTGTGACATCGACCCGGAGACCTACTGCGCGACGGCGCAGACGGTGCGCCGGGCGCTCACGGCGCGCACCAAGGCGGTGATCGCCGTTCACCTGTTCGGCAACCTCGCTCCGGTCACCGAGATCGAGGCGCTCGGCGTCCCGGTGCTCGAGGACGCAGCCCAGGCGGCGGGCGCCAGCGGCCCCGACGGGCGCCCGGGAGCACTCGGCCGGGCGGGCACGTTCTCGTTCTTTCCCTCCAAGAACCTCGGCTGCTTCGGCGACGGGGGCATGATCGTGACCTCCGACGAGGACCTCGCCGAGCGAGCCAGGACGCTGCGCTTCCACGGCTCGAAGGACAAGGTGACCTACCAGGAGGTGGGCCTCAACTCGCGCCTGGACGAGCTCCAGGCGGCGATCCTGCGGGTGCAGCTGCCCCACCTGGACGGCTGGGCGGCGGGACGGCGGCGGGCCGGCGAGCACTACGAGCAGGCGGGCCTGGGCGAGCTCGTGGAGCTGCCCAGGACCGCCACGGGGACCGAGCCGGCGTGGCACCTGTACGTCGTGCGCCACCCCGACGTGGCCCGTCTGCAACGGGCGCTCGGCGACGCCCAGATCGGCTGCAAGCCCTACTACCGCACGCCGATCCACCGCCAGCCCGCGATGCGCCGCTGGGGGGAGGGGGCGCAGCTGCCGGGCACCGAACGGGCGGCGAGCACGCACCTGGCGATCCCGATGAGCCCGCTGCTCAGCGCCGAGCAGGCGCAGCTCGTCGTCGCCGCGGCCGGCCGCGCCTAGCGCTCAGCTCTCCAGCAGGTCCTCGGCGGGCACCTCGCGGACGGTGCGGGCGGGGACGCCCATCACGACCGCACGCGCCGCGACGTGGTCGACGACGACCGCCCCGGCGGCGACGAACGCCTCCTCGCCGACCTCCACGCCGGGGGTCAGCACGGCGCCGGCGCCCACGCGGCAGGCGCGACGCAGGATCGCGCCACGTAGGAGGAAGTCCGGGTCGTGACGGGACATCGTGTCGTCGTTGCTGGTCGCGACGCAGGGGCCGAGGAACACGTCGTCCTCCACCAGCGTGTGGGCGGCCAGGTAGACGTTCGTCTGGATCCGCACCCGGGCGCCCACCGACACGTCGTTGTCGATCACGCTGCCCCGGCCGACGATCGTGTCGGCGCCGACGTCGGAGCGCTCGCGCACGAAGGACTGATCGCCGATCAGCGCCCCGGTCTCGATCGTCGCGCCGGCGAGGACGACGGCTCCCGCGCAGATCGTGACCCCCTCGCCCACGATCAGGCGCCCGACCTCGCCGCGAGCCGAGGAGCGCCCGGACAGGCGGGGAGGCTTGCCGAGCACCGCGTGGTCCTCGATCGTGCAGCCCGATCCGATCCGGACCCCGGCGTGGACGACGACGTGGGCGCCGAACGTCACGCTCGCGCCGATCTCGACCCCCTCGCCGAGCAGCAGCCCCGGAGCGCGGGGGTCGGCGCTCAGCACCGCGACGGTCCCCACCGCGACTTCACAGCCGCGTGACGCTCGCCCGGTCGCTCGAGGCCTCGGCGCCCACGTGGCGGGTGACTCCGCGCAGGTCGACGACGAGACGGGCCCGCTGCGCCACCTGCTCGTGGTCGACCTCCGGGTGGGCGGTCACGATCAGCGCGAGATCGGCGTCCGCCAGCCCCTCCTGCAGCGGGACGCTGCGCAGGTCCAGCTCGGCCAGGGCGGGGACGTGGGGGTCGTGGTAGCGGACGTCGGCCCCCGCCAGACGCAGCAGCTCGAGGATCTTCAGCGCGGGCGACTCGCGGATGTCTCCCACGCCGGGCTTGTAGCTGACGCCGAGCACCACCACGCGGGATCCCTTCACCGGCAGGCCCGCATCGTTCAGTGCGCGCTGGGCCTTGGCGACGCAGTGGTAGGGCATCTGCTGGTTGACCTTGCCCGCCAGCTCGATGAACTCGGTGGACATGTCGAACTCACGCGCGCGCCAGCTGAGGTAGAACGGGTCGACCGGCAGACAGTGCCCGCCCATGCCGGGACCGGGCTCGAAGCGCATGAACCCGTAGGGCTTGGTCGACGCCGCTTCGACGACCTCCCAGATGTCGATGCCCATGCGGTCGGTGAGCATCGCCAGTTCGTTGACGAGCGCGATGTTGACCGATCTGAAGATGTTCTCCAGCAGCTTGGAGAGCTCGGCGACCTCGGGGGTGGACACGCGCACCACCTCTTCGCACACGAGCCCGTAGATCTCCTCCGCGCGGCGGGCGCACGCGTCGGTCAGCCCGCCGAGGACCTTGGGCGTGTTGCGCAGCGTGAAGTCGGTGCGGCCCGGGTCCACCCGCTCGGGCGAGAAGGCGAGATGGAAGTCGCGCCCGGCGGCCAGGCCGGACTCCTCCAGCAGCGGCGCCAGACGCTCGCGGGTGGTGCCGGGATACGTGGTCGACTCCAGCACCACCAGCTGGTCGGGCTGGAGCACCTCTGCGAGCGCGCGGGCGGAGTCCAGCAGCGGACCCAGGTCGGGCTCGCGGTTGCCGGTCAGGGGCGTCGGCACGCAGATCAGCACCGCGTCGGCTTTGGCCAGTCGCGCGTAGCGGGTGGAGGCGTCGATCCGTGCAGACACCGCGCGCAAGCGCTCGGAGGGAACGTCCTCGATGTATGAGTCGCCCGCCTCGATCGCCTCGATCTTGCGCGGGTCGACGTCGACGGCGATCACCTCGCAGCCCTCCTCGGCGAAGGCCACGGCAAGCGGAAGGCCGACGTAGCCCAGCCCGATCACGCCGACGGTCGTCATCGCGAGCCAGTCTACGACGCTCCGGCGACGGCTCCGAGCTGTCGCAGGTCGGCGGCGACCATGCGCTCCACGAGCTGCTGGAAGCCGACCTCCGCCCTCCAGCCGAGACGCTCGCGGGCCCTGCTGGGATCGCCGACGCTCGGCGTGCCCTCCGCCGGTCGCACGAGCGCCGGATCGACCCGCAGATGGCGCTCGGCCTGCAGGCCGACGCAGGCGAAGGCGGCCTCGGCGAACTGCGCGACCGTGTGGGGGACGCCGCTGGCGAGCACGTAGTCCTCGGGGCGCTCCTGCTGGAGCATCAGCCAGGCGCCGTGGACGATGTCGCCGGCGAACGACCAGTCGCGCACCGCGCCGAGATCGCCGAGCGTCAGCTCCCGCTCCAGGCCGAGCGAGATCGCGGCGGCGCCGCGGGTGATCCTGCGGGTCACGAAACGCTCCGGGCGACGCTCGGACTCGTGGTTGAAGACGATTCCCGAGCTGGCGTGCAGGCCGCTGTGGGCCCGCATCAGCCCGACCAGCTGGTGGGCGGCGAGCTTGGCGACGGCGTAGGGATTGGTGGGACTGCAGGGGGTGTCCTCGCGCTGGGGGCTCGTGGGCGCTTCGCCGAAGATCGCGCCCGAGGAGGGGACGAACACGCGGATCGCAGGATCGAGCTCCCGCACCGCTTCGAGGATCGCCGCGGTCGAGCCGGCGATGGCGCGGAAGGTCTCCTGCGGACGCTCCCACGAGGCCGGCACGAACGATGGTGCGGCGAGGTGATAGAGCTCCCGCGGCCGAACCCGCTCGATCGCGTCGCGGAGCGTCTCCGAGGCGAGCAGATCGCCTTGCACGATCTCGATCCGCGCGCGCAGATGCTCAGAGCAGCCGAGCGGGTGGTCGACCGCCGCCCCGCCGTGATCCGCCCTTCCCCCGTGCGGCTCGCCCGCTCGCGGGCGCACCAAGCCGGTGACCGCATAGCCCTTCTCGAGCAGCAGCTCCGCCAGGAACGAGCCGTCCTGACCGGCGATCCCGGTGATCAGGGCCCGCCTGTCTGGATCAGCGGCGCTGGACACCGTCGCAGCTTATGTCCCTGCAGCCCGGTCGTAGACCTCGGCGAGCCGGGGTGCGACGACGTCGGGGGCGCACAGCGCGGCGGCGCGGGCGCGCCCGCGCGCCGCCGCGGCGGGATCCGCTCGCAGCCGGGCGATCGTCTCGGCCAGGGCGTTCGCGTCGCCGGCGGGTGCCAGCGCCGAGGGCTCGAGCAGCTCGGGCAGCGCACCGACCGCGCTGGCCGCGACGGGCAAGCCGGCGGCCAGCGCCTCGGCGGCGGCGATCCCGAACGTCTCGGCCGAGCGGGAGGGAACCAGCGCCAGCGACGCACCGGCGCGCAGGCGCCGCAGCTCGCCATCGTCGACGTGTCCGGCGAAACGGACCTCGCTGCCCGCGGCGGCGCCTTCCAGCGCGCCGCGCTCGGGGCCCTCGCCGGCCACCACGAGCGCCAGACCGGCGAGGCGGCAGGCGGCGATCGCGACGTCGATACCCTTCTCGGGGGCCAGCCTCGAGGCGACCAGCGCATATCCGCCGGGGTCGCGTTCCCCCGGCTCGCCCGATCCGCTGTCGCCGGACCCCGCATCCGGAGTGTCGAGCGCGGGCACCGGCGGGGGGAGCACGTGCACCCGCTCCCACGGCAGCGGCGCGCCGAGCGCGCGCAGGCGCTCGCGGGCGAACACGCTGGGGACCACGATCCGGTCGGCGTGCGCCACCAGGCGACGCTGCCACAGCGACAGGGCGGCGCCGTAGACGGCGGCCTCGGCGAGACTGCCGCGGCAGTTCAGACGGACGCCGGGCAGCGTGTCCCGCCCGTGACAGCGGGTGCATTCCGCGCCGTGCGTGTAACAGACGCCGATCGCGCACACGAGGCGGTACTGGTGCAGGTGCAGCACCACCCGCGCACCGGCCGCCCGCGCCGCCGCGAGCGCCCGCCACCCCAACGCCGGGTTGAGGTTGTGGGCGTGGACGATCCTGGCGCGGGTCAGGCGCACGGCGCGAGAGACGTCCTGGGGTGCGAGGCCGCCACCGAGCATGGCGAGCGCCGCGCGGCCACGTCCGAGCGCGGCCGACTCGCGGCCGAGCAGCTCCGCGGGCTCGGCCAGCCGCTCGCGCACCAGCCACAGCAGGTCTTCGACCGTGCGCTCCTCGCCGCCGGTCGTGCGGTAGCGGTTATGCAGGAAGAGAATCATCTCGGCGTCAAACCTAGACTCCGCATACTGCCTGCAATGACCCCGCCCACGCAGATACCCGCCTCGATCGTGATTCCCACGCGGGCGCGACCGGACTACCTGGCGGTGACGCTGACGTCGATCGCGCCGCAGGCCGCCGACGCGGGCGCCGAGGTGCTGGTGATCGATGACGCCGGCCCCTCCGCGGAGAGCCGCGCGCTGGCGGAGCGGTTCGCTGCGCGGTATGAGCCCCATCCCGGCCCGCTCGGGCTGAACGTCGCCCGCAACACCGGCGTGGAGCGCTCGCGGGGCGAGCTGGTGGTGTTCGTCGACGATGACATCCGGGCCTGTCCGGGCTGGCTCGGGGCGCTGCTGGACGCCGCCGAGGAGCAGCCCGACGTCGAGGTGTTCGCGGGCCGGATCACAGCCCGCCTGGAGGGCCGGCCAGCGCACGGCTGCGGTCGGGAGGCGCCACCGATCACGACGCTCGAGCTCGGCGACCGCGACGCCGACACCCTGTATGCGTGGGGCACGAACATGGCGATCCGCCGCACGGCGCTGGAGCGAGTGGGGCCGTTCGACGTGACCCTCGAGCACGGCGGCGACGAGCAGGAGTGGCAGGAACGGCTGCGCTCGCAGCGGCCGGACGCGCGAGTCCTGTACGTCGCCCGGGCGACGGTGGAGCACCGCCGCAGCGCAGACGACGCGCGGCTGCGAGCACTGATGAAAGCGGCACACGTGCGGGGCCGGGCCGCACGGCGCTTTGACCGCAGACGCGGCCGCGCGCCCTCAGCGGCTGCAGAGCTCGCGACGCTCGCCGGCTGCGTCGGCCACGTGGTGCGGCGAGGGTGCCCGGCTGCGATGACGATGGTGGCCCACAGCGCCGGGCGCCTGCGCGAGGCCCTCACCGAGCGCCTGGCGCCGCCCTCACCGCCACTGACGCCGCACTCGCGAGACACCTCCGACGAGGGCCTCGCGGACTTCCTCTCCGGAGCGAGTGGCACGGTCGGCGGCGTGCACGGGGCGCTGCGGGACCTGCGCGACCGGGGCGTGGACGCCTATGAGATCGCCAGCGGCGAGCGTCTGCGCCTGGAGCGGGCGGCCCGGCGCGAGCCACCGCGACGGGCCGTGCTCGCGGTGGGAGTGGTCCGTCCCGAGCACCGCGCGCTCGCGGCCGCCGTCGCGAGCGAGCTGATGCGCTCACGCCACGACGTGGAGCTGCGCACCTGCCCGCCGGCGGGGCGGGGGAAGTTCGAGAACGTGAACCGCCTGCTGGCCGAGCACCCGCCGCAGGGACGCGACTGGCTGGTGATCGTCGACGACGACATCGAGCTGCCGCGGGGTTTCCTCGACCGCTTCCTGTTCCTGTGTGAGCGCTTCTCGCTGCAGCTGGCCCAGCCTGCCCATCGCCTGAACTCGCACGCCGCCTGGCCGGTGACCAGGCGTCGCGGCGGCAGCATCGCACGGGAGACGGGGTTCGTGGAGATCGGGCCCGTGACCGCATTCGCGCAGGCGACGTTCGCGACGCTGCTGCCGCTGCCGGAGTTGCGCATGGGCTGGGGCCTGGACGCCCACTGGGCGGCGCTCGCGCGAGAGCACGGATGGCGCTGCGGCGTGATCGACGCGGTCGCGATCCGCCACCGGGCTGCGCCCGCCGCCGACTCCTACTCGCGCGCCGGAGCGATCGCCGAGGCGCGTGAGTTCCTCGCCGGGCGTCCATACCTGAGCGCGACCGAGACGCAGCGGACCCTGACCACGCATCGGCGCTTCTGAGACGTGAAGGTCGCGGTCGTAGCCGAGTTCTACCCGAGCCGACGCGACCCGGTGCTCGGCATCTGGGCGCATCGACAGGCGCTCGCCGCGCAGGAGGCGGGAGCCGAGGTGTCGGTCCTGGTGCTGAACCGCCTCGTCCCGCCGCGGGCCGCGCTCGCAGCCGGGCCCCGCGCCGCCGCGCACGAGCTGCGGGCGCGGGCGGCAGAGCCCCGCCACCAGACTCTCGCCGGGCTGCCGGTGAGCTACGTCCCCTACGTCTCCCCTCCACGCGCGCGCTTCTACCCGGCGTGGGGCGCGTGGGCGGCGCCGCCGCTCGCGGTCGCCCTGCGCAGGCTCAGGCGCACGTTTCCGTTCGAGCTGGTCCACGCCCACAACGCGGTTCCCGCCGGCGATGCGGTGCGCCAGGCGATGAGGCGCGGGCGGGGGCGTCACGCCGGCACGGAGGTGGCGCTGGTGGTGTCGGTGCACGGCGGGGACGTCCTGCACACGGCCGACAGCTCCCGCCAGCAGGGCCGGGGAGCGCGATCTGTGGCACGCGGCCTGGAGGGAGCCCGGCTGGTGCTCGCCAACAGCCAGGGCATCGCGTCGCTGTGCCGCGAGCACGGCGCCCGCGAGGTGAGCGTGGTGCACCTCGGCACCGACCTGCCCGGCCCGGTCGGGGCGCGCCGGCGCGAGGGGCCGCCGACGCTCGTCACGGTGGGCCACCTGGTGGCGCGCAAGCGTCACGCCGACGTGCTCCGGGCGCTCGCGGTGCTCGGGCGAACCCACCCCACGTTGCGCTATCTGATCATCGGCGACGGGCCCGAGCGGGTCTCCCTGGAAGGGCTCGCAGCCCGTCTCGGCGTGGCCGACAGGGTCGAGCTGCGGGGTCAGCTTCCCCACGAGCAGGCGCTGGAGGAGGCGCGGCGGTGCACCCTGTTCGTGATGCCCTCCACCGAGGAGGCCTTCGGTGTGGCCTACATCGAGGCGATGGCAGGCGGCCTGCCGGCGATCGGCTGTCGCGGCGAGCCGGGGCCCGAGGAGATCGCGGCCGCGGGCGACGGCTTCATGCTGGTGCCGCCAGGCGACATCGAGCGACTGACCCAGCGGATCGAGGAGCTGCTCTCGGACCCCCACCGCCTGCGCGAGGCCGGCCAGCGGGCGCGGGAGAGCGTCGCTGCGAGCTTCAGCTGGAAACGTTGTGGCGAGCAGACCCTGGTCGCCTACGAGCGCGCGCTGGCGCCGCGGGGGCCGGCGCGATGAGCCGCGGGGAGAGCGGAGCGGACAGCGGCCGGGAGAGCGGCCGGGAGAGCGGAGCGGAGAGCGGCCCGGAGCACCGCGCCGACGTGTCCCGGCCGGTGCTGTTCGTGACGGGCCACGTGCCACCCGACCGGGTCGGTGCGTTCGCCTGCCTGCACGAGCTGGAGGGCATCGAGCTCGCGCTGTTCGGCGGGCGCTCCAAGCACGGGCCACCCGAGCTCGCGGGCACGTGGGCCGCAGAGCTCGACGTCCCGCACGCTCACGTCCGCCAGAGCCAGTGCGGGCGACTCGCCGCCGGGGGCGGATATCGGGCGGTGGTGTGCTCGACGGGCGGCCGGGTCGCGCTGCCGGCGACCTGGGCCGGGGCGCGGCGGGCGCGGCTGCCGCTGCTGCTGTGGGCGGCGCTGTGGGCCCATCCCCGCAGCGTGGCGCACGTGCTCAGCTACGCCGGCCTGCGGCGGCTGTACCGCAGCGCGGACGCCGTGGTCACCTACGGTCCGCACGTCTCCCGGTACGTCGCCGCCCGCGGTGCCCGCAACGTGCACGTCGCCCCTCAATCGGTCGACAACGACTTCTGGCGCGCCCCCGTCGCCGGCGAGCCCGGCGTGGCCGGATGGCCCCGCGAGGCGGCCGTGAAGTTCGTGTTCGCCGGCCGGGCCGCACCGGAGAAGGGGTTGAGCACGCTGCTGGCGGCGTGGTCGCGGTCGGGCCTGCGTCCCCCCGCTGCGGCGCTGATCCTCGTCGGCGGGGGATCGAGTGCCGCCGCCGGCGACTTCGCTGCAGACGGCCGCGACAGGGTCCCGGCGGACGGGGTCGTGCGGCTGGACGCGGTGGCGCCGAGCGTGTTGCGCGAGATCTACGCCGGCGTGGACGGGCTGGTCGTCCCGTCGATCCCCACCGCCACGTTTCGCGAGCCGTGGGGACTGGTGGTCAACGAGGCGATGAACCGCGCGTTGCCGGTGATCGCCAGCGACGCGGTCGGGGCCGTGGCGGGCGGCCTCGTGCGCGACGGTCGCAACGGGCTGGTCGTGGCCGCCGGCGACAGTGACGGGCTCGCCCGAGCGTTGGTGTCGCTCGCCCACGACGGCGAGCTGCGGGCCAGGTTGGGCGCCGCCGGCGCCGCCGACGTCGGCGCGTACAACCACGCGGCCTGGGCACGCGGCTTCTCCGAGGCCCTGGCGACCGTCGGCCTCTCCCGTGCTCATTGCTAGCTTTGCGGGTCCGGCATGAGACGCGCGCTCTCGCAACGTGCACTGGCCCTGCCCGCGATGCTTGTCCTGCTGGCGACGATCGTCGCCCCGGCACGAGCGGACGTGGGCGAAACCATCATCGACCGCTGCACCCACGGGCAGTCGCTGAGCGGGTTCAGCCAGCAGGCCTACAGGCAGGCCCTGAAAGAGCTGAGCGCGGGCACCGAAGAGTATTCGAACTGCGCCTCGCTGATCCGCCAGGCGCAGCTCGCCGGAGCGGCCGGCGGGCGGGGCGGGGGGCCCTCGGCGGCGACCACGGCCGCGCCGCTCGCGCCGACCTCCGCCGAGCAGAAGGCGATCACCCACGCCGCCGCCGCAGGCTCGACGCCCGTGCGGATCGCCGGCCAGACGATCCATCCGGGGCTGATCCACGCCGATATCGCGTCCGCCTTCAGCGCGCTGCCGACGCCCCTGCTCGCGACCGTGGTGTTCGTGCTGGTGTGCCTGCTGCTCGTCGCCGCGAGCGCCATCCGCAATCGCCTCCGCGCACGGCGCGGCAGCCGCTGAGCCCGGCGCACGTGTCCACCTACACCGCTCCCCCCGATCAGCCGGTCGCCAGCCCGCCCTCCTCGGCCGCGGGCGATGCCGCCCGGACGGGCGGCATGCCGGCGCCGCTGCGGCGTCTGTTGCGCGCGGACGCGATGTGGTGGCCGACGCTGGTGACCGCGGCTTTCGCGTGCTTCGTGACGTTCGTTCCCAAAGGCGGTCTCAACCTCGAAACGATGACCACCACCGAGATCGTGCTGACGCTCGCGGGGGGCCTCGCGGCTGCGATCGCCGTGCTGTTCACGCCGGTCCCGCGGTCGCTGGTGGAGGGACGCAAGTACGGGCTGTGGCCGCTCGCGCTGATGCTCGGGTTCGCCGCGTTGAGCGCGGTGTCGGTGGTGTGGTCGGTGGCACCCGACGCCAGCTTCAAGGACGCCGAGCGGCTGTTCGCCTACTGCGCGGTGTTCGGCGCGGGGGTCGCCCTCGTGCGGCTCGCGCCAAGCCGGTGGCCGGCGATCCTGGGGGGGCTCACGCTCGCCGCCGCCGTGGTGTGCGGATACGCGCTGGCGACGAAGGTCTTCCCCGGCCGGCTCGCGCCGCTCGTGACCTACGCGCGGCTGGAGGAACCCTACGGCTACTGGAACGCGATCGGGCTGACCGCGGCGATGGGTGCGATGGGCTGCATGTGGCTCGGCGCCCGGCGAGCCGGTCACGCCCTGCTGAGCGCGCTGGCTTATCCGGCGATGGGACTGATGATCGTGACGATCATGCTCGCCTACTCGCGAGGCGCGCTCGTGGCGCTGGGGGTGGGGCTGGTGTTGTGGTTCTGCATGGTTCCGCTGCGGCTGCGGGGCGCCGGGGTGCTGATCGTGGGCGCGCTCGGGGCGAGCGCGGTGGTGGCGTGGGACTTCTCCAGGCACGCCCTCACCACCGACAGCATCCCGCTCGTCCAGCGCGCCACGGCGGGGCACCAGCTCGGGGTGCTGCTCGTCGTGATGGTGGTGCTGCTGACGATCGCCGGCATCGCGATCGGCTTCTTCACCGGCCGCCGAGCACCCTCGGCGATCTCCCGACGCCGCGCCGGGGCGGTGCTGCTCGGCCTGATCGTGATCGCCCTGATAGCCCTCGCCGCCGGCCTCGCCCAGACCCATCGGGGCCTGACCGGGACCATCTCCCACGACGTGGACTCGGTCACCAACCCCAATGCCAAGCCGCCACCCAACACCCCCGGGCGGCTGACCGCCGTGGCGAGCGTGCGTGCCCGCTACTGGAAGGAAGCGCTGCAGATCTTCGAAGCCCACCCCGCACTCGGGGCCGGCGCCAGCGGCTATGAAACCGCCCGCCAGCGCTACCGCAAGGTCACGCTCGAAGTGAAACACGCCCACGGCTTCGCGGTGCAGACGCTCGCCGACCTCGGCGCCGTGGGGCTGGTGCTCGCGCTCGCGCTGCTGCTCACCTGGATGGACGCCGCGGGTCGGGCGACGCACCCCTTCAACCGCCGTTGGACGAGTTGGGGCACCTGGCGTCGGATCTCCGCGGGTGCCCGTCCCGGCTGGCGCAGCTCGCCCGAGCGCTACACCCCGGAGCGGATCGGGACCCTGTGCATGCTGTGTCTGGTGGTGGTGTTCGGGGTGCACTCGTTCGTGGACTGGACCTGGTACGTGCCCGGCAACGCGTGCGTGGCGCTGCTGTGCGCCGGCTGGCTCGCCGGCCGGGGGCCGCTGAGGGGGGCGCTCGCCGACGGGGGGGCCACGCGCGAATGGACCGCGACGCCCGAGGGACCGCTCGGTCGGGAACTTCACGGGAGCCGCTCCGAGGGGGGTGGGCTGGTGGGGCGGTTCGGTCCGATGCGGATCGGCATCGCGGTGGCGGTGGTGATCGCCGCGCTGCTGGCGGCGTGGTCGCAATGGCAGCCGCAGCGCTCGGTGGAAGCCTCCCAGGACGCTCTCGCGCTGCTCGCCCACGACCCGCATGGCGCGCTGGCCGAGGCGCAGACCGCCGTCTCGCGCGATCCGCTGTCCGCCCAGGCGCTGTTCACGCTCGCCGCGGTCCAGCAGGCCAACGGCCAGAGCGCCCAGGCGAGAGCGACACTCCAGCGGGCCGTGCGCAAGCAGCCCTCCAACCCGCAGACGTGGCTCGCGCTCGGTCGGTATGACCTCACGCGGGAACCCGGGGCGGCGCTGAACGAGCTGCAGGCGGCGATCTACCTCAACCCCCAGTCGGTCTCCCCGGAAGCGATTGCAAACGGCAACGTCGAAGCGATCGAAGTGCAGAACGACTACATCCAGGCGCTGCGAGGGGCCAACACGACGAGCGCCAGCGCCGGCGGCGCCTCCCCGGCGGGAGCGCTGCTCGGCGGGGGCCTGCTCGGCCGTGCGGCCGCCCGCAGGCACCTACCAGCGCGAGCGCACCGCCTGGGCAAGTAGCAGCCGCCTCGCTCCCGGCAGCCCCCCTGTGCGGGCGACCGACACCTCCTGGAAGCCCGACCCCCGCAGCAGATCGGTCAACGAGGCGGCGGTGTAGAAGCGCAGGTGGTCGCTGAGGGGGTCGAAGTGCGCGGCGAACGCCCGCTGTGAGCACGCCAGGCGCAGCAGTTGCAGGCGGCGGTGGTCGGGCGTGCTCAGCAGCAGCCGCCCACCCGGGCGCAGCGACCGGCGCACGTGGGCGAGCCACCCCGCGGTGTCGGCCACGTGCTCGATCGTCTCCCCCGCCCACACCACGTCGAAGCTCGCGTCAGCGACCGGCCACGGCCCGTCGGCGTCCACCAGCCGCAGGTCGAGCCCCGGCTCACGCTCCCGCGCCCGGCGCAGCGGCTCGGCGGCCACCTCGATGGCGACGACCTCGGCGCCGGCCCGCAGGAGCTCGACGGCGAACACCCCCTCGCCGCAGCCCACGTCCAGCACCCGCTCGCCCGGCTTCACCCGCTCCAGCAGGAAGCGCCGGCGGCGGCCCAGCTCGGGCGGGTCGAGGCCCTCGGGCACCTGCTCCCAGATCGATTCGTGGTATGCGCGGCTGGGCATCGAGGGCTGCAGGCTAGAGGTCGGACGGACGCCGGGTCCGGCGCCCGCCGCGGTGCAGGGAGCCTGTCATTGCTGCACAACGCCACGCAAACGGTCTATCTTGCGTGCGTGCGCGATCCGGGTCACGAGATGGAGGCGCCGGAGGCCCGGTGAGGGTCGCGTTCGACAGCCGCCCCTCCGCAGATCCGCGCGGCGTCGGACGATATGCCCGCTGCCTGCTGCGGGCCCTGCGGGCCACGTGCGCGGCGGGGGGAGAGATCGTCGAGACCCACCGGCCACGACAGGCCTACGACGTGTTCCACACCCCCTGGATGCACGGCGCGATGCTGCGAAGCCCCTGTCCGATGGTCGTCACGCTGCACGATCTCGCCTGGCTCAAGCGCCGCAGCGAGCACCTGCGGCTGGGGATGCGCCTGCGTCTGCGCCACCTCGCGGTCCAGCGAGCGGTGAGCGTGATCGTCCCGACGAAGGCGGTCGCCGGCGACGCGATCGCCCGCCTCGGGGTGGAGCCGGAGCGGCTGTTCGTGATCTCCGAGGCGCCGGACACGGCGATGTACCCCCGTCCCGCCGAGAGCATCGCCGAGGTTCGCCACCGCTACCGGCTGCCCGAGCGCTACCTGCTGTGGGTCGGCTGCCTGCGCCATCCCGATCCGCGCAAGCACGTCGACAAGCTCGCCGCGACCCCCCGTGAGATGCCGCTCGTGCTCACCGGGCCGACGGCCCCCTGGGCGCACGAGCTGCCCGACGTGATGCTGACCGGCCACGTCCCCGACGACGACCTCGCGGCGATCTACAGCGGCGCCCACGCGCTCGTGCTGCCCTCCGAGGACGAGGGCTTCGGGCTGCCGGCGGTGGAGTCCCTCGCCTGCGGCACCCCGGTGGTGGCGTGCGAGGTGCCGGCCCTGCGGGAGGTGCTCGGCGAGCGGGCCACGTTCGTCGCGGCAGGGGACCTCAGCGGGCTGATCCGGGCCGCCGAGGATGTCGCGCGACCGGCGCCCGCGCCCCCGCCGTGGACCTGGGAGGACGCCGGCCGGGCCACCTGGGGCGTCTACGAGCACGCCCTCGCCGCCTGCCGCTGACGCCGCGGAGGCTCGGCACCGCCGTCGACCGCCGCCAGACCCTGCTCAGTAGGCGCCGCGCCGGCTGAACACGGCGGGAAGCGTCTTCATCAGGATCGTCAGGTCGAGCGCCAGCGACCACCGCTCGAGGTAGATGAAGTCGAGATGGACGAGGTCGTCGAAGTCCAGCTCCGAGCGGCCCGACACCTGCCACAGGCCGGTGATCCCGGGAAGCACCAGGTAGCGCTTGCGGTGCCAGTCCTCGAGCATCTCGTAGTCGCGTTCGGGGAGCGGTCGGGGCCCCACCAGCGACATCTCGCCGCGCACCACGTTCACCAGCTGGGGCAGCTCGTCCAGGGAGAAGCGCCTCAGCATCCGCCCGACGGAGGTCAGTCGGGGATCGTCGCGGATCTTGAACAGGGCGCCGGAGGCCTCGTTGAGCTCTTCCAGGTCCACCTGGCGATGCTCGGCGTCGGTGTGCATCGTGCGGAACTTCAGACACGGGAACGGTCGCTGGCCGATCCCCCGACGCACCGACCGGTAGAGGATCGGCCCGCGGGAGGACACCTTCACGGCGAGCACGATCGCCAGCAGCAGAGGGCTCAACAGGATCAGCAGGGCGATCGCCCCGATCAGGTCGAACGTCCGCTTGAGAGCGAAGTCGATCCCCTCGAACACGGGTGGCCCCAGCTCGAACAGCGGCACCGACTGGCCCGGCACGAACTCCGCGTGGTGGATCAGGATCTCCATCGTCGACGGAGCGATCCGCACCCGCACGCCGCGGCGGTGACAGCGATCCACCAGCTCGACCGCCTCCACCTGGGGGAAGTCGGGGTCGGCGATGATCACCTCGTCGATCCGCTCGGTGGTGAGCACCTCGTCCAGGTCCGACAGCCGGCCCAGCTCCCGCAGGCCGTTGGCCGCGACGGGGTTCAGCGAGACGAACCCCACGACCTCGAGCGGCGCGTGGTTGGGACCGTCGCCGAGGGCGTGAGCCACATCGCCGATGTGCTTGCCCGTGCCCACCACCATCGCGCGACGGCGATAGCCGGCGGCGCGGAGGACCACGCCCGTGATCCACTCATATCCCGCCCTCATCGTCGACACGTACAGGAGCGCGAACGCGAGGGATCCGTAGAAGATGTAGAAGCTCGAGAACTGTTCCCCGCTGACGACGGCGAAGATCAGCGCCACGAACGCCACCTGGAACAGGGACCCCACGATGCGCGACAGCCCCGGTCGCTGGGAGCGAGCCGAATACAGCCCCGACCGGGCGAACAGGAGCGCCGTGAGCAGGTAGGCGAACGGCAGGAAGTGGCGTGTCTCGGTGTACACGTCGTTCACGTTCAGACTCCCCAGCACGGCTTCCTTGAGCGCGAGCGCCGTGAAGATCGCGAGAGCCACACCGGCAAAGTCGACCGCCAGCAGCGAGAGCACCCGCAGGGCCCGCCTGACGGTGTCGACATGCAGCAGGAACGACATCGCGGGTGGGCGCTTGCTGCGCATGTCCCGATCGGAGATCTCCTTGCGGGCGGTCACCTCGGACAGCGTCCCGCTCCCGGCGGCGGCGCCGGCGGAGGTGGGCCTCACCGCCGGCGGCTGGCTGCGCGGATGAGGGGTGCGGGGCGGCGTGGGCGAGCGCGGCACCTTGTCGGCCACGGCGGGCGGACGGGGGGCGGGCGGAGTGGACGTTCCCGAAGAACGTGGTCCCATCTCTCTGCTCACAACCCGTCAGATTCCCATACGGAGCGGTTGGGAGACTCCTGCCTGTCCTGCGAACGGTTCGACTCTCGATGAATACGGCCGCTCAGCGGGGGCCGCCGATGAGCAGATCGACCCCCGATTGGTCGATGGTGAGCCTCAAACCCTCCCGCAGGGACACCTCCGGGGACCAGCCGAGCAGCTCCTTCGCCAGAGCGATGTTCGGCCGCCGCTGCTTGGGATCGTCGACCGGGAGGGCCTCGTAGATGATCTCCGAGCTCGAGCTCGTGAGCTCCTTGACCGTCTCAGCCAGCTCCAGGAGCGTGAATTCGTCGGGGTTGCCGATGTTCACGGGGTCGTGATACCCGGACTCCGCCAGCCCGATGATCCCCCGGATCAGGTCGCTGACATAGCAGAAGGATCGGGTCTGGCTGCCGTCGCCGAACACCGTGATCGGCCGGTTGGCGAGAGCCTGACGCAGGAAGGTTGGGATCGCCCGGCCGTCGTGGGGTCGCATGCGACTGCCGTAGGTGTTGAAGATCCTCACGATCGCCGTGTCCACCCCCTGCTGTCGGTGGTAGGCCATCGTCAGCGCCTCGGCGTAGCGCTTGGCCTCGTCGTAGACCCCCCGGGGGCCGATCGGGTTGACGTGGCCCCAGTAGCTCTCGGACTGGGGATGCTCCTGGGGGTCGCCGTACACCTCGCTGGTGGAGGCGATCAGGAATCGGGCCCGCTTGGCCTTCGCCAGTCCGAGGGTGTGGTGGGTGCCGTAGGAGCCCACCTTGAGCGTGTGGAGGGGCAGCCGCAGGTAGTCGATCGGCGACGCGGGGGAGGCCAGGTGGTAGACGAAGTCCACCGGCTCATCCACGAAGTACGGCTCGATGATGTCGGTGTTGAGGTGGGCGAACTCGGGGGTCCTGATGTGCTCGATGTTCACGAGCGACCCCGTCTCGAGGTTGTCCACGCAGATCACCCGATGGCCGCGCCGAAGCAGCTCGTCGCACAGATGGGACCCCAGAAATCCCGCGCCTCCGGTCACCAAGCAGGTAGCCACGTCCGCAGAATACCCCCCACCCCGTCCAGACACCGATCCCCTGGTTGCAGACGGGGCCATATCATCTGTTCATGGCCACCACCGAGGAGAGCTCCACGATCGCTCCGATCGTCGGCCCCGACGATCGGAGCCGGTTCACGGACTCCGGGATCGAGGTGGCGGAGCTCTACACCGAGGCGGACCTGCCGGCGGAGCTCGACCTCGGCGAGCCCGGCGCCTTCCCCTACACCCGGGGGGTCCACCGTGAGATGTACCGCAAGCAGACCTGGACGATGCGCCAGTACGCCGGGTACGCGTCCGCGAAGGAGTCCAACGAGCGCTACCGGTACCTGCTCTCGAAGGGGTCCACGGGCCTGTCGATGGCGTTCGACCTGCCCACCCAGCTGGGCCTGGACTCCGACAACCCCCGCTGCCTGGGGGAGGTGGGCCGCACCGGGGTGGCGATCGACACGATCGACGACATGCGCACGGCGTTCGACGGGATCCCCCTGGACCAGGTCTCCACCTCGATGACCATCAACGCCCCCGCCGCGTGTCTGTTGCTCCTCTACGAGCTCGTCGGCGAGGAGCAGGGAGTGCCCAGCGAGAAGCTCCGGGGGACCACCCAGAACGACGTGCTCAAGGAGTACATCGCCCGGGGCAACTACATCTACCCCCCCGCTCCGACGATGCGACTCACCACGGACCTGTTCCAGTACTGCCACGAACGGGTGCCGAAGTGGAACACCATCTCCATCTCCGGCTACCACTTCCGCGAGAAGGGCTGCTCCGCCGTCCAGGAGGTCGCCTTCACCCTCTCCTCGGGCATCGCCTACGTACAGGCGGCGATCGACAAGGGCCTCGACGTCGACGAGTTCGCCCCCCGGCTCGCGTTCTTCTTCAACGGCCACAACAACGTCTTTCAGGAGGTCGCGAAGTTCCGGGCCGCCCGCCGCATGTGGGCCCACATCATGCGGGACCGGTTCGGCGCCTCCAACCCGAAGGCCACGATGCTCCGCTTCCACACCCAGACGGGCGGCGTCACCCTCACCGCCCAGCAGCCGGAGAACAACATCGTGCGGGTCGCCCTCCAGGGCTTCGCCGCCGTCTGCGGGGGCACCCAGTCGCTGCACACCAACGGCTTCGACGAGGCTCTCGCCCTCCCCACCGAGCGGGCCGCCAAGATCGCCCTGCGCACCCAGCAGATCCTCGCCAACGAGTCCGGCGCTGCGGACACCGTCGACCCGTTCGCCGGCTCCTACTTCGTCGAGGCCCTCACCGACGAGATCGAAGCCCGCGCGAACGACCTGATCGGGAAGGTCGACTCGCTCGGCGGGTCGGTCAACGCGATCGAGTTCATCACCGGGGAGATCGACGAGTCCGCCTGGGGCTACCAGGAGCGCTACCGCATCGGCCAGGACATCGTGGTGGGGGTCAACGCGTTCCAGGAGGACGACATCGAGGTGCCGGACCTGCTGCGGGTGGACCCCGAGTCCGAGCGCGAACAGCTCGACCGCCTCGCCCGCTTCAAGCAAGATCGCGATCAGCCGCTGGTGGACCGCCGCCTGCAGGAGCTCCGCGACGTCGCCCGCGGCGCCGACAACCTGCTCCCCGCGATCAGACAGGCGCTGAAGGACCGCTGCTCCCTGGGCGAGGTGTGCGGCGCGATGCAGGACGTGTTCGGCAAATACGCGCCGACGTTCTGAGCGGCGATCTCGTGGGGGCTATGCCGCATGCGGCATAGCCGACAGGGCCGCATGCGGCCCTGTCAGGAGCCGCACATGTGCGGCTCCTCCGGGTGGCGCATGCGCCACCCGGGTCAATAGGATGCCCCCGTGCTCCTAGCCGTCGCCTTCTCCGAAGTCGTCCTCGCGATCCACATCATGGCGGCGGTGGTGGGCTTCGGCGTCACGTTCGCCTATCCGATCATCTTCTCGGTCGGCGCCCGCACCGATCCCCGCAGCCTGCCGCTGCTACATCGGATCGAGTACACGCTCGAGCGACGGCTGGTCAACCCGGGGCTGCTCGTCGTGCTGATCGCGGGCATCTACCTGGCGAGCAAGCTCCACCAGTGGAGCGCCTTCTACGTGCAGTGGGGGCTCGCCGCCGTCGTGGTCATCGGCGC
This sequence comes from uncultured Solirubrobacterales bacterium, assembly GCA_963696615.1. Taxonomy (GTDB): domain Bacteria; phylum Actinomycetota; class Thermoleophilia; order Solirubrobacterales; family Solirubrobacteraceae; genus Palsa-744. The sequence continues at coordinate 359,320 of CAVOKU010000001.1, read as the reverse complement.
GGTGGTGGGAGCCGTGATGATCCCGACCGCCAAACGCGCGGAGGCCACCGCCGAACGTGACCTCGCCGCCTCCGGGGAGGATCCCCCCACGCTCAGCGAGGAGTATGCCGCTCTCACGCGGAGGCTGGCGACGGTGGGGGCGTCGCTGAGCCTGCTCGTGCTGGTGACGATCTACTTCATGGCCACCCACACCGGCGCGTAGACCCGACGGGGGGTGTGCGGGGTGGTGCTGTGGTTTTTCACCCCACGTATGACCATGGTCATACGGCGGGCCTGAAGTGTGATTTGTCTTCCCTGCTCGGTATCACCATGGTCATACGGCGGGCCTGAAGTGTGATTTGGCCTTCCTGCTCGGTATCACCATGGTTATACGCGGGCTTGAGAATCGATATCTCTTTTCAGTCTCCGTAGCACCATGGTTATACGGCGCGTCAATTCATCAGATGCTCCCAGGCTTGGTGGGCGGGGCGGTGGCGGGCCCGATACCCTGACCGTCATGGACAGCGGTTACAGAGTTGCCGTCGTCGGCGCCACCGGCCAGGTGGGCACGCTGATGCTCGAGATCCTGCGCGAGCGGAGCTTCCCCGCCGCGGAGATCGTCCCGTTCGCGTCGTCACGGTCGGTGGGCCGCGAGCTGGAGGGGGGCCTCGTCGTGCAGGGGCTGAGCGAGGAGTCCGTCCGGGGATTCGATCTCGCGCTGTTCTCTGCGGGCGGCTCCACGTCCGGGGAGTGGGCGCCGAAGTTCAGCCAGTCAGGAGCGGTGGTGATCGACAACTCCTCGCGCTGGCGGATGGCCGAGGACGTGCCGCTGGTGGTGAGCGAGGTGAATCCAGACGCGCTCGGGAGTCATCGGGGGATCGTCGCCAACCCCAACTGCTCGACGATGCAGATGGTCGTCGCCCTCAAGCCCCTCCAGCAGGAGGCGGGCATCGAGCGTCTGGTGATCAGCACCTATCAGGCGGTGTCGGGCACCGGCAGGCGAGCGGTGGACGAGCTGCTCGACCAGTCCCACGCTTTGCTCCACGACCGGGAGATCGACCCGCCGCAGACCTACGCCCACCAGATCGCCTTCAACGCGCTCCCCCACGCCGGGTCGTTTGCCGAGGGTGACGACCACACCGACGAGGAGCGCAAGCTCATCGACGAGACCCGCAAGATCCTCGACGATCCCTCGATCCGGATCTCCGCCACGTGTGTGCGCGTGCCGGTCATCAACGGCCACTCCGAGGCGGTGAACGTGCAGACCCGCCGGCCACTGTCGGTCGAGCGCGCCCGGGAGCTGCTGACGGCGTCTCCCGGCATCGCCGTCGTCGACGACCCCGGGTCCGCCCGCTACCCCCAGGCCATCGACGCGTCCGGACACGACGACGTGTTCGTAGGGCGGATCCGCCGCGACCCCGGTCACGAGCAGGCCCTCGACCTGTGGATCGTCGCCGACAACCTGCGCAAGGGGGCCGCCCTGAACGCGGTTCAGCTGGCTGAGCTGCTCCATGAGCGGGGCCTGCTCCGCTCATCGGCACCGGCCGACGGGCTGCTCAGCCGCTCCTAGTCACACGCTCCCGGCGTGGGCGCGCGGGAGGATCCCGGCGGGCAAGCTCGAATCTGGGGGCGATGAGCGTCTCCTCGGAGGCAAAACGAACTCTCGTCAAGTCTCCCCCCGAGTTGTGGGCGGAGCTGAGCGACCCGGCCTCGCTGGCACGCCACCTCGGCGAGCTCGGCGAGGTCCGCATCGTCCGCACCGAGCCCGAGCGATCCGTCGACTGGGAGGCGCCGGAGATCACCGGGACGGTCGAGATCGAGCCCTCGGGGTGGGGCACCAAGGTGACCCTCACCGCCGTCCGCCCGGCGGCCGCCGAGACCGAGGCCGAGAGCGACACCCACACCGCCGCCGCCGGCCCCCACACCGAGCCCGATCCCCCCCACCAATTCGAGCCCGACCCTCAGTTCGAGCTCGACGGGGTGTTCGAGCCCGACGCCGCATTCGAGCCCGACGCCGCATTCGAGCCCGACGCCGCGTTGGAGCCCGAGCCCCCATCCCAGCCGACGTTCGACGACCAGGAAGAGAGCGATGCGGATCTCCGCTTCGAGCATCCGCCAGTCGAGCCGCCCGCCGAGCCGCGTCGGGGCTTTTTCGCGAGGCTCTTCGGTCGTCGCCGCGCTGCGGAGGCGGCCCCGGAGTCGTCGGTCGAGCCGGAGCCCGCCCCGCAGGAGCCGTTCCAGGCGGCCCACCTGCCCCAGGGCATCGAGCCCGCCTCCGCCGCCGCCCGGGAGCTCGCGATCGCGTCCTGGGAGCTCGCACAGCCCCTCGAGGCCGAGCCGTTTGCGGGCATCGAGATCTGCTACTCCGCGAGTGCCCCGGTGGACGTCTTCGAGGAGGAGTCCCTTCGCGGTGCCGAGGAGCCGCGCGCCGGCCGCGACGACGGCCACGGCGACAGGTCGATTCCCGGCGAGGAGCCTTCGCACTCGCAGGACCCGTCGCAGGACCTCTCGGCAGAGCTCGTCGAGCTCGAGCAGCGCACCACCGAAGTGCTCGTCGGCGTGTTGGACCGTCTCGGGGCGGCCCACCACCGGCCGTTCTCCCGAGCCTGACGGCAGCGCACGACCGTGGCCGGCGGCGGCTCGCCGGTCTCGCCATCCCGCCACGGATAACATCCGGCGCCCGATGGCAGCGAGCCCCCACAACCGCCAGACCGACGCCGCGTTGCTCGCCGCGTCGCGGAGCGGGCACAAACGTCCGCCTCGCCAGAAGGCCCCGGAAACGTACGAGGAGAAGCTCGCCCAGCTGCACGAGCTGCGGGAGGCGGCGCTCCATTCCGCGCCGGAGGCGGAGGAGAAGCAGCACGCCCGGGGCAAGTACACCGCCCGCGAGCGGGTGGAGAAGCTGCTCGATCCGGGGTCCTTCCAGGAGCTCGACACGTTCGTGCGCCATCGCACCTACGACTTCGACATGCAGAAGAACCGGCCCTGGGGCGACGCCGTGGTGACCGGTCACGGCACGATCGAAGGCCGCACGGTGTGCGTGTTCAGCCAGGACTTCACCGTGTTCGGCGGCTCCCTCGGCGAGGTGATGGGCGAGAAGATGGTCAAGCTGATGGACCTCGCCGCCAAGATCGGGTGTCCGGTGATCGGCATCAACGACTCCGGCGGCGCCCGCATCCAGGAGGGGGTGGTGTCGCTCGGCGCGTACGGGGACGTGTTCGTACGCAACGTCAAGTGCTCGGGGGTGATCCCCCAGATCAGTCTGATCATGGGCCCCTGCGCCGGTGGGGCGGTCTACTCCCCGGCTATCACCGACTTCATCTTCATGGTGAAGGAGACCTCCCACATGTTCATCACCGGCCCCGACGTGATCAAGACGGTCACGGGCGAGGAGGTCGGCTTCGAGGAGCTCGGTGGGGCGATGTCCCACAACACCAAGTCGGGCGTCGCCCACTTCGCCTCCGAGGACGAGGACGCGTGTTTGGAGGACTGTCGCTACCTGCTCAGCTTCCTGCCCCAGAACAACCTCCAGACCGCCCCCCGCGCCCAGCCGAGCGACGATCCCGAGCGGATGGACCCCGAGCTCGACCACGTCGTCCCGGACAACCCCAACAAGCCCTATGACATGCGCGACGTGATCCGCCCGATCGTCGACGACGGAGACTTCTTCGAGGTCCACGAACACCACGCCAAGAACATCGTGTGCGGCTTCGCCCGGCTGGACGGATATGCGATCGGCATCGTGGGCAACCAGCCCAACCAGCTCGCGGGGGTGCTCGACATCGACGCCTCGGCGAAGGCGGCCCGGTTCGTGCGCACCTGCGACGCGTTCAACATCCCCCTGGTGACGTTCGTGGACGTCCCCGGCTTCCTCCCCGGCACCAGCCAGGAGTGGGGCGGGATCATCCGCCACGGCGCGAAGCTCCTGTACGCGTTCACCGAGGCGACCGTGCCGAAGCTCACGATCATCACCCGCAAGGCGTATGGAGGGGCCTACGACGTGATGGCCTCCAAGCACATGCTCGCGGACTTCAACTTCGCCTGGCCCACGTCGGAGGTCGCGGTGATGGGGCCCGAGGGCGCCGTGAACATCATCTACCGCCGTGACATCGCCTCCAGCCCCACCCCCGACGAGCGACGGGGCAAGCTGATGGAGGACTACAAGGCCCGGTTCGCCAACCCCTACACCGCCGCCGAGCGGGGATACATCGACGACGTGATCGTGCCCCACGAGACCCGCCCCCGACTGATCTCGGCGCTGCGCACGCTGCTCACCAAGCGCGAACCCGGCCCCCGGCGCAAGCACGGCAACATCCCGCTGTAGGAGCGCCCCCGGCTCGGGACCTCTAGCTCGGGGCCGACCGGCGACGGCTGCGACGTTCGCCCAGCCACAGCCACCACGGGTAGGTGGCGAACACCAGCGTCGAGATCAGGTGGGTGCGTTTGCCGGCCCGACGGAAGTCGAACCGGAACACGCCAGAGTTGAGCATCCAGTCACGCCCGCTCCGGGCCCGGCAGGCCTCCCAGATCGGTCGCGTCCAGGGTCGGTCGAGGTACAGGGAGACGCTCGTCGCCAGGAACATCCCCGCGGTCGCCGTTTGCACCGCCCGAGCGGCGGGCGTGCGCTCGGGCATCAGCCGCCCGTACGCTCGTCCGGTGGCGTACAGCCACGGGGGGTCGATGAGAAAGGACATTCGATTGCCTCCTTTGATCGTCGTCTGTCAGTGGGAGCGCTGCATGGACTCGACCGGCACCGGCCGGCCCAGCAGCGAGTACGCCAGCCGGGTGGCGAGCGCCATGATCGTCAGCTGGGGGTTGACCCCGAGCGAGCTCGGCACCACCGAGCCGTCGGCCACGCTCACCCCCCGCACGCCGTGCAGCCTCAAACCGCCGTCCACCACCCCGTGGCTCGGGCGGGCATCGGCGCGGGCGGTCCCCAACGGGTGAAACGCCATCAGCTTCAGATCCTGCGCCCGGGCTCGCTGCGGCTCGACGTCGTGGGGCAGCGGCAGGTACACCTCCCGCGCTCCCGCCGCGCCGAACAGCTCCCGTAGGCGGCCCAGCCCCGCCCGGAAGCGGGCGAGGTCCTCCTCGACCAGGTCGTATCGGATCAACGGCCGCCCCCCGAGCGAGTGGACCGAGCCTCGGGAGGAATCGCTCACCATCAGCCCGAACTGCGCCAGCCGCCGGTATCGGGCCATCGCCCGCGCGTGGCGCGCACCCGTGAGGGGCAGCGACGCGGCGACGTAGGAGGGCGGGCCGGCGACCCCCTCGAACATGATCCCCTCCGAGGCGAACTCGTCCACGTAGAAGCTCTGGGGCACCCCACGGGCCATGTCGACGTCGTGGTCCATCCACGCGAACGCCGCCGTGGCGGGGTGCAACGCGAGGTTGCGCCCCAGCTGGCCCGAGCCGCCGCCCAGGCCGCTCCGTCGCAGCAGCCCCGGCGTGTGGATCGTGCCCGCGGCGACGATCACCTCCGGGGCCCGCACCTCCATCTTCGCCCCGCCCGCCAGGCTCGCCAGCACCCCCTGCGCCCGACCGCCCCCCACCAGCACCCGACGGACGTCCGCGCCCGTGAGGATCCTCGCCCCGGCCCGCTGGGAACGGGGGACGTAGGTGATGCCGGTGTGCTGCTTGGCCGAGGTAGGACAGCCGAACGCACATACGCCTGAGCCCACACACCCGCGGGCGTTGCGACGGAGGTAGCCGTGGGACCAGCCCAACGCCTCCGCCCCCCGCCGCGCGACGGCGGCGTTGGCGCCCGCCAGCTCGGGGGTGACCTCAGCCACCGACAGCGCCCGTTCCACCCGCACGAAGCACGGATCCAGCGCCTCGACGGTCAACCCCTCGAGCCCGTACTCCCGCTGCCAGCGCTCGAGCACCGGCCCGGGCGTGCGGAAGCACGTGCCCGAGTTCACCAACGTCGTGCCCCCGAGACCCCGCCCGAGCGGAAGCAGGATCGGCGGCGAGCCGAGCGTCGTCCCCTGGCCCCCGTCGCGGTAGAGCTTCGCGGTCATCTCCATCGGCCTCGCCGTGAACCCGTCGGCGTCGTGGCGGGGCCCCTGCTCGAGCACCACCACCCTCGCCCCTCCCTCGGCCAGCTCCGCCGCCGCCACCGCGCCACCCGCGCCGGCGCCGACCACGCACACGTCCGCCTCGATCGTCTCCCACGCGCCGTTCACGGGCGCCCCTCCTCGCGGCGCAGCGCCCGTCCCCGGGCCACCACCGCCTCGGCGTCCCACCCGAGCGACCCGGCGAGTCGGGGGTCTTCGAAGCGTTCCATCGCCAGCAACCCGTTCGCGAGCTGATCCACCGGCTGCACCGCGGCGAGCAGCCGCGCGCCGCGAGGGCGGCGCCCCAGCGCGAGCACCGCCCGCAGCCCGGTTCGCTGTGGCCAGGGTGCGGCGGCGAGGAACGTGTCGAGCTCCCCGCTCACCCGGCCATCCACGCGCCCTGGGTGGCCGCCAGCCGATCGATCGCGGCCGCCGCCCCCCCGCCGTCGCCCGCCTGCACCGCCGTCGCCGCGCGGCCGTAGCACTCGGCGAGCTCCTCACGATCGGACACCAGCGCGACGAACGCGTCCGCGTGGGGCAGGTACAGCTCCCGCACCGAGTTCATCACCAGCTGGAACACGAGGTTCCCCGCCGCCTCCACGAGGGCCGCCATGAACGCCCAGTCCGCCAGCAGCGCGGTGTGGTCGTCCTCGGCCACCGCCACCGCCCCCGCGAGCCTCACCAGCTCCGCCGCCTGGGTCTCGCTCCGTCGCGAGGCAGCCAGCCGGGCGGCCTCCACCAGCAGCAGCCGCCGCGCCTGGAACACGTCCCGGATCAACGTCTCCTCGACGCTGCTCTGTACCACGAGCGTCTCCAGGCCGCCGGACCGCCGCCAGTCCAGCACGCGGGTGCCCTCGCCGTGACGCACCTCCACCAGCCGCAGCTGCTCCAACCGGCCGAGCGCCTCCCGCACCGAGGACATGTTCACGCCGAGATCCGCCGCCAGCGAACGCTGCGGAGGCAGCCGCTCGCCGGGTCGATAGCGCCCCGCGAGGATGTCGTCTCGGAGTCGCCCGAACACATGGTCGGGAATCGAGATCCGGGGGATCGGGGGCTGAGGCGACGCCACCGCGCCGAGTGTACCGGTGTTCCGAACACCTGTCTCTCGAGCGCAACCCTTCCCGCCCAGGCCGTCTCTCCGTCACAATGCTCCCCATGGCAGGTGTCCAACCCCAGCAGCGGATCGCGCCCCTACCGTCCCCCGAGGAGGCGGCGGCGATCGCGGCGGCGATCGACCGGTTTGCGCAGGAAAGCGCGCCCGTGGCGAGGAACGCCGAGGATCAGCTGGATCCGTGGACCCGAGCAGCCCGGCTGGAAGGGGTCTCGCGCGAGGATCACGCCGATGTTCCTCACCCTTGGACAAATACCTGAAAGCCGCTAGCCTTTAGCGCCAATAGTCTTCTCCCCAAGCCGCACTCTCTGAAAGCAGCCCGGGCCGCTGGCTCGGATCAGGAGGTTTCGTACATGGAGCCAGTTTCCATACCCGCCCGACGAGGCACGCTCGAGGACCCGGAGATCCTCCAGAACGTGCCCGGGCACGTGATCCCGATCCTGCAGCGGGAGTACGACGACTTCAAGACCGAGGCCACCCGGTTCCTCCAGGGGGACCTCGAGGAAGACGAGTTCATCAAGTTCCGCCTCAAGCAGGGCGTGTACGGCCAGCGCCAGCCGGACGTGCAGATGATCCGGGTGAAGCTCCCGTTCGGCGGGATCACCCCCGAGCAGATGGAGAAGTTCGCCGAGGTGATCGAGAAGTACGTGCCGCTGCGCAGGGGCCACATCACCACCCGTCAGAACATCCAGATGCACCACATCCCCCTGCCCGAAGCCGAGCAGGCGATCCGGGAGCTGGGCGAGGTGGGGCTCTCCAGCCGGGAGGGCTGCGGCAACACGGTGCGCAACGTCACCGGCGACCCCTGGGCGGGCGTGGCCGGGGACGAGCTGTTCGACCTCACCCCCTATGCCGCCGCCTATATCCGCTACTTCGTGCGCCATCCCACCACCCAGGCGATGCCCCGCAAGGTCAAGACGGCGTTCGACGCGAGCGCCCAGGGCCGGGCGATCAGCGAGATCCACGACGTCGCCTACCGCGCGAAGGTGCGGGACATCGAGGGCCGCGGCGAGGTGCGGGGCGTGGAGATGCTCGTCGGCGGAGGCACCTCGATCATGCCCCGGGTGGCACCGGTGCTCTACGACTTCGTGGAGCTCGACAACGGCGACTATCTGAAGATCGCCGAGGCGGTGTTCAGGATCTTCGACCGCCAGGAGTGGCTGCGGGTCAACCGTGCGCGAGCCCGGATCAAGGTGTTCGTCGACAAGTACGGCATCGAGGAGCTCCGCAACCAGGTCGAGCAGGAGCTCCAGGGCGACTGGGTCTCCGAACGGGACTTCTCGATCGAGGACCGCCTGTTCCTCGACGACGAGCGCGAGTCCGCGCCGGCCCCTCCCGCCAGCCCGGGCAGCCCCAACGGAGACGTGTCGGAGTTCGAGCGCTTCCGCCGGGCGAATGTCGCCGAGCAGAAGCAGGAGGGGTTCGTCACGGTCGAGGTGAGGGTCGTGCGGGGAGACCTCACGCCCGAGCAGCTGCGGGGTCTCGCCGAGATCATGCGGGCCTACTCCGGCGGCTACGCCCGCACGACCGTGCAGCAGAACTTCGTGTTGCGGTGGGTCCGCGAGGAGAGCGTCTACGACGTGTGGCGGGCCCTGTCGGAGCTGGATCTCGGCGATCCCGGCTCGCGAGAGATCGAGGACGTCGTCTCCTGCCCGGGGACCGACTCGTGCAAGCTCGGCATCACCAGCTCGATGGGGCTCAACCAGGCGGTCCAGGAGCGGCTGGAGGAGATGGAGCTCTCCGATCCCCTCACCCGCCAGATCCACATCAAGATGAGCGGCTGCCCCAACGGCTGCTCCCAGCACCACGTGGCGGACATCGGCTTCTATGGAGCGTCGATCAAAGTGGGGGAGCACACGATCCCCGCCTACATCCCCCACGTCGGCGGCGTCTACGAAGGCTCCGGGGTGGCGTTCGGCCAGCGGTTGAAGCTGCGACTGCCCGCAAAGCGGGTCCCCGATGCGATCGAGCGGTGGATCCGCCACTACGAGGCAAACCGTACCGACGGCGAGACGTGGGGGGCGTTCTGCGAGCGCGTCGGCACGGGCGAGCTGGAGGCGTTGGTCAAGGATCTGTCGATGCCCGTCGATTTTGGATTGGACACCATGAACCAATTCATCGACTGGAATCGCAACGTCCCCTTCGAAGTGATCCGCGGCGAGGGAGAGTGCGCGGTATAGCTCTGGCACGGATTGCCCGAACAGCAGAGGACACGATCAGCGATGAACCCGACACAGAGCGACATACTCAGAGCACCGCGGGAGCTGGACCCCGCCGACTCTCTCACCGACACGCTGCGTGAGGCGGTCGAACGTCATGGCGAGCGCACGGTGCTGCTGTGCTCATTCCAGAAGGAGGAGTCGGTGCTGATCGACGAGCTGCTGCGCGTCAGCGACGGCCGCTCCGACGCCGTGAGGATCGTGACGATCGACACCGGCGTGCTGTTCCCCGAGACGCTGCTCACCTGGAAGGACTTCGAGGAGCGCTTCGGCGTGAAGATCGAGGTGCAGGACGCCTCCGGGCCCGGAGGCCCGTGGACAGGCCCCGAGAACTGCTGCTCGGCCGCGAAGGTGGCGGCGCTGGAGCGCTCTCTGGCCGACGCGGAGGGATGGATCACCGGCATCCGCCGCGAGCAGGGGCCGACTCGGGCGGCCACCGAGCTCGTCGAGTGGGACGAGCTGCGGGAGGTGTGGAAGTACAACCCGCTGGCCCACTGGACCGACAAGGACCTGTGGCGACGGATCCACGAGCGCGACCTCCCCTACCACCCGCTCCACGACCAGGGATATGAGTCGATCGGCTGCGCCACCTGCACCCAGCCTGGAGCCGGGCGCCAAGGACGGTGGGCCGGAACCGACAAGACCGAGTGCGGCCTGCACGTGGAGCCCGCGAGCCTGTGAGCTCCGCCGGCCCTCAGCTCTCGCATCTGCGCGCGCTCGAGAGCGAGGCGGTCCACGTGATGCGCGAGGTGGCCGCCGAATTCGAGCGGCCCGTGTTGCTGTTCAGTGGCGGCAAGGACTCGATCGTGCTGCTGCGGCTGGCCGAGAAGGCGTTCCGTCCGGCGCCGTTCCCGTTCCCCCTGATGCACGTCGACACCGAGCACAACTTCCCCGAGGTGATCGAGTTCCGCGACCGCCGGGTGGCAGAGCTGGGCGAGCGTCTGCTCATCGCCAGCGTCCAGGACTCGATCGACCAGGGGCGGGCGGTCGAGGAGACCGGCCCCCGCGCCTCGCGTAACCGCCTGCAGACGGTGACCCTGCTGGACGCGATCGCCGAGCATGGCTTCGACGCGGCGTTCGGCGGGGCCCGACGCGACGAGGAGCGCGCACGCGCCAAGGAGCGGGTGTTCTCCTTCCGCGACGAGTTCGGCCAGTGGGACCCCAAGAACCAGCGCCCGGAGCTGTGGAACCTGTACAACGGGCGCATCCACAAGGGTGAGCACGTGCGGGTGTTCCCCCTCTCCAACTGGACCGAGCTGGACGTGTGGGAGTACATCGACCAGGAGGGCCTGGAGGTCCCCTCGATCTACTTCGCCCACGAGCGACAGGTGTTCGAGCGGGACGGCATGCTCTACGCCTGGCGGGAGGGCGCCGAGCTGATCAACGGCGAGCAGGTGTTCTCCGAGACCGTCCGCTATCGCACGGTCGGCGACATGAGCTGCACCGGCGGCGTGCGCTCCCGGGCCGCCACCCTCGCGGAGGTCGTCACCGAGATCGCCGCCACCCGCATCACCGAGCGCGGCGAGACCCGCGCGGACGATCGCGTCACCGAGGCCGCGATGGAGGATCGCAAGAAGGCGGGTTATTTCTAGTGTTCCAGTCGGCCTCCAGCCTCCGCCGTGATCGGACGGGCTCCTTGCGGTCGCCCTTGATCGGGCCTTCGGCCCTCCCGGAATGACCCTCGATCTGTTGCGGTTCACCACCGCCGGGTCGGTGGACGACGGCAAGAGCACGCTGATCGGGCGGCTCCTGTTCGACGCCAAGCAGGTGTTCGAGGATCAGCTCGAACACGTCACCCAGGCGAGCGAGCGTCGTGGCGGCGCGGGTGCGCTCGACCTCGCCCTGCTGACCGACGGGCTGCGGGCGGAGCGGGAGCAGGGCATCACGATCGACGTCGCCTACCGCTACTTCGCGACCGTCGCGCCCGACGGGGGCGTGGGCCGGCGATTCATCATCGCCGACTGTCCCGGCCATCAGCAGTACACCCGCAACATGGTCACCGGCGCCTCCACCGCCGACCTGTCGGTGATCCTGCTGGACGCCCGCAACGGCGTCGTCGAGCAGTCCAAGCGCCACGCCTTCATCAGCGCCCTGCTGGGCATCCCCCACCTGGTGGTGGCGGTCAACAAGATGGACCTCGTGGACTACTCCCAGGAGCGCTTCGACGAGCTCGCACGGGAGTTCCAGGGCTTCGCCCACAAGCTCGAGCACAGCGCCCCCGCGGGCCCCGGTGGGCGCAGCATCACCTACATCCCGATCTCCGCCCTGGAAGGGGACAACGTGGTCGACAGCTCCGAGCGGATGGCCTGGTACGAGGGGCCCACGCTGCTGGACCTGCTGGAGCACGTGGAGGTCGCCTACGACCATCCCCACGACCGCCCGGTGCGATTTCCGGTGCAGTGGGTGGTACGGCCGTCCAGCGGCGCCGCCGGCGACTACCGCGGCTACTCCGGCCAGCTCGCCAGCGGTGCGCTTCAGAGGGGTGAGGAGGTGCAGGTGCTGCCCGGCGGCGAGCGCACCCGCATCGCCGGGATCGACACCTTCGACGGCGAGATCGAGGAGGCGGTGGCGCCGATGTCCGTCACGGTGCGGCTGCAGGACGAGCTCGACGTGTCCCGCGGAGCGATGATCTGCGGCGTCCGGCGTCCGCCCGAGGTCGCGCGCGAGCTCCAGGCTGACGTGTGCTGGATGAGCGACCGGCCGCTGCGCCCGGGTGGGCGCTACCTGCTCAAGCACACCACCGCCAGCGTGACGGCGATCGCCTCCGAGCTCGACGACCTGCTCGACGTGCACACGCTCGAACGCACCGGCGAGGCGCCCGCGGAGCTGGCGCTGAACGACATCGGCCGGGTGCGTCTGCGCACCAGCGCACCGGTCGTGTTCGACCCCTACACGAGCAACCGCCGCACGGGCAGCTTCATCCTCGTCGACGAGGCCAGCAACGAGACCGTCGGCGCCGGCATGATCGTCGCCGGCGTCTGAGCGTCGTGTGGCCCCGCCGCCGCCCCGGCGCCCTTCGGTAGGGTTTCGCGCCGGATGTTCACGAAGGTCCTGGTAGCCAATCGCGGCGAGATCGCCGTCCGCATCGTGCGCGCGCTCGAGGAGCTCGGCATCGCCAGCGTGGCCGTCTACTCCGAGCTCGACCGCCAGGCCCCCCACGTGGAACGAGCGGATGAGTCCTTCAACCTGGGCGATGGGCCGGCGAGCGAGAACTACCTGAACATCGAGAAGATCCTCGACGTGGCCAAACGGGCCGGAGCCGAGGCGATCCATCCCGGCTACGGCTTCCTCGCCGAGAACGCCCCGTTCGCGCAGGCCTGCGAGGAGGCTCAGATCAGGTTCATCGGCCCCCCCGCGAGCGCGATCGAGGCGATGGGCTCGAAGACCCGCGCGCGGGAGCTGATGCAGGCGGCGGGCGTGCCGATCGTGCCGGGCACCACCGAGCCGGTCGCCACGGTGCAGGACGCGCTGCGGATCGCGAACGAACAGATCGGTTTCCCCGTCGCGGTCAAGGCGGCCGGCGGCGGGGGCGGCAAGGGCTTCCGGGTGGCGCTGCTGGAGGGCGAGCTCGAGGGGGCGTTCGAGGGGGCCAGCCGGGAGGGCGAGAAGTTCTTCTCCGACCCCACCGTCTATCTCGAGCGCTACCTGCCGGACCCCCGCCACGTGGAGGTGCAGGTGCTCGCGGACACCCACGGGAACGTGATCCACCTCGGCGAGCGGGACTGCTCGATCCAGCGACGCCACCAGAAGGTGATCGAGGAGAGCCCCGCCCCGGAGTGGATCGTCACCCCCGAGCTGCGGGAACGCATCGGCCAGATCGGCGTGGAGGCAGCCCGCGCCGTGGACTACGTCGGCGCGGGCACGATCGAGGGGCTCTTCTCCGCCCACGGCGGCGAGGAGCCCGAGTACTACTTCCTGGAGATGAACACCCGCGTGCAGGTCGAGCACTGCGTCACCGAGATGACCACCGGGATCGACATCGTCAAGGAGGGCATCCGCGCCGCCGCCGGGGAACCGCTCTCCTACACCCAGCAGGACGTCGTCTTGCGGGGCCACTCGATCGAGTGCCGCATCAACGCCGAGGACGCCTCCAAGAACTTCGCCCCCGCGCCCGGCAGGATCGGCGCCTACCGCGAGCCGACGGGCCCCGGAATCCGCGTGGACTCGGGCGTGCGGGCCGGCGGGGAAGTCTCGCCGATGTACGACCCGATGGTGGCCAAGCTGATCGTCTGGGACGCCGATCGCGAGCAGGCCACCAAACGGATGATCAGGGCGCTCGAGGAATACGAGATCGAGGGGCTGAAGACGCTGATCCCGTTCCACCGGGCGCTGCTCCAAACCGACCAGTGGGCGCGGGGCGAGACGTGCCGCGATCTGCTCGAGGACCGCAAGTGGCTGAAGACCCTCGCCTACCCCGCCACCGAGCCGGTGCAGGCCGACGGTGAGCAGGAGCCCGAGGAGAAGGTCGAGCGCAAGTACGAGGTGGAGGTGTCGGGCAAGCGCTTCCACGTACGGGTCCTCGGCGCCCCGTTCGCGGGTGGGCTCGCGGTGAATGGCGCGGCGCCGGCCGCCCGCAAGGCGCCCAGGCGCCCGCAGCGAGCGAGCTCCACCGGGGGCGGTCCGGACACGCTCTCCTCGCCTCTTCAGGGAAACATGTGGAAGGTGCTGGTCAAGCAGGGGGACGCCGTGCAGGAGGGTCAGCTGCTGTGCATCATCGAGGCGATGAAGATGGAGAACGAGATCGTCGCCCACAAGGCGGGCACGATCGCCGAGCTGCCGATCTCCGAGGGCGCGCCGATCGCCGCCGGCGACCCGATCGCCACGATCACCTCTCCGTCTGAGTGACGTTGCGCTGGTGCAGCCGCCGCTGCGCCGCGCCCTGTCTGCCCGCCGGCAGGGGCGCCCCGGCGCCCCGCTCGCGCAGCGCGAGCAGATAGGAGCGGTCCTCCTCGAGGATCGACAGCGCCCGCCGGGAGTCGAGCACCGGCCCGTGACCGGGGACAACGTGCTCGACCCGGTCGACCAGGCCCCGCAGATCCTCGAGCGTGGCCAGGTAGCCCTCGAGCGTGGCAGTCCGCTCCAGCGCCGGCAGCTCCACGACGGAGAGGAAGTCTCCGGCGAGCAGCACCCCCGCCCAGGGCACGAGCACAGCCATGCCCTCGCCGGTGTGGCCCGAGGCGGGATGGAGCTCGAGCTCGCGCTCCCCCACCGAGCAGCGGCCGGGGACGGGCAGCGTCTGGAGCGACCCGAGCCGAAGGGGATGGTCCCGTTCGATCAACAGGTCTTCGTCGAACGCCCGCAGCTCCCGCTGAGCCTCCCCGGGTGAGGCGGCCAGCCGCTCGGCCGTGCTCTGCGCGCAGCCGACCGCGAGCCCGGGGAACGCGAGCCCTCCAAGCAGGTGATCCCAATCGCCGTGGGTGACCACCAGCCCGGCGGGCGTGGGAAAGCGCGCCTGCGCCACAAGCGCGGGCAGGGCCTCCAGCTCCTCCGGGAGGACCGGGGAGTCGACCACGAAGGTCTCCCCCAGCGGCTCCTCCCCGGGCTCGTCGCCGCTCCCGACCTTCCCCCGGACGATCGCGCAGTTGAGGTGCAACACCGCGCTCGTGGCGACGAGCACGTCCTCGTGCAGGGCGATCGCCCGCACCGCGGGCTAGGGGGCGCCGAGCAGCTTGGCGGCCTCGCGCAGGTTCGGCACCTCCACGGTGGGCTTGCGCTGGGAGGAGTCGAGCGTCTCTTTGGCGCGGTTGACCCAGATCACAGGCACCCGCTGTTTGACGCACGGCGCCACGTCGTGGTAGTGGCTCGCGGCCACGTGCACCCAGCCGCGCTTGCCGCCCATGCGCCGGGCGCACTCGGTGAAGTGGGCGGGGTCGGGCTTGTAGGAGCGCACCTGCTGGGCGGTGACCACCAGGTCGAAGTCCACCGGAATGTGACGGCGGGTCTGGCCCAACAGCTTGTCGTCGATGTTCGAGAGCAGCCCCAGCTGGTATTTCTTGGCGAGCTTCGTCAGCTGTGCGTTGGTCTCCCGGAACGGCTTCCAGCGCTGGACCGAGTCGGGCAGGAAGCCCGACCGGGAGGGCTCCAGCGACCAGTCCATCCGGCGGGCGACCTCGATCGCGGTGCGACGGAGGACCTCGGCGTAGAGCTCGTATGAGCCGCCCTCGATTTCGCGGCTGATCTCCCGCACCAGCGCCAGCAGCTCGTTGCGATCGAGCTCGATCCCGTCCCTGGCGGCCTCGGCGGCGAAGGCTTCGTAGACGCCCGTATCCCGGTCGATCAGCGTTCCGTATACGTCGAAGGTGACGAATGTGATGTTCTTCGGGAGGGGCATCGCTCGCGGCATTATGCCCAGCCGACCTGCACGGGCGCAGCCCGCCCCGACCGTCGACCGCACGCCCCCCACCCCCCGCGACGGCGCGCCCCGTGCAGAGGTGGCTCGTCGAGAGGTTCTTTTCGGCTAGAGTCTCGCGCCGCAATGGACCTGCTGGAGTATCAGGGCAAGCAGCTGTTCGCCAAGCACGGCCTCGCGGTGTCCCCCGGGAAGGCCGTGAAGACGGTGCAGGAGGCCGTCGCCGCGGCGAACGAGATCGGCTACCCGGTCGTGATCAAGGCCCAGGTGCTGATCGGCGGCCGGGGCAAGGCGGGCGGCGTGAAGCTCGCCGACGACGAGGCCCAGGCGACCGAGCACGCGCAGAACATCCTCGGCATGGACATCCGCGGCCACGTCGTGCGGACGCTGTGGATCGAGCATGCCAGCGACATCGCCACGGAGTACTACGCCTCGGTGCTGCTCGACCGCCAGGCCAAGCTGCCGCTGGTGATCTTCAGCGTCGAGGGTGGGGTCGAGATCGAGCAGGTCGCCCAGGAGAGCCCGGAGAAGCTGATCCGCCGCCACGTCGATGCCCTCGAGGGCCTGTCCCGGCGAGAGGCGGTGGAGATCGCCACCGAAGGCGGCGCCGACGAGGACGTGATCGAGGGAGTCGCCGACGCGCTCGTGGCGCTGTACGACGTGTGGATCGGAGAGGACGCCACGCTGACGGAGATCAACCCCCTGATCGTCACCCCGGACCGCCAGGTCAAGGCGCTCGACGCGAAGGTGTCCCTCGACGGCAACGCCCTGTATCGCCACCCGGAGAACAAGGACCTCTCCGACACCGAGAACCAGGACCCGATCGAGCGCAGGGCCCAGGAACAGGGCGTGCAGTACGTCGCGTTGGAGGGAGACATCGGCATCCTCGGCAACGGTGCGGGCCTGGTGATGTCCACCCTCGACGTGGTCGCCCAGGCGGGCGGACGGCCCGCCAACTTCCTCGACGCCGGCGGCGGCTCGGACGCCGCGAAGATCAAGCAGGCGGTCGAGCTGATCCTCTCCAACGACGCCGTCAAGGCCGTCCTGTTCAACATCTTCGGCGGGATCACCCGCTGCGACGAGGTGGCGAAGGGCCTGATCGAGGCGTTCGCCGAGATCGAGCCCGACGTTCCGTTCGTGGTCAGGCTCGACGGGACCAACGACGTGCAGGGACGTAAGCTACTTCAGGAGGCGGAACTGCCCAACGTGTATGCAGCCAAGACGATGAACGAGGCCGCCGAGAAGGTCGTCGCACTGGCGGCGGGCGCGAGCCCCGCCGAGGTGGCCGTCTGATGTCGGTGCTGGTCGACAGCGCCACGCGGCTCGCCGTCGCGGGTATCACGGGCAAAGAGGGCGCCTTTCACACGCTGAACAACAGGCGCTACGGAACGAATGTGGTCGGGGGAGTGACGCCGGGCAAGGGCGGCCAGGATGTCGAGGGCATCCCCGTGTTCGACAGCTGGGAGCAGGCGATGGCCCAGACCCAGCCGAACACGGCGATGATCTTCGTCCCCCCCGCTTTGCCGCCGACTCGATCCTCGAGGCGGCCGCAGCGGGTGTGGAGCTGGTGATCACGATCACCGAGGGAATCCCCGCCCACGACGAGCTGAGGGTCTACAACACCCTGCGACGGGACCACCCGGCCACGCGGCTGATCGGCCCCAACTGTCCCGGAATCCTGTCGCCGGGGAAGGCCAACGTCGGCATCATCCCCGCGTCCTTCTTCAAGGAGGGCAACGTCGGCGTGGTATCGCGCTCGGGCACCCTCACCTACCAGATCGGCAACGAGATCGCCCAGGCCGGGTTCGGCTGCAGCTCGATCGTCGGTATCGGTGGGGACCCCGTCCCCGGAAGCTCGTTCGTGGACGTGATCGAGCTGTTCCAGGGCGACGACCAGACCGAGCTGATCGTGCTCTCCGGCGAGATCGGCGGCTCCGCGGAGGAGGAGGCGGCGGAGTACATCGCCGCCAACGTCACCAAGCCCGTGATCGCCTACATCGCGGGGTTCACCGCGCCCGAAGGCAAGCAGATGGGCCATGCCGGAGCGATCGTGTCCGGCTCCGCCGGCACCGCCAAGGCCAAGGCCGAGGCGCTGGAAGCCCAGGGCGTCCGTGTCGGGCGGACCCCCACCGAAGTGGCCGAGCTGGCTGTGGAAGTGCTCAGCGGGGCATCCAGCCCCGCTTCCTGACCCCGAGGGCGACCTCGTGTCGCCCCTGACCGCCGGATCAGGGAACGCTAGGCTTGGATCGTGGACCCGCAGATGGCACGTACGCTGGGTGAGCTGGAGCGCAAGCTCGGAGAGCTCGAGCGTGAGTTGGCGGCTGTGGGCGAGGGGCGTCTGGTTGACGAGGCGGTGGAGCCGCGGAGCGCTACCGTCGCGACGGGCGCTCCCGTCGATGAGGCCGCGGTCGGCGCCGCGGTCGGCGCCGCGGACGGTGGCTCGGACGCCGGCTGGAGGGGTCTGCGGCAGCCTGAGGCGCCACCTCGGTCCCCGGTGGCGCACGCACACACGGCTCCCCCGAGCCCCGAGGCCGAGGAGCTGCTGCAGTTCAAGGAGCGACTGGAGCGGACGGCGAGCGAACTCACCCAGGACTACGACAGGCTGCTCGGGCGCCTAAGCTTCGCGCCCGAGATGACCGTCACGAGCGACAGGCCAACCACCACGATCTCCTTCGCCAGGGGGGCACCGTCGCTCGACATCATCGACGTCGAGGGGCTCACCGAGGCGGCGGCACTGGCGTTCGAGGACGACCCGGGCGGGGCCACGGCGTACGGGACGTCGGTCGGCTATCCGAAGTTGCGGGCGTGGATCGCCGACAAACACGGAGTGGCTGTCGAGAACGTGCTGGTGACGAACGGGTCGATGCAGGCGGACGCGTTCCTGTTCGAGCAGCTGGTGGGAGCGGGCGACGAGGTCGTCGTGGAGCGCCCCACATACGACCGCACGTTGCTGTCGCTGCGCAAGCGGGGCACGCGGGTGCACGCGATCGAGCTCGAGCCCGACGGGATCGACACCGACGCGCTCGCGCGGTTGCTGGAGGGGCACACCGGCGCCAAGCCGAAGCTCGCGCACGTGATCCCCAACTTCCAGAACCCTGCTGGGTACACGCTGTCGGCGGTCAAGCGACGGGAGCTGCTGGCGTTGGCGAACGAGCACGGGTTCGTGGTGTTCGAGGACGACCCCTACGTCGAGCTGCGATTCACCGGTGAGCCGCTCGCGACGATGCTGTCGATGGACCCCGAGCGGGTGGTGTACGCATCCTCGTTCTCGAAGACCGTGTGCCCCGGCATCCGGGTGGGCTACCTGGTGGGGCCGAAGGACCTGATCGCGGGGGTGGCGGAGCTCGCCACGAACACCTACATCTCACCCAACATGGTGTCTCAGGCGATCGTCTACCAGTTCTGCGTGTCGGGGGCGATCGATCGCTCGATAGCGACCGTCAAGGCGGCGTTGTGCGAGCGGGTGAGCGCGCTGGCGGACGCGCTGCGGCGGGAGCTGCCGGAGGCACGTTTCGTGGAGCCCCAGGGTGGCTACTTCATGTGGGTGACCCTCCCCGAGGGAACCGACGTGAGCGCACTGTTCGCGGCGGCTGGCGAGCAGGGTGTGGCGTTCGTGAAGGGCACGGACTTCCTGCTGGAGGGCGGCGAGAACACGCTACGACTCGCCTACTCGGGGGTCACGCCCGAGCAGATCGACGAGGGCGTGCGGCGGCTCGCCGCCGCCTATCGCTCGCTGCAGCAGAGCCCCTAGCGGCCGTAGCGGGCCCCCAGCACGAGCTGCTCGGGCAGCGCGGTGCGTGGCGGCGGCGAGGGGTCTGCGACGACCGAGACGGTCTCGGCGACCGATGGTGTGACCACGCAACGGGTGCCATCGGCGGCCTCGACGACGACCTCGGCGCGGTCGCGAGACGCGAGCGTTCCCTTCAGGCCGGGCTCCAGGCCCGAGGCCTTCAGGTAGCGCAGCAGATCCTCCGCCTCGTTCTCGAAGCGGAGCACGCGCACGGTGGCTCCCACCTCGACGTCGGCCAGGGGCACCCCGGAGAGGCGCTCGCCGGCGACGATGGGATGGCCGTGGGGGCAGGTCTTGGCGTCGCCGATGGCCGCCCGCATCCGTTCTTCGAGCACCGGGGACATGGCGTGCTCCAGGCGCTCGGCCTCCTCGTGGACCTCGTCCCAGGGCACGCTGAGGACGTCGGTGAGGAACCGCTCGATCAGGCGGTGGCGACGGACGATGCCCTCGGCGTGGGTGGCCCCTTCGGCGGTGAAGGAGATCACGCGATCCTGGGCGCGAACGATGTAGCCGTCGCGTTCCAGGCGACCGACCATCTCGTGGACAGTGGGAGCGGACAGCTGCATCGCGCGGGCGACGTTGGCGCCGGTCATCGGCAATCCGGCCTCCTGCAGCCAGAAAAGGATCTGGAGGTACTCCTCCTCGGCGACTGTGGCTGTCTCGGTGGTCATGCCCGCAATTGATCATAGGTGCACTCACGTGCAGCCTTGTCCTCGCGCCAGCGTCTGAGCTTGGCGCCGTGTCGGATACGTCCGGCGGAGACGTGGTCGAAGTCGATCTCGATCACCAGCTCGGGACGGAGGGCGACCCACTCGAGCTCGCGTCCGGAGGTCCAGCGGCTGGGATCGGCCGAGCCGCGATCTCCCGTCTGATAGGGCTCGAAGAAGCCCACCAGCCGGCGCTTCTCGGCGGCGGTGAGACCCGAGCAGTGGCCTACCACGCGCAGATCCTCGCCGTCGTAGAGGCCGAGGATCAGCGCACCGACTGTCCCCTCCTCCTTGCCGGGACGCCAGCCCACCACGACCGCGTCGATCGTGCGGACCCGCTTGATCTTGAACATGCCGGTGCGCTTGCCCGGGAGGTAGGGGGCGGAGCGATCCTTGGCAATCGCCCCCTCCGCCTCGGCCAGCCAGCGTCGGGCGCCGTCGGGGTCGGCGGTGGCGGGCATCAGCTCGACGGAGGAGACGGCGAAGGGAAGCTCGTTCAGCAGTCCCTGAAGGGCCTGGCGGCGCTCGGCGAAGGGAAGCTGGAGCAGCTCCTGGCGGTCGCGGGCGAGCAGGTCGAACGCGACGAACCGTGCGGGCAGCTCCTGGGAGAGGCGGTTGATGCGGGACTCGGCGGGGTGGATGCGCTGTTGGAGCGCGTCGAAGTCCTCCCTTCCGGACCCGTCGCGAATCACGATCTCCCCGTCGAGCACGTACCGGCCGGCGGGAAAGGAGATCTCGGGGAAGTACCTGCGGAGGGGCTTGGAGCCACGGGACTGGAGGTACACCTCCTCGCCGTCGACGAACGCGATGCAGCGAAAACCGTCGAGCTTGATCTCGTAGACGAGATCCTCGCCGAGCGGAAGCTCCTTGCGGGAGAGGGCCAACGCGGGCGCGATCGGGGGCTGCAGGGGGAGAGCCATCGGTCAGCGTCTCCCCCGGGCACGGGAGGGCTGCACGCGGGGAGGCTCCGAGCGCTGCTTGCGAAAGTGCGGCGGCCAGGGTGCGTCGCCGAGGCCCTCGCGCTCGTCGCGAGCGGCGAGCTCCAGCAGGGAGTCCAGCGAGGCTGGGTGGTCGTCGATCGTGGCGGACGGGTCGCCGCGGTCCCGCAGACGGGCGGGGACGGTGTCCAGACGGAGGTCGGCGGGGTCCACGTCGGGCACCTCCTCCCACTCCAGCGGGCAGGACACGCGGGCGTCGGGCACGGCGCGGACCGAGTAGGCGGAGGCGATCGTGCGGTCGCGGGCGTTCTGGTTGTAGTCGATGAATACCCCTTCCCGTTCCTCCTTCCACCACCGGCTGGTGGCGCGGCCGGGCATGCGTCGCTCGACCTCGCGAGCGAGCGCCAGGGCGGAGCGGCGAACCTCGGTGAAGTCCTGCTCGGAGACGATGCGGACGTAGATGTGCATCCCCCGGGATCCCGACGTCTTGGGGTAGCCCCGGAGGGAGTGCTCGGACAGCACCTCGCGGACCGTCAACGCGACCTCCCTGACCTCGGCGAAGGGCACGCCCGGGCCTGGGTCGAGGTCGATTCGCAGCTCGTCGGGATGGTCGAGGTCCGAGCGGCGGACGGCCCATGGGTTCCAGTCGATCACCCCCAGATTCACGCCCCACGCCAGATGGGCGCCGTCGGCGACGGCGAGCTCGCGGGCGTGGCGGCCGCTGGGGAAGGTGACGGTGGCGGTCTCCAGCCACTCGGGGGCGCTGTCGGGGACGCGCTTCTGGAAGAACGGCTCGCCCGCCACCCCGTCGACCCACCGCTTGAGCACGGTGGGGCGCTCGCGGAGGTGGCGCACGACGGCCTGTTCGCACTCCAGGTAGTAGTCGAGGAGGTCCCGCTTGGTGAGGTTCCGCTCGGGAAAGAACACCTTCTGGGGGTTGCTGATCTGGACCTCGTGGCCGCAGACGTCGATCGTGATGCGGTCCCGGCGGGAGGGCCCCATGCCTGAAAGGATGCCCGATCGCGATGCAACGCACCCGCACCCGCAGGGCCCCCACCATCCCCGACACGCTGCTGGTGGCGGCGTGTGGTTTCGGGCCGCGGCTCGATGGGGCTCGGGTGGCGGAGGCGATCGGGCGTGGAGCTCTGGCGGCGGGACGGCCGCAGCCGGACCTGATGGCGCTCACGGGCGACGGTCCCGGGCTCGCCCCCGAGGCGGTTGGGGCAGCGCTCGAGGCGGCGGGGTTCGACGTGCGGATGCGGGCAGCCCGGGCGGTGATCGTGGCCGAGTGGCGGCTGCGTCGGGAGGATCTGCAGTCGAGCACGACGTTCGAGATCGCCACTCGAGCGCGCCAGGCGGGGGTGCCCGCATACGCGGTGACGGGCGAGAACCATCTCGACGGGTTCGACGCGAGGATGCTCGACCTGCAGGTGATCCTCCAGGCCCGCACGACCCGCGGGCTGAGCGCGGCAGGACGGCGTTTGGCGGAGTTAGCTTGACTTGTCGGCGAGCGTTCCGGCGACCTCGTACACCAGACGGGTGGCGTCGATGACGGAGGCGTAATCGAGGTTCGCGGGAACGTCGCTCGGGAGGTGATAGTTGGCGGGGGCCTTCCAGTCGGTCATCGAGACGAGCGTGGCGGTGGGGTAGCCGGCGCGGCTGGGAATCACGCTGTCGGTCGAGGCGCGGGCGCGGTAGCCCCGAAGCAGACCGATCCCGAGCGAATCGGCGTGTGCGGCGAACATGTCTCGCAGCCACGGGCCGGCGTACTCCTCCATGCGCACCGGCCCCTCCGCCTCCAGCAGCACGAGGTGGGGAGATCCGACCGCGTCCAGGTTCACGAAGCTGGTGCTGTCCAGGTCGAGCTCGTGGCGGTGGCGGGCCAGGAACGCGCGGATGCCGTCCTGGAGTGTCTCCTCGGCGCCACAGGAGACCAGCAGCACACGGAGGCCCGGGATCGGATCGTCGCGGAGCAGCTCCGCGAGGGCCACCAGAGAGGCCACGCCGGAGAGGTTGTCGTTGGCTCCCTGAACGGTCTCAGAGCGCCACATGTCGGCCATCAGCGCGGACCCTGCCACGCCCAGCACGAGGCCGACGCGGGGACCCAGGCGGGAGCGCGAGCCGAGCAGCGTGGCGAGCGGTCCGGCGAGCCCGAACCACCACAGGGGCAGGGGGGTCTTGAACCGCTCGAGCACCTCCGGCGCCCGTTCGTAGAGCTTGCGTTGGAGGGTCTGGTCGAAGACGACGCCCGTCTGGGGGGCGTCGTGATGGGCGAGGACGACGAGGGTGGCGCGGGCGTCGGGGTCACCGGCGCGGGCGACCAGGTTGACGGTGTGACGCCTCCGTCGTATGAGGCGGCGCAGGACCCGGGGTCCGTTGTGGGCCTCGTCCACGATCGCGGCGAGGGTTCCCGCCGCGAGCACGGCCCCCGGGAGTGGCCGTCGCCGCAGGGTCAGCACCGCTCCCAGCACGCCGAGCAGGCCGACGGCGGTGGCGGTGGGGGGAAAGGTGCCCCAGGATGGCTCGTCCTCGAGCTCCACGCGGACACCCGCGATGTCACCGAAACGCGACTGGAGCCACTGGGCGGCGGCTCGCTCACCGGTTGAGCAGGGGGAGCGCTCGAGCGGCGCGAGGGTCTCGATCACCTCGCGGAGGGTCGGCTCGATGCGAGCGTCGAGGGTGGCGGTGGAGGGGCTCACAGAAAGGATTGTCCCTCACCGCGGTAGGTGGGCACCTCCTCGACGATGCGGTCGCCGTCGAGGAGGTGAAGGGAGGTGAAGCGCTCGCACAGCTCTCCCGCCTTCGCGTGTCGAAACCAGACCCGGTCGCCCACCGCGAGCGTGGCGGCGGAGGCTCCGAGAACGGGGGTCTGCACCTCGCCCGCTCCCTCCTGGCGATCGAGTCGCAACCCCGGGGGCAGGTGAGGCGAGGGCAGGCGGGCGGCGTCCCCCGGGCCGGACGCCAGGTAGCCCCCTCCGAGCAGCGTGGCCACGGACCGGCCGGGCCGGCGGACGACCGGCAGGGCGAACAGCGCGGCGGGACGGGGACGGAAGGCGCGGTAGGAGTCGAACAGGGCGGGGCCGTACAGGCCCGATCCGGCGGTGACCTCGGTGACGGCGGGCTCTGAGGCGGTGATGTGAAGGCTGCCGGTGCCGCCGCCGTTGACGAGCGGGAGCGGAGCGAGAACCCGCACCGCGGCGACCGCGTGGGCGCGGCGGACGGCGAGCTCCCGGGCGGAGCGCGACTGGATCGCACGGATCGCCAGGCCACGCAGGGGATGTCCGGGGGGAGCGTCCCCGAGGCCGGCGGTCTGGGCCTCGTAGGCCATCATGCCGACCAGCTCCAGTCCGTCCCGTGCGAGGATCTCGCGGGCCAGCGCGGCCGCCTGGGCGGGCGTGTGGACAGGGGATCGCTTGACCCCGATGCGAACGCGACCGCCGAGGGGACGGTAACCCGCGTCGAGGTCGATACACACCGACACCCGTCCTGCGTCCCCGTCGAGGGTCGCCCGGGCGGCTTCGATCTGCTCGAGCTGGGCGACGCCGTCGACCATCACCGCCACCCCGGTGTCAGGACGATCGGCCGAGAGGCGAGCGAGCTCGCGCAACGCCGAACGGTCGACGGTGGGATACGCGACGAGGATGTCCCGGAACCCGTGGTCGGCCAGCCACAGCGCCTCGGGGAGGGTGTATGCGAGCGTGCCCCGAAAGCCCTCCCGCGCGAGCACCCGCCGCTGCAGGGAGCGGCAGCGCACGGACTTGCTCGCCAGCCGGATCGGCTTGGGGGCGGCCCGCCGTTCGAGGTCCGAGGCGTTCGTCCAGAACGCGTCGAGGTCTACGAGCGCGAACGGCGGGTCGAGATCGGCCGTGGCCCGTTCCAGGCGCTCGAGCTGCACGTTGGGGTCGCTTTGGGTCGCATCCGCGCGGCCCGGCGGGACTCCCGGGTCGGGGTCGCGGGGCATCCCGCCCCGCGCCGACGGGTGGGGCTTCGACGGGGTCGCGCTCACGGGCCGATCCCCGGCTCGGGCGAGGAGACACCCCGCGCGGCGGGCGCCGCCGCGCTGTCGGACGCAGGCGACGGGGCGGCGGGCGCGGCGGCGGGCGGGGCGGCGTTCGGCGACGCGACGTTCGGCGACGCGGCGCTCGGCAACGCGACGGGTCCGAGCACGCGATCGGTCCAATCGTTGGCGAAGCGGCCGTGGGGGTCCAGGCGAGCGCGGATCGCCTGGAAGCGGTCCCACTCGGGGTAGCGAGGGCGGAGGGTGGAGGCGGTCTGGAAGTGGCGCTTGCCCCAGTGGGGGCGTCCGCCGAGGCCGTACATGATCTCCTCCACCGCGCGGAAGTAGGGCTCCCAGGCCATGCCCTGGAACATGTGGACCGCGACGAAGCCGCTGTCCCGGCCGAAGGCGGTGCTGAGGAGCGCGTCGTCGGGAGCGACCGTGCGGACCTCGATCGGGAACGGCACCGCGAAACCACGTTCGGGTACGAGCGACATCAGGCAGCGGACCGCCTCGGGGGTGGCCGCGCGGGGAAGGGAGTACTCCATCTCGGTGAACCTCACCAGGCGAGGGGAGGCGAAGATGCGATCGGAGCGATCGACGCGGGTGGAGGACCCCGCCAGACGGGTGACGAGCCGGTTGATCTGGGGGATGCGAGCGGGGAGGCGGCGGGCGAGGCGGCAGAACAGGCCGTAGGCGTGGTTGGTGAGGAGCACGTCGTTGGCGTACGCCGCGGCCCTGGTGCGGGGCCGGGGCGGTTCGTCGGTGCGGTTGTTGGTGCGGGTGAGGGCGTGGTCGGCGTGGGGGAAGACGAAGAACTCGAAGTGGTCGTTGGCGGAGGCGAGGTCCTCGAAGCGGTCGAGCACCTG
The DNA here is from genome assembly GCA_963696615.1 of uncultured Solirubrobacterales bacterium. Lineage (GTDB taxonomy): Bacteria > Actinomycetota > Thermoleophilia > Solirubrobacterales > Solirubrobacteraceae > Palsa-744. The sequence goes on along the minus strand of CAVOKU010000001.1, from coordinate 333,305 downwards.
GGCGAGCGGCATCGGCGCGTCGCGGCCGCGCAGCGTGAAGGCCGGCACGCAGCGGAGCGTCACCTCGGCGATCACCCCGAGGGCGCCGAGCGACACGCGGGCGGCGCGGAGCACGTCGGCGTCGGCGTCCTCGGTGGAGCGCAGGGTGGAGCCGTCGGCGAGCACGAGCGTGAGCTCGGCGACCTGGGAGGAGATGTTTCGCAGCCGGGCCCCGGTGCCGTGGGTGGCGGTGGCGATCGCCCCGGCGAGGGTCTGGGCGTCGACGTCACCGAGGTTCTCCATCGCCAGCCCGTGCTCGGCCAGGCGGACGTTCAGCTCACGGATCGTGATCCCCGCCTGCACACGCACCAGCCCGGAGGGGCGATCGACCTCCAGCACCCCCCGCATGCGGTCGAGCCGCAGTTGGACTCCCTCGGTGAGGGCGACGTCGCTGAACGAGTGTCCCGAGCCGGCGACACGCACGGAGCGGTCCTGGGTGGCGGCGCGAGCCAGCGCCTCGGAGATCTCCTGCAGCGATCCGGGTGACTCGATCGCAGCGGGACGGCAGCACTGGTCGCCGGCCCAGTTGCGCCAGCTCCCGGGTGCTCTCCTATCGCTAGGCTCGCTCATCAGATGACCGAGCCGGAGCCTACTCCGAGCCCGACCGCTCGGGCGTCGCGCGCACGGACGCTGCCCACCCCGGGGGCGAGGCGGGCGACGGTCGTGGGAGCCGGCTCGTTCGGCACGGCGCTGGCGGTGCTGCTGGCGCGGGGCGGGCTGCGGACGACGCTTCAGGCCCGCACCGCCGAGCAGGCCGGCGTGCTCGAGTCAGAGCACGAGAACCGGGTGTACCTGCCGGGTGTGGAGCTTCCATCGCATCTGCGAATCGAGCCGGCCTCGGCGGGGGTGGCGCGTGCGGACTTCGTGTTCCTGGCGGTCCCCTCGCGGGGGCTGGGCGAGGTGATCGCCTCCCTCGACGCTGCCGGGCTGAACCGACGGGCGGCGGTGGTGTCGGTGGCGAAGGGGCTGGTCCCCCCCGAGGGGCTGCCGCCGACGACCGTGCTCGCACAGCGGTTCGGCGCCGATCGGGTGGCCTGCGTGGGAGGACCGGCTCACGCCCAGGAGATGGTCCACGAGGGAGCCGCGCTGGTGGCGGCGTCCACCGACGAGCAGCTCGCGAGCGCGCTCGCGCAGGTGTTCACCCGCGCGGGGATCGTGTGCGAGCGCTCCAACGATCCGGTCGGGGTGGAGCTGGCGGGGGCCGCCAAGAACGCGGCAGCGCTCGCCGCGGGAGCCACCGAGTCCCAGGGCCTGAACGCCGCAGGCGCCGCCGCGGGGCACATCTTCGCCGAGGTGTGGCGGTTCGCCGACGGCCTGGGAGCGCGTCCAGAGTCCCTGATCGGGCTGGCGGGGGCGGGCGATCTGGTGGCGACGGCGTTGGCGCCGGAAAGTCGCAACCGGCGGGCTGGCGAACTGCTCGCCGACGGGGTGCCTGCGCGGGAGATCCCCGCGCGGGTGGGCCAGGCGGTGGAGGCGCTGGAGTCGGTGCCGTTGCTGGGCCTGGCGCTCGAGCGGGCCGGCGTCGAGGCGCCCGTCACCAGCGCCCTGGGGCGGCTGATCTCGGGGGAGCTGCCGCTCGCCGACTGGGTTGCGCTGGTGCGCGCGACCGTGCCGCCGCCCGCGCTCTGGCGCCGACGGCCTCGCCCTGGGTTCTGGCGACGAGCGTGGCGTCGTCTGGCAGGGTCCTCCTGATCCGGTGGAGGCCGGTCTCCGTCGAGGCTGGCCTGAGGATCAAACCTGAAGGGGACCTGGGAGAACTTCGTTTTCAAGGGAGCGTATAACTATGGTGTCTACCGTAAATACCATCGTTATACGCAACGCAAAAAAACAAACATCAAACCTCAGGACTCCATCACATGGCCAAAGCCCCCACCGAAGAAACAGACCCCACGAAAGGCCTCTCGCTCGACCCCGACGAGTTCTTCGCCGAGCAGGCTCGGCGGGAAAAGATCCTGAAGATGCAGGACATGATCCGGCCCGGACGCACCACCCCGATCGCGATCCGGTTCGACCAGTTCACGCTCGCCCGTCTGAAGGCGCTCGCGGCGTTGCGGAACACCGGCTACCAGACGTTGTTGAAGGAGTTCGTGATCGAGCGGCTCTACGAGGAGGAGAAGCGAGCGGGGATCATCGCGCCATGAGCGTGGTGACGACCGCTTCGTAGACCCCCGGCCCGTGCTCTGACTCGGTCACCCGTGCGTTGGGGTGAGCCGCCATCGCCGCACGCATCGAGGGGTCGCGGCGGACCGCGTTGCCCACGAGCCAGAAGACGGCGACGTGCTCGGCGCAGGCGAGGTCCTCGCGGGAGTCCCCGATCGCAAACGTCTCCTCGGGCGCGTAGCCGCGGGCACGCATGTGAAAGGCGACCGCCGCCGCCTTCGAGGCGCCCTTGGGCACGAGGTGATAGCCGCGCACGTGGGGCAGCTCCGCCAGTGCCTGAGAGCGGCGATTGACCACGCCGTTGTCGACCATGCGCAGCTGGTCGTGGCCGTGCTGTATGAGCACCTCGTCGACCTCCACCACGTCCACCAGCCCGCGGAACAGGTGGGACACTTCCCGCGCCACGTGCCACGGCTCGTGGTACTCCAGACGTCCCTCGTAGCGCTCCAGCAGCAGCGCCGGCGCCCCGGTGCGCTCGATCTGCTCGGCGATCGTCAGCTCCCCGGGCACCAGCCCTCCGGTGAGCCAGTGGTCCTCACCGCCGAACTGAGCGCCGCCGTCGAGCACGACGCACGCGCCGGCCTCGTAGATGAACGAGCCCTGGCCCAACAGGCGGGCATCCTCGTGGACCTGGGCACGGCGGCGTCCGGACATCAGCACCACCTCCACATCGGCGCGAAGGCACGCCTGGACCGCCCGGACCCCATCCAGCGACACTGCTCCCTCGCCGTCGTGCAGCAGCGACGCTCCCCGTCCCAGCAACGTCCCGTCGAGATCGAGGTACAGGCAGCGAACGCTCATCGACCCACCGCGAGGCTCTGCAGCGGCGGGCGCTCCACGAGCGGCTGCTGCGGCTCCACACCCGTGAGACGGCCCTCGTCGCGCAGGCGACTCGCCAGCGCCGCCAGCACCGTGCGGGCCATCGGGGTGAGGGCGGCCAGCTCCTGGTGGCGGTTGCGGTGCTCCTCCAGGTCCACCTGGGCCATCGCCGCGAGCCCGACTGCCCGCCAGACATCCACCAGCATCGCGATCTCGACCGCGTAGCCGGTGGCGAACGGCACCCGCTCGAGCAGGTCCCGCCGGGCCGCCATCTCGCCCGCGAGCGGCTGACGGAAGCCCGCGAGCTCCGGGTAGAACAGCTCGAGCGCGGGTCTGGCGAGGAGATGGTTGACCCGGCCTCCCCCTTCCGCCAGCGACACGCCGCCGTGCTCGAAGGGGCGCCGGTAGAAGGCCTTGACGAACGCGATCTGCGGGGACTCGCACACCAGCGGCCCGAGCAGGCCCGTGACGTAATGGGCCGGAAAGGCCGCCGTATCCGCGTCCAGGAAGCACACGATCTCCCCGCTCAGGCGCGACAGCCCGCGCCACATCGCATCGCCCTTGCCGAGGGCGGGACCGAGCTCGCCGATCAGCTCGGACTCCTGGTGGACGACCGCACCCGCCTGCCGGGCCACGGCGGCCGTGCCGTCGGGTGAGGCGGCATCGATCACCACGATCTCATCGAGTACGCCGTCGCTTCGCAGTCGCGCGAGCGTCTCGACGACGGCCCCCACGGTCGCGGCGCATTCCCGGGCGGGCAGGCACACCGATACTCCGAGGCCCCGCTCGGCCCGCTCGGCGGCGATGCGGGACGGGGAGTAGCGCGAATGGTGGAAGGTGCGCGCTTTGCTCCAGCGCTCCGCGGCGGGGGCCGGCGACATGGCTCTACTATCGCAAGCCGTGGCCAGCGAACCATCCGTCGCGCCCGCCAGGTCCCGCCCTGCCGGCAAAGAGCGTGAGCTCGAGCCCTGGAGTGCCCTGCTGGACGAGGGACGGGCCGACCAGCGGCTCGTGCGCGAAGCTCGCGAAGGACCGGGCCGGGCGCGGCTCGTGGAGATGCCCGGCGAGCTTCACCCCGACGTGCTCGCCGCGCTGGAGCGGCAGGGCATCGAGCGCCTGTACTCCCATCAGGCAGAGGCCCTCAGCTGCGCATGGCGGGGCCCCACGATCGTCACCACCGGTACCGCCTCGGGCAAGTCGCTGTGCTTCAACCTGCCCACGTTGGACATGCTCTGCCGCGACTCGCGGGCGCGGGCGCTGTATCTGTATCCGACGAAGGCGCTCGCCCAGGACCAGGCGCGGGCGTTGCACGCGTTCGGCTTGACCAAGCGGGTGCGGCCCGCGATCTACGACGGCGACACGCCGCGCGAGGCGCGGGGACAGATCCGGCGCAACGCCAATGTGGTTCTGACCAATCCCGACATGCTCCACGTCGGCATCCTGCCCAACCACGGCGGCTGGGCGGAGCTCTTCTCCAACCTCGCGGTGGTGGTGATCGACGAGGCCCACGTGTACCGGGGGGTGTTCGGCTCGCACGTCGGCTGCGTGCTGCGACGGCTGCGGCGGATCGCCTCCGCCTACGGCACCGAGCCCCGGTTCCTGCTCACCTCCGCGACGATCGCCAATCCGCGGGAGCTGGCGGAGCGGCTGACGGGTTTGGAGGACATCGCCCTGGTGGACTCGGACGGCTCACCCTCTCCGGGGCGGCGGATGGCGATGTGGAATCCGCCACTGACCGACGAGCGGCTGGGCGCGCGGCGCTCGGCGCTGGCGGAGGCCGCCGAGGTGCTGGCGCGGCTCGTACGGGAGGACGCCCGTGCGATCTGCTTCATGAAGTCGCGCAAGGGGGTGGAGCTGCTCAGCCGCCTCACGGCCGAGGAGCTGCAGCGCGCGGGGCGGCCCGAGCTGGCCGAGCAGGTGGCCCCCTACCGCGCCGGCTACACCCCCCAGCAGCGGCGCGAGCTCGAGCGGCGCCTCACCGCGGGGGACCTGCGGGCGATCATCACCACCGACGCGTTGGAGCTGGGAATCGACATCGGCCAGCTCGACGCCAGCCTCGTGGTCACCTTCCCCGGCACGGTCGCGTCGCTGCGGCAGATGTGGGGCCGGGCAGGGCGGCGAGGCCGTGGCCTGGCGCTGTTCCTCGCCGGCGAGGACGCGCTTGACCAGTTCTTCTGCCGCCACCCCGACGAGTTCCTGGACCGACCCGTCGAGGCAGCGATCCTCGACCACGAGAGCCCGCTGATCTTCCGCGCCCACCTGCAGTGCGCCGCCCACGAGGGCCCGCTCGAGGCCGCCGACGGGGAGTTCCTCGGGCCGCGCTGGGAGGCTCACGCGGAGCAGCTGACGGCGGCTGGTGTGCTGCGCAAGCGCCCTCGCGGCGGGGCCGGCGTGCTCGAGCGCGACACCTATGTCCCGCGGCGCCCCGACCGATACCCCGCCGGCGAGGTCTCGCTGCGGTCCGCCTCCCCGGACAGCTTCGCGATCATCGACGTCTCCTCGGGCGAGCTGCTCGGCGACACCGAGGCGTCCCGTGCCCACTCGACGGTCCACGACGGCGCCATCTACCTGCACCAGGGGCGCTCCTATGAGGTCCGCGAGCTGGACCTGGAGCACCGCCGGGCGCTCGTGGCTCCCTTCTCTGGGGACTGGTACACCCAGCCCAAGCGTGAGACCGATACCACGATCGAGCGTCTGCTCGACCGGCGCGAGACGCTCGGGGTGACGCTCAGCTTCGGCGAGGTGTCGGTCACCGAGACGGTCCTCGCCTACCAGCGCAAGCGGCTGGCCGACCATGGCCAGATCGACCTCGTCGCGCTGGACCTTCCCGAAACCTCCTTCTCCACCCAGGCGCTGTGGTTCGAGCTGGCGCTGGGGGACCCACGGGGGGAGGGGCTCGGCGACACGATCCCCCTGGAGTCGCTGCTCGGAGCGCTCCACGCCACCGAGCACGCCCAGATCGCGGTGCTGCCGCTGATCGCGATGTGCGACCGGTGGGACATCGGCGGGCTCTCCACCAACCTGCACCCCCAGACCGGCGGCCCCACGATCTTCGTCTACGACGGACACCCCGGCGGAGTGGGCATCACGCACACCGCCTTTGCACGGTTCGAGGAGCTTTGCGAGGATGCCCTGCGACTGATCGTCGGGTGCGGGTGCGCCGACGGGTGTCCCTCGTGCGTGCAATCCCCAAAGTGCGGCAACCTCAACGAACCCCTGTCGAAGGCCGGCGCGCGACTGCTGCTCGAGGGTCTGCTGGCCTGCGAGCCGGTGCGGGCGCCGCTCTGATCGTTCGCCGGGCCTGTTCAATAGTCGTGTCCAAGTCCACCCCGAGGGACCTCGCCATCGCCGTGCTCGTCGCGGGTGTCGCGCTGGTCGCCACCGCGAGCGCCGCCCAGGCGCCGCCGAGCCCGTCGCTGCTGGCCGAAGGCCCGAGCGGGCGCACCGCGCTGACCCACTGGACGCTGGCGCGGGACCCCTCCGACCGGGGCCTGCGACTGGGCTGGCAGCGCGGCGGCTTTGGCGGGGCCGGCGTGAGCGTGCCCAACGTCGTCAGCGCCGCCTACGTCAACCGGGCGGGGAAGAACAACTACGAAGGCTCACTGGCTTGGTATCGCACGACCTTCAAGGCGCCGGTGGCGGGCACCTACGCGCTCACCTTCCAGTCGGCGAACTTCCGGGCCGACGTGTGGGTGGACGGCCACGCGCTCGGGTCCCACCGCGGCTCCTACCTGCCCTTCGAACTCCGTCACAGGCTCGCCCCGGGCACCCACACGGTGGTGGTGCGGGTGGACTGGCGCAACCCCGGCGCCCAGTCACAGCAGGGCTTTCACCGCACCTGGTTCAACTGGGGCGGGCTGGACGGCGAGGTCGACGTGCGGGCGATCGGCGCCAGCGAGCTGGCCAACCCGACGCTGCGGACCGTACTGGCCCAGGGTGAACCCACCGGCCAGGCGGGCTCCTCCGCGGGGCAGACGAAGACGGCGACCGTCACGGTGGGCGTCGAAGTGCGCAACGACGGTCCGGCGGGGCGGGCGATCCTCCCCACGGGGACCCTCTCGCGGGGCAACCAGACGATCGCGCTGCACTTTCCCGAGCAGCACCTGGGTCATGGACAGGCGGCGCGGGTGCTCACGACGGTCACCGTCGCAGAACCGGCGCTGTGGTCGCCGGCGAGCCCGAGCCTGTACGGGCTGACCCTGACCGTGCCCGGAGAGAGCGGTTACTCCGCCCGGGTGGGCCTGCGGGAGATCACCTGGCACGAAGGGCGGGTGTACCTAAACGGGCAGCGCCTGCTGGTGCACGGCGCGAGCATCCAGGAGGACGCGCCGGGCCACGGGGACGCGCTCACGCCCGGCGACGAGGACAGGATCGTGGGTGAGCTGCAGGCGATCGGCGCCAACGCGATCCGCACCCAGCATCCCCTCGACCCGGCGCTGCTGGAACGGCTCGACGCCGCCGGCATCCTCGTGTGGCAGGGCATCGGGCCGGTGGAAGGGGCCGGCAACTGGTACTCCACCACCCCCTCGCTGCTCGCCGGCGCCGAGCGGCAGGCGCGTGCGGCCGCGATCGCCGATGAGCTGCACCCGTCGATCTTCGCGTGGAACCTCGTCGACGAGGTCGCCGAGAACGGCCGTGACGGCGCCGAGGTGAGCTACGTGCAGACGATGAAGAGCTGGCTGCACGCCCACGACCCCACGCGGCTGGTGGCGGTCGACGTGTGGGGCGATCATCCTCCCCAGCACCCCGGCGGGCTGTATCGGGGCATCGACGCGGTCGCCGAGACCGACTACTCGGGCTGGTATGACAATCCCCGGGGCACCCCCGCCGGCGTGAGCGCGGAAATCGCCGGACGGCTGGCGGCGATGCGGCGTACGTTTCCGGGCAGGGTGCTCGTGATCAGCGAGTTCGGCGCCGAGTCCAATCGCCTGAACCCCGCGGGCGCGCCTGGCAGCTACAGCTATCAGGCGAGCCTGCTCGCCCGCCACATCCGCGCCTACGCAGCCGATCCCCAGCTCACCGCGATGTTCGTGTGGCTGCTGCGCGACTACCCCCTGAACCCCGAATTCGCAGGCGGCTCGATCCACTCCAAGCTGCCCCAGCTCAAGCTGATCGAGGGCATCAACCAGAAGGGCCTCTACACCTATGGCGGCACCGCCAAGCCCGCCGCCGGCGCCGTGGGGCGGCTGTACCGGGCGCTGCCCCAGGGTTAGCGCCCCAGCCGGCCCCGCGAGCGCTCAGCGGTTGCCCCGAGCGATCAGCGGTTGCCCCGAGCGATCCTGCGCAGATCGATCGTCTCGTCGTAGAGCTTCGCGTCGATGCCCTCCTCGAGGGCGATCTCCCGTAGCGGACGTCCGCTGGCGGTGGCCTTCTGCACGATCGCGGTGGCCCTGTCGTAACCGATCGCGCCGTTCAGGGCGGTGGCGACCGCGAGGGTGGCGCCCGCCGAGGCGTCGGTGCCCGCCCGGTTGACGGTGATGCCGTCGACGCACTTCTCCGCGAACACCCGCGTGGTGTTGGCGAGCAGGTTCAGCGACTGCAGCAGGTTGCGGGCGATCAGGGGGATGCGGACGTTCAGCTCGAACTGCCCCTGCAGACCGCCGACGGTGATCGCGGTGTCGTTGCCGATCACCTGGGCGCTGACCTGGAGCACCACCTCGGGGATCACCGGGTTGACCTTGCCCGGCATGATCGATGAGCCCTTCTGGAGCTCCGGCAGGAAGATCTCGCCGATGCCCGCGCGCGGTCCGGAGCCCATCAGCGCGAGATCGCCGGCGATCTTCGTCAGCGAGACGGCGATCACCTTGAGCGCTCCGGAGAGCTCCACCAGCGAGTCGCGGTTGGCCTGCGCCTCGAACGGATCGGCCGGCGGGGCGATCTGGCGCAGCCCCGATTCGCGCCGCAGACGTGCGCGGACCTTCTCGGCGAACCGCGGATGGGTGTTCAGGCCGGTGCCCGTCGCTGTGCCCCCGAGGGGGATCTGGCCCACGTGCACCAAGGCCGCACGGACCCGCTCCTGGCCGAGTGCGATCTGGGTGGCGTAGCCGGCGAACTCCTGGCCGAGGGTCACGGGGACGGCGTCCATCAGGTGGGTGCGACCGGACTTGACGACGTTCTGAAAGCTCTTCGCCTTGCGGGCGAAGGAGCGCTGCAGCTGCGCCAGTGCCGGCAGCAGCTCGTTCTGGGCGACGTCGAGCGCCGCCAGATGCACGGCGGAGGGGAACACGTCGTTGGAGGACTGGCCCATGTTGACGTGGTCGTTGGCGTGCGTCTTCTCGCCCGCCAGCCGAGCGATCACCTCGTTGGCGTTCATGTTCGTGGAGGTGCCCGACCCGGTCTGGAAGACGTCGATCGGGAACTGGTGGTCGTGCTTGCCGGCGGCGATCTCCGCGGCGGCTTTCTCGATGCGGGCGGCGCTGCGTTTGGAGAGCAGCCCCAGTTCGCCGTTGACGGCCGCGGCGGCGCCCTTCACCCGCGCGAGCCACCGCACGACCGAGACCGGCACGGTCTCGCCCGAGATCGGGAAGTTCTCGACGGCCTTGGCGGTCTCCCCGCCCCACAGGTGCTTGTCTGCCATCAGTTCTCCTTTGTCGAGCGCGAACCCTATCCGCAGAACGCCACCAGCTCCCGCGCGAGCCCCACCGGATCGTCGTAGGCCATCAGGAAGCCCGTGTTCTGCAGCAGCCGCAGCTGGCCGTCGGGGAGCAGTCGCAGGGCTTCTTCGGCCGGACCCACAGGGTGCAGGCGGTCCTCGTCGGCCCACAGCAGCAGCACCGGCATGTCGAGCTTTGGATACAGCTCGCGCAGGCCCTCGTGGGTCCCCGGCCAGCGGCGTGCGCACTTCGCCCACGAGCGCGCGAGGTCGACGTTGCCCGGCACATCGGCGAGCGCGTGACGGACGAGGTCCCGCACGGCCGGGCTCCCCCGGGCGGAGAAGGTGCGCACCCCCCGCTCAGGACTGAGCGCCGCCCGGGCGCCGTAGCCGACGACGCGGTCGAGCCCGGGAGCGGCACCCGCCATGATCGCCATCCGCCAGGCGGCACGCGTGCGCGGCCGCAGCGGTGGAGCGTGGAGCCGGTTGGGCATCAACACCAGCCGCCGCGGGCGCACCCGCCCCTGCTGGACGGCCCGCAGCGCGATCTCCGCGCCGACGCCGTGGCCACCGATCGACGGTCTCGCTCCCAGCACGTCGGCGCAGAAGCCGCCGATCACCTCGACGATCCAGTCGAGCGTGTAGGGGTGTCGCGGATCCTCCTCGGAGTCGCCGTGGAGCGGCAGATCGGGCAGCACCACCCGAAAGCGGCTGGCGAGCTGCTCCACCGAGGGCTCCCACTCCATGTGGGAGAGCATCGCCGAGTGCAGCAGCGCCAGCGGCGGTCCTGTCCCCACCTGGCGATAGGCGATCCGGGTGCCGTCGTGGTGGTGGTAGAGGCGCAGCCTCATCGTGTGAAGATCCTAGGCGCGTCGCCGCGACGCTCGGCGCACCTGCGCCTGCAACGCGACCGGCGGGATGCACCGGCCCTTGCGGGGGTTGCCCCAAGCCTCTGCGAACCTGAACATCTCTACCCGTGAGCTCGATTCGCACAAACGCCGCCGCCGCCATGTTGGGGGTGAGCCCCAACACCCTGCGCAGCTGGGAGCGGCGCTTCGGCTACCCGATGCCCCAGCGCACCGAGGGAGGCCATCGTCAGTTCGAGCTGACCGAGATCGAAGCCTTGCGCCAGGCGTTCGCCGAGACCCACGACATCGCCTCGGCGGTGTCGATCGCACGCGAGCGCGGCGAGAGCCCCTCCTCGCCCACCCGGATGCGTTCCGCGTTCGCGGACCTTCGCGAGGACGAGGCCGATCGCCTGCTCGAGGAGAGCCTTGCGGTGCGCTCACTGGAGCGAACCGTCGAGTCGGTGCTGCTGCCGGGGATCGAGCTGCTGCAGGACGGTTCGGTCGAGCGGGCGTTCGCCCTGCGCTACAGCACCGGTTGGCTCGCCGCCGCCACCCGGGTCGCCCCCGCGGCCTCCCGCGAGGAGGGGATCCTGATCTTCGACGCCTCCACGCCTGCCAGCCTGGACTCCGTCCACATCCAGGCGCTCGAGCTGTTCCTGCGTCGGACGGGGCTGCGGGTGCTGACGCTGCCGGTGAACCTCGACGCCACCCGGGTCGGCGGCGCCCTGCGGGCGCTGCGTCCGGGCGCGATCACGCTCGCGGGCGCGGGCAGCAGCTCCGACATGTTGGCCCGGCTCGTCTACGCCGCCCGTCAGGCCGAGCCGGGCGTGGACGTGTTCGACTATCGCGACGCGCTCGCCCACACCGGCGCCTCCACGGTCAAGTCGATCGGCCCCGGCATCTCCGCCGCCGCCCAACAGCTGCGCGAGCGACTCACGGGCGTGGTGCTGCTGCCGCGAGCCGCCTCGGCCTCCTGAGGGCCCAGAGCACGCCAACCTAGAATGGGCCGCCCATGTCGGACGGCTCCGCCAAACATCCGCTGATCCCGCCACGCGAGGTGGACCCCAAGCAGGACCTGCCCGCGCTCGAGCGCGAGGTGCTCGAGCGCTGGCGCGAGCGTGACGTGTTCGCCGAGTCGCTGCGCGTGCGAGCGGGCGCCCCCCGGTGGGTCTTCTACGAGGGGCCCCCCACCGCCAACGGGCCGCCCGGCTCCCACCACGTGCTCTCACGGGTGTTCAAGGACATCTATCCCCGCTACCAGACGATGCGGGGACGGCTGGTGGAGCGCAAGGGGGGCTGGGACTGCCACGGCCTGCCGGTGGAGATCGCCGTCGAACAGAAGCTCGGCTTCACCAGCAAGGCCGACATCGAGCGCTACGGGATCGCGGAGTTCAACGCCGAGTGTCGCGAGTCGGTGTTCGCCTACCTGAAGGAGTGGGACCGCCTCACCGAACGGATCGGCTTCTGGATCGACCTCGACGACGCGTACCGCACCCTGGACGAGTCCTACATCGAGTCGGTGTGGTGGGCGCTGGCGGAGATCGACCGGCGGGGGCTGCTGTATGAGGGGCACAAGGTCGTGCCCTACTGCTACCGCTGCGGCACCGCCCTGTCCTCGCACGAGGTGGCGCTCGGCTACCGCGACGTGGTCGACCGCTCGATCTACCTCAGCGTGGCGCTCCTGAAGCCGACGGCGCCGCTGCAGGAGGGGGACCGGCTGCTGATCTGGACCACCACCCCCTGGACCCTGCCCGGCAACGTCGCGATCGCCCTCGCCCCCGAGGTCGAGTACGTGCGGGCGAGGGTCGAGGAGAAGACCGTGATCCTCGCCGCCGCGCTGGTGGAGCGGGTGCTCGGAGAGGGAGTCGAGATCCTCGACCGTCTCCCGGGCAGCGCGCTGGTGGGACAGCGCTATCGGGGGCCGATCTTCGCCGAGGGACCCCACGGCGGCGCCGCCGGGAGCGACGACGGCGGCGGCGGGACCGACGGCCGCGGCGGCGGGCCCGACGGCTTTCCGATCGTCGCCGGGGACTTCGTCACGACCGAGGACGGGACCGGGCTGGTGCACATCGCTCCGGCGTTCGGCGAAGACGACTTTCGCGTCGCCGCCGCCAATGGCATCTTCAGGCCGGAGTCGCCGGGAAGCCTGTTCAACCCCGTCGAGCCCGACGGCACCTACGACCAGCGGGTGCGCAACCGCGACGGTGGCTCCTACGCGGGGCGCCACGTCAAGGATCGCGACCTGACGGACGAGCTGATCGAGGATCTGAGGGTGCGGGGGCTGCTGTTCAGGGAGGAGCCCTACGAGCACTCCTACCCCCACTGCTGGCGGTGCGGCACGCCGTTGATCTACTACGCCAAGACCTCCTGGTACATCCGCACCACGGCGGTGCGCGAGCAGATGGTGGCGGCGAACGAGACCGTCAACTGGCACCCCCCGCACGTCAAGCACGGCCGCTTCGGGGACTGGCTCGCCAACAACGTCGACTGGGCCCTCTCGCGGGAGCGCTACTGGGGCACCCCGCTGCCGGTGTGGCGCTGTCCCGCGGGCCACACCCACACGATCGGCAGCTTCGCCGAGCTGCAGGAGCGCTCGGGATCGCAGCTGTCCGATCATCACCGGCCGTTCGTGGACGAGGTCGAGTTTCCCTGCACCCACACCGACCGCGAGGGGGCACCGGCATGCGGTCAGCCGATGCGCAGGGTGAGCGAGGTGATCGACGTCTGGTTTGACTCGGGCGCGATGCCGTTCGCCCAGAACCATCACCCCTTCGAGAACGACGAGGTGTTCGCCCGGCGGTTCCCGGCCGACTTCATCTGCGAGGCCCAGGACCAGACCCGGGGTTGGTTCTACTCGCTGCTTGCGATCTCAACCCTGCTGCAGCGGGAGGCTCCCTACCGCAACGTCGTCTGCCTCGGCCTGATCCTCGACGGCGAGGGCCAGAAGATGTCGAAGTCGAAGGGCAACACCGTCGAGCCGTGGGAGGTGCTCGACAGCTACGGCGCGGACGCGTTTCGCTGGTACTTCTTCACCTCCAAGCAGCCCTGGGATGGTTACCGCTTCTCCTCGGAGGCGATCGCCGAGGGCGTCCGGCTGTTCCTCAAGCAGCTGTGGTCGACCTACTACTTCTACGTCCTCTACGCCCGCGCCGGTGCAGACGTGCTGGGGCGCTCCGCATCGGCCGCCCCAGCGGTCGCCGAGGGCGGCCCGAGCGACGCCGATCGCGACCTCGACCGCTGGGCGCTGTCGCGTACCGCCGCGACGGCGGAGCTCGTCGCCGAGCGGCTCGACGCCTACGACGCGACCAGCGCCGGCCGGGCGATCGCCGAGCTCGTCGACGAGTTGTCCAACTGGTACGTCCGTCGCTCCCGCAGGCGCTTCTGGGATGGCGAGGAGCAGGCCTTCGCGACGCTGCGAGCGTGTTTGCTGACAGCGGCCAAGCTGCTCGCCCCGCTGTGCCCGTTCATCGCGGATGAGATCTACGACAATCTCGACGGGACGCTCACGAGCGTGCACCTGTGCGACTTCCCCGCCGGCGAGGCCCTGCCCGCCCGCGACCCCGAGCTCGAGCACGCGATGGCGCTCGCGCGAGAGACGGTCAGGCTGGGGCTTGGGGCCCGGGGCAAGGCCAAGCGGAAGGTGCGCCAGCCGCTGAGAGAGGCCGTCGTGGTCGCGGACGGGCGCGAGCGGATGGCGATCGAACGGCTGGCAGAGGTGGTGCGCGAGGAGCTGAACGTCAGGGGGGTGCGGTTCGTGGCGGCGGCAGATGAGCTGGGCCGGTACGAGGTCAAGGCCAACTACCGCTCGCTGGGGCCGCTGTTCGGCAAGGACATGCCGCGCGCGGCCGAGGCGATCGCAGCGCTCGACCCCGCGCGGGTCGCCGCAGCGATCCGTGACGGCGAGGGCGAGATCGGGATATCCGTCGGCGGACGCGAGCACACCCTCTCCGCCGGGGACGTGATCCTCTCCCTGAAGCCACCCGAGGGTTACTCGGTCGAGCGTGAGGGAGCCCACGCCGTGGCGCTGGACCTCACGCTCGACGATGAGCTGCGACGGGAGGGCCAGGCACGGGAGATCGTGCATGCGATCCAGAACGCACGCAAGTCGGCGGGCCTGCAGGTGGAGGACCGAATCGAGCTTTGGCTGGCGGGCGCGGCACCGCTGATCGAGGCCGCCACGGCCAACCGGGAGTACGTGGTCGGCGAGACGCTAGCGGTCGCGTTCAGCCCTGCCGAGGACGGCATCGCGGACACCGCCTGGCCACCCCACGCCGCCGAGCACGACGAGCGGGCCCAGGTCGACGGCCTCGAGCTGGCGATCGCCCTGCGTCGAGCCGCCGCCCGCTGACGCCCGCCGCCTACGCAGCGAGCGCCGGCTCGAGCTCGGCCTCGAGCTTCTTCTTGGGGTAGGCGCCGACGACCGTCTTGACCGGCGAGCCGCCCTTGAAGAGGATCATCGTCGGGATCGAGAGGACCTGATAGCGGGCCGCCACCTGCGGGTTCTCGTCGGTGTTGAGCTTGACGATGCGCAGGTCCGGACGCTCGCCCGCGATCTCTTCGAGCACGGGGGCCACGACGCGGCAGGGACCACACCACGGGGCCCAGAAGTCGACGAGCACGGGGCCCGTGGACTCCAGCACCTCGGCGTCGAAGTTGTTGTCGGTGACTTCGCTGAGCGCTCCGGCCATGTCGTCTCCTTCATGTTCGCAGTCTGGTGTCTCGGCGCGGGGCGAGATCACTGCTCCCGCTGCCGCTCCCCTAATACTATACAAAGTAAAGGGAGGGTCTTCGGGGGTGGTGTCTCACAACCTCCTCGGGTGCGGACCCGAGGAAGACGTTCCCTTCGTGGGGTGCGTATGACGATGGTTATACGCGACCTGTCGCGCGTATATGTGCAACCCCCCATCGGGCTGGGGATCGGGGTCGACTCCCCCCGGAGCGCTCAGAACACCTGCGCGTCCAGGAAGCCCGCCACGAGCACCAGCCAGCCCCCGATCTCGGCGACGATCAGGGTGATCATGAACGGATGCAGCCCCGGGACGCGATCGCGGATCTGATTGTCGGTGTCGCGGCGCCAGCCGTGGTAGACATAGCCGGCGACGGCGCCGAAGAAGTACGACGCCATGGCCCCGGCCGCCAGCAGGTTGACGAGCTCGCTCCACCCGCTCAGCTCTACGAACGTGGCGACGAGCAGCAGCGCGAAGCTGTAGAGCAGCGCGGCACGGTGGCCGGTGTCGACGTAGGGATGCGCCAGGCCGCTCTCGGCGCTCAGCATCTGGCGGTACTTCCAGATGCCGAGCAACAGCGCCCACAGGAACATCACGGCGGCCGCCAGCAGCACCGCCTTGGTGTCGCCGCCGAGGCTCCAGGCGCCGCTCATCGCCGCCCGCCGGCGCTCATGCCGCGACCTCGCTCGCAGCCGCCGTCCCCGCCCCCACGAGCCCTCCGGTGAGCGCTGCCAGCTCCGCGCCCGTTGGGATCGCGGCGGGGTCCACGAGCGACTGGAGCAGCAGACCGTCCACCACCGCGATCAGGACCGACGCGAGGATCTCCGACGTCCGCTCGGAGCGCTCTCGCTGGGAAGTCCCCGACGCGAGCACCTCACCGACCCGGCGGCGCTGCTCGGCGTAGTGCTCGGCCAGGAGGGGGCGCAGCTCGGGTGAGCGGCGGGCCTGCAGGAGAGCCTCCAGAAACGCGGCGAACAGCGGCTGGGCGTCGGGGAAGTCATCGAGGATCACCTGCGCGTTGACCGACATGCGCTCGAACGGGCCGGCATTCGGATCGGCCTGCGCGATCCCGTCGAAGCGGTCGGTCCACTCCAGGAACGACTGGAGCACCGCCTGGTCGAGCAGCTCCTCACGGGAGCCGAAGTGGTAGTTGACCGCCGCCAGGTTGACGTCCGCCGCCGCCGCCAGCTCGCGGACGCTGGTGCCCGCGTAGCCGCGCTCGGAGACGAGCGTCTTGGCGGCCTCCAGCAGCGCGGTCTTGGTGTCGCGTGCCATCTCCAAACGATCGTATCAAACGATCGTTTGACGATGCGGGCGCTGAGATCACCGCTCGCCCGGGCTCGCGCCGGCCTCAGAGCGCCACCTGAGCCGCTCAGTGAACCGTGACCACCCAGCCTTCGTCGAGACGGACGATCGGCGGGTGGATGCCGGTGAGCGTGGTGAACAGGTGGGGCGAGACATAGACCTCGATGAACGCCGAGATGACGAGGATCGGGAGCGCGATCGCGACCGTCACGAAGGTCGCGGCGAGCAACTGGTCCCACTCGCCGCGGCGGCTGGCGATGATCCACGCGGCGAGGGGCAGGAACAGCGCGATCAGCTCGGGGATCGCATGGGGCAGGACGCCGAGCAGCAGCAGCCCGGGAGAGACCCGCAGGAAATTCGACACGCCGCCCAGGGTGCGACCCAGGATCAGCGCCTGCGCAGTGAGCGAGAAGCCGGTGGCGCAGACCACGAAGATGATCGCGATGCGTCCTCCGTGGGCGTGGACCCAGCGTGAGATGCCCTGGCGTCCCTCGACCTGCAGCGGCAGCGAGCTGCCGGCGATGAAGCCGGCCACGCACGCCATCGCATGGAGCGCGAGCACCAGCAGGTTGTGCCCGAGCACCCCCACCACGTCGGCCCCGTCGCCGACCGCGAAGGGCGGACGCAGCGTGACGATCTGGACGTAGCCGCCGGAGAGGTCCGAGACGACGAGCACGGCTGCGAGCAGGCCCACGGCGGCGAGTGTCGCGCCGGCGAACCAACCGCCGAGGACGGGCCCGGGACGGCGCTGCCAGGTGCGCAGGGTGGCGCGGGTGCAGCGCACGCCCTGGGCGAGGGCATACGAGGATGCGTCCATCGCCTACTCATCGGCGATCGGACGGGCGGACGTGAGCCGGCGGTCGCGCTAGGCGGCGGGTGTGCGCCGGTCCGCCGCCGCCGCGGACGTCCGCGCCGACGGCGCCGGAGTGGGCGGCTGAGAGCCGTGGCGCAGCAGCGGCACCAGCCACATCGCCTCGGCGGCGATGCGCCAGGACATCTTCGACTGGCCTCGCTCGCGGTCGCGAAACACGATCGGGACCTCGACCACGCGAAAGCCGGCACGGACCGCACGGTAGGTGAGCTCGACCTGGAAGGCGTACCCCTGGGAGCGAACCGAGTCGAAGTGGATCGCCTCCAGCACCTCGCGGCGAAAGCACTTGAAGCCACCGGTGAGATCACGCACCTGCAGGCCCAGCACCCAGCGCGCGTAGGTGGAGCCGCCCTCGCTGATGAAGCGGCGGAGCGCCCCCCAATCGGTGACGCCGCCGCCCGGGGCGTAACGTGAGCCGAGCGCCAGATCCGCACCGGAGCGCACCGCCTCCAGCAGCCTGGCGAGGTCAGCGGGATCGTGGGAGAAGTCCGAGTCCATCTCGAACAGGAACGCGGCGCCGTGATCGAGCGCATGGCGGAAGCCGGCGAGGTAGGCGGGCCCGATGCCGCCCTTCTCGGTGCGGTGGAGCACCTGCACCCAATCGTGCTCGGAGGCGAGACGATCGGCGATCTCCCCGGTGCCGTCGGGCGAGCCGTCGTCGACGACGAGGATGCGAAAGCCATCGGGCGCGGCCCTCGTGAGCACCTCGCCGGAGGCGGTGAGGATGGCCTCGATGTTCTCCGCCTCGTCGTAGGTGGGGAGGATCAGCCAGGGGATATCGGGCATGGGGATCGGCGTACCCTAAAGCAGTGGAGCTCTCCAACGGGGCGATTGCCGACGCGCTCGAAGAACTTGGGGACCTGTATCAGCTCGACGGGGCGATCGTGCACCGGGTGCTGGCCTACAGAACGGCCGCGAAGACGGTGCGGGAGGCGTCGGTGTCGGTCGGCGCACTCGCCGAGCAGGGACGGGCAAGCGAGCTGCCGGGGATCGGCAGGACGCTCCAGGAGAAGATCCAGACCCTCCAGCAGACGGGAGCGATTCCGGCGGCGGAGCGGTTGCGCCAGAGGTTTCCGGCCGGGTTGATCGAGATCACGAGGCTGCCGGGGATCGGGCCCAAGCGGGCGCTGCTGCTGCACTCCGAGCTGGGGATCGACTCGCCCGAGGCGCTGCGCAAGGCGGCGCTCGAGCAGCGGATCCGCAAGGTGAACGGCCTCGGGGCGAAGTTCGAGGAGCGAGCACTCGAAGGGCTCGCGCGCGCGCAGGCCGAGCCGGGGGACCGGAGCTCGGCGCGACTGCTGCTGCCCCACGCCCTGGCGCTCGGCGAGCGGCTGGCGCAGGGCTTGCTGGCGGGAGAGAGCGACGAGCGGGCAAGCGTGCTGATCGCCGGCTCGGCGAGGAGGATGGCCGACAGCGTCAAGGACATCGACCTGATCGCCGTGACGCGTGAGCGCCAGGCGCTGGCCGAGCGGCTGGGGGAGCTGCCCGAGATGGAGAGCGTGTCCTCGGCGAGCCCATCGGGGACGCGGGGTCGGACGCACTCGGGGATCGCCGTCGATCTGAGGATCGGCGATCCCGAGCAACTGGGCAACCTGCTCCAGCACTTCACCGGCTCGGGCCGCCACAACGCCGCCTTGCGTGAGCAGGCCGTGCGGCGGGGACTGCACGTCTCAGAGCACGGCGTGAGCTCCGACGAGGACGGACGCACACACCTGCACTCGAGCGAGGCGGAGGTGTACGAGCTGCTTGGCTACCGCTACATCGAGCCCGAGCTGCGCGAGGATCGCGGCGAGCTGCAGGCGGCGCGCGAGGGCGGCGTGGGCCTGCCGCGACTGATCGAGCTGGAGGACATCAGGGGCGACCTGCACTGTCACACGGTGGCCTCCGACGGCAGGAACACGATCGCCGAGATGGCGCTCGCGGCGAGGGAGCGCGGCTACGAGTACGTGGCGATCACCGACCACTCCGCCACGCACGGGTTCGGCAACGACGTGACCGCCGACGAGCTGCGACGGCAGATCGAGCGGGTGCGTGAGGTCGACGAGCGGCTCGAGGGAATCCGGGTGCTGGCGGGGAGCGAGGTGAACATCCTCCCCGACGGGGGACTCGACTACGAGGACGAGTTGTTGGCGGAGCTCGACTGGGTCGTGGCGAGCGTGCACACATCCTTCGACATGGGCGAGCAGGCGATGACCGAGCGGGTTCTGGCCGCGATCGAGCATCCGCTGGTGGACGCGATCGGACATCCCACGGGCAGGTTGATCGGGCGGCGAGATCCCTATGAGCTGGACCTCGGCGCGGTGTTCGAGGCGGCGGCGAGGACCGCCACGATGGTGGAGATCAACGCCAACCCCAACCGGCGGGACCTCTCCGATGTCCATGCCCGCAACGCGGCGAAGGCGGGAGCGAGCATCGTGATCGATTCAGACGCGCACCGCACGGACACCCTCCAGAACATGCGCTGGGGCATCGCCACGGCCAGGCGGGCGTGGTTGAGCTGCGAGGACGTCGCCAACACGCTTTCCTGGGAGCAGCTGCGACGCAGGCGGATGCGGGACGCTAACGGGCGAGCGCCGCGCCGGAAAGCAGGCGCGGCAGCAGCTCCTCGCGCACGCGCCGGTCGATCGCCGCACGGCTGAACGGCTCGATCGCCACGGCGGCCCGCGCCGCATAGTCCGGTGCCGGGTCATCCAGCGCGGTGCGGAGCATCGCGCCGAGATCCTCCCCCACCAGGCGCGGATCCAGCGAACGGGCCAGCGGCAACGCGGCATAGGGCCCGGGAGCAGGTGTGGTGACGAGCGTGGCGCCGTCGGCGAGGGCCTCCAGTTGGGCGATCCCGTAGTCCTCGCGCCGGGGGGCGCACACGAACACCCGCGAACGGCGCAGCAGCGCGCGGTACTCCTCGGCCCCGAGCTCACCGACGGTGCGCACGCCTTCGGCCGCCACGGTGGGCAGATCACGCAGTTCCTGCGCGTCGGCGCCGGCCACGACCAGCTCCTCGTCGGGGCGGCGAACCCCGAGCCAGGCGTCGAGCACGCGGTCGAGGCCCTTCTTGCGGGGGTTGGCGGCGTAGGTGATCGCGGCGATGTCGCGATCGGCGCTGGGTGGACCGGAGGGCTCGACCGGAATGGGCAGCGTCAGCGCCCGATCGCCCGTCCTCGCCGATGCGGGAGCCTCGGCGAGGCTCCCCTCGATGAGCGGCAGCAGCAGTGGAGCCTGGGCGAGCCGCCGGCGCTCGAGCGGACGCTGCCAGATGCCGTGACGGCCGGGACGGTTGCCGGCGGAGGGAGCGTCGAAGCGGATCGCTCCAGGCCGGGGCCACAGGAGCGAAGCGGTGGTGCTCGAGTAGACGATCGCCCGCGGATGGTGCTCGGCCAGCGCCCTGACGGCGGCGCCCCTGGCGGCGAGCGCCCAGGCCAGGTCGGTGAGCGCGAACGTGCGCAACCGCCGCCGCGGCGGGCGGGCGGTGGCCACCGCGACCGACACGCCCGCGCGACGCAGCGAGCCGGCGAGCTCTCTGTCGGAGGTGCGCAGGCCCGGGGTGGACCCGAGCGAGACGATCAGGACGTCCACTGGCCGTTGGGCTCAGGACGCATGGCTTTGAAGCCAGGGGTGCGGTCGAGGACGATCGGACGCAGGGGCGAGGTGCGGCGCACGTAGAAGCGCACCCCGTCGCGCTCCTCGATCGCCGCCACGGCCCCATGCTGGCGCCGCCAGGCGAGCGCCCAGATGATCGCGAAGCCAGCGGCGATCCCGGGGATCTGCGGCGCGAGGAAGGCGAGGCCGCCGGCGATCAGCGTGAACAGGAGCAGCGGCCACAGACGGTTGAGCACCACCGCTCCGGGACGCAGCTCGGGCAGCATCGTGGTTGCACGAGCCCCGGACAGCAGACGGGCGATCGGCGGGCTGGTCTCCGCCCGGCGACCGATGCGAAGACCGATCACGGCGGCGACGACCCACCAGCCCGCGGCGACGGCGACGAGCCTGGTCTCCGAGCTGCCGCCGTTCTGCGATGCCGCGGCGAGGACGGTGACGGTGGCGAGCGCCGTGGCGGCGCCGGCGCTGAGCATCACGGTGGTCCTGAGGAAGTCCACGAAGCGCACGTCTGAAACCGGCTTCCCGGCTAGAGCAGCGCCTCGAGCAGTTCCCGCACGCCCGACGCGCCGTCCACCAGCAGATCCGCCTCGGAGGCCAGCTCCGCGGGGGTTTCGTCCGAGCTCACGGCCACGCAAACCGCCCGCTCGAGCGTCCCGCTCTCGACCAGCTCGCGCAGGCCTCGGAAGGCGTCGAGATCGGTGTTGTCGTCGCCGACGTAGACGGCGGCGGTCACCGGCTGGCCGCGGAGCAGGGTGGCGATGCCGATGCCCTTGTCGAGGGCCACCGGCGGACGCACCTCGAGCACCTTGCGCCCCCAATGGACGACGAATCCCTGCTCCTGCGCGCGGCGGGCGATCTCCGCCACGGCCGCTTGCGCGGCCTGCTCGTCGGGTGCCCCGCGCCAGTGAAAGGCGGCGATCACTTCCTTGTCCTCGCTGCGGATGCGCAGACGCTGGTGCTCGGGCGTGAACACGGCGGCGGCGAACTCGTGCACCCGCGAGGCCCACGCGGCCGCCTCCGGGTCGAGCTGTGGGGCGGTGGCGCGCGGCAGCAGCAGCTCCCCCCCGTGGTTGCCGACGTAGGCGATCGTTCCGATCGCGACGATCTGCCGGGCGGTCGTCGCGCGGCGCCCGCTCACGCAGCCGACGACGCGGAACCGCTTGGCGATCTCGATCAGCAGCGCGCGGGTGGCCTCGGGCACGTGTGCGTCGGCGGCGTGACGGACGATCGGGGCGAGGGTGCCGTCGATGTCCAGCAGCACCGCAGCGTGGCCTGGGTCGGAGCGAAGCGGCTCGAGCGCCTCCACTGGCGTCGCGGCGGGGGACACGGACACTAGTATGGCGCGCACTGTGGCCGACGGGATCGCTTGCAAAGGATCTATCCGCGCCCGCTCAGCTGCCGCCCAACTCTCGGGATGAGTCCGGAAACAGCGAGCGAAGCGTCGTCCGAGCGCACGCTCAAGCTGATGGCGATCGGAACCGCCGCGGGCGTCTTCAGCGGCCTCTTCGGCGTCGGCGGGGGCAGCGTGATCGTGCCGCTGCTGGTGCTGTGGCTCTGCTACGGCGAGCGCGAGGCGACGGCCACGTCGCTGGCGGCGATCGTGTTCATCGCCGCATTCGCAGCCGGGGTGCAGGGGCTCTATGGGAACGTGCGGGTGGGCGATGCCGCGCTGGTCGGCGTTCCGGCGGTGGGCGGGGTGCTGATCGGGACCTGGCTTCAGCAGCGTCTGCACACCCAGGTGATCGCGCTGTTGTTCGCGGGACTGTTGGTGGCGAGCGCGGTGGAGCTGGTGCTGCGGTGATCGGCGCGATCGTGATCGGAGTGGCCGGGGGCATCGTCGCGGGACTGCTCGGGGTGGGCGGCGGCGTGCTGTTCGTGCCGGGACTCGTGATCTTTCTCGGCCTCGGCCAGCATCAGGCCGAGGCCACTTCGCTGCTGGCGATCATCCCCGTGGCGATCGTGGGTACCTACCGGCAGGACAGCTACGGCAACGTGCAACGTCACGACGCGCTGCTGCTGGGGCTGCTCTCGGTGGCCGGGGCGGCCGCCGGGGTGGCGCTTGCGAACTCGCTTTCGGGCCGCGTGCTGCGGGACGGGTTCGCCGTTCTGATGGTGCTGATCGCCGCCCAGCTGGTGCGTCGGACGCTGCGCAGCTCCTAACGCTCGCCGACCAATGCGCGCGTCTCGACCGAGCTCGGCGATGGTCTAGACTGGAACGAGCGATGGGACTCGACAATCCTCTTCACATCGCATTCCTCGTGGTGATCCTGCTGCTCGTGTTCGGGGCCAGACGCCTTCCGGAAATCGGGCGATCGCTGGGCAGCGGGATGCGGGAGTTCAAGTCGTCGATCACCGGCGAGTCCCACCATGAGTCCCACCACAACCAGATCACGCCGGGCACACCCCAGCAGCAGGCGCCCCAGCCGGTCGCGGCCCAGCCGCAGGCTCAGGCTCAGCCGGCGCCGCCCGCTCCGCAGCCAGCTGCGCCGCCAGCAGAGCAGCCGCCCGCTTCCTGACGCGGCATACCCCGGCGCTATCCGCGGTGGCGGATCACCCCGCTCTGGACGGCTTCGAAGGCCGAACCGGGAACGCGCTTGATCTGTTCGAGGTCAGCGTCGTCCCAGCGGGGGTCCGGTGCGCCGGTGATGTACCAGGAGGAGCCGTTGTCGGCGACGATCAGGCCGTAACGCTTGAGCGCGCGGAGCACCACCAGCGACTCGCCGTGAAAGCCCGCGAGGCTGTAGCTCGCCCGCAGCCGCAGTCGCAGCCCCATCGGGGGGAGGTTCGGGTCGGAGCTGTCGGAGGCGAAGTGGGTGGCGGGATGGATGTAGCCCCGCTGGGTGCTGGACACCGTCACGCGTAGCGCGTGTTCGATGCGTCCGCTGCGGACCTCGTCGTAGCGGACCAGAAGCGGCATGATCGCCAGCCCCGCGGCGTCCGCCGAGGTGAACCCTTCCGGGCGGAGCGCGTTCGAGCGCAAGTCGAACACGGCGCCCGATCCGGCGTCCCAGCCGGCGCCCGAGCGGTGGGCGTCGTAGAGCTCGTACACGTCGCAACTACCCCGCTGCAGCACGAGCACGTGGCGGTCGCCTTCAGCGCCGGCCCCCTCGACGGGCGCATTGGGCGGGATCGGATAGGGGCCGGGATCGGATTCTTCGCCGTAGGCGGTGAAACGGATCGGCACGCGCCGCTGATTGGCGCCCACGACCGTGTAGGGGATCCCGTAGGAAGGGTTCGTGCCGAAGTCCGGGTGCAGGTGCAGGCTCGCACCGATGCTCGCGATGTAGGCATCGGAATGCGGATCCACAGGCGCGCGGGAGATGTCCCGGTTGAGCGGGTTGCTGGCCGGGAACAGCGGGCAGGAGTACTCCTTCAGACCGGTCGCCTGGGTGCGGCCCGGAGCGCTCGCGACGCCGGCCAGGGCGGCCACGGCGAGGGCGCCGACGAGCGCGTGAAGGGGGAATCTCACCGGGCACACGGTAGGGGTCGGTCGAGTCGACTCGACGGGCACCTGGACGAAGTGACCACCGCGGTCCCGCGGGCGGGCTGTGTCAGCGCTTGAGCGTGACTTTGATGCTCTTGGCGGCAGCGGCGCCGGAGGAGAAGCGCACGTTGGCCCACACTTTCGCCGACCTGTGCCCCTTCGACAGGAGCTTACGCCCGGTGCCGTTCAGGGAGACCTTGATCTTCGCCGTCTTGCCCGCCTTGATCGAGAAGTGGGCGGTGCCATAGCTGAGGACCTTCGGCTTCTTGGTCTTGGCGGTGACCGCCACGCTGGCGAGGCCGGCGAGCCTCGCGTTCTGGAGCGTGAGCGTGCCCGTGCAGTCCACGACCAGGCATTGCAGCGGGACCGTGGCGGTGTTGCCGTTGACGGGGATCGTCAGCTTCGGCAGCCCGATCGTGGGCAGGAGCGGGCCTGGAGGAACGCCGCCCCCACCGCCGGCCGGGGCTCCACCGCCGCCTCCGCCACCGCCCCCAGCGCCGGCGGGAGCCCCACCGCCTCCCCCGCCGCCTTCGAGGTCGGCGCTGAGCATGATCTGCGCGCCGAAGCCGTCCGTCGCCGCGAACAGGGGATTCGGGCTCGGGGCCGCGAACGTCGCTTCCGTCGGCGCCGGGTAGAACCCCGAGTAGCCGCTCTGCTGATCGATGAAGGCCGGGATCGGCACGTTCGATGCCAGGACCGAGAGAGCGAGGAAGTCTCCCGCCGCGTTCGTCGAGAAATCGTCGGGCGGCGGAGTGGGTTCCTCGGTCATCGCCAGATTCGTCTGCACCGTCGTGACCGTGTTCGCCTGTGGCGTGAAGATCGGTCCATAGCGCTCGACGAAGCAGCAGGCGAAGAATGGGTGGCCCGGTTCGCCCGCATTGTTCTGGAAGAGCGACCGCATGATCACGACCTGCATCGGGCCGGTGACAGCTCCCACCCGCACGTGCACCGCGGTCACGGTGCCGCTTTGCGGGGCGTACGAAGAAGGCCCTGGCGCACCGGAGAAATACAGGCACGACGGGCTGCCCATCGGCGCAGAGAAATACGGGAACACCCCTTCCCCGCAAGTGGTCGGGTTGTTCGGAGCATTGTTGAGATTCGCGCCGAACGTGACCGCACCGGCCACAGCCGGAACGCTCGCGATGACCACGACGACGGCCCCGACAGCGGCGACCCATCGCCCCCCGATTGCCCGCATATGGAGGATTTTACCCGGCGCGACGGGGGAGCGACCGCGAGCCGCCGGACGCCGCCGCAACGGCGACGCTCACCCACCGCCCACGGGCGTGCTGGTGATCTCGCCGTTCGTGACCGCCGGCGCTCGCTCGGCGACCAACTTCGACCCAGCTTCACCGAAGCGGAGCCTGGAAGGGCTCCTGCACTGAGGAGCCTGGACGGGCTCTCATCGCGCAGACACGCAGTCAACACTAGGAGAACGGAGAATCACCTTGCACCAGCAAAACCTCGCCAACCGCAAAGCCACCTGGTGGCTCGCCGCGATCACGGCCGTCCTGGTCGTGCTGGCGACGCCGGCGCTCGGCCGGGCAGAACAATCGAATCCCAACAACTACTCGTGCCTCGGCAGCCTGGAAGGCGGCACCCCCGAAGCGGGCAGCGAAGAACAGCAGGTGCAGTACACGTTCTACTGCGACGGCCCGGTCAGCGGCTATCAGCTGCAGTCGCAGATCCCGATCACGGGCGTCGAGGCCGCCCCGCTGGTGACCGCGATTCCGACGGGCACCCCGTTGACCGACACGTTCTCGTGCTCGAGCGAAGTGCCCGGCTTCGCGGACAACTGCGTCGGCGCAGCCAAGTCGGGGTACGAGACGATCACCGGGCAGTTCGCGATCGGCACGAAGCTCTGCGCCGAGCCCCGAGTGGACGCGCTCCTGAGCGTCACCTACGCCTACCTCGAAAAAGGCGTCGTGACGCAGGCGATCTCCGGGCCATACGACCTCGGTCGCCCAAAAGGCTGCAAGCCCGATGGTCTCTCCGGGTGGACGCGCCTGAACCCCAAGCCGGTCACCGTCGCCGTCAAACACAAGCACAAGCACAAGGGCAAGGGAAAGGGCAACGCCAAGAAGCCGGCGCCCGCGGCTTCACCGAAGAAGCACTGACCGAGATCCCGCTCGCCGGCACGCTCGTGGGGGTCGCTACCCCGCCCGCGGCGTCGCCGGCGATGCGGCGCTCGTGGCCATCCGCGCTCTAGGATCAGGGAGTGGGCGCTTCTCCGCGCAGGTCGCCTCGCCTAGTTCGCCGGCCGGGCCCCCGCCTGCTGGCGCTCCTGACAGCGCTCGGGCTGCTCGCCGGGTGCGGCTCTGCCACCGCCACCCACAGCGCCGCCACCGCCCCCGCCGCGGGCTGGGGCGCACCAGCGAGTCCGGGCGCGCCCAGCTCCGCGGCCGCCGCCGCCACGACTCCTGCCACCGCGCCCGCCTCGGTCAGCTGCGCCCAGACAGTTGCGAGCACCCTCGGCAGCGTCGCGTCTCGCGTCTACGGCGAGGCCACCAGCGGGGGCATCGTCGCGCAGGCGACCCATCGCATTCGCAGCTCAGGCGCCCTGGCGGCGGCGGTCAACAGCGGCAACTCCGCGGCGGCGCGCTCTGCGCTGCAGTCGCTGCTGCTGGGACAGATCGCCCGGGTTGAGGTTCTGCGCGGCGGTCGCGTGTTCGCCCAGGCCGGCTCTGGCGGGGCGATCGCGCCGGCTCGCGGCACGATTCCCGGCACAGCGGCGAGCTTCGTCCTCTCCACCCAGCCCGATCACACCTATGTGCAGGTGGTCAACCAGGTGACCGGCGCCGAGGTGCTGCTGCTCGCGGGCTCCCGTCGTGTGGCCGGCTCGATCGCCGGCACGCCGCCGCCGAGCTTCTCCGGAGCGGGCCCGTTGACGCTGTCGGGCAAGAGCTTCCAGGCCTACACGATCCCCGGTTCGGTGTATCCCTCCGGGCAACTTCGCATCGTCGTGCTCGCGCCCTCCTCCGCGATCTCATGTCCCGGCTCGGAAGCCCAGGCCCGCGTGGAAACGCTTGGTCACGTCGGCGAACGCATCTACCAGGAGGAGCTCCACAGCCCGACGGTCACGAGCACCCTGCACCACATCGAAAGCTCCTCGGCCTTCCGCCGCGCCGTGGCCGCGCAGGATGCCGCAGCCACGCGGAACGCGATCGTGGGGTTCTTCGGAGAACACATCCACGTCGTGCGGGTCCGCGTCATCGTCGGCGGGAGACTGCTCGTCGACGTCGGCGGTCCGTTCGTGCTCGCCCCCGTCCACGGCACCGTGCACAGCGGGGGCAAGGTGGTCGGCAGCTTCCTGTGGGCGATCCAGGACGACGCCGGCTACCTGCGCCTGGCTCACCTCTTCACCGGAGCGGACGTGCTGATGCGCAGGGGCTCCGAACAGGTGATGGGCACGCTCTCTCCGGGACCGTCGAGCGTTCCGGCCCGCGGCCCGCTCTCCTACCACGGGCGCAACTACGAGGCGTACTCGTTCACCGGCGAAGCCTTCCCCTCGGGGCCGCTTCGCATCTCGCTGCTGCTCGGGTCCTAGCGCTCAGGAGAGCAGGCTGCTGGTCATCCGCTCGATCTCGGCGATCGAGGTCAGCCCCGCGCGCACCTTCTCGATGCCGTCGTCGCGCAGACGCGCCATGCCCGCCCGTTCGGCGCTCGCGGCGACGTCGTCGACCGATCCGTGTTCGAGCACCAGCGAGCGGATTCGTTCGTCGACTTCCATCACCTCGTACAGACCCACCCGTCCGCGATAGCCGCTGCCTCCGCAGCGCGAGCATCCGACCGGCTCCAGCGGCTCGGCGTTCTGCAGGTCGTACTCGGCGAGCACCGTCTCGGGAAGCCGCTGGGCTCGCTTGCAGTGGGGACACAGCATCCGCACCAGCCGCTGGGCGACGATGCAGTCGATCGCCGAGGACACCAGGAACGGCTCGATCCCCATGTCGATCAACCGCCCGAGCGCGCTGGGCGCGTCTCGGGTGTGGAGCGTGGAGAGCACGAGGTGGCCGGTCATCGCGGCCTCCACCGCGATGTGGGCCGTCTCGCGGTCGCGGATCTCGCCCACCATGATCACATCTGGGTCGGCTCGCAGCATCGAACGAAGGCCCGCGTCGAACGTCACCCCGGCCTTGGGGGCGATCTGCATCTGCTTGATCCCCGCGATCCGCTGCTCGACGGGGTCCTCGATCGTGAGGATGCTGCGCTCCCCGTCGTTGAGCACGTGGAGTGCCCCATACAGGGTGGTCGACTTGCCCGACCCGGTCGGACCGGTGACCAGCACCGCCCCACTGGGCTTGGCGATCGCCCGCTCGTAGCGCTCCAGCTCGGCGGGGCCCATGCCCAGCGAGCCGAGGTCCTTGACGGTGACGCCCTTGTCGAGGATTCGCATGACGACGCCCTCGCCGTGCACCAGCGGCAGCGTGACGATGCGAATGTCAACCCGCCGACCCTCGATCGTCAGCGCGAGCCGTCCGTCCTGGGGCACCCGACGCTCGGCGATGTCCAGGTCGCCCATGATCTTGATTCGCGACACCACCCCCGCCGCCATCCGGCGCTTGATCGTCGCCGCCGGCGCGAGCACTCCGTCGACGCGGTAGAGCACCTTCGCGTCGCCCTCTTCCGGGTTCACGTGGATATCGGAGGCGCCCTGCTGCACCGCCTGGGCGATGATCGAGTGCACCAGCCTGATGATCGGCGCGTCGGCGTCGGCCTCGTCGATGAACGCCTCCTGCTCGGCCTGCGCGGCTTCAGCCTCGTGCTGCTCGTCGACGATGTCTTCGATCGACTGGTCCATCCCCGCCATCCGCGCCAGGAGCAGGTCGAGATCCTCGATCGAGGCGACCGCCACCCGCACCCTGCGGCCGGTGATCATCGCCACGTCGTCGACCGTGAGCACGTTCGTGGGATCGGCCATGGCGAGCAGCAGCGAGCCGTCCTCGCCGAAGCCGACGGGCACCGCCCGGTAGCGCTTGGCGGCCTCCGAGCCGACCAGCTGCACCGCGCCCATGTCGAGGTCGAACACCGACAGGTCGACGAAATCGAGGCCGAACCGCTCGGCCACCACCCGCGCGAGCTGGTCGTGGCGCAGCACGCCCTGTTCGACCAGCACCTCGCCGGTCTGGCGCCCTTCCTCGCGCGCCAGCGCGATCGCGTCGTCGACGGTCTTACGGTCGGCGAAGCCGAGGTCGACGACCACTTCGCCGATCATCCGCGCCGAACGCCCGCTCTTGTGCGCCGGATACAGGCCCTTCTGGGCTGGGCTTTGGGTCCCCCCGGGAGGGTGCTCGTGACCCCCCGCGGGCTCACCGGCCCGGGTCGGCGCGGTGCTCTCGATCGTAGCGGTGCTCATCATCTCTATCCATCGGCATTCCGCCGGCCGGTCTTGACCGCCGCAGGCACGCCGCGGCGGCTGTCTCGGGAAGCGTCAAGTCCGCGCGGCCGCATCCTGTACGGTGATGAAGATGCCCCCCCTGATCTGGGACCGTCGCCCCAGTGGCCTTCGTTCGCCGGCGATGATCTGCGCCTTTCAGGGCTGGAACGACGCGGGCGACTCCGCCTCGGGCGCCGTTGCCTTCCTCGTCTCGGCGCTGAACGCGCGTCGATTCGCGCACGTGGACCCGCAGGAGTTCTACGATTTCCAGGCCAACCGGCCCTGCATCCGCCTCGACGAGGACGGCTCGCGGGAGGTCACGTGGCCCACCGTCGAGGTGTTCGAAGCCCACGCACCCCGGGCCACTCGTGATCTCGTGCTCGTGCAGGGAGTCGAGCCCTCGATGCGCTGGCGCGCGTTCAGCTCCCATCTGATCGATCTCGCCGAAGCCCTCGGCGTCGAGATCGTCGTCTCGCTCGGCGCGCTGCTCGCCGACGTCGCCCACTCTCGCCCGGTGACCATGACCGGGTCGGCGTCGGATCCGGTGCTGACCGAGACCCTGGGGATGGCCTCCTCCTCCTACGAGGGCCCCACCGGCATCGTCGGCGTGCTCCACGCGAGCTGCATGGAGGCCGGCCTGCCCTCGGCGAGCCTGTGGGCGAGCGTTCCCCACTACGTCGCCGCGGCGACCAACCCGAAGGCCGCGCTGGCGCTCGTGCGGGGGGTGGAAGGCGTGGTCAGCGTCTCGGTCGACGTCACCGAGCTCGAGCAGGCCGCCGAGGATTACGAGCGCCAGGTCGGGCTCGCGGTGCAGAGTGACCCCGACATCCAGGCCTTCGTCGAACGGCTCGAGCAGGAAGCCGACAGCGAAGCCGAGCGCTCCCCCAAGCAGGTCCCCTCCGGCGATGTGCTCGAGCGCGAATTCCAGCGCTTCCTCAAGCAGCGCGGCATCCGCTAGGTGACGCGCCAGGCCGCCGCGGCGCCGGTCTACCGCTCGGCCGCGGGGCAGACGATGCGAAAGTCGCAGATCGAGCAGGCGCTGGGGGATGGCGTGGGCTCGAACCACTGGCTGACGATGCCCTCGCCGACCTCCATCACCACGTCCTTGACCCGCTCGAAGTCGGTCTGCCCCGGGAGCGTGACCTTGAGGTCGTCGAGCACGTAGTAGTAGACCCTGCTCGCGGGCGCCTGCAGGTGCCAGGACTCGCGCGCCGCCAGCGCATACAGCGAGAGCTGGAGGTCGTCCTGAAGCTCATGTTCCTGCTTGGGTCGCGAGGTCTTGTAGTCGATCAGCTCGTACCCTTCCCCGCCGGCCTGCTCGCCGCCGGCATCACCGCCCCCGCGCGAGCCGACCGGCGCCGCCAACCGGTCCACGCGGTCCACCCGACCGCGCAGGTGATGAGGTCCGATCTGCAGCGAGAACTGGCGCTCGAACCACACCGGCTCAGAGTCCTGACCGTGCAGCCGAGCGTGGTAGCGCTCCATCGCCAGACGCGCCTTCGCGCGCAGCTCCCGCTCGGCCTCCCCGTCGCCGAAGCCGCCCCGGCGCCAGCAGGCGTCCAGGACGTCGAGCAGCTGCCCCAGCGTGTGCCCTCCCGCGGAGTGGTAGCGCTCGAGCACCTGGTGCACGACGATCCCGAACCGCTGCCCGAGGGTCGGCTCGGTGGGGATCCGCAGCACCCGGGCGAACTTGTAGCGCAGCGGACAGCTGCGGTAGGTCGCGATGTCAGAGGCCGACAGTGCCAACCCGCCGCCCTTGCGCGGGAGGAACGGCCCCAGCGAGGGCTCGCCCCGCGGCGAGATCGCCTGTGCCCGGGCGGTGCGCTCGTCGTACCCGGCCCGAACCCCTCCGCCGCCGAGCGCGGCGGCGTCCGGGCCGGCCCCGGCACCGGCGGCGAGCAGCGTCCCGTCCAGCGGGGAGCTCTGCAGGATCTCCCGCTGCAACGCGGTGGTGGCCGCCAGCAGGCGCTGGTTGACGCTCTCCAGGGCGTCGCTGACGCTCTGCTCCGGCGGGCGCTGTGCCAGAGCCGAGAGCTTGACGAGCTCCAGGTAGCGCGCCACACCGTGGGCGATGTCGATGTCGGTGTCCAGCCTCAGCTCGCTCAACCGAGCGCCGATACGCGAGATGTCCGCCAGCACCTCCTCCCCCACGATCCGCTGCATGTCCTTCAGCGCAGCGTCAGCGCCGTCGGGCGAGTCCGGCTCGCGCGGATCGCGCTCCCGCTCGGCGCCGAGCGCCGCCCGCGCGAGCAGGTCCGGTCGGGCGGCGTCGAGGGCGGCCGCCGCCGCCCCGTGCAGCTCCAGGAACCGCTGTATCCGCGAGCGTGCCTCCGGCGGCACCTGGGGCGACTCGATCGCGGCGCGCAGCGCCGCCAGCATGTCCAGTTTGCGCCTCCTGGCGATCTGGATCACGCGGGCGAGGTCGACCTGGCGCAACTCGATCGGAGGGCGCGCGAGCGCACGAACCACCGCCGAGGCGTCTCCCGGGTCGGCCAGCAGACGCGTCCATGCGACCACGTCGCGCACCTCCGCCCGCTCCAGATCGGGATGCTCGTGAGCTGGGTCCTTGTCGCGCGGCGCGGGCACGTTCCTAGGATATGTGCATGGGCGCGTCACCTGCGATCGACTGGGAGACCGCGCAGCGGATCGGCGAGCTCGTCGCCGGCTCGCCCGCGAACGGTGGCGTGCGGGCCCACACCGTGCAGCCGCTCGCCCACGACTTCGCCCACCGCGTGAGTGATTACACCGGGCTGGCGCTACCCGCCGAGCTGCCGCCCCTGGAGGCCGTCGACCGCCGCTCCTGGATCGGGGCCAACCTGGCGACGATGCGCCCCCTGCTGGACTCCGTGGCGCAGTCGGTCGCGCCGGGCGAGGCCGAGCCTGCCAAGCAGACGGGCGCCATCTCCGGCTCGCTTCAGGCCGTCTCGGGCCACCTCCTGGGCGCCCAGCTCGGCGCCGTCACCGGCCTGCTCTCCCAGCGCGTGCTCGGCCAGTACGACATCTCCCTGCTGGATCCCACCGCGACTCCCCGGCTGCTGCTGGTCGCACCCAACCTCGCCGGCGCCGCCGCCAACCTCGGCGTCGACCGTCAGGAGCTCGTCGCCTGGGTGGCGATCCACGAGATCACCCACGCCGTTCAGTTCTCGGGCGCCCCGTGGCTGCGCGAACACCTGGGCGCGATGATCGGAGAGCTGCTCGCCGGCCTGCAGATCTCGCTCGGCGGACGGGCCTCCGATGGCGACACAGGCGCCACGCCCGCCGGCAAGGGCTCCCTGGATCCCCGCCGGATGGTGCCCTCCGGGCGCGAGCTTCGCGATCTGCTGGAGCGCGGCCGCCGTGGTGAACTGCTGCGGATCACCCTCGGCGAGGACCGCTGGCGGGTGTTCGAGCGGATGCAGTCCACGATGTCGTTGATCGAGGGCCACGCCGAGCACACGATGGACGCGGTCGGGGCGCAGGTGCTGCCCTCGCTGCCCCGCCTGCGTGCGGCGATGACCCGCCGGCGCGAGACCCGGGGGCTGCCCTGGCGGGTGCTCGAGCGTCTACTGGGGCTGGAGCTGAAGCTCCGCCAGTACGAGGTCGGGCGTCGCTTCTGCGACGCCGTCGTGCAGAAGGGGGGTCCGGAGACGCTCGCGATCGCCTGGCGCTCCCCCGCCGAGCTTCCCAGCGCCTGCGAGCTGGCCCAGCCGATTCGCTGGCTGGAGCGGGTGTCGGTACCGGCCTGAGCGAACGCACGTTCCGGCTGTCACAAGCCGCATTTTCCGCAAACCCTTTTCTTCACTGGCTTTTCAGGAAACTCCGGGCTCGGGGTGTAACAATCGTCTGGCATCGGTTTACAAACACGTGTTCGCTGCTAAGCTCGCACCTGCAGGCTTGCTCAGAGCGTCACAAGGACAACCCCCGGATCGTCCTCAACCGAGAGCAACGACAAGGAGATCATCTTTAGATGCCCCCCGCCGCAACCACCTCCCCTCGCCGTGCCACCAAAGCTCGCAAAAAAGCCAAAACCGCCGCCGTCCGGCGCTCCCCCGCACCGGCCCCCAAACGCGAACGGTCCACCAACGGCAGCGCTACCAGCAAGCCCGTCGCCGAACGCGCCGTGCTGATCCCCGTGGGTGCCGCCCTGATCGCCCGCGAGCGTGTCGTCTCGAGCGTGAGCGACACCGTGTCGACCTACTCGAGCACGTCCAAGACGCAGGCCCAGCTGCGCAAATTCGAGCGCCGCGGCGACACCGCCCGCAAGCGCGTCGAGCGCGAAGTCCGCAAAGCCCGCGTCAGCGTCGAACGCGAACTGCGTAAGCGCCGCAAGGACAGCTCCGAGCTCGTCGATCGCCTCCAGGATCGGATCCAGACGCTGGTCTAGCGCAAGAGCTTCCCCCGCTCCGGCCCAGGAGAGTCGGACCGCGGGAGAGTCTGCCGGCCTCATATTTCGCCGGTGGAAGTAGGACCCTCTCCTCCCTGCCCCCGGGGCGGTTCCCCGCCGCCCCGGGGGCTTTTTCGTGCCCCACTCGCGCCTGTCAGCCGATCGCTCGGGCCCGACTTGCGCGCGGCCGTCGGGCGACCGTCTGCCACAATTAGGCCCGTGACCAGCTCCGAGCAGATAACCGACGCGCTGCGGGCCGTGATCGACCCCGAGCTGCGGCGCTCGATCGTCGAGCTGGACATGGTCCGCTCGATCGAGATCTCCGCCAACGGCGTCGTCGACGTGACCGTGTCCCTGACCACCCCCGGCTGTCCGATCAAGGGCCACTTCCAGACCGCCGTCGCCGAGGCCGTGTCGGCGCTCGAAGGGGTCACCCACGTGAACGTCTACTTCGACGTGCTCAGCGACGCCCAGAAGGCCAGCCTGCA
The DNA here is from genome assembly GCA_963696615.1 of uncultured Solirubrobacterales bacterium. Taxonomy (GTDB): domain Bacteria; phylum Actinomycetota; class Thermoleophilia; order Solirubrobacterales; family Solirubrobacteraceae; genus Palsa-744. The sequence goes on along the minus strand of CAVOKU010000001.1, from coordinate 298,638 downwards.
GCAGAAGCTCGGTCGCGGCAGCCTCCCGGACGGGGCGCTGGCGCAGGTCGCGAACGTGCTGTGTGTCGGCTCGGGCAAGGGCGGGGTGGGCAAGTCCACCCTCACCGCCAACCTCGCCGCCGCGCTGGCGGGTGAAGGCAAGCGGGTGGGCGTGCTCGACGCAGACGTGTGGGGCTACTCGATCCCGCGCATGTTCGGTCTCGGCGCGACGAGGCCCCCCGTCTCCGCCGAGCGCAAGATCGTGCCGCTGGAGAGTCACGGCGTGAAGGTGATGTCGATCGGCTTCTTCGTCGCCGAGGACGCCGCCGTGGTGTGGCGGGGCCCGATGCTGCACAAGGCGCTCTCCCAGTTCCTTCAGGACGTCGATTGGGGAGTGCTCGACCACCTGCTGATCGACCTGCCTCCGGGAACCGGCGACGTCTCGATGACCCTCGCCCAGCTGCTGCCGCAGGCAAGGTTCCTGATCGTCACGACACCCCAACCCACCGCCCAGCGGGTCGCGCGGCGCGCCGCCGAGATGGCCCACAAGGTCTCGCTGGAGATCTGCGGTGTGGTGGAGAACATGTCGGGCTTCACCACCCCAGCCGGCGAGCGCTTTCAGATCTTCGGCGAGGGCGGCGGCCAGGAGCTCTCCGACGAGCTCGACGTGCCCCTGGTGGGCAAGGTGCCGTTGACGATGCCCCTGCGCGAGCACGCCGACGGCGGCGTCCCGCTCGTGCTCTCAGACCCCGACGATCCCGCCGCTCAGGCGATCCGCCAGGCCGCCCGTGGCCTGGTCGCGATGGCCTCACCGCCACCGCTTCCCGAGCTGCCGACGCTGCCGCTGGTACAGGTCGGCGGTGCGCCGGCCGATACCCCGGTCACCGCTGGCGAGCGAAAACCGGCGGGCATGTCGCTGCCCATGGCCTAGCAGCGATCGGCAGGACCCGCCTGGAGACATCCTGCTCGATCGCTTGACAAGCGCAACCGAGTTGAGAGGATCGTCCAATGTCCGTACCGGGACAAAAGCAGGAGGAGAACCAGCAGACAGTCGATGAGAGCCTCGCCGAAAACGGCGCGGTCGAGTTCGACCAGCGCCGCGCCAAGCTCGAGCGGCTGCGATCCGAAGGGGTCAACCCCTACCCCCATGTGAGCCTCATGCGCGAGCGCACGCCGGTCGCCGAGTTCCTCGCCGCGCACGACCCCGAGCAGCTCTCACAGGGCGAACATCCCGACCTGCCGTACACGCTCACCGGCCGGCTGATCTCCCGGCGGGGCCACGGCAAGACCTCGTTCCTGGACCTCCGCGACCTCTCCGGGATGGCCCAGATCGTGCTGCGCCAGGACACGCTCGGCGAGGAGGCCTATGCGCGGATCCTGGGGCTGGACATCGGCGACATCGTCGCCATCGAGGGCTGTGTGTACGTGACCCAGCGCGGCCAGCTCGCGCTCGCCGCGGCGAGCTGCACGCTGCTCACCAAGACGCTGCGCCCGCCGCCGGACAAGCACCATGGCCTCGGCGACACCGGCACCCGCTACCGCTACCGCGAGCTGGACCTGATCGCCAACGACGAGACCCGCGAGCTGTTCGTCAAACGCGCCAAGATCGTCGCGGCGATCCGCGAGTGGCTGAACGAGCGCGACTTCGTCGAAGTGGAAACGCCGGCGCTGCAGTCGCTCGCCGGCGGCGCCGGATCCCGCCCGTTCGTGACCCACCACAACGCGCTGGACCGCGAGTTGTACCTGCGCATCTCGGTCGAGCTGTTCCTGAACCGCTGCATCGTCGGGGGGCTGGAGAACGTCTACGACATGGGCAAGGCGTTTCGCAACGAGGGCATCTCCTACAAGCACAGCCCCGAGTTCACGATCCTCGAGTTCATGCTCGCCTACGCCGATTACCACGACGTGGCGACCGCCACCGAAGAAATGTTCGCCGACGTCGCCCGCCGCGTGCTCGGACGCACCGAGATCAAGCGGGGCGACGAGACGATCGACCTCGCCAAGCCGTGGCGGCGGATCACGATGCGCGAGGCGATCCTGGCCGAGACCGGCGTTGACTTCATGGGCGAGGACCGCGCTGCGGTGACCCAGCAGCTGACGGAGCTGCTGGAGGAACGCATCCACCCCGCGACGACGTGGGCGGAGCTGACCCACGCCGTCTACACCAAGCTGATCGAGCCGAAGATCGTCCAGCCGACACACGTGTTCGACTTCCCGCTCGAGCCCTTCCCGATCACCAAGCCCCATGCTGAGTACCCGGAGCTCGCCGAGCACTTCGACGCGGTGATAGGCGGTGTGGAGCTCGTCAGCGGCGACACCGAGCTCAACGATCCGGTCGATCAGTGGCAGCGCTTCGTCGAGCAGCGCCAGCGGCGCACGATCGACGACGAGGACATCCCCCACCCCAACGACGAGGAGTACGCACGCGCGATCGAGTACGGCTACTCCCCCACGGCCGGCGGCGGCATGGGCGTCGACCGGCTGGTGATGATCCTCACCGAACGCGACTCCCTGCGCGAGGTGATCCCGTTCCCGATCGTCCGCGAGCTGCGCTGAGCCGCGGCAGAGAGGAGCCGGGATGCGCACAAAGCTAGACCTCGACCCGGGCGTGGTGGCCTCCTGCCACGAGGCCGCGGCTCAGATCGCCGGCCAGGTCGCCCGGGAGATCGAAGGCAAGACCACGGTCTCGGTCGAGCGCACGATCGCACGGCTGCTGGGCGTGGATGGCGCCAACGCGCTGGAGGCACCGCTCCCCAACGTGCTCGTCGACCACATCCGCGACAGCGACGGCCTCGGCCGAGGCGTCGCCTTCTGGCTCGGCAACGCGCTGCTCGACGACGAGTCGCGCACGCCCCAGCAGATCGCCGAGCTCACCGACGCCGGCACCCTCCAGCTGTGCTCCCTGCCACTCGCCGGCGAGGAGGCGATCCGCGAGCGCATCCTGGCCGCCTGCGAGGAGCGCCTGCAGCAGATCCGGGCGCGCACGGCCGAGCGCCACGCGATGCGCGAACGCCTGGGCGAGAGCCCGCCCCCCTCCGCTACGTGCTCACCGCAACGGGCAACGTGTACGAGGACGTGGTCCACGGCCTGGCGGTGGCCGAGGCGGGCGGGGACATCGTCGCCGTGATCCGCTCCACCGCCCAGTCGCTGCTGGACTACGTCCCCTACGGCCCCACCACGGAGGGCTACGGCGGCACCTTCGCCACCCAGGCCAACTTCCGCATCATGCGTGAGGCGCTCGACGAGTTCTCCGAGAGGGCCGGCCGCTACGTGCGGCTGTCGAGCTTCTGCTCGGGCCTGTGCATGCCGGAGATCGCAGCGATGGGAGCGATCGAGGGCTTCGACAACATGGTCAACGACGCCCTCTACGGCATCCTCTACCGCGACATCAACCCGGTCCGTGGCCTGATCGACCAGCGCGTCTCGCGCATGATCAACGGCTGGTTCGGCGTGGTGATCAACACCGGCGAGGACAACTACCTGCGCACCGCCGAGGCGATCGAAGCCGCCCCGTCGGTGACCGCCTCGCAGTTCATCAACCGCCAGCTGGCGCTGGACTCGGGCGTGCCCGACGAGCAGATCGCCCTGGGCGACGCCTTCGAGATCGACCCCCCCGTGGAGAACGGGCTGCTGTACGAGTGGGCCCAGGCCCAGCTCACCCGGGAGCTGTTTCCCCGCTGCCCGGTCAAGTACATGCCGCCCACCCGTCACATGGACGGCAACCTGTACCGCACCCACGCCTGCGACTCGCTGTTCAACCTCGTCACGATCGCCACCGGCCAGGGCATCCAGACGATCGGGGTGCCCACGGAGGGGATCTTCACCCCCCACGTGCACGACCGCGTGATCGGCCTGGAAAACGTCAACTACACCTTCAACTCCGCCCGCGACCTGGGCGAGGAGATCGAGTTCAAGCCCGGCGGCATAATCCAGACACGCGCCCGCGAGGTGCTCGATGGCGCGCACGCGACGCTCCAGCGAATCGCCGAGCGGGGTCTGTTCGCCTCGCTGGGGGAGGGCGTGTTCGGCGACGTGCAACGCCATGTGGCCGAGGGGCGGGGAATCGAGGGCATCGTCGACACCGAGGCCGGCTACCTGAATCCGCTCAGCGAGCTGATGCGTGGAGCGCCGAGTCGTGCTTGAGGTGGACCGCGCGCGGATCAAGCCCTACGCGGACCATCTCGGCGACGGGCTGATGCAGCTCGGCTTCACTCTCCCGGTCCCCTACGGGCTGGCCGCCCGCAAGGCCGCGCAGGAGCTGGCGGCGAAGATGGGGCTCGAGCACCCGGAGGTCGTCCACTATCAGCGCCTCACCGAGGGATACACCTACTTCGTGATGTTCGGCGAGTGCACCCACACCGTGGACTACGCCTCGATCAGCAACGAGGGCTTCGAGATCGAGTACATGAGCGAGGATGAGATCGAAGCGTTTGCCGAGGAGCACATCGGCCGTCCCGTGGTGGTCGTCGGCGCCGCGACAGGCACCGACACCCACAGCGTCGGCATCGACGCGATGCTCAACCTCAAGGGCTTTCACGGCCATCACGGCCTCGAGGGCTACAAGTCCTTCCGCGCCCACAACCTCGGCAGCCAGGTACCCAACAGCGTGCTGGTCGCGCGAGCGATCGAGCTGGAGGCCGACGCGATCCTCGTCTCCCAGACCGTCACCCAGCAGAACCTCCACATCAACAACCTCACCGAACTGGTCGAGATCGTGGAGGCCGAGGGCGCCCGCAAGCGGCTGATCCTCACCTGCGGCGGTCCCCGCGTCTCCAACGAGCTGGCCAAGGAGCTCGGCTACGATGCCGGCTTCTCGAAGGGCACCTACCCCCACCACGTGGCCAGCTTCATCGTCCGCGAGCTGGCGGCACGCCTGGCCGAGACCGCCTCGGCGGATGGCTAGCGGCGAGAGCCGCCTGGCGGAGCTGATCGCCCCGACGCGACGGGTGGCGCTGGTGGGGCTGGCGAAGAACACGGGCAAGACCGAGACCCTCGCCGCACTGCTGCGCGAGCTGAGGGCCGCCGGCACCCGCGTGGGGGTGACCTCGGTCGGACGCGACGGAGAGTCCCACGACGTGATCGACGCCCGTATCGAGAAGCCCCGCGTGCAGCTCGCGGCGGGCAGCCTGGTGGCGACCACCGCGGCGATGCTGCGGGCCAGCGGGGTGGCATACGAGCAGCTGCGACGAACCGGTATGAGAACCCCCCTCGGGGAGGTCGTGATCGCCGCCCTGGCAGAGGAGGGGACGATCGAAGTCGCGGGTCCGAGCGCGGCCGCAGACGTACGCGGCGTCAGCGAGGAGATGGCGGTCCTGGGCGCGGAGCGGGTACTGATCGACGGCGCGATCGACCGCCGGGCGGCCTCCTCGCCGGAGGTCTCCGACGGCCTGGTGATGGCCACCGGGGCGGTCCTCGACGAAGACATCGAGCGGGTCGTGGCGATCACCCGCGACGCCGTCGAGCTGGTGCGCCTGCCCCGGGCCGGCGAGCCCGACGAGCAGGAGAGCGGCGCGGGCGGGAGTCTCGACTCGGGGAGCACGGACGGGGAGGGCCGGGAGCGACTGGTGCTCGACCGCGGGCTCGTGCTGGCGGCCGAGCCCGCGGCGATCTCGCGGCTGCTCGGCGAGCACCCGGGGGCCAGCACGCTGCTGGTCGAAGGCTCGCTCGGGGAGCGCTTCCTGGAGGGCCTGATCGCGGCCCGCCGTGAGCGTGCGGGGCGGGAGCTGCGGCTCGTCGTATCCGATCCGACGAGGGTCTTCCTCTCCCGCCACGGGCCCGGCTGGTACACGCGTCAGGGGCTGTTCATCGTGACCCGCAGGCCGATCGACCTGCGGGCGATCACGATCAACCCGGTCGCGCCCCAGTCACACCGCTTCGACTCTGAGCGCCTGCGCGAGCTGATCGAGGAGGCGATCGAGGGCGTGCCGGTGCTGGACGTGCTGCACCCCTCCTACGCCGCCCAGAGAGCCTGAGCTGAGCCCCACGCGGGCTCGCGCCCACCGGCTCACGCGCCAGCCTGCCAGCCGCGCCGCCCTGCTACTTGGCGTTGGCGAAGTACTCGGCGTTGATCTGGGAGTACTTCTGCCACTCGTCGGGGAGCTGGTCCTCGGCGAAGCACGCGTCCACGGGACAGGCCTCCACGCAGGCGTCGCAGTCGATGCACTCCTCGGGGTCGATGTAGAGCATCTCCGCAGCGTCGTATCCGGGCTCGTCGGGCGTGGGATGGATGCAGTCGACGGGACAAACCTCGACGCACGAGTTGTCCTTCGTGCCGATGCACGGCTCGGCGATCACGTAGGCCATTCGCTTCTTTCTGGTTCGTGTTCAGGGACGATCTGTTGCTCGGAGAGCCTATTGTACGAAGCGATGCTGCTTCTGACCGGCGCGACCGGCCAGGTGGGTTCGGCGCTGCTGCGCAGGCTCCTGGACGAGGGGACGCCCGTGCGCTGCTTGGTGCGCGACCCCCGCCGCCTCGGCGCCTGGCGGGTGCGCGTGCAGATCGCGCTGGGCGACCTCGCCGATCCTCCCTCGTTTCGCAACGCCCTACGCGGAGTCGACACGGTGGTGCATCTGGCCGCGTCGATTCGCGACCAGCCCCGCGGCTCGATCGAGGAGCTCAACGGCATCGCCACCTGGCGCATCGTCCGCGCCGCACAGCACGCCGGCACGCAGCGGTTCGTGTTCTTCTCGACGCTCGACGCCTCCACCCACCACCGCACCCGCTTTCACCGCGCGAAGGCGCTGGCCGAGCAAGCGGTGCGGGAGTCCGAGCTCGACTGGACGGTGTTCGCCCCTTCGATCATCTACGCCCCCGGCGATCGCTGGCTGAGGCTGCTCGAGCGCCTGTCGCTGGCGCCGGTGGTGCCCCTGCCCGGCAACGGGCGCTCCCGCTACCAGCCGATCTGGGTCGAGGACGCCGCCGACTGCGTGATGGCCGTGCTGCGCACCCCCGACGGCGAGCGCCGCCGCTACGAGCTCGCGGGCCCGCAGACCCTCACCCACGCCGAGATGGTGCGGATCCTGCTCAGCTCGGTGCAGCGACCCCGGCCGCTGCTGCCGGTTCCCACGCCGATCGTCTCACGCGGGCTGCGTCTGCTGGAGGCGACCGTCGGCACCGAGCGGGCGTTCGCCACCTGGGACGAAGCGGAGCTGATGCAGTGCTCGATGCTCGCCGGCGAGGGCCCGAGCGACGTGCACAGCCTGGGCGTGCAGCCGAAGGCGATGGACGCGGTGCTGGGGACGGCCTGAGCGAGGCGCGCCGCCGCGCCGCACGGCCGTCGCTAGAGGACGGCGTTGATCTCGATCGGTTCTTCGCCGGTCGCGGTCAGTTCACCGTTCAGAGCAGGACTGGGCATATGCGCCGACGTCGAACCGCACGCCTGCCATCCTCCCCGCGCCCGCAGTCGAGCGATCCCACCAGCGCGTAGGGCTCTGTGCACCCCGTGGTCGACGCTCAGCTGGCGAGCGCGCCCACGCCCGGGCGCCGCCCGGCCCACGGCAGCGCCTCCTCCAGCTGGGAGGCCAGCGCCAGCAGCTGCGCCTCGCCGGCTGGTCGCCCGATCAGCTGCACAGCTGTGGGCAGGCCGTCCTCGCCCTGGTACAGGGGCAGTGAGATACCCGGCTGGCCGCTGGCGTTGAACACGGGGGTGAAAGGGGTGAACAGACCCGAACGGGTGAACGTTGACATCGGATCGGGCGCCGCGGTGTCGAGCGTTCCGTGCGTCAGCGGGCGCTCGGCGAGAGCCGGCGTCAGCAGCATGTCGTAGGGCTCGAGGAACTGGATCAGGCCGCGGGTGAACGCCTGCAGGCGTACCGCCGCACCCAGGCCCTGCAGGGCGTTCAGTTTCTGGACCATCGAGTAGATCGCCCAGCTCATCGGCTCCATGTCCTGCGCCGTGGGCTCGCGCCCGGCGACCGTCCCGGAGTAAGCGACCTGCAGGGCGATGTGCGAACAGAAGACGGCGGCGAACAGCTCCGAGAGCCCCTCGATCTGCCAGGGAGGATCGACCTCGAGCACCTCGTGGCCCAGCGCGCGCAGCAGCTCAGCGGCGTCTGACACGGCGCCTGCGCAGATCGGGTCGAGCACCGCATCGGCGATCGGCGGCAGAGTCGTCATGGCGATCCGCAGTCGGCCGGGGGATTCGGTCGCGCTGGTCGCGAACGGCTGGGGCGCCGGCGGGGCCCAGGTCGCGTCGCCCGGCTCATAGCCCGCGAGCACGTCCAGCAGCGCCGCAGTGTCGCCGACGGTCCGCGTGAGCATCCCGTCGATCCCCAGCGGGGAGTCGCCCAGCTCCGGCGCGAGGGAGACTCGTCCACGGGCGGGCTTCAGCCCGACCAGCCCGCAGCATGCCGCGGGGATGCGGATCGAGCCGCCGCCGTCGTTGCCGTGCGCGAGCGGCACCATTCCCGAGGCGACGGCCGCAGCCGCCCCGCCGGAGGAGCCGCCGGGCGTGCGCTGGAGGTCCCAGGGGTTGCGGGTGGGTCCGAACAGGCGCGCCTCGGTGACGGGGAGGATGCCGTACTCGGGCAGCGTGGTGGAGCCGACGATCACGAACCCGGCGTTCTTCAGGCGACGGGTCACGTTGTGGTCGTAGTCGACCACGAAGTCCTTCATCAGCGAGCAGCCGCAGGTGAGCCGCAGCCCGGCCACAGCCCTGTTGTTCTTGATCGCGACCGGCACTCCGGCGAACGGACGCCCGTCGCCTGGGCCGATCTCCGCGGCCGCGGCCAGCGCGCGCTCGCCGTCCACCTGGGCAAATGCGTTCAGCTGGGGGTTCAGCTCCTCGATCCGCGCCAGCGAGACCTCCACCAGCTCGCGCGCGGAGCACTCTCCGGAGCGCACCATCGCGGCGAGCTCGGTGGCCGAGCGGAACATCAGATCGCGGTCAGGCATCGCTTTCCTCCTGTGATCGTGCACGCGGAATTCCTGCGACCATATCGGCCTGCCCACAAGGCAGCCACCCCGTCAAGCATCCAGCCCAGAAAGCGAGTGCCATGAGCGCGGTTCAGACACCAGAAGAGGTCCGTGCGGGCCTCGTAGGCGTGGTCGCCTTTGCCACGGAGATCGCAGAGCCCGACCGGGAGGGTGGCGCGCTGCGCTACCGCGGCGTCGACATCGAGGACCTGGTCGGCACGGTCCCCTACGAGCAGGTGTGGGGCCTGCTGGTGGACGGCCGCTTCGAGCCGGGGCTGCCACCGGCCGAACCCCATGCGTTGACGGTGCGCTCGGGAGACCATCGTGTGGACGTCCAGTCGGCGCTGGCGATGCTCGCCCCCGAGTGGGGCTTCGGACAGCTGATCGACATCTCCGACGAGCAGGCCCGCGACAATCTTGCCCGCGCCTCGGTGATGGCGCTGTCATTCGTGGCCCAGTCCGCCCGCGGGGCGGGGCAGCCGCCGGTGCCCCAGGAGGAGGTCGACACGGGCTCGACGATCCCCGAGCGCTTTCTGATCCGCTGGCGCGGTGAGGCCGATCCGGACCACGCGAAGGCGATCGACGCCTACTGGATCTCGGCGGCCGAGCACGGCATCAACGCCTCGACGTTCACCGCCCGTGTGGTGGCCTCGACCGGCGCGGACTGCGCGGCGGCCCTGTCGGCGGCCGTGGGCGCCCTATCGGGCCCCCTGCACGGCGGCGCGCCCTCGCGGGTGCTGAAGATGCTCGAGGAAGTCGAACAGACAGGCGACGCCGAGGCCTGGGTCAAGAGCGCCCTTGATCGCGGCGAGCGGCTGATGGGCTTCGGCCACCGCATCTACCGCGCCGAAGACCCCCGCGCGCGGGTGCTGCGGCGGACCTGCAGCGAATTGGGCTCCCCCCGCTTTCAGGCCGCCGAGGCGCTCGAGCAGGCGGCGCTGGCAGAGCTCCAGGCCCGCAGGCCCGACCGCGTGCTCGCCACCAACGTCGAGTTCTGGTCGGCCGTGATCCTCGATCTCGCCGAAGTGCCGCCTGACCTGTTCACGCCGATGTTCACCTGCGCGCGGGTCGCCGGCTGGTCGGCGCACGTCCTCGAGCAGAAGCGCGAAGCCAAGCTGATCCGTCCCACGGCGAAGTACATCGGGCCGGGGCCGCGGCCGGTGAGCGCGGTCCGGTAGCCGCTCACCCGCGGATGCCCAAAGGCAGAGGGCCCGGCGTCCCTGCCGAGCCCCCCTACAAGGCCTATCGGCACGAGCGCGCGTCCCGCCGAGAAAGACGGGGCGCGCTCGGCGAATCGCTACATCATGCCGCCCATGTCGGGCATGCCACCGCCGCCCGGCATGGCCCCTTCCTTTTCCGGCAGCTCGGCGACGATCGCCTCTGTGGTGAGGATGTTCTTGGCGATCGACGCCGCGTTCTGCAGCGCCGAGCGGGTGACCATCGCGGGATCGATGATGCCGGCCGCGACGAGATCGACGATCTCGTTGGTGGCGGCGTTCAGGCCCTGGCCTTTTTTGGCCTTGCGCACGTCGTTGACGACGACTGAGCCCTCCAGGCCCGCGTTCTCGGCCAGCTGACGCAGCGGCTCCTCGAGTGCCCGCAGGACTATGCGGGCGCCCGTGCGCTCGTCGTCGGAGCCATCGGCGGAGGCACCGTTGGCATTGACGCTGACCGCCGAGGAGGCCTGCAGCAGTGCCACGCCGCCACCGGGCACGATGCCCTCCTCGAGCGCCGCGCGCGTCGCCTGCAGCGCGTCCTCGACGCGGTGCTTCTTCTCCTTCATCTCGGTCTCGGTGGCGGCGCCGACCTTCACCACGGCAACCCCACCGGAGAGCTTGGCGAGCCTTTCCTGGAGCTTCTCGCGGTCGAAGTCCGAGTCGGTGTTCTCGATTTCGCCTTTGATCTGGTTGATGCGGCCCTTGATCGCCGCCGTGTCGCCGGCGCCGTCCACGATCGTCGTCGCGTCCTTGCCCACGACCACGCGACGGGCGCGTCCGAGCTGGGAGATCTGGGTGTTCTCCAGCTTCAGCCCCATCTCCTCGGTGATCACCTCGGCGTTGGTGAGGATCGCGATGTCCTCCAGCATCCGCTTGCGGCGGTCGCCGAAGCCCGGCGCCTTCACGGCCACGCCGGTGAACGTGCCGCGCAGCTTGTTGACGACCAGCGTCGCCAGCGACTCACCCTCGACGTCCTCGGCGATGATCAGGATCGGCTTTCCGCTCTGGATCACCTGCTCGAGCACCGGCAGCACGTCGCGCACCGAGCCGATCTTCTGGTTGGCGATCAGGATGTAGGGGTCCTCCAGGGTCGCCTCCATGCGGTCCTGGTCGGTGACCATGTACGGCGAGATGTAGCCCTTGTCGAACTGCATGCCCTCGGTGAACTCGAGGTCCATGCCGAACGTCTGGCCCTCCTCGACGTTCACCACGCCGTCCTTGCCGACCTTCTCGATCGCATCGGCGATCACGTCGCCGATCTCCTCGTCGCCGGCCGAGATCGTCGCCACGCGGGCGATCTGGTCCTTGCCGGAGACCTCCTTGGACTGGGTGGCGATGTTCTTGACGACCTCGTCGACGGCCTTCTCGATGCCGCGCTTGAGCGCCAGCGGGTTGGCGCCCGCGGCGACGTTCTTCAGCCCCTGACGGACGATCGCCTGGGCCAGCACGGTGGCCGTCGTGGTGCCGTCGCCCGCGACGTCGTTGGTGGCGGTGGCCACCTCGCGTACGAGCTGGGCGCCCTGGTTCTCAAAGACGTCCTCGACCTCGATCTCACGCGCGATCGTGACGCCGTCGTTGGTGATCGTGGGTGCGCCGAACTTCTTGTCGAGCACCACATAGCGACCCTTGGGGCCGAGCGTGACCTTGACCGCGTTGGCAACCGCGTCGACGCCGGCCTCCAGCGCCTTGCGTGCTTCCGCGTCGTACTTGAGCTCCTTGTGTGCCATGTTCAGGTTTCTCCTTCGCGAGGCCCTACGCCCCGCCGCTTGAAAAGTTGTCGCTGAGCCCGCGCGGGGCCCGGTCTATTCGACCTTCGCGAGGACGTCTGACTCGCGCAGCACGAGCAGGTCCTCGCCGTCGATCTTGATCTCGGTGCCGCCGTACTTGCTGTAGAGGACCTCGTCGCCGTCGGTGACGTCGAGGGGGACGCGCTTGCCGTTGTCGTCGAGCCTGCCATCGCCGATTGCGAGGACCTTGCCCTTCTGCGGCTTCTCCTTGGCGGTGTCGGGCAGGACGATGCCGCTGGCCGTGGCCTCCTCCTCGTCGATCGCCCGCACGATCAGTCGATCGCCCAGGGGCTTGAGCTTCATGTCGAAAGAACCTCCGCTAGTTGGGGAAACTTCAGGGGTGGTGCTCCAGGAGCGTTGGCGAGCCTCCCGGGACTTGGCACTCCCGGGGGGGGAGTGCCAACACCTCTCAAATATATAAGGAAATCCGGGCTTCGGCGGGCTTCGGCGAAAAAATTGCGTCCACGGCCGCCCGGCTGGTGCCGCCGCGAGGTCCGCGCCGGGCGTCGCTCAGTTCTGGGCGCCGCCGAAGCCCTTGATCGCCTCGGTCATCCCTGAGGGGTTGTCGACGATCTGGGAGAACCGCACCACCGTGACGGTGTCCTCCATCGATACCGAACGGCCGTAGATCTGCTCCAGGAAGTGGATCAGCTCCTCGTGGCGGCGAAACTCGGGGTTGTCGTGCTTGATGTCCCGCGGGGACAGGTCGGCGACCTTCATCACCTCGACCTGATCGATCACCGCCTCGAAGATGCGTTCGCGCGGCGAGTACTGGTAGCCGATCGTGACGAGCACCGCCTGGTTCTTGCGGTACTTGCCCGACTTGTCGCCGAGGCGGATCGTCGCCGTCTTGCGCCCCCGCTTGAGCTCGTCGGCGAAGATCGTCGAGTAGAAGTTGAGCACCTGCACGGAGCGCAGGCTACCTGACCGGCGACGATCGCCCGTCGTTCTCCGGCGCCTCCCCTACTCGGTGCTCTGCTCCAGCACCGCGAGCGCCCGCTCGATCATCCCCCGCTCGCCCTCGTAGCTGAGCTCGCGCTGCGCCTCGCGCATATCCGTCCAGCGGGCATCCTCGATCTCGTGGTCGTGGTCGGAGGTGTCCCCCGAGACGTAGCGGAACAGGAAGAACACGACCGCCTTTGCCACCGTCCGTCCGCCTCGCCGGTACCAGTAGCGCACCTCGCCGAGCTCCCCCGCCGGCTCGGCGACCAGGCCCGTCTCCTCGCGCACCTCACGGGTGGCGGCCTGCAGGGCGGTCTCGCCGGGGTCGATGTGGCCCTTGGGCAGGCCGAGCACCCGCGAGCCGTCGGCCGCGCGACGCACCGGCACGATCACCACGACCTGCTCGCGGCCGCGCTCGCCGCGCACGACGACCCCGCCGGCGGAGATCTCCTGGGCGCCCCGACCACGGCCGCCGGAGCGCCCACGCCGGCGGCCGGAACGGTCACCCTCAGAAGACATAGCGCTCCAGCGCTCCCACGTCGTGCACGACCAGGCGCCCGCGACCCTGGGAGATGACCCCCGCTCGCTCCAGCACCGCCAGGAAGCGACTGGCGGACTCGCGCGAGGAGCCCGCCAGCTGGGCCAGGTCGGCCTGGGTTGCGGTCACCAGCACGTCGCCGCCGGAGGACTCCTCACGATCGCCGCGGGCCGGCGCCTCGCCGCCGTCACCGTCCTCGCCGGTGCTGTCGGCGCGTTGTTGGTCGACGAGCTCGAGCAGGACAGCGGCGACGCGGCTCTGGACGGTCTGAAAGGACTGGCGCGAGAGCCGCTCGTTGGTCTCGCGCAGCCGCCGGCCGAGCGCGATCACCAGGCGGGTGGCGATCTGGGGATGCTCTGTCATCAGCCGGCGCATGTCCGGGCCGAGCACAGCCACGACCGTCGTGGGCGCGACCGCTTCCACGGTGGCCGAGCGGCGCTCGTCCTCGAACAGGGCCAGCTCGCCGAAGATGTCACCCGGACCGAAGTTGGCGAGGGTGATCACGCGCCCGTCGGAGTGCTCGCGCACCGCGCGGGCCTTGCCGGATCGCACCATGTAGCAGGTGTCGCTGGCGTCGCCCTCGCGAAAGACGACCTCACCCGGGGCGAACTGGCGCGGAACGGCGAGCTCGGCGATGCGCACCAGGTCCTCGTGGACGAGCGTGGAGAAGACGGGCACGCGCGCCAGCAGCTCGACGACCTCGGCGGAGCGCATCGTAGCCACGGGGCAGGGATATCACACCGAGCGTGCGAGCCTAACCGAGCCGTGAAGCACCCCTGCGGCGGTATCTTCAGCCTGTGGTCGGATTCGCAAATTGCGCCCATCGGGCGCTCGTGGCTCTGTCGATCCTCGCGTGCGTCTGCGCCGGATCGGCCGCGTTGGCGGTGCCCGTGGGTGCGCGCGCGAGCGCGGCCGGCCCATCGCGCTCGCTGGAACAGTCGCGTGAGCTGTGGGCGACGGTCGACGTGTGCAACCCCGCGAACGAGCGCAACACCGTGGGGATTCGGGGGTCGATGCCCGGCGACGGGCACTCCCACGACGCGATGTACATGCGCTTTCAGCTGCAATACCGCCAGGCGCAAGGGGGATGGACGAACCTCACCCGGTCCGGCGCCACGAGCTTCATCGGGGTCGGCTCGGCGCGGACCGCCCGCCAGGGAGGCACGAGCTTTCAGCTGACGCCGATCGCGGGCCGGCCCGCCTACACGATGCGCGGAGTCGTGACCTTCCAGTGGCGACATGGCGCCAAGGTGCTGCACGAACTCACCCGCACGACCACCTCAGGGCACCCCGACGCAGCGGACGCCGATCCGCGCGGCTACACAGCCGCGCAGTGCACGCTCGGCTGAGCCGCCCGTCGAGGCAGGCCGGGCGGCCGACGCGGCGGGCGGGCGACGGCGGGCGAACCGCCTCCAGGCGAGCGTTCAGGACGCGCGACGGCGCCGACCGGCCCGACAGTCGCCCGAGCGCCTGCTCCCGGGGTTGCACCTTTCGATCGTGGCGATCGCCTCCTTCGCGCCGATGTAGGGGGCGAGCAGCACAAAGGCGATGTGATCGATCAGGCAGGGGAGATAGCTCAACCGGTCGCTGCTGGCGTAGCCGCTCATGATGTCCCACACCGCACCGACGAGCATCGTCGGCAGGATCTCCGGCGCGCTGAGCGGCTCGGGCGCGCCGGCGAGCACCAGCTCGACGAAGCGATCGACCGGTCGGGTCATGTGCTCGAGCATGGCGGGGCCGACCTCGAACAGATCGATGAAGGCGACCCGCAGCAGCGCCGGCCGGGCCACCAGGTAGCCGACGAACGCGGCGGCGGCCGCGTGGACCGCCTGCGGCCAGGACGTGGCACCGGCGATGCGGGCCTCGACGTGCGCGTTCGCCTCGATCGTGAGCTCCTCGATCACCGACAGCAGGCAGTGCTCCTTCGAGCGGAAGTGCTTGTGGAAGGCCTCGGTGGAGACGCTCGCGAACTGCGCGATCTGGTGGTCGCTCAGTGCCGAGTAGCCCTCGTCCATCGTGAGGTGCACGACCGCGCCGAGCAGATGGGGCCGGCGCTCCGGGCCGGTCAGGAAGGCGGCCGCCTCGGGCGGAACCTCGGGCGGGCGTTTGGTCGCTACCGCACGAAGCCTCACGGTCGCCGGTGAGCGATAGGCCTCCACCCAGTCGACGAACTCCTCGGCGAGCGTGCGCAGATCGACGACGTCTTGTTCGCGCACCCGCTCGAACACCACCTGGCGCATGCCGCCCACGATCGCCCGGGAGGCGATCGCGGGCAGCGGCCTGTTGTCCGGTGACAGCCTGAACGCCCCGGACGCCAGACGCTCGAAGGACGAGCTCGCCAGCGACAGCCGTTCGCGAGCCTTCGCGCCGATGCCGAGGGAGTCGACCAGTACGAGGTGAGCACCCTTCGGTTCGGACACCACATCCTCGAAGAACCCTTTGAAGCCGGCGTGCAGGCGGTTGGCCCAACCCCGCTCGGCTCCCCACGCCTCGAGCACCCGTTTGCGCGATCGCGCCACCACGAGGTCATACGTGGCCACGAAGCAGTCCTGCTTGTTGGAGAACTGTTCGTAGAACGCCCTGCGCGAGACTCCCGCGAGGCCGATCACGTGCGCGACCGTCGTGGAGCGATAGCCGCGCTCGGAGATCGACTCGATCATCGCTCCGTACAGGCGCGCACGCTGATGCCGCGCGACCTCCTCACGCTCCATGCCATGTGGACCGTGTGGAAGTCGCCGGTACAGCGGTCTCGGTTTCCTCTTGGTTCCGCTCATCCCCACTGTTCGAGAACGTAGTGAAATCTAAGACCAGATGCCGGCTCTTTCTACACCCATGATTCGACCTTTTCAAGCAGTGTTTCC
The DNA here is from genome assembly GCA_963696615.1 of uncultured Solirubrobacterales bacterium. Lineage (GTDB taxonomy): Bacteria > Actinomycetota > Thermoleophilia > Solirubrobacterales > Solirubrobacteraceae > Palsa-744. Next base: position 282,400 of record CAVOKU010000001.1, on the reverse strand, counting down.
CGCAAGTCCGAATGTCCGACAGACAAACAGATTCGGATGTGTGCGCAGGAGCTGCAGTTCCAACGATCAGATTCACGAGCCGAGCAGGCGATTCCCCCTGCATAGAAGGGGGCCCGAGCAGTTCCGTCGCCGGCTGCGCAAGCCGGGAGCTCAGGCGCTGAGGGTCAGACGGCGCGGGCCCGAGCGGAAGCCCAATTCTGCGAGCAGTGTCTCCCACTCCGAGCCGATCGCGGGCACACCGTCGATCCGCTCCAAGGCGAGCCGCCCGACCCGGCCCAGGCGCACCGCCTCGGCGAGCGCCGAGAGAGCCGTGCGCAGCAGCTCGTGTTCGTCCTCGCCGGCGGCGCCGGCGAGCGGCACGAGCGTGAGCAGCCCACGTCCCCCGCGCTCCACGTACAGGACCGGCGCACCGGCCACGAGCACCACGTGAGCGCCGGGCACCCGCGCGGGCCTTCGCTCGTGGCGCTCTGACCTCGGCCACGGCAGCGCCGCGCCGAAGGGCTGGGCGGGGTCGCAGGCCGCCAGCACGAGCATCGAGCGATCCTCTGCGGCGACGCCGGCGGGCTGTGCGCGCAGGCGCTCGACGGCGCCGGGCAGGGCGAACTGGGCGCCCCCCAGGCCCTCCACGAAGTAGCCGCGGCGACACACCCCGAGCGTCTCCAGGTCGCAGAACGCACGGTAGAGCGCGGCGAAGCCGCCGGGGAACCCCTCCGCCAGAACGTGCTCGCGGGTGACCACGCCGTGGCGCTCGAGCAACAGCTCCGCCACGGCGCGACGGCGCTCGCCCTCGCCCTCCGGAGAGCCCTCGCCGAGGGGGTAAAACAGCGAGGCGCTCAGCGACCATCGTCCCGGCGGGTTGGCGCCGGCGCGCGCGCCGGCGCGACGCGAGGCGAAGCGCGAGCGTCCCGGCGGGGGACGCCCGGGGCCGCCGGCGGTCAGGCGCAGTCGCGCACCGGAGCCGCCCCGCCCGTGCTCGAGCTCGCGCAGGGGCGCCCAGGCGTCGTTGGTGACCTCCCCCGCCCACACGAGGTCGAACAGGGCCTCGCGCAGCGCCTCTGCCGGCAGCGACACGTCCGCGAGTAGGTCTGCGAAGAAGCTCGGCCCGGCACGCAGGCGCGCGCGCAGAGCCTCGTGGTCGGGACGCTCGAAGTGCTCGACGGGTCGCTGATCGCGCGGCGGGGGGCCGATCGCAGGGGCGTCCTCACGGAAGTACAGGGCAACCCTTCCGGAGCGCCCGAGCGGCCCGGCGCCGATCCAGACGATCTCGCCGGCGGCGCACAGCGAGTCCAGCCATGCCGGCGAGTAGGCGCCCAGGCGGCGGGGCAGCACATCCCGCTCCCAGATCTCGACCGGCAGCGGCAGGCCCTGCAGCGGCACGAGCACTTCGCGCAGCCGCTCGATCCCCGCGCCGCGGGAGGTGTGGCGGTCGATCCCCTGCCAGGCGGGCATGAAGCTCACCAGCGCAGCCTTTGCGGCGGGCTCGATCTCCTTGCGCAGAGCCGCCAGCGAGGCGCGACGCAGCCGGCGGAGCACCTCGACGTCACACCACTCAGGGCCGTTGCCTTCAGGCAGGATCTCACCGCGGGCGATCCTCCCCGCGCTCTCCAGCTCGCGCAGCACCGCGCCCGGATCAGAGCCGTAACGGCTGCGCAGCTCGGCGGTGGTGAAGGGGCCGCGGGTGCGGGCGTAGCGGGCGACGACCTGCAACAGCGGGTCATCGACCTCCCCCAGGAACGCCTCGGGCAGGCCACCCGGCGGGACGGCGCCCAGCGCGTCGCGCCAGAGGCCGGCCTCCTCGGCGGCGACGTAGCGCTCCTGTGAGCCGATCCGCAGCGCGATCGCTCGCCGTTCGGCGCAGAGCCGATCGAGCAGCGCCTGGGCGTCGATCCCCTCGAGCACCCGTTCGCGGACCTCGGCGATGCTCAGATCGCCGAGGCGGCGCAGGACGTCGTGCAGCTCGTCCCGCCCCGTCGCGCGGGTGGTGGGCGAGCGGCGCTGCAGGTCCTCCTGCACGCGCTCGAGAGCGCCACGGTCGATCAGCTCACGCAGCTCCTCGGAGCCCAGCAGCTCGCGCAGCAGCTCGCGATCGAGCGACAGCGCGGCGGCGCGGCGCTCGGCGGCGGGGGTGTCGCCCTCATACATGTAGGTGGCGACGTAGTCGAACAGCAGCGAGGAGGCGAACGGGGAGGCCTTCGGCGTCTCCACCTCCACCAGCGAGAGCTCACGGGTCTGCAGGCCGCGCAGCAGCTGCCTCAGGCCGGGGAGGTCGAGCACGTCTGAGAGGCACTCGCGATAGGCCTCCAGCACGATCGGGAAGTCCTCGTAGCGGCGGGCCACCTCGAGCAGGCTCTGGGCCTTCAGTCGCTGCTGCCACAGCGGCGTGCGCCGTCCCGGCCAGGCACGGGGGATCAGCAGCGCACGGGCGGCGCTCTCGCGAAAGCGCGCCCCGAACAGGGCCGAGGAGCCGAGCTCGGCGGTGACGATCCGCTCGATCTCCTCGGGCTCGATCAACACCAGCTCCCCCAGCGAGTGCAAGCTCGCGTCCTCGTCGAGGTCGGGCAGGCGCAGGACGATGCCGTCGTCGGACCACAGCGCCTCCGCCTCGATGCCGAAGCGCTCACGCACCCGTGCGGACAGGGCCAGTCCCCAGGCGGCATGGACGCGGGCGCCGTGGGGCGAGAGCACGCACACGCGCCAGTCGCCGATCTCGTCGCGAAAGCGCTCGAGCACGATCGTGCGCTCGCTGGGCAGCACGCGGGTGGCGGCCTGCTGCGCGTGGAGGTACTCGAGCAGGTTCTCCGCGGCGCGCTCGTCGAGGTCGTACTCGCGCTGGAGCGTCTGCGCATCCCGGTCGAGCGCCCAGCGCGCGAAGGAGCCGATCGCCCGCCCGAGCTCGATCGGGCGACCCGGCGCATCGCCCTTCCAGAACGGCACCGCACCCGGCGCCCCGGGAGCGGGCGTGACGATCACCCGGTCGCGCTGGATCTCCTCGATCCGCCACGTGGAGGCGCCCAGCAGGAACGCCTGGCCGGGGCGGGCCTCGTAGACCATCTCCTCGTCGAGCTCGCCCACCCGCCTGCCGTCGGGAAGCGTCACGGAGTACAGGCCGCGGTCGGGAATCGTGCCCGCGTTGGCGACGGCCAGCTGGCGCGCCCCGCGGCGGGGACGGATCACGCCGGCGAGGCGATCCCAGACGATGCGTGCGCGCAGGTCGCCGAACTCCGAGGAGGGATAGCGGCCGTCGAGCATGTCGAGCACCCGCTCCAGCAGCTCCCGCGAGAGCTCGGCGTAGGGATGGGCGCTCGTGACGAGCACGTAGAGGTCATCGACGAGCACGCCGTCCTCACCGGCGGCCGCCGCGATCGAGACGACCTGCTGGGCGAGCACGTCCAGCGCGTTGCGGGGGATCGCGGTCGGCTCGATCTCGCCTTCGCGCATCAACCGCCCCACGACGGCGCACTCCAGCAGGTCGCCCCGATACTTGGGGAAGATGCGCCCGCGGCTGACCTCGTGCACGCCGTGGCCGGCCCGGCCGATCCGCTGCAACCCGCGGGCGACCGACTTGGGCGACTCGATCTGCAGCACCAGATCGACGGCGCCCATGTCGATGCCGAGCTCCAGCGAGCTGGTGGCGACGAGGCACGGCAACTCCCCCGCCTTGAGCATCTCCTCCACGCGCATACGCTCCTCGCGCGCCAGCGAGCCATGGTGGGCGCGAGCGATGTCCGCCTGGGCGAGCTCGTTGAGCCGCAGGGCGACCCGCTCGGCGGCGCGGCGGTTGTTGACGAACACGATCGTGGAGGTGTGCTCCCGCACCGCCTGCAACAGCTCGGGGTAGATCGCCGGCCAGATCGAGCCGCGCGTGGACTCACCGCCGGCGACCGGCTCGAGCGGATCGGGCTCTGCCCCCGGTGGGGCAGCGCCGGGTTCGGTCATCGACTCGACCGGCACCTCGATGCGCAGGTCGAGCTTCTTCGGCGTAGAGGCATCGACGATCGTGACCTCCCGCCCGTTTCCCACGAGGAAGCGACCGATCTCATCGAGCGGCCGCTGGGTGGCGCTGAGGCCGATCCGCTGCGGACCTCGGCGGTCCGGCGCGGGGTCCCTCAGCGCCTGCAGCCGCTCGAGCGTGAGCGCGAGGTGGGAGCCGCGCTTGGAATGAGCGACGGCATGGATCTCATCGACGATCACGGCCTCGACGCCGCTCAGGGTCTCGCGGGAGCGCGAGGTGAGCAGCAGATACAACGACTCCGGGGTGGTGATCAGGATGTCGGGCGGGTGGCGCAGCATCGCCGCCCGCTCGCGCTGGGGGGTGTCCCCGGTACGGATGCCGACGCTCACGTGCTCGGCGCCGATGCCGCGCAGGGGGGCGCGGAGGTTTCGCTCGATGTCGTAGGCGAGAGCCTTCAGCGGTGAGACGTACACCACCCGCGTGGGCCGCTCGCCCGGCGACGCCTGATCGCCCCGGCCAGGTGGGGCTGCATCGCCCTCACGGCCGGCACCGAGACGATCCAGCGCCCACAGGAACGCGGCGAGTGTCTTGCCCGAGCCGGTGGGGGCCGACAGCAGCACGTTCTCGCCGCGCGCGATCGCCGGCCAGGCCTGCGCCTGCGCGGGCGTGGGGGCCGCGAAGGCCCGCTCGAACCAGTTCCGCACGGGCGGGGAGAAGCTGGCGAGGGGGTCGGCCGCGGACACCCGTTGAGGCTAGCGCGAGGCTGGGCAGCCACGCCGGTACGCCGGCGGGCGGAGCCTTCACAGGCGCCGCGCCAAGGCTGACGCGGCGCCCGCGGAGACCTGGCGTCGTCGGGGGGGACGCCAGGGTCTCTCCTGAGCGTGCCGGAGAGGTAGGGCGACGCTCAAGCTCGACCCGCCAGGACGCGCCTTGCCGCGTGCACCGGGTTTTGAGGATCGCCGGTTGGTTCCGGGGTCCAACTTTAGTTCTGACTATCGAATAATTGCCAGAGGTGTTTCTCATTAGAACGGTGTTTGCGGACTTGGAAACGGAACGGCAAAATGCTCGCTTAATCCGAAGAGTCGAACTATCCTCGCAGCGTGGACCACGAGACAGAGGAGCGGGCACCCACTGCGAGAGTCGAGGCCCACCGCCAAGGTCAACCGACGCCGCTCACGCGCGCCCTCGACGTGACCGGCGACCGCTGGACGTTGTCGATCGCGATGCAGCTCGCGAGCGGCCACAAGCGTCCTGTGCAGCTGCAGCGCGAGCTGACCGGTCTCAGCAGCGCGGTGCTCGACCGGCGCCTGCGCAGGATGGTCGCGTGCGGACTACTCCGGCGCCGGCGCTTTCGCGAGATGCCGCCACGCGTGGAGGTGGAACTGACCGAGGCGGGACGGGCGCTCGTGCCGATCGCAAAGGAGCTGGCGCATTGGGCGGTCCGCCACATCGACGAACGTCCGTGAAGAGGGACCCCGAGCGCCGCAGCGAGCGGCTACGACACTCAGGGTTCTCTCCCCACTTTCCTACGTTGCGCCACGTCCGTCGTCCCCACGACGGCAGCCATGACGCGGGTTCGCCTTCGTCTCGCTGGCATCCAGCACACGCAAACTATTCGGCCAGACAGACATTCGCAAGCGCTGTTTCTGACCTGAGTGAAGTGGAGTGCCTCGCTACAGGACCCGGTCGAGCAGCTCGCCCGCCGACTCGAGCTCCAAGCCGCGTGCGAGGATCGCGATCGTCTCCAGGCGCGGCGACCGCTTGCACCGCTCGAGCAGGCTGATCTCCGTCCTGTCCAGATCACAGATACCGGCGAGCGCTTCCTGGGAAAGGCCCTTGAGTTCGCGTTGGCGTCGCAGGTTCTCGGCGAAACGTTCCCGCATCGCACCCTTGGACCCCACGCCCTCGATCTCCTGCATTACGTGAAGTTCTACCGCTCCGACGGCTCAGTATCAACTATTCCGATTTTGTGCCAGGGTTCGCGCCGACCCGGTAGGCCACCATTTCGGCTGTTTGTCCTTCCGCCTGGACAACGCCGGCGGCCGCGACCAGCGTTTCACGGGCGACGGCGACACCGGTGTTTGTGCCCGCCGGCAGCTTCAGCGTCCACACCTCTTCCCCGCTGCGGGCGTCGAGCGCATGCAACGTGCCGTCGAACGTGGTCGTGAAGACGAGGTCGTTGACGACTGTCGCCGCGGCAAATGCCGGGGCCGAGAAGGAGTGCTTCCAACGCACCGCCCCCGTGGCGGTATCGAGCGCCACCAGTTCGCCGGACGCGTTCGGGCCTTCCTTCTGGACGGCCTGTTCGGAATAGCTGACGGGCAGGTTGACCACAGGCACGAACACGGTCGCCCCATCGCTGGCCATCGGCGCGATCACCCCTCCGAGCTGGCCTGGGTAGACGGTCTCCGTGGAGCGCAGCTTTGAGTATTCGCCTTTGAGAGCATGCACCGGATCGTCGTCGTGGCCGTTGTGGATCCCCACGGCCGCGCTTCCACAGCAGCTTGCCGCTGTGGGCGTCGAGCGCGATCACGATCCCCGACTTGCCGGCGCCCAGGACCATCTGTCTTGCCCGGAGGTCGAGCAGGATCGGCGGATCCTGCAGATCCCAGTCATATAGGTCATGGGGGGTCAGCTGGTAGTACCACTGCAGCTTCCCGGTCCGTGCGTCGAGCTTGACGAGCGAGTCCGTGTAGAGGTTCGGCCCCGGCCGGCTCGAGCCCCACGGATACTGCTTGGTGCCAGGAAACGGTCCCGGATTGGCGGTGCCGACATACATGAAGCCTTCGTCGTCGAATGCGGGCGTGTACCACAGGCCGCCACCGGAGTTGATGTCGGCGTGTTCGGCCGACCACAGGTCTTCAGGCGCCGTGTCGAAATGCCACAGCTTCCTGCCCGTCGCCCCGTCCAGAGCCCAGAGGATCCCGACGCCTTCGCCGCTGTAGAACTGGTTGACGTTGCCTGGCACGGTCGAGACGTAGACGATCCCGTCGTGGTAGCCGGGCGCCATGTCGATGCCCTCGTGTTCGTTTCTCGACAGGGCCACTGACCACAGTTGACGCCCGGTCTTCTCGTCGAGCGCGAACGCCGCCGTCGCGGTTGCGCCATATACGCGACCACCGGCCACGACCAGGCCGTTTGGGCCCTGGTCGGGGGACTGGAAGGACTCTATGCCACAGCACCTTCCCCGTCTGGAGACTGATCGCCTGGACGTTCGAGGCGAGATCCTGCGAGTAGATCACCCCACTGGCGATGATCGGAGTGGACGAGTAGCTGCCGTACTGGCTCTTCGCGGTCAGTGGCAGGTTCCAGGCGACGCCGAGCTGAGCCACGGTCGCGCTGTCGATCGCGCCGCCCGCCTGACGGGAGTTCGACAGGTTTCCGTTCGGATAGCCCGACCCGGTGAAGTTGCCGGCCGGTTCGCCGCTCCCCGAGAACGCGCCGAAGCTGCCAGGACGCCGGCAGCCACGACCAGGCAGAGCGCCACGACGCCGAGCGCGAGTCTCGGTATCCGCGGGTCCGACACGTTTGCGACGGGCGCCTTGCGAGGCTGCCGTCGAGCCTGTTTGCGAGAGCGCGACGACGTCATCGGGCGACCCTAATCGACCGATTCAAGAAAAGTCAAAAGTCAGAAACGTTCTGATGACGAGGATCTCGTGCGACCTCTACGGCAATCCTCCAGCCCCGAGGTCGCCCATCACGAGTGGCTCAAGCACGCGGTTGGCGAGCAGCCCCAGGCAGCCGAGGTTCGCGAAGCCGGGGCCCTGGCTGAGTGCCGCCAGCCCGGGGATGTGCAGGCGCGGGCGCATCCCCTCGAGCTCGAGAGAGCGTCCGATCGCCACCTCGGTATCGGGCGGGCGCTCCCAGAGCCGGCCCGGTGCGACGCTCGATCTCGGCGCGCAGCGCCGGCGAGAACAGGCCGCGCAGCTGCGCCAGCAGGTCGAAACCGGTGCAGTTGACGACGATAGTCGTGGCGGCTGGCGACGCACGCCGTGCGGGCCTGCATGTTCACGCACACGCCGCTCCCGCGGCCGGCGCAGGCGACGTGCATGACCCGGCCAGTGACGAAGCGGCAGTGCTCGTCATAGGCGATCGCTCGCGAGGCTGCCCGCGTCGAACACGCCCCGGTCGCAGTGCTTGACGAAGTCCCGGCGGGTCTGCACGTCGAGCGCGCTCCCAGCCGACATCGTCGGGGTTGGAGAACGACCCGGTTCTCCAGGAAGCTCTCGCCGCGGCTCAGCGGCAGGATCGGCGTGTAGACCGTCAGCCGTGCCTCGGGACGGAAGGCGCGCAGGAACGCGACCAGCTGAGCGCGCTCTCGCCGCCGCCGACGATCGCGATGTCCGAGCTTCGGTCGATCGGGATGCGCGCGAGCTCGACGCGGCGGCTGTCGCAGTGGAAGATGCGCCGCGCGACGTCGGAGTCGTGGGGGAGCGGCGCGATGGACCCCGGGCCCGGTGAGCACGAGCGCCGCGGCAGCTGTAGCGTGCGCGCTCGCGGGCTCGAGACGTCGATCACCCAGCGCTCGGCCGTGCTCGCTGAAGCGACACCGCGTGACCCGCCCGCGCACGATGCTCACGCCCTCGGTCGCCCGGGCCAGCACCCAGGCGAGGTAGCGCCCGTAGTCGCGGTGCTGGATCGGCGGGCGAGCCCGCGTTCACCCAGCGGGCGTACCTCGCTCGCTCGATCATGTACTGCTGCCAGGTGAACGGCATCATCGCGCGGTCGACCTCCTCGCCCAGCTCGTCCCCGAACCTCGGAGCTCTGGTAGGGGAAGCCGACGTCCTTGATCGGCGGGATCGCGAGCGGCTCCTCGCCCGAGGTCATGCCGTTGCGGCCCGACCACGACGCGGCCGGTTCGGTCGCCTCGACGATCCTCAGCGAATACGGCCCCAGGCCGAGCCCGTTCAGCGCGTGGACCTTCGCGGCGATCGCGCTCGCCTTGGCGCCCGCGCCGACGATCAGCAGATCGTTGAGACGGCATCGCCGCGTCCACGCGCGCAGTGTCCTATGCTGCCGGCGCGCATGTCGCGGGGCCGCCCGCACGTTCCAGCTCAGCTGCCGCCGTCGGTGCGACGTCGCACGGCGAGCGCCGTGTCGCGATGACCAGCCCGCGGCGTCCGGGCTGAAGGAGATCGCGCTTCGACGACCCGCTCGGAGCGCGGATCGACTGGCCTGCAGCTCGACCTCCGCGAGCACCGTGCGCATGACCCGCTTCATCTCCAGCAGCGCAAAGCTCGCGGCCAGGCAGCGGCGCACGCCGCCGCCGAACGGGATCCAGGTGTAGGTGCCCGGCGGGCGTCCGAGGAAGCGCTCGGGCAGGAAGCGACGAGGGTCCGGGTAGACGTCCGCGCGGCGGTGGACGAGGTGGATGCACGGCGCCACGATCGTGCCGGCGGGGAGCGTGTGGCCGGCCAGGCGCATCGGCGCGAGCAGCCGTCGCGCGACGATCGGCACCGGCGGGCACAGGCGCAGCGTCTCCTTGACGACCGCGTCCAGGTAGGCGCTCCTCGCCGCCGGCGTCGATCTCGCGCGCACGCGCGCGAGCTTCTCGGGGTGGCGCAGCAGGCGCTCGAAGGCCCACGCCAGCGAGGTCGAGGTCGGGCCGTCGAGAGCAGCGTGACGAGTTCGTCGCGCAGCTCCCCCTCGCCCAGCGGCGAGCCGTCCTCGTCGCAGGCTTCGGCGAGCAGCATCGCGATGTCCGTTCGCTCGGGGGTCCCCTCGCGCGCGCCGGCATGCGCACCTCCGCGAGCACCGCGTCCTCTACCGGCTCCATCGCGGCGCGGAAGTCGCGCGTCGCGCGCGAGCCAGTGGGGGCCGAGAGTGCCGACGCGTCAGAGCCGGCGGGGGTCGTTCAGCCAGTCGGTCAGCTCGCCGCAGCTGCTCGCGCAGGCGTCGCGATGCACCGTCTCCACCGACCCGAAGACGACGCGCATCACCACCTCGAGCGTGATCTCCTGCATCCGCGGCCACAGCGCGAACGGCTCGCCCATCGGCCAGCGCGCCACCTCGCGCGGGCGACCTCTGCGATCGTCTCGCCCGTAGCTCTCGATGCGCCCGCCGTGAAAGGGGGGCAGCATGACCCGGCGGCGGGTCATGTGCTCGGGCTCCTCCAGCAGCATCACCGACTTCGGCCGAGCAGCGGCCCGAGCAGCGGGTTCGCTTCGCGCCACGCCGAGCACCGGGGGCGGCGGTGAAGACGCGCTTGACGTCCTCGGGGTCGGCGAGGATCACCCACGTGCCCCCTGGCGCACCCGCAGGGTGAAAATGTCACCGTAGCGACTTTGGCAGCGCTCGAGGAACGCAAGCGGGCGTGCGCCCAGCCGACCGCCTGCAGCGCGTCGGGCAAGCGCGGCCCGGGAGGAAGCGCCGTGCGGTTGTGCATGTTGGCGTTCGGTCTTCTGACTATTGGCGAATCAATATTCCTCCCAGTCGCATTTCTGTGTCATTGTTTCTCTTTCGGAGAGTTTCTAAACTCCTGTTTCTCTCTTTTGGTCGGAGATGAAGTCTTCTTTATAGCTACTTCTTGCTCTGTCAAGCCATTTTCAGGCTATCGGCAGCGCATCTCTGCGCACAGGCGTCTTGACGCTTCGCTCTGAATCGCCTATACCGACCGATGGTATCCGAAAGACAATCGGAGAGAAAGGCGATTCGAAGTGAGTGACTGGCTGGCCCTTTCCCGGGACTCGCCAGTGAGTGACTTGGCGAACGTTCGCCTCGACGAGCACCAGTGCCTTAATCGGTGAAAGGGACGGCCTTAAACGCCGCTGATCCGGGTTCGAGCCCCGGCTGGTGCATGGAATGGGATATCGACCACCCACCTGCTCATGACCGAGAACCTCTTTGACTACTTCGAGGAAATCCCGACGCCGACGGCAGCGCGCGCCGTGGGCGGCCCGCGCGCCGCGGCGGCCGCAACGCGGGCTTCGATCTGAAGCTAACGCCGCGATCGCCGGCATTGGCGCGAGGACGCGGATGCGCTCGAGGCGCTCGAGCGGATCGAGCGCGAGCCCTGGGTGCAGGACGTGAGCGTGCAGCGGCGAGGGCGTGCGTGTGCGCCTGAACGACGGCTGGATCGAGACCACGGGAGCGGCGCTGGAGGCCGGCGGCAGCGCCGAGGCGACGCTCGTCAGACCTCGCGCACGGGGAGCGCTTCTCGGTGCAGTTCTGGGACGCCAACGCGACCAAGGCGCTGCACGTCGGGCACCTGCGCAATCTCGCGATCGGCAACGCCCTGGCCGCGGCGCTCGCCCAGGCGGGCGGCGCAGGTCGAGCGACGCAGCCTGATCTCCGACGCCGGGCGCAGCATGGGCGAGGCGATGGCGGGCGTGATGAGCAGCGGCCGCCACGCACAGTCCTGGCCGGACGGCGATGAGAAGAGCGACCACTTCGTGGGCGTCTGCTACGCCGACTATGTCGCCGCCGAGCGCCTCGTTCGACGGCGCGGAGAGGGAGCAGCCCGAGGACTCGCTCACGCGCGAGCTGACGTTGCGAGGACGACGCCGCCGACGAGCTGCTCAAGCGGGTGCTGTCCGGCGAACGAGAGGCGCTCGAGCTGTGGTACAAGACGCGCGCCTGGGTGATCGCCGGGCAGCGCAAGACGCTCGCGCGGCTGGGGGTGGCCTTCGACCGGGTGTTCTTCGAGTCGGACTTCCTCGCCGATGCCGCGCGAGCTGACCGCGTCGGGGCTGCGCGACGGCAGGCTCAGGCGACGCGAGGACGGCGTGGTCGTCTACGCCACGGGCCTGCGGGACTTCGAGGAGTTCCCGCTCGTGCGTGCCGACGGCCTGCCGACCCAGCACATGCGCGCGCTCGCCTACTGGATGGCGGCGCCCGAGCTCGAGCAGTATGACCTCGATGCAGGTGTGCGGCACCGAGTGGGTCTCACACGTCACCTGCGGCGCAAGCTGATGGACGAGCTGATGCCCTCGGGCAACGGTGACATGCACCCGACGCACGACATCTTCAACGGGATGGTGGCCCGCCAGAAGCGCGCGGTGGCCTCGAGCGAGGGGGCGCTGCTGATCGACGAGTCGACCGAGTGGCTCGATCCCAGATCGACGCCGACCCCGACCGGCGCGCGGTGCGCCGCAGGCACCCCGCCCCCGAACGGATCGCTGCGCAGGTGCGCTCGGGTACTTCCTGCCCCATCCGGTGGCGCCCCGGATCGACTTCGAGCCCTCGCAGCTGCTGAGTGAGCGTGAGAGCCTCGGTTGGGACCTCGTGCGCGCGCAGGCACCACGGGGGGGTGGCGCCCTCGGCGGGGGCGGCCCGCGGAGGACCCCGACTATCGCTTCGCGGTCGTGCAGTCCGAGCTCTACCGGCGCTATCTGCGGCTCGCGGTGCAGCGCTACGACGTGCGCCCGCTGGCGCACTACCTGAGGCATCTAGCACGCTGGTACCTGGAGCGCGAGCGCAGCGAGCACGTCGAGCGGGTCGTGCAGACGCTGCTCGACCGCAGCGCACGGGGGCTGGGCCTGGAGGCGCCTCATGAGCACGCTGCTGGTGGACAACTACGACTCCTACACCTACAACGTGTTTCACCTGCTCGCCGCAGTCAGCGGGGAGGAGCCGATCGTGGTCCACAACGACATGGTCTCCTGGCGGGCGCTGTCGCGCTGGGACTTCGATGCGATCGTGCTCTCGCCCGGTCCCGGGCGTCCCGAGCGCTGGCACGACTTCGGGGTGTGCTCGGACATCCTGCGCTGCAGCGAGATCCCGGTGCTCGGCATCTGCCTCGGCCATCAGGGGCTCGGGCGGGTGCTCGACGGGATGGTGGCAGCGCGCCGAGGTGATGCACGGGCGCCTGAGCCGGGTGCATCATCGGGACAGCGGCCTGTTCGAGGGAATCCCGCAGGACTTCTCGGTCGTGCGCTACCACTCGCTCGCGGTGACCGGGCCGCTCGGCCCCGACGGGCGGGTGACGGCGTGGACCGAGGAGGGCGTCGTGATGGGAATCGAACATCGCCGCCGTCCCCTGTGGGGGGTGCAGTTCCATCCAGAGTCGATCGCCACCGAGCACGGCCGGAGGCTGGTCGAGAACTTCTACCCACTCGCGCGCGCCCACCGGCCCGCGCGCGGCGCTCAGGGGCCATGCCCGTGCCGTCGCGCGCCCCGGCGGGCGGCTCGGCGGCCAGCGGCGACTGGCGCCGAGCCGCTCGCCGCTGGCAGCTGAACGTGCGCACGCTCGCGGGAGAGGCCTCGACGCAGCCGCTGTTCGAGCGTCTGTTCGGGCAGCCGAGCACGCCTTCTGGCTGGACAGCGCCGACGCGCCTACGCGGCCTGGCGCAGTGCTCGTTCCTCGGCACCAGCGCCGGCGCCGAGCGATGCGTGCTCGAGTACGACGTGCACGCGGGACGGTGACGGTGCATCGCGGGCAGGAGCGCATGTCCGAGGCGGGATCGATCTTCGACGTGCTCGACCGCGAGCTGCTCGGCACGCGTTCGACGATCGACCCGCCGCCAGGGACCGTCGCCCACCCGCGGCCTGCTCGGCGGCTTCGTCGGATATCTCGGCTACGAGTGCAAGGCGGACTGCGGGTCGTCGAACGTCCACCGCTCGGATCTGCCGGATGCGGTGATGATGCTCGCCAACCGGGTCGTCGCCGTCGATCACGTCCAGGGGCGCACCCACGTGCTCGCGCTCGGCCGCGAGGGTGACACTGAGGCGGAGCGCTGGCTGCAGGAGGCGGAGGCGATCGCCGTGATGCCCTAGCTGCCCCGACCACGATTCGGCGCAGACAGCAGAAGAGGCTGCGAGCGCTCGTACACCTGGTGGACCGGTGACCTTCCGCTGCGGACGCGGACGCGAGCAGTACCTCGCCGACATCGCGCGCTGCCAGGCGGCGCTCGCGGCGGGGGAGTCCTATGAGGTCTGCCTGACCGACCAGATCTCGACCGAGGCGTCGCCCGACCGTTCGAGCTCTACCGGCTGCTGCGCCGCTCAACCCGGCTCCGTTCGCCGCCTATCTGAAGCTCGGCGACACTGCGGTGCTGAGCTCCTCGCCCGAGCGCTTCCTGTCGGTCGATCGCGACGCGCCGCGTGCAGGCCCGGCCGATCAAGGGCACGGTGCCGCGCTCGGCGGACCCGATCCGGGACGAGGCGCTGCGGGCCGAGCTGCAGGGACGAGAAGACCTTCGCCGAGCACCTGATGATCGTCGATCTGCTGCGCAACGACCTCGGGCGGGTCTGCGACCTGGGTTGCGTGCGTGTGCCGGACTTGATGGTGGTCGAGCCCTACGCGACGGTGCACCAGCTCGTCTCGACCGTCACGGGAGCTCGACGCAGGCGCGCTCGGCGGTCGACTGCGTGCGCGCCTGCTTCCCCGGCGGCTCGATGACGGGCGCGCCGAAGCTGCGCACGATGGAGATCATCGACGACATCGAGCGGGAGGCCCGCGGCGTCTACTCGGGCGCGCTCGGCTACTTCGGGCTCGACGGGGCCGTCGATCTGACCATCGTGATCCGCACGATCGTCCTGCGCCCGGGCGCGACCACGATCGGCGCGGGCGGGGCGATCGTGATGCAGTCCGACCCCGAGGAGGAGTTCGAGGAGCTGCTGCTGAAGGCCCGCGCGCCGATGGCGGCGATCGCGCAGGCGGTGACCGGCCGTGATGGTCCGGAGGCGTGGACGGTCGAGCTCGAGCCGCCCGCGACGCGGACTCGCGAGCACGGTATGGCATGGGTGGCGTGAGCGTGGAAATTGGGCCCTCTGCACCCACCGAGCCCGCAGCGCCTAGTGCGCCCGATGGGAGGCCAGGAGGGTCCGTTGGCGTGCGCCCGGCAAGACGCGCAGACCTCACAGCAGTCGCCACAGCCGTCGCCGAGCTGTTGCGTGAGCTGGGCGCAGAACCGCCGCCCGCGGCGACCCTGGAAGATGCGACGCGGGTACTGCTCGAAGACGAGCGGGCGGTGGCGCTGCTGGTGGCCGAGGACCGGGGGACGATCGTCGGCGTGCTCGGTGCGAGTTGGCAGAGTGCGATCCACGTGCCCGGCCGCTATGTGCTGATCCAGGATCTGTGGGTGCATCCAGCCCACCGTGGCCAGGCGATCGGCCGAAAGCTGCTGAGA
The DNA here is from genome assembly GCA_963696615.1 of uncultured Solirubrobacterales bacterium. Classification (GTDB taxonomy): domain Bacteria; phylum Actinomycetota; class Thermoleophilia; order Solirubrobacterales; family Solirubrobacteraceae; genus Palsa-744. The sequence continues at coordinate 267,379 of CAVOKU010000001.1, read as the reverse complement.
GCGTTGTTCGCGCTGGCCCTCGCGCGGGGTGCTTTGCGAGTCGAGGTTGGGCTGCCAAAGGAGACGTTCGGCGGAATCGCCGCGACGGAGGCCTTCTACCGGGCAGCCGGCTTCGAGTCGCTGGGTCCACGGATGCGGCGGGTGCTCGAATGAGCGAGCTGGTGCTGATCGAGCAGCGTCCGGCAGCCGAGAAGGGCGTGCCGTGGATTCTGGAAGGCGGCGAGCTAGTTGTGGGCCGGGAGAACGGCCGGAGGCTGACCGAGCTGCGTAGAGGGTTGATGAGCCACCCCGACGTGCGCCGGTGCGCGACAGACGTGGACGATGAGGAGGTCGAGCGCACGCTGGGCCAGCTGCACGACCAGGACTATCTCGACGCACTCCGGGGCGTGTGCACCGACGAGCCCGTGCTGATGCCTGAGCTGGCGCCGCCGGGCCTCGCGCCGGACACGCCTGTGCTGGAGGAGGTTGTGGCAACCGCGCACGAGGGCGTGCGAACAGCGGTGGCCGCGGCACGGCGACTGCTGGAGGGTGCCCGCTTCACCTACGCGCTGTGCCGACCTCCCGGACACCACGCCGGCCCCGGCTGGCTCGCCGGATATTGCTATCTGAACACCGCCGCGGTGGCTGCCCAGACGCTGTGTAACGACAGGGTGGGCCGGATCGGGATCCTCGACCTGGATCTGCACTACCCGAACGGCACCGCAGCGATCGTGGCAGGCATGCCCCAAGTCGGACTGCACTCGCTGCATGCATGGCCCGTCACCAACCTTCCATCGTCCACGGCGCCGCCAGCTGGTCGACGCGAACGGGTGGTCCAGTTTGCGCGGGCCCCTGACGCCGAGACCTACCTTCGAGAGTTGGCCAGCTCGATTGAGCAGTTGGCCAAGTCCACGACGCGCTGGTGCTCTCGATCGGCTATGACACGGTCCAGGGCGATCCGCATGGTTGTTGGGACTTCGGGCCCGAGGTCTTCACCCACATCGGTCGCCTGGTTGCCCGCTCGCAGCTGCCGGCGTGCGTGATCCAGGAGGGCGGATATGCGGTCGACAGCCTGGCGGCGTGCGGCCAGGCCTTCGCGGGTGGCATGCTCGGGAGGGCACATAGCCGCTCGATGCCGCACGTGCTCGCCGTCCCTCCGGTGGCGACCACCGAGAGAAACCCATGAACGGCCTCGACCCCTTCCGCCGGCGGCTGGACGAGCTCGACGAGGAGATCACGCGGACGCTGGGCCAGCGCTTTGCGGTCTGCCGGCAGATCGCAAACTACAAGCGCGAGCACCAGGTCCCGATGATGCAGCCCGATCGCATCGCACAGGTGCGAGCACTCTACCTCGCGCGAGGCGCTGAGGCTGAACTGCCCGTCGCGTTTCTATCAGCGCTGTTCGAGTTGCTGATCGAGGCGACCTGCAAGATGGAGGACGAGCTGATCACGGCGCCTTCGCCCCCCGGTGAAACGCCCTCCAAGGCAGAGCGAAAGGAAGCGTCTTGAGCGGCCCCACGTTCATCACGCTCGGCCCGGCGGGGACCTGTCACGAGAACGCGCTTCTGCACTACCTGGAGTTCCAGGGCATCTCCTCGTTTGAGATCGTGCTGGTCGAAGACCTGGTGGAGGCGATCGAGCGTGTGCGCGACGGCGACGACACGTTTCTGGTGCAATGCAGCGCACATCTGGAAGTGCATCTTGTGACCGAGCGTTTCTACCGGGACGTGTTCGTCATCGATACCTTCATCTACCCGACGAAGGACCTGGCACTGCTCGTCCGAACCGATGTCGCCGAACCCCGCAGCCTGGGCATCGTATCGGCCACGCGCGGCTACACCGACCTGAGCCATTGGGAGACGATCGTTGACGAGCCTTCCAAGCCAGTGGTCGCACGTCATCTCCTGGCAGCCAGATACGACGCCGGACTCACCCATCTGCACTATGCCGCCGAATATCCTGACGCGCTAGGGGTATGTGAGCGCTATGGCGCTGTGGACACGACTTGGGTCGTGTACGGCTCACAGAAGCGCTTCCGTGGCGCCGTGATCGGTCGGCGCGCTCCGTGGCTTTTCGTGCGTGACTCCGCAAAGACCTGACTCAACTGCACGGGGCCGCCGGCGTAGGGTTGGCTCCATTGCGCTGACTCTTCCTCGCCGTGGCATAGCGCTCCGTTCTTTCTGACCATCACGTCTATCCCCGCACGTGCTCGCGCTTCCGCGTCTGCCGACTTAGCGCCACCGTCACGTCGGACCTGAGCAATGCTCGACCCTACCGGCCACGCCCGCGAGCTGACACTTTCTTGTCCATCCCAGTCAGCCAAGCGCCCCTGCGCATGCCGGCTTGCCTCCATCGTCTCTCCACACAAGAGTGGCCCACCGCCCAAAGCGGTGGGCCACTCCTAAGCCGCTACCACGCGGTCTGTCGACGAGACTATTCGCTCGCTCTCACGGCACTCGCGTTGGCCGAGGCCAGCGACCCTTCGAGAATCGCCGTGTTATGACCTGCCGCCGACGGCAACCCAAGCTCGGCATCTACAGCGGGATCTATGAGGAACGAGAAGATCCCTCCACAACCAGCCGCTTCTGGAGCGGCAAACGAGTTGTTCACAAGCCGCCCGCCGGAAATGATCGCGAGACTAAATTCGTCTTTGAATTCAATTGTCCCCGCACCACCTTTGATCGATTTGTTGGGCGACGGTGGTTCTGTAGCTCCTGTTGTAAACGGTATCACAATCGGTTTTTCGTTCGAACCCACATAGCAATTGCTACCCAGGAACAAGTTGCTCAGCTTAATCTTCAAAGGCAGCTGAAGCGCCACACCACTTTCGAACAGCAGATTAGACGTGTTGAGTACGATATGACTTGCTGGCGCGGCCAGTTCGTTTGTCGCCGTCACACCAGTGATTCCTTCGTTGATGAAGTTATTGAAAATTTCCTGGAGGAATTTTGGCAGATACGACGGAGCCACGATTCCGAGCAATCCGCCGGGTACCGGCTCTGGCGTTTTCGAAAGCGTATTGCCGTCTTCGGCGCCTAGAAATTCCGCTATCTCTTCTTCTTTTTCGTTTTCGTGTAGAGAAGCGCCGCCCTGCAGAATTACAGGACTAACGATAGGTACCGTCTTCTTTCCTACCGTGAATTCGCCACCTTTCGTTTCCGCAAAGATGCAGCTCTGCACTTCCGAGCTACTCAGCGGGCAGTCGGCGAACTCCGCAAAATCGCCTTTCGGATGATGAGTTGTCGCAAACGCCGATGATGCGGCAACCATCATTGCGAGCGCCGTCATCGCAACGGCGAGCACCAGACTCGCCGACGTTCGCGGCCTGCGTATAGCTATCTTCATGTCACGGCCTTCCTTCCTCGTCTGTGCCAGTGTGAAACAACACAGACTAGACATTGGCGACCGCGTACCGCAAGCTCTGTTTCCGACTATCCAAATGCTGATAACACTTCGTTGGCTGCCCGCCGGAACGCACGTCTCCGTCCCACTACGAGCCGTACCTTCAATCCGGCAACCTAGGCGAATCTACTTCTTACGCTCGCGCGTCACCATTTTCCCTGTCTTCTTGACCCTGCCGCTTGGTCGTTGGCCCTTATGGGAACAGCCGTATACTGTTATCTTGGTTGCCTGCGTAAGGACGGCACCGTTTTGGCCCGTTATCGTGGCTGGCATTACGAGCGGCGCGGGACGCGCCGCCTTACCGATCTCGTGACGAGACGCTTTCGTCCATGTCGATATCTGGCAACACGTTCGCGCTTTGTTATGACCTTTACGGGCGCGCACAGGTTGGCGTTTGCGGCAAGCACAGAGTGTCCACCCTGAGGAAGACTGAGACTAAATGACGAGATCGGCGCATCCGGCAATGTATCGAATCGCGAACGCGTGATGCCTCTTTTGATATCGGTACTTCCCGTGAGCTCAATTGTGATGCCTTCGCCCTGAAGCACCACAACGACATCTGGAAACGCCGCACCCCCATGGGATACGAGATACGCCGGGCCGCGCAGTTTGCTGGTCAAAATGGGAGTTTCTACAGTGGCTACCCCGATATCGGCACCTTCCGGACATCCCGCCGGATTCACCGCGAACTGCCGGTCAGCGCATGCCTTTTGCAACGTGGTAAGGCGTGCGGGTAGAGCCGCTGGGAGCGCGACGTCGACCTTGCCTATATCAGCTTCGCCGTGCTTCTGTCCAATCTGCACGTTAAGAGCTGCTCCAAGCGCTTTGCTGGTCTTACCCGCTGTAGACGCCTTTAGGGTAGGCCGAAACGGCAGGTTGGCGCAGTTAGTGGCCTGAAAGGGCGTAGATATGCTCACATCCGCGCCCGTCACCGACGAAAGCACACCACTCACACTCATCGGCGCGCAGCTCGTCGGGTTAACTATAAAGTCTTGCCGATTGAGGGTCACGTTGACCGTTCTAATATCCAGTGGCACTCCCTTGAGCATAGTAGGCAGAGGGTCGGAGCTGGCAACGATCTGCGCTGTATTAGGATCTACACTCAGCCGTGTACGAACGACCACAGGCTTTCCTTCGCTACCGAGGTTGAACGGGCCTGCGACTGCGGGCACCATGATGGACAGCCCGAATGGCGCACCACGATAGGGCCCCGTCAGAAAGACCTTACCATTTCGAGTCCAGTAAGGCTCAGGTCCCGGACCCACGGCCACACTTGCTTCTCCGACCAGACTTGCAGGTTCACATGTTCCGTCCGCTGCCTGGGCTTCTCCGCATTGGGCGACATTTCTTAGCACACCCAAGAGGCCCTTGGGAGTCTCTACGTCGACGTCGCTCAGACGTTGTTCGCGATCCTGCCGCGCGAACGTCAGCGTGAAGGGGCTAAATGTTCCTGCCCGGTTCAGACTTGTACCCGCCGTAAACGAAGGTGCAAAACCGTCTGGGTTGCACCCTTGGTTGATGGTGAACATGCTCGTGCGGCTTACGTCAGGGCCGCCACTCCACGGCGTCAACTCTGCTTGGACGCCATACATACCACAGGTCGCTGGAGTGATTAGCGGCGCACGAGGACCACCGGCAAACTCCATCTTGAGGTCGCTGAATGGCAGCTGCGGTAGAAACTGTTCTTCCCCGGTCGCGATGCTCGTAACCGGATCTCTCCCAAATCGGGCCGTAAGCTGTCCAGTATTCGTATCGAGCGATATTTCGCCGGGAATCTTTATGACGACGCCTCTGCCTTCGGCCACCACGTACAAGGCGAGCAGCGATCCGAACGGGTTCGTTCCGTTGCCCGGAAGGTCGCCCTGCTCCGCCAGGAATACCGAGCCTTCCAATGGCGTTTCGAGCAATGGCGTCGTAATTACCACCGACCCGATCTTTGACGATTCTGGACAGGTCGCCGGGTCGCCATTGTCCAAACCTAGCTGAGCTAGGCTGCATGCTCCAAGACCGGTGGCTGCCGCCGGAGAGACTGTCATACCGGCCGGCAGCGTAACTGTCACTTCCTTCAGATTGGCCTCCGCGAGGCCAGCTGCATTCTGCGGTTGGGGCATTTCCAAATCCACAGACAAGCCAGAAGGCGCTTCCGTTTCTGTTGAATCCGGTGTCACAGACAATCTCGGAGAAAACGGCACCCGTTCACATCCGAAGAGCCCCGAGGGCTCTCCGCTACTGTCCCGCATTGTTCCGTCTTCGCTCTCGTACAGCCCCGGCTCTTCTTCAGAGTCGACCTTGATCGTCGTTATCAAGGGACCCTGACACGAGGTCGGCAGGGTCATAAACGGCTTCAGCCCGGCGTCGCTTTTGCAGCCGTGAATCGTGTTTCCCTCTGTGTCAAAGCACGTTCGTTCTGGATCGTGGGCCGGATCAGCCGGGACCCCCCAGATAGTCTCCGACACTGACACGATTGGCCCCGGTTTGGGGATATCGTTGGCAGTCACGGACAGGTTATACTTTTCCCCGGTCAGAACTGACCCTTGCTCAAGTGCATTAAAGCCTACAGCGCCAAATGCTAGCTCGGCTGGCACCCCAGGCGGCGGCTGCAGGTTGTATACGGGACCCGATATGGAGAGCCCTTCGACCTGGGTGTGCTCAGTCCCAATTTGCGTGTTGCCGGGGCATCGCGGAAACTGGCCTTCGAACTGAGCCTGAGAGCATCTCGGTGTTGCTAGCGGATCGCCTATCACGCCTGGCGGAAGATCCACCTTCACGTCTCTTAGCTGCCCCGTCACTTCGTCTTTGGCGTTTTTGTTCATCGCAAACGATACTCTGTATAGGAACGGGTGAGAGGCAGCTTGAAAGTCGCGGGAGCCGTCCCCATTTTCGGCGACCGTTTCGACGCTGCCGGGTACGATGCCAAAGTTCGCGTGGGCTGGACTCGCAATGAGCGCTAGTCCTGCGACGGCGACGATTACGCACGCCACCAGAGCCACGATTCCTGGGACCTGTGTCACCTCGCGGCGTTTATGATGGCCCGCGGTCGGAGTTGCCACAGCGCAGGTAGGACACGGGGGCCGGATTCTGTCTTTCGATGCCCCTGATTGGGCCTGTATCGTGGCCGGCCGCGACAGCAGGGCGGCCTCCGTCGCCGACATCAGCGTGCCCTCCCGACAGTCCTTCGAGCCGCCTCCGGTCTTTGTCGATATTTCAAGCCCGACGTCGATCTTGTGCGTGCTTTGAAGCTCGAACCGTATCTTTTCCTTGCCAGTCGTTCGCACGAGGCCCGCTTTCTATGTGATCGTTTCCTTCGACATGTTCGCAACGCTATCTTGAGCTTTTGGGCCCTCGTTAGCAGCTTTCGAGCGCCTGGCGGTGGAGAATTCGGCCTCGTGCTTCCCTGAGTCAAATTCCCGCTATTCCCGAGGGTCGCACTCGCAGGACTTTCGAGTATTGGTGCACTCGGGCCTGATCCCCTGCATTCTTCTCCGGTGCAGGAGAACGGTACCGTGCCCGGCGCAAACCCCCCGTGGACTCTTGCATCATACAGGTCCAAGAGTTCATCATTGTCTTCATCAGATAGTTGCTGCCGCGTTGCGAAGAAGACGTCACTGCCATCGCCACTTGCTGCGACAAAGTTCGAGTCAGATGCGTCGTTGCCACTTGAGATGATATAGACGCAGCCGTTGTCGCTTGCACATGTTCCCACACCAGTAGGCTCAAACTCGTATACGTCCTGTGTGCGGCCATTGGTGTCGTTGGCGCTCAGCGTGTCCTCGCTGTCGAAGAAGATCCTCCCGTCACTAGCGAGATTTTGCGGCTGAGGTAGTTCCGCTTCTGCGCCTGGTTTGATAAGGCTCAAATTAGACGGCCCGAGCGGGCGGGCGCCGGTCGGGTCACACGAGGCGCACGTCAGACGATTCGTTTCTGCATCATACTCGTAGACCTCGAAGTCGGCATTTCCTGTTGTGGCATCGTGGTTGTCGTACTTCGTCAGTTGTGCCGTCGACATAAATGCGAGGTACCTGCCATCAGAGGTCACTTGAGCGGTTCTGTGTGCTGGTGACGCCGCCCAGTCGCTCGCGCTATGGCTTGCCGATAAAAACCAGGTCGCGCGATCTTCGCCCGAAAGCGTGGCGATATATGTCAGATCGCCGGGCCGCCACAGATACAGATTGTTGCCACCGGCGACGCCTGCTCCTCCCAGTGCTTCCGAATCGACAAAGAAGACTTTCGTCAAGTCACTGTTTGCGCCCAGGATGCCCGCGAATCCGCCCGCGCCGTTTGTAAGATCCGTAAGCTGGTGCGTTTCCAGGTCGTACAGGCGTCCATCGCTGAGCAATACTTGCCGGCCGTCGACGCCTGCCGTAAGGAACCGCCCGGCGTCCGGGACTGCCACCGTGCGCGACGTGTCTTCTCGGAGATACACCTGGCCGGTCGCGAGATCGGTCCAGAAGATTCGCGAGCCGTCCTGCGAGATCGCGTGGCTGTAGTCTTGGCCTCCTGTCGAGCTCGTGAGCTCCGTGCCAGAGCCGATAGCGACATCTGGACCGTCCGGAGAACCGCTAGGAAGAATATTGGCCAGCGACAGCCCGTTGCCGTCCCAGACATAGAGATTATCTGAGCTTGCGCCTCCATCGATTGCGCCGCTTGTTAGTGCGTCATTCGCTTCGAAAACGACGTCGCTGAAATCGCCCGACGCCCCGGCCAATTTCGGAGCAAAGCTCGTCGCCGACCGCCCTCCAGGACGGTTAGGAGGCCTAGTTGTGATTATAGGCGTGAAGCTATTTCTTTCTGTATCGTCGGAGTACAGATTGGCATAACCTTCTGGGGCGGCTGGAGCGAGGGTCGGTTCGAGATCGAAGAGTATGCCGCGGGAAAGATCAGCGGACAGCGCCTTGAACCCCTGGCCGCCGCCGGACAGCTCCGTAAAGGGGCTGAGATCGGTAGTCCTCCAACCATCGCTTGTGCGGCTCGATATGTACTCGTTTTCTCCACTTGGGCCTAGATTCGGAGAAAATGGCGAGCCCTCATAAGCGATTACGTCACCTTCTGGCGTACTCTGCATTGGCGCAGGAGCCTCGTTTATGCCTGGCTTGCATTCGCCGGTGATACAACTTCCCCCATTCGGTTCTGGGGGAAACACTTGGCCTCCGTGCTTGTCGCGCGGTGACACAAGCTCGTAGGCCCGTTCATCAGGAAGCCCGGTGGTAGCCGTCGCGAAGGTGGAGAATGCCGCGTCAGCGCCTACCGTCTGGCCGCCTGCGTTAGTTGCTACGACACGGTAGTGGTAAGTAGTGGCGGGCGCGAGCGTCGAAAGCCCAACACTTGCCGTAACCCCTGCCTGCGACTGGCCCGCGTCGCCTTCGACGGCCGGCGTCCGAGTGCACTTCGCCACGGAGCACGGTCCATCGGTGCCGACTTCAAAGTAGTAGTGTGTCTTGGAGCCGTGGGCGTTAATCGTGGCGGTCATTTCTGCACTGTGGGTCCCGACATAGCGCACTGACGTGCTTTCTATCGACGGAGGCGTGATCGGGGCTTGCGCGAAGATCAGGCCTTCGCCATGTTCGGTCAGTTCGCTGAAGTTGATCGCATAAAGCACGCCTGCAGGACGTCCGGTAGACCAGGTCGCGCTCGGATCGAACGCCAAGCCGAACGTAAATTCCTCTTCTGGAGCTCCGGCGAACTGGCCGACGTCTGTACCTGCTGAATCAAGTACGTCATACTGATTGCCGATATGTGTATAGATAAACGAATTGTCCGTGGTCGGATCGGTTGTGAGCGACTCTTTGGTACAGGATTCGGGCGACTGCCATTGTAGGGTGCCACTCATATCGAACTTATCGACGACGCACTCTCTATCTATGGCCACGATTCCGTCAGCGGCGACACTGATCGCGGTCGGGAAAGCGAGTTGGCCGACTCCTATGTCTTGTCCTGTCTGATACTTACCTGCTCCGTCAAACTTCATAAGGCGCGGGCCGTGGGCTGCACTCTGATCACTTATGTAGACTTCGCCCCCTGCGCCCACCGCGATGCCATTTCTTTCTCGCGCCACTTCGCCAATTTGTGCTTCACCCGGACCTATTTCGCCAAAGGCTCCAATGAATGTACCGTCGCTCGTGAACTCCTGGATTACTCCTGCGATGCGATTCGAGTCCAAGATATAGACGTCTCCTGTGTTTTGATCGACAGCCGCTCCTTGAGGTAGCAGAAACTGGCCAGCGCCATCGCCTTCGATCCCTTCCGGTTGACATGTGGTTGTGCACGTTTGGAATTCGGGCGCACCATTTGCGACCCCCCAACCCCAAGCCTCGAGGAAGACCCCGTCTCGACTGAATCGCTCGACGCGATGACCGCGGGCGTCGGGGACGTACACGTCGCCCGTCGCATTACTCACGGCTATGCCGGCTACTCCTTCTCCTCCCAGGGCTGAAACGCCGGCTTCTCCGAACCTGCCAACCAATTCGTAGTTGGCGTGAGCAGAGGGGCAGCTACCTGCCAATACGCCGATCGCGACGATAGCCGTGATCGCAGCGGCTCGCCAGCTGTCCGGTCGCTTGCGGGCCATGCGACGATCATGCGATATCTCATTGAGGTATCTGCTTGTCATTCCGGACCCCTCTCCTGAATGCTCGGCCCGGGTGCATCCCCATGAGTCCAAGCGGGACCTAGATTTTCTAGTGACGCTCGTACCCGTTCGCTGAGAACGGACTCCGATCTGTCACACGGTCTGTTGTGATTTTGGGCGTAGTCTAGTCCACGGTAGGCGTCATTACAGCCCCTGTTTCTTACTCGGCTGCCGCCTTGGGTGGTCGGTACGCTGGTTGAAGGTGTGTCGTACCCAGAACCGTCGTGCCGGTGGCGATGCTGTCATGACGGATATCGGGTAAGCAGAGACGCCGGGAGCGCAGAACCTGTTCCACATTTGCCAGGACCGTCGGCGAGACTTCCGGACCCGCTGTGCAGGCTATCGCCCTGGATCGGCACTCAGGTGCCGATATTTCGCCGGATGAGTCGCCACCCTACGACCGACCACATCGACGACGATACGGTTCGTCCGTGCCGAGCTACGACTGAGACAAAAGTCGGCGTCAGAAATGGATCGGCGCGTCTGACTCACGCCCGCCGGTATCCTCAGACGCAAACGACAGCGTTTGACTATTCCCAGCACAGCGCTGAAAACCGTGTTGCGAAAAGCTGAGTTGGCGCGCCCGTCGCGATCTCCCCCTGAAGCGTTTCTGCTCTTGGCCCATATGTCCCTTGTGGTAGACGGCGGCCTATATGAAACACTACTTACCGACTGAGTGCCGTTGCTTGGGCGCTGCACTTTCAGCCAATCATCAACAGCGTCATCGGTAAGGCGCCGAGTCTGGCAGCCTCGTCTTGTCTGCGAGGCCGTTGATCAATCATACACAAAACGCAAGGAACTCTCAATGAACCATACTAGGGTACTATTTGCAAGTATACTTACGGCTTTCGTCGTTGCGATGGTGATGTCGGCCTCGGCGTCGGCAGCTCTTCACTACTATTTATGTTTAGAAGGTCCTGGAGGGTTTTCGTCGTTAGCCAACTGTCAGAGCAATACATCTGGCGGCGGTAATACGTGGGAACGCGTAAAATCGCAAGAAGGTGTGCCAATGGAAGTCGAATCTAGCGGAACCGAAGCATTTGTTCTTAAATCTGTTGCGCCCGGTCCTACTCCGATCAAGATCACATGCAACGTAGAGTCTGACAGTGGCACAATACTCAATCCCAATGGCGGCGGAGCGGGCACAAGCGAAGAGAGGATAGAATTCAAAACATGCACCGTAAACGAACCTGCGGGAGGTGGATGCAAAGTCAAAGAACCAATCATCGCCGAAGCCGTAGACGTGCTCGAACTGGTCGGAGGAGCGGCGCAAGTCAAATTCTCGCCCGTAGGCGTGAACTTTACTGAAATTACTCTCGAAAATTGCATAAATGCCGGCCTCAATAAAGCCTATCCCGTGAAAGGTACCGATAACGGAATCGTCCGAAACGGTACCTCGGAAATTGAATTTACAGCCGCAACTAGCCATCTAACGTTCGGTGGCGAAAACGCAACGCTAAAAGGCAAAACGGTCGTAATGGGGAAAGGCTTTGTCACATTACACGACGTGGGGGTGGCTGAATAGATACGCTAGGCTAGCTTTACAGCGTCTTCAGATACTGCAGAATGGTGGTGCCGCGCGGTCGCGCGGCACCACCCGACTAGGATTAGTTTGCGGGCCCGCCATCCGCCGATGGTTGTCTACGGACATTCCACCGGACGAGAGCCGTCGAGCCGGGGCGTCCGTAGGCGCGTCAGCAGCCGACGTAATGTCGCGCACTCGCGAGCTTCGGCGGCAGAGAGTCACGCCAATGTCCGACTCCCTGTTCCATGGTGCCCTCCGTGATCGGCACCGCGAGCAGATGATCACACGGACCTATAGCGAGTTGGCCTTGCGCGGTAGATATGCGGGCTCCGCCGAGCGCTCTGCGCACCTCAGCCGGATCCGTGGACTTTGCCTTCGCGATGCCTTGCGAGATGATAACGATTTGGTTCAAGGCATCGCCGGCAGCGCCCCCGTTTGCGACGACGCTCGCCAGTGAGCGAATGGCCGCCGCGAATGGGGTGTGGTAGATCGCCGCCGATGGGTAATAGGTGTACCCATCGACACCCGGCGTCGACTTGGTGGGCGCCTCGAACGTGCCGGGGTCCATAACCCCGTAGAAGGGAGTTCGGCCTGCCAGCCTGGAATGCAGTGCCTGCTTGACGAATGTGATGGCATCTCCGGTTATGAGCGTCGAATATATGACGTCAGGATGCTCGCCAATCAGGCGTCGGAGCAAAGCCCGATCGTCCGTCCCCCCACTCGGCACAAAATCCTGGCTGACGATCGCCTGGCCACTTCCTCTCATCGCCTTGTCGAACGCCGCCGTCACCTGATAGCCATAGGTGTAGTCCTCCGCCACGACGGCGATCCGTTTCCACCGCAGGTGGGTCCGGACATACGACGCGGCAAAGCGACCCTCGAGATTGGTTGTGGGGATCGTGCCGAAGACGTAGCCTCTCGGCCCCGCCCGGAAGATCGACGGGTCCGCGGCCCCCACCACGTAGATCACATGGTCGGGGTTGGCGACCTCTTCTGCGACGCTCTTCGCCACCGCGTCACTGCACGTACCGGCCAGGAATTTCACATTGCCGCTCGCCAGCAGGCTGCGAGCCTGGCTCACCCCGACCGCCGCGTTCCCCCGATCGTCACGGACCTCCAACCGCAGCGGATGCCCGAGCACCCCCCCTTCTTCGTTGATCAGGCGTACCGCCAGCTGCGCGCCTTCGACGTACTGCTTGGCGTATGTGTCGCAGTAGCCCGTGAGTGACGCCAGATAGCCGATCGTGATCGGAGCGCCCGGGGGAATCGCGGCTTCGTCCACCCCCGTTGACCCGCATCCGGCGCCGACGATCGCGAGCGCCACAACCGTCGCGACCGCACAAACGGACCGGACCAGCCGGGATGCCACCCGGTCGCCCCACCGATAGCGACGCGTCGCAATCCACTTATCCGAAAAGAGACAACCCTGCATGTTTCTTCCCGATCCGTCTGAGGACACGGTGTTTATAATTCCGCGCTTCGCTGGCTGCGGGTGGGGTCGCTGCCTTGACAAAGGGCCTCTGCTTCCTGGGGGCCTTCGGCTACCACGAAGAGGAACCCATCCCAATGCCAAGAACGAGCGCGAACGGTCCCAAGAACTCAGACCAGGCAAAGGAGCCCGCCTGGTCGATCCCCAGCCTGCGCGAACCGCGCTATTCCCAGTCCCTGGAGCGCGGCCTCGCGATCCTCGGCTGCTTCACCCCGAAGCGGCCGGTGCTCGGCATCGCGGACATCGCCGACGAGCTCGGCATGAGCCGCTCCACCACCCACCGTTACGTGATCACTCTGGTCGCCCTCGGCTACCTCGAGCAGGGCGCCTCCCGTAAGTACCGACTCGGCCTGCGGGTCACCGACCTCGGCATGTCCGCGCTGAACGCCACCGGCCTGCGCGAGCACTCCCACCAGTACCTGGAGGAGCTGCGCCAGCGCACGAGCTACACCGTCAGCCTCGCCGTGCTCGACGGCATCGAGATCCTCTACGTCGATCGCGCCCGCAGCTTCCGGCGCAACCAGGCCAAGATCGACATGGGCCTTCACCCCGGCTCGCGCCTGCCCGCCTACTGCACGGCCATGGGCAAGCTGCTGCTGGCCTACCTGCCCGACTCCGAGCAGCGTGAGCTGATCGCCGAGATGAAGCTCACCAAGCGCGGCCCCAACACGATCACCAGCAAGAAAGGGCTGCGTGAGGAGCTCGAGGAGATCCGCGAGGCGGGGTTTGCGGTCAACGACCAGGAGCTCGCCGCCGAGCTTCATTCGATCGCCGCCCCCGTCCGCAACGAGGCTCGCGAGGTCGTCGCCGCCGTCAACATGGCCGCCCACACCTCGATGATCTCATTGGAGGAGCTCGTCGACGCGCTCGGTCCCCACCTCATCTCCACCGCCGATCGCATCTCCGCGCGGCTGGGGTATCGGCGCGACGACGAGACGGGCTGATCGCATAGCCTTGCGGGCTCATGACGGCCCGCCTGCTCACCGCCCTGTGCCTGCCCGTGCTGGCCCTCGGGCTGGCCGCGTGCGGCACCACGACCTCCACCAGCAACTTCAAAGGCGAACAGCACGCGGTCGCCCAGGCGGTCGCCGACCTGCAGACCCACGCGACGGCGCTCGAACAGAAGAAGGTCTGCTCCGAAGACCTTGCCAAGAGCGTCGTCGACAAGCTGAACACCGCCAACGGCGGCTGCCGGAAGGCGCTTGAAACACAGCTGAAAGAGATCGACAGCTTCGAAGTGACGGTCGAGTCGGTGCAGCTGAACGGCACGACCGCCACAGCCCACGTGAAGAGCATCCGCGAAGGCAAAAGTCAGCCGGACACGCTCACGCTCGTCAAGGAAGGCGGCGACTGGAAGATCTCGGCCGTCCAGTAGGGACGGCCGGAGGGGCGTCTGACAGGCGACGCTAGCCCAGCGCGCGCCCGTACTGGCGCTCATAGTAGGCGCGGTACTCCCCGGAGCGGATCGGCTCCCACCACCAGTCGTTCTCCCGGTACCACGCGACCGTCTCGGCGAGCCCATCCTCGAAGCGCACCCGTGGCTCCCAGCCGAGCGCGCGCACCTTCTGCGAGGACAGCGAGTAGCGCACGTCGTGGCCCGGCCGGTCGGCGACGTGCTCGATCTGGGACTCCGCGGCGCCCGTGAGCGCGATGATCCGCCGCACCACCTCGATGTTCGCCTCCTCGTCTGGCCCCCCCGCGTTGTAGACCTCGCCGGGCAGACCGTGCTCGAGCACGTGGCCGATCGCCCGCGCGAAGTCGGTCGAGTGGATCCAGTTGCGCACCTGCATCCCGTCCCCGTACACCGGCAGACCGTCGCCGTGCAACGCGTTGAGCACCATCAGCGGGATCAGCTTCTCCGGGTACTGGTAGGGGCCGTAGTTGTTGGAGCCCCTCACGATCGAGGCCTGCAGGCCGTAGGTGTGGAAATAGCCCTGCGTGAGCAGGTCCGCTCCCGCCTTCGTGGCGGAGTAGGGCGAGGAGGGCGCCAGTGGCGACTCCTCGGTGAAGGTCCCCTGCTCGATCGACCCGTACACCTCGTCGGTAGAGACCTGCACGTAGCGAAGCTCACGCTCCCGCGCCGCCTCCAGCAGCACATAGGTGCCCAGTGCGTGTGTGCGCACGAACGCGTCGGGGTCGGCGATGGAGCGGTCCACGTGGGTCTCGGCGGCGAAGTTGACGATCGCCTCGATCGTTGCCTCTCCGCCCTCCAGCGCCGTCGTGACCGCCTCGGGGTCCTCGATCGCGCCGCGCACGAAGCGAAACGCGGGGTCCTCGGCGAGGTCGTGGAAGTTCTCCTCCCGCCCGGCGTAGGTGAGCTTGTCGAGCACCGTCACCCGATCGCCGTGCTCGCGCAGGCGCTGGCGCACGAAGGTGGAGCCGATGAACCCGGCCCCGCCGCAGACGAGGAGGTTGCTCATGCCCGCATCATCCCAGCACGCGCCGCCAGATAGGCCGCCAGCCCGTCCTGCCACGGCGGCAGCGGGAGCACGTCATCGCGCTCTGACTCGAGCGCCGACCAGGCCGGTCGCGGCGCCGGGCGGGCCATCTCCGCAGTGCTCGCAGGCAGCACCTCGCACGACACCTCGGCCTGGCGGAAGATCTCTTTGGTGAAGCCGTTCCAGGACACCCGCCCCGAGCCCGCGAGGTGGACCAGGCCGCGGACGTCCCTGGCGAGCAGGCCGAGCAATGCCGGCGCGAGGTGACCCGTCCAGGTCGGAGAGCCCACCTGATCGTCGACCACCTTCACCGAGGGCCGTTCGCCGGCGAGGCGCAGCATCGTGTCGGCGAAGTTGCGTCCGTCGGCCCCGAACAGCCACGCGCTGCGCGCGACCGCGTGTCGCGGCGAGGCGGCCAGCACCTCTTCCTCGCCGGCCAGCTTGGTGCTGCCGTAGACCGACCGCGGCCCGGCCGGGTCGGACTCCAGGTATGCCCGGGGCTCGCCGGCGCCGTCTAGGGGCGCCTCCCCGTCGAAGACGTAGTCGGTGCTGACGTGAACCAGCGGGACGTCGAGCTCGGCGGCGGCCCGGGCGAGGTTGCCCGCCCCCGTCGCGTTCACGGCGTGTGCCAGCTCCAGGTGGGTCTCGGCGCCGTCCACGTCGGTCCAGGCCGCGCAGTTGAGCACCGCGTCGGGGCGATGCTCGTCCATGAACGCCCGCACCGCCGTCTCGTTGGTGATGTCGAGCTCGGGCAGGTCCACCAGCAGCAGCTCCTCCCCCGCCCGCTCGGCCGCCCGCCGCACATCCCCGCCCAGCATCCCTGCGGCCCCGGTCACGAGCAAACGCATCAGAGGATCGAGATGTCCGAGTTGTCACCCACCATGAACCGGTACGCCCGCGGCTGACCGCCAGAGCGCCCGACCTTGACGTTGCGTCCGAGCAGCGAGGACTCCATCCGCCCGTCCAGGTGGCACACCGAGGAGCCGGCCAGCAGGATCGAGTGCTCGACCTCCGCCCCGTCGATCACGCAGCGCTCCCCCACCGCCGTGTAGGGGCCGACGTAGCAGTCCTTCAGCTGTGCGTCCGCGCCGATCACCGCCGGGCCGCGGACAGTCGTGTTCTGCAGGCGCGCGCCCGCCTCGACCACCACCCGCCCGTCCACCTGGGAGTCGATCAGCTCCCCGTCGATCCGCTCCACGAGATTGTCGAGGATCAGCCGGTTGGCCTCGAGCATGTCCTCCAACCGCCCCGTGTCCTTCCACCAGCCCCTGACGATGTGCGGCTCCACCCTCATGCCCGCGTCGACGAGGTGCTGGATCGCGTCGGTGATCTCGAGCTCACCCCGCGCGGATGGCTCGATCGCGCGGGCGGCGTCGTGGATCTCGGGCGTGAACATGTACACGCCCACGAGCGCCAGGTCGGTCGCCGGCTCGGGCGGCTTCTCCACCAGCCGCACCACCTGTCCGGTCTGGCCGGGCGGCGCCTCGGCGAGCTCCGCCACGCCGTAGTTCTCCGGGTCGGGCACCGGCGTGAGCAGGATCAGCGCGTCGGGGCGATGCTCGCGGAAGGCTGCCACGAGATCGGCGATCCCCCCCTGCAGCAGGTTGTCGCCCAGGTACATCACGAACGGGTCCTTCCCCAGAAACGGCTCGGCGGTGAGCACCGCGTGCGCGAGACCCAGCGGCTCGTCCTGGACGATGTACTCGATCCGCACCCCGAAACGGGAGCCGTCGCCGGCGGCCGCTTCGATCTCCGGGCCGGTCTCCGGGGCGATCACGATCCCCACGTGCTCGATCCCCGCCTCCGCCATCGCCTCGATGCCGTAGAACAGGACAGGCTTGTTGGCGACGGGAATGAGCTGCTTGGCGCTCGTGTGGGTGATCGGCCGCAGCCGCGTGCCCTTGCCGCCTGAGAGGATCAGGCCCTTGAGGTCATTGGCACTCACGGGTAGAGCAGCCTACAAGGGTGGTCGGTGGCGGGTTGAAGCGGAGGCGTGGCGCATAGCCGATGAGCTGGGCTGGGCAAAGAGCTACGACGCGGAGTATCTCGCGCTCGCCTCGCTACTCGGTTGTCGTCCGGTCACAGTCGATGGCAGACTGCGCCGCGGCGCCGATCGGCTCGGCTTCGTGGTCGGACCCGCCGAGCTAAGGCTGGGTCAGTAGACCCCGCCCAGCTTGCGATGGTCCCAGGTGGCCCGGCGGCGCTCGACGAACTCCAGGCCGACCCGCTTGGGCGCCTGGGCCTCCACCGCAGCGCGAGCATCGGCGGGCATCGCGGCGGGCGGGCGCTCGCCACGGGGGACGGAGTTGCGCAGGAGGATCGCCTCACCCAGCAGCGTGACCGTCTCGAGGTCGCGATGGATCACGGTCTCACACTCGAGCATCACCCCGCGCAGCTCGGCATACGCCTCGCCTTTCTCGACCTGGAGCGTCGCCCGCGGGTCGCGCTCGAGGTTTCGCACCTTCTGGGAGACGCCGTACGTCCACGCCCACAGCCTCGGGCCGGGCTCCCCCCCGGACGCCGGTCGATCCTCACCCGGCCGTAACACGTACCAGAGCGGCATCAGATGCGGCCAGCCCTGGGGGCCGATCGTCGCGCACGTGACGGTTCTCTCCTCGGCGAGGAACGCCGCCACCTCCTCGTCGGTCATCTTGATCTGCTCGCGGCGACTCACCGGCAGGAAAGATACCGCCGGCATTCCACCCGTCCGGAGCAGGGCCTACCTTCAAACCATGCTCGTGAACGAGCTGCAAGACGGCACCGAGGTGGACCAGGTCCTGCTGGTTCGCGACGCCGAGCGGCGCCCCAAGCGCGACGGCGGGGACTACCTGCGCCTCAGCCTGGGCGACCGCACGGGCGCGATCGCCTGCATGGTGTGGGAGGGACTGGCGGAGATCGAGCAGCTGGCACGGCCGGGCGCTCCGGTGCACGTCCGCGGCCGCTACACCGTCCACCCCCGCTTCGGCCCGCAGATCAACCTGCGCTCCCTGGAGCAACCAGCGCCCGGAACCTACGTCCTGGCGAACCTGCGCGACGGCCCACCCCGGACGGTGCAGCAGATGGAGTCAGAACTGCGCGAGCTGCTGGGCACCGTGCGACGCGCACCGCTGCGAGAGCTGCTGGATCGGGTGTTCGCCGAGGAGTCACAGCTGTGGCTCCTGTACCGGGAAGCGCCAGCTGCCAAGCACTACCACCAGGCCTACCGCCACGGTCTGCTCGAGCACTGCCTGGGCGTGGCCCAGGCCGTCAGCGCGATCAGCGCGACCTTCCCGGGCGTCGACCGCGACATCGCCGTGACCGGCGCGCTGCTGCACGACATCGGCAAGCTCGAGGCCTACAGCGAGGACTCGGGGGCGATCGAGCTGACCGATGCCGGCCGGCTGCAGGGAGAGATCCCGCTCGGCTACTACCGCATCAGGCGACTGATCGAGGATCTCCCGGACTTCCCCGCCGAGCTGGCTCAGGCGGTGCTGCACATCGTGCTCTCCCATCACGGCGCGCTGGAGCACGGCAGCCCGGTCGTGCCCTGCACGCGCGAGGCGACGCTCGTGCACATGGTCGACAACCTGGGCGGACGGCTGGGCAGCTTCGACCGGCTGGAGAAGTCGCTGGCCCCCGGCCGACGCTGGTCGGCGTTCGACCGCGCGCTCGACGGAAGTGCCTTCTTCGCGGACCCCTCTCCCGCCGACGGTGGCGACGGGGCGGTCGAACCAGCCCGCGAAGCCGCTTGAAAGCTCGCAAATAGCGGGGCGGAGACCGCTCGCTCGCGGACGCCGTCCCCCCGCTGGGTTCTATGGTTTGGGCGAATGGGCTTTTGCCTGAACATCCACCCACCGCGCTGACGGGAGCCTCGTGGCCAAGGACACCGAGAAGCTGATCCGCCAGCTGTCGCTGATCTCATACCTGATGGCCGAGCGCCGTCCCGTGACTGCGCTCGAGATCCGTCGCGACGTCGAGGGCTACAGCGGCATGAACGAGGACGCGTTCGCGCGGCGCTTCTACGCCGATCGCTCAGAGCTCGAGTCGCTGCGCATCCAGCTGACCGTCGAGCGACCCACCGACGGGGCGGCCGAGCAGGAGAACTACTCGCTGCGACCGGAGAACTTCCACCTGCCCCCGATCGCCTTCTCCGACCAGGAGCTGGCGGCGCTGCAGACGGCGCTGAGCCTGCTCGACGGTGAATTCGCCTACGCCGAGCCGTTGCGACTGGCGCTGCAGCAGATCACCTGGGGACGTCCCAGCCCGCTCCAGGCCCCCGAGCAGCGCTCGGTGGCGCTCGGCATCACCGCCTCCGCGGGAGGCCATGAGCTCTCCGCGCGGCTGGCGAAGATCGAGACCGCGATCTTCCGCAACAAGACGATCACCTTCGACTACTACACGATGGAGCGCGACGAGACCGGCTCCCGCCGGGTGGACCCCTACCACCTGCTGTTTCAGGGCGGTCAGTTCTACCTGCTGGGCCTCTCCCACGAGCGCAAGGCGATCCGCGTATTTCGCCTGTCGCGGATCCGGGGGAAGGTCTCCTACGCGACGAAGGCCGAGCACGACTTCCGCCGGCCGAAGGACTTCGACCCGCGCTCCTACGCCCGTCGCGCCGACTGGCAGCTGGGCGACGAGCTCGACACCGCGGAGATCCTCATCTCCGAGCGGATCGCCTGGCAGATCGAACGCCACTTCGGCCACTACGGCGAGATCGAGGAGCCCCCGGCGGACGTCGAGGCCCGTGAGGGCGACATCGTCTTTCGCACCGGATACTCCTCCCCCCGCACGATCGCGTCGTGGGTGCTCGGCCTCGGCGCCAACGCCCGTCTGCTCGGGCCCTCCGAGCTCACCGCCGAGCTCGCCCGGCGTCTGGAGCTGCTCTCAGAGCGCCACGAGGACGGCTTCGCCGAGGCCGTCGCGAGCGAACGCAGCCTGGCCAACGGTCACCGCTCCACCAAGGCACGAGCCTCCCACCGCCCGCTCTCGGGGGAGGGCGAGGAGAGCGCCGGCGCCTCGCGCGGCAGCGACGCCGCGATCAGGCCCGAGCGCTTTGCCCGGCTCGTGACGCTCGCGAGCATCCTCATCAACGCCGGCCGCGCCGGCGAGACCGTGGCGCTGGAGGATCTGCGTGAGCGCCTTCAGCTCAGCGACGAGGAGCTGCGCGAGGACATCAACGTGCTGAACGTCGTCAACTTCGGTGGCGGCTCCTACGTGCTCTACGCGGAAATCGTCGACACCCCCGAGGGGGAGGTGGTCGAGGTGGACCCCGAGCCCTACAGCGACAACTTCGACCGCCCCGCACGGCTGCTCCCCGTGGAGGCGAAGGCGCTTATCGCCGCGATCGACCTGATCGGCGAGCACATCCCCGAGGGGTCGCTGGCGAGCGCCCGCGAGAAGATCGTCGCCGCCCTCGGCGAGGACCCCATGGAGCAGGGCCTGCAGGTGGCCCACGACGCCGCCAACGACTCCGACATCGCCCGCAAGATCTCCAAAGCGATCGTCGAGCATCGCCTGATCGAGCTCGACTACTTCAAGGAGAACGAGGACGAGCTGGCAAAGCGCCTGGTGGAGCCCTACGCGCTCACCAACGGACGCGAGGGCTGGTACGTGGCCTCGTTCGACCCCGACCGCGACGGCGTCCGACACTTCCGCCTGGACCGCATCAAGCACGTCGCCGTGTCCAGGCGCAAGTTCAAGCCCCGCCCCGAGGTCGATCCTGCCGCCGAGGTCGACGGCTGGCTGCGCACCGGCGAGGTGGAGGCGTCGCGCTCGGCGCGGGTGTGGGTCTCCCCCGAGCGCGCACGCTGGGCCCGGGAGGCGCGCCGTGTGGTCGAGGAGCACGCGGACGGCTCGGTCCTCGTGGAGCTCAGCTTCGCGGGTGTGGACTGGCTCGTGCGCGAGATCCTCAAGGAAGCCGGCGACGCCGCCGTGCTCGAGCCGGCGGATGCCCGCGAGGCCGTGCGCGAGGCGGTTGCGCGGCTGCGCGACGGTGGTGCCGTCGCGGCGGCGGTGTGAGGTACTCGCCGCTCTGCGGCCGGCCGTCCAGAGGGTCAGAAACAGTGCTTGCCGCACGCTCTAAAGCACGCGAGATTCCCGCGTATGCCGGCAGATAGCCTGGAGGCGACCGCGCCGCAGCCGCCGGAGAAGCGGCCGTGGTCGGATTGGTGGGCGCCGAAGCTGCTCACCCTGCTCGGCCTCGCCTTGATCGGAGCTGCACTGGTGGGCGCCTTCGCACCGGAAGGACCCGGCCCGAGCAAAGTCGTGACGACCTCCACCGCCGCGACCACGGTGCAGGGGACGATCACCACGCCGAGCAGTCCGACGACGACGGTCACGACCTCAGATCCGGGCCGGGTCGACCCCCGCCCGGCGCAGACGAGGGTGGTGACGCACACGCCGAAGAGCACCACGGCGACGACCACCAGCGCTCCAGCTCAACACACGACAGTCGAAACAGCCCAAGGGCATCCCGCGCGGGGAGACGACACGCTGGTCATATTCGGATTCAGCGCCGGTCTGATCCTGCTCTTCAGCGGCCTCTTCTACGGAAAGATCAGCGAGATCACGCTCCCGGGGGGTTGGGGTGTCAAGTTCCCCTCCCCCGTGGTCCAGGCGCAGGTGGCCGGGCAGGTCAGTGCCAAATACGGCAAAGACGAAGCCGACATCGCCCAGACCGTCTATCTGCTCGCCATGACGAAGATCATGGAAGAGATCTCCGGCAGACGCCCCGAGCCTCCGTCGGCGACGATCGCCGAGGCGGTCGATGCGGCGGCCGAAGTCGTCGCGGTCGAAGAGCCCCAGCAGGGTCCGCCTACGGCGTGAGCCGGTGCGGGCCGCGGTAGAGGAACGTCACCTCGCGCACGTTCTCCTGGCCCAGCAGCTGCATCAACAGGCGGGTCAGCCCAAAGCCGTAGCCGCCGTGGGGCGGAGCGCCGTAGCGGAAGAAATCCAGGTAGTAGGAGATCGGACCGGTGTCGACGCCCTTGTCCCGCGCCTGCTCGAGCAGCACGTCGTGGCGGTGCTCGCGTTGGGCGCCGGTGGTGATCTCGATCCCCCGCCAGAGCAAATCGAAGCTGCGCGTGAGCGTCTGATCGTCGGAGTGTCGCATGTGGTAGAAGGGCCGCACGGTGCTCGGGTAGTCGGTCACGAACGCGAACTCGTGACCGTGCTCTGAGGCGACGATCGCCGACAACGCCCGCTCGCTGGCTGGGTCGAGGTCGTGGTCCGGGCCCGGTACCTGCACGTGGCCGTGCTGGCGCAGCAGATCCTTGGCCGCCGCGAGGGAGATCCGCGGGAACGGCAGCGTCGGCACCACCACCTCGGCGTCGAAGGTCGAGCGGATCTGCTCGCCGTGGCGCTCGGCCACCACCCCCAGCACGTGCGCGAGCCAGCGCTCCTCGAATGCCATCACGTCCTCGTGAGAGTCGATCCAGGCGATCTCCACGTCGACGCTCGTGAACTCCGTGTCGTGGCGGGAGGTGAACGAGGGGTTGGCACGGAACACGGGGCCGATCTCGAACACCCGTTCAAAGCCCCCCGCCATCGCCATCTGCTTGTAGAACTGCGGCGACTGGGCCAGGTAGGCGGTGGTGTCGAAGTACTCGACCTTGAACAGCTCCGCCCCGGACTCGCTCGCCGAGCCCATCAGCTTCGGGGTGTGGATCTCCACGAACCGCTCCGCCCGCCACAGCTCGCGCATCGCCTGCTCGACCGTCGTCTGCACGTCGAAGATCAGCCGCCGGTCGGGCCTGCGCAGGTCCAGGTAACGCCAGTCGATCCGCTTGTCAAGCGCCGAGTCGGGGGCCACCGGGAGCTCCGGCTCGGCCAGCGAGTCGACCTGCAGCTCCTGCAACTGCAGCTCGAGGCCGCCGAGCTTCACCCGCTCGTCGGCGACGATCGTCCCCGTCAGCGTGGCGGCGGACTCGGGCGTGAGCGCCGACACGCGCTCGTTCAGCTCGCTCGGGGGGTCCTCCTTGCCGAGCACCGCCTGGACCGCCCCCCCCTCGTCGCGGAGGATCACGAACTGCACGCTCTTCTGGTCGCGCACGGCCTGCACCCAGCCGCGCACGGTGGCGCTCTGCCCGATGCGATCCTTCAGGTCGGCTGTGAGGGTTCGCTCCACGGCGGGCACCCTATCCGAGCGGCGCCCCACCGGCATGGCACGCCTTCGCCGCCGGCTCGAGCGCACGCTCTGCGCTCAGGCGAGCTCCACCTCGACCGCCAGCTCGTCTGACTCCGTCGACTCGACCTGCTCGATCGCGCCCGCCTGGACGAGATCGTCGAGGCCCAGCTGCAGCGCGCGCAGGCGGTCGGGGGTGTCGCTCACCCGCACCCTGCGCACCGGAGCGCGCATCGGGGATTGAGCCTGGGACTTCGCCTTGCGCACCTCTCGCAGCACGTCGGCGGCGACCGCGAGCGCCACGTCCTCCTCACGCCCGTCCGCGTCCCCGGCCAGCTGCGCGCGCAGCTCCTGGGAATCCGGCCAGGGCGCCTGGTGGATCGAGCCCTGCTGCCACCACGACCACACCTCCTCGGCCACGAACGGCAGGAAGGGGGCGAACAGGCGCTGGAAGGTCGACAGCGACAGCCGCAGCGCCAGGCTCACCGAGCCGACGACGTCGGGGTCTGAGTCATACCGCCGACCCTTCACCAGCTCCAGGTAGTAGTCGCAGAACCACCAGAAGAACTCCTCCGTGCGCTGCAGCGCCCTGGCGTAGTCGTAGTCCTCGAAGTTGGCCGTCGACTCGTCCACGACCGCGGCCAGCCGCGCCACCGCCGCGCGGTCCAGCGGATGGGTGAGCCGCTCCCCCGCCGGGGGCAGGTCCGCCAGAGCGAACTTGGACGCGTTCAGGAGCTTCACCGCCAGGCGCCGGCCGATCTTCATCTGCTGGGGGTCGAACGCCGTATCGGTCCCCGGCCGCCCGTTCGCGGCCCAGTAGCGCACCGCGTCGGCGCCGTGCTCCTCGAGCAGGTGCATCGGCGTCACCACGTTGCCCTTCGACTTGGACATCTTCTTGCGGTCGGGGTCGAGCACCCAGCCGGAGATCGCCGTCTCCCGCCACGGCAGCTCCTGGTAGTCGAGCTCGGATCGCAGCACGGTCGAGAACAGCCAGGTCCTGATGATGTCGTGCGCCTGGGGGCGCAGATCCATCGGAAAGACCCGCCCGAACCGTCCGTCCGGACCCTCCTCGCCGGCGAGCCCCGCCACCTGGGGCGTGAGCGATGACGTGGCCCACGTGTCCATCACGTCGGGATCTCCGACGAAGCCGCCGGGCACCCCCCGCTGCTCGGCGGAGTACCCCTCGGGCACGTCGGTGGAGGGATCGACCGGCAGCCGCTCCGGCGGGGGCACAAGCGGCTGCTCGTAGAGCACCGCGCCACTCTCGTCGAGGGGGTACCAGACGGGGAACGGCACGCCGAAGAAGCGCTGGCGACTCACACACCAGTCGCCGGTCAGCCCGTTCACCCAGTCCTCGTAGCGGGCCCGCATGTAGGGGGGATGCCAGCGCAGCTCGCGGCCCCGCTCGATCAGCGCGTCGCGATGCTCGACGGTCTTGAAGAACCATTGGCGGCTGGTGATGATCTCGATCGGCCGCTCCCCCTTCTCGAAGAACTTCACCGCCCGCGTCACCGGCTGAGGCTCCCCCACCAGCTCACCGGAGTCCGCCAGCAGCTCCACGATCCGCCGCCGCGCCTGGTTGACGGTTCGCCCCTTGAGCTCCTCGTAGCTCTTTCGCGCCTGTGCGAGATCGTCGCTCTGCCAGCCCGACTCGCCCCAGGGGACGTCAACGAGCCGCCCGTCCTCGCCCAGCACCGCCCGCACCGGCAGTCCCAGCTCGCGCCACCACACCACGTCGGTGACATCGCCGAACGTGCACACCATCACCAGCCCCGTGCCCTTGTCTGGCTCCACCAGCGGGTGGGTCAGCACCGGCACCCGCACGCCGAACAGAGGTGTCAGCAGCTCGCGGCCGACGAGCCCCCTCCAGCGTTCATCCGCGGGATGCGCGAGCACCGCCACGCATGCGGGGATCAGCTCCGGACGGGTCGTCTCGATCAGCGCCGGCTCCTGCCCCGCGCCGCCGTCCGCGACCGGGAAGGGCACACGATGCATCGCACCGGGCCGCTCGCGATCCTCGAGCTCCGCCTGGGCGACCGCGGTTCGGAAGTCCACGTCCCACAACGTGGGCGCCTGCAGCTGGTAGGCCTGCCCCCGCTCGAGCAGCCCCAGGAACGAGCGCTGGGAGACCCGCTGGGCGATCTCCCCGATCGTGGTGTACGTCGTGGACCAGTCGACCGACAGGCCCAGCCGCCGCCACAGCTCCTCGAAGGCCTGCTCGTCTGACTCGGTCAGCCGCAGGCACAGCTCCACGAAGTTCGGCCGCGAGATCGAGATCGGCTCCTTCGGGGGCTCTGCCGGGGGTAGGAAGTCGGGCTCGTAGGCGACCTGCGGATCGCAGCGCACGCCGTAGTGGTTCTGCACCCGCCGCTCCGTCGGCAGCCCGTTGTCGTCCCAACCCATCGGGTAGAACACCACCTTGCCCCGCATCCGCTGATAGCGGGCGATCGCGTCGGTGTGGGTGTAGGAGAACACGTGCCCCACGTGCAGCGCACCGCTCACCGTCGGTGGCGGCGTGTCGATCGCGTACACCCGCTCCCGCGGGGCCGAGCTGTCGAAGCGGTAGGTGCCCTCCCGTTCCCACGCCTCACTCCACTTCGCCTCGAGCCCGTCGAGGCTGGGGCGCTCGGGAACCGCCGGGCTAGTGCTGGATGTCGGCGTTGCGGGCGTCAAGGTCGGGATCGTACCCGAGCCGTTCATCCCGCTGGGCTGCGTGGGTCGGACAGTACGCCCCCCGCACGTTGCCGTCGGCGACACCGTAGCCGAGCCACATCTCCTCGTTCCAGGCAAACCGGAAGAAGCCCCCTTTGGCGCGCCCCTGCCTGAGCTCTCGCCGCCACGCCTCGCGCATCACCCTCACCGGCACCCGCGATTGGCATGGCTGGCCGCCGTGGTCGGGGCTCGTGCACACGCACCTCAACGTCTCGCCCGTGGCTGAGGGGACCGGCTGGAGCGGTCGCGAGACGGGGATCTCCGAGCGCATACGGGGAAACTCCACCCGCTCGCCGAACAGGGGCCTTACGACCGGGGCCACCCTCGCCGCGGGGATCTCTTGCGCCGCCGGTGTCGAATCGACCTTCGCCTGTCTCGCCGGTTGAACACTCATGAGCAGGCTTCTCCCGTCTCAGCCCCTATGGGGCAACCGTTAGTACCTATCGGGCAATTCATGTCGTTCTTTTCGGACGACAGTGCGCAGAACCTCCTGCTCAGACGGCGTATTTGGACGCCTGTCGTATCAGTGCTCATACACTCCGACGACATTCGAAGAGCCGCGGGAGTACGGATAGTCCGCATCCAATTCGCTCACCGCCCGGAAGCGGTAGCTCACCGGACCGGCGAACTTGAAGCGGTAGGAGGACCGATACCGACCCCTGCGGTCGGTCCGCACCACGTCGAACTCGATCCACGGTCCGCCGGGCGAGCGAGCCTCGAGCACGAGCTGCTTGCCGCCGTGCGGGATCGGCCCGCCGAGCAGCCTCCCGGAGAACAGGATCCGCCTGCCCACGCTCGCCGTGTGCGGGCTCACCCGCAGGCTCACCCCCGCCCTCACCGCCAGCGAGAGCGTTCTCGTCGCGACCGGCAGCGCATCGCCCAGGTGGGCCCGATAGGCGAACGCCAGCTTGCCCGAGTCCGACCCCCGCGGGAGCCTGACCGTGAACCGCCCGTCCGCGCCGGTCCTCGGACATGACAGCGGCGCCGCCTTCGCGCCCGCGTACGCGGCCGTCACCGAGCAGTCGAGCTGGGCGCCGGCGATCGCCACGCCTCCGGGACCGGCCAGCCGACCCAGGATCGTGTGCACCCGTCCGTACCCGCTCACCAGCCGCGCCCTGCTCGTCCCCTGCCATCCCACGGTGAGCGCCGCGCTTGAGGAGGCGTTGCTCCCGTTGGGCCCCCCGAGAGGGGCGGGATTGGAGATGGTGATCTCCCGATCCAACACCGGCGCGGAGTTTCCCGCCGCGTCCGTGACCGTCACCACCAGCCGATGCGTCCCGTTCGCCACCCTCGAGCTGTCGAACCCCACATCCACGCTCACACTCCCCCTGCAAGGCTGGGTGTACAGGAACGCCGGCGACCCGTCCCCGGTCCCACCCACGTCCACACATCTGCCCCCATTGCCGTCCACCACGGTCCTCTCCACCACGTTGCCGTCCACGTCGAACACCGCCTCGTACACCCCCGACCCGGGATCGCTGGCATCGAACAGCACGTCGCTCTCCCCCCTCACCGTCGCCGCGGTCGCCAGTTCCCCGCTCACGCTCCCGACGCTCGGACCGCCGTTCTGTTCGAGCTCGAAGTCGGCGGCGTAGAGGTTGATTAACGCCGCGTAGCCGTTCGCATCGTGCTGGCCTTCCGCGCATAGACGCCCCGACTGCCCGACACATGAAGCGTCTACATAGAGGTGCGTACCCAGATTGACTTCCGGCGCCATCACGAGATTTCCTGGCGATAGCGGTTCAGTCGATGTACCTCGGCCGTCTGGGCACGTAATGCCGCTTTCACATGCGTCGAAGGCGTCAGTTGGATTCGGAAGGTTGCTAGGTCCAGCGAGCCAGGCGTCAAAGTATGAGCCGACGTCTGCACCCCCATCCGCATCCCCAGCGCGCCAGAGCCGCGCGGCGGCGATCTTCTCTCCGGCGGGGGCTGCGAAGGCCCAGGTCGAGATGTCGGTGTTGGTTTCCCTGGGGATCTCGTCGCCCATTGCCGCGATGAGCGCGCCACCTGGCTGAGAGCAGGTGTTTTCGGTGAACGTGTAGACGCCCGTCTTCGAACCGCTCCACCCATCAGCCGGCGCGGGGGCGCCCCAGGGGGTGCGGCAGGAATAGACGTGGTAGACGCCCGCGGCCGCCTCCGCCGGGTGGACGAGGCCGGGGATCGCGGCGATGCACGCGCACGTCGCGACCGCGAGCCCACGGGCCTCTGTGAGCCGACTCCTCAGCCTTTCGATCCGGGCAGATTCCATCTCCACATCCATGTCGCGGGCAGCCGCCTGAAGACCCCCCCGCCGAATTGTTCCATCCAGGCGATCTCCGGGACGGACGGCTGGTGGGGCGACCGGCGCCCACCGGGCTGTAACGGAGCCCGGCCACCGGGTCCCCCCGCAGACGACTACCGTTACGACGGCTGGGCGGAGAACCGGATCGGCAGCGAGGAGAGCCCGTAGATCCCGGTGATCGTCTCGTACTCGGGGTCCCCGTCGAGCTCCAGGTCGGGCACTCGTTCGGCCAGGAACCGCAGCCCCTCCTGGAGCTCCACCCGGGCTAGGTTGGCGCCCAGGCAGTAGTGGACGCCGGCGCCGAACGTCAGCACCCGTGCCCGTCCCCGGTCGACCGTGATGTCGAACTCGTCGGGCTCCCCCTCGGCGGGCTCGAGGTCGCGGTTGCCCGTGAACGCGCACACCATCACCACGGTCCCCGCCGGGAAGGTCACGTCCCGGAAGGTCACCTCGGCGGTGGTGATCCTGGCGGTGAAGGGGGTGATCGGCTCATACCGCACCGCCTCCTCCACGGCAGCCTCCGCCAGGGCCGGGTCCGCCCGCAGCTGCTGCCACTGCTCGGGATGTTCGCCCAGCAGCCGGATCGCGTGGGCGAGCTGGCTCTGGGTCGTGTCCACCCCGCCCGCGAGCACGTTGAAGACGAGGTTGATGCACTCCACGTCGCTGAGCCGATCGCCGGACTCCTCCGCCTCGATCAGCTTGGAGATGAGGTCGTCCCGGGGGTCCGACCGCCGCGCCGCCACGAGCGCTTCGGCGTACTCGTAGAACTCCTCCACCGCCTGCTCGATCCCGTCCCGCTCGCTCGCCATCGAGGCCGCGTCGAACTGCCTCTGAATCCAGTTCGACCAGTGGTGCAGCCGGGGGGCGTCCTCGATCGGCGCTCCCATCACCAGCGCGACCGTCTGGGAGGGGTACGGCTTGGCGAACGCCTCCACGAACTCACATCTGACGGTCCCCCCGTCGCCCCCTTTCGCGCACGCCCGCTCGAACAGGCCCTCGAGGAACCCACGCATCGCCGGCCGGTACCGCTCGACCGCCCGCGGGCTGAGCGCCGGGTTCACGAGGCTCCGCAGCCGGGTGTGGTCGGCGCCGTTGACGTGGAGGATGTTCCGCTTGAACTGCTCGTACAACGGGCCCTCGGTGACCCCGAAGATCTCCGCGATCGTCATCCCCGGGAAGATCGCCTCGCGGGTGCGCAGGAAGTGCTCCCCCGCCTCCCGGTCGAGCACCATGTACCCGTAGGGCCCCGACGCCAGCCACCCCTGGGCGCTCAGCTCCCGCATCGCCCGGTGAAAGCGCTCGCCCCGCAACGAGGGGTCGGTGTAGTCGAAGCTCGGCAGCTCCAGCTCGCTCACGAGCGCCATCACCGATCCAGCCTACCGGCCCGCCCGCCCGCCGCTCACTCGCCCGCGGTGGGCAGGAAGCGGTTGGTGGCGTACCGCCTCGGGCTGATCGGCCGTTCGATCAGGTGGTTCGCCACCATCCAGCTCGACATCGCTTCCACGTTGGCGCTCCGCAGCGTCCCGAATGGCAGTCCCGCGCCGGTGGGGACCGTGGCTCCGAGATGGGCCGCGAACAGCGGCAGGTAGACGTCGAGCGAGGCCTGTGTCGCCTTTCGCTGCAACGTCGGGTTGGCCGCCAGCAGCTCGTCGAGGCTGCGCTGGGGGTTCGCCAGCGTGTCCTCGTACCCCTGCACCGTCGCCCTCACGAACCCCTGCACCAATGCGGGGTCGGAGGCGATCAGCCGCCGTGTGGTGAACGCCACCAGCCCGGGATAGGACGGTCCCCCGTTGGCGTCGAGCGGGAACGCGGTGATCGGCGTGCCGCTCTGCTGCAGCTGCACCCCGTCGTCGGGTATGAACCCCGTGAACGCCGCGATCCTCCCCGCCTGCACCGCCTTCGGGCCGTCGAACCCCACCGTCACCACGTGTACCCGCCGGGGGTCTCCCCCGGCGTGGTGCACCTCCGTGTTCAGCACCGCCCGGTCGGAGGGAACGCCGGTGATCCCCACCGACCTTCCCTGCAGGTCCGCCGGCGTGCGCAGGTGCTCCGATGCCGCCCCGATCAGCCCGCCGAGGGGGCGCTGCACGATCGCCATCACCGCCCGGGCGTCCCCGCCCGCGGCGATCAGCCCGGCGACGTCGCTGCCGTCCGCCAGCCCGAACTGGGCGCTCCCCGCGTCGATCAGCTTGAGCGTGTCGGTGGTGGCGCTCGGCTGGATCACCCGCAGGTCGATCCCTTCCCGGCGGTAGTACCCCGCCGCCAGCGCCCGATAGATGCCGGCGTGCACCGCGTTGGGGACGAAGTCGAGCACCAACGTCGCCTGGTGGGGCTTGGGGGCGGCCCCGCCGTCGCTCGTCGCAGTCGCTCCGGGGGAGCCCGACCCCGAGCTGGTGCACCCCCCGAGCGCCAGCGCCACCGCGGCGAGGCACACCGCGAGCGCGACCAGAGCGCCCGGCGGGCGGTGTCGGAAGCTACGATCCACGTGCATGGCGATAGACGCGACCTCACGGGCCGGCACAGACGAGCAGGCCGACGAGCGCAGATCGGCGGGCAAGACCCTATCCGGCGAGCCGGTCAAGGAGCTATATACCGAGGCCGACCTGCCGGCCGGGATCGGCGGTCCCGAGGATCCGATCGGCCGGCCCGGCTCCTACCCCTTCACCCGGGGTCCGTATCAGTCGATGTACCGCGGCCGGCTGTGGACGATGCGCCAGTTCGCCGGCTTCGGCACCAGCGAGGAGACCAACGAGCGGTTCCGCTACCTGCTCGACCACGGCCAGACCGGCCTGTCCACCGCGTTCGACATGCCGAGCCTGATGGGCCACGACTCCGACCACTCCCGCTCACTGGGGGAGGTGGGCCGGGAGGGCGTCGCGGTGGACACCCTCGACGACATGCAGACGCTGTTCGCCGGGATCGACCTCGGCGACGTGTCGGTGTCGATGACGATCAACGCCCCCGCGGCGATCATGCTCGCCTTCTACGTCGTCGCCGCCGAGGCCGACGCCGCCCATCCCACGCCCCCCGAGCGCCTGTCGGGGACGATCCAGGCGGACATCCTCAAGGAGTACATCGCCCAGAAGGAGTGGTGCTTTCCGATCGACCCCGCGATGCGGCTGTGCGGGGACATGATCGAGTGGTGCACCCGCCACATGCCCCGCTGGCACCCCATCTCGATCTCCGGCTACCACATCCGGGAGGCGGGGTCCACGGCCCACCAGGAGCTCGCGTTCACGCTCAAGGACGGCCTCACCTACGTCCAGCAGGCGGTCGATCGAGGCCTCGACGTGGACGACTTCGCGCCGCGGCTGTCGTTCTTCTTCAACGCCCAGATCGACTTCTTCGAGGAGATCGCCAAGTACCGCGCCGCCCGCCGCATCTGGGCCAGGGAGCTCCGAGAGACCCACGGCGCCCGCAACGAACGCTCGTGGCTGATGCGCTTTCACTCCCAGACCGCCGGCGTCAGCCTCACCGCTCAGCAGCCCTTGAACAACATCATCCGCACCACCGTGGAGGCGCTCGCCGGCGTGCTCGGAGGGACCCAGTCGCTGCACACCAACAGCTACGACGAGGCCCTCGCCCTGCCCACCGAGGAGGCCGTCAAGATCGCCCTTCGCACCCAGCAGGTGATCGCCCACGAGACCGGCGTCGCCGCCACCGCCGACCCGCTCGGGGGCTCCTACTTCGTGGAGGCCCTCACCGATGAGATGGAGCGGCGCGCGTATCAGTACTTCGCCAAGATCGACGAGCTCGGGGGGATGGTGGAGGCGGTCAAGCGCAACTTCCCCCAGCGGGAGATCGCCGACGCCGCGTTCGAGCTCCAGCAGGCGATCGACTCGGGCGAGCGGATCGTGGTGGGGGTCAACCGCTACGTCGATCCCGACGAGGAGCAGATTCCCATCCTGCGCGTGGATCCCGCGCTCGAGCGCAAGCAGATCGACCGCCTCCAGGGCGCCCGCGCCCGACGCGACGCGGTGGAGGTCGAGCGCACCCTGGCAGCGCTGCGGGAGGCGGCCGCCGAGGAGCACCGCAACCTGATGGACCCCCTCCTGCGATGCGCCCGCGCACACGCCTCGGAGGGGGAGATCGTGGAGTCCCTGCAACAGGTGTTCGGCGACTACCGCGAGACCCCGGTCTTCTGAGGACGGGGGCCGGCCGGCGAGCCAGCCAGCGAGCGGCGGGCGCGCCGGCGGGCGCGCCGGCGAGCACCGCACCGCGGGGGCGGGGGCCAGGGAGGCCGGCGAACGCGTCGAATAGGAGCCGTGCCCGTTCGCTCGAACCGGCGATCCTTGCGATCGTCAGGCCGAATCGGGGGAGCACGGTCATGCAAATTTCTTATCAACACATCATGTAATCCGGTTAGGATCCGCCACCCCTACGCCAGCTACGCGAGAACTCCTGAATCCTCATCGACACAGCCCTCATCGGCGCCTGCGCCGAAGCCTCGTCGTTGGCGCGACCCTGGTGGCCGTCGTGAGCGCGGCGGCGCTGGCCTTCGGCGCCCATCGCATCGCCGCCGAGCAGGCCGCCTTCCGTGCGCCGGCGGGGCCCCACTGCGTGCCCGCCCAGCTGAACCGCTCCGCGATCCTGCCCGGCACGAGCCTCGCCGTGTCGCCGCTCCCGGACTCCTACGACGCCTCCGTCCGCACCCAGATCAGCCTGCTCGGGGCCCCCGCCTCGGCGCTCAGCGCCGTGCGGGTCAGCGGCTCCTCCAGCGGACGTCACAGCGGCTCGCTGCGGGCCTACTCCCAGGGAGACGGCGCCAGCTTCGTGCCCTCACGGCCATTCACCCCGGAAGAGACGGTGACCGTCTCCGGCCGGGTCAGGACGAGCAGGGGCACCCGCTCCTTCGGCTACCGCTTCGTGGTGGCCCGTAAGGACACGATCACCTACAGGCCGGTCGCCCACGTGACGAAGGACTACCACGAGATGCAGCACTTCCGCTCCGCCCCCACCCTGCAGGCGCCCGTGCTGGCGGTCACCGCCCGCTCGCCGGGGACCGCCCCCGGGGACATCTTCCTCGGCCCCTACTCCGGGCCCGGGCCGAGCGGTCCCGCGATCTTCAGCGACACCGGTGAACTGGTGTGGTTTCAGCCGCTGCGGGGCGAAGCGGCGTCGACCAACCTGCAGGTCCAGCAGCTCGACGGCAAGCCCGTGCTCACCTGGTGGCAGGGCTACATCCCGCCCGAGGGGTTCGGCGAAGGCGAAGAGATCATCGACAACACCTCCTATGCCCAGGTCGGGCGGGTGCACGCCGGCAACGGCTACAAGGCCGACCTCCACGACTTCCACATCACCCCCCAGGACACCGCCCTGCTGACGGTGTTCGACCCGATCGAGTGCAACCTCTCCGCCGTCGGCGGGCCCAGCGGCGGCGCCGTCACGGACAGCGCCTTTCAGGAAATCGACCTCCGCACCGGCCTCGTGCGGCGCGAGTGGCACAGCCTCGACCACGTCGGCCTGAGCGACTCCCACAGCGCCCCGGAGGGCTCGAGCCGGGAATGGCCCTACGACTACTTCCACATCAACTCGATCGACCAGCAGCCGGGCGGCAGCACCCTGATCAGCGCCCGCAACACCTGGGCGCTGTACCAGCTGGCCACCGCCAGCGGCCAGATCGTGCTGCGGATCGGGGGCAAGCACAGCGAAGTCAGGGGCACCGGCGTGAACACCGCCTACCAGCACGACGCCACGGTGCTCGCCAACGGCACGATCAGCATCTTCGACAACGGGGCCGTGCCGAAGGTCCACCCCCAGTCGCGGGCGATCGTCGTGGGGCTGGAACCGAGGGCCCGCACCGACGAGGTGATCGCCCGCTACGAGCACGCCCGTCCGTCGCTGTCCTCGGGCAGCCAGGGCAACGTGCAGACCCTCTCCGCGGGCAACCTGTTCGTGGGCTGGGGCTCGGAGCCCTACTTCTCCGAATACTCCTCCCGGGGCCAGCTGCTCTACGACGCCCACATGCACGGCTCGTATGAGTCCTACCGGGCCTATCGCTTCCCCTGGAGCGCCGTCCCCGCCGCCCCGCCGGCGATCGCCGCCGGCGACACGGGCGGGCACACCACCGTGTTCGCGAGCTGGAACGGAGCCACCGACGTGGCGAGCTGGACGGTGCTCGGGGGGTCCTCCCCGAGCACGCTGTCGCCCGTGGCGAGCGCCGCCAAGAGCGGTTTTGAGACATCGATCCCGACACCGGGATCCGAGCCGTACGTGGCCGTCCAGGCGCTTGCCGGGAGCGGGGCCGTGCTCGGGACATCACATGCGATCAAGGGCTGAGGCCCGGAGGTGACTTGTGCAGAGGGTTGACTTGGGTGGACAGTCTTTGATACCGTCATCTGGCTCGGTGTCAAATAGGGGTTTAGACATGAGAACATCAGTGGGCGTTACACAACCAGAACGCACCGCCGATGGGGATCCGGCCGTCACGAGGGCGAACGGCTCGGCCGGAGGGAGACGGGGGACGAGGGGCGGGACACGCAAGCCCGGCGAGGGCGGCGCCGCCACTACGAAGAAGGCCAACGGGTCCTCAGGGGCCACCAAAGAGGACAAGGACAGCCCCACCCGGGGCAAGGTCAAGACGAAGGTCAAGACGAAGGTCGACAGCCTGCCGACGCCGGCGGAGAGCCTTCCGTCGGAGGTCGACGGCCACCACAAGCCGCTGCCGGCCAGCGACGACGGCCGTTACCGGCGGCTGCCCACCGGGGCGCACAGCCTCGACCCGCAGGAGGTCCGCCGCGATCAGCGCGAGCGCCTGCAATCGGCGCTGGTGGAGCTGATCGCCGAGCGCGGCTACCAGGCCGTGCGGATCCTCGACCTGACGAAGCTGGCGCGGGTCTCCCGTCCCACCTTCTACAGCCTTTACAACGACAAGGAGGACCTGTTCCTCGCGGCGTTCGACGATATCGCCGCCCGCGCGGAGGCGGTCGTCGCCGAGGCGTATCAGATGCAGCGCTCGCCGGGAGAGCGTCTGCAGGCCGCGATGCGCGCCTTCGCTGAGCTGGCTGCGGCAGAGCCGGAGGCCGTATCGCTGATGGTGCTCGGCGCCTTCGGTGCGGGACCGAAGGCGTTCGAGCGCCGCAACCGCACGCTGGCGACGATGGAACACAGCATCGTCGGCTACCGCCCACTCGCCCGTCGACCGGCGGGCGCCAAGCGCAAAGGGGTCGAGACGGATCTGACGACGAGGATGGTCCTCGGCGGCATCCGCGAGGTGACCGCATCGCGCCTGCGCGAGCATCGTGCCGGGGAGCTGCCGGCGCTCTCGCGAGAACTCTTCTACTGGGGTGCGTGCTACCCCACCAAGTTGCCCGCCGGGCTTGACGCCCCGTCGGCCGTGCGCCGCCGGACAAAGCCCACCGGGGAGGGACAGGCCCGGCGGGCTTCCGAGCGGGCACTGCAGGCGGAGGGTCGGCTGCCCAGCGGACGCCACGACCTGCCCCGCCACTTCATCATCAAGAACCAGCGCGAACGCATCGTCGACGCGACCGCGGAAATCGTCGCCGAGAAGGGTCTGGCGGCGCTGACGATCCCGGAGATCGCCAAGCGCGCGAACGTCTCCCATCAGACCTTCTACGAGATGTACCCCACCAAGCAGGACGCCTTCCTCGGCGCCCAGAAGGTGGGGCTGCACCAGGCGCTCGGGATCGCCGTGGAGGCGTTCGAGAACTACACCGACGACTGGCCCAGGGGGGTCGGCGCCGGGATGAGGGCGCTGCTCGAGTACCTGGCGGGCGAGCGCTCTCACGCACATCTGACCGTGGTCGACACGTTCGCCGCGAGTCCCCAGGCGATCGAGATCCGCGACACGGCGTTGACCGCGTTCGCCTCCTACCTGCAGCCGGGTTTTCACTTCGCCGAGGGCAACAAGGCCCCGCAGATCGCCCCCGAGGCGATCGCCGGCGGGATCTGGCAGGTGCTTCACCACTACATCGAGCACGACCTGTTCGACGAGCTGCTCGGGGCGATCCCCCAGCTCACCTACTTCGTGCTCACGCCGTTCCTCGGCCCCGCCGAGGCCGCCAAGATCGCCCGCAAGAACAAGCCCTCCTCCGGCGCACGAAAGTAGGGCCTCCGCACCCCCGGCCGCCGCAGGGCGGCCGGGGACTTCACCCGGCAGCCGCCCCGGGCGGGCCCGACCGTCGCGGGCGCTCAGCCGCCGTGGCGCGCGGGTCCGGCCAATGCGTAGGCGGTCCTGCCCTCCCGCCTGACCTTCACGATCGCCGAGCCCTTCAGCAGCGGGCGCACCGCGGCCCGCACGTCGCGGTCGGAGAGCCCGGACACCACCGCGAGCTCGGCGACCGTGTGCGAGCCGTGCTCGAGCGCCGCCACGACCGCTTTGGCGGCCGCGCTGCGAGGCCCCCGGGGAGCGCCCGTACCGGCGCGAGAGCGTCGCGCCGCGGATCCGCCCGTGCGGGGGGCCGCCTTGCGCGGGCGCCCGGGCCGCCGGCCGGGGCGAGCGGCCGCGGCCGCGCGGGAGGGGGGTTTGCGAGGGCCCCGTCGGGTGCCGAGCGCGTCCTCTGCGGAGCGCAGCTCCTCGTACTCTGCCATCAGCGGCCGCAGCTCGGTCAGGCGTTGCTCGATTTCGGCACGGATCGTGCTCAGCAGGTCAGCCGCCATCAAGGTCCCTCTTGTCGGAGTTTTCGGCGGAGCTCAGTTGAGCGCCGCGCCGTGCAAGCCGGTGAGAGGACGCTCGCGGGCCTCCCACCACTCGCCCAGACTATCGAGTGCGCCGCCGATGATGCCCTCGCGGAAGGACCTGGTGTCGTTGAGACGGGGCAACGGCTCCTCGGGCACGTCGACCTCCAGGAACTCGCACAGCGGCTCCCACCCGTCGCGCAGATCCCACGCCAGCAGGCGCTCGGCGGGGACCGTCTCCTTGACGGCGTCGTTCCAGCGGTCCATCGCCGCGATCAGACCCTCGTCGGTGTAGGTCTCGCCGGCGAGCGCCCCGCCGGTGTCCTCGCGCCAGGTCATGCCCTTCATCAGGTCGGTGTAGCGGCGCCAGAGCGGATCGATCACGGCCCGTGCCTGGCAGACGTGATGGATCACCGAGTCGCCGTGGAAGATCCCCCACACGGTCTCCCTCATGCTGTTCACCCATGCCTCGCCGTCGCGCACCGAGAGCAGCACCTTCGCCTCGGGGTACACGTCCATCAGCTCGCGGTAGTAGCGCGCCGAGGGCCAGTCCACGGTCGAGTTGGCCGGCCCGAAGATCTGCTCCCAGTCGGGGCTGCCGGCGAACGCGTCTTCCCACAGCGGCAGGCCGGCGGGCAGGTCGGCGAGCAGATCCCGCATGTGGTAGCAGGGGCCGAACCCCAGATGCTCGAGCGCGAACATCTGGGTGGTCGTCGCGGTACGGGGGAGCCCCGCCCCAATCACCTTCATGGAGGGCGGTTTCTACAGACCCCACATAAGAGCCGTTGAAGTATCTCCCGCGCGGCTGGCCGCACGGGCGAGTGGGGCCGTACGGACCAGACCGTAGTCTCCTGGGTGGATGGCGGATCACGTCCTGATCGAGCGACTCACGGGTCTGAAGGGGAGCTACCGCTACGGCCTCGTGCTGATGCTGGCCGTGCTCTCCACGTGCCTGCAGATGGCGCTGCCGGACACGCGCGCCACCTGGCTCAGCCAGTCGCTGCTGATGGCGCTGACGGTCGTCACCGCGGTGTTCGCCTCCGGCGCCACCCGCGTCCACTGGCGGGTCGTCGGAGCGCTGGTGGGGGGAGCGGTGGTGCTCCTGGCGGCCGCCC
This sequence comes from uncultured Solirubrobacterales bacterium, assembly GCA_963696615.1. Taxonomy (GTDB): domain Bacteria; phylum Actinomycetota; class Thermoleophilia; order Solirubrobacterales; family Solirubrobacteraceae; genus Palsa-744. The sequence goes on along the minus strand of CAVOKU010000001.1, from coordinate 229,075 downwards.
TCATCGCGGGCCTGGGCAACAGCGCCGAACGTGGCGTCACGTTCGGCCTGAGCGGGCTGCTCGCGCTGGCCGGGGCGGTCATCGTCGCCGACGGGGTGGTGCGAGGCATCCGCGAGGAGCGTCACGTGACGCTTCACTCGGTGATGGGAGCGCTCACCGTCTACCTGCTGGCGGGCCTCGTGTTCGCCTTCGCCTACAGCGTGATGGGAACGATCGCATCGACGCCGGTGCTGAGCCATCTCGGCGCCGACAGACACGCCGAAGAGGTGTACTTCAGCTTCATCACGCTGACCACCGTCGGCTATGGCGACATCTATCCGATCGCCGGCGCCGCCCGCATGACCTCGGTGCTGGAGGCGCTGTTCGGCCAGCTCTACCTGGTGACGATCGTGGCGGTGATCGTCAGCAACGTCGGCGTCCGCGCCAGGAACGTCGTGCGCCAGGGAGGCAGGCCGGCGGATGCCGAGGCCGCCAGCCCGGATTAGCCGACTCTGCCGCCCGCACGGAAGGCCGGGCCCCGGGCGAAGCGGGCCCGCCTCAGCCGCTCCACTTGCCGATGCCGTGACGGGCCAGCTCCAAGCGGGCGATCACGCCGCGATGGACCTCGTCGGGGCCGTCTGCCAGGCGCAGCGAGCGGGCGACCGTCCAGGCGGCGGCGAGCGGCAGCTCGTTGCTCAGCCCCGCGCCACCGTGCAGCTGGATCGCCATGTCCACCACCCGCTGGGCCATGTTCGGCACCGCCACCTTGATCTGGGAGACGGCGCCGAGGGCCTCGGGCGAGCCGGTGTCGATCAGCCACGCCGCGTGGAGCACGTGCAGGCGGGCCTGGTCGATCGCGATGCGAGCGTCGGCGATCCGTTCGCGGTTGCCGCCGAGGTTGGCGAGCGGCTTGCCGAACGCGACCCGCTCACCGGCGCGCTCGCACGCCAGCTGCAGCGCCAGCTCGGCCAGGCCGATCAGACGCATGCAGTGGTGTACCCGGCCCGGACCGAGCCGTGCCTGGGCGATCGCGAACGCCTGGCCGGGGCCGCCGATGACGGCGCTCGCGGGCAAACGCACATCGCTGAAGGACACCTCGCCGTGGCCGGAGGGGGCGTCCAGGAAGCCCATCGCCGGGAGCATCCGCCGCACCTGCACCCCCGGGGTCGACAGCGGCACGAGCACCATCGAGTGCTGGTGGTAGCGGTCGGCCGTGGGGTCGCTGACCCCCATGAAGATCAGCACCTCGCAGTTGGGGTGACCGATGCCCGTGCTCCACCACTTGCGCCCGTCGAGCACCACCTCGCCCCCGTCGATCCTCGCCGTGGCCTGCATGTTGGTCGCGTCCGAGGAGGCGACCTCGGGCTCGGTCATGCAGAACGCCGAGCGGATCGACCCCTCCAGCAGCCCCACCAGCCAGCGCTCGCGCTGGTCGGGTGAGCCGAAGTGCAGCAGCACCTCCATGTTGCCGGTGTCCGGCGCGCTGCAGTTGCACACCTCGCTGGCGATCAGCGAACGCCCCATCCGCTCCGCCAGGGGCGCGTACTCGACGTTCTGCAGGCCGGCGCCGTAGGCGGTGCCGGCGACCTCCGCGTCGGGGGGCAGGAACAGGTTCCACAGGCCCCGCTCGCGGGCGGCCGCCTTGAGCTCCTCGATCACGGGCGGCACCGCCGCGAACGGGTCGGCGCTCGCCAGCAGCGCGCGATGGTAGGGCTCCTCCTGCGGCGCCACCTCCTCGGTGAGGAACCCGTCGAGCCGCTGCAACAGCTCCTGCGCGCGGGGGGAGTGGGCGAAGTCCATATCGCCGGACCGTGGCCGAGCGTCCGCTCAGCGGACCTCGAGCACGACCTTCCCCGTGGCGCGGCGCTCGTCGATCTCCCGCAGCGCGTCCCCCGCCCGCTGCAGGGGAAAGCGCCCGCCCACGATCGGCGCGACGAAGCCATCCTCGATCAGGGGGGCGAGCGCGGCGTCGATGTCGCGGCACAGCTGCGGGCGGCCCATCACGTAGGCGCCCCAGCCGGCGCCGATCACCTCGGTGTTGTTCAGCAGCAGCCGGTTGACCCTGACCTCGGGGATCGACCCGCCGGTGAAGCCCACCACCACGATGCGGCCCTCCTCGCGCAGGGAGCGCAGGCTGTCGGTGAAGCGATCGCCCCCCACCGGGTCCAGCACGAGGTCCACGCCACCGCCGGAGATCTCCTTCGCCTCGTCCTTCCAGGTCCCGTCCGAGCGCACCACCGCGTCCGCCCCCGCCCGCTCGGCGATCTCCTGCTTGGCCTCGCTGGAGACGACCGCGATCGTGCGCGCGCCGAGGCCCCGGGCGACCTGCAGCGCGGCGGTGCCCACGCCCCCGGCGGCCCCGTGCACGAGCACGGTCTCGCCCCGACGCAGGCGACCGCGCAGCACGAGCGCGAAGTAGGCGGTGTGGTAGTTGAGGATCAGCCCCGCCCCCTGGCCGAAGTCGAGCCTCGAAGAGAGCGGGTAGGTCAAAAACGCGGGCGCCACCGCGAGCTCGGCGAAGCCGCCGAGGGCGCAGAACGCGGCCACCCGGTCTCCGGGCTGCAGGCCCGACTCCTGCGGGGCACTGCGCACGAGGCCCGCGACCTCGCTGCCGGGCACGAACGGCAACGGCGGTTTGAGCTGGTACTCACCGCGGGTCTGGAGCACCTCGGGGAAGGACACCCCGGCGGCGTGGACCTCCACCACCACCGCCTCGGCGTCGCCGCTGAGCGGGTGCGTGGCGGGCGCCGGCGGATCGGGCAGCTCGAGCAGCGTCAGCGCCGTCTCAGGGCCGGTGAGGTCGACGATCTGGACGGCTTTCACGCGGGGATTATGTCCGATGCGGCCCCCGCGCGGAGGCCGCCGAGGCTCGCGGCCCGACGCCGACGGGGCGGATGGGGGCGGCTAGAACTCGAACGCGGTGCGCCCGCCGGTGCGCACGAGCTCGGCCAGACGGTCGCGGCCGTCGCCGATCACCGGGCCGCCGTGGGCGAGCAGCAGATGCTCGAAGTCGAGTTCCTCCAGCAGCCGCGCGAACGCCGCAAGGAGGCCCTGCTTGGTCCGGGGCGGGTCGTCCATGAGCGAGTCCGGGACGAACCCGAGCGGCCCGGACTGGCCGTGGGGGCCGCCGCTGACGACGCCGTCGGCGATCACCAGGGCGCCCTTGGCCGCGAGGTGAAAGGCGGTCTCGTCGGGGCAGATCGCGCCCACCTCGCAGGCGAGCGCGTCGCCGGGAAGGCGCTCGCCCGGATCGAAACCGCTCACCTGCCGGCCCTCGTCGAACTCGTGCAGGCCCGCCCGATTGCACAGCACCCGGCAGCCGAACGCCTCCACGAAGCGGGCACTGTCGCGGTAGTGGTGGCGGTTGGAGAGAAGGATCGCCCGCGGCGGGGTGGGGCGCTCGGCGAACCACTTCAGGCCCACGTCATCCGGCACGAGCGGGTCGAGCAGCACGCCGGACTCATCCAGCCAATAGGAGGACACCTCGATCTTGATCCTCGGGTGCATCGCGGGCCAGTGAAAGACGCCCGGCAGGACCTCGCGCATGGTCTGAACACTACCCGCCGAGCCGCGGGCCACGCTCAGCTGGGATCATCCCCGGAAATCCCCTCTCACGAGATCGGAGAACCCGTGGACCAGGACGAGATGTTGCAGGGCATGAGCCAGGCGATCCCCTTCAACCGCCATCTCGGCCTGCGCTATGCGAGCCTCCAGCCGGGACGGTGCGTGGTGGTGCTGCCCGACGAGGAGCACCTGCGAAACCACGTCGCCAGCCAGCACGCCGGCGGCCTGTTCGCGGCCGGCGAGGCCGCGTCGGGCGGGGCGTTCGTGGCGTCCTTCGCCGACCAGCTGGCATCGCTGCGGCCGCTGGTGAAGAGCGTGGAGATCTCCTACACGAAGGTCGCCCGCGGCGAGATCGAGGCGGAGGCGACGCTGGCCGGGGACCCGGCAGCCCTGCAGGAGGCGCTCGAGCGCGACGGCCGGGTCGAGTTCCCGGTGTCGGTGATCCTGCGCGACGGCGAGGGCAACGAGGTGGCTCAGATGAGCGTGCAGTGGCACGTCAAGCACACCGCTTCCGCGGCGGGCGCGGCGGCCTAGCCGAGCATGGTGCGGTCGGCGCATGCGCCGACCGCCGGGTCCGCACATGTGCGGACCCGGGCAGGGCCGCATGCGGCCCTGCCGGCGATCCTCACAGCCGCGGAGCGGCTCAGCTCGGCGCGGTGGCGGTGACGATCCAGGTGGACGCGGGCGCCCGCAGGTCCCCTCCGGTCACGTACTCCGAGAGGCCCTCCCGCAGAGCCTGCTCCACCTGTCCGTGCAGGTGGGCGGCGCGATCGCCGGCGAGACGCAGGATCTCCCCGGCGGGCCCGAGCGCCATCACCAGGTCGAGTGCTTCGTCGAGGTCCGAGCCGATCGAGATCGGGATGTCGCAGCGACGCAGCTCGATCCCGGTGAAGCCGGCGTGGGCGAGGATGTCGCTGGTGGTGTCGGCGTTGGCCATCGAGAACGGGCCGGGGCCGCAGGTGGGCTCGTCGTACTCCTCGGGGCGCTGCACGATCTGCTCGACGATCCTCTGGGCGCGGTACATCCACTCGTTGTCCTCGCGTCGGCGCCAGACGACCATCACGAGCTTGCCGGCAGGGGCCAGCGCCTCGCGGATGTTGCGCATCGCCACCACCGGGCCGGCGAAGAACATCGTGCCGAAGCGGGAGAACGCCATGTCGAACCCCCGCTCGCCGGCGAGGCCCTCCTGCACGTCGGCGACGAGGAAGCGGGCGTTGGCGACCCGAGCCTCGGCGGCCTCGCGGACCGCGTCCTCGATGAAGCGGGGAGCGACGTCGACGCCCACCGCCTCGCCCCCCGGTCCGACCAGCTCGGCGATGCGCTCGGTGGCGTCGCCGAAGCCGCAGCCGACGTCCAGCACCCGCTGGCCCGGCTGGGGTGGATGCAGGCGCAGGGCCTCCTCGCCGTGGGCCCCCAGACCGGTCGTGAGCGTCTCGCGGAAGCGCACGAAACGGTCATACAGCGGGCCGTCCCAGGCCCTCGTCGCCTCCTCGTTGGTGGTGGCGGTGGTGGTGGTGTCCTCAGCCGTGGTGCTCACAGTTTCCCCCTCGTGTGTCGAAGATCGTAAGCGAGACGTGTCCCCACACGATAGGGAGATCTGGCGGCGCCTCAACGAAGGTCGGCGGAGGACTTGCCCAGCAGCTGGCGGGCGACGATCAGCAGCTGAATCTGCTGGGTGCCCTCGAAGATGTCGAGGATCTTCGCGTCCCGGGCCCACTTCTCCAGCAGTCCGGTCTCGTTGTAGCCGAGGCTGCCGCACAGCTCCACACAGCCCAGGGCCACATCGACGCACGTACGTCCGGCCTTCGCCTTCGCCATCGAGGCCTGGAGCGAGTTCGGCTTGCTGTTGTCGGCCATCCAGGCCGCCGCCAGCGTCAGCAGGCGGGCCGCCTCGTAGTCGGCCTCCATCTCCAGGTAGCGGGCGACGGCCGCGTGCTGGGTCAGCGCGGGCGAGTCGTAGTCGATCTCGACGCCGGCCCCCGCCAGCTGTGCGCGCGTCTCCTCCAGGCACGCTCGGGTGAGGCCGACGGCCATGCCCGCCACCAGCGGACGGGTGTTGTCGAAGGTCTGCATCGCGCCGCCGAAGCCCTGCTTCATGCTGATCGTCGGGCTGCCGAGCAGGTCGTCCTTCGGCACCCGACAGTCCTCCAGGCGGAAGGAGGCGGTGTCCGATGCGCGGATGCCGAGCTTGTGCTCGAGGCGGTCGAGCTTCAGCCCGGGGTTCTCGCGCTCGACCACGAACGACTTGATCGCGGCGCGGCCCTGGGAACGATCGAGGGTCGCCCACACCACCAGGAGGTCGGCGCGCTCGCCGGAGGTGACGTAGATCTTCTCTCCGTTGAGCACGTACTGATCGCCGTCGAGCACCGCGGTGGTGCGGATCGCGGCCGAGTCCGAGCCGGACTCGGGCTCGGTGATCGCCATCGCCGCCCACCGTCCCTCGTAGCGGGCGAGCTGCTCCTCGTTGGCGACCGACGCGATCGCCGAGTTGCCGAGACCCTGCCGGGGCATCGACAGCAGCAGGCCGACGTCGCCCCAGCACAGCTCGATGATGCCGAGCACCGTGGCCATGTTGGAGCCGTTGCGATTCGTCCCGTTGCTGGTGGGGTTCTCGCGCCGCACCCCGGTGGCGCCCGCGCGGGCGAAATCCGCGCCGTCGTTCATCCCGTCGATCACCGCGGCGAGCATGTCGAGCTCCTTCGGGTACTCGTGCTCGGCAAGGTCGTACTTGCGCGAGATCGGACGGAAGACCTCGGTGGCGACCTGGCGTGCCTGGGCCACCAGGGGGCCGAATTTGCTTGGTGTCTCCAGGTTGATCACGTCTGCCTCTCCTTCGCTCTAGACGAGCAGGGCTCCCTCCATCAGCCCCGCCGCTCGCAGATCCCGGTACCAGCGCTCCACCGGATGCTCCTTGATGAAGCCATGTCCGCCGAGCAGTTGCACTCCCTCGGAGCCGATGCGGGCGCCCTTCTGTGCGCACAGCTGCCGTGCCAGTGCCGCCTCGCGCGCGAAGCTCTCACCCTGGTCGGCGCGACTGGCGGCGCGGTATGTCAACAGCCGCATCCCCTCGAGCTCGATCCCGATGTCCGCCACCGTGAAGGCGACGGCCTGGCGGTTGGAGATCGGCTCGCCGAAGGCGACGCGGTCGTTGACGTAGGGTACCACGTGGTCGAGCACCGCCTGGGAGGTGCCGAGCGCCAGCGCACACCAGGCGATGCGGGCACGCTGGAGACACTCCACGACGACCTCACGGCTGCCTTCGCCGAGCAGCGCCCCCGCCGGCAGGCGCACGTTCTCGAGCATCACCTGGCCGGTGGCGGCTGCGCGCAGCCCCATCGCCGGTTCGCGCTCGACGAACAGGCCCGCGGTGTCGGACTCGACCACGAACAGCGCCGGTCCGAGGCCCTGCGCCTGGGCGGAGATCACGAACAGCTCGGCCTGGGCGGCGCGGGGGACGAGCGACTTGATCCCGCTCAGCACCCACTCCCCTTCCTCGCGCCGCGCCTCGGTGGCCGGCTTCAGCGGATCGAACAGCGAACGGGGCTCCAGCAGCGCCAGCGCCGCGGCGGGCGGATGCTCGGAGGTGAAGGCGGGGAGATAGGTGGCCTGCTGGTCGGCATCGCCCCACAGGCCCAGCGCGGTTGCCACCGCTCCCGGAGCCAGCGCCGCCAGGGCGATGCCCATGTCGCCGTAGGACAGTGCCGCGCTCACGAGCACGGTGGTGAGGGCCGACTGCTCCGCCATCGCCCCGCCGAGCTCCTCCGGCACGCCGAGCATGCTGACGCCCAGCTCCGCCGCCTGGGAGAGCAGCTCCGGCGGGGTCGCGCAGGCGCGATCGGCGGCGAGCGCCGCGGGGCGCACCTGGTCGGCTGCGAACGCGCCGACAGCGTCGCTCAGCATCTGCTGCTCCTCGCTGGGAGTGAGGTCGAACAGATCGGAGGCCCTGGCGTGGCTCTGGCGCGCCGGCTGGGCGAGCTTGGCGGCGGAGCTGAAGCTGCGTGTGGCCGCGCCGAGCGCGCGAAAGCCGCCGCGGGTGCCGCGGTACACGACGCGCTCGAGCGGCTTGCGCAGGCCGACCCGGTCCACCAGATCCAAGCCGGCCAGGCGAGTCAGCGCGCGCAGACCCAGCCCCATGCTTCGTTCTGCAGTGCTCATCTCACGTCCCCCCCGTCTGTGCGGTTGCGCTCAGCTCGCCCTCTCCCAGGGCATCCCGTTGAGACGCCTGCCGGTCCTCCTGCCGCCCCGTCCGGCCGGCCGGCTGCAGCGATCCCTCGAGGTGGGCTCGCCGCTGGTCGCGGTCGTGAACGGCGAAGCGGATCGAGGAGCCCTCCCGGACGCTGCCGAAGCGAACCTTCCCCGGCAGCGCGATCGGGCGGCGGAAGTCGACCTCGACGGCGAACGCGTCGGCCAGCAGCTGCTCGAGCGCAGCCAGGCAGCGGGCCTTCGTCCACATGCCGTGGACGATCTGGCGGGGGAACCCCAGCGGCTTGGCGGTGAGGGCGTACAGGTGAATCGGATTGCGGTCGCCCGAGACGGCCGCGTAGCGGCGACCTAGATCGCCCGGCAGCGACCACTGCGCGCTGCACGGCGGCGGCTCGGGGTGGGGCGCGCGTTCAGAGCTCCTCGCCGGGTCCGCGGGCTTCTCGGCGGCCCCGCCCGTGCGGCGGAGCATCGTGCTGAGCTCCTCCCACACCAGCTCCCCGCTCACGCGCGCCTCGGAGAGGAGCGAGAAGGCACCGCCGCGGGGATGGTCCTGCAGTGGGGTCGCGTGGACGTGCAGGTCCAGTGGCTCCTCGGTGCGCACGGGTCGATGTTGGGTGATCCGGTTGGACATGTGCACGAGGCCGATCGCCCCGAACGGAAAGCGCCCGTCGGCCATCAACGCCAGGTGCAGCGGGAAGGCGAGCACGTGGAGGTAGGTGGCGGGCAGGGTGTCGCGCAGGGAGAAGCCGCACACGTGCGCGTAGGCCGCCAGGCGATCGCTGTCGATCCGCACCCCCGACAGGGTCAGCGCGAGCTCGGGGATCTCGCCGCCGCCTCCGCCGACGAACGGCAGCAGCGACGCGCCGGGGATCAGCGGCGCGGCGGCGCGGGCGTAGAGCGGCAGGATGCGTGGGGCCCGGTGTAGCTCGCGCGCGCCCATCACGCCCCCAGCAGGTTCTGACCGCAGACGCGGATCACGTTGCCGTTGACGGCGCTGGAGGCGGGGTGGGCGAACCATGCGATCGTCTCGGCCACGTCGATCGGCAGGCCCCCCTGGGAGAGGCTGCTCATGCGCCGGCCCGCCTCCCGGATCGCAAACGGCATCTTCGCGGTCATGCGGGTCTCGATGAAGCCCGGCGCCACCGCGTTGATGCTCGCTCCGAGCTCCGCCATGCTCGGAGCGAGCGCGCTGACCCTGCCGATCACGCCGGCCTTGGAGGCGGCGTAATTGGTCTGGCCGGCATTTCCGGCGATGCCGCTCATCGAGGACACACACACGATGCGGCCGTTGCCGCGAAGCAGGTCGTTCCGCAGCAGCTCTTCGTCGATGCGCTCCTGGCTGGAGAGGTTGACGTCCATCAGCTCCTGCCAGCGCTCGGCCGGCATCTTGGCGAGCGTGCGGTCGCGGGTGACGCCCGCGTTGTGGACGATCACGTCGACCCCCTCGGCGAACCGCTGGGCGATCGCGGCGGGCGCCTGGGCGTCGGTGATGTCCAGCTCGAGCGCCTCTCCGTCCAGACGGCGCGTGAGCGCCCGCAGGTCCTCCCCCAACGCCGGCACGTCGAGGCCGACGACCCGGGCCCCTTCGCGGGCGAGCGTGGTGGCGATCGCCTCGCCGATGCCCCGCGAGGCGCCCGTCACCAGCGCCAGCCGTCCGCCGAGCGGGCGCTCCCAGTCGATCTCCTCCGGAGGATCGTGGGGGATGCTGGCGACGTGCACGACCTGACCCGAGACGAAGGCCGAGCGGGGCGAGAGCAGGAAGCGAAGCGTGGAGGTGAGGCTGTGCTCGGCGCCCTCGGCGACCAGCACCAGCTGCACGGTGACGCCCCGTCCCACCTCCTTGCCCAGCGAGCGGGTGAGCCCCTCGAGCGCCCGCTGGGCGGCGGCCTCCCGCGCGGAGCGACAGTCCGCCTCGGGCATGCCGAACACGACCACCCGTCCGCAGCGCTCGAGCACGCGAACGGCCGGATGCAGGAAGCCGTGCACGTGTCGCAGCTCGCCTGAGTCGCGGATGCCGGTGGCGTCGTAGAGGAGCGCCTTGAAGCGCTGCGGTCCCGGCGCCTCGGGGTTGAACACGCTCGCGTCGAGGCCCACGTCGGCGGCCGTGGAGCGCATCGACTCCTGCGGCGGGGTGGCCGCCTTCGCGCCGATCTCGGCCAGCTCGGCGACGAGCACCGCCGCCAGCCGCCCCGCGGGTGACACGCCGAGGGCCACTCGCCCATCCACGACGGGATCGCCGGGGCGGTGGCGCTCGAGCTCCACCGGCAGCGGCAGTCCCACCCGCCGCGCCAGCACTCCGCCCACGGGCGATCGCATCAGCTGTGCGTAGCGATCGCTCACGCCGCGCTCGCCTCCATCGCCGCCACCACGCCCTGGCCGGCAGCGGCGCAGATGCTGATCAGCCCACGGCCGAAGCCGCGCTCGTGCAGCGCCTTTGCCAGCGTCGCGACGATCCGTCCGCCGGTCGCGGCGAACGGGTGGCCCGCCGCCAGCGAGCCGCCGTTGACGTTCAGCCGCTCGCGGTCGATCGACCCCAGCGGCTCGTCGCGCTGCAGGCGCTCGCGACAGAAGACGGGGTCCTCCCATGCCCGCAGCGTGCACAGCACCTGCGCGGCGAACGCCTCGTGGATCTCGTAGAAGTCGAAGTCGCCCAAGCCGAGGCCCGCGCGATCGAGCATCCGGGGCATCGCGTAGGCGGGCGCCATCAACAGGCCCTCGCGCTTGTGCACGTGATCGACGGCCGCGGTTTGGGCGTCGGTGATGAAGGCGAGCGGCTGCAGGCCGCGGTCGCTCGCCCACTGCTCGCTGGAGAGCAGCACCGCCGAGGCGCCGTCGCTGAGCGGCGTGGAGTTGCCGGCGGTCATCGTGCCGTGCTCGCCGCCGAACGCCGGCCGCAGCTTCCCCAGACGCTCGGTGTCGGAGTCCGGGCGGAGGTTCTGGTCGCGCTCCAGGCCGAGATAGGGGGTGAGCAGATCGGAGAAGAAGCCGCGGTCATACGCCGCCGCCATGCGCCGGTGGCTGAGCGCCGCCAGCTCGTCCTGCTCGGCGCGGGTGATGCCCCATTCGCCCGCCATCAGCGCGCAGTGCTCGCCCATCGACAGGCCGGTGCGGGGCTCGGCGTTGCGGGGGATCTCGGGCACGATCTGCTGCGGACGCAGGCGCGTGAGCAGCAGCGCCCGGCGGCCCGAGGACCGGGCGCGGTTGAGATCCAGCAGCAGCTCGCGCAGGTCCTCGTTCAGCGCGAGCGGGGCGTCGGAGGTGGTGTCCACGCCGCCGGCGATCGCCACCTCGGCCTGGCCCAGGGCGATCTTGTTGGCGACCAGCACGACCGCCTCGAGCCCCGTGCCGCACGCCTGCTGGACGTCGTATGCGGGCGTCTCGGGGGCCAGCCGCGTGCTGAGCACCGCTTCCCGCGTGAGGTCACGGTCGCGCGGGTGCTTGAGCACCGCTCCCGCGGCCACCTCGTCCAGGCGCTCGCCCTCGAGGTGGAAGCGCCCCACCAGCCCGTCGAGGGCCGCCACCAGCATGTCGTGGTTGGAGGCGTGGGCGTAGGCGGAGTCCGAGCGCGCGAACGGGATGCGGTTGCCGCCGAGCACCGCCACCCGCCGGCGCTCGCCGTTCATGTCCGCGCCACCCCGGCATCGACCGCCGCTCCGCGCGAGGAGCGGGCGGGCGCGGTTCTGCGCTCGGTGCTCGTCCGTGCGATCAGGCCCGGCTCGACGGTCCTCACGAACAGGTCGGCCGCCTCCCGTGCCGACAGCGCCTCGGTGTTCAGCCACCAGCGACCCAGCGCCTCCGCCGCCCCCAGCAGCGCGACGGACAGCGCCTGCACTTCGGTCCTGTAGGAGGGTGAGAGCTGCGCCAGCAGCGCCGCTTCCACGAAGTAGGCGATCTGGGCGCGGTACTCGCCGACGCGCTGGGCGACCCCGCCCTCCACCGGCGCCGTCTCGTCGAACAGCACCCGCCAGGCGGCGCGATCCTGGTCGACGAAGTCGAAGAACGCGTGCACGCCCAGCCGCAGCGCCTCCCGCGGCGTCGAGCTCTGCCCGACCGCCGCCGCGACCGCCCGCACCAGCCCTTCGCCGGCGGGATCCATGCAGGCGAGGTAGAGGCGCTCCTTGTTGCCGAAGTAGTTGTAGAGCAGCGGCTTGGTGACCCCCACCGCGGCGGCGACATCGTCCATCGTGACCGCTCGGTAGCCGCGCTCGGCAAACAGCCTGCGGGCCTCCTCCAGCGTCTGCTCGATGCGAATCGCGCGGGGCAGCCGCGAGCGGCGCGAAGGCCGCGAACGACGCGTCCGGGATGGCGCCGAAGGACTCACACGAGCGATGTTACCAGTGTATAAATTTCTATGTCGGTAACTTAGCTCGGCGCTAGCATGCGGGGATGAGCGTCGAGACCGCCGGGAAGCGGGCCTAGCGAAGGTGGAGCAGCGGCTCAGCCTCGTCACCCTGGGGGTCGGCGACCTCACGCGCGCGCGAGCCTTCTACGAGGCGCTGGGGTGGCGCACCGGCGCCGCGCCGGAGGACGACGTCGTGTTCTTCCAGGCGGGCGCCATGATCGTCGCGCTGTGGGACCGCGACGAGCTCGCCACGGACAGCGGCGTGCACGACGGCGGCGGCTGGGGCGGGGTCACGCTTGCGCACAACGTCGGCTCGCCGGGGGAGGTGGACGCGGTGCTGGAGCAGGCCCGTGCGGCGGGGGCGCGCATCGCACGCCCCGGCGCGGAGACCTTCTGGGGCGGCTACTCGGGCGCGTTCGTGGACCCCGACGGCCACCCGTGGGAGATCGCCCACAACCCCCACTGGACGCTCGGCGAGGACGGCTCGGTGTCGCTGGCTCGGTGAGGGGCCCCGGCGACGGCTGCGGATGCGCCTCAGCTCAGCGACGGGGGGTCCGTGCGGTGAGCGCCCACGCACGGTGGGGCACCGCGATCGGGTCTTCCGGGAAGCGCTCGGCGAGGGTCGCGCTCAGCTCGTGCGAGCAGGCCTCGACGCCCTCGGCGTCCAGCGTGCCCGCGACCGGCGCGCTGGCCCGCACCCGGCCGATCCAGGCGTCGTGGCGATAGGAGACGTCGAGATCGAAGGAGAAGGTCTCGATGTCGCCGAAGCCGGCCGTCTGGAGATCGGTCAGCCACTGCGGATACAGGCCGGCGCGGTCGGCGAACGGCCACGCCGGGGTGTGACGCAGGATGATCTGCTCGGTCGCCTGCACGACGTTGCCGGGCAACGGGATCCAGTCGAAGTGGGCGATCAGCGCGATGCCGCCGTCCACCAGCAGCCTCGCCACCTCGCGCGCGGCGGCCGGCCGATCGAACCAGTGCCAGCACTGGCCCGCGCTGACGAGGTCGAAGGCGCCCGCGGGCAGGCCGGTGGACTCTGCGGGGCGCTCCACGTAGGCGATCCTCACGCCGGCGCTTCGGTCGAGCAGCCGCGCCTGCTCCAGCAGCGGGCCGGCGACGTCCACGCCGGTGACCTCGCAGCCACGCTGCGCTAACAGTCGCGCGAGGCTGCCGGTGCCGGTGCCGAGATCCGCCACCTTCATGCCGGCGCGGAGCACGCCTCGCTCGCTCAGGCGATCGAGCAGCTCGGGCGGGAAGCCGGCTCGATGGCGGGCGTAGTCGGCCGCCGTGCGGCCAAAGTCGGGGGAGCACTCCGCCACGTCGACGAGCTTAGTCGCGAGCCGCACCCCCGTGACCCCGGAGCCGCATCGACGTCGCCCAGCCGAGGCGCGCGCCTGGACAACCTGACACCCGTCAGGTAGCGTACCTGACGGATGTCAGGCACGGCGCCCACGCGCATACGGCTGTCCGCGGCGCAGCGACGGGAACGGGTGCTCGCGGCCGCCACGAGCGAGTTCGCCGCCCAGGGCTACGACGGCGCCTCGCTGCGGGCGATCGCCCGATGCGCCGGCGTCACGACGCCGGTCGTGTACGAACATTTCGGCTCGAAGGCGAGCCTGTTCACGGCGGTGATCCAGGCTCAGGCCGACGCGCTGCTGGTGCACTGGGCCGAGCCGCCGGTGGGCTCGCCCGAGCAGGTCTTCGACGCCACCATGGACGGGATCTTCGGCTGGATCGAAGAGCATCCCGACGGCTGGCGGATCCTGTTCACCGAAGCGCCCGCCGATCCCGTCGTGCGGGCGACGTTCGTGGCGATACAGGATCGCGCGACGGCCTCGCTGGCGTCGATCTTCGCGTCGCTGCCGACGCTCGAGCGCCCCGCGATGCTCGACCGCGGGCGGGCGGAGCTGGCGTATGCCGAAGCCGCCAAGAGCGCCGTCAACGGGCTCGCCGCCTGGTGGTGGCACAACCGCGACGTGCCGCGTGCGGCCACGGTGGCCCTCGCCTCCGAGCTGCTGTGGCGTGGCCTTCGCGAGATGACGACCCCCGAACAGGAGAAGCCAGCATGAGCGATGCGACCGAGACCGACCTGGAGCGCGCCGCCGCGACGACGCGCCGCTACCGCGAGGCCGCCGAGGCCAGCGATGTCGAGGGGTTCCTGACGACGCTCTCCCCCGACGTGGTCCTGCGCTCCCCGATCACCGCGCGTACGCAGTTCCGGGGGCACGGGCAGATGCGGGCACTGATGCACGCCGTGTTCGCCTCGATCCAGGACATCCGCTACTTCGAGGACATCGGCGACGCGAGCACGCGGGCGCTGTTCTACCGCGCCCGCTCCGGCGGCCAGCCGGTCGAGGAGGCGACGCTCGTGCACCTCGACGGCGACGCGCTGATCACCGACATCACGCTCTGGTTCAGGCCCCTGCCGGGACTCACCGCGGTGCTGGGCCGACTCGGCCCCGAGCTCGTGCGCGAGCGCAGCCGCGGGCGGGCCGCGCTGATCGCCGGGCTCACCGCGCCGCTGGTGGCGGCCACGCGAATCAGCGACGCCCTGGCGGTGTCGCTCGTCCAGCCCGATTCCCAGCCGGCGCCCGGCACCCCTCCCGAGCCACGGTGACGAGCATGGCCACGTGGAGCGATGTGCGCCGGCTCGCGCTCGGGTTGCCCGAAACCAGCGAGCGACTCTCGCGCGATCGAAGCCAGTGGCGGGTGAAGGACAAGCTGTTCGTGTGGGAGCGACCACTGCGTCGCAAGGAAGTCGAGCAGCTCGGCGACGAGGCTCCCCGGGGTCCGATCCTGGGGGCGCGCGTGGAGCACCTCGGGGCGAAGGAGGCGCTGCTCGCGGACGATCCCGACGTCTTCTTCACCACCCCCCACTTCGAGGGCTACGCCGCGATCCTCGTGAGGCTCGAGCGCATCTCGCTCGAGGATCTCGAGGAGGTGGTCACCGAGGCGTGGCTCGCGCGCGCGCCGCGGCGACTGGCGCAGGAATACCTCCAGCAGATGGGCTGAGCCGCCGGACGCCGACCGAGCTCACGCCGGGCGAGCCGGCGTCCTGTGCTCAGCTCGCCGTCGCCTGGCGGTCGAGCTCCTGCAGGCGCGGGCCGAGGTACCGGGCGGTGATCTTCGCGGGCGCGTCCGACCACGTCGGCGTATCGGTGATCTCGGAGCTGAAGCCGTGGCCGCCGGTGATGCGGGCGGTGAGGTATCGCGGCTCCCGACCGGTGAGCAGGATGCCGTGGATCAGGGGATGGAAGGGCTCGGGAGTCACCGGCGCTCCGGCGAGCGCGGCGATCGACAGCGCTGCGACGTCGGCCTGCTGAGCGGCGATGCCGCCGTACTTGAGGGGGAAGCTGGTGGCGTCGCCCGCGGCGTAGATCGGCCCCACGTCGGGCACGAGCCCGAACGGGTCAACCGGGATGAAGCCGTTTTCGGCCAGCGGGATGCCCCGCACGCCGGGCCCGAACAGCTCGGGCAGGGCGATCACGCGATCGACGCTGAGACGACGATCGCCAGGGTTGATGACGAGCTTCCCCGACTCGGGGATCTCGGCGTAGGCGGAGGTGATCATGCGGATGTGGGCGCGCTCGAGCAGCTCGGCGACACCGCCGCTCGCGGGCAGGCCGAAGATCGCCAGCGGGCTGTCCTCGGGTGTGACGATCGTGGCGTCCAGCCGCCGGCCCATGTCGTAGGCGCGCTCGCACGTCATCAGCGCCAGCTCGTACAGGGGCAGCGGCCAGGCCATCCGCCCGGGCGAGACGAACGCGAGGCTCTTGGTATAGCCCGCCTCGACGTCCTGGACGATGCCGTGCAGCGTCTCGTCGAGCCGTCGATCCTCGATCGTGGTCGCGTGCCTGTACCGGGGAACCGCCTTCGCGCCGGTCGCCAGCACCAGCGCGTCGTACTCGATCGCCGTCTCCTGCTGGGTGTAGGCGATCTGCTCGGCGTGATCGATCCGAGCCAGCTCGCCGCGAACCTGCGTGGCTCCGGCGCCTCGCACGAGGGGCTCGAGCGGGTAGCGCTGGGCGCGGCTGTGGGCGAACGGCTCGTTGACGCTCATCGGCCGGTAGAAGAACTCGTCGTTGGGAGCGATCACCGTGAGCGCCGTCTGCTCGGGCGCGAGCTCTCTCAGTGCGAGCGCCGTCTCGAGCGCCGCCACGCCGCCCCCGGCGATGACCACGCGGAGCCTCTTGCCGTCGTTGCTCATGATCGCAGGCTAGGGGGATGCGGTTGCGGGGACAGCCGCGAAAAACCGTCCTCTGTGGGGGAATACTACGTACCCTGGGTACCGGCCGCGGTCAGCGCTACTCCGTACACCGGTCGCGATAGCAGACCTCGTGAAAGCAGTCTCCGAGCACGATCGAGCTGTCCCGCTCAGCCGCCCTGGAGGTGACCCGGGGCTCGCCCTCGATGAGCGCGACCATCGGCTCGTATGTGCCGATCACATCGCCACAGTGGCGGCATCTCAGCGGCTCCTGGGAGGGACCGAACGGCATCGGGCTGGGTGGCTCCTGTCGAGTTGGCAGACACGTGATCGTGCGCTCGCCCATCTTTCGAAGCTGACCGAGCCAGCTACACACTAGGGCCGGCGCGGTTCTCCGCATCGGAAGAAGTCCACAAGATCTGATGTGGTGTAACACGGAGTAACCTCTGTGGCAGGCGAACGATGAGCACACCGCTTAACGAGCCCTGGACGCGCCGGCTGCTGGACGTCGGCCGGACGCTCATGGCAGACCTCGACGAGAGCATCGTGCTCGAACGGGTCCTGCAGATCGCCCGCGAGATCACGGGCGCCCGCTACGCGGCGCTCGGCATCCTCAACGACCAGCGCTCGGAGCTGGCCCAGTTCGTCACCTCGGGGTTCGACGAGGAGACCCGCAGGAGGGTCGGCAGCCTCCCGCGCGGACGCGGGGTGCTCGGCGCCCTGATCGAGCATCCCCAGCCCCTGCGCCTCGCGGACGTCAGCCGCCACCCGAGCAGTTACGGGTTCCCTGCCGGGCACCCGGCGATGCGCAGCTTCCTCGGGGTGCCGGTCGTGATTCGTGGCGAGGCCTGGGGCAACCTCTACCTGACCGAGAAGGCCGAGGGCGAGTTCACAGAGGCCGACGAGGAAGCCGCGCTGATCATCGCGCAATGGACGGCGATCGCGATCGAGAACGCGAAGCTGTACGAGACCAGTGAGCAGCGCCGCCACGAGCTGGAGAAAGCGCTCGGCGGCCTGGAGGCCACGCGCGACGTGGCCGTCGCGATCGGCGCGGAGATCGCGCTGGAGCACGTGCTCGAACTGATCGTCAAGCGGGGGCGAGCGCTGGTTCGGGCGCGCAGCCTCGTGATCATGCTGCGCGAGGGCGAGGAGCTTGCGGTGCACGCCAGCGCCGGCCACGTCGAACAAGCTCGTGGAGCCCGTCTGCCGATCGCGGAATCCACCTCCGGCCAGGTGCTCGAATCCGGACGGCCCGAGCGAATCGACGACGTCGAGGCTCGCCTGCGGATAACCCCGGAGCAGTTCGGCGTGGTGGGCGCGCTGACCGGGCTGCTGGTTCCGATGATCTACCGGGGCGAGCCGGTCGGGATCCTCGCCGCCTTCGATCACGGCGAGGAGCAGGCCGCCTTCACCGAGGAAGACGAGCAGATGCTGCGAACCTTCGCCGCGAGCGCGGCGACCGCGGTGGCGCTCGCGCAGAGCGTGAAGGCGGACAGGCTGCGCAGCTCCCTCGCGGCGGCCGACGCCGAGCGCAGACGTTGGGCCCGCGAGCTGCACGACGAGACCCTGCAGGGGCTGGGCGGCCTGCGCCTGCTGCTCTCCTCGGCCGTTCGCCAGGAGGAGCCGGCCCGCGCCCAGGCGGCGATGCGCGAGGCGATCGCGCACATCGAGCAGGAGATCGAGAACCTGCGCTCGATCATCACCGAGCTGCGCCCGGCGGCGCTGGACGAGCTGGGCCTGCGCAGCGCGCTCGAGGCTCTGCTGGACCGGGGCGCGGCGCAGCACGATTTCCAGCTGCAGGGCGAGCTCGAGCTGCAGCACTCCGGACGCGGCGCCGAACGGCTGGACGCCGAGCTGGAGTCGACCGCCTACCGGCTCGTGCAGGAGGCCCTCACCAACGTCGCCAGGCACGCCTGCGCAAAGAACGTGCGCGTGCAGGTGCGGGAAGCGGACGGCGTCCTGCGAATCGAGGTCGCCGACGACGGCGTCGGCTTCGACACCGCGCAGCAGAATCGTGGCTTCGGCCTGGTGGGGATGAGCGAGCGGGTGGGGCTGTCGGGGGGGACGCTGGAGATCCACTCGAGCGGCGACGGCACCGTGGTCACGGCGTGCATCCCGATGGCTGCGCACGGCGGGAGCTCATCTGAAGGCGCACGTTCAGGCGCCGAGCAGGCCGTGTCCTAGCGCGTAGCCGACGAGCTCGGCCCGGGTGCGCAGGCCGAGCTTGTGCTGGATGTGAGCGCGGTGGGTCTCCACGGTCCGCGGCGACAGGCCGAGCCGGCGGGCGATCTCGACGGTCGTGTGGCCGAGCGCGATCAGTCGCAGCACCTCGACCTCGCGCGCGGTCAGGCGGCTGTCGGTGAGGTTCTGCTGCAGCGCGCTGAGGCGGCCCGCCACACGGGGGCTGACGTATTGCTCGCCGTGGGCGGCGGCGACGATCGCCCGCGAGAGCTCGCGGTCGGCCTGATCCTTGAGCACGTAGCCGATCACGCCGGCTGAGAGCGTCCGCGCCGCACGCAGCGGATCGTCGTCCATCGTGAGCACGACCACCTGTGTGTGCGGGGCGAGCCCACGCAGGGTCGCGATCGTCGGCGCGCCGGAGGAGTCGGGCATCCCGAGGTCGAGCACGAGCACATCGGCGCCCTCGCCGGCGAGATGGTGGTGCACCTCGCCCACACCGTCGACTTCGGCGATGACCTGGATGTTTGTGTCCGCGTCCAGGAGCGACTTCAGACCCCGGCGCATGAGCGCGTGGTCGTCGGCCAGGATCACACGTATCGGGCCTGCGTAGGGCTCCGATCGAGCCGTTCGCGCAGGTGAGCCCGCCACATGGAGGTGCGACGGACGGCTCATGAAAGGTGGGGCGCGGCGTATGCATGAACCGGCGTGTAGAACATGCAGCGAAGATAGGTCTCAGGCAGACCGCGGCCATCGGCAATGGGCCACGCGCAGGGTGCGGCGTTCTACTGAGCCCACCCGGCCTTGTGGCGAACCTCCGCGGCCGTCCGTGAAAACCCCGGATGCGGATCACCGCAGCGGCGTCGGATCCTTGACTGGATGGCACAGAGCACTCTCGAAAAGCGTCAGCCGGACACGCGCGGCGCCGGCGGCGAGGCGATTCGTGCCCACGCCCTCGGCAAGCGTTACGGCGCCACGCTCGCGCTGGACACGCTCGAGCTCGCCGTTCGTCAGGGCGAGGTGTACGGCTACCTCGGACCCAACGGTGCCGGCAAGACCACCACGATCAGGCTGCTGCTCGGTCTGCACAGGCCGAGCAGCGGACGCTCGGCGCTGTTCGGCATCGATGCGTGGAGGGATCCGGTCGCGGCCCATCGCCGCGTCGCCTATGTGGCGGGCGAGCCGTCGCTGTGGCCGGCTTTGACGAGCGCCGAGACGTTCGAGTATCTCGCGCGGGTGCGCGGCGGTGCCGACGTGGACTACCGCGAGCTGCTGATCGAGCGCTTCCAGCTCGACGTCTCCAAGCGGGTGCGCGCGCTGTCGAAGGGCAACCGCCAGAAGGTGCAGCTGATCGCGGCACTCGCCAGCAGGGCCGACCTGCTGATCCTCGACGAGCCCACGAACGGGCTCGATCCGCTGATGGAGGTGGCCTTCCGCCAGAGCATTCACGAGGCCAGGGAACGCGGCCAGACGGTGTTCCTCTCCTCGCACATCCTGAGCGAGGTCGAGGCTCTGTGCGACCGCGTGGGGATCCTGCGCAGGGGACGACTCGTCGACGAGGGGACGCTCGCGGAGCTGCGTCACCTCGGTGCCCAGACGATCGAGGTCACCTTCGAGGACGCGGCCCCGCGTCTGGAGAACCTGGCCGGAGTTCGCGTGGTGCGCGCCGGCACGAATGCGCTGCGACTCGAGGTCACGGGAAGCGTGGGGCCCCTGATCGCTGCGCTTGCCGAGCACCGTGTGGTGTCTCTTTCCAGCCGCGAGCCCTCGCTGGAGGAGATATTCCTGCACCACTACGAGAGCCCCGATGGACGCATCAGCGCTTAGCGCGATCACGCGACGGAGCGTCGCGGACTCGGCGGTGAAAACCGGGTCGTTCGCGGTCCTGTTCGCCCTCGTCGGCTACGCCAACGCCAGCGGCTACAGCAGCTCCTACCCGACGCTCCCGGAGCGTCTCGGCTTCGCCAGGAGCTTCGGCGCGAACAAGGCGCTGTGGCTGTTCTACGGGGTCCCGCACGACCTTCTCTCCGTGGGCGGCTACTCGGCCTGGCGCATCGCCGGCTTCTTCTCGATCGTGGCGGGCGTGTGGGGTGTGCTGGCCTGCGTGCGGGCCCTGCGCGACGAGGAGGACTGCGGGCGCGTGGAGCTGCTGCTCGCCGGGATCGTCACTCGCTCGCAGCACTTCGCCGCGGTCTTGCTGGCGATCGCGATCGGCCTGTGCAGCCTGTGGCTGGCGACGACCGTCGGGCTGGCGGCGGCGGGCCTCGCGCTCGGCGGTTCGGCCTATCTCGCGCTCGCGACCGTCTCGCCGGCGTTCGTGTTCATCGCCGTCGCCGCGGTCTGCTGCCAGCTGGCTGACGGTCGCCGTCTGGCGCTGGAGATCTCCTGCGGGCTGCTGGCGCTCGCCTTTGCCATGCGCGTGATCGCCGACACCGCCTCGGGCATGGCCTGGATGCGGTGGTTGACGCCGCTGGGGTGGTCTGAGCAGCTGCGCCCGTTCTCCGGGGCGCAGCCCGCCGTGCTGGCACTGCCGCTGCTCGCCGGCGCCGGACTGCTGGCGCTGGCCGGCCTGCTGTATCTCAGACGGGACCTCGGCAGCGGTCTGCTGCGGACGAGCGACAGCGCGCAGCCGCAGCTCAGGCTGCTGTCCTCGCCGCTCGGGCTGGCGCTGCGCGAGGAGCGTCTGAGCCTCGCCGCGTGGATCGCGAGCACGGGCCTGTTCGCGTTGATCATCGGCACGCTCAGCACCGCCTTCTCCTCGGCCAGCGTCCCGAGCACGCTCGAGCAGCGCCTGCATCGCATCGGCGGAGCTGCGATCACGAACCCGGCGGGTGCGCTCGGCTTCTACTTCCTGTTCTTCGTGCTGATCATCAGTCTGTTCGCCTGCTCGCAGATCGCGGCCGCGCGCCGCGAGGAGGCCGACGGGCGCCTGGAGACGCTGCTCGCGCTGCCGTTCGGGCGTGAGCGCTGGCTGGCGGGACGGCTGCTGCTGGCTGTTGCAGGGTGCGCCGCGGTGGCGCTCGGCGCGGGCGTGCTCGCCTGGGCCGGGGCCGCCGCCCAGCAGGCGGGCGTCTCGCTTGCGCGGATGCTCGAGGCGGGAGCCAACTGCCTGCCGGCTCCGTTGATGTTCCTCGGCCTGTGCGCGCTGGCGCTGGCGCTGGTCCCGCGGGCGAGCATCGGGGTCGGCTACGGCCTGGTGATGGTGGCGTTCGTGTGGGAGCTGTTCGGGGCGCTGCTCGGCGCGCCGCACTGGCTTGTCGATCTCACACCGTTCCAGCACATCGGGCTGGTTCCCGCGCAGCCGTTCCGGGCTTCGGCCGCGGCGGTGATGCTCCTCGTGGCCGCCGGGTCGGCAATCGGCGCGAGCCTGATCTTCCGTCGCCGCGACCTGACCGGACACTAGGGCGAGATGCTTCAGGAGGTAACAGTCGGACGCTGGGAGCTGGCCTCCTACGACCACATCGTCCCCGGCCAGACGATGGAGGAGCTGCGGGCGCACGCGAGGACGATCGCGGGAGCGCGAATCCTGCACATCAACGCCACCCCCTACGGCGGAGGCGTGTCCGAGCTGCTTCGCTCGAGCGTGCCGCTGCTGCGAGATCTCGGGCTGACCGTCGACTGGAAGGTGATCGGCGGCAATCCGGACTTCTTTCACGCGACCAAGGCGCTGCACAACGCACTGCAGGGCGCACCCCGACCCCTGAGCGAGGCAGAGCAGCAGGCCTACTGGGAGTGCGTCCAGGAGAACGCCGAGACGCTCGACGGCAGCTACGACTTCGTGATCGTCCACGACCCGCAGCCGGTGGGACTGCTGCGCGCGCATGAGAAGGGCGATACTCGCTGGGTGTGGCGTTGCCACATCGACACCAGCGACCCCAACCGCGAGGCCTGGCGCTTCTTGGCGCCGTCGCTCGAGAAGTTCGACGCGGCGGTGTTCACGATGCCCGAGTTCGTGCCCCCCGATCTGGCGATGCGGCGGGTCGAGGTGATCGCGCCGGCGATCGACCCGTTGAGCCCGAAGAACATCGACCTCGAGCCGGGCATGGCAAACCAGATCCTGGACTGGATCGGCGTCGATCTGCCCGGCCGGCTGATCACCCAGGTCTCGCGATTCGACGCCTGGAAGGACCCGCTCGGGGTGATCGACGCCTACCGTCTCGTACGCGAGGAGATCGGTGAGCTGCAGCTGGCGCTCGTGGGCTCGATGGCGCTCGACGATCCGGAGGGCTGGGAGGTCTACCGCCAGGTCTCCGAGGCGGCAGCGCACGATCCGCTGATCCACATCTATACGAACATGACCGGCGTCGGCAACGTCGAGGTCAACGCGTTCCAGCGGGTGTCGGAGGTGATCGTGCAGAAGTCGATCCGGGAGGGGTTCGGGCTCGTCGTCTCGGAGTCCCTGTGGAAGGGCACGCCGGTGGTGGCGGGGCGGGCCGGGGGCATCCCGTTGCAGATGCCCGACGGCACCGGCGGAGCCCTCGTGGAAGGGATCGAGGACTGCGCCACGGCAATCCTCGAGCTGCTCGGCAACCCCGAGCTGGCACGCGAGCGGGGCCGCAGCGGGCACCGGCACGTGCGCGCGCACTTCCTGCTTCCCCGCCTGCTGATGGAGGAACTGCGGCTGCTGGCGACGCTGGACGGCGCCGCACTGGCGTGAGCTTCGCCACCCTCGCCGTGATCGTCCTCGCCGGCCTCGGCGGGCCGCTGCTGGGGCTCGGTCAGCACCGCTTCGTTCCCGTCGTGATCGGCGAGATCCTCGGCGGAATCGTCGTCGGTCCGGCGGTTCTCGGCGTCGTGGACCCGGCCAACGGCACCGTCGCGTTCCTCGGCGAAGTCGGCTTCGCGATGCTGATGCTGACGGTCGGCGTGCACCTGCCCCTGCGCGACAGGCGCCTCGCCGCGTCGGCCCGCGGCGGCGCCCTGCTGGCGGCGATCGTGTGCGTGCTGGCGGTGCCGGCCGGCCTGCTGGCGGCCGGCCTCGCCGGCACCGGCCATGCGGCGATCTACGCGGTCATGCTGGCGTCCGGCTCGGCGGCCGTGCTGCTGCCGGCGCTGGAGGAGGCCGGGATCACGAGCGCGGTGATCCTGACGGTGATGGCCCAGGTCACGATCGCCGACGTGCTCACGATCCTGTCGGTGCCGATCGTGCTGGAGCCCGGTCGCCTGGAGCACGCCGCGCTGGGGGCCTTGCTCGTCGCGCTGGGCGTGCTGGTGCTGCTGCTGCTGGCGCGGGCGCTGGGCTCGCATGGTTGGGTGCAGCAGGCACGCAAGCTCTCCAAGCAACGCCACTGGGCGCTGGATCTGCGCCTGTCCCTGCTGGTGCTGTTCTTTCTCGCCTGGGTGGCGCAGAAGGGCGGCACGAGCATCCTGATCGCGGGATTCGGGGCCGGCGTCACGGTGGCGGCGCTGGGCGGGCCCAAACGCCTCTCGACGCAGACGCGTGGCATCGCAGAAGGCTTCTTCGTGCCGCTGTACTTCGTCGTTCTCGGCGCGCGGCTCGACGTGGCGGGACTGTTCCAGAACCTCTCGCTGCTCGCGCTCGCGGGAGTCCTCGCGGTCCTCAATGTCGCGATCCACCTGGCGGCGACGACCCTGACAGGGCGCCCCGCGCCGGCCGGGCTCGCCGCCAGCGCGCAGCTGGGAGTTCCGGCCGCGATCGCCTCGCTCGGCCTCGCCGACGGTGTGCTCTCGCCGACGGTGGCGACGGCGATCGTCGTCTCCGCCCTGGTGAGCCTGCTCGTCTGCACCGTCGGCGTGCAGCGGCTGATCGCCGCGAGCAAGCCGGCGGCGCGAGCTCCCGCGGCGCATGCTCCCGGGGCGCTGTGATCGCTAGGGACGAGGGCCCTCGAGCACGGCTCTGGTCTGGCGCGCGATCTCGAGGTCCTCGCGGGCGCCGAGGACGAGGGTCCGTGCGGGAGCGCCGGCCCGTCCGATCTCGGCGTCGCCGCTCGCTGCCGCGTTCAGGGACTCGTCCAGCTCGACCCCGAGGAACCCCAGGCCGGCGGTCGCTCCGGCGCGCACGTGCGCCGAATGCTCGCCGACGCCGCCGGTGAACACGAGCACGTCGAGTCCGGACAGCGAGGCGGCCATCGCGCCGATGTGAAACCGCAGCCGATGGAGGTAGACGGCGAGCGCCAGCTCGGCAGCATCCTCCTCCCGGCCGGCGCGAGCGACCAGCTCGCGCATGTCCTCGCTGCCGGCAAGCCCGACCAGCCCGGAGTGATGCTCGAGTGCGTCGCCCAGCTGGGCGGGGGTGAGCCGCTCGTGCTCGATCAGCCACAGCAACATGCCGGGATCCACGCTGCCCGAGCGGGTCGCCATCACCAGACCCTCCAGCGGCGTGAATCCCATCGTGGTGTCCAGCGAGCGGCCGTCACGGATCGCGCACAGCGAGGCCCCGGCGCCGAGATGGCAGCTGACGATGCGAAGTGCGGCGCCGTCGCGTTCGAGCAGCTGCGGCGCACGGCGTGCGACCCATCCGTGGGAGAGGCCGTGAAAGCCGAAACGCCGCAGCGGCCAGCGCTCGCGCCAGCCGGCCGGCAGCGCGTACGTGGACGCCGCCGTGGGCATCGAGCAGTGAAACGCCGTGTCAAAGCACGCCACCGCCGGCAGCTCGGGCAGCGCCTGCGCGACCCCGTCGAGCGCCGCCAGCGACTTCGGCTGGTGCAACGGCGCCAGATCGACGAGCTCGCGCAGGGCACGCTCGACCTCCGGCTCGATCCTCACCGGTCCCTGAAAACGTGCTCCTCCGTGCACGATGCGGTGACCCACCGCGTCGGCGTCGCGCAGCGGTGACGCCAGCGCTCCGGCCAGCGCCGCGGCATCGATCCGCCCCCGCGGTGTGGTGAGCGTCTGCTGCGCCAGCAGCTGCTCGTCGGCGCCGACCAGCGAGAGCTTCAGCGAGCTCGATCCGGCATTGACCACCAGGACGCGCAGTGTCGCTCCTAGCCGCCGGTGGCCTGACCGGACCCCTCGCCGGCGACGGCCGCCGGGGCGGGCCAGTGCCAGTCGGCGACGTCGGGCGGGTCCTCTCCGTGTTCGCGCGTGTAGGCGCGATGGCGCAGGCGCTCGTCGACCATCTCCTGACGTATGTGGGCGGCGGTCTCGGCCAGCCCGGGCACCCGGTCGATCACGTCCATCACCAGGTGGAAGCGATCGAGATCGTTGAGCATCACCATGTCGAACGGCGTGGTGGTGGTGCCCTCCTCCTTGTAGCCGCGCACGTGGAAGTTGGCGTGGTTGGCGCGCCGGTAGGTGAGTCGATGGATCAACCACGGATAGCCGTGATAGGCGAAGATCACCGGCCGGTCGGTGGTGAACAGTGCGTCGAACTCGGCGTCGGGCAGCCCGTGCGGGTGCTCGGATTCCGGCTCCAGGCGCATCAGGTCGACCACGTTGACCACCCGCACCCTCAGCTCGGGCAGGCGGGCGCGCAGCAACGCGGTCGCGGCGACGCACTCCAGCGTGGGCACGTCCCCGGCGGCGGCGAGCACGACGTCGGGGTCGTGCTCGCCCTCGTTCGAGAAGTACTCCCAGATGCCCAGTCCCCTCGCGCAATGTGCGATCGCGTCCTCGATCGAGAGGTAGTCCAGGGCGGGCTGCTTACCGGCGACGATCACGTTCACGTAGTCGCGACTGCGCAGGCAGTGATCGGCGACCGAGAGCAGACAGTTCGCGTCGGGCGGCAGGTAGACGCGTACGATCTCGGCCTTCTTGTTCACCACGTGGTCGATGAAGCCCGGGTCCTGATGGGAGAAGCCGTTGTGATCCTGGCGCCAGACGTGCGAGGAGAGCAGGTAGTTCAGCGAGGCGATCGGCCGCCGCCACGGGATCCCGCGTGAGACCTTCAACCACTTCGCATGCTGGTTGAACATCGAGTCGACGACGTGGATGAAGGCCTCGTAGCTGTTGAAGAGGCCGTGCCTGCCGGTGAGCAGATATCCCTCGAGCCAGCCCTCGCAGAGGTGCTCGGACAGGACCTCCATCACCTGGCCCTCGGGCGCGAGGTGGTCATCGTCGGGGCGCCGTTCGGCGTCCCAGGCCCGATCGGTGACCTCGAAGACGGCTCCGAGCCTGTTGGAGGCGGTCTCGTCGGGGCCCATGATGCGAAAGCTCTCGCGGTTGCGCCTGATCACCTCGCCGAGGTAGGAGCCGAGCACCCGGGTGGGCTCGTCGACGCTCGCGGTCGGTGACGTCACCTCGACCGCGTGGGCGCGGAAGTCCGGCAGCTCGAGGTCGCGCAGCAGCAGCCCCCCGTTGGCGTGTGGGTTCGCGCCCATGCGCCTGGCTCCCGCGGGCGCCATCGCGAGGAGCTCCGGTCGGGGCGTGCCGTTCTCGTCGAACAGCTCCTCGGGCCGGTAGGAGCGCAGCCACTGCTCGAGCTGGGCGAGGTGCTCGGGGTTGGCGGCGAGATCGGCGAGCGGGACCTGATGGGAGCGAAACGACCCCTCCGCGGGCAGCCCATCGACGATCTTCGGGCCCGTCCATCCCTTCGGCGTGCGCAGCACGATCATCGGCCAGCGGGGGCGCTCGCGCACGCCGTCCACGCGTGCACGGCGCTGGATCTGTGCGATCTCGTCCATCACCTGATCCAGGGTGGCGGCCATCAAGGGGTGCATCTGGTCGGGGTCGTCTCCCTCGACGAACCAGGGGGCGTACCCGAAGCCTTCCAGCAGCGCACGCAGCTCGCCGGCGGGGATCCTCGCGAGCACCGTGGGATTGGCGATCTTGTAGCCGTTGAGGTGGAGCACTGCCAGCACGGCGCCGTCGCGGGACGGACTGAGGAACTTGTTCGAGTGCCAGCTGGTGGCGAGCGGACCCGTCTCCGCCTCGCCGTCGCCGATCAGGGCACAGGCGATCAGGTCGGGATTGTCGAACACCGCTCCGTAGGCGTGGGCGAGCGAGTAGCCGAGCTCGCCGCCCTCGTGTATCGAGCCCGGCGTCTCGGGCGCCGCATGGCTGGGTATGCCGCCGGGGAACGAGAACTGGCGAAACAGCCGCCGCAGCCCCAGCTCGTCGCGTCCGATGTGGGTGTACACCTCGCTGTAGGTGCCCTCCAGATACACGTTGGCAACGAGCCCGGGGCCACCGTGGCCGGGGCCCGCGAGGAAGATGACGTTCGCGTCGCGCTCACGGATCACGCGGTTGAGGTGCACGTAGAGGAAGTTCAGGCCGGGCGTGGTGCCCCAGTGCCCGAGCAGACGCGGCTTGGTGTGCTCGATCCGCAGCGGCTCGCGCAGGAGCGGGTTCTCCTGCAGATAGATCTGACCCACCGAGAGGTAGTTCGCCGCACGCCAGTATGCGTGCAGCACGCGCGTGGTCTCCGGGGACAGGCCTGCGGTCGAGCTCACCGTGGGTGCATCGTCGTGGATGACGGCGGGTGATGCGTCACGGCTCGATGATCGCCGCTGACGCGGCCGCCGTGCTCCGGGCTGGATCGAATCTCTCCTCAGTAGAAGCCCGCAACCAGAGCAGTGGCCAGCCCGGACGACCGCCGCCCGGCGCCGGCCTACGATCGACGCGAGCAATCAAAGGAGATGACCGATGTTCGGCAACGTGCTCGTAGGAGTGGACGGCCGGTCCGGTGGCCGCGACGCGGTCGCGCTCGCGCGGCAGCTGGCGGACACGGGCGCGAAGCTGACGCTCGTGCACGTCGACACTGCGGAGCCCCGTCCCTCTCACGCGATCACCCCGGGGCGGGTGCAGGAGGATCGCACCGCGTCAGCCGAGCTGCTCGAGCGCGAGCGCGACGCCGCCGGCGCAGATGTGGCGGTGCTCGACATCCCCGCGGGCACCGCGGGCGCCGGCCTGCACGAAGCGGCCGAGGCGAGCGAAGCCGACCTGCTGGTGGTCGGCTCCTGCAGCCGCGGCGCGTTCGGACGGGCAATGCTCGGCGATGACACGCGGGCAGCCCTGAACGGAGCGCCTTGCGCGATCGCGATCGCCGCGGCCGGGTACGCGGTGAAGGCGGCACCGTTCGCCACGATCGGCGTCGGCTACAACGGCTCGCCGGAGAGCATGTTCGCGCTGAAGGCGGCCCAGCGGCTGGCGGCCTCGAGCGGCGCTGAGGCCCGCGTCCGTGAAGTGATCACGCTGCCCACCTACGGATACACGGGAATCGTCCCTCCCCCGATCGGCGAAAGCATCGACCTCACGCTCAAAGCCGCAAACGACCGTCTCGAGAAGCTGCCCGACGTGCATGGGAAGGCCGTGTGTGGCTTCACCGGCGAGGAGCTCGCGACGTTCGGCGACGAACTCGACCTGCTCGTCGTGGGCTCGCGCGGCTACGGACCGATGAAGCGGATGGTGAGCGGAAGCACCTCGAACTATCTGGAGCGCCACGCTCGCTGCTCGCTGCTGGTGCTTCCCCGCAGCGCCGGCGCTCGCGAACTCCAGGAGCAGTCACAGGGCGCAGCCGCCGGCGTCGTCTGAGACGCCCGCGGGCGCGAGCGTGGCAGCCGGCGAGAGCCTGCTGCTCAGGAGCTCATCAGGCCCCGCTCCAGCGCGTAGCCGACGAGCTCGGCACGAGTGGAGAGCCTCAGCTTCTGCTGGATGTGAGATCTGTGGGTCTCGACCGTGCGCACGGAGAGGAACAGCTGCTCGGCGATCTCGGCGTTGGTGTGTCCGCGCGCGATCAGGCGCAGCACGTCGACCTCTCGCTCGGAGAGATCGTCCGGCGGGCCGGGCGGTGGCTCTGACGCTATCCGCGCACCGAGGCGGGGGTTCAGATAGCTCTCTCCCGCCGCGGCGCGACGAACCGCCTCCACCAGCTCGTCGTCGGCGGCCTCCTTGAGCACGTATCCGAGCGCGCCGGCGGCCAGCGCCTCCCGCGCGAAAGCGGGCTCCTGCTGCATCGTCAGCACCACCACCTGTGTCTGCGGGGACTCCTCGCGGATGACGGGAATCGCCTCGAGGCTCGAGCCGCCCGGCATGTTCAGGTCGAGCACGAGCACGCGCGGGTGATGCCCCCGCACGTAGCGGCGCGCGCTGTCGACGTCGCTGGCCTCCGCCAGCACCTCGAAGTCCGCTTCGCTGTCGAGCAGCAGGCGCAGGCCGCTGCGAACAACCGCGTGATCGTCGGCGAGCACGATGCCGATCCGCGCTGCTGGGAGATCGTCGCCCCCATCTGCACCCGGCGGCGTCGCGGCATCCCCATCGCTCATGGCATGAAGGTATCGACTTCGCGCCAAGTCGGGCGGCTGCACGACGGGGCTCGGTTGCCATCATTGCCGGCGTGTGCCGGACCGGTTTGGGGGAACTAGGGCGCCGCCGGCACCAGCACCAGCGGGCCGTCATGGGTGGGCAGCCGGTCGGTCTGGAAGTGGGCGTCCGCAAACAGCTCGACATGAGAGGAGCGCTCCAGCGGGGTGACAGGCGCTCTACGATCGCCGCGGCCTGCTCGGCGACCTCGAGGCCGAAGGGCTGATCGAGCGCCATCCCGACCCCGCCGACGCACGCCGCGCCCTGCTGGAGCTCACCGACAAGGGCCGCCAGACTCTCGCCGCCGACCGCCGCCAGCGCGAAGGGTGGCTGATCGACGCCATCTCCGAGGGCTTCTCCGAGCAGGAGCAGCAAGCGCTCGCCCGGGCTGTGCCCCTGCTCATGCGCCTGGCCGACTCGTGAGACAGGACCGCCGCTCGGCTGCCCACCGTGGACCGGGAGCTGCTCGAGCCGCGCGAGGGTCCGGCGGGCTGGCGCAGCGTGATGGCTCCGCGCTGGGGCGGGGAGATAGCGTTCCGGCAGCCCAAGCGCCGACCCGCCGTGTGGGACCGATGAGTTTCGCCCGCCGCCGGCGGTCTCAGTCGGAGAACCCGACCCATCGACAACGGAAAGGACTGAAGATGAGCGACGCCGAGACCAGGACCCAAATCACCCAGGTGGCGACGGTGATCGTCCCCGTCAGCGACCAGGACCAGGCAATCGCGTTCTACCTCGACAAGCTCGGATTCGAGAAGCGCTCGGACATGCCCTTCGGCAGGGGTGAACGTTGGGTGGAAGTTGCTCCGCCGGGAGCGGCGACGACGCTCGCCCTGATACCCCCGCGCACGGGTGAACCGGTGGGAATCGACACCCACGTTGCCTTCACCACCGAGGACGTCGACGCCGACCACGCGGGCCTGCGTGCGCGGGGAGTCGACGTGGACGAGGAGGTGATGCGGATGGGCGATCCCGTACCGCCGATGTTCTTCCTCCGCGACGGCGACGGCAACCGGCTCATGATCGTCGAGCGGGGCTGACCTGGCCCAGGCGAGCCGCCCGCGACAGGAGCTGGCCGAGGCGGCTTGCCGGGCTTTCGCGATCGCGTCACTCCCCGCTCTGCGAACGGGAGTCGGCGATCCCGGGCGGCACGACCCTGCCGCGATCGATGTCGCCGGACAGACGCTGCTTGGCGGCGAGGCTGCCCTGATCCAGGACCCCGGACCCTGCGGCGTAGGAGATCGGATCGCCGCCGCCGCCGCGCAGGATGTAGGCACAGCCGACCGCGATCAACGCTCCGGCGATCGGACCGAGCACGTACACCCAGTAGCTCGAGAAGTCTCCGCTCACGAGGGCAGGGCCGAAGGAGCGAGCGGGGTTCATCGAGGTGCCGCTCACCGGCGCCGACCACAGGCCCGCGAGCGCGATGTATCCCCCGACCCCCAAGGCCGCGATCGCACCGACGTTCTGAGCTGCCGATGCGGTCCCCAGGATGACGCTCACCAGCGCTGCGGTGAGGACGATCTCCATCAGCAGCGCCTGCCAATTCGCGTACCCCGGACCGGGAAGGGTGGCGCCGAGATGCTCGACGTTGCCGAACACCGCATCGAGGAACAGGCAGGCCAGCGTCGCGCCGACCAGCTGGATGATGATGTAGCCGGGTACGCGCTTCCACGGAAAATCGCCGCGCAGCGCGAATGCGAGCGAGACGCCGGGGTTCAGGTGCGCGCCGGAGACCGCGCCCATGAAGAGGATGATCGCCATCACCATCAGCCCGGGCGCAACCACAGCCGCCGCGAGGCTGATCTGACCCTCACCGTGCAGGATGCCGCCGCCCGCGGCGACGAGCACCAGCAGGAACGTGCCGAGCAGCTCGGAGAAGAGCCTGCGCCACTCCAGACGCGGATCGTCGAATTGCTCCCGGCTGCCGAACTCCAGCGCGAGCAGATGTCGGCTGCGGGGGCTCAGCAGGCCGAGGCCGGAGCCCTCGCCGGGCGACACATACTCATCGGGCATCGTGCAGCCTCCTTGGGCCGGCGCCCCTCAACGCATCAGATCAGCCGGGACTCTACTCGCCCGGGAGGGCGTGTTCGGCGGCTGGTTCGCGAACGACCAGCAGCACTCCGGCTCCGGTTGGCACGAGCGCCTCGCTGACGCGGTCGTCGGAGCGGATCAGCTCGCGGAAGTCGCGCACCTCCGCGGCGTGGGAGAGCACGTTGTCGATGGCGAGCAGGCCGCCGGGCCGCAGCACGCGGACCAGATCGGGCCAGTAGCCGGGGTAGGCCGGACGTTCGGCGTCCAGGAAGATCATGTCCCACTCCGCATCGGCGGCCTCGAGCAGGGTCACGGCAGCGTCCTGGACGCGCAGCTCGACGACGTCGCGCAGCCCGGCGCGATCGAGATTCTCACCGGCCTGGGCGCTTCGCTGCGAATCGACGTCGACGCTGAGGATGCGCCCGCCGACGGCTCGCGCAGCGTCGGCCAGCCACAGCGTCGAGTAGCCGTTTGAGGTGCCCAGCTCCAGCAACGCTCGGGCGTCCGTGGCTCGCGCCAGCACCGCCAGCAGCTGAGCGGTGTCGGGCTCGACGTTACGCAGCCGCTCGAGGCGGTCGGCCCTGCCGTCGTCGTGCTCGACGCCGTGGCGATGCAGCTCATCCAGCAGATCGCTCAGCCCGTCCTGCATGGCGCTCCCTTTCCTCGTCGCCGGTTCAGCTGGCGACGTCGGCGCCGGCTGCTCTCTCATCGTGATCTTCGCACTCCCTACGCCGGGCGATACGTCTGATCCGGGGATCGAGTCGCACGTCCCGTGTGAGTGTCCACCGTCGGTTGTGAGAGCCCGCCTCGAAGGGCGTGGCGGGGCTTTCAGTCGGTGCGCCCGACCAGTACCACCACACCCGCGACGGACCCGAACATCGACAGCGCGCCACCGCGCAGCGCGGTCGGTGTGGCTGTGTGCAACGTTCTCGCCACGTGCGCCGCGAGCGCGCGCGCGCCGGGACCGTAGAGCACATCGTCGTGCGCTCGGTGGCCGTTGACCGCGGTGCCGAGGATCGTCGCGCCCACCGACCGCAGGTGTGCGTGCAACGTGGCTGCGACGCTCTTCAGGCGCCGTGTGCTGGCGAGCGGACCTTGACTGGAGGAGTAGAGGCCGGTCTGGTCGACGAGCACGACGGCCGCGAGCGGGCGTGTCGCGACCGCGGGCAGGTTCGTCGCCTGGAGGACCGTGCCCAGTCCTGCGCCGACGCTGCCGCCATAGATGCCACCGACCGCTGGGAAGGTGGCGGTGCCGTTCCGGAAGCTGACTTCGACCGACCCCGTGCCGGGCGGGGCGAAGCCGGACACGAGCAGCTGACCGCCATGCGTGACCGTCATCGGGGGGTTCGCGCCGGCCAGCCGTTGCTTGTCCTGGCAGTCGAAGCTCGCCAGCGCGAGCTGCGCGGCGACCATCACGCAATCCTGCGGGTCGTACACCTGACCGTCGGGCCCCAGGCCACATGACTGTCCGGGGATCACCCACCAAGAGGCCGTGCTGGTCGCACCCCAGAGGACGCTGTCCTGATACCAGGCGTAGGCGAGCTGGTTGGCCCACTGCTCGGAGGTCGCGGTGTCAGACCACTGCGGCAGGGACTCCTTCGACCAGCGCGAGCTCTCCAAGAACGGCACAGCCGCGAGCAGCGAGGACGGCGGCGACCCAGACCCCTGGTAGGGGGCGCCGCCCGTGCAGACGTCCGCGGGTGCCGCCGGTGCGTGCAAGAGGCTGACCGCGAGTACGGTGAACGCCAGGGCGAGCATCAGCGCCGGCTTGGGGCGTCGGGTACGGGACCTCACAGCAACCCGGACCCTAACGGAGCCAGGGGACCCGCAGTTGCGCTCACGAGCCCGACCCGAGCGAGGAGTCGAGCTGCAGCTGTACGTCGAGGACGTCGACGATGTGTCTGGGCACGCGACACAGCAAGACGGGAAGGCGCCGCGCCCGGCGGAGGACAAGTTCTACGGCGACCGCGCAGCTCAGTTCGAGGATCCAATCGAAATCAGAGCATGGGCGAGCGCGAGTGCAGTCGCTCGTTCGGTGAGGAATAATGACCCAGTGCTCGCTTGGGACACGGGGGGATAAGCGCCGATGATCGGTCGCCGCTGGGTGGTGCGAGGCGCGGCGGCCACGTGCGCCCTTGCTGCGGGGGTGGGCGTCGGCGCCGCGGTTGCCGGCTCAGGCGGCCTTGATCCCTCATTCGGAACCGGGGGGACGACGGTGCTCGAACGCCAAGTGTCGACGTACCCCACTCCGACGAGGCTGGCGGCCGGTGGGAAGATCGTCGTGGTCACGACCTCGGAAGGCGTCATCACAGTGTCCAGACTCCTGGCCGATGGGGCGCCCGACCCGACCTTCGACGGCGACGGCAGGGCCACGATCGAATCGGCGGGCTTTCCCAGCGCACACGCCCTTGCGATCCAGCCGGACGGCAAGATCCTCGTGATCGGCTTCACGACCATCGGCGGCAGCTCGGAGGACGCGACGGTCTGGCGGCTGAAGGCCGACGGCGGCTCGGGCGCCCCCAACGGCGCGCTCGACCCCACGTTCGGCAGTGGGGGCATAGTCCAGATCGCCACGTTCACCCACACCGTCGGCCTCGCCGTGGCGGTCCAGCCCGACGGGAAGATCCTCGCCGCGGGGCGAGGGTTCAACACCACCGGTCCGAATTTGATCGCCGTGTGGCGGCTGACCGAAAGCGGCTCGCTCGACCCCACCTTCGACACCGACGGCGTCGCCGTGATAAGCGACACCAGCGAAGACTCTGTGAACGCGATCGCGCTGGCACCTGACGGCAAGATCCTGATCGCCGGAACTACCGAACCGTCGCCAGCTCCACGTGACGCCGTCGTCTGGCGGCTCAAGGCCAACGGCGGAGCCGGGGGCCTCAACGAAGCGCTCGACCCGACGTTCGACACCGACGGCCAGGCCGATTTCAACAGCGGCGGCAACGATGAAGCCGAAGACGTCGCGCTCCAGCCCGACGGCAAGATCCTGCTTGCCGGCGTCTCCGAACCCACAGCAGGCAAAGAGAAGGCGACGGTCTGGCGGGTGAAGCCCAACGGCGGCTCAGGCGTCACGAACGGCGCGCTCGACCCGACGTTCGACACCGACGGCGTCGCCCTGGTCGACGGCGGCGGCTCCGCCTTCGGGAGTGCGATGGCGTTGCAGCCCGACGGCAAGATCCTTCTCGCGGGCGGCGCGCAGGCCGGCGCCAACCCGAGCACTGCGATGCTGTGGCGCCTACTCGCAAACGGGGGCACGGGCGCCGTCAACGGTGCGCTCGACCCATCGTTCGGCACGGGCGGCGCGACGGCGGTCAACACAGGGGCCGGGGCAGACGCCAGCGCGCTTGCGCTGCTGCCCGACCGGCGGATCGTCGCGGCGGGGTCGGACTTCAACGTCTTCAACGGGAGCCTGCTCGTGTTCCGGGCGCTCGGCGATCCGTTCGCCGTGAACGTCACGAAGGCCGGCACGGGGACGGGGTCCGTGCAGTCATCGCCGCAGGGCATCGACTGCGGGGCCTCGTGCTCGGGACCGTTCGATGACGGCTCCGGGGTAACGCTCACCGCCGCGGCCGCGGCCGGGTCCGCGTTCGCCGGCTGGTCGGGTGCTGGATGCAGCGGGGAGGGCGCATGCGCGCTCACGATGAGCGCCGACCAGACCGTGACCGCGACCTTCGATGCTCTCTCGTCGACCCCACCGCAGCCGCCGCCGAGATCGTCGGCGGCGACGAAGCCGACGATCTCGGCGCTGAGCGAGAGCAACTCGACCTTCAGGGTCGGTGATTCCTCGACGCCGCTGACCGGCCAAGCCTCGGCGAGGCACCACAAGCGGGGAACCACCTTCGCGTTCCGCCTCGATCAGACGGCGACGGTGAAGATCGCGATCCAGACGAAGGCGCACGGCCGCCGCGTCGGTCGCAGCTGCCGCGCCAACAGCCGAAGGCTGCGTCACAAGCCCCGGTGCACCCGCACCACCACGGTCGCAACGCTGGTCCGCTCGGCGCACGTGGGGCTCAACAAGGTGCCATTCAGCGGTCGCATCCGCGGCAAGGCGCTCACGCCCGGCCGCTATCAGGCCACGTTCACCGCCGCCGGCAGCGCTGGCGCCTCGCCAAGCAGGACGCTGAGCTTCACGATCGTCGCTCGCTGACCGAACGCGCCTCGGGAGATGGTTCTGCGGGGGACCTCTACGGGAGCGACGGGACTCGAACCCGCGACCTCCGGCGTGACAGGCCGGCGCTCTAACCAGCTGAGCTACGCCCCCGCGTGACGCGCGGGAAGCCGCTCTCTCGCGACCCTGCGCGCCCTCAGTATGCCAATCCCGCGGCGCTGTCCGTTGGGCTCCCGCCGGCTCGCGGCCGATAAGACCCCAGGACCCCCCCATCCGCACAGGGTCCACACCGTCGTCCGCCCCAGCTGTCAAGCTGGCCAGCCAGCCAGTTTTTGTCTACGCTATCTCACGATGCCGCTCGAGAGCCCGCCTCCCCTTCGCTCCTACAACCCGTTCGTGGTGATCGCCCAGGACCTCCAGGAAGAGCGATCGGCCACGGTGCCGTTCCCAGACGGTGAAACCCGTCCCTCGCTGGCCCGCACCAGACGCTTCGCCAGCGATCCCCTGTCGCTGTTGCTGGAGTCATACGAGCGGTTCGGGCCCGTCTTCACCCTCCGCCTGTTCCACGCCAACGCCGTGTTCGCCCTCGGTCCCGAGGCCAACCACCACATCACCGTCTCGGGCGCGTCCAACTTCCTGTGGCGCACCTCCTACTTCCGCGATCTGATCGGCTTCGCCGGCGACGGGTTGCTCACCACCGACGGCGAGTTCCACCGGGCGTCCCGACGGATCATGCTCCCCGCATTCCATCACGAGCGGATCGTCTCCTCGATCGAGACGATGCTGGCCGAGACCGCCGCCGCGCTGGATGCGATCGCCACCCGCTCCTCCTTCGACCTCTACGCGTGGACGCGCCGTCTCGCTCTGCGAATCGCCATGCGGGGCCTGTTCGGCCTCGATCCCGACGGCCCGGAGGCCCGCTCGATCGACGCCGCCGCGCTGTTCGAGCAGACCCTCTCCTTCTATGCGCGCGACTACACGTTCCGCATGCTCCGCGGCCCGTTCACGCCGTGGGATCGCCAGCAGAAAGCCACCCGTGCGCTGGACCGGCTGATCTACGCCGAGATCTCCCGCCGCCGCGCAACCGGTGCGCGTGGCGAGGACGTGCTGTCGCTGCTGCTGGACGCCGCCGACGAGGACGACTCGGCCCTGACCGACGTTCAGATCCGCGACGAGGTCATGACGCTGCTGTTCGCCGGCCACGACACGACCACCTCGACGGTCGCATTCATGTTCTACGAGCTCGCCCGCCATCCCGAGGTGCTCGCCCGCCTGCTCGCCGAGCAGGACGAGCGGCTCGCCGGCGCCGATCCGACCGCGGCGCAGCTGATGGGCGACGGGCTGCCATACCTGGAGATGGTGCTCGACGAGACCCTTCGCCTCTACCCGCCCGCCTGGATCGGGCCCCGGCGCTCGGTCGAGCCGTTCGAGCTGTGCGGCGTGGAGGTTCCGGGCAGGACCTTCGTCAGCTACTGCTCCTGGGCCTCACATCACCTCCCCGACGTGTACCCGGATCCCGAGACGTTCCGACCCGAGCGCTTCGCGCCAGAGGCGAAGGCGGCCCTGCCGAAGGGCGCCTATGTCCCCTTCGGCGGAGGCTCCCGCACGTGCATCGGGATGCGCTTCGGCCAGCTGGAGATCCGCACCATCGCCACCCTCATCCTCGCCCGCTTCACCCTCGCCCTGCCCGAGGACTTCACCCTCGCGATCCGCCAGATGCCCACGATCAGCCCGAAGCACGGCCTGCCGATGTTGATCGGCGCCCGCACGACCGCCGGCCCGGCCGATCTCTCGCTCGCGCGCTGACAGGCGCGCGACCCCGCCTGCCGGCACCGGCGCCGGCCCGCGTGGTCACCGGGAAGCGCTCATCTCAGACTCGCCCACATCGACAGCCGATAGCCGGGCCCCTTCCCGGCGGCCCCTTGCTCGGGGCGGGCGTCCACTCCTTCGATGTACACCCGGGGGTCGGAGAAGAGCGTCACTTTCAATCCTGCCAGGAAGCTCGCGGTGGGCTGCACGACGAGCTTGCCCTGCTCTCCCTTCGCCACCGCTTCCACGCTCGCG
Source organism: uncultured Solirubrobacterales bacterium (assembly GCA_963696615.1). Lineage (GTDB taxonomy): Bacteria > Actinomycetota > Thermoleophilia > Solirubrobacterales > Solirubrobacteraceae > Palsa-744. The sequence continues at coordinate 191,200 of CAVOKU010000001.1, read as the reverse complement.
CCCACCCCGAACAGACCTCCGGTGACCCGCACACGCACAGCTCCTGCGCCGCTGCCCACGAGCGCCACGTCGAAGCCCGGGGGCAGCGCCCGCTTGACGTCCGCTTCGCTGATCGTCGCCTGTGCGTACATCGACCTGCCGCGCTTTTGAAGATGTACGTCGCTCAGGACGAGCGGCCCCTCCCGCACGCTGTCGGCGCCGCCCTTCACGGTGCTCGCGCCGCTTGCTTCGGAGAGCAGCTCCACGGTCTGCTCCGGACCGATCGAGAGGCTGCCCGCGTGGACGTCGACCTCGTCCGCCGACTTCCACAGCAGCTTCACCGCCGGCCACGCCTTCACGGTCACGCTCTTGACCGTCCCGTATCTGGCGACCATGTCCCTGACCCTGTTGGCCGCGATCCCGGGCAGCAGCAGCTGCGCCAGCACGAGCACCACGAGGATCGCCGCCGCCACACCGATCGCGATCCTCAAACCCCTCCGCCTCCTCGCCGTGGCGCCCACCGGCTCAGCTTCTCATTTCCCCCGATCCCCCGCTTCGCTCCGCTAGCCTTGATGCTCCCGTCTCGGGGCGCGTAGCTCAGTTGGCCAGAGCACCTCGCTTACACCGAGGGGGTCGCCCGTTCGAGTCGGGCCGCGCCCATCCCCTTTCGCATGACCGAAGCCGCTCCATCAGAGGAAACGCCCCTGCGCATCGCCGTGATCGGCTCCGGCCCCGCCGGCTTCTATGCCGCCGGCCACCTGCTCAAGGACTCCTCCGAGGCCCTCGAGGTCGACATGTACGAGCGCCTGCCCACCCCCTGGGGGCTGGTCCGCTCGGGCGTCGCCCCCGACCACCCGAAGATCAAGTCGGTCACCCGGGTGTACGAGAAGACCGCCGCCCACCCCCGATTCCGCTTCTTCGGCAACATCACCTTCGGCGTACACGTCTCGCGCGAGGAGCTCCTGAACCACTACCACGCGATCGTCTACGCCACCGGCTCCCCCTCGGACCGGCCCCTCGAGATTCCCGGCGAAGACCTTCCCGGCTCCCATGCCGCCACCGAGTTCGTCGGCTGGTACAACGGCCACCCCGACCACACCGACCTCGAGTTCGACCTCCTCTCCGCCGAGCGGGCGGTGGTCATCGGCAACGGCAACGTCGCCCTGGACGTGGCCCGCATGCTGGTGCTGGCGCCGTCGGAGCTCGCCCCCACCGACACCGCCGACCACGCCCTCGAGGTCCTCGCCCGCAGCAACGTCCGCGAGGTCGTCGTGATCGGCCGCCGCGGGCCCGCCCAGGCGGCCTTCACCAACCCCGAGCTGCTGGAGCTGGGCGAGCTCTCCGACGCCGATGTGATCGTGGACCCCGACGAGCTCGAGCTCGCCCTGGCGGTCCCCGACCCCGGCGCCGAGGCGGACGCCACCTCGCGCCGCAACGTCGAGATCCTCCGCGGCTATGCCGCCCATCGGCCCGCCGGCCGCCCGAAGCGCGTCGTGCTTCGCTTCCTGCTCTCCCCCACGTCGCTGCAGGCGGGCCCCTCGGGTCATCTCGGCTCGGTCGAGCTGGCACGCAACCGGCTCGTCCCGGCGGCCGGCGGTCGCCTGCGGGCCGAGCCCACCGGCGAGCATGAGACGATCGCGGCGGGCCTCGCCTTTCGTGCCATCGGCTACCGCGCCGTGCCCCTCCCCGACGTTCCCTTCGACGAGCCCTCCGCAACGATCCCCCACGCGAGCGGCCGCGTGCTGGACCCCTCCACCGGCGATCCGGTCCCCGGCGAGTACGTCGTCGGCTGGGTCAAGCGGGGACCCTCAGGGGTGATCGGCACCAACAAGAAGGACGCCCACGAGACGGTCGACGCGATCCTCGCAGACCTCGCCGCCAACGGCGGCCCCCCGGCGCACGTACCCGCCGCGCCCGATCCCGCCGCGGTCGAGGAGCTGCTGCGCTCCCGCCAGAGCGATCTGGTCACCTACGCGGGCTGGGAATCGATCGACCGCCACGAGCGCTCCCTGGGCGAGCCCTCCGGCCGTCCCCGGGTGAAGCTCACGCGCATCGAGGAGCTGCTGCGGGCCGCCGCCTCGGGCGAGCCCTCCGCCTAGTCGGGCCGGCTCGCGCGGACCGGCCCGAGCGGCGCGGAAGCGGAGCTTTCGCGAGCCGGCTCTCCTCCCATCTGCCAGACTGACCGCCGCAAGCCCCGTTAGCTCATCTGGTAGAGCCCCGGACTTTTAATCCGGTGGGGCGGGTTCGAGTCCCGCACGGGGCATGGCTGCGCGGGGACGGCTCGCGGTCGCCCGGGTCAGTCCGCGGTCTGGCTGTCGACCCGGCGCAGGGACCGCTCCCCCTCGTCCCGGGTCGTCTGGGAGAGCCAGATCGTCCAGACGGCGAGTGTGCCGACACGGCCGCGGATCTCGACGTGTCCGACGAGCGAGAGATCCTCCGTGGAGGAGCGCATGCGTTCGCGCGTGGACGCCGATATGAACAGCATCGCCTCGCTGTTCTTGGTCATTCCCTCCAAGCGCGAGGCGGTGTTGGTGGTGTCGCCGATGGCCGTGTACTCGACCCGCTGCTCGGAGCCCACGTTGCCGGCCATCACCGGGCCGCTGTTCAGTCCCACACCCATTTCGAAGCTGTGGTCGAAGCCCTCCTCGGCGAGCCACGCGTTGAACCGGTCCAAGCGCGGACCGATCATCTCGCGCGCTGCGACGAGCGCCCTGTCGGCGTGATCATCCTGCTCGAGCGGCGCACCGAAGACGGCCATGATGCCGTCCCCCATGTATGAGATCAACGTTCCCCCAGCGGCCAGAATCGCCTCGGTCATCTCGTTGAGGTAGCAGTTGACGACCTCGATCACCCGTGCCGCCGGCTGAGCCTCGGAGAAGCTCGTGAACCCGCGCAGGTCGGAGAACAGGACGGTGCAGTCGCGCTCGACGCCTCCCAACCGCAGATTCTCGTCCGCGGTTGCCAGGACCTCGTCGACGATGGCTGCGGGAACGAAGCGGGAGAACACGGCGCGCACCCGCTCGCGCTCGATCGCCTCCCCGACATACAGGACGACGACGGTGCCGAGCGTGCCGATCGCGAGCGCGAGCAGCGGGTAGACGAAGCTCACGATCAGGCCGCTGTTGAACGCAACCTGTACGGCGATCGTGAAGACGACCGCCAGCCCCAGCGCGTCGAGCAGCGAACGCACCCGGCGCAGGCGCAGGCTGCCGAGCGGAACCGCGGCCCCGAGCAGGATGATCAAGGCGACGTTGAGCCAGCCGGGAGCGTCCTTCAGCGGAACACCTCGCAACAGCGTGTCGGTGGCACTCGCCCAGATTTCAGCCCCGGGCATCTCGCCCGAGCCGGTGGTCGCGGTGGTGTGGACGTCCGCGAGGATGGGCGCCGAGGCGCCCACGATCACGATCTTCCCTTTGAACAGGCTGGGCGAGAACTGCCCTTTGAGGACCTTCGAGTAGGAGATCGACCGAAACGACCCGGGCGGACCGGCGAAGTCGATTGGCAGCGAGCCGCCGCCGAATACGGTGGCCGCGACCCGGCGCCCGCGCGCCACTTCGGCGGTGACGACCGGGAAGCTCTTCAGGCCGTTATAGGAGCGCACGAAGCGCCGCGTGGCGCCGTCGGAGTCGACCGTCAGCCTCGCCTCCGCAGGTCGGGCCCCGAGTTCTCGCAACAGGCCGGGCCCACCGAGCACGTCCGTGCGCCCGCCCGGTTCCACTTCGGTGGCCGCAAGCACCGTCTTGCCGTGCGCTCGGCCGATCGCTTCGATCAGCGCGTTGTCGTCGCGAACGTCCGTTTCGTGGGTGAACTCGAGATCCAGGGCGATCGTGCTCGCGCCCGCGCGGCGCAGGCGATCGATCACCGTCGCGTCGTAGCGGCGGGGGAAGGGGAACTCCGAGGCCAGTCCGGCGCGGGCGAGTTCCTGCAACGTGGCGTTGTCGATCTGCACGAGCACGAAATTGGCAGGCGGCTTACGCGCGCCACGAATCGAGAACCGCGTGTCCACCGTCTGCTGTTCGCTTCCCTGCAGCAGCCGTGTGCCGTACGCGAGCACACCGACGCCCGCCGCCAGGATCGCAACGGCGAGCAGCAGCATCCTCCGTTGCCTGCCCCCCGCGCGCATCACATCCTCAGAACCGTTCGCCGTCCTGACAGGTCAACCGGCGCACGTCGTCCTCCGAGCAGCCACGCTGGAGCATCCTCGAGAGCGGCCGCTGCGGCCCGGCGTCCGGCGCTGCGAGCCTGATCGATCTGATGGAACTCGAGCATCCCGACGCCGACCACCGGCACCCTGATCGTCATGTCGGCGTGCCGCCGGGCCGACTCGTCCGTGTTCGCGCTGCTCAGCAGGGCGATCCGCGCCAGCGTGTCCGTCAGCGGCGGCAGGCGCTTGGTCGCGGCTCGATCGGCGGCGGCCTCTCCCGCTGAGGCCTCGCCAGGATCAGGGCCCTCCGCGCCCTTGATGTCGATCGCGAGCACCGGACCCTCGCCGCTGGAGCTCATCGGCGCCAGCGGCAGGTTGTCCAGCAGCGACCCGTCGATCAACAGGCTCTCCTCGCGACGAATCGGCGGCGCGATCACCGGCAGGGTGATGCTGGCGGCGACGGCGTCGGCCACGGGGCCGTCGCGGTCGATCGTCAGGCTGCTCGCGTGCAGGTCGACGCTGGCGCAGTACAGAGAACGCGAGAGCTCCTCGATGCGCACGTCCCCGAACACACGATCGAGCATCGCGCGCACCTTCCGGCCTTTGATCAGGGACGAGCGGGGCAGGGTGTAGTCGTTGATCGGGTTGCGTCTCACCCACTCCTCATAACAGCAGGCGTCGATCGACGCGCTGTCGTGACCGACGGCGAGCAGGCCTCCCACGAACGCTCCCATGCTCACGCCCCCGACACGATCGACCGGCATCCCGGCCTCCAGCAGCACGTCCAGCACGCCCAGGTGCGCGAACGCACGCGCGCCGGCGCCGCCGAGCACGATCCCCAGCGACCGGCCGGTGAGCCGGCGCGCGACGCGGGCCATGTCTGCCCGGCGATCACCGTCGCGGGTGATCGCATACGTGCTGCTCGGCGCGATCCGCTCGATCCACCCGGCAAGCGCACCAGAGCCCTGTCTGATGCGGTAGCCGATCAGATCCGAGCCGCGCAGGCGGGCGATGCGAGCACCCTCGCCGCCGCGATCGCCCTGATCCGCTGGGGCGTCGGCGAGAACCACCAACACACGGTCCGCCCGAGACAGGCAGAAATCGTCCCACGCGTCCGTGCGCCCGGCGGAGCCGCACACCATGATCACCTGGTCGTGGTCGATCTCGCAGCGCTCGATCACCGGCCCGAATCGCGAGACCCCGTCCGCTGGCGACGTGACGTCGTGCTCGCCGCCGTCCGTGCCGGGGTGCAGCACGGCCACCTTCCCGAGCGCGCACATCGCCCGGCTGAGCTCGTCGGCGATGTCGAGCAGCGGCACGCCGGCGCCGGCCGCGCACAGAGCGATCGTGACCGGCCGCGCGCGGCGGGTGACCGGATTCGCCCGGCTCGCCTGAAGCTGCTCGCTGAGCACGCGCGTGAGGCTCAGCCCGAGCTCGGGCGCCGAGCGCAACAACGCGTCGAAGTGATGCTTGTCGATCTTCACCAGCTCGGTGTCGCGCAGCGCGCGGATCGAGGCGCTGCGCGGCGAATCGCTGAGCAGTGCGAGCTCTCCCAGCACCGCCCCGCGCGTCAACGTGTTCAGCGCCTCGAGCTCCGGCTGCTCCCGCAGCACCTCGAGATGCCCGACGCGGACGACGTATACGCCGTCGGCGTCATCCCCTTCCCGGAACAGCCACTCTCCGCGACGCACCACCACGCTGACGGCTAGGCCCGCAACCTGCTCGAGCATCTCCACCGGGAGCCCGGCGAACACCCGCACGTTGCGCAGGAACCCGGCGACCGTCTGCGGCGTGACGGTCGCCCGCTCCCCGTCGGACTGCAGCAGGCTCGGCAGCTTCGCCTGCGCGTCCAGCTCGCCCGGGCGCTCCTCGACCGCGAAGCGGCCCCGCAGCAGCTCCCCCTCGTCGCCGCGGGCGTCCTCCTTGTAGGTGGCGACCAGAGCAAGGCACGGCAGCGCGCCGGCCAGGAAGCAGCCGCCCGCGAACAGCCACACATTTTGCAACGTGCCGAATGTCGCCTCTCCGGCGATCGCAATCAGGATCGCCACTCCGAGAGCGGCTCCGACCTGGGTGGCGACCGAGTTCATCGAGGTCGCGACGGCGAAGCGCGGGCCACGCACCGATGCGACCGCGACTCCGTTCAGCGTCGGAAACGTCAGCCCGGCGCCCACGCCGAGGATCACCATTCCGGGTAGCCAGCCGCCGAGGAAATCGGGCGAGCTGCCGAGCCGGAGCGCCAGGTAGGCCATGCCCGCCGCCCACACGAGCGCCCCCAGCACCAGCACCGGACGGTGATCGAGCCGGCGCACGAGCCCGATCGTCGGCTCGGCGACGGCCATCGCGACGAACGGCTCGGGTGTCAGCGCCAGGCCCGCCTGGAGTATCGAGTAGTGCCACACGCCCGTGAGAAACAGGACGTTGCACAGCGTGTAGGCGAAGAAGCCGGTCGCCATCAGGATCGTCGCTGAACTCGCCAGGACGAAGTCGCGGCTGCGCAGCAGCGCGGGATCGATCACCGGCGTGCGCTGATGGGTGGCGCGAAATACGAAATACACCCCGAGCAGGAGCGAGGCCGCGAATGCCCCGATCACGCGGCCGTTGGCCCAGCCCCATTCCGATCCCTTGACGACGGCGAGCACGAGCGCGGCGATCGCGCCCGCCAGCACGAGCCCGCCGAGCAGGTCTGGCATATACCGGCGACCCGGCGCGCGGCTCTCCACCAGGACTCGCTGAGCCAGTACGAGCGCGAGGACACCCAGCGGAATGTTGATCAGGAACACCAGGCGCCAGCTCGCAGCCGTGATCAGCAGAGCGCTCAGCGGAGGGCCGATCCCTGCGGCCAACGCGGCGACGGCCGACCACAGCGCGACCGCGTGCACCCGCTCTGTGGCGTTATGCGCCTCGAGGACGATCGCCAGCCCGCTGGGCACGAGCGCCGCGCCGGCGGCAGCCTCGATCACTCGCGCGGCGATCAGCAGGTTCAGCGTGGGAGCGAGCGCGCAAAGCGCAGAGGCCAGCACGAAGCCGACCAGCGCGACCGAGAACACCCGCCGGCGGCCGAGCAGGTCCGCGAGCTGGCCGCCACCCACCAGGAACGCGGCGAACACGATGCTGTAGGCGTTGAGCACCCAGGAGACTTGCGACAGGCGAGAACCGGCGAACTGTTCAGCGATGTTCGGGATCGCGATGTTGACGCTGCTCGCGTCGACGAACGCCATCGAGCTGCCGAGCACGGCAACGGCGAGCACCGCTTTGGGCGTGGACACTCGGCGCGCTCGCACCCGCGGTGCGCCCGGGCCGGCTCGTGCCCGCGTCGCCATCGGCCGGCTACCCCTGACCGTCGGGTGCCGGCACCGGTCGGCTGCGCACGCGCCCCCCGCCCGTCGAGCGGGGGTCGCGCTCCCTGCGCTGCGTGTTCCCGCGCTCCCGCAAGTGGACGAGTCTAGGCCAACTCGCACGCCACGGCACCACTGTGCGTGCGGCTCGACGGCAACTCGCGGGCCAGGCAGAGCGGGCGTCTCAGCGCCTCTCACCGGCGTCTTCGGCCCGATCTGGGCATATGTCGAAAGCCGCACGCCGTTCGTGAGCATCGTGGCCGTAGCGCACGGTTGACGGGCTCGATTTGATATTCATGAGTGAGTACGCGGGACGGCGTACCCCCTCGGGGTGGGTACGCTGCGAACAGGGGGACTGGAGATGACGTCAAGCCGCGCCTTCGCACTGTGGCCTCTGCCGGTCCTGGGCTCGCGCATCCTGCTCGCGGTGAGCGTGTCGTCGGCGCTGCTGGCCGCGGCACTGTGGCGGAGCATGGCGGTCGCGCCGTCGCTGCCCGCACCCGCCGCGAGCGCTCGCGTCTCCTCCCACGCCCAACTCCCCGAGTTGCCCGTCGCGGCGCGAGGCCCGATCTCGGCGGTGTTGGGAGCCGACGAGGCGACCTATCACGCGAGCGCGTCGGGCCGCGGCTTGCGGACGGTCGGCGGCCCGCAGCGTCTGCGCGGGAGGTTCGAACGTACGGGCGTCACGCTGAGCTCGGGCGCGGCGAGCGTGGGCCTGCAGCTGCGGGCGGCCGGATACGCAAGCTCGCTGCGTCGCGTCGGCGCCGTGCAGCCCACCGCCAGAGCCAACCGGGTGACCTACGCCCACGACGGGCTGAGCGAGTGGTACGTGAACGGACCGCTGGGCGTCGAGCAGGGTTTCAGCGTCTCGCGGACGCTCCAGGCGCGCTCGAATGGCACCTTCGTGCTCTCGCTGGCGCTCTCGGGGCACGTCCATGCCTCGGTGTCCGACCCCCAGGACGTGGCGCTCAGCAGCGCCGGAGGCCGGTGGCTGCGCTACGGCTCGCTCAGCGCAACCGACGCAGCCGGACACAGGCTGCCCGCCAGCCTGACGCTTGATGACGGAGCGATCGTGATCGGTGTCGACACCGCGGGCGCGCGTTTTCCGCTGACGATCGACCCGCTGATCGAACAGGAAGACAGGCCGGCGCCGAGCGACGAGGAAGGAGAAGGCCGATTCGGGTTCAGCGTCGCCCTCTCGGCAGACGGCAGCACGGCACTGATCGGTGCGCCCCGGGATGGCGGCTCCTCGGCAGGGGCGGCGTGGGTGTTCACGCGTTCCGGCTCCACGTGGGAGCAGCAGGGGCCGAAGCTGACGGCAGGCGAACCGTCCGAAGGCGGCGACGAAGAAGAATGCATCGAAGAAGCCGCCGAATGCGGTTTCGGTCGCAGCGTGGCGCTGTCCGCGGATGGCGATACCGCGCTGATCGGCGCGCCTCGCGCCAACGAACAGCGGGGAGCCGCGTGGGTGTTCACCCGTTCGGGCTCTGCGTGGTCGCAGTTCGGCGGAAGGCTCACGGGCGGCGCCGAAGCGAAGGGAAACGGCAGCTTCGGGCGCAGCGTGGCGCTGTCGGCGGATGGCGAGACGGCACTGGTCGGCTCCCCACAGAACGGGAGCGACCACGGCGCGGCATGGGCGTTCACCCGTTCGGCGTCGAGCTTCGACCAGCTGGGGGCCGCGCTCACGGGCGCCGAAGAGATCGGCGCCGGTCACTTCGGACGAAGCGTGGCGCTGTCTTCGGACGGGAGCACGGCACTGATCGGAGCGCCCGGCGACAGCGGTAGCGCGGGCGCGGCGTGGGCGTTCGTTCGCTCCGGCGCCGGCTGGACCGTGCAGAGCGGCAAGCTGACGGGCGGCGCCGAAGAGGTCGGCCATGGGCGCCTCGGCGTGAGCGTCGCCCTGAGCGCCGACGGCAGCACGGCATTGCTCGGCGCCCGCGCCGACGCCGAAGGCGTGGGGGCCGCCTGGGTGTTTGCGCGCAGCGGCTCGACCTGGGCGCAACAGGGCTCGAAGCTGACCGGTCAGGGAGAGATCGGCCCCGGTCGGTTCGGCTACAGCGTGGCGCTGTCCGGCGATGGCAACACGGCCCTCGTCGGCGCGCCGGGCGACAGCGAATCGCGCGGAGCGGCCTGGACATTCGCTCGATCGGACGCGGCCTGGACACAGCAGAGCGAGCTGCAGGCGGGCGGTGGCGAAGGCGAAAGGAACATCTTCGGGACGGGCGTCGCACTGGCGGCGAACGCCGCGACAGCAGTGATCGGCGGTCCACGTGCGACTCACCGGCTCGGCGCCGTCTGGGACTACCTCAGCAATCCGCCCGCGCCTCCGACGATCACGAGCATCGAACCCGCGAGCGGCCCATCCGCCGGAGGCACGCCCGTGACGATCCGCGGCAGCGGCTTCCTGGCCGGCGCCACCGTCGAGATCGGCAACGCCGCCAAATCGGTGAACGTCCTATCCGAAACGGAGATCACCGCCGTGACCGCCGCGACGGCGCCCGGCAGCGTCGAGGTGACGGTCTCCGACCTGAACGGCACCTCGACGGCCGGCCCCTCCTACACCTATCTGGAACCCACCTCCACACCGGAAGGCGCCGCCGGGACGAGCAGCGCCGGCAGCGGTGCCAGCGGCGGGACTCCCACCCCGTCTGCCGGATCGGGCGTCCTGGCAAGCACCACGGTCGCGCTTCCACCTCCGAAGCTGGCGGTCACGGGCAACCTGATCCGGCTGACGGGCGTGGTACGAGTGAAACTGCCCGGATCGCCCGTCTTCACGCTTCTCGCCGCCGGAGAGCAGGTCCCCTTCGGCAGCATCGTCGATGCGCGGCGAGGCAAGGTGGCCGTCACCACAGCCGACGCCCACGGGAAGACCCAGACGATGACCTTCTACGACGGCGAGTTCGGGCTGACCCAGCATCGCGACGGCCTCGTCGTCTCGACGCTCGTAGGTGGCGACTTCTCGGCCTGTACGACCGGGCGAAAGCACGCTCATCGAGCCCAAGCGAGCGCAAGTCACAGCAAGCATCCGACCCGCAAGCTGTGGGCGGAAGGGCATGGCAAATACTCGACGAAGGGCAACTACGCAACCGGTGCGGTGCTCGGGACCCGGTGGCTGACCGAGGACCTGTGTCAGGGCACATTGATCCGCGTCCTGACCGACCGCGTCGCCGTGACCAACCTCGTCACCCACCGGCACCTCACGGTCGACGCCGGTCACTCCTACCTGGCGCGGGCACCGGGCGCGCGCGGTCACTAACACCGCCATCGGGTAAGCTCGGTGCGGCCGATGCTCGAATCACTCGAAAAGTCACCCGAGCATTTCGACGTGCTGATCGTAGGCGCCGGCCTGTCGGGCATCGGCGCAGCGTGTCACCTGCAGGCCAACTGCCCGGGCCGAACCTACGCGATCCTCGAGGGGCGAGACTCGATCGGCGGCACCTGGGACCTGTTCCGCTACCCCGGGATCCGCTCGGACTCCGACATGTACACCCTCGGATACGCCTTCCGCCCGTGGGAGGACGCCAAGTCGATCGCCGACGGCTCCTCGATCCTCAGCTACGTCCGCGACACCGCCGCCGAGAACGACGTCGATCGCCACATCCGGTTCGGACACCGGGTGGTGCGGGCCGAATGGTCGACGGCCGAGTCCCGCTGGACCGTCGAGGCGACCCGCACCGACACGGGCGAGTCGGTGCGGCTGAGCTGCGGCTTCCTGTTCATGTGCAGCGGCTACTACAGCTACGACGCGGGCTACACCCCGGAGTTCCAGGGCGTCGAGCGCTTCGGCGGGCCGATCGTGCACCCGCAGCACTGGCCGGAGGACATCGACTATGCAGGCAAGCGGGTGGTGGTGATCGGCAGCGGTGCCACCGCCGTGACGCTCGTTCCGGCGATGGCCGAGACGGCCGCACACGTGACGATGCTCCAGCGCTCCCCCAGCTATGTGCTTGCGCTGCCCGCCCAGGATGCGATCGCCAACGCGCTGCGCCGTCTGGTGGGGTCCAAGCTCGCCTACTCGATCGTGCGGTGGAAGAACGTGATGCTGACGATGCTCGTGTTCCAGCTCAGCCGCCGCCGGCCGGAGACCGTGAAGGCGATCATCCGCAAAGGCGTCGAACGCCGGCTCCCGGCAGGGTATGACATCGACTCGCACTTCAAGCCCCACTACAAGCCGTGGGACCAGCGCATGTGCCTGGTGCCCGACGGCGACCTGTTCGAGGCGATCCAGGCGGGACACGCGTCGGTCGTCACCGACCACATCGACACGTTCACCGAGCGCGGCATCAAGCTCGCCTCCGGTTCGGAGCTGCCGGCCGACCTGATCGTCACCGCCACCGGCCTGAACATGCTCGCGCTGGGCGGCATGCAGGTCGTGGTCGACGGCCGCGAGGTGGAGCTGTCCCAGACGATGAGCTACAAGGGGATGATGCTCAGCGACGTGCCCAACCTGGCGATGTCGCTCGGCTACACCAACGCCTCCTGGACGCTGAAGTGCGACCTCACCTGCGAATACGTCTGCCGGCTGCTGAACCACATGTCCGCGCACGGCTACAGCCAGTGCACCCCCCGCCGCACGGATCCCTCGATCACCGAGCAGCCGATCATCGACTTCTCCTCCGGGTATGTCCTGCGCGCGATCGACAAATTCCCCAAACAGGGCTCGAAGGCGCCGTGGCGGCTCTACCAGAACTACCCCCTCGACGTGCTGGCGCTGAGGCGCGGCTCCGTCGAGGACGGCGCGATGCAGTTCTCGTACGCCCGCTCCGGCGATCGCGCGGGCGAGCAGGTCGCGGCCTGAGCTCCGCGCGAGGTCCGGCGGCGTCCCGCGCCCTCTAGCGTCCGCGTTTGGTCAACCGCTCGAGCTCGCGGCCGAACGCCGCCTCGACCTCCTGGGACATGGTGAGCTGGTAGGCCGCCAGCAGCACCCCCGAGGAGAGGGGGCGCAGACGGTCGATCGACTCGGTCACCTCAGACCAGCGCTCCCGCGGGTAGTCGGCCTCGGCGAACGGCTTCCACAGGTCGTCGAGGAACAGCTTGACGAACTCCCTGGCGATCGACACACACTGCTCGCGCACCTTCGCGAGCACCGTGAGCGCGTGGCGCAGCGGGATGCCGCGGCTGACGACCTCCTCGGCGGCGTCCAGCAGCGAGGGCATCGGGGCCTCGTAGCGGTCGTCGCCGAGCGCCGTCAGCAACCCGATCCGTTCCGCGCGCTCGAGCGTCCGCGCATCCGCCTGCTCGCCGAAGCGGGCCTGCAGCTCGGCCAGCGTGAACACCTTCGGCTGCTCGCTCTCGAACGGGGTGCTGACCGCCTGCTTGAAGCTCAGCAGCTGCTCGGGTGCGCCGTGGGTCTGCTCGAGCAGGCGGCCGATCGCCCGCAGGTTGAAGCCGTCGGCCTGCATCTGGGCGATCAGCCGCAGCCTTGTGAGGTGCTCGGGGCCGTAGTAGCCCACCCGCTCGCGCACCTCGGGCGCCGGCAGCAGTCCGCGTGCTCGATGGGCGCGGATGTTGCGTACGGTCATGCCGCTCTCGGCAGCGAGCTGCTCGATCGTCAGCAGGTTCTCCTCGGTGGTCGCCACGCGCCTCAGAATACCCCCAAATAGCGACACACCGAACAACGTGTCATGAAATGATGTAACATCAATCGGTGGGAGGAGTACTCGAGGCGACCCTACGATTCGAGCTCAAGGAGACCCAGCCAATGTCAACCGTCGCAGAGCGCACCGCGACATACTCGCCGCTCCCCGGGCCACAGGCCAGGCCGCCGGGCACCGACTCGCCGCTGAGCAGCGAGCTGCCACCGGGGCCGCGGATGCCGGTTGCCGCGCAGAGCTACATGGTGTGGCACCGCACGATCCCGTTCTTCGAGTCCAACCGCCTGCGCCACGGCCCGATGTTCTCGATCCGCGCCCACCCCTGGGGGCGGGCGGTGGTCGTCGCCGACACCGACCTGGTCAAGCAGGTCTTCACCGGCGATCCGGCCGTGTATCACGCCGGCGACGGCAACTCGATGCTCGCGCCGGTCCTCGGCCAGCGCTCGGTGCTGGTGCTGGACCGCGACGAGCACCTGCAGGCACGCAAGCGGCTGCTGCCGCCCTTTCACGGCGAGTCGGTGCGCCGCTACGGCGAGGTCGTGCAGCGCATCGTCGAGGAAGAGATCTCGAGCTGGCCGATCGACGAGCCCTTTCCCCTGCATGCCCGCATGCGGGCGATCACGCTCGAGGTGATCCTGCAGGCGGTGATCGGCGTCACCGACCCGGTGCGCCTGCGCGCGCTGCGCGAGGTGTTGCCCGCGATCGCCGAGGTCGGGCTTGGGATCATGGCGATGTGGGTCGTCCCGGGCCTGGGCAGGGTGGGGCCGTGGCGGCGCTATCGCCAGACCGTCACGCAGGCCAACCTGCTGCTGCGTGAGGAGATCGCCGAGCGCCACACCGACCCACGGCTGGGCGAGCGCGAGGACGTGCTCTCCCAACTGGTGCGCGCCGGTGAGACCGACGACGAGGAGCTGCGCGATCAGATCGTCACCCTGCTGATGGCCGGCCACGAGACCACCACCACCGGCCTGGCTTGGGCATTCGAGCGATTGCTGCGCAACCCCGCCACGCTCGAGCGTGCGCGCGAGGGCGAGGACGCCTACCTCGATGCGGTCGTCCAGGAGACGTTGCGCATCCGCCCCGTGATCCCCGCCGTGCTGCGCCAGCTGCAGGCGCCGGTTGAGCTGGGGGGCTGGCGCCTGCCCGCGGGAGTGACGGTGATGCCCGCGATCACCCTGCTGCACGCCGATCCGGCGCTGTTTCCCGAGCCCGATCGGTTCAAGCCCGAGCGCTTCCTGGACGGGGGCGAGGGCTCGACCTACACCTGGATCCCGTTCGGCGGTGGGCGCCGTCGCTGCCTGGGCGCTGCCTTCGCGAGCTTCGAGATGCGCGTCGCCCTACGTACGATCCTGCAACACACCACGCTGCGGGCGGCCGAACCCCAGGACGAAAAGGTGCGCAACCATCACATCACCCTGGTGCCCGCGAAGGGGGCGCTGGTCGTCAGGGAGGCGTGAGATGAGCGACCATCACCGCATTGCGATCGTCGGCTCGGGCTTCGCCGGGCTGGGCACGGCGATCAGGCTCAAGCAGGCGGGCATCGAGGACTTCGTCGTGCTCGAGCGCGACGCCGACGTCGGTGGCACCTGGTGGGCCAACACCTACCCCGGCTGCCAATGCGACATCCCCTCCCACCTCTACTCCTTCTCGTTCGCGCTGAACCCCGGCTGGACCCGCACCTACTCGCTGCAGCCGGAGATCCTCGAATACCTGCGCCGGGTGAGTCGCGAGCAGGGGGTCGGCCCCCACGTCCGCTTCAACTGCGAGGTGAAGGCGGCGCACTGGGACGAGGACTCGCAGCTGTGGCGGATCGAGACCTCCCACGGTGAGATCACGGCCGAGCTGCTGATCGCCGGCCCCGGTCCGCTGAGCGAGCCCAAGCTGCCCGAGATCGAGGGGATCGAGCGCTTTCAGGGCACGATCTTCCACTCCGCCCGTTGGAATCACGAGCACTCGCTGCTCGGCAAGCGGGTGGCGGTGATCGGCACCGGCGCGTCCTCGATCCAATTCGTGCCGCGGATCCAGCCCGAAGTGTCCAAGCTCCACGTCTTCCAGCGCACCGCGCCCTGGGTCGTGCCCCATCGCGACCGCCCCACCACGCGTCTGGAGCGCGCGCTGTATCGCGTGTTCCCGCCGGCCCAGCGGCTCGTGCGCTCGCTGGTGTATCTCTCCCGGGAGCTGTTCGTGTTCACCCTGATGCACCCCCACCGGGGCTCGCTGGCCGAGCGCGTCGGTGCCAAGCACCTGCGCGAACAGGTGCCCGACCCCGAGCTGCGGGAGAAGCTCACCCCCCGCTACCGCTTCGGATGCAAGCGCACGCTGATCTCCAACGACTACTACCCGGCGTTGCAGCAGGCCAACGTGGAGCTCGTGACCGACTCGCTCGCCTCGGTCACCCCCAACACGATCGTCACCGCCGACGGGGCCGAGCGAGAGGTCGACACGATCATCCTCGCCACCGGCTTTCACGTCAGCGACATGCCCGTCGCCGCGTGGGTGCGCGGTCGCGGCGGCGTCACGATGGAGCAGGCGTGGCAGGGCAGCCCCCAGGCCTACCTCGGCACCACCGTCGCCGGCTTTCCCAACATGTTCCTGCTCGTCGGCCCGAACACCGGGCTGGGGCACAACTCGATCGTGTTCATGATCGAGTCCCAGCTCAACTACGTGATGGACTGCATCGAGCACCTCGATCGCTCCGGCGAGCGCGTGTTCGAGGTCCGTGAGGACGTGCAGGAGCGCTACAACCGCGAGCTCCAGTCAAAGCTCGAGGGCAGCGTGTGGACCTCGGGCGGCTGCGTCAGCTGGTACCTGGACGCACACGGACGCAACTCGACCATGTGGCCCGGCTTCACCTGGCCGTTTCGCCGGCGCACCCGCCGCTTTGATCCCGCCGACTACGAGCTGGCTCCCGCCGCGCCCCGCCCGGCGGACCCTGCGCCTGTACCGTCTAGGGTCGGCGCAGCTGTCGGCTGAGACACCGTTCCACACCACAAGGAGGTCTTCATGAGCCGCTCGACCCAGACACCATTCGACGTCAGCGGACGCACGGTGTTCATCACCGGCGCCGCTCGGGGCATCGGGGCGGCGACCGCCGAGCGGCTGTACGGCAGAGGAGCGAACGTCGCCCTGGTGGGGCTCGAGCCGGAGCTGCTGGAGGAGCTGGCCGCCCGTCTGGGCGACCGGGCCGCGGCGTTCGAGGCCGACGTCACCGACTTCGAGGCGTTGCAACACGCGGTGGCGGGCGCGGTCGAGCGCTTCGGTGGGATCGACGTGGCGATCGCCAACGCCGGACTGGCCTTCGCGGGCACGCTCGCGACGGCGCCGATCGAGCAGGTCGAGCGCACCTTCGCGGTGAACCTGCTCGGCGTGTGGCGCACCGACCGCGCGGTGATCGAGCAGATCACGGCGCGTCGCGGCTACCTGCTGAACATCGCCTCCCTCGCCGCGGCCGCCCACTCGCCGATGATGGGCCCGTACACCTCGACGAAGGCGGGGGTGGAGGCGTTCACCGACGCGCTGCGGATGGAGACGTTCCCCACCGGCGCCCGCGTCGGTTGCGCGTACTTCGGCTTCATCGACACCGACCTCGTGCGCGCCGGCTACGCGACGCCGTCGGCGGAAATCATCAACAGCCAGACGCCGGCGTTCCTGCGCAACCCCGCTCCGCTCTCGAGCGCGGTCGAGGCGATCGAGCGAGGCATCGAACGACGTGCCGCCCGCCTGTGGGCGCCGCGGTGGGTCGGTGCGGCGCTGGCGCTGCGCGGCATCATGCAGCCGTTGACCGAACGGCGGATCATGCGCGACCCCGCTCTGCTGACCGAGGCGATGCGCCTGGCCGGCCCCGACTCCGAGCACGTCGCCGAGCAGGATCCGCTGCTGGGCGTCGCCGCCAGGGCGATCACTCCGCCTGCGAGAACTCCCATATCGCGATGAACAGCATCACCAGGCCGAGCACCGCGATCACGGCGGCGCAGAGGATGTTCGGCACATGCCAGCCCCACCAGGTGACGCCGGGGTCGAGCGCCTGACGGGCCTGCGCGGAGATGTTCAGGTGTCCGAAGATGGCGGCGCGCATCGGCTGGACGGCGTAGGTGAGCGGATCGAGTCGGTTCAGGACGGCCAGCCAGGTGGGCAGGCTCGCGACCGAATACAGCGCTCCGGAGAGGAAGAACATCGGCATGATCACCATCTGCATCAGCGCCATGAACGACTGCATCTGGTTGATCCGGGCGGCGAACATCACGCCGAACGCGGTGATCGCGAACGCGAGCAGCAGCGCGAGCGCGAACAGCTCGAGGATCAGGGTGAGTTCGTAGGGGATGTCGACGAGGCCCGCGATCGCGATCACGATCAACCCCTGAAAGGCCGCCACCGTGGCGCCGCCGGCGCACTTGCCGAGCACGATCGAGCTGCGCCGCACGGGCGCCACCATCATCTCCCGCAGGAAGCCGAACTCGCGATCCCACACGATCGAGGCGGCCGAGAACATCGCGGTGAACATCACCGCCATGCACAGCACGCCGGGGTAGATGAACGTTTTGAAGTTGACCCCGTGGGTGCCCGCCGAGGCCAGCGAGGAGAGCCCGGTCCCGAGCACGAACAGGAACAGGAACGGCTGCACCAGCGAGGTGAGGATGCGCAGCCGGTCGCGGCTGAAGCGGATCAGCTCCCGCCGCCACACCACCCGGATCGCCCGCAGCTCGCTGCGCAGGCTGCGGGTGGGAACGTGCACCCGGGCGATGTGCCCGCCCGGCCCGCCCGCCGCCACCACCGAGCCGGGGGGCGTCGAGGCCTGCGGGGTGGTCTCGGTTGCCATCAGACCCCCACGATAGAGAGACGTCGAGCGGCCATCACCGGCTCATCATGCGGGCCATGTTGCGCCGCATGTCGTTGAGCCCGGCCGACGCCTCGGCGTCACGGATCGTGGTGCCGGTGTAGGACATGAACACGTCGTCCAGCGACGGGCGGGCGACGTTGACCGAGCGGATCGGTTGACCGAGCTCGGCGAACAGCCGAGGCACGAACTCCTCGCCGCGGGGCACGCCGAAGGTGACCGCTCCCTCCGCCACCACCGCATCGATGTCGAAGCGCTCCTTCAGGGCGGCGATCGCCGCCTCGTCATCGCCGGTGTGGATCTGGACGCGGTCGGTGCCGACGCTGGCCTTGAGCGACTCCGGTGTGTCGAGCGCCACGATCTGGCCCTGGTCGATGATCGCGATGCGGTCGCAGTACTCGGCCTCGTCCATGTAGTGGGTGGTGAGGAAGATCGTGATGTCCTCCGTTCGTCCGAGCTCGCCGATGTAGCTCCAGATCGAGCTGCGGGTCTGCGGGTCGAGGCCCACCGTGGGCTCATCCAGGAACAGCACCCGCGGGGAGTGCAGCAGGCCCCGTGCGATCTCCAGGCGACGCTTCATCCCGCCGGAGAAGGTGCCCACCAGACTCGATCGGCGCTCCCACAGGCCGACCATTTCCATCACCTGGCGCAGCCGCTCGCTGACAGCGCCGCGGGGCATCCCGTAGAGCTCGGCGTGCAGCCGCAGGTTCTGCTCGGCGGTGAGGTAGGAGTCCAGCGTCGTGTCCTGGAAGACCAGACCGATGTTGCGCCGCACCTCGTCGCGTTCGCGCACGACGTCGTGACCGCCCACGAGCGCCCGGCCGCCGCTCGGGCGCACGAGCGTGCACAGCATGTTGATCGTGGTCGACTTCCCCGCTCCGTTGGGGCCGAGGAAGCCGAAGGTCTCGCCCGGCTGCACCGTGAAGTCGATGCCCCGCACGGCCTCGATCTCGCCATAGCTCTTGACCAGGCCGTCGACCACGACGGCCGCGGGGGCTGGGGCAAGACCGGGGCTGTGGCTGTGGGCATCGTTCACTGGCCGTCACTCACATTAGTGCCCCTGCTCACCGTCCTTGGTGTCGCCGTCGGCGAGGATCCGGTACAGGTCACGCCTGGTGGCGGTGAGCACCTCGCGGGCGCGGGCTGTCTGCGACTCGCTGCCGGTGCGCATCACCTGCACGAAGGCGGACGCCACCTCGCGCACGATCTGCCCGAGCTCGTGGGCGTCGTCGCTCACCTGGGCGCTCATCTGCTTCCACGGCGGCGGACGCTCCTGGTCGCGCTCGGCGACGAGCTCCCGGCCCGCGTCGGTGATCGCATAGGCCTTGCGCCCGTCGAGCTCCTGGGAGCGGATCAGCCCCTCGTCCTCGAGCTGCTGCAGGGCCGGGTAGACGGAGCCGGGGCTCGGCCGCCACACCCCCTCGCTGCGCTCCTGCACCTCCTGCATGATCTGGTAGCCGTTGCGCGGCTCCTCGGCGAGCAGCAGCAGCGCGGCCGTGCGGATATCTCCGCGACGAGCCTTGCGCCCCCGACCGCGCGGGCCGCCGCCCCAGGGAAAGCCCGCGAAGGGAAAGCCGGCGGGATCGCCCCGCCAGCCGGGGCCGAATCCGTGGCGATGGCGGCCCCGGCCGAAGCCTTGACCTTGACTGTGTCTGCCACATGCGTGCATGTCGTTTACCTCCTGGAAAAACATATCTGTGGACGATCACGATATATCGTGATGGATCATACGTCAAGTCCCCCCGCGATCGGTCGTCGTCGTGGGGCGCCCGGGCTCAGTGGCGAAAGTGACGCACGCCGGTGGCAACCATCGCCGCACCCGCCGCCTCGACGGCCCCCACCACGAGCTCGTCGCGGACCGACCCCCCCGGCTGGATGATCGCCGTCACGCCCGCCTGCAGCGCCAGCTCGGCACCGTCGGGAAACGGGAAGTAGGCGTCGGAGGCCAGCGATGCCCCGAGGAGCAGATCGGGCTGGGTCGCCTGGGCCTTCTCGATCGCGATCCTGACCGCGTCGACCCGGCTCATCTGGCCCGCGCCGATCCCCACCGTGGCTCCGTCGCGCGCGATCACGATCGCATTGGAACGCACGTGGCGACAGACCCTCCAGGCGAACAGCAGATCCTGCCATTGCGCCTCGGTGGGCTGGGTCGCGCCCATCGCCCGCATCTGCTCGCGGGTCTCGGACACGACATCGCGGGTCTGCACCAGCTGGCCGCCGATCACGGGCTTGCCTTCGACCTCGCGACTGGCTGCCGGCCACGCTCCCAGCTCGAGCAGGCGGACGTTCTTCTTGGCCTGCAACAGCTCTAGCGCGTCGGGGTCATAGCCGGGGGCCAGCAGCACCTCGACGAACTGCTCTGAGATACGCTCGGCGCAGGCGCGGTCGACCTGGCGGTTGAGCGCGATCACGCCGCCATAGGCGCTCATCGGGTCACACGCGAAGGCGCGCTCGTAGGCCGTGGCCGCGCTCGCACCGGTCGCGCAGCCGCAGGGGTTGTTGTGCTTGACGATCGCGCACGCCGGACCGTCGAACTCCTCCACCAGCTCCCGTGCCGAGCTGAGGTCGAGCAGGTTGTTGAACGACAGCTCCTTGCCATGCAGCTGGGAGACCCCGTCGAGCAGGTGGGTGGGAGCGCCCGCGCGGGCATAGAACGCGGCCTGCTGGTGGGGGTTCTCGCCGTAGCGCAGGTCCATCACCTTCTCGTAGGAGTCCCGCCAGGAGGGTGGGAAGCCCTCGTACGTGCGCATCGCGAACCAGTTCGAGATCGCCGCGTCGTAGCGGGCCGTGAGGGCGAACGCCTTCGCGGCGAGACGGGTGCGGGTCTGGAGCGACAGAAGCCCTTCGGAGCCACGCAGCTCGGCGAGCACCTCGCCGTAGTCGTCGGGATCGACCACCACGGCGGCGTAGGCGCTGTTCTTGGCCGCCGCCCGGATCATCGTGGGGCCGCCGATGTCGATGTTCTCGACGATCTCGGACTCGCTGGAGTCCCCGCGGGCGATGGTCTGCTCGAACGGGTACAGGTTCACGCACACGAGATCGACCTGCTCGATCTCTTGCTCTGCGGCTGCCCGCAGGTGCTCCTGGTCGTCGCGCAACGCCAGCAGCCCCGCATAGAGACGGGGGTGGAGCGTCTTCACGCGCCCGTCCATCATCTCGGGGAAGCCGGTGAACTGCTCAATCGGTCGGACCGGCACGCCGGCGTCGGCCAGAGCGCGGGACGTTCCCCCGGTGGAGACGACCTCCACGCCGAGCTCCACCAGGCCCCGGGCGAAGTCGACGACGCCGGCCTTCTCCGACACCGACAGCAGGGCCCTGCGCACACGGGTCTCGCCGGGGGCGGCCTGCTCGATCATGGCCGGAGCCTATCCATCGATCGAGACCCTGCGGGACTCGCGGGGCTCGACGTGAACGGCGCCGCGGGCGAGCAGCCGCACCGCCTGCGGCAGCAGGGTGTGCTCCAGGGGGCGCAACGCCGCGAGCACCTGGGCGGGCTCGCGCGCGTCGGGGAGCTCCACGGCGCCCTGCAGGATCACGGGGCCGCTGTCCACGCCGGAGTCCACGAAGTGAACCGTCACACCGAACACCTTCACCCCGTACGCCAGCGCCTGCTCGATCGCACCGAGGCCGGGAAAGGCCGGCAGCAGCGATGGATGGACGTTGATGACGGCCCCTTCGAACCGTTCCAAGAAGCGCTCCCCCAGCAGCTCCATGTAGCCGGCGAGCACGACCAGCCGTGCTCCCCGCCCCGCCAGCCAGTCGGCCATCGCCCCGTCGCGGGCGTCGCGGTCGACGTAGTCCGAGCGCGTGAACACTTCCGTCGGCACCCCCCGGGCGCGCGCGCGCTCCAGCGCGGGCACCCCCGCCGCGTTGGAGGCGACCGCCACGATCAGCGCCTCACGTTCGTGGACGGTGTCCAGCAGCGCCTGCAGGTTGGTGCCCGTGCCAGACGCCAGCACCGCGATCGGCAGCGGCTGCGACGGAGCCTCGGGAGAGCGATCGGGCGGCGCGGTCACGGGCCCGCACGATAGCTGTGAGGAAGCTCACAGAGACGGGCGGGAGATCCCGCTTGAATCGATCGCAGGGGTGGAGGCTCGCCCAACCCGCAAGGAGCAGAGATGATCGCATCGATACTCGTCGCCTCGGTCCTCGTCGGCGGGCTCGCTCATGCGCTGCGAGCCGGCAGGCGCGAGGGCATGATCTCCAGACGCCCGTACAACAACCCCTACAACGATGCCGTCGGCGCCCGCGACGACAGGCTCGGCTAGATCCGGCCAACCGCCTCTCCCGAGACGGGTGGGACGCGGGGCCCAGCGCGGCGACTGCTAGGCGCTGATGACGGGCACCGGCGGGAGCTCTGACTCCTCCGGCCCCGCCGATCCGTCCTCCAGCGCGTACTTGCCGTTGGCGTCGTTGCTGCCCGCCAGCGGATAGCGGCCGCTGAAGCAGGCGTCGCAGTGGGTGGCGGGTCCGGCCCCGACCGCCTCGTACACGCCGTCGAGGGAGAGGTAGTGCAGCGAGTCGCAGCCGAGCTCGGCGGCGATCTCGGGCACCGAGCGTCCGTGGGCGATCATCTCCTCGCGGGTGGACATGTCGATCCCGTAGTGGCAGGGGTGCTCGATCGGCGGGGCGGAGATGCGCATGTGGATCTCCCGCGCCCCGGACTCGCGCAGCATCTGCACGATCTGGCGGGTGGTGTTGCCGCGCACGATCGAGTCGTCGACGACGATCAGTCGCTTGCCGGCGATCACCTCGGGGAGCGGGTTGAACTTCAACCGCAGACCGTGCTTGCGCAGCTCCTGGCCCGGCTGGATGAAGGTGCGGGCGACGTAGCGGTTCTTGACGAAGCCGTCGTCCTGGGGCAATCCCGCCGCCTTCGCCAGCCCACGGGCGGCGGCGTTGCCGGAGTCCGGCACGGCGATCACCAGGTCGGCCTCCACCGGGGACTCGCGCCAGAGGATCTCCCCCATGCGCGCGCGCGTCACCTGGAGCACCTGATGGTTCATGCGGGAGTCCGGCCGCGCGAAGTAGATGTACTCGAACACACAGAACGCGGGGCGGGCGCCGGTCTGCACGACCCGGCTGCGCAGGCCGTCCTCGCCGAGGGTGACGATCTCCCCGGGTGCCACGTCGCGCTCGAAGCGGGCGCCGATGATGTCGAACGCGCAGGACTCGCTCGCCACGCACCAGCTGCGCTCGCCGTCGCCGCCGTCTCCTGCCGGCGGCAGCGTGCCGAGCGCGAGCGGGCGCAGCCCGTGGGGGTCGCGGAACGCGATCACGCGATCGCGGGTGAGCACGACGATCGAGAAGGCCCCCTGCAGCCGCGGGAGCACGTCGGCGATCGCGTCCTCGATCGAGTCGGCGGGATGGGTGGCGATCAGCGCCGCCACGATCTCCGAGTCGGACGTCGAGCTGAAGGTGACCCCGCGCGCGGTCAACTCGGCGTGGAGCTCGACCGCGTTGGTCAGATTGCCGTTGTGGGCGAGGGCCAGCTCGCGATGGGAGCCGTGGGTGCCCTCCGAGCGCTGCACCGGCTGGGAGTTCTCCCACGCGTTGGACCCGGTCGTGGAGTAGCGCACGTGGCCGATCGCCAGCTCTCCCGCCAGCGTGCGCAGGTCGTTCTCGCTGAACACCTGATTGACCAGCCCGAGCTCCCGCCGGGTGATGATGTGCCCGCCGCGATCGGCCGCGGCGATGCCCGCGGACTCCTGTCCACGGTGCTGGAGTGCGTACAGCGCGAAGTACGACAGCCGCGACACCTCGTGCCCAGGCGCGTAGAGGCCGAAGACCCCGCACTCATCGCGCGGTCCGTCACGCATCGTCAACACAAGCTAGCAACATGCGAGCCGCTCACCGGAACAGCTCCGCCAGCGCACCGTGGGCGTCGGCCAGATCGGTGAGGGCGACAGCCACCGGCGCGCCGGGACCGTCGATCCGCAGCTGCTCGCCCCCGACGGCGCCGATCGGTCGCACCCGCACGCCGGCGGCCGAGGCTGCCGCCGCCAGCGCCTGCAACGCCCGCTCGGGACCGCTCACCAGGAATCCCCCCGGCCCCTCGCCGAACAGCAGCTCCAGCGGCGAGGAGCCCTGCCCGACGTCGTCGAGTCGCACCTGAGCGCCGATCGCCCCGGCCAGACAGCTCTCCGCCAGCGCGACGGCGAGTCCCCCCTCGGCGATGTCGTGGGCGCTCGAGAGCTCCCCGCTGCGCACGGCCTCCCGCACGGCGGCCTGGGCGGCCCGGACCGCCGCGATGTCCACGTCGGCGAGACCGTCGGGCAGGGGCTCGCCCCACAGCCTGTGAAGCTCACCGGCCGGGAGGGCGGGGAGGAACGGGCCCACCAGCGCGATCGCATCCCCCTCCCGCTGGAAGCCGAGTCGCCCCGCGCGGCGGGCATCGGGGAGGCGGCCCACGATGCCGATCACCGGCGTCGGATAGATCGGCCCCGCGGCGGTCTCGTTGTACAGGGAGACGTTGCCCCCCACGATCGGAGCGTCGAGCGCCCGGCAGGCATCGGCGAGGCCACGCACCGATTCGCTCAGCTGCCACGCGACAGCGGGCTTCTCGGGGTTGCCGAAGTTGAGGTTGTTGGTGGCCCCGAGCGGCTCCGCGCCGGCGCACGCCAGGTTCGAGGCGCACTCCAACACGGCCTCCACGGTGCCCCGGTAGGGGTCGGCCGCGACCCGCCGGCCGTTGCAGTCGATGCTCACCGCGAGGGCGCTCCCGTCGGGCAGGAGCAGCACGGCGGCGTCGGCCTGCGCGGGGCGCCTGACCGTGCGCGACTGGACGATCGAGTCGTACTGCTCGAACAGGGCTCGCCGCGATGAAAGGTTGGGGCTGGACAGCAGCTCGAGCAGGATCTCGGACGCCGCGGCGCCACGGTCCAGCCGCGGCGGCGCGGGCGGATACAGCGCCGCGGTCGGGCGGGCCGGGGCCAGGTCATACAGCGGGCAGTCGTCCACGAGCGCCGTGACCGGCATGTCGCCCACCTCCGTCTCGCCGTCGAAGATCCGGATCCGTCCGCTGTCGGTGACCGTCCCGATCGCCGAGCCGCCGACCTCCCAGCGCGTGCACAGCGCGAGCACGTCCTGCACGTGCGCGGGCTCGACGACGCAGAGCATCCGCTCCTGGGACTCGCTGACCATGATCTCGAAGGGAGCCATCCCCGGCTCGCGCAGGGGCACGCGGGAGACGTCGAGGTCGATCCCCACGCCGCCCTTCGAGGCCATCTCGGCGGCCGAGGAGGTGAGCCCGGCGGCGCCGAGGTCCTGCAGGGAGACGAGCAGGCCCCGCTCGAGCAGCTCGAGCGAGCACTCCAGCAGCTTCTTCTCCTCGAACGGGTCGCCCACCTGGACGGTGGGGCGCTTGTCCTCATCGGTCGTGTCCTGCCCTGCGGCGTTCAGCTCGGCGGAGGCGAGCACGGACGCTCCGCCGATGCCGTCGCGGCCGGTCGAGGCCCCGAACAGCACGACGACGTTGCCCGGTCCGGCGGCGGCGCTGCGCACCAGCCGCTCGCGCGAGGCCAGCCCGAGCGCCATCGCGTTGACCAGACAGTTGTGCTCGTAGGGCCCCTCGAAGTAGACCTCGCCGCCGACCGTGGGAACGCCGATCGAGTTGCCGTAGTGGCCGATCCCCGCGACGGCGCCGTCGAGCAGGTAGCGGGCCCGCTCGCTGCTCAGCGGATCGCCGAACCGCAGCGAGTCGAGCACCGCGATCGGGCGGGCACCGATCGCGAAGATGTCGCGCAGGATCCCCCCCACGCCGGTGGCGGCGCCCTGGAACGGCTCGACTGCGCTGGGATGGTTGTGGGACTCCACCTTGAACGCGCACACGAGCCCCCCGCCCACGTCGACGGCGCCCGCGTTCTCGCCAGGGCCCATCACCACGTGGGGACCCTCGGTGGGCAGCGTCCTGAGCAGCTTGCGCGAGTGCTTGTAGGCGCAGTGCTCGCTCCACAGCAGCGAGTACATCGCCAGCTCCACCTGGTTGGGAGGGCCGCCCTGGTGCTCGCACACGAGCTCGTACTCGGCGCGGGTGAGTCCCAGTGCGAGCGCGTCATCCACTGTCGGGTGCGCGACCGCGCCAACCATCAGCGTCCACCTCCTGGGAGAACCTCGAGAGGGGGCTGGACGCGCCGAACCGACGGCGGAGGGGGAGTCCTGTGTGGCAGCGAGGGAGGTACGTGAGGAGGAGGAGGAGGAGGAGGAGGAGTGCGTGGCGGAGGGGGAGGTGTGTGTACTTCTTTTTCGCGGTGCGTATAACCATGGTGATACGCACTCTCGATTTTGTTAATGCCCTCCCGCCCTCCAACCGGCAAGTTCGGCGCCCCGGCGTGAACACCGCCACAGCCACACGCCAGCGCAACGGCGACGATCACGCCAACGCCCCCTCGACCGCGAGACGGATGGAGCGGAAGATGCACAGCCCGTCCGCGGAGCCGCCGGTCAGCTCGTCCACGGCATGCTCGGGATGGGGCATCAACCCGAACACGTTGCCGGCCTCGTTGCGCACGCCCGCGATGTCGTGGAGTGAGCCGTTGAAGTTCTCCCCCGGCGCGTAGCGCAGCACGGCCTGGCCGCGGCGCTCGATCGCCTCGAGCGTGTCGGCGTCAGCGTGGTAGCGCCCCCAGGAGTGCTTGGCGGGAATGCTCAGCCGCGCGCAGCCCTGCCCATTCGCCGCACCGGACCCGGCCACGGGCGGCGGGGAGCAGGCGCGGGTGAAGGAGGTGTCGGGCTCCACCACCTCCAACTCGGTCTGTCTGCAGATGAAGCGGCGATTGACGTTGGGCAGCAGCGCTCCCGGCAGCAGGCGGGCCTCGCAGAGGACCTGAAAGCCGTTGCAGATCCCCAGCACGAGGCCGCCGTCGCGGGCGAACGCGATCACCGACTCCATCGCAGGGGCGAAGCGGGCGATCGCGCCCGCGCGGAGGTAGTCGCCGTAGGAGAACCCACCGGGGACGACGATCGCGTCGGCGCCGCGGAGATCGCGGTCTCCGTGCCAGATCAGCTCGGCGTCGCCGACGCGACGGGCGGCAGCGAGCGCGTCGACCTCGTCGCAGCTGCCGGGAAACCTGAGGACGCCGAACTTCACGTGCGCTTCAGGCGGACGCCCCGTCGAGGAGCTCGATCTCGTAGTCCTCGACCAGCGGATTGGCGAGCAGGCGCTCGCACATCGACCGAAGCTGTGAGGGATCCGAGATCTCGAGCTCCACCAGGCGGCCCACGTGCACGCCCGTGACCCCGGTGAAGCCGAGCGCCGGCAGCGCTCGCTGGACCGCCTCGCCCTGAGGGTCGAGGATCCCGGACTTGGGGCGGATCAGCACCCGCGCTCTCACGCCGGTTCCGTGCGGGCGAGCCACGCCTCGAAGGACTCGCCGGCGATCAGCTCGTACGCTTCGACGTAGCGGGCCCTCGTGCCGGCCACGACGTCCTCGGGGATCGCGGGGGCAGGCGGTCGCTTGTCCCAACCGCTGGCGGCCGCCCAGTCGCGCACGTACTGCTTGTCGAAGCTCGGCTGGCCGCGGCCGGGCTCGTAGCCTGCGACGGGCCAGTAGCGGGAGGAATCGGGGGTGAGCACCTCATCGCCCACGACGAGGGGGTGGCCGGGGGCGTGCTCGTCGATCCCCAGCTCGAACTTCGTGTCGGCGAGGATCACCCCGCACGAGCGGGCGTGCTCGGCGGCGAACGAGTACAGCTCCAGCGAGACGTCGCGCACCCGCTCCATCAGCGCGCGGTCGCCGACGAGCTCGGCGGCGCGGTCGAAGTCGATCGTCTCGTCGTGGCCGACGTCGGCCTTCGTGCTGGGGGTGAAGATCGGCTCCGGCAGGCGCTCCGACTCGCGCAGCCCCGCCGGGAGCGGGATTCCCGAGACGGCGCCGGTGGCCCGATAGTCCTTCCAGCCCGAGCCGGTGATGTAGCCGCGTACGACGCACTCGACGGGGAGCATCCGCAGCTTGCGCGCCACCAGCGCTCGTCCGCGCGCCTCGGGGGGAACCCCGTCGGTGGCGGAGATCATGTGGTTGGCCACGATGTGGGCGGTCTTCTGAAACCAGAACGCCGAGAGCCCCGTGAGGACCTTGCCCTTGTCGGGGATCGGCGTGGGGTGAACGACGTCGTAGGTGGAGATGCGGTCGCTGGCGACCATCAGCAGGCGCTCGCCCTCGGGCCCGTCGAGGTCGTACATCTCCCGGACCTTTCCGCTGGCGATCAGAGGCAGGTCGGCGAGCACGCTCATCGTGTGGCTGACTCTAACGAGGTCTCCGGCGCGCCAGCGCGCCGATCAGGCGATCGCCTCTAGGCGCCCGACGATCTCCCCGGCGTGGCGCACGTAGTGGCCGTAGTCGAAGATCGCGTCGAGGTCCAGGCCGACGGCGCGGTCGTCGGCGGCCAGCAGCTCGCGCAGGGGGATCCCCTCCTCCCAGGCGCGCTGGGCCAGCTCCTGCACGACCCGGTAGGCGTCGTCGCGGCTCATCCCGGCGGCGACCAGCGCGAGCAGCACGCGCTGGGAGAAGAGGGCGCCGTGGGTGAGCTCGAGGTTGGCGCGCATACGTTGAGCATCCACCGTCATGTCGCGTACCAGGGCGATCGCGCGGTGGTGGAGGTAGTCGAGGAGGATCGTCGAGTCGGGCAGGATGATCCGCTCCACCGAGGAGTGGGAGATGTCGCGCTCGTGCCACAACGCGACATCCTCCAGGGCGGCCTGGGCGTTGGCGCGGAGCACCCGGGCGAGGCCCGAGATCTGCTCGCTCTTGATCGGGTTACGCTTGTGGGGCATCGCACTCGAGCCCTTCTGACCGGCGCGAAAAGCCTCCTGGGCCTCGCGCACCTCGGTGCGCTGCAGGTGGCGGACCTCGGTGGCGAGACGCTCCAGCCCCGCGCCGGCGAGGGCGATCGCGCCCAGCAGCTCGGCGTGGCGGTCGCGAGCGACGACCTGGGTGGAGACGTCCTCGCGGGCGAGGCCGAGACGGGCGAGCACACGAGCCTCGTAGGAGGGGCTGTTGGCGGCGTAGGTGCCCACCGCCCCGGAGATCGCCCCGACGGCGACCTGGTCGAACGCGCGTTGCAGGCGGATCGCGTTGCGGTTGGCCTCGAAGGCGAACCCCGCCAGCTTGATGCCGAACGTGGTGGGCTCGGCGTGGACCCCGTGTGTCCTACCGACACAGAGCGTGTCGAGGTGCTCCCGGGCGCGGGCCACGAGGGTCGCGACCAACTCGCGGGCGCCCGCCAGCACGATCTCGCCGACGGCCCTCAGCTGCAGGGCGAGGGCGGTGTCGAGCACGTCGGAGCTGGTCAGTCCATAGTGGATCCAGCGTCCCGCCTCGCCGGCGGAGGCGGCGAGCACGTCCACGAAGGCAGCCATGTCGTGGTCGGTCAGCCGCTCGCGGTCGTCCACGGCCTGCACCGTGAAGGTGGCTGCGGCGATCGCCTCGAGGTCGGCCTCGGTCGGGCCCTCGTCGCCGAGCAGGCCGGGGAGCTCCGCACAGGC
Source organism: uncultured Solirubrobacterales bacterium (assembly GCA_963696615.1). GTDB lineage: Bacteria > Actinomycetota > Thermoleophilia > Solirubrobacterales > Solirubrobacteraceae > Palsa-744. The sequence continues at coordinate 161,832 of CAVOKU010000001.1, read as the reverse complement.
GGCGACCTCGACCTGGCGCCAGCTCTCCATGCGGGCCTCGTCGGTCCACAGCCGGCCGAGGTCGGGGCGGGTGTAGCGCACGATCACCTGATCATTATCCCGGTTGGCCCATGCGGCCAGTGGGTGTGCGCACGCATGGCACACATGAGCTGTCCCGGTCGGCGCATGCGCCGACCGGCGGGGCCGCGCATGCGCGGCCCCGAGACGGCCGCATGCGGCCGTCTCATCCCTCAGGCGTCGAGGATCTGGGCGGCCAGGATCGCGGCGTTGCGAGCGTTGTCCAGGCCGACGCACGCGACCGGGACGCCGGGGGGCATCTGCACGATCGAGAGGATCGCGTCGAGTCCCCCCGCGGCGGTGAGGCGGCCGGACAGGGGCACGCCGATCACGGGCAGGTCGGTGTGAGCGGCGACCGCTCCCGGCAGGGCGGCCGAGATGCCGGCGCCGGCGATGATCACGCGCAGGCCCCGCATGCGGGCGTTCTTGGCGTACTCGGCCACGACGTCCGGTTCGCGGTGGGCGGACATCACCCGCAGCTCGTGCAGGATGCCCCGCTCTTCGAGCTCGTGGGCGGCCTTCTCCATCGCCTCCATGTCGCTCTTCGACCCCATCACGATGCCCACCCGGGGCGCGTCGACGTCCATCTCCTCGAGCTGGGCCTGGACCTCCGCCTCGGCGAGGGGGGTCGCGATCGGGGCGACGTCACCCATCGAGGCCCTCCAGCTCGAGCTCCGCGACCTCTCCCCACTCGTCGAACCAGCTCTCCAGCGAGCGCGCCTCGGCGGGGAGCAGGGGGCCGGCGTCGGCGCCCGCGGCGATGTCGCCGCGCAGCTGCATGCCCTCGAAGGAGATCATCCGGGCGCCAGCATACGCCGACCGGCGGGCCGACTCCACGTCTGCACCGAAGCCGGTGACGTTGAGCACCCGCCCGCCCGCGGTGAGGGTCTCGCCCGCGGCCCCCGGGGCAGTGCCCGCGTGGGTCACCGCGACCCCCTCGGGCACCAGGTCGAGCCCACCGATCGGATCTCCGGTGCGGGGGGACGCGGGGTAACCGGCGCTCGCCAGCACGACGGTCACCGCCGACTCCGGCGACCACCACACGAGCGGCTGGGTGACGTCTTCGGTGGTGAGGCCCCCCGGCCACACCGAGCGGAGCAGCAGGTCGAGCAGGTGGTTCTCCAGGCGGGGCAACACCGCCTGTGTCTCGGGGTCCCCGAAGCGGACGTTGAACTCCAGCACCCGGGGGCCCTCCGCGGTGAGCATCAGGCCGGCGTAGAGCACGCCGTGGTAGGGGGTTCCCCGCTCCCGCATCCAGTCCACGATCGGCTGCTGCAGGAAGTAGGAGAGGTTCAGCACGTCGGAGTCGGTGAGGCCCGGCACCGGCGAGTAGGCGCCCATCCCGCCGGTATTCGGCCCCTCGTCGCCCTCGCCGATGCGCTTGAAGTCCCGCGCCGGCGCGAGGGGCACCGCCGAGCGGCCGTCGCAGAGGGCGAGCAGCGAGAGCTCGGTGCCGGTGAGTCGCTCCTCCACGATCGCGCTCGCCCCGCCCTCGCCGAAGCGACGGTCGACGAAGATCTCCCGCAGCGCGTCCCGGGCCTGGTCGGGCGAGTCGGCCACCGTCACGCCCTTGCCCGCGGCGAGCCCGTCGGCCTTGATCACCACCCCGGGCGAGGCCAGCTCCTCGACCGCCTCGATCCCCTCCTGCAGCGACCGGGCGTGGCGCCAGCCGGCGGTGGGCACGCCCGCCTGGGCCATCGCCTCCTTCGCGAACGCCTTCGAGCCCTCCAGCCGGGCGGCCGCCGCGGACGGGCCGAAGGCGAGGTGGCCGCGATCGTCGAGGGCGTCCACGAGGCCCGCCACCAGCGGCGCCTCCGGGCCCACCACGGTGAGGTGGACCCCCTCCCGCTCGACCGCCGCCACGATCCCATCGATGTCCTCCGCCGCGACGTCCAGCAGCCGGGCGTCGCTGGCGATGCCCGCGTTGCCCGGCGCGCACAGCAGCTCCGTGGTGGCCGAGGAGCGGGCGAGGGCATGCACGAGCGCGTGCTCCCGTCCGCCGCTGCCGATCACCAGGACCTTCACGTCAGAGGCCGGCGATGAAGTCGTCCACCGGGATCGCCGCGAGCGTCTCGTAGCGGCCCGTGCCGCGGGAGCCGAGCTCCAACGACACGCGGGCCATCGTCGCCTCGTCGGGAGCCTCCACCACCGAGATGAAGTCCACGTGGCCCAGTGTCGCCCACTGTGCCTTCACGCTCGCGCCGAGCTGCTCCACCTCCTTGTTGACCTCGCGAATCCGCTCCGGGTTGTTCTTGACGGTCTGCACGCCCTCGGGGGTCAGCGTCGAGAGCATGATGTAGGTGGGCACGGCCAAGCCTCCTCGATAGTGACGATCGCGACTCTGGGTGGGTCTGTGTTCGCAACGTCGTTTGTAGCGGATCGCGGGGGCCGACGGCGACCGGTCGGCGCGTCCGAGACGGAACCCCGGTCCCTGCTGGCGTCCGCCGCCGGACATAGCTTGGGGGCATGCTCAAACCCACACGCAACCATCTCACCTACGCCAACGTGACCGCCACGCTGGCGCTCGTCTTCGCGATGAGCGGCGGTGCGCTGGCCGCCCAGCACTACCTGATCAACTCCACCAAGCAGATCAGCCCGAAGGTCCTCAAGAAGCTCAAGGGGAACACGGGCAAGACCGGCAAGACCGGAGCCACCGGAGCGACCGGCGGGCCAGGCGCAACCGGTGCGCAGGGCCCCGCCGGCAAAGAAGGGCCGCAGGGCAAGGAAGGACCCGAAGGGCCCGAAGGCCAGTCGGCCCTGTCACCCCTGCCCTCCGGCGAATCCGAGAGCGGCGCCTACGGCGTCTTCACCCTGTCGGGCGTCGGCGGGGCGTTCATGAAGGATTCGGTGACGTTCCCGATCCCGCTGGCAGCCGGCATCCCCCAGAGCAAGGTCGTCTGGACGTTCACCGGGTCGGCGTCGCACTGCAGCGGTCCGGGCAACGCCAGCCCGGGTTACCTGTGCCTGTACAGCGCCCATCACATCGACATCGAAGAGCCGGAAGTGTTCAACTCCGAAACCTCCTCGGTCAAACACGAAACCGGGCTCGCGGGGATGTTGCTGGAATGGGAAATCACCACCAGCCCCGCCTACGACAACGGAACGTTCACCGTAACGGCGCCGTAACCGTCTCCCGCAAGGGCAACCTCCTCGCGGCGCCGGACGGTCCGGCGTCGCGGGGTGCGCAGCCCGCTGCTCACGCCGCGGCGGGCTCCTCGGCGCGAGCGGTCTGGAGCTCGAGCTCGCCGTCCACCCCATCGACGGTGGCGGAGTCCCCTTCGCGGAGCGTTCCCTCCAGCAGCGCCAGGGCGAGGCGGTCGGTGAGCTGCTTCTGGATCACCCGCCGCAACGGGCGAGCGCCGTAGGTGGGGTCATAGCCCAGGTTCGCGATCAGCTCGCGGGCCCCGTCGGTCAACGTCAGCTGCACGCCCCGCGCGGCGACCCGGCCGATCACCTGCTGGACCTGGAGGTCGACGATCTCGCGGATCTGCTCCCGGGTGAGCGGGTGGAAGCGGACCACGTCGTCGAGGCGGTTGACGAACTCGGGCTTGAAGTGTCCGAGCAGCTCGTTGCGCAGCCGCGCATCGGCGGCGGCGCTGTTGGCGTCGTCGGGGGCCTGCGCCCCGAGAGGCAGGTTCGAGGTCATGATGAGGACGGTGTTCTTGAAGTCCACGGTGCGACCCTGTCCGTCGGTGAGGCGCCCGTCGTCCATCACCTGGAGCAGCGTGTTGAACACGTCGGGGTGGGCCTTCTCGATCTCGTCGAACAGCACCACCGCGTAGGGACGGCGACGGACCGCCTCGGTGAGCTGGCCACCCTCTTCGTAGCCCACGTATCCCGGGGGAGCGCCGACGAGACGGGAGACGGAGTGCTTCTCCATGTACTCGGACATGTCGATCCGGATCATCGCCTCCTGGGAATCGAACATGAACTCCGCCAGAGCCCGCGCGAGCTCGGTCTTGCCCACGCCGGTGGGGCCGAGGAACAGGAAGGTGCCGATCGGCCGGCTCGGGTCCTGCAGGCCGGAACGCGAGCGCCGCAACGCGGTGGCGACCGCCTCGATCGCGTCGTCCTGACCGACCACACGTTCGTGGAGACGGTCCTCCATGTGGATCAGCTTCTCGGTTTCGCCCTCCAGCAGGCGACTGACGGGGATCCCGGTCCAGCGGGCCACGACCTCGGCGACGTCGTCGGCGTCGACCTCCTCTTTGAGGAACACCGGCGCCGCGCTGTCACCGCGTTCGCGCTCTTCGGACTCGTACTCGGAGATCCTTCGTTCCAGCTCCGGGATCTCCCCGTAGCGCAGCTCCGCGGCACGCTGCAGGTCGGCCTCCCGTTCGGCGCGCTCCATCTCGCCGCGGGCGGCCTCGAGCCGTTCCTTCGTCTCGCTGATGCCGGCGATCGCCTGCTTCTCCCGCTGCCACTGCTCGCGCATCTCCGCCGCACGGCCTTCCAGTTCGGTGCGTTCCGCCTCGATCGCCTCGCGACGGGCCTTCGCGGCGTCGTCCTTCTCCTTGCGCAGCGACTCCAGCTCGATCTTCAGCTGCATCACACGCCGTTCCACCTCGTCGATCTCGGTGGGGAGCGAGTCGATCTCGATGCGGATCTTCGACGCCGCCTCGTCGATCAGGTCGATCGCCTTGTCGGGTAGGAAGCGGTCGGCGATGTAGCGGTTGGAGAGGGTCGCGGCGGCGATCAGCGCGCTGTCCTGGATGCTCACGCCGTGGTGCACCTCGTAGCGCTCCTTCAGCCCTCGTAGGATCGCGATCGTGTCCTCCACCGAGGGCTCGCCCACCGTCACCGGCTGGAAGCGACGCTCCAGGGCGGCGTCCTTCTCGATGTACCTGGTGTACTCGTCGAGGGTCGTGGCCCCCACGCACCGCAGTTCCCCGCGGGCGAGCATCGGCTTGAGCAGGTTGGAGGCGTCGACGGAGCCCTGAGCGGCACCGGCGCCGACGATCGTGTGCAGCTCGTCGAGGAACAGGATGATCGTGCCCTGCGCGTCGGCGACCTCCTTGAGCACGCCCTTGAGCCGTTCCTCGAACTCGCCGCGGTAGGCGGCGCCGGCGATCAGGGCGCCCATGTCGAGCGCGATCACGCGCCGGTCGCGCAGCGACTCGGGCACGTCCTTGGAGACGATCCGCTGGGCGAGGCCCTCGACGATCGCCGTCTTGCCCACGCCCGGCTCGCCGATCAGCACCGGGTTGTTCTTGGTGCGGCGGGAGAGCACCTGGATCACCCGGCGGATCTCCTCGTCGCGGCCGATCACCGGATCGAGCTTGCCCTGCTCGGCGACGTCGGTCAGGTCCCGCCCGAAGCGCTCGAGCGGGCTCTGCTCCTCCTCGGGCTGGCCCTGCTGGGCGGGTTGGGGGGCTGCTCCGTCAGGAGCCATCGTGGCTGCTCCTCGGGGTCGGGGGGAACGGTCGGCGGACGTCGGCTGCGCGGACGATGTCCTTGCCGCCACGATACGGGACGAGCTCGGCGCGGAAGGAGCGGCGCAGCTCCTCCATCTGCTCGGCCAGCTCCACCCGCGCGTGAAGGGCCTTCAGTTCGAGCTCCTCGATGCGGGAGGTCATGCTCTGGACCTCCGCCTCGAGGTCGAGCACCCGCTCCACCCCGGCGAGGTTCAGGCCGAGTTCGGCGGTCATCTGCTGGATGCGCCGGAGCTGGTCGACGTCCTCCTGGGAGTACAGCCGGGTGCCCTTGGGCGAGCGCTTGGGCGCGATCAGTCCCCGCGCCTCATAGGTGCGGAGCGTCTGGGGATGCATGTTGGCCAGCTCGGCGGCCACGGAGATCATGAACACGCCACGATCGGCGGCGACCTCGATGCGGGTCACCGACCCGGGGGGCTGACGGCGCTCGCTCACGACGGCGCCCCCTCGAACAGACGGGCGCGGGGGTTGCCGTTCATCGTCTTGGCCAGCGCGTCGACGGCGGAGCGCTGCTCGTCCGTGAGCGTCTCGGGCACGTCGATCACGAAGCGGTAGTGGATGTCTCCGTGGGAGGAGCCGCCGAGCCTCGGGGGGCCCTCCCCGCGCAGGCGCTGGACCGCGCCGTGCCTGGTGCCGGGCTTGACCCGGAGCGTCTTCGGGCCGTGCAGCGTCGGCACCTGCACCTCGGCCCCCTGCAACGCCTCGGGGATCGTCAGCGGCACCTCCACCTCGAGGTTGTCGCCCTTGCGCGCGAACACCGGCGAGGGCGAGACGTGGGTGACGAGATACAGATCCCCCGCCGGCCCGCCGTCGCGTCCGGGCTCGCCCTTGCCGGCGAGGCGGATGCGGCTGCCGTCGCGCACACCCGCGGGGATGTTCACGCGCATGCGCTTGACCGTACGGACCGCACCGGAGCCCTTGCAGGTGGGGCAGGGATCCTCGATCACCGTGCCCGAGCCCCCGCAACGGGAGCAGGGCTGAGAGATCGAGAACATGCCCTGGCCCTGCGTCTCGATGCCCCGTCCCTCGCAGCGGGGGCACACCTTCGGCGTCGTCCCCGGCTTGGCGCCGGTGCCGTGGCAGGTGGGGCAGGTGTCGTGCATCGGCACCGACAGCGGGATCTGGGCGCCTGCGATCGCCTGGTCGAAGGACAGCGACACCTGCGCCTCCAGGTCGGCCCCCCGCTGGGCCTGGGGGCGCCCGCGGCGGCCGCCCCCGCCGGCCCCCCCGCGGAACAGGTTGGAGAGGATGTCCCCCATACCGGAGGTGTCGAAGTCGAAGCCCTGGAAGCCGCCGAAGCCCCCGCCCGGTCCGCCACCCGTCGCGAACGGGCCGGTGCCGCTGTCGTACTGCTTGCGCTTCTCTGCGTCGCCGAGCACGTCGTGGGCCTGGGAGACCTCCTTGAAGCGCTCCTCGGCGGCCTTGTCGTCGGGATTGCGGTCGGGGTGGTACCGGCGGGCGAGCTTGCGGTAGGCCTTCTTGATCTCCTCGGCGCTCGCCTTCTTGTCCACCCCCAGGGTCTTGTAGTAGTCCGGGCGGGATGCCATCTGTGCTCCTTCCCGCCTAGGCCGCTACGACCACGCGGGCGGGCCGGATGATGTGCTCGCCCAGGCGATAGCCGGGCTGGTAGACCTCGGCGACGTCGCCGCTGCGCACGCCCTCCACCGGCTGCTGGGCCATCGCCTCGTGCAGCGAGGGATCGAACGGCTCGCCCGCGGGGGAGAAGGACTCCACGCCCACGCGCGCGAGCGCGGCCGCGAGCTCGTCGCGGACCAGACGCACGCCCTGCAGCAGCGGATCGTCCTGCGCGGCCGCCTCCAGGGCGCGGTCGAGGTTGTCCAGCGCCGGCAGCAGCTCCTTCGCCAGCCTCGCCACGCCGCGGTCCTGCGCCAGCGCCGACTCGCGGGCGACCCGCTTGCGGTAGTTCTCGAAGTCGGCCTGGGTCCGCTGGGCGAGCGCGAGGTACTCGTCGCGTTGGGTGCCCACCTTGACGAGCTCGTCGAGATCCTCCTCGACGCCTGCCGCGTCACGCTCGCTCGCGGCCTCCTGCTCGGCCACGGCGGCGGTGGTGGGCGTCTCCTCGCCGGGGGAGGACTCCCCCGGCGAGGGCTTCGCGCCGGGGGTCTCCTGCACTGCCTGCTCGGGGGTGTCGCTCATCGCGCCCGCCTCCCTATGCCTGGGGCTCGTCTACGACCTCGGCATCGACGACGTCCTCCTCGTCGGAGGAGCCCGAGGAGCTGCCGCCCTCGCCGGAGGCGCCGTTGCCGGCCGCCGCCTGCTGCTCCTGGGCGCGCTGATACATCGCCTCGGAGACCGAGTGGAACGCGACCTGGAGGGCCTCGGACTTGACGTTGATCGTCGCCGGGTCCTCGGACTCGAGCACCTCGCGCAGCTCCTTCACGGCCTGCTCGATGCGGGCTTTGGAGTCGGCGTCGACCTGATCGCCGAGGTCGGCGAGCTGGCGCTCTGCCTGGTAGGCGGCGTTCTCGCCGTTGTTGCGGGCCTCCGCCAGCTCGCGGGCACGCCGATCCTCCTCGGCGTGGGACTCCGCGTCGGAGACCATCTGCTTGATCTCGTCCTCGGACAAGCCCGAGCCGGCCTTGATCTCGATCTTCTGCTCCTTGCTCGTGCCGAGGTCCTTCGCGGACACGTTCAGGATGCCGTTGGCGTCGATGTCGAACGCCACCTCGATCTGGGGAATCCCCCGCGGCGCGGGCGGAATCCCGGTCAGCTGGAACTTGCCGAGCGACTTGTTGTACTGGGCCATCTCCCGCTCGCCCTGCAGCACGTGGATCTCCACCGAGGGCTGGTTGTCCTCGGCCGTGGAGAAGACCTCCCCCTTGCGGGTGGGGATCGTCGTGTTGCGTTCGATCAGCTTGGTCATCACGCCGCCCTTGGTCTCGATGCCGAGGGTCAGCGGCGTCACGTCGAGCAGCAGCACGTCCTTGACGTCGCCGGCGAGCACGCCCGCCTGGATCGCGGCGCCGACGGCCACCACCTCGTCGGGGTTGACCCCACGATGGGGCTCCTTGCCGGTCAGCTCTTTGACCTTCTCCTGCACCGCGGGCATGCGGGTCATGCCGCCCACCAGCACGACGTGGTCGATCTCCTTGACGCCCTTGTCCTTGGCGTCGTCGAGCGCCTGGCGCACGGGTGCCACCACCCGGTCGAGCAGCTCGCTCGTGAGTTCGGAGAGCTTCGCCCGCGTGAGACGGGTGTCCAGGTGCTTGGGTCCGGACGCGTCGGCGGTGATGAACGGCAGGTTGATCTGCGTCTCCTGGGTGGTGGAGAGCTCGATCTTCGCCTTCTCCGCCGCCTCGTAGAGCCGCTGCAGCGCCATCGGGTCGGCCGACAGGTCGATCGCCTGGGACTTCTTGAATTCGGCCACGAGCCAGTCGACGATCGCCTTGTCGAAGTTGTCCCCACCGAGGTGGTTGTCGCCGGCGGTGGACTTCACCTCGAACACCCCATCGCCGATCTCCAGCACGGACACGTCGAACGTGCCCCCACCGAGGTCGAACACGAGGATCGTCTGGTCGGACTCCTTGTCCAGGCCATAGGCGAGCGACGCGGCGGTGGGCTCGTTGATGATCCGCTTGACGTCGAGACCGGCGATCTTGCCGGCGTCCTTGGTCGCCTGGCGCTGGTCGTCGTTGAAGTAGGCGGGAACGGTGATCACCGCGCCGTCGACGGTCTCCCCCAGATAGGCTTCCGCGTCGGACTTCAGCTTCTGCAGGATCATCGCGCTGATCTCGGGGGGGGAGTGCTGCTCGCCCGCGACTTCCACGCGGGCGTCGCCGTTGGGACCGGCGACCACCTTGTAGGGGACGATCGACTCCTCCTCGCGCACCTCGGCCTCCTTGCGGCCCATGAAGCGCTTGATCGAGAAGACGGTGTTCTGGGGGTTGGTGACGGCCTGGCGCTTGGCGACGGTGCCGACGAGCCGCTCACCGGAAGCGGTGAACGCGACGACGGAGGGGGTTGTGCGACCGCCCTCGGCGTTCTCGACGACCGTGGGCTCGCCCCCCTCGAGCACGGCCATACACGAGTTGGTCGTACCCAGGTCGATGCCTATGGTCTTGCCCATGTGTTGGTGCTCCTTAGGAAAGGGGATGGAAGATTACGAAAAATCTAAGCGTTATTGAAGCAGATTTCCTGAAGTGATTCAAGAGAGCCGGCTCCCGGCCCTGTGTGAGCCTCAGCACACAACGACATTACCTTCCCCCAGGCCGTAACCGCAGGGGATCCCCCGGGTATCCGGGTGCAACGTGACGAGGCTCGAGCGCAACGTCAACATCACCGCGGTGGTCGTGCCGTTCCTCGGCGTGATCGCGGCGGGGGTGCTGCTGTGGAACAGGTTCCTGAGCTGGCGGGACATAGCGATCTTCGCGGTCATGTACATGCTCACGGCGATCGGCGTCACCGTCGGCTTTCACCGCCTGCTGACCCACCGCGCCTTCCAGACCCGCGCCTGGATCCGCTACACGCTGGCGGTGCTCGGCTCGATGTCGCTGCAGGGACCGGTGATCGACTGGGTCGCGGACCACCGCAAGCATCACACCTTCACCGACGAAGAGGGCGACCCCCACAGCCCCCACGCGGGCCACGGCGCCGGGTTCAGAGGAATGCTGGCGGGCCTGTGGCACGCTCACGTGGGGTGGCTGTTCGAGACCCACGGCCAGGCCAGCTCCAAACGGTTCGCACGGGACCTGGTGGAGGACCCCACCATGCGCCGGATCAACAAGGCGTTCCCGTGGATCGCGCTGGCGAGCCTGCTGCTGCCGTTCCTGCTCGGGCTGGCGCTCGGCGCGGGGGCGCTCGGGGCCGGGCTCACCGCGCTGGTGTGGGCGGGGCTCGTGCGGATCTTCCTCGTGCACCACATCACCTGGAGCATCAACTCGATCTGCCACTTCTTCGGCAGGCGCAGGTTTCACACCGACGACGAGTCCACGAACGTCTACTGGCTCGCGCTGCCCTCGCTCGGCGAGGCGTGGCACCACAACCACCACGCCTTCCCCCAGTCCGCCTTCCACGGCCTGCGCTGGTACGAGCTCGATCCCTCCGGCTGGCTGATCCTCGCGATGGCGAAGGTCGGCCTCGCCTCGGACGTGATCAGGGTCACCCCCGAGAAGGCCCGCGCCAAGCTCGCCCGTCCCGGGCCTGCGGACTCAGGCGGCCCGCCCCAGAGCCTGCGGCAGCGAGCCGACGCCGAGCGCGTCGCGTAGCTGCAGTTCGATCTGCGTGCCCAGCCACGGCACGTGGCGGCTGGCGATCATCGCGCGGGAGGCGAGCACCACCATCGCCGCCGCGGGCAGTGCCCGGGGATCGCGCTCCGGCAGCCCCGCCAGCGGGCGCAGCGAGCGGGGGACGAGCGCCGTGGCGGCGTGGCCGAGCGTGCGGAACGCCGGCGCCAGCGGGGCCGTGCGCAGCCCTCCGGGCAGCTCGGGGCGACGCACGAAGGCGATCGTCGCGGCGGCGTGGGCGCTCGAGCAGAGCGTCGGCAGCAGCTCGGCGAAGTAGGCGCGGTAGGCCTCCAACGAGTCGGGCACGATCGCGGCGGGGATGTCCATCAGCTCCGCGGCGAGCACCTGCTCGGCGAGGTAGCGATCCTGCTCGGCGACGGTGAGCCGGCCGCCGTAGGCACGATGGGCGGCGAGGAAGGAGTGCACCTCCACGCAATGCACCCACAACAGCGTGTCGGGGTCCCGCGCGGAGAACCGCCGGCCGGTGACGGGGTCCACGCCGCTGACCCGCCGGTGCAAGCGCTTGACCCGGGCGGCGGCCTCGCGGGCGGTGCGGGTGTCGCCGAAGGTGACGGCGTGCACGTAGGCGCTGGTGCCGCGCAGCCGCCGCATCGGGTCGGCACGGAAGTCCGAGTACTGCGCCACCCCCGCCATCGCGAGCGGGTGCAGCGCCTGGATCAGCAGCGCCCGCAGCCCGCCCACCAGCATCACCGGGTTGGAATGCACCCTCCAGGTCACGCTGCCCGGACCGAACAGCCCCTGATCGGCCCGCTTGGCCCTCCTCGCCGTGGCGCCTCTCGCGGGAGTCATCTCGGCACGCAACGTTAGTCGCCGGGGGCGATGTCCGTTGCCAGCCCCGGCTCAAACGAACCGCCCGCGGCTGGGGCACATCCGCGCCAGCGCGCAGGCGCCGCAGGCCGGCCGCCGTGCGTGACAGGTGCGGCGGCCGTGGCGGAGCAGGTTCACGTGCAGCTCGAGCTCCTCCCCGGGCGGCGTGAGCGCGAGCATCTGATCGTGGAGCTGCTCGAAGGGGGCGCCCGGGCGCAGCAGTCGCAGGCGCATCCCCACCCGCGAGACGTGGGTGTCCACCGGCACCTCCCGCAGGCCGAATGCGAACAGCAGCACGCACGCGGCCGTCTTGCGACCGACCCCGGGCAGGGCGAGGAGGTAATCGCGTGCCCGCTCGAGGACCATGTCCGCGAGCGCGTCGAGCGAGGGCTCACAGCGACGCTCATCCGGTGAGGGGCGGCGGCTCGCGAGCGCGTCGTGACGTCCGTCCGGGGGACGCTCGGCGAGCGCCACCAGGATCGCCTTGATGCGGGCGGACTTCACCTTCGAGATCCCGCCCGGCCTGATCGCCTCCTCGATCTGCGAGACCGGCGCGCGCATCACCTGCTCCCAGCTCGCAAACCGTTGGCGCAGCCGTAGATAGGCGACGTCCCGGTTGCGGTCGTTGGTGCTCTGTGAGAGCACGGTCAGCACCAGCTCGGCGATCGGGTGTCCGTGGGGGGCGATGCGGGGCACGCCGTACACCTCCCGCAGCCGTTCGCGAACGCGCACGACGCGATCGCGCGACGGCGCTCGCCAGGAGGCCGAGTTCGCGGAAGCGCTCGCCGCGGGCACGAGCGCAGGGTATATATGCTCGGCCCGTGCCCGAGGTCAGCGATCGCAGCGGCGAGCTCGACGGGCTGCCGGTCTTCTGGCGCGAGGCGCCCGTGGCCGCGGGGATCGGCGAGGCGACTCCGCTGTACCTGCACGGGGTGCCCACCAACTCCGACGACTGGCTGGCGTTCCTCGCTCGAACCGGAGGCCTCGCACCCGACCTGCCAGGGTTCGGGCGGTCGGGCAAGCCCGGGCACTTCCCCTACACGATCGAGGGCTACGCCGACTTCCTGGAGCGCTACCTGGAGCTGGTGGCCGTCGAGCGGGTCAGCCTGGTGGCGCACGACTGGGGCGTGGTGGGGCTGACGTTCGCGCAGCGACACCCCGAGCGGATCGCGCGTCTGGTGCTGATCAACGTCGTGCCCTTCCTGCCCGGCTACCGCTGGCATCGCACCGCCCGCGTGTGGCGCACGCCGGGGGTGGGGGAGCTGGCGATGGGCAGCACCACCCGAACCACCCTGCGACTGGCCTCGCGCGAGGCCAACGTCACGCCCGGCCCGCTCTCCGACGCCTGGCTGGACACCGTGCTCGACCACTTCGACCAGGGCACCCAGCGGGCGATCCTGCGCCTCTACCGCAGCGCCCCCCCGGACGTGCTCGCGGCCGCGGGGGCCCACCTGGGGGAGCTGTCGATGCCCACGCTGGTGGTGTGGGGCATGCAGGACCCCTACATCCCCGCCCGCTTCGGCCGCGCCCACGCCGAGGCGCTGGCGGGGTCGGAGCTGGTGGAGCTCGAGGACGCCGGGCACTGGCCGTGGCTCGACCGGCCCGAGATGATCGACACGGTCGCGGCCTTTCTCGGGGCCGAGCACGAACCGGAGTGAGCGGGTCCCTGCGGCGGCTCCCGGCCTGGGCGATCACCGCGTCGCTCGGTCTCGTCTATGTGATCGCAGCGCCGCCGAGCACGGACCTCGCCGCGGCGGCGTATCGCAGCGACCTGTTCGCCCGCACCGGCTTCGGCGTGTGGGACAACAGCTGGTACGGGGGCCACCACCTGCCCGCGTACTCGCTGCTCGCGCCGGCGCTCGGGGCGTGGCTGGGCCCGCAGCTGCTCAACGCGGTGTCGATGGTCGCCGCGACGGCCCTGTTCGCGCTGCTGATCGACGGCTTCTTCCCGCGGGCGGCGACGCGGGTGGCGGCCGTGTGGTTCGCGGTGGGGGCCTCGATCGCGCTGCTCGCCAACCGCGTCCCCTACGACCTCGGACTGGCGGTGGGGCTCGGCTGCCTGCTGGCCGCCCGTCGCGATCGCCGCCCGGCGGCGCTGGCGCTGGCGGTGCTGTGCTCGCTGGCGAGCCCCGTGGCGGGGGCGTTCCTGGCGCTGTCGCTGCTGGCGTGGGGAATCGCGGGACGCACACGCGGGACGCCGGCGGCGCCCGGGGGCGCCCGGCGGGTCCATCCGTTGTGGCCGTTCGTGCTCACAGCCGCGACGCTCGCGCCGATCGCGGCGCTCACGGTCGCGTTCCCCGAAGGGGGCACCCAACCGTTCGTCACCTCCGCCTTCCTGCCCGCGCTCGCGGGGGTGCTGGTGATCGCCGTGCTCGTGCCCCGCGCACCGTCCGAGCGGGGCCGGCCGGGCTCGATCGCGCAGGTCGGCGCGGGGCTCGGTGCGGGCGTCGGCGGGGAGCGGGAGCGATTCGCCGACGCCCGGCGGGTGCTGCTGATCGGCGTGCTGCTCTACGGGGCGGCGCTCGTCGGGGCGTACGCGATCCCCTCGGCGGTGGGCGGCAACGTCGATCGCCTCGGGGCGCTGCTGGCGGGGCCGATCGCCGCGTGCGTGCTGGTGGGGCGCAGCCCCCGGTGGCCGCTGGTGGTGCTCGCGCCGCTGCTGCTCTACTGGCAGGCCAACGCGCCGGTCGCCGACTTCCTCTCGGCGGCGTCGGACCCCGCCGTGAACGCGTCCTACTACACCCCCCTGGTGCGGGAGCTGCATTCGCTCGGGGTCGGCTACGGCGCCCGCCCGGCGCGGATCGAGGCGGTGGCGACGGTCGATCACTGGGAGGCCCGCTTCCTCGCGCCCCGGATCCCGCTGGCGCGGGGCTGGGAGCGCCAGCTCGATCGGGGGCGCAACGGGCTCTTCTACGACGAACACCGCCGGCTGAGCGCCGGGCGCTACCGGGCATGGCTGGCCCGGCAGGCGGTCTCCTACGTGGCGCTCCCCGACGCCCCGCTGGACTACTCGGCGGCCGGGGAGGCCCGGCTGCTGCGCGGCCGCCCACCGGAGGGTCTGGCCGGGCGCCCGCCGGCCTACCTGCGCGAAGTGTGGCGCTCAGCCCACTGGCGGCTGTTCGCGGTGATCCACCCGCGGGCGCTCGTGCAGCCGCCCGCGAGGATGGTGGCGCTGAGAACCGACTCCTTCGCGGTGAGCATCCCCCGGCCCGGGCGGTACGGGGTGGCGGTGCGCTTCACCCCCTACTGGGCGGCGTCCGGCGCCGGCGCGTGCGTGGCCGAGGGCGCCGGTGGCTTCACCGAGCTGGACGCCCACGGCAGTGGCGTGGTGCGGGTGAGGATCGACTTCTCGATCGGGCGGATCTTCGACCACGGCCCGCGCTGTCGATGAGCCGCATCGATTAGGCTTGCGGGAGATGCTCGCTCGCGCTCGTGTCGTGCAGGCGCGCCTGCTGCCGCAGGGTTGGCTCGACGTGCTGCGCCAGCTCGCGCTGTTCGCCAGCGCCTACCTCGCCTACCGGCTCGTGCGGGGGATGGTCGAGGGGGATGCCACGGCGGCGTTCAACCACGCCCGCGACCTGATCTCGATCGAGCGGACGATGCACCTGTTCGTGGAGCCCTCGGTGCAGGCCTGGGCGTCGGGCAGCCGGGCGCTGATGGACTTCTCCAGCTGGCTGTACGTCAACGCCCAGACGACGATCACAGTCGGCGGGCTCGTCTACCTGTATGTGCGTCACAACCGCAACTTCTACTTCGTGCGCAACATGTTCATGATCGCCATGTTCATCGCGCTGATCGGCTACACCGTGTTCCCCACGGCGCCGCCCCGGTTCATGCCCGAGTGGGGCTTCATCGACTCCGTGTCGGACCTCACGGGCGTGCACGTCTCCCACACGAGCGCCTCGATGAACGCGCTGTTCAACCCCTATGCGGCGGTGCCGTCGATGCACGTCGCGTTCGCGCTGATGATCGGCTGGCCGCTGGCGCGGCTGGTGCGCCACAGCGCCGCGCGGGTGCTGTGGCTGCTGTACCCGTTCCTGATGGCGTTCGTGATCGTCGTCACCGCCAACCACTTCATCGTCGACGCCCTGCTGGGGGCGCTCACGGCGGGCGCCTCCGCCTACGGGGCGATGTGGCTCGCCCGGGCCAGACCCCGTGTGTGGCGGTTCGCCTCGATGTCGACGGGCGCGGCGCGCGGATGAGCGCGCCCGAGGGCGGCGGGCCCGATAGCGGTGGACCCGACGGCGGCCAGACCATGAGCCCGCGTCGCCACGAGGGACCGCGGCGATCGCGTCGGGGCGGGCACCGGCCGGCGCGACCTCGTCCCCGCGCGCCGATCGGCGCCGGCGAACGACGGGAGCTGATGCGCAACGCGTTGATCGAGTCGCGCCTGACCCCCAACGCGATCTCGCTCACGGGGCTGGCGCTGAACCTGCTCGCGGCGGCCCTCGTGTGGGAGCGGCTGTACTTCCTGGGCGGGATCGCGTTCATCGTCGGCTCGATCATGGACACGCTCGACGGGCGCTACTCGCGGATGTCGGGCAAGGGCACGCCGTTCGGCGCCTTCCTGGACTCGACGTTGGACCGCATCGAGGAGGGCATCGTGCTGGCGGCGGTGGCCGGGACGTTCGCGCTCAACGGCCAGCGGTTCGCCGCCGCGGCGGTCGTGATCGCGGTGCTGGCGTCGCTGATGGTGAGCTACACCCGCGCCCGGGCGGAGGCGCTCGGGGTGGAGTGCAAGGTCGGCATCGCCACCAGGCCGGTGCGGGTGGTGATCCTCGCGATCGGCCTCGTGTTCGCACGGGGGGCGTCGCTCGGAGACTTCCAGTTGTTGGCCCCCTCGGTGTACGTGCTGGCGGCGCTGAGCATCGTCACGGTGGCCCAGCGCATCCTGCACGTACGGCGGGAGCTCTCCCTGGCGGTGTGACCCAACGTGCCCGGCGGAGTAGTTTGTCCAGTCGCCCGATCCCGCCACCGGCGTCCCGCTGAGCGGACGCCCGTGCCGCCGGCCCCCCCGATCGGGCCCCTGGCCCCTCTCAAAGGACGAGATTTGACTCCCACTCATCACAGCAACGCCACCAGCGCGCGTTCCAACGGTCGCGCCCGCTACCAGCCCGACAAGGTTCGCGTGGCGATCATCGGCGTCGGCAACTGCGCGTCGGCGTTCGTGCAGGGCGTGCACTACTACCGCGACGCGCAGGCCGACACGAGGGTACCGGGGCTGATGCACGTCGACCTGGGTGGCTACCACGTCTCGGACATCGAGTTCACCGCGGCGTTCGACATCGACCGCACGAAGGTCGGCAAGGACCTGGGACAGGCGATCTGGGCGGGCCAGAACAACACGATCAAGTTCGCCAAGGTGCCCAAGCAGCTGAGTGTGCCGGTGCACCGGGGGATGACCCACGACGGCCTCGGCAAGTACCTCAAGGAGAAGATCGTCAAGGCCCCCGGGGAGACCGCCGACATCGTCGAGATCCTCAAGGACACCCACACCGACGTGGTCGTGTCCTACCTGCCCGTGGGCTCCGAGCAGGCCACCAAGTGGTACGTGGAGCAGGTGCTCGAGGCGGGGTGTGGGTTCGTCAACTGCATCCCCGTGTTCATCGCCCGGGAGGACTACTGGGACAGGCGCTTCAAGCAGGCCAAGCTGCCGATCGTCGGCGACGACATCAAGTCCCAGGTGGGCGCGACGATCGTGCACCGCACGCTCGCCCGGCTGTTCGCCGAGCGGGGTGTGGAGATCGAGCGCACCTCCCAGCTGAACGTGGGCGGGAACATGGACTTCTACAACATGCTCGAGCGGGAGCGGCTGGAGTCCAAGAAGATCTCCAAGACCAACGCGGTCACCTCGATCATGGACCACGAGCTGCCCGCCAGCGACATCCACGTGGGTCCGTCGGATTACGTGCCGTGGCTGACCGACCGCAAGTGGGCCCACATCAGACTGGAGGGCCAGGCCTTCGGCGACGTGCCACTGAACCTGGAGCTGAAGCTCGAGGTGTGGGACTCCCCCAACTCGGCGGGGATCGTGATCGACGCGGTGCGGTGTTGCAAGCTGGCGCTCAACCACGGCATCGGCGGCCAGCTCGACGGGCCGAGCAGCTACCTGATGAAGTCACCCCACAGGCAGCGCCCCGACGAGCTCGCGCGGACCGACACCGAGCAGTTCATCGCGAAGTACGCCGGCAAGCCCGGCACCGGGCCGCGGGGCCGCGCCGGGGCGCGGGCGTCGCGGCCAGCTCCCGCCGCGCGATAATGACTGGGCGATGGCCACGGAGCGCTTCTCGATCGCCCATGCGACCCCCTATCCCTGGGAGGCGCAGGACAACGCGGTGAACGCATACGTGCGCGCGGCCGCCGAGGGACTCTCGCGGCGTGGGCATCGTGTGGTCGTGTTGGCGCCGTCGCGCTCCCAGGAGCGGGTGCGCGGCTCCCGCCGGCTGCTGCGCTCGGCCCGGGGGCAGCTCGACGTTCTGCTGGAGGGGACCGACGACGGCGAGCCGCTGGTGATCGCGGTTGGTGAGGTGCTGGACGTCGCGGGCTCCTCCTCGCGGCGGCGGCCCCCCGCCCTGCCGATCGACGTCGCTCGCACGATCGAGGAACTGCTGAGCACCCTCACGCTGGACTTCGTGCACGTCCACGAGCCGTTCGCCCCGAGCGCCTCCAACGCCGCGTTGCGCCACTCCCGGGCGCTGAACGTCGGCTCCTTCCACGCACCCAGCGAGCGTCTGCTGCTGGCGTTGATGGCGCGGCGGTTCGTCGAGACGTTCCTCGGCAGGCTCGACGCCCGCACCGCCGCCACGACCGCGACCGCGGAGCTGATGGACCGCCACTTCCCCGGCCACTACCGCCTCGCACCGCTCGGCGACGGGGATGGAGACGGCGGACAGCTGCTCGACACGCTGGAGCAGATCTACCGCGAGCTGGCGGCCCGCCGCCACGACGCCGAGGGTGACCCGCGGCTGCGCCGGCGTCTGGCCGGGCGGGCGCTGATCGACGTCGACCTGCACATGCACACCGATCACTCCCACGACTGCGCCACCCCCGTGGAGGTGCTGCTCGCGACCGCCCGGGAACAGGGCCTCGGCGCGATCGCGGTGACCGACCACAACGAGATCTCCGGCGCGCTCGCGGCCCGCGAGCAGTCGGCCGCCGCCGGGGTCAAGGTGATCGTCGCCGAGGAGGTCAAGACGGCCGACCAGGGCGAGGTGATCGGCCTGTTCATCGAGGAGAAGATCCCCCGCGGGATGACCCTCCAGGAGACGGTCGCGGAGATCAGGCGCCAGGGAGGCGTAGTGTACGTGCCCCACCCGTTCGATCGGCTGCACTCCGTGCCCGACTACGAGCACCTGCAGAAGATCCTCGACGAAGTGGACGCGATCGAGGTGTTCAACCCGCGTGTGGCGATCGGGGCGTTCAACGAAGAGGCCGAGCGGTTCGCCGCCAAGTACCGGATCGTGGCGGGCGCGGGCTCGGACTCCCACGTCGCCCAGGGTCTCGGCTCGGTGCGGATCAGGATGCGGGACTTCGACGGTCCGCAGGAGTTCCTGCAGTCGTTGCGCGACGCCGACATCCTCACCCGCCCGACGAGCCTGCTGTACGTGCAGGCGTTGAAGTTCCTGCAGACCCGCGCCACCCCCCCGTCGGCCCGACGGGCCAGCCGCGCCCGTCGCGTCAAGCGCGCGATGGGAGGCAGCCGCAAGTAGTGGTGCAGCCTCAAGGACAAGTCCCACAGCCGTCAAATCCCCTGGGGTCGATGCCTGCGACCGACGACGAGATCCGCGAGAAGTACCTCGAGCGCGCCATCCGGGAGCTCAACTCGCTCACCCGCGAGCTCCAGTCCTGCCCCCACTGTCCGCGCGGCAACCTGATGCCCGTGCTCGGCTCGGGCCACCCCCAGGCGGACGTGATGCTGCTCAAGTACTCCGCCCAGCCCTCGGAGATCGAGGAGGGCGTCGCCTTCTACGGCCGCGCCGGTGCAGCGATGATGAAGTCGCTCAAGCGCCTCACGATCGACCCGCTGGCGGTGTACGGGACGCTGTGCGTGAAGTGCCCCCTCGCCGACCCCTCCCTCGCGGACCCGGCGTGCGTGTCACGGGTGGTGGAGGAGATCGCGATCGTCCAGCCCCGCATCGTGGTGGTGATGGGCGCCGATGCGCTCGCGGCGCTCAACGAGTTGGAGATCCCGCTCGCACGCGAGCTCGCCCCCCGCCTGAGCGAGGTGCAGCACCTCACCCCGATGATCGACGCCCTCTACGTGCCGAACATCGACGACTCGCTCGACGAGCAGGAGTCCAAGCGCGCCTTCTGGGACTCCTTCCGCAGGCTCGGCGAGTGGTACGCCGCCCAGCCCCCGTATTGACGGCCCGTTGGGCTGGTGAGCTGTTCCGGTGGGCGCATGCGCCCACCGGCGGGGTCGCACATGTGCGACCCCGGAGCACGCCGCATGCGGCGTGCTCTCGACCGAACAGCTGGGGTTCGCCGCGCTCGGCTCAGGTCTGCAGGATGATCTTGCCGAGCTTGCCGCCGGCCGCGAAGCGCTCGTAGGCGGCGGAGGCGTCCTGCAGGGAGTAGGCGGCGGCGATCGGCACGCGGAGCAGTCCGGCGTCGAACAGCGGCAGCACCTCCCGCTCGAGCAGTCGCGCGGTGAGCGCCTTCTGCTCCAACGGCCGGGCGCGCAGGGTGGAGGCCTGGACGCGGGCGCGTTTGCCCATCAGGGCGAGCAGGTTCAGCTCGCTCTTGGCGCCCGCGGACACGCCGATCACCACGATCCGGCCGCCGGTGGCGAGCGCATCGAGGTTCCCGGGCATGTTCGGTGCGCCCACCAGCTCGAGCACCACGTCGAACGGTCCCCGCTCGGCAGAGCCCCCCGGGGCGATCGCCTCGCAGCCGAGCTCGGCGACCCCCTCCCGCAGGGCCTCGTCGCGGACGGTCGCCGTGACGCGGGCCCCGGCCGCGTGGGCGAGTTGGATCGCCGCGGTGCCGACGCCGCCGGCGCCGCCGTTGACCAGCAGATGCTCCCCGGAACGCAGTCCGGCCTGGGTGAAGATCGCATCGTGGGCGGTCGTGAAGACCTCGGGCACTCCTCCGGCGGAGGGCCAGTCGAGCGCGTCCGGCACCGGCATCAGCTGGCGCTCGTGGACGACGCACAGCTCGGCCTGGCCGCCGCCGGCGACGATCGCCATCACGCGGTCGCCCTCGGCGAAGCGTTCGGCGGCCGGCCCGAGTGCGGCGACCTCGCCCGCGAGCTCGAGCCCGGGGATGTCCGGCGGCGAGCCGGGGGGCGCCGGGTACAGGCCCCGGCGCTGCATCATGTCGGCCCCGTTCAATCCCGCGGCGTGGACGCGCACCAGCACCTCGCCGGCGCCGGGCTGCGGATCGGGATGGTGCTCGACGGTGACCTGCTCGTCTGCGATCGTGACGGCGCGCATGGGCGCGGAGCTTATCCGGCCGGGCGGGGCAGCGATCGACCCGCGGTCAGGTGGTGGTGCTCGGCGTCAAACCCACGCTCACCGGCCCGACGGCGCAGTGTTCGTCGTGGTTCAAGCCGGCGCCGTCGCTGGTGGCCTGCAGCGTGAACTGCCCCCCACCGCCGGCGATCGTCGCCGATATCGCCAGCGTCCACGGCGCTTCGTAGGGGCCGGGCCGAGGCGAGCGGTAGCCGGAGAGGGCCTGCGAGAAGGAGCCTCCGGGGAGGGGCACGTCCGACTCGGTGAGTTCCCCCTGCGAGCCGGCCCCGAACTGCAGGCCGGGTTCGTGGCATTCGGCCGACCAGTCGAGTTCGAAGGTGAGGGTGCTGTCGGTCACGAACAGGTGCACCGACTGCTGGGGGCCGCCCACTTCGGTGGAGCCGGCGAGCTCGCCACGGAGGTGATCGAGGCCGGTGGCGGTCTGCTGCAGCTGCGCCAGGGGGATCGTGTGCGGCGTGCCCGTCCCCAGTTCATAGAGGTGACCGTCCTCGATCCAGGCCAGTGAGATGGCGTGGCTGCGCCGCGCCACTGCCAGCAGGCCGGGCTTGCCCCGCACCCGCGTCGTGCTCAGGCGGTTGCCCCTGCGCAGCCGCTTGCGCTCATACGCAAGCGATTTGGCGCCGTCGTCTTTCCACACGAGGTCCGCGTCGGAGTGCGGCAGCCCCTTGACCGGCGCGGTGAAGTGCCCCACGGACATCGCCCACGAGCCGTGGACTTCGGGCGTGTACTGCCAGGTGTCCGTCGCGAGCGATCCGAGCGCGGCGGGCGAGAAGGTCAGCACGAGCGGCCCCGCCGGGGAGCGGCGGGAGTGGAGCAGTTCGCTGTAGGCGGAGTAGTAGTTCTCCTCCGCCCCAGCCTGAGCCGCGAGCGCGAGGGCCGCCGCGATCACAGTCGCGCCCACGAGCGCCCGAACCCCCCTGCTCGGCATGTCTCGACGATACCGGAGTCGAGCCGACGCTACTCCCGCTCGAGCAGCGCCACGCACTCGACGTGGTGGGTCTGGGGGAACATGTCGACCGGGCGCACCCGCACGAGCCTCCATCCCGCCTGGCCCAACGCGGCCGCGTTGGGGGCGAGCGTGGTGGGGTTGCAGGAGACGTACACGATCCGCTTCGGCGAGACCTCGACGATGCGACGCACCACTTTCCCGGACAAGCCCGCCCGGGGGGGATCGACCACGAGCACGTCGGGCCGGCCCGCCCGCTGGGCCAGCTCGGGCAGCGCCAGACGGGCGTCGCCGGCGAAGAAGTGGGCGTTGTCGACCTCGTTGCGACGGGCTCCATCGATCGCGTCGGCAACCGCCTGCTCGACCAGCTCGATGCCCCACAGCTCGGCCGCCCGCGGCGCCAGCGTCAGCGCGATCGTGCCGATCC
The DNA here is from genome assembly GCA_963696615.1 of uncultured Solirubrobacterales bacterium. Lineage (GTDB taxonomy): Bacteria > Actinomycetota > Thermoleophilia > Solirubrobacterales > Solirubrobacteraceae > Palsa-744. The sequence continues at coordinate 139,426 of CAVOKU010000001.1, read as the reverse complement.
CGCAGAACAGGTCATACACCCGCTCCCATCCCTGCAACGCCGCGTACTCGACGACGACCCCGTAGAGCACCTCCGCCATCTCGGTGTTGGTCTGGAAGAACGCCTCCGGGGAGATCCGCAGGTCGAGGTCGCCCAGCCGCTCGGGGAGCTCCTCCGCGCCCCACACGAGCTCCGTCTCCCCACCGGCCGTGGTCTCCGCGAGGCTCCGCGACCGCGTCCACAGCACCCCCTCCAGATGGTCGCCCAGCCCCTCGCTCAAAGCCGCCGCGAACGCCGCCCCGTCGAGCTCCCCCTCGCTCGTGACGAGCCTGACCTGGAGCTTGGGTCCCGTGCGTCTGCCTTCCCGCACGATCAGGTTGCGCAGCTGGGCCCGCCCGTCCGGGCCGGCGGCGGTGCTCCTGACGCTGCGGTCCCTCGCCGCCAGCCCCTGCGCGCGACACCAATCGAGGGCGATGTCCCGTGCGCGGTTGCCCAGCTCGGAGGCCAGCAGGCAGTCCCCGATCGCCACCACCTCCTTCCACCCCCCCGGGGCGTGAAAGCCGCACACGAGCTCCGCCCCGGACCCGCCGCCGAAGGAGTACTCGAGCTTGTTCCGATAGCGCCACTGTTCGAGCGCCGGCACCATCTCCTCGAGCTCGAACCCCTCCAGGCGACCGAGCCGCTGCAGCGCCTCACGCACCTGGTCGCGCTTGATCTCCAGCTGGCGCTCGTAGGGGAGCACCTGCCACGCCACGCCTGGGTGTTGCGCCCGCGGCGCGATCCGCTCGGGGCTCGGCCTGAGGATCTCCGTCGCATACGCCCGCCCGTAGGTTCGCTTGCGCCGGCTCACCGTCGCCCGCACGCGATCCCCCGGGATCCCGCCCGCCACGAACACGACGTAGCCCTCCTCGCCCAACCGCGCCACCCCCTCCCCGCCGAACGCGAGCGACTGCACCTCCAGCTCGAGCTCGTCCCCGGGGCGGGGTCGTGTGGCGGCGCTGGTGGCGGCTGTCTCCCCGTTGGCGGCTGTCTCCACGTCGGCGGCTGTGTCCGCGTCGGCGGCTGTCTCCACGTCGGCGGCTGTCTCCCCGTCGGCGGCTGTCTCCCCGTCGGCGGCTGTGTCCGCGTCGGCGGCTGTGTCCGCGTCGGCGGTCATGCCCGCGACGCACCGGTGGCGGGCTCCACCAGCAGCTCGAGCAGCGCCTTCTGGGCATGGCGGCGATTCTCGGCCTGATCCCAGATCCGCTGGCGCTCGCCGTAGAGGACCTCGGCGGTGATCTCCTCGCCGGGGTGGGCGGGCAGGTCGTGCATCGCGAACGCCCCGGGCGCGGCCAGGTCCAGCAGGGCGTCGTCGACGCGGTAGGGGGCCAGTGCCGCCCGGCGCTCGGCGGCGGTCTGCTCGTCGCCCATGCTCACCCACACGTCGGTGTACACGGCCTGCGCGCCCGACACGGCCTCGCGGGGGTCGCGGTGCAGCGTCAGCGACCCGCTCGCCGCGGCGGGGGCCGGCAGCGGCGCCTGCACGTCCAGGGTGTACCCGGACGGGGACGCGACCGCCACGTCCAACCCCGCGAGCATCCCCAGCAGCGCCAGCGAGCGGGCGACGTTGTTGCCGTCGCCCACGTAGGCGACCCGCACCCCCCGCAGCGAGCCGTATGCCTCGCGCAGGGTCATCAGGTCCGCGAGCCCCTGGCAGGGGTGGTGCAGCGCCGTGAGCATGTTCACCACCGGCACCCCGCTGTGGCTCGCCAGCTCGGCCACCATCGCGTCGGGGCCGGTGCGCACGCCCACGGCGGCGAGGTGCCGGGAGAGGACCAGGGCGGTGTCGCGCAGCGCCTCCCCCCGGGAGAGCTGCAACTCGTCGGCGCGCAGCACCACCGGCCAGCCGCCGAGCTCGTGGATGCCCACCTCGAAGGACACCCGGGTGCGGGTGGAGGGCTTCTGGAAGATCAGCCCCACGCTGTGGCCCGCGAGCGCCTGGGAGGACAGCGGTGCCCGCTTCAGCTCCAGCGCCCGGTCGAGCAGCCCGTTCAGCTCCTGCGGGGAGAGCTCTTCGCCGGTGAGGAGGTGTCGCGCCATGAACCGGCCAGTCTAGGTCAGCCCGGCCGGCCGACCGGCGCGAGGACCTCCTCGGGCGCCCCGGCGTCGACCGTCGCGAGCGGCTCCGCCGACCGCGACGTCGTCTAGGCTGAAGGCTCGATGCGCTCGGAACCGGTCCGCTCAGTCAAACGGGGCCTGCTCGCCGGGGTGCTCGTCTCCGGCGCCCTGCTGGCGATCGCGCTGCTCGCGGCGGGATGCGGATCGAGCTCGAGCTCCTCCAGCTCCTCGACGTCGACGAGCTCGAGCGCTCCCACCTCCTCGACGTCCTCCTCGGCCAACCACAGCAGCTTCAAGCACGACACCACCCCCCAGTACGCGTCCCCCTCCTCCGGCTCCCCGGTGCAGAGTGGGCTCGTGCAGGTGGCCTACCGCAACATCGCGATCGCCCCCGACACGCTGCGGGTGAAGGCGGGGAGCACGGTCAGGTGGACCAACTACGACTCCGTCGAACACAACGTCACCAGCGAGGGCGGAGTGGCGAAGTTCTCCTCCCAGAACTTCGGCGAAGGGGGCACCTACGAAGTGAAGGTGACCAAGCCCGGGATCATCCACTACGAGTGCACGATCCACCCGACGACGATGAACGGGACGATCGAAGTGGTCAAGTAGCGAATTCCGCCCGCCCCGCTTCCGGGGTGGAGGCTGTCGCGTGGCGACGGATCGGAATGCGCCCCGCCAGATACGCCTCGCGGCCCGCCTGCACCGCCGCGCGCATCGCCCGGGCCATCGCCACCGGATCCTGAGCGCGGGAGATCGCCGAGGCCGCCATCACCGCGTCGCAGCCCAGCTCCATCGCGATCGCGGCATCCGAGGCGGTGCCGATGCCCGCGTCGAGCACCACCGGCACGCTCACGGCCTCCCGGATGAGGGCGATGTTGTGTGGGTTGCGCACACCCATGCCGCTGCCGATCGGCGAGCCCAGCGGCATCACCGCCCGGCAGCCGACGTCGACCAGGCGGCGCGCGAGCACGGGATCGTCGTTGGTGTAGGGGAGCACCTGAAAGCCGTCGTCCACGAGCTCCTCCGCCGCCCGCAACAGCTCCGGCGCGTCGGGCATCAGCGTGTCCTCGTCGCCGATCACCTCGAGCTTGACGAGGTCGGTCGCGAACGCCTCGCGGGCGAGCTTCGCGGTCAGCACCGCGTCTCGCGCTGTGCGACAGCCCGCGGTGTTGGGCAGCAGCCCCACCCCCGCGTGGTCGAGCACGTCGATCAGCGAACCCTTCGCCGCGGGATCGATGCGACGCAGCGCCACCGTCACGAGCTCGGTGCCGCTGGCGGCGATCGCCGCCGCCATCAGCTCCAGCGAGGGAAAGCCGCCGGTGCCCAGCAGCAGCCGCGACCCCAACGTCACGCCGGCGAGCTCCATCATCCTCCCTGCATCGCGGTCAACACCTCCACCCGCGCGTCCGCGGCGAGCGTGAGGCTCTCCCAGCGGGAGCGCGGCACGACCTCGCCGTCGACCGCCACCGCGACCCCCCTCACCTGGTCGGTCACGCCCAGCTCGTCCAACAGGCCCGCGAGCGTCCGTCCCGGCTCGATCTCGGTGCGCTCGCCGTTGAGGAGGATCACGACCGGGCCCCGGCGTGTGCGAGCTCGCCCGACGCGGAGCGACCCGGAGGCGGAGCGAACCGCTCGGGGGCGCACGCTGCTCGCAGCGAATCGAACGGACCCGCGCTCCCGGTGAGCGCGCCGGCCACGAGCTCCGCCGTGAGCGGGGCGAGCAGGATCCCGTTGCGGTGGTGGCCCGCCGCCCACACCAGGCCCTCGAGCGCGCCCCGGCCGATCGCGGGCGCGTTGTCGGGCGTGCCGGGGCGGAGCCCCACCGACAGCTCCTCGATGCGCAGCTCGTCGATCCCCGGCAGCAGCTCGGTGGCGTCCCGCAGCAGCTCATACACCCCGCCCGCGGTCGGCTCGAGCTCGAAGCCCTTCTCCTCCACGGTCGCCCCCAGCACGTAGCGCCCGTCGCCCCGCGGCACCACGTAGCCGCCCTCGAACCGCAACACCCGCCCGAGCAGCCCCGGGCCGGCCGGGTCGCGCAGCCGCAGGATCTGACCCTTCACCGGTCTCACCGGAACCCTCGCCTCGTCGGGCAGGCCCGCCACCTCCCCACACCACGCGCCGGCCGCCACCACCACCTGAGCCGCCCGCACCAGCTCCCCGCCCGCCAGGCGCACACCCTCGAGGCGATCGCCGTCGCCGTCGCGCGCGAGCGAGCCGACCGCGACGTGCTCGCGGATGTCCACACCGGCGCGCTCGCAGGCCGCACGCAGGGCGCCGAGCACGAGCCTGGGGTCGACCGAGTGATCGTCGGGCGCCTCCAGGCCGATGCGCACGGTCGGCGCCAGTCCCGGCTCGCGCTCCCGCGCCTCGCTGGCGCGCAGACGCTCGGCGTGCAGGCCCAGCGAGCAGCGGAACTTTAGCTGGCGCTCCAGCTCTCGCGCCTCGTCCTCGTCGCGGGCCACCACCAACGTGCCGGTGCGCGACAGTCCCACGTCGTGACCGCACGCGTCGTGCAGCTCCGTCGCGAAATCGGGCCACATCCGTGCCGAGCACAGGCCGAGCTCGAGCAGACGCCTGCCGGCCTCGCCGAACTCCGCCTCGGCCACCGGCGCGAGCATCCCCGCCGCCACGTACGAGGCGCCGCGGCCGACCTCGTCGCGGTCGATCACCGTCACCGACAGCCCCCGCTCGCGAGCCCGCCACGCGCAGGCCAGCCCCACGATCCCCCCTCCCACGATCGCGACGTCGTGAGCGTGTGCCTTCAGAGCCATACGCCTGATGCTAGTCCGGTGTCAGACTCACCGGCAGTGCCCGCCACCACCCCGAACGCCGAGCGCCGCAGCCGTCTCGCGAACGCACGGCTGTATCTGGTGTGCGACTCCCGCCCCGGCGGTCGGGAGCTCTCCGAGCTGTTGCCCCCGGCGATCGCCGGGGGCGTGGAGGTCGTGCAGCTGCGCGAGAAGCACCTCGAAGACGGGCAGCTGCTGGCGCTCGCGCGCGAAACGCAGCGGCTGTGCGAGCGCCTCGGGGCGCTGTTCGTGCTCAACGACCGTCCCGACATCGCCCTCCAGGCCGGCGCGGACGGTGTGCACGTGGGCCAGCAGGACATGCCGGTTCGCCATGCCCGCGAGCTGATCGGTGAGACGATGCTGCTGGGCCTCTCCACCCACGCCCCCGCCGAGATCGACGCCGTCGACGGCGCGACCGTGGACTACATCGGCGTGGGGCCGGTCCACGCGACGCCCACCAAGCCCGGCCGGCCGGCCGTCGGGCTGGAGCTCGTGCGCTACGCGGCCGACCGGGCGGCGGTCCCGTTCTTCGCGATCGGCGGCATCGATGCGACCAACGTCGGCGAGGTGATCGCCGCCGGCGCCTGCCGCGTGTGCGTGCTGCGGGCGATCGCAGCGGCGAAGGATCCCCGGGGGGCGGCCCACGCCCTGCGGGGGGAGCTGTGATGGGCGAGCGGCAGGCCGGCGAGCAGGCCCCCGCGTCGCTGACCCCGCTGGGCGACGGCGAGCGTCCACGGGCGCTGCTGGTCGCCGTCGCGGTCGCGGTGCTGCTCGCGTGCGGGGTCGTCCTCGGCGCGCTCACCGTCCACGGGCTCAGCCGTCACGGCGGCTCGCTGCCCGGCGGCGTGTTCATCGCGATCGTCCTGGCCATCCTCGCCTGGGGCATGTACGGGACGAGGTACTGGGCGGTGCTCGCCTTCGAGGCGCTGCTCGCGTTTCAGGTGATCGTCACCTCGCTCGCGCTGGTGGTCGCCTCGACGGTGGCGGCCGCGGCGATCTGCCTGCTCTCGATCCTGCTCTCCGGCTGGCTGTTCTGGAAGCTGATCCACGTGATGGGCCGGATTCAGGCGCGGGATCGATAGGCTCACGCCCGCATGGCCGAGAACGCTTACGACTGCATCGTCATCGGCTCGGGACCGGGTGGCTACGTGGCCGCGATCCGGGCGGCCCAGCTGGGCAGACGCACGGCCGTGGTGGAGCAGGACAGGGTCGGCGGACGCTGCCTGAACTACGCCTGCATCCCCGCCAAGGCGGTGCTTCGCTCGGCCGACCTGCTCTCCGAGATCCGCGACGCGAAGGAGTTCGGCCTGGAGGTCGCCGACGTGAGGGTCGACTACCCCGCGATCCAGGCCCGCCGCGAGAAGGTCGTGTCGACGCTCACCTCCGGGGTGGGCGGCCTGTTCAAGAAGAACGGCATCGACCTGATCGAGGGAGAGGCCTCGCTCGCCGCCGGCGGCGGCGCGGGCGGGGACTCCGGCGGCTCGGTGACGGTGCGTGTCGGCGAGCGTGAGCTGACGGCCGCGACCGTCGTGCTCGCCACCGGCTCGGTGCCCCGCGCGATCCCGGGCGTCACCCTCGGCGGGCGCGTGCTCGGCACCGAGGAGGCCTGGGCGCTGCCCGAGGTGCCGCCCCGCCTGGCGGTCGTCGGAGCCGGTGCCTCGGGAGCGGAGATCGCCTCGGGCTTTGCCCGACTGGGCAGCGAGGTGCTGCTGCTCGAGGCGCTCGATCGTGTGCTCCCCGCCGAGGACGCCGACATCTCCCGCCTGGTCGAGCGTGGCTTCAAGCGCCAGGGCATCGCCGTGCACACCGCCACCCCGATCGAGTCGGTCCAGCCCTCGGACTCGGGTGTGAGCTTCGCCTACGGCGGGGAGTCCGCCGAGGTCGACTACCTCGTGATCGCCGCCGGACGCGGCCCCGACGTGGAGCGGCTCGGCCTCGACGCGGCGGGCGTCGCGCTGGACGACCGCGGCCTCGTCGCGGTCGACGATGCGATGCGCACCAGCGTTCCCGGCGTGTACGCGATCGGCGACCTCGTGCCCGGACCGGCGCTCGCCCACAAGGCCTCCGACGAGGGCATCCTCGCCGTCGAGGATTCCGCCGGACTGGCCACCCATCCGATCTCCTACATCGACATTCCCCGCGCCACCTTCTGCACGCCGAACGTCGGCTCGTTCGGCCTGACCGAGGCGGAGGCCCGCGAGCAGGGCTATGACGTCGTCGTCGGCAAGGTGCCCTACGGCGCGGTGGGGGGCGGCACCGTGTACGGCGATCGCACCGGCCTGGTCAAGCTCGTCGGCGAGCGCAAGTACGGCGAGCTGCTGGGCGGGCACATCGTCGGCGCCCGCGCCACCGAGCTGATCCAGGAGCTCGTCAACGTCCGCGCGCTCGAGGGCGGCTACCTCGAGGTCGCCCGCACCATCCACGGCCATCCCACGCTCTCGGAGGCGGTGATGGAAGCCGGCCGCGCCGCCGACGGCTGGCTGATTCACGGCTAGCGCCGGTTGCGAGGAGACGATCTCGCCGCAGAATGCGCCCGCCCGCAGTCCTCGTGGCGCCCCGGCAGGCTAATCTCGAGGCGGGATGGCAACGCCGGACGCAGTGTTCTACTTCGACCTGTCCAGCCCCCCCGCCTATCTGGCCGCCGAGCAGGTCCTGCAGGCCCTTCCCGGGCCGGCGGAGTGGCGTCCCGTGCTCGCCGCCGAGCTGCCGGGATCCCAACCGTTTCAGGCCTTTCGCTGCCGCCAGGAGGAGCAGGCGTTCCGCGAGGATCTCACCCGCCGAGCCGCCGCGCTGGGTCTGCAGCCGCTGCGCTGGCCGAGCCCGTTTCCGTTCGACAGCACCCTGGCGATGCGCGCCGCCACCTACGCCCGCTCGATCGGCCGCACCGTCCCGTTCGCCCAGGCCGCGTTTCGCCAGGCGTTCGCCGGCGGTCGCTCGCTCGGGGACCCCGAGAACGTCCTGATCGCCGCCGCCGCGTGCGAGATCCACCCCTCCGCGCTGCTCGGAGCCGCCGAGCTGCGCTCGATCGACGAGCAGCTGCGCCAGAGCACCGCCCACGCCGCCGCGCTCGGGGTGAGCGAGCTGCCCGCGGTGTGGGTCGACGACGTGACCCGTGAGAGCGGAGGGACGGTGTTCGCCGGCGAGGCGTCGCTGGGGCAGGCCGCGGCGCACATGCGCGCGGCGAGGACCCCGCCGGTCGGCTCGCGATGAAGGCCAACCGCGCGTACCGGCTGATCGTCACCCGCGGGGGTCTGGCGCCCGCGCTGCTCGCCGACACCGACCGCGTCGATCACATCGAGGTGGTGGAGATCGACAGTGGCGAAGTGGTGCTGTTCTGGGACAGGCCCCCCCAGGCCGCCTCGCGGCTGGCCCGGGCCCTGCGCACCGACCTCTCCCAGCTGCCCGCCGAGGAGTTCATCGCGCACTGGAGCGCCGTGGAGGCGTAGTCGGCCCCGCTAAGGTGGCCGTGATGGCTCAGGAGCGCGCTTTGGCTGCCACCGGCGGGGGCCCGCCGTCCCCGGCCGCGCCCCTGCCACAGCCACAGGTCGCCCGCGAGTGGCTGGCGATGATGACGCTCATCCGCCGCTTCGAGGAGCGCGCGGGAGAGATGTACGCGCGGGCGAAGATCGGCGGCTTCCTGCACCTCTCGATCGGCGAGGAGGCGGCGATCGTCGGCTCCGCCCGGGCACTCCGCGACAGCGACTACCTGGTCTCCACCTACCGCTCCCACGGCCACGCCCTGGTGCGCGGCACCCCGCCCGAGAACGTGATGGCGGAGCTGTTCGGCCGCGTCGACGGCTGCTGCGGGGGGCGGGGCGGCTCGATGCACATGTTCGACCGCTCCCGCCGCTTCATGGGGGGATACGGGATCGTCGGCGGCAACCTGCCGATCGCGGCCGGCATCGGCCTGGCCTGCGACTACACCGCCAGCGAGGACGCCGTGCTGTGCACGCTCGGCGACGGTGCCTCAAATCAGGGGACCTTCGGCGAGACGATGAACCTCGCCGCGCTGTGGCGCCTGCCGGTCGTGTTCCTCGTCACCAACAACCAGTTCGGCATGGGCACCGCGGTCGAGCGTCACTCGGCCGTGACCGAGCTGCGCATGAAGGGCGAGGGGTTCGGCGTGCCCGGCAGCCGCTGCGACGGGATGGACGTGCTCGACACCTTCGCCGTCGTGGGTGAGGCGCTGCGCAAGGCCCGCAGCGAGCGCCGGCCGATGCTCGTCGAGGCGATCACCTATCGCTTTCGCGGTCACTCGATGGCCGACCCCGAGCAGTACCGCACGCGCGAGCAGGTCGAACAGTGGCGCGCCCGCGATCCGCTGACGGTGTTCGGCGCGCGGCTGCTCGCCGACGGCGTGCTCCACCAGGACGACCTCGCCCAGATCGACGCCGACGCGATCGCACGTGTCGACGCCGCGGTGGCGTTCGCGGAGGAGTCCCCGTTCCCGCAGCCCGCCTCGCTCTACGACGACGTGTATGCGCTCGGCGAGCAGGTCCACGGCCTCTACTCGTTCGACACCTCCAGCGCACGCGAGCGCTCGGCCGCGGCGTCGACTCCCACCGAGGCGTCCGCCAACGACGAGATTCCCCAGCAGCTGACCGTGGCCCTCGCCGCCGCCGACGAGGGCCACGAACCGCCCGCGGAGCCACACTGATGGCCGAGCTGCGCTACCGCGAGGCGCTGCGCGAGGGCCTGCGCGAGGAGCTCCTCCGCGACGAGCAGGTGGTCCTGCTCGGCGAGGACATCGGCGTGTTCGGGGGAGCCTTCAAGGTCACCGAGGGCCTGCTCGAGGAGTTCGGCGAGCGCCGCATCCGCGACACCCCCATCTCCGAGAACACGATCGTCGGCGTCGGCGTCGGTGCCGCGATGACCGGCCTGCGCCCGGTGGTGGAGCTGATGACGATCAACTTCTCCCTGCTCGCGTTCGACCAGATCGTCAACCATGCCGCCCACATCCGCTACATGTTCGGCGGGCAGGTGTCGGTGCCGCTGGTGATTCGCATGCCCCAGGGGGCCGGCCATCAGCTCGGGCCCACCCACTCCCACTGCCTGGAGGCGATGTTCCTGCACGTTCCGGGCCTGCTCGTCGCGGTGCCCGCCACGCCCGCCGACGCGAAGGGACTGCTGAAGGCCGCGATCCGCGACGACAACCCCGTCATCTTCATCGAGCACGAGTCCCTCTACGGCGTCCGCGGCGAGGTCCCCGACGATGCGGAGCGCCTCGTCGACTTCGGCAGGGCCCGGGTCTCCCGCGAGGGCTCGGACGTGACGATCGTCGGCGTCTCGCGGATGGCCGTCACCGCCGAGCGGGCCGCCGCGACACTCGCCCGGGAGCACGGCGTGCAGGCCGAGGTGATCGACCCCCGCACGCTCCGCCCCCTGGATCTGAAGACGATCCTCGCCTCGGTCCGCAAGACCAACCGGTGCGTCGTCGTCGAGGAGGGCTGGCCCCACGGCGGGGTCGGCGCCAACCTCGCCGCCCTCATCTCCGAGCACGCCTTCGACGACCTCGACGCCCCCGTCGCCCGTGTCTCCGGAGCCGACGTGCCGATGCCCTACTCGAAGCCGCTGGAGGACATCGCCTACCCCCACGAGCCCCAGATCGTCCGCGCCGTCCTCGCCGCACTCGGCCAGGTGGCCGCCGCCGGAGCCGGCTGATGGCAGATCTGGTGATGCCCCGCCTGTCGGACACGATGGAGGAGGGCACGATCCTGCGCTGGCTCGTACCCAGCGGCGAGCCGATCCGCCGCGGTCAGGAGCTGGTGGAGATCGAGACCGACAAGGCGAACATGGTCTACGAGTCCGACCTGGAGGGGATCCTGGAGATCCTCGCCGCGGAGGGCGACACCCTCCCCGTCGGCGCCGTCATCGCCCGCGTCGGCTCGCCGGTGGGCGATGGCAACGGCGCAGGCGCCACCACCGCCGCGAGCGCCTCAGCCGCCGCCGCGACCCCCCCGGCCAACCCCGCCGCGCCTGCGCCCACGTCCGTGCCCACCGCGGCGTCTGCGCCCGCGCCGGCCGGGCAGAGCGCCCCGCAGGGCGAGCGCGTCAAGGCGTCCCCGCTGGCGCGACGGATCGCACACGAGCGCCACGTCGACCTCCACGACCTCACGGGCAGCGGCCCGGGCGGGCGCATCGTCAAGGCCGACGTCCAGGCCGCGGCGACGGCAGAGCCCAGTGCCGCCACGGGCGCCGTCCCCTCGCCGTCGGTCCCGGGATCGGAGCGCCCGAGCGGCGGGGGGCTCGCCGGCTCCTCGACGGCCAAGGGCGAGACCCGCGAGCTCGAGCTGTCGCGCACCCAGCAGACGATCGCCCGTCGCATGGCGGAGTCGAAGGCGACGATCCCCCATTTCGCGCTCGAGACCGAGATCGACATGCAGGAGTGCGTAGCCCTGCGCTCACAGCTCAAGCAGCTGGCGGGGGCGGGCGACGACGCGGAGGTCGCTCCCACCTACAACGACATGGTCGTCAAGGCGTGTGCCCTGGCCCTGCGCGAGCACCCCCGCGCCAACTCCAGCTACCGCGACGGGCGTCTGCAGCTGCACGGTCGGGTCAACGTCGGCGTGGCGGTCGCGGTGGACTCCGCTCGGGCGCAGGGCGGGGCGCTGATCGTTCCCACCGTGTTCGACGCCGATCTGAAGTCCCTCGGCGAGGTCGCCCGCGAGACCCGTGCGCTCGCCGCACGGGTGCGCGAGGGCTCGATCACCCCACCCGAGCTGAGCGGCGCCACGTTCACCGTGTCCAACCTCGGCATGTTCGGGATCGCCCGCTTCACCGCGATCATCAACCCGCCCCAGGCGGCGATCCTCGCGGTCGGCTCGGTCGCGCCCAGGCCCGTCGCCCGCGAGGGCGAGGTCCTCGTCCGCCACACGATGAACGTCACCCTCGCCTGCGACCACCGCATCCTCTACGGCGCCGATGCGGCCGGGTTCCTCGCCAGGATCCGCGAGCTGCTCCAGCAGCCCGCCTCGCTGACGCTCTGAGCAGCGAGTGCCGGCGCTAGGCTGGAAGTCGATGAGCGCAACCGAACGGTCCACCGAGGAGCTGCTCGTGTGCAACCTGCCCACGGTTCCCTATCGCGACGCGTTGGAGCTGCAGCTGCGCGTCCGCGACCGCCGGCTGCGGGGCGAGCTGCCCGACATCCTGCTGCTGCTGGAGCACCCCCCCGTCTACACCCGCGGTCGCCGTTCAGACCCGCGCGAGCTGAGCCTGGGCGAGGACTTCTACGCCGCCCGGGGGATCGAGGTGATCGACACCGACCGTGGGGGACGCGTCACCTACCACGGCCCGGGTCAGCTGGTCGGCTACCCGATCATGCCCGCCCACGACATCGGCGCCCACCTGCGCACGATCGAAGCGGCGATCGTGGCGGCCCTGGCCGAGCTCGACATCGAGGCCCACTCCCGCCGTGAGGAGGGCCCCGACTTCACCGGCGTGTGGGTCGAGGATCGCAAGGTCGCCTCGATCGGCGTCCACGTCTCCCGCGGCATCGCCACCCACGGCTTCGCCGTCAACGTCGAGATGGACCTCGACCCCTTCTCCTGGGTGATCCCCTGCGGCCTGCCGGACGTGAGCATGACCTCCGTCGACCATGAGCTCCCCGCCGGAAGCACCGTCGATCGCGAGCAGTTCCGCGCGACCGTCGCCCGCCGCTTCTGCGCGGCCCACCACCGCGCGCAGCGGGTCGTCTCCCCCACCGAGCTGGACCTCTCGCCGGTCCCCGCGGGAGTCGCCGCATGAGCGCCACGAGATCCCGCGCGAACCCCGGCGGCATGGACGTGCTGCGGGTGCTCGGCCCGGACGTGCGGCCGCTGCGCGAGCGCAAGCCCCCCTGGTTCAAGGTGCCCCCGCCCGGTGGCCAGCGCTACCGCGAGCTGACCGAGCTGATCCGCTCGGAGAACCTCCACACCGTCTGCCAGGAGGCCGCCTGCCCGAACGTGGGCGAGTGCTGGGAGCGGGGCACCGCCACCTTCATGATCCTCGGGGACACCTGCACCCGACGGTGCGGCTTCTGCAACGTCAAGACCGGCAAGCCCACCTGGAACGACCCGCTCGAGCCCGCCCGCGTCGCCCGCTCGATCGCCCGCATGGGCCTGCGCCACGCGGTCATCACCTCCGTCGACCGCGACGACCTCCCCGACAAGGGCGCCGCCGCCTTCGTCGGCGTGATCCGCCAGGTCCGCCGCCAGGCCCCCGGATGCCAGGTGGAGGTGCTCACCCCCGACTTCCAGGGCCAGGAGATGCCACTGGCGAAGGTGATCGCCGAGCGCCCGGACGTGTTCAACCACAACGTCGAGGTCGTCCCCCGCCTGTATCCGCTCGCCCGCCGCGGCTCGGAGTTCGCCCGCTCCTGTCGCGTGCTCCGCCTCGCCGCCGAGCTCGGCGAGGGCGAGGTCGTGACCAAGTCGGGCCTGATGGTCGGCCTCGGCGAGACCCACGAGGAGATCGTCGATGCGTTCGCGACCCTGCGCCGCCACGGCGTGCAGGTGCTCACCGTCGGCCAGTACCTGCGCCCCTCCGAGCGTCACCTCCCGGTCGTCCGCTACTGGCACCCCGACGAGTTCCTCGCGCTGCAGCGGGCCGCCTACGAGCTCGGCTTCCGCCATGTCGCCGCCGGGCCGCTGGTGCGCTCCAGCTACCACGCCGACCAGCACGTCGGGTGGGCGGCCACCGGGTCCCGCGAGGGGCTCAGCCCGCTCGCCGGCGTGCCGTAGGGCGCTTCAGAGCCGCCCCGCAGCCACGGCCGCCCCTCAGCCGCCGACCGCGGCCAGCGGCTCGCGCCCGCGGGGTTGGGCAGGCCGCGGGCGTGAGAGCATCACCGCCCCCACCGTCACCGCCACATAGGCGAGCACCCGCACCGCTCCCAACGCGCCCGCGGGAACCGGCTCTCCCAGCAGCACCGTCCCCGCCGCGATCGGCAACGCGTTGGTGAGCAGCGTCGCCACGCCAGCCACCGCCAGCGCCCCGCCCGCCTGATAGCCGGTCTGCAGCAGCGCCGTCCCCAGCGTGTACCCGAGCACCAGCGTCACCAGGAACCCCGCCCGTGCCCCGCCCTGGGTCACGAGCTTCGTCGACACGTCCCCGATCGAGAACATCAGCCCCCCCGCCACACCGTGGGCGGTCGCTCGCCCCAGCAGCCCGCTGCCGAGCCGAAGCACCAGCGCCGCCAGCGCACCCGTCCCACCGAGCCACACCAGCACCGCCACGGTGTCGCCCCTGCCGCCTTCGCCCGCGCCCGCCGCAAGCGAGACTCCCAGCGCCAACAGCCCGAGCACCGAGATCACCACCCCGCCCAGCTCACGTCCGGCGAGCCGGCGGTGGGCCGCCCGCGCCGACACGAACGCCAGCACCCCGATGCCGCCCGCCGCCACGCTCTGCACCAGCGCCAGCGAGCCGAGCGCGAGCGCCGCGGCGTAGAGCAGGAAGCCGCTCGTCTCCAGCGCGAACGCCCTCAGCCAGCTGCGGTCCCCGAGCAGCACCCGCAGCGACCGGCCCGGCCGGCGGATGCTCAGCGCGGGCATCTTCGCCGCCGCGTCGTGCTGGCGCGAGTACGCGAGGTTGGTGAGGATCGTCGACACCAGCGCGAGCGCCAACGCCGCCGCGGTCTGCACGCCCATCGCCCGACTCTATCCCCGCGCGGGGCCGGCCCGCCGGAGCCGGCGCCTGTCCCCGGGGATAGGCTGCGGGCGCCGCCGCGGTGTGCCCGCGCCGGAGCCCGCACAGCGATGTTCCCGCTCAAAGACAACATCCCCACCGAGCGCTTCCCGCTCGTGACGGTGGTGCTGATCGCGCTCAACGTGCTCGCCTATCTGCTCGCCATCCGACACGGCGGCAGCTTCTTCGGCGGTCCCACCGAGTCCACCGACGTGCGCTACGGCGCGATCCCCTACGAGCTCACCCACCCCGGCTCGCACTGCGAGCTCGTCTCGCTTCCCTCGGTCTCGGGAACCCTCTCCACGGTCGCCTGCCAGGGTCAGCCCGGGGTCGCCGGCACCCCCGCCCCCCAGCCCGCCACCTGGCTGACGCCCTTCACCGCGATGTTCATGCACGCGAGCTTCCTGCACATCTTCGGCAACATGCTGTTCCTGGCGATCTTCGGGCCGAACGTCGAGGATACGATCGGCCGGATCCCCTATCTCGCCTTCTACCTGGCCGGGGGCCTGATCGCGCTCGCCGCACAGGTGCTCGTCGATCCGAGCTCGACCGCACCCACGCTCGGCGCCTCCGGGGCGATCGCCGCGGTGCTCGCCGCCTACTTCGTGCTGTATCCCCGCGCGCGCGTGCTCACGCTGGTGCTGATCATCTTCTTCGTCACGATCGTCGAGCTACCCGCAGTGGTCCTGCTCGGCGTGTGGTTCGCGATCCAGCTCTTCTACGGCGCCGCGGGACTGACCAACCCGGTCGGCGGCGAAGGCGTCGCCTACTTCGCCCACATCGGCGGCTTCGCCTTCGGCCTGCTCGTGATCTGGCCGTTCGCGGCCCGCCTGCGCAAGCCGATGCCGCCGCGGCTACCGCTGTACTGACGCGATGATCCGCCGAGACCGCCCACCTTCATGACCCGCCTGCTCGTGCTCGTCGTGGCGCTGTTGTTCCTCGCGGGCTTCGCCTTCCTGACCATCAGCGCTGTGTCCCAGCAAGGGTTTACCCTGGCAAGCGGGATCTCGATCTTCGTGCTGGTGCTGCTGGCGGTCGGGATCGTCGGAGCGCTGCTGAACCCCCCGAAATGATGGCGAGCCCCTCTCCGTTCATGACCTCCGAGCAGAGCCGCCGCCGCCGCGAGGCCGCCCGTGCCCGGCGCCGTTCCCGCCGCCGCGTGGTCGTGATCGCCGTGCTCGCGGTGGCGATCGTCGGAGCGCTGGTCGTGATGGCCGTCGCCCGCTCCCACACCACCGCCGGCTCGCTGTCGGTCGCCTCCAGAGCCACACAGCCTCATCGCGCGTCCCCCACCGCCGTCGCCGCGCCCTCCGTCTCACAGACGGGCCTGCCCCTCGGAACGCCGCCGCTCGCGCTGCGGGGGGTCGGCACGCCCGACGCCGACCCCGTGCGGATCGCCTTCCACACGCCCCCCCACGCCGGCCTGCTGTTCAACCTCGACACCGGCCAGGTGCTGTGGCAGCACGAGCCCCACGAGCACCTGCACATCGCGAGCCTCACGAAGATGATGACCGCCCTGCTGGCGGTCCGCTCGGACTCGCCCGACACGCCCGTGCTCGTCACCAAGCAGGCGGTCAAGTCCGCGGGCTCGAAGGTCGGCGTGCTGCCGCTGGGCAGGCACATCCCGATGTCGACGATGCTCTACGGCCTGATGCTGCCCTCCGGCAACGACGCCGCGATCGCGCTCGCCCAGCAGATCTCCGGCAGCTCATCGCGCTTCGTGGCCCGCATGAACGCCGAGGCCGCGAAGCTGGGCATGGCCTGCACCCGTTACGCCTCCCCGTCGGGATACGTGGACCCGGGCAACTACTCCTGCGCCGCCGATCTGGCCGTGCTCGCCCACGTGGATCTGCAGCAGCCCCTGATCGCGAAGGTCGCCCGCACCTACAAGGCGGTGCTGCCGTTCCCGATCAAGGGCGGCAGGATCTACCTCTACAACAACAACCCCCTGCTCACCTATCACTACCCCGGCATCACCGGCCTGAAGACCGGCTTCACGCTCGCCGCCGGCAAATGCCTCGTCGCCACCGCCGAGCGCGACGGGGTCCGCCTGGCGGCGGTCGTCCTGAACTCGCCCGACCCGGGCACCCAGGCCCGCCAGCTGCTCGACCGCGGGTTCGAGGACGTCTATCACCAGCGTTACGTCCCCTCGCCGACGGTCCCCACCGGTCTTTGATCACAGCCCCCTGGCTCGCGCCCTGGCCCGTAAGGCGGCCCCGCCCGCCCGTGGGTTGCGGGGGCGTCGGGGGGGGGTCGCGAGGGGAGGGAGGTCATCGCGACGGGCGGGTGGGTCATCGCGAGGGGCGGGAGGTCAGTTACTTGGAAAAGAGATCGCGTATAGCAATGGTTATACGCAACCTCTGAAACAGAACATCACCCCCGCGCGAGCACTTGTGTGCATTGCGACATCCACCCGCCCAGAGGTGTACCGTATTGGGAAGCGATTGACTGGTCAGTCAACCAAGGCGAAGCAACGCAAAGGAGCAGTCGTGGATCTCGACGACACACCGGAGCAGGCCGCATATCGCGCCACGGTGCGATCCTGGCTCGAGCAGCACTCCTCGGAAGCGCCGGTCCTGCAGGGTCCGGACGCGATCGAGGACGAGCAGGAGATCATCGCCGCGAGGCGCAAGTGGCAGGGCAAGCTCGCCGAGGGGGGGCTCGCGGGCGTCACCTGGCCGAAGGACGTCGGCGGACAGGGCCTCGGACCGATCGACCAGGTGATCTGCAACCAGGAGATCGCCCGCGCAAAAGTCCCCGGCATCCTCGACGCGATCGGCGTCGGCATGCTCGGCCCGACGATCATCGCCCACGGCGATGACGAGCAGAAGGGCCGCTACCTCGGCGCGATGCTCCACGGTGACGAGGTGTGGTGCCAGCTGTTCTCAGAGCCCGCCGCCGGCTCGGATCTGGCCGCGGTGCAGACGCGGGCGCGCCAGGAGGAGGACGGCAGCTGGCGGCTGACGGGCCAGAAGGTGTGGACCACCAACGCCCAGTTCGCCTCCTACGGCCTGCTGCTCGCCCGCACCGACGCCGACGTGCCCAAGCACAAGGGCCTGACGATGTTCATCGTGCCGATGGACGCCGAGGGCGTGACGGTTCGCGGCCTGCGCCAGATCTCCGGCGAGGCAGAGTTCAACGAGGTCTTCTTCGACGACGTCAAGCTCGACGCCGGTGCCGTCGTGGGCGGCGTCGGCAACGGTTGGGGCACGGCCCTGACGACGCTGATGTTCGAGCGTGTCACGATCGGCCTCGGCGGCGAGGGCCTCGGCTACAACTCGAACCGCTTCGCGAGCGCGATCGCCCGCGACGCCCACGCCAGCCGCGACCCCGAGATCCGCCACGTGCTGGGCGAGATCGCCAGCGAACTGCTGGCCGTGAGGTTCACCGGCTACCGCACCCTCACCGCCCTGCAGCGGGGCCAGATTCCCGGCCCGGAGGCCGGCCTGGCGAAGGTCACGATCGTCAACGGCGCGATCAAGGCGGGGGAGCTGATCGCCGACGTGCTCGGTCCCGACGTGCTGGACGAGGACAGCGAGTGGGCCTACATGATCTCCTTCCTCCCCGGCCTGAAGTCCGCCGGCGGCACCGAAGAGATCCTGCGCAACACGATCGGCGAGCGGGTCCTGGGCCTACCTCCCGAGCCGCGGCTGGACAAGGGCATCCCGTTCTCGGAGCTGCGCTCGAAGGAAGGGGCGGCGGCATGAACCTGGCGCTCTCCGACGAGCAGATGTTCCTGCGCGAGGCCGCCCGCGGGGCGCTGTCGCGCTTCAAGACGCTGGAGGCCGCCCGCGAGGCGCTCGACGGCGACCAGTCGGCGCTGCCCGACATGTGGCCGGCTGCGTGTGAGGCGGGCTGGCCGGGGCTGCTGATCGACGAGCAGCACGGCGGCGCCGGTCTCGACGCGTTCGACGCGATGCTGGTGCTCGGCGAGTGCGGCCGGGTGCTCGCCTCGATCGCGCTGCTGGGCCACCTGCCCGCGACGGCGATCCTGAACGACTGCTCGGGCACGGGCGCGCTGCTGGAGCCGCTGGCCAGTGGCGAGCGCAGAGCCGCCTACCTGCCCACGAGCCCTCCCAGCGACGTGGAGGACCGCTGGACGGTCGATCCCCGCTCGGGCATGGAGCGCCCGGCCGCCCCCACGGCAACCACGGCAGGCGAGGGCGCTGCGACGATCACCGGTGGGTACTCGTTCGTCCCGGACGCTCCGGGCGCGGATCTGCTGGTGGGGGTCGCGCTGCTCGACGGCAGGCCCGTCGGCGTGGCGATCGAGGCCGTCGCGAGCGGCGTCGCGATCGAGCCCACGACCCGCTACGACGCCACCCGCTCGCTGGGTCACGTATCCCTGAAGGAGGCCCCCGCGACCGTGCTCGACGCCTCCGCGGACTCGCTCGCGGCGGCCTGGCATCTCGCTCAGGCGCTGATCGCCGCCGAGTCGCTGGGCAGCGTCGAGACCGCGCTGGACGTATCGGTCGCCTACGCGAAGGAGCGCCACACCTTCGGACGAGCGATCGGCTCCTACCAGGCGGTCAAGCACTCGCTCACCGAGGTGCTGCGCCAGCTCGAGAACGGACGCTCGCTGCTCTACTACGCCGGCTGGGCACGGCGGGGCGCGCCACAGGAGTTTCCCCTCGCCGCCGGCGCCGCCCGCTCGGTCGCGGGGCGGGCGCTCGACCAGGCCGCACGCACGATGATCTCCGTCCACGGCGGGATCGGCGCCACCTGGGAGCACGATGCCCCCCTGTACTTCCGCCGCTCTCAGCTCTCCCGGCGCCTGCTCGGCGGCACCGGCGCGGCGACCGACCGCGTCGCCGGTGAGCTGATCGCCCAGGCGGCCGCCTAGACCAGCTCCACGAACTCGCTCCAGCGGCAACGGCGACCGGCCTCACGGGGCCGGTCGCCGCGTGACCGGCCCGCCTATCCGGCGGAGCGAGGGCTGGTGGCCGGGCGTCTGGCTGCCCGGGCCTTCGCGGCCTGAGCCCCGGCGGGCTGACCGGCGCCATGTCGATGCTTGTCCGCTGCGCTCAGCGCCGCCAGCACGGGTGCGCCGTAGGCGGCGTGCACAGCTTCGACGAGCGCGGGTTCGGTCGCGCAGTTGATGCAGAAGCCGTGCTGTGACCAGCCGATCGCACGGGCCAGCACCTGGTCGGCGTAGGCGACGCCCGCGGCGTCGTGGCCGTAGTAGTCATACGCCGCGTTCCACGCCGAGCCGTCGAGCGCCGTGCCGGCGCCGTCGGCCGAGAGCAGGTGGGCGCCCGCCATGATCGCGTCGAAGTCGTCGTAGATCGAGGGGTGGGTGGCGGTGGGGTGGTCATAGCTGGCCGGCCGCGGGCCATAGCGGTAGGAGTCGCGCACCAGGCTCCAGGTGGTGGCGGGACCGTTGGTGACGTTGAACTGCATCGGCCCGCCGCAGCAGCCGGCGAAGTTCAGGCCGTGGTAGGTGCTCGGCGCGGTCGAGAACGCCGACTCCTGGCGGTGGATCGAGGCGATCAGCAGCCAGTTGACGGCAAACGTTTCCTGCGCCACCGAGTAGATCGGGTAGAACCCTTCCATCCACCTGCGCGGCACGTGTCTCTGAAGCGCCCCGGAGGAGCCCGCGAGGCTCCCGCCAGGCTGCGCCGAGAGGCTCGCCGGGATCGTTCCGCCACCCGCGCCCGCCGCGGGGGCCGGTGTGGCGGCGACGGCCAGCACCGGAGGCGGGTCCACGAGGGCTGCGGAGCCGCCGAGGAGTCCCGTCAGCACCGCCACCATGACGGCCACCCCGAGCGTGGCCACGGTGATCGCCAGCAGCCAGTAACCCCGTTCCGAGGGCGGCTGGGGAGCGTTCGCCGCCGGCGAGACGGCGGGCGTCGTGATGCTCGCACGGAGATTGCGCGCGAGCCCTCTACTCCTCTGCACCAAGCTCATGCAGCTAGCACCGTAGCGACGGTCGCTTAAGGGAAGCTGCGGCTTCAGGCGCCCACCGCGCGCCTGAGGATGCTGTCGAAGGTGCGCGCGGGGAGCAGCGTCCGCGCCAGCACCATCCCGCGTGCGTCGCGGCCGATCAGATAGCGCGCGCGGGGCCGGCGCGCGGTGAGCGCCCGCTCGATCACGGCGGCCACGTGCTCAGGCGCCAGCGCCCGGCGCTCGGCATCGGCGAGCAGCTTCGGCGCGCTCTCGGTGAGGTGGCCATAGTGCTCGCTGAGCTCCGGCGGCATCTGCATGCCGGCGACGCTGGCACGGGCCTTCTCCCAGATCGGCGTCTTGACCGAGCCCGGCTCCACCAGCGACACCGCGATCCCCGAGCGATGCAGCTCTCCCCGCAGGGAGTCTCCGATCGCCTCGATCGCGTGCTTGGAGGCGCCGTAGGGCCCGTTCATCGGGATCGCCACCCGCCCGCCGACCGAGGAGAGGAACACGATCCTGCCCCGCGCGGCCCTCAGCGCCGGCAGCAGGGCGCGGGTCACCTCGATCGCCCCGAACACGTTCACGTCGAACTGCGTCCTCCATTCCTCGGCGGAGACGAGCTCGAGCGGTCCGCCGAGACCGATGCCGGCGTTGTTGACGAGCCCGTCGAGCCTGCCCACCGCCGGGACGCCCGTGCCAGCAGAGCCTCGCTCGGCGAGCGCTCTCGCCGCGGCGGCGATCTGCCCGGCGTCGGTGACGTCGAGCGTCAGAGGCGTGAGCGTGCCGGGGCCCGGGAGGCCGTCGCCACCGGTTGCGTCGGCGAGCAGCCGCTCGGCGGCCTCGCCACTGCGCACGCCGGCGAGCACGGTCCATCCGCGCGCGCGCAGACGCAGCGCGGTGGCGCGACCGATGCCGGTCGAGGCACCGGTGATGAGAACCGTCGGCACACAGCGACCCTAGCGAAGCAGCGAAGGCCAGCGCCTTAGACTCTGGCCGGATGGTTCCGCGCGTGGGCAAGCCCTCAGGTGCGGCGCGCGTGGCGATCGTCTGCGCCGCCCTCGCCGTGCTGGCCGGATGCGGGTCGGGCGCGCCGAGCGGCCTCAGCGAGCGAGCTAGCGCCGACCCCGATCCGCCGGCCGCACAGGTCGTCACCAACACCTGCGCCAGGACGGTGCTCGCGACGCTCGGGAAGATCGCCTCGCGGGTCTATCGGGAGGGCGTCTCCAGCTCGCGGGCGGCCTCGGCAATCGACCTGATCACCCACTCCACCCCGCTGCGGGTGGCGATCGAACGTGACGAACCCGCCGCCGCGCGGGCGGCCGCGCGGGCGCTGATCGCGACCGGGCACATGACCAACCTGAAGGTGACGCGCGGCTCGCAGGTGCTCGTCGACGCCGGCGGCCCGGACGCGCTGGCGCCCCTGCACGGGAGCATCGTGGGCCCCTCGGGCGAACCGATCGCGAGCTTCGTCGCGAGTGTCTGGGCGGACAACGGCTTCGTCGCGGAGATCGACGGCGTCGCCGAGGGTCTGACCGCGTTGCGTCAGAACGGACAGAGCATCGCCGGGTCCTTCGCGCTGCCCTCGGGCGAGCTGCCCCGGGAAGGCGCCCTGACCGTCCGGGGAGTCGAATACCGCTACACCTCGTTCCCGGTCGCCGTGTACCCGAGCGGGCAGCTGCAGGTGTACGTGCTGAAGTCGATCCCCTCGATCGCCTCGCTGTGCGGGCACACCGACGAGGACGCGATCGTCGACACGGTGAGCCGCGTGGCGGCCCTGATCTACGCGGGCGAGGGCGGACGGCACGCTCTCGTGCAGGTGCATCGGGTGCAGCACTACGGGCCGCTGCTGGCAGCCGTCGCGCGCCGCGATCCCGCCGCGACGCGTCGCGCGATCGAAGCGCTGCTCAACCAGCACATCGTGCGCCTGCGGGCGAGCGCCGGCGGGCAGCTGCTCTCCGACGTGGGCGGTCCCTACGTGCTGGCTCCGGTGCGCGCCCCGCTGCGGTCGGGCGGGCGGCAGATCGGCAACTTCGTGCTCTCGATCCAGGACGACCTCGGCTACCTGCTGCTCGCCCAGCGGCTGGTGGGGCTGAAGGTCGAGATGCACCGGGGCTCACAGCTGGTGATGAGCAGCATGCACCCCGCGCCTGCACACGTCCCGCAGAGCGGCCCATTTCGGTACCGAGGCCAGCGCTACCGCGTGTTCACGCTGCACGCGCAGGCGTTTCCGTCGGGCCCGCTGCGGATCACGCTGCTGGTGCCGATCCCCTACGTCTAGCGGAGACGCGCCTCAGGCCGGGGTCACCGAGGCGTGCTTCTCGCTGAGCCCCCCGAGCAGCTCCTCGAAGGAGGCCGAGAATTTCTCGACCCCCTCGCGCTCGAGCGTGTCGGTGACGTCCTTGTAGTCGACGCCCGCGTCGGCGAGCTGCTCGAACACGGCATGGGCGGCATCGATCTCCTGCTCCAGTCGCGGCGCGGGATCGCCGTGGTCCTGGTAGTCCTCGATCGTCTCCAACGGCATCGTGTTGACGGTGTCCGGGCCGATCAGCTGATCGACGTAGAGGGTGTCGGGATAAGCCGGGTTCTTGGTCGACGTCGAGGCCCACAGCACGCGCTGGGGCGAGGCTCCCTTGCCCCTCAGGAAGTCCCACCGAGAGCCCGCGAAGGTCCTCTTGTAGTGCTCGTAGGCGAGCCTCGCGTTGGCCACCGCGAGCTTGCCCTTGAGCTCGTCGTGACCGCCGATCTGATCCAGGCGGCGGTCGGCCTCGGTGTCGATCCGCGACACGAAGAAGCTCGCCACCGAGGCGACCCCGGCGGGATCGCCGCCGGCGGCCACGAGCCGCTCCAGGCCGCGGATGTAGGACTCGGCGACCTCCGCATAGCGTTCCAGGGAGAAGATCAGGGTGACGTTGATCGAGCGGCCCTCGGCGATCACGTCCTCGATCGCCGCCAGCCCGGGCTTGGTGGCGGGGATCTTCACCAGCAGGTTGGGCTTGTCGACCCGTTCGTGCAGCCCGATCGCCTCACGGTAGGTCTGAAGCGTCTCGTAGGCGAGCGTGGGATCGACCTCCAGCGAGACGTAGCCGTCGCGACCGCCGCTGCGTTGAAACACCGGCGCGAACACGTCGCATGCCTCGGAGATGTCGGTCACCGCCAGCTCCCAGAAGACCTCGGCGGTGTCGCGCCCCTCCAGCTCGCGCAGCTGCTCGTCGTAGGCCTCGCCGGTGGACATCGCCCTCTGCAGGATCGTGGGGTTGGAGGTGGCGCCGACGACGGCGTCCTCGTCGATCAGCTGGCGCAGGTAGCCGCCCCGGGTCCACTCGCGCGAGAGGGAGTCCACCCACACGCTCTGACCGAGGTCGGACAGCCGCTCCAGCGGCGAGCGGCTCTGCGGCGGTGAGGCGTTGTCGGGCACGTCGCTCCTCTCGTTTCAGATGTCGGTCGCCTAGCTCGCCACGCGGCTGGCGCGCTCGAGCACGCCCCGCGCGCGGGCGGCGATGTTCTCCGTGGTGAAGCCCAGCTCGGCGAGCACCCGCGGCCCCGGAGCGGACGCGCCGAAGCGGTCGATGCCGAGCACCTCCCCGCGGTCGCCCACCCATCGCCACCAGCTGAGGCTCGCACCCGGCTCCACCGCCAGCCGGGCGGCGACGCCGGGGGGTAGCACCTGCTCGCGATAGGCGGGGGGCTGGGCTTCGAACAGCTCCATACAGGGCATCGAGACGACACGGACGCTCGTGCCCTCGGCGGCGAGGGACCGGCCCGCCTGCAGTGTCGGCGCCACCTCGGTGCCGGTCGAGATCAGGATCAGCTCGGGCTCGTCGCCGTCGGCGTGTGAATCCCACAGCACGTAGCCGCCGCGCTCGACCTCGCTCGCGGCGGCCAGCTCCTCACCGCCACGGTCCAGCACGGGGGTGCCCTGGCGCGAGAGCAGCAGCGCCACGGGTCCGTCCTTGCGTTCGAGCGCCACCCGCCACGTCTGGGCGGTCTCGTTGGCTTCGGCGGGCCTGAACACCCACAGGTTGGGGATCGCCCGCAACGAGGCATAGTGCTCCACCGGCTGATGGGTAGGACCGTCCTCGCCGAGACCGACCGAGTCGTGGGTCCACACCCACAGCACCGGCAGGCCCATCAGGGCGGACAGCCGCACGCTGCCGCGCATGTAGTCGGAGAACATCAGGAAGGTCGAGCCATAGGGCTTGACGATGCCGCCGTGTGCGGCCGCTCCATTGACGATCGCACCCATCGCGTGCTCGCGGATCCCGAAGGGCACGTTGCGTCCGGCGTGGGGCCGGGAGAACTCGCCCGCACCCTCGAACACGGTCTTGGTGGACTCGACCAGGTCGGCCGCCCCGCCGATCATCGTGGGCGCGAACTCCGAGAAGGCCGCCATCGTCTTCTGGCCGGCGGCGCGGGTGGCGATCGCTTCGCTCGGGTCGAACCTGGGCAGCGCCTCGCGCCAGCCCTCGCGCAGACCCTCGCCACTCCAGGCGAGCTCCCAGTCGGCGGCTCGCTCGGGGACCGCCTCGCGCCAGGCCCGAAAGCTCTCCTGCCAGCGTGCCTGGGCGGCCGCGCCCGTCTCGGCGAGCGACATGTGCTCGCGCACGCGATCGTCGACCCAGAAGGTGCGGTCGGGGTCCTCCCAGCCCATCGCCTGCTTGGTGGCCTTGACCTCGGCCTCGCCGAGCGCAGAGCCGTGCGCCTTCGCGGTATCGACCGCGTGGGGCGCCGGATAGGCGATGTGCGAGCGGATCGAGACGAACGACGGCCGCTGGGGTTCCTCGCGCGCCGCCTCCAGCGCGGCGGTGAGGGCGTCGAGATCCTCGGAGTCCTCCACCCGCTGCACGTGCCAGCCGTCGGCGACCAGTCGCGCGGCATGGTCCTCGCCGTCGAAGGAGATCGCGGTGGTGCCATCGATCGTGATGCGGTTGTCGTCGTAGCAGACGATCAGCTTGCCGAGGCCGAAGTGCCCCGCGATCGACGCGGCCTCCTGGCTGATCCCCTCCATCATGTCGCCGTCGGAGCAGATCGCATAGGTGTTGTGGTCGACGACCTCGTGGCCGGGGCGATTGAAGCGCTCGCCCAGGAACCGCTCGGCGATCGCCATCCCCACGGCGTTGGCGAAGCCCTGGCCGAGCGGGCCGGTGGTGATCTCGATGCCGGGCGTGTGGCCACGCTCGGGATGGCCGGGGGTGCGCGAGCCCCACTGGCGAAACTGCTGGAGATCCTCGAGCGTGAGGTCATAGCCACAGAGATGGAGCAGCGAGTACTGCAGCACGCAGGCGTGACCGGAGCTCAGCACGAAGCGGTCGCGGTCGGGCCAATCGGGGTCGCCGGGATTGGCGTGGAGGAACCGCTTGAAGATCACGTACCCAAGCGGGGCGAGCGCCATCGCGGTGCCCGGGTGCCCCGAATCCGCTTTCTGTACAGCGTCCATCGAGAGTCCGCGGACGGTGTCGATCGACAGACGCTCGATGCTCGCGTCGGGCACAGCCCGATCCTAGAGGCTCCGCCGGGCAGGCGCCGGCCCACCGGCCGGCGCCGTGGCCGTGCGGCTCGCTAGCGTCCGCTGAACGGGCGGCGGCGGTGGGCCGGCAGGCAGGCCAACGGATGGGCCCTGCCGGTCATGCACCGCTGTCTGCGCGGACGCACACGCACAAGCCAATGCAAGTCGTGCCTGCAGTGAGAACGCCGGTATGGCCAGCGTCCGTGAAGCGAGCGAAGCAGCCGCTCCTCCTCGCAGAATTGGAACCTCATCTTCTCTCTCACCTCCCTGCTCGCTCCCGCCCATCGGCGGAGCGCCGGTGCGCCCCCGATGGCTCGAGACCTCCCGACGATGAGCCCGGCCCCGGACACAGGGCAGCCTCACCCCAGCTACGGTGCTTCCTCTCTCAAACTCACCTCTTGCTTCACCGACCTGGTCCTCGACGGACCATCGGGCCGTCTTTCCGCCGCCCCCGCTGACGCTCTCTTCAGCCGGCTGCGGCCTCCTTCCGTACCCTTATATAAATCATATATTACTCAGCCTGTCAACCACAAATTACACAATTCGTCAAGGGGTCCCTCGCCGAGGTGTCCAGTGGCCGCGCGGCGAGACGCCCCCATAAGCCAGAAAACGGGCCTGCGCCGGGCCTTCGCGGGGGCTCGCGGCGCTCGATCGGCGTCGAGCTCGGGGGGGCCGGCGGTCGCGATGGCAGGTTGCCGGCGACCCGAGTCGAAGTGCGCCCGGCGGGAATCGAACCCGCGGCCTGCGGCTTGAAAGACCGCTGCTCTTTGGCTCCCCGAAGAGAACCGTTGACCACTGAGCTACGGGCGCGTGCAGGTGTGAGTCTAACCTAAGCGACGCGGGCCGAGGGTGCCGCAAGGCTCATGGCAGCACCACGTTGGCCGGGTCCGGCTGCTCGCCGGGCGGGGCCTGGCTGTAGTCGGCGAACGGCCCGTCGCGACCGGCGATCGCGGCCTGCACCCCCTCGCGTTCGGCCTGCTCGACGAAACGCGCGGCGTCCGGGGTGTTCCGCATCAGGCCGTCGAGGATCGAACCCAGCGTCTGCGTCGAGGCGAGGCCCATGTTCTCGTAGGCCTGGTTGACCACCAGCTTCATCGCGGCGAGCTGGGAGAGGGGGATCGCCGCCAGCCGCTCGGCCTGGGCGCGAACCTCCTGCTGCAGGCGCTCGAACGGGACGGCCGCGTTGATCAGCCCCACCTCGGCGGCTTCCACCCCGGACAGCGACCTGCCCGTCAGGGCGTACTCCTTGGCCTTCGTCAGGCCGAGTCGGTAGAGCCACATGCCGGTCAGGTAGCAGCCCCACATACGCGAGTAGGGGGTGCCGATGCGGGCGTCCTCGCTGGCGATCACGATGTCCGCGCACAGGGCCATGTCGCTGCCGCCGCCGACGCACCAGCCGTGCAGCTGGGCGATCACCGGCTTGGGGGAACGCCACAGGCTCATGAACTTCGGCACCGGTCCCAGGTTGGGCGTGGTCGTCATCACGAAGTCCTTGCCGGGATCCCACGCTCCGCCGGTGGTGATCGCCTCGTCCCACTCGTGAAAGCCGCCGGAGAAGTCGAACCCCGCGCAGAACGACCTGCCGGCGCCGCGCAACACGATCACCTTCACGTCGCCGTCTCCGATCGCGCCGTGCACCGCGTGCTCGAGCTCGTCGGGCATCGGCGGCACGATCGTGTTGAGCCGCTCGGGGCGGTTGAGCGTGATCGTCGCGATCGCGCCGTCGGTGTCGTACAGCAGCGTCTGGTAATCCATCGGTATCTCCCTTTCGCGTATGGGTGCCTCGTATGATCGCGCGAGTGGGCGCCGCTGACCCTGGCCTGTTCGCTCTCAAGAACGCAATTCGCGCGGCGATCGTGATGCCGCTCGCGTTCGCGCTGTCGCTGGTCGCGTTGGACTCCAAGCAGATGGCGCTGTTCGCCGGCTTCGGCTCGATGGCGCTGCTCGTGTTCGTTGACTTCGGCGGCCCGTGGCGTGCGCGGCTGCGCGCGTACCTGCTGCTGATCGCGGCTGGCGCGGTGCTGATCTCGCTGGGGACGCTGTGCTCGCGCTCCCCGGCGCTCGCCACGGCGGCGATGGCGCTGGTCGGCTTCGCGATCCTCTTCTCGGGCGCGCTCAACGGCTACGTGGCGGCAGCTCAGGCCGCCGCGATGCTGACCTTCGTGCTGCCCGTGATGGTCCCAGCCGGCCCACAGGCGATCCCCACCAGGCTCGCAGGCTGGGGGCTGGCCGGCCTGCTGTCGCTCGCTGCGGTCTTCCTGCTGTGGCCGGCGCGCCCGCGCAGCAAGGTGCGTCGCGGCGCCGCGCAGGCCGCGCGCGCGCTGGCCGAGGTCGTGCGGGTGCGCGCGACCGGCGGCGACGCCGCCGAGGACCGCGCGTCGGCGCACGAGGCGGTGCGCTCGCTGCGCCGCGGCTTGACCTCGATGCAGCATCTCCCCAGCGGCACCGGCGGGCGCACGGCGGCGCTCGCGCGCCTGGTCGAGGATCTCGGCTGGCTGTGTCCGGTCGCCGAGCGGGAGCCGGCGATGGCCAGTTCCGAGCGGCCCCTCGCGTTGCGCTGCGAGGAGATCGAGGGAGTGGCGCCCGGCGCGCTCGAGGGTATCGCCATGCTGATGGACGCCGGGGCCGACGGCAGCGCGCCGGCCTGCGCACAGGAGACCAGGGCGCAGCTGGCGCAACTCGAGCGCGCCCACGACACGCTCGGGCGCGCACTGATGGAGCGCTTCCACGGAAGCGACCCCGAGCGCGACGAGCTCCGAGCGACCGCGGAGCTGGACGAGGCCTACCGGCTGCGCCAGCTCGCCTACGGCACGCTTCAGACCGGGCGCGACGCGCTGCAGGCCTGCGGCGAGCGCGCCGACGGCGTCCCGGAACCGAACAGGCGGGCGCGTATCGCCGCCACGCAGCGGCTGGCGCGCGCCCACGCCAGCATGCGCTCGGTGTGGCTGCGCAACAGCGTGCGCGGCGCAGCCGGCCTCGCCGCGGCCGTGCTGATCGGCCAGCTCAGCGATCTGCAGCACGCCTTCTGGATCGTGCTCGGCACGATGTCCGTGCTGCGCTCGAACGCGCTCGCGACGGGGACGACGATCGCCTGGGCGCTGCTGGGCACACTGGCCGGCATCGTCGTCGGCGGGCTGCTCGTCATCGCGGCCGGCAGCCACGAAGCGGTGCTGTGGGCGATCCTGCCGGTGGCCGCCCTGCTGGCCGCCTACGCGCCCCGCGCGGTCTCCTTCGCCGCCGGCCAGGCCGCCTTCACGGTGGTGGTGCTGGTGCTGTTCAACCTGATCGAGCCGAGCGGCTGGCACGTCGGCCTGGTGCGCGTCGAGGACGTCGCGATCGGCGCGGGCGTGAGCCTCCTGGCGGGGATCCTGCTGTGGCCGCGCGGCGCGACCGCCGTGCTGCGCGAGGCGCTCGGCAGCGCATACGAGCGAGCCTCCGGCTATCTCGACGCGACGATCAGCGCGCTGCTGGGCGACGACGGCGAGGAGCCTCAGCGGGCAGGCGAGGAGGCGCTCGCGAGCGCCCAGCTGCTGGACGCCACCGTGCACGACTTCCTCGCCGAGCGCAGCTCGGCGAGGGGCAGCCTCGACGACCTCACGACCCTGATCGTCGGCGCCAGCCGCACGCGGCGGGTGGCGCAGCTGCTGCAGAACGCCCGCTCGTTCGCGCGCCTGACGCCGGTCGATGACCGGCTGCCGCGGCTCGCGCTGGCGCGGGACGCGTTCGAGGCCGAGCGCCACTCGCGCTGCGCCTGGTACGCGGAGCTGGGTGCCGCCGTCTCGCGCGGCACCCGCCCCCCCGAGCCCGAGCCGGTGCGCGCCGAGGAGCGGAGGGCGCCGCCGGCGAGGGTCGTGCTCGAGGGCGCCGAGCAGGACACCGGCGTTCCGCCGGGCCTGGCCCTGTCCTGGGCGCACCGCCACCTCGCGCTGCTGCTCGCGCTCGAGCCCGCTCTGGCGCGCGCCGCCGCCGCGATACCGACCGGCAGCCAGACCAGCCCCCGCTGGAAGCTCCCGCGCCAGGAACGGCACGGGCGCGGTGGAACAGAACCCGCGAAAGGTCCGCGCCGAGCATGATCCCGCCGCGCTCGTGTCACCCTGCTCGGCGATCGGAGCGCTGGCGCCGCCGGCGGCGGTAGCCCTCGCTGCCGCGCAGCGCGAAGCCGACGGCGAGCAGGCCGAAGACGACGGCGACCGCCCAGCGACCTTTGGCCGCCGAGGCGATCGCCACCGCCAGCGAGCCCAGGCCGGCGCACAACGAGAAGGCGAGGTTTGCACCGAGGCGATTCACGGCGCTCCCTCACGCCGGCACGTGACGGTGCCCTGTCAGTGGGTCGGTCGCGCCCGCGGCGCGGCCCGGGGCTACCGGCGGCCGTCTCGTTCGAGCAGCAGCGCCAGCGTCGGACACGCCTGCGCGGCCCGGCGGGCGTGCTCGAGCAGATCCCCCGTCAGCGGCGTGCGATCGACGACCGGGTAGCCCCACTCGTCGAGTGAGATCCGCTCGGGCAGCAGCTCGGCGCACATGCCGTGGGCCTCGCAGGCGATCGGGTTGACTCGCACTCGCGTACCCATCAGCAGGGGAGCAGCGTCTCGCGTGCCGAGCTCGTGGCATCGGCCGGGAGGGGCAGCTCCGGATATTCCTGGCAGGCGTCGCAGTGACCGTGCTGGGCATGGTCTGAGAACTCGGCGGCGAACACCTCGAGCGCACTCGCGAGAAAGCGTACGGCGCCATCCGGGTGCGCGCACGCCCCGCGCCTGTAGGCGAGGCCGGCGAGCTGGTCCAGACGCTGGCGCGGACGTGCGGGTGCGACACCCGCCCGGACCTGCTCGAGGGTCGTCGCGATCGCCTCGAGGCCGTTCACGCACGGCCCGCACTGGCGGGCGCTCTGGTCAGCCAGCCAGCGCATCACCCGCGCGGTCTCCGCGACGCCGCACGCGCGGCCCGAGAGCACGATCGCGATTCCCGCGCCGAGGCTCGCGCCGTGCGCGGCCAGGCCGTCGTCGCTCAGCTCGAGCTGGTGCAGACGGTCGGCGGGCAGCCAGGTGCCCGCGTATCCCCCCAGCAGCAGCGCGCGGGCGGGTGCGGTCATCCCGCCGGCGGCCTCGATCAGCGTCTGCAGCGGGCTGGCGCCCTCGATCTCGTATACCCCGGGATAGGCGACCGACCCCGACAGCGTGACGAGCGCCGATCCCGGCTGCTCGGGAGTGCCCAGCTCACGAAACCACTCGGTGCCGTAACGCGCGATCAGCGCCAGGTGGGCGAGCGTCTCGGCGTTGTTGACGAGTGTGGGCTTGCGCCCCACGCCGCGTTCGAACAGCGGGGGCGGGACGAACGTCGGCAGCGCGGGTCCACCGTTGAGAAGGTTCACGAGCGCGGTCTCCTGGCCGGCCACGTACCGGTGGGGCACCGGCTGCACGCGAAGCTGCGGTCCGCCGTCTCGCTCGGAGACGCGCTCCGCGCAGGCCCGCTCGGCGGCTCGCAGCGCCTCGGTGGCGGTGGCGGGCAGGCACACGATCACCTCGCGGGCGCCCACCGCGAGCGCGGCGAGGACGGCGCCGTCGATGACGAGGTGGGGCAGCGACTCCAGCAGGGTCCGGTCCTTGGCGCTCGCCGGCTCCCCCTCCGCCGCGTTGACGACGACGACGGGGCGCCCGCGCGCGGCGGCGACCGCGCGGAGCTTGGTCGCAGTCGGGAACGCCGCTCCGCCGCGCCCGCGTAGACCGGCCCGCTCCACCTGCTCGATCAGGCCCGCGGCACCGCGGTGTTCGCGACGGCGACCGAACGGAAGCTGGCCGTGCAGGGCGAGATGGTCCTCCAGGCCCATCGCGCTGTCGTCACGGATGCCCAACAGCAGGCGCGGGAGCCCCGACGGTGGGGCCAGATGCTCCTGTGGCGTGTGGTGGGAGGACCTCATCTGGTCGTCGCCTTCTGCGAGTGTCCCAGCAGCGAGGTGGGCGTGCCGGAGCGACGCGCCCATTCGTGGCCGAGCGGCCCACCGGGGAGCCACAGTGCCAGCGCCAGGGTGAACACGCCCGTGCCGGCGAGCGCGGCGCCACGCAGTCGTGCCTGCGCGGGCCAGCCCGCGATCGTCCGGGCGGCGACCGACGCGATCACGACCGCCAGGCAGCCGACGCTCAACGCCAGCAGCCACGTGCTCTTGACGTCGCTGCCGGTGCCGAGACCGTGCAGCAGCGCAATCGGCCAGGCGGCATACACCAGCCAGTGGGTCGCCCGCCAGCTCCTGTGACCGAGGCGGTTGCGCAGCAGGCTCGTGACGATCACGGCCAGGATCAGGTCGAGGGCCACCGCTCCAAGGCCGAGCCAGAACGGGCGGTAGGGGCTGATGAAGGGGACGAACGCCGCGGTCAGGGACACCGGCGCGAAGCTGTCCAGGACGGAGGTGATGACGTGCAGGAGCAGGAACGCCAACGCGAGCAGGGAGACGTTGCGGTGCAGCGAGTCCACCACGAAGCGCGGCCATCGCGGACTCTGCCAGCGGCGCACCTCGACCACCCCCAGCGCGACGGCGCCGGTGAGCAGCAACAGCGCCACAGCGCCCGTGGAGCGGGTCAGATACCAAGCCACGCTGGGTCCGCTCGATGCCGCCACGATCATCGGCCAACCCCGCCGTCGGTCGCGGTGGGCCAGCCGCACAGCGCCCGAGCGCGTCCCTGCTGATCGACAAGTCGCGCGGGGAGGCCGACGTGCACGATCCAGCGCTCGGCGTCGGCGCCGTGCAGGAGGGCGGCCGTGGCCGCGATGTTGGCGTGCGCGCAACAGGAGGCGGCCACGCCCGCCGTCCGCCACGGTCCCCGCAGCGGCCTGCGCGTGCGGGGGTCGATCAGGTGATGCATGTCCTCGCCGCGGCAATGCCAGCGACGCACGGTGGTGCTCGAGCTGGCGAGGCCTCCGCCGCCGATCGAGATCGTCTGGCCGGGAGCGTCAGGAGGAGCGGCGTGGTCGTCGGTCACGTGTATCCGCCAGCCGTCGGGGGGCGGCGGGCCGGCGGTCGCGATATCCCCGCCGAGACCGACGAGCACGCCCGTGCCGGTGGCGCGCTGTGCCGCCTCGCAGGCGCGGTCGGCAGCCCATGCTTTGGCGGTGGCCCCCAGGTCGAGATGGACTCCCGCGGGCACTCTCACGGTGGCGCGCTCGAGGTCCAGGTCCACGGCCTCCCAGCCGGCCAGGAAACACGCTCGCACGCTCGGCGGGCGCCGCCGCGCGACCGGGCGCATCAGAGTCGAGGGCGTATCGGGGCATGCGCCCGAGGCGGACCCCGCCTGCGCGCGAGCCGGCTGCAGCAGGCTGTGGTCGCGGTCGTAGCCGGCGAGCTCGAGGGTGCGGCCGATCGTCGGGTCCAGGCGGCCGCCGGTCAGCTGCGCGGCCCACAGCGCCAGCGCGAGCGCCTCACCGAGGAGCGCTCCGACCGGCGTGACGCGTCCGTTGGCGTTGTTCACGCGAACGAGCTCGGAGTCCTCGCGAAAGCGGCTGCAGGCGAGGTCGATCGCGTCGAGCTCCGCCTCCACCGCCGCGCGGGCGCCGGCGAGGTGCTCACGCTCGGTGACCCTGAGCACGACGTTCGTGCCGAGCGCCCGCCAGCTCGCCTCGTGCAGGGCGCTCCGAGGGGAGGGCTTCCCGGCCCGGCGCGACACGTCCTCCCGCGGATGCGACACGTCCTCCCGCGGATGGGTGAGAGTTGCGCCGGACACGCTCAGGAGCCTCCCGAGACCGCCGGAGCCGAGGTTTCGGTGCTGACTTCCGGGCTGCTTTCGGTGCGAGGTTCGGTACTTTCGGTGCTTGGTTCGGGGGTGGCTTGCGTCTGGGATTCAGGCGCCGCCTGAGCGTTGGCTTCGGCGCTCGCCGAGCGTTCTGCTTCGGCTGCTTCGGCGGAAGAGCGTTCCGAGGAGCTTTCGCTTTCGGTGGCGTCGCTCGGCGGCTGTTCGGGCGCGGTGAGCGTGCTCGTGGTGCCCGTGGCGGTGCTCTTGGGGGTACGGGCAGCATGTTCGGACCCGGCCGAGGAGTGCCGGGGGGTCGAGCTGGCGTGCGCGCTCTTGCCGGGGAATGCGCTCGCCGCCACCTCTGCAAAGATCGCGGTCAGCGCCACCGATCCGCCGATCAGCCAACGGTTGGCGAGCGCCAGACGGCGTAGGGCGAAGTCGCGGGAGTGAGAGGTGTGTGAGCGCATGGAGGAGGCCGAGCGTGCTCCGAGTGTTCACTTCGACGCGAAGGCGCAGCTAAAGACTTAGTAGATTCGAGCTTCGAATTCGATGAGACGATTCACAGGAACGCCGCTGCGCGGTCTCGCGCTGATCAGACGTTAGCCGCCGGCTTCGGGAGCGGCGCGGCTCGCTCGGCGTTCGCCAGCGGGGCCTGGGAAGGAATGTAGTCGGGCAGTTCGAGCTCGATTCGCGCGCCTCCCAGGCGACTCTCGCCGGCACTCACGCGCCCCCCGTGGGCGTCTGCGATCGCACGAACGATCGCGAGGCCGAGGCCGGTGCCCCCCGACGCACGATCGCGTGCGGCGTCGGTGCGATGGAAGCGGTCGAAGATGCGCTCCCGCTGCTCGGCGGGGATGCCGGGACCATCGTCCTGCACCACGAAGCGCACCCTGCGGCCCACCGGCTGCACGTCCAGGCGCACGACGCCGAGGTCGGGAGCGGTGTGCTGGATCGCGTTCAGCAGCAGGTTGCGCAGCGCCTGGGCGAGGCGGTCGGGATCGGCGCGGAGCTCCCCCGTGGGAAGGTCGCCGAGCTCGAAGCGACGGCTCTCGCCGAGCACGTCGAGCCCGCCCCAGAGCTCGCTCACGAAACCGTCGACGGCGATCGTCTTGCGATGGAGGAACTGGGCGTTTTCACTCTTGGCCAGCAGCAGCAGGTCGTCGACGAGCCGGCTGATGCGTGCGACCTCGGTCTGGACGATCCGCTCCACGCGGTGGATCTCGACCGGGGAGGGACGCTCTTGGGCGGCGAGCACTTCCAGCTGTCCCCGGATGACGGTGAGCGGCGTACGCAGCTCGTGCGAGGCGTCGGCGACGAACGCGCGCTGCCCGGCGAACGCCTCGGTCAGCCGGTCGAGCATGTGGTTGAAGGCGTCGGCGAGGACCTGTATCTCGGCGCTGGCACGGTCGACGTCGTGGATGCGCGGATGGAGGTCCCCGCCATCGACCTGGGCGGCGACGGTCGCCATGCGCCGCAGCGGACGCGAGAGGTGACCACCGATCAGCAGCGAGGCGATCAGCGCCCCCGCCAGCGCCAGCGAGCCGGCGAGGAGAAAGGTCTGCGAGACGCCCTGCTGGGCGTGGGCCACGCCCTCGAGCGGCTCTCCCACGCCGATGGTCACGCGCATCCCGCGTGATGTGGTGATCCTGCGCTTGAGCAGCCGCAGGTCCCCTATGTCGGGCAGCTTGATCGTCGAAAAACCCACTCCCGCAGTCAACACGCCGCGGGAGAGACGGTTCTCCTGGGCCTGCTCGCGGGGGGTCTCGCCGTTGTCAGAGCGGGCATCGGCGAACAGCTCGGGCCTGTTGGTGCTCGCGGGCACACCTGGGATCAGCGCGAACAGCAGCGTCGAGCTGGCGCTGAACGGCTGGTTGCGGATGTAGGCGTCGGCAAGCGCGGCGAGATGCTTGGGGGAGTGCGAGGGCGAGGTCTCGAGCAGGCTGCCCAGCTCGCTGGAGTCCCCGGCCACGGCCTGATCGAGCTGGTGGCGCAGCTGGGTTCCGGTGCCGCGATAGACCACGACGAAGGCGATCGCACAGGAGACGACCACCACCAGCACCATCGACACCACGAGGCGCAGGCGAAGGCCGGTGGTCGCACGGCCGCGGCGACGGCCCTCTTCGTCAGCTCGAGGCATCGCCGAAGCGGTAGCCGACGGCACGTACCGTGTGGATCGGAGCAGGTCCCAGCTGCCCTCCGAGCTTGCGTCGCAGATAGCCGATGTAGACATCCACGATGTTCGTCTCGGGGTCGTGCTGATAGCCCCACACCGCCGCGAGGATCTGTTCGCGGGAGACCGCGAGCCCGCGATTTCGCATCAGATAGGCGAGCAGCTCGAACTCGGTCGTCGACAGCAGCACGTGCCGTCCCGACCGATGCACCGTGCGCGTGAGCAGGTCGACCTCGATGTCCTCCCCGCGAAGCGTCGTGGCGACATTCTGGCTGGCGGCGCGCAGCTGGGCGCGAACTCGAGCGAGCAGCTCGTCGAAGGAGAACGGCTTGACCAGGTAGTCCACCGCCCCCGCTTCCAGTCCCGACACACGATCCTCGACGTCACCCCGGGCGGTGAGCACGACGACCGGCACGTGCGGCTTGGCCGCGCGCAGCGACGCGAGCACCTCCAGGCCGCCGCGACCGGGAAGCATCAGGTCCAGCACCACTGCGTCGAATCCTTCCCGCAGGGCCCGGCGCTCACCCTGCACCCCGTCGAGCTCGGCGCAAACCTCGAATCCCTGCGCCTCGAGGCCCCTGCGCAGGAAGTCCACGATCCCGGGCTCGTCCTCGATCAGCAGGATCCGGGGAGCCGCCGGTCCCGCGGGGACGGGCTCGGTTGAGACATGCATCACATGCAGGATAGGCGGCGTCCAAGCACGCATGTGGGCGCCCCGATGCGGGCCGAGCGATTCCAAGAACGTTCTCATGATCGGATTACCGGCCCCTTAGCGCCCGATCGCACACTCGTCCCGCATGGCTCGCACCGAGTGGAACCCGCGGCCCGGCGACCCAGCCTCCCCGGCGCCGGCGCCGGAGGACGAGCCGAGCGGGTTGCGGGACGAGCCGAGCGGGTTGCGGGACCCCACGCGCAGGACGTCGGTGGCGCGGTTCTACGAAGGTGGGACCGACGGCAACCGGCGTCTCACCGTCCAGACGGGAGTGCTGCTGGTGGTCGTCTTCGCGGTGCTCGGCGTGACGATCGTCCGAATCGGTCAGCTGCTCTGGCTACACCTGTTCATCGGACTGCTGCTGCTCGGACCGGTGGCGCTCAAGCTGGCGAGCACGGGGTACCGGTTCGTCCGCTACTACACCCACGAGCCCCGCTATCGCCGCAAGGGCCCGCCGCCGATGTACCTGCGGTTGGCCGCGCCGGTGCTCGTGTTGAGCACCGCGATCGTGTTCGCGACCGGTGTCGCGCTGCTGCTGCTCGGACCGAGCTCGCGCGACCCGCTGCTGCTGCTCCACAAGGCGAGCTTCTTCGTGTGGCTGGCCGTGATGGCGCTGCATGTCCTGTCCCATCTGCCCGAGGTCGCAAGCGAGTTCGCCTCCAACCGGGTGGTGCGCGCGAGCCTCCTGGCTCCAGCCGGGTATGGAAACGGGGCCAGGCGTGAGGCCTCGACGCGATCGGCACACGAGCAGCGGATCGCCGGCGGAGCGGGACGTGAGCTCTCGCTGGTGCTGGCCTGTGCGGTCGGGCTGCTGATGGCGCTCGCGCTGACTTCGCGATACGGCGCGTGGATCGACTACCGGCGCGTCTCTCACGACCACCGCGCTCACGAGATCGGAGCGCTGGCCGGCCGGCGCGGTGACGCGGTGGCGCGATCCTAGGAGCCGCTCTTCACCGCACGCACCGACAGGGAGCTCTGGCCGGCGGCCGAACAGGTCCGCAGCGGGAACGGGACCAGCTTCGAGGTGCTCTGTCCGGGTGGGTACACACGGAACCCCGCGGCCGCCACCGGCCGGCACGAGGCCGGCAGCGCACCAACGTCGACGAGTCGCACGATCGCCGTTGCCTGCGCTTCGGGGGCGAGCGTCACGACGGACTGCCGCTGGGCGACTTCGCGGCGGGCCGGGGAGCCCACCCGGCCTCCCCGCAGGTTCACCGCCGAGACCCTCGGATAGCCGGTGAGCGTGCACACCCGGCCGGAGAGGTTGGCGAATTCGAGTTTGTAGTAGAAGCTGCCCGCCGTTCCCGACCCTTCCGCGTTCAGCCAGATCACGAGCCCCGCTGTGGCGCAGCTCGGCAAGCGGGCGGGACGGGCCCTCGCCGTGGGCGCTACAGACGCGGTGCTGGCGAGCAGGCCCGCAGGCGCCGCCACCAGCGCCAGCAAGACGGTGCGCCGCAACCGAATGCCGGATGGCCCTGCGGTGATGGTGGTCATGGGTCCTCCTTCATCTGGGTCAGTCCCACCGCGGTCACCCCGCCACGGTGAGGAGTAGGCTCGTCGAACACCACCGGAAGTGTGCCGGTCGGACCGGCCGGGCACGCGGCCAGGAAGGGGGCCCATGACCCCCCAGCAAGCAGGCGGACGGATGCGCGGGACCGGCGAGGACATGGTCATAGGCGAGCACGAGACGCTCGACCGGATCGCCAACCTGGTCGTCACCATCCTGCCGCTCGTGCTGCTCGGCTGGGCGTCGTGGCTGGCGTGGGGCGGGACGCTGCGTTGGCAGGACCTCGTCGTGCTGGCGATCACCTACGTGTTGACGGGACTGGGAGTCACGGTCGGCTATCACCGCCTGTTCACCCATCGCAGCTTCAAGACGAGCCCGGCGATGCGCATCCTCCTGGGAGCGCTCGGCTCGGCCGCGATCGAGGGTCCGGTGATCGAGTGGGTCTCCACCCATCGCCAGCACCACCGATTCTCAGACCATCACGGCGACCCCCACAGTCCCCACACCGGGGGCGGTGGAGGCTGGACCGGCGCCCTGCGTGGCCTCTACCACGCACACCTGGGCTGGACGCTCGGCGCTGCGGGCAGCGGTCGCGCGAGCGCCGAGCGCTA
Source organism: uncultured Solirubrobacterales bacterium (assembly GCA_963696615.1). Lineage (GTDB taxonomy): Bacteria > Actinomycetota > Thermoleophilia > Solirubrobacterales > Solirubrobacteraceae > Palsa-744. The sequence continues at coordinate 100,797 of CAVOKU010000001.1, read as the reverse complement.
TGCGAAGGACCTCCTGGCCGATCCGGCGACGCGGTTCGTCGACCGCGCGTTCCTGCTGTGGGTGGCGCTCGGCATGGCGATCCCGTTCGGCCTCGGCGTGGCGTTGACCGGCTCGATCGTGGGCGGGCTCACGGGCCTGCTGTGGGGCGGCGCCGTGCGCATCCTGTTCCTGCACCACGCGACGTTCTCGATCAACTCGCTGTGTCACTTCTTCGGACGGCGCGGGTTCGAGACCGACGACGAGTCGCGCAACCTGCTGTGGCTCGCGCTGCCGACGCTCGGCGAGGCATGGCACAACAACCACCACGCCTTTCCCACCTCCGCGCGCCATGGTCTGCGCTGGTGGCAGCTGGATCCCTCGGCGTGGCTGATCTCCGCGCTCGAGCGGGTCGGGCTCGTTTGGGACGTGGTGCACATCACGCCAGAGCGACAGCTGTCGAAGGCCCTGGTGGCGTAGCTGCAGCGGCGAGGCTCGGCCGCCGATCAGTGCGCGGTGGCATGGGTGCGATCGCCGGCCGGCGAATCTGTGAGGCGGGCTGCGCGCAGCGTTCGCTGGACGTCGGTGATCGATACCAGGCCGACTGGCCGGCCGAGCTCGTCGATCACGACGGCTCGCCCGACACGCGCGAAGGCCGGACGCGTGAGCAGCAGCGCCACGTCCTCGTCTCCGGCGACGAGTAGGTCGGGATCGCGGTCGGCGATCTCCTCGACCCGTCGTTCGGGGCGGCGGTGGCGACCGAGCGTCTCGATCTGGGTGACGCTCACCAGCCCGATCGCCCGGCCGCGGTCGTCCAGGACGGGAAACGAGGTGTAACGGTGGGGCACGAACCACTCGGCGGCCGCCTGGGCGGCTGAGGTCCTTCCGGGGATGCTCACCACGGGCGTGGACATCAGCTCGCGGGCGTGGACCCCCGACAGCGCCGTCTGCACCTGGGCGCCCATCGCCTGTGCGCCTGCTGCGATCGCGACGAAGAAGCCGATCAGCGCCAGCCACAGCCCCGCCGGAACGCCGCTCAGGAACTCGAGGCCGCCGAGGGCGATCATCACATACCCGAACCAGCGACCGACGCTGGCCGCGGTCTCGGTCGATCGCGCGAGGTCGCCGCTGCGCCGCCACAGCAGCGAGCGCAGCACCCGCCCCCCGTCGAGTGGGAAAGCAGGCAGCAGGTTGAACACGAGGATCAGGCCGTTGACGAGCGCCTGGTATTCGACCAGAACCCGCACGACGGCCGGCGTGGAGGAGGGCAGCAGCAGCGCGGCCGCGCCAAAGCAGGCGGCGATCGCCGCCGTGACGGCGGGACCGGCCAGGGCGTAGCGCAACTCGTCATCGGGGTCGTGGGCCTCGCCGCGCATGCGCGACACGCCCCCGAGCAGCCACAGGTCGATCTCCTCGACTTCGATGCCGTGGCGCCGGGCGACGAGGGCATGGCCGAACTCGTGGGCAAGGATGCTCGCGAACAGCAGCAGCGCACTGGCGAGGCCGAGCGCGTACGACGCGGCCGGGCTGATGTTGTGGACGGTTTCGGGGAAGTAGGACGCGCCGAGCGACCACGTGATCAGCGCGACGATCACGAGCCACCACGGGCTCACCCCGACGGGGATTCCGGCGATGCGCGCGATGCGGAAACTGCGACCGGGCATATGACTCGACACTAGGAGCCGCAGGGCCGTCGATCATCGGGGCTTGCCACGATGGCTCTCCGTAGAGACCACTGAGCGCGGTCGCTATGTTCCCGACAGGGCCTTCAACGGCGTCATGCGGGTCACCCGCCACGCGGGATAGATGCCGCCGAGCACGCCGATCGCCACTCCCACCAGCAGCGCGCGACCGAGTCCCCAGGCGGTGACAGAGGGCGATACGTAGGCGCTCACCCCCAGCGCGCTCACCAGCAGGCCGCCGCCGATCACGCCGAACAGCAGGCCGAGGGCGGCGCCCAGGGTGCTGACGGCGATGCCTTCGCCGAAGATCAGCGACGCGACGCGCAGCGGCGACCACCCGACGGTGCTCAGCAGCGCGAGCTCGCCCTGGCGTTCCATGATCGACATCGCCATCGTGTTGGCGACGCTGATCGCCCCCACGATCAGGGCGATCACCACGATCACGAGGATCGCCTTGGAGATGAGGGTGCCGTTGGCGCCGGCCCGCAGCGCCTGCTGGGGATCGGTGATCGCCTGGGTGCCTGGGAGGCCGCGCTCGATCGCGGCAGCGGCAGCGGCGGCGTGGGCACCGGGCGCGAGCGCCACCACGACGTCGGTCTCCTCGCCGGGGCGGCCGACGAGCTGCTGCGCCTGGGCGAGGTCCAGCACGGCGCCGGAGTCCTCGAACAGGATGCCCGAGTGATAGACCCCGGCGACCGTGTAGGGGCGTCCCTTGACGGCGAGCGTCTCTCCAGGGCTGAGGTGCAGCTGTACCGCCAGGCGGTCGCCGACGAGGAGTTCCCGTGAGGGCGAGTTGGGGCGGTGGCCGGCGACCACGACGAGACTCTGCGTGAAGAACCCGGTTGGGTTCGCGCCGAACACGATCGCGGCCGGATCGTGCTGGAGCGCTTCGACGATCAACAGCAATGGCGTGGCCTTCGCGACGTCCGGCCGGGCGGCCAGCTGACTCACCATCGACCCCGGCAGGATCGAGGCGGTCGGATCTGACACGTTCGCCTGGAAGACCCCCAGGTCCGAGCCACCGAGATGGACGAATCCGGCGGCCGTCTCCTTCAGCCCCTGGGTGAAGGAGAGCAACGCCACGATCATCGCCACGCCGACGGCGATGCCCCCGGCGGTGAAGATCGTGCGTGCTCTGCTGCGAAGCAGGTTCGTCGTGACGATCGTGAGCATCGAGGTCGCGCCCTACGGCGCGTGCAGAGCCGCGTCGACCGGGGTCTGGATCCGCCCGTCGATGAGCGCGACGGTGCGGTCGGCGCGCGCTCCCACCGCGCGGTCGTAGCTGACGACGAGCATCGTCATGCCGAGTCTGTCGCGCAGGCGAAAGAGCAGGTCGAGCACCCGCTCGGAGGTACCCGAATCCAGCGCTCCGGTGGGCTCGTCGGCCAGCAGCAGGCGGGGCTCGTTCGCCAGCGCCCGTGCCACCGCGACGCGCTGGCGCTCCCCGCCGGAGAGCTCGGAGGGAAGGTGATCGGCCCGGTCTGCCAGCCCCACCTCCGCCAGCAGCTCGAGCGCGCGACGGCGTCGCTCGGTGTGATGGACACCGGCGCCGATCAGCGGAACCTCCACGTTCGCCCGCGCCGAGAGCGTCCCCAGCAGCAGGTGGCGCTGAAAGATGAAGCCCACGACCTCGCGGCGGGCACGGGCGGGATGAGGCTCTCGCCAGATGGCGCGGTCGTCGATCAGGACCCGTCCCCCGTCGGGCTGCTCGAGACCACCGATCAGGCTCAGCAACGTGCTCTTGCCCGACCCCGACCGGCCGGCGATCGCGACCGCCTCACCCGGTTCGACCTCCAGCGAGACCTCGCGCAGCGCCGTGATCCGCCCGAAGCTCTTGCTCACGCCATCGACAGTCACGGCCGCCCCGGCCGGTGGGCTCATGCCGTTACCTGTACCGGGTAGTCCAGGTTGATCGTCGCCCCGCCCGAGACGATCACCGCGCGAAACGTCAGCGGGTAGCCGACCGCCGTCGATGGCCATTTGAAGATGTCCGAGAAGTGCCCGGTGAAGGTGTAGTGGGAGCGGTGTGCCACCACCTGGCCCCCGAACAGGTACTCGTAGCTCACGCCGGCCCGCGCGGCGCGGCCACCGCTCGTCACCGTGAAGTGGATCGGCCATGGACGTTCGACCCGCGGATGGTGGGTGCCCGCGAGCAGGGTCGCCGTGACCGCGCCGGAGGAGCCGGTCACGACGCGGGCGGCGGTCGCCGGCGACGGCGTGGAGGGCGCTGATGTGGTGGGGGTCGGGGCTGTGGTCTGCTGGGTGCTGGTGCCCGTCGAGGACACGGTGGACCGGCTCTTCGAGGAGGAACCGCAGCCGATCGGGAGGAGCACGACGGCGATCGACGAGCCGAGTACAGCGAGCAACCGGGCAGACCGGCGGAGGCGCCCGTTGGGGGGGACGTCGAGCGCGCTGATCTCGTCGCGCCCGGTGGCCGGCGGCTCGATCGGATCCAGATCGGACACGATTCTCCACACTAGTGGCTCCCCTTTCGCTTCGTGGAGGGCTTGCGATGCTTCGTGCTCGCCGCGTCGAGCGCAGGTCACGGCGCCCAGTGTTGCGGGTCCGCCGGACCGGTGCAAAGAGCCGGGAGCAGGGCCTGCAGAGGAGTATGCTGGGTGTAGGGCCGTTATCGGCCGCTACTGCTCGACTCTCTCGCGCAGGCCCCCGGCGGGGGCAGGAACCTGGCTCTCGCTGACCTCACGGGCAGTTTCGCTCAAAGCGACAGAAACGCCGTTCACAAGCAGGGCCTGTCCTCATGCGGAGGCCTTTGAAGAGGAGGAAAGTCCAATGGCGAGGATCATCGTCATGGCAAACACACAAGGGAGCGAGGACCAACGAATCCTGCTCGATGAGGCGGTGTGCCCGGCGCACATGAGCGACGAGCACACGGCCTCACAGCTCCTTGAACGGCTCGGCTGGGCAGTTACCGACGCCGAGCGAACGCAAATCACAGCGGAGTCCGGCTAACCGGCTTCCGCAAATGCAGGTGACGGGACCAAGGTCCTGAAAGTGGTGGAACTGATGCCCCAGACGAAGACCCAACCCGGCCCGGCGGCCAAGACCCAACGCCGCCCTGCAGCCAAAACCCAACGCCGCCCTGCGGCCAAAACCCAACATCGCCCGGCGGCAAACAAAGCAGCGGCCGAGCACGATGCGAGGAGCACTGTCGAGCGGACGACGGAGCTGTCCGAGGACGTTCTCAAGTCGCTGGACGACGTTGGCCAGAACGTGATCGAGGCGGTTCGAAAGTTCGTCGAGACCGTCGACCGGGTGCTGCCGCCGCGCGGCGATGGCCCGTCCAGGAGGGAGGAGATCACCGACTCCGCCCTGGAGCTGGCCCAGCGGCTGGTGCACGTGCAGTCTGACTTCGTGCGCAAGGTCGTGGAGGGTGCAGGCAAGTCGCTGAGCAGATCAGGCGGCGGCAAGTAGCACGCCGACCGGAGACGACGCTGTGCCGAGGGCGCCCTATGCCGGGGGCGCCGGCTCGGTCAGGCATGTGTCCTCATCGGCGTAGGCGGGCGAGCATACGCACAGGACCTTCAGGGGCACGGCACCCCTGTTGAGCAGCTTGTGGCGGGCACCCGGCGGGATCAGCGCACAGTCGCCCTCGCCGAGCGCTCGCTCCTCGCCGTCGACGATCAGGCGCCCGTCGCCGGCGGTGACGAGATAGAGCTCCTCGCTAGTTCGGTGGTAGTGCTCGGTCGTTGCTCGGCCGGGCGGGACGATCGCCTCCGCAAGGCTCTGATTCTGGGCGGGCGCGGAGACGCGCCCGGCCCACTCCCTGATCTCCGAACCGTCGAGCGCGACGAACGGCTCGAGCTCTCGGTAGGAGCGAACGTGCATGGCGACGGAGTCTAGAGCGAGACATGGAGCCGGCTCCCTCCTGCTGAACGCACCGGGCCCGCCCGCGTGGTGGCGACCAAAGTAGTCCAGCCACGAGCGATCGCATCGAAATGGGCGGGCGATGCCGGGCACAGCCACCTGGCGCGAAAATCCGACCAGAAGGCCGGCATGCACTCCGATTGGATCGCCGTAGAGCACCTCGAGCGTGAGCCGGGCCACCTCCTCGTGGTCCTCTACGGGGTCGAGCGCGGCGATCCGCCGCTCGAGCGCGTGGCCGAGTTGGCGCTTGCCCACGACTCCGGGGGCTGCCATGTCCCTAGGACATCCCTTTCTGGAGGAGCGGTTCGCGCCTGTCCGTTTGGCGAGGGGTCGATCGCTTGCCAACCGCGCGCTCGCGCAGCAGCAGGAACAGCGGAACGGCGAAGCACAACCCCACCAACAGCGAGGCGGGGACCGGGACCCACCACGAACGCATCCTCAGACGTCGCCCCTCCCACGCCGCCCAAAGAGCAAACGCGACGAAGGCGATGCTGACATCCAGGGCGAGCTGGGTCGCCGGCAGCGACTCGCCCCAGTGTCGAAAGTAGCCGTCGAAGGTGAGTCCGTGCCGGACGGCGAACAGCGCGACCATCGTGTTGGGCACGACGAATCCCGCGATCGCGATGGCGAGCAGGGTGCGTTCACGCCGGTTCATGCTGGCCCCGACGGGCCTGCGCCGGGGATCAGGAGCCGGCCCGCGACCCGGGGGTTCAGGAGGTGAAAAACCGAACGCTCCCTGGCGAGGACCTTGCCGAATGCGCGTGCGAAGACTGGGTCGACGGTGGCCCGCTGGAAAGCGCGGCGCTCGAGTGGCGTTGTCTGGCGAGCGCTCGAGAAATCCGCCATCTGCAAGTGGTGCGGCGCGAGACGCCAGGCGAACCTGCGGCGATAGCGGCGCAGGGCGTTGTCGAGGGCCCGGCGGCTGTCCAGAGTGCCACTCGTCTGGTCAACCAACCATTCTGCGCTCATGAACGCAAAGCTGATCCCGACCCCGAAGGTGGGGTCGGCGGCCAGGGCCGCGTCGCCGACGAAGGCGATTCCGGGCCTCGCAGCCGGACGGATCACGTTGGGCACCTCGATCTTGCCGAGGATCTTCGAGACGCGCTCGGCGTTGCTCAGGTCCGGCCCACCCGGGAGCTCGGTGAGCGTTCGCATGTAGGAGCCCTCCAGATCGGCTCGGACCTCGGCCAAGCGCCAGCGTGGGTAGACGGCAGCGAGGACCGTGAGACCGTCCTCGTTGGGGAACTCCGAGGCGCCCTCTGGATGGGGAACCCACAGCCGGATGGAACGGCCGGCAGGCGTCCTCGCTCGCTGTATCCCGTGCCAGTAGGAGAAGTAGAAGAAGCGATTGTGGGGGCGAACCCGTCCTGGTACTCCAGCGAGGCGTGCCACCGATGACCTGCGCCCGTCGGCTGCGACCAGCAGCCGGGCCGTGAGCTGCAGCAACCTGCCGTCGCGATCCTCGACCTCGATCCCCGTTGGCCGCTCGCGATCGCGGAGAACGCGCCTTGCCGTGTATCCCGGGAAGAACTCGACCCCGGGGGTACTCGTGGCGAGGTCGCGAAGGAGCGGGTCCAGCGTGCGGCGCGTCACGCCCCAACCGCGCATGTGGGGAACGCCGAACCATCCCCCGTGAGGGGTCCAGAACTCAGCCCAAGTTCGCGGCACGCCGCGCTCGGCCAGTATCGGAGCGAGCCCAAGCCGTTCGATCGCTGGGGTGGCGGGCGGCAGGATGGCGTGGGTACAGGCGACCTTGTAGGCCGCGGGGTCGGGGCGTCGCTCCACCAGGGCGACCGATGCGCCGCGTTGGGCAAACAACCGAGCCGCCGTGCAGCCGGCAACGCTCCCGCCAACGACCGCGACGTCAAAGTCCTTAGCCGAGGTCATTCGGTGCGGTCAGGTGGGAGGTGTGCGCCGCTTTCGGAAGCGTCATACGCGATATACGGTAGCGCATATATACGGGAGCGTATAATGATCTCCACCCGGACCTCATGCAAGATGCGATAGAGAGAGATGCCAGCGACCCGCACGCCCCCAGCTAGGTGGGTCGAAGCGGGGCTTCGGGCCCTTGCGGTCGGTGGTCCCGATGCCGTCCGGATCGAGCCGCTGGCCCAAGCGCTCGGCGTCACCAAGGGCGGCTTCTACGGCTACTTCAGCGACCGGCGTGCACTGCTCGAGGAGATGCTCGACACGTGGGAGCGAACGGCTATCGACGAGGTGATGGAGCGCGTGGAGGGAGAGGGCGGGGACGCAAGGGCGAGGTTGAGGCGACTGTTCGCCCTGGCTTCCTCTTTGGCCGGCGAAGGGCTGGGGGTCGAGCTCGCGATCCGCGATTGGGCCCGACGTGAGGAGGCTGTCGCCAAGCGGCTGAAGCGGGTCGACAACCGGCGAATGGAGTTCATGCGCGCGTTGTTCGCTGACTTCTGTGAAGACGGGGACGATGTCGAGGCCCGCTGTTTGCTCGCCTTCTCCCTGTTCATCGGCAGCCCCTTCATCACCGCCGATCACGACGGGCGCAGCCGCACGGAGGTGATGGAGCAGGCCCTGGAGCGGCTCGCGAGCTGATCGCGGACCCTCGGTCACGGGCGCCGGGGCGCCGTCAGCGTCGCCGGGCGATTCACACGAGAGACAACGTCGCTCGGGCCGGTCTCAGAGCTTGTCGACGGTGCGGTGTAGGTCCCGCCGGCGGATGACTCGTGCCGCCAGATAGCGCGCATTTCTACGAATGGAGCTAGCCGGACTCGAACCGGCGACCTCCTGGGTGCGATCCAGGCGCTCTCCCAACTGAGCTATAGCCCCGTGAGGCCCCCGCGATCCCTCACATGGGGCCCCGTTAGTGTAGTCCGGCAGTCGCAGGCAGGCCGCGACCCGGGTCGATGGGAGCCGCATGGACCGGTATCGTTTGGCGACGCAATGGGACTGCTCGATGATGCCATCCGCGAGCATCTGGAGCTCAAGCGCCGGCGGGGCGCCGACCCCGGGTCGGTTGCACGCGAGGAGCGCGACGCCTTCGGTCAACCCGGTGCCACGGAGCCCTCCGGCGTCGACGACGGTTCCCCCGAGGGCTTCTCCGGACCGGCTCGGGAGAGCACGGCCGGCGAGGGATCGGTGTCGCCTGTCGCCGCCAGCGCGCGCGACGACCTGGACGCGGCGACAGCGCCGGCGGCGCCGGCGGGTCTCGGACAGGAGACCGTCGAGCTGGACATGCGCACCGTGCTCGACGACGAGCCGGGAGAGGATCTCGATGCCGTGGCAGGCGAGGCGGGGGAGCCGAGGACGGGCCCAGGCCGTGCCGCGGCGTCGACCACACGCGAGCGCGACGCGACAGACGATTCGCTCGAATGGGAGGTTCCGGGAGATCAACGCGCCGACGAGGATCCGGCAGCGGATGAGCAAGAGGCGCCGGAGGACGTCCTCGAGGAAACGCCCGACTTCCTTCGCGATACGCCCGAGCAGGACCGCCTGTGGTTCGAGCAGCGCCCGCCACGGGATTTCGACTTCGACAAGTAGCTCCCGACAGGCTCAGGGCTCGACCAAGCACTCGCAGCGCTCCCCGGACGGACGGCGTGCGGTCGAGATCGACGCGGCCTGGCTTTCACCCCGCGAGTCAAGAGCACTGATGGCAAGCTCGCTTGGTGAAAGCTGGACCGCAAGGCCGGTGAGCAGAGGGCGTGGCCCCCGAGAGGGTACGGGGGCCACGCCTGGTCTGTGGGTTGTGCCTCGGCCTAGACGGAGAGGAAGTTCCGCGCCGAGGCGATCCGAGCGTCACCGTTCGGGTGGCGTTCGAAGTCTGATTGCATCGAGAAGGGGTGTGTTTGGTTCATCCTCTGTTGCTGCTCCTGTGGGCTCGGCTCTTGCGAGCCGCGTGCTTGGTCTTCTTCGGCCCGTAGTGCTTGTGGGCGGTGCGTTCGCACTGTTGGCGCTTTGGCTTTGAGTGCTTGTGTTTCTTGCGGCACGCCGCGAGCGCCTTCTTGAGCTTCTGGGCGCGGGTGAGCTTCTTGTTGAAGGCGCCCACGCCGTTGCAGCCTTCCACGGCGATCTTCGTGTTCTGGGTGATGACGGCGCCGTTTTGGCCGGTGAGGGTGGTGGGCATCGTGAGTTTGGTGGCGCAGAGGCTGTAGTTGGCCTTCGGTGGGAGGTTCGTCGTGAGCGCGGAGTGGGGGCCCTGGGGGAGGACCGTTTCAAAGGTGCTGACGGGTGCGTCGGGGACGCTGTCGAAGGTGGATGAGGTGATGCCTTTGCGGATCGCGGTCTGCCCGTCGAGGATCAGGGTGATCGCCTTCGCCTTGCAGTACGAACTCGAGGTCGGGGAATGCTGCGCCGCCGTGGGAGACGAGATAGGCGGGGCCGGTCAGCGGGCTTCGCAGGACCGGCGTGTGCACCGTCGCGGAGCCGACGAGTGAGCCTTCCGGGCAGGACGCGGGGTTGGCTTCGAAGACGTGGTCCACACAGGCTTTCTGGATCGTGGTGAGGCGTGAGGGCAGTGTCGAGGGCAGGATCGACCTGGGCTTTGCCGATGTTGGCCTGGCCGGGTGTGGAGCCGATCTTGACGGTGAGGGCGGCGCCGTTGGCTTTGCTGTTGTTGCCCTTCGTGGCGGCTGTGAAGGAGGGGTGGAAGGGGAGGTTCTGGCAGTTGGCGACCTGGAATGGCTCTGAGATGGCCTGTGTTGCTGCCCTGGGCGCCGGTGAGGGTTCCTTCGATCTCTTCGGTTCGCAGCTGGTGGGGTTGAACTCGAAGCCGGGCCGGTCGACGTGCACGGTGATCTGCTGGAGTTGCAGCGGGGACGCCTGATGGGGCATGCCGATGCCCTGGACGATCGTGGGTAGCGTGCTGGCGATCGTCACCGCAGCGGTGTGCGGGTCGACGTTGATCGTGGAGCGCACGACGACGTGGCCGAGGTCGAATGGGCCGGCGACGGCGGGGGTCACGATCGACAGGCCGAACGGCGCACCGGCGTAGGGGCCGGTGATGTAGACGCTGTCCGGTCTCGGTGTAGGGGTCGGGGCCGAGGCCGGCGCTGGCGGTTGCCTGCCCGATTTCGCTTTCCGGTCCGCATTGTTCCGGTGGAGGCCTGGGGTTCGGGGCAGGGCGTGACCGAGGAGAGCATCGCCGCGTCGCCGGGGGCAGATGCACCGTCATGCCCTGCAGCGCCTGGTCGCCGTCGGGGTGGGTGATCTGCAGCGTGAATGCTGTGAACGCGCCGGCCTGAGAGCTCGTCGAGCCGGCCTGCGAACGCCGGGGTGAACGTCTGTGGGCTGGCGAGCATGGTGCACCGTCCGGGGCCGGACGGTGATCTGAACGGCGGTTCGGATTCGGAGAGCGCTGTACGGGCGCCTCGACCATGGCGTGAACGTGTCGCTGGTCGAGTAGCCGCCGCATACCGGCGGGGTGGCGACCGAGCCGCGCGGGCCGCCGAACAATTCCAGTTCGAAGTTCTTCGAAGGGCACCTGCGGGGTGTCGGCGAACGTCGGTCGTGATCTGGCCTGTCTGTCCGTTCGAGTGTGCCTTCGCCGGCGAGCTTGACGCGCATCCCAGCGATACGGGTTTTCGGCGACCATATACAGCGCCAGGAGCGACCCGAACGGGTTCCTGCCCGCTTCGCCGTTGCGGGCGGGCTTCGCGAGATACACGCGCGCCCTGCAGTTCTTCTCCCAGCAGCGGTGTCCTGATCGCGACCGCGCCGATCTTCGAGGCGTCGGGGCACTCGGCGGCTTCGGTCGAGAAGCGCAACGGTTTGCGTGCGCCCGGCGAGAGCGGGTCGGTGCCGCGCCGGGCCTTCAGATAGCCGATCTGTGCCTCGCTGCAGGCCTGCAGCCCGTTCGCTGCCGACGGGGTTCAACTGCACGCCTTGCGGGCAGCGTCACGGTCGCGCTTCTGCACATCGGCCTCCGCCAGCGCCTTGGCTGTCGAGCGTGCCCTGCTGGGCGAGCTTCACGTCGACCTTCAGCCCGGTGGGGGTGCTGGCGGTGCTCGTTTCTTGCTGTGGCTGTCCTTCTTCGGCCTGCTGTTCGGGCGCGACTTCGATCGCGGGGCTGAACGGCAGCTGTCGGACAACCTTCCAGGCGTTCGCGAGCGGTTCGCCGAGGCTCGTTCTGGAATGGCGGATTCGCCTGCCGAGCGATCGCCGCGTCCAGGATTCGCCCTCCATGCTCGTGCTCAGCGCTGCCCGGTACAGGAGGTCGGCAGCGTCAGGAACGGGCGTCTCGAACGGGGGTCGGGCGGTTGCGCAGGCCTTCGCCGTGGTTGACTTTCGACGCCGCTCGAGCAGACACGCCCAGCCGCGAGCGTATCGTGGCTTGGTCGCTGCCGGGTCACCCCAGAAGGTGACCTGCGCGCCGAGGACCTGCGCGGCCTCGGTCGTGTTGTTGACGCTGACGTCACGCCGTAGTCCGCCGCCGGTGCGCACGCGCGTGTCGAGCACGACCGGGACCTCGACGGCCTCGAACCCGAACCTGGCGGGCTCGCCCTGGGCGGGTTCGAGGTTGAACAGCGGGACCGCGAGGGTGATGTAGCCGGCGTGGTTCGGTTCAATGACGGTCACGTCGCGACCCCGATCGCCGAGCCGGCCGGACAGAGTTGTTGCCGTTCTCGACCGCCGGGAACTCGACCGCCGAGCACCGTTCGGTGGCCGTGACGTTGCCGAGCAGGCCCGGGGGCAGATTGAAGCTCAGGTCCTTCGGCAGCGCCGGTGCGGCGGGCGCGGCACCGGTTTCTGCCCGGGTTCCTGAACTTCTTCGAGCGTCTGGTTGAGGTCGAGCGGTGCTCGTCAGCTGGAAGGGGTGCGACCCCGCCCGGGTGTCGACCGTGCCGCCGGCGTTTTCGGGCGCGATCGCATATCCGCCTTCTTCGACGCCGAAGGCACCGGTTCGGTCGCTGATCGCTCACCGGCTCGCTCAGGCTGGCGCTGGGCACAGCTCCGCCGCCTGTCGCCTTCGCCGCCGCTGCACGCTGACCTCGTTGGACAGCTGAGGTGGTCGTTCCCGGGGGCTCGTTGACTTCGACTGGGATTTCCAGTTCGAAGCTGTTCGTAGGCGGGGATCGCCAGCCGGTGCTGCAGCTGACTTCGCGCAGTTCGCTGACCGTGCATTTCCAGTGCGGCTTCTTCGCTTCTGCGACGGTTGCCCACGCGCGCGCGATGGGCATTGATCGCCGCCAGCTTCGCTCACGCCAGCCCGGCGGCAGCATGTCCGTGATCGTCACGTCGTGGCTGGCGCCGGTGACGCCCGCATCGCCGAGATCCTCGGCCGCGACGTCGATCAGCCCTGTGCTCGCCGGGCAGCGAGGTTCGTCGGCGCCGCGCGCGAGGACAGCCGCCACCACGCGCCCGCCAACGCCGGGGCTGCACAGGCCAGCACACGTGGCCAGGGCCGCAATGACGGCGATCGCGAGGCGCGGTGCGCTCGCGAGCGATCAGTGTCGCCCTATCCCGAGTCGAGCGCCCTGCTCGCTGGGGGTCGATGGGCTGGCGGTTGGTCTGGTGTCCTGCATGCTCAGCCTCCGTGCCGTCTCTTGCCGGTAGGCGCTTGCGCGGCGCGGCTCCTTGGCGCTTGCCTTGGCGCTGCGGTTTGACTTGTGCTTGGCCCGTAGCGCCTTCTGGCGTGCCGTTCACAGGCGATCCGCTTGTGCTTGGCGCTTCGAGCCTGCGACAGGCCTTCAGCGCCTTCGCGAGCTTCTGTGTGCGCGTCAGCGGTTCGCGGGCTTGGCGGTCTTGATGGCTTTCGATGCACCGATCGCCTGCCCGGTGATGTTCCCCGGCCCGGAGAAGGTGGCGCTCGCGGGTAGCGCCTGCTCTGCCCGGCGCGGCGACCGAGCCGGCCTGCAGCTCGCGGATGATTCGCATTGCTGCGGTGGAGGAGGCTTGCGACGTCAGGCAGGGCGAGCTTTCGCTGCAGACGTGCGCGTCGTAGATGTCGAACGCGTTGTCGGTGTCGGCGGGCACGAGCTGGCGCGGCGGTCAGGAAGAACACGTCGTCGCCGCTTTCGCTCGCGTCCAGGAACGCCGATTCCCGGTCAGAGCTGCCCGAGGAGATCAGCCCGATGCAGCCGGCGGAGAGCGTGCAGCTGCCGACGCCCTCGGGCTCGTACTCATAGACGTCCTCCTTGCCGTTCGTGGTCGGCGGGCACGAGCGCGTCGGGGCTGTTGAAGAACAGCCGGCCGCTGTCGGAGAGGTAGCGCGGCTGATAGAGCGCCGAGGGCCGCGCGTTCGGTGATGTTGAACGTCCAGCCCGGGATCGATCCCGCCAGCCAGCGGTCTGCTCCAGATTTCGGGGCGGTCGACGAGCAGCCCGAGGCCTTCGCCAGCGAGTTCGGTGTCGAACACGCCCTGCGGGCGCTTGAAGCCTCGCTGGTCGCCTTCGCTGGGGTTGCACGAGGCGCACAGCCAGGCGGCCGGCTGTCGGCGTCATAGAGGTAGACCTCCTCGTCGGGCTGGCCGCCGAGTTCGCGTCGCGGTTGTCATAGCCGGTGAGGCTCTGCTGTGACATGAACGCCAGATAGCGCCCGTTCGGCGAGACGCTGAGCGGTCACGCCGCTGAGATTCCCCTGCGAGGGGCGAGGCCCGAGGTAGCGCCGGCCCCCCAGTCGGCCGCGTCTTCGTAGGACAGCGCGCGATGAACTGCGTCTGCGCGCTGCGCCGGGTGCGCGGGATCGGGCTCGGAGACATACAGGTTGCACGTCGCTCCGGGCGGGGCGGCGCTTCGCCTTCGGGGTTGCGCACGCATTCCCCGGGTGTGCGCCGGGCGCGAGCACGCCGTTGGCGACGAAATACACGTCCGAGCCGTCCTGCGCTGGCGCCGGGGATCAGGTTCAGCACGTCGGCGCTGCCCGGCGCTCGGATCGGCGCGTCAGATCGCTCAGGCGCCCGCGCAGCGGTTCTCCCGGGACGCTGGTCAGTTCGAACTCGTACAGGTCCGCCGGCGGTTCTTCGCCGACTGGTTCCTGGCTCGATTCTTCGCTCAGCCGCGCGGTGTCGGTGAAGAACACCCTCGACCCATCGGCTGGACGCGCTCTGGAAGTGCACTTCCTGGTGGCCCTCTTGCGGTTCGGCGAGCACCTTGCCCACCTCGCCCGGTTCGGTAGCGCCGTGGCCCTGCGCCGCGTTGACCTCGATCGTTTCGCCGCGTTGCGATGTCGCGCAGATAGAGCGCTTCATCCGTCGCCTTCGGTCCAGAACACGCGTGTCCCGTCGTTCGAGATCGCGTTGCGGGCGTTCAGCCGCCGGCGTCGCCGAGCGACGGTTCCCTGCCCGGTTCATCCGGCGCCGGCGTCCCGTCCGGCAGCACGCTGACGAGCGCCAGCGCGCGCTCCCGCATTGCCACTCGTACAGCCCCGCCGCCGACGGCGCCGCCGCGGTCAGACCGACCTTCGATTCGAACACGACGTGGCTGAGATCGCTGCTTGCCGACCAGGAATTCCAGCGCCGCCGCCGAACTTGCGTGTTCGCCGTGTCGTTCGCGGCGCGTGACGAGCGGCACGTATTCCGCGGCGAGCCGGCGGATCGTGGCGCAGGTACATCGTCTTTTCGCTCGCTTGCGGCGACAGCGGCGGGTGTTCCACCACCCCGCCGACCTGTCGCGTGCGGTTCGGTCGGCTGCACCAGGCTCAGCGACAGATCCGGCGAGAAGAAGTGGTACTCGCTCGGCGAGGGCAGCAGCAGGCCCCGGCCCTGTTCGTGGGGCGTTTCAAGGCTCTGCGTGCTCCATTCTTCGCCACCGCGGCGTCGAGAGCAGCTGGGTCAGTTCGAAGCTGCGGTTGCCTTCCGGTTCGCTGACCACAGGCCCGCTCGCCAACCACGCGATCGCAGCTGCCGTCGCCTGCCGCCTGGATGCTTCCGGCTCTGCGATTTCGAGATCGCTTCGATCGCCGCCGCCATGCTTTTCCGGCGGGGAGACCATCTCCCAGCCGCGGCCGTCGGGCAGCACGCTCGGCGAGGGCAACGTCGTGAACGTGTTGGCAGCCGGGCCGCTTTCGACGCTGCCCCGAGAGTTGCTCGCCAGCAGGCGGTAGAAGTACGCCGTGGCCGGCTGCAGGCCCTCCACCACGACGCTCACGCTCTGGTCGCCGAAGCCGGCGGCGATCTTGGCGGCGGGGAGCTCCGTGCACGCCGTGGGGCTGCTCGTGCAGTCGCTCGTGCCGTACTGGAAGCGATATTCGGTTTCGCCGCCGCCGCGGGTCGATCTGGGCGCGCAGTTCGGTCGAGCTTGGCGTCAGGTTCTTGGCCGAGAGCCCGTCGATCGCCGGCGCGCGAAGTTCTTCTTCGGGCCCGAAGACCTCGACCTGGTCTTTGCCTGGCTCCGTGACGAACACCTCATTGCTCTGCGTCATCTACGGCCATTCCGCTGGCGCCGCTGAGCTGTCCTTCGCCGAAGCGCTGGATCAGAGCGCCCGCGGGTGTGAACGCGGCGATGCTGCTCTGGTTGTCCAGCAGCACTTCGCCCGAGGGGCCGAGCGCCACGCCGCTCGTGTCCTGGTGGTCGATTTCGGCGCTGAGCGTGCGCGGAAGCGGCGCCGCCCCATCGAGCTTGGCGACCACGACCGGGTCCGGCGATTCTCCTGACTCGCCCGGGCATTCTTCGCTCTGGTTCTCGCGTTCATAGCCGATGAAGAAGGCTTCGTCGTTGGGGGCCACGGCGAAATCTCCCCCAGCCGAGCATTCGAATTTCCCTTCCACTTCGGGGGTGCGTCGCAACGAGGGGTCCCAGGTCAGCTTCACGCCTTCGGATTTCGTGCTCTGTTTGCGAAACCCGTCGATGATCCCTTCTTCTTCCCAGTACACCCACAGCGTGCCGGCCGAGTCCACCGCGAGGCCCGAGATGTCTTCGAATTCTTCTTCGAGTTCTTCGCCGCCCTTTTCCTTGAACTTGAAGTGGTGCAGCTTCTGGGTGACCACACCTTCGCCCGGGTCATAGACGTAGACGAGGTCGCGTTCCTGCGGGGGCGCTCCTTTTTCTTCGGCGCCGACGACGAACACGTCGCCGCGCGCGGGATCAGAGGCGCTCGCGGAATTGTCCACCGCGATCGCCCCCGGCGAGCGGACCTTGAACTGCGAGGCATATTCGTATCCGCCGGCGCCGGGCTTGAAGACCTCGACCCGTTCGTTGGCGCCGTCGACCACGAACAGATCGCCGCTCGCTTCGCCGACCGCGACGCCCGTCGGCTGCTCGAACTGGCCTTCGCCCGAGCCTTCAGAGCCGAACGCGAAGGCGAACACGTGGCCCCTCGTGCTCAGCGCCGAGGCCGGCGCGGCCAGCACCAGCGTCACGAGCGCCGCGCACAGGCAAATGAGGGCGCCGCGGCCGAACCCTGCCGCTCCTGGCCGGGCAGCCCACAAGGCCGATCCGCCCCCAAGCTCACCGCTTCCTCTCATCGCCGATCTTCCATCCCCTCGTTCGATAACTCCCACTGCACCTTCGACCCGCTCGCCGGCTCGCCGGCCGCAGATCGCCATCCTGCGTGTGGGGCCCAACGTGGGCCCCACACGCCAGCTGCGTCGCGCCTCACACGTATGCGTTCAGCTCCAGCTTTTCTTCGTTTTTGACCGTCGAAGTGATCGACTGCCCCGACTGGTCATACCCTTTGCCGGCGAAGTCGCTCAGCAGGATGTCCTTTATCTTGACCCCGCCTTCTTCATAATATTCAGGAGTCTGAAAGCCGTGTTTGGCCTTGAATTTCAACGTGAACGTGGCGGCCATCTTGTCGGGCTTGATCGGCACCAGTACCGAGCCCTTGACCGACACCGTGATCACCGCGCCACAAGAGAATTCGATGAACGTTTCCTCAGGAGCCTGCGGGAACAGATCGAGCGCGGTCTTGTGTTCTTTTTCGTTTTCCCACACCGCGCGACCTTCGAGGGGGTTCGTTTCGAGTTCGCCCGGTTCGTGACCTTCCGAGGTGCACGTATACGGCGTCACTTTGCAGCCTTTGAACTTCACGATGATGTTCTTGCCTTCTTTCGTGCCCGTGTATTCGCCGGTGCTCGACTCCGATGAGCACGCCACGGCATATTTTCCGACTTCTTCCAGAACGCCTGCACCGCCGGTGCTCGTCTGTTTTTTGTGGATCGCGCCGGGATGCCATTCGTACTTGCCGGTTTTCGTTTCGCTCTTCTTGGTGCAACCCGAATTGGTAAATTCGCCCGTATAGGCGTTGCCGACCTTCGCGACCTTTTCACATCTCCCGTATTCGGGCGGACTGGCCATGGCGCTGGCCACCGCAAGCGCGCTCGTCACACAAGCAACCATTAGCCACAGCAGCACAAGTCTCAAGCGTTTCATTTCGAGCCTCTCCTTCATGTCTATTGTCCAAACCAGAGTCGACTCCACGTCCCGACCTACGTATCAGCAACTGCCCCTCATGAGCTGCATACGCGGCGCGAGCGGTCCCGGCAACCCGGATACAAAGTGGCCCGGCCTGCTCAGACTCAAACGGCGACTCTCGCCCTACGTTTCTTCCTTCCTTCTCGCTAGCCACGGTTGAGCAGGATCCGCAACTCCTCTGTCGCCTCGTCACGAGCCGACGCCCGGCATGCCCGTCGGGGCACCTGAGCGCCTGGCCGTCGGGCGTCCCGCCCCCCCCCTGATGGGGCGGGCGGGACGCCACCGGGTCATGCTCTGGCCCTATGACCTAGCTTCCTTGCGAGTACGTCCAGTTCATACTCAGGGTTCGAGCTTTTCCTTGGCGTATGTAGCCACCGCCTCGTAGAGATTGCCCTCGAGGAGGGTGATTCCATGTGCCCGATAGTTCGAGCTGCGTATGTTGAGCACTTCGTTGATGGCATCGTCGACGTACGATTCATACGCCCCACCGCAGCCTTGCGCCAGCGCCCCTTCTTCCACCGGCCAGCCGATATCGCCCAGCCTGCTGTTCGCGAGTTCGACCTGGTTGCCTTCGGAAAGGATGGACAGTTCGCCTGCGCTGCCGTTGGAGGACGGTTCGGTGGTCAGGTACTGGTAGATCGGGGTGGTGTCGTTGCCGACCTCGCACGGACCGCCGCCGAGTTTTTCAAGGAACGGGCCGCTCATTTTGACCTTCAGCGGCAGCGTGAACGCCGGACCTTCTTCGAAGATCAGGTTCGTCACGTTGAGTGCGCTCGGAATTTCGAACAGCTTGTTCCCACCGGCCTGTTCGATTTTTACGTTGAGACCCGTTTCCTTGTTCTTCTTGGCTTCATTGAACAGCGCCGTCAGTTCGGCCGGCCATTTCGACCGTTCCTGAATCCTGGCGTTGATCACGCCGATCCCTCCGGGGACCTTCAGTTCCGGGCTTTCCAGCGTTTCGGCACCATTGGCGGCCGGACGCAGGTAGACGAATCCGGTTTCTGGATCTTCGTGCTCCCCTCCTTGCAGCGTTATCGGCTTGTTCAGCGGCACGGTTACGGCACCAAGCGAGAAGAAGCCTCCCTTCTTGCCGCCCCTCGTGACACCCGCGAAACATAGTTCGACTTCGGGTTCGTTGTACGGGCAGTTCTTGAACTGTTCAACGACCTTTCTTTCCTGCTTTTCCTGCTTGGTTTCCTTCGCCATCGCCGGCACAGCTGCCATTGCTCCCACCGTAAACGCAGCGACGAGGCAAAGCCCCAGCATCCTTACATGTCTCACTAGTCCACTACTCCTTTTTCCTCTCGGATTTCGGTCGCGCGGCGTCTCGGCTCCCCTCCATGGAGACCCGCCGACGTCGCCCGCTTGCGACACAGCAGGCGCAGCCGACCCGGGCACTCGTCCGGAGTGCTCCACGACATTCGCCTGCCACGGGGGACGCACGTCGGCCGTGTGACCACACGTCTCTCCCCGCCCGCCGCCGGCGCGAGAAGCAAACAGCCGCTTCCGCCCCGGCCAACGCCTGTGGTTGTTGCGTACGGTCTGACCGCACAGTCCGGTCCGTACCGACGCGTGTGCTGCGAGGTCATGCCGAACGCCTCGCATAGCGCGCCCGGTACACCGGTGCGCCGGCGACGGGCGCACGGCCGATCCGCGAGACGAGCTGCTGTCCGTGAGCGGTGAGCAGCCATTCGTTCGGTTCGCCCCATGCGTGGCCGAGGCCGACGTTCTCGATCAGACCTCGGTCCCGTAGACGTCCGAGGAGCTTCGAGGTCTGCCCCTCATCAGACAGTCCCGCCAGCTCCGCGATCTGACGATTGCTCGAGCGCGGCGAGCGCGCGATCGCTCGCAACACCAACGTCGTGCGATGGGGTAGACGCGCCGGACGCTCGACCGTCGAAGATCCTTCGGCCGCTTCGAAGCGCCCGGCGAGCTCTTCGCGCGCCGCAGCCTGTCCCAGGTATGGACGCACGACGAACGACATCAGCTGCGGCGCCAGCTCAACCAACGGGCCGGGCTGGTTCTTGTGCATACGGGTGCGGATCACCGATACCGCGCCACCGACCGCGAGCTCAGCGATCAACTGCGGCTCGGGCATGAACTCGCCGTCGGCCACTGGTGAACCGTCATCCAGCAGGCAGGTCAACACGCCGAGCACGCGGGCCGAGCAATACAGGCCGGGCCCATCACCGGTCAACGGCGGCTCGCAGATCAAGAGCTTCCCCCACGCCGGCTCGTCATCGAGAAAACCGAGGAACGCCACGACCCCCGCCCGTACTCGGTCGAGCCATGAGCCCTTCTCGCCGCCTGCTGCCTCATTGACTGTCGCGGTAAGACGCTCCAAGCCCGTCTCGAACGCCGCGAGCGCGCACTCCTGCTCGCTATGGAACACTTCAAAGAAGACTTTTTCGCTTATGCCACAGCGAGTGACCACTGTTCCGCCTAGACGGAGGTGACTCGCTCTTTTGAACTTACGTGGTGGAGATCGGCTTGACAAAACGCGACCGATCTGGTCTCATTTCCCACTGCAGCACACTGGTCTAAGGGGAAGAAGTTCTCGGAATTCTCGGCGAAGCCGGTAGATGCACGAGACTGTGGGATCAGGAGAGGTAGAGAGGGATGAGGTGAGGGGACAATGGAGGGAAACGGAGAGGTCATGATGGACGGCGTAACTCTGCGCAGCGATGCGGCTCCCGCACGGCCCACCGTTCGTTCAGCTCGCGCAGACGCCGCCGAGCCAGGGCCGTCCGAGGATTCGCGAGCCCTGCGTGAGCGACTGATCGAGACTGCGGTTCAGGTCATTGCCGAGGGCGGTTACCCCCGTCTAGGCGGTTCGGCGAGCAGCGAGATCTCGGCTCGCTAGAGCCGTTTTCTGGGCTCTTCCCCCCACACCCCCACACCCGCGTCGGGGCTTTGATCCGGAGGCGTCCGGCACCCAGACGCCTCGCCACCAGGTGCCGCTGGGCGGCTCATGCGCTCTACGCCGGACGCTCGCTCGGTCTGTCCGGGTCGCTCGCTCGGTCTGTCCGGGTCGCGTGTGCGCCTGCAGCCTGTCGGTCAGAGCGAACGACTCCCTGGTCACAGGACAGGCGGCGATGAATGCTGCGCGAGCGCGATCTGTTTCGATCGCTTTCAGCGACCGGCGAGTCTCTCCCTAGCCAGGTGGCACGAAGTTCGCAAGAATTCGAATGGTGCGGCTAGCCCACGGGGAGATTCTTCTATCGCCGACCGATCTCACGGCCTACCTGGCTTGCGAGCATCTCGCGATGTTGAACCTGAGGGTCGCGCGCGGTGAGCTCGTAGCTCCCGAGCCGGCAGAGCAGGCGCAGCTGTTGTTCGAGAAGGGCAATGCGCACGAGGAGGCGTATCTCGAGCGCCTTCGCAGCGGGGGGCTCGACGTGCGTGAGGTCACCGTCGACGACGGTTTTGATGAGGCGGCCGTCGAGACGCGACAAGCCCTCAGCGAGGGCATTGATGTTGTCTACCAGGGGGTTCTCGTCGATGGCCGTTGGCGAGGTCAGGCTGACTTCCTGATACGGGCGGACGACGGCACGTACGAGGTGCTCGACACCAAGCTCGCGCGCGATGCGAAGCCGTCCCACATCCTGCAGCTCTGCTTCTACAACGAGGCGTTGGGGCGTCTGCAGGCCAGACAGCCTGACCACATCCACGTCTTGCTTGGATCGGGGGAACGCCGGTCCTATCGCCCACAGGACTTCGAGGCCTACGCACGCCATGTACGTCGCCGTCTGGAGGACTTCGTCGTCATCGAACCAGCCACTGAGCCCGCCCCCTGCGGGCACTGCGACGTGTGCGAGTTCCTGCCCGAGTGCGAGGCGTGGTGGGATGAGGTCGATCACCTGTCGCGAGTCGCGGGCTGTGGACGCACGCAGATCGCGAAGCTGGCGCCGTCCGGGATCACAACCGTTCACGCGTTGGCGCGTGCCGACCCGACCCAGGCGCCCGCGGGGATCAACCCGGACACATTCGTGAAGCTCCAGCGCCAGGCCGCCCTGCAGCTCCAGCGCAAGGAGACGGGGAAGCTCGGTTACGTCATCCTCGAGCCGCACGCCGAGCGCGGACTGGGGCTGCTTCCAGACCCTTCGCCGGGCGACATCTTCTTCGACATCGAGGGCAACCCGTTCTGGGATGAGGAAGGGAGCCTCGAGTATCTCTGGGGGCTGCTGGACGCCGACCGGAAGTTCACGCCGTTGTGGGCCGAGGATCATCCGTCGGAGCGGCGCGCGTTCGAGCGATTCGTCGATGAGGTCCACGACCGCCTGCGGCGGAATCCAGGCATGCACGTCTACCACTACGCCGCGTACGAGGTGAATGCTCTGCGCAGGCTCGCCGGTCGCTACGACACCCGCGAAGCGGAGGTCGATGAGCTGCTCACGCGAGAGGTTCTCGTGGACCTGCTGAAGGTGGTGCGGGGCGGACTCGCTGCGTCGGTTCCCGGCTACGGGCTCAAGGAGATGGAGGCGTTTCTCGACTTTGATCGGCACGCCGAGATTCGCGACGGAGGGACCTCGGTCGTCGAGCACGAGCGCTACATCCAGACTCGCGATGCGGCGATCCTCGAGACGATCGCGGCCTACAACCGAGAGGACTGCATCGCCACGCTGGAGCTTCGCGACTGGCTACTTGCGCGACGGGATGAAGCGACTGCGCGGTTCGGCGCGTTTCCGACACCGGAGCTCAAGGAGGCCAGGCCGATCGCACCGGAGAAGCAGGAGCGATCGAGCCTTCACGATCAGCTTCTGGGAAGCGACGACACGATGCTGCAGCTCGCAGCCGGCCTGCTGCACTACCACGACCGCGAGCGCAAGCCGACCTGGTGGGCTTTCTTCGACAGGGTCGAGTTGTCGGCCGAGGAGCTCGTGGAGGACGCCGAGTCGATCGGGCTGTTGGACCCGCTCGGCTCGCCTGAGCCAGACAAGCGTTCGCTACGACACTGGTTCCGTTACCCCGCGCAGGAGCACAAGCTCCGGCCCGGCGAGCGACCCTTTGATCCGGCGACGCGCCAGCGTGCCGGTGAGATCGTCGAGCTCGACCGCGAGACGCGGACCCTGGCCTTGAAGCGCGGCCCCATACTCGCCGACGTCTCCATGCCCAACGCACTTCTCCCCGGAGAACCGTACAAGACCAAAGCACAGGAGGCCGCTCTCGAGCGGATCGGGCGGTCACTCCTGGCCCGCGACCGCCGGTATCCGGCGGTGGAGTCCGTTCTTCGACGTGAACCATTCGGGCGTGACGTCCAAACGACCAACCTCCGAGCGATCGAGGACCTGGTGCTATCGCTGGACGGCCAGCATCTCGTGATCCAGGGGCCCCCCGGAACGGGCAAGACACGGCTCTCGGGACGACTGGTGGGACGCCTTCTCAGAGAGGGCCGCCGGGTGGGCGTTGCGTCGACGAGCCACAAGGCGATCCACAAGCTGCTCGATGAGGTGGAGGCCGCCGGGGTCGAGGTGAGTGGCATCAAGAAGTCGAGCACCGGGAACCCAGAGTCCGTCTACGAAAGCAAGCACATCACGAGCGAGGACGAACGACTCCCCTGCCTCGCCGCACCACTCTCGGGAGGCACCTCGTGGCTCTACTCACACGAGGACTTTGACAAAGGGCTCGACTACCTCTTCATCGACGAGGCAGGACAGGTCTCGCTCGCTGACGCGCTCGCGATGGGCACCGCGGCAAGGAACCTCATCCTCGTCGGCGACCCCCAACAGCTCGCCCAGGTACTTCAAGGCACTCATCCGCATGGAGTCGATCGATCCGTGCTGCAGCACCTGCTTGGGGATCACGCGACGATCCCGCCCGATCGTGGACTCTTTCTCGAGACCACCTATCGCCTTCATCCCGACGTCAACGCGTACATCTCCGAGGAGTTCTACGACGGACGGGTCCACGCAGACGCAGGATGCACAGGACGAACGACTCCCCTTGGGACCGGTCTGCGCTTCCTCCCGGTCGAGCACGAGGGCTGCCGTCAGGAGTCCCGGGCCGAGGCCGAACGCGTCGCGAGCGAGGTCGACTCGCTGAGCGAGGCTGGAATCGCGTACCAAGACATCGTGGTGGTCGCTCCCTACAACGCCCAGGTCAATCTGCTCGGCGAACTGCTCCCCGCCGGAGTGCGCGTAGGCACCGTCGACAAGTTCCAGGGGCAGGAGGCGCTCGTCGCGATCTACTCGATGGCGAGCTCGAGCGGCGAGGACATACCGCGTGGCTTGGAGTTCCTGCTCTCACGCAACCGTCTCAACGTTGCCATCTCCCGGGCGCAATGCCTCGCATACCTCGTCTGCAACCCCAAGCTTCTCGACGTCAACTGCCGCACGATCGAGCAAATGCGCCTCGCCAATGCGCTCTGCCGGTTCGTCGAGCTCGCAGCCTGATGGGTGGTCTGCGCCGTTCGTTCGCATCCCACGACCCTTGCGGCCGATGGCGCCGACCGGACGGCCGTGACAACCGGGGGCGCCTTCTTTGGCCAGCCGGCCATATCCCGTCGGTCTTCACCGGCGGAGGATATCGGGATGGCCCTCGAGCCCCTATCGGCCCAGGAACTGGCTGACAAGACGACGCTATTCGCAAGCTTCATGGGCTACATGGGCAGAAGCCACAAGACGTTCGGTCAGCTGCTGGCGATATATCGAGAACGCAGCGAGACGCTCGACCCGGTCGAGGACCGAGCGGACGATCTGCGAGTTGACCGCTTCATCGATGACATGGCGGGCAGCAGGTGGACGACCGACGTGGTCCTACGGATCGGCGTGTTCGACGATGCTGAGCTCGTAATCGACGGAATACATCGCGGCATCGCCTATCTGGCGTGTGTGGAAGACCGGGTCAGCCCCGATCGCCTTCCCGCGCTGTACGTCAACCTCTAGAGAAGCGGTTTGAAGCAATGGGGGTGTGCTCGTCCGTCCACGCAGGCACTGGAGCAGCCGCCGAGTGTCCGAGGGCAGAGCTAGCGTGAGGCTCCGTGGTTCTCGCGTTGCCGTTCACCTCGTCGCACGCGGAATGGCTGGGGCTCGTCATCGCCACCGTGAGTCTCGTGGGGATCGGTGGCGTGGTGTCGATGCTCATCTGCCACCACGCCGGTTGCTACCGTCGTGGCCGCTTCCGCTACGGCCACTACCGACTCTGTCACGTCCACCATCCGGACGTCCCGTCCGACGGCAAGATCACCGCAGAGCACATTGCAGCCGTGAAGCGCCCTGACTGAATCGCCTCAGAGGGCGAGGGCCTCGGAGGCACAGGCCGGACCGCAACGACCACCGTCACCTTCGCTGGTCGTGCGTCTCCTCGACCTCCGTCTTCTTGCACCTGGTGTTTCAGCGCGCCACCGCGCGGACACAGCCAATGACCGCGGTGGCCTCCCGGCTCTCAAGCCTGCCGTGCTTCTCGGCGACCCGCACGGCCCGCTCGCCACTGCGGCCCGCGGTGCCGCTGAGCAGTGCGACCGGATCCCCGACCGTCGCGACGAGCGAGCCGACATCGATGTGATGACGTTCAAGGCACGAAGTCAGACGGGTTGCCTCACTCACATGAACGCCCACGAGCCCGAACCACCTGCTCAACGAGCCACTGCCGAGCACGGCGACAACCAGGCCGATGCCGATCCAGTGCATAGGGCGCAAGGAGCCAAGTGCGGACCTCATCGGACGCACCCGTCCGAGTCCTGGCTGAGGGCGAACGGACTGCCCTCGGAGTCCTTACAGATCGCCCATCGCTCCCCGGGATGAACCACGCTCCCGCCGAGCGCACGGACTCGCTCGAGCGCCACCGCGACATCGCTCACGGCGAAGTAGGGCAGCGAGAACGAGTCGCCTGGTCCGCGTCCGCGAGCATGAAGGCCGAGCCTCGGGCCCTCTGAGGGGGTCTCCCAGCCTTCGCCGTCCGAAGCGTCGCGAGCGTTCAGCTCGACCCCGAGAAGCTCCGACCAGAACCGCTTGGCGCGCTCGGGGTCATCGGCGGGAAACTCGATCAGGGACAGGGGTGTGCGCGACACTTCAGAGCACAGTACCGGGAGACCGGCTGTTCAGAGAGCAGAGGCTCCGGGGGCACCTTCCGCGCCGCCCAGGCGTTTGCGCGGCAGCGCGCCGCAGATTGCCGGTGCCTGCTATTGAAGTGGCGTGCCCTCGACCGACGAAGCGTGTCTCGACAACCCGGTGTACGCAGCTCTGTCGGGACCGCACGCACGGTTCGCGCAGACCTACGGCCACGTGCGTCGATATCCCACCGATGTCGCGCCGTTCCTCGCGTTGCCATCAGAACCGTCAAGAGAGGACTGGCGAGGTGCACTGGAGGTCGTGCCGCCGGGAACCTACGCCGCGATCGTCCACGCCGGCGCCGACATACCGGAGACCTGGAAGACGCTTCAGGAGTTCGAGGTCGTGCAGATGATCGGAGAGCACGTCAACGGCATCGATGCACCGGAGGCGGTACACCTACATGCACGTGATGTGCCAGAGATGCTGGAGCTCGTCCGCCAGACGGATCCGGGACCGTTCCTGGACAGAACCATCGAGCTCGGCGAATACATCGGGATCCGCCGCGATGGCCGTCTCGTCGCGATGGCGGGCGAGCGACTGCACCTCGATGGCTGGACGGAGATCAGCGCCGTGTGCACCGCGCCGACCCACCGCGGTCACGGGATGGCCTCACGACTCGTGGGCGCACTGATAGCCGGTATCCAGCATCGCTGCGAGCGCGCATTCCTACACGTCCTCATCACCAACACCAATGCGATCCGCCTGTACGAAGAGCTCGGGTTTCGCGTCCGCCGCCGTCTGACGATCTCTGTGTTGACGCCCGAGTTCGCTCGTTCTGACAGCGCTTGACTCGGCCGACCCCGTCGACAGTCGACAGCCGCGCGATCACCGTCGCGCACAAGCTCAGAAGCGCCCAACGCTTGATCCCAGTCCTTGGTAGAGTTCTGTTCGGCGTAAGGCGGAGGTGGCGCCGCCCGAGGGGTGGCATAGCTTCGCCGGTGCCAACGCACTGGGAGGTGCAGATGATTGGGTGGGCCGGGTCCGTGAAGGCAGGGGCAACGGTGTCCTCGCCAGAGCATCCGGCATCGCTGAGCCTGCGACGGCGGGACCATCGCCGGCGATTCTCGCAGGCGGAGCGAGCAGGCCGGTGAGTCTCGGAGTCGGACTCATCGGCGCCGGTGCCATTTCGAGTTCGCATGCTCACGCATACCGAAGTGCCGGCAGCTCTCTCAGTGAAGCCGGCGAAATCATCGATGGCGGTATTGTGCACATACAAGGAGACTACACCCCGACCGACAGTTCCAACCTGACAATAGGCGTCAAAGAAAACCTTCCCCCAAGCATCCCGGATACGAACTACGGCACGATGAAGATCTCGGGCAGTGCCACTCTCGCAGGCGAATTGAATGTCGAAGAGTACCCGCGGTTTGCTCCTCCTCTCGGGGAGACGTTTCAGATATTGGACGTAGGGGAGGCCTCGGGCTCGCTGAGCGGCGAATTCACGCCTGGGAACCTCTGCATTCCCGCCGAGCCTGGTTATGGATATAAAGTGGGCTACAAATTTGGGGACAAAGGTACTGTGACGCTCGAAGTTGCCGAAGTTGCTGGCTGTTAGCTCCTCGGCGCTACCTCTTTGATGCCATCGCCCTGCAGGACGACTCCAGATCCGGGACCGCCGCATAACCGCGGGAGACCATGTACGCCGGTCCTGTCAGAGCGTTTGCAGGGCGGAATCTCGTTCTCAGGAAGCGTATGTTGAGGGGTCCGGGGCCGTAGGCTCAGCTGGGAGAGCGCCAGCTTTGCAAGCGGCTGGCGAGCGCGCTTCTTGGGCCTGATTCCCCGCGTTTTGGTTCTGGCGCATATGTCCCTCGTCCGGATGCCGCCGGATTCGACGCGATCCCGATAGGTTTGAGCAGCGGTCCTGCGGCCGCTGGCCAATGGCGTCCTGAGCGCTTGCCTGGTCAGCAGTGCACCGAAGCCTATTCGG
Source organism: uncultured Solirubrobacterales bacterium (assembly GCA_963696615.1). Lineage (GTDB taxonomy): Bacteria > Actinomycetota > Thermoleophilia > Solirubrobacterales > Solirubrobacteraceae > Palsa-744. Next base: position 72,958 of record CAVOKU010000001.1, on the reverse strand, counting down.
CGAGCCGAACGGCGCCGGCGGTCGGCACATCAGGACCGTTGCGCGAGGCGAGTAGCTGACCTCGAGGTTTGGATCTAGAGGCGTGGCCCCCGACGGGTTCGGGGGCCACGCCTGGTCTGTGGGTCGTGCCTCGGTCTAGACGGAGAGGGATTCCGCGCCGAGGCGTTCTCGAGCGCCGCTCGGGAAAGCTGGCGCACGAAACCTCATGCCCGACCCTTCTTGGCCGCATGCTTCTTCTTGACTGGGCCGAACTGCTTGCGGGCCTTGCGTTCGCACTTCTGACGCTTGGGCTTTGAGTGCTTGAACCTCTTGCGACATGCCTTCATGGCTCTTGAGAGCTTCTGCGCGCGGGTGAGCTTCTTGGCGTGGACGGCTCGCACAGCGCCGCAGCCTTCGACGGTGATCTTCGTTTCCTGCGTGATCACGGCGCCGTTCTGCCCAGTGAGAGTGGTCGGCATGTTCAGCTTGGTGTTGCAGAGGCTGTAGTTGGCCTTCGGCGGCAGATTCGTCGTCAAGGCTGAGTGCGGGCCCTGCGGCAGCACCGTTTCGAAGCTGCTGACGGGCGCGTCGGGCACGCTGTTGAACGTCGAGCTGGTGATGCCTTTTCGAATCGCCGTCTGCCCGTCCAGGATCAGCGTGATCCCTTCGCCCTGCAGCACGAACTCGAGGTCCGGGAATGCCGCACCACCATGCGACACCAGATAAGCCGGGCCGGTTAGCTCGCTTCGCAGGACCGGCGTGTGCACCGTCGCCGAACCGACAAGTGAGCCTTCCGGACACGAAGCCGGGTTCGCATCGAACACCCGGTCCACACACGCTTTCTGGATCGTCGTCAGCCGCGAAGGCAACGTCGCGGGGAGGATCACCTGCGCTTTGCCGATATTCGCCTGGCCAGGGGTCGAGCTGACCTTGACGGTCAGGCCCGCGCCGTTGGCTTTGCTGTTCTTGCCCTTCGTCGAAGCCGCAAACGAGGGGTGGAAGGGCAGGCCGGCGCAGTTCGCGACCTGGAAGGGGTAGGCGACGGGTTGGCTGGCACCTTGATCACCGATGATGGTGCCCGTGATCTGCGTAGGGTTGCAGTTCGTCGGGTTGAACTCGAAACCGGGCCGGTCGACAGCCACCAGCACCCGCTTGAGCTGCAGCGGGATACCGCGTAGCTGCGTCGGCAGCGGGTCTGAGGTGATCGTCACCGAAGCGTCATTCGGGTTGATCTGGAGCTTGGAGCGAACCGTGACCGTGCCCAGGTCGAACGGTCCCGCGACCGCCGGCGTGACGATCTCCAATCCGAACGGAGCGCCCTCATACGGGCCCGTGATGAACACCCGTCCCCCACTCTCGATGTACGGTTCCGGTCCGAGCCCGGCGATCGCCGTGGCGTGCCCCACTTCGCTGTCCGCTGGACACGTGCTGGCGTTTGCCTGTGCTTCGTCGCAGAGCGTGACCGAGGAGAGCATCGCCGCTACGCCTCCCGGGAGGTGCATCGTCAGGCCCTTCAGCGCCTGATCGCCATCAGGCCGGGAGAGTTCCAGGCTAAACCCGGTGAACGCGCCCGCCTGGGCGCTATCGCTCTGCGCCAAGAACCCCGGGTTGAAAGGCACGCTGCCCGGGCACGCGCCACCACCAACACCCGAGGTGACTGCGAAGTCACTCCCCGCCGCACTGGCCGCTAGCGGACCGGTGCCCGACCACGGCGTGAACAGCGCTTCCGTCGGATAGTTGCCGCACAACGCGGGCGTGCTGAGCGACGCCCTTGGCCCACCGAACAGTTCCAGTTTCAAATCTTCGAACGGCACCTGCGGAGCGTTGCGGAACGTCGTGCTCACCCGCAGCGTGCCTTCATCGACGTGGCCTTCACCGGCAAGCTTGACCAGGACCCCGGACACCGGATCTTCGGCCACGATGTACAGGGCTAGAAGCGAGTCGAACGGGTTCTGGCCACCTTCGTTATTGGGGGCAGGCGACGCCAGGTACACCGCGCCTTCCAGTTCGTGGGAAAGCAACGGCGTCGCGATATGCACCGCCCCGACCTTGGAAGCGTCAGGACACGACGCGCGACTTGGCGTGAATTCGTTGAGTTCTCGTTCTTGGTCAAACCCAATGAATCCTACCTCGCTCTCGCTGCAGCTTGTGAGGCCATTTGCCGCCGAGGGGCTCAGCTCGACACCCTGCGGTAGCGTAACCGTAGTATCACGCACATCCGCCTCCGCAAGTCCACCAGCTTCAAGCGTGGTTTTCTGCGGCACTCTCACGTCGACGCTTAGCCCCGTAGGCGTGCTTGCAACGTGCTGTTCGGGCTTGAGATCAATTTCGGGAGCGAATGGCAGTTGATCACAGCCACCGAACCCCAAGTGTTCCCCGCCGCTGTCCACCCACATGTATTCGTTTCCGAAGATGTTCCCGGGGTTATTCCAGGAATCGGTTTCCATGAAAGCACTGACCGGTTCCGTCTGCGGATCGTCCGCGCACGAAGTCGGCAGCCTGAGAAAGGGCCTCTGCGGTATTTCACCCGTGGCAGGGCAGGCCTTTTTTGCCTGTGCCTGGAAAGCCCCGCCCGCAACACATTCCCATCCTCGGGCTTGATCGTGACGTGGATCGCCCGGGACTCCCCACAAAGTCAACTGGCTACTTAGAAGGCCAGCAACCTGCGTCGCATTCGTTACCCTCGCGATCACATCGTATTCGCGGCCTGCCTGCACCGTAGTGTCTACCACAATAGGGATCTTGCCTATGATCTCAAACCCGAGCCGAGCAGGCTCACCTTGTGCCGGAACTAGGTTAAAGACTGGGACAGTCTTATTGACGATTCCTAGGATAGGTTCATTTGCAGTCACTGTCGCGACACCGACCACGGTACTGGGTGAGCATAGATTCGTTTCAAGGACGAGCGCGGCAAAATTTGCCTCGCTACACTTGGCGGCAGCGTTTGGGTTCCCAACCAGCCCTGGCGGCAGCCGAAAGGTAAGGTCCTTTGGCAGCGACACAGGCTGGCGGTTTGCGTTCTGATTCATCACCAGCGTCGTAGTAAGCTGGAATGGCTGCGCGCCGGCTTGCGTCGCGGGACTGCCATCCTCATCATACGGCCCGAGTTCGAAACTTTGAGCCCCGAACGGGACGGCTTCGCTACCGATATTCACCTTCTGGCTACGCGCGATTGCTTGGGCGCCTCCGCCTTCGACGCTCATCCGATCGGGTACCTCCAGCAATCCTGTAGCTTGCGACTCTGCCTTGACTCTCAGTGTGACTGTCACTCGTTCGTAGGGATAAAGGACTCCTTCGAACGAGCAGCTCACCTTTGCCGATAGCGGCTGACCGGTCGGGCAGTGTACTTCTGTCTGGTTCTTGGTCGATCCAAGCACAGCGACCGGCGTCAACTCGTCGGGCAATTCGTTAGTGATGGTCACCGGCGTGTTTTCGCCGCGTATTGGTGCGTCGCCAAGATTGCTCACAGCTACGATGATCGAGCCTTCCCCTCCGGGAGGCAGATAGGTGGGCACCACTTCGGCGTCGGCGTGCCACCAGGCTTGAGCCTGTGCTGGACCCGCAGCCGCAAGGAGAAGGACCAACGCGCCCAGGCATACCAGAAGGAAGCGCCTCGCCACTGTGGCTGATGCGACGGCGCGTAGGATCTGCGGCGTACGGTCACGCGGCCAGCCGGCGTGGGGCGACTTCATCGTCCTCTCCCTTCTAGGTGTTTAGCGGCCGAGCGGCTGGCTTTGGTTCCTCTTGCGGACTTGAACTGATGTCGATACAGAGCGCGTGCGTGGGTTTCGCAGGCATGGCGCCTGCGCTTGAAATGTCGGTAGCGCCTTCTGCATTGGCTTAGAGACTTGGCCAGCTTCTGTGCGCGAGTCAGCGGCTTGGCAGATTGGGTGCTCGCCTTACTCTGCTGTTTTGGCGCCGTAGGTCTCGGTACGACGTTGCCTACTCCGGAGACCGTGGCGCTACCCGAGGGTATGATTGGCGACTGCTGCGAGGGTGACGCAGGGCGACACGCATCGGCCGTGCTGCAGCTCGGCAGCGTGGACGCGGCGGCTTCCAAGCAGGGCGAGGCATCGGAACAGGTTCTTGCGTCATAGACATCGAACGCCGTGTCGCTGTCCTGTGGCAGCAGCTGGGACGCGGTCAAGAAGTAGACGTTGCTACCGTCAGGGGTGGCTTCGAGAAAGGCTGATTCGTTACCCCCAGCGCCGTCCGAGATTAGCGATATGCAGCCTCCCGTAGAGCTGACGCAGGTTCCGACACCAGTGGGCTCGTACTCGTAGACGTTCTCCTTATGGTTGGCAGCGCGGGTAACAAGCGTGTCCGGGCTATTGAAATAGACGCGACCGTTGTCGGATAGATAGCGCGGCTGGACCAGAGCGCTGACCAGATTCTCCGCGGTCCATCCGGGAATACTGCCCGCGAGCCAATGTCCGAACCACACCTTGCGTCGATCGACGACAAGACCCAGCCCTTCGCCGGCCCCTTCGGTATCGAGAACCCCGATGGGTCGCGAACCCGACGGGTCGCACGATACGCACGTCAAGCTTGAGCTGCTAGCGTCGAAAAGGAAGACCTCCTCGTCTGGCTTTCCGCTTAGTTGATCCGTGTTGTCGTAACCTGTAATGCTCGCGGCCGACATGAACGCGAGATATCGCCCGTTGGGCGAAACGCGGGCCGTTAAGAACGCCGAATCGGCCTGTTTGTTGCCTTCCCACTCAGGTGCGTCTTCATTTGAGAGGCGGCCGATAAACGTGGTCGTCCAAGACCCACCATTGAGAGCCATGGCATACAGATTGTCCTTACCCGGTTCGGCAATCTGATTGTGCCCGTTCGCGTTGAGCGACAGTACGCCCTGCGCTACCAGATAGACGGCGGTACCATCGTCGTTGGTTCCGAACAAGAACCCTTGTACAGCGGCGTGTTCGCCTTCGCTATGCTCGACCGTTAGATCCTTCAGCAGGCACACTAGGTGCCCCCCTTGTTCGACAATATCGCACTCGTACAGGTCAGACTTGGGGAACGTCTGTGAAGGTTCAGCACTGGCATCAGGGGTTAGCTTTTGCTTGTCGGTAAAGAAGACCCGCGTATCGTCGCTATTTGCAGTCTGAAACTGGGCTGAGCCTTTCCCCACAGGTTCCGATACCCCTTGAGCGACATCCAGCTGCAACGTCTCTTCCTTGGCGGTGTCGCGAAGATATAGGTGTCCTGCGCCGGTGTTTTCTTCTTTACTTGTCCAAACGATGCGCGTTCCGTCGTTAGAGATCGCATGAGCAAGGACGTGACCATCAAAGCCCAGTTCAGGTTCCGCGGCCGGGATGCCTCCGGGCAGTAGGCCCAGGAACTTCAGTGTTCCGGCGGCCCACTCGTACAGGCCGTGGCTGGCTGGCGCCGCCAACAATGGAACTTCGGAGCGCAGCACCACATGACTGAGATCTGGCGTCGCACTCAGAAAGTGAAGCTTGCCACCGAACTGCGTGCCTGCCAACACGTTTGCGTCAGTCACCAGAGCGCGGAACCCGCCAGTAACGTTGTCTCTCAGGTACATAGTCTTCTGCGTCGCGTCCGAGGAGAGCGGCGGCGACACACCCCAGGGTTCGACGACGGCCTGGGAGAGGTCGGGCGTGAAGAGCTGGTACTCGGGCGCTACTCCGACCGCCACCCCTTCGGCCTGGGTGTTGGGCGTGGCGATGTCATGTGAGCTCCAGCCTTGCGGGGTGCGGGTGGAGATGACCTGTTGCTGTTCGGGGCTGCGGTTCCCCTGCGGTTCTTCGACGATCGAGCCGTTCGCGACATAGGTGATCGAGTTGCCGTCCTGGGAGGCGAGGATGAGGCCGCCTTCGCGGGTGAGCGCTTCGATCGGCGCGCCGTGCTTGTTGACCGGGGAGACCAGCTCCCACGCCCGGTGGTCGGACAATGCGAACACTTCCTGCGGGGTTTGTGTGGTGAAGGTCTGGTCGCGTCCTTCGGTCGTGCCGAGAATGTTGCTCGCGAGCACCCGATAGTGGTAGGTACTGACGGGGTTGAGGCCCGTAAGCTTGACGCTCTCGGGCTGGTCGACTTCCCCGGCACCGATGTCCGTTCCTGGTGGCAGCGGGATGCTGGTGCAGCCGGCCGGGTTTGCCTGACAGTCCTGCGGCCCGTACTGGAAGTAGTAGCTCGTGTCGTGTCCGAGCGGGTTGATCTGCGCGTTCAACGTAGCTTCGGTGGCATTCACGCCCGTGCTGTACTCCGCGTCGATCGGTGCCGCGGGGACCGTTTCGAACGTCTGGTCCGGTCCCGTCGTGGTCCCGGCGGAGTTCTGCGCGACGACGCGGTAGTGGTAGACCGTGCCGATCTGTAGGCCGGTCAGCGGCGCGGCAACCGCGACTGGTTCGCCCCCGGAGCCGATGCTCGCGCCACCGGTCGGCGCTTCGTTGCCGTAAGCGGTCGTTTCGCCGTATTCAAACCGGTAGGAGGTCGCGATCTGATCGGGGTTGATCTTCGCGTGGATCGTCGCGGCGTTGTGTTCGACGCCCGCAGGCGCTTCATTGGTGATTCGTGGCGGGCCAGAGGTCGTGAACTTCTGATCACCGCCAGCGGTCGTGCCAAAGCTGTTTTCGCCGACCAGCCGGTAGTGGTAGAGGGTGTTCGCGGTCAGGCCTGCGAGGTCGACGCCCGCCGCCACCGCGCCCGCACCGGATCCCGCGTCCTCGCCAGGCGGCACCGGGGTTTGCGTGCCATACGCCGTCGTCTTGCCCCATTCGAAGTAATAGTGCGCGTCAAAGCCGCCCGGCGTCAAGGATCCGGTCAACGTCACGCTCGTGGGCATCAACGCCTGCACCGGCCCGGTGCTCAACGCTTCGACGGCCGGCGGAGTTGTGAATTCTCTGCCTATGCCGTAGCTCACACCGTTTTCGCTTTCGCCCACAAGCCGGAAGAAGTACGTCGTACCCGCATGCAGTTCGCCAAGCGTCGCAGCAATCTTTTCTTCGCCCGACCCCGCGGTCTGCACCGGGGTACTCTGACCGTACGCTTCGCTGGTGCCCCACTCGAAGCGGTAGGTCGCGGCTATGCCGTCCCCGTTGACCGTACCGTTGAGCACCGCCGTGGTGCGCGCCAATTTCGATGCCTTGCTCGTCACGACGTCAGGAACGATGACGCCCGGCCCGAACACGTCTACCAGCGCAGAGGAGGCATCGCTGATGTACACCCTCCCTGAGCTGGCCACTGCGACGCCGCGCGGTTCGCCCAACACCCCGGACGGCGTGTTCGTGATCCACCCCAACCACTGCCCGCTCGACGAGTACTGCGACACCGAATGGCGTTCGGCTTCCGCGACATATATGTCCCCCGAGCCTTCTTCCACGCCGATCGCCGTCACGTTGCCTTCTTCTTCTTCTTTACCGTGAAAGCTTCCGTAAGGCGACCCGGCACCATTCAGCTTCGCTTCAAAGCTCCCTGCGGCGCTGTAGGTATAGATCGCGCCCTTCGCGCTATCGGCCACAAGCACCCGCCCGCTCGCCGGGTCGACCGCCACGCCATTCGGTTCTTCGAGCTTGGGGCCCGACAAGCTGTCCAGGAACGCCCCTTCCTGCACCGTCTCACCTTCGACCGCCGGTTTGAACGAGTACACCGCGCCGTTGCTGGCATCGGCCACATAAACATCGCCCGCCGTTGGGCCTTTCGAATTGTCGACAGCCACACCCAAGACTTCGCCGAAGGCTTTTTCTGGGCTCTCAGCCCCGGACCATTCCCCCGCCAGCGCGAACGCGCCAGAGCCATCCGGCCGGTACACCAACACCTCGTCTTCAAACGGCTCAGCTACGAACACATCGCCGCTCGCTTCGTCCACCGCGATCGCCGCGGCTTCCACTTCTTCGCCCAACCGTCCGACGAAAGCACCAGAAGAATCGAACACGTCAACACCTTCCGCTCCCAGATCCGCGACGAACACATCTCCCGAAGCGTGATCCACCGCGACCGCACCCGGTTCGGCCAGGCGCGACCCCACTGGCGCTTCACTCAGACTCGACAAGAACCCATGGCCGACCGCTGCGGCGGCCTGCTCGGCGCCCAGCCCGAGCTCGATGACAGCAAGCACTCCCACGCAGACCAACGCGGCGAGTGTACTTACTCCACGGCGCGCGAACACGCGACGTCGTGGCAGGCGCCTCGTTGTCCTATCACCTGTCTCCAGCCGCGCCATGACTCTCCTTTGACCCTGTGCCATTCTCTGCATCGCTGTGGCGTTGCGTGGGATCGCACACAAACTCCGCGATCCCACGCAACACTTGCTACCTAGCTAGCCGTCAGGCTAGACCTACGCTTTGATCTCCACTGGTTCTTCCGGTGTATTGACGTTGGTGATCGACTCTCCGGCTTTCGACCAAAGTGTGCTCACGTTTGGCTGTTCTGGAATGAAGATGTAGGTTTCAAGCACCTGCAACGGCTTGCCTTCGAATTTGTTCGGAATGTTTTCCCGAGCTTCGTTAAACGTGTAAACCTGCGTGAAGGCCGAGCTCATTTCGTTCACCGGTGTGATCGGTGAAATAATTCCGTCGCCGCCGCCTTTACCCGCATAGACGGGCCCGCCTTCGTGCGGGCCAGCTTTGCCTGCGGCTCCAACTACGGTCCCGAGGATCCCGCCGCAGTCGAATTTGGCAAACTCGCCCTTCTTTTTTTCTGGCGTTAGATCGACGCCCACTTCCTTGCTCGCTTTATTGATATAGCCCAGCGTTCCTCTCAGGGCATTGACCTGGATTTCTTCTTCATTCACTGTGTTTGCGCATGGGATAGACCCCAGGGCCTTACAGCCATGGAATATCACCGAGACATTCGCCACAGCGTTCTTACCCGACGCTTCGCCGTGGTTATTCTCGCTCGTGCATTCCACGAAGATTTCGCCGCCGTTTTCTTCCGCGTGTTCTTCGCATTCCTTCGTGCGTTCTGAGAAACCTTCTTTGCCTTCACAGTTTCTGACTTTGTCAAAGAGAATCCCGGCGCCACCTTCGCCCGCGAACTTCTTGTGGGCGACTTGGGCGGCCTTGCGCCATTCGTATGTTCCTGCGCCTTTTTTCGCCTTTGTCGTGCAGTTTGAGTCCGAGTATTTGCCGCCAGTCTGTTCGAAGCACTGGCCCCATTCCGGACCGCCCGCTGAAGCGCTCGCCGAAGCGATTGCCGCCACCGCAAGAATCGCGACGAGGCAGAGTCCCTAGCATCCTTACATGTCTCACTTGTCCACTACTCCTTTTTCCTCTCGGTTATCGATGCGACCGACCCAGGCCCTGCTGCTGGACGTCCTGCGGCCGCACGCCCGTCACCCGTAGGCCGCACGGTGCGATTGCTCGTGCATGCGCGTGCCCGATCACTGTCTCGGCGCCGACGACGATTTCAAACAGTGCCTTGCCGACCGACACACTGTGAACGAGGCCGCGCTCATCTGCGGCCCTCCGGTCTGCCGAGCCCCGAGTGACGCCCCACGCCGCCTTTCCCGTGCCCGTACACCGGAGCGCCTGTCATAGGCGTATGATCAATCCTCGAGGCTGCTGACTGCCATAGAACCGTCAGCAACCATGCGTTCGGCTCGCCACACGCATGACCCAAGACCCACATTCTCGATCAGGCCCGGTCCTCAAACGTCGCAGCAGCTTCGAGGTCTGGCCCTCGTCTGTCAGCCCCGCAGCTGAGCGATCTCACGGTTGCTGGAGGCGGGGATCGCGCTATCGCCCGCAGCACTCGAGCGTCGTATGTTGCTGAAGACGCGCATGCCGACCGTCTGCGATGCGCTCCGGCTCCGTCGTCTCGGAGTGTCCCGCGCAACTCTGCACGTGGCTGCCGCCTGCCCGAGGTACGGCCGCACGATGAACGACATCAGCTGCGAAGCCAACTCAACATAGCGGCCCGCCTGCTTATTACGCATCCGAGTGCGAACGACGGACACAGCCCCGCCGACCGCCAGCTCAGACGTGAGATGCGGTTGCTGGCATGAACTCTCCGATCGCCTTAGGAGCACCGTCGTCCAACAGCACCAGTCAGCACCCCGAGCACCCGGGCCGACCAGCGGAGTGCCAACGCGCTATCCCTGAGTGGCGGCCCGCAAATCAGCAAGCGACCCATCGCCGGCTCGTCATCGAGAAAACCGAGGAACGCCACGACCCCGCTCGGACCCGGGCCATCCACGACTCCTTCTCACGCCCGGCCGCCGCCTCCTTGATTGCCGCGGTAGGCGCTCAAGCCCGTCTCGAACGCAGCGAGCACGCAGTGCTGCTCACTGGCAAAAGCCCTAAAGAAGGTCTTGTCACTTACACCACAACGAGTGACCACCGTATTTGCTAGACAGGGGTCACCTATCTTTTTTCGCTTACGTCATCGAATCCCGCTTGACAAGACGTGACCGATCTGGTGTCATTCTTCCCACGCAGTTTGCAGTGGTCTTTGGGAAAGACAGGCGGCGAGAGCCCTTCGAGCTCACGTCGCAGTAGTTCGGGAAGCCGGGTCGTTAGTAGCGGCAACAGGGACGGGGTGAGGGATGATTGAGGGAATGGGAGAGGTAACCGTGGACGGTGGAACGCCGCGCAGCAGCGCGCTTCGTGGTTCGCGCGCCGCGAATACGACAGACGCCCAGCTCGCTGAGTCCAGGTCTGACGTCGATTCTCAAGCGCTGCGCGAGCGGCTCATTGAGGCGGCCGTCGAGGTCCTTGCCGACGGCGGTGCCCCCCGTCTAGCAAATACGGTGGGTAGCCAAGTTTTGGCTTGGTAGAGCGCAATTCGCAGCCTCTTCCCCGACGCTCCCACACCAGTCCGCAGAGCCTACGAGGGAGGCTTTGAGCAGGCTCGAGCGGACGCAAGGGCGCTCGAAAGCTCGGCACTTGCGCCGTCCAGCCGCTCGCTCTGGCGTCGGCGAACACCTCGATGCCGGTGGTCTGTGAGTGCTTGCCCGATGGTCTGTGAGTGCTTGCCTGTTCAACAGGAGATCGAACCCAGAAAGATCGCCGCGCGGGGGCCGATTGCGCGGCTCGCCGTTCTAGGCACATGGGCAGCGACAGTGGATTGCATTCCACATCGGCCACCTACAGCGAACATACCTAGCGCCGCCGGCACTACGAGAGCGTTTGCCGACACCCAGTCCGATACCGTCGTCACCAACTTGGGCAATGAGCCCGGACCTAGATAGCCAGCAGGAAATGATTCTGATCCAGCTGACGGCAGTGACCGTGCCTTCAGCGTGCACCGGAAGGACGAGCACATCGAACGGTTCGTCATGGCTTACATCTGGAACGCGTGCTCTGCTGAGGACGCCCAGATCTTTCGCGATGACCTGGACGGATGCGGTGAAGATAGCCGAACATCTGGGTTGGACGAACACTGGGTCATGTACGAGAGAGCGCCGCGGCGATCCGGAACGGGGGCCAACGCGCCGTCCAAGCAGCTAGGAGCGGCGATCGAGCCGCACATGATGGGCTCCGGCATGTGGCGTACGGAGGTCGCCGCCGCGTTCTGCGATGAGCTGCGGGCGCTCCTGGACGATTACGGAGCCGAGGAGGTGAGGCGGTTGGCGACGCGCTGATCGTACCCGATGCTGGACACGCGCTTCATCTCGCAGCGCGGATCGTCGGGGACTTCGGAGCTCGCGACCGCGCACTAGGCGTGCGCGTCGGAATGCATACCGGCACTGCAGTGCGCAGGGGCGATGATTGGTTTGGTTCAACCGTAAACGTTGCCTCCCGCGTCGCGGAGTGTCGGTCTGGCAGCTGCCGATCCTCCCCCTGGTCCTGCTGGCCCGCGCAGGTCGCGCCCGCGTGAAGAAACTCAGACGTCATCGGCTCAGACGTCACCGCCACGGGCACTGACCCGCTAGACAGGATGGAGTGGCCGGGTAGTCCGGGCGCTCGGTGAGGGTGGTCGGCGGCCTGCGCATTTGCGTGGGTTGCCGGGCTTAGCCTGGCCGAGCCACATACGGAGGTCGCCGACCGTGTCAGAGGATCGCAGGGCAGTCGTCGTGGGGTTGGACGTGCACAAGTCGTCGGTGAGGCTTGCGGCGGTGCGTGATGGTGAGCTGGTGCGCGAGCGGACGCTCGGCTATGACCACGAGCAGTTGGTGGAAGAGGTTGGAGCGTGGCCGGGTGCCCGGGTCTGTCAGGAGGCCGGTCCGACTGGGTTTGGGCTGCATCGTGCGCTGGTCGCGGCCGGGGTGGACAGCGTGATCGTTGCGCCGGGGCTGGTGCCTTCGCGCCCAGGAGATCGTGTGAAGACCGATAAGCGCGATGCTCGGCGCCTGGCGGGCCTGCACGCCGCCGGCCTGCTGACAGAGATATTCATCCCGACGCCGGAGCACGAGGCGTTGCGTGATCTCGTTCGCGCTAGGGAGGACGCGCGGCTGGACAGGATGCGTGCCCGTCATCGGCTCGGGAAGTTCTGTCTGCGCCATGAGCGCCAGATGCCGACGGCGTGTTGGGGCACCACCCGTCGCGCTTGGCTGGGCAGACAGGCCTTCTCGCTGCCCGGTCAGCAGCAGGCGTTTGATGACTACCTGTTTGCCGTTGACCAGGTCGACCGGCGGATCGAGAGGCTTGAGGCAGAGCTGGACCTTCTCGCCGGCGAGGGCCCGCACCGCGATCTGATCGCTCGGCTGCGCTGCATACGCGGGATCGACACACTGACAGCGGTCGGGCTCGTCGCCGAGGCCGGTGACTTCACCCGATTCAAGACCGCCGAGCAGTTCATGAGCTTCGTCGGACTGGTCCCCAGCGAGCGTTCCTCCGGAGGAGCGCGCAGGCAGGGCTCGATCACGAAGGCCGGCTCAGCTCACGCGCGACGACTACTCGTCGAGTCCGCCTGGAACAGCCGTCGCCGACCAACCGTGGGCTATGCGCTCTCGCGCCGCCAACGCGACCAGGACCCGCAAGTTCTCGAGCATGCCTGGCGCTGCCAGCAACGACTTCACCGACGGTGGAGCCGGATGGTCGGCCGTGGCAAGCCACACCAGAAGATCGTGGTTGCCTGTGCCCGCGAGCTCGCCGGGTTCGTCTGGGCGATCGCGACCGAGCAGCCACTGCGGACTCGCTGAAGAACACGATCGTGCTCGAGCGTGGGGCGGCGGGCGGTCCCTCCCAGAAGGAGAACCCTCGCTTCAACTATGCGGCACCGGCCTGCCGGGAACCCGCGACACTAGACCGAGGCAGCTCCCGACGGACACCAGTCATGCGGCACCAACCCGCGAATGTCAGTCTGACCCACCGTCGCTGCCCCGGGACGCCCGCCACCCCACGCCCGAACCCCTCAGCGCCAACCCGCGCAGGACCTTGACTTTTCACTCCATGTCAGATGAAAGGCGGACCACGACGCCGTCGGCGGCCGACCAGTCGAGCACCCCGGCGGCTGGGTGGGCAGGATGCTCGCCGACGACGCACACTCTCCCAGTGACTACACGGGTTCCCAACCGACCTCGTGTACGCGCTGCGGCCCCCATCCCGGGCGCAGTGACGCTGACGCACACGTCGCCTGCGGGTACTGGCACAGGGGCGCACTCTCAGAGAGACTAGAGTGAGCGCAATGGACGATGATGGGATCCGCACCCTGGTAACGCGCCTGGCACGACCGCATCCCTCCGTCGGCTTCGTGGCGGTCATCGCGTGGATCGTCGCCGTGCTCTCCGCTGGCGCGCTCGCTGAGGCTTCCTAACGCGCGCGTTCGGGTCGATTTGATCGCTGGGCGAGTACGTGCCCAGAACTCCACAAAAAGGGACGGACAGACATGGCCTCAAGCGGCAAGAAGAAGACCACGATGGCGAAGCTCATGCGTGAAAGCAGACTCCGCGAGCGGAGACTCAACAAGCAGGTCAAGAAGGATGCTCGCAAGCTGGCGGCAACACACCAAGCAAATCAACCAGACTCGTTGAACGCCGCAGGGCAGCCCGCTCCCATCGATAATGTCGCTCAGGCGCCCGACGCGGACGACGGATCTCATCACGCGAACTGAGCGTGACCGGCGCGTCGCCGACCTCGCGGCAAACCTTGGGCGGCATCCTCGTCTTCGCAACCCGATCGGAATCGGCGCACCGCCATCGTCGGGCGCGTCATCGCTTTCGGCCTCGTGATCACCGGCGCAGCGTTGCCATGCACCAGTCCATTTCATCCGTACGACCCGTGGTGCCCGCGACGCACGGCCGTTCGTGGTTGACGCGTCTGCCAAACGGTCTCGATGTCCCTGTCTGCCGGGCAACCTCGGAATCAGCAGTCCAGTCCTCGGATCCGCTGGGCTCTCCCCGGCGGCTCCCGACACTTGCCCTTTGCGCGAGAGATAGGCACTGGCCGACCTCACCACCTCCCACCGTTTGCCGTGGCGAGTTCGCTGGACGTGCGCTCGATGTTAGGCAGCCTGCGGTCCAGCCAGGCGGGTAGCCACCACACGCGTGGGCCGAGGGCCCGCATGATCGACGGTAGTAGGACGAGCCTGACGATCGTCGCGTCGAGCGCCACCGCGATCGTCAGCCCAACCCCGAACTGGCGCAGCGGGATGACGTCGGCTCCGGCGAAAGCGAGGAACACGGCGGTCATGATCGCCGCGGAGCCCGTGATCACGCCCGCCGTGTGCCGCAGGCCGTACTGGATCGCGCCCTCGGAGTCGCTGGTGGCGACCCACTGCTCGCGCATGCGCGTCAGCAGGAAGACCTCGTAGTCGATCGACAGGACGAACATGATCGAGAGGATGCCGGCGCCCGACGCCGCGTCTATGTAACCGGGGCCGCCGAGCACGTGCTCCTCGGTGAGCAGCTCGAGCGTCCCAAGCGCCACGGCGATCGTCGCCAGGTTCAGCGCGACCGCGATCAGCGGCAGCAGCAGCGCCCTCAGGACCACGATCAGCGTGAGCATCGCGACGATCGCCAGCGCGAGCACCAGCCATGGGACGCGGGCCGTGTTGGCGTTCTTGTAGTCGAGCAGGTACTGCGCCCCCTGGCCGATGTCGACGTTGCCGCCGGTTGCCGCGGCGAGCGCGGGCAGGCTGCGTTGCAGTCTGCTGCTGAGAGCCGCGGTCGCCGGGGAGCTGGGTGGGCTCGAGGCGACCACCATGATGCGCGCGGCCTGACCGCCCCCGTCGACGTTGACGAGCTGGGCGACCTGTTCGCGCATCGGCGAGACCGTCCCGTCGAGCGCGGTGAGCACGAGGTAGCCCGAGTCGACCGCATTTGGGGCGTCGGCGTGCAGCAGCCGGTAGTCCCTCTGGTAGCCATTCAGCATCGTCGCGTAGGTGTGCAGCGGCCCTTGCGCCTGGGCGAGGCTGGCGGCTAGCGCCCCGGCGCGGCTGTCACCGGCGGAGAGCCCGCTTCCCAGCCGCGCATCGCCGGCCGCCAGTCCGCCGAGCCCGCCGGCCAGCTTTGTGTTGCCGTTGATGAGCTTGCCGAGCCCGCCGGCGAGCTTTGTGTTGCCGTTCGTGAGCTTGCCGAGCCCGCCGGCGAGCTGTGCGTTGCCGTTCGTGAGCTTGCCCAAGCCGTTGGCGAGCTGTGCGTTGCCGTTCGTGAGCTTGCCGAGCCCGCCGGCGAGCTTCCCCGCTCCGCCGTTCAGTCCGGCGAGCCCGTTGTTGAGGCTGTGTCCGCCCGTGGCCAGGCGCTGCAGGGCGGAGTGCAGCGCGAGCGCGGCTTCTTCGGATTCCCTCGTGCCTGTGGCGAGCCGGTCGGCGCCCGAGCGCAGCCGGTCCAGGCCGGCGGTCAGCTGTGAGAGCTCTGCTGGCAGATTCGCAAGCCCTTCCAGACCTGCCAGCAGCTGCTGCTGGATGCGGGCGAGCTGCGAGAGGCCGTTGCGTTCCATCAACTGCGTGACCGCAGCGAGGTCCTGCGCGAGCGCGTGATAGCGGGGGTCGCTGCGTCCAACGGTCATCGCTTCGGATTCGCGCGTCGCTTCGCTCATCCGGGCGCGCAGCTGTTCGTCGGACGCTCGCAGTGTGGCGATCCAGCCGGCCCAGCCGTAGAGTTGCTGTGCAAGCAGGTCGATCGGCGGGAGCGCCGCATGGACGGTGTTGTCGAACGTGTCCATTCCTTCCGCGAGCTGCCCCGCGCCGGTCGTGAGCTGACGGTCGGAGCTGGCCAGGCGTTCGGCGCCGGAGGAGGCTTCGTCGATCCCGTCCGCGAGCTGGGCCGATCCGGTCGCCGCCTGGGCGAGGCCCGTCTGCAGCTGCTTCGCGCCATTGCCGGCATTGCCCGTTTCGCTCGCGAGTCGCCTTGCGCCTGCGTGGGCGCGGGCTGTTTCGCCTGCCAATCGCTTGGCGCCTGTGTGGGCACGGCCCGTTTCGATCGCCAGTCGCTTGGCGCCTGTGTGGGCACGGCCCGTTTCGATCGCCAGTCGCTGCGCGCCGGTCTCAGCGCGTCCCGCGCCGCCGCCGAGCGATCTTGCGCCGCTCGCGGCCGAGGTGAGGCCGCTGCGCAGTTCCGTAACGCCGTCGCTTGCGCGGCTGAGTCCCGAGCGCATGCCCTTGACACCGCGCTGGGCGCCTTCCAGGCGCTTGGGCGCGGAGACGAACGCGGCGTGGGCTTGCGCGAGCTTGACTTGCGCTCCCGCTACCGACGCTGGGCCGAGCACCGCCGCGACATCGGGTGCGCGAGCGATCCCTTCCTGCCATTTCATCAGCGCCCGCAGGCGCCGCGGGGTGGTGATTGCGCCATCGCGAGCGCTCGCGACGATCACGAATGGCGCCGACCATCCGGGTCCGATCGTGCGTTCCACCATCCGTACCGCCTGACGCGCCGGGCTCGCGGCGGGCAGCTCCGAGGCGTCCGGTGGGCCCATCCGCAGCGCGCCGACGGGAGTCGCAAGCGCGAGCATCCCGGCGAGGATCAGCGGGACCGTGATCGCGGGGTGGGCGATCAGCCGTTCGGCCAGCGCGCCCACGCCGTTGCGGTGCCCCTCGCGACGGGAGCGGGGGAGCCGGATTTCCCAGCGGTTTAGCGAGGGGCCGAGCAGGCGCAGCAATGCCGGCATCGCCGTCAGCGCCAGGGCGACGCTGAGAAGGCCCGAGATGACTACCCCGATCGCAACCGGGCCGAGCAGGCCCGGCGTTGCCACCACGCTGGCGGCGAGCATCGTCAGCGCGAGCGTACCCCCGGCCGCGGCGATCGTGCGCCCGGCGGCCTTGGATGCGATCGCCACGGCCGCCTCGTGGTCCCATCCCTCAGCCAGCTCCTGGCGCACGCGGGAGACCATCAGCAGCGCATAGTCGACGCCGAGCGCGAGGCTCATCATCGCGGCGATCGCGACTCCCAGCGAGTTGATCGGCGTCAGGTAGCTGGCAAGCCACAGCAGTCCGTGCCCGGCCATCACGGTCGCCGCGCCCATCGCGAGGGGCACCGCGGCGGCGACCGGCGAGCGGAACACAAGCAGCAGCACGAGGATCAGCACCGGCAGTGCGATCATCTCGGCCTGCACGGTGTCCGACATCGTGGCTTCTTGGAGCGCGTGTCCGATCACCGCCACGCCGGTCAGGTAGCTGTGCACCGGCGGATGGATGGTGCGAGTCAGGATGGCTTCGGTGTCCGGCACCACCCCCATCGCGTCGCCCGCGGGCCGGATGTAGTTCACGAGCACGAAGGCGGCGCCCGGATTGGGACGCAGCGAACTCATCGTGCTCCCTTGGTCCCAGGGCGAGAGCACCTGGACCTGGCGGATGCCTCGCAGCTTCCAGACCAGCCGCCGGCCCTGGCTGTCGACTTGCGCGGGCGAGCCCTTGAGCAGGATCGCGATCGGGATCGTGTTGCCGAACTTTGCGCGCAGCATCGCTTCGGCCCGCGAGGAGGGCGTGCCCGGCACCTCCAGCGACATCGGCGCCAGCCGTTCGGTGATGCCCGAGCCGAGCAACGTGAGCACCGCGATCGCCACTCCCCATGCGATCAGGGTCGACCACGACCCCCGCTTCGAGACCGCGCCGCCCGGCTCACGCCGTTCGTTCATCACTGCCTCCTTGATGCTGATCATGGGAGACCAATACGCACTATCGTGCCACCAAATAATGTAGCATAGATTTAAGTTCCATTGATCTGTGCGCCATTGAAACCAGATAGGCTTGTGAGATGGCGACAGCGCAGAACAAGCAGCGCGGGAGAGCAACGGCTGATCGGCGCGCGAGTGCCCCGCAGCGGCTGACGGTTGACGAGCTCGCCCAGACGACCGGGCTCACAGTGCGCAACGTGCGCAACTATCAGTCGCGCGGACTGATCCCCCCACCGGAGGTACGAGGGAGGATCGGCTACTACGGCGGCGAGCACCTGGCGCGGCTGCAGCTGATCCGCGAGATGCAGGCCCAAGGGTTCAACCTCACCGCGATCGCCCACATGCTCGAGGAAGCTCGCGGATCGGGGGAGGAGGTTCTCAGCTTCACCCGCTCCCTGATGGCTCCCTTCGAGACCGAGGCGCCGGAGATCGTCGAGCACGCCGACCTAGTCAAGCGCCTGGGCGGCGACATCGCCCCGAAGCTCCTCGCCAAGGTCGAGAAGCTCGGCCTCGGGATCCCGATCGCTGAGAACTGCTACGAAGTCCCCAGCCCAACCCTGCTGGCCGCCGGCGAGCGACTGGTCGCCCTGGGCGTGCCACTGGAGGCCGCGCTCGACATGACGGATCAGCTCAAACGCAACACCTACCGCATCGCGCAGATCTTCGTGCAGATGTTCCTGGAGTTCATCTGGAAGCCATTCGACGACGCCGGCCGGCCCGAGTCCGACTGGCCGGCCGTGCGAGCGGCGCTCGACCAGCTGCGCCCGCTCGCCTCCGAGGCGCTCCTCGCCGGCTTTGCGCCCACAATGACCAAGGCGGTCGAGGTGGCCTTCGGCAAGGAGCTCGGCCGCGACCGCGGACGCAAGTCATCAAACGACCGGTAGGCGAGCCGCGAGCGCCCTGATCACGCCGCTTCGCTCCTCACCGCTGAGATCTCAAGGGCGATCTTTACTGCCAGCAAGCCTCACGGGGCCTTTGGGGCGCCGTGAGAGCCCGTTTCGGTGCGGCACCTTCCAGACCGTCGAGTGCGGATGACCGGTCGCGCCGGCGACGAGCCTCGGACCCCAGCCGCTGTGGCGACGGGCCTCGCAGATCTTCTCCTGCGCGCGAGCGTCAAGCAGCCTGGGCAAAGCGATGAGGGCAACTGGACCTATCGGCCGCCCACGCCAATGAATGTTGCTTCTGCGCAGAAGCAACTCGATATCTATGCCACCAACGATGTGCGGTCGCCAGCGCCACACGTTCACCCTCGATCGCCTGACAGAGCGCCACACGTCCCGCTGGTCGGAGCTTCGCTCTACGGTGCACTTGTATCCGGGTCCTCCTGGGTCGTGAGCCTTCGCAGACCCACAGCCTGCACGCGTATATTGAGAGGTCGAGGGGCCATAGCTCAGCTGGGAGAGCGCCTGCTTTGCAAGCGGCTGGCGAGCGCGCTTCTTGGGCCTGATTCCCGGCGTTTTGGGTGTTCTGGCGCATGTGCTCCATGGCCCGATGCTGCCGGATTAGGCTCGATCCGGATGGGTTTGGGCAGCGATCCTGCGGCTGCTGCCCAATGGTGTTTTGAGGGCCCGGCCAAGACCACGCAAGAGGCCAGCGATCATCTTGGGGCGTGGCCCCCGAGAGGGTACGGGGGCCACGCCTGGTCTGTGGGTCGTGCCTCGGCCTATACGGAGAGGGAATCCGTGCCGAGGTGTTCTCGATCGCTTCCGCCTGTTGTGGCGAGGACGATCGAAGTCTGATCGGGCGCGGGCGTCTTAACGCCCTCTCGTGCGAGTGGTGCTGTTCTTGTGCGCGGCCTTCTTGGCCGCGTGCTTCTTCTTCAGTGGCCGGTAGTGCTTGCGGGCGGTGCGTTCGCACTTCTGGCGCCTGGCCTTCGAGTGCTTGAACTTCTTGCGACACGCCTTCAACGCTTTGGCGAGCTTCTGCGCACGGGTGAGCTTCTTGGTGGTGATGGCTTTGACGCCGCCGCACCCTTCGACCGCGACCTTGGTCTGCTGGGTGACCACGGCACCGTTCTGGCCGGTGAGCGTGGTGGGCATCGTGAGTTTGGTGGTGCAGAGGCTGTAGTTGGCCTTCGGCGGCAGGTTCGTCGTGAGCGCCGAGTGGGGGCCCTGTGGGAGGACCGTTTCGAAGGAGCTCACGGGTGCGTCGGGGACGCTGTTGAAGGTGGATGACGTGATGCCTTTGCGGATCGCTGTCTGCCCGTCGAGGATCAGGGTGATCCCTTCGCCCTGGAGCACGAACTCGAGGTCGGGGAACGCCGCACCACCGTGGGAGACCAAATACGCCGGACCCGTTAGGGCGCTCCGCAGGACCGGGGTGCGGACGGTCGCTGAGCCTACAAGCGAGCCTTCCGGGCACGACGCGGGATTGGCTTCAAAGACGTGGTCCACACACGCTTTCTGAATCGTAGTCAGCCGTGAGGGGAGAGTGGGGGGTAGGACGACCATGGCTTTGCCTATGTTCGCCTGGCCGGGGGTGGAGCCGACCTTGACGGTCAGGCCGGCGCCGTTGGCTTTGCTGTTCTGGCCCTTCGTCGAAGCCGAGAAGGAGGGGTGGAAGGGCAGGTTTTCACAGCCCCCCACCTGAAACGGCGAAGCGACGTTCTGGCTTGCGCCCTGATCGCCGGTGATCGTGCCGGTGATCTGCATCGGGCTGCAGTTCGTCGGGTTGAACTCAAAGTTCGGCCGGTCGACCGAGACCAGGACCCGCTTGAGCTGCAGCGGGATTCCGCGCAGCTGCGTGGGCAGCGGGTCTGAGACGATCGTCACCGACGCGTCGCTCGGATTGATGTAGAGCTTCGAGAGCACTGTCACCGTCCCCAGGTCGAATGGGCCCGCTTTGGCGGGTGCCACGATCTCGAGCCCGAACGGAGCATCGCCGTAGGGGCCGGTGATGAACACCCTGCCGCCTTCCTGGACGTACGGTTCCGGCCCAAGTCCCGCGACGGCGATCGCGTGCCCCACTTCGCTATCCGGTGGGCAGGCGCTCGCCGCGGCCTGCGCATCCGAGCAGAGCGTGACGCTCGAGAGCATCGCCGCGATCCCCGATGGCAGATGCATCGACAGGGCCTTGAGCGCCTGGTCGCCGTCCGGGCGCGCGAGTTCCAGGTTGAAGCCGGAGAAAGCTCCAGCCTGCGTGCTCTGGCTGCTCGCCTTGAACCCGGGGTTGAACGGCACACCACCCGGACAGGCCGAGCCGCCGACACCCGAGCTGACGAGGAAGTCTTCCCCTGGGGCGAGCACGCTCACCGCAGGCCCGTGCCAGACCACGGCGTGAACACGGCATCTGTGGCATAGGAGCCACACAGCCCGGGGCGTCGTCACCGACGCCCGCGGCCCGCCGAACAGATCAAGCTTGAGGTCTTCGAAGGGGACCTGGGGCGCGTTTCTGAACGTCGTCGCTATCCGGAGGGTACCTTCGTCGAGCTGGCCTTCGCCGGCGAGCTTCACAAGCACGCCCGAGACGGGGTCTTCGGCCACCAGGTACAGCGCGACGAGCGAGTTGAACGGGTTCTCTCCCGCTTCCCCGCTCGGAGCGGGAGATGCGAGGTACACCGCCCCTTCGAGTTCGTGGCTGAGCAGCGGCGTCTTGATCCGCACCGTCCCGACCTTTGACCCATCTGGACACCCCGCTGCGGCCGTGTTGAATTCATTGGTCTGCGAGGCGGGATTGAAGCCCGTGAACCCGACCTGCGCCTCAGAACACGCTTCCAGGCCGTTCGCCGCAGACGGGCTCAGCTCTACACCCTGCGGCAACGTCACCGTCGTATCCCGAACATCCGCCTCAGCCAGCTTGCCCGCTTCAAGCGTCGTCTGTTGCGGCACCTTCACGTCCACGCTCAGACCAGTCGGAGTACTGGCCGAATGCTGTTCGGGCGTCACATCGATACTCGGGCTGAAGGGCAGCTGGTCGCAGCCTTCAAAGCCCAGAAGCTGGCCATCTCCGCTGATCCAGGCGTATTCGGCGCCTAGAAACGTCCCCGCATGTGCCCAGGAATCTGCTTCCAACGCAAAGACGATCGGTTCGACCTGTGGACTGGCAGCACAGGAGCTCGGCAGGGTCAGGAACGGTTCTTCGCTTAGTCCGCCCGTGGCGGGGCAGGTCTTTTTGGTCTGGTTTGAGAATGTCCCGCCCGCCACACATTCCCAGCCTCGAGCGTTGTTGTGTCGCGGATCGCCCGGAACGCCCCAAAACGTCACCTGGCTGCTCAGCAGGCCCGCCGTCTCGGTGGCATCTTCCACGTTCACGTCGACACCATAGTCGCGTCCTGAACGCACGGAGGTGTCGATCACGATCGGGATCTTGCCGAGCACCTCGAAACCGAACCTGGCCGGCTCACCCTGCGAGGGCACAAGATTAAAGACCGGAACCGTTTTGCTGATGACTTTGGCGACCTTGGGTTCATCCGCGGTCACCGTCGCGACTCCCACCGCCGAGCTCGGAGAGCAGAGGTTCGTTTCTTCGAGAAACGCGAAGAAGTTCGCCATCGTGCACTTGCTCGCGGCGTTCGGGTCGCCGACGAGGCCGGGCGGCAGATGAAAGCTGAGATCCTTCGGCAGCTCCACCGGGAACCGGGGTTCCGGGTTCTGGTTGAGCACGAGGGTGGTGGTGAGCTGGAAGGGGTGCGATCCAGCCTGCGTTGCTGGCGTGCCGTCCTCGTTGAACGGCCCGAGTTCGTAGTCTGCCACGCCGAACCCGTCGGGTGTGGGGCTGATAGGGACCTGAAGCGCTTTTGCGACTTTCGGTGCACCGCCGCCTTCCACGCTCGCTTCGACGGGCAGCGAGATCACCGTTCCCGGCGGCTCTTCGGCCTTTACCTTCATCGTAACCGCGACCCGTTCATACGGGTAGAGGAGGCCTTTGAACGAGCACTTAAGTGTGGAAAGCGAACATTCGACCTGAACATGGTTCCAGAGCTGGCCCCTGATTTCCGTGACATTCAGCCCGGGCGGGAGCTTGTTGGCGATCACCACCGGTTCTTTGCTGCCGTCGATCGGTGCGTCGCCGAGATTGCTCACCAGGACAAGCAGCTGGCCTTCACCGCCAGGTGGGAGATCCGTGGGCACGGTTTCCGAGCTGATACCCCACCAAGGCGCCTGGGCGAACGCAGGCGTGGTCGCAAATGCCAGCACCCCAACGCTCACGAGCGCAGCGAGCGCCACCTGTCGTATGCTCGATCGCAGCGTCATCTCCCGCTCATCCTCGGCTCGTCGTTCTCGCCTTGGACCTGCTCTGTGCGCTCTTCTTGTTCTCGTGTTTGTTGCCGAAGAGCTTTCTCGCGTTACGTTCACAGGCCCTGCGCTTGCGCGTCGCGTGCACGTGCCGTTTGCGACAGCTCCTCAGGGCTGCCGCGAGCTTCTGCGCCCGAGTGAGCGGCTTGGAGGCCCTCTTTGACGCTTGGCTTTCCTGCTTGGCAGACGGGCGCTGCGACACAACGTTTCCGGAACCCGAGAAGACTGCGGTGCCCGCGGGTCCGGCTGGGGTCTGCTGGGCCGGGAGCGCGGGCCGGCAGGTTTCCGTGTCGCTGCAGCCAGGCGACGGGGGTTCAGGCGGCGTCAGGCACGGCGAGACCTGCGTGCATTCCCGTGCGTCATAGATATCGAACGCGGTGTCGGTGTCCTGGGGGAGCAGCTGGCCGTCGGTCACGAAGAACGCGTCGCTGCCGGTCGGCGTGGCTTCGATGAACGCCGATTCGCGATCGGAGCCGCCGCCAGATATCAGGGCTACGCAGCCCCCTGAGGGGCTCTGGCAGCTACCGACCCCTGAGGGCTCGTACTCATAGACATCCTCTTTGCCGTTCGTGGCCGCCGGTACGAGATGGTCGGGGCTGTCGAAGTACAGGCGACCTTCGTCTGAGAGATAGCGCGACTGGAACAGCGCGCTCTTTATGTTCTGCGCGGTCCAGCCAGGAACGCTGCCCGCGAGCCAGTGACCCACCCAGACCTGGTGCCGATCGACGAGAAGCCCCAGGCCTTCGCCGGATTCGTTCGCATCAAGCACCCCGTCTGGTCGCGCGCCGCTCGGGTTGCATGAGACGCAGCGCAGGCTTCCGGCGGCGGAGTCATACAGGTAGACCTCCTCGTCGCGCGCCCCTTTTGCTTCCGGACTGGCGTCGTGGTTGTCATAGCCGGTGAGGCTGGCCGCCGACATGAAGGCGAGGTAGCGCCCGTTCGGTGATACTCGTACGGGCAAGAGCGCTCTATTCCCGAGACCGGCGGCGCCTTCCCACTCGGCACCGTCTTCGCTAGAGAGGGCCGCGACGAACGTCGTTGTCCACTGCACGCCGTCGAAATGGAGCTCGTACAGGTTATTCTTTGTGGCTTCGGCCTTTTCGTCGTTGCCGTTTTCATTTGCGGCAAGTACACCCTGAGCTATCAGATAGATGCTCGAGCTGTCTTCACTCGTGCCGAACAGAAGACCCTGCACCGAGGCGTGCTCGCCGTCGTTGTGATCGACCGTGAGATCCTCGAGGTTACACGTCAGCTTGTCGGCGACTTCTGCGATCTCACACTCGTACAGGTCGGGCTTGCCGTTTCCCTGGCCTGGTTCCGCCGTGGAGTCAACCGTCAGCCGCTGCTTGTCTGTGAAGAAGATCCTCGACCCGTCCCTGCTGGCTGCCTGGAACTGCGCTGAGCTATTTTCGGGTTCGACGACGCCCTTCGCAGCGTCGAGCTGGATCGTTTCGCCTCTGCCCGTGTCGCGCATGTACAGGTGGCCGCGCTTCGCTTCCACGGCGCCTCCGGGAGTGGTCCAGATGATCCGCGAGCCGTCGTCGGAGATTGTGTGTGTGAGCACGCGGCCGACGAAGCCGAGTTCCGGTTCAGACGCCGCCTTCCTGCCTGGAAGCAGGCTCACGAACCGAAGCTGGCCGGCGGACCACTCATACAGGCCAGGAGCAGAGCCGCCGCCGGTCAATGCGACGCTCGATTGGATCACGACGTGGCTGAGATCCGGTGTCGCGGATACGAAATGGACATGGCCGCCGAAGCGGGTGCCCGGCGCCGTGTTCGCTTCGCTCACGAGTGCCAGGAACGTGCCGGTCGCATTGTCGCGCAGGTAGATCGTGGCCTGCGTGACACCAGACACAAGCGGCGGTTCCGCGCTCCCTCCAAGCTCCGCGGGTTCAACCAGCGCGGTCGACAGATCGGACGTGAAGAACTGGTACTCGGGCGCTAGGCCAGCCGTTACGCCCTTGGCTTGGCTGTTCGGAGTGGCGATGTCCTGCGAGCTCCAACCGTTCGCCGTCCTCCCCGCGAGAACCTGCTGCCATTCCGGGCTGCGGTTGCCCTGGGCTTCTTCGCCGAGCGCGCCGTCGACGACATAGGTCAGCGTGTCGCCGTCTTCAGCGGCGATTATCAAGCCGCCTTCGCGGGTCAGCGCTTCAACCGGTGCGCCCCGCTTGTCTGGCGGGGAGACCATCTCCCACGCACGCCCGTCAGGCAAAGCGAAGGCGCCCTCTTCCTGGGTCGTGAACGTGTGCTCGGGACCTTCGGTCGCTCCCAGCGAGTTGGAGTCAAGGACGCGGTAGTGGTAGGTCGTGTCCGGTGCCAGTCCGCTCAGCTGGACTTCGCCCGCGACGTCTTCGTTGCCCGCGCCGATGTACTTCGGCGGCACGGGGATGTTGGTACAGCCGGCCGGGTCTGTCTGGCAGCTCTGCGGGCCGTATTGGAAGTAGTAGACGGTGTCATGGCCCAGCGGGTTGATCAGAGTGTGCAGCGTCGCTTCGCGTGAGCTGACCCCGGTCGCGTAGCTTGCATCGACCGGGGCCGGGGGAACGGTCGTGAAGATCTGATCGGGGCCGGTCGTCGTGCCGGCTTCGTTTTCGGCGATCACGCGGAAGTGGTAGGTCGTGCCCACGTTCAGATCCAACAGCACCGCCGAGACGGCTACCGGGGCGCCGAAGCCGATACTCGCCCCAGGCACTTCGGTCCCATACGCGGTCGTCTCGCCGTATTCGAAATGGTAGGTCGTCGCGATCTGATCAGGGTTGATCTTCGCGTGGATCGTGGCTTCTTCCTGGCCGATCCCCGTCGTTGGTTCATCGGTGATCCTCGGCGGACCCGAGGTCGTGAAGGTCTTATCCTCACCATAGGTCGGGCCGTAGATGTTCTCGGCGACGAAACGATAGTGGTAGAGGGTGTTCGGCGAAAGGCTCGTGATGCTCGTTTCGAGTGTCCTTTCTTCCTTTTCTTCCTTTTCCTCTTTGGCCGACGGCACTTCGCCGGGCGGCTCGGGGCTCTGTCTGCCGTAGGCTTCGCTCGTGCCGTACTGGAAGTAGTAATGCGTGGCAAGGCCACCACGCTTGAGCAGCCCTGTCAGCGTTACGCTTTCCGGCACCAGATTCTTGACCGGACCCGTGGCAAGCGCTTCCACCGCCGGCGGCGTTTCGAACTCACGGATCAAGCCGTAGTTGGCGACATCTTCCTCTTCACCAACGATCCGGTAGTAATACGTATGCCCTGCCTGCAACCCTTCGATCATGATCGAGACCGCCTGTTCGCCGACACCCGCACTCTGGGTTGTCGTCTCCGAGCCCAATGCTTCGGTTTCACCGTACTCGAAGCGGTATTCAGCGGGTTTGCCCTCCCCGTTGACCGTGCCGGGGAGAAGCGCCGTTGCACGTGTGAGATCGGATTTGGCGACCTTGCCCGTTTCCACGTCCGGGACCACCACACCTGGGCCGAAGCGATCCACCAGGGCAAAGCCCGCATCCGCCACGTAGACTTCGCCTGTGGCGGTGAGGGCGACCCCCCGTGGTTCACCCAGCACACCTGAGAGCGTATTTGTCATCCAGCCATCCCATTCGCCGCCCGAACTGTACTGCGACACCGCATGGCGTTCTGCTTCTGCGACGTAAATGTCGCCCGTACCCGCATCGACCGCTATGCCAGCGACGTTATCCTCTTCTCCTTTACCCTTGAACGTCCCGTTCGGGGAAGTCTTACCGGTCAGTTTTTCTTCATAGACCCCAGAAGGACTGTACGCATAGATCACTCCCTTCACGCTGTCGGCCACCAGCACCCTGCCCGTACCCGTGCTCACCGCCACGGCATTTGGTTCTTGGAGCTTCGGCCCTGAGAGGCGTCCCAAGAACTCGCCTTCTTCGCCGCCGCCTTCTTCAGGATTTGTTGGGTTGGGCCTCGGTTTGAAGACGTCCACGACGCCGCCTTCGACGCCCACGCCGTTCGCCTCCACGACGTAGAGATCCCCGGCCGAGGGACCGTTCGAGTTATCCACGGCCAAGCCCCTCACCTCCCCGAATTCCTTGCCAGGGGTGCTTGCGCCGAGCCATTCCCCAATCAGACTGTAGCCGCCCTTGCCGTCAGGCTCATAGGCCAAGACAGCCGCCTTAAACGATTCAGCCACATACACGTCCCCGTCCGATTCATCCACCGCGATACCCACAGGCTCGATCGCGCCCCCGCCGAGCCGCGTCTCGTATGCCCCCGAGGCGCTGAAAACATCGACATAGCCGGCGAACGCATCCCCTACGAACACTTGTCCCGTGGAGCGATCCACGGTCACCGAGCCCGGTTCGAGCAGTCTCGTGCCGGGCGGCGCTTCTGACAGGTTCGAGAGGAACTTGTGGCCCGTCGACGCCAACGCCGTACCCACACAGAGCCACAAGCCTATGAACGCCAACCATAGCGAGAACGCCAGCGTCCGACACCAGCCACGCCCACTCGAGCGCGACCCATGTTGGTTGGTCACTTTCCTCAAGGCCCCTGTCCGCTGCTCTCTCATAGGATCTCTCTGTAGAGGTCTTCGCGCCTCGACTCGCGCGATGTGCGTGGGGCCACCCGGTGACCCCACGCACGGACCTGATTTGCGTCAACAGGCGTACCTACGCCTTGATCTCTCCCGGTTCTTCTGAGGTATTCACGTTAGTGAGTTCCTCAGCAGCCGCCTGCCAGAGAGATCCAAACCCTGGTTCGGGCTCGGGTTCGATGACATCTTCGAGCGACGACCGATGCTTACCTTCGAATTTGTTCGGCACGTTTTCCAGTTTGCCGTTTTCGGTGTATGTCTGTGTCAATTTGCTGGTCATTTCATTGACCGGCGTGACCGGCGAGATGATCTCATCATAACCACCGTGGCTTTCCGGTTCATAGAAAGCGCCTTCTTTTGCATTACCCACGCCCACCGTGGTGATGAGTTCCGCACAGTTAAATACGGCGAACGGTGCATGTTTTTTCGCTGGTTCGAGGACCACTCCCACTTCCTTCGCGGATTTCTTGATCCATCCGAGCTTGCCCTTCAGAGTGCTCGTCTTGACTTCTCCTTCTTTCAAACCGGCGCCAGTGCACGGTGCCGAGCCCAAGAGCAAGCAGCCTGTGAACGTAACGTTAACGTCTTCCACATTACTTTTGGCTACCGTTTCACCGGTGGCAGTCTCCTTATCGCACGAGACAAAGAGAGCGCTTTCCTGTTCGCCTCCTTCGGTATGTTCTCCTTTTTCTGCACACTTTTTCCTCGATATACGCGATTCTTCCGCCGGGCGACAAACGAAGAAGTCTGTGGTCAAAATAGGCTCGGATCCGACACTTTCACCTTTGAACGGAACACCGGCTGATTTGCCTTCCGCTACTCTTTTGGAGGCTACCTGGCTAGCTTTGAGCCATTCGAAGCCACCGGTGCCTTTTGGTTTCGCCTTTGTTTTACAGTTGGCTTCGGTGTAGTTACCGCCCGCTTTTGCTTCACACTTGCCCCATTCCAGCCCCGACGCGCCCGACGCAGCGACGGCGGCGAGCGCCAGCACGGCGACGAGGCAGAGGCCTAGCATCCTTACATGTCTCACTTTGTCCACTACTCCTTTTCCTCTCGGTGATAGTCGGCCGGCTCTCGAGCATCGTTGCTCTTAGGCAGCCGTTGCTTCGGCGCACCGCCACCAGCTATTAGAGCCAGCGCGGATGCACGCTTGTCCTCGGCGCGCGGGGCCACGAGCCCCCTCGCAGAGCCACAATCACAAATGTTTGAGGTGCCTCGCATGTCATATGAGGCGCGACGAAGCCGCCGAGCGTAGGTCACGTCGATCTCCTCGCTTGGCGCGCCCGGTACATCGGTGCGCCCGCTATCGACGCGCGGCCAATGCGCGCGACTACGTGCAGCCCGTATGCGGTGAGCAGCCATTCGTTCGGTTCTCCCCACGCGTGACCGAGACCAACATTCTCGATCAGGCCACGGTCACGCAGCCGACCTAGCAGCTTTGAAGTCTGCCCCTCATCGGACAGTCCCGCCAGCTCCGCCACCCGACGGTTACTCGAGCGGGGCGAGTGCGCGATCGCACGCAACACCAGCGTTGTGCGGTGCGGTAGACGCAGTGGAAGCTCTACCGTCTCCGATGAGGACGGGCCGGCCGGCTCACGCCGGCCGGCGAGCTCTCCACTCGCCGCGGCCTGCCCCAGGTACGGGCGGACGATGAAAGACATCAGCTGCGGCGCGAGCTCCACCAGCCTTCCGGCCTGGTTGTTTTGCATCCGAGTGCGGATCACTGACACCGCGCCGCCAACCGCAAGCTCACTGGTCAGTTGCGGCTCAGGCATGAACTCACCGATGGCCTGTGGCGTACCGTCATCCAACAGGCTCGTCAGCACTCCAAGCACCCTCGCCGAGCAACGCAGAGCCAGCGCGCCATCGGCAAACGGTGGCTCGCAGATCAGCAGACGTCCCCACGCTGGCTCGTCGTCCAGGAATCCAAGGAACCCCACGACGCCCGCGCGCAAGCGATCGAGCCAGGACCCAGGCTCGCGTCCAGCCGCCTCATCGACCGTGATCGAGATGCGCTCGAGGCCCATCTCGAAGGCCGCCAGAATACAGTCCTGCTCGGTGGTGAAAAGTTCAGTAAATTCGCTTTGCCTGATGCCGCAGCGAGTGACCACTGTTTCCGCTAGACGGGGGTTACCTGGCTTTTTACGCCTGCGCCATCGAATTCCACTTGACAAGACGTGACTGATCTGGTGTCATTCTTCCCACGCAGTTTGCAGTCGTCTTTGGGAAAGACAGGCGACAAAGAGCCTCCAGGTTCACGTCGCGGCAGTACGGGAAGCAGGGTCGTGAAGCAGCAGCAACAGGGACGGAGTGAGGGATGATTGAGGGAATGGGAGAGGTAACTGTGGATAGCGGAACGCCGCGCAGGAGCGCACTTCGCCGCTCTCGTGCCACCAACACGACAAACGTCGGGCCAGCTAAGTCCAGCTCTGAAGCCGATTCTCAGGCGCTGCTCGAGCGGCTCATCGAGACGGCCGTCCAGGTCCTCGCCGACGACGGTTACCCCCGTCTAGCGGAAACGGCGGGTACCCCGCCAACTTTTGGCTTAGTAGAGCGCGATTTGTCGCTTTGATCCCGCCGATCCCCCACAACCGATCCGGGCCTAGCGTCAGGGACCCATCGTGGCCGAAAACGGGCTACCCTGAGCGCCCAAACGGTACGCACGCTCGCGCAGCCTCGCTCGCCCCCGGCGAACGCTCGGCCAACCACCCTGCCCGCTCTCAGGCCGAGCACGTCTCGATGCGATCGCTGGGCTCATGACGCGCCTGACCTGTCCAGCACGCCCCTCTTGAACTTCACGCCCGCTTGCGCGTCTTCAACGGCCCTTACCCCCATCCGCTCATCGCCTCGGGCGATAGTTCTCCCTTGCCGTAACGCAGACCACCGTCCGCAATCGCGCAAGGCACGCCGACCATTGCTCCACGCTCCCGTTGGCGTAGAGATCGACCTCACTGAGCGGATACACGTGATCTGCATGTAGTGCGTCCGGCGAGTCATTCTTAGGCACACTGCACGCACCGTCTGATCAATCACTCGCTGGGCGTCGAGCGAGCGGATCGCTATGGCCTGCTTTCGATTTGTGTTTCGCCGCCTTAGCTCGTGCCTGATAAATCCGAAGGGCGTCGGCCGCGACGAGCTCCTTCTTGCGGACCCCGCGGGCGAGCACGTGCGCAACCAAAGCCGCGCGGCGGTCCCGATCCGACGCTGGCTGTGTGGTGTCGACACCCAGGTCGTAGCGTACTTAACTGCCGATCGTCGCATCCTAATCCGCTGCTGTTCGTGAGGCAAGTTCTGAATCCCGCGTCTCGGTCGGAAACGAGGCGTAGTTTGCGGTCGCGTATGCGGACTGTGATCAGCCGCCGAATGGCGTGGCCCCCGACGGGTTCGGGGGCCACGCTTGGTCTGTGGGTCGTGCCTCGGCTTGTACGGAGAGGGAATCCGTGCCGAGGTCCTCAACGCGCACCGGTCGGGAAACGGGTGACCGAAGTCTTAGAAGAGAGTGCCTGGCACAACCGGTCGGCCGCTAGTTCGGATGTCGCTCGCTGCGACCATTAGACCCCACCTAGCGGCCTGCGTGCGGAGCACCGGCAGGCGAGCGCGCCGTCTTCTTGCCGTGCCTCTTCTTAGTGTCCGAACTGCTTGCGGGCTGTGCGTTCGCACTTCTGGCGCTTGGGCTTTGAGTGCTTGTATTTGTTGCGGCACGCCTTCAGGCGTTCTTGAGCTTCTGCGCGCGAGAGAGCTTCTTCTTCTGCACCGCCCTGACCGGCCGCAGCCTTCGACGGCGACCTTCGTTTCCTGTGTGAGCACCGCGCCGTTCTGGCCGGTGAGCGTCGTCGGCATCTTCAGGCTTGTGCCGCATAGGCTGTAGTTGGCCTTCGGCGGCAGATTCGTCGTCAGCGCCGAGTGCGGCCCTGCGGCAGCACCGTTTCAAAGATGCTGACAGGGGCGTCGGGGACGCTGTTGAAGGTGCTGGAGGTGATGCCTTTGCGGATCGCTGTCTGCCCGTCCAGGATGAGCGTGATGCCTTCGCCCTGCAGCACGAACTCGAGGTCCGGGAACGCCGCACCGCCGTGGGAGACCAGGTAGGCAGGTCCGCGTCAGAGGCTCCTGAGCACCGGGGTGTGCACGGTCGCCGAGCCCACGAGGGAGCCTTCGGGACAGGCAGCGGGGTTCGCATCGAAGACCCTGTCCACGCACGCTTTCTGGATCGTCGTGAGCCTGGAGGGCAGCGTCGAGGGCAGGATCACCTGGGCTTTGCCGATGTTCGCCTGCCCCGGAGTCGAGCCGACCTTGACGGTCAGCCCGGCACCATTGGCTTTGCTGTTGCGGCCCTTCGTCGCGGCGGTGAAGGAGGGGTGGAACGCCAGGTTCTGACAGCCCCCGACCTGGAAGGGCTAGGCGACGTTAGCGCTGGCTCCCTGATCGCCGGTCAGCGTTCCCGTGATCTGCGATCGGCGTTGCAGTTGGTCGGGTTGAACTCGAAGTTCGGCCGATCCACCGAGACCAGCACCCGCTTGAGCTGCAACGGGATGCCACGCAGTTGCGTGGGCAACGGGTCAGATTCGATCGTCACCGACGCGTCGTATGGGTCGATCTGAAGCTTCGAGCGCACCGTGACGGTCCCCAGGTCAAACGGGCCCGCTTTCGCGGGCGTCACGATCTCAAGCCCGAACGGCGCACCGCCATAGGGGCCGGTGATGAACACCCTGCCACCTTCCTGCACGTAGGGTTCCGGTCCCAGCCCCGCGATCGCGATCGCATGCCCCACTTCGCTGCCGGCCGGGCAGGCGCTCGCCGCGGCCTGTGCATCCGAGCACAGTTGCACGGAGGACAGCATCGCCGCGACCCCTCGCCGGCAGATGCATCGTCAGGCCCCGCAGCGCCTGGTCACCATCGGCTCGCGCGAGTTCCAGGTCAAAGCTCGTGAACGCCCCGGCCATATCATTGGCGCCCGCGCACGAACCCCGGCGCGAACGGCACCCCTGCCGGGCAGCCCGAGCCGCCGACACCCGAGCTGACCTGGAAATCTTCCCCGGGGGCGCTAACAGCCAACGGTCCGGTCCCCGACCACGGAGTGAACACCGCGTCAGTGGCATAGGCACCGCACAACGCCGGTGTCGTCACCGACGCCCTCGGCCCGCCGAACAGATCCAGCTTCAGGTCTTCGAAGGGCACCTGCGGCGCGTTACGAAACGTCGTTGACACCCGCAGCGTGCCTTCATCGATCTGGCCTTCCCCGGCGAGCTTCACCCGCACCCCCGACACGGGGTCTTCGGCGACCAGATACAACGCCACCAGCGATCCGAACGGATTGCGGCCCGCTTCACCGTTCGGCGCCGGCGACGCCAGATACACCTCGCCTTCCAGTTCGTGGCTCAAGAGTGGGGTTTTGATCCTGCACCGTCCCAACCTTCGACCCGTCCGGACACGCAGCGATCAGCCGTGTCGAACTCGTTGGTCTGGGTGGCCTGGTTAAAGCCCGTGAACCCGATCTCCGCTCCGAGCACCCTCGAGGCCGTTCGCGGCCGACGGGCCAGAGCTCTACACCCTGCGGCAACGTGACCGTCGTGTCCCGCACATCCGCCTCCGCAAGCCCGCCCGCATCAAGCGTCGACGCCTGCGGCACCCTCACATCCACACTCAACCCCGTCGGCGTGCTCGCCGACTGCACTTCCGGCGTCACATCGATCGACGGACCGAACGGGAGCTGGCCGCAGCCCGCGAAGCCCAGACGCTGCCCGCCTGGGTCATCCACGCATATTCCGCGCCCAGAAACGTCCCGGGCTTGCGCCCAAGAGTCCGCTGCTACGAGGACGCAACAGGTTCCGTCTAGCGGGTTCGCGGCACACGAGCCCGGCAACGTCAAGAAGGTTCTTCAGGCACTTTGCTCGTTGCAGGACATGGCTTTTTGACCTGGCCGGAGAAAAGCTCCGCCAGCCACGCATTCCCAGCCCCTGGCGCTGTTGTGCCGCGGATCGCCCGGCACGCCCCAGAACGTGACTTGGCTGTAGAGAACCCCGCGGTCTGAGTGGCGTCCTTGACGCTCACGTCCACCCCATAGTCCTTGCCCGACCGCACGGAAGTGTCGATCACGACCGGCACCTTGCCGATCACCTCGAGCCCGAACCGCGCAGGCTCGCCCTGTGAGGGCACCAGATTGAAGACAGGGACGGTTTCGGTGACGACTTTCGCGACGAGCGGTTCGTGGACGATAACTGTCGCGACTCCCGACGACCGAGCCCGGAGGGCACAGATTCGTTTCCAGGACCAGTGCGAAGAAGTCGGCCATCGTGCACTGCGCGGCCGCGTTCGGGTTGCCGACCAGCCCAGGCGGCAGGTGGAATCCGAGATCCTTCGGCAACTGCACCGGAAAGCCGACTGCCGCGCAGTCTGGTTCAAGGCGAGCGTTGTTGTGAGCTGGAACGGGTGTGCGCCAGCCTGTGTGGCCGGCGTGCCGTCCTCGTTGAATGGCGACATTTCGATAGCCGGCGACGCCGAACCCCGCAGGCTGGCCGCTGACGGGAACTGGAGTGTCCGTGACACCTGGACGCTCCGCCGCCTTCGACGCTCGCTTGGTGAGATAGCGTGCTCGCCGTCCCTGGGGGCTCTTCAACCTTAACTTTGATCGGGATCGCGAGTTGTTCGTATGGGTTGAGGATCCCTTTGTATACACAGCTCAGCGTAGTGACCGAGCATTCCACCGAGACGCCATTCTTGTTCGTACCCGGCATTTCCGTAGCAGTCAGCCCAGACGGGAGTTCGTCTGTTATCGTCACCGGTTCGTTTGAGCCGTTGATCGGAGCATCGCCGAAGTTGCTCACCACGATATACAGTTGGCCTTCGTCGCCCGGCGAGAGGTTCGTCGGCGCGGTTTCTGAGTAGATCGCCCACCATGGAGCTGCGGCTGACACGGGCGCGGGCAAGGTAGCCGCCACCGTGAGCGCTAGGCTGACGATCGAGGCCATCAGGGAGATGCGCCGCACGAATGCTGGTACTGTAGCGACCGACATCCTGGCTCGACGTCCTTGCAAGCTCATCGTCTCCCTCTCCCGCTCAAGCGTGCCTGCCTGGTCTTCTTAACCTCAAAGTGCGTGTTGGTCTTGTGAGACTTCTTACCTGTTGCCCCGTACAGCTTTCGCGCATGCGCTTCACAGGCGTCGCGCTTTTTTCGTGGATGCTGTTTCTTGCAGATCTTCAGCGCCTTGGCGAGCTTTTGGGCGCGGGTCTGCGGTTTAGCTTTAGTGTTCGCCTTGACGTCTTTGACTTGCTGTTTGGCAGTGGCTGGCGCGATCACGTTGCCTGGGCCGGAAAAGGTCGCCGTGCCCGAGGGTCCGCCTGGGATTTGCTGTGGTGGTTGGGCTGGGCGACAGGTCTCGGCTTCGCTGCAGCCTGGCGCTGGGGGCTGTGGGACCGTTAGGCAGGGAGAAGCTTCGGTGCAGGTGCGCGCGTCATAGATGTCGAAGGCAGTGTCGGTGTCCTGGGGTAGTAGCTGGGCCTCGGTGACGAAGAACACGTTGTCGCCGCTCGGCGAGGCTTCGATGAAGGCCGATTCCTTGTCTGAGCCTCCCGAAGAGATCAGCGCCACGCAGCCTCCGGAGGAGCTTACGCAGCTGCCTATGCCCGAGGGCTCGAATTGGTAGACGTTCTCTTTGTGGTCGATGGCTGCTGGAACAAGTGCATCGGGGCTGTTGAAGTACAGCCTTCCCCCGTCTGAGAGATAGCGCGATTGGAACAGAGCACTCACTAGGCTTTGGGCGGTCCAGCCGGGGATGTTGCCCGCGAGATAGTGGCCCAGCCATGTCTTGCGTCTGTCTGTCAGCAGCCCGACGCCTTCGGAAGATTCGTTTTGGTCTAGGACGCCCATGGGTCGTGCGCCGCTCGGGTTGCAGGAGACACAGCGCAGACTAGAGCTCGCTGAGTCATAGAGATAGACCTCCTCATCACGCGCTCCTTTGGCCTGGGGGTTTGCGTCGACGTTGTCATAGCCTGTCGGGCTCGCGGCAGACATGAACGACAGGTAACGGCCGTTGGGCGAAGTACGGGCTGTGAGGAACGCGCTGTCTGCCACCTTGTTGCCTTCCCACTCTGCACTGTCTTCGCTCGAGAGCGTCGCGATGAAGGTCGTCGCCCATGCGATCCGTCGAACTGCAGAAGATAGAGGTTGTTCTTGGCCGGCGTGGCGGTTTCGCCGTTCCCGTTTTCGTTTGAAGCAAGGACTCCCTGGGCGGCGAAGTAGACGCTGGTGGCATCCTTGCTTGCACCGAAGACGAAGCCCTGCACGGCTGCGTGCTCGCTTTCGTTTTGGTCGACGGTCAGGTCCTTGAGTTGACAGGTCAGTTTGCCCGCTACTTCGGTGATGTCGCACTCATAGAGGTCGGGCTTTCCAGGGACAGTGGCCTGTGCCGTGGAGTCGGCGGTCAGCTTCTGCTTGTCGGTGAAGAACACGCGCGAGCCGTCGCTGCTCGCGCCTTGGAACTGGGCGCCGCCAACACCGCTCGGTTCTGCTGAACCCTGCGCAGCGTCCAGCTGCACCGTTTCGTCCCTTTCGATGTCGCGCAGATAGAGATGGCCCCTTGCGGAGTTTTCTTCTGTCTTCGTCCAGATCACCCGCGAGCCGTCATCGGAGATTGCGTTCGCGAGCCCGTCGAAGTAGCCGAGTTCCGCTTCGGGTCCCGGCGTCCCATCCGGCAGCACGCTCACGAACCGCAACTGGCCATCCGACCACTCATACAGCCCCTGGCCCGAACCCGCCCCTGTCAGCGGGATCGTGGAGCCGATCACCACATGGCTGAGATCGGGCGTCGCGGTAAGGAAGTGTATTTCTGCCGCCGAAATGCGTGCCGGCCGCACGTTCCGCCTCGCTCACCAGTGGCGAGAACGTCCCGCTTGCGTTGTCGCGCAGATAGATCGTCGCTTGGGTGACCCCGGGCACAGCGGCGGTTCGCGCACTCGGGCCCCACGGTTCAGCCAGCCCCAGCGACAGGTCGGGTGTGAAGAACTGGTACTCGGGCGCGTTTCCCGGGCCAGACCCTTTGCTTGGCTGCTAGGAGTGGCGATGTCCTGCGAGCTCCATCCGTCGGGCCCCCGGGTCGCGATCACCTGCTGCATTTCAGGGCTGCGGTTGCCCTGCACTTTTCGCCGAGCGCGCCGTTTACGACGTAGGTCAGCCTGCTGCCGTCTTCGGAGGCGAGGATGAGCCCGCCTTCCCTGGTGAGCGCTTCGACCGGCGCGCCTTGCCTTGTTCGGTGGGGAGACCATCTCCCATGCGCGGTTGTCAGGCAGCGCGAACGGCCGCGTTCAGCGGCTCCGGGGTTGTGAGGGTGTGTTCTGCGCCCTGCGTGGTGCCGAGCATGTTGCTCGCGAGGACGCGGTAGTAGTATGTCGTATTGGGTGCAGCCCCGTGATCTCGATGGCTCCGGCGCACATCTTCTTTGCCGGCGCCGATGTCTTCGCCGGGCGGGCTCGGGAACGCTGGTGCAGCTGGCGGGTTCTGCCGCGCAGCTCTGTGTGCCGTATTGGAACTGGTAGGTGGTGGGGTTGCCCAGCGGGTTGATTTGGGTGTTCAGCATGGCTGTGGTGGCGCTGACGTCGGTCGCATATGTGGCATCGATCGGAGCGGGCGCGATGGTCGTGAACTACTGATCAGTCCCGATCGTGGTGCCGAGCTGTTTTCGGCCGACCACCCTGTAGTGGTAGGTCACTCCGATCTTGAGTCCGCTCAGCGGCGCTGAGATCGCGACGGGGGTCGCGCCTGAGCCGATGCTGGCCCCGCCCGTGGGGACTTCGTGTGCCGTACGCGGTCGTTTCGCCGTATTCGAAGTGATATGTCGTGGCGATCTCATCAGGGTCGATCTTCGCGTTGAACGTGGCTTCTTCTGGCCGATCCCGCCGTCAGGTTCGCTCGTGATCCGCGGCGGACCCGAGGTGTGAACGTCCTGTCTTCCCCGCTGGTGGTGCCGAAGCTGTTTTCTGCGATGAGCCGGTAGTGGTAGAGCGTGTTCGCCTTGAGTCCCGACAGGCCCGATTCGGCTTCCACGCGCCAGCGCACTCCGAGCCGGCATCGACCCCGGGAGGCGGGGCTGCTCTGACCGTAGGATGTG
Organism: uncultured Solirubrobacterales bacterium; assembly: GCA_963696615.1. Taxonomy (GTDB): domain Bacteria; phylum Actinomycetota; class Thermoleophilia; order Solirubrobacterales; family Solirubrobacteraceae; genus Palsa-744. Next base: position 35,151 of record CAVOKU010000001.1, on the reverse strand, counting down.
GTCGTGCCGTATTGGAAGTAGTAATGAGCGTCAAAGCCGCCCGGCGACAGTTTGCCCGTCAACGTCACGCTTTCGGGCTGCAGGCTCTTGACCGCCCCGGTGGATAGGCCTTCAACGGCGGGGGGGTCGTGAACTTCCTGACCGAGCCGTAGTTCGGGCCGTTTTCGTTCTCCCCGACGATCCGGTAGAAGTAGCTGCTGACCCGCATGCAGTCTCGACCACGTTCAGCGACCTTCTCTTCGCCCGGAACAGGGTTAGGCCGGCGTTGCAGAGCCCAGGTCTTCTGTTTCGCCGTACTGGAAATGGTATTGGCGGGTTTGCCGTCGCCGTTATCGTGCCCGCCAGTTGCGATCGTCCTGGTCAGCCCCGATTTCGCGACCTTCCTCGTTTCAACATCCGGGACCACGACAGTCGGGCTCGAACATGTCCATCCTCCGCCGCGCCATATCAGCCACATACACATCGCCGCCCGGCGCTTGTTCACGCCCAGCGGTTCGCCCAAGGGCCCTTACCGGTCCCGGTGATCCAGCCCTCCCACGCCCCAGCTCGGATGTACTGCGACACGACATCCGTTCGGCTTCCGCGACTAGATCTCCCCCGCGGTTCGTCGACACCGAGCCCTGCGACGTTGCCTTCTTCTTCCTTGCCTTTGAACGACCCGAACGGCGAACCCTTGCCCCGTGATCTTTTCTTCGAACACACCCGTCGAGCTATAGGCCACGACCATCCCCTTCGCGCCATCAGCAACAAGCACCTGCCCCGAACCCGGACTGACGACGATCCCGTTCGGTTCTTCCATTTCGCCGGCCGACAACGCCTCGGAACTGCCTTTCGCCTTCCCCTTCTTCCACTTCTTCCGGACTTTCGGATTCGTCGCGGGCTTGTACACATCGACCACACCCGCCCCGACGTCCCCAGTCTTCGCCCTCCACTACGTACACATCCCCAGACGACGGCCCGCCCGAGTTGTCCACCGCGACACCTGTCATTTCGCCGAATTCCGCCTCCTGGCAGCCCCCTACCCTCCCATTCCGAGAGCAGCCGCATAGGCCCCCTTCCCATCGGCTCGAACACCACCACAGCGTTTCGAACGGATCGGCCACATACAGATCCCCACTTCCTTCATCCACCGCCATCCCCGCACCTTCCAGTCCCCCTTCCCCGAACCTGGTCAAGTACTTCCCCGACCCGTCATAAGATATCCATAAACCCCGCTTCCCAATCCCCCATGAACACATTCCGCCACTTGCCCGATCGACCACACCGAACCAGGCCCCAACAAACCCGACCCGACCGGCGCTTCAACCAAACTCGAAACAAATCCATGGCCGGTTGCGGCCCACGGACCGCCCGACAAAACCCAAATCGCCAACAGCGAAGCCACGAGGCAGAGCAAGCAACACGCGGCCGCGTACACCCCCTGCAGTACCTTGCGGCCGGACCACACTCTGCCTCGCTGGCATGACATCACCCGCTGCTCACCTCGCCCTCCCATCACAATTCCCTCTCGCATCCACAGCTCGATAGATCCACGACCGGAAGTGGCGCGCGTGGGACCATCGAGGCCCACGCACGGGATATCCTCAGTCGCTTCGCAACTATCAGGCTGACCAAATGCCTCATCTACGCCTTGATCTCACCCGGTGTTTCGGGCGTGTTGACATTGGTGATTTCCTCACCAGCCGGCGCACATTTGCACGACGCCGGTATTCTTCGGTGTTATACAGGTAGTCATTCGAGCGCCTGGATGTGTTTGTTCTTCGAGTTTGCTCGGGACGTTCTGCGGTTCTCCTTCTTGGTTCGGTCACGGTGTAGACCTGCGTAAATTCGCTGGTCATCGTGTTGACCGGCGTGATCGGCGAGATCACCTAGTCGTACCCGCCGTGGCTTTCAGGCGTGTAGTGTGCGCCCTCTTTTTTGTTCCCCACGCCAACGCAGTCGACAGGCCGAGGCCGGGACAGTCAAAGTCGGCGAAATGGCCGTGTTTCGTCGCCGGTTCAAGGACGACGCCCACTTCTTTGCCGGCTTTGTTGATGTAACCAAGGCTGCCCTTCAGGGCATTCGTCTTGATTTCACCTTCGGCGGCTCCGGCGCTGTGGCAAGGAACGGATCCGAGCGCATTACAGCCGCGGAACGTCACGCTGACGTTCAGTACCTTGTTGGAGCTCGACGCTTCGCCGTTGTTGTTCTCTTTTTCGCATTCGACGTAGATTATGATCGGGAGCTGATACGGTACTTCGCCTTTTTCTTCGCACTTTGATCCGGCACCCGCTTCCAAATTCTTCTACGCTGGGTTCACAATCCGAACCCCACGATAGCACACCGCCACCACCGGCGCTTTCGCCCGAGAATTCGGAACGTTCGCTAGGTCTTTACCCTTCGTCCATTCAAACGAGCCCGTGCCTTTTGTGGCTTTTTCGGTGCAGTTACCGTCTTTGTATTTTACCGCCGGCTTTCGCGTCGCATTTACCCCATTCCGGCAGAGCCGACGCGCTCGACGTGACGACTGCCGCGATCGCCAGAGCGGCGACGAGGCAGAGCCCCAGCATCCTTACATGTCTCACTTGTCCACTACTCCTTTTTCCTCTCGGTAATAGTCAGCCGAACCGCGTACACATACGGCCGCGATCGGCTGTTGCTGCAACGCACCCGCATCAGCCACTAGAGGCGGCGCAGATGCACGCTTGCCCTCGGTACAAGGGACCATCGGTCTCAGCACCGAGCGACGATTGCAAACGGATGACTTACGCCACATGCATGGCGAAACGAACCAAGGCCGTTGCCGACGGGTCATGCCGAGCCTCTCGCGCGACGCGCCCTATACGCCGGCGCGCCTACAACGGGCGCACGGCCAATCCGGGAGACAAGGCGCTGCCCCTCAGCGGTTAGCAACCATTCATTCGGTTCTCCCCACGCATGGCCGAGACCGACGTTTTCGATCAGGCCGCGATCGCGCAGCCGCCCCAGCAGCTTCGAGGTCTGCCCCTCATCGGACAATCCAGCCAGCTCCGCGATCTGACGGTTACTCGAACGTGGCGAGCGCGCTATCGCACGCAACACCAGCGTCGTGCGGTGCGGAAGACGCACTGGCAGCGCGACCGTATTCGATGAGACACGGTCAGCCGGCTCCGAGCGGCCCGTGACCTCCTCGCGCGCCGCGGCGTGACCCAAGTACGGGCCGACGATGAAAGACATCAACTCCGGCGCGAGCTCCACCAACGGCCGGGCCCCGCCTTCCCGCATCTGGGTGCGAACAACAGACACCGCTCCACCGATCACCAGTTCAGATGTCAGCTGAGGCTCGGGCATGAACTCCCCGACCACCTTCGGGCTACCGTCATCCAGCAGGACCGTCAGCACCCCCAGCACCCGTGCAGCGCAGCCAACCCTGACCATTGCGTCCCGTACGGGCAACTCGCAAATCAGAAGATGACCCCATGTCGGTTCGTCATCGAGAAACCCGAGGAACGCAACGACACCAGCCCTTACCCGGGCAAGCCAGGAGTCGTCCTCATGTTCCGCCGCCTGATTGACCGCGACGGAAAGGCGATTGAGGCCCGCCTCAAACGCTGCAAGCACGCACTCCTGCTCGCTATCAAACACTTCGAAGAAGGCTTTTTCACTTACATTGCACCGAGTGACCACCGTATTCCCGAGACAGGGGTCACCCGTCGTATTTCGCTTATTCCAGCGAATCCCACTTGACAAGAGGTGACCGATCTGGTGTCATTCTTCCCACGCAGTTTGCAGTGGTCTTTGGGAAAGACGAGCGATGAGAGCCTTCGAGTTCACGTCGCAGCAGGTCGGGAAGCAGGGTCGTGAGCAGTAAACAAGGGACAGGAGTGAGGGATGGTTGAGGGAATGGGAGACCTGACCGTGGACAGTCGAACGCCACGCAGCAGCGCGCTTCGTGGCTCGCGCACCGCCAATGCGACCGGCGCGGGTCTAGCTATGTCCAAGTCTGAAGCCGATTCTCAGGCGCTGCGTGATCGGCTCATTGAGACGGCCGTCGAGGTCATCGCCGACGGCGGTGCCCCCCGTCTCGGGAAGTCGGCGGGTAGCCGACTTTTGGCTTGGTAGAGCGCAAGTCGCAGCCTCTTCCCCGACGGTCCCACACCAGTCTTCAGAGCCCACAAAGGGAGGCTCTGAGCAGGCTCGAGCGGGCGCCAGAGCGCTCGAAAGCTCGACACTTGGGCCGTCCGGCCGCTCGCTCTGGCGTCGACGAACACCTCGATGCCGGTGGTCTGTGAGCGCTTGCATTTGCAGCAGGACGTCGCCGCGATCCCGCGCCTTGCGACTGACAGCTACAGGACGATTCGCGCACGCACCCACGAATGGTGCCGAAGAACCCGCCGGGCAGGAGCGACTAAAGGAGATGAGCAATCTCTCCGCCTAGCGTCACCAGGGGGTAACGCCCTGCGCGACCGCGAACAACCCAGCTGCTGCCTTCAGGTGCGTGTGATTGGGCGCCCTGCCCGTCGAGTCCTGAGCTGACCGAGCAGTCGTAAGTGCCTGAGCTTCTGGCCCTCAGAGATATCGGCCTGGCCTAGGGCGCGCCCGTACTCAGCCACTACCGCGGCAAACTCCGCGCGCGGGTCTTGCGGTGAAGTCTTCTGGACTATCCGCCGTGAGAAGCTTGGTGACAATCGATCACACACCGGTCACTACGCGAGTCATCACGGGTCGCATATGCTGCACTGGTGGACGCGATCGCGGAGTATCGAGCGGCATCGGAAGCGAATGATCTCGATAGGTTCGTGGACACACTGGCACCAGACGCCGAGCTTGTCTCGCCGCTGCTGGCACGCGGCGTGATCCGCGGCAAGAAGGATCTGCGACTGCTGTTCGCGGCGGTCTACGGCAGCCTGTCCGAGCTGCGCTGGACGGAGGAGATCACGGAAGGCGACCGGGGCTTTATGATCGCTCAAGCACGCGTGGGCCCGTTCAGGATCGACGACGCGATGGTGTTCGAGCTCGATCCTGACGGGCGGATCCGGCGACTAAGGCCACACTTGCGCCCTTGGCTTGCCAGTACCTGGTTCGCCCTCGCAGTCGGCGTCAAGGTGGCACGCCATCCGGGGGTTCTCTGGCGGGCCTTGCGGCGTTCCTGAGAGCCTCATGACACCATCAGCGTTGTAGGTGTTGGTGGCAAGCAGGGACAGCGCGGCGACCGCGTCGGCACCGAATACGTCTTCGGTTCACGAACCGCGCGACTGAGTCGCACTCAGGGAACGCGTCTCCAATCCTGAACGTGTAGGAAGGCATCAGCCGCGGGTACACCGCACTCCCCCCTTCCTCGGATCGTCCTGCAGATCCGGGGAAGCGCTATCCACCTCGGCGCCGTGCGATCGATGTCGCGGGTCGAAGAGGCCTCCGACGGAGTCTAATTGGGCAGCAGTTGGGCAGCAGCGGCGATTTGGGGCCCGAGCCACGTCGCGATCACGATTGAGATCAATCGCGAGAATCCGCTCTGCAGGGCTTATATTGAGGACCCTAGGGGCCATAGCTCAGCTGGGAGAGCGCCTGCTTTGCAAGCAGGAGGTCACCGGTTCGATCCCGGTTGGCTCCATTCGCGACAGAGGTAGTCGATCGCATTCCAACCCGTCGGGCGTTAAGGTCGCCGCCGGTGCCCGCGAGCACGACGGGACGGCTCGTCGCCGCACTGGTGATGGTTGTCGGGATCGGCTTCCCTGACAGTCATAACGGCGGCGATCACCTCAGCGTTCGTCGAGTCCGCCCGACGCCGCCTCCAGGGCTCAGAGACCGACACGCTTTCTGCGAAGCTCGATCAGATCGCCGCGCGTCTGGACGCGATCGAAGCGGGGATCACGAACACCGGCGGTCTCCGCCGCGACGCCCCATGATGGTCGCGGCCCGAGTGTGAGGCGCCCGTCGCCAACGCGGATAGGCTCGCCGTGCCTCGTCGTGACCAGCCGGCTGAGGTCAGCTCGGTGGTCCCCGAAGGCTGAGGAGCTCCACGACCGATACGACGAACATCACGCTGGCGACCCCGACCAGCCCGTAGCGAGCAGCGGGCAGCGGAAGGCGGCTACCGATCCCGACGAGGAATAGGACGGCCGCCAGGAAGACCGTGAGGCGCACGTACTTGTCTGCCGTTCCAGCGGCTGACTGCCCGCGGTTGAAGTAGGCATCGGCCTTCGCGTTCAGGGCCTTGGCTTGGGCCTGTTGTGGTATCCGGTACTGCGGCATGTCGGACGGATCTGCTGGCGCGTTGGGGTTCGTGAGGGGCTTGGTGGCTCGCCATGCTTCGACGGCGGCGAGTGCGCTCGGGCGCAGCCGCTTGAGCGCGACGCGGAAGAGCAGGGGATTGTGCGAGGCGTAGGCAGTGATTGCGGCATTGAAGTCCACCGAGTCCAGCGTGCGGATCTGCGTCGCTTCGATGGCGGCTTGGTTGGCTTTCGTCCGTGTGGAGGAGGCCTTCGCCAGTGAAAGCGAGGAGTCGGTGCCCCACTTGGCCGCTGCGTACCCCGACCATGCGGCCATGATCGCCACGAGCGAGAGCAGCACGGCCTCGGCGATCGAAACGTAGCGGTCACGCCGGGAGTGATCCTCTGGGGCGTGGTGCTCGCGATGCTCGGCGATCTCCTTGCCGACCTCGCTCGCCGAAAGTCCCTCAGGCATCCCGGCCACGATCCTCTCTGGTCGAGGTGGGCAAAGTCATGCCGCTGCAGCCGTTTGCGTTATGGGGGCCGTTTCTGCCGCGGGAGCCGGTTCTTTCGACGAGCCGGGTGGGTCGGCCGGGATCCGCCGGCTGAAGGCCAATCCGATCAAGGCGAAGATTGCAAGTATCGACAGCGCCTCGCGCAGCCCGTCGAGGCGCGCCGTCGCGTTCTCTTCGACGATTGCGTCTGTGGCCCTGGGTGGCACATGGGCCTTGTGGAGCGCCTCGGTCAATTGCTTGTCCGAGATGAAGGGGACGCCACCGGCGAGCTGGGTGGAGGCCTGCGATTTGACCGGCGCGGGAACGGCGGAGTTCTGCCGCACCCCCGTCAGAAACGAGGTGCTCAGTGCTGCGATCACGATCGCGCCCGTCAGCGCGGTGCCCATGGAGATGCCGAGATTGGTGATCGTGTTCTGAAGCCCGCCGACCGCGCTGCTCTGCTCGTCGGGAACGGAGGAGACGGTCACGGCCCCGAGCTGGGAGGACAAGGCCCCGATTCCCAGGCCGACGAGCAACATCGGGAAGGTGGTTATCTCCGCACCCGCGCCTTCCTGGAGCAGGGCGACCAAGATCACGAGGCCGGCAAACATCGCAATGAATCCGAGCCGGACCACCCGGCGCGGCGATGCTTTGGGGAAGAGCTTGGGGATGCCGGCTGCCGCGAGGATCAGGGCGATCGACAGCGGCAGAAACCTCACGCCCGTCTGGATCGCCGAGAGCCCGAGCGCGACAGAGAGGAACAGCGGGACGGCGAAGGCTACGCCGCTTTGCACGAAGAACTGGAAGAAGAACGAGTTCAGGCCACCGCGCAGCACGTGGACCTGCAGGATCTTGGGGTCGATCAGCGGCTCGCCGCCGCGGGCGAGCACCCGATCCTCCCACTCGATGAACAGATAGATGACCAGAGCGCCCGCGAGCATCAGCCAGATCACCGGCGAGAGCCCGATCCATTCTGGGGCCCCCGGTTTGGGTTTGACGAAGCCCCACACGCCTGAGCGCAGGACGCCGAAGACGATCAGCCCGAGGCCGAGCGCCGACAGCGCTGTACCCACGAGGTCCAGGTGCCCACCCTTCTCACGCGGCCCCTCGGGTATGCGGCGGGCGAGAACGAGGATCGCCAGGACGATCGCGACCTCGCCCGCGAACACCCAGCGCCACGAGAGGTAGGTGGTGAACAGGCCGCCGACGATCGGGCCGACCCCGATCGCGATCGCGGTCGCAGCGGCGATCAGCCCGTAGGCGCGCGGCCGTTCGTCGACTCCGAAGTTCACCGCCACCAGCGCGACGATCGACGGCAGGATCAGCACCGCCCCGATGCCCTCAAGGCAGGACCATCCGAGCAGCAGCACCCCGAGGCTCGTAGAGATCGCTGTGATGAACGAGCCGCAGCCGTAGATGACGCACCCGATCGCGAAGGCCCGCTTGCGGCCGATGATCTGCCCGACCTTTCCACCGGTGATCATGAACGCGGCCATCACGAGCGTGTACAGCGTGATCGCCGTCTGGATCCCTGTCACGGTCGTGCCGACGTCCTTCGCGACCGTCGCGATCGAGACGTTCATCACAGAACTGTCGAGCATCATCAGGAACTGACCCGCGCACAGGGTCAGCAGAACACCGCCAGCCGCTGCCGCGGCTGCCTTACTCGACACCGAACTCACCGCACTCTCGCAATCACACGCCGAGGAGTCGGGCCGCTCGCCGCCGGCCGCTTCCGCCTGTGGGGATTCGCCACAGCCAGCAAGCCCAGCACGATGATGGCGAGCGATGTGATGACGAGTGCCTTACGACGGTTGACCTGCGACTGAGCCGCTATTGCCTGCTCCGAGAGCGTTCGGCCATCCCGTCGTTTCGGCGATGAGGTAGACAAAGACGCCGAGAAACGGCAATACGATGATGAAGATGATCCATAGGACCTTGGTCCACCCGGACTCGTCGTGGCGACGGAAGATGTCGGCCAGCACGGTGATGATGAGCCAGATCCAGACCACCAAGGCGAAGAAGATGAGCATCGTCCAGAGGACTTCGAGGAACGGGTAGCTGGTCGCGAGGATCATGGCGGTCGTCCTTATCGATCGAGGGAGGCAGGGAAGGGTGCAGATGGGTAAAACGTGCTGGCTCGGGGGTCGTGCGTCTGCATCAAGGTTCTTGCGTCGCGAGTGTCAGTACGAGACCGTCGTCTTGCCAGCCGACCGAACGCATCAGCGCCTCGCCCGCCGGCGCGAGCGCCGCCGCACGCCACACACCGACACGGGGCTCAGCGGCCGACCGATCGGGTCTATGAACAACGAGCAAGGGCCCGTTTCATTGGGCATCTCGCCTTCGAGCACGTTCACGTTGTAGGTGAGCGTCTCACCGTCCAAGCGCGGGTTCGTGAGCGTGACCACTACGTCCTCGGGTGTCTCGTCCTGGGACGCGAGGAACGAAAGCACGGCGTTCGGCGGATCCTCGAGGAAGCTGTTATCTCCATCTCCCCAGCCTTCCACGAACTGTGCGGAGGTGAGGTGGCCGACAATGCGCTCGGGTCGGTCGGAGAACATCAGTGTGGAGGGTGCCAGCCCCTGAAGTGTCATCGAGCCGTTGCTGCTCGTCACCCCCTTGGCACTCTGGACATACAACGCCTCGAACTCGTCGGGCTGAGCTGTTGGTTCTGACGACACTTGGATCTCCTAGCTCATGATGTTGGCGGCCTCGCCCTCGGCGGTTGGCCCTGTTTGCTTGGACCGGTGGGGTGCGGGTTCCGAGCCACCGTCGGGAGCGACGACTCACCCTTACCCAATCGGGTTAGAGCCCCGTCTCGGCGGTGATGCGACCGGAGTCGACCGCCGCGACCAGGGCCTTGTAATCGCGCTCGTTCTGCTCGGCGTAGGCATGGGAGAACTCGAGGATCGCGCGGTCGAAGGCGGCGCTCTTGCCGAGGTAGGCGGCGATCGCGACACGGTCGCCGCTACATGCGTGAGCGCGCGCGAGCGTCCAGCCGCACAGCTTGCCGTACTGCGCCATTGCATTGGGGACCATCTGTTCGATTTCCGCCGAGCCCTTCCAGTCCTTCAGCTGACGACCGTAGTAGTCGCGGGCGAGACCTCCTTCTCCCTGCTCCTCCGGGATGTGCAACCAGCCGAGGAAGATGTCGCTTGAGGCCTGCATCAGACGCTGTCCGCAGACGACCCGCTCGCCGTGGTTCTCGAACTCGCTGGGCTCGAGAAACTCCTCTAGCACCGAGGACTCGGCCTCCTTCATCTGCAGGAACAGCGGGTCTTGGCCGTCGCGGCCGAGCATCAACGCGATCCAGGCGCGCGTCCCGACGCTGCCCACGCCTACGACCTTGCGTGCGAGGTCGGTCAGGTGGAACTGCTCGAGCAGCACGCGCCGGTCGTGCTGCAGCGTTTCGCGATAGGAGCGTATGAGCTCGTGCAGCAGGTCGAACATCTGATCGTGCTCGCGGCCCGTGGCGAGGTCATCGATCGGCACGATCAATGGCGGTTCGGCGACGATCCGCGCCTCGCCGTCCACCTCGCGCGTTAGTTTGGAGAAGGCAGCCATGCTGTCCTTGGTGCGCGCCTTGGCGAGCTGCTTCTCACCGCGCTTTAGTTCCTTGGGCTTGAACTGCGAGCGGTACTCCTTTAGCACGGCCTCGATGTCAAGGTGCGCATACCAAACGTCGAGGTTCTTCATGGCGGCGAAGCCAGCCATCGCGGTGCGGTACGCCTCGACGGTGTCGAGCACGATCTGCTCCTCGTCCTTGACGGGGAACCCGTTGAAGCGCGCGGCGATGAGCATGCTCACGGCGAGGCGCTTGACGTCCCACTCCCACGGCCCGGGAAGCGTCTCGTCGAAGTCGTTGATGTCGAATACCAGTTGACGCTCAGGTGAGGCGAACACACCGAAGTTCGAAAGGTGCGCATCGCCGCAGCACTGGACCTGAAGCCCCGAGCGAGGCGTCGCGGCGAGGTCGCTGGCCATGATCAGCGCAGCTCCCCGGTAGAACGTGAACGGCGAGACCAGCATGCGCCCGTAGCGGATCGGCACGAGCTCCGACACCCGCGTCTTTGCCTGGCGCTCCAGTAGCTTTATCGGATCAGGGCGCCGCGGCGGCGGGTTAAACTCTGCCTGACTGGGCCGCGGCACTTCGGCACGGGCCGCCTTGCCGCGGGCCACACGCTCTGCGACGCTCAGGTGCGGTACCGCCTTGACCGTACCGTTCCCTTTTGCGGTGGCTGAGCCACGAATCGGGCGAGGCCCACTTGAAGACGCGACTGTTGAAGGAGACATCGCCTACCCCCTAGGCGTTGTTTGAGGTCTTGGATAGGTGGATGGGCGAGGTACGGCCAGCCCGATAGAGACGCAACACATCGCGACTACGGCTGCCGGTCTTCTGACGATCTTGAGCATCGGGCGCCCTTTCAAAGAGTGGACACGTTTCGGGCGGTTCGCCTAGACGCGGAAGAACTACGACGCTCGGACACCATTCAACGCCTCCCACCATGCCGCCTGTGCTTCGAGCGTCAGGTCGCGGGTCCAATGAATCCGTGCGACCTTGCTCAGCACGGCCCTTCTCCGAGCTGGACCGGCCCCCCGCGTGCTTCATTGGGCGCAGCCCTATGCCAGTGCCCGGGATGGATACGTGGCTCGAGATGGCGGCGGTCATCGATATTCAACTCCAACCAGGCGCCGGTCGAATGCTGAAGAAAGTGGTGGCCGCGATCGTCCGCGTTCCCTGCTCGAGACTGTCGGGACGACTGTCATGGGCGATGTCCCCGCGGCGCTTCGGGCTCGTCCTCCCGGAGCGCGTGGTTCGGCTCATATCCGAGCGCGAGCGCAAGCTTCGGCGCGGCTGAGCTGGTCCGAACGATACCGGCCGACGGGAGGACCGCTACGAGAGTGTCGACGATTTCTGCGTCCGATGCGCCCGCGGCCTGGGCCGCCTGGACAGTCGCGACATAGGACGGGATACCTCCCTCGATACCGATCAGCACAGCTAGCTTGACGAGCTCACACGTGCGTTGGTCGAGCTCAGGGTCGAGCTCAGCTCCCTCGCCGCCAGACCGGCTCAAGGATTGGATGAAGCCCTCGTCCCTGAGCGCGATTCTCGCGAGCGTGTCTTCGGTCGTGGCCACTGCGCCATTGCAGCGCGGGGACGCCGGGCGAGCATCGGCCATATAGGTTGAAATCGCACGAAGACAGAGTTCAGCGATCTGGGCTAGTCGCCAGGGCGTGGCGCCACCGGCCGCCGGCAAGCCACGGTACGTAGTTTCCCGCGGGATCGCGCGAAGAAGTTCGCTACCCGGGGGCGATCGGTCCCGTACTCTGCTTGAGAGCGGATGTAATGCTGAGCAGTCGAAGGGGGCACGGGCGATCTCGGTTTCGGAGCGAAGTGACAGGGCGGCTGCGCCGCAGCCGGACGTTCAGGTGCCAGCGCGGATCACTTCAGGGGGACCACGGCTCCATCCGGACTTGATCCCGCGGACTGCGCTACTGCGGCGATTGGCCCACCAAGCGGAGCCCGTCGTGGCGGTCTTCGCGCCGGCGGGATACGGAAAGACGACCCTCCTCGCCCAAGCGTCGGAGTTAGATGGTCGGCGCTTCGGGTGGATCTCGCTCGAGGACGCCGACAATGATCCCGTCGTCCTAGCGGCCCATCTCGCACAGGCTCTTAGTTGGGTCAGCAGTGTTGATCCGACGACCTTCGACGCCGTTAGCAACCCGCCTCACGCGCTATGGTCGACGACGCTCCCGCGGCTTCGAGCGGCCTTCATCTCGATCGAGCATCCGGTGGTGGTGGTGCTCGACGACGTGCATGTGCTTTGCGAGCGCGATGCCTGCGACGTTCTCACCGCGATCTGCGACTACATCCCGGCGGGCTCTCAGCTTATGTTCGCGGGCCGCCACGAGCCGCAGCGTTTTCTCGCTCGTGTCCGAGCTGAGCGTCGTGTTGCTGAGCTGCAGGTCGATGACCTTGCTCTGGACGTGGTCGAGGCGGGGTCCCTGCTTCGCGCCGCTGGGGTCGCTCTCACCGAACAGGAGGTCGCAGAGCTGACGGCCCATACCGAGGGATGGGCCGTCAGCATCTATCTAACAGCGCTCTCCTTGCGTGAGACCGGCACTCGCGATCGGTATGCCGGATCCGAGATCGGCGGAACGCCGCGTCAGATCGCGGACTATATTCAGCTTGAGGTCCTGTCAGGCTTACCGCCCGATCAGGTCGAGTTCTTGACGCGGACCGCTGTGCTGGACCGGATGTGCGGGCCGCTGTGCGACGCTGTGCTCAAGCAGACGGGGAGCGCAGCGATCCTTGAGTCGCTGCAGCAGTCAAACCGCTTGCTCGTGGCGCTCGACCGGCACGGTGAGTGGTACCGCTACCACCACCTCTTCCGTGATCTGCTCGCCCGCGAACTCGACCTCCGCGAGCCAGATGTGATCCCGACGCTCAACCGCCGCGCAGCTGACTGGAGCGAGGATAACGGTGCGCGGGAGGCGGCGATCGCATACGCTCTCGCGGGCGACGACGTCAAGCGCGCCGCGACGCTGGTGGCGGTTTGCGCGATCCCGGCGCACCAGGCCGGGCGGCTCGAGACGGTACGAAAATGGATCGAGCGTCTATCCGAACGTGGAGCCCCACGACAATATCCGGCGGTCGCGGTCCTGGGAGCCTGGTGCGAGGGCCTGTCAGGCCATCCTGTCGAGGCGGAACGTTGGGCAATGGAGGCCAAACAGGGCAACACCGACCAGCCGGCGCCGGACGGAGGCGCGACGATCGAGCCGTGGGTGAGATGCCTTGAAGCGGCCATGTGCCGCCACGGCGTCGACCGTATGAGGATCGACGCCGAGCGAACGCTCGAGCTGTCCCCCGACTGGAGCTTGCAGCGACCGGTGGCGTCGAACATGCTCGGCATCGCATTGCTTCTCGCAGGTGATAGCGACCAGGCGGATCAAGTCTTTAGCGACAACTCGCAGGCGGCGAAGGAACTCGACATGCCCAGCAACGCGTCGGTCGCTCTCGCTCAGCGCTCGCTACTGGCGGCGGCGGAGGGCGACCTCGACACGGCCGAAAAACTCGCCCAGGACGCGGAGCGATGCGTGCTCGAAGGACGGTTCGAGGGGTATCTGCCGAGTGCGACAACCTTCGCCGCGCTGGGCAGGGTCGCGCTACACCGGGGGGAACTGCAACCGGCGCAGACGCATCTCGCTGGGGCCGACCGCCTAAGACCGCTGCTGACGTACTTCATGCCGTTCAACGGCGTGCAGGTTCGTCTCGAGCTGGTGCGCGCCCGCATCGCTTTGGGCGACGCCGCGGGTGCAATGATCTTGCAAAGGGAGATCGACCAGCTGTTAAGACGGGTCCCCGACCTCGGCGTGCTCGTCGGGCAGGCCGGCGAACTCCGTGATCGGGTCAACGCGATGCACGTCCTGACCGGTGACTGGACCCCACTGCTCACCGAGGCTGAGCTGCAAGTGCTACCGCTGTTGGCAACCCACCTCACCATCGCTGAGATCGCTGAGCGGCGATACGTCTCGCGAGCCACGATCAAGACACAGGCTGTGTCTATCTATCGCAAGTTGGAGGTCACGAAGCGCAGCGAGGCGATCGAGTGCGCGGCAAAGCTCGGTTTGATCGACTCCCTAGCCGTGCCACGTTCTCGCGACTTCGCCCGATCTGGCTGATGAAGTCGGGAGCATCCGACGCTGAAACGTCCACGCATAACCAGGAGGATGCGACGCGATGGCCGACCGGCATCGGCGCATCGCCGCCGGCGGATGCGCCCTAGCGCACTCGCCGCGGTCGAAGCATGGCGGGCCATCAAACCTCTCACGAACCCCAACACGCCAGCGGACCTAGATGACACGCTGCACTCCTCCCACGTCAGCAGGCCCCTCCACCTGATCGCTGAGCGGATTCGACAGCCAAGAAAGGTAGCCAGGATTGCCCCGCGTCGACAATCAAGCACACGAGTCGGGCCGGCTGCCGGGCGCACCGTCAACGTACGCGCAGGGTACCGTTCGGCCAGCTCATCAAATTTCAACCTATTTGGCCGATGCCGGCCGCCTGCGGTCGCGCTCAAATGTCGACAACCGCCAAGAACAGGAGACGAGATGAGCGACAATCCGGTTTTTATCTACGCCGCGACATACGCAGATGCCGCCGGCGCCGAGGGGGACTACGATATCCTTCTCGAACTGCATGCGGCGAAGCTCGTGGGCACCTATGACGTCGCCTTGGTCACCAAGGATGCCGACGGCAAGGTCCACGTCGAGAAGCACGAGAAGCCGACCCAGCACGGCACCTGGGGAGGCATCGCCGTCGGAGCGGCGGTCGGCGTCGTGGCTGCGCCAGCGGTCATCCCCGCGGCATTGGTCGGCGGCGTCATCGGCGGCCTCGGCGGACACTTCAAAAAGGGCATTTCGAGTGCCGACGCCAAGGAACTGGGCGACCTCATCGAAGCAGGCGAGGCAACGCTGCTCGTGATCGGCGAATCGCGCCTTGAAGAAGAGCTCGACAAGATCCTTACGCGCGCGGAAAAGACGATCGAGAAGGAAATCGACGTCGACAGCAAGGAGTTCAAGCGCGAACTCGATAAGGCAGAGAAGGAGTACTCCACGTCCTAGCTGGCCGGACGGGCTGCTGCCAGCGTCGGCCGCAGACGCCAGACAGGACATCGACTGAAGAGCGGCTGTTGTGAGCATGCCCACATCTGACGGTTCACCCGAGCCACCGGACGCGGCGGCGGTCGCGGAGCAACACACGAGGCCCTTACCACAACCCACTTACCACAACCCGAGAGGATCAAGATGGCCATCATCTCTGACACACCCGTCCTGGACACGCTCGCCGCGATCACCGCGGATTCGGTCGAGCGCTGCGGACTGGACGACAAGTCGCTGCTTACGGCGCGCATCGCTGCTCTCGTGGCTGTCGATGCCCCTGCGGCCTCCTATCTGGCGCATATCGGGCCTGCGGCGGACGCCGGCGTCACGCTCGAGCAGGTTCAAGGCATCCTGATCGCGGTCGCGCCGATCGTCGGCACGCCACGAACGGTGTCCGCCGCCGCAAGGATCACCAAGGCATTGGGGATCGCCATTGTCGCCGTCGAAGCCGAGCTCGTTTTTTTTTTTTTTTTTTTTTTTTTTTTTTTTTTTTTTTTTTTTTTTTTTTTTTTTTTTTTTTTTTTTTTTTTTTTTTTGCCCGCTCCCCCTATTCAGTTTTCCACCGCTATAAGACTTTTGCGCGGCTGCACGCTATTTTTTTTATTGTGCCCCTTTTTTTTTTTTTTTTTTTTTTTTTCGCGCCTGCGGGATACTGGAAGACTACCCTCCTCGCCCAAGCGTCGTAGTTAGATAGTCGGCGCTTCTGTGGATCTCGCTCGAGGACGCCCACAATTATCCCGTCGTCCTAGCGGCCTTTCTCGCACAGGCTCTTAGTTGGGCCAGCAGTGTTGATCCGACGAGCTTCGACGCCGTTAGCAACCCGCCTCACGCGCTATGTCGACGACGCTCCCGCGGCTTCGAGCGGCCTTCATCTCGATCGAGCATCCGTGGCGGCGGTGCTCGACGACGTGCATGTGCTTCGCGAGCGCGATGCCTGCGACGTTCTCACCGCGATCTGCGACTACATCCCGGCGGGCTCTCGGCTTATCTTCGCGGGCCGCCACGAGCCGCAGCGTTTTCTCGCTCGTGTCCGAGCTGAGCGTCGTGTTGCTGAGCTGCAGGTGGATGACCTTGCTCTGGACGTGGTCGAGGCGGGGTCCCTGCTTCGCGCGGCTGGGGTCGCTCTCACCGAACAGGAGGTCGCAGAGCTGACGGCCCATACCGAGGGATGGGCCGTCAGCATCTATCTAACAGCGCTCTCCTTGCGTGAGACCGGCACTCGCGATCGGTATGCCGGATCCGAGATCGGCGGAACGCCGCGTCAGATCGCGGACTATATTCAGCTTGAGGTCCTGTCAGGCTTACCGCCCGATCAGGTCGAGTTCTTGACGCGGACCGCTGTGCTGGACCAGATGTGCGGGCCGCTGTGCGACGCTGTGCTCAAGCAGACGGGGAGCGCAGCGATCCTTGAGTCGCTGCAACAGTCAAACCGCTTGCTCGTGGCGCTCGACCGGCACGGTGAGTGGTACCGCTACCACCACCTCTTCCGTGATCTGCTCGCTCGCGAACTCGACCTCCGCGAGCCAGATGTGATCCCGACGCTCAACCGCCGCGCAGCTGACTGGAGCGAGGATAACGGTGCGCGGGAGGCGGCGATCGCATACGCTCTCGCGGGCGACGACGTCAAGCGCGCCGCGACGCTGGTGGCGGTTTGCGCGATCCCGGCGCACCAGGCCGGGCGGCTCGAGACGGTACGAAAATGGATCGAGCGTCTATCCGAACGTGGAGCCCCACGACAATATCCGGCGGTCGCGGTCCTGGGAGCCTGGTGCGAGGGCCTGTCAGGCCATCCTGTCGAGGCGGAACGTTGGGCAATGGAGGCCAAACAGGGCAACACCGACCAGCCGGCGCCGGACGGAGGCGCGACGATCGAGCCGTGGGTGAGATGCCTTGAAGCGGCCATGTGCCGCCACGGCGTCGACCGTATGAGGATCGACGCCGAGCGAACGCTCGAGCTGTCCCCCGCCTGGAGCTTGCAGCGACCGGTGGCGTCGAACATGCTCGGCATCGCATTGCTTCTCGCAGGTGATAGCGACCAGGCGGATCAAGTCTTTAGCGACAACTCGCAGGCGGCGAAGGAACTCGGCATGCCCAGCAACGCGTCGGTCGCTCTCGCTCAGCGCTCGCTACTGGCGGCGGCGGAGGGCGACCTCGACACGGCCGAAAAACTCGCCCAGGACGCGGAGCGATGCGTGCTCGAAGGACGGTTCGAGGGGTATCTGCCGAGTGCGACAACCTTCGCCGCGCTGGGCAGGGTCGCGCTACACCGGGGGGAACTGCCACAGGCGCAGACGCATCTCGCTGGGGCCGACCGCCTAAGACCGCTGCTGACGTACTTCATGCCGTTCAACGGCGTGCAGGTTCGTCTCGAGCTGCTGCGCGCCCGCATCGCTTTGGGCGACGCCGCGGGTGCAATGATCTTGCAAAGGGAGATCGACCAGCTGTTAAGACGGGTCCCCGACCTCGGCGTGCTCGTCGGGCAGGCCGGCGAACTCCGTGATCGGGTCAACGCGATGCACGCCCTGACCGGTGACTGGACCCCACTGCTCACCGAGGCTGAGCTGCAAGTGCTACCGCTGTTGGCAACCCACCTCACCATCGCTGAGATCGCTGAGCGGCGATACGTCTCGCGAGCCACGATCAAGACACAGGCTGTGTCTATCTATCGCAAGTTGGAGGTCACGAAGCGCAGCGAGGCGATCGAGTGCGCGGCGAAGCTCGGTTTGATCGACTCCCTAGCCGTGCCACGTTCTCGCGACTTCGCCCGATCTGGCTGATGAAGTCGGGAGCATCCGACGCTGAAACGTCCACGCATGACCGGGAGGATGCGACGCGATGGCCGACCGGCATCGGCGCATCGCCGCCGGCGGATGCGCCCTAGCGCACTCGCCGCGGTCGAAGCATGGCGGGCCATCAAACCTCTCACGAACCCCAACACGCCAGCGGACCTAGATGACACGCTGCACTCCTCCCACGTCAGCAGGCCCCTCCACCTGATCGCTGAGCGGATTCGACAGCCAAGAAAGGTTGCCAGGATTGCCCCGCGTCGACAATCAAGCACACGAGCCGGGCCGGCTGCCGGGCGCACCGTCAACGTACGCGCAGGGTACCCCTCGGCCAGCTCATCAAATTTCAACCTATTTGGCCGATGCCGGCCGCCTGCGGCCGCGCTCAAATGTCGACAACCACCAAGAACAGGAGACGAGATGAGCGACAATCCGGTTTTTATCTACGCCGCGACGTACGCGGATGCCGCCGGCGCCGAGGCGGACTACGACATCCTTCTCGAACTGCATGCGGCGAAGCTCGTGGGCACCTATGACGTCGCCTTGGTCACCAAGGACGCCGACGGCAAGGTCCACGTCGAGAAGCACGAGAAGCCCACCCAGCACGGCACCTGGGGAGGCATCGCCGTCGGAGCGGCGGTCGGGGTCGTGGCCGCGCCCGCGGTCATCCCCGCGGCATTGGTCGGCGGCGTCATCGGCGGCCTCGGCGGACACTTCAAAAAGGGCATTTCAAGTGCCGACGCCAAGGAACTGGGCGACCTCATCGAAGCGGGAGAGGCAACGCTGCTCGTGATCGGCGAATCGCGCCTTGAAGAACAGCTCGACAAGATCCTCACGCGCGCGGAAAAGACGATCGAGAAGGAAATCGACGTCGACAGCAAGGAGTTCAAGCGCGAACTCGACAAGGCAGAGAAGGAGTACTCCACGGCCTAGCTGGCCGGACGGGCTGCTGCCAGCGTCGGCCGCAGACGCCAGACAGGACATCGACTGAACAGCGGCTGTTGTGAGCATGCCCACATCTGACGGTTCACCCGAGCCACCGGACGCGGCGGCGTCGCGGAGCAACACACGAGGCCCTTACCACAACCCACTTACCACAACCCGAGAGGATCAAGATGGCCATCATCTCTGACACACCCGTCCTGGACACGCTCGCCGCGATCACCGCGGATTCGGTCGAGCGCTGCGGATTGGACGACAAGTCGCTGCTTACGGCGCGCATCGCTGCTCTCGTGGCTGTCGATGCCCCTGCTGCCTCCTATCTCGCGCACATCGGCCCTGCGGCGGACGCCGGCGTCACGCTCGAGCAGGTTCAAGGCATCCTGATCGCGGTCGCGCCGATCGTCGGCACGCCACGGACGGTGTCCGCCGCCGCAAGGATCACCAAGGCACTGGGGATCGCCATCGTCGCGGTCGAAGCCGAGCTCGAGGCCGAGCAGGCGGAATACCAATAACAACCGCCGACGCCGAAAGCGATGCATACGCCCTGCGGTCCCTCCGCCCTGCGGAAGCCAGCCTGATGCGACGAAGTTCACGACAGCCACCAGCGAAGGAGCGTCCCTCGATGTCCAAGTCCTTGTTTGCCGCAACAGTCCTTGTGTCCAGCATGCTGGGCTTGGTGGCTTGTGGCGAATCCTCGCAGGAAAAGGCGACCAAACAGGTGTGCTCGGCGACCAGCGAAATCTCCGCACAGATCAAAAAACTCGAAACGCTGCCCATCTCCTCGAGTTTCCCAACCGAAGCTAAGGCGAGCGTCGAAGCGATCGACAAGAGCATCAAGCAGATCAATGAAGCGGCACCGAACCTCCCCACGGCAAGCAAAGAAGAAATCAATGCCGCAGACAAAGCCTTCGAGACCGAAATCGCCGTAATCACCACCAGCGTCGCCTCTGCAAGCAAGTCCTCGAACATCGAAGCAGCGCTCAAGAGTGCTGAACCCAAGATCAAGGCCTCGCTTAGCAAGCTTGGCGCCGACTACAAGAAAGCGTTCGAAGCCCTCAAATGCTCATAGGCTCCGCATAGGGCAGCGGTAGTCATAGCGTGGCCCGGCCCTCGGCCGGGCCACGGTCGCCGCTGAGGGTTTGGCTCGGGCCGCAGCCTGCCCGTCCCGGCCATCGATTTGGCGGACCTGGAAAGATTGCCGCGTGCCCTCTGGCGAAGACACGCCGCGTGCCCAGCGATCGCTTGGCACCTCGCGCATGGAAGCATTCAGTGACGGCGTTTTCTCGATCGCCGCGACGCTCCTGGTGCTGGACATCGCGATTCATCCGCCGGGCACAGCACTCGAACAGGTGCTTGACGCCTGGCCGTTCTACCTCGCCTATGTCGTCAGCTTCCTCACGATCGGCGCAGGATGGCTCGGCCACACCCAGCTCACCGATCGGCTCGCGAGGACCGACCCGCTCTTGTTGCGGATCAACCTGCTGCTATTGCTCGTGGTGGCGTTCCTGCCGTTCCCGACCAAGCTCGTCGCTGACGCCCTGCACCACGAAAGCAGCGAGCGTGTCTTCGTGACGATGTATGGGCTCACCCTACTGGCAATCCGCCTCCTCGCCTTCGCCCTGGACGCCTATGCCCGGCGCGAGCGCCTCTACTCCACTCAGGACGAGGGCGACGAGCGGCTTGACGAACCGCGAGAACTTCTGCCCGTCATCGGCGGCTATGTGATCGCGATCCTCATCGGACTCGCCGTGCCGGGAGTGGCCGTGGCGATCTACTTCGTCGTCGCGCTCTACATGATCTTTTTCAGGGAGATCCGACGGAACCCATTCCGTGCCCACAGATCTCGCCGGTGAAGATGCTGCCCTGACCGGACCCCCGAGTGCTGCTCCGCGCTGGAAGCGGCTGTCCCGAACGCCGGTGGGTCGCGTCCCTTTGCTGCTGTAAATTCGCCGCGGCTCAGGTTCCCGGTGGTGGTCAGTTTATGCAGCGGTCACCTCCCGGTCACCTCCTCGGTCGTCTGTTCGGGTTCGGCGTACTTGACGTGGTTGAGGCGTTGGCGGTCGAGCTCGGTGAACCTGATGCCGTTGGTCTCGTGAGTGATGAGGAGATCGAGGACGGCCCAGACCAGCGTCGCATTTGCCTTAGCTGGCCTTCGATAGGGAGTGGTGGTAGTGCGACGCGCGTCACCCCTTGGGTTCTCGGTCACCATCGCGCAACCACAGAGAGATGAGGTGATCGCCCGTGCTGTGCGAGGCACAGCTGACCGGGCTTACTCCATCCGCCCGACGGCGGCTGAGGCGAACTCAACGCTCGACGAGCTCGTGCGCGGACTCGCCTCGCGCCAGGCGCAGTGATCCTTCTGGACGCGCGTCACGAACCGATGGGCTGACTCACGCGTCGGCGAGCTGACGACCGCATTTTCGCAACAGCGAGTGCGTAGGCGTCGACTCGAGACTGCTGAGTTGGACGGCGCTTTCCCGACAGCCACCGTCCTATGCGGGAGCGCCGGAGCAGCTTTTCCGCACGCGCGCTCGGCATCGCGATGCGGCGGTGACGGAGCGGGCGAGCTGCTTAGTTGCCTCATGTGCGAGGAGTCCACGACCCTCGACCTGGCTGAGCTTACGTGGCAGTTCGTCCGACCAACTTGCTCCGCGCCGCACGACGTGGCACCGACGACGGCAAGGGCCCCACTGTGCTACCGCATCGTCATCGCGTCGATCGCGACCGTGAGCGCGAGGATCAGCACTGGGTCCTCACCGGAGGCGACATCGATCCGGTAGGAGTCGCTCACGCGAACCCACTTCTTGGAGATCGTCGCGATCGTCTGGCCGTCACGCTCGAGCACATACTCGGGGTCGACGACGTTTCCGTGTGCCCTTCAGGTCCGCGTCGCCCTCGACGTCGATCGTGAATCGGTCGCGATCCCGACCAGCGCCTTGCGGACGGCCCGCTCGTCCTAATCGTTCTCGATCCAGAAGTCGTCACCGATCGAAAGCAGCTCCTCCCTCATCCTGACCGGCGCCCGCTGGATCCCTCGTCGCAGTCTCGCAGGAGTCCCATCTCGGTCCTTTCGCCGTCGGGTCGCAGGCAGCGGAGCAACCGTTACGGCAGCGCGGTTTCGTCGCAGCGACCACGTTCGCCGACGCCATTAGCCGTTTATGCGGGGCTGGCCCCTGGCGTGTGGGTGGGCGCGGTCCCCGACCGCGTAAGCCAGGATCAGAGCGAGCGGGAAGGCGAAGCTGAGGATGAAGTATCCGACGAAGCTGTGTCCCTTCCGGCTGGCTCCGCGTGCTGGCCAGAAGGCGAGGGCGACCCAGATCACTGCGATGGCCAGCCATCCGAGCGTCGAAACTGCGAGAACCTGTAGGCATGATACCCGTCTCCGATTATTCAGAGTGTGCGCCACTGTTTAAGCTCGATCCTCGTCCTCGCAGCGCCTGTTGCGGTGCCCCCCCGTGGCAGGCACCGGAGGTCATGCGTACGTAGTTAGCACGGGCGCGCTACGCGTGAAAGCCCTATTGCGCGAGGATGCCTGTCAGGACAGAATCCTCGCCAATGGATCACCCCTCGGCCGCAGGCTCTCAGGCTCCGACCGCAGGCGGGCATCAGCCCACTGTTAGTGGCGCGGGAGACGCAGCCGTCCCGGCTCTGGCGAAGCCACCGACGCGCGGGCGGAGAATCGCCGTGATGGCGCTGATCTGGGTTACGACTGTGCTCGCGGTGGTGGGGATATTCGCGGTGTGGGCCAACCGGCAGATGCTCAACCCACAACTGGAGCAACACGAGCACAAACTCCTCCAGAACGCCGACATCCGTGAAGCGACTTCCAACTACCTCGTGGACCAGCTGTACGCGAACGTGAACGTGGAAGCGAACTCAAGGCCAAGCTGCCCCGCAGCTGCAGCCGCTCGCCGGTCCGCTGGCGGGCGCCATACGCAACCTCGCGACCGAAGCGGCCCAGCGCGCGCTCGCGAACGCGCGCGTGCAGGAAGCCTGGAAGAAGGCCAACTACGCGGCCGACCAGGCGTTCGTGACGATCGTCAACGGCGGCAAGGGAGCGGTCGAGATCAACGGCGGGGAAGTCACGCTCGACCTCGCCTCGATCGTCGCCGATATCACCAACCGCCTCGGCCTGCCGAACGTCAGCTCCAAACTGCCGCCGTCGGTCGCGAACCTGAAAGTGCTGAAGTCAAAGCAGATCGACGCGGTGCAGAAAATCGGCAAGGCGCTCAAAGGCCTGGCGCTCCTGTTCACGATCATCGTGCCGCTGCTCTTCGCGCTCGCGATCGGGCTGGCCGGCGGCTTCCGCCGCCGGACCCTGATGCGGGTGGGAATCGCGATCGTCTCCGCCGGGGTCGTCGTGTTCCTCGCCCGTACGATCCTCGTCTCGCAGGTCACCGACTCGCTCGTCAAGGTCGAAGCGGATAAGCCCGCCGCGCACGCCGTGCTCTCGATCGGCACGTCCATGCTCGCCGAAATCGCCGGTGCGTTCGTCGTCGTCGGAGTGCCGCTGATCGCCGCCGCTTGGTTCGCGGGACCCGCTCGGCTGGCGACGAGGGGTCGTCAGGCGATCGCTCCGTTCCTGCGGGACCAGCCCAGTGGACCTACGGCATCGTCGCCGGGATCATGCTGCTGATCTTCATCTGGCAGCCGATCCCCGCGACCGGCAAACCGGCAGGGATCATCGTGTTCCTCGTGCTCGCGTTCCTCGGCACCTACGTCCTGCGCCGCCAGACCGCCGAGCAATTCCCCGCCGAAGGAGCGTGAGATGCCATTTGCGATACGGCGTGTGGGATGAGCCGGAGTGATCGGAGGACCGGTCGTGCGAGATCGGAGGACCCCGTCGTGCGAACCACCGCGGTCGTGGCATCACCCAGAAACGGAGGTCGAGCAGGTAGACGTTGATGCAGTCTTCACAGTCCTGCTCGTGGGGCGGTCATCGCGGTCAAACGTCATACGAAGTCCACTAGCGAAGGAGATTCAATGAGCACTCCAGGAGAAGGTCCAAGGAGCATTCCAGGAGAAGAGTCAAGTAGAGGTGTAGGAAGTGCCTGGTTCGTCGCGATTCTGCTGCTGATCGTGGGCACGCTGAACTTCTTCTACGGCATCGCGGCCCTCGCCAATTCGAGCTTCTACGTCGCCGAAGAACGGTATGTATTCGGCGGTCTTCACACCTGGGGATGGATCACTATCATCCTGGGTGTCATACAGTTCACGGCGGCGTTCTCGCTCTTCGCCGGCAACGTGTATGGGCGGGTGATCGGGATCATCGCGGCCACCATTGGCGCGATCGAGGCACTCGCCAATGTCGGCGGACCTCACCCCTGGTGGTCACTGGGTGTCTTTGCGATCTGCTTGTGGGTCATTCACGGCCTCTTCGTGCTCGGCGAGCCGGAGAAGGTCTAAACGGAGCTGGCCGGAGCACGGTGCGGGGACTCGCACGTCCGGGGCCCGCACCTAGCGGGTAAGGCGTGCCCCGCGCGGACCCATGCGAGCGTGTCGTTCGTCGTGCCGCGTGATTAGGGGCGCGGTAATAGCCGGAGCCATCAAGGCGACGGCGTACGGATGAAAGTCAAATCCTTGGAGCACGTTGCATGGGATCGTGCAACAGTTGGTGTGGCGCCGGTGACGACGAGCTAAAGCGCAGGCGTTTGGGCTGGTGCGTGCCGCGCTGCTTGCCGCTTTGACGGCCTTGATGGTGCGCGCCCACGTGTCGCGCCGGCGCCTGTATTCGGTGGCCCGCTTGCCTTCCAGTCGGCGATCAGCCGTCGGTAGGCGGTCTCGGCTTGCTCTACAAGCTCGCGCTCGGCGTTGCGTTCGGCTGCGTTGGCGCTGACGCGCTTGCCGTCGTGGCGTGTCGCGAGTCGCGCTGCTCCTGCGGTGCGCTCGACCTGGCGCAGCTTTGAACGGACCATCGATGGGCGTGCGAAGGCGTAGTCCTCTTCCTTCGTTAGCAGCTCCCAGCAAAGGCAGGCGAGCTTGCGCGCGATCGCTACTGCCGCCACCTGAGCGCCTCTGCGAGCGCGGATCCGCTCTGCAAAGGCACGCAGTGGGCCGGGCTGTCGAATTGCGCTCCAGGCGGCCTCGACCAGGACCGAGCGTGCTTGGGCGTTGCCGCGCTTAGAGATGTGCCCATGGCGGGCGGGCTCATCGCCGGACTGACGGACCTTTGGATCCAGTCCTAGATACGCGACGAGCTTTCGTGGCGAGGAGAAGCGCGAGATATCGCCAATTGCCGCGATCAATGTGGCGGCTGTGCCGGCACCGATGCCGGGGATCGTCATCAGCCTCTTGGCCTCTTTAGATGCGCTCGCCCACTGTGAGAGTTTGCGGTCTATCTCGGCGATCTCTGATGAGAGGAAATCGATCTGACGCATGCAGCCATCGATCGTCTCTGTCTCCGCATCGTCGAGCTCCTGCTCTTTGAGCCACGCCCGTCCTTCCTTGCCGAACAGGTCCGAGGTGGGCGAGCGTCCGAGCAGGCAGCGTGCGAGAGTTGCACGGACCTCGTTCTTGGCCCGGGTGCGCTGACGTACAAGAGCAGCGCGGCGCGCGACCCGGCGACGCAAGGCGGAGATCTCGGCGTCTGGGACCCACACGGACTCGAGCATGCCCGCGTCGAGCAGCTCCGCCAGCGTGCGCGAGTCAAAGCGGTCGGACTTCACCCGCGCATGGGAGATCGCACGCACCTCTTGAGCATTGACCACCACAACACGTGCGACACGGGGCTCGATAATGCGGGCGATCTCCATCGCGGGACCGGTTGCCTCCATCACTACCTCATCGCTTGGGGAGAGGCTTCCTGCGAACAGCTCAAGCGTGGCGCGATCGGTTGTGATGCGGCCAGCCGCGCGTGTCCTCCCAGCATCGCGGATCGCCACCTCGCAGAAGCTCTGATGAATGTCGAGTGCTACCTGGCGCATATGCCTCCTTGGTCTTGATGTCATGAAGGAGCGGGCCTCCTAGCGCTCCGGTGCCCGAGGCGCTATGCCACCGGGCGCAAAGTCAAACCCGGACCGAAGGAGGCCCACAAATGAATTCTGTCGGTATTGACCTACACCGTTCGCGTTCGCACGTCGCCGTGATCGACGACGGAGGTGACGTGCTTCTCTCGCGGCGGATCGTCAACGATCCCCAGACCTTCCTTGCGCTGCTTGCTGAGATCGATGGCAAGTGTCGGGTCGCGTTGGAGGCAACCTACGGCTGGGAGTGGCTGGCCGACGTGCTGCAGGACGCCGGCTATGAGCTGCACTTGGCGCACCCGTTGCGGACCAAGGCGATCGCCTCGGCGCGCGTGAAGACCGACGCCGTCGATGCCAAGACGCTGGCGCACCTGCTGCGGACCGATCTGTTGCCGGAGGCCTACATCGCGCCGCGCGAGCTACGCGATCTGCGCGATCTCTTGCGTCACCGCGTGGCGCTGACGCGGATGCGCGCGGCGCTGAAGAACCGCGTCGGGGCGATCCTCGCCAAGCACGGCATCGCGCGCCCCTACAGCGACATGTTCGGCCCCGGTGGCACGCACTTTCTGGGCGAGCTAAAGCTGCGCGAGATGCCGCGACGGCGACTGGACAGCGCGCTGGCGCTGATCGGCGACTTCACGCGCGAGATCGAGCAGACCACGCGCGAGATCGAGACGCTCGCCAAACACGATCCTTACGTCGAGGTGCTCTGCCAGATCCGCGGCGTCGGGCGCTACATCGCGATGCTGGTGATCGCCGAGATCGGCGACATCACACGCTTTGCCACCGCCAGGCGACTGTGCGCCTGGGCGGGGATGACCCCCACGGTGCGCAGCTCTGACATGCGCACCCGCCTGGGCCACATCTCCCACCAAGGCTCGCCGGCGCTGCGCTGGGCGCTGGTCGAGGCCGCCCAGCACGCTGCCACCGGCGGCGGCCCACTACGCCAAACCTTCGAGCGGATCGCCAAGCGCCGCGGCAGACAAGTCGCCAAGGTCGCCGTCGCGCGCAAGATCCTGACGCTCTGTTTCTACGGCTTGCGCGACGGAGAAATCCGTTGCCTTGCACCCCGGGTCCCAGTGCGCACGATCAGACCAACAGCGGTCACATGACCCGCCCCGCCGATCATGTGCCATCAAGCCCGACGGTGAGCGAAAGCTCGAGCGAGCTCGGCATTGTCAATGGCCCCAACGCACTCAACCACGCGACAGGCGGCCGCCCACTTGATTGAGCCCTCGAGCACCGCGAGACACTCCGGCCCGCCCAGCGCGGCCGAATGGATGACTGGAATGCTTCCGCCAGCGCCCCGACCGTCACAACACGCGGGACGCACCACAACCCGAGGGCCCTAACCACGCTCTTGACACGGCCCGCTCCTTCATGGATGACAAACGGTGGAGCAGCTCAGGGCAAACGACAACTACGGATTCGCGCTCGCAGCGCAACCGGGCTGGTCGCAGGGGCGGCCACATAGGTTCACGGGCTCACAGCCCAAACGCCGTAGCGGCCTGCCCACTTCATCTGCTCCGGGAAGGCCCCTGTCCCGATCAGCCGAAGCTATGGCCCGGGCCGGACAGCCTCCCGCAGGAAAGTTTCATGCCCGTAGGTTCCCTCAAGTCCCGTCAAAGACAATTGAAGGAGGCCTACGCCGTGAGACGTACCGTACCGCCGTCGGCGGAGACTGAAGATCAGATCGATGAGCTGCTCGCCGTTGGAGTTGGCGAGAACCCGCGGGCGTCTTTGTCAGGGCTCGCCAAGCTCGGTGCCAGGTTGATCATCCAGCGGGGTGGAGGACGAGTTCGACGCCTGGCTGGGTCGGGCTCGCTACGAGCGCCGGCCTGAGTATCAGCGCGGGCTGCGTAACTACGACAGCGCTCTGCGCAACGGGTTTCGCCCGCGCAGGGTGCAGACCGCGGAGGGCGAGCTGTCAGTCGAGATCCCGCAGGTTCGCGAAGCGGCGGAGACATTCGCCTCCAAGCTGTTCCCCAGGACACCGAAGCTGTTGCGCACCGAGCCGCTGAAGGCGCTGGTGATCGGCGCGTTCGTGCGCGGTCTGTCGATGCGCGATGTCGAGTCACTGTGCGAGCAGGCTGGGTTGGGCAAGCTCTCGAAGTCGACCGCGTCGCGGATCTGTGAGGAGTTGCGGGAGCGCTTTGAGGCGTTCGAGCGCCGAAGCGTCTATGACACCCGGCTGGTGGCCGTGTTCCTCGATGCCGCGTTCATCGCCGTGCGTCGCAGTGGGCCCAAGGAGGGCGTCCTCGTTGCCTGGGGATTCACCGAATGCGGCGAGCGCGTGCTGCTCGCGGTGATGCTCGGGATGCGCGAGTCCTACGAGGACTGGCAGGCGCTCGGGCGCGACCTGATCGCCAGAGGCCTTCCGGCACCGATGCTCGTAGTGGCCGACGGCGCCCCCGGGCTGATCGAGGCGATCGAGCAGTGCTGGCCGGCCTCTGATCGGCAACGCTGCTGCGTGCACCGCGCGCGCAACCTCTACGCCAAGCTCCCCGAACGAGAGCGCGAACGCGTCAAGCACGCCTACTGGCAAGCGCTCGACGACGCGATCAGCAAGGCAGACGCCAAGCAGCGACTCCAAGCCCTGGTCGACCAGCTCGACAAGGGATGGCTTCACCGCTGCAGCGAAGTGCCTCGCCGAGGATCTCGACGCGCTTGTCGTGCATCTGCGCTATCCGCCCCGGCACCGCCGACGGTGGCGCTCAACGAACCTGCTCGAGCGGTCCCTCGGCGAGGTGAAGCGCCGGACGAAGGTGATGGGCCGGTTCCCCGGCGAGGACAGCTGCCTCACGCTGGTCTGGGCCGTCCTCGATCTCCTCATCACTCACGAGACCAACGGCATCAGGTTCACCGAGCTCGACCGCCAACGCCTCAACCACGTCAAGTACACCGAACCCGAACAGACGACCGAGGAGGCGACCGAGGAGGTGACCGCTGCATAAACTGACCACCACCGGGAACCTGAGCCGCGGCGAATTTACAGCAGCAAAGGGACGCGACCTTCGATTGTCGGAAGCTCTCGCATCGATCGACCTCCTGAACTGCACGGGGGATGTTGTGCCACGCCGATCGTACGCCAGCAGGCGCGACACACTCGTGTGTCTGTCTGTGCTGAAGGAGGCGGTCGCGCGCGGATCGAGCAGGGCTTTCGCCGAAAGCGAGCGCCCGCAACCGCGGACCCGTTCCTCACCACCGGCGGGCGACTGCGTGTTGGGTCCGGGTTTCGGCCGATGAACAGGCACTTCCCGTCGGTTACGCGGGCCTGCCTGGGTCGGATCGCCAACCCAGCGGAAGCCCTCGTCAACTGTGAACTCCCACGGAAGTCCGTGCCTTCTGCAAATCGCCGAGATGCGCTTCGCCGTACGGACTGGGTGAGCCACGATGCCGCGCACCTCGGATGCAGCTAGGCGGAAATCGGGCTCGGGCATGTGAAGCAGCGTGGCCTCGGCGATCATCTCTTTTCTCTGTCGCGCCGTGGGAATGCTAACGAGCGTCGGTTGGTAGATGGCCGCCTGCGCCACCGCGGTTCGCAGTTCGTGAGCCGCGTCGTCTGCCCACAGCTCGCCGACGGCCGCCGCATACTCAACAAAGTTGGCGTATCGGTCCTGAAAGAAGCCGTCTATCAGCGCTGTCTTCGAGACTCCTCGCAGCGCCTTCAGGATCAGGGCGCGGACAGCCGCATCCATGCTAGTCGTGGCGCGCTGGCACGAGCTTTCGCAGATCGGCTTCGGTGTCGCCACCCTGGCCACGGTAGCGCGATCGCGCTGGCCACGGGTCCGCACTGCGCGTTGACGTTGACGGGAATGGTTTCTCCGAGTTTCACCGGCCGCGGCGTAGTAGGGCCTCGATCCGTTCTACGCTGAGGTCGGCCGGCCGTGTCGAGGCGGTGAAGTGGCTCAGGATCTTGACGAAGCGCTCGGGATCATCATTGAACGGAAAGTGGCCGGCGCCCGGAAACATCTCCAGACGGCTGTGGGGCATCAGCTCGTGCGCGCGGCGCCCGTGCTCGAGCGGAATGATCGGGTCCTTCGCCCCCCAGATCACCATCGTCGGAACGTCCTCGGAGAGGTAGAGGCGGTCGTGAGCATCGACCCGCTGGCCCTTTGGGTCGATGACCGAGCGGGCTGTATGAACGAATGCGCGCCGGGCGTCGGAGTCGCCCAGCGAGTCCAGGCCCTCGGCCAGGCCGCGCACGTCGGCACTCGCCTTGACGCCGAGGCGTCCGAGCACCTGCCCGACAGCGCGCCCGATGGTGCGCGTGATCGGGCCGAACATGAGGGGAAGAACGAACTCGGCGCCCGGCAATGTCGCCGCCCGTAGCGCAAGGCTGACCTCCTCGCCCAACCCGCCGCTGTCCACCAGTACCAGCCGCTCCAGGCGATCTGGGAACTGATAGGCGAACTGCATCGCGATGCCGCCGCCCAGGGAATGCCCGACGACGGTCGCCTTGGAGATGCCGAGGACGGCGAGTAGGTCGCGTACGCCGTTGGCGAATGCGCCGAGCGAGTAGTCGCCGCGGGGCTTGCCCGAGCGGCCGTGACCGAGCAGGTCGGGCGCGACGACCGTGTGCCGCTCGGCCAGCCCGTGCATCACCGAACGCCATGTGCGCGAGCTAGACGTGATTCCGTGGATGAGGAGGATCGCTGGGCCCTCCCCCAGCAGGTGGTAGGTGACGCGCTGTCCATGGAGGTCCACCTCAGGCACGGCCCCCGCACAATACCCACCTCGGAAAAACTGATCGAACCCTCGCGGTGAGAAGCGGCGGCCGGGCGCGGCCATCGGCGGCGCTTCCGTTACTCCATGCAGCTGGAAAGCCGGCGGCGGCGTAATCGTGGGCTCGCGCTCTAGCCGGTTACTACTTTTCCTTCCTCGCGTGTCGACTCGCTCATGGGAGTGGCGGATACAGGGGACGATCGCATCGAGGCCGTCGACGCAGGCCGCGATCTGCGCACTGGCAGCGGCGGCCTTTGTTATCTCAGCCCGTCATGCTCGCAAGCGCGGGAGCGAGACGTTGCAGGCGACCGGCGAGCTCAGCGTTCTCGGCCAGAAGGCGATCGTCAGCCTCGCCGCGATTGTCACATCCACCGGACAAACGGACATCTGACCAGTCAGACATCGCGTGATGGCGATCGATTTGACGTCCAGCCCGCAGCGCAAGCAGGTATCTCTCCGGGCGCGCTCATCACCTCGCCGCTTCTCGCCGGTCTTTGCTGCAAACGCTGGGAAGACCGGAAGACCTGGCCAACCCGGCCTACGCCATGCGACGCGCGCTCGAGAATTCCCAGTCCCCAGGCCGGAACGCGGTAGGCTGTTTGAGCAGTAGTGAGCTCTGTGCTCTTCTCTCTTTTGGGGTGACATCTTCGGTCAGACGGGCAGAGAGGGGTGGTACGCCGGCGGCTGCATTCGTCGCGATCCAGCAGCGACGCTAACAATGCCGCGCGTGAGGAGTTGCGGCCGCTCGGGCGAGGTTCCAAGCACTTCCGCGATGGCGACGTGACGCTTCTAGACATGATCAGCGTCAGCGCGCGATTCGCAGAGGCTGATCGAGTCGAACGGCTGACTACGGCGTGAGGATGAGCAGCGTAAGGATGGCGCCGGTGGCGATCGACGATCCGCGCTTTGAGGGGTGGGAGACCGTCAGCACCTTCGAGGATCAGATCACCGCTGTGGTGTGGTGCGACGAGTTGCGAGCGCTGGGCGTCGACGCGGCGTGCGTCGCCGACCATCCGTTGGATCGGCATGGGCGCGGCGACATCTACCTTGTCGTTGCGCCCAGCCAGTGGTCACACGCGAACGAGATTCTCGAGAACCTCGACTGATCACCCCAGGCCGCCTGGCGCGAGAACGCCTTGGAGCGCCACATCCGCGGTGAGATCAAGCTCATCGCTCGATCCTGCGTGCTCGACGCCGTCGCCGGCGATCCGAGCTGAGTTGGCAATCCTCGGGCAACCAGCGGATGCGCCCTCGCCTCAGGTGCGCCGGGTGCGCTGCCGCTTTCAGGCGGGAGCGGTCGCGCGCGACCACCGGCTTCGCACGCCTGCAGTTCGTCGTGGCTGTCCTGTGAATCCCCGTGTTGGTGACTGCGTTCGAGCAGCACTGTTTTCATCGGTGAGGAGGCCGACGTCGGTGTGGCTCGGGTTGGGTCTGATTTTTCAGACCGCGGGTTGGACCTCGTCGATCGCGTTGAGCGTGACCGTGTAGCCGAGCGCTTCGAGTTGGCGTTGGAGTCGGCGGGCCCGGTGTTTGGCGGAGTAGCGCTTTCGCTGCCAGTCGGGTCCGAGCTCTCGGAACGGAACTTGATCGCGGACGATGTGGTAGTAGGCCACGAGGATGTCGTGGCGGATGGCACCGATCGCCTTGGGCTCACCGCGCCGTCCGCGCAGGACCTGGGCGAAGTGGGCGGCCAGGTAGGTGCCCTTGGTTCGAGCGGCGGCCTTCGCGGCCTCGGTCAGCGCGTGGGTCAGCCAACGGGGCCCGGGACAAGTTCGACCAGAGCGCCGACGACCGGCTGATTCGTGGTGGCCGGGGCACGCGCCCGCCCACGAGGCGAAGTGCCCGACGGTCGGGAACCGGGACATGTCAAGGCCGCACTCGGCAATCAGAACCTCCGCGGCGTGGGTCTGGATGCCGGGGATCGTGCACAACAGCTCGATGATCTGGGCGTGCGGGGCGAGCACAATCTCGATCCGGGCGCTCAGACTCTGGGATCGCGGCGTCGAGCGTGTCGATGTACGGGGAGCAACTGCGCGACCTGACCCCGTGATGCTCGATCTGAAAGCGGCTTGGCAAGCGCCTCGCGCAGCTGCGGGATCTTCGCGCGCATCCTGGACTTTGCGAGCTGGGCGAGCTGCTCCGGGTCGGTGACGCCGGACAAGAGCACTTTGAGCATCGCGCGCGCGGACTTCGAGTACGTATGCGATGCGACGCTCGTGAGCTTGATCCCGGCGTCTTGGAGAACCTTCTCCAGCCGCTGGATCGAGCGGGCGCGCTCGTTGATCTGCGCCTTGCGAAGACGCGTCAAATCCCGCAGCCGACGGATCTCCGCTGGCGGCACGAAGCTCGGGCGCACAAGCCCATGCTGCGACAAGCCTTGGCAGATCCACTCTGAGTCCTTCACGTCGGTCTTGCGCCCCGGGACGTTGCGCAAGTGATGCGCGTTCAGAAGCCAGCACTCGAAGCCGATCCTCCAGTGCCTGGAAGACCGTTTTCCAATACACGCCGGTGGCCTCCATCCCGACCAGCGTCACGCCAAACTCCGTCAGCCACTCGCCGAGCGCCGAAAGGCCGGCGAGGGTTGCGCGAAAGGTTCGCGTCTGCTGATCCCATTGGCGACGACCGACGCCCGGGACGCGCACAGTAGCCACCACGTCGTCGCGATGCACGTCAAGACCCGCGCACCGTTCCACGATCACATCCATCGTTCTGCTCCCCCTTCCGAAGCCGTTTAAACATATCGCCCGGAGGGAACCTTCCAAGGATGAGTCTGTCCTACGCGCTCGAAGCAGCAGTCAACGGTTCCACAGGTCCCCGCGCCACGCTGTCGCACGGGCTCTCACGCACCAAGCCACGTCGGCGTCAATCCGGGCAGCACCTACCCAAGGGATTCTCATCCCTCACGGGCGGCGGCGGGCCGCCAGGGACGCTGTTGCGTAAAGAGTGTGGCCCGCCGTCGTGAGGGCCCCGCGTCGGTAATCGTCGCTGGCCAGCGAGTCGCGTGGTGCTTGCCCGGACGGAGCCGTGGTCTTGCGGTTGGCCGGCGGGAGCCCTTTCAGGCCGCCGCGGCGGCTATTTGGTGCTTGTGGAGCTTCAGGAGGTTGTGGGTGGCGGTGATCAGTCGCCACTCTGAGCGTGCGGCGGATCTTCCTCGGCGTTGGAAGCGGTCGATCCGGCGGTTGAACTTGGTGTTGCGCGAATACGGGCTCGATCATCGCTTTGCGTTTTCGGTAGAGCCCGCCGCCGAGCTCGCTCTCGAGCACGCGTCGCATGTGCGCGTAGCGGCCGCCGTCCCATCCGGGCCGGGTGCCTCGGCGTTTGCCCGCATCGGGCGGGATCAGTACCTGGATCCCCTTGTTGACGACGCTCTCCATCTGCTTCTGATGCCAGTAGCCGGCGTCCGCGACGACGACCTCGGCCGCGTCGGTGACGCCCGCCTGCTCAAGCTCGGTCAGGGCGGCGGTGACCATCGGCTCCAGGTGCCCGAATCGGAGGAGTCGACGTTCACCTCGGCGGCGATCACGATCTGCTGCTCGTTCGCGACCGCCTGCGCGTTGTAGCCCTGCATGTACCCGCGCGGGGTCTTCACATTGCGCGAGTCAGGGTCGGTGACGTTGACCTTCCCCGCCGGCGTCTCGGGCGGCTGATAGGGCTTGGGCCGGCGCCGAAGCGCCGCCCGTCCTTCATCACCCGCGCGCACGCTAGGCCTCATAGGCCGCGTTGCCGCGCCTCGTCCGCGAGCTCCTCCTCAAGGCGGCGCTTGGACTGGCGCAGCCGCTCAGGGCGCGAGCGCGGGATCGGCTCGGCTTCCGCGGCACGCTTCTCATCCAGGCGCCGCTTGGCCTCGCGCAACCAGCCCCGCCGGCCCTGCTCGGTCGGAAAGCTCCGGCGGCAGCTCATCGCCGCGCTTCTCCCCGTAGCGCTCGTCCTCGCGCCGATCGGTCTCCGCGGCCTCGCTCGAGGATCTCTCGCGCGATCTGCTCGTAGTCGCGGCTCGCGTGCTGCGAGGCGTTCGCGTGCACCTTGGTGCCATCGATCGCGATCACCCCGACCTTCACCAGTCCGGCCTCCGCGCACAGCGCCAACACCTGACCGAACAGTCTGCCAGCGCCGTCCTCGTGACGCTGACGAAAACGCGCGATCGTCGCGTGGTCGGGCCGCTGGTTGGCCGCGATCACGCGGTAGGCGACGTCCTCCACGCACTCGCGCTCGATCCCACGCGAGGAGCGCTCCCCTTGCAGTACGCGTAAAGCAGCAGCGCGACCATCATCGCCGGGTCATACGCCGGCCGGCCATGGCCATCCCCGCGATAGCGGCGTAGAACGCCGACAGATCCATCTCCTCGACCGTCGCCAGCACGAACCACGCGAGGTGATCCTCCGGCAGCCATTCCCTCAGATTCGGCGGCAGC